>NZ_JBRBQS010000002.1:2806230-3408615 GCF_053570645.1 Desulfovibrio desulfopostgatei | reverse complement strand
GATACAATCGGTTGTCTTGATTCGGCATGTAGGAGCATCCATCTTCGTGAACTTCATGATCGCCATTCGTCTGAGCCTGCCTGTTCACGTAATAGTTAGGCATGTGCAAATCCTCCAATTTTACTTTCCATTATTTAGATAAGATATTTGCTATCTCCACTAGTCAACTAATGTCATAGGCTGGCGAATATCGCTCTTGCGTGGGGATGGGGAGTTTTATAACCTATGACTACTTCTTGGTAGAGACATGTTTAGCCACGTCTCTACCAATTGGTGTCCAAATAGCTTATGCGTATTGAATCAATTTCCATGTAACCGACTTGCCAGCGTAGGGAGGAAAGGTATTACCCTTTGCGATTGGGGCGGTCGTGGTCGGGGTGCTAACAACTTTCCAAACGCCAGATTCAGGGCACTTTTCTCCAGTATTACCGGTCGTTCCAATAGGAGCTTTTGACATGGTGTCCTCCATGAAATTAAGTTCTGCAGACGGCATCAGGCGGCCTATCCGAATGAAAGCCTCTGCGCATATGGATACATGCTATTAAAAAACTAAAATGTGGGCGAGTGCCAAAATAAATTTTTTATTCCCATAAAATCTTTTTTGAAAAGCATATGAGCATATAGCGAGGGCTTATGGATGACTATTACCAGAAGCTAATGCAAGGTCAGAATTGGGATCGCATTGTGCCTGAGGTTCTTCTCTATTGTGTTTCCCTATTTAAACAAGATGGTAGAAGTAGAACTCAGATAATTGCTCAAGGCCACCTTGCTGAAGATATGGCACAGCAAGCAATTGGCCTTGTACTTTCGGGCAAACGAAAATGGGAGCCAGAACGTGGTGAACTCATTCCATTTATAAAATTTGGCGTAATAAAAAGTCTTCGGTCAAATGCCTATAAACTCAAAGAAAACTCTATTGTAGACTGCCTTGACGAGTACTACTGCCTTAATGACACTACCGATTGTCCCCTAAAAACTGCAGAAAGCTTGAAAACTCCGTCTGCTGAAGAAATTGCAATTCAGAATGAGGATTTAGCTATTTTGCTTGACACGTTTAATACTGCAGTCAGCGGAATGACTAGTGAGGAAGTACAAGGCATATTTTCTTGCATCACTGAAGGAATATGTAAACCAAAAGACATAGAAATATTAACAGGTGTACCAGCAAGAAGAGTTTCTGAAGTAAAGCGCCAAATTAAAGACAAATTGAGAGGCACCAATGATTCAGAATAAAAAGAGTAACAAATTTTATATTGGTGCTGTCATTAATTTTGCACTTGATATGGAAGAATTAAGTGATGATGAAATAATTAATGAATTAAAAAAGAATAATATAGACGTAGATACTGCTATTCCTAAAATACTGTTGGATGTTCAAAAAACAATCTACAATAAGACATGGACAGATATCGCATATGAGAATAAATCTACAATGTCATCAATTAGCAAAAATATTTCAGAAACGCTGTCTTCAGGGAAAGAGAATATTCTTGCGGCCATAAAGGATCTGCTTTTATCCGGAGAATTCCAAGTTCAACATAGAGATTATAAGGACTTAACAGAGGATGATTTACTAAGTTTACTTGAAGATGCTGAATTTTTGAGGAAGCTAGATGAGTCCAAAAGAAAAAGCTGAGTACATTTTATCCATTCTCGGTATTCAAGTAAAAGAAGATATCGAAGTGGATTTGATATCAAACTTTTTTGGTATTTTTGTTGCTAGAAGGGATCTTTCCGGCTGCTCAGCAAAGTTAACATGCAGTAAACGAAGCGCACGGATCACTATTTCCAGTGCTGAAAAATACGAACCACGTACCAGATTCAGCATTGCTCACGAGCTTGGGCATTTTTTTCTTCATAAAAATAAAAAAGGCGTTTTTTCTTGCACTTCAGATGATATGTATCTATGGGGTGTTCCTGGGATTGAAGTGGAGGCTAATATATTTGCTGCAAATTTACTTATGCCGGAGAAAATTTTTAAAAAATATACATCAAAAAAGGAGCCATCAACTGAGCTAATTATAAAAATATCAAATGATTTTTGCACCTCACTAACTGCGACTTTAATTAGATATGTTGAATGCTCATTTGAACCATTAGCGCTTGTACGTGTTCAGAATGGAATAATAAATTGGTCTAAGCGTAATAAAGATTTTACATATTTTTTGAGACGAAATGGGAGTAAAATTCATGAACATACTTATGTTATAGACTGTTTTCAAAAATGTAAGAGCAATGCTGCTGGCAGTGTGCCTGCTTATGCTTGGATAGATGATTATAGAGTTGATGGGGATAGTACCATCCGTGAAATATCTTTCTATTCTGCAGCAGCAAATACTGCCTATTCCTTGCTTTGGGTTGATGAGGAGATAGAAAAATAATGAAAATAGAGATGCAATAGCGCGAATTTTTCTCATCTGAAAAAATCTATAAGCATCGATTGTATTTTGGAAACTTTTCAACGTGCCGAGAAGCCGTCCACGAAGCAAAACGTTACTTCGCACAAAGCAACGGCTGCTTTTTTTGTAGTCGGCAATGCCATACTTCTTGATTATTCTTCCCAATCCTTGTCCAAACGCGCAAAAAACCTCCGACCATTTTTCAATGATCGGGGGTTTTAATTACCTATCTGGTGGAGCTGAAGAGAATTGAACTCTTGACCTCTTGAATGCCATTCAAGCGCTCTCCCAACTGAGCTACAGCCCCACGGCGAAAAGCAGAATGACCAAAACCAGCCTAACTGTCAATACAATTTTGCATTTTTTTTACAGCAGCGGTTTTGGCGGCATTTCTGCCACGGTTTCCGGTGCTATTTCGGTTCCGCAGCCAGTTGCGCAAGCACCTTGCCGATGCTTTCCAGCGCGCCCTTGAGCACGTCGTCTCCCACAGCATACGAGAAGCGGATGCACTTGTCGTCGCCAAAGGCCGCGCCCGGCACCACGGCCACGTGGGCCTTGTCGAGCAGCAGGGTGCAAAGGTCGGTGGAATTGTTCACGCTGCCGCCATAGCACTTGGAAACGTCCAAAAAGAGGTAGAACGCGCCATCGGGCTTGGGGCAGATGGCAAAGGGCCAGCCCTCAATGATCTTCATGGCAAAATCGCGCCGCCGCACAAAGGCCTCGCGCATTTTGTCCACGCATTCCATGCTCCCGGTCAGGGCCGCAAGGCCCGCCTTCTGCGCGATGGAACAGATATTCGAGGTGCTGTGGCCCTGCATGGCTGATATCTTTTTGATCAGGGTCGGGTGCGCAGCCAAAAAGCCCACGCGCCAGCCTGTCATGGCGTAGCTCTTCGAGAGGCCGTTGAGCACGGCCACCTGCTCGGGATATTTGGCAAACCAGCGGATGGCGCTGGTCATTTTGGCAGGGGCGAACACAAGCTGGTCGTAAATTTCATCAGAGAGCACAAACAGCCCGCGCGCAATGGCCCAATCCATGATGGCCGTAAATTCGGCCTCGGTGTAGACCGCGCCAGTGGGGTTGCTGGGCGAGTTCAGAATGAGCAGCTTGGTTTTATCCGTGGTGTGCGCCTCAAGCATGGCGGGCGTCACCTTGAAGCCCTGTTCCGGCCCGGCCAGCACTGGCACGGGGGTTGCGCCGGTCAGCATGACCATATCGGGGTAGCTGAGCCAGTACGGGGCAGGCACAAGCACCTCGTCGCCGGGGTTGAGCGTGGCCTGCATGAAATTATAGAGGCAGTGCTTGCCGCCCGCGCCGATAACAATGGATTCCATTGGAACCGGAACGCCGTAGTTTCTTTCAAAATACGCGCCCGCAGCCTTGCGGAGTTCGGGAATGCCCGGCACGGCGGTGTAGCGGCAAAAATTGTCGTCAATAGCCGCTTTGGCAGCCTCGCAAACGTGTTTGGGCGTGGGAAAGTCCGGCTCGCCCACGGCAAGGCTGATTACTGAAATGCCCTGGGCCTTAAGCTCGAGGGCGCGGCTGTTGACACTGAGTGTCAGAGAAGGTTTGATACTGCTCAGACGGTCTGAAATCTGCATAAGGGGGCTCCTTGGCGTATGCAACGCACCCGCAATCGGCAGGCGTACTCACAACTGGCTGTTTCTAGCAGCTTCATATCGGGGTGTAAATGAGCTCTGAACCCAAAAATGCAGCACATGCAGCCGCTGTCGATCTCTCCCGGCCCCCATGCGGAGTCCTGCCCGGCCCCGCCACCGCTGCCCCGCTGCTGCCCTTGCCGCCCCGCTGCATTGTGGCCGCCTTTGTGGCGCGCCGCAAACGCTTCAGCGTGCTGCTGCAGCATCAGGGCGCAGACCTGTGGGTGCACAGCAACAATTCGGGCAGCATGCTGGGTCTGTGCCTGCCGGGCGCGCCGGTGCTGGCATCCCCGGCAAGCAATCCCGACCGCAAGCTCAAATATACGCAGGAATGCGTGTGGCTGGCGCGCAGGGCCGTGCCTGAACTGGTTGAGAACACGCACGAATCTGGCGCATACGAATCTGGCGCTCACTCCCCTGCCAGCGGCTTCTGGGTCGGCGTGAACACAAGCACCCCCAACCGCATGCTTGAGGCGGCTTTTCACGCGCGCCGCCTGCCCTTTGCCCAAGGCTACACCACCCTCGTGCGCGAGGCCAAACGCGGACAAAGCAGGCTGGACGGCCTGCTCACGGCCCCCGATCTGCCGCCCCTGTGGGTGGAGTGCAAAAACGTCACGATGGTGGAAGACAACGCCGCGTGCTTCCCCGATGCCGCCAGCGAACGCGGGCAAAAGCATCTGCGCGAACTTATGGACATTGTGGCCTGCGGCGAACGCGCCGCCATGTTCTATCTGGTGCAACGCCCGGACGGAGAATGCTTTGCTCCGGCGGATTTCATTGATCCAGCCTACGCCGCCCTGTTTTACGAAGCGCTCTCCGCAGGGGTGGAGATGTATCCCTTCCGCGCACTCGTCAGCCCTGCGGGCATAGACCTTGGCCCCATGCTGCCCGTGCGTCCGCAGCACCCGTAATTCCCGTCGCTTGAGCAGGCCCATGCGCTTGGCGCAATACTTTGGTGGTTAGGAACAGTTTGTTCAAAGAATTATTTCAATAATAACAGAATAATAAATTAATTGCGCACAATTTGAGCGCCCGCATTTAGGGCATGGATTTTTGGCAGCGGCAGAATGGAGGGGAGCCTTCATCCTGCCGCTGCCGTTTTTTGAGCGCCGCGAGGCAATGGACGTGCCCTGCAAGCAGGAGCTGGAGTTCCTGCCCAACGTTGCAGGGCTGCCCATCCTTGGAATGTTCAAAACAAACATAAAAATTACAATAAGTTATTATAGTTTTGAACAATATCTACGCCCATTTTTTGTTCTTGCGCACAATGCCGACATTCTGCCCGATAGCGGAACCGGGGTTCACCCTTGCGCCCGCAGGGCCAGATTATGCACAAATCAGCATTCAGATTAAAAGTGTATTTTCAGTATATTACGTAATTTGCGAACATTATCGCCAGAATCGAACGCACACCTAGCAACACAAGAAACGCGGTCATATGCGGAGAAACGCAAGTGGGAAGATGCTGCACCCGGCGTGGGCGCACCATCCGGGCAAAAAGGACTGTGCGCGCAAAAAAGCCGCCCCGAAGGACGGCTTAGAAAAAGGTACACGTGTCGTCTGAAAAAGCCTGCGGCTACATGTAACCCTCCAGATGCAACAGGGCTTCCTTGATCGGCAATCCGCCGCCGTAGCCAACCATTTTGCCGTCCGCGCCGATAACGCGGTGGCAGGGAATGAATATGGCAATGGGGTTGCGATTATTGGCAAGGCCCACCGCGCGGTATCCCTTGGGGCAATTGGCGGCTTCGGCTACCTGCCTGTAGCTGCGGGTCTGCCCGTAGGGTATCGTTTGCAGGGTACGCCACACGCCGCGCTGAAAGTCCGTGCCCTCCGGGGCAAGGGGCAAATCAAAATCGCGGCGCTTCCCGGTCAGATATTCGTCAAGCTGCTTAAAGGCCTCACGCAACAGGGGTGTTTCCTGCTCCGTGGTATTTTTCAATGCTTCAAAAGGAGCCGTGGGGCCAAGATCCAGTCGGACTATGCTTCCCCCGCGCTCCACAATACGCACGGCGCCGATGAGCGGCACTTCGCGCGTCAGCGCATGCGCCGCATGGGGAGGTTCTTTTTTTTGTTTGCTGTTCATGCCTTCTTTTCCTTCTTCACGGTTACGGGTTTGAGGGAATAGGCAAAAATCGCGCCCACAATGGAAAGCGCCGCCAGCGACTGAAAGGTGGCTGGCATGCCGTAGTTGTCTGCAATCCAGCCGAGCAGCGGGGCCACCACGCCGCCAAGGCTGGTTGCCAGTCCAAGGGTAATGCCCGAGGCAAAACCGATGTTCTTGGCAAGATACTGTTGGCCCAGCACCACCTGCGCGCTGAATGGCGCGTACAGCACAAAACCCAGCAGGGGCAGCAAGGCCCAGGCCGCGTACAGGTTGTTGCTCAGGCTGAATGCCGCCACCACAGGCGGTAACAGGGCGAACACCGCGCGGATGACGGCGCGGTAGCCAAATCTGTCAGAAAGCATCCCGCCAAAAACATTGCTGATAACACCGCATACGCTGAAAAATGTCAGGGCCACCGCGCCCGTTGCCGTGGACTGCCCGAAGGCGCTGACCCAGTAGAGCGGAATAAACGTGTTAAAGCCCACAAAGGTGATGGAACGGGTAACAATGGAGACCGTCAGCTTTGAAAATTCGCGCCAGTTGTTCTCACCGGGCGTTTCACCCTCTGCCGCAAGGGCTGGCGCTGCCTTGCCGCCAGCAGATGCGCCCGTATTCTTGGTTGCGCCCATCCGGGCGATGGACCACACCAGAATGCTCGCCGTTATCACAGCCAGCACGGCAAAAACTGTCGTCCCGGTCAGGCCAAACGCCCCAAGGCAGGCCGTGGCCAGCAGCGGCCCCAGCACAAAGCCCCCATTGCCGCCAATGGAAAACAGGCTCATGCCCGTGCCCTTGTTCTGCCCCGACACCGCATTGGCAAAACGCGCCCCTTCCGGGTGGAACAGGGCCGCGCCAATGCCGCTCAGGCCGATAGCCGCAAATATCCCCCAGTAGCCGGACATCCAGCCAATGGCCGCAAGGCCGCAGCCCGCCAGCAGCACACCTACAGGGATAAACCAGGGTTTGGAAAACCTGTCTGAAAGCAGGCCGAACAGCGGCTGGATCATGGACGACAGGCAGGAATATGCAAACATCAGCCCGCCCGTGGCCTGATAGCTCAAATCAAAAGCCGACCGCAAAAAAGGCAGTATGGCAGGCAAGGCCCCGCCGTTAATATCGCACGACAAATGCCCTAACGACACGAGGAGTATTTTCTTTTTGTCCATTGCGGCACGCTACACCAATGTTGTTTCAAATCCAAGCAACGCGCGCGGCTTCACAAGCGCGGGGACGATACTGCGTTCCCGGCTGTTGACGCGCTGCACTTGCTCGCTTAAGCAGAGGGAGGCCATGAAAACGACAACTTTTCCCGCCCCCGCCGGGCATGCCGCACCACGCCCGGCTGCAACAACAGTCAGGGCGGCATCTACCAAAGATTATTCGATCTGCGCCGACATCTGGCTGGCGGCCTCTCTGGCAGGGCATGACTTTGTGCCTGCCGCGTTCTGGCGCGGGCAGCTGGCGGTTATGGCGGAGCACTATCTGCCTTCATCGCAGGTCTTATTGCTGACCGCCGATGGAGAGCCCGCCGCATTTGCCGCAACCCTGCCGGACGGCAACGGCACGTATCTGGCGGGATTGTTCGTGCTGCCCCGCTGGTGGGGCCGGGGCCTTGGGCGGCAACTGCTGGAACTGGTGCAGGAACAGGTGATGGCTGAACTCCCCGAGCAAAAGAACGCCAGCCTCCGCTGCACTGTATACGATAAAAACAGCCGCGCCCTGGCATTCTATGCCCGCATGGGCTTTCTTCCCATCGGGCGCAGCATCTGCCCGCATACCAACGAACCGCAGACAGATATGCTCTGGACTGCGGCGCACACTGTTCACGACAACGCGGCTGCAACCTGCCGTCCCTAGGCAAAGCGCGCCGCAGGAGCCACCATGAGCAATCATTCTTCAGCATCGGCCAGTTCCAGCGCAACCTCCCTGCCCAAGGTGGCCCTTATTGCCACGGGCGGCACCATTGCGGGCGTTGCCCCCACGCCGCTTGAACAGATCAGCTATCAGGCAGGGGTGCTCACCGTTGACAGCATGCTCGAAACCCTGCCCGGCATCGAGGGTGTGGCCCGCATCACCAGTGTGCAGTGCGGCAACCTGCCCAGCGAAAACATCACCCCAGAACACTGGGCCATGCTGGGCGAGCAGTGCGCCAAGGCGCTGGACGACCCCGAAATCTGCGGCGTGGTGCTGACCCACGGTACAGACACGCTGGAAGAATCGGCCTTCTATCTGCACCTTACCCTTGCCAGCCCCAAGCCCGTGGTGCTGACCGGCTCCATGCGCCCCGCCACCTCGCTGAGCGCAGACGGCCCCATCAACATACGCGATGCCGTGGCTGTGGCGGCCTGCCCGCAGGCGCAGGCGCGCGGTGCACTGCTGGTCATGAACAGCCGGGTGCTCTCGGCCCGCACGGCTGTAAAAGTCGCCACGCTTGATGTGGAGGCCTTCCGCGCCCTTGAATCGGGCTGCCTTGGCCGGGTTATCAACGGCGAACCCCAGTTTTATTACGGTAGGGAGGAAAATCCCGCTCTGGCCGGAACCTTTGCCGAGCTTGCGGGCCGCCAAAATCTGCCGCGAGTGGATGTGATTTACGGTTGCGCGGGCATGCCTGTTGATCTTGTGCGCTATTCCGTGGAGCGCAGCGCGGGCATAGTGCTGGCTGGCATGGGCAACGGCTCCATGCCCGATGCCGTGCGCCACGAGCTGCGGCAGGCCATTGCCGGGGGCATCCCTGTTATCCGGTGCAGCCGCACCGGTTCCGGCCCGGTGACGCCCCTTGATGAATACGAGGGCTTTGTGCCCGGCGGCATGCTTTCACCCGCCAAGGCCCGCGTGCTGCTCATGCTGGCGCTGGAGCAGCAGAAGAATGCCGAACCGGCGCAGCGCATGCTTTCGGTGCGCGAAGTGTTCGCCCTTGGGGCCAAACTGTAGGCAACAGCACCCTTTGGGCTTGCCTGCGGCGCAAAAAAACCGCAGGGTGTGGTTTATTTTCTTTTTCAAGCCCATGACCCCAATGGAATCAGGAGAGCTTCATGTCGTATCGCTTTATTCCCCAGCTCACCGATGAGGATATCCGCCAGAAACAGCTTGAAGGTCTGCGCTACACCGTGCGTCAGGCCTGGAATTCGCCCCAGTACAGGGCAAAGCTGGAAGCCTGCGGCCTGAAGCCGGACGACATCACAAGCCTGGACGACCTGCGCCGTCTGCCCACCTGCGACGTGGAAGACCTGCGCGAGGGCTACCCCCTGCCGCTCCTGTGCGTACCGCCACATGACGTGGTGCGCATCCATGCCTCCAGCGGCACCACTGGCAAACGCAAGATTCTGGCCTACACCCAGCGCGATATTGATACGTTCAGCCTCCAGATTGCCCGCTGCTTTGAACTGGCGGGCTTTACCCCCGAAGACCGCATGCAGCTTGCCGTGGGCTACGGCCTGTGGACGGCTGGCGCGGGCTTTCAGGCGGGCAGCGAACGGCTTGGCATGCTCACCGTGCCGGTGGGGCCGGGCAATCTTGAAATGCACTTGCAGCTATTGCAGGATCTGGGGGCCACAGGCTTTACGGCCACCGCATCCATGGCCCTGCTGCTGGCGGAAGAAGTGGAACGCGCCGATCTGCGCGGCAAAATCAAGCTCAAACGCATGGTCTGCGGCTCAGAAACCCGCAGCGAAAAGATGCGCCTCGCCATTGAAAGCAAGCTCGGCCTTGAGGGCTGTTACGACATCGGCGGCATGACCGAAATGTACGGCCCCGGCACCGCCATCGACTGCGATGCCCACGAAGGCCTGCACTACTGGGCCGACCTCTTCATCATTGAAGTGCTCGACCCTGTCACCATGCAGCCTGTTGCCGAGGGTGAAGTGGGCGAAATGGTCGTGACCAGCCTGTGCAAGGAGGCCGTGCCCCTGCTGCGCTACCGCACCCACGACCTTTCGCGCCTGCTGCCGGGCCAATGCTCGTGCGGCCTTGCCATGCCGCGCCATGATCGCATCCTTGGGCGCTCGGACGACATGATCATTTACCGTGGCGTGAACATCTACCCCGGTCAGCTCATGGAAGTCATCGGCCAGTTTGCGGAGCTTGGCGGTGAATATCAGGTGGAACTCACCCGCGACGATCGCTCCCTCGACCATCTGGCCCTCACCGTGGAACGCGGGCAGGGGCAGACCGCAGGCAACGATGCCGCCCTGTCCCATGAGCTTGAAACCCGCCTGCACAAGGCCATCATGGCCCGTGTTTCCGTGAGCGTGGCGGACTACGCCAGCCTGCCGCGTACCTTCAGCAAATCCAAGCGCGTGGTGGACAAGCGCTAGGCGTGGCAAAAAATATTGATTGCACTGGCGCGGGGTTTTTGCCCTGCGCCTTTATCATGGGCTTTGCCGCCGCATGCCTGCTGGCCCTGTGCCTGTTGCCCCCTGCTGCCTCCGCGAGAGAAATCGCAGAAGTAGACAGCCCAGAATGGTGCGCCCGGCACAGTTCGCCAGCTAAAAATCAGACTCAGGCGCAGGCCGAGTGCCTAGGGCTAGAAGCTGCATGCCGCTCCGCCCTGCCGGATCTGGCCCCAGCCGCCAGTTGTCCCGACAGACAGCTTGACCGCTGCGTGGCGCAGCAGCGCGATGGTGGATCATGGTGCGCCATCCTGTGCTGCTTTGACCCGGATGACGCATCCTGCCGGGCGGCTGCGGCCAGCATACCCGCCTTTCTCGCCACGCCCAAACGCTAGGCCAGAAAATCAGATCAAAGTCGCCGCCCAGAGTGGTTGAAACAGAGCGCCAGCCCTTCGCCCGACGGCGGACGCTTGCATTGCCGCATGTGCGCTCCAGCCCCGACAAATTATCACAACTCCCTTTGCCGCATAGACCTTTGCCCCTTTTTGGCATAGGATTTTATGCGAGCGCGCCCATGTTCTACGCGCCAGAACCGCCGACACTGGAGCGCGTATGCCCCTTGCCGCCTTACCCGCATCCATTTTCTCGCTTGCAGGCTACCTCTTGCTTGCAGGGGGATCGTTTGCGCTGGTGAGGCCCGGTCTGGGCCTGCTCATTGTGCCAGTGCCGCTTCTGGCAATTCCCCTGCATTTTCTTGCGCGGCGCATCGGCGATTTTGCTGGCGTGGCGCATTCCCGCTGGCAAATGCGCACCTTCGGTCTTTTTCTGCTGCTGTTTCTTGGTCTTGTGGCCATTTTTTTCATTCTTGGCGCAATTTGCACTGACGGCCCGGCTCTGGACCGACTGGAACTCATAGGCAATGCCTATAATGCTGGCAAAGTGGATCTGTACGCTTCGCTGGTGGGGCTGTGGGAAATCAAGGAGTTGCAGGTTTTTACCCTAAGCGCCTCAGTGTGGGCGGGCCTGGCACTACTGTGGCCGCTCAAACGGGCATTTCAGGGCATGCTGGCGCTGGCTGCGGGCATTGCGCCCAAGGCCTTGCCCCTCTGGGGCTGCTGGCTGGCCTTTGCGGCCGCCATTGCGGCGCAGGGCGGCATGTTGGCCTGGCTGGTGGCCCGGCAGGCTTGAGACACAAACAGACTCACGCGCACTGAACCCCACGAAAATTCCCAAAAATCCTGCGCCGGAAGCAGCACCTCCCGCACTCCCAATTTTCCCGCACAAAAATGCGGAAGCCGCACAAACCAGGCGCGCTGTCCCGGCTTATGCGGCTCCCGCAACAAATATGCGGCGCAGGCAAGCCCTGCTACTGCTTCCTGGGTTCCTTGGTCAGGTCATCGGCAGCTTCGCGGGCATGGCGCACCAGTATGGCGCGCGCACCGGCAATCTGGCCCAAACCCTTGAGGTTGGTCTCCACCTTGAAGCCTGCGGCCTTGAGCTTTGAGGCCCAGGAGTCGTCTTCATCCCCAGCCAGATCGTTGTGCGCATGATCGCCAGCCACCAGCATGAGCGGTTCGATAACCACTTTCTTGACCTTGGCGGCCTTGAGCTCCACCAGCAGGTCGTCCACGCTGCGCGCGCCCTCAACGGTTGCCATAAACACGCGCTTATCCGCATCGTGGAACACGGCGCGCGTGCCTTCAAAGGTCAGATCTGCCCGGCCGTGGCTCTGGCCGTGGCCCATGAGCACCAGGGCTGCATCCTTGCCGCGCAGGGATTTCACGTCTTCCCTGATGGCCTGAATGAGTTCCTGCGCGTCTTTTTTCGATTCCAGCATGGGGCGGCCAAGAAACACGGAGTCAAAGCGGCCCGGATTTTTTTGCAGATCGATAAGCACGGCCCGTTCAAGCGCGCTGAACTCCTCGCCCGCCATGACGTGCAGCGACTGTACGCGCACGACCTTCACGCCGTCCTTGGCAAGCTGGGCGAGGCCATCGCTGATGCCGCCCACTGGATGCCCCTCGGCGGCTATTTTTTTGCGGATAATCTGCGAGGTATAGGCCCACACCACCGGCTGACCGGGAAAAGCGGCCTTGAACTCCGCATCCACGGCCTTCATGGAAGCCAGGGCTTCGGGAACACTGGTGCCAAAGGCCACCAGCAGCACGCCCGCCTTGGGGCTCTCTGCGCCGGATTCAGCGGCAGGGGCAAGCGCAGGCGCGCCCATGACGGCGCACAGCAAAAGAATGGGCAAAAGGGTGCGGGTGAAAAAATGCAGAATGAAATGCGGCGTAGTACGCAGCATGGCAACCTCCTCAATGGCGCGTTGACGGGTTGAAGTTGGATAAAATGCCGGAGGATATTCGGACTTGAGGGCATGGGGGCCTTGCGCCCCTTGCCTAGACTTCGCCTTCGCCGCTCGCGCGACTGGCTGTAGCGCCCCGCCATGTGGCGGAACGATGAAGCTTCGTTCCCTCTTACCGCAGCGCGACTGTTTCCGATTTTAACGGAATTCCCCGCCGACCTTTTCAAAACAATTCATGCGGCAATAAAAGTCAAGTAGGCATACCCTGCAAGCCCCGCCAGGCAGGCCCTTGCAGGGTATGCCCCGCGCGGGTTGCCGCGCCTGCGCCGTCCGGAGCGGCGTGGAATCCCGATTTTTCGGCGGCTAAAGCCGATTTGGCGCGTATTTTTTCTTGTTCTTTTACTGAAATCCTGATAATAAGGCACCTCCCTGTTATGGGGAAATTATGTTTGGAGGCTGGACATATGGCAGGTTTGGAAACCGGGCACGACAACGAAATCAATTTCGAAAGCGCCCTTGAAAACTACCTCAATCCCGATTTCGGCGATCTTGAGGAAGGCTCTATCACGAAGGGCGAAATCGTCCGCGTGGATGATGACAATGTGCTTGTTGACGTGAATTTCAAGTCCGAAGGGCAGATTCCCGCGGCAGAATTCCGCGACCCCGCCGGCAACATTTCCGTCAAAGTGGGCGATCGTGTTGACGTTTACGTTGTTCGCAAGAACGAAAACGACGGCACCATCACTCTTTCTTTCGAGAAAGCCAAGCGCATGCAGGTGTTCGACCAGCTCGAAGACGTGCAGGAAAACAACCGGGTCATCAAGGGCCACATTGTCCGCCGCATCAAGGGTGGCTACACCGTGGACATCGGCGGTGTGGAAGCGTTTTTGCCCGGTTCACATGTGGATCTGCGCCCCGTGCCGGATATGGATGCCCTGGTCAACCAGGAATTCGAATTCCGCGTGCTCAAGATCAACCGCCGCCGCAGCAACGTTATCGTTTCTCGCCGCGTGCTGCTTGAAGAGGAGCGCGATTCCAAACGCCAGGATCTGCTGCGCACCCTTGAAGAAAACCAGATCGTTACCGGTAAGGCCAAGAACATCACCGAATACGGCGTGTTTGTTGACCTCGGCGGCCTCGACGGCCTGCTGCACATCACCGACATGAGCTGGAAGCGCATTCGCCATCCCAAGGAAATGATCACCATCGGTCAGGAACTGACCCTGAAGGTGCTTTCCTTCGATCGCGACAACAACAAAGTTTCCCTCGGCCTCAAGCAGCTCGTGCCCGACCCGTGGCAGGACATCTCCGCTCGCTTCCCCGAAGGGGCCAAGTGCAGCGGCAAGGTCACCAACCTGGTTGATTACGGCGCATTTGTGGAACTGGAACCCGGCGTTGAAGGCCTGGTGCACATTTCCGAAATGTCCTGGACCCGCAAGCTGCGTCATCCTTCCCAGATGGTTCACACCGGCGACGAAGTCGAAGTGGTCATCCTGGGCGTGGACGGCGACAAAAAGCGCATCAGCCTCGGCATGAAGCAGGTTCGCCCCAATCCCTGGGAACTGGTTGCTGAAAAGTACCCCGAAGGCACCGTCCTTGAAGGCGTCATCAAGAACATTACCGAATTCGGCATGTTCATTGGCATCGAGGACGGCATCGACGGTCTTATCCACGTTTCCGACATTTCCTGGACCAAGAAAGTGCGTCATCCCAACGAACTGTACAAGGTGGGCGACACCGTGCAGGCCAAGGTGCTGAC
This sequence comes from Desulfovibrio desulfopostgatei, assembly GCF_053570645.1. Taxonomy (NCBI): domain Bacteria; kingdom Pseudomonadati; phylum Thermodesulfobacteriota; class Desulfovibrionia; order Desulfovibrionales; family Desulfovibrionaceae; genus Desulfovibrio; species Desulfovibrio desulfopostgatei. Next base: position 3,394,059 of record NZ_JBRBQS010000002.1, on the reverse strand, counting down.
CGTGGATCAGGAAAACGAAAAGTTCACCCTCGGCGTGAAGCAGCTGGTGGACGATCCGTGGGGCCATGTGCCCAACACCTACCCCGTGGGCTGCACCATCAAGGGTATCGTGACCAACATCACCGACTTCGGCCTCTTTGTTGAAGTGGAAGAAGGCATTGAAGGTCTGGTGCACGTGTCCGAACTTTCCAGCAAGAAAGTGAAGACCCCCGCCGAGATCTACAAGGAAGGCCAGGAAATCCAGGCCAAGGTCATCCATGTCAGCGCTGAAGAGCGCCGTCTGGGCCTGTCCATCAAGCAGATCAAGGACGAAGAAGAACGCCGCAAGCCCAAGGAATTCCATTCCGGCCCGCAAGAAGCCGGTCAGAGCCTGGGCGACCTGCTCAAGCAGAAGTTTGAAGAAAGCGAAAACAGCTAGTCTGTTTCTGCTTCAAAATACAAAAGGGCGTTCCCGCAAGGGAGCGCCCTTTCTTGTTGTCTGCCAGTTGCCTGCCAGCAACAAACAGCGAGGGGAGATTGAGTCAGGGACGTACCCGTGATGTCTACGCGGGGGCTGGTGCCTTGCCCCAGTGGCAGAACTACCGCCGCACTGGGAGGCATGCGCCCAGACATCAACAATGGCAGACATTCGCACAATAGCCCGCCGCCATAATCACCGGCTAGTCCGCCTGCCTGCAGCCTCCTGATCAGGCCAGCTTGAGCAGTGCGGCACCACCGACAACCAGCAGCACAGAAAATCCGCGCAAGGGCGTAAAACGCTCGTGCAGCAGCCACATTGCCAGCAGCATGCCAAAGATCACCGAGGTTTCGCGCAGGGCCGCCACCACGGCAATGGGCGCAAGGGTCATGGCCCACAGGGCAATGCCGTATGACCCCATGCTCGCCAAGCCGCCAAACGTACCCACGGCAAGCCGCTTACGGGCATAGCTTACGTAGCTCCAGCCATGCCGCCACAGAATGTAAACATGCACGGGGAGCGCGTTGATCAAAAAAATCCAGGTGGTGTAGGTGGCAGCGTTGCCGCTTTCGCGCGCACCAAGGCCGTCCGCCAGCGTGTACCCCATAATGACACATGATGTGCGCAACGAGATAAAAACTTCGCTCCACCCATAGCCACGGCGCATATTATCCGTGGCAAGGCACAGAATACCGGCGCAAAGCGTCAGCACACCGCACCATGCGCCCGCAGACATATTTACGCCAAAGGCCAGCAGGGCCAGCGAGGTGAGCAAGGGCGCGCAGCCGCGCATTACAGTATAGGCAAAAGACATGTCTACCCGCTCATATGCGGCAGAAATGCAGATGTAATACCCAAGATGGCACAGACACGACATGCCAAGATAAGGCCACGCGGCTTGCGGCAGAGGCGGCAAAAAAGGCAGCAGGCACAACGCGCCTGCGCAAGCGCCAAGAGCGTTCAAACCCGTTTCAAACAGCTTGTTTGAGCCGCTTTTGACAATAATATTCCAAAGCGCGTGTAAAAATGCGGCAAAGAGGATGGCGAGCAATATTGATGGCGACATGGGCATTGCTACCTCTTTGCCGGGAGAATGCCAAGGCAACGTGCTCCCCCAAGCAAAATGGGCAATACACCAGTTGGAGCCACATACATTGCGGTAATGCCGCCCACAATTGCCAGCGGACTCTGCACGCGCAGGGCTTGTTGCCTGTTATCTTGGGAAAAACTGAGGCTGGCAATGGTTCCCGCGGCTCTGGCCCGCTGTTTCGCTGACTGCGCTGTACAGGGAAGGCTCTGCAAATATAACACGCAAGAGCCTTTATCCCTTTTGACTGCAAGAGCAAAAATCAATACGATTAGAATTCACAGCCGCCGCGCAGGTTCCGCACTCTTGCACGGCGCAATTTTTTTATCCTGCCCCAAACCAATCCCCCATGCGGAAGCAAACATGCAGAAAGTTCTCATCGTTGAAGACAGCCGGACAACAGCACGTTTTATGGCGCACAATCTCAAGGAACAATTGGGGCTTTCCTACGAATGCGCCGAGAACCGCCAGCAAGCCTTGAAACTGCTGGAGGACAACCCTTCGCAGTACTTTCTGGCCCTTTGCGACCTCAACCTGCCTGATGCCCCCAACGGCGAAATTGTCCCTGCCATCCTTGCCCGAAATATCCCTGTGGTGGTGGTCAGCGCCCATTTTGACGAAGACATCTATAAACGCCTCATGCTGCAGGGTGTTACCGATTACATCGTCAAGCGCACCCCCGATGATATGATGTACCTCATGCGCGTGGTGAGCCGCCTGCGCGCCAACAGCGGTGTTGAAGCCCTGATTGTGGACGATTCCAACCTCTGGTGCATGCAGGTATCCGAGTTGCTGCGTCGTCAGCGCATCACGGCTTACACTGCAAGCAACGGCCTGGAAGCCTTGCAGATCCTCAAGGAGCACCCCGCCATACGCGTTGTGCTGGCCGACCACTACATGCCCGGCATGGACGGCATCAAACTCACCGCCGCCATCCGCAAAACCCACACCATGGACGAGCTGTCCATTATTGTCATTTCTGTGGGTACGGACGCGGGTGCGCAATTTCTGCGGTCAGGCGCCAATGATTACGTATTCAAAACCTCCTCCTTTGAAGAGCTGTTGTGCCGTATCTCCATGAATCTTGACATTCAGGATCTTATCCGCAAAAACCGCGCCCTGGCAGAGCGCGATGCCCTCACCAACCTGCTGGTGCGCCGTCAGTTTTTCTCTGAGGCGCAAGAGGCTGTGGCCGAAGCAAGAAAAGAACGCCGCCCCCTGGCCGCCGCAATGATCGACGTTGACTATTTCAAGCAGGTCAATGACCGTTACGGGCACCTGGCGGGCGATATTGCCCTGCGGCAACTTGGCGGCATGCTGCGCGACGAGTTTCCCGCTCCCTACATCTGCGGGCGCTACGGCGGCGAAGAGTTTTGCGTGGTCGCGCCGAGCATGGATAAAGACGACTTTGCCCGAAGGCTTGAAAATTTTCGCACTTCCGTTAGTTCAAAACCAGTGCAGATCGGCGCGCTCAGCATAGCCATTTCTGTTTCCATCGGTATGGCCGAGCAAAAGGCCAGCGACCTCGAATCGCTCATCAACGCGGCCGATGCCCAACTTTACACAGCCAAACGGGAAGGGCGCGACCGCTTTGTCTGGCAAGCATAAGCCAGCGCGGGCGCGACACCATACTGAAACTCTCTTTGTTTAAAGGAATATCCATGCACTGCCAGAACCTTCTGTTCGATCCCGCCCGTATTCCTTCGCCCTGTTTTGTTCTGGACGAAGCGCAGCTTCTGGCCAATGCCGCCACTCTGGGCGCAGTTCAGGAGCGCACCGGGGCCAAGATTCTTCTTGCGCTCAAGGGCTACGCAGCATGGGCAACTTTTCCGCTTCTTTCGCGCACCAAGGGGCACGGCCCCTTGTGGGGGGCCTGCGCAAGCTCCGTGGACGAAGCGCGGCTGGCACGGGAGGACTTTGGCGGCGAGGTGCATGCCTTTGCCGCTGCCTGGAACCGACGCGAAATGGCCGAACTGCTCACCCTTGTGGACCATCTGGTATTCAACTCCATTGCCCAGTGGCGCGAATTCGCGCCCGCAGTGGCCATGCAGAACAAGAGCCGCTGCCCGGATCGTCAGATTCAGTGCGGCCTGCGCATCAATCCTGAGCATTCCGAGGGAGCAGCCGCCATCTACAATCCCTGCTCGCCTGGCTCGCGCCTGGGCATCAGGCCCAAGGACTTTGATCCTGCGGCTCTGGAGGGCATTTCCGGGCTTCATTTCCACACCCTATGCGAACAGGGGGCAGATGCCCTTGAGCGCACCCTGGCGGCCGTTGAGCGCCATTTTGGGCAGTGGTTGCCGCAGTGCCGCTGGATCAACTTTGGCGGCGGGCACCACATCACCAGGCCCGGCTATGATCTTGATCTGCTCTGCCGTTGCCTGACCGACTGGCGCGACCGCTACAATGCGCAGATATACCTTGAGCCGGGCGAAGCCGTGGCTCTGGACGCAGGCTGGCTTGTGGCAACGGTGCTGGATGTGGTGCAGGCCGACATGCCTGTGGCCATTCTTGATATCGGCGTTCCCTGCCATATGCCCGATGTCATTGAAATGCCCTATCGCCCGCGTGTACGCTACGAATCTGCAAATGTGGCCGAACTGGCGGGCGAGGCCGGGGAACAGGCCTGGACATGCCGCCTTGCCGGAAAATCCTGCCTGGCGGGCGATGTGGCAGGAGAATATTCTTTCAACGCGCCTCTTGTGCCCGGTCAGCGGCTGGTGTTTGAAGACATGGCCATTTACAGCATGGTCAAAACCACCACTTTCAACGGCCTGCGCCTGCCATCCATTGGCATTTGCGAGGCCGATGCAGCGGGCGACACGCGCTTTCGCATGCTGCGGGAATTTGGCTACCAGGATTTTAGAACGCGGCTTTCATAAGCGGACAGAACTGCCCCAGAATCATTCAATTTTGAAAAGCAGAAAGGCCCGGATCGTTGATCCGGGCCTTTCATTTGTACTTCCCTGTGGGGGGGAGGACAGTGGAAAATCTGGAGGCATGCCCTCATGCCATAGCTGAATTACACGCCTTTGGCAGAGCAATGTCAAAAGAAACATTAGCCTCGCATCAGGAGGCCGGAGCCTGTGCCGGGGAAAGAGCAGAGCCTTCTCTGGGCTGGACTGCGCTGCTGCCCGCAGGCTGGGGGGCATCCTGCACGGGATGCGCGGCAGTGCCCGGCAGTGCGGCCTGCCCTGCCATTTCCGGGCTTGGACTCTCCACCAGTTGCCAGGGAGTGCTGCTGCGCGCAAGAGGGATATCAGCCGAACCGGCAGGGAAGCTGTGCGGCGGCAGTTCTTCTGACTGATGCACGCCCTCGACCTGATGCCGGGCAACCATGGGAGGCTCATCCATGCCGGGTGCGCCACGCTTTACACGCGTCATGAGCAGGCCGGGTTCAGGATCCATAAGCCCTTCAAGATAGTCGGTCACGGTCACAAAACGCTGACAGCCGCCAGCGCGCAGATCGCGAATGATGCGCGGCAGGTCGTCCACAGTGCGCTTGTGCGAATCATGGAACAGAAAAATACCGCGCAGGGTTCCCGGTGCATAGACTGTGCCCCTGTTGTTGCGCAGGGTGGCGTAATTGTCTGGCAGGCGCTGCCAGTCGCGGCTGTCCATGGACCAGAGCATGAGGGAAAGCCCAAGGCTGGCCGCCACTTTTTCAGTAGAGGCATCATACGAACCGTAGGGCGGGCGCACGAACTGGGGCGAAGCCCCGAGGTTGCGCAAGATGGTATCTGTGCGGCGCAATTCTTCTTCTTTGCGGGCAAGGCTGACCACGCGCAGATTGGGGTGCGAATAGGAGTGGTTGCCCACCTCATGCCCCTCGGCGATGACGCGCTTTACGATATCGGGATGGCGCTCGGCCTGGCTGCCCAACATGAAAAACGTGGCGGGGATGCCGTATTCTTCCAGCATGTCCAGCAGATGCGGGGTGTTTATCGACGGACCGTCATCAAAGGTGAGGGCGCACAGGTTCTCACGCATGGGTTGATCCATGATGACATTACCTTCCACCACACGTGCCTGCGCCGACTGGGCAGCAAGCCCAAATGCAAAAAAGCAGGCTACCAGGCATATCTGCTTGAAAAAAAATCTCATTTTTCTTGTGCCTCAACAGCGAATTGCCCAGAACAGAAAACCGCCTCCCCGGCGGCGCATCCACTGTGCTGCTTCTGCGCCGGAAGCGCGAAAACAGCGGCGTTCAGCGTTCTGTAATGTGCTAAGGGGAGGTCTAGCACTCCCCATGAAGCACCGCAACACAAGCAAAAGGGCATTCTGGGGCATTTTTTGAACTTTTAGTTAAAAATCAGTATGTTAAAAATTTTGCCTTGTAAAAATTTTTTTACTTCTTTTTTTTCGCTTGACTCTGAGGGGGTGTTTGCGTAGAACTCATTTTCGCCGGGAGGGCAGTTAGCTCAGCTGGTAGAGCACCGCCTTCACACGGCGGGGGCCACAGGTTCAAGTCCTGTACTGCCCACCATCCCCAAAAACGGAGCGGTAGTTAAGTCGGTTATAACGCCGGCCTGTCACGCCGGAGGCCGAGGGTTCGAGTCCCTTCCGCTCCGCCAGAAGTCACCGGGAGGTCAGATCACTGACCTCCCGTTTCTTTTATTGTAGCCCACGCGCAATAAATTAAGGGCCGCCCACAACCGAGGGCGGCCCTGTTTTTATCCATTGCGAAAACTACGGAGTCTTTCTGTCGGTTCTTGGGCTGCTTCCGCCGTCTGCACGGAACCGCACAGCCACCTTCTGTCCTATCAGCAGGCTGTCCATCTCTATTCGTCCGCATCTTTCCTGCCATACTCTTCGGCATACGCCGCCAGAATTTCGGCTATCATCCGCCCAAAACGGGGCTGCAATTCCTGGCACCGCGGGGTATTCTTGAGCGCAACACCGCTTCTCTCACTGCGGATCAGGCCAGCCTCGCGCAATATCCTGAAATGCTGCGAAAGGGTCGACTTGGGTATGGCCCTGTCCGGCATGTTCAGGAAGTCAGAACACATTTTTGGCGAATTTGAGCGTATGATTTCCTTGAGAATCTGTACGCGCACAGGATCAGAAAGGGCGTGCAGAAGACCTTCGACCGTTATGTTTTCAACAGCCGGATGGTGCAGGGTTTTCATCATTTTTTCCTGGTATAAAAGCAAAAGGACGGCGCCAGACGGCAAACCTGCGCAGGCGATATTGACACCCGTCCCAATAGTTCATAAAAACGGAACTAATGAACAATATGCATATGCATTCAGCCAAAACCAAGCATATACTGGGGATAGAGGGCATTCAAGCATGCATATGCGGCATCCTAGCCCCAGATGACTCCAGCCAAACAGGAGATCGCATGAACAGACGCCAGTTTCTTCAACAGGCAGCAGTCGCTTCACTTGTTTTGCCCGGTGCGGCGCTGTTGCCGCACCCTTCCCTCGCAGCTACACCGCCGCCCGCGCCGCTTTACCGACAAGCAGGCTACTACTGGCTGCAACTGGGGGATGTGCATGTGGCGGCAATTTCCGATGGCACATTGGCCAGCAACGCACGGCTGATCAGCGCCAAACAGGGGCAGGTAGAAGATGCCCTTAAAAAGGCCTATGTACCCTCGCCCAGGCCTACCTCTGTCAATGCCTTTCTTATTCTCGCCCAAAACCGCCGCATCCTCGTAGACACTGGCTCAGGCAAGCTGCTCGGCCCAACCGTAAACAAACTTGCAGCCAGCCTTGAGGGGGCCGGGTTCAAACCCGGCGATATCACGGATATTCTGCTCACGCACATCCACGGCGACCACTCTGGCGGGCTTACAGTGGACGGCAAAAGGGTTTTCCCGTCTGCCACCGTGCATGTGAACCGCGTTGAGGCCGAATTCTGGCTCAGCGCTGCCCAGATGGACAAGTCGCCGGAGTATTTCAGGCCCATGTTTGTGAAAGGGCAGGAATCCCTGGCCCCATACCTCAGCGCGGGCAAGGTGGCCCATTTTGAAGCGGGCCAAATGGTGCTGCCCGGAATATACGCCGTGGCCGCACCGGGGCACACTCCTGGCCACACATGCTATCTGATTGAAAGCAATGGAGAAAAGCTGTTGTTCTGGGGAGATACCGTTCATGTAGCGGAAGCGCAGTTCCCCCTGCCGGATACGGCCATTGAGTATGACCTTGACCCGGAGGGAGCCGTCAGGCAGAGGCAGCGTCTTTTTGCAGAAGCCGCGGAAAAGGGACACCTTGTGGCTGGGGCGCACATTTCCTTTCCCGGCATTGGGCATGTGGGCAAGGCGGGGCAGGGATATCAGTGGTTCCCCATCCCCTATGTCAACGATGCCGTCCAGGGCTCTGCAAAATAACAACCGCTGTTCTCTCGCCAGCCACAAACCAGCCCGCCCACAGCACGTGTTTGCCCGCATGACCGCCTTGGGCGATCCCGCAAGGGATTGCCCAAGGCGGAATGGTGTCCGCACTGTCAAAATTGCCGCATCCCCAATTTATTGGTTTTCTTTAACAATACAAACTTACTAAAAAAATTTAACACTGGCCGGTAATTTGCATAAGCTATTGCAGGTTTGCAACACGCAATACCGCACTGCAAGCAAGCGAGGACAGTATGACGCCGACAATCTGGTTGCTGGGACTTTCCGGCAGCGGAAAAACCACCCTTGGTTCACTGCTGCGCCTGTATCTTGACGGGCAGGGCTTTGACGTTGAATTCATCGACGCCGACACCTTTTGCCGCAGCAACGGATTATCCGCCGCCACCCCTGAGGATCGCGTGCGCAATACCGATGCCCTGCGCGATTACGCGCTGAGCTTGCAGGCGCAGGGTAAACTATGCGTGGTAGCCGCCGCCACCCCGTATGAGAGCATGCGCCAGAGCAACCGGGCCATGCTGCCCATGTACCGCGAGGTGTGGGTGCGCTGCTCGCTGCAAACCCTGGTGCAGCGCGATGCCAAAGGCTTGTATGCCAAGGCTGAACGCGGCGACCTTTCGACCCTGGATTCAGTTTTTGACGCTTTTGACGAACCCCGCAGCCCCCACAGCATCATTGATACCGACAGGTATTCGCTGGTGGAATGTTACGAGCAGCTGCGCGACCTCACGCTTGACGCCCTCGCGCAAGACCGCGAATGGGCCGACACCGGACGCCGCATGTTGCCGCAGGCTTCGGGGCCGTTCATGAATGCCGCCATAGCCCTTTAACGGGGCGCACCTGATAACCTGCATAGACAGGTTCGGCGAGAGATGCCGCGCAGCACATGCCCAAGGCACGCGTTGCGCGGCATCCTGAATTGGCAGAGCTTGTTGCTCCCGCCCCTAGATACTCACCGCCCGGCAGTGCCGGAGAACTGCTGCGAAATGAACGCGGCGTAGTCATCCGTCATGCCGGACACAAAATCCAGCACCCGCAGATAGGCCATATAAAGGCTGTCTTCCCTGCTCGGAGCATTGGCCCCCATGAGCGTGAGGGCGCGTGTTTCCTGATAGCTCATGGCATTGCCCTTGGTGAAGTTGAAGCAGGCAGGAATGAACACGTCAAGCAACCGTCGGTAGAGCGTATAGGTGCCGATCTCCAGCGCCGTCTTCTGCGGATTATTCATAATTTTGCTGTTAAAAACCCGCCCCGCCTCGCGCATGAACCCGGCCACATCCTCGCGGGCGTGATTCAGCAGGCAGCCTTCAAGCCGGCCCTCCATGATGGCTTCATAATTATCCATAAACGTTTGCGTGATGGACGGAATCATGCGGCCCATGGCCGTGGTGCGCAGCATGCTGGTGCGTCTGCGGTCGGAATCCATGGAATCAAGGCGCGGATCGTCCAGACAGTTCACATCCAGCAGAGGCGTCATGGCAGCCTTAAAATCGGCATAGGTGATGATGCGCAGCTCGCGCGCGTCTTCCATATCGATAATGCGGTAGCAGATGTCGTCCGCCGCTTCCAAAAGATACGAAAGCGGATGCCTGCGCCAGCCCGCGCCTTCCGCAAGCCCCATCGCGCCGAAGATCTCGGCAAAAAGCTCGCGCTCCGCCGTGTAGAAATTGAACTTGCTCTTGCCCACGCCCTGCGCTTCATAGGCGGAACGCGGGTACTTCACCAGTGCGGCAATGACCGGGAATGTCAGGCGAAAGCCGCCCCTGTCCTTGTTGTTTTCAAGCGCGTTGATGACGCGGAAACCCTGGGCGTTGCCGTCAAAAGCCGTAAAGTCGGCCCACTCTGCGGGCAGCAGGTTTTTGAAATACTGCTCTTTATTGACGGAATCCTTGAACCAGTCGCGGATAGCCTCCTCGCCCGCATGGCCAAAGGGCGGGTTGCCTATGTCGTGCGCCAGGCAGGCGGCCTGAATGATCTGGCCCAGATGGTCCGGCGTGCAGCCCTCGGGCAGGTCGCCGCGCCGCTGCAGGGCATCGCCCACGCCAAGCCCAAGGGATCGCCCAACGCAGCTCACCTCAAGCGAATGGGTAAGGCGGTTGTGGATATGGTCGTTGCGCACCAGCGGGTGCACCTGGGTTTTTCTTGCCAGCCTGCGGAATGAGCTGGAAAAGATGATCCGGTCGTAATCCACCAGAAAGGGATTACGCACCGCGTCCAGCGTGTCGAGCTTCATGCCCGTGCCGGTTTTGCGGTTGGGGGCCAGCAGTTGCGCCCACTGCTCTTTGAATGTGCTCATAATGCCTCCTCCCCTGCATGTACGGCATGCGCGCCGGTGCCGCAAGCGCGGGCGGCGGACGCTTTTCTTTTGTTCCCGGCCTTGCTAGGCTTGCAAGACGTTTTAAAAACCGATGCCCTACGGGGAACCCAAACCGTGCAGCAAGGCCAGATCATGACGAATTCGCTTTTTGATATGTCTCTCTCCGCCCATCTGGAGCTTTTTGGCGCGTTACAAACCATGCGCCCCGCCGTGGAAGCGGCGGCAGAGCGGCTTGGGGCAGCCCTTGGGGCAGGCGGCAAGGTGCTTATTGCCGGCAACGGCGGCTCTGCGGCGGACGCACAGCACTTTGCAGCAGAGCTTGTAGGGCGCTTTCAGTGCAACCGCAAGGCGCTGGCCTGCATCGCCCTGACCACGGACACGTCAAACCTCACGGCCATTGGCAACGACTACGGCTTCAACGATGTTTTCTCCCGTCAGGTAGAGGCCCTTGCCCGCCCCGGAGATGTTTTTGTGGGCATTTCCACCTCCGGCAATTCGGCCAACATCATCGCCGCCGTCAACGAGGCCCGCGCTCAGGGCATTGCCAGCATTGCCCTGCTGGGCCGGGATGGCGGCAAGCTGGAATCGCTGGCCGACATGGCTGTTATCGTCCCCCACGATGTCACGGCCCGCATTCAGGAGGCCCACATCTTCATTCTGCACCACTGGGCCGATGTGCTTGAACGCGCCGTGGCGCAAAAATAGGCCCGACCGTAAATTCCGCAAACGGCAGGATTGCACCAAGCCCTTTCCGGCCAGTCATCGCCAAGGCATGGGCCTTGGGCAAACGCCCCAACGAGGTTAGCCATGGATCAGCAGAACGTAGCCCAGTTCCTTGTTTCATGCCTCAGAACCGAGGGAGTTAAGTACGTCTTCGGCATCCCCGGTGAGGAAAATATCAAATTTGTGCGGGCTGTGGCCGCCTCCGGCGACATTCGCTTTATTCTTGCCCGGCACGAGCAGGGCGCATCGCTGATGGCCGACATTTATGGCCGCCTGACAGGCAAGGCGGGCGTATGCACCGCCACTCTCGGGCCGGGGGCCATCAACCTGCTGCTGGGCGCTGCCGACGCGCAGACCAATTCAAGCCCTCTGGTGGCCATTTCCGCCCAGGTGGGGCTGAAGCGCATCTACAAGGAGTCGCACCAGATTGTTGACCTTGTGGGCATGTTCAAGCCCGTTACCAAATGGGCAGATACGGTGCTGACCCCCCAGGCCGTGCCCGAAATGGTGCGCAATGCCTTTCAGGTAGCGCAGGAGGAACGCCCCGGCGCGACCTACCTTGCCATTCCTGAAGATGTGGAAGGTGCCCCCATGCCAGAGGCCGTGCCCCTCAAGGCGGCACCCTGCGCCAAGGCCATCCCCTCCCCCGCTGCGGTGGCGGAGGCCGCCGCCCTGCTGCGCTGCGCGCGCAAGCCCGTCATCATGGCCGGGCACGGCGTGGCCCGCACAGGCAATGCGGCCGTACTGGCCGCCTTTGCCGAGCGCTACAAAATCCCCGTGGCGACAACTTTCATGGGCAAGGGCGTTATCAGCGACCGCAGCCCCCAGTCGCTGGGCGTCATCGGCTTTATGCGGCACGACTACGAAAACTGCGCCTTCGACCAGGCGGACGTGATCCTTTCCATCGGCTACGAATTGCAGGAATTCACGCCCATGCGCATCAATCCCCAGTCAAACAAGCGCATCATCCATATCAACACATTCATGCCTGATGTGGACGCCCACTATAACCCCGAGGTCACCATCATGGCCGATGTGGGCCTTGCCCTGGCCTCTCTGGCCAAGGAGCTTGGGGCGGAGCCTCTGCTTTCAGCCGGACGCGGGGCGAGGATCCGCGAACTCGTGGAGGCCGAGCTTGCCAAGGGCCGTGAGAGCGACGCCTTCCCCCTCAAGCCGCAGCGCATCGTAAGCGATATTCGCGCTGCAATGGGCGATGAGGATATAGTGCTGGCCGACACCGGAGCCATCAAGATGTGGATGGCACGCCTCTACCCCACGTATGCGCCCCTGACCTGCATTGTATCCAACGGCCTTTCCACCATGGCATTTTCCCTGCCGGGAGCCATCGGCGCGCATTTGGCCTGCCCCGAGCGCAAGGTGCTTGCCGTCATGGGTGATGGCAGCTTCTTGATGAATTCCCAGGAAATGGAAACCGCCGTGCGCGAGAATATTCCGCTCAAGATACTGATCTGGGTGGATGACAGCTACGGGCTCATCAAGTGGAAGATGGACATGGAATCCGGCTCGCACGACTGCGTGGACTTTGGCAATCCCGACTTTGTGACCTATGCCGAAAGCTTTGGCGCCAAGGGATACCGCATTGAAAGCGCCGCAGAGCTTTTGCCCACCCTGCAAAAAGCTCTGAACGAACCCGGCGTGTCGCTGGTGGCCTGCCCTGTGGACTACAGCGAGAACATGGCGCTTATCAATAGCTTGGGTGAGTTGACGCCTGCGCTGTGTGCGCTGGATGAGTTGTAGGGGATTGATATTCTTTTGACAGAGCGGCTGCATTCCTTGCTGAATGTGGCCGTTTTGTTTTTTGCGCGCCCTGGTTATTTTTTGCCCTACGGGCTTGTTATTCCGCCGCCCGGCGGAGTTTGGGACGCCTGCGCGGCGTGCGATTTCGCCTCCCCGGCGCGGGGCAAAGGGGGCCTGTTAGGGGCTGCGCCCCTCCTTGGCCCCCTCTGCACTCCCCCCGGAACACCCCCTAAGAAGTGCTTTCAATTTCCGTCAAGCTACGAGGGCAACGCGTCTTATGCTGTGGGAGCTTCCCTCACTCGCTCCGCTCGCTCAGGTGATCTCCCTCCGCGACGCGTAAATGCCAGAGAACTCTTTCGCTTTGAATGTAAATCCGCTTCAGCCAACTACCATTGATACTATTACTGGTTCAGGGGACGACCTTGTACCTTTTCAGTCGCTTCAGGATATTTGTGCATCACAAACTTGAAGAAAATCAAATTCCAACACTAACATGCCTGACAGTTTCACTTCATCTACGGGATGCCAATTATCATTCAACCATAATCCGGAGGATATATTACGAGTTAGAAAAACCTGTTCGCTATCAGGGGATGGTCGTGGAGTCGCCTTCCTTAAACTCGCCGGAGCGTAGCGGAGGCGATGGCTGGTGTTGGGCGAATTTGCAAAATGCGCGTTTTGCGGCCTGAAAAGGAAGCGCCGGAATTTTGAGCGCAGCGTACTCAAGTACGTGAGCATCAAAATCCCGGCGCTGACGCATTCAGGGCGTAAAAGTCGGGTTTGCGTAAATGCGCTCGACAGGCTCTCCCCCGCCGCCAAGCCCTTCTCTGCTTTCCTGCCTTTCTTCCCTCTTCTACTCGCCAATGCCCTCGTACAGGGCAGACGACAAATACCGCTCGCCCGCATCAGGCAGAATGACCACAATGGTCTTGCCCTCAAATTCAGGCAAGTCCGCCAGCCGCGCGGCCGCCGCTGCCGCAGCGCCAGAAGAAATACCGGCAAGAATACCCTCTTCGCGCGCCAGCCTGCGGGCAAATTCAATGGCCTCATCGTTGGCCACAGTTTCCACCCTGTCCAGCAGGCTGACATCCAGCGTTTCAGGAATAAAGCCAGCACCAATGCCCTGAATCTTGTGCGGCCCCGGTTGCAGGGGTTTGCCCGCCAGATGCTGACTGATCACGGGGCTCGCCTCAGGCTCCACGGCCACGGAAACAATGTTCTTGCCCCGCGTGTGCTTGAGGTAGCGCGAAATACCCGTGATGGTGCCGCCTGTGCCCACGCCCGCCACAATGGCGTCCACCTGCCCATCTGTGTCATTCCAGATTTCCGGACCGGTGGTGGCTTCGTGTATGGCCGGATTGGCCGGGTTCTTGAACTGCTGAGGCATAAAATACGCGCTGGGGTTGGCAGCCACCAGTTCTTCGGCCTTTCTTATGGCCCCAGGCATGCCTTCCGCACCGGGTGTGAGCACCAGCTTGGCCCCCAGCATGGCCACCACGCGGCGGCGCTCGAGGCTCATTGTTTCGGGCATGGTGAGCGTAAGCTCATAGCCCTTGGCGGCGGCCACATAGGCCAGAGCAATGCCCGTATTGCCGCTGGTGGGTTCCACAATGCCAACGCCGGGACGTAACAGGCCACGGCTCTCAGCATCGGCAATCATGGCCGCGCCAATGCGGCATTTGACGGAATAGGAGGGATTGCGGCCCTCAATCTTGGCCAGCACCAAGGCCTTGGGGCCGACCACGCGGTTAAGCCGCACCAGAGGAGTATTGCCGATGGAAAGGGGATTATTCTGATAAATTCTGGACATATGCGTTCTCCTTGCCCGCCTTGGCGATGCTGTGTGCAATCCAGATTGTATGGTTCAGCCGTGTCGGGCGGGCATGACACCTCTGTCCCGGCATTAACTACATTAACTCGACTGACTAAGTGATAATAACAGAACTCCTGAAAGGCAAGACCTGATGCAAAAATATTTCTGCCCGCGGGGAAGAGGCGCAGGTAAACCCGCATCAAATGCTGAAATCGGGGATAGCTGCCGCCTGAGCGTCCACAAGGTCCTGAAGCGTCGTGCCGCCGTATACGTTTTCCAACGCCTGCCGCGCCCGCTGCCACAAGGGCATGAACACGCAGTCCGGCCCAAGGGAGCACTTGCGTACAGGGTTGTCACCCTCGCAATCAAAAGGATGCACGGGGCCGTCCAGAAAACGGATAACTTCGAGCGTGGTGATCTGGCTGGCAGACCGGGCCAGCATAAAGCCGCCAGCCTTGCCTCGGCGGCTGTCCACAAAGCCGCCGCGCCTGAGCTGGTTGAGGATATTTTCAAGAAAACGCGGGGGAATGGCCTGCGCTTCGGCAATCTCCTGAATGCGCGTGGGGCCGCTACCCGTGCGCTTGGCAAGCTCGAACAGGGCGCGCAAGCCGTATTGGCACTTAAGTGAAACGCTCATGGGTAATCCTTGCGGGAAAAAGGCGGTACAACCGCAGGAATAAATCAGCCGAAGCTTACGGTCTCGCCGGGGGTCATTTCCACGCAACGGCAGGGCAGGTGCAGATTTTCAATCTCTGCCCTGAACCCGGCTGCGCTCTGCGCCAACACAGGGAACGTTCCCCAATGCATGGGAACAGCAGCCTTGCAGCGCAACAGTTTGCAAGCCAGGGCAGCCTGACGCGCATCCATGGTAAACACGCCGCCCACGGGCAGCAAGGCAACGTCTATGCTGTAAAGCTGGCCCCATAGCTCCATCCCGCTAAAAACACAGGTATCACCCGCATGGTATACGGTGAGGCCATCGGGCATACGCACAATGTAGCCCGCCGGAGCGCCCGAATCGCTGGAATGGTAGGCCTGCGTCATGGTCATGCTCACGCCCTTGTGGGTCAGGGTGCCGCCCATGTTAAAGCCGATGCCGTTGAGAATCTGCTCTTGGGGTACACCTGCCTCGGCCAGTTTACCCGCCGTGCCCACAATGGCCCCCAGTTGCGCGCCGGTGCGGCGGCACAGAGACACGGCATCACCCACATGGTCGCCGTGGTCGTGGGTCACCAGCACAATATCCACATCACCTGCAGCGCTGGGCGATACTCCCGCAGAAGGAGCAAAAAAAGGATCAATAATCACCTGCGCGTCAGGCGCGCTGATTTTGAATGCCGAATGTCCAAACCAGGTTATGTCGCTCATGCTGCCTCCAGCGTAAGACTTTAACAATTCAGAAAATACGTACCGGGAAGGAACAGAAGACGGCAAATGAAGGAGAAGTGGCGTGGTACCGCCTTTTGCTTACGCTATGCTTGGCCTGTCCAGCGGGCAAGACCATGCGCTAGCCCCACCTGATCAAAGATGCGGCCGCAGAACTGCTCCAGCAGTTCCTCCACGCCAGCAGGCCGCAGGTAAAAACAGGGAGAAAAGGGCATGATCACCGCGCCAGCCTCGCGCAAGGTAAGCAGATTGCGCAGATGTATGGCAGAGAGCGGGCTTTCGCGCGTGACCATCACCAGAGGCAAGCGCTCCTTCAGCGCTACATCCGCAGCCCGGTGCACAAGGTTGCGCGTGGCGCCGCTGGCGATGGCCCCGACTGTTCCCATGGAGCACGGCACTAGCAGCATGGCCGCCGGTTCGCTACCACGCCGCCACCACGAGCCGCTGGCCGGGCCTGCTCCCAGATCTTCCGCAGCATACACGGTGTGCGCCAGCGCCGTGAGCAGATCGGCATCCGCTCCGCATTCCGCCCGCAGCACGGCCCGCGCGCCATCGGAAACCACGCAGTGGGTGCGCACATCGGGCATGGCCGCCAGCAGCCGCATGAGGCACAAGGCCAGGGGCATGCCGCTGGCCCCGCTCACCCCAACAAGAATATCACGCATGCATTCTCCGCATAAAATATCACAGAACAACGGCCCCTCAGCCTGATTTTTAGCGCACATTGCTGCGGCGCGCAAACCCGCCCAGCCTTGGCGCGCCCGGAGGCTGGGCGGCCGGATGTCAACATGGCGGCTCAGGCCCACGCCTTGACAGCCGCCAGCACAAAGCATATCAGAAATGTTCTTATGCGCTCGTAGCTCAGTTGGATAGAGCGTTGGCCTCCGGAGCCAAAGGCCGTGAGTTCGAATCTCGCCGGGCGCACCATTAAAAGACAAAAGGTTGGATGCAGACTATGCACCCAACCTTTTTTCATTCTAGGAGCTGGTTAGCATGCGTGCATAGCAATTAACCATGCACGTAAGGCTTAATAAATTTTTCTATCTCCCACACCGCCGAATCCACCTTGCTTTGAATGGTGTCTCCATCTTGTGCATAGATTGTTTCCTCTAATTCATTATATTTTCTACTCTCAGCATCAGTATCACTGCGATTTTTTCTTTTGGGGTCAGAGTACGTCAAAAAAAATTTGATACTGGTCCTCAACTGAAAACATATTTCACTTATTGGGCGAAAGTGTTCTCGAACTTTTTTATCAAGAACTATCTCTGCTTCAAACAATAACAGTTCTATTTCGTTAGATGTTTTTACTATTTTATCAAACCGTTCCCACATGTCTTTCTTGGTGGATTCGTACTGCTGCTCGTTAACGGGAATAGGCTTGTCTTCAGCACCATGCGTAATCCATGGGACATAACGAACCGGAGATCTGCAATACTCAATATCTCGCCTGATCTGATACACCTTGAGCATCAGCCGTTTGGCAACATCAAACTGGGAAGTGCCTTTGAGCTGCCTGCGCCACGTTCTCAGCCCTTGCCACGCGACCCAGACGCCACATCCCGCAATTATGAGCGTCAGCCAATCCTTGGCGATAGAGATATAGCCTAGCAATGACGGTTGAATATCCATCCAATCACCCTTCTCTATATGTCTGACAGCGCAACACCCCGCAGATTATCCGAGCCTGCTGACCACAGCTTCGAGTCTGGTCCTAACCATTGCTTCCTTTTCCAGCTTCTGCTGCAATTCGGCAATGGCGGCCTCGGCTTTTTCAATGGTGCCGCACAGCCCCCCGAGCAGTGAAAACGCGCCGCCCTCAAGAAACTCAGCATTTTCCACTGTTCCTGCATAGGGGCTGCCGCCAAGGCGCTGCCAGCGGGCATAATCACGCTGCCATTCAGGAAAACAGGTGGCGGTGAGGCCGTCATTCCACAGCTTGTACGCTCCAAAGGCATGCACCACTGGCGCAAAGGCCGCCGCCGGATTACGCGGATGCATATTGAACCCCTGGGGTAGTTGAAAAACGCTCTGCGGGTACTGCCGCAGCAGCATCTGCGCCAGCAGGTTAAAGGCCGCCTGATCAGGATAGCGTAGCATTCTGCCGTGCCGGAAAATGAACTCCAGACACCCCTGCCGCAAGGCGTCCGGCGCTGGCAAATCATTGCGGAATACAATGACCCCCGAATTCAGGTTGTCTGCGCCGCCGTCAAACCCCTCAATAGGTTCGTGCAGATTGATCTGCGCAGGCTTGGCCCCTGGCGGGTCTGAAAATTCGGGATCTTCCAGCGCCAGCCCAAGGGGGCCGCAATCAAAAAGCCCTTCCAGACTATCCTGAACCAGCACGTCCGCATCAAGCCATACAACAGATGTATAGCGTTGCAGCAAGTCAAAGCAGTCAAATTTGGCCAGACTGAGCGGAGAAAAAACCTCCAGCGCCTCAGCCGTCAGCTCTGCGGGAACAGGCGTAAAGGGCACAAGCTGCGCGCCAAGGTTGCGCAATATCGCGGCATCGGTTTCCAGTAGGGAGTCATCACAAAAAACGATGATGTCGGCCTCCATTCCCGGATTATGCCGCCGAAGCGCCAGCAGTACCGTGCCAGCGGCAAAGGCCCAGTTGCCGGTTACGCCTGTGACCACCGCGCGCGGAAACCTCACGTCAATGCGGCCTTCAAATGCATCATGCATGGCTGGCTCCTGATGTCGCTTTGCGCAGCCCGCAGGCTGCTCGATGTCCCCGGCCCAGGACCGGAAAAAGCCCGTTGCAGACGGGGCAGTCTGGTATCCACCCCGGCCTGAAACGGGCCAACAATGCTATCTTCGACAGTTTCTCCTACCGCGAGGCAGCAAAAATGGCGATAATATCGGGCGGCAGCAGTTTTTTTACGCTGCCGATGTGGGTTTTGCCCACAAGGGCCTTCTCGGCCATTTCGGCAATCTGCGCATCCGTGGGCGCAAGATGCAGATCCTTCAGCGATGTGGGCATGCGTAGCGAGCGGAAAAACCGCTCCATGGCCTCAATGCCCCGCAGACCTGTGATGGTTTCCGTCTCCGCCGGGGCAACGCCCATGACCCTTTCTGCAAACAGGGCAAAGCGATCAGGCCGCAAGGGCAGCACATGGCGGGCCCAACTGCCCCATATGGCAGACAGCCCCGCACCGTGGGCCACATCAAACATGCCGCTCAACTCGTGCTCGATCATGTGCGTGGCCCAGTCGCCGCCGTCCGAGCCGCAGCCAGTCAGACCGTTGTGCGAAAGGCTGCCAGCCCACATGACTTCGGCTCTGGAATCGTAGTTGGCCGGGTCATCGCGTAGCACGATGGCGTGGTGCATGACCACGCGCATGAGGCCCTCGCCGATGCTGTCCGTTATGTCCATGTTCGAGCCATGCCCGAAATAGCGTTCCATGGTGTGCATGAGAATATCCACGCAGCCGCAGGCCGTCTGAAAGGGCGGCAACGACATGGTCAGCTCGGGATTCATGACGGCAAAGGCCGGACGGGCCATATCCGTTTTGAAGCTGCGTTTGAAGCCGTTTTCCTCGTTGGTCACAACAGTTGAACTGCTCATCTCGCTGCCTGCGGCGGCAATGGTCACCACGCAGCCAACGGGCAGGCAGGCGTCCGGCTTGCGCTTGCCCATGTAATAATCCCACACATCACCCTCGTTGGCGGCACCGTAGGCAATGGCCTTGGCCGAGTCGATGACGCTGCCGCCGCCCACTGCCAGCACAAAATCCACCCCTTCACTGCGCGCCAGTTCAATGCCCTCGCGGATCAGCGACAGCCGGGGGTTGGGCACGACGCCGCCAAGAGTGACAAAGGCAAGTCTTTCAGCCTGAAGGGACGTTTTTATCCTGTCCACAAGCCCCGAACGCAGGGCGCTCTGCCCGCCAAAGTGGATAAGCACCTTGCGGCATTTGCAGGCTTTGACAAGTGCGCCGGTCTGCTGCTCTGTATTTTTGCCGAAAACCACCCGTGTGGGCGTGTAGTACGTGAAATCGTGCATGGTAATCCTCCTGACTGTAAAAAACGCGCGGGCGGCCAAAGCGCAGGGCCGGAGCGTAAGCGTCAGATATTTTCTGCCAGCGCGGCGAGCGAAAGTGTACGCAAAAGCCTGCCTGCCCGATCCGCCTGTGCTGCATCCGCCGAGGCTTCGCGCAGAATGCGCGCCACAAAAACAAGCATATGGCGTTGCATGTATTCATCGTACCCATAACGGGCTGTCCAGGCCTGCCAGAGGGTATCAAGCCAACGCAACGCTGCTTCCGGCTCTGCAGGCCCGCCATAGATCAGCCCTGCATGCAGTGCCGCCTGTGCGCCTGTCGCCCGGATACCGAGTGGAGGGAACACATGCCCAAGCAGTGCGCGCATGTGCCACTGGCGGGCATGGGCTGCTGGCGCATAACGATAGTGCAGCAGCGGCTCTTGCAAATTGACCGCCTGCAATCCGGCCTTGAGCAGGGCATCGGCCCAAAAGGCCATGTCTTCTGCCCTTGCCAGGCTGGCGTCATAGCGTAAGCCAAAGGCGCGCATCGCGTCCAGCCGCACCATGACGCAACAGTTGGGCACAGGCACCCCAAACAGTGTGGCGGCTCGTGTTGCGCCCGGCTGCTCGGGAAACAGCTCAAGCGCGCTTGATCGCTCGAAATACTGCACGCCAGCACCGCAGATATGAATCTGGGATTGCGCCTCAAGGCAGGCATGTTGTGCTTCCAGCCGGTGGGGCATGGCAATGTCGTCCGCGTCCATCCAGGCCAGATACCGACCACGCGCACGGCCCAAGGCCATATTGCGCGCCGTGGCTCGCCCCTTGTTTGATGGCAGCAGCTCAACTCGAATCCTTTTGTCGTCAAAGAACTTCGCGAGGGCAAGGGTATTGTCTGTGGAGCCATCGTCCACCACCAGCAGCTCAAAGTCTTCAAAGCTCTGGGCCAGGATGGACTCTATCGCTTCAAGCAGATGGGCGGCGGCATTATAGGCGGGCATTGCCACAGTGATTTCTGGCGTGGACGAACTCACTTGCCCTCCCCCCTCACCTGCCTATACATGGCGGCCACATCAGCGCGCCCCGCGCCAAATATGGGCTCCGGTCTGCCCAGCGCAGGCAGTCTGCGGCAATAATCCGGCGCTGTTTCCATCATCCGGGCAGCGCGGGCAAAAACATTGGTGGTTTCCAGCATCCAGTTGCGGCACAGAACCAGCTCTGCTTGCCGGGCCTCCCACAAATGGCTCTTGATTGCAGACAGGATGCTCTGCGCGCAGGCTTCCAGATCGCCGAGCGGCAAGGGCAAAAATCCGGGTGCTGGGCAAACAGCGCCAAGGTTGGGCGCTCCAAGATAGAGCGGCAGCGCCCAGCCGAGCCAGGCATCGGACAGTTTTTCTGTCCAGAAGTTGTCGAGGTAGTTGTTTTCAAGCACCACATGATACTTGTAGGGCGCAATGGCCGACATTTTGTCGTCCACAGGATTGAATTCGCGCCCGTACACATGCAGCGCGTCCCCCAGCCTCTCTTTGAGCAGACTCACCAGTGCTAGTCGTGCGCGCTGTGCCGACGTTGCCGTCTTGGTGGAACAGACTACGGAAATCAAGCCTGTTTTTTCTGGCATAGGGAATGTGCGCAATTCACTAAGATTGCTGAATTTACTTATATTTCTTCCTGATGAACGTTCGACGCCGTAGTGCCAGCTCAGACAGGGGTTGCTGATGACCATGCAGCGCCGCTCGACACCGCGCAAGTCATAAGGCGACACCACCGTGCCGAACTGGCTGAGGTAGGAACGGGGATATTTCTTGATTTCAGGCGGCTCGGTGACAAAGAGGATACGCCGTTCACGGGGCACTGTGGTGCTGAAACCCGCAGGGGCTTCGTCAACAACCACAAGCCAAGCGCTGGCAGTTTCCAGCGAGGAGGGGAGCGATGTAGGGGAATGAAAGGCTGGAGGAGGCAGCACAAATTGCGCACGGCCCAGAGCGCCGTTGCCGTCTTCTGTCTGCCGCATCCAGGGCCAGGCCGCATGGATGGTGGCAAAATAGCACAACAGGGTGGAACTTTCAGCCACAAAGGCCTCGCAATGCCAAGGCCCCGGCCGCTTTTTCATGGTCAGAGGCCGGTTAGCAGCACCTCTTGCTCTGGGTGCATCGGCAACGGATGTTGAAAATCGCCTTAATGCTCAACGGCGTAAATATTGCGGAACACAACGCCATTTTCCTGGCTGCGCACTTCAAGAATGACCTGGGCGTTGGTGAGACTCATGGGGTGCTCGGCAGAAGCAACCATGACGGCGCGCTTGAACCGGCTGATACGAAAACTGCCCACATCTTCGGGCTCAAAACGCAGGGAATATTTTTTGCCATCGGCTGTCAGCAACGTGCCGCTGACCATACCAGAAAGTATCTTCTGGCTGTCAGTATTGCGCAGATCCAGTGCGACGCGAAGCTTGCCGCCCCTGATTTCACGCACCTGCACATTCCCTACCTTGACGTAATCAAGGTCAATGGAGGGAAAGTCCTCATGCCCCGGCCCTTCGGTGGTGCGGGCCGCGTCGCTGGCCCCGGCCTGAGGCTTGTCTGCCGCCGCTGGCCCGCCTGTAATTGCGGGGCCTTCACCCGGTGCTTCCGCTGCGGCGCCGCCAGTGCTGAGCCTACGCAGCACAAGCTCCCGACCTGGTATATTTTCTTCACGCAGCAGTTCTTCAAGGTGTTCCAGCCGTTCCGCATTGGCCTGTGCCGTCTGCGAATCGCTTTCAAAGCGCAGCACATTGTCCCGCAACTGCACGTTCTGCTGCCACAAAGTCCAGCACAGCCATCCCAGAACAGCGCAGGCCACGGGCAGGCAGGCCATCACCCCGAGGGCCGCCACAAACCGCCCCCTGCGCACTCGATAGCTGCGCCTGGGGCCGTTATCCCGCATCAGGATTATGCTGAGATTTTCGCGGTACTTCAAACGGTCCTCACGAACTTTGCGTTTGAAATTTCGGGATGGCCGCACACAACACCTTGTTATGATACCTCGCCATAAAACGGGGCAAACTGTTTGACCAGCCTCAGCCCACTGTCCAAGGAGACAAAATGGCAGAAGACCCTATTGACCTGCCTCTCCGATGGGAGCAACGGGAGCGCCAAGAGGTGCCCAGTCCTCGCGGGCGATACGCCAGGCCTTGCCGTCAAAGCGCAGCAAAAGGGTCTTGGTGCCGCGGTCCGTATGGCCGGAGCTGTCGGCATAGACCTGATTCATGTCGGCTCGCAGGCCCTGCTTGTCAGCCACCAGCCGCAGGCCCGTGATCTGAACCAATGTGGGCTGCACACGCTGCCAGAGCAGTTCCTTCTGCTTCTGAATATTCTTTGCGCCCCAACGCCCCTGCTGGATGGCATCGTCCGCATAGTATTCAATGTATTCGTCCAGACGTCCAGCTTCCCAGGCCTTGCGCCATTTTTCAACCATAGCGCTGGCGGCGTCGCTGACCTGATCCAGATAATCCGCTGCAAGGCCAAGTTCTTCTGGCTTGAACTGCGAAGCAACAATGCGGAAATCGCCCTTGTTGTCCCGGCTCCACCAGAAGGAACGCACACCTTGCTCCATGCCGTTGGGGGCCACCACAAGCTGCTCGCAATGACTCACAGCCAGTGAACCCTGGATCTCGAACTTGGGCTTGCGGCTTATGAGGCGCAGCCACGGCACCGCAAAGCGGCGATCAAGTTCGCGCATGGTCGAATTGTAGGAATATCCCCGAGGGGTTCCGGCTTCTCGGTTGTACTTGGCCTGATCGTAAAGAGAGGCGATGTTGGTCGAACGCGCGGAAAAATCCGCATTCCAGGCCTGCACGGCCTTTTCCAGCGCGGCGCGGACTTCCGGAGTAAGGCTCAATTGCTGGGCTGCCGCTGCCACGGGAGCATTGGCTTGTGCCGGCGCTGCTATGGGAGCCTGAACAGACGTCGGTGCAGGCAAGTTAACAGCCTGCTGGACCTCGGCGGGTTTTGCCGCCTGATCGGCAGGTTTGGCAGGTGCGCCCTTGGGGGCGGATTCCGCCTCGCTGCGGGCCGCTTCTTCCATTGCGGGGCGCGCTCCCCAGTTTACTTCTGCTGGGGGTGTCGCATTGCTGCGGCGGGGCACCAAAGGATCATTGGCCGCCATAAGTTTGTCGCCCTGACCAGCCTTGGCGGTAGCGGTTTTGTCCTGCGAGGGCTGCGGCGCGGCAAGAGCCGTTGCCTCCGCTTTTTCAGGCGCGGCTTCGGGCATATCCAGCCGGGGGCGCTGAGGTGCTTCAGAGGAAGCATCGCTGACCTGCTGCAAGGGCGCTTCGGCCACAAGCTGGCCCTTCTGAAAATCGGCGCGCATACCCAGATCCCGCGGGGTCCATTCCATACCAACAATGCGGAACTTCTGGTCGTTATCTCGCTGCCAGTACAAACGGCGCACGCCTTCAGTGGAAAGATTGGATGCCGTATAGAGCTGCTCTGACCAGGTTACCCAATACCCCGGCCCTTCCAGCACGTTGATCTTGCGATTGAAAATCTTGATGAACCGAAGCGACTTGAACAGACGCTCCTTGTTCTGCCGGAAGGCCGTGAAATTTTCCGTCATGGCCCTGGAATAGGCATCGGGATTATAGTAATCAAACATCTTGACCGAACGGGAGGCCCAGGCGTTGCTCCAGTTCTGCATCAGGCGGCGCAATTCGTTGGCAGTGCTGCTGTCGGGGCGGGGCTGGGCGGTCTCGTCCATCTTTTCGGCCAGAACCACTGCCGTGCCGGGCGTCAGCTGCGGCCCGACCTCGTCGATTTCCTTCAGCCCGATGGGCACACAGCCACGGGTGGAAAGCGGTTCAATGCCAAAACCCTTGCTGTGAATCCAGATGCCGTGGCCGGTTTTGCCGCGCAGGCGATCCACGGGGTTAGGATAGTTCAGGGTATAGGCAATGCCGCCGTATTCCTTAAAATCCAGCCCGCTGGCAATTTTGTATTCCACAAAGTAGATGCCTTCGGGCGTACGCAGATCGTTGAGCGCCTGTTTGTCGCCGGGCAACTGGCCTGTGGTGCAGGGATAGGTGTATTTGAGCTTGAGGGGGCTTTTCTTCTCAAAAAACATGAAGGTCTGGCGCTTTTTGTCCACAGCCACCAAATGCGTAGGAAGCCCCTCGTTGTACAGAGAGGCTTGCCATTCTTCGGCCTGCGCCAGATGTGGAGCGGCAAGTGGGCAACCAATGCCAAAGGCCATCAGCAGCCCCAAGGCCATGCATCTGACAAGGCAATTGGCCAGACAGCTGATCAACGGCCTGACAATGGAACTGACAGCAGAGCCAGCCAGACGTTGCGACAATGCCACATGGGGCAAGACGCGCGGGTCGGTGAGAACCTTAACGCGCAAGGTCCACCAATTCCGCACGGGTAAAGAGCGCAAGCAGGTCATATCCCGCCTCACGGAGCTTTTCCCGGCCACCTTCCTCCCGATCCAGAATGGCGCAAACCGCCACAATGGACAGGCCAGCGTCAGCAATACGATCGCAGGCCTTCAGCAGAGAACCGCCGGTGGTAACAACGTCTTCAAGCATGGCCACGCGGTCGCCCGCGCAGAAATTGCCCAGCCCTTCAACAAACTGCCCTGTGCCGTGCCCCTTGGCTTCCTTGCGGACCAAAAGGCCGTTCAGCGGTCTGCCCTGTTCATGCGAGATGACAGTGGTAGCTGCAACCAGCGGGTCAGCGCCCATGGTCATGCCGCCCACCCCCTTGATGTCCATCTCGCGGAGCATGTGGTTGAACAGGGTTCCAATAAGCCACGATCCTTCGGCGTGAAGCGCCGTGACGCGGCAATCAAAATAATAATCGCTTCTGCGGCCTGATGCCAGCACAAAATCTCCCTCGCGGTATGATTTTTCTACCAGCAGGCGGGCAAGGCGGCGCTTGAGCGCCAGCAGTTCTTCAGAAGAAAGAGTTTGCATGACAGCTCCTTACGCCTTGTTGGCCGCAGCGTTCTTGAACACCCGGGCAAAAATTTCGTCTTCGTGCTGCAGGTAGTACGAAGGATCAAAAAGCTCGGCCAACGCAGCTGCGCCCAGCCGCCCGCTCATGTCGGCATCGTTGCGCACCAGATCGGGGAAGGGCGTGCGGCTTTCCCAGCTCTGCATGGCAAGGCGCTGCACGGCTTCATACGCCTGCTGGCGCGGAAGCCCGGTGGCAATAAGGGCCGTCAGCACACGCTGCGAAAAATACAGGCCGTAAGAACGTTCCATATTTTCACGCATGCGCTCGGGCTTGACCACCAGCCCTTCAAGCAGTTTTGTGAGGCGGGTCAGCACATAATCGGCCAGGATGGTGGAATCGGGCATGATAACCCGCTCCACGGAAGAATGGCTGATGTCGCGCTCGTGCCACAGGGCCTGATTTTCCAGCGAGGCAAGAGCGTTGGTACGCAAAAGGCGCGAAAGACCGCTCATATTTTCTGCCGAGATGGGGTTCTTTTTGTGCGGCATGGCCGACGAACCCTTCTGTCCCTTGGCAAAGCCTTCTTCCACCTCGAGCACTTCCGTGCGTTGCAGGTGGCGCAGTTCCACGCACAGGCGCTCCACACCGCCAGCCAGCACGGCAAGCGAGGTGAAGAAGTGGGCGTAACGGTCGCGCTGAATGATCTGGGTGGAATGCGGATCAACCTCAAGCTCAAGATAGCTCAGGGCGCGCTGCTCAAGCTCGGGCGACAAAAATGCATAGGTACCCACCGCGCCGGAGATTTTACCCACGCGCACGCTTTCAATCCCGGCTTCAACCCGGGCAAGGTGCCGCTCAAATTCGGCGTAAAATCCGGCCATTTTGAGCCCAAAGCTGGTGGGTTCCGCGTGGATGCCGTGGGTGCGGCCCATGCACAGCACACCCTTGTGGCGGCGGGCCAGACTTTCAATGGCGGTCAGGAGCGCGCGGATGTCCTTGAGAATCAGGCGCCCGGCCTGCATGAGCAGAAGGGCGTTGGCCGTATCCACGATATCGGAGGAGGTACAGCCCAGATGGATGTAGCGCGCGTCTTCCGCGCCAACCTTTTCTTCAAGCGAGGTCAAAAAAGCGATGACGTCGTGGCGGGTCACTTCTTCAATAGCCAGAATGCGATCCACATCAATGGAAGCCTTGGCCTGAATATTTTCCACCGCGGCGGCCGGGATGCGGCCCATGTCGCTCCAGGCCCGGCAAACGGCAACTTCCACATCAAGCCATGCCTGATAGCGGTTCTCAAGGGTCCAGATACGGCCCATTTCCTGACGGGTGTAGCGATCAATCATGGCTGCCTCATGAAGCCGAGCTGGCGGCTTTGGTGGGTGCCGACGCTGCGGACCCTGTGGTTGGCGTAGGGGCGGGGGCCGCCTTGGCGGCGCTGTTTCCAGAATCGGATGCTGATGCGGAGGCTTTTTCGCCTGCCGTACCGCCGGAAGCGGGGGCAGAGGAACCGCCGGAGGTGTCGGAGGAGGAGGCCGTTGAGCCGCCTTCTTCCTTGACGCCCTTGCGGTAGCCGTAGTCGCTCACATACCAGCCGCCGCCCTTGAGGACGAACGAGGTGTGCGACATGATGCGGGGCGAAGGCTCACCGCACTTGGGGCAGGGTTCCTGCCCGTGGGATTCCGATGCCTTGACCCATTCCTCAAACGTATGCTGACACTTGGGGCACTGATATTCGTAGATAGGCATGGTAACACTAAAAAGGCCATGACACGGCATGCTGCCGCGCTGACCGCTGCTGCTTGTTTGCGCCCCGCGCGGCTGCCAGGAGGCAGCCGGGCCGAGCACCATATGTGACGGCGCGTCAATCCGCAGCCGTCGGAACGCCGGTTTCCCGTGTCCGAAGCTTAGGCCTTGGCAGCCTTGGCTTCGCGCACGCGCTGCTTCAGACGCTCTTCACGGCGCTTACGGCGGCGATCCAGTTCTTTCTTACGCTCAATTTTCTTATGTGCCATGATTCCCTCCAGGGGCAAGCCCCGTTAATATAAGTGGGTATTCATATGCTCTTTGATCGGCAAAGTCCAGCCCCGAGCCACATTCCGGGCCGAAAACACTGACCGCAGGCGGAAAAATATCTGCCTCGTCTAGTGCCTTCCGGCGCTGTTGCCCGCATCGTAAAAGCCGCTGATATTGCCGCCAGCCTCCAGCCCGCACGGCCAGAAACCATGACGGATCAGGATGTTCCGCAATTCGGGGAGCAGTTCTTCCGGCAGTTTTTCAGCCTGCAACACAGGCTCCGGCGTGAGCCGCAGACGAAAATCCCCCAGCGCGCCCACACTGCCCTCCTCCAGCACAACGCATTGCGACTCCCCTTGTGCGGAGGCGGTTGCCCCCAAAGCCGCAAGATCGGCCTCCGCCGCCGCCAGACGCGCCAGAGTGCCGGCCTCGGGCCGCATGCCGTAGGCCAGCCGCGTCAGCAGGCAGGGGCGTGCGCGCTGCCACGGCCTGTCCAGCCCTGTGGCGCGGGCGGCCTCGCGCACTTGCGCCTTGGTCAGCCCGGCTTCAGCCAGGGGGGAATGCACGCGGCCTTCTTCAAGTGCGCGCAGTCCCGGTCTGTAGGCCTGCAAATCATCCGCATTGGTGCCATCGCAGAGCACGCGGTCATGAGCTTCCGCCATGGGGGCAAGCTCGCCGCGCAACAGAGCCACAAGCCCAGTCTTACAGCCGTAGCAACGCTGGGGGCTGTTGGTCTCCACCTCCGCCAGGGCAAGAGGATCAAACCGCGCCGTGTGCAGGCGCAGGCCGCGCTCACGCGCCCAGGCTGCGGCCCCGGCGCTTTCCTGCGGGGGGATGTGCGGGCCATAAACATGCACAGCCAATACGTCGCAACCGCACAACAGGGCCGCATGGCATAAAAAGCGGCTGTCCAGCCCGCCGGAAAAAGCCACCGCCAGGCGGGGCAGATCGCGCAGCGCGGCGGCAAGCGCAGCTGGAACCTGATCCGCGCGGAAAAGATTTTTACTCATATCTTCTACTCTTGATACGACAAAAGGCCGCACAAGCCTTGGACCGGGCCTACCAGGTCATACGCACCTTGGCCCCGTGCCCGGCTATATATTCCTTGCACTGCCGGATGGAATACTGCCCGTAGTGAACAATGGACGCGATCAGCGCAGCAGAGGCCCCGCCTTCGGTAACTGCCTCGAGCATGTGGCGCGGCTCGCCCGCACCGCCGGAAGCGATCACGGGGATGGACACGGCATCGACTATGGCGCGGGTCAGCTTGAGTTCGTAACCATCCTTGGTGCCGTCCGCATCAATGGAATTGACGCAGAGCTCGCCAGCGCCCAGCTCCTGACAGCGGCGCGCCCAGGCAATGGCATCCAGCCCCATGCGTTTGCGGCCGCCGTGGATGACGATCTCATAGCCCGAGGGGATTTCTGCGCTTACCGGAACAGCCAGCACGTCCATGCCCACCACGATAGCCTGGGAACCGAAAGCATCCGCGCCATCGCTGATAATGTGCGGATCCTTGACCGCAGCCGAATTGACGGAAACCTTTTCCGCCCCGGCCAGCAGCACGGCGCGCATATCCGCCACGCTGGAAATGCCGCCGCCAACAGAAAATGGAATAAAAATCTGCTCCGCCACGTGCTCCACTACATCAATAAAGATACCGCGCGCCTCGGCAGAGGCCGTGATGTCGTAAAACACGATTTCGTCCGCGCCTTCTTCATAGTACCGCCGCGCGGTTTCAACCGGATCGCCGATGTCTTCGTTGCCCACGAATTTGACGCCCTTGGTCAGTCGGCCGTTGCGCACATCCAGACAGGGAATCACTCGCTTACTGAGCATGACGCGCCTCGCAGTAGTCGTAGAAGTTGCGCAGAATTGTCAGCCCCGGTCGCCCGCTTTTTTCGGGATGGAACTGGGTGGCCCACAGGCCGTCGCGCCCGTATACGGAGCAGAATTCCTTGCCGTAGGTGGTGGTGGCAATCACAAAGGTGGGGTCCGGCTCCACATAATAGCTATGCACGAAATAAAATTCCGCAGTGGGGGCAACACCCGCGAGCAGAGGGCAGGGGGCGGTCGCCTTCAGGCTGTTCCAGCCCATATGCGGGATGGGCGCGGGGGTGCCGTCCTCTTCGCGCATGTTGTCTTCAAAACGGCGGCACAGGCCCGGCACGATGCCAAGGGTTGTGGTGTCGTTTTCTTCACTGCGGTCAAGCAGAATCTGGCAGCCCAGACAGATACCCAGCAGGGGCTGGCCGCGCTTGACGCACTCGCGCAGCAGCACGTCAAGGCCCGTGGGGTGCAGGGCGCGCATGGCCTGCCCGGCAGCGCCCACACCGGGGAAAATGATGCCGTGGGCGCGTTCCAGTGTTGCGGGGTCCGCCGTGATGGCGCAAGGTATACCCAAATGTTCAAGGGCGCGGCGCACGCTCGTCTGATTGCCTGCCTTGTAGTCCAGAATGGCCAGCATGGTGCATCCTCTGCTTGTTGTTGCCGTGGGGGGATTGGCGGCTAGTGGCTTTGAAAGATGTATCATACCTTTTTGCCGCTGCGCAGGCAACGCGCAGGCTGGCATGATGCCCCGGCATCGCAGGAAAAATCAGCGCGCCAGCAAGCGGCGGCGGCAAACCTTTTGCGGAATGGCGTGACAATTTCAATGTTCACGGTTATTATAGAAACCGTGAACATTAGAACTTCCCATGCAAAGAATTTATTTAATATTTTACTCTAGTTACAACGCCATTCGCGCAGGAGGCCAGCATGTATTTTCCCACTGCAGGCATTGAGTGCAACCCGTTTGTTCCTTTTGCGGTGGCTCTGGGCATCTCTTTTTTCACATCCATGGGCGGCATCTCGGGCGCTTTTTTGCTGCTGCCGTTTCAGATGAGCGTTCTGGGTTATACCAACCCCAGCGTCAGCGCCACCAACCAGTTCTTTAACGTGCTGGCCTGTCCCTCGGGCGTATGGCGTTACTGGCACGAGGGGCGGCTTGTGTGGCCGCTGGCCTTTACCATTGCCCTGGGCACATTGCCGGGCGTGTTTATAGGGGCCATCGTGCGCATCAATCTGCTGCCCAATCCCCAGAGCTTTAAAATTTTTGCGGGTCTTGTATTGCTGTACATTGGCGGGCGCATGGCCATGACCACATGGCAAGGCAGGGCCTCGCTGTGGGCGCGCAAGGAAAAGAAAGAGAACATGCCCACCTGCGAGGACAAAAACGGCAGGCTCATGTGCTGCCACGTGCTTTACTGGAACATGAAGGAAGTGGCCTTTGTGTTTCAGGAAACCAAGTATGTTGTCGCCACCCGCGCGCTTGTGCTGCTGAGCCTTGTGGTGGGGCTTGTGGGCGGCATCTACGGCATCGGCGGCGGTGCCATTATGGCGCCGTTTCTGGTTTCGTTTTTCGGGCTACCTGTCTATGTTGTTGCAGGCTCCACGCTCTTTGCCACCTTTGTAACATCCGTTGCGGGCGTGTCGTTTTACGCCCTGCTCGCGCCCTTTTACCCGGATATGGCCGTTGCGCCTGACTGGCGCATGGGCGTTCTGGTGGGCCTTGGCGGCATGTGCGGCATGTATGCCGGTGCGCGTTGTCAGAAGTTTGTGCCTTCCATTGCCTTGAAGGCCCTTTTGACCGCAGTTTTGCTCTTTACAGCCGTGCGCTATTTGGGCCAAGGTTTCTAGCGCCGCTGCCGCCCGGAATTTTTCTGGCCGGAGCGCTTTCGACCTGCCTCAGGGCAGCGCCGGAGGCGCTTCGTCTGTTTTGGGCAGGCAGCAAAGGCCCCAAGGCGCGCGTTTTGCAGTATCGCGCGCGGCACTGTAAAGGAAATTGCAATGAATGATTCTTCCCGGTTGCCCATTGGCCTGTTTGATTCCGGCATGGGCGGCCTCACGGTTTTCAAGGCTCTGGCAGAATGTCTGCCCGGCGAAGATCTGCTCTACCTTGGCGACACCGCCCGCCTGCCCTACGGCACCAAGGGGCGCGACACTATAACGCGCTATACGCTCAAGGCCGCCCAAAAGCTGGTGGACCTGGGCGTTAAAATGCTCGTTATTGCCTGCAATACGGCTACCTCTGCGGCGCTTTCCGCAGTGCGGGAGCAGTTTGCCCCGCTGCCGGTCATGGGCGTGGTGGATCCTGGCGCGCAGGCGGCTGCCGCAGCCAGCGCCAACGGTCATATAGTAGTAGTGGCGACAGAAGCCACCATCTCCGGCGGCGCATACCAGAAGGCCATTGCACGCATCCGGCCTGACGCCGTTGTGACCGGGCGTGCCTGCACCCTGTTTGTGCCCCTAGCCGAAGAAGGCTGGATGAACGGCCCCATTGTGGAAGGCGTCGCAAGACGCTATCTGGCTGATATTTTTCCATTTGAGGGAGCAGCCCCCACAGGAAATCTGAAACCCGATACCCTGCTGCTGGGCTGCACGCATTTTCCACTGTTGCAGGAAGCACTGCAAAACGTGGTGGGGCCGCAGGTTCGCATAGTGGATTCTGCCGCCACCACGGCGCTGTGCGTGGCTGACGAGCTGCGGGCCACCAACCTGCTGCAGCCCGCGGATAGCGGCGCGCACTACCGTTTTTTGACCACAGATAATGCAGCCCGCTTTGCCCGGACAGGCAGCCTTTTTCTGGGCCGCAACCTCAGCGATGATGAAGTTTGCCTGGTCGATCTATAACAGTATTTTTAATCATTATTTTCGGACAGATAAAAAACTTCCAGTACGGGGCAGACTCTTGTATTGAGCCTGTTTGCCCAAACGGTATTTCGTGAAAAGCTAGAGCAGACGCGGGATTCTGCGCTTTTTCGTTGACAGGAAACCGCCCCTAACGTAAGGAAACAAAAGTTCTGACCGCTGTAGAAGCGGTTTTGCTTACGATTCCCCCATGACGTGAAAAAGCCTTGGCGGCTTTTTTGCGGCTGTTTCATTTGAGTGCGGCGAATCGGGCCCCGGCACCAGACTTCTGGCATGTCTACCCGATCCGGCTTGCAGGGAATAACCGAAATCCTTTATGGAGTA
The DNA here is from genome assembly GCF_053570645.1 of Desulfovibrio desulfopostgatei. NCBI lineage: Bacteria > Pseudomonadati > Thermodesulfobacteriota > Desulfovibrionia > Desulfovibrionales > Desulfovibrionaceae > Desulfovibrio > Desulfovibrio desulfopostgatei. The sequence continues at coordinate 3,361,216 of NZ_JBRBQS010000002.1, read as the reverse complement.
GCATCATGACCAAAGCTGAGCTCGTAGAAAAGATCCATGCCAAAGCCGGCCTGCCCACCAAGGCCAAAGCCGAAGAAGCTCTTGACGCCGTGGTGGCCTCGCTGCGCGAAGCCCTGGCCTCTGGCGAATCCGTGACCTTCACCGGTTTCGGCAGCTTCAAGGTAGTTGAGCGCGCCGCCCGCAAGGGTCGCAACCCCCGCACCGGCAAGGAAATCACCATTCCTGCCAGCAAGGTTGCCAAGTTCACGCCCGGCAAGGGCCTGAAAGACGCCATTAAGTAAGTGGCGTAGCGACACATTTTTTCGGCGGCGCTATTGCCTTCACACAGGGTAATCGCGCCGTCGATATTTTCTCCCGCCATGTACGCGGCATTTTGGCCGCACTACATAAAGCCGGAGAAAACACCTCTGCGGAGGGGTGGCAGAGCGGTTGATCGCGGCGGTCTTGAAAACCGTTGAAGGTGTGAGCCTTCCGGGGGTTCAAATCCCTCCCCCTCCGCCAGTTTGCTTGTACGTGATTAGAAAAGAGCTGAAACCTTTGCGGGTTTCAGCTCTTTTGTTTTGGCAGGGCGCACTCACGCTGGTCATCCCGCATATTGATTGTTATGTTGCATCAACCACCACAATACTGGAACGCAGCATGACAATCACCCTCGTCCAACAAGTAGCAAGAACGCTCGCGCCTCATCCTGAAATTCAACTGGCGTTCGTGTTTGGCTCCGCAGCCCGTGACGCGCTACGGCCCGACAGCGATGTGGACGTGGCTGTGCTTGCGGCATCTCGGCTCTCGCCCGAGGCTCGGCTTGAACTCATGGCCGAACTCGGCCTTGCCGTGAAACGAGAGATTGATCTTGTTGACCTTTCTACGGCCTGGGGGCTGATTTTACGTCAGGTGCTGACCACAGGCGCACTGGCCCTCAAGCGTTCAGACACCGCCCATGCCATGCTGCTCAAGCGCATGCTTTTTGATCAGGCAGACATGGAGCCGCTACGCCAAAGAATCATTGAAAAAAGTCTGGAACGGGGGTTCTGATGGATACGGATGTCATCAAGGCAAAGCTTGTTTCACTCCAGCGCTGTATGGAGCGTATCCGCCAGAAAACACCGGCAAATGCGCAGCAACTCGCAGAGGACTTTGACCTTCAGGACATTCTTATTCTGAACCTGCAACGTGCCGTGCAGATCAGCATTGATATTGCCACCAGCATCCTTGCCGACTCCCCGGCGGTGCCTTCAACGATGGCGGAGGCCTTTTTGCTGCTGCACAGACAGGGGGTACTCTCCGAGGCTGTGGCGCGCAAACTCGCCAAGAGCGTTGGCCTGCGCAATATCGCAGTGCACGAATACACCAGTCTGGACTGGAATGTGGTCTACGCCGTGGCGCATACGCACATTGAAGACTTTGCGGAATTTGGCCGAGAGATCAGCGCATGGGTGAAATGGCGAGCCTGAATACTTGCTCATTGCCTTATACAACCGAGAACAGCATGCAAGACCTGTCTTTGTTGCGTGATAAGCTCAGAGAACAGTACCCCAGGTATCAGCATTGGGAAAAATTTAAAATTCTTGAGACAGAACTGTCCACTGTTTCAAGGTATATCAATATCTGCGAAGATAATTATAAAACACATTCCTCTGAGCTTTCAGCCCTCATTCTTAGGACTTGCACAGAAGTAGAAATTATTCGCAAACGGATGACCGACAAGGAGGATAATGGAAAAGCCGCATCACGACTTTTTGAACTATATCCTGATATTTCTAATGTTGAAACATTGTTACCTTTATGGTCGATGAGGTTTAAACCTTGGGAAAGTCTGCCTAAAAATAAACCTGACTGGTGGAATGCATACGGCGAGATTAAACACGACAATAAATTATCTATTCTTGCTGGCAACCTAAAATTTTTCTTAAAGTCTCTTTCAGCTCTGTATGTTTTGTTAATTTACTATGACAGATTTTTACATTCACATAAAGATGTTGATAACAATGACTGTATTGGATTTGAGTATGCATCAATTGAGAGCATGTACTTCAAAATAGAATCACCTAATATTCGTTTAGACACTTCAGCTTGGGGAAATACCTCAATGATCATATGGGATTCAAGTGAATCTGAATAGCCAACGGACAAATCTAAACAATATTAAATTCAGATAATTGAACATAAAAAACGGCATCGACCACAAAAATAGCCGATGCCGTTAGCGCGACCTCGAAAGCAAAAGGCCTTGGGGGATTCTAGCACCCCTGCGTATAGAACAATGCCAGCCCGCCGCGCGCGGTTTCGCGGTAGTCATCCTTCATGTCGCGGCCTGTCTGGTTCATGGTGCGGATGCAGAGATCAAGTCCCACAGGGTGCTTGGTGCCCTGCCCGGTGCGGGCCATCATCCATGCGTTCCACGACTTCACGGAACTCATGGCGTTGCGCGAAATACAGGGAATCTGCACATAACCGCCCACAGGGTCGCAGGTCATGCCCAGGTGGTGCTCCAGCGCGAACTCCGCCGCATTTTCCACCACATCGGGCGTTTCGCCCATGACCTGCGACAGCATGGCAGCCGCCATACTTGAGGCCGAGCCGATCTCGCCCTGACAGCCCACATCCGCGCCCGCCACACTGGCGTGCCGCTTGATAAGCGTACCCACCATAGAAGCCACCAGCAGACCGTCCACAAGGTCGGCCTCTGTTTTGCCGCGCTCCTTGATGAGCATGTGCACCACCGCAGGCATAACCCCTGCGGAACCCGCCGTGGGCGCGGTTACAATGGGGTGGCCCATGGCGTTTTCTTCCGACCCGGCCTGCCCGTAGGCCGACAGCCGCGCCGCAAAGGCATCCGCTGGCTCCGGCGAGCTGGCGGCCTGCTCCAGCATGAGCTTGGCCCGGCGCTCCAGACCAAACGGCCCCTTGAGCTTGCCTTCCAGCCCAAGGCCCGTGGCGGCGCAGCTGTCCATCACGTGGATGATGCGCTGCGCGCCCTGCCGGATGTTCTGTTCCGACTGCCCGGTGATGGCCATTTCGTTTTCCAGCATAATGAGCGGGATGCTCTTGCCCGTGTTCTTCACGATTTCAAGCAGGCCGTTCATGGAATCAAAGGCATGTACGGGCTTGCCTTTGTCCGGTGCCTTCCAGCCCTTCCACTGCAAGAATCCGCCGCCCACGGAATAGTATTCGCGCGAGGCAAGCTGTTTGCCCTTGCCCAGCAGCTCGATGATCAGCACGTTGCTGAACGGAGCCTCGATGGTGCCCTGCTCAAAGATCACGTCCGAATCCTTGAGCGGAATCCGGGCCGGGCCAAGCACTACCGTGCGAGTGTCGTCCGGCTTTACAAAAAGGTTGTCCAGAAATTCGGCCTTGCATTCATCGGGCTTTTGCCCAAGCAGGCCCGCCGCCACGGCGCGGTCAGTGCCGTGCCCCTTGCCCGTGGCCGAGAGGCTGCCGTACAGGTGCACCTTGACGGCATCCGCCTGGGCAAGCTGCTCCTGCGGCAACTGGGCGCACAGATGGATAAAATCATTGCCCGCCGACATGGGCGCAATGGTATGTGAACTGGAAGGGCCAGGGCCGATCTTGAACATCTCGAACACTGTCACGTCAATGGGATTGGCGCACACGGAGCCAGGCTTCCACAGGGGGTCAAAGCCTGCCCATGTGAGCGAGGGCAGGCACAGGCCCGCGCCCGTCACAGCCATTGATTGCAGGAAACGCCGACGATTACAGTACATACATGCATCCTCCTGAGTTATCTGGCAGATTGCGAAGCCTACTGCCGGGGCTTTTTATACGAGACAGGGCCGGTGGAATAGTTGGTGCGGGGCAGCCATGCATCGGGATAGCCGATGTTCTGGGCCATTTTGTCCGGGCTGTTGAGAAAACCCTGACAGTGCCGCGCCACCAGTTGGGGGAAAAATTCCCGCCAGTCGCGCAACGCGCCCTCTGCCTGCGCCCGCAGGGCCTTGGCAAAGGAGGCCTGCGCCTGCGCCGGGGATGATGCCGCCTTGGGGGCCAGTTCCTTTTGCAGCCCTGCTACGCGGGCGGCAAAGGCGGCTTCCATGCTGGCGGCTTTGGTCTGAATCTCCTGAGAGATCAGGTCGTAACGGATGTTGGCGTAATCGCTCACCAGAGAATAGGCCCACCATGCGGAATCATTGGCAAAGCGGCGGGTGTCGCCCTGTTCGTAGCCTGCGGGCATGGGGGCGACCGCCAGCGGCACAAAGACAGATTCCGCCGCCGGAGCGAGCGCAACCCAGCACACCAGCGCCAGCGGTTCCGGCACATCGGGCCGATACTGGGCAATGGTTGTGTAGCCCACATAATACATGCCCATGGGCCGTTCCCACGCGCCTTCAAGCTTGGTGGTCGGGCTTACGTCGCCACTGGGGTCCTTGGGGCCGATAATGCGGTTGGGATTGCCAAACGGCCCCGCCGCAACGCCCTTGGTGAGGTCAAATTCCGTTCCCTCATAGTGGTCGCGGTGCATGCGCTTGATGTCGTCCAGGCTCAGCAGCTTGTCCGGCTTGACGGAAAAGGGATAGGCGCGGGTTGCGCCGCTTTCCACCCATGCGGGCAGTTTCAGCGAAGGAGCCGCCAGAGAGAGCGCCCGCCACACGCGGCGCAGCGAATAATACGGGTGATTATACTCGCCATCGCTCACGGTGGTCAGCCAGTCCAGAGGCTTGGAGGCGTCCTTGGGGCTGCGCATGTTGTACTTGTCCACCGTGGCAAACAGGGTTTTGCCGTACATCTGGTCGGGGTTGCCGGGCGTGATGTCGCGGATGCGAAATTCGTTGGCCGCCACAAAAAACTGGCCGTCCGGCACGCGCTGGGCTACCCACAAGCCCCCTGTTCCCGACGGGGAGGGGGCCATTTCCATAACCCAGGCTTCGTTTTTGTCGGCCACGGGCAGGGTTTCGCCAGTCCCGTAGTAGCCATACTGCTCAATGAGCGCGCCCATCAGCTCAATGGCCTCGCGGGCGGTTTTGCAGCGCTCCAGCGCCACGCGCGCCAGCTCGGACGAATAGAAAATGCGCTTGCCCGGCTCTGCCGTGCAGGTATTGTGCGCCCCATCCGTGCATTCGCCAAACATGAGGCCATGCTCGTTCATGATCGCGTAGTTGCCGTCAATATAGGCAAAGGTGTGCCGCACCTGAGGGATAAAACCGATGGCAATCGTGCGCGGCGTATCCGGGTGGTTATAGCCCGGCGCGCGCTTGGGGTCGGAAAGGCGGGGAACAAGAAAGGTATTGGTGGCGGGATTTTCCTTCACCGCCACGGCGGAATCGTACACGGGGCGCTGCGCGCCTTCCGGCCAGTCGCGGGCGGGAACGTACACAATGGACTGGTCGTTGAGATCGTTGTCGTCAGAATGGCTTACCATCACGGAGCCATCGGCGCTGGCCCCTTTGGTGACAATAAAGGTGGTGCAGGCAAGGGCTGCCTGAGGCAGCAGCAGGGCCAGAGAGACACAGCATAAGACGATCAGCCGCTTCATGGAACCTCCATAAAAAATCAGACCGTAACACCCCGCATGCTCAAACCGATACGCAAAAACGCCAGTAACCCCAGCGGCAGGCGCTGGAGTGCTGTAAATCAAATCAGCAAACTGTTTTTCTTTTTTGTAACGCAGGGGCGGCAGGGGCACAAGGATTGCGCAGGCCGAAGTGCTTTTTGATTGTAAAACAGTAGCAATCCGAGCCGAGAATTGTTATTGGTAATCTATTGTCATCTCCAGATCAGCACATCCCGCATTTGCAGAAATGCCGGGATTCCATCCAGGTTTCAACGGCAGTAATTCCCCGCCCAGCGCTATTTTAAGCGCCCACCCAATGACGGCATGAACCGCCACGGAGGTTTGTCCATGCTTGCTTCTCCCTACAAAGAATTCAAAGAAGCCCTTCTGGACTTTATTCCCAAAGACCGCATCCATACTGATCCCCTGCGCCTGCTGGCCTACGGCACAGATGCCAGTGTGTACCGCCTGATCCCCAAGATCGTGGTGGACGTGCTGGACGAGGCCGAAGTGGTGCAACTGGTGGCTCTGGCCGACCGCATGCGCGTGCCTGTGACCTTTCGCGCCGCAGGCACCAGCCTGTCCGGTCAGGCGGTGTCCGATTCCGTCCTTGTGCGCATAGGCAAGGGCTGGCGCAACTGGCGCGTGGGCGAAAACGCCGAGCGCATCACCCTGCAACCCGGCATCATCGGCTCCGGGGCCAACAAGATTCTGGCGGAATTTGGCAAAAAAATCGGGCCTGACCCGGCCTCCATCGACAGTTGCTTTATCGGCGGCATCTTTGCCAACAATGCCAGCGGCATGTGCTGCGGCACATCCGACAACTCCTATAAAACCGTTGTTTCCTCGCGCATGGTGCTGGCAGACGGCACCCTGCTGGACACGGCGGACGCCAAAAGCCGCGCCGCCTTTGCCAGAACCCATGCCCATATTCTCAACGGCCTTGCCGATCTGCGCAAACAGATCATGGACAATCCCGAGCTTGCCGACCGCATCCGCCGCAAGTTCAAGATCAAGAACACCACGGGTTACAGCCTCAACGCCCTGGTGGATTACGAAGACCCCTTTGAAATTTTGCAGCACGTCATGGTCGGCTCCGAAGGCACGCTGGGTTTTATTGCCGAAGTGACTTACCGCACGGTGGAGGAGGCCCCCTTCAAGGCCTCTGCCCTGCTGCTCCTGCCCACGGTCAAGGCCGCCTGTGATCTGGCTTCTGCCGTGGCAACCCTGCCCGTTGCTGCTGCGGAACTTATGGACAGGGCATCCCTGCGCTCGGTGGAAGGCACCCCCGGCCTGCCCGAAGGGCTGGAAACCCTGGACGACGACGTCTGTTCCCTGCTTGTGGAAACCCGTGCCGCCACCCACGAACAGCTTGAAAAGAACATTGCCACCATCAATGCGGCTTTCAGCAACGTGACCTTTGTGCGGCCCTACGCCTTTACCGACAAACCCGAGGAATTCACCAAGCTGTGGCTCATCCGCAAGGGCATTCTGGCCTCGGTGGGCGGCATGCGGCCCGTGGGCACCTCCATTGTCATTGAAGACGTGGCCTTCACCCTCGACAGGCTGGGCGAGGCCGCCAAAGACCTGCAGAATCTTTTTGCCCGACACGGCTACACGGTGGCCCCGCTCTTCGGCCACGCGCGCGATGGCAACCTGCACTTTGTTTTCTGGCAGGATTTTGGCGCTCCGGCAGAAGTGGCCCGCTACAAGGGCTTCATGGAAGACTTCTGCAAGCTGGTTACAGAAAAGTATGATGGTTCACTCAAGGCGGAACACGGCACTGGCCGTAACATCGCGCCCTTTGTGGAGCTGGAGTGGGGCAGTCAGGCCTACGCCATCATGAAGAGCATCAAGAGCCTGCTCGACCCCAAGAACATCCTCAACCCCGGCGTGTTGCTCAACAGCGATTCGCAGGGGCATCTCAAAAATCTCAAGCCCCTGCACCCCGCCGACGAACTGGTGGACAAGTGTATGGAATGCGGCTTCTGCGAGTCTGTCTGTCCCTCGCGCGATCTTACGCTCACGCCGCGCCAGCGCATCACCGTATACCGCGAAATCTGCCGCCTGCGCGAGGTTGCCCCTGATAGCAGCGAGCTGAAAACGCTGCAAAAGGGCTACGAATACATGGGCAAGGCCACCTGCGCCACAGACAGCCTGTGTCGCCCCCGCTGCCCTGCGGGCGTGGATACGGGCGTGTTCATCAAGAGCCTGCGCAAAAAGGACGCCGGATCGCTCAGCAAAAAGATTGCCGGTTCCATTGCCGACCACTTTGCGGGAACCTGCAAGGCCATGTCCATTGCGCTTAACAGCGTGGACGCCCTGCACCGCGCCCTTGGCACCACCATCATGCGCGACGGCTCGCGCCTCCTGCGCTGCCTGACCTTCAACAAGGTGCCACTGTGGAACAAAAACATGCCCAAGGGCGGGGGCTCGGTCTATCTGCCCACCCCGTACTCGGGCAATGCCAAGAAGGTCGTCTACTTCCCCAGCTGCATCGCCCGCAACATGGGCCCCGGCGAGGAGCACAGCGACCGCCGCACAGAGCCGGAAGCCGTCATCAGCGTACTTCTCAAGGGCGGGTATGACGTCATTCTGCCCAATAATCTGGACAAGCTGTGCTGCGGCATGGCCTTTGCCAGCAAGGGCCTCGCAGACGCCGCCCACAAGAAAGAACAGGAGCTGGAAAAGGCCCTGCGTCAGGCCAGCAACAATGGCGAATACCCCGTGCTGTGCGAAACCAGCCCCTGCCTGCTGCACATGAAGCAGACCCTCGACCCCAGCATCAAGCTCATGGAACCTGTGCAGTTTATCCTTGAGAACCTCATGGACACGCTCAAGCTCAAAAAACTGCCCAAGACCGTGGCCCTGCACGCCACTTGCTCCATGCGCAAGATGGGCCTTGAGGGCAAGCTGGAAGAACTGGCCCGCAAGTGCGCCGAAACCGTGGTTGTGCCGGACGGCATCAACTGCTGCGGCTGGGCGGGCGACCGTGGCTTTACGCATCCCGAACTCAACGAGGCCGCGCTCAAGGGCCTGCGTATGCAGGTAAGCACCTGCGAGGTGGGCTATTCATCCAGCCGCACCTGCCAGATCGGCCTGTCGCTGCACGGCGGCATCCCCTATTATTCCATTGTCTATCTGGTTGACGAAGCCAGCGAATAAACAGCAAAGCGGGCGGTTCTCATGGGAGAGCCGCCCGCTGTTTTATGCGCAGGAAATGAGATGCCGTGCCTGACGGCTTTTCCCCTTATGACTGCCGCCGCTTGAACATCTTCTCCAGTTCGGCGGCGTCCCAGCGCAAGACGCAGGGGCGGCCATGCGGGCAGTATTCCCGGTCGGGCGTTTCCAGCCACTGCTGCAACAGCCCGGCGGCCTCGTCATCCGCAAGACGTTGCCCGGCCTTGATGGCCCCCTTGCACGACATGGATATGAACATGTCGGCCAGATCGTCCTTGCGCCCGGCAAGGGCCTCACGCAAAAAATCCCTGGCTTCGGCGCGGGAGAGTACCGGGGGCATGGCGTTGACGCGCAAGTTGCCGCCACTGACCTCAAGGGCAAAGCCCAGAGATTCCAGCCGGGGCCGCAGTTCAAAAAAACGTTCCGTTTCAGCCGGGTGCAGGGGCAGATCCAGCGGCAGGGCCAGCAACTGACCAGACCCGGCAAATCCCCCGCGCCGCAGGCGGGCATACAGCACTCGCTCGTGCGCCGCATGCTGGTCGAGCAGCAGCAACGCGCCGGATGCGTCCCGCAGCACCAGATAGGTCAGCGCCACCTGCCCGAGGTAGGCAAACTGCCCAACGCTCAAGGGCTGGCGTTCCTGCGCGGGCGGAAAAATGTCTCCACTGTGCTCGTTCGCCGTATCCGCAGCCTGATACGGGACAGCATCAGGGGTTTGGTGCGCATAGGCAGAGGCGGCTTCCGCAAGGCCTGATACATCTTCCGGCGCGGCAACAAACAGGGCGCTTTCTTTCTGCGCGGGCGCGGGCTCATGGGCAGATACTGCATCACTCTGGACAGAATCGCCCCACCAGCTTGCCGCACTATCCGGGCCTGCGGCTGATTCGGGCAACCGGGCCTGCCACGAGGATTCCTCGTCCGGCCTGTCGTCCCGCTCCTGCGGCTTAATAAGAGGCGGGTTGTCCAGCCTGCCCCAAAAACCCTGCGGACGCGGGGCTGATTGTTGGGCAGAAGCTTCAAGAGGGCTTTCCGCAGTGTCACCCTCAGACGAATGCGGCCAAAGATTTTCGGCCACATCGTAGGAGGTCAGCAGCGCCCCCTGCACGGCATGCAGCACGGCAGAAAACACGGCGGACTCATCCCGAAAACGCACTTCAGACTTGGCGGGATGTACGTTCACGTCCACTTCCGCCGGGTCCATCTCCACAAACAGTGCTACCTGCGGATAATCCCGGCTGGTCATACGGCCCTTGTAGGCCTCGCGCACGGCAGCAAGCAGGCGCTTGTCCGTCACCGAGCGGCCATTGACGTAAAACAGCATGCGGTCGCCGCGCGGCTGGCTCACATTGGGCAGGGCAGCCAACCCGCGCACGCGGATGCCGTGGCGGGTGCCGTCAAAGGGGCGCAGGGCCTCCACAATCAGCCGGGGCCAGAGCACGCCAAGGCGGTCGGAAAGGCTTTGCCCCGGTAAAAACCGCAGAGCCTCGCGCTCGCCGGAGCTCAGGCTCAGGCCCACGGCGGGGCGGGCCAGCGCCAGTCGGGCCAGCCAGTCCTGCGCACGTTTGAACTCTGTGGATGGGGTCTTTAAAAATTTCAAGCGTGCTGGTATGTTGGAAAAAAGATCGCGCACTTCCACCCGCGTTCCCCGGTGCAGGGCCGCCGGGGCGGAAACCGTCAGCAAGCCGTGCTCCACCTCAACCCTGTGCGCCTGTGTCTGGCCGTCCGGGTCAGTCACCGCAGAGGTTATGGAAAACCGGGAAACCGAGGCAATGCTCGGCAGGGCCTCGCCCCTGAAACCGTAAGAGCTGATGTGCTCAAGGTCAGACAGACTGGCAATCTTGCTCGTGGCGTGCCGGGTGACGGCCAGTTCCAGATCGGCTGCGGCTATGCCGCACCCGTCGTCCTGCACGCTGATAAGGCTCTGCCCGCCGTTTTCAAGGCAAACGTCGATCTGCGCGGCATCGGCGTCAAGGCTGTTTTCAACCAGCTCCTTGAGCACGCTGGCAGGGCGCTCCACCACTTCACCTGCGGCGATCTGATTGCGCAACTCAGGCGGTAGCAAACGTATATGACGATGTTTTTCAGACATAGGCCCAGTGTATTCGGGCGCGCTCCACAAGGCAAGCGGCCTCGAATGCGGCGCATGCGCGGCTGCGCGTGGAGAATAAATTCCCGTGGCAGGGCTTGCCTCGGCGCACGCTGTGCTTATGTATGGAAGACGAGGCTGCGTATGCGCGCGGCCAGGCTTCTGGCAACACGCGAAGCAAGCCGGGAGGTTTCTATGTACAGCAACACACTGAAAGCCATTGCCGAACCGCTGCGCGGCACCCCCGTGCCCGCAGGCTTTGACCCTGAACTGCTCTATGTTGAGTGCGCCCGTTGCGGCTCGCCCGTCATGTGGGAGCAGGGCAAGGCCACCCATATTCTCAGTCTGGCGGGCATTGACCCCCTTGAACTCGATTCTTCCTGCATGCTGGTCACAGACGGCTGCCCCATGTGCAGCGGCAAAGACCAGTATACGGTACAGATTTTCCGGGTCAGCGGCGATGCGCAGACGCGCCGCCCCCCATTCTTCGGCAACGCATAGCCAGCGCGGGTCTACCCCGCCCGCGTAAACCCTAGCAGAAGGCTGCCGGATCATGTGCCCGGCGGCCTTTTTGCGTTTTGCCGCAGGCAATACGGCACAGGAGCGGCAAACACGATTTTTCCAGCCCGGAGGAATTCTCCGGGCTTTTTTTGTTGCCCCGGCGGGGAGGCGGAACACAGTGCCCTGGCTGACCTCTCACTAATTAACAAAAAACAACATTTTTCTGATAACATAGATAAAAAGTACGAGTTTAATCCACAAAATCACCTCACCCGTCTTGACGATATTCCCTTTCAGGGGCATAACACAAAACAACAAATTTGAAACAAAATTAACACATACCCGTCACACTCCGGAGCCGCCATGTTGCCAGCAGAACGCCGCAGAGAAATGGCCCGCCTCATCAAAAACCGGGGCGCGGTCAATACACGCGAACTCGCCGAAGCGCTGGGCATTTCCACCATGACAGTGCGCCGTGACCTCAAGCTGCTGGAAGAACGCAACCAGCTTGAACTCACCTGGGGCGGGGCTGTGCCCCTGAGTTTTGAAGCCAACGACATCCCCCGCGCCCGCAAGGCCGTTTCCATGCTTGAGGCCAAACAGGTCATAGCACGCGCCGCCTGCCAGTTTATCAAGAACGAAGACTTCATTGCCCTTGATGCGGGCACCACCAGCCTTGAGCTGGCCCGCCTGCTGCCCACCCTGCCCCTCACAAGCCTCGGCGTTGTCACGCCTGACCTGGAAATAGCCCTGCTGCTTTCTGGCTGCGACCATATTTCCGTCTTTCTTTCGGGCGGGCTTATCGATCCTGTCAGCCGCGCCTGCAACGACAGCGACGCCGTGGCCTACCTGCGCGGCCTGCGCCTCACAATGGCCTTTGTGGGCACCAACGTGTGGGACGCGCACCACGGCGTCACCACCAGCACTTCCGCCAAGATGCATTACAAGCGTCAGCTCATGACCAGCGCCGACAAAACCTTTCTGCTGGCGGATGCGTCCAAGTACGCCAAGTTCAGCCCCTGGCTGGTGGCCGGTGTGGAACGCTTTGACCACATCATCACCGACAGCGGCCTGACCGCCGAAGCCCGCGCCGCCCTTGAAGCTGCGCCCGCCCATTTGATTATTGCCGACGCATAACCCTTTTCTGACAAGGTTTGTTATGGATATTGCCGTTATTGCCGATGATTTCACGGGCGCCAATGCCAACGGGGCCCTGCTCACAGCCAAGGGCTTTTCCAGCGCCACCTGCCTTGGGCCGGATCACTGGAACCCCGCAGATTTTTCTGCCTACACTGCGGTTTCCCTTAATGCGGAAAGTCGCCTGCTGCCACAGCAAAAAGCCTGGCAGGTTGTGTACGACGCCGTGAGCATGTTTTGCAGGGAGCATCCAGCCCTTGTTTCAAAGCGGGTGGATTCCACATTGCGCGGCAACGTGGGGGCAGAAATGGAAGCCGCCATCAAGGCTATGGATGACACCTACGGGCACCAGCAGTCGCTGGCCGTGCTTGTGCCGTCTTACCCGTCATCGGGCCGCATATGCGTGGGTGGATACCAGATCGTGCACGGCATACCGCTGGAACGCTCGCCCATTGCCAAGGACGCGGCAACCCCGGTCAACAACACCTCTGTGCTTAAAATCGTGGCCGAGCAGAGCGCCATTGCCTGCGGGTTTGTTCCGCTGGACAAAATCCTCGCCGGGCCTGCCGCCGTGCGTGAAACCATTGAGGATGCGCGCGCCAAGGGCTGCCGCGCCGTGGTCTGCGATGCCGTGGCGGATGAAGACATCACCACCATCGCTCAGGCCCTTGCCAGTGCGCCCTATCCCCTGATTGCCCTTGATCCCGGCCCGTTCACGGCAGAGCTTGCCGCCGTACGCGTCAAGGCCCCGCGCGCGCAGTTTGAAAACCGTGTTTTTCTTGCCGTGGGCAGCACCAGCGAACTGACCCGCACCCAGCTTGAGGCCCTGCGCCTGGCCCATCCCTGCCACCTCATAACGATGGATGTTCGTAAAATTCTGGCTGGAGAGGCAGAGCGGCAACAGGAATGCGACCGGGTGCTCAAGGCCGTATGCGCCCCGCACAAGGAGGCCACGGTTCTTGGCATCTGCACGGCTGGCAGCAGGGAAGATGTTTTTTCCATGGAAGAAATGTCCCGCAGGCTTGGCATTTTGCCCTGCGATATTTCGCAGCGCATCAACACGGCCCTTGCCGCCGTGACGCGCGAGGCCCTGCAACAACAACTGGGCATCGGCGGCCTCTACACCTCAGGCGGAGAAGTCACGGTAGCCGTGGTACGCACCCTGAAGGCAGGCGGATTTTCCGTGCGCGATCAAGTGCTGCCCCTTGCCGTGTATGGCCACATCATCGGCGGCGAACACCCCGATCTGCCCATGATCACCAAGGGCGGATTTGTGGGCGACAAAGACAGCCTGGTGGAGTGCATGGAATACCTGTTCACCAAGATTTCAAGCCGCAAGCGGCCCGCCTGACGCGCTGCGCCGCACCAAAACCAGTTCATAATCAACAAGGACGAAAGAAATGAAACCCCTGATTTGCGCTCCAATGGGCGACCCCGCAGGCGTTGGGCCGGAAATTCTGGCCGCTTCGCTGGCTGACGCCGCCGTCACCGACATGGCCAATGTGCTTGTGGTGGGCAATACCGAGATCATGCGCCGCGCCGCCGCCATCATGAAGGCAGACCTCGACTTCAACGAGGTGGATGCGGATCTCAACGGCTGGCGCGAGGGCGCTGCCAATATCATCAACATGGACAACGTGGATATGGCCTCCTTTGCCTACGGCAAGGTGCAGGCCCAGTGCGGCCAGGCGGCCTTTGAATACATCAAGGCCTCCATTGAGCTGACCCTGGCTGGCAAGGCCGCCGCCGTGGCAACCACGCCCATCAACAAGGAATCCCTCAAGGCAGCCCACGTGCCCTACATCGGGCACACCGAAATTTTTGGCGACCTCACCGGCACCAAGGACCCACTGACCATGTTTCAGGTGCACAACCTGCGCGTGTTCTTCCTGACCCGTCACCTCTCGCTGATTGATGCCTGCCGCGCTGTGAAAAAAGACCGCGTGCTCGACTACATCGGCCGCTGCACCAGCGCCCTCAAGCTGCTGGGGCTGAAAAATCCGAGCATGGTGGTAGCTGGCCTCAACCCGCACTGCGGCGAGCACGGACTTTTTGGCAATGAGGAAGACGCTGAAGTGGTTCCGGCCATTGAAGAAGCCCGCCGTCAGGGCTTCAACGTTCACGGCCCCAACCCGGCGGATTCGGTCTTCCACTTTGCCCTCAAGGGCGCGTGGGACGCGGTGCTTTCGCTCTATCACGATCAGGGGCACATAGCGACCAAGATGGTGGATTTTGAACGCACCATCTCGCTCACGCTGGGCATGCCCATTCTGCGCACATCGGTGGATCACGGCACGGCCTTTGACATTGCCGGAACAGGCAAGGCCAGCGCCGTGAGCATGGTGGAAGCCATCCGCCTTGCTGCGGAATACGCGCCCAACTTCGTCAGACATTAAATCCGGGGCTCGGCCACTGCTGCAAAGGGGTATGGCAGTGGCCGCCGGATAAAGCCGGTGCGGCAACGAGGGTTTGCCGTGCACGCACTTTTAAAAGGGAGTTAACTATGGATGTGGGCAGTTGGCAGATGATTGCTGGCCTTGTGGTTGGCATCAGCGTTCTGGTTGGTCTTATTCTTTACAGTCGTATTCACGCCTTCCCGGCGCTGATCATTGCCGCCATCGTCACGGGGCTTGTGGGCGGCATGCCCTTCAGCAAGGTTATCGCTTCTGTCACCAAGGGCTTTGGCGGCACCCTGGGCAGCATCGGCATCATCATCGGCTTTGGCATCATGATGGGCGCCATCTTTGAAAAATCCGGCGCTGCCAAGCGCATGGCCAAGGTTTTTCTGAAGCTTTTTGGTAAAGGCCGCGAAGAACTGGCCCTTGCCACAACGGGCTTTATCGTGTCCATTCCCATTTTCTGCGATTCGGGTTTTGTCATTCTTTCGCCGCTGGCAAAAGCCATTTCGCGGGCCACTGGCAAAAGCCTCATCACTCTTGGCGTGGCGCTGGCGGCAGGGCTGGTCATCACCCACCACCTTATTCCGCCCACTCCCGGCCCTGTGGCCTCGGCGGAATACTTCAACGTGCCCCTTGGCGACATGATCCTGTTCGGCCTGCTGCTGGCCATCCCCCTGACCATCGCCTCCATCATCTATGCCCGTTACATCGGCAACAAGGTGTTTCGCCTGCCCGCACAGGACAGTGATGATGGTTTTGTTGACCAGCCCTATGCCATTGGCGCGGGCGGCCAGTGGATGGACGCTGACGACAGCAAGCTGCCCTCGGCCTGGAAGAGCTTTGCACCCATTCTTATTCCCGTAGTGCTCATCCTGCTTGGCACCTTCACCACCGCCCTTGTTCCCAAGGCTGAGCGCGTGGGCTTGATGTTTGACCTCATTGACGGCCTTGGTTCCCCCGTTGTGGCAGTGGGCATCGGCCTTGTTTTCGCGGCCTTCTTCCTCACCGACGGCATGAGCCGCAAGGACGTCGTCAACACGATGGACGACTCCGTCAAGCAGGCGGGCATCATTCTGCTGGTTACGGGCGGCGGCGGCGCGCTGGGCATGGTGCTGCGCGACAGCGGCGCGGGTACGCATGTGGCAAACCTCATTGCCACCATGCATCTGCCTGCGGTCATCCTGCCGCTTGCCATCGCCACCATTGTGCGCCTTATGCAGGGTTCCGGCACTGTGGCCATGGTCACATCGGCCTCCATCGTTGCGCCCATGGCCGCAACCCTTGGCCTCAACCCCACCCTTGGGGCGCTGGCCTGTTGCACTGGCGCATTTATCTTCTCCTACTTCAATGACAGCTACTACTGGGTTGTCACCCGCATGCTCGGTGTTTCGGACGTGCGCGAGCAGATCCGCATCTGGTCGGTCACGACCACCATCTGCTGGGCTGTGGGCTGCACCATCCTCATCGTGGCGGGCTTTTTCATCTAGAGCAATTTCACTCTGAGATCGCTCTGGCAACTGTGCGAACAGGCCCCGCCACGAAGCTATTACGCACGGGAGTGAGCGCCTTAAAACTTGAGACGGCACAGCCGACCCTCTCCGACATGGTGCCGCAACAACAAATGCCGATGGCCCCCACACGGGCTGTCGGCATTTGTTGTTGCGGCAGATAAGGCCAGTCCCCGCAGCACCTGTTCATTCGGCCAGTTGTGCCCTATGCTGGGGCATCGCGGCGCGTGACGCGCCGCAGATTCCTGTCGTTCTGGAGGTAGTATGAAGATCGTCATCGCGCCCGACTCGTACAAGGAATGCCTGTCTGCCCTGCAAGTGGCCCTTTCCATCGAATCCGGCTTTCGCGAGGTTTTCCCCGATGCGGTCTACGTCAAGGTTCCTGTGGCGGACGGCGGCGAAGGCACCGTGGAAGCTATGGTGGAAGCCACGGCAGGCCGCCGGGTGGATACCACGGTACGCGGCCCGCTGGGCGACCCCGTGGATGCTTTTTACGGCCTGACCGGCGACGGCAAAACCGCCGTGATCGAAATGGCCGCAGCCAGCGGTCTGGCCCTTGTGCCACCCCACTTGCGCAACCCCCTCAACACCACAAGCTATGGCACAGGCCAGCTTATCCGCTCCGCGCTTGACGCTGGCGCGCGCAAGTTCATTTTGGGCATTGGCGGCAGCGCCACCAACGAGGGCGGCGCTGGCATGCTTCAGGCCCTTGGAGTGCGGCTGCTGGACGGCCAGGGGCAGGAAATCGAGCCCACCGGCATGGGCCTTGGCAGGCTTGCACGCATAGATATGTCCGCCTTTGACGCTCGCCTTGCCGACTGCGTCATTGATGTTGCCTGCGATGTGGACAACCCACTCTGCGGCCCGCGCGGCGCATCGGCCATTTTTGGCCCGCAGAAAGGGGCCACGCCTGAAATGGTGCAGCAGCTCGACGGCTATTTGCAGAACTTTGCGGCCATCGCGCGCCGCGACCTCGGCGTGGACATGGCGGACATGCCCGGCGCTGGCGCTGCTGGCGGCATGGGCGCTGCCATGTTCGCCTTTTTGAAAGGGCGGCTGCGCCCCGGCAGCGAGATTGTGACCGAAGCCGTGGGCCTGGACGCGCATGTACGCGATGCTGATATCGTTGTTACCGGCGAGGGCCGCATTGACGGGCAGACGGCCTTTGGCAAAACTCCTGTGGGCGTTGCCCGCGTGGCAAAGCGCCACAACAAGCCGGTTATAGCCATTGGCGGTTCACTGCGGGCCGATGTGGACGCCGTATTTGCCCACGGCATTGACGCGGTTTCAAGCGTGCTCTACCGCCCCTGCACCATTGACGAGGCGCTTACCGAGGGCAATGAAAATCTGCGCAGAACAGCCCGCAACATAGCCGCCATCCTTTCCATGGGCCTGAACCTTGGCGCATGCCGCACGGGCAGGTAGGCAGATTCGCAGCGCCCCCTGCCAGACGTATGCATCATAAAAAAACAGCCACACTTTTTGCGGTGTGGCCGTTTTTTATGTTATCGATCTTGCGGAGTTCACCCCGCGAGGTTTTCTGCTCTGCTTAGGCCTTCTTGGCGCGCAGGCCCGCAAAGGCCAGAATTACGCCCAGGGCAATGCCCAGCGCCGCCGCAAACACCACCTGAAAATGGGCGGGCAGCATAAAGGTGATGGTGTGCGCGGGAATCCAGAAGAAAGGAATGGTCTTCTTGAGCACAAAGCTCCACATGGAATTCCAGTCGATGGTGCGGAACAGGGCCGCCACGTCAGGCTTGGTGCACAGGCTGTTGAGCGTGCCGCCGGTGGCCGCAATGTGCAGGTCGGTGAGCTTGTGGGTAATCATCAGCACCGGGGCGAAAAGCGTATTGATAAGCACGCTGATGGAAAAAGACATGAGCAGCTTGGCGCCAAAGGTCGTGGGTGCGCCCGAAAGCAGACCCATTTCGTTGAGCAGCTTGAACGTGCCCGCGCCGTACACGGTAAAGGCAATCTTGATGCCTATGCCCAGCAAACCCCAGATAATCGCCTTGGGCAAAACGCCAAATCCGGGCCTGTTGTACACGCCCGTGGTGATGCGCAGGGCAATGCATTCGCCAAGGGTAGCCAGAATGGCAAACTTGAGAAAGCTCATGCCAAAAGGATACTGGGCAGTCAGGCTGATAAAGCCCTCAAGCGCCCCGGGCCCAAAAGCCAGCCAACCGAACGCCGCCAAACAAACGCCTAAAACCACAAAATCCTTTTGACGCATACCCTCTCTCCGTATTCTCGTTGACGCTCAGGGCTACTGACACTGTGAGAACTTTTGTTCCCTGCCAGGGGTGGAAGCCTTTTTGTGAAAGGAGTGTACACATAGGTACTCAACTGGAATAAAAAGGCTTTCTGATGCAAGCAGAGGGCAAAGGAGCCATAGCGTAAACAGGCCCAAATCGGTTGGTCCCGCGCCGCGCGTAACCGCAGACGGCGGGGAAGGATCAGCCATAGCCGCGCAAGGGCGCGGGCAATTCGCATCAGCCGAGCAGACGGAGGGGGGTACCGTCAAGACCGGCTGCCGCATACTAGTGGCATTTTTGCCCCGCGTAAACACCGGCCTTGCGCAAGCCTGCACAGCGGCCCCACTCCTGACCGTAAATCAGGCGCTGGGCCAGCGTACCGGGCGGATTTCCGGGCTGTCTTCGTGCAGCGCGCTCGGCTCTGCTGTTCCTTCGGGAGATTCCACGGCCTGGGGCTTCAGCCCGCCAGAAAGCGCCGCCTGCTTGAGCACCTCGCGGGTGCGGGCAAACAGATTGCTGAGAATGGAGTTGGAAACCAGCATGCCGCTGCGGGTCAGCCGCAGATAGCCCTGCCGGATGCGGATAAGCCCGTTTTCGTGCAGGGCCTGCACCAGCCGCTGGTGATCGCGCACAAAGTCGCGCCCGGTCATCTCGCGGTATTCTTTTACGCGCAGGCCCCGCGCCGTGCGCAGGCGCAGCATCAAAAGCTCGAGCACGCGCGTTTCAGGCGTGAGTTCTTCCACAGTCTGGGCCAGTTTGCCCTCGCGGGTGCGGGCGTTCCAGGCAGCCTGACTTGAAGGATTTGTCCAGCGGCGGTTGTTGATGGTGGACGTGGCCGAAGGGCCAAGACCAAGATAGTCTTCCCCCTCCCAGTAGCCCATGTTGTGGCGGCACTGAAAACCCATGCGGGCGAAATTGGAAATTTCATAGTGCAGGTAGCCGTGCTGCTCAAGCATGGCTGCCCCTTCCATGAACATGATGTTCTGGTCGCGCTCCGGCGGCAGGGTCAGGCGGCCTTCTTCCACATCAAGCTCCAGCGGGGTTCCCGGCTCAAGCGTGAGGCCGTAGGCGGAAATATGGTCGGGAGTCATGCGGATAACATCCTTGAGCGTTTGCAGCCACTGGCGCACGCTCTGCCCCGGCAAACCCCACATGAGGTCAAGGTTGATGTTGGCGCAGCCCGCCTCCCGCGCCAGAAAGGCCACGTGCAGACTGTCCTGCGCCTTGTGTGGACGGCCCAGCAGACGCAGCATGCCTTCGTCCATGCTCTGCACGCCGATGGAAAGGCGGTTGATGCCCACATCCAGATACTGGGCCGCGCGGTGCCCGCCGCGCAGGGATTCCGGATTGGCCTCAAGCGTCACCTCGGCCTTGGGCACGAGCCTGAAATACTTGTTTATGCGCTCCATGGTCAGGCCGATGATGCGCGGTGAAAGCAGGCTGGGCGTCCCCCCGCCAAAAAAGACAGACTGCACCTCGCTGCCGCCAAGCTGGTCGCCCCAGTGGGCAAGCTCCAGGAACAGGGTATCCACGTAGTCGCGCACGGCAGGGGAGTTGGCCGCATCAACGCCGCGCCCCAGCGGGCTTGAATGAAATGCGCAGTAGCGGCAGCGCGTGGAGCAAAAGGGAACATGTATGTAAAGCAGCATAAGCGATCCTGTGAGTGACAAAAAAACGACGCTCCGCCTGCGCGTAACACCCTGCGGAACAAAGAAAAAACCAGCGTTGCAGCCCACTGGCAACAGATATGAACAAAGTCTGCAAGGAATATGCCCGCATCCGCCGCCGTGCCGGGAATTCCGCGCGCAGGCGGCTGCCCGCCCTTGGCAAAAACGCGGCGGCGAAGTATATTCACCAATTGGAACACGGCGCAAGCGCCCTGCGGCCTTCTGCCGCACCCTTCACCGCGCTGGCGGCCTGTACGCAACGCACTTTCAGGAGACGCAGCTCTATGGATATACGCTTTCAGAATCTCGGACCGGAACAATGGAAAGGGGACGTTCTGCTGGCCCCCGTCTGCCAGGACGAAGCCCTGCTTGAGCAGGTTCCTGAACTGGACAAGGTTGCTCCCTGGCTGGTCATAGCCCCTGCCCTGCGTGACTTCAAGGGCAAGACGGGCGAACTGGCCCTTCTGCACGGGCATCCCGACCTTTCCGTTCCCCGTGTGCTGGCCGTGGGCCTTGGCCCGAGGGAAAAGGTCTCCACCAGCGACATCCGCAAGGCCATTGCCGCCGCAGTGCAACTGTGCCGCAAGCAGGGCTACACGTCCATAGTGCTGCCCGAACCGGCTCTGGCAAAACTGCCCGGAGGCCGCGAACGGCTGGTGGAAGAATGCGTATGCGCCGCCCAGCTTGCCCTGTACCGCTTTACGGCCCTCAAAAAGGCCGATGAGGACGAAACTGCCGATCCGCAGTGGCTGGCCGTGGCCTTTGACGGCCAGGAAGTGCCGGACGCCGCCCACGCCGCCGCCCGCAGGGGTGAAAACGCCGCCTGGGCCGTGAGCCTGGCCCGCGACCTTGCCACCACGCCGCCCAACCTGCTCTACCCCGAAATGCTGGCCCAGAAAGCGCAGGAACTGGCGCGCGAAAAAGGTTTTGCCTGCACCGTGCTGGACGAAACCGATCTGGAAAAGGAAGGCATGGGCTGCCTCATGGCCGTGGGCCAGGGTTCGGGCCGTCCGCCCCGCCTCATCGTGCTGGAGCACGCTCCTGCCGGGCATGAACAGGACAAGCCCCTCGTGCTTGTGGGCAAGGGCATCACTTTTGATACGGGCGGCATCAGCCTCAAGCCCGCCGCAAACATGCACCAGATGAAGGCCGACATGACCGGCGCCGCAACGGTGCTGGCCACGGTGGCGGCCCTTGCGCAGGAAGACGCGCCCCGCCGCGTAGTGGGCCTGCTGGCCTGCGCTGAAAACATGCCCGGTGGCCGCGCCATGCGCCCCGGCGATGTGGTGCGCGCCGCCAATGGCGACACCGTTGAAATCCAGAATACCGATGCGGAAGGCCGCCTTGCCCTGTGCGATGCGCTGGCCTATGCCCAAAAAACATGGGTTCCGGCTGCTGTGGTTGATATTGCCACCCTCACCGGGGCCTGCGCCGTTGCGCTGGGAACCCAGCTTGCGGGTCTGTTCAGCGACGATGCCGACCTTGCAGAGCGTATCCGCGCGGCAGGCGGCGCTTGCGGCGAAGAATACTGGCCCCTGCCGCTGTGGAAGCCCTATGTTGAATCGCTCAAAAGCGAAGTGGCCGATATTTGCCACATGGGCCCGCGCGAAGGCGGGGCCATCAACGCCGCGCTCTTTTTGCAACACTTTATTCAAGAGGGCGTGCGCTGGGCCCATCTGGACATTGCCGGGGTAGACTGGGCCGCCAAGGCCACACCCCTTGCTCCGGCAGGGCCCACGGCCTTTGGCGCGCGTACGCTGCTCGATCTCGCCAGGGGAGGCGTATAATGAAGGTATTTCTCATCGGAGCCGGACCCGGCGATCCGGGCCTGCTGACCATCAAGGGGCGTGACGCCCTGGCCGCCGCCGATGTGGTGGTATACGACGCCCTGGCAAACGACAGCCTGCTCTCTTACGCCCGCCCCGATGCGGAAAAAATCTATGTGGGCAAGGTGGCGGGCAACCACGCCCTGCCGCAGGATCAGATCAACGCCCTTCTGGTGGACAAGGCCAAGGAAGGCAACGTTGTGGCCCGCCTGAAAGGCGGCGACCCATATATCTTTGGGCGCGGCGGCGAGGAAGGCGAGGAACTGGCGGCTGCAGGCATTCCCTTTGAAGAAGTGCCCGGCATCAGCAGCACCATAGCCGCCCCCGCCTATGCGGGCATTCCCGTGACTCACAGGGATTTTGCCTCTTCCGTGACCATTATCACCGGGCACGAAAATCCCGACAAGCCAGGCTCCGTGCACAACTGGGAGGCCCTTGCCGCCAGCGCCTCCACTCTGGTTTTTGTGATGGGCATGAAAAACCTGCCCGACATCGCCCGCAACCTGCTTGAAGCCGGCATGGACCCGCACACTCCGGCGGCGCTTATCTATCGCGGCACCACGCCCTACCAGCGCAGCCTTGTGGATACCCTGGCCCGTCTGCCTCAGGCTGCGGTAGAAGCCAAATTCACCAATCCTTCGGTCATTCTTGTGGGCAAGGTTGCCGGCCTGCGCGACACCCTTGGCTGGTTTGAGAAAAAGCCGCTGTTTGGCCGCAGTATTGTTGTGACCCGCGCGCGCGAGCAGGCCAGCGGCCTCGCCCAGAGCCTTACGGCGCTGGGGGCCGAGGTCATCCAGTGCCCCACCATTGAAATCAGCCCTCTGGCCGATTATGCGGAACTTGACGCGGCCCTGGGCAATCTTGCCAGCTACCGCTGGGTTATCTTTACCTCGGTCAACGGCGTAAAGCACTTCTGGCTGCGGCTGGCAAAGGCGGGCAAGGACAGCCGCGCGCTCGGCAACTGCAAGGTGGCCGCCATCGGCCCCGCCACAGCCGACGCCCTGACCGAACGCGGCATCACCCCCGATTTCATTCCCGAGCGCTACATGGCCGAGGGTGTGCTTGAAGGGCTGCTGACCCTTGAAAACGGCAACGTGGCAGGCATGCGCTTTTTGCTGCCCCGCGCCGCCAAGGCCCGCGAAGTGCTGCCCGAAGAACTGCGCAAGGCAGGGGCCGTGGTGGACGTTATTTCCGCCTACGAAACCGTACCCGCCGCGCACAAAAGGGACGAAGTGCTCGAGCGCATCAACGCTGGCACCCTGAACTGCGTGACCTTCGGCTCCTCCTCCACGGTGGAGAACTTCCTCTCCCTTATCCCGGCTGCAATCCTCAAGATGCACCCGGAAGTGAAGCTGGCCGCCATCGGCCCGGTAACGGCAGAAACGCTGCAAAAAAACGGCCTTACCTGCAACATCATGCCCATGGATTACACCATCCCGGCACTGGTGGACGCCCTGAAAACGTACTTTGCGAGATAAGACATGCCCCTGAATATCGCCATACTGGCCTCCGGCAGCGGCACTAACGCTCAGGCCATGATCGACAAGGCCGCCCAGGGCGTGCTGGACGTGAACATTGCCCTGATCGTCTGCAACCGCCCCGGTGCGGGCGTTGTGAGCCGTGCGGAAAAGGCGGGCATTCCCTGCCTTGTACTGGATCACACAAGCTTTCCCGATCGCGCGAGCTTTGACGCCCGCATGGTTGAAGCCCTGTGCGAAGCCGGGACGGAGCTTGTGGTGCTGGCGGGCTATATGCGGCTGCTGACCCCGGTATTCCTTGAGGCATTTGCCGGAAGGGTCATCAACATCCACCCGGCGCTGCTGCCAAGCTTTCCCGGCGTGCACGGCGGTGCCGATGCCGTCAATTACGGCGTCAAGGTTTCCGGCTGCACCGTGCATTTTGTGGAAGAAAAGGTGGACAGCGGCCCGGTGCTGATTCAGGCCGTTGTGCCGGTCAACGCTGGCGAAAGCGAGGACGACCTCATGAGCCGCATCCATGTGATGGAGCACCGCATCTATCCTCAGGCAATCCAATGGCTGGCTCAGGGCCGTATAGACGTGCAGGGGCGGCAGGTGCACCTCAAGCCCGGCAACAGCCCCCGTGCGCCGCACGATGGCGACTGGCTCGTATGGCCGCCGCTGGAACAGGGGTTCTAGCTGCTGCCAGCGATAAGCTCTTGAACGACATGATGAGGAGGCTCTTTTATCAAAGAGTCTCCTTTTTTTGACTGTTCTCAAAACATGCGGCGCTGAAAGTTCCGCCGCGGCCCATCCTTGTACCCGCCGCCCCGACCGATTTCATTACTTACAAAAGTTTCAAAACTTACAAATCAAGAATCCGCGTTGCTCTGGCGCGATCTGGTGTGTTATTTTTCACTCTCAACAGAGCATACTTTTATTCTTTGCTCAATCAATCAGTTTTTTGCCGTCCTTTCCGGCACAAGTACTTTCTTGCACAACCGCTGGAAATGACGGCAAATCCACCTACTTTTGAGGAAACCCTTATGACGCAGCAGTTTACCCGCAGAAAATTTCTGCAATCGGCCTGCATCACCATCAGCGCGCTGACGGTGAACATGAGCGGCATTGAAAAAGCTCTTGCCGCAGCCGCTGGTGTCGGCCCCCTGGCCACCTGCGACATCCTGATCATCGGATCGGGTGGCGCTGGCCTGCGAGCCGCCGTGGCAGCCCTGCAAAAAAATCCCAAACTCAACGTGGTTGTGGTCAGCAAGTGCATGCCCTCGCGCAGCGCCACCTGTATGGCTGAAGGCGGCATCAACGGCGTCACCGATTTCAGCAAGGGTGACTCCTACGAGCTGCACTGCTTTGATACCGTGAAGGGCGGCGACTATCTGGTTGACCAGGAATCCACGCTCAAATTCTGCGAGCAGGCAGGCCCCGCCATCCTTGAACTGGATTATCTGGGCATGCCCTTCTCGCGCACGGCTGAAGGCAAGGTCAAGGCCCGTCCCTT
This sequence comes from Desulfovibrio desulfopostgatei, assembly GCF_053570645.1. Classification (NCBI taxonomy): domain Bacteria; kingdom Pseudomonadati; phylum Thermodesulfobacteriota; class Desulfovibrionia; order Desulfovibrionales; family Desulfovibrionaceae; genus Desulfovibrio; species Desulfovibrio desulfopostgatei. The sequence continues at coordinate 3,336,178 of NZ_JBRBQS010000002.1, read as the reverse complement.
TGGCGGCGCGTCCAAAGTGCGTTGCAACTACTCCGCCGACAAAACCGGCCATATCGTTGCCCACACCTGCCTGGACGATGCCCTGAGCCACGGCGTCAAGTTCCTCATGGATCACGAACTGCTTGACGTGGCCGTGGACAATGGCCGCTGCGAAGGCGCCGTGCTGCGCAACATCCGCACCGGCGAAATCGCCCCTGTGCGCGCCAAGGCCGTGGTGCTTGCCACCGGCGGCTATACCCGCATTTTCTGGAACCGCACCTCCACACCCTACATTGCCACAGGAGACGGCGTAGCCGCTGCCCTGCGCGCAGGCATTCCCTTTAAGGATGCCGAAATGGTGCAGTTTCACCCCACGGGCGTGGTGCACGGCGGCGTGCTGATCACCGAAGCGGCTCGCGGCGAAGGCGGCTACCTGCTCAACAACAAGGGCGAGCGCTTCATGAAGGACTACGCCCCCGCCAAGATGGAACTTGGACCCCGTGACATCGTGGCCCGCGCCATCGAGACGGAAATCCGCGAGGGTCGTGGCTACGGACAGGGGCTGGAAGCCTATGTGCTGCTTGACCTGAGGCACCTCGGCAAGGAAAAGATCGTCCACGATCTGCCGCAGATCCGCCACGTGGGCAAGCTTTTTGAAAATATCGACCTTGTGGACAAGCCCATGGTCATCCGCCCCACGGCCCACTACTCTATGGGCGGCATTGACGTGAACACCTTTGACGACATGGCCACGGTTGTGCCCGGCCTGTTTGCCGCTGGTGAAGCTTCGTGCGTGTCCATCCACGGCGCAAACCGCCTTGGCGGCAACTCGCTGGCCGATGCGGTGGTGACGGGCAAAATCGCCGGTAACGGCGCGGCGGCCTTTGCCAGCCATACCGATTTTGGCGCGGGCAAGCGCCTCACCGATCTGACCGCCCGCTGGCAGGATCGCTTCCGCAACACCACCAACGGCGGCGATGCCAAGCAGATGTACGCCATCCGCGAAGAAATGGGCGCGCAGCTCTGGGACAACATGGGTATTTTCCGCACCCAGTCCAAGCTCGACACCCTGAGCAGCACCCTGGCCGACCTGCGTTCGCGCTACGACGCCCTGCGCGTCCCCAACGCCAACCCCGTCTACAATACGGTGTTCACCGAATATGTGGAGCTGGGCAACATGCTGCAACTGGCCCAGGCCGCCTGCCTTGCCGCCTCAGAGCGCAAGGAATCGCGCGGCGCGCACACCCGCGAGGACTTCCCCAAGCGTGACGATGCCAACTTCCTCAAGCACAGCATGGTCACCATGGACGACAGCGGCAAAATGCGCATGGGCTGGAAAGAAGTGGAAATCACCAAATTCAAGCCTGAGGAGCGGAAGTACTAATGCCCACCATCATCATTGACCGCTTTGACGGCAAAAACAGTTTTGAGCAGAGCTACAAACTTGATCCGGCGGACGTGGCGGGCAAGACCGTGCTCAACACCCTGCTGTTCATCAAGCAGACCCAGGATCCCACGCTGAACTTCACGGCCTCCTGCCGCTGCGCCATCTGCGGCGCGTGCGCCGTGCGCGTCAACGGGCATGCGGTTCTGGCCTGCGACACCAAGATGGACGACCTCGCCAAAACCTATGGTTCAGACACCTTCCACATCTCGCCCCTGGCGAACTTCAAGGTTATTTCCGACCTGGTTGTGGACTGGGAACCCGCCATGGAAAACCTGCGCAAGGTGCATCCGGGCATGGTGGCAAAATCCGAATTCTCCATGAAGGAAGGCTGCCGCCAGAACCAGAAGGAATTCGACCGCATCATCAAGCAGTGGGACTGCATCCTCTGCGGCGCGTGCGCCTCTGAGTGCAACAAGCTCAGCGCCGACCGCAGCGACTACATGGAACCCTTTGTCTTCACCCACGCATGGCGCGTGGCCAATGATTCGCGTTCCAAGGATCCCCTGCTGCACGGCAAGCCCGCCGTGGCGGGCGGCCTGTGGAACTGCGTGCATTGTCAGGAATGCGCCAGCCGCTGCCCCAAGGGCATCAGCGCCGCCGACGACATCGCCGGCCTGCGGGCCATGGTCATGGCCAAGGGCATGACCGATGGCGTTGGCCCGGCCCACGCCAAGTCGTTCTACACCGATCTGGTGGAAGATTCCGGCCGCCTCAACGAAGTGCGCCTTGCCCTGCGCACCGAAGGCATCAGCACCATTGCCCGCGCGGGCATGGCTGTGACCCTGCTGCGCCAGGGCAAGATGAATCCGCTTGAGGCCTTTGGCGGCGAAACCATTGAAGGGCATGATGCCCTGGTGAAGATGATTCAGGCGGCCCATGCCGCAGAGAAGGAGTAGCCGTATGCAGACCGAATTCGCCTTTTTTCCCGGCTGCGTGCTGACTCAGGCCGCCAAGGAATCCAAGATGGCTCTTGAGGCCGTGGCCCCAAGGCTTGGCATCAAACTCAAGGAAATCCCCGGCTGGAGTTGCTGCGGCGCTTCCCAGGCTCAGGATGTGGACCCCGTGGCGACCCTGGTTGCCAATGCCCGCAACATTGCTCTGGCCGAAAAAATGGGCCTGCCCGTGCTGACCTCGTGCAGCACCTGCCTGCTCATGCTGCGCCGCGCCAAGGCAGAACTTGACGGCGGCAAAAAGGACCGTATCAACACCTTTCTTGCCAAGGGCAACATGACCTATCACGGCACCAGCGAAGTCACCAGCCTGCTCTGGGTTCTGGCGCAAAACGCCCAGACCCTCAAGACCAAGGTGACCAAGCCGCTTACGGGTCTTAAAGTGGCGGCTTTTTATGGCTGTCACAGCTTGCGGCCCGAATCCGCCCTTGGCTTTGAAAGCTCGGTGAATCCCTCGAGCTTTGAAACCGTGGTGGCCGCCCTTGGCGGGCAGACGGTTCCCTTTGCCAAGCGGCTGGACTGCTGCGGCTTCCACGCCGTGTACCCGGCGGAAAAATCCGTCATGCGCATGACCAGCCAGATTGTGGACAGCGCCGCTACCTCCGGCGCGGCCTGCATCGTAACCCCCTGCCCGCTCTGCCAGATGCAGCTCGACATTTATCAGGAAGCAGCGCAGGATATAGCCAAGTCAAAAGCCCGTGTACCCGTGCTGCACCTTTCGCAGCTGGTGGGCCTTGCCCTAGGTATTCCCGGCAAGGAACTGGGCCTCGACTACAACGTGATTGACGCCACCAAGATGGGCTAACCAGCCCTTTTCATAGTGACAAGAGGCGGCCCCTACCCCTGGCCGCCCCATGCGCGCCCCCTCTCGTGTCCCTACCCGAGAGGGGGTTGCGCGTTAAACAATCTCAAACCTTTCAATACAAGAAGGCCCTCTCCCATTGACTGACCAATGGGAGAGGGCCTTCAGAACATTTTCAGCGATAAGCGGCGCTAGCCCCAGGCTTCAGTCACCAGATCATACAGTTTGACGGAAAGCACCTTGAGGTCGGGCTTGGTGTACTGCACATCAGCCCCCACAACCGCGCACTTCTTGGCCAACGCCTCGTTGATCATCGAAGAGAAGATGGCCACTGGCAGTTTTTTAAGGACTCTTTCTTCCTTGATGTGTTTGCACAGGGCCAAGCCGTCCATACCAGGCATTTCAATGTCAGTGATGACACCGTGAACGAAATCGGAAATGGGGCGATCTTCGGCTTCGCAGCGGTCGCGCAGAACCTTCAGGTAATCCCAGGCTTCCTGGCCGTTGACCTTCTGCGTCACCGTGAAGCGGCCTTCCTTGTTGAGCAGGTCAAGCAGCAGGCTACGGATACTGCTTGAATCGTCCACGTGCAGGATATTATAGGTCTTTTCACCGCTGTGGCGCATGTCTGAGGCGTCAAAGCGCATGGCCATGGCCGGATGCAGTTCGGCTACAATGGCTTCAAGATCCAGCAAAAAGATCACGCGCTCTTCCAGCCGCACCACGCCCGTTACCGAGCTGCGGCTCACATTCTGCAAAAACTGCCCCGGCGCTTCCACGTCCGTCCAGCTCAGCCGATAGATGCGGTTGACCCCCGACACCAGAAAGCCGGTACACACGCCGTTAAATTCGGTGACGATAACCTTGGCGTCTTCGTTTTCAATGGGCCCGCTGCCCAGAAACTGGGCCATATCAATCAGCGGCACCACACGGCCATTGCGGTGCAGAAATGCGCCCAAAAGTGCTTTATGGCGCATTTCCGGCATGGCAGTCACTGGCTGGCGACGGCCAATTTCAACCACCTTGGCCACGTTAAGGCCATAGTGGGCTTCGTAACCGTCCTGGTTGACGAAAAATTCCACAATTTCCAGCTCATTGGTGCCGGTTTCCAGCAGGATGTTGGTCTGCGCCATGGAAATGCTCTCCGTTGGGCCGAAGCCCGTTAATGTCGGACGGCAGACCTGAACTTGTTTGCTGCCAGCCGGTGAGCGAAGCTTACGCTGACTCTCTTATCGGTTGCCAAGTGCAAATATTTAGCCATGCAGGCCGAAAAGACAGTTTTTTTCATATTTTTCTGTTTCGCACAAAACGGGGAACATATCAAACTGAGCGCATTGGCATTGAAAATACCGTCATAAATCAGGTGCAAAGCCAGCTTGCCAGCCGTTTATATTCCCTGAAACAACCGCGTTGACATGTAGCGTTCGCCCGTGTCGCAGGCAAAGGTAACAATATTCTTGTCCTGCATTTCTGGCCGCGCCGCAAGATCAAGGGCCGCGCGCACGTTGGAGCCTGTGGATATGCCCGCCATGATGCCGTTTTCCATGAGCAGACGGGCGGTTCTTATGGCTTCCTCGCCGTCCATCTGGATAATCTCGTCCAAAAGCGCACGGTCAAGGATGGCTGGCACAAAGTCAGCGCCAATACCCTGAATAAGATGGGGGCCGGGTTTGCCGCCCGAGAGCACCGGCGATGCGGCTGGCTCCACGGCAACCACCCTGAAGCCGGGGATGCGCTCCTTAAGGTACCTGCCCACGCCAGTGATGGTCGAGCCGGAGCCAACGCCCGCAACCAGCACGTCCATCTTGCCCACGCTGTCCTTGAAAATTTCCGGTCCGGTGGTCTTGTAGTGAGCCACCACAGCCTGTGGATTGGTAAACTGGCCAAGAACAAAGGCATCCTGTTCTTCGGCAATGCGCTTTGCAGCGGCCACAGCGCCGCTCATGCCCTGTTCCGCCGGGGTGAGTACAAGCTCTGCGCCCAGCGCCCGCAGCAGGTTGCGGCGCTCAACGCTCATGGATTCGGGCATGGTCAGTATGCAGCGAAAACCACGTACCGAGGCAACCAGAGCCATACCAATGCCCATATTGCCGCTGGTGGCCTCCACCAGCACCCCGCCCGGTTCTACGCGCCCTTCTTCCAGAGCTTCGCCAACAAGGTGAAAGGCCACGCGATCCTTGATGGAACCGCCGGGATTGCGGTTTTCAAGCTTCAGCCAGACCGTGCCGGGCAGGTCGCGTGAAAGATCGAGCCGCAGCATTGGGGTGTTGCCAATGGTTTGCAAAATGCTGGTTAACATGAAAACATATGCCTCACAGTAAAAAATGCCAGGAAATCCGGCTCGATGGCAGATATTCGCTTTACAATGGAAAAGTTTTGCTTAACTCTTTACACATAACCATAGAAGAATCCGTGCACATTGGCAATTTTCGTTCTGGCCGCCCCAACAGCCCATCCAGGGAGGATACCATGAAGATTCTGCAAGTGACCACTGTGTTCATAGCCCTCGTTATTGCACTTTCCGGTGGGCTTGCCCACGCCAAGGCAGACACCGTTGCGCTCTATACAGAAGCTGTGATGACAGGCGACGTCCCGGCCCTTGAAACCCTGCTGGCCCCCAACTACTGGCATATTAATGCCAACGGGCACATTGAGGACAAGGAACACTTCATCAATACCATCAAGAGCAAGGAACTGGTCATTGACCGGCTGACCTTCACCAATGCCCGCACTGCCCTGATCAGCGACGCCAAGCTCATCACCGGCACAGGCTACCTCAAGGCCAAGGCCACTCCTGCTCTGCCCGAAGGCCTCATGCGAATTACCGTGGTGGTCATCACCAACAAGGGACGCGAACAGGTGGTGTTGTTCCAGGCTACGCCTGTGATTGCCACTGAAGACTGCAACGACGGCAACTGCAAGATCCAGTAAGGCTTTAAATACATATTGGCCCGCGAGGGCCATCAGGCCGGGAGCAGATGCCCCGGCCTTTTTGTGCGGAATTGATGAATGGGCAGAAGAATAAAAAGCCGCCCCTGTCAGCAGGGGCGGCTTTTAAACGTAACCCGGGGTATGGCGGGGCCGGATTTCGCGTGGTGGGAAAGATCACGACAGTTACAACTCTGCAACTGAATTTTTTATATTAGCAGATGTTTCTGACCAGGGGCCCCCAGCAATTACTTGAGCCAGAAGCGAACCCTAGGCAGGCGAAACTTCAAAGTTTGCCGCCACCTTCACCCTGTCGCCCACAATGGCTGCCGGGATGTTGGGGCCAATACCAAAGTCGCTTCGATTCACCTCGCCAGTGATGCTGAAAGACTGCGTTTCCTTGTTATTGATGGGGTTGGTGATGCGGTCGCTGGCTGTGATGTTGAACGTCACTTCTCGCGCCGTACCGCGCATTTCGAGCAGACCAGTGATGGTTCCGGCATGATCCGGCCCAAGGCGCACAGACGAACTCTGGAAGGTAACTTCGGGGTGCTGCGCCACATCAAAAAAGTCCGGCGAGCGCAAATGTTCATCGCGCGCATGCACGTGGGTATCAATGCTCACAGCCTTGGCCGTCATGGTAAAGACCGCGTCAGAAAGGTCGTCCTTGGCGGTTTCAAGGTCAATGGCAACGTCTGCAAACCTGCCGTTAATGTCGGTAATCATGAGATGCCGCACCACAAAACCAAGGTGCGAATGGTCGGGATCGTTCTTCCAGGTAGCCATAACAACCTCCCGCTTAGTGCAGGTTGGGCTCAAATCTATATTACTGGTTTTAACGGCAACACCTGCCGAAAAACATACGTTCAAGCTATGGATTTTAGTTAAGGCTCCACGCTGCCGAGTCAAGTTGTTCCAGATGATTTATCAAAAAAAATTGCGCCACTGCCGCCCTTGTTAGTGATACGCGGGCAGTGCGGGCTGTTCTGCGGCAGCCCTGAAGCTTGCCGCAGAACAGCCCGCCAACAGTAAAATACTGTTGCAGCCTAGAACACGCCCGGCAAGCCGTGATCCCGCAAAGCCGCATCACAGGAACCCAGATGGTAGGTGGTGTGCGAGGCCAGCATGGCAATCATGGCCGCATAGGTCAGATCCCGGCCAATCTTTTTGCTCACGCGCTCCTGCACCCTGGTCAGGTCGGCATTGGAAAGCGCAGCAAGCCGTGCGTCCACTGCGGCCTTTACGGATTTGCCGTAAGCCTGCATGGCTTCTTTGCTCACAACAGCCTTGCCCTGCTCCTTGAGCATAAGCACGCCAATGTCGGCTGGCGCAGGCATAAAGGATTCATCATCTTTTTCAAGAATAAAGAAGTTCAGCACGGCAATGGCGTGGGCCACCTGTTGCCACACAGGCCAGCCGCCGTTGGTTTCGGCCCAGATATTTTCGGGGCAGATGTCCATAAACTGGGCCAGCAGGGCCCAGGAACGCTGATAGGGTTCTTCAAGGGCGGCAACGATGTCTCTGGACATGACTTTTCCTCTTTTTTTCAGGTTTGGCGCACAGCTACCTGTGCGTAAAAGGCCGCTCAAACACAAAACCGCCGCAGCGCCGCAACTGCGGGCATACGGCGGTTCCATGCTATAGCGTTGCAGGGCAAAGCCTGCCGCGCCATTTATTCGAAGCGGCTTGCCCCGGTGATCAGCACCATGTCGGTGGGCACATTTTCATGAAAGCCCACGGTCTTGGTTTTAACCTTGGCAATTTTGTCCACATTCTCCATGCCTTCGGTCACTTTGCCGAAAACGCAGTAACCCCAGCCGTCAGGGGTGGGGGCGCTGTGGTTGAGAAAATCGTTGTCAACCAGATTGATGAAGAACTGGGCGGTGGCACTGTGCGGATCGCGGGTGCGGGCCATGGCCAGGGTACCGCGCTCGTTCTTGAGGCCGTTGTCTGCTTCGTTGGTCACAGGCTCGCGGGTGGTCTTTTCGTCCATGCGCGCGCCAAGGCCGCCGCCCTGAATCATGAAGCCGGGGATAACGCGGTGGAAAATGGTGTTGGCGTAAAAGCCGTCATCCACATATTTCAAAAAATTGGCAACGGTTTGGGGGGCCTTGTCGGCATAAAGCTCCACAAGAATGTCGCCGGAGGAGGTCTCCAGCAAAACCGTAGGATTGTCGGACATGGGTGCTCCTTGAATGGTTATTCTGCACAGCGGGCGTTCCCCCGCCATTGGCGCGAATATAGGGTATGGAAGCGCGGATGACAATGCCCGTTTCCCGGTATAGGCTTCGGAGCATGAACCGCAAGACTTCCAAGCCCCAACCGGCAACACTGCCGGGCATGCCGGAACAGGCCGCTGCCAGCACGCATCTGCCGCCCCAGAATCACCTTGGCGACCTGCAAAACGCCCTGCTCGACTGGTTTGCCGCAAACCAGCGCCGCCTGCCGTGGCGGGTCAACTACACGCCCTACGAAGTATGGATTTCCGAGGTCATGCTTCAACAAACCCAAATGGAGCGGGGCGTCAGCTACTTTAACCGCTGGATGCAGCGCTTCCCCGACATAGCAACTCTCGCCGCCGCCAGCGAGGAAGACGTGCTGCGCCAGTGGGAAGGCCTTGGCTACTATTCACGCGCCAGACACATCCTGACCGCCGCCCGTAAAATCATGGCGGAACACGGCGGCGTTTTTCCCTCGGAGCTTGAAGCCATCCGAGGTCTGCCCGGTGTTGGCCCTTACACGGCAGGCGCGGTGGCAAGCATTGCCTTTGGTGAAAAGCTGCCATGCGTGGACGCCAATGTGGAGCGCGTCATTGCGCGCATCTTTGATGTGGACAGCCCCGTAAAGCAGAACCCGGCGGCGGGCATCATTCACCGCTGGGCCTTGCGGCTGGTGCCCGAGGGCAGGTCGCGGGAACATAATCAGGCCATGATGGAGCTTGGAGCTCTTGTTTGCAGCAAAAAGCCACGCTGTGCAGAGTGCCCCCTGGCCCGGTTCTGCATCAGCCTGCATCTTGGCATCACAGACCAGCGCCCGGTGCCCGGGAAGCGAGCCACCATCACGCCCGTCAACGCCGTGACCGGGGTTTTACGCTGCGGCAACAGAATATTTGTGCAAAAGCGCCCGCCTGCGGGCGTGTGGGGCAATCTGTGGGAATTTCCCGGCGGCCGGGTTGAGCCGGACGAAAGCCCGGAACAGGCCACAGTGCGGGAATTTATGGAAGAAACGGGCTTTGCCGTGCGTGTGGCGGCACAGCACGGGATTATCCGGCACGGATATACCACCTACCGCCTGACGCTGCACTGTTTTGGGCTTGAGTTTGACAGCGCGGACGCACCAGACTCGCAGATAACCCCGCCGCTGCCGCCGGTGCTTTCCGCCGCCACCGAGGCTCGCTGGGTCACGCCGCAAGAGCTGGACGCTCTGGCAATGCCCGCTGCACACCGCAAGCTGGCGGACAAGCTTTTTGCTATTGGAAAAGACAGCGCTGTCGCCGCAAATACGGCTGCACCCCGTCAGGCAAATCTGCCCCTGAAAAAACCATAGCAGACCGCTGAAGGTATTCTCTCCAAAAAACAGGGGCGGGCCTTATGGTCCGCCCCTTGCGCTATTAGTCGGCAATGACCGAAAGCACGGTCTTTTTGGGGTTCTGTTTGCAGACCTTCATAATCTGGGTCAGGTTGTTTTCCACAGCGTTGACATCCAGGGTCGTGTCGCCGGTTTTGGCGCTGGCATAACCATCAAGCCAGAAATAGAACATGGTCATGGTCTGGGCGTCCAACTGCACAAACGAACTGCAAGGCAGCTTGCCGAAATCTATCTTGTCGCTCTTTGCCGAGGCAGTCATGGGCAAGGCAAGCACGGCCGCCAGCACGATTGCAAAACATACTTTTTTCATCTTGCACTTCCAGTGTTACATGTTTCAGGACGCACAACAGGCAGCATAAAGAGCACTATGAAGCATGATCAAATCCATTGCAGTAATGTCTTGAATCTGGACAAAAAGAGAACTTAGTACTTTTTATCCAATTATATTCGAGTCCTGCACATTTAAATATACGCCAGATCGGCACTCTGTTTAACCAGACACCACGTAAGGCATATGTCCACATTACTCCAGATGCTGCCACGGTATAAAAAACACTCCCTTATTTTTTATATTTTGTCGATATGCTGTCATAAATTCAAATATATTCGAAAATATAATAAGTCTTGTGACTTGTTGCATCAAAAAAACACAAATTACAATATCTGCCAACAAATCGCATGTGATAATTTACAATTCACACAAATCCGCCAAGTACATTACCACATAAATATAAAATATTCTACATTGCAAAAGCATTGCCCAGCCTGTTTTACTTCTCCATTCTGGTTGTTGCCAGGCAAATACTTAAAGATTGATTATATTTTCAACTCACTTGTACCCATCAACAAGAAAACGCGGCTTCTCAGCCGCGTTTTCTTAGCTCGTCCCCAAGGGGAAAAAAGTGCGTTTACGCCTATTTGCCGGATGCCCCCGGAACCATCTTTTTGCGTTCCATAACCTTGGCTACGGCTTCGGCCAGCCCGCCGAGCGAGGTTTCCTTGTAGCGGGACTGCAAATCAAGCCCGGTGCGGTACATGACCTCAATAATATCATCCAGCGAGATCACCCGCTGCCGCCCGTCTTCCAGCCGCGACAACTGGGCGCAGTTGACCGCTCGCTCTGCGGCCACGCCGTTGCGTTCGATGCAGGGAATCTGCACCAGCCCCCCCACAGGATCGCAGGTAAGGCCGAGGTTGTGTTCCATGCCGATCTCCGCCGCCACTTCCACCTGTTTGACGTTGCCGCCCGTAACCGCGCAGTACGCGCCAGCAGCCATGGAGCAGGCCACGCCAACTTCGCCCTGGCAGCCCACCTCCGCGCCGGAAATGGACGCATTGAGCTTGTAGAACAGGCCAATGGCTCCGGCAGTGAGCAAAAAATCACGGGCGCCGTCATCCGTCGCGTGGGGGTAAAAATTCAGATAATACAGCAGCACGGCCGGCACAATACCCGCCGCGCCATTGGTGGGCGCGGTCACAATGCGCCCGCCTGAGGCGTTTTCTTCCGCCACGGCAAAGGCGTAGAGCATGGGCCACAGGCTCAGGTCGCGCCGCCCGGCTGCCTGCAGGGCGCTGACCTTGCGCAGCAGGTTGGGCGCACGGCGTCGCACATTGTACCCGCCCGGCAGCACGCCGTCAGTATAGCAACCGCGCTCCACGGCTTCACGCATGACGTCTATGATGGCAGTTACGCGCTCGCTGACCTCGCTTTCAGACCGCCAGAATACTTCGTTGGCCATAACGATCTGCGCGATGGTCTTGTTTTCGCGGGCGCAGATGTCAAAAAGCTCCGAAGCCTTTTCGTACGGATAGGGGGGCGCGGCGTACAGTTCGCGCGGGCTGTCAAAATCATCGTCCGTGCGGATAAACCCGCCGCCGATCGAATAAAAATTCTTGGAGTATATCAGCGCGCCGTCGGCGCTGAAGGCTGAAAGCGTCATGGCATTGGAATGTTTGGGCAAAAATATGCCCTTGTGCTGACACACATCGCGCTCAAAATTAAAAGGGATGGTGTAGGCGCACATGAGCACAAGGTCGGCATTGTTTTGCAGATCTGCAGTACGGCGGGCCATATGGGCAATGTCCACCTCCTGCGGTTCTTCCCCCTCAATGCCTGCCAGCACGGCCCCAATGGTGCCGTGCCCCTCGCCGGTGAGCGCCAGTGAACCATAAAGCTCCACCTTTACCCGGCCTACCAGAGGCAGCATGCCCAAAACGGCAAGTTCGCCCGCAAAGGCCTTGCCCGCAATCATGGGGCCAATGGTATGGGAACTGGACGGCCCTATGCCGATCTTGAACAGATCAAAAACGCTGAGCATGGCGCTCCTCCCGCAAAACACATGTCAAGGCGCAATGCCTTTGCCGCAACATATCCCGTAATGGTCACAAGACACAAGCGCTTAGCGAAAACAGCCCTACTTTCTGAGGGCCGCGGGGCTTGCCCCGCGCAGGGCCGCGGCCTTGTCGGCCACGCGCTGCATGAACTCAAGCAGATTTTCCTTTTCCTGCGCGCTGAGCACGCTGGTCACGGCATCATCCCATGTTGCAATAACTTCCATTATCCGCGGGTACAGCTCCCGTGCCCGCTCGGTGGGAAAAACCGCGGCTGTGCGCTTGTCCCCAGGATTGACCTGCCGCCGGATAAGCCCTTTCTTCTCAAGCTGGGCCAGAGTGCGGGCAACGTTGCTTTTGTTCACGCAGATACGTTCGGGCAATTTGTCCTGAGTGATGCCAGGGTCGCGGCACAGGTTGAGAATGAACAGATACTGGCTGCTATTGATGCCAAAGGGTGCGAGTGCGCGGTTGAGATACATGTAGTAATGCCGGTTGGCCAGCGTGATCCATTTATAGACAAGTTCCATGACATATTCCTGTGGCTGGTTGTCAGCAGACTCTGCAAGCCTGCGCCCTATGGATAGCAGCAGTCAGCACCGCAGGAAAAGGCTACGCTTGTGGTGCTTGCCTTGACAAGTGCAGGGGCAGAGGGTCATAAATCGTTGCGAGCGCAACGAACTGCCTTGAACCCTGTCAGCGAGGCCAGATCATGCCCATGAAACACCGTCGCCTCCACGCGGCCCAGCAGACTGATGCCAGTTTGCGCGAGGCCCTTGCCGCCATTTGCCGGGGCAGCTTTTTGGTTGTCACCTGCATCAACATGCTGTTGATGACGGACTACTATCTCATTTTTGTCACGGGCACGGCCCATGTGCAAAAAACCTTTGGCACCAGCCTGAGCACAGCGGGGCTGACCTCCGGAATCATGGTCATCGGCTGCCTTGTGGGGAGATTCCTTACCGGCAACCAGCTTTCCACATTTGGGGGCAAGCCCTGCCTGCTGGCAGGGCTGCTGCTGTTCACCGCGAGCATTGGCGGCCTTTTTATGGTGGATTCGCTCCCCATGCTTTTTGTACAGCGCTTTGCGGCCGGTTTTGGCGTGGGCGTGGCCGGAACCGCCACAGGAGCCATTGTGGCTTACGTTGTTCCTGTACGTTTTCATGGTCTGGGCATAGGCCTTTTTACCATGAGCGCCGCTCTGGCGCTGGCCCTTGGGCCATTTTTGGGCATTTTCCTTTCCCTCAGGTACGGATACCACACCCTCATGCTGCTCAATGCGGGCATCAGTCTGCTGTGCCTGGGTATTTTCTGCTTTTTGCGCAACCTGCCGCCCATGCGCCACCCTGCGCGCCCGGTATTGAGCCTGTACAGCTATATTGACCCGCGAGTGGTGCGCTTTTCGCTGGTGGCTCTTGCCGTATGTCCGAGCTATGGCTGCATACAGGCATTTTTACCTTCTTTTGCGGCGGAGCACGACCTCACGAGCACCGCCAGCATATTCTTTTTGTGTTACGCCGGGGCGGCCTTGCTTACGCGGCCCCATAGCGGCCGCCTGTTTGACCGGCACGGCGAACACGTGATTTTGTACCCCGCCCTGCTGCTCACGGCTCTGGCCCTGTATGTGCTTTCGCGCGCCGAAAGCGCAGCCATGCTGCTGGGCGCGGGGCTGCTGCTGGGCGTGGGCTTTGCCAACTTTCAGTCTGTGGGGCAGGCGGTATCCCTCTCGCTGGTTTCACGCTCGCGCTATGCGCAGGCGACCACAACATTCTACATATTCTTTGACCTCGGAATCGGCCTTGGGCCTTACATATTCGGCCATCTTATCCCCTCAATGGGCTACAGCGGCATGTATCTGACCCTGAGCATCGTAGTTTTGGCTTCTGTTGGTATATATCGCCTTGTCCACGGTGGACGGACGCGCTGAACCGGGGGGATGGCGCAGGGGTGCGCAAGCTGCGGGCTTGCCTCTTTTTTCCTCCGGTTGTAGGCTGATGGATAAAGATATTTCCCAAGCCACGAGGAATACATGGCAAACAAAAAGCCCCAAAAAAAGTCCGCAGATACTCCCACGGCAGTGCAGCCTTCCGCGCCCGCCGACACCACATCCACCCCGGAAACAGCCCCCCAGGCTGAACAGCCCCACGGCATCAGCAAGGTCAGCAAGGGTGTTTTTTTTGTAGGCATCGCCGTGGCCCTTGTGCTGGGCGTCTATGTGGGCAGCCTTGTGCCGTCAGTGTTCACGCAGGAGCCAGCGCAGCAGACGCCCGCAGGCCAGACGCAGACGGCCTCGCAGCCTTCCGCTCAGCCTTCCGGCCAGGCCAAGCAGGACAACCAGCCTCCCATTCCGCCTGAGCTGGCAGCCAAAATCGCCTCCATGGAACAAAATGTCCTTGCCAACCCAAAGGACGCGCATAACTGGACAGACCTTGGCAACCTCTATTTTGACACCGGCCAGTCGCGCAAGGCCGCCAGCGCCTACGAACGTTCTCTGGCTCTTGCGCCCGACAATGCCGATGTGCTGACAGACCTTGGCATCATGTACCGCGAGCTTGGCGAATACGACAAGGCCGTGACGAGTTTCCGCCGCGCCTCCAGCGTGAACCCCCGGCATGAAAACGCCATGTTCAACGAGGGCGTGGTGCTTTACTTCGACCTCAAGCGCAAGGATGACGCCATGAAGGCATGGCAACGTCTGCTGGCAGTCAACCCCGCTGCGCGCGCTCCTGACGGGCAGTCCGTTTCTGACGTAATCAGAAACCTGCGCTAGGTGCCGCTGCGGCTAAAAGCCGTCCCAGCACGATAAACCGCCCCCTGCATCGGATTTGGAGGCGCATTCGCGCCTGAAGGGGGAAAGACCATAGATAGATCGGTGATCATACAGGCGGAACGACCATGACTCTCACTTCCTCCGGCATTTCGCGTGCGTTGCTGCGCGCCTGCGCCCTTTTTTTGTGCATAATCTGCGCAGGTATTGGAGCGCCCTCCACGGCGCACAGCGGCATGATTCCGCCCGTGTTGCGTTCTGCAAACACGCCGCTGCTGCCCGACCTGCAATACTTTATTGACGTGACGGGAACCATGGATGTGGAGGAGGCTGCCGCCCCTTCCAACAGCCAGATGTTCAAACCCCTGAACGTCAAGGAACTGCCGCGAGTCACCGGCGTGATGTGGCTGCGCTTTACCCTGGCCCCTCTGCCCGCTGGGGGACGCTCGCAGGCCATGCTGCTGGACATTGGGCCCGATGTTCCGGCTGACCCTGTTCTGTACGAACCAGCCGCCAACCCGGCGACAGACAGCGTTGAATGGCGCGAGATTCTCCCGAGTCACCGCAATGTGATGCTGTTGCCCGAACCGGGGGCCGACCCGATCACCTGCTATATCCGCCTGGACGGCCTGCCGGGCATCTGGTTTTCACCCATGCTGCGCAGCCCGCAGGACGCAGCCTCCAACTGGGGTAGCCTTGCGGGCACTGCCGCCTTGCTGGCTCTTGCCGTGGTCATGCTGCTGTGCCTTTTGCGCGGGCTCTCCGAAAGGGGCCAATGGCGCATCTGGACAGCGCTTTACGTGGGTGTTGCACTGGCGCAGGGCATATTTGGCATGCCAGCCTACGGCTCCGGCAGCATAACCCTTAATCAGGCTCTGGCGGTTCTCGCGCCTGGTCTGGCGCTTATGCTTCTGCCCCACGTTGGCCGTCATCTTATGCGCACGAGGGGCCGCTCGCCCCTGCTGGACGCCCAGTTTATATTGCTTTCCCTGCCGGGCGCGGCTCTGGCCCTGCTGCCGCTCCTTCCCGGTTTTAGCTGGAGCATTCGTTTTCTTTCCCTCTGGCCTGCCTGCACGGTGATCTTTACCCTGAGCGCCCTTGGCGGGGCCATCATGGGCCTTGGCGGCGCACGGCGTTTTCTTTTGGGCTGTCTTGTGCCGCCCCTGTTTGTGACTGCGGGCGTCATGGGGCTTGATTACGGCTACGCCGCAAATCTGCTGGCCTCTGCTCCCCTGTGGGGCACGGCCCTGAGCGCCCTGCTCATTGCCGGAACAGGCCTGCCGCGTGACGCTGCCCAGGCCGAAGAGGGCAAGAAAGCCACAAAGCGCGAATCCGCAGCGGCGGACAAACGAAACTCCGCCGCGCTGGATGCGGCGCTGATCAGTTCCAGCCTTGGCGCCGGGCCCAATGATGGCCCCATCAGCCTTGACACTCCGCTGGACGACCCCAATCTGCGTCTCTTGCCTCCCTCTGCCGTTACAGGCAAAACCGCCGCTGACTTTTCCGCCCTGCCGGTGGATATTTCTGACAATTCCGATCTGGAACCAGTTGCAGCGCCTGCCAGAAACCAGAAAAAGTCAGCCTCCGCCGTTGACCCAGGCATGTGGGAGAACCTGCTGCGCCCGCCGCTGGATCGCCTCATGCGCGAGGGCGCGGCTCTCGGCCATTGCTCCCTGCCCCCTGCGGTGCGACAGTATGCTGAAAACATGCTTGGCGCTGCTGGCGATCTTGCCAGAATTATTGACAACCCCGGCAAGGAGCTGGACCAGACCAGCGTGGGCGAACAGCGCACGGCCTTCAACCTGCAGCACCTTGTGCGCGAGGCGCACGATGCCGTGACCACTGCCGCCGAGAACTCGGGCATCGGTCTTGCGTGGTACATGCCCCCCCTGCTGGGACACATGTATGAAGGGCAGGCCAAAGCCCTGCGCGAAACCCTCGGCCTGCTGCTTGAAAGCGCCGTGCGGGCCACCACAAGAGGCGCTGTGCACCTTTCTGTACGCCGAGTGCCCGAAACCGCCGATCCGGGGCATCTGCTGTTTACCGTGACCGACACCGGGGCGGGCATCCCGCCGCGCGACAGATCTTCGCTGGCGCTCACCCGCGCATGGGAACTGGCCGGTTCCAACAGCGGGTACCTCAATGTGGAATGCGGCCCGCAGGGAACATCCATTGCCTTTACCCTGCGCCTGAAGCCGCTGGAGAACGAAACTGGAACAGAAGCTACGCCGGAACCACAACGCGCGCCCACCATTACCGTGGTGGCCGAAAGCGCCGTTGACCGTCAGGCGCTGGCCCACATGATAACCACCCTCGGCTGCAACAGCACCCAGGCCCGCAGCATGCGCGAAGCGCTGGAATGCAATCGCGAGGCCCCCGCTCTCATGCTCGTGGCCCAGTACCCCCACGACGGCCCCGCAGAGGCGGACGCTCTGGGCCGCTTTGAAGCCGAAGCCCTCAAAGTCGGGCTGCCCGTATTCAAGGCCCTTGCCGTCACCAAGGACAATACCCGCTGGGATGAGCTGGCAGACACGGGTTACACCCACGCCCTGCTCGAACCTGTGGATGCGGAGGCCTTTGCCGCTACCCTGCGCGAAGTACTGGACGAAGCCGGATTTACAGACCACGGACCGGTTGTGTCAGCAGTGTCGGCCCCTGACCCTGCGGCAGAAGAAAGTGCCCCAGTGCCGCCCGCAGAGGATATTCCCCTGCCCGTTCACGAGGTCGGCTCGCCCGAACCCGAGAACATATCCGTCGATGCTGCCACCAGCATCCAGGCGCAGGAGCAGAACCAGCTACCCGACCTTTTCGGCCACGATGCTTCCTTGCAGAATGCCCTGCCGGGTACTGGCGCATCCATGGATTCTCAACCGTTGACGCTGCTGTCGTCCACGCAATCACTGAATTTTGGCACCGCCGACCAGTCTGGCATGCTCCTGCCCATGATGGAAGATTCCCCTCAGGCAGAAGAAGATGCGCCCATTGAACTGACGGATCTTTTGCCGCCCGAGAACTCTGCGCAGGATGCCGGGCAGGCGCTTGCCGCCATGCCGGACACTCCAGAAATTTCCATGGAGGAACCTGCCGCCGTTATTCCCGCTCCTGCCGATGTTGCCCCTGCTGGTGCGGCCCCGGTCGAAAAAGAAGCATCCCCGGTAGAAGGACTGACCGCACCTGAGCAGGCTGAACCGCTGGATATTTTGCCGGATGCGGCCCAGCCGGAGCCTTTGGGTATGCAGGACGATGCAGAACCTTTGCCGGAAGAGCAGCCAGAAATTATTGCGCAGATTTTGCCTGAGCCATCGGCACAAAAACCGCAGGAAGCTGACTCTGCAAGCCCGCAGCAGGAACCCTCGCAGGCCGCGAACAACACTGACGCTGAATTTATGGCCTCGGCTGGCCTTGAAGGCCCGCAGTGGGCGGCAGAAGCCCCCGCTGCCCCGCAGACGAGCGAGCCTGAGCCTGAACCAGCACGGAAATCCGAAGCGGAGGACGCGGCAGCGCAACAAGAGAACCCCGCCTCTGCACCAGTGGAACAGGCGGAACTCGTCACAGGTACGCCCGCAGTTACACCTGTTCCAGAAGCAACGGAGCAAATGTCTGCCCCGGCGGACAAGACGCCTGAGGCCCTCGAGACTCTCGACTGGCCCGAGCCGGAACAGCATTCCGACCCAACCCCTGCTGCTAGGGAAACAGTTACCCCGGCAGAATTTCTCGAGGCCTCCCTGCCTTCGGATCCAGATATGCCCGAACCAGCAGAGCAGCCCGCAGAACAACCCGCCGCCGAAAGCGCCGACCCTCTCAAGGCCATGACAGGCAGGGCTGGAGAAGCCACGCTGTCTCCTGTCAACAACGCAGCCTTTGATGTTCCCGCGCCTGCTGGCAAGGGCGCATGGGATACATACAGCCTTCAGGATGAATGGGTGGGTGAACCCATGCCCATTGGCACCCCCATCAAAACAGCCAGCCCTGCGTCCCAGTCTGCGCCCCGGCCAGCGCAAGGCTTTGGGCAAGGCTTTGGGCAAGGCCTGCCCCAGACGCCCGCACGGGAAGCCCTGTCTGCCACCGCGCCCACTCCTCCGCTTGCTGCGCCCGCCAGAGAAGAAAAAAGCTATGTCAGCCCCAGTCTCGCGCACCCCGGGGAATGGGTGGGCGAACCCATGCCCATGACCAAGCCCGCCAGGCAGGATGAGGCCTCCGGTACGGTCGACCAGAGTTCCAAGCAGGATTCCGGTCAGGCTGACGATGAAAGACATTCCCGTCAGGTTGAAATGCCGCGCACCGCAACGGGGCGGCTCATTCTCAAACTGCTGGGCAGCGCTGGCGACCGCCCCCTTGGGGCTGACAACGAACCTCTGCCTGGCGGCAAGCCCGATCTCATGGCGGATCTGGCGGCCATGCCACGTCAGGATGATGTGCAGGCCGAGTCCCCTGCACTTGCTGGCACGCCCCGCGCAGGGTCATCTGCCGGAGTTGCGGAACCTCAGCGTTCCGCCGCCCACCTCAAGGGCAAGGCAACTGGCAATTCCATTATGAATTTCATTGCAGGCGCCGCAGAAGCCCTGCGCCATAACGGGCATGACAACGCCCAGCATGCGCCTCAAGGCAGTCACTCCGGTGAAACAGCACCTGCACAGGCCCCTGAGGCAGTGATCCATCGTGCGGCCCCTGCGGAGCAAAGAACCGTGGAGCCACAGCCCACCGTATTTGCGCCGCAGGCTCCTGTGCAGCCCATAGCCCCGCGTGAAACGGATCAAACAATCCCGCAGCTTGTGGCGCGGCTTGATGCCGCCATGGACGATGCCCAACAGGGCTTCAAAAACCGGCGCTGCGCGGTGGTGGGTGATGCGGCCAACCGCATTGCCACGGAATCTGACGCCTTTGGCTTCCGCGTGCTGGCCCGTATGGCCCGTTGCGTGGAGCGCGCCGCCAAGGCCAATGACATGAACGCTCTACGCGACCTGCTGCCCGAGCTGGCCGTGGCGGTTGAACGCAACCGCATCGGCCTGACACCGCGCCGCTGATCGGCCACGTTCCTCAGGCGCAACCAGCATTGCAATAACCTTTGACCCAAGGGAAGCCATGTACAAGACCATTCTTATTCCTGTGAGCGGCAAAAACGGCCTGGACCGTGCCAAGTCTGCCCTGAATCACGCCAAAAACCTTGCCTGCGGCGATATTGTCCTCCTGCACATTTTTGAGCCGCTGCCCCAGATCGTGGGCGGCGAGGCCCACGCCGAACTTCTGGCGGAGCAGAAGGCCAAGGGACAGACCCTGCTGAACACTGTAGCTGCGGAAATGGAAAAACCCGCCGGGTCTGTTCGCTGCCGCGTGGAAGAAGGCACCACGGCTGAAACCATCATTCGCGTGGCGCATGAGGAAAATGCCGATCTTATCATCATGTTCACTGACGGACGCGACGGGCTGCAAGACATGCTGCTCGGCTCCATCACAGAGCGTGTGCTGCGCAATACCGACACGCCGCTGCTGGCCATACGCCGCTAGGCGCCGCGCCATCTGTGCTGGCTGAGGCGGCGCAATAGTTTGTAAAGGCTGGTATCTAACCCGCCCTGTACGCAGACGCCGCGCCGCCCGGCCTTTAACCGCGCGCACCCACTGCTGACGCGCTCTCACTGTGGGAAAACAATGCTGCTATTTTTTGAAACACTGGGCCTTATTGTCGCCCACATACTTTCGTGGGTTGCTGTCTGCCATGCCCTGCTGACCAAACACGACCCCCGCGCGGCCCTTGGCTGGACTGTCACGGCCCTGTTTCTGCCTGTTGTAGGCCCCATCCTGTATGCCTGTTTTGGCATCAGCAGAGCAGAAAGCAGGGCCAGCCGCATCATGCGGCGGCAGCAGCCTCTGGAGCCGGATTACGCCCATCCGCCCTTTTCCAAGGTTCCCCCGGAAAATATCCCTGACAGCATAGCCCGTATGGAACACATCGGGCGTGTACTCACCGAGCAGCACCTGAGCACCGGCAATGCCGTCACCCCGTTGCGCAATGGTGATCAGGCCTACCCGGCCATGCTTGCTGCCATAGACAATGCCAAGGACCACGTTTTTCTCTGCACCTATATTTTCAACGCAGGCCAGGTTGCAACGGCCTTTGGCGAGGCCCTGGCCCGCGCTGCGGAGCGCGGCGTGGACGCCCGCCTGCTGGTGGACGGCATCGGCATGCTCTATTCCGTGCGCAAGCCGTGGAAAAAGCTTGCCCAACGCGGAGTGCGCGTGGCCCTGTTCATGCCGCCGCGCCTGTTTCCGCCCAATTTCAGCATCAACCTGCGCAACCACCGCAAAATGCTGGTGTGCGACACAGTGGCCTTTACCGGCGGCATGAACATAGCGGACGACAACATCGCCGCAGGCAAGACCAAGTATGTGCAGGACATGCACTTTCAGTGCGAAGGCCCCATTGTGGACCAGTTGCGCCGCGCATTTCTGCTCAACTGGGGGTTCTGCACCAACAACTACACGCCCCTGCCACCAGCCACTACCCTGCCGCGCGGCGAAAGCCGCTGCCGCATCATCATGGACGGCCCCGGCTCAGAGGCGGACATTCTCAACGACATCTACTGCGCCGTCATCAATGCGGCCCGCCGCTCCGTGCGCATCATGACGCCCTACTTTCTACCCTCGCACGGGCTTGTCTCCGCGCTGCGTTCCGCCGGTCAACGCGGTGTGGACGTGCGCGTTGTGCTGCCTGAAAAAAACAATCTGTTCTACGTGCACTGGGCGCAATACCGCCTGCTGCCCACCCTGCTGGAAGCAGGCGTGCGCGTATGGTACCAGCAGCCCCCCTTTGCTCACACCAAGCTGCTGGCCGTGGACGGCTACTATTCACAGATAGGTTCGGCCAATCTGGACGCCCGCAGCTTGCGTCTGAACTTTGAGCTGAACATGGAAGTGTTCAACCCGGATGTGCACGACCAGATTACCGCCCACATCGACAGGGCTATCATCACGGGACGCGAAATCACCAGGGATTACCTTGCAGCCCTGTCCTTGCCCGTCAAGCTGCGCAATGCCGCCTGCTGGATATTTTCGCCATATCTGTAATCACCACGCAAAAAGCCCCCAAGGAGTCTCCCAGCCCATATTACGGGCCAAAAAACACCTTGGGGGCTTGAGCATGCATCCCTGAACCAAACTAGGGGTTGTTTCTCAATAAAAAATTTTGCGCCGAGTACAAGGAAAACAGTGTTTTTTACGACAGGAGACTACGCTTTCTGTCCATGACTGGAGTAAAAAATGCTGGATGGCGCAGTGACTGGCCAAAAGAATTATTGGGAAAAGGCCCCTAGCCAAACACGCGCACAATGTCCCTTGCGTCCATGTCGGGGTGGATGGGCTTGAGCGCCAGACGGCAGAAGTCGTCAGACCTGTCCATATCCAGCTTGAGTTCGGGGCGGCGCAGCCAGTCTTCTTCCGGATCAAACGTGCCTATTTTAAAGCTGGCGGCATTGTCCCATATGTAGTTGAGACAGTGCTCGCGCTGCGAGGTCTGGGCGGCCTTGGCGTCCAGTTCTTCCAGCAGATCGCGTGAAAGGATTTCCGCACCAAGGCCGTCTGGCCAGAGGTTGTTGCGCGGAATATGGTTATAGGCATAGTCCCAGCCGCCCTGATCGTAAAAATCCACCAGCCGGTCAATGGCCCCGGCCCAGATGAGCGGATTATCGGCGCACACACGTACCACACGCCCGGCATCCGCCGTGCGGGCCGCCAGACAGAAACGCGCCAGCACATCGTCCTCCGAACCGGCAACGCAGGGCACGCCGCGCCTTTGCAGATGCTCCATGAGTACACGGTCAAGGGGCGTATCCGGCACGGCCACCATGATGCCGTCAAGCTTTGCCGCCTGCGCCAGCCGCCGCGTTACCCAGTCTATAACGGGCACATCGCGCAGACAGAGCAGCGATTTCATGGGGAGCCGCGTGGAGCCGAGGCGGGCCTGAACAATGGCTATAACCTTGCCGGTCTTGCGCATGGGTGTTCCTTTGTGGAGCATGTTACGCTTGCTGCGGTTCTGCGGGAGCGGCATTTTCCGCCGCCTGAGGGGCGGCTGCGCCTTCCTGCAGGATATTCTGCATGAGGGCTACAACGCGCCCCTTGTTGGCCGTAAAATTAAGGGCGTTCTGGCGATCCCAAAAACGTTTGCGCCGGGGATTCTTGAGCATGGCCAGAAAAACATTGCGAATCTTGGCATCGCTGACCCTGTCCATAATGCCCACAAAGGCAAAGCCGTTGCGTGGGCGGGCAAAGGTGTGGCGCGCCTCGCGCTCGTGGTGGGCCAGCACCATTGAAGGAATCCGCATGTGAGCCAGCTCG
Source organism: Desulfovibrio desulfopostgatei (assembly GCF_053570645.1). NCBI lineage: Bacteria > Pseudomonadati > Thermodesulfobacteriota > Desulfovibrionia > Desulfovibrionales > Desulfovibrionaceae > Desulfovibrio > Desulfovibrio desulfopostgatei. The sequence continues at coordinate 3,313,055 of NZ_JBRBQS010000002.1, read as the reverse complement.
TACACCGTGCGCCCTGCGGAGCAGATGGCGAGGTCGGCCCCTTCCATCATGCGGCTCATGACGTTGGTGGCCCAGGTAAATTCCACCAGCGGGTTATCCAGCCGTGCCAGATGCGCCTCCATGGCGTCCTTGTGGGCATAGCCCGGCCCCGCCACAAGGCGGATGCGGATGCCGTAGGCCCGGCAGATGGGTTCGATAATGTCCAGTACCCGGCGCGAGCAGTCGTTGAGATCCGTGCCGCCAAAGGTGATGAGCACTGTTCTGAGTTCAGGGCGGAAGGGATTGCGCGCCGCACCCAGAAACTCATCGCGCAGGCAAAAATAATCCGGCCCGTAGCGCAGGCGCTCGTTGCTGTCCCTGTCTTCGTACAGGGCGTTGACCACCAGCCGCGCCCAGTCCGCGCCGGGGCCTTCATCCTCAAAATTGACGCAGCGCACGCCAGCCGTGGTCAGGCGCGCCATATAGGCCGCCGTGGTGTTCAGAATATCGTTGACCACCAGGTCGGGCCGCATGCGCAGCACAGTGTCTGCCAGCTCCTCGTTGCCCTGGCGCACGATCTTGTAGTCTTTGCGGGCAATGCTTTCCACCGCCAGCTCGCTCTCGCGCGTGCAGACAAAGCTGATCTTGTGATTGGTGATCTCGTGCGCCAGCATCAGCGCGCGGAACACATGCCCCATGCCGATGGCGGGCCAGCCAGCCACCACAAAGACCACATGCCGCCGCTGCAAAAGGTGCTCGCAGATCCACCAATCCTGATAGCCCTGAATTTCAATGGCCCTGTCGTTGAGAAAATACGGCACTATCTTGCCGCGCCCAAGCGTGTGGCCGTTGGCCTTGTCCAGCAGTGAAAGCCGCAAAATGATCAGCGCGCGGCTTTCCACCACCAGCATTTTTTCGCTGTCGTGCCCGGCGTCTTCGTCCAGCAGGCTCTCAAGCCCTTCGCCCTGCACATTCCAGATGCGCTGGCGCATGCTTTTGACCGTCACCAGACTATCGGCCTGCGCCTCGCGAAAGCGCTTCCAGGCGTCTTCCACATCCACCCATGTGAGCAGAGGGCAGGAGGCGCGCAAAATCATGCAATGCTCGTATTCCCGCGCAAGCTCTGTCAGCAGGCCGCGCATTTCGGTAACAATATCAAGGCTGGTGAACCGCAGATCCTTGTTCCAGTGGTGCCGCACGCCCGCGCGTTCGCAGATGAGCGCGATCTCCTGACTGTCGGTCAGCACAACAATATCATCGCCGGGCAAGACGCCGCGCGCGGTATTGACGGCCCGTTCCACAAGCGTAACCCCGGCCAGTTTTTTAACAAGCTGGTCAGGAATGACGGCATTTTTCTTGATGGCAGGTATGACGATGCAGCGTTCTTTCACGTGTGTTCTCGGCTGTGCGGAAGGAGCAGGGCGCAGTGAGCAAACCCCGGACAACATCGTGAAACCGATGCCGTCCGGGGCAATACAGACCGCGTTAGCGCAGGCTGGCCAGAACCTCGCGGGTGGAAGCCAGCATGTAGTCAAATTCCTCATCCGTCAGCCAGTGCTGGAAGGGGAAGGAAATCATGGCGTCAAAGAAGGTGTCGGCATTGGGGCAGTCGGCCTTGCCCATGCCCAGACGGCGGTAGTAATCGTAGCGGTCCAGCGGAATATACTGCACCACGCACTTCACGCCTTTTTCATTGAACATGGCGCGTATAAAGCGGTCGCGGGCTTCGGTGCCCGTGGTCATGCGCGCGGCCAGCAGGTGATAGTTGTGGCGGCGCGAATCCTCGCGGTGGAACTCCAGCTCGGGAAAATCCGCCAGCGCATCAATGAAGCGCAGTGCGCGGGCGCGCTTTTCGTCATTGATGGCGTCGATACGCTCAAGCAGCTTTGCCCCAAGCGCGCATTCCACTTCGCCAAGGCAATAGTTGTTGGGCTGCAGGGGTTCCCCGTCCAGCATGGGCAGATCAACGTTGCCCATGGCGGGCTTCCAGTAGTCGGGCCGTTCAAAATCATAGCCGCAATGCCCGTTGTGGCGCAGGGTTGGCACCAGGGCCGCCAGCTTGGGATCGCGCACATAGAGCATGCCGCCCTCACCAAGGGTGGTGAGGTTCTTGTGCGAATGGAAGGAGAAAACGGCCATGTCGCCAAAACTGCCAGCCTTTTTGCCATTCAGCTCGGAGCCGATGGACTGGGCCGCATCTTCGATGAGGATAAGCCCGCGCTCTTTGCACAGGGCGGCAATGCCTACCATGTCTGCCACATAACCGTACAGATGCACCACCACAACGGCCTTGGTGCGGGGCGTAATGGCTTTTTCGATGCTTTCGGCTGTAACGACCCGGGTAAGAAGGTCAACGTCAGCCCAGGCCATTGTGGCGCCCTTTTTGATGTAGGGGTAGGCAGAGGCCGTAAAGGTATGCGAAGGCATGACCACTTCATCGCCGGGCTTGAAGCGGCACAGTTGGGCCGAAAGCTCCAGAGCCGAAACGCCGTTCATGGTCACAAAGCAGCTGCCCTGGGCAACGCCTTGATAGCTGGCAAACTTGCTTTCAAAATCACGCATGTGCACGCCCTGGGTGAGCGTGTCGGCATTGCGCATGACATCAACAACTACGGCGATTTCTTCTTCCGTGTAGCGGATGGCGCGGCCACTGAAATTCACTTTAAGGTCCATGAGGACTCCTTGTGGCAAATGCGCCGCCGGAAGGCCCGACGGCGCACAATATGCGGTTATCACTGCAAGCGGAGGCGCTGGTTGCGCCGTGCGTGGCTACATGCGCTTGAAGCGCTCGATAACGTTTTCCTTGGTGAGTATCTTTTTGAAATCCGGGCCAAGGCGGTTGGAAAGGGGCTTTTCGTGCACAATGCTGGCGCCGTAAAGGGCATCGTACTGCGCATCGGTAAGGCCCTGGCAGATGCCCTTGGGCAGGTCGATGCCCTGGCGTTCCATCATGGCCATAAAGTCTTTGTATTCATTGGGGTAGATGTCTTCCAGCACGGTGAGGGCATGGCAGTTGGCAATGCCGTGGTGCATGTGCAGCACCATGCTGAGACCAGCGGAAAGGGGATGCACCACGCCCACGAAACCGGCGGCCATGCCGCCCAGGAAGGAGGCGATCATGAGCTTTTCGCGGTTTTCATCGCTCATCATGTCGCTGGAAAGGTAGACCTGCTTGCTGAGGTCAATGGCCTTTTCAGCCAGGGAATCCACCACCACGTTGCGGTAAGAGCCGGTGATGCTCTCAAAGCAGTGCATGTAGGTGTCGATACCCGTGTAGAAATACTGGTTGCGCGGCACGCTGGCGGTCAGGTCAGGGTCGAGCAGCACCTGTTCAAACATGGTGTAGTCGCTGTTCATGCCCAGCTTGATGTTCTTTTCCTCGTTGCAGATGATACCAGTGCGCGAGGTTTCGGAACCCGTACCGGAAAGGGTGGGAACGGCGATTTTGTAGGGAGCGGGGTTCTTGACCAGTTCCCATCCCTGATAGTTTTCGGCCTTGCCGGGGTTGTTCAGCAGGTTGCCCACGCACTTGCAGGTATCAAGAACGCAGCCGCCGCCAAAAGCCAGCAGGGCGCAAGGGGCCGTGCCGTTAAGGAAGGCCTTCACCTTGTCGGTGTAGCCGTCAATGCTGTCAGTGGTGGGCTCGTTGGTGGTGTCCACATAGACCACCATGTCCTTGCTTTCCACGGGCAGCTTGGCAATGAGATCCTTGCCTTCAAAAAAATGGTCAATAAAGAACACGGCAGGGCCGTTCACCGCGGCGCGGCGCGCGCCGATCAGATCGCCAAGCTGGGCAAGGCTGCCCGAACCAATCATATAGTAACCGACATTCTTTGCGTTGCGAAACATAGTTGCCCTCTCAATATGGCAGATGATGACCGGGCCATACGCTATAGCCGAACGTCTGGCAAGATGGCCTGCAATGGGCCATTGGCGCGGATTTTCGCCTGTTGTCGCCGAAGGGCGGCACAACCATGCTATGTTGGCCCTCAGACCCCGCTGTCGTCAAGTGGATCAGGGCCAAAACGGTTGGGTCCGGAGGTTCCTTTAAGCGCATATACGACCATCAGCCCGATGCTCGCAATGCCCACGGCCAGGGGCGCCATAATATACAGCCACTCGGCATCAGTCACCAGGCCGATCAGGCCAGGCAGCATCAAGACCGCAGGCAGTGCCTGCCACCAGCCGGAAAGGTCGCGGTCGTGCAGCCTGCGCGTTGACACGCTCACCGTTGGCAGCAGCAGCCACAGGGCCTGCACGGCACTGATGATGGAAGCCAGCGCTGGCGCAATAGCGCCCACAATGGCCACTGCAATATTGATCAGCAGCGTGAACAGGCAGAACCACCAGAATTCGGAGCGCGAGGCCCGGCCCTTAAAGCTGCAATACTTCTTGGTCAGGCAGATTTTTACGGCATCCCTGAATTCCATGCGCTCTCCCTCCAGCGGGCAAGATCAGGCCCGGTGCTGCCGCCATGACTGCACGGTATTGCCCAGCAGCATGGCAATGGTCATGGGGCCAACGCCGCCGGGCACAGGCGTAATGGCATGCGCCTTGGGGCTTACGCTGGCAAAGTCAGCATCGCCGCACAGACCTTCGGGAGTGCGGTTGATGCCCACGTCAATGACCACCGCGCCCTGGCGCACCATGTCGCCCGTGATGCAGCGGGGCCTGCCCATGGCAAGAAACAGAAAATCGGCCTGACGGCACTGCTCGGCAAGATCGGGCGTGCGCGAATGGCATACGGTCACCGTGGCATCGCCAAAACGGCCAGAACGGGCCAGCAGCATGGCCAGCGGTTTGCCCACAATGTTGGAGCGGCCCACAACCACGGCTTTCTTACCACTGGTGGGCAGGTCGTAGCGGCGCAGCAGCTCCATGACCCCGGCGGGCGTGCAGGAGACAAAACCCGGCAAGCCCAGCGAAAGACGGCCCACACTCACAGGGTGGAAACCGTCCACGTCCTTTTCCGGATCAATGGCCAGCAGGCATTCCTGCGCGTCCAGGCCCTTGGGCAGTGGCAGTTGCAGCAAGATGCCGTCCACAGCGGGATTGGCGTTGCACTCGGCAATGAGCCGCAGCAGATCCTGCTGGCTGGTGGTGGCGGGCAAATGGTGCGGAAAGGAAACAATACCGGCTTCGGCGCAGGCGCGTTCCTTGTTGCGCACATAGACCTGCGAGGCAGGGTCTTCGCCCACAAGGATAACTGCAAGGCCCGGCGCACGATGGCCCTCGGCACGTGCGGCGGCCACTTCCGCGCCAAGTTCCGCCCGGATGTCGGCGGCGGTTTTTTTGCCGTCAATCAAGATCATGTCAAACTCCAAAAAATAAGATAGCCGCCGCAAACAGGGCGACCGCCGCGCCCGGCCGGTGCGACGGTCGCTGGTGGTACCCGCGCCCTTCCAATATGGTTGCGCGCGGGTTGGAGGTCCATACGCGATCAGCTTGTGAAAAGCCCGCAGACCCTGCCGTAGCGCGGCCTGACCTGCGGGCGGAGAAACCTAGTCTTCGTCTTCTGCCTGGAGATAGTATTCGGCCATGATGGGGCCGAAGAAGTCCGCATCATCGTCCAGCTCTTCTTCAATGCGCAGCAACTGGTTGTACTTGGCCATGCGTTCGGAGCGGCAAAGTGAACCGGTCTTGATCTGCCCGGCGTTGACGCCCACGGCGAGGTCGGCAATGAAGCTGTCCTCGGTTTCGCCGGAGCGGTGCGAAACAACGGTGCTGTACGAAGCTTCCTTGGCCATTTCGATGGTGTCCAGGGTTTCCGTAACCGTGCCGATCTGGTTGAGCTTGATAAGGATGGAGTTACCCACGCCCTGATCAATGCCCTCGGCCAGAATGCCGGGGTTGGTCACGAACACGTCGTCGCCCACCAGCTGGATGTGGTCGCCCAGAGAGGCGGTCAGCATGCCCCAGCCGTCCCAATCGCTTTCGGCCATGCCGTCTTCGATGGAGATGAGGGGGTACTTCTGGGTGAATTCGGCCAGCCAGTCGCTCATTTCGGCATTGTTGAAGGTCTTGCCTTCACCGCCAAGCACATATTTGCCGTCCTTATAAAATTCGCTGGCCGCGGCGTCGATGGCCAGAGCCACTTCGGAACCGGGGTTGTAACCCGCTTCTTCAATGGCCTTGATGATGTAGGTAAAGGCTTCATCATGGTTCTTCAGGTTGGGGGCAAAGCCGCCTTCGTCGCCCACGCTGGTCACGTGGCCGTCCTTCTTGAGGATTGCCTGAAGGGTGTGGAAAATCTCCGCGCCAATACGCAGGGAATCACGGAAGGTCATGGCCCCCACGGGCATGATCATGAATTCCTGAATATCCAGATTGTTGGGAGCATGCGCGCCGCCGTTGATGATGTTCATCATGGGCACGGGCAGCACCTTGGCGTTGATGCCGCCAAGATACTTGTAGAGCGGCAGGCCAAGAAATTCGGAAGCCACGCGCGCGCAGGCCATGGAAACGCCCAGCATGGCGTTGGCGCCAAGGCGGGATTTGTTGTCAGTGCCGTCAAGATCGATAAGGGTGTTGTCGATCTGCACCTGACGCAGCACGTCCATGCCGACAATGGCTTCGGCGATTTCGCCGTTGACGTTGTCAACGGCCTTGGTCACGCCCTTGCCGCCAAAACGGCTCTTGTCGCCATCACGCATTTCCAGGGCTTCGCGGCTGCCCGTGGAGGCCCCGGAGGGCACTGCTGCGCGGGCACTGTGACCGGATTCCAGCGTCACTTCCACTTCAACAGTGGGGTTGCCGCGCGAATCGAGAATCTCACGGCCATAAACAGAAGCAATGCTGCTCATTGTCTACTCCTTTTGCCCTGGCGGGCTTGTTTACGAAAATGCTTGCCACGGGCAAAGGCCGGTGGTCTGCGGATCATGTCGATCAGAAAATTTGTCAGTGAGCCGCCTGACAGGCGGGCTGGATTCATGGCGCTATTCGTCAGTGCCGGGTTCTTCGTAGTGCAGCCTGCGCAGGCCCTCGAGCAGGAGCATGGGCAGCACCTGATCAAACACGTTGCTGACTCGGGCGATGGAAGAGGCAAAGCCCCCTGTGCCAAGCACCTTGACCGGGCCGGACATCTGCCTCTTGAGGCGCTGTGTGAGGCCCTCGACCATACAGGCAAAGCCAAAAACAAGACCGTGCTGGATGCTGGTGGTGGTATTGCGGCCCGGCGTAGGCTCGTTGGCGCGCACGTCAAGGTTGACCCTCGGCAGCTTGGCGGCCTCGCGCGAAAGCGCGGTCAGGGCCGTGCGCGGGCCGGGGAATATCAGGCCGCCCATGTAGGCATCGCCGCTCACGCAGTCAATGGTCACTGCCGTGCCAAAATCGACAATAAGCAGAGAAGGTGTTTCCGGATACATACGGCGTGCAGCGTAGGCCCCCACCAGCCTGTCCGCGCCCACTTCCGCGGGGCGTTCATAGCGGTTTTCAAGCGGAACGGGCAGTTCCTTGCCCACGCGCTGCAAGGGGCAGCCCACATAGCGGGCCACAGCCTCACGCAGCAGTGGGTCAAAACCGGGCGCCACAGAAGACGCAACGCAGGCCTTGAGTTGCGCTGGCGCAACGCCCGCATGCTGCAAAAGAGTGAGAAGGGTAAGACCAAAATTGTCCGCCGACTGGGCGGTATCGGTGCGCAGGGTGTACGAGGTCAGCACATGACGCTCGTTGCCCAGCCCAATCTTGATGGATGTATTGCCTATGTCGAAAAGCAGAATCTCGGGCTGCATGTGCGCCTCCGCAAAGGCCTGAAAGGTTACAGAGCCGGATTATGCCCAATTTGCCCGCACTAGGCAAGCCGCACAGAATCAGGGCATTAGGCGGCAATTGCCTGCCGGATATGACTGAATCGAATATCAGACACCGGACAGGCCGGACAACAGATGCACCACAGCAAGCCCCGCGCCTGCCGGCGGATATATTTGCACGACAGGCGCGGGGCAACTGTTTTTCCGGCGACGCAGTTCCCGCCGGGGGCTGATATGTCTATTCCACCGTTACGCTCTTGGCCAGGTTGCGGGGTTGGTCCACATCCTTGCCGAGGTAGTCGGCAGTTTCATAGCTGAAAAGCTGGAGCGCAGGCAGAGCCATAAAGCCCGCCAGAGGAGCGGGCAGGGAAGGGATAACCCAGGTATCTTCCGCGCCAAGGTCAAAGCCTTCGTTGGTCAGGGCGATAACCTTGCCCTGCCGGGCCTGCACCTCGACCATATTGGACTTCACCTTGGGCAACAGGACATCATCCAGCGCCAGGGCAAAAGTGGGGAACGAGGGGTCAATCAGGGCAATGGGGCCGTGCTTCATTTCGCCAGCCGCGTAGCCTTCCGCATGGATGTACGAAAGTTCCTTGAGCTTCAGCGCGCCTTCCAGAGCCAGGGAGTAGCAATGACCGCGCCCAAGATAGAAGAAGTTGCGGGCCTGGGCGTACTTGCGCGAAAGCTCGCGCGCCTTTTCGTGCATGGCGGGCAGCGAGGCGTCCAGCAGCGCGGGCAGGTTTTCCAGCATGTGGATTATCTTGCGCCTTTCGTCCGCAGACATGGTGCCGTTGCGCTTGCTCCAGTACAGGGCCATGAGGGCCAGCATGAGCATCTGGCTGCACATGGCCTTGGTGGAGGCCACGCTGATTTCAGGCCCGGCCTGGGTGTAGAGCACGGCGGAGGCATCACGTGCAATGGACGAGCCCACCACGTTGCACAGGCCAAGCACGGTCACGCCCTTTTCCTTGGCAATGCGCAGGGCTGCCAGAGTATCGGCGGTTTCGCCGCTCTGGCTGATGACGAGCACCATGTCGTCCTTGTCCAGCAGCAGGGTGTCCCGGTAGCGGAACTCGGAGGCGATTTCCACCTGCACGGGCACATGCGCCCAATGCTCCAGCAGATGCCGCCCCCACAGGCCGGAATGGTAAGACGTGCCGCAGGCCACGATGTGCAGGCGGCGCGGCACAGGCAGGCTGTCCAGCTCCGCAAGGCGCACATCGCTGTGGTCGCCTTCAATGCGGCCAGTGAGGCCATCGGTGATAACGCGGGGCTGCTCAAAAATTTCCTTGAGCATAAAGTGACGGTAGCCGCCCTTTTGCGCGGCCTGCATGTCCCACTGGATGGTCTGCGGCTCGGGCTGCACCGGGCTCAGATCCTTAAGGCGCATGATGGCGTAGTCAGAAGCAGTGGCGCGCACCAGCTCGCCGTCTTCGAGAAACACCACCTGACGCGTGTAGGGCAGAAAGGCCGGGATGTCGGACGCCACAAAGTTTTCGCCCGTGCCTTGACCAAAGATAAGCGGAGCAGACATGCGCGCGGCGTAGATGACGCCGGGCTCGTTTTTGTCCATAAGGCAGACCGCGTATGCGCCGTGCGCTTCGCGCAGGGCGGCGGCAAAAGCGTGCAACAGGTCAGGCTCGGTCTTGCGGCATTCGGCTATGAGGTTCACCAGCACTTCGGTGTCTGTCTCGGAGCTGAACGTATAGCCCCTGCCCGTCAGGTCAGCCTTGATTTCCTGATAATTTTCAATGATGCCGTTGTGCACAATGGCGAGCGTGCCATCGTTGGAACGGTGGGGGTGGGCGTTGCGCTCGGCGGGCACGCCGTGGGTGGCCCAACGGGTGTGGCCCATGGCGCTCGTGGGGGTGGTCACGCCTTCTTCGTGGGCGAGCTTTTCTTCCAGCGCGGCCAGCTTGCCGGTGGCGCGCACCACATGCAGATCGCCCTGACGGGCAAAAGCCACGCCCGCAGAATCGTACCCACGGTATTCCAGACGGCGCAAGCCCTCAACTACAACGGGTACCGCAGGCCTGTGACCCGCATAACCGATAATGCCGCACATAGAGTGCCTCCTTTTATCGCCGGGCAAGGCCCGTTCACAGACCACTCGGTCGACCTGTGAGAAATAGGTAGGTATGTCGTTTTGTAAATATCCCTGCCGCCAGAACGGAGAGGGTTGGGGGGAAATATGCAAGGCCGGAACCGCAATACGCGGTTCCGGTCGAGAGTTCAATGTGTCTGTCGCCTGCGCGCCGGGGGCGCTGGGCCATCGGCAGGGCAGAGCTACATGTTCTTTCTGTCCACAATATCCATGTTGTGCACTTCAACCTTGGCGGTCGAAAGCAGGCGCTGCATGAAAGTTTCATACATGCCCTGAAGGCGCTCGCGCTCCACGGCGTTGACCATGATGTCCTTGATCATGTCCCACTCTGCGGGATCGGGAGGCTGCACAGCTCCAACATGCACGAGTACGGCGCCCTGACCGTCCTTGGGGCTGTTGACGGCAAAAGCCGCAGGCAGCCACTGGCCCACCTTGGCATGGAACAGGGCCGCGGCAAGTTCGGGGTCTGCCCCAAAATCTGCCAGACTTCCGCTACGATCCATGGGATTAGCGGTCTTGATGCCCATGCCCGTCTTAACCGTGGGATTGATGGGGCCGTCCGCAAGGTTCTTGCGGCGCTCCGCTGCCGCACGCATGGCTTCGGCAAGGGCCTTTTCGCCCTGCAAACGGGCAAAAATTTTATCTTTCACAGCTTCAAGCGGCGCGGTGGATGCGGGCTCAGCCTTGAGCACACGGGCCACCACATAGGCATCACCAGCTTCAAGCGCCCTGTCCACCGGCGAATTGGCCGGGGTCTTTTCAAGACTCGCGGCGGCTTCGGCGTTGATGCCCATCTTTTGCTGCAGCTCCTGTGCAGAGGCCATGCCCGTTTGCTGGGCTTCCAGCCCCAGGGCTTGCGCGCTTTTTTCAAGCGGCTTGCCGAGGATGTTGTCTTCAATGAGGTTATCAAGGACATCGCGCAGTTTGTCCGCGCCCTGTTCTTTGGCAATGGCCTTGCGCACGTCGGCGGCAACGCTGGCAAAGGGCTGCGTGTCTCCGCCCTTCTTTTCCTCCACCTTGATGATGTGCAGGCCAAACTGGCTGCGCACAGGCGCGGAAACCTTGCCGGGTTCAAGGGCAAAGGCAGTGTCTTCAAAAGGCTTGACCGTGGTGCCGCGCTTGATCCAGCCAAGCTCGCCGCCGGGGCCGGCAGCATTGGGGCCGTTGTGGGCATTGGCCACATCGGCAAAGCTTTTGCCGCTTTTGAGTTCTTTTTCAATGGCCGCAGCAGATTCCTGGGCCTTCTTTACGTCCGCCTCGGCGGCGTCTTCGGCCAGCGGCACAAGAATGTGCGCGGCCTTGACCTCTTCCTGCTGGTTGAAGCGAGCGAGATTGGCATCGTACCACTTGCGGGCGTCAACCTCGCTGATGGCTTCGGGCTTGACCAGATTTTCTGGCGAAATACGAATATATGCCACGTCCACCTTGGGAGGAATGGCAAATTCAGCCTTGTGGCTGTCGTAATAGGCGGTTACTTCCGCATCCGAAGGCTTGGCGTTTGCCATGAAATCGGCAGCAGGAATAAAGATGTAGTCAGGCACCCGCTGTTCACGCAGGAAGTTGTAGCGGTTCTGGGCTTCGGCAGGGTCATGCCATGCTGCGGCAGTGACAAGGGCAAAGAGCTTCTGCCGCAGCAGGTCTTCGCTCATGTCATGCTCGTACTGCGCGGGCGAAATGCGCTGCATTTCCAAAACCCGCTTGTAGGCCTGAGGGTCAAACTGCCCTTTGGCATTCTGAAAAGCCGGAATCTGCCCCACGGCAATGCGCAGCTCGAGCGGCGTCACGGTAATGCCCGCGCTGGCAGCTTCCTGACGCACGAGAGTCTGGCTGACCAGATCGCGCAGCACCTGACGGCCAAGCCCCTGACGAACCTGCTCGCGCGTTGCGCCGGGGTTGTTGCGCATCACGGATTCTTCCGCATTGCGATAGGCGAGTTCAAAATCACGCACAGTAATGGGCTCGCCGTTAACCATGGCGACCACATTGCCCGCGCCCCGGTCTTTCATACTGCCCACGCCCCAGAAAACAAAGACAAGGATAATGAGGCCAAAAGCCAGTTTGACGCCAAGAGACTGCGAATTGGAACGGATATACTCAAGCATGCTTACTCCGAGATGCGGTATTTCCCAAAAGATAGGGAGGCATCATAAGCGCAAACTGTGGGAAACTCAACAACAGGAACAGTACGAAAGAAAATAGCCACCTATCGACTTGCGGCACCGCGAGCGGGAGCAAAAAACGCTACCTGTCCATACCCAACTTGCGCATCCTGTGTTGCAGGGTAGAGCGCGGCACGCCCAGCAGCACCGCTGCTCCTCGCGGCCCCGAAATTCGCCCGCCGGACTGGCGCAACGCCCGTTCGATATGGGCACGCTCATTTTCTTCAAGTGTGGGGAGGCGCTCCGGGGCTGTCGCCTGCACGCTGCCTGGGCCGCCAGATACCGGGGCAGCAACGCTCCCAGAAATTCCGCCCGCCTCAGAAACGGCTGACTCGCAAGGCTGTTTCTCAGCAGATTCAGGTTCCCACTGGTGCAGGGCCTCCAAAACAAAATCCTCCGTGACCGCCGAATCCAGCGAATGAAGCAGCATACGGCTCACCACATTGCGCAGTTCACGGATATTGCCGGGCCATGAATGCCCGTGCAGGGCCTGCACCACGGAACGGCTCAGCCGGGGAGGGCGTATCTCGTACTCCTTGGAGAACTGATGAATAAAGTGGTCCACAAACAGGGGAATATCGCTTTTGCGCTCCCGTAGCGAAGGCATACGCACAACCACTGAACCGAGCCTGTAATACAGATCCCGCCGCAGTCGCCCCTCGGCCATGGCTGCTGCCAGATCAATATTGGTGGCTGAAATTACGCGGATGTCCACGCCCGTGGATTCAGCCTCGCCCACGCGCTCAAAGGAATTTTCTTCCATGACCAGCAGCAGTTTGCTCTGCATTTCCGGCGCAAGTTCGCCAATTTCATCCAGAAACAGGGTCCCGTGCTGGGCCAGTTCAATACGGCCAATACGCTTGGCTGTGGCCCCGGTAAAAGCACCCTTTGCATAGCCGAACATTTCGCTTTCAAAAAGCGTGGGGGCGATAGAAGGGCAGTTGACCTTTACGAAGTTTTCTTCCCTTCGCGGGCTGTGACGATGCAGCCAACGCGCCAGCATGCTTTTACCCGTGCCTGTTTCTCCGGTGATAAGCACGGGAATGTTCAACTTTGCAACTTTGCGCACCACAGCCATTGTGCGCACCATGGGCGGCGTCTCGAGCAGCTTGCTTTCAAGCAGAATACTGCTTGAGTCATCCTGCATTCTGCCGGAATGCTCCGTCACTGGCCTGACCTTTGCCATGCGTTCCTCAGCCAGGACTGCGAACAGAAAAGCCGTGAGCACTGGCGTAAGCTCAATAAGAAAATTCAGAATCTCAACAATATTATCAGGCTGTTTTACAAAGGAGACGTGCAGCGTGCCAATGACCTCGCGGTTGATGATCAGGGGCAGGGCAATAGTTGCGTTAAGGCCCACTGACGAGAGCGGCATGGGGCCATCGCCCAGATTATGCACAGAAAGGTCATTAATAACCACAGGTTTGCGCGAGGATATGGCAAGCCCAGCAACCGTGTTGCGCGCTATGCGCGTATTTGAAAGCGATTCTACCACGGTTCCGTCCGCAGCGGTGAACAGGTTCAGAAATTCCCGTTCTGCGTCATAGAGATTAATACAAAATCTGTCATAGTGAAAAAGTTCACGAAGTTGTTTGGATAAAATCTGAAAGAAAGCGTTCCTGTCGATTTTTCCGGCCACAATGCGCGCCAGATGGTGAACAACCTGTCCGACAGTGAGAGAGGGGCTGCTCAGCCCCTTAGGGGTAATTTTATATTTCATTCTGTCCGCCTGTATTTGGGTAATTTTATGCCCAAATATAATCATTTTTACCAATAAATCAATGTATTCACTGGTTATTCAATCAAGTTTGTGAAAATAAGTCCATCATTCTCATGAGATATCTGGCAGCATACTTTTTGGCACACCAATTGCTCTATATCTTGCAGCAAGGCTTAAAGGCAGAAAATATTATTGGTATTTATGTGTGGATATACAATACTCCACAGATGCAAACTAATAATTTTGCAAAATGTACTCTTGTTTTGCTCATACTGCCATTAAGTTTTTGCTTCAAAAAACTTTTTTATAGCAATGTTATTAAAGGAGAGCGGTATGGTAACCCATTTTGTGGTTCACGAACCCGGCGATAGCGTCGGCGTTATCGTTGTCGAAGGGGTGAAGAAAGGCGACAAGCTCAATGGCTGGGTCATGGACGGCAACCAGAGCATCGACTTTGAAACGCTGAACGACATTCCGATCGGCCACAAGATTGCCCTTAAGGATATGGCTGTGGGCGACACCGTCATCAAGTACGGCACTGACATTGGCAAGGTTGTGCAGCCCATCAAGCGTGGCGAGCACCTGCATGTCCACAACGTCAAAACCAAAAGGTGGTGATCTGATGCAACAGACATTTATGGCCTATCGCCGCGAAAATGGCCGCGTGGGCATCCGTAACCACGTTATCATTCTGCCCCTGGACGATCTTTCCAACGCCGCTTGCGAAGCGGTAGCCAACAACGTCAAGGGCACCCTGGCTCTTCCCCACGCTTATGGCCGCCTTCAGTTCGGCGAAGACCTTGACCTGCATTTCCGCACGCTGATCGGCGTGGGCTCCAACCCCAACGTTGCCGCCGTTATCGTTATCGGCATTGAGCCCCAGTGGACCAAGCGCGTGGTAGACGGTATCGCCAAGACCGGCAAGCCCGTTGAAGGATTTGCCATCGAACAGCACGGCGACCTTGAAACCATTTGCAGCGCCTCCCGCAAGGCCAAGGAATTCATGCACTTCGCCACCGAATTGCAACGCACCGAATGCAAGGTAAACGAGTTGTGGGTTTCCACCAAGTGCGGTGAATCCGACACCACCTCCGGTATTGCCGCCAACCCCACCGTTGGCAACGCTTTTGACAAACTGTGGGAAAAGGGCGCCACCACCCTCTTTGGTGAAACCACTGAGATCACCGGCGGCGAACATCTGGTTATGGAACGTTGCGCCAACGATGAGGTCCGGGCCAAGTTCAAGGGCTTTTTTGACCGCTACGCCAAGGTTGTGGACGACCACAAAACAGACGATCTCAGCGACTCCCAGCCCACCAAGGGCAACATTGAAGGCGGCCTGACCACCATTGAAGAAAAAGCCCTGGGCAATGTGCAGAAAATTGGCCGCAAAGCCCCTGTTATCGGCTGCCTCGACAAGGCTGAAATGCCCACCGGCCCCGGCTTGTGGTTCATGGATTCTTCTTCCGCCGCTGCTGAAATGGTTACGCTCTGCGCGGCCTCCGGTTTTGTGGTGCACTTTTTCCCCACGGGCCAGGGCAACATCATCGGCAATCCCATTCTGCCGGTGATTAAACTTTCGGCCAACCCCCGTACCGTGCGCACCATGAGCGAGCACATCGATGTTGACGTTTCCGGTATTCTGCGCCGCGAAATCAACCTTGATGCCGCTGGCGACAAGCTGCTTGAAATGATGTTCCGCACCTGCAATGGACGCAATACATCCGCTGAAGTTCTGGGACACAGAGAATTCATTATGACCCGTTTGTACGAAAGCGCCTAAGTTGCGTTATGTATCCTGGGAAAGTTGCTTTCCCAGGATACTTTCCTCCCCAAAAAAGGAATGATACTGCTTTCGAAAAGGAGGCCTAGATGAAGTTCAAAGCCATTTTACCTTGCCTTTTCTTCGCCCTCTCCCTCATTTCAATGGCTGCCCATCCGGTTGCCGCCGCGTACCCAGACAAACCCGTCAGCATGATCATTGCTTTTACCGCAGGTGGCTCCAGTGATGTTCAAGCACGCATCATGCAAAAGTACTGGGATAAATATGTCAAAGAACCCTGGGTGTTTGTGTATAAACCCGGCGCTGGCGGCATTATCGGCTTTACGGAAATAGCCAAGGCAAACCCTGATGGCTACACCATCGGCGGCCTTAACGTCCCGCATCTCGTACTTCAATCCCTTGCACAGCGCGCCTCTTTCAATGCAGACAGCTTTGAATACATTGCCCAGGTGGTCAACGACCCACAGTGCATCGCCGTGCTTAAGTCAAGTAAGTTCAAGTCGTTCAAGGATATTATTGATGCCGCAAAGGCTTCTCCCAATGCAGTCAGGGTTGGGCTTGTCGGCCCGCTGAGCGGCCATCATCTGATGTTTCTGGAGTTCAACAAACTCTTCCCTGATGTGAAGCTGAGCCGTGTTTTTTATAAAGGAGCCGCTGATCAGAACGCGGCCCTGCTTGGCGGCGAAGTTGATCTGATTTTTGGCAATATCAACGATGTCATGCGCTCCATTGACGAATTTAATGTGCTCAATGTTGCGGCAGAAAAGCGCAATGACTTTTTGCCCGATGTGCCGACCCTGCGTGAACAAAACGTGAATCTTGTTTCTGACATACGGCGCATTTTTGCTGCCCCCAAGGGCACCCCCGCGGACAAAATGGCGTTTTTGCGGGAAACTTTTAAGAAAATCTGCAACGATCCCGGATATCTGGCGGACATGAAAAAAGCCGGCCAACCTGCGGAGTACCTGGATGGAGCTGCCACAGCAGCCTACATCCGATCTGTCGAGGAAAAAGACAAAGCTCTGCTCTCAGAAGCCGGCCTACTCAAATAGATTTTTTGGACAGGATGGGCAGCAGACTGGCCATCCTGTCCCCAGGAGCCACATATGACCGAGTTTATCGTTCCATCGCTTCTGAACCTCATTGATCCCCTGAATATCTTCCTTATGGTTGTCGGCCTCACAGGCGGCATAGTCATTGGCGCCCTGCCGGGTCTTTCGGCTACCATGGGTGTTGCCCTGATGGTCCCCGCGACCTTTGCCATGAATCCTACCTCGGGTCTTGTCATGCTCGGCGCCATTTATGTAGGCGCCATTTACGGCGGTTCCAACTCGGCGGTGCTCATCTGCACACCAGGTACGCCTTCTTCTGTTGCCACAACTTTTGACGGCTGGCCGCTTACGCAACACGGCGAAGCGGACAAAGCCCTGTATACCTCGCTGCTTTCCTCTGCGTTTGGCGGCATTGTAGGTGTATTCTTCCTTTTGTTCCTTGCTGGCGCTCTGGCTCGATTTGCCCTGCAATTCGGCGGGCCGGAAAATTTCTGGCTGTGTCTTTTTGGTTTGAGCACCATTGCCGTTATGAGCCCCGGAAACATGGGCAAGGGTATTGTTTCTGGCGCGATAGGGCTGCTTATCTCCACCATTGGCATTGATCCCAATGCTGGCGTACCCAGGTTCACATTTGGTTCTTACGGCCTGGTTCAGGGTGTTTCCGTCATCCCGTGCATGATTGGCCTTTTTTCGTTCTCGCAAGTGCTTTATCTGATTGGTACTGATAAAACATTTGTGGCTGACTACAATCCCCGCAAGGGCACGTTTGGAAAAACAGCCTCATACCTCGCCCGCCGATGCAAAAAAATTCTGCTGCGCTCGTCGCTTATTGGCACATGGGTGGGAATGCTGCCCGGAGCAGGCGGAGAAATTGCCTCCATCATCGCATACAATGAGAGCAAACGATGGGCCAAAGATCCTTCCATTTACGGCAAGGGATGCATAGAGGGTGTTGCCGCGTCTGAAAGCGCCAACAATGCGGTCATCGGTGGTTCTCTTATCCCCATGCTGACCTTGGGGATTCCCGGCAGCGCCGTTGCAGCCGTGATTCTTGGGGCGCTTATGGCGCATGGCATCCAGCCTGGATTCAAGATTTTTTCTGCCACAGGCGATCTGGCCTACACATTCATATTTTCGCAGTTTGCCGTAAATCTGCTCATGATTCCCATTGGCTTTGTTCTGTGCCGCTGCATGGCAAAACTGCTGACGCTGAGGCTGACCTTTGTGGCCATTGGCATTGTGGTTCTGTCATATATTGGCGCTTATGCCATTTCCAACAGCATAATCGACATATGGGTTGTTATGGTGTTCGGTTTTGTGGGCTTTTTTGGCGGCAAGCTTGGCATGGACACCGGGGCAATGGCCCTGGGCGTTATTCTGGGGCCCATGATTGAAGAAAACCTTGGCAAGTGCCTTGATCTTGCCCACTCCGTGCCGGGCGGCCTCCCTGCCATCATGCTCAACAGCACCATCAGCAAGGTGCTTGTGCTTGCGTTGGCGCTTTCATTGGCCACCCCGTATCTGCTGCACCTGAAAAAACTGCGTATGCAGGAAAATGAAGCAAAATGTCGCTGTCAGGATGAACGCCCGGAGAATGCCAATGTGTAAAAGCAATCAAGATATCCTGTGCGGACTGTGTTTTCTGGCAATCAGCGCCGCTTTCGCCGTGCAGATGCAAGAGCTGGAAGACGTGACGCGCGTCTTTCCTGCGGCGCTTCTTACGGTGATCGCGCTTGGCGGGGTGTGGTTTGTCGGTAAGGGGATATACCTGAAACGGCGTGACAATACTTCTTGTGAAACCGAAGCCGTTGCCTGGAAAAAGGTAGCAATAATTGCCGCAATAGCGTTGATTTACGCGGTGTTGTTATCAATCCTTGGCTTCTTTGTCAGCACGGCTGCCTTTATTTTTTGCACGTCCATGATTCTGGGCGACAAAAACAAAGGTATTGGGCATCTGGCCAAAGTCAGCACGCTGTATTCCCTGATATTTTGCCTCTTGATCTGGCTCAGCTTTGTGAAACTGCTCAATGTACCCACGCCCACAGGCATGTTTTTTTAGAAACATGCCTGAATAGAACATCGGCAAGTTTGTTGTGATTCACTGCATTACATGGAGATGTGTGGGATGAAAATTACTGATGTGCAGGCTATACCTTTGCGCATTCCGCAAAAAATAAAGGCTTCAAAATCTGAAAAATGTTTTAACACTGAAAGCGACGGCCATGTACTGGTAAAAATTCACACGGATGAAGGAATAACCGGAATTGGCGAAGCCTGGCGGCTCACGCCATGCGCCGTGGCAAAATTCATCGTTGAAGCTCTCAAACCCCGGTTGATGGGCGCTGACCCTACATGCATCGATGCCTTGTGGCAAAAAATGTACATCGCCACCTTCAGATACGGGCGCAAAGGGATGGTACTGAACGCCATCAGCGGCGTTGAAATCGCCCTGTGGGACATCCTGGGAAAAATGAGCGGCCTCCCGGTCTACAAATTACTCGGGGGCGCGCACCACAGTTCCATTCGTGGATACGCCAGCCTCCCTCCATACCCGACGCCGGAAGAAGCAGCGGAAGACGCCGCGGCCCAGGCCGGAGACGGCTATCATATGGTCAAATTGCACCAGCGGGATGTGGCATCTGTGGCGGCAACGAGAAAAGCCATTGGCGGCAACGTTGAACTTGCGCTGGATGTCAACGGCTGCTGGAGCAGGCGGGAAGCGGTGACCATGGCGCAGCGCATGGAAAAATATTCCCTCCGCTGGCTTGAAGAGCCCGTCAGCCCCATGGATGATTATGATGGTCTGAGCTTCATACGCGAACACAGCAACATCAGCATTGCCGCAGGCGAAAATGAATACACCCACTATGGCTTCAAAACCCTGATTGAAAAAAACGCCGTTGATATTTTACAGCCCGACGTTATCAAGGCCGGAGGATTGTCCTGCTGCCGCAAAATTCTGGGCATGGCAGAAGCCTGGAATATTCCCCTGATAACCCACTCGTTCTATTACGGCGCAGGTGTGGCGGCCACAGCCCATTTTGTCATGGCAAACCCCTTTGGCAACGAAATGGAAATCTGCACCACCCCCATTGAAGAAAGCTTCATCAGCCCGGATTTCCGGCCTGTCCACGGCAAAATAACAGTTTCTGACGCGCCGGGGCTGGGCATAGACGTGAATGAGGATGTTGTTAAGCATTACCGTATAGACATTTGATCAACCCCGCTTGGCAAAGGTGGGCAAGCATTCAGCGCAGGGGACAAAACATGCGGTATGCCATCAACTGTCAGATTGACCGCCTTTCGTCTGAAATTATACGCCAGTATGCTGATCTGGCAGTTGCGGATATCTGCGATGCTCTGGGCCGCAACGCCGCCCTGCCATCAGCACTCAAGCCCTTTAACAACAACCGCATTCTGGGTACAGCCTATACCGTCAATCTGCCAGCAAGTGAAAATCTGCTGCTCTACTATGCTGTAGACAACGCCAGGCCCGGCGACGTGCTGGTAATATCCTGCGCGGGCTATACGGAAAGAGCCGTAGCTGGTGAAATTGTAGCGGCACTTGGCAAGGCGCGCGGTCTGGCAGGCTTTGTCATTGATGGAGCCGTGCGTGATGCCGAAGCCCTGCGGCAGACGGATTTTCCCGTCTACGCGCGGGCGGTGTCGCCCAACGGGCCATACAAGGACGCCTGTGGCGAAATCAACATACCTGTCAGCATGGGCAACGTGGTTATTCAGCCCGGTGATCTGATCATGGCGGATGCGGACGGCATTGTGTCCATCCGTCGGCAGGAGGCAGCTTCTGTGGCGGAACAGGCCCGCAAAATTACGGAAGCTGGTTTAAAAAAGCTGCAATCAATTGAAAAACACGGTTCAATGGACATGACATGGCTTTATGACAAACTCGCCAAAAGCTGCTGCGACATCCACAGCTAGTGCCCTTCATGGTGGGTGGTTGCGGGGGAGGGGTAGCCTTGCAAAAGGCCCTCCGCGCGCCCACTTCAGAATTGAGGCGAGAACCAGAGCACGTAACGCAAAACGCCCGCATCTGCGGGCGTTTTTATATATGTCAGAAAAAATTATCCGTGCAATATCAGTCGATGGGGTGCCCGGCAGCGCGGTATTCGTTCAGCTTGTTGCGCAGCGTGCGCACTGAAATACCCAGAAGATCGGCGGCCTGCGTACGGTTGCCGGAGGTTACCTCCAGACCCTTGAGAATCATGATGCGCTCCATCTCGTGCAAGGGGATCACTGCGCCCTGCATGCGGTTCTCTCCAGCCGGTACGCCCGGTGCCGGGGCATATTCACCCGAGCGTGGTGCGTCAACATCCTGAACAGCCGCAGAAGCGGCCAATGCGTTGGCATGGGCTTCTTCCACCAGAGCAGCCGACTGGGGAGCTTCTTCTTCAAACAGCGGCCAGTCTTCATTCTCAAGCAGAAAATGGCAAGGCTCAACAGGTCGGCCATTAGCCAGCAGCACTGCGCGTTCCATCAGATTTTGCAGTTCGCGCACATTGCCGGGAAAATCATACTGCTGCAACCAGGCAATTGCGCTTTCAGAAAGGGGGGCGGCAGGCAACTGGTATTCACGCGTATACATGCCTATGAAAAACCTGGCCAGTTCCAGCACGTCATCCCCGCGCTCGCGCAACGAAGGCAGCCGCAGAGGAATAACGTTCAGCCGAAAATACAAGTCCTGACGGAACTTGCCCTCTTTTACCCAGCCTTCAAGATCACGGTTGGTAGTGGCAAGCACGCGCACATCAACCTTGATGGTCTCGGTGCCGCCCACGCGGTCGATCTCGCCCTCCTGAAGCACACGGAGGAGCTTTGCCTGCAGGGCCAGATCCATTTCAGAAATTTCATCAAGCAGGAGGGTGCCGCCATCGGCAAGTTCAAACTTGCCAGGCTTGCGGGCAATGGCGCCAGTGAACGCGCCTTTCTCGTGCCCAAAAAGCTCGCTCTCAAGCAGGTGTTCCGGCAGGGCGGCGCAGTTCACGGCCACAAAGGGCTGCTCCGCGCGCTTGCTCATGGCATGCAGGTAGCGGGCAAACATTTCCTTACCAGTCCCCGATTCACCGGTAATCAGCACTGTAGCGCGCGATCCGGCAACCTGGCGGGCCAGTTGCAGCACACGGGCAATGGCCGGATGCTCACCCACAATACGCGGGCCGGAACCTTCGTGACGGGTCTTGTGTCCGCCAAGGGTGGACACAGCCGGAACCGGGGCAGCCTTGCGCTTCTGGCCTGCCACAGCAGCCACACGGTCCACATCCAGCGGCTCAAGCCAGTAGTCCCGCGCGCCCAGGCCCATGAGCCTCTCGGCCTCTTCAGGGCTGCCTTTGTCCGTAATAATTATGACCGGGGGAAAATTGGGGTCTTCCGCGCCAACTGCAAGCAGATCTTCCACACGAAAACCCGGCAACGCGGGGCGTGAAAAAATCACGTCCGGCCCGGATTTTTTTATAAAAACGGAAGCGCCCTTGAGATTTTCTGCAATGCCAAGCTCATAGCCCGCATTTCGCAACGCTGGAAAGACGGCAGTGACTGCCTGAGCGGGGGTAAGAAAAAGAAGACGGCGCGATGACATGAGAATTTTTGTATCGTTTCGCGCTTCACAATGCAACCGCCAAGGCCCAAAACAGGCCATGTTCAGTTACTTGCAGCAAAAAAGGAGGAAAACAGTGTAACTTTCAGCCAGATTTGGCAGTTGCTTGGGCAAAGGCCTGCCTTGAAATATCAGCATGGAAGTGGTCAATATGTTATATTTTTTATATAATATATTGAATAATTAACAAAAAATTCGCATCTTCGTGACAAACGACACTCAGGCCCAACCGCTGGCAATAACGCCAATCCCCACCATGTTGGAGGCGGCGAGCCGCCACTGGGTCTGCATGAAGGATTTGGCGCTTTCTTCCGCAAGCAGGGCTTCCGCAGCCGCCGTGGAATCGTTGATAATGGAGGGGTAGTACGTAATGGAGTCCGGATTGCCGGGAGAACCCGGCAGCACGATAACAGAAAGCCCGGATGCTGGGTCGTAGTATGTCATAAAGCCCCCCTGGGCGGAAAGTCCGCCTCAATGCCGCACATCCGTCTGCGAGATGTGGCGTGCCTGTCGGAAAAAACTTTACGAGCTTAACATAAACTAGTTTCTATGTTTCTTTTTGCGCTTTTCTGTCTTGTGTTCCGGCTCAGATGATTTTTCAGGCTGCGGCAGATCCACCTTGTCGACCACAATGCTGTCCACAGTATATTCGGGAAAAGTTTTTTCTCCCTTAAGCGCTGCCAGTTCCACAGCCATAACTTTTTCAAAGGCGCTCATGGCGCTCTTGCTGACCGGTTCGCCTCTGGGGTTAATGGCCTTGGCGGGATTTACGAATTTACCATTCTGCCGCAGCCTGAAATCAAGATGCGGCCCAGTGGCAAGGCCCGTCATGCCCACAAAACCAATAACCTGGCCCTGACGCACCTTCTGCCCGCTTTGCAGGCCCCGGGCATAGCCGGACAAATGCGCGTACAAAGACTCCAACCCACCGCCATGACGCACAATAACCTGGTTACCATAGCCGCCAGCCCAGCCACGTTGCGTAACAACACCTTCACCCACAGCCTTGACTGGCGTACCCGTGGGAGCGGCATAGTCCACACCTTCATGTGGTCTGCTATATCCCAATATGGGATGGAGCCGGTTTTTTGTAAAGCGCGAGGTCACGCGCGTGAATGCCAGGGGAGCCTGCAGCAGTGATTTGCGGACGTTTTCGCCCTTGCTGTTATAATAGCTGGCGGCCTTGTTTCCTTCGCGGAACAGGTAGGCCTCAAAGGTTTTACCCTTGTTGGTGAAATGCGCGGCCAGAATACGCCCATAGCCCTTGTATTCGCCCTCCCGGTAGCGTTTTTCAACCAGCACCGAAAAAGAATCGCCTTCCTGCAGATCACGGATAAAGTTGATTTCCGAACCAAAAAGCTCTGCCAGCTTAAGGGCCATTTGCGGGCTTTCCCCGGCATCGGCCACTGCCTGAAAAAGATTGTCGTCAATAGTGGCGCTCATGGTGGTGAGCAGGGTGACATATTCAATGGCCTCCACCCGGGCCACGGGCTGTTCCATGCCCTCCACCACCAAACGGCGGCGGCTGTCTATTTCGTATTCAAAACGCTTTACCTTGCCCGTGGCGGCATCGGTCACAACCACGTAGGGCTGGCCATCGCGAAAAGCCCGCATGGAAAACACACGGCGCGCGGCGCTTATATAATCCTGCACGGCCTGGCTGTCTGCCCCGGCAAGAATCTTGATGACAGTATCACCTTTCTCAACCGTGCCCTTGACCACTTCTTCGCCAGGGCCGGCAGATTCTTCATCTGGATTTGCAGCGTCCGGCGCAGCGGATTGCGTCAGGTCTGTTCCGGTATTTCCGTCACCTTCAGCAATATTTGCCTGAGAGGCGGCTTCTGCCCCCTGGGCTTTGGTAACATTGGCAGGGTTCTCCCCGCCGTCGGCAGACGCTGCCTGATCAGTAGAAGACTGCCCGCCCGCAACGGGGATGTCAGCCTGTAACGGATCGAACGGAAGCCAACCCTTTTCCCAGGCAAACAAACCTGCAAAAAGCAGAAACAGGGCCGCAACCAGTATCCAGCGAATCTTCATGTGCAAAAACATTGCAAACGTATACCTGCCGTGGTGTTCCTTGTCCAGCCGCCTTAACAGGCATTGAGGTTTTGCACAGATTTTAACAGGTAATGCAATATATTATAAAAACTGTATCCATGCCGTTGACCCATATAATCGATCCTCCCTGTTTTTCACCGCCGGACGGGGAGCCTGGAGGCCATTGGATATGGCGGCACTTGTTTCATATTAAGCTTTATGGTATGCATGCTCTTTGTTCCTTCATGGCGAGAACCGCGCCAAATCCGGCAAACAAGGCCTGTGGGCCCTGCCTGAAATGCTGGCATGTCTTGGCGCAATACCCCGGAAGGAACAGTTATCCACAGGCCTATGGACAGGCCACATACGCTATGCTGAAAAACGAGTTGCGGGACATACTGGCACAGCAAAAAGCCAACGACAGGGGAGACTGGCTGGAATCCCTTACCCTGCGTCATGAAGGCGATACACTAACCGTCGGCTTTCCCCACTTTTATTTTGCCGCGTGGTTCAACCAGCAAAAGCGCGATCTTTTTGAACAGGCGCTTTCCTGCCGCTTTGCCGACAAAAAGCTTCCGCAAATAGTATACGAGCAGCCCGCCCTGGGGCACGCGCAAACATGGTCGCTCCCGCATGTGGAGCAAAAAACTGCCGATCAGAACAAGCAAAATTTTATGGTGCGCACGGATACCCCCGCAGCGCCCAGAATTGAAAACGATGCCTTCACAGCATTTATTGCCAATGCAAAAAATGCCTTTCCCCTGGCTGCCGCCAAGGAGATTGCAGAAAGACGCGCCGATGTGGCCTACAATCCCTTTCTGCTCTGTGGGCACAGCGGCACAGGCAAAAGCCATATTTTGCGATCCATGGCAGCCACCCTGGCAGAAGGGCATACAGGTAGCCGCGTAATTATTGCTGCGGCTGCGCGCTTTTGCGCAGACAATCCGGCATGGGTGCGCAGGCCGGAAATTTTCTGGCAACAGTGTGATGTTCTGCTGCTGGATGATATTCAGGATCTTGCCGGGCAGCCGGCATGGCAACGTAAACTGGTATCCTGCATGGATGCCTGCCCACGCAGCATCGGGCAGGACGGCAAGCCCGGGCAGATGGTCTTTGCCTGCACGGGTCAGCCGCAGGCTCTCAAGGCTCTGGACGAACGTTTGCGTTCGCGCCTTGAAAGCGGGCTTGTGGTAGAACTCATGGAGCCTGATCTTGATGTGCGAATGCGCTATCTCCAGGCCATGAGCAAAGAACGGCACATGAATCTCACGCGGGAACAGCTGCTGTTCATTGCGCAGCGCTGTTCGCAGTTTCGTCTGTTGCAGGGGCTGTTGCTCAAGGTGGCGGCCTTTTGTTCCGTTACAGGGTGCGAATTGTCGCAGGCAGACCTTGAAAACATTGTGCGCACGGGCGTGGCCGACAAAACACCAGGTTGTCTGGAAATTCTTGGCGTAGTGGCCCGGGCCATGAATCTGCGGCCCGAAGACGTGCTTGGCGGCAAACGCCGGCCAGACCTCGTGCTGGCGCGGCAGGTTTCCATGTATATATGCAGGCGCAAGCTGGGTCTTTCCTACCCGGAACTCGGCCGGGCCTTTGGCGGAAAAGACCATAGTACTGTCATATATGCTATTAAAAAAATTAAGAAAATTCTAGTTAGTGACAAAGCGCTCCAACAACTAGTGACAGAACTGGAGCTCAAGGCACAATAGCAGCCCGCCAACCGGGCGAAAATACGGGAAAATGTTCCCGGTGTTTCTTTGGACGGTGTTGGGATGTTCACTTGATTTTTCAATAATAAAAGCAAGTTATCTGTCTTAAGAACATAGACACAGACGACTATAATAGTAAGGAAAAAACATATGAAACTTACTGTAAACAAAGAGCAGATCATCGAAGGCCTCTTGAAGGCAGCTGCCATCATTCCTGCCAAGGCAGGGGCGCAGTATCTGCGCTCCATCTGGCTTAAGGCTGAAGAAGGCAGCCTTTCAGTCATGTCCACTGACGCCAACATTGAATTTACCGGGCGCTATCCTGCCGAAGTGGCCGCGCCTGGCCTTATAGGCGTTCAGGGCAGAGCCTTTGTGGATCTTGTACGTCAGTTGCCCACGGGTGTTCTGCACCTCACCCTTGATGAAGCTTCTGGCAATCTGCTTTTGGAACAGGGACGTCGCACCTACAAGCTGCCTGTGAGCGGAGCGGAGTGGTTTCAGAATTTTTCTGCCTTTCCTGCTGAAAACGCCGTCACCTGGTCTGGCGACTTTTTGCAGGACATTCTGGACAAGGTGGGCTTTTGCATCAGCGACGACGACGCCATGGACGCCATTGCCTGCCTGTGCATGAAGCCGCGCGGTAACGGACGCATCGATGTGTGCGGTCTCAATGGCCACCAGTTTGCCCTTGTTTCCTTTACCCATGACGAGCTGGCCGAGCGCCTGCCCGAAGGGGGCATGCTGATCCAGAAAAAATACCTGGCGGACATTAAAAAATGGCTTGGCGTGGATGAAATTGAACTGAACATCACCGACAAGCGCCTGTATCTGCGCAGCCTGGATGGCGCTGAAACGCTCAGCCTGCCCCGCGCCGCCCACGAATACCCTGATTACAACATCTTCATGAGCAAGCTTGCCAGCGAAGACATGCACCCCATGACTCTTGCCCGCAAGGAAGCCATCGAAGCGCTTGGTCGTATTCTCATTTTTAATACCGAGAGCGACCGCTGCACCTACATGGATCTTTCTGCCGGGGAAGCCCTGCTTTCCGCCCAGGGGCAGGATGTGGGCTCGGCCAATGAAAGCCTTGAAGTTGCTTATAATGGCGATATAAAACGCATTGCCTTCCCCACGCGCAACCTGCTTGACGTGCTGGGACACTTTGTTTCTGCAAAGATCGACATGATGCTTACCGGCTCTGAAGGCCCCTGCGGTATCCGCGGCGCCGATGATGCCGATTATACGGTTATCATCATGCCCATGAAGGTTTCTGAAACGACCTACTATAGCGAGGAAGACGTTTAATGGCTCCTGAAACCGGCAACGGCGGGTACAACGCCTCTTCCATTACCATTCTGGAAGGCCTTTCGGCTGTGCGCAAGCGCCCGGCCATGTACATAGGCTCTACAGACGCGCGCGGCCTGCACCATCTGGTGTACGAGGTAGTGGACAACTCCATTGACGAAGCCATGGCCGGCTTCTGTTCGCGGGTCACTGTTATTCTGCATGCTGACAACAGCGTGACTGTTCGCGATGACGGGCGCGGTATCCCTGTGGATATCCATCCCAAGGAAGGCGTGCCCGCCGTGCAGGTGGTCATGACCAAGCTGCATGCTGGCGGCAAGTTTGACAACTCGAGCTACAAGGTTTCGGGCGGGCTGCACGGCGTGGGTGTTTCCTGCGTCAACGCCCTTTCTGAAGAGCTTACAGTAACTGTGCGCCGCAATGGCAAACGCTATCGCCAGCACTACGCCCGTGGCGTACCGCAGGACGAACTGGCGGTTATCAGCGAGGGCTTCGTTGAAGGGCACGGCACCACCGTTCGCTTCAAACCTGACGAAGAGATTTTTGAAGTTCTCGAGTTTTCATATGAAACATTGAAGAAGCGCTTTGAAGAGCTGGCCTATCTTAACAAGGGCCTGACAATCGAATGCATCGACGAGCGCATCGGCGAAACCCATGTGTTCCATGCCGAGGGCGGCATCCGCCAGTTTGTGGGCGACCTCAACTCCGGCGAGCAGGGCATTCACCCCATTATCTTTGGTGAAGGCATTGTTGATAATGTTACCGTGGATTTTGCCTTGCAGTATAATGCTGGCTACAAGGAAAATATTTTCACCTTTGCCAACAACATTCGCACCAAGGAAGGCGGCACCCACCTTGTGGGTTTCCGTACTGCGCTCACGCGCGCCATCAACGGCTACATCAAAGGCCAGGCCGACCTGGTCAAAAAGATGAAGAACACCTCGCTGTCTGGTGATGATGTGCGCGAGGGCCTTACCGCCGTTATCAGCGTCAAGCTGCCCCAGCCCCAGTTTGAAGGGCAGACCAAGACCAAGCTTGGCAACAGTGAGATTGCCGGTCTGGTTGCCGGTGTGGTGTATGATCGCCTGAATGTGTATTTTGAGGAAAATCCCAAGGATATCCGCCTCATTATCGACAAGGCCGTGGACGCCTCGCGGGCGCGGGACGCAGCCCGCCGCGCCAAGGAGCTTGTCCGCCGCAAGGGCGCGCTTTCCGACAACTCGCTGCCCGGCAAACTTGCCGACTGCCAGAGCAAGGATCCCATTGAATCCGAACTGTTCATCGTGGAAGGTGATTCGGCAGGCGGCTCTGCAAAGCAGGGGCGTAATCCCAAAAACCAGGCTATTTTGCCCTTGCGCGGCAAAATCCTGAACACGGAACGCACCCGCTTTGACAAAATGCTTGCCAACAAGGAAGTTAAGGCGCTCATCACCGCCATGGGCGCTGGCATCGGCGAGGAAGACACCGACCTCGACAAGCTGCGCTACCATAAAATCATCATCATGACAGACGCCGACGTGGACGGAGCGCATATCCGCACCCTGCTGCTGACCTTTTTCTTCAGGCAGTATCAGGAAATGGTGGAGCGCGGCTTTGTCTACATCGCCCAGCCGCCTTTGTACCGTGTGCACAACTCGCGCATGGAAAAGTTCATCAAGGACGACCCCGCGCTCAACGAATTTCTGCTCACCCGCGTGAGCGAAGACGTGACCGTGGTGGCCTCCAACGGCAAGGAATTCCGAGGCAAGGAGCTCATCAGCCTCATGGAACACATTGAAAAGGCCGAAGGCCGCGTGAACGATGCCGAAATGTCCGGCACCCCGCGTGACCTCTTCATGGCCCTTGTGACCCATGAAAAGCAGATTGACGCTCATAACCTTGAAAATCAGGACAGCGAGCTCACCGAATGGCTCAACAGTCACGGTTACATGCTCACCCTTGAGCGGGAAAAGAGCGAAGACGAGGAAGAGCGCCTGTTTGCCGTGTTTGAAAATACCGGCGGGCACCACACCCGCAGGGGCATGGAGTTTTTCTCCTCCCGTCTTTACAAGCAGGGTTGGCAGCTCTTTGACGAACTGCGCCAGCAGTGCGGCTCTTTTGCCTTTACCCTGCGCAAAAAAGACGGCGAAGTTGCCGCAGAAGACCTGTTTACGCTCATGCGCATGGTGCTTGATGAAGCCCGCAAGGGCATCAATATCCAGCGCTACAAGGGTCTTGGTGAAATGAACCCCGACCAGCTCTGGGTGACCACCATGAACCCGGAAAATCGCGTGCTTCTGCAAGTTTCGGTGGAAGATGCCAACGAAGCTTCTGACGCCTTTGTGGAACTTATGGGCGACCGGGTGGAACCGCGCCGCGATTTTATCGAGCGCAACGCCCTAGCCGTACAGGATCTGGATATTTAAAAGGAGAATCTGTGTGGGGCTGTCCGTGCCGGACAGTTCCACACGCTTTCCTGTGAATATATCAATAGCGTGAAGCGAAAAGCCGGATTTTTAACAAGGTTTTTCGCCGCATGACACGTAAAATGGGGATGCAGCAGGGCTCAGGCCCTTTGTATTCAGGAAGGCTTGCCCTTCCAGCCCCCAAATAACAGCAGCGAGGCCCGCAGTGGCAGATATGCAGCAGCCGCAGATCAGCATTGAAACAGAACTCCGCAAATCGTATCTGGAGTATTCCCTTTCGGTCATTATAGGGCGCGCCATCCCGGATGCGCGCGATGGCCTTAAGCCGGTTCACAGGCGTATTCTTTTTGCGCAGTACGAACTTGCCAACAACTACAACCGTCCGCACAAAAAATCCGCGCGTATCGTCGGTGACGTTATCGGTAAATATCACCCGCATGGCGACTCTGCCGTGTACGACGCACTGGTGCGTATGGCGCAGGAATTTTCCATGCGCGATCCCCTGGTGGACGGGCAGGGCAACTTCGGCTCCATTGATGGTGATGCCGCTGCTGCCATGCGTTATACCGAAGTGCGTATGTCCAAGCTTGCCCAGGAGTTTTTGAACGACCTGGACAAGAACACCGTGGATTTTCGCCCCAACTACGACAACACCCTTCAGGAACCGACGGTCATGCCGAGCAAGGTTCCCAACCTGCTGCTCAACGGCAGCTCGGGTATTGCCGTGGGTATGGCCACCAATATTCCGCCCCACAACCTGGGTGAACTGTGCGATGCCCTGCAACTGCTGCTGGATAACCCGCAGTGCAGCATCGATGAGCTCATGGATTATGTGAAAGGGCCGGACTTCCCCACCAGGGGTTTTGTCTACGCGGGCAAAGGCCTGTACGATGCCTACCACACCGGGCGCGGCACGGTTAAGGTGCGTGGGCGCATTGAAATTGAAGACCGCAAAAAGGGCGCGCAGAGCATAGTTATCCGCGAGATTCCCTTTGGGCTCAACAAAAGCTCTCTGGTGGAAAAAATCGCGGCTCTGGTCAATGACCGCAAGATTGACGGCATCACCGACCTGCGCGATGAATCCGACCGCAAGGGCATACGCATTGTTATTGACCTCAAGCGCGGCACCATCCCCGACATTGTGGTCAACGCCCTGTACAAGTTCACGCCGCTGGAAACGAGCTTCGGCATCAACATGCTGGCCGTGGTGGACAACCGCCCGCAACTGCTGAACCTTAAGACGGCGCTTTCCTGCTTTGTGGATCACAGGCGTGAGGTGGTCATCCGCCGCACGCGTTACGATCTGGAAAAAGCCGAAGCCCGCGCGCATATTCTGGAAGGCTTGCGCATCGCCATCGACAATATCGATGAAGTGGTGGCCCTTATCCGCGCTTCCGCCAATCCGGAAGAAGCCCGTAATGCCCTGATGGAGCGTTTTGCGCTTTCTGAAGTGCAGGCCAAGGCAATTCTTGAAATGCGGTTGCAGCGCCTGACGGGTCTCCAGCGCGAAGAGCTGATGAACGAATACAAGGATCTGCTGCAGAAGATCGAATTCTACCGTTCCATTCTGGAAAATGCCGAAGTGCTGCGCAGCGAACTCAAGCGTGAGATTGCCGAAATCCGCGATAATTTCGCCACGCCCCGCCGTACGGAAGTGCTGCGCGAAGCCCTGACCGACATTGATATTGAAGATCTCATCCCTGACGAAGAAGTGGTCATCACGCTGTCGCGCCGTGGCTACATGAAGCGTACCGGGCTTGAGAATTATCAGCAACAGAAACGCGGCGGCAAGGGCATTGCGGCTCTGCACACCTCGGATGACGACTACGTGCAGGAATTTTTGTCCACTACCAATCACCAGTATCTGTGCCTCTTCACCAACAAGGGGCGCATGCACCAGCTCAAGGTGCATCAGGTGCCGGAGGGCAGCCGCACGGCCAAGGGCGTGCATATCAACAACCTGTTGCCGCTTGAAGAAAACGAGTGGGTTACGACAGTTCTCGCCCTGCGCGAATTTGCCGAAGACAAATTCTTCCTGTTCATTACCAAGAGGGGCATGATCAAGCGTTCTTCCGCCTCGTTGTACGCCAAGTGCCGCAAGACAGGCCTCATGGCCGTGGGCCTGCGTGAGGATGATGAACTTGTGGTGGTACGCCCCATCCGCGACAACAACCACATTGTTCTGGCCACGGCGGACGGTTTCTCCATCCGCTTTGCCTGCAACGATGTGCGTCCCATGGGCCGCGTGGCCACGGGCGTCAAGGGCATTGCCCTGCGCAGGCAGGATTTTGTGGTGGCGGCGGTTATCGTCAAGGATATCGACCAGACCACCGAAATCATGTCCATTTCCGCCAATGGGTATGGCAAGCGCACCAGCGTTGATCTCTACCGCCTGCAATCGCGCGGCGGCAAGGGCATCATTAACTTCAAGGTGACGGCCAAGACCGGGCCTGTGATTGGCGCAATGCCTGTGCGCGACAACGATGGTCTTATCCTGCTGACCTCTTCCAACAAGATCGTGCGCATCGGCGTTGACGATGTGCGCAGCAAGGGCCGCGCCACCATGGGCGTTATGCTCGTGCGCCTTGATGAAGGCGGTCATGTGGTGGGCTTTGA
This sequence comes from Desulfovibrio desulfopostgatei, assembly GCF_053570645.1. Classification (NCBI taxonomy): domain Bacteria; kingdom Pseudomonadati; phylum Thermodesulfobacteriota; class Desulfovibrionia; order Desulfovibrionales; family Desulfovibrionaceae; genus Desulfovibrio; species Desulfovibrio desulfopostgatei. Next base: position 3,280,824 of record NZ_JBRBQS010000002.1, on the reverse strand, counting down.
CCGTGTGGACGAAGGCGGGCAGACCGGCAGGGACGCCAGCGCCGAAATGGACGATGACGATTTGACCGATGTCGCTTCTGCGACTGTTGTTGCCGAGTCCGAAGGGCTTGCTGACGACAGTGCTGACGATGACGGTGAAGAATAACCATAGCTGATGAAAATATTGCGGCGGGTTTGCGGCAAGGGTTTGACCCTGTGTCTGTGCCTGGTTTTTGCTGGCTTTTTGTGCGCTTGCAAAGACCAGAGCATGGTGGGCGATGACCTTTCCGCAGCCCGCACCGCAGTTTCTTTGCGCGACTGGTCCCTTGCCGAAAGGCTGCTTGAGCGTTATCTGCGTGAGGCACGGGATGCTGACCTTCGTTGGGAAGCGTGGCAGCAGTTGCTGGTGGTGCTCAATGCCGCCGGGCAGGAACCTCGCGCCACCCTTGAATGCCTTGAAACCATGCTGGCGGAATTTGCAGACAATGACGCCAGAAGCGCTGTTATTTTGCGGCGTATGGGCGAGGTAAACGAAGGTTTGCGGCGTTATGGCCGTGCCGCGGACGCCTGGAATGCTTATATAGGTCTTGCAGGCCTGTCGGCGGAGCAAACTGTGGATGGTTACCGCAGGCTGGCGGCCATGCAGTTTAACCTGCGCAGGTTTGACGCAGGCGAAGATACCTTGCAGCAGTGTCTTGCTCTGCCCATGGCGGATCATGACAAAATAATGTGCATGTACGACCTTGCTGACCAGAACATGGCAAGGGAACGCTGGCAGGATGTGGCTGACCTTTGTCAACAGATACTGGACAGCGATCCGGACAAGATTCTGCGTGGTCTGGCGGGCTATTTGCTGGCTGATGCCCTTGAACAGCTCGGCAAGGGAAAAGAAGCCCTGAAAAACTTTGAACTGGCCCGCGACGATTATCCCAATCCGTCGGTCATTGATAATCGCATTGCGCATCTGCGCAAAAAACTGAAGAAGTAAGGCCTATGATCAAGCACGAATGCGGCGTATTCGGCATTTATGACCACGAGGAAGCGGCTCGTCTGGCTTATTTCGGTTTGTATGCACAGCAGCATCGCGGCCAGGAAAGCGCGGGCATAGTTACCTTTGACACCGACGGCGTACACGAACACAAGGGCATGGGCCTTGTGCCCGATGTTTTTTCAGAGGGGCACCTCAAGGCTCTGACAGGCAGAACGGCCATAGGCCATGTGCGCTATTCCACCACCGGGCGTTCCTCCAGCAGCAATGCCCAGCCATTTCTTGCCCATTTCAAGGGGCGGGATGTGGTGCTTGCGCACAACGGCAATCTGGTCAATGCCGCGCAGCTGCGCGAAGACCTCGAGAACGAGGGCGCCATATTTTCTACCAGCAATGACACGGAAGTGTTCATGCATCTGCTGGTGCGCGCGCTCAGGCACAACGATCTGCCCGGCGCAGTCAAGGAAACCTGCGCCCGGGTTCGCGGCGCGTACTGTCTGCTGGTCATGGTAGACGGCGTTATGGTGGCGGTGCGCGACCCCCACGGCTTCCATCCTCTGGCTTTTGGCCGTATGAACGGCAGCCCCGTGTTCGCCTCCGAAACATGCGCCTTTGATCTGCTTGAGGCCGATTTTGAACGTTCTGTGAAACCGGGCGAGATGATTATTGTAGACGGCAACAGCGTGCGCAGCGATCACCTTATGGGGCCGCTGCCCGAGAAGCCCCGCCAGTGTATTTTTGAGCTGGTCTATTTTGCCCGGCCTGACTCATATATTTTTGACGAGCAGGTTTATCTGTGCCGCAAAAAAATGGGCTGGAATCTGGCTGATGAATCTGCGCCGGAAGTGGACTACGTGATGCCCTTTCCGGATTCGGGCATTTATCCCGCACTTGGCTTTGCCCAACGCTCCGGCCTGCCCTATGAGCATGCCATGATCCGCAACCATTATGTGGGGCGTACCTTTATCCAGCCTTCGCAGAGCATGCGCAGCTTTGGGGTGAGGGTTAAGATCAACCCTGTGCGCGAAATGATTGACGGCAAGCGCATCTGCATCATTGATGACAGCATTGTGCGCGGCACCACCATGATGACGCGCGTCAAAAAGCTGAGGGAGCTGGGCGCAAAAGAGGTGCACATCCGCATTTCCAGCCCGCCGGTCAAGTTTCCCTGCTTTTATGGCATAGACTTTTCTTCACGCGGGGAGCTTATTGCAGCTCAGCACAATCTGGCGGAAATTACCCGCAAGCTGGATGTGGATTCTTTGCATTATCTCAGCATCGCAGGCTTGCTGGGTTCTGTGAGCAAGCCGCAGCATTATTGCATGGCCTGCTTCACTGGCGAATATCCCGTGCCCTGTGACGACTGCGCCGGAAAATTCAGCCTTGAATCCCCTTGCGCCAGCAGGTAGACCATTTCTTTCGCGCCGCCTTGCACGTCAGGGCAGCCAGTTTTTTATGAGGAAGCCATGAGTATTGCACGTATCAAGGGTTTTGCGGATATGTTTCCGCCGGACAGCGACCAGTTCACGCGTATTGAAAATACCGCGCGCCAGGTTTTTGGACGCTACGGTTTTGTGGAACTGCGTACGCCGCTGCTGGAATTTACGGAGCTTTTTTGCCGTTCCATCGGTGAGGAAACCGATGTGGTGCAAAAGGAAATGTATACTTTTCCTGACCGCAAAGGCCGTTCGCTTACCTTGCGGCCTGAAGCCACGGCTGGTGTTATGCGCGCCTATATCGAGAGCGGGCTGACCAACCGCGAACCTGTGAGCCGGCTGTTCACCACTGGCCCCATGTTCCGTTATGAACGCCCGCAGAAGGGCCGCATGCGCCAGTTCCACCAGATCAACTGCGAGTGCCTTGGCAGCCACAGCCCCATGGCTGATGCAGAACTGGTCAGCATGCTGCTGCGCTTTTTGTCAGACCTAGGCCTTACGGATTTGACGCTCAAGATCAATTCCCTTGGCTGTTCGGAATGCCGCCCCAAGTTCAAGGCGGCCTTGCTCGAATACCTTACCGGAGTTGACAAGGACGCCCTTTGCCCGGACTGCGCCCGCAGGGTGGAAACTAACCCCTTGCGCGTGCTTGACTGCAAGCAGCCCGGCTGCCGCGCCATTACGGACAATGCCCCCAAACTTATTGATTACAATTGCCCTGAATGCCGCGCCCACTTTGATACGGTGCTGGAACTGCTGCAAGGTCAGGGACTATCCTTTGAGCTTGATCACAGGCTTGTGCGCGGTCTTGACTACTATTGCCGCACTACTTTTGAGGTGGTAAGCGGCAGCATTGGCGCGCAGGCGGCTGTGGCCGGCGGCGGCAGGTATGACGGCCTTGTGAAGAGCCTTGGCGGGCCTGATGTTCCGGGCGTTGGCTTTGCCTGCGGCATGGAACGCCTTGCCCTCATGATGGGCGAGGGCAGTGGCCAGGCAGCCGATTTTTATCTGGTTGCCATGGACGCCCAGAGCCGCGCTCAGGGCTGGCAGCTTGCCCAGAAGCTGCGCGACGCCGGGCTGACTGGCGAGATGAATTTCAGTGAAGGCGGCTTTAAAAGCCTTATGCGTCAGGCTGGAAAGTCCGGCGCTGGGCATTGTCTGATTATTGGCCCTGATGAAGCCGCTCAGGGCACAGTGGTCGTTAAGAACCTTGAAAGCGGCGAGCAGTGCTCTGTGCCGCAGTCAGGCGTACTCCAATTCTTGCAAACGGGAACCAACAATGACTGAACAGATGCAGACGCAGGACGCGCAGCAGGATGTGCAGCGCGAACACCAGAAATTTGTCACTGAGCTTGGTGACTGGCAGCGCAGCCATTCCTGCGGTCAGTTGACCATTACCAATGATGGTGAAGATGTTTGCCTGATGGGTTGGGTGCAGTACCGCCGCGACCACGGCGGCCTGATTTTTGTCGACCTGCGCGACCGTGACGGCCTCACGCAGGTTGTTTTCAGCCCGGATATTGCTCCTGCTGCGCACGAGAACGCGCATATTCTGCGTTCGGAATATGTGCTTGCGGTCAAGGGCAAGGTGCGTCCTCGCCCCGAAGGCATGGTCAACGCCAATATGGTCACTGGCCAGATTGAAATCGTGGCTCACGAGTGGAAGCTGCTCAACACCTCCAAAACGCCGCCCTTCGCCATTGAAGACCGTAGTGATGCCGGCGAGAACCTGCGCCTTACCTGGCGTTATCTTGATCTGCGCCGTCCGCGCATGCAGGCCAATCTGCGTTTGCGCCACAAGGTTTCGCAGGCCGCCCGCTGTTTTCTGGACGACAACGGCTTTACGGAAGTGGAAACCCCGGTGCTTACCAAGTCCACCCCTGAAGGGGCCCGCGACTTTCTGGTTCCCAGCCGTTTGAATAATGGTGAATTTTACGCTTTGCCGCAGTCGCCCCAGCTGTTCAAACAGCTGCTGATGGTTGCCGGTATGGAGCGTTACTTCCAGATCGTGCGCTGCTTCCGCGACGAAGACCTGCGTGCCGACCGTCAGCCCGAGTTCACCCAGGTTGACCTTGAAATGAGCTTTGCGGATGAAGAACAGGTCATGGGCATCGCAGAAGGCCTCATGGCCCGCGTGTTCAAGGACGTGATGGGCAAGGATCTGACTCTTCCCTTCCCTCGCATGCCCTGGGACGAAGCCATGGCCCGTTATGGCGTGGACAAGCCCGACACCCGTTTTGGCCTTGAGCTTGTGGATATCACGAATATTGTGCGTGGCTCCGGCTTCAAGCTTTTTGCCACTGCGCAGCTGGTCAAGGGTATGAAGGTTCCTGGCGGCGAATCCATGACCCGCAAGGAAATTGATGCCTTTACCGAATTTGTCAAAATCTATGGCGCTCAGGGTCTGGCCTGGATCAAGATCAAGGCCGACGAATGGCAGTCGCCCATCGCCAAGTTCCTTTCGGACGAAGAACGCAAGGGCATTGCAGAAGCGCTTGATCTTCAGGTCGGCGACATTGTCTTTTTCCAGGCGGGCGAGGCTTCCATGGTCAACGCCGCCCTTGGCAACCTGCGTGTGCATCTTGCCAACCACTTGAAGCTGATTCCTGAAAACAGCTTCAACTTCCTGTGGGTTACGGACTTTCCGCTGTACGAATACGACGAGGAAGCCAAGCGTTATGTGGCCTGCCACCATCCCTTCACCTCGCCCGCGCCCGGCCATATGGAACTGATGGTTACTGACCCGGCCAAGGCGCGCGCCCGCGCCTATGATATGGTGCTCAATGGCTGCGAAGTGGGCGGCGGTTCCATCCGCATCCACTCCGGTGAAGTGCAGCGCCGTATGTTTGAAGCTCTTGGCTTTACGCCAGAGCAGGCCGAAGAGCAGTTCGGCTTCCTCATTCAGGCGCTTGATCTTGGTGCGCCGCCGCATGGCGGTTTGGCTTTTGGCCTTGACCGTCTGGTTATGCTGCTTTCTGGTTCGTCCAGCATCCGTGATGTCATTGCCTTCCCCAAGACGCAGAAGGCAACCTGCCTCATGACCAACGCGCCTTCCCCGGTGTCTTCGCGTCAGTTGCGGGATCTCGGTCTGCGCTTGCGTGAAGTGCCCGGCGCAGAGCAGAAAAAGGACGGCGCTACAGCCGACAAAGCGTAGGAGGCAGACGTCTGCATGATTCTTGATATTGTCACCTATCCTGAACCCAGGCTCAAAGAGGTTTGCGAACCTGTTGCCGAGGTGACGGACGACATTCGCCAGCTTGCTGCCGACATGCTTGAAACCATGTACGCTGCCCCTGGTGTTGGCCTTGCTGCGCCGCAGGTCGGGCGCAATATCCGTATGCTTGTGATGGATCCGGCCATGAAGGACGAGGAAAAGCAGCCCAGGGTGCTGATTAACCCTGTGTTGACCCTCTCCGGCGAGGAAGTTCTGAGCGAACAGGAGGGCTGCCTTTCTGTTCCCATGAACTACAGGGCCGACGTTAAGCGCATGAGCAACGTGCACCTGCATGCAACGGATCTGGACGGCAATATCATTGATGAAGATCTGGAAGAATTCCCGGCCATCATTATCCAGCATGAATATGACCATCTGGACGGCATACTGTTTATCGACAAGATCAGCCGCCTGCGCCGCACCCTGTACGACAGCAAGGTGAAAAAATGGCTCAAACGAAAAAGTGCCGTATAGTCTTTATGGGAACGCCCGAGTTTGCCGCCGCCAGCCTGAAAAGGCTGGCGGCCTGGCCTCGTGGCGAAATAGTGGCGGTATACACCCAGCCGGACAGACCAGCAGGGCGCGGCCACAAACTTGCTGAATCTCCTGTAAAAAAGCTCGCCTTGCAACTTGGCCTGCCCGTCATGCAGCCTGCCAGCCTGAAGGGTGCAGAAGCCCAGGCGGAGCTGACGGCTTTCAAACCAGACCTGCTGGCTGTGGCGGCCTATGGCCTCATTTTGCCGGACGCTGTCCTTGCCATGCCCACGCTTGATACCATCAACGTGCATGCTTCGCTTTTGCCTGGCCTGCGTGGTGCTGCCCCTATTCAGCGGGCAGTGATGGAAGGCTGGCATCCTGACGCCCGAGCTGGCATTTCCATTATGCGCATTGTGCGCAAGCTCGATGCGGGGCCGGTTTTCGCCACCGATGGCCTGCCCATCGGTGAGCATACGGCCGGTTCCCTGCACGATGCCCTTGCAGGAATTGGCGCAGAACTGCTTGTGCGCGTTTTTGATGATATTCTTGATGGCAAGGCACAGGCTGTGGATCAGGACGATGCTCTCGCCACCTACGCTCCTAAAATTTCCAAGGAAGACGGCTTTATCGACTGGTCGCTTCCTGTCGTGCAGGTACATGCGCGGGTGCGGGGTGTTACCCCGTGGCCAGGTGCGCGTGCTGTGCTTGAAACTGTTGATTCCGATGGCAAGCAACGCGACCCCCTTTCGCTCATTCTTGCTCCTGGCAGGGTGGGGCAATCTGCACAAGGCCATGTTCCGGGTACATTGCGGATCGATGCTGAGGGGTTGAGCATTGCCTGCGCTGATTGCTGGTATGTGCTGTCTACGGTCAAGCCTCAAGGGAAAAAAGAGATGTCCGTGCGTGATCTGCTCAACGGAGTGTTGCGCGGGTTGCCAAGGGGTGTTTGCGGTCTGGCAAGAGCTCCTGAACCAGGGGAGTAATGTCTTTTTTCCGCAATGGGTATTTTTAATGAGGCTCTTTTGAGCCTCGTTTTTTCTTTTTTTGACCTATGCATCATGTTGCGTGCTTGCGCTTTTCATAAGGGCAGTTTTGTGCGATTTTTAGGCTCAAGGCTATTTTTGCTTCTGACTCATCAAACCGAGGTCACATGTTTCGTAAGTCGCCCTTTTCTTTGCCGCCAGAGCAGTATGGTGGTGCGCGAAAGCGCGTTTTTATCGGGCTCATGCTGGCCTCGTGCCTTCTGCTGTGCCTCGGGGTTGCGTTTTTTCTTATTTTGCCGTGGGTTGGTTTTTTTTCTACGCAACACTGGCTGCCTACACTGAGCATAGGTTTTGGTTTTGTTGTTATCATCGGCTTGTTATGGCTCTGCATTATTCTTATATTTCATATTTATACGGGTAAATCTCTTCCTGGTGTAGACAGTGTGCGGCATGTCACCATCCGTCTGTTTTTTCCACTTATGGAATTGCTTGCAAAGGCAGTTGGTATTGACAGAGGAAGAGTGCGGCGCAGCTTTATCAAGGTGAACAACGAACTGGTGCTTGCCAGTGGCTGTACGGCGCAGCCGCAGGAGCTTTTGCTGCTTTTACCGCATTGCGTTCAGCAGGCCTTGTGCCCCCAGCGGCTTGTTCATAACCCGGACAACTGTCAGCGTTGCGGCAAATGCCCGGTTGGTGAGTTACTTGCTTTGAGGGACAAATATGGCGTGCGGCTTGCCATTGCCACGGGCGGCACCATTGCCCGCCGCATTGTGGTGCAAACGCGCCCGCGCTGCATTATTGCTGTTGCTTGCGAACGTGACCTTACATCCGGCATTCAGGACAGTTATCCTTTGCCAGTTTTTGGCGTTCTCAACCAGAGGCCGCATGGGCCGTGCGTTGATACGCTTGTGCCTATGAAGGCGCTGGAAGACGCCATACGGATTTTTCTTGGCCTTTCTCAACCCTTGCATCAGGGCAGGGCATAATATGGCTAAAATTCGCGTTGCCCAATCTGGCACTGCTGCTGCGCCATTGCCTGGGAAAATTCGCAAGCTTTCCCCCACGGCACGTCACTGCGCGCTGTGGGCCTTATTGTTGGTTGATTCCGGCATGACAGCCCAGCAGGCGCTTGCAACGGCATTCTCCAGCGCTTCATCTGTGGCTTGCAGCGCAGAATCTTCAGGACTTGCCCCGGTTGAGCGCAATCTGTGCTCAGAGCTTGTATACGGATACTTGCGAACGGAACTTCGCATTGCGTTTATTTTGTCCAGAGTGATGCCGCGCCCCCAATCTTTGCCGCGCCCTCTTCTGCATGTGCTGGGCCTTGCGGTATATGGTCTGCTTTTTCAGGACAAGGTGCCGGATCATGCCGCTGTTTTTAGCGCTGTAGAGACTGCACAGGCCTTGTACGGTCAAGGGTTGGCCCGTGTAGCCAACGGGGCCTTGCGTTCAGTACAGCGCCTTGCAGAAGCCCCCATGCATGAGGATTTTTATCTGCCGAAGGGCGCGGAAGCCGGATGCGCTGAGCACATGGCGCTTTTCTATTCTTTACCGCTGTGGATCATGGGGCACTGGTACAAGCACTACGGGCGCGATGCCGCCTTGCAGCTTGCCCGCCGGTCGTTTGATCGACCCTGGAGTGCAGTGCGCGTAAATGCACAGTATTCCGCTGCCATGTCATTGCGAGAGGCACTGCTTGCCAGTGGAGGCGAAGCGGTAGGGCAGTGGGGGATTGCTTTTGCGCCGGGTGCACAGCCGTCTGCTGTTTGTGGTCAGTCCTTGCACGACTTGCACCGCGAAGGCGCGCTTTCGTATCAATCCGCAGGTTCGCAGCTTGTTCTTGAAGAGCTTGGCCTCTATGGTTGGGAAAAACCCGTTTGGGATGTCTGCGCTGGTTTTGGCGGCAAGACTGTTGCCCTGCTTGAGCGGGGGATTGTGGTTCCTTTAGCCACAGACCGCAGCATGCAGCGCCTTGCGGGCTTGCCGGGGCAGTGCTCGCGGCTGGGACTTGGCTGTCCGTCTGTTGCCCTAACCGATGCAGTCAAACCACCCCTTGAACATTGGGATGGTCATATGCTTGTGGATGCTCCCTGTTCCGGGCTTGGCGTGCTTGCCCGCAGGCCTGATATCCGCCATAGGCCCCCACACGAGGGCAATAGCCATGAGGGATTGCAGCAATCCATATTGTTCAGTCTTGCGGCAAAGATGCGGCCGGGATGCCAGATGGCCTATATTACCTGTACGCTGCGGCCCAATGAGAATGAAAAGCAGATTGAGCACCTTGTGCGCGAATCAGATGGTCTGCAGGTGCTCAGGCAGTGGCAGACTCCACATGAGCACCCCTGGCTTGAGGGCATGTATGGCGCTTTGCTACGTAAGGTTTGATCCCTTTAAAAAAAGATAAGCGCAATGCGGAATGTTCCGGTTGCGCTTATCTTTGGATTGGCAGGGTATCTGTTCTGCTCGTGTATTTTCCCGCTGCTTATCCGGCGGGATTTTCTGTAGAATCTTCTTCTGCTTCCGGCAGGGTCACACCCAGTTTTTGCAAAAGCTGTTCAAGTTCTTCGCGGCTGCCGTATGCAAACGCAATGCGGCCGCTGTTTTCATCGCCGCTTACCTGCGTTTTGCAGCCAATGCTGGAGCAAAGATTCATTTGCAACGTCTTGAATTGCGGGCTTTTCTTTCTGGGGGCTTTGGCGCGAGGTTGCGGAGTCGTGTCCTCCTGTTCCCATGGCAGGGCGTTGTGCCCACGCCAGAAGGCGGCTGCGTCTTCTGCTTCGCGCACGGTCAGTTTGTGGCTCAGGATGCGCTGGCGCAACGCTTCGGAAGCAATGGGCGCATCAATGCCCAGCAGGCAGCGCGCGTGCCCCGCGCTGAGCAATCCGGCCTGAATGTCGGCCCGTGCAGTTGCGCTCAGTTGCAGCAAACGCAATGCGTTGGCGATTGCTGGGCGGCTTTTGCCAAGTCGACTTGCCAGTTCCTCCTGCGTTAGCTCCAGGGCATCCCGCAAGGCCTGGAGGGCTTCGGCTTCTTCAATGGGGTTGAGGTCTTCGCGCTGCAAGTTTTCAATAAGAGCAGCAGCCATGACCTCTTTATCGCTCAACTGGCGCACATAAACGGGTACTTCTTTGAGACCTGCCAGTTGCGCTGCCCGCCAGCGGCGCTCGCCCGCAACAATCTGGTAGGTATTTTCGCTGCCCAGCGGACGTACCAGCAGCGGCTGGATAATCCCCTGCGATTTGATGGAATCGGCCAGTTCCCGCAATGCGGCATCGTCAAAGTGCCTGCGCGGCTGATTGGGGTTGGGGTGCAAGGCCGTAATCGGCATCAGGTTAACAGCGCTCTCCTGCCCTTGCGGTTCCTGCTTTGGCGCGGTTCCGCCAAACAGTGCGTCAAGCCCTCTGCCCAATCCCTTGCTGCTGCTCATTTTTATTCCTCCAGCATAAGCTGTGGTTGCGGCAATACAACCATTGTTCCGGACCCCAGTGGTGCAGGTCCGTTGTCATTGCGGATTGCCGTTTCGACAAACCGCTTGTGTGATTGCCTTCATTCAAAATTTGTATGTGCTGAACTTTTGCTGCACGTTGCGGGGGCTTTTTAAGGGGCGCAACCTTGTTGCGCAAAACACCTGCACTTCGTTGCAGTCTCCTTGACATTTGCCCTTGGGGCGCGGCACCTTATGCGCTATTGTTTTCTGGCAGAAATCTGCCTGGCTGTTTTTGTTGCGCAATGGGCAGTATTTTGCTCTTGCGCGAGGCGTATCTTTTTTGCTCCAAAGTTCGACTTTGGTTTGGCCCCGCTTTTTACTTCAAGGACTCGTCATGCAGGATAACCCGCAGCTTCAGTATATCACCGATATCAAGGGCAATATTTCTTCTGTGATCATTCCCTGGCCCCTCTGGGAAAAAATGGAGCCCAAGGTTCGCAGCATTTTGGCAGCCGACGCAAAGCCGCAAGAACTCGAACAGACCGCCGGCCCGCTGGAAAGTTTTGAAGAGCTTATGAAGTTTTGGGATTTCAAATATCCCTACAGCCCTTCAGTTACCTGCCCCCACTGTGCTGCCAGCACCGAGGATTGGCGCAATGATCCCCAACGTCCGTTTATTCTGACTAATGCGAATATTGGCGGCCTGCTTGTTTTTCATTGCCGTGCATGCGGAACCACAATTCGGCAGAAGCATTTTCACAAGCACGTTGCGGTAGAGCACTCCACCCCAAAAGAATAAGCGTCCCTATTGCAGAACCGTATTTTTTTTGCTTGGCCTGCGCAGCACGATTTCTTTGGCCAAACCAAGGTATGCTTCCGCTCCCTTTGATTTAATATCATAGTGGATGATGGATTTGCCGTGGCTGGGCGCTTCAGAAAGGCGTACGTTGCGGGGAATAACTGTTTCAAACAGGTGCTCGGGGAAGCAGCGGCGCACTTCGTTTTTAACTTCGCGAGTCAGGCGATTGCGCGTGTCATACATGGTCAGCACCACACCCAGCAGAGAAAGATCTGGGTTGAGTCTTTTTTTTACCTGCTCATAGGTTTGCAGCAGCTTGACGATGCCTTCAAGTGCAAAAAATTCGCATTGCAGGGGAATGAGCAGTTCGCGTGACGCGCAGAGGGCATTGAGCGTCAAAAGCCCCAGAGAAGGAGGGCAGTCGAGGATAATATACTCATAGTCGTTGCGCACGCTTTTGAGGCATTCGTCCAAAAAAAATTCGCGGGCCATTTTGTCCACCAGTTCCAGTTCAACTGCCACCAGATTGGTGCTAGCGGGCAGAATATCCAAAAATGGCGATCGACTTTTGGCTATATTTTCTTTCAACTTTTCTGGTTCATAAAAGGTGTTGTACAGGTCGCCGTGCAGGTCTTCCTGGTGCAGACCTATGCCGCTGGTGCTGTTTGCCTGTGGATCGCAATCAACGAGCAGAACTTTTTTTTCCATGACTGCAAGAGCAGCGGAAAGGTTGATGGCAGTGGTGGTTTTGCCCACTCCGCCTTTTTGATTCGCGATGGAAATAATGCGCGCCATTGAGGCCTCCCAGTCATTTTGACTGATTTTAGAGGAACTGCTGCTTCAACCATCAGGCGATCCTGTCAGGAGCAGATACGTCAACGAGCATGAAATTTCTGGCTTTGCCGCCATTTCATGGTTCACTTGAAGGGAAAAACTTCGTGTTTCACATGAAACATGAGGGCGACACTGAAAGCTGCAATGGGTTGTTTGTAAAAGAGAGAATTGAGAGCGTCAAGGCTTAAAGCATATTGAGCAACAAAACTTGCTCCGTAAAGCTAAAGCGCGTAAAAAAATGGCACAATCTCTTGGCTGGAGAAAGTATGGAACTAGCAAAAGTGCTGTTGGTTGATGACGAATCAGATGTAACGCGAATACTCTCCAAGCGCCTTGGTCGCCGAGGGTATGAGTGCCAATCCGCTGCTAACGGGCAACAGGCCGTGGATGCCATGGAGCAGTTCCCCTTTGGCATTGTAATTATGGATGTAAAAATGCCGGTTATGGATGGCATGTCCGCCTTGCAGATTATTCATTCCCGATGGCCTAAAACTCAGGTGATCTTGCTTTCTGGCCATGCAGACATGCAGCTCGCTGTTCAGGCCATGAGTGAGGGGGCATTTGGTTATCTGATGAAGCCTGTTGACATTGATGAGCTGCTCTTTAAAATTGAAGATGCCGCTACCCAGATTCGCCTTGAGGCGGAGCAGGGGTAAGCGAGAGCGCAGAAAATAAGGATAGTGTATGCTTAGTAAAAAATTGATGGCGTCCTTTATATTGGCCTCTAGCATGGCTGCTGGGATTGTGCCCGGCATGAGCGCCGTTGCAAATGCTGTGGAAGTCACGGAAGAAAATCTGCCAAAACTGCTTGAAAAGCTGTTCCGTGAGCGGCCAGAACTGGTCATGGATGTGCTGCGCAGACAAAGCGAATCTGTACTTGATATCGCACAGCAGGGGTCAAATCTGCGCCGTCAGCACAGCCTTGAGGCCCAGTGGGCGCAGGATATGAAAGTGGCCAAAACGGTTAAAACAGAGGGCCGCCCGGTCATGGGATCACCCAAGGCCAAGGTGCGCATTGTGGCTTTTTCTGATTTTACCTGCCACTTCTGCCAGCAGGCCTCCAAAACTGTGGACGTGATTTTGCAGGAATACGGCAAAGACGTGAGCCTTGTTTTCAAAAACATGCCTTTGGACGACAAAGGGCCAGCCAACATTGCCTCAGCATATTTTGTAGCCATATCCCAGCAGAGTGAAGAAAAGGCCTGGCAGTTCTACAAGGCTCTGTTTGCAGACAGGGACAAGCTGATTGCCGAGGGTGAAACCTTTTTGAAAAAGACTGCCGAAGGCCTTGGCGTGGACATGAAGCGCCTTGCCAAGGATGTACACAGCAAAAAGGTTACAGACATCATTGCCGAAGATCAGATGGATGCCCAAAAGCTCGGCATTGAAGGGACTCCGTATTTTCTTGTGAACAACCTTGTGGTTCGCGGAGCTCTGCCGCTTGATCTCTTTAAGAGCGCTATTGATATGGCGCTGAAAAACAGCAAGTAGCACATGACAATCCTGCCAGTTACAGAATCCGACTTGCCGCAAATACTGGCCTTGCAAAAGGCCGCATTTGAAAGCGAAGCTAGGCTGGTAGAAAATTGGGATATTCCGCCTCTCACGCAAACGCTTGAAGAGCTGGTGGAGGAATGGCGCGTTGGCGTCGTGCTCAAGGCATTGGACGGGCAGACGCTGGCAGGAACGGTCAGGGCGCACCATGCAGAAGGTACAGCCCACATTGGCCGCCTTGCGGTACTGCCGCAATGGCAGGGCAGGGGATACGGTTCAGCCTTAATGACGGCAATTTTGTCCGCAATAAAGGCCGCTCGGTATGAACTCTTCACCAGCGCAAAAAGTGACCGCAACTTGCGGTTATATGAAAAATTTGGTTTTGTTCCGTACAAAAAGGCCCAAACCGCAAACGGGGTTGAACTGGTCTGGCTGGAAAAAATCAGCAAGCTCGGTGGTGAGTGATACGCCTCAGCGTGCTGTTCTGGCGGAGTATATCCGCAGAGTAGACAGGCGGAGCGGCATGTCAATCTGTCGCGTTGCGGTGCGGCAAAAGCGCAACCAGCTCCTGATTTCGATGTGTCTGGAAACGTAAAAATGACCATGAGAAAGGCCGCGCAATTGCGCGGCCTTTCTGCTTGCTTTGGCAAAATTATTCTGACTGTCCTGAACCACCGCGATTGCGGATAACCTTGGTCATCCATGAGCGCAACTGATCAAGATCGGCTTGTTGCGTTTTTTCGGACGAATCAAGCAAAACACGCAAGTTTGCAACCTCCTGGCGCAACTGTCCAACCTCTGGCGTATTGCTGCCGCCTGGGGCAGGGAGGCGCTGCACAACAAGTTGCAGCAAATGGGCAATCCCCTCAATGGCGTTTGTCTGGCGCTCCAGAATCTGAAGCGCGGCGGAAGGGAAAAAGTCATTGCCCGAAGGAACTTCAGCAAGGGCTGTGGAAGAATCAGCATCTGCAACAGCAACGGCATTTCGCGGAAAGCGCGCGTTGAGCGCATCTTCAACCGCCGCTGCCGTGCGGGATTTTTGCATCTGTTCAAGCACCGCCGCAATGACATCCAGCGTTTCTCGGCGATAACGGCGTCTGCGGCCATCGCCAACACTGGGGATAAAATGGGCAAACCGTTTGCAGTAATAGCGGGTGGTGGATTCAGGCAAGGAAAAATGGCGCGAAATATCCGCAATACTCAACAGGCTTTCAGCAACTACAGCCTTGCGAGCCATGTCTCCTCCCGCGTCGGGCAAAGGACGCCTGAAAAACGCTACGAGGCGCGTCACCCGGCAATTTGAATCGGATAAAAGGAGTGGGCAGAAACAGAAATCAGCAACAAAGTGATTCCGATGTAATTCTTTTTGAAATACTCCAAACAAAATTTAATAGCAAGTCAGCAAACAGAAAAGGCGGTACAGACTGAGCCGTTACCGCCAATAAAATAAACAATTGCGTGATTACGCGGTGGCGCTGCTGCTGATCAGTACACAACCCGCCTTACCGCGATAAGTTTGTTGCGCCAGTATGGCACATCAAGGCTTTCAACCCTCACATTTTCGCCGCGTCTGGGGCTGTGGATAAAGGAATTGCCGCCAGCATATATGCCAGTATGCAGCCCCCTCGGGCCGGAGCTGGTGCGGAAAACAAGGATGTCTCCCTGCCGGGCAGATGAAAGCGGTACCTGCTGCCCTGTGTGGGCCTGATCGGATGTTATACGCGGCACTTTTACGCCGTTCTGATTATATGCCCACCAGATCAAACCGGAGCAGTCAAAGCCCTTTTGCGGTGAGGCTCCGCCAGGTCTGTATTTTTTGCCCATTTGCGTATAGGCCGTTTTAACAACCTTGCGCGCGGATTCAGGTGCTGGCCCGCTATCGGGCGCGGATCTGAAAGCTCCGCAGCCTGTCAGAAGTACGGCGCATGCCAAGAGCAGCGCAAAATTGCGCCATCTTCGCCAAGTGCTTGAGTGTATTGCTGCTTCCATGCTGCAACCTACTGTGTTTGCAAACAATTTTGCAAAAGTCAAAAAAATAACACATATGTGCTGCATAGGATTATGCAATTTGTGTGCCTGATAGGCAGGCAACGAGGATTATTTTTGGCAGGAAAAAATAATGATGGGGTAACAAGCTGCAATAACATAAGTATTCATAATTTGAGAGATCAAAACAGCAAGGCCCCTGAAGAGGGGCCTTGCTGTTTTGAAGGTTATGCAGTGCAGCGTAACCGCGTGGCCTGCATGCAACTACGGGCTACTGGGCAGGCTTTGCCTCAGAAGTGATCCTTGTCTGATTGTCCCAAACCTGATCAGCTTTTGGCAAAGTGGGCAGCAGCTTGGTCCAGGGGTTCTTCTTGAGGAATTCGGGGTCCTGCTGGAGCTTGCGGCTCATTTCCAGAATGGGCGGCACAGTTTCCTTGATATCCTTGGAAAGCGCTTCAGCGATGCCAAAATCCGTAGCCTTGGTGGCAAGATCAACGGCCTTCTGGCTGCATTCCATAGAGGTCATGAGCGTATCAAGTGTCTTGTCGGGGTTGTGGAAACCAACGCTGTTTTCCGCAGAAACGTAATCCCAGAACAACTGGCCCTTGCGCACCATTTCGCGCGCTTCGGTCATCAGGGCGTCGTAATCGGCTGCGCGCTTGCCTTCGTAGGCATTGGCAAGACGAACAGCTTCATGCGCCTTAACCGAGATTTCCTGCGCTTTCAGCAGCTGTTCAAAGGCCTTCTTCTGGGTGTATTCCACGCGACCGCGCAGGTAGTCAGCAGTTTTGTCGGCGTGGCACTGACGGCAAGCGCGCAGTTCTGGATCCTTAAGGGGCGAGGTCATCCAGTGACTGGAAACCTTTTTGCCGCCTTCACGCATGTAGGGCATGTGGCAGTCGGCGCAGGCAACTCCGGCAGCGCCATGGGGGCCGTCCTGGAACATTTCATAGTCAGGATGCTGCATCTTGATCATGCCGACCTTGGAGGCCGCGTGCGTCCAGTCAACAAAAGGCCCGGGCTTGCCATCGGCGCTCTTGGGGCCGTGCCCCTTGTAGTACTGGTACATGTCTTCGGGGTTAAAGCCGTTGTCCCAGGGGAACACAGGCTTGGCGGCGGGGCCGTTGTCCTTGTGGGTGAAGTAGTATTCCACATGGCACTGGGCGCATACAAGGCTGCGCTTCTGGTTGCGCGAAAGCTTGGCCCAGTCTTGCCCGCTGCGCTTCAACCAGTCTTTGAGCGGCTCGGAGTAGGGGCGCAGTTCCATGGTCACTGGATCGTGGCAGTTGGCGCAACCAATGGTTTCATCCATCTCGTTGATTTTGTCTTTGCTGCGGAATTCATTGACGTCTTTTGACCAGAAGGCATCGCCGTACTGCTTGACCCACTCCATCATCTTGGGGGTTTTGCAGTTCCAGCAGGTGGCGGGCAGGCCGCCCTTGCCGTCAGCGGCAAAGCGGTTGATACGGTCAATATTGAGAAAATCTTCAACGGCGTAGGTGTGACCGCGCGCTTCATTGTATTCGTACATGAAGTGATAACCCAGCCACAGATTTTTGAGATAGGGCTGGGCGTGTTTGAAGCCCTTGGGCAAAGGATTGACATTGTCGTTCTTGTGATAGGGTATGGAACCCTTGTACTCGGTCATGACCGAGGATTCGTTGTTCTTCATGTACGAGGCGTACTGCTGCGGAAAATCTTTCTGGAAAGCAGAAATACGGGTTTCACTTTCAGGAATGGAAGTTTTGTACTTTGGGGGCTTAAGGTCAGTGGAAACATCCTGACAGCCCGCAAGCAAAGCTATGCCAAGCAGGGCCGCCACTCCCAGGGCCTTGTGTATGTTGCTCTTAGTCATTGGCTACCGTCCTTGTGCTTATAGGCATCATGCGCATGTGGGCCATCCCCTTGTGGCAATCCACGCAGTAGGGTTTGGCGTCCATGCTGGCCACATTGACATTGGTCTGGCTATGGCAGGCCATGCAGTTGGCATTGACCACATCCTTGGTGCGAACACTCAAAGGACGCGGAATGTCGTGGCCTGAAACATTGCCGATAACGTCGCGCAAGCCTTCCTGGGCCTTGAACGGCAGCTTGGCCAGCAGATTATGCGGGGCATGGCACTCATTGCAGGAAAGTTTGGCGTGTGATCCCATTTTCTGGGTCACGGCGGCTTCCTGCATTATGTGACAACTGGCGCAAAAAGGTCGCTGGTCAGTTGTCGTCATGGCGTACGCAAGCACACCCAAAAGCACCATTCCCGCCGCAACGCCGCCCAACAGCACCTTAAGCCATGGTCCATTGCGGGGTGTTCCCATAGAGCCTCCTTAACTCGCTCCTTGTGTGCCGCCCCCATGGCGGCATCCCGGTTAAGAAAACAAAAAACGTACCAAAATCAGCAAATAAAATAAAAAAATAATTAGTAGATAAATAAGATAATTGCATGAAATCGAAAGAAAAAGAGTGATTTCGGTCACAGAAAAATTCAGAAAAAAAAGACAGATTCAGAAATAAATGACAACACCACCGGAAGGGTGAGCATGCTGCGTGAATCAGTTGTAAAGTCGAAAAAGATGCCGTGGCTGGTACTTGTTGCCAGTTTGGCCTGGCTTGGTTTTACCGGCTTTCTTTACAGCCAGGCAGTGCAGGTCAATGCTGAGCATAGCCTTGAGTTGGAGCATACACGACTTTCAACCATGGCGCAGCAGTTAATGGATGCAAGAAACTGGAATGCTGCACACGGCGGCGTATATGTTGAAAAAAGTGATTACGGTCAGCCAAACCCCTAGTTGCCAGAATCGGAACGCACAGTGACCACGCAGGATGGGCGCACCCTGGTGCTGGTCAACCCGGCGTACATGAGCCGCCAGTTGGCAGAGCGCAGCTCGCGCGAAGGGGTGACCATCAGCGTGATAAGCAGCGCGCCCCTACGGCCGGAAAACATGGCGGATGTGTGGGAAAAATCAGCGCTTGCCCGCTGTGCGGAAGAAACCCCTGAAGTGTTTTCAGCTCCACAACAGGGTAATGGTCAAAGCCTGCGCCTGCTGAGCGTGCTTATGGCCCAGCAAAGCTGTTTGCGGTGCCATACAAACAAAAAAGTGGGAGAAGTGCTCGGCGGCATCAGCGTGAGTCAGGACGCAAGCTCATTTCATAAAGGGCTGGAAAGGCAGCGTTACAACATGCGCCTGCTGTATGGGCTGCTTGCAGTCACGGGCGTGCTCGCCATCGGCGGCCTGACCTTCAACCTCACGCACCGGCGCTGGCTGGCGGAAGAAGCCAGCCGCATGAAAAGCTCGTTTATGGGGCACCTCAGCCACGATATGCGCACACCGTTGACGGCCATTGTGGGAATGAGCGAACTGGCGCAGCGCACAGACCTGCCTGAAAAAGAACGAAAAAAAGCCTTGGGCTATCTTGCACAAGCCGCAGAGGCACTACGGGAAATGGTGGGTGACATAACCAACCACGCTGCGCTGGAGCAGGGAACTCCCACGCTTGAAGCCGCGCCTTTTGATCTGCGGGAGAGCCTTGCAAGCTGTGTCAGCCTGTACAGGCCCATTGCCGACAGCAAGGGGATTTCACTGACGCTCGGGATAGACGAAAATTTACCGCAATACGCGGTGGGCGACAGCTTTCGGCTGCGGCAGGCTCTGGGCAACATTGTCAGCAATGCCGTCAAATTTACCGAGGCTGGTTCTGTTGGCGTTTATGCTACTGCCCTCGAAAGCACCAGTGAACATCTGAAGCTGGCAATTTCCGTCACGGATACTGGCCCCGGCATGTCGCAGGAAGATCAGGCCATAGTGTTTGAGAGTTTTCAGCGAGGGCGCGATACAGCGCGCACACCGGGAACAGGCCTCGGCCTGAATATTGCCCGCACTCTTGCACGGCTCATGGGCGGGGATGTGGAGCTGGTTTCCCGTCCAGGGCAAGGGGCCTGTTTTACGCTTTACGTGTTGCTTTCGCGGTGTTTGCAACCCGTACAAGCCAGCCGTCGGGAGAACGCGGGCACATCAGATGCGGCCAAGTCAGAGCAGCCGTGTTGCGCAAAGCAGTTGCTGGCGCACAAAAAGGTATTGGTTGCGGAAGACACCGCGTCCATTGCCTATGCCATGCAGCAGATGTTGCGAGGCATGGGGGCAGAGCCCGTGGTGGCTGAAACCGGTGAAAAGGCGCTGGAACTGCTGCAGTATCCTCACCTGGGGCATTGGGATTTGCTTGTGCTCGACAGCCGTTTGCCCGGCATTGATGGACTGGATGTGCTGCGAGCTTTGCGGAATGGCGATACATTGTCCCCGGCAAAAACCCTCGCCGTTGTCTATACAGCGACAACAAGCGACTCTTTTTTGAGGAAATGCGAGGAGCTTGGCGCTGATGGCGTATTTTTAAAACCCTTGAGTTTTCAGCAGTTGCGTCATGAGCTGGAAAAACTGGTGACAGCAAAGTCGGCAGATTGCTCCGGCAGGCCAAAAACTTTCACGCAGGAAAAAAGCGCAATGGCAAACATGCCTGAAACCTCCGTGACTGAACATCAATCTGCTGAAATACAATGCAAAACTGATATCTGGAACCGCAATGCAGCCCTTGAAGCGCTGGATGGCGATGAAGACGTGCTGATAAGCCTTGCCAACGTATTGGAACATGAACTTCACGAACGTCTGCAAACCCTGGATGCCGCCATTGCAAGGGGTGATTTTGAGCAGCTGCGGCGCACAGCCCATGCCTGTAAAAATTCGGCAGGCATCATGAAACTTGACCACCTGCGGGCAGTTGCAACAGCAACTGAAGACGCGCAATCAGCAACTATTTCAGAAGAAGCGCAAAAATTACGTACGGCAATGCAGGAAGCAGCGCAGGTGCTCGCCGCAGGTGTGGAACAGGGCAAGACCGCCTAGTGGGCAGAGTGCCAGCAAAAAGGTTTTGGTCTGGCACGTGCGGCAAAGCCCGCAGACAAGAAATCGGCGGAAGCGTGATCTCAGGGGGAACTAGCTGATGGCCAAAGTGCTTGTGGTGGACGATGAAGGACTGATGCGCACAATGGTGCAGGTAGTCTGCAACCGCATGGGGCACGAAACCCTGTTGGCCGCTTCCATTCAGGAGGCGCTGCGCATGGTCAGTGAGCCAGTAGATGTGGTCTTGCTGGACGTATGGCTCCCAGATGGAAACGGGCTTGAATATCAGGCTGATTTTGCACACCTGCCCGGTGCGCCGGATGTGGTGGTCATCACCGGCAACGGCGACGGCGACAATGCCGAGGCCGCCTTGCGCTCCGGAGCATGGGAATTTCTCACCAAGCCCTTGCAGATGCGCGATATTGAGCAGTGTTTGCGGCAGATTCTGCAATTCAGACAAAACCGCACTCCAGTATCAGAAGCTCTGGTTGTGGACAGCGGGCATATCCTTGGCAGCGGCCCCGGCATGAGCCGCGCTCTCAAGCTGTTGGCGCAGGCCGCAAAAAGCGAAGTAAACGTGCTTTTGCTGGGAGAAACCGGCGTAGGCAAGGAACTCTTTGCCAGGGCGCTCTTTCGTAACAGCGCAAGGGCAGCCAGGCCGTTTATAACGGTTGACTGCGCCTCGCTGCCAGAAACTCTGGTGGAAAGCCATTTGTTCGGCCACAGCCGCGGCGCGTTCACCGGTGCGGACAGGGCGCGCGAAGGGTTGCTGCTTGCGGCAGACAAAGGGACGCTGTTTCTGGATGAAGTGGGTGACCTGCCTCAGCCCATGCAGGGGGTCTTTTTGCGAGCCCTGGAACAGCGGCGTTTTCGCCCTGTGGGCGAGGTACGCGAGGTCAGCAGTGATTTCAGGCTGGTGGCCGCCACCAATAAAAATCTGGAGCACATGGCCAAGGAAAACAGCTTCCGGGCAGACCTGCTCTACAGGCTGCAAGGCCTCACCATTGTGATTCCGCCGTTGCGCGAGCGGCTTGATGAAATCCCCGCTTTGGCGCGGCAGGCCATTGCGCGCTTTTGCCTGGGCAGTGATCAGCCGGAAAAAACCCTTTCCAACGAGGCGCTGGATGTGCTGCTGGAGTATGCCTGGCCCGGCAATGTGCGCGAACTGATCCATTGTCTTGAGCGGGCATGCCTCACGGCGGGAAAAAGCGATCTGATCCTGCCTGCGCACCTCCCCACGCGTATGCGCGTGGACTCCGTACGGCGTCGCATGGGGCAGGGGGCCGTGCCGCCGGGCAAAGAGAATGGCGTGTTGCACGGCAGCGACGGCGCGGGGATAACTACCCAGGAAAACGGGTTTTTGGTCAATGACGCGCTTGGGCAAAAACCGCCGAGCCTGCGTGAATGGAAATCGCAGGCTGAAAAAGCCTACGTGCGGCAGGTTTGGGACATGTGCGCGGAAGACGTGCGAAAAGCCTCGGAAGTGGCAGGTATTTCACGTGGACACTGGTATGAACTGATGAAAAAAAACGGCCTGTAACAAGGTCTTCAGGCGTGCGGAGCCGAAGCGCGTCAAAAAAACGCGGCAAAGAGCCAGGGATGCTTGCGTCAGAAAATAAAAGGAGCTATAGGCGAGAAAAACCGGCATTGAAAGGCAATGTTAGAGCTTATGAACAAGAGTCCCATTACTGTCAGAGGTTATGTCGCGGCAGTGCCGCGCTCTGTGGATGCGCGCCAGGCCCGTGTCGCTGTTGTGCAGGATGATGTGGAATACCGCATTGTGCCGCGCGGCGCCGGGGTTGACCTGGATGACGAGGTCAGCGTGCCCGTGGAAGTATCAGGCATCATGGAAGAAGCGGACGGCGTGGTGTACCTCATCGTGCGCGGTTACAAGGTGCTTGAAGACGACTCCTGGCTGGAAGAATAAGCGGCTTTTTTGCGTCACATTGTGGCGCACTCTTGAGCAGTTTTGCCGGGTGTGGCGTTTGTCAGGCCGGACAGCCTGTTGCGCCCTTGTTCCCATGCCCTCAGATCAGGGGCAAGGCTGGTACAATGCTCCTATGTCCAACCTGTAGCCCGTTTGAATGCCTCTCCCCACATCGGATCGAAATCAATTCTGCAAAAGCGCAAGCGCCAATGGCGCTTTTTTTGCGCCCTTGATCCTGCCATCGGTGGCGTAGATCGGGGGAGGGAATCAGAGCAGGCTGATCTGTTTCTGTTCCTTGCGAGTGCGTGTTGCAAGGGTGCTGTGTCGGCAAAATTCGCATATCTGGCTCATGAAGGGCGAGGGCTGCAAATGCAGGGTGCGCCCATAAAGAGAGCGTTGGGCGCAATGGCTGAGAAACAGCGCCCGTGCGGCACGCGTAAGCCCCACGTACAGCAAACGGCGCTCCTCGGCCTCGTCGGCCTCTCTTTGGGTGCTGCTGGTTGCGGCATCCGCGGCAGGGAACAAAAGTTCACGCCGCAAAGGCAAAAGACCGTCTTCAAGCCCCGGTAGAAAAACAGCCTGAAATTCAAGCCCCTTTGAAGCGTGTAAGGTCAGAATCTGCACACTCTCGGCCTTGGCGCGCACAAGCTCGGCCTCCTGAAGCCATGCCAGTTGCTCAAAAAAGCCCGCCCAGTGGCCGCTCTGGTTCCACAGGCGGCACAGTTCGCGCCAGGGGCGGCTGCCGGTAAAGACTTCCCCCGCCCAGGGCTGTTCGGCAAGCCAGGGCAGCATATGCTCCGGAGCAGGCAGGCTCTCTGCCGATGCCCAGTTTTGCGGCAAGGTATCCTGTTGACCCTGATCCTCGGTAGATACATGCGCAAAACCGCAATGAGCGCCTAGCAGGCTCAACAGGTGCGCGCAGGCGGCGTCTTGCCAGAATCCATCCTGTGAGGGCGCGGCGCATGGTATCCCCGCCTGTTCAAGGGCCGCACGCAGGGGGGGAATTTGCGCTTTCAGGCGCACAAGAACCGCAATGTCGCCCGGTGCCAGTGCTCCGGCCAGGCCGTGCAGGTCGTCCCCCTTGTTGTGATCCAGCAAGGTGTGGGCCGTTGCACCCAGCAGATGTCGAACCCGCTCTGCTACCCAGCGGGCCTCGGTGCGCTCATCGGGAGCGGAAAAGAGCCGCAGTTCAGCCGTGAGGGATTGCGCGGCCAGCAATGGGCCGCACTGCCCCTTGTGGTGCAAAAGGCTGCGGGCCATATCCAGTACGCTCTGGCTGGAACGGAAGCTCTGCCCAAGGCGGAAGACGTTCAGCCCCGGCCAGCAGGCGCGCAGACTGGCTTCGCTTTGGCCCGTGACGCCACGGAATCCGTAAATGGCCTGATCCGGGTCGCCAATGCCGAAAAATCCATGCCCATCCGCAGGCAGCAAGGCTCGAACAATGGCAAGCTGCACAGAGGAAAGATCCTGCACTTCATCTACCAGCACGTGCTGCGGACGCTCGTTTTCGGGTAGGGCGCGGGCGTGCTCCAGCCACCAATCCAGAAGGTCGGCGTAATCCACATAGCGCTGCCCCATGTTCTTGCGCGCAGCGTAGTTGGCAGCAGCTCGGGCCAGAGGGCTTTGAGCAGACTCCTGGGCAAGAAGACCGCCCTCACGCGCCAGAGCAAGGGCATCCCAAAGCTTGCGCGCATCACGCTTTTCCAGTTCCGGATTTGCCAGACGGAACAAATTGAGCGCGGCATCCTCGCCAAGCAACAGCGGGGGATTGTCCGCGCTGGCAGCGCGCAGGGCCGCCCAGGCCATGCCGTGCAGCGTGTCGCACTGCGGCAGCGCAGTTTGCGCGCCGCTATCAAAGGCCTTGGACAGTCTTTCCCTCAGTTCATCCGCAGCGCGCCGCGTAAAGGTGACAGCCAGCACCCTGCGCATGTCCGCGCTCTGTTCCGCAAGCCATTGCAGGCGGCCTACCAGCACACGGGTTTTGCCTGCGCCGGGGCCAGCCAGCACCAGCACGGGCGCGGGGCCGGCTGCAAGCGCCGTCTGCTGCTCGTCAGAATAGGCAAAGGCCTGCGCAGATGTGTCAGTTTTAGCTGCGGATTTTACCGCAGAAAAATTGCTTGTGGCTTCTGCGTTGGTATCACTCGCAAGGGGGAGGCTGGCCCGACGCACGCGCACGGATGCGGGCTGTGCGGCAGTTGTCTGCGCATTTGCAAATTCAAGTGGCTCAGCTTTTTTGCGCCCTCGTTTGGCAGGAGCCTTTACACCCGGCAGGGTACCGCGCGCATCGGCCAGTTCCTCCGGGGAGAAAACCCTTACCGTGCCGTATTCGCCGTCATAGCCTCCCTCGCGGTAGACCTGCCCGCGCCGCATGCGGGCCACTGCTTCGCCCAGCGGCTCCCAGTGGGCGCGAATGTCGGCTTCCGGCAGGCGGCAAAGGATATCCAGCTCCGGCCCCAGCTCGCGCAACAGGCTGCTGTAACGCTCCTGCACCCGGCGCGATGCCGGGCCAACGCCAAGTATTTCGCCCACGACTTCAGCCAGCGGAATCAGCGGGCGCACTTCCGGTTCGCGCGGGAGATCCGGCGTGGTTTCCCTGTCCGCCAGTTCCAGCACCCGGTGCAGTACGCCGACTGTGAGCGGCTTGCCGCAGACCGGGCAAATGTTGCCAAGAGCCAGCGACTCTTTAGGCTCCAGCACCACGTTGCAGGCGCGGTGCCCGTCAAGGTGGTATTTGCCTTCATCAGGATAGAATTCCATGGTGCCGAGAAAACGGCAGTCCAGATTGCTCTGGTCTTCCCGCCGGGCAGAGGCGCGCAGGGCAGCAAACATGCCCGTATAGCTGGGGTGGCCCGCAAACAGATTGGCCTCGCGTCCAAGGTTGGCCCCGGAATGCGCGTCCGAATTGGACACAAGAGCGTAGCCGTCAAGCCTGCTGATCAGGCGGTTCATGGCCGGGTCGGACGAAAGGCCCGTTTCCAGCGCAAAAATGTGTTCCGAAAGATCGCCGTAGCAGTCTTCAAGCCTGTCAAAGCCTGACTTGGAGCCGAAAAGCGCAAACCAGGGCGTCCACACATGGGCGGGGATCATCACTGAACCGGGCGCGCATTCTAGCATGATTTCAAGCAGGTCGCGCGAGTCCAACCCCAGGATGGGGCGGCCATCGGCATTAAGGTTGCCGATCTGCGCCAGCCGCAACGAAAGGCGCTCCGCATCTTCCAGAGTAGGCACAAACACAAGGTTGTGCACCTTGCGCACCTTGCCGCCGCGTTTGTAGATGGAGCTGATTTCCGTCTGCAGCAGAAACAGCGGGTCGGCGGATTCCTGCATGCCGGGACCAGCCTTGGAGTCCATAAAATCCAGAGTTTCCGGCTCCACAGCCAGCCTGTACAGTCCCGTAGTTTCGTCCAGCACGAGCTGCTCCGCCAGTTCCGCTCGCCACTGGGGATGTGTAAAATCCCCGGTGCCCAGTACGTTGATACCTTTGCAGCGCGCCCAGGCCGCCAGATGACGAGGATTGAGGGCCTTGCTTGTGGCGCGCGAGAAACGGGAATGGATGTGCAGATCAGCTATAAAATTCATAATTCACCCTGTGGGGATGGAATCTGTGCGGGATTGATCACAGCAAAGCCTGCGTCAGGCCAGCCAGGGGCAGAAGCGCAGCGCCTGTGTAGACCACCGAGGCTCAAGTTTGCCGCCGCCTGTGACCTTGCTGGTTCCTGAGTTGTCATTGGTGGATGCCCCGGTGTGCAGCGTCAGCGGCGTTTCAATCACGGTTTCGTGCGCGGTATTCTTGCGGGCCAGAGCCAGAATCCGCAATGCGGGTTTTGCCCTGTGCGTTCTGACGGGCAGCAGGAGGCGCAGCCCAAGGCCCGCATCGTTCAAGGCAGCGCACAATTGCGGCAAGGCCGGAGCGTCATAGATACAGCAAAAACAGCCCTGATGTCTCAGCAGCGCGGCCGCAGCGCGGCAGAATAGCTGGAGCGCGTATTCCCGGCTTTCCTCGCCCTGTGCGCCACGCAGCGCTCGTTCCCGTATATGGCGGGGCGAGGGCCTCCCGGCTACTCCATAGGGCGGATTTGCCAGAACCAGATCAACCCCCCCGGCGTGGCAGCCGCCTGTTGTGCCTGCCAGCTCTGACAAGCGTTTTCTGTCGGCCAGATCAGCTTCGGCAAAGCGCAGCCTGTCTGTCAAGCCAAGGCGCGCGGCATTGGCCGTGGCGGCCTGCACGAGCGGCCCTTCCCTGTCCAGCCCCAGCCCGGTAATGCCAACGCAACGCAAGGCCAGCCCCAGCAGAGCAGCCCCGCAGCCACAGCCAAGCTCTGCCGCAGTCAGATGCGCCTGACGTGGCGCGGCCAGGCTTTCCACATAGCGAGCGGCAAAGGCAGCCACCAGGAGGGCGTCCGCGCCAAAGCGCAGGCTGCCTTCCGGCTGCTCAAGCCCGCGTGGAAAAAGCTGTCGGGCGTTGTAAAAGTGTTCATCCGTGTGCATTGGGCTTCCTGCGCCGGAAAAAGGACCGCCGTCAGAAACCATGTTCTGTCGGCGGCCCGCAAGTATGTGTCAGGATGCTGCGAATGCGGTCAGCCGCCCGGAGTTAGGGGCGGCACGCCCCTTACAGCAAATCCCCTTCCCAGTTGAACAGGCTCTTGCGCCGCATTTCGGGCACGGAAGCTGGCGGATTTTCCTGCATGTGCGCAAAGAAACCGTATCCCGCCGAGAGCAGTTCCTGCCTTTTGGCGGTGATATCCAGCGGCCAGCCGGGATAAATCCAGATGTTGCCGCCGTACTGCCGCGCCCAGAAGGGTTCGCCCATGGGGCTGAGGAAGGGTTCGTTGGGTTTGACGCCCAGCAGGCCGAAACGGCTGATGCCCACGGGCCAGTAGCCGGAAAGCACGACGCCAAGCGGCAGGGGGCTTTGCGCGGGCAGGGCCAGCATGTCCTCCTGCGCCAGTTCAGGGCTAACAAAAGCGCCCGAAAATCCCATACTGGCAAGTATGCCAAGGGCCGAGGCATTGGCCGCGTTGCAGAAAGGCCCTGCCAGCAGGTCGGCGTTTT
Organism: Desulfovibrio desulfopostgatei; assembly: GCF_053570645.1. Taxonomy (NCBI): domain Bacteria; kingdom Pseudomonadati; phylum Thermodesulfobacteriota; class Desulfovibrionia; order Desulfovibrionales; family Desulfovibrionaceae; genus Desulfovibrio; species Desulfovibrio desulfopostgatei. Next base: position 3,253,339 of record NZ_JBRBQS010000002.1, on the reverse strand, counting down.
CTTCAAGCTGCTCGGGGAACAAGCCGCGCTGCCACGGAGCGTTGCACACAAAATGCCGCGCGCCGTCGCGCCACAGCCGTCCGATGGAGCGGCGGATGGTTTCTTCCTCATCAGGCCATATAACAGGAGGCAGCCACCAGCACATGCGCGGGGCAACCGTGCGCGATAGCTCGGCGCTGCGCGCCGAAAGCCAGAGGGCCTGCAACTGGCTGCGGCCAGTGCGGGTCTCCTTGCCGTGGGGCACGCTTGAGCGCACATACATGTCGGGCCGGGTTTTGGCCTTGATGGGTTTGGGCAGACGCGGGTCGCTTTCCACCGCCTTGCTGGGGCGGGAGGGCATGGCCTCAAGGCGCGCCTGCCAGCTTTTGATGATGCGCATGAGTTCTGGTTCGCGTCGGTCAATAAGAAAGACGGGCGTTCCAGCCTTGGGCGTCTTGTGCTTGGGCAGGCGCATGGTAAGGCTGCCGCCCTTGGGAATACGCCGGGTTACGGGCAAAGTGGCATGCCAGCGCTCGTCTTCTACACCCACTCGCAGGTAATCCTGCGGCAGCAGTTCAAAGAAGGGCTTGAGCGTCACGCCGCCTTCAGGCTCGATGCGAATCTTGCCCGCCAGCAGACCGGAACTGGTCTGACCGTCCGGGGTGGTGGGGATGGTGTGATCCTTCTGCGGCAAAAAGCGCGCGCGCGTGGAGGGCCGCCCCAGGGACATCTGCAAAATTTCTTCGGCAGCCTTGCGGGCCTGCGCATCGCCGGGATTGTCGCGCAGCATGCGGTAGGCCGTGACCACGTGATACACGTAGTGGGGGCCTTTTTTGCGGCCTTCGATCTTCCACGACACAAGGTGGGGGATGTTCAGCAGGGTTTTTGCCAGCACGTCCAGCGAAAGGTCGAGGCAGGAGAACCAGCGGCCGTTGTGCTCCTTGCCGCGCACCTGCCCGCGCGAGGAGGGGCGGCGTGGCGCGTCAAAGGATTCATTTCTGCGGTCGTCCGGCCTGCCGCGTCCGGCCCGTGGGTCACGCCCATCACGCCCGGTGCGGTTTTTGCGGGCAATGTCCATGCGGGACTGTTCCTGGCGCATGCGGTCCTGTTCCTCACGTTCCGCATTGCGCACAAGCGCAATGGCAGCGGGGCCGCCCTGACGGTACACGCGGCGGCAGGGCTGCACGCAGCGGCCCCGCAGGCCGCTTTTGCCGCCCATGTAGCTCGACCAGTAGCAACGGCCAGACACGCAGTAGCACAGCGCGCCGTGCACAAAACATTCAAGGTCAAGGCCTTCGGGGCAGGCCTCGCCCATGGTGCGGATTTCGTCAATGGAAAGCTCGCGCGGCAGGATAACACGGTTGGCGCCGAGTTTTTTGGCCTGCAACAGGCTTTCCGGATGGGTGAGGTTGGCAAGGGTGGAAAGAAAGAGCCCGCCCTCAAAACCAGCCTGACGCGCCAGATCCAGCATTGCCAGATCCTGCACGATAAGCCCGTCGGGCCTGACCTGACGGGCAAGGCGCGCCGCCAGCCGATAGGCCTGAGCCGGTTCGTTGGGTTTGACCAGGGTATTCATGGCCACGTAAACGCGCGCGTTTTCCGCATGGGCAAGGTCTGTCAGGCGTGAAAGTTCCGTCAGGCCAAAGTTTTCTGCCTGCATGCGGGCCGAAAAATGCTTGAGGCCCAGATAGATGGCGTCTGCCCCGGCGGCAAGAGCGGCCAGGAATGAAGGCGCGTCGCCCGCCGGAGCCAGAATTTCGGGCCGGGCGGGCGTGGGGGCGGATATGTTCAGATGATCCGCAGAAGTAGAGAAAGTGTCATTCATATTTTATAATACTCTTTGTACCAGGCCACAAAGCGGGCTATACCCTCGCTGAGAGGCGTGGAAGGGGCAAAGCCGGTGGCGGCGGTGAGGTCGTCAATATTGGCCCAGGTGGATTCAACATCGCCCGGCTGCATGGGCAGAAGCTCCTTGCGGGCCTTCATGCCAAGGGCGTCTTCAAGGGTGCTGATGAAATCGTTGAGTTCCACCGTATTGTTGTTGCCTATGTTGTAGATGCGCCAGGGCGCGGAGCTGCTGGCGGGGTTGGGATTTTCAGGGTCAAAGTCCGGGTCGGGCTGCGGGGCCAAGGGCAGCAGACGCACCACGCCTTCGATGATGTCGTCGATATAGGTAAAGTCGCGGCGCATGCGCCCTTCGTTGAACACCTTGATGGGTTCGCCGCGCACAATGGCGGTGGTGAACAGGTGCAGGGCCATGTCCGGCCTGCCCCATGGGCCGTATACCGTAAAAAAGCGCAATCCCGTGCAGGGAATGCGGAACAGATGGCTGTAGGAATGGGCCATCAGTTCGTTGCTTTTCTTGGTGGCGGCGTACAGGCTGACCGGGTGGTCCACATTATGGTGCACACTGTAGGGCCGTGCCGTGTTCATGCCATACACGGAAGAAGACGAGGCAAAAAGCAGATGCCCCACCTTGTTCTGGCGGCAACCTTCAAGAATATGGCCAAAGCCCAGCAGGTTGGCATTGAGGTACGATTCCGGGTTCTGGAGGCTGTATCGTACGCCAGCCTGCGCCGCAAGGTTGACCACATGGGTAAATCCTTCGCGGGCAAACAGGGCGGCCATTGCCGGGCCATCGGCCATGTCCAGAAGTTCAAAGCGGAAGCGCTGCGCCTCAGGCATGGCGGCAAGTTGGGCCAGACGGTCTTTTTTTAGTTGCACATCGTAATAGTCGTTGCAATTATCAACGCCCACCACGCTGTGCCCATCGGCCAGAAGCCGTTGGGAAAGATGGTATCCAATAAAGCCCGCTGCGCCTGTTACCAGAACATGCATGAGAACCTCCCAGTGTGCATGCAGGCAAAGTAAGCCAGATGCGCGTTCTGGGCAAGAGCGGCGCGCCACGGTGAAATCCTTGTTTCGGGGTATGGGGGCTTGCGGGAAAAAGCGCCGCATCGTATGTTTTGGGGACCGAGGTAACGAATGCAGAAAGCAGAGAATAAAGGATCCGAAACGCAAGGCAAGTCCGCATCTTCTGCGGATAAAGGCCGCCGTCAGGATCGCGCAGCCTGGTACGCTGGCCCGTACAAGGACGCGCTCATATATCTTATGGTCGCCATCTTTTTTGTAGAGATGATTGTTGGCGGCATTTCTTTTTTTTACGGCGTCATGCATGCCGCGCCGGATGTTCCCGGCGGCCCGCCGCTGGCGCGCTTTCCCTGGTTTGGCTGGGCCGTGGCCGCGGTGCTGGCCCCTGTGGGGCTGATGCTCATTGTCCACCTCTCCGGCACCTGGGTTTCGCGCTATCTGGGGCGCGAGGACAGCATACAGGGCGGGCAGGGTTCAGGGCAGACTGCTGACGATGAACAGGTTCCCGAACGGCTGCGCCGTTTCTATGCCATAATCCGCAATGCGCCCACGGTGGTTTTGCTTCTGGGCATCATGCTTCTGGGCGCGGGACTGTTTTTTGTGGACGGGGCCTTCTCTGCCCTGATGCGCCTTGGCGGCGCGCTGACCGAATATATTCCCTGGATTGCGGGCAGTCTGGCCGCTCTTATTGCCGTATGCTATCTGGTGCACCGCTGGTTTGTGTACCGGCATCACCGCATGCAGCAGGAATATGAGTACCGGCGCGAAGTGCTGGAACGCACGGGCATCGTGCTGGTGGACAAGGGCTGCATACCCTTGCCGCAAAACGAGGTGCAGCGTCTGGCTCTTGGTGGTCATGTGGTCGAGGCGCAGGCCTTGCCCCCGGCCCTTGACGCCGAAGCTGCACCGGGTGATGCCGCTGCTGACCGCAATGGAACCGCAGGTCATGATGACGATGTGACCGATGCGGAAATTATCAGCCCCGACACGGCAAATCCGTCTGAAGATACGGCTGACGCAAGCCCTGCGGGCAGCGCAGCCAGCCCCGCAGATGCGTCAAAGCCCGTTGATGCCTCCGTGGATGCTTCCGCAGCAGATGAGGCTGAAAAGCCCCGCAAGCAAGGTTAATTGCAGATATGGCACCATATTGTTCAGCGCTAAAGCGGCGGAAGAATGAGCATACCCACACCAGGTAAACCTGTTCGCGGTTCCCGCAGCGGCGTGCCGCTCATGGCGCTGTTTGACCTGCTGGGCAAGCGGTGGGCCATGGGCGTTATCTGGCAACTGCGCAAGGGCCCGGCCACATTCCGCGCCTTGCAGGAGGCCTGCGAATCCATATCCCCGGCGGTGCTCAACAGCCGTTTGAAAGAACTTCGCGAGGCAAAGCTCGTGTGCACCACCAATGACGGCTATGCCCTGACAGACATGGGCGTGGAGTTGAGCCTCCTTCTGGAGCCATTTGGAGCCTGGGCCATCACCTGGGCTATGGAAGTGGCCCCGGAGGAGGCCGAACGCTGGAGCGAACTGCTCAGCAAAAGGCTCGCGTAGCCGCCTCCCCCAGGGATTCCTGCATAATCGGGCCGCAGACTACTGCTGCGCGGCCTTGATGGCCTTGAGCGTCCGGCCTCCCAGACCGATGGCATCGGTTGCGTATTCCTCAACAAATACCACGAACTTTTCTTGCGGAACGGACGTAGCCGCCACTGCGGCTGCGGTCAGGCCTTCAATCAGGTTCTTCTTCACTTCTTCCGTTGTGCTGTGCATGGCTATGGTGATGACGGGCATGGTTTGCTCCTTGTCGTTTGATCTTGCGGCTTACGCTCCGAGGGTTTGCGAAACTGCAAGCAAGGGTGAGTGTTCTTGCGCGCGCTATGAAATGAATAGCGCGCTATGAAAAAAATAGCAAGAATTGTCCAAGTTCAAACCTGCAAAGATGGCAGCGCGTGCCCGTGTGACTGTCCCCGCCAAGGTTTAGCCGCCAAAAGCTGATGGGCATTCCCTGAACTTGTTCATGTTCAGGGAATGCCCATTTTCAATAACCAGCCAGGATTCAGACTATTGCTGAAAAGAGCCGCTACCCGGTGCTTTATCTAAAGAGCCGCAACCCGAGTGAGGCCGCGCTGCGCAAGAGCAATGTCCGCCAGCGCGTTGATGCAGGCCGCCGCAACGGCGGAGCCGCCCTTGCGGCCCAGCAGGGTAAAGTGGGGCCAGGGGCTTTGCCGCAGAAGTTCCTTTGACTGCGCCGCATTCACAAAACCCACAGGCATACCCACTATGAGGGCAGGCGGCTGCGCGCCTTGCGCAAGCACGTCCAGAAGCCCCAGCAGGGCAGTGGGTGCATTGCCGATGACCACAATGTTGCCGCCCATGTTCTGCGCAATACTCTCCAGCCCGGCGCGGGAGCGTGTGGTGCCCCGGCTGGCGGCAAGCTCCGCAAGACCGGGCAGCGCCATGAGGGGCGTCACCGTTACCCCCAGCGGATCAAGGCGGCGCATGGGCAGGCCAGCGGCGGCCATGCGGGTATCGGTATACACGGTGCAGCCCGCGAGCAGGGCGTTCACGCCAGCTTCAAGGCCTTGGGCGCTCAGCCGCAGGTCGTCCACGATATCCGTATCGCCAAGGGTGTGGACACAGCGGCGGGCCACCTGCCAGAGCGGGCCGCTAAAGGCTCGCGGTTCGGGAATTTCCGCATCTATGATGGCGAAAGAGCGGTTTTCAATCTCGGCGGGCGTGCAGGCCGGGTCAAGGTCAACGCTGGTTTTGTCTGTGGAGTTGTGAACCATAAAATCCTCAAGGGCGTGTGTCTGAAAGGTGGGCGGCGCAAGTGCGCAGCCATGCGCGCCAGAAGCGGCGGGAGCCTTCGGGATAGCAGTGCAGCCATGATCCGGCGACAGATCCGAGGCGGCAGCCTTCATCCCGTAAAAAACGGCCCTGGCTGTCGTAGAGCTTCCACAGGGGACGGCATGGAGAGGGTAAGGGTATTTCTTCTTCCTGCGCGTAGTGAAATTCGTGCCCGCGTACCCACAGGGGCCGGGTTGCAGACTGGTTGAGCGCGGGCCAGTCTGGCGCGGCCTGCGCGGCCCGGTAGCCCAGAGCCGCCTTGCTTGCGCCAAGCGCGCAGTTGCGTGGCAGGAGGCCGCTCATGGCATGGCTTTGCCCTGCAACCTGCACGGATTGCATAAGGTAAATATAGCCCCCGCACTCACCGTACATGGGCATGCCGCGTGCAGCCAGCCCGTGCAGGGCGGCGTGCATGGCCGTGTTGGCCGCGAGCCGGGGGGCATGCAGTTCCGGGTAGCCACCGGGAAAGTACAGGCCAGAACATTCGGCTGGCGGCGCGGCGTCCCGCAGTGGAGAAAAGGCGACAATGCGCGCGCCAAGCTCGTGCAGCACGGCAGGCAGATCCGCATAACAAAAGCTGAAAGCCTCGTCCCATGCCAGGCCCACAACAGGCCTGCGCTTGCGTTGGGGGCGAGGTGGGTGCTGTGTTTGTGCGTCTGAAAGGGGGAAAAATCTGTCTGTCGGCGGCTCATGTGCCTCGGATAATCGCGCTTGCCGGGCAACTTCCGGCACAGATGCGCCGGACTTGTCTGCATCGACTGCCAGCCGTGGCGTCTGCACGCCTGCCAACTTGAGCATGCGGTTCAGGTCGCAGTGCTGCTCAACCCACTGGGTCAGGGCTTGCCTGTCCACCGCAGGCAGGGCCTCGCGCGCTTCCACTAGCCCCAGATGGCGGGAGGGAAATTCCGGCGCGCCCTGACGGGGCAGCAGGCCCAAGAGGGGCACGCCAGCGCTCTTGGTCACGGGTGCCAATGACTGGCGCAGCAGGTCGGCGTGGCGGGCACTGCCAACATGAGTGCACACCATGCCAAGAAAACGGACAGGCAGGCCTCCTGCCCATGCGGGGCGGTGATGCAAAAATCCCTCTGCCAGCGCGGCAATGGACTGCCCCATACCACCTGCGCTGAGCACCAGCAGCACGGGCAGACCCAGCAGGGAGGCCAGATGCGCAGTGCTGCCCGCTCCACGGTGCCCTCCGTCATAGAGTCCCATGGCTCCTTCCACCACCAGCAGGTCTGGCTTGGCGGAAGGATTTGTCTCGGCCTTTGCGCCGCCCGCGTCCTCATGCTGGGAAAGGCCTGTGGACATGCGTTCAAAAACGCGTCCCAACCCTCTGGGGATGCGTCCTGCGGGTAGCGGGTGTTCGGCAGGGGACGGCGCGGTTTCCCGGCACATCCATGTGTCCAGATTAGCTGCGGGCTGGCCTGTCAGCGCCGCATGAAAGGCCGCATCAATATAATCCGGCCCGGTCTTGGCAGCGCGTGCCATGAGCCCGCGAGCGTGAAGGGCGCAGAGCAGGGACAGGGTAAAGGTCGTTTTGCCCGCATTACTGCCCGTGCCGCCTATGACAAGGCCGGGTATGCTCGGCTGCGGCTTGGGCATGCTTGCGCTCCGTAGGGTGTCGGCAGGGATTGCCTTGCGCCAGGCGCTGTCAGCGTTGCCGCAGGGCCTCGGCAATGATGGCTGCGTCTGCCTCTGGCCGGGCTTTGAGTTGCAGCTCGGGGTTGCCGCCGGAGCAGGCAAAACCTTCTGGCCCCAGTTCCACAAAACCGGCGGAAACAACGCGGCTGTAGGGCAACTGTTCGCGCATGTCGCTGTGGTCTACGCGGCGCGGAAAGATGAAAGGCACTTCCTGACCAGAAAAGTCTTCAACGATGAGGTACTTCACAGGGGCCTCCTCAGCGCGCGTCGGGCGCGGCGGGCTTGGCATTGCGGCGGTTTTGCAGATACTGCCGCACGGCCTTGTTGTGGTCATTGAGGTTGGTGGAAAAAACATGCTCGCCACCATCAAATTTCGCCACAAAGTACAGATAGTTGTGCGCCTCGGGGCGGACGGCTGCGGCAAGGGCCGCTGCGCCGAACGAGCAGATGGGGCCTGGCGTCAGGCCGGGGCGCTGATAGGTGTTGTAAAGGTTGTTGGGATCGTCCAGATCGCGGCGGCGCAGGTTGCCGTCAAAGTTGGGGCCAAGGCCGTAAATCACTGTGGGGTCGGCCTGGAGCAGCATGCCCTTGTTAATGCGGTTCTGGTAGACCCCGGCAACGCGGGCGCGTTCTGCGTCTATGCCTGTTTCCTTTTCCACAATGGAAGCAAGGATAACCCAAGTTTTGAGCTGTTCGGTCTGGCTCGGCCCCGGTTTTTTGCCATCGGGCCACACGCTGGCGGTCTTGCGCCAGAAGTTGTCCACCATGCGCCCGGCAACGGCCTTGGCCTGCGCCAGATCGACAACGTCATTCTTTTTGAGCAGATACGTATCCGGCATCAAAAAACCCTCAGCCGTGGCAAAGGGGATGCCGTAATGACGCAGAAAGTCCGGGTCGGTCACGACCTTGCGAAAGTCGTCAAAAACCACAAGCCCGGCTTCTTCCAGCACCTTGCCCGTCTGCCACCATGTGAGGCCTTCCGGCACGGTGACGCGGTACAGCACGGGGTGCCCGTTGACCAGTTCGTCCAGCACCTTTTCCGGCAGCCAGCCTGTATTGAGAGCGAATCTGCCAGCCTGGAGGCGGTTCTCCCATTTTTTATAGCGGGCCAGCAGGTCAAGCTTGCGGGCGTCGGTCACAATCCCCTGCTTGGCCAGCCCTGCGCTTACCTGCGCCAGACGCGCCCCGGCGGGTACGTCAAAAAAAACATCGCGGCCAGGGGTTTCCGGTGCGGTGGTGAGGAAGGTGTGAGCCTCGTAAGCCACCCATCCTCCGCCTGCGAGGGCCAGCAAAAGCAGCAGGCCCAGCGCGCGCAACAGTGTTTTCATGCGGGTCTCCGGTCTTGGGGCGCAAGCGAAAGAAAGGAAGAAAGAATGCGCACAGCGGCCTGCTGGTCAAGCACTGCCTTGCGTTTGCGCATTTTCAGGCCGGCCTCGCGCAGGTCGGCCCAGGCTTCTTCGGAACTCAGCGCCTCAATCATAAAGAAAAAAGGCAGCGGCACCCGGCGCTTGAGGCGTTCGGTTACGTTGCGTATCTGGCGCGTGGTCATGGTTTCTTCCCCATCAAGGGTCAGGGGCAAACCTACCACCACCGCTTCTGCCCCGGCCTCGGCAATGCGCTCGGCAAGGGCGGCCAGAAAGGCCTTGCGGTCGGTGAAATCCTCAAGCCGCAAGGTAGCCAGCGGAAAGGCCAGCCGGCCCTCAGGGTCGGATGCGGCAAGGCCCGTGCGGGCCAGACCGTAATCAACGGCAACGAATTTCACTGCAAGCCTCGTTGTGCGCGGCGCGTTTGCCAGCGGGTGCGGCCATACCTAAGAAAATGCCTTCTCAAAGGCAAGGTTGCCTAAATGATGCCCAGCAGCGACAGCAGGCCAAGGGCGCTGCCGCTGACCAGCGGCCCAAGCACAAGCCCAAGCGCCCCGGTGAACAGCAACAACAAAAGAATGACAAATCCGTAACGCTCCACACTCAGGTAACGATATGCGGCGTTTGGAGGCAGAAAATAGGCTACAACCTTGCTGCCGTCCAGCGGAGGAATAGGCATCAGATTGAGCCAGCCCAGCCCGAAATTAATGATTACGCCGGTCTGGATGGTCTTGAGCGCAAAGACGTAACTTGTGCTGTCCATCCATTGTTGCGGCGGAAAAATATGCAGCACCGCCCACAGCAAAAGGCCAAAAAGCCCTGCCAGCAGGAAGTTTGTGAGCGGCCCGGCAAGAGCCACCAGCATCATGTCTTTTGCGGGATTGCGGAAGTAGCGGGGATTGAACGGAACAGGCTTGGCCCAACCAAAAACAAAGCTTCCGGAAAGGCTGGTGAGCACAAAGGCCAGCAGTCCCATGGGGTCAATGTGCGGCAGGGGGTTCAGGGTCAGCCGCCCCATGTATTTGGCGGTGGGGTCGCCGCAGCGGTAGGCCACCCATCCGTGGGCCACTTCATGCAGAATGATGCCCAGAAGAGCGGGTACAGCGGCTACTGCCAGGGTGCTCAGCACCTGGGAAAGGTCTAGGTTCAGCATATGTTGCGGGTACCATTTTCCTCTTGGCGCGGCAAGGTCGGGTCTAGCCCGAAGAGGCTACCTTGCGCACCAGCAGATCGTCGTTGGGCCAGATGTGGCGGTCAGGCGTAAGCAGCTGGCCGTTGCGGGCCACAAGGGCTGTTTCCTCGGCAAGGCCAAGTGCTGCAAGCAGCTGGCGCGAGGTCTTGGGCCGGGGCAGGGAAAGGTATTTTTCTTCCGGCTGCACCAGTACGGTTACGCGGGCTCCCGTGTGTTCCGGCTTGACTACCTGAACATGAGCGGCGTGCGCGGCGTGCGCGGCTGCGGCCTCGGTTGCCTGGGCATCGGTAGCCGGGGTGGCGGTGTCAGTCATGCAATACTCCTAGAGGTATTCTTCGAGCAGCGCGCAGGTGTGGCAAACCAGCGGCGCACAGGTTTTGATGAAAAGATTGTTCTGTTTGACAGCGGCCATGCCCTCGGGCGTGGTAATGTCATGGCCCAGAACTCCCCGGCATTGCAAGCTGCCGTGAGCCTTGGCAAAAGCCCCGGTAAAGGCATCGCGCCGGGCGTAAAAGGCGTCCTTTTGCGGGCGCGAACAAGGGCCGCTTGGGCCATGCAGCATGCCCAGCACCATGAGCGAGCCGGAAACACAGCCGCACACTTCAGCCTTGCCCATGCCGGAGCCGAAGGCCGAGGCAATGCGCAGGGCTGTTTCTTCCGTCAGGCCAAGCCTGTCGGCAAAGTGAGCCAGCACCTGCTGGGCGCAGATAATACCCATGTTGAAGTCTTCTTGCACTTCTTCAAGTTCAGGAAGGGTGCTCATGTTTTGTCCTTATGTGCAGAAGTAGTAAACGAGGGTCACAACAGTCATACTGGCGGCCCGCAGCCCCTGATTGGCGAGGATAAGCCGCAGGGCCAGCGCCGGGCGGAAAAAGCCCGCATAGGATGGCAACTGGTGGCGTATGGCCCGCATGGGTGTGGAAAGGATATTGCCCACCATGAGGGCCAGCACCACATCCCGCGGCGAAAGCCCGCCAGTTTGCAGCACACTGCCCGCAGCGCCGAGAGCCGCGCCAAGCTCCGCCGCAAGATGCAGCACAATTATGCCCATGGCCTGCGGCTTCAAAAATGAGAGCCAGCCCATGTGATCGGCGAGCCATGCCTCTGCCAGCGCAAAATAGCCATAGCGCTGCATGCAGAACATAAGCACGTAAATGGGTGCCGTGAAGTACACCAGTTTGGGAAGACGCCGCAAAAAGCGCCGCCAGGCCTTGTTCAGGGCATCGCGCCAGGAGGTGCCCGCCTGCTTGATGTTCTGGCAGGCAATACAGCCCGGCGGAGGCGGCGGCAGCAGCCAGCGTGAAAGCACAACGGTAAAGCCCGTGCGCCCAGCGGCGGCAATAAATGTAAGCCCCACGTATACAAGAGCAGGAGTGCCCAGTACCGGCCATGTGAGCAGAAAAATGGTGGGCGTGTGCACAAGATAGGCTGGCAGGCTGTTGAACAGGTTTGCCAGCATAAGTTCGTTGCTCGAAAGCTCGCCCAGATTGTGGCTATCTGAAAGCAGGCCGTTGGCGGCGGCGGGGGACACAAAGGCCAGCGAAAAACTCGCGCCCGCAACTTCGCGCAGATGGGCGGCCTGGGCCAGAGGCGCGGCAAGCCGGGCAAGATGGCGCGTCCAGCGCAGGGCCTCCAGCAGGTTTGCCACAAGCAACCCCACCGCCAGCCCCAGCAGCAGACGCAGCAAAGGCCAGCCAAGGGAATGCCAGAGGCTTGCGAGTGTGAGTGCGGTATCAGGGGAAGTTGCTGTCATGCTGGTGGGGTTGGCACTGCCGGAAGCTGAAATGCGGAGCAGTCAAGTAGTTGTGCGCCCCTGCGGGTACGCCCGCAAGGGCAAAAACGAGGATTTGCCGTGGCTAGGGATTATAGCCCGTGTCTGGGGGCAGATCCCTGCGGCCAGCTTCCGCACGGGCCAGAACGTCGCAACGTTCGTTTTCAGGGTGCCCGGCATGGCCTTTCAGCCAGCGCATGCGCACCTTGTGGGTGGAAAGCAGGGGAAGCAGGCGCTTCCATAGATCCACATTGAGGGCGGGTTTTTTGTCGCTCTTGATCCAGCCCTTTTTCTGCCAGCCCCAGACCCAACGCTTTTCAATGCTGTCGCACACGTATTTTGAGTCGGAGTAGAGCTCGACTTCGCAGGGGCTTTGCAACTGGCTGAGGGCTTCCACAACCGCCAGGATTTCCATGCGGTTGTTGGTGGTCAGCTTGTAGCCTCCGGCAAATTCCTTGCGGTAGTCCTGATCATCAAGTTTGAGTACGGCGGCCCAGCCGCCGGGGCCGGGATTGCCCAGACATGAGCCGTCAGTATGAATGGTCACTTTCTGCATTGTAGTCCTTTACGCGGGTTCCTGCCGAAGCTGTTCGGCGAGCGGCAAGCATACACGGCAAAGCCTTGCTGGGCAATGCGCCTCTTGGGCAGGGGGAGGTCGTTTCCATCCTGGCAGAAATATCCCTGGATGACTTGCGGCAGAAATGAAGATGTGAGGGCACAGGGGAGGCGCGGCCCCTCCCCCATATAATTTTTTGGTTTAAAATTGCTCTAGCCGGGTTCGTTACCCGCGAGCATCAGGCAGTGCAGTAGCACGTCCGCGCCTGCCGCGCAGTCTTCCCACGAGGTGTTTTCCACCTCGGCATGGCTGCGCCCGCCCATGCTTGGCACAAATATCATGGCACCCGGCGCAACCTGGGCAATATAGATCATGTCGTGCGATGCTCCGGAGACCATGTCCAGGCAGGGCAGGCCAAGACTGGACGATGCCTCTCGCACCATCCCGCGCAGGCGTTGGTCAAAGGGCACGCGCGAAACCTGCCAGATGCGTTTGGGCCTTACCTCACACCCCGCCAGTTGCGCGGCTTCGGCCAGCGCGGCCTCAATGCGTTGGCACACGTCATCCGTGGCGGCTTCGTCCCAGCCGCGCACATCGATGGTGAACTGCACATCCCCGGCAATGACGTTGCGCGAGTTGGGCGAAGCGTGCACTTCGCCCACAGTGGCCACCACCTGACCGGAGTCGCGGGCAATCTCAAAAATGCGCGCTGCCATGAGCGAAAAGGCGTATATGGCATCGTGCCTGCTGGTCATGGGGGTTGGCCCGGCATGGTTGGGCACGCCCTGCACGCGCACATTATACCAGCGCAGGCACACAATGCCTTGTGGTATGCCGATGGGGATGCTTTTTTCTTCCAGCACAGGCCCTTGCTCTATGTGCAGCTCAAAGGCCGCATGCACTGGGCGGGGAAAATAACTGGAATCCCCCTGGAAGCCGATGCGTGCAAGCTCCCCGCCAAGGGTAAGGCCTTGCTGGTCTTTGAGGGCGTACATATCTTGTTGCGCCAGCTTGCCAGCCCATACTCCGGAGCCGGAGCAGCCGGGGGTGAAGCGGGAACCTTCCTCGTTGGTCCAGTCGGCCACCACCAGATCGCGCAGCAGGGTCACGCCCGCATCGCGCAGGGCGCTCACAACCTCCACGCCAGCCACAACGCCCAGCATGCCGTCAAAGCGCCCGCCAAGCGGCTGGGAATCGCCGTGAGAGCCTGTCATCACCGGGGGCAGGGTTCTGTCCTTGCCCGGCAGCACGGCAAAGATATTGCCCATGCCGTCCACATGGATTTCACAGTCCAGCTCCTTCAGCCATGCATTGAGTTGCTGCCGGGCGTCTTTGTCTGCATCGGACAGGGCAAGCCGGGTGACGCCGCCGCCCGCTGTTGCCCCGAATGCAGATATTGCTTCCATGCGGTTTTGCAGCCGCGCTTTGTCTACACGCACAGATTTCATGCCTTCTCCCTTGGTTCTGGCTCTATTCATTCGGCGGGGGCACGGGCTGACAGCCCGTGCCCGCAGGCACATCCCGCCAGCGGCGGAAAAAGCCTATGACATGCCGAATTTGTCGCGGAACAGCTTGCCTGTGCGCTCCATGTCCGAATCGGCCCAGGTGCGGCGCATGCGGTTGAGGGTGGGCATGCCCAGATTGAATTCATTCAGCCAGTTACGGGCAAAGATGCCTTTTTCCGTTTCTTCAAAAATCTGCTGGATGGCGTCTTCGTTGATGACGCGCGGGCCGGATGTGCGCACGGCAAATTCACAGGTGCGGCTGGCCCGCCGCGTGAGGTATTCTTCCACGCCCACCTCATCGATATCGTCAATGATGGAGCGGATGGAGCGCACGGCCTTGGCATAGGCGAAGGAAGCCGGATAGCCGTTATCAGTCATGACCTTGTAGATGGAGCGCATGAGCTGGATGGCCCCGCCGTAGAGCACCTGTTCTTCAAAATTGTCGCCCTCGGTTTCGTGCTGGAACGAGAGCTTGATGGTGCCCACGCGGGTGCTGCCCACGCCTTTGGCAATGGCAAGAGCAGTGGCGGCGGCATGGCCGCTGACGTCCTGATCAACGGCCACCGCGCCGTAGATGCCCGAACCTTCCTTGAACTTGCGGCGCACCACCGGGCCGGGGCCGTTGGGCACAAACAGGATGACATCCACGTCCTTGGGCGGTTTGATGGTGCCGTAGAGGATGGCAAAACCGTGCGCAAAGCTGAGGGTCTGGCCGGGGCGCAGGTGGGCGTGGATGGAAGAATAGTACACGGCGGGCTGGGCCGGGTCTTGCAGCAGAATATGAACGATATCCGCTTGTTTGACGGCTTCCTCTATGTCGTACACGGCAAAGCCGTCGGCCTCGGCGTCCTTCCAGCTATTGTGCACGGTTCTGTCGCCAACGCCCACAATCACGTTGATGCCGCTGTCGCGCAGGCTTTTGCCCTGTGCCTTGCCCTGGCTGCCGTAACCGATGATGGCAATGGTCTTGCCGTGCAGCACGGAAATATCAACGTCTTCGTCCCTGTAAATTTCACCAAACTGTGACATGGTATATCCTTGTTGAAAAAGCGGGAGGCTAGAGGGCCACGTCGCGGTTGCAGTCTTTGGAGTAGATGTAGGTGAGCCGTCCCCTGCCAGTGGCGTACACTGCCTGCGGGGTATAGGGGCCAAAGAAAATGAAGTCTTCCTTCTGCACCTGAATCCACTCGGACCCGAGCAGATAGATGCCCTCGCCTTCCAGCATATAGGCCCCGTGCTCCTGCACATGGGTTTCCACAAATGGATGGCAGCCCGCGGGGTCAAAGCTGAGGGTGTGCATGTTCATGTCAAAGCCCAGGTGGGTGGGCAGCAGATCGCGGATAAACACGTTGGCCATGTCTTCGTAGATACGCTCTTCCATTGTTGCGGTATTGCCGAATACTGCTTCGGCCTCGTGGCCGGGCAGGGCGATGTAGCGCTGCTTGTAGAGCAGGAAGCGCACCGGGGCATTGGTGGTGTTGGTAAACTCAAGGCCTTTGCCCGCGGGTGCAAACACGTAGCCGCCGGGGGCCAGAGCGTGCTTTTGCCCGCAGGTGGCTGCGGTCAGCGCGCCAGAGCCGTCCATGACATATAAAAAGGCCTCCACGCCCGGCTCCTGCGCAAAGGGGGCGACCGTGCCCCCGCCGGGCAGGGCTGTGCCCACATACTGCACAAAACTCGCACCCAGTTTTGGGGAGGCAATGATGGACATGTTGCAGCCCTCAATGCCGGGTATGACGTTGCGCACCCGACCTTCCGGCGGAATGACCGCATATTCGCCGGGCCGGATGACCGCCCGTGTTTTCAGCAAACCCTCTGGATAAGCCATGTTTCCTCCTCGAGCAGATTTAGTTTTGTTTGCCCAGACCGGGCACAGCGCGCCGGTCTCCGCAACGGGCGTTCGCATGGGCGGACGCCGGAGCAATTTTCGATAAATTGCCCATAGTGCTCAGTTCACCGTCTGGATGAACGAAGCCAGTTCCGGAGTGCCGGGCTTGGCAAAAAGCGCCTTGGGGGCCCCGGCCTCGTGAACCTTACCCTGGTGCATGAACACCAGTTTGTTGCCTACTTCGCGCGCAAAGCGCATTTCGTGCGTGACCATGATCAGGGTCATGCCTTCCGCCGCAAGCTTGCGCACAACCTCAAGCACCTCGCCCACCAGCTCGGGATCAAGGGCGGAGGTTATTTCATCGCACAGCAACATCTTGGGGCGCATGGCAAGCGCGCGGGCAATAGCCACCCGCTGCTGCTGCCCGCCGGACAACTGATCGGGAAAGGCGTTGAACTTGTCGGCAAGGCCCACCCGCGCGAGCATTTCTGCGGCAAGCTCCCGCACTTCGGCTTCCGGTTCATTTTTGACAATGCGCGGGGCCAGCATGACGTTTTCCCCCGCCGTAAGGTGGGGAAAGAGGTTGAACTGCTGAAAGACCATGCCCACCTTGAGCCGGAGAGGGCGCAAGTCGTTTTCCAGCCCCCGGACGCGGTCGCCGTCAATCTTCACAAAACCCGCATCAAAGGTTTCCAGCCCGTTGAGAATGCGCAGAAACGTGCTCTTGCCAGACCCGCTGCGGCCAATGACGGCCACAACGTCGCCTTCTTCCACCGTGAGGTTGACCCCGCGCAGAACCTTGGTTTCACCGAACTGCTTGTGCAGCTCATCAACGACGACCAGCGACATGGAGCCTCCTTTCGATGCGACGGGCAAAGGCCGACAGCGGATAGCACATGAGAAAATAACCCGCAGCCACAAGGCCGTAGACCAGCAGCGGCCTGAAGGTTGCGTTGGCGATCATGGTTCCGGTTTTGGTTATTTCCACAAGGCCGATGATCGAGGCTACGGCTGTTCCTTTGACGACCTGTACTGAAAAGCCCACAGTCGGGGGGATGGCTATGCGCAAGGCCTGGGGCAGAATGACGTGACGCAGCTGCTCGTAACGGTTCATGGCAAGGCACGCCGATGCCTCCCATTGACCCTTGGGCAGCGCCTCAACGCATCCGCGCCAGATTTCAGCAAGGTACGCGCTGGTAAAGAACGTAAGGCCCAGCGTAGCGGCGGCCAGGGGCGAAATATCCACGCCAAACAGGGCCAGTCCGAAAAAGATAAGAAAAAACTGCATAAGCAGCGGCGTATCCTGAAAAAACTCAATATACATCATGGCCAGGGCACGCAGCTGGGCCTTGGGCGAAATGCGCACAAAAAGCACAATAAGGCCCATGACGCCGCCAAGCGCGAAAGCGATGACAGACAGAACGATTGTCCAGCCAGCGCCCGTAAGCAGATGGCGCACCATGTCCCAGATAGAGAAGCTGATCATGCACGCCCCCTGCGGATATAGTGCTTGCCAAAGGCATGCAGGCTCTTGCGCACGGCGATGGCCAGGGCAAGGTACATGAGCGTGCTGGCGAGGTAGACCTCAAAGGCGCGGAACGTGCGGCTCTGGATCAGGTTGGCCTCAAAGGTCAGCTCCTCGGCGGCGATCTGCGAACATACCGAAGACCCCAACATGACAATGACAATCTGGCTGCACAGGGCGGGCCACACGGTTTTGAGCGCCGGGCGCAGGATCACGTGGCGCAGGCACTGCCAACGGCTCATGGCCAGGGAGTCTGCGGCTTCAATCAGGCCCTTGGGCACAGCCGCCACGCCAGCCCGGACGATCTCGGTCGAGTATGCGCCAAGGTTGACGACCATTGCCAGCACGGAGGCTTCCCATCCGTTCAGCCGCACCCCAAGGGCGGGCAGGCCGAAGTATATGAAGTACAACTGCACAATAAAGGGCGTGTTGCGGACGCATTCCACATAGGCGGTAAAAAACGAGTGCAAAAAAGGTAACCGCCACTCGCGCGAAACCGCTCCCAAAATGCCCACGGCAAGGCCCACCGTGGCGCTGACCGCCGTGAGGGCCAGCGTCAGTGCCGCCCCCTGAACCAGCAATGGCCAGTTTGCCGCAATGGGCTCGAAGGTAAACTGATAGGCCATGGCTGTTCCCCTAACTGGAGGTCGCTCTCTGGCGACCGCCTCCATACGTCCTGGCTGCTGCGGCAAATCCTCTATTTTGCAGTCTTGCGTGGTTGCCGCATCCGAATCTTGCCGCTATAACCTTGTGGTCTTACCGGTAAAGAGTTGGTAAGCACGGTGTTCCTCTCTACCCTTTTTGGCAACTAGGCAGAAAAATTTTAAAAATCCTTCGGCAGAGAGGTGTGCAGCCATGTTTGCGCAATGGCTTCAAGCTGCCCGTCCTTCTTGGCCTGGGTGATAATGTCGTCCACTGCCTTTTGCAGTTCCGGCTGGTTTTTGTTCAGCCCGATGTAGCAGGGCGAGTTTTTGATGAGGAATTTGACTTCCAGCTTTTTGGCAGGATTTTGTCCGTTGATGGAAGCCGCCACAACGTTGCCTGTGGCAACCATCTGCACCTGGCCGGAAAGGTAGGCGGCGATGGTCGAGCTGTTGTCCTCAAACCGGCGGATTTCTGTGGAAGCGGGCGCAATCTTGGTCAGTTCCATGTCCTCAACAGCGCCACGGGTCACCGCAATGGTCTTGCCCGCCAGTTCTTCTGCCGTGGCGACATTGAGATCCGCGGGGCCAAAGACGCCATTAAAGAAAGGCGCGTAGGCCGCTGAAAAGTCTATGGCTTTCTCGCGCTCGGCGTTTTTGCCCAGTGAGGAAATGACCAGATCAACCTTGCCTGTGGTAAGGTAAGGAATGCGGTTTGTGCTGGTAACCGGCACAAGCTTCACCTTGACGCCCAGGCTTTTTGCAATAAGCCGGGCAGTATCAATGTCGTAACCCACAGGCTGCATATCTGCGCCCACAGAACCAAATGGGGGGAAGTCCTGTGGAACAGCAATGGAGATAACTCCTGACTTTTTTATTGTTTCAAGCGTGTTATCCGTTTGCTGAGCGTAAAGGGATTGCGGCAGGGCTGCGGTCAGCAGCATGACGGCCAGGATGAAGCCAAGGCGGCTGAAAAAAAATTGCATGACGTCCCCCGAAGAAAGTGTTTGAGTAACCCGGAATTATCCACGTTTTGGTAAAATTCTGGTAAGACCGGTAAAAAATGATTGCTCTGTTTCTACAAATTTGTCAACATGGGTTGGCGAAAAATGTCACTTCTACAAATTGGTGGAAACTATGTGCCCTAAATTACAGGAAAATTTAGATAAAACAACAAAATTGTGGAAATCTAGCTCTGAAGAAGCTGCTGAAAGAATTTTATCAATGATTTTAGATAATAACTGGCAAGAAGGGCATAAATTGCCCCCACAGCGCGCGCTTGCAGAAACCCTGGGGGTCAGTCGACCCACGGTACGAGAGGCTCTGGTTATTCTGGAGACCATGGGCAAGGTGAACATTCAGCCCGGCAAGGGGGTGTTTCTGGTGACCCGCGCTCAGGAAGGACTGCCTGCGGCTCCTGTCACGCGGTTTGACCGGTCATTTATTGCGGGTAAAGAAACGCAGATTTTTCAGTTCAGGCATGCCATAGAACCGGCCATTGCCGCCCTTGTGGCCCTGAACGCCACGCAGGCCCAGATTGACGACATGGCAGCAATGCTCGACGACATGAAGCAGGCCAGCGTTCGCGGTGACGTGCAGCATTTTGCCCAACTGGATTTCGCTTTTCATACCCAGATGATTGAAGCGGCCAACAACCCTTTTTTCATTGAGGCCATGCGGCCATTTTTTGATCTGTTTTCAGAAAGCCAGCGGCTGCCCTTTTCCAATCAGGAAGGGCTGGTGAACACCATGCGCGAGCATGCGGCGCTGCTGGAGCATTTGCGGTCGCGGAACTCGCACGGAGCGCGTTTGGCTATGGAAGAGCATGTTGTTGCCACTGCCGCCAGAGCCGGGGTGCGTATTTCTTCTTGGTGAGGGAGCGGTCGAGCCTGGGGCGGCGCAGCCGAGGTAATGGAAAATATATGGGAGCGGCGTACCCCAAAGGCAGGCTCGAAAAAAAAGCGGCCCTGCACATGCAAGGCCGCCCCGTGACTGCATGCAGCCAGAACTAGGAATTCTTGAGTTGGGTTATGATGCGGGACAGGTTCTGGGCCTGAGCCGCCAACTCGGAAACAGCCTTGCTGGCTTCGCCCATTGCCTGTGATGTTTCAGCCGCAATGGTGTTGACGTGCTCCACCGAACGGGCGATCTCTTCAGAGGAAGCGGACTGCTCTTCGCTGGCGGTTGCGATGCTGCGCACCTGATCAGCGGTCTGCTCCGCAAGGCTGAGAATTTCCGCAAGTGCGGCGCCGCATTTTTCGGCAAGGTCCGCGGCAAGGTTTACCTTGCCCACTGCCTGATCCATGCGCCGCACGCCTTCTTTGGAACTTTCCTGAATGGCCTGAATGGCCTTGCCCACATCCTGGGTGGAGGACATGGTCTTTTCTGCCAGTTTGCGCACTTCGTCTGCCACAACGGCAAAGCCACGGCCCGCCTCACCAGCGCGCGCTGCTTCAATGGCCGCGTTCAGGGCCAGCAGGTTTGTCTGGTCGGCGATGTCCGAGATAACGGTCATAATTTCGTTAATGGCCTGTGCGTGGACAGAAAGGGTGTCCATGTTGGTTTTGAGGCCTATTGTTTCTGCCTGAACCTCGTCCATGGCTCGCCGGCACTTTGTGGTTACATCATCGCCTTCCTTGGCCTTGCCCTGAGTGGAAGCGGACAAGTTTGCCCCGGCTCCGGCGTTCTTGGCAACCTCAATAACGGTGGCGTTCATTTCTTCCACAGCCGTAGCTGTGTCCGCAATGCGGTGGGCCTGCTGCTCTGCGCCGTGCGAAGACTGCTCGATCTGGGCAGAAAGTTCTTCAGAGGCAGATGCGATGACGTTGACCACGCCTTCAAGCTGGGTGGCGGCGTCAAGCAGACCTTCCTTGCGGGCTGTTTCTGCCCGCGCGGTGGCTTCTTCTGCCACAATCTGGGCCTTGCGGGCCTGTTCTGCCGCTTCCTGAGCCTTGCGGGATTCTTCCTTGGCGTGGTCAATGTGGCCCTTGAGGGCCGCCACCATGGCTACAATGGATTCGTACACGCCAGCCTTGGGGCTGCCATCGTCAATGTTGTAGTCGCCGTCCACAACCCGCAGGGCAATAGTGTTCAGTTCGCCGGGGTCTTTGCCCAGCTGCTTGTGGGTGCCGCGCAGAATGACAACCGCAGTGGCTGTTCCTGCCAGAATAGAGGCCACCAGCAGGCAGATAACCAAAAGTTTTGCCGAGGCATACAAGTCGTCGCAGCCTTTGCTGGCGGCCAGGCTACCTTCCGTATTTATGCGGACAAGTTCAGTCAGGCAGGTGCTGCACTTTTCAAAAACAGCGCGTGTTTCACCCCGGGTGAGGCTTCGCGCTTCATCCATTTGTCCTTGATCTGCAAGGCGAACAATTTGTTTGGAAGTATCCAGATAGCTCTGCCATTCGCGCAGAAACGCCTCATAAACCTTTCTTTCTTCAGGCGAAGCAATGAGGGCCGCATACTTGGATTTATTCGTTTCAATACTCTTCAAATAAGCGTCCATGCGGGTCTGGTAGTGCGCCCTGTCCTGCGCTTCAGGACTGTTGGCAAGCTGTACCTGCGCCAGCCTAAAGCCAGTCATGTCTATATTGAGATTCAAGGCGTATCGTGTGGATGGAAGCCAGTTCTGATTGATGTCTGTTGAGCCGTCATTGATTTTTGACATCTGCACAAGGCTAAAAAGTCCAAGGGCAACAGTCAGAACCATTAAAAAACCTGCCATCAGGGATAACTTGACACTCAACTTCATGATGCTTCTCCACTATAGTCTTATTGGTTAGTAGTGCTCGGTGTTGTGGTTTATATGAAATAAGAAACTTAATTATAACGCTTGTTGTTGGAATCATGAAATCAATTCCATGATTTAAGATCTATCGGAACTATTTTTGTTTAGTATAGATATACAGAAAATGGATACGAGAATAAAAAAATGAATAATAAAGAAATATTCGTCTTGAATAAGAAGAAGGAATAGATTTAGGCGATTTTATTATATAAAAATAATATGATCATGGTTAATTTTAAGATGTTGCAGTGTAAAAAATATTTTTTGGTTCAAAAAAAATGTACAATATAGTAACTAAAAAAAGTGTATTTAAATTGCCATAAAATATATCATTGAACTAAGAATTGTTTAAAGTTTACAGCCTGCTTGGATAAACAGGAAATAAAACCAAATTTAAAGTATAATTATGTTGTATTATTTATGCGCGAGCGCGAGGACAAAAAAAGCCGGAGCAATGCCCCGGCTTTTTCAGTAATATCCGCTGAACTGATTAGTAGCGGTAATGGCTGGGCTTGTACGGCCCTTCAACCTTCACGCCGATGTACTCGGCCTGCTCGGGGGTAAGCGTGGTAAGCTTGACGCCAAGGCGGGCAAGGTGCAGACGGGCCACTTCTTCGTCCAGTTCCTTGGGAAGGGTGTAAACCTTGTTTTCCAGCGGCTCGGAGGCAAGCTTGAGCTGGGCAAGGGTCTGGTTGGTGAAGCTGTTGGACATGACAAAGCTGGCGTGCCCAGTGGCGCAGCCAAGGTTAACCAGACGGCCCTCGGCCAGTACAATGATGCTGCGGCCGGACTTGAGCGTCCACTTGTCCACCTGCGGCTTGATGTTCAGGCAGGTGATGCCGGGGGTGTTTTCCAGGTAGGACATTTCTATTTCGCTGTCGAAGTGGCCGATGTTGCACACAATGGCCTCGTCCTTCATGGCTTCCATATGGGCGCCGGTGATGACATGGTAGTTGCCGGTGCAGGTCACATAGATATCGCCCTGGGGAAGGGCGTTTTCAACCGTGGTGACTTCAAAGCCTTCCATAGCGGCCTGAAGGGCGCAGATGGGGTCGATTTCCGTCACCAGCACGCGCGCGCCAAAGCCGCGCATGGACTGGGCGCAACCCTTGCCCACATCGCCGTAGCCCACGACCACAACCACCTTGCCTGCCACCATGATGTCGGTGGCGCGCTTGATGCCGTCAGCCAGGGATTCGCGGCAGCCGTACAGGTTGTCGAACTTGGACTTGGTGACCGAGTCGTTGACGTTGATGGCCGGGAACAGCAAGGTTCCGGCGGCTTCGAGCTGGTAGAGGCGGTGAACGCCGGTGGTGGTTTCTTCCGAAACGCCCTTTACCTTGGCGGCAACCTTGTGCCAGTGCTGCGGGTCTTCCTTGAGGCGCAGCTTGAGGCGGTCAAGAATGCACTGAAATTCCTTGTTGTCGGTCTTCTGGTCAAGGATGGAGGGGTCGTTTTCCGCCTCAAAGCCCTTGTGGATCAGCAGGGTGGCGTCGCCGCCGTCGTCCACGATAAGGTCGGGTCCGCTGCCGTCAGGCCAGGTAAGGGCCATTTCCGTGCACCACCAGTAGTCTTCAAGGGTTTCGCCCTTCCAGGCAAAGACCTTGGCCATGCCGCTTTCCGCAATGGCGGCGGCGGCGTGATCCTGGGTGGAAAAGATGTTGCACGAAGCCCAGCGGATGTCTGCGCCAAGGGCGTGCAGGGTCTTGATGAGCATGGCCGTCTGAATGGTCATGTGCAGGGAGCCGGTGACCTTGAGGCCCTTGAGGGGCCGGGTGGGACCGTATTTTTTGATGCATTCCATGAGGCCGGGCGTTTCGCGCTCGGAAAGCTGCATTTCTTTTTTGCCAAAGTCAGCCAAAGATATGTCGGCCACTTTGTAGTCAAGGGTCAGGTCAAGAGGCTTAATCATTGTTTTCTCCTATCCGCAATTTTGTTGTTGTCGGTAAAATTTGGGGAAATATGGGCCGCTGGGCCAGGTTGTCAGCGGGCTTCGGCGCTGAGCAGAAGCATGGTCATGTTTCTGTTCACCTGCATGTGCTTGCAGTGCAAAACCGCAAAGCCAGCCGCAGCCAGATCAAGGCCAAGCTGCTGCTCGTCAAAGCCAAGCCAGCGGTCGCCGTAGCGGGAGCGCATTGTCTCATCGGCATGGCGTTGAAAATCGGCCACAAAGAACCTGCCTCCCACCGCCATGATGCGCCGGATCTCGCGCAGGCCTTCAGCCGGGTCAGAAAGATGGTGCAGCACAAGGTTGATGCAGGCAAAATCCGCCTCGTGGTCGCGCAGCGGCAGGTGGCTCAGTTCGCCAATACGCAGTGAAACGCGGCCCTCGGCCAGGTCCTCCGGCGTAAAGCGGCGGCGGCAGATTTCAAGCATGCGGGCGGAGCCGTCCACCCCAATGACCCCTTGCGCCTTTGGCAGCATGCGCGCAAGCACCGCGCCCGTGCCGCAGCCGAGGTCTACAGCGGTGCCGCATCCGTCAGGCATGGCATCGCAAACTGCCTCGGCCAGATCAAAGCTGCCAAGAACCTCGCGGTTCAACTCGTCCCAGTCTTCCGCAATGGCGTTAAAGAACTGGCGGGTTTTAAGCGCGCGTTCTTCAAGAATCTGGGCGGCCATATTGAGGTCTGCCCGCATGGCGGCATCCGGGTGGACAAAGGGGGTGATGGCGCGCAAAAAATCAAGCTCCTCGCCTGCACGAGGTGTGGCATAAAAAACCCACAGGCCATCACGGCGCGAGGTGAGCAGCCCGGCCTCGGTAAGAATTTTGAGGTGTCGCGAAACACGCGATTGCCCCATATCAAGGATACTGACCAGCTCGTTGACCGAGAGTTCGTAATGCAGCAGAATATGAACCAGCCGCAGGCGGGTTTCGTCCGACAGAGCTTTGAAAAATAAAAGTGCCATTATCTGTCCAGGTTCAGTAAATCAAATTTGATTGATGTAAGTATCAATATATCAGCATATAGTCAATATGTTCAAAACAGGCATAGCCAGAAGCCCCCGCCCAGCAACACCCGAATCCCAGCCAGGATCAGGGTTGCCGCCTGTTTTCGAGGAAGGATAATGGCCGTATTCCGCAAACGACAGAAAGACTCTCAGCCCGTGCACGCCATGGAGGTCATGGCCTCCGTGATGGCGGGGCTCGGCGCGGCCCCCGGCCAGGGAGAAACGCGAGCGCGGTTACAACAGCTCTGGCTCAACTGGGGCATGGTCATGGGGCCTGAGCTTGCGCCTTTGGCGCGGCCCATGGGGCATCATCGGGATGTTCTGCTCATAGGGGCAGAGGATGCCATGCTGGCGCAGGAGCTGCACCTTATGGCAGGCGAAATGCTGGAGAGGGTCAATGCCTTTATGGAACAGCCCTTTTTCAGCGCCATAAAGGTCAACCTGCTCATGGGCAAGGCAGGGCTGGACAAGGCCGCAACGCGGAAAACGGCAAATAAGGATAAGCCCGCGCCCCGGTTACGGGCACCAGAGCCTCTGTGCGCTGATGGCGTGTATCTGGAGGCAATGGATCCTGCATCGCCAGTGGCGCGTGCCTATGCGCGCTTTACTCGGCAGCGGCGCACACGCTGAAGAGCCAACGGTCAGACCCGGCAGAGCCGCAACCGCAATGCGTGTTGGGAATAACGAGTGCTCCGGGCAGAAAAAACTACCTGTGAGTGCCCTTGTCTTCCCCCTCCGGTTTTGTTCATGACAGGTACGGTTTTCCATTTTCTTTAGGGTAAACCGCAAAAGAAAACATATCTTTTTTAAGTATATATATTGGTGTGTTATAAATTTTAATTGCACTTTGTGCATGCGATTTTGTTGTTCGCTTGCTGCGCTTTATTGACAATGCTTCTGGTGCGGTGCTAGTTTTCCCCAACGTTAACTGGGGATTTTTGTGGCCATTGGTTGATGGTCTGAGCCTGCGGAGGGAATGAATGGACGTGCAGAAAACCATGGAAGACATTTGCCTGAAACAGGACAACGGCTGCGACTTTGCTTTTTGCGGTCGTCTTTTTTCGGAATGTTCCTGGTATGACGAATCGCTTGGCACACTTACTCGCCAAAAGCTGTATGTGACTGAAAGCAATGAACAGATCTATTACATTGTTCGTTCCAGCGGTCAGGAGCGCAGCCGTCACGCCTACAAGCTGTTCATGCGCGGCGATGTGTGCGTGATCCATAACGGCGTGACAGAAATGGCCCTCCAGTTCGACATGCTCATGCTGGCAGTGCGTGGCCTGTGCGGCCTTGATTCTGGCGCGACCCCTTCGCTCTCCATGGTTGAAGAGATGCTCAAGGCAGCCAATGCCTGATCTTTCCATATAGCCGCAGTCACCGCGTACGCGTTGGCGGCAGCAACCTCCACATGAAACGGCCCTCTTTGCGAGGGCTTTTTCATTTTCTACTTTCCAGATGCCTTGGCCCACACCCTGAGAGTGACCGCAGTATCCATAAACGTATGCTGCGGAAGGTTTAGCAAGGTCTTGTCCGGTCTTTGCTGGGCTGAAGCCTGGCGGCTCCGATTGGTGCCCGACCCCAAATTTTGGACGGGGCCGGGCACCTTGCGTCATCAATACAGGCCCAGCAGCTTGGGCATAAAGGTGGAGAGTTCCGGGAATGCGGTTATGACAGCCAGAGCCAGCAGGGCAGCGCCAATGAGCGGCAGGGCTGCTTTGCTGATCTGCTCCATGGTCAGGCCGCTGATCTTGGCCCCAACGTACAGGTTCACCGCAACAGGCGGCGTAACCTGACCCACGGCAAGGTTGGTGGTCATCATGATGCCGAACCACACAGGATCCCATTGAAAATGCGTCATAATGGGCAGCATGAAGGGCAAAAAGACGTAGTAGATGGAAATGGCGTCCAGCAACATGCCCGCAAGCAGCAGGATGATGTTGATCATGAACAGGACAATCCAGGGATTTGCTGAAACGCCCAGCAGAACGCCTGAACATTTTTCTACAAGCCCCACGGTTGATCCCACCCAGGAGTACAGGCCTGCGCAGGTAACCACAATCATGACAACGGCCGTGGCCTTGACGGTCTCCGTGAGAATTTCAACCATCACCGAAAGGCTGTTGATAGTGCGGTAAATAAAGATGCCCACAAAGAGGCCGTAGAAGATGGCAACCGCAGCGGCCTCGGTGGGGGTAAACACGCCGCCGTAAATCCCGCCCAGAATAACTACCGGGGTCATGATGCCCCAAAAGGCCTCGCGCAGCGCCTTGCTGACAGGTTGTTGCCGCTCCTTGCCTTTGTACCCGTGCTTGCGGGATATAAGCAGCACCGCGCCCATAATGAATATGGCAACCACAACACCGGGGATAAAACCAGCCGCAAAGAGCGCAGGCACAGAAACATCCGCAACACCGCCATAAACGATAAAGGCAATGCTTGGCGGGATGACGATGGCGAGCCCGGAGGTAACGGAAACCGTTGCGGTGGCAAAGGCTTTATCGTAGCCAGCCTTGGCCATGCCGGGAATAAGAATAAGACCCAGCGCAGCAACTGTTGCAGGGCCGGAGCCGCTCACCGCGCCCCAGAAGGTGGCAACCGCAACCGTGGCGACTGCCAGCCCGCCTGTCATGGAGCCGACCAGCGCTTCCATAAGCGCCACGATGCGGGCGGCAATGCCCGCGCGCTCCATTATGTAGCCCGCCAGAATAAAGAAGGGGATGGCCAGCAGGGGAAACTTGGCTATTCCTGCAAAAAAATTGTAGGAAAGCATGTTGAGCCCCATATCCCACTTCCACACCACAGCGAGGGCGGAAAAGCCCAGCGCCAGGGCAATGGGCACCCGCAGCAACAGGGGGATGATAAAAAGCGCCAGCAGCCAGAATGCGGGATCGTGTAACAGGGAATCCATAGTCCCGCCTCCTAAAAGTTGTTGGCGCGCTGGTCTTCAACAGCCCTTTGCGCAATGCGGAAAATGATCAGCAGGGAAAACGCGGGCGTGGCGATGGTGTACCACCACACCGGAATCCCCAAAGCTTCGGAAGTTGCCTCGAGGTCGATTTCGTCCAGCACTTCGGTGAGCCCTGTCCAGAACAGAGCGCCAAAAAAGCATACCGCCAGCAGCACGGAGCCCCAGTAGCATACGCGGCGAAAACGCCGGGGCAGGGCATCGTACAGGGCGGTCATGCCCAGGTGTCCGCCTTCGCGGAATGCCCGGGCTGTTCCCAGCATGGTTATCCAGACAAAAAAATTGATGGTCAGTTCTTCTGTCCAGGCAAAAGAAAAAGAGGTGCAGTAGCGCACTACCACGTTGATAAAAGCAATGGCCGCCATAGCAGCCAGCATGAACGATCCCAGGTAGTCCTCAAACCGTCTGTCCAGCAAACTCCACATGTTCTTGCCCATCCCTGAAAAAGCCCCCTCCTGAGCCGCTGGCTGCAAAAGGGGGCTGTTGTAATGCTATTTCGCAGCAGCCATGTCCTGTTCTGCCGCCTTGACAAGATCGGGGCCGATCTTGGCCGTCCAGTCATCGCGCACGGCCTGTGTGGCCTTGAAGAACTGCGCTGTCTGTTCCGGCGTAAGGCGCGTTACCGTCATGCCATGTTGCTCAAGGCAGGCATAAGGATCGGTAATTTCCGGGAGCTTGCCGATTTTTTCAAGGTAGGCCTTGGACTGTCCGTCATCCATGCCGAGGCGGGAGAGCGCCTTGCCGTACAGCTCCATTTCCTTGGCGCAGGCCAGCAGAATCTGCTGGTCTTCAGGCGAAAAGCTCTTCCAAACGCCGGGGTTTGCGCCCAGCATCAGCGGGTCAATGACGTAGTGCCAATCGCAGAGGAATTTGTGATAGTCCCATATTTTCAAGGGAATGTTGATGCCGTTGGTGGGATTTTCCTGCCCGTCCACAACGCCTTGCTGAAAGCCCGTGGTGGCTTCGGCCCAGTTCATGTTGACCGGGTTTGCGCCCAGGGCGCGAAACGTATCAATAAAGATCGGGCTGCCCACCACGCGAACTTTCAGGCCCTGCATATCTTCAGGCTTGGTAATGGGGCCTTTGCTGGTGGTCATTTCGCGATAGCCGTTTTCTCCCCAGCCGAGAATTTTGACGCCCTTGCTTTCAACGGCGGCGATCAGCATTGCACCAGACTTGCCGGAGGTAACGGCGTCTATGGCCTTGTAGCGGTCTGGCTGCACAGCCATGAAAAAGGGCAGAGCTGTAAGGTTCAGTTCCTTGATCTGCGGCGACCAGTTGATGGGCGATGCCAGGGCAAAGTCAATTGCGCCGTTGCGCAGCATGAGAAATTCGGAAGTCTGCTTGCCTGCCAGCAACTGGCTGGAGGGGTAGACCTTGATGTTGATACGCCCGTTGGTGCGCTCATGCACCAGTTCCGCAAAGCGGGCCGCCGTGAGGCCCCACCCGGATGTTGCGCCTGGCACCACGCTGAGTTTGTACTCCGCCTTGTAGGCCGCCGCCTGTTGCGGCAATGCGGTCAACACGCCGCCCGCCAGCAGGCAGACGAACACAACGCCCCATGTCCAACGCAAAAAGCCCTTCATAAAAACGGACTCCTCATCAAAAAGGTGAACGAAAAGGCCTTGCTCGCAAAGAATTGCGGGCAAAGATCAAGAATGCCGCGCCGGTTGGAGCGCGGCGGCATTATCTTGAAAACGAGATCCTTAAGGCAGCCTTGTGGGCCGATGGACGCCGGCAGGTGTTGCAGCGGGGCTTGTGGCCGGGCGTTGCCGCTGCAATGTACCCTCGGTAAAAAAAGATCACGTGCAAGGTTTTGGTAATGATGCCAGACTTATGCCTGGGGGTCGAGATTTTTTTAAGCGGCAGCATCATGCTTGGTCGGCATAGTTACGGTGTGCGGCAAGCGTGTTGAAAGCGGGCAGCAAGTCATTTATCATCCACAAAGAATGAAAATACGCATGCTAGTTGCCGCGAGCGCATGGCATGCACAATGTTAAAAGCCAGCGAGGCAGGCATGAGCAATACGATTACGCCCGGCATGAACGGCACGTCAGAAACCACTGTTACCGAGGCCATGCTGGCAAGCACGGTGGGCAGCGGCAAGGTCAGCGTGTTTTCCACGGCCATGATGGTGGCCTGGATGGAAGGCACCGCCGTGGATGTGGTGCAGCCATACCTGGAAGAAGGGCAGACGACTGTAGGAACCGGCATCAGCGTCAGCCATGTGGCAGCGACGCCGCAGGGTATGAAAGTGCGTTTTACTGCGGAAGTAACCGCAGTTTCCCCCAATGGCAAAGGCCTGAGTTTCAAGGTGGCTGCCTATGATGAAACCGGGCTGATCGGCGATGGCACCCACGAGCGCGTGATTGTGAACAAAGATAAATTTGAGAGCAGAACCAGGGACAAGGCAAAAGCCTGACAAACGACCCTCCCTGCGGGATTTCGGCGGCACTGGCATATGGGCTTTTGCCTAAAAACACAGTAAACTACTCGTGTCTATGCAACCCTTAAGGAGTAGTTATGGGCAACCTTACCTTTGTCGGCATATCGGGCAGTCTGCGCAAGGCTTCGCGCAACACCGGGCTTTTGCGGTGCTGCGCAGCGCATCTTCCTCAGAACGTAAGCCTTGAAATTGCAGATATTTCCGCTTTGCCGTTTTACAATGCGGATATTGAAAAACCCGCTGTGGTGCAGCGCCTCATTGATCAGGTGAGCGCGGCGGACGGGCTGGTTCTGGCCTGCCCCGAATACAACTATTCTCTTGCTCCCGCGCTGAAAAACGCGCTGGACTGGCTCTCGCGCGAACCCGACCTCGCGCCCCTTACAGGCAAAACCGCCTGCATCGTGGGCGCTGGCGGCGGCATGGGCACATCGCGGGCGCAATACCATCTGCGCCAGGTATGCGTGTATCTGAATCTGCACGTGCTGAACAAGCCTGAGCTTTTTTCCAACGCTTTCACGCCTGCCTTTGCTGATAACGGCGATGTGCAGGATGAAGGCCTTGCAAGTCAGGCAACGGCCCTCATGCAGGCCATGACCGACTGGACGCTACGGCTGAAGTAGGCTCTATCTGCCAGCCCCGTAGAAAGGTCCTGCCTCGGCAGTGGTTTTCTGCGGGGCTGCGCGTTGATGCGGAGTGGAAGATGGCTGCCTGTCAGGTAAAAAACGCACAGCGCTTGAGGTACCAGAGTCACCGGTTTGAGCGCATGCCGGGCATGAGTCTGCTGCTGGACGCGTTTGCCCTGGTGGATTGCAGCGTGGCGGAGTCCATCGCGCTCCAGGGGGAGCCGCCAGCCTGCGGGCCGGGGTGCTGCTATTGCTGTATCCAGCCCATCCCGGCGACTCCACTGGAAATTCTGGCCTTGCGCCTTTTTGCAGAACTGGAGCTTCCACCCTCCAGGCGGGATGCTCTCAAAGCAACCTTTGCGCTGTTCCACGGAGAGCGGGCAACTCTTGGGGACGCCTGCCCTTTCCTGCTGGAGAAATGCTGCGGCGCTTATCCTGTGCGCCCGATGGCGTGCAGGCGCTATGTTGTTTTCGGCCAGCCATGCAGTGCGGGCGAGGACGCCACCCAGACCCGGCCTGCTGATGTGCTGCATCCGCGTCAGGCTACCATGCAGGCTGCCTTGCGGCTCACATTGCCCTGGTACAGGGAGCGCTATTCCCTGCCGGAACACATTACTGCGGAAGAAACACAGGCTTTCTTTCGCGGTGTCACCACGGTCTTGCAGGCCGTGCCTTGGGCAAACTACGCCTGATCAAGCCGATGCAATCTGACCGCCAGCCACGCCAGCCCAAACTCGTCAACCAGCTCAGGCTGGTCAGGGTTTTGACAAGTCAAGCCGGAGCATGGGGCCATTGTTCAGGCTCACAAAAAGGCCCAGCGGGGCATTGACTGCCTGACTCACGGGCACTGCCAGATATTCGCCGACTTTCCAGCCTTCAGCCGTGAAGTGGATTTGTTCGCCTGCCAGCGCGGTCAGTATTTGCTGGTAGACGGTGCCTCCGGCGGTGCTGTTTGCAACTATCTGTCGTTCCAGAATATGGGATGCCGCAAACCGTTGCAGAAATACGGGCATAAGCCTGCGCCAGTCAGTTTTGTTGAGCCGCAAAACCGCAATGCGTTCAATCTTTGAAATATCCTGCCCGTGAAGCACCAGCCACAGATCGCTGAACGTGGTGGTAGCTGCCGTGGGCTGCGCGTTTGTCGGAGCGCCATTGGCGCGCACCAGCCACGCAGCGTCAATTCCCGCATCATGCAAGGCCTGCGGCAAGCCAAGCGTTACGGGCTGTTGCGCGGCCATGCCCGCAGGCGCTTCCAGCGCCGTCACCGCTGCGGAGGCCGCGGGCGGCGCGCTGTATACGCCGCCAAGGCCCAGCATCCAGGCTGCCCAGAGGTTGGGCCATGTTTCTGGTTGCGCGGGCAAAGCCTCACCCATTTGCACAGGAAAGACCGTCGCCGGAATACTGCGCTGCACCACAGGCAGGGGCAAATTCTTGTCTATGGCTCGCTTGCGCGCGCCGGGCCGGTATATTTCGCCAAGCAGGCCGAATCGCGGCGGCGCATCCTTTGGCTGGGCGGCATCGCCCATGGCTTGCAGAGTGTCGTAGCGCTCCTGCAATTGCATCCCAAGGTGGAGCATGCCGCCGTTGGCGGCATTGGCTGTGGTGTTGCGCCAATTGGAGCTGCTGGCAAGCATAAGCAGCAGAGGAATGAGCAGCGCAACCATGAGTGCCCGCTGAGGTAGCCGCGCCAAGGAACGTTCCACCGCAGGAAAGGCGTTCAGCAAGCCCCAGAGGGCAAAGCCGCAGGCATAGGCTGAAAAAATGGTCAGGCCTGCTGGCAGTTTGCCAGTGGAGCTGATGGTCACATCGCTGAGGGCATGCAGCACGGTAAGCAGGGCTGACAGCCCCAGATACGCGGCTATGGCCAAAACTGCCATCAGCAAGCCGGAACGCGCAGTCCCCTTGCTCACGATGGAGCATTGCCCGCGCATGCCCCGCAACACAAGCACCAGCAGGAGAACAGCCCACGGCCACAGGCCGTCAAAAAACCAAAAGGCCACCTGCCGCCATTCGTCAAAAGCTGCGGCAAGCTGGCGCAGCTGTACGTCCGTGCCAATATGGCGGGCAGCCCTGCGCACCTGATTGCCCGGAGCAAGAAAGGAAAACAGCAAAGCTCCGAAAACCCATAGCCACAGAACGCCCATATGGCGCAGGCGGGTGCGGGCGTTTTGCGTGACATCGGGTTCCGTCTCCCTGCTTGCAAAGCGATCCGCAAGGGCCAACAGCACAGCAACCGTGCATGCCGCCAAAGCCGCCAGCGCCGAATGTTCAAACACACCCACGGTCAGTACACCCACAATGATGGCCTGACGCCGCGCCTTGCGGGCCTCGGCTGTCGGAGCGGCCCACAGGCGGCAGAGCATCCACAGAAAGACAAGGGTCATGGCCTGCAAAAGGCCCATGGTGAGCACATCTGTCAGCAGGTAAAAGTTGGGCAGGCTCTGATGACCGGCAAGCACCACCAGCACGCCCAGCAATCCGCAAAAAGCGGCCGCGCCGCGCTGGACGCTTACCACCCGCGCAAGGCCGAACAGGCCAAGGCCGAACTGCGCCGCAACGCCCGCGCAAACAAGCCCGTAAAGGGGGCGGATTTCCCCGGCCTTGCCAAGAAAAACCGCCAGAAAGTGGTAGGTGTAGCGCCCGCTCCAGGTTAGCCATTCGCGGGCAACTTCATACAGCCCACCGGGCAGATCAAAGGGGAACATGGCTCTGGTGACTTCATCAAAGTCATCCCCGCGCGGGAACAGAAAGCCAAAGGCATAGGCAAAGGGCAGCAGCAGCGCCACCAGCGCCACCCACCAGCACCAGCCGGGGGCAGGCAAGGTGAAATGATGCGCCTGAAGCTCATGGGCCGGGGATTTACCGCTGTGTGCGGGGCAGGAATCGGCAGGGTGCGCCATATGCTGACAGACCTTGTGTTTGCGCGGGAGGCCCCGTATCCGGAACCCCCCGCGCTGTATTTTGGGAATGTATGCTGGCCTCGCCAGAGGCAAGAGGCCGAGCCTGCATGTGCAGGCCGCCTTATGATAAGGCTGTTATTTTACGTCAATAACGCGCACTTCGCCGCGCACATCGTTGACTTTTTTGCGGAAGGTCTGGCGGCGGTCTTCGCCGTCCACCTGCCCGGCCAGCCATTCAACCACGTGCATGACAGGGCGTTTGTCGCGCATGTTGATGAGGCAGCGGCCAATACCGATCTTGCACGAGGGGCAGCCCACAATCACGGGGCCGTCGTTGCCCTGCTCAAAAGCCTCGCCAAGGCGCAACTGCTTGCGCGAACGCAGCAGGTTGTAGATATCGGGCGAGGTCATGGCCCCCATGCCCGATTCGCCGCAGCAGCCGGGGTTGAGCGTAATCTTGGCGCCGCTGAAGTCGCCCAGCGCCTTGATAATCTGTTTTTGTCCCTTGATCTTGTGCACATCGGCCCATTCGCAGTGACACGCGCCGTGGTACAGAACCTTTGAGCCTTCCGGCAGGGGAGCCTTGAGCTTGTCCTTGTCCAGCAGGGGCAGGGTAAGCTGCCCCACATCACGCAGGGTCAACTGCGGGAACTGCGTTTCCATGTGCAGGCGCTCAAGGCCGTCACGGCACGAGCCGCAGGCTGTGACCAGATGCTTGCAGTCAAAGCCCTGCTTGGCAAGATTGCGCAGCATGGAGGCCAGATACTGCCGGTTCTGGGCCATGTTGTCTTCAAAGGCCGTATCCATGCCCGCAGCCAGCAAGGGGAAGCCGCAGCACATGTGCCGGGGCGGCACGGCTACGGCAAAGCCGGCCTTGAGCAGAAGCATGATGGAAGAAACACCGATGCGGTCATAGAACAGCGCGCCGCCGCAACCGGGGAAGTACAAGACGCAGGGCATGCCCGGCGTTGGCTCGGCAGGCGCAAAAATGGAACCTCTGTGCAGCTTGAGGGTTTCATACAGATTCGTGTAGCCCATCTTGGGGCCGCGGCCGGAAAAGAGCGGGCTCTTCAGGCGGCGTTTCCACATATCTGGCACGAAACCGAGAAACTTGTTCTGCATCTTTTGTCCAAGGGAGGCCATTTTGGCCGCCTTGGGCACACGGTGCTGTATATCGCGCGAGAGCCATTCAAGGGCATGCCCCTTGATGGGGTGCCCGCCAGCGCCTTCGTGTTCCAGCAGGGCGCGCAGGGTGAGGGCCACCTCACCCGAGGGAATCTTGACCGGGCAGTTGGCCATGCAGCGGCCACAGGCGGTGCAATGCTCCACAATATCGCGCAGGGCCTTGTGCAGGCTTTCCTCAATGCGGCCCTTGTTGACCTGGCTGTAGTATACAGCCTCCAGCAGCATGCCCAGCACCATGTTCTTGTTGCGGGGGTGGTACTGCATGGAGCGCTCGGGATAGCACATGGAACAGACCTGCTTGCACTTGCCGCAACGCGTGCAGACCTGAATGGAGGTGAGCAGGCTGATGAGCTTTTCCTTGTCGGGCAGGCCGCTTTCACGAATATCGCGGATCAGGCGGTTGAACGAGAAGGTAAAGGGGCGCACCGGCAGTTCGCGGAAAACCAGCTTGGCCGGGTTCATCACATCGCGGGGATCCACGCGCTCCTTGAAAGCGCGCAGGGCGTCCATCTTGTCTTTGCCGAAAAAGGCGATCTTGGTGATGCCGATGCCGTGCTCGCCCGAAACCTCGCCGCCCATTTCCTGGCACTCGGCCATGATGCGGGCTGCGGTTTCTTCCGCTTCTTCAAGCATGTGAGCATCGTTGGAGTTCACGGGGATGTTCACATGACAGTTGCCGTCGCCCGCGTGCATATGGCTGGCAACCACAATGCGGCTGGCATCCATGTATTCCCTGATCTTGTCGATCTTTTTGGCAAGATGGGGGTATTTTTCCTTGAGCTTGGCAAGAAAGTCTTCTGCGCGGGCGGCCAGTTCCATATCCGAAATTTCGGTGGCGGCAACATCGCCCGAGGCAGCCTTGGAGGCCTGCGAAAACTCGCGGTTAAAGTCTTTATCTTCCATGGGGAAGCCCGGCAGACGACCCACTTCCTGCAATGCGTAACGGTAGGAGGCCGCCGTGCATTCCAGGTTGATCTGCTCGAGGAACAGCGCAAAGTCGGGGATGCGGTCCATGGGGATGACCACGTCCTCGTTCATCTTGAAGCCGGAGGTGCGCTTGGCGATGGCCGAGAGCCTGTGGCGGTCTTCCCAGAAGCGCTCGCCTTCCTTTTCATCAGCGGCAACGATGATGTCCACGTTGTCCTGCTGTTCCACAACGCTCACGATGTCGCCCACGCACTTGTCGAGCAGGTAGGGATCGTCGCCATCCACCTGCAGGATGATGACCGAAATGGGCGAGCCCTCGTATTTTTCGGACTTGCGCTTATATTCAATGGCCTGCACGTACTTGGCGTTGAACTCTTCCATGGCCGACAGGTGGGCGTAGTCGCCTTCCTGCCGGATGCGGTTGCGCAGGGCCACCAGTTCTCGTACCACCACGGCGGCGGGGTGCATGGAGCGCCCAAAGAATTCAAGCACCATGACGCGGCTGTACTTGGGCTTGGGGTGAACGATAAAGCAGGCTTCGGTAATGATGCCGTCCACGCCTTCTTTCTGCATGCCCGGCAGGCCGCCCAAAACCTTGTTGGTCACGTCCTTGCCAAGGCCCGGCAGGCGTATTTCGTCGCCGCGCAGATGTACCACGTTGCGCACGCCGCCGCTCACGTCCTTGACCACAAAGACGGCGGTTTCGTCAGGCAGGATCTTGTGGCGGGGGTGGTTTTCACGCTCAACGGTGATGATTTCACCCGTGGGCGTGACCATGCGCCACCACAGCAGGTTGTCCAGCGTGGTGCCGTACTCAAAGGCGCTGGGGCCGCCCGCGTTTTCAGAAATGTTGCCGCCGATGGTCGATGCCTGCTTGGAAGCCGGATCAACGGAAAACAGCGCGCCCTCGGTATCCACGGCGTTGATGACGGCCTGGGTGATGGCCCCGGCCTGACAGGTGACTGTCATGGCTTCAAGGTCAACAGGCCCGATGCGCGTCAGCCGGGTAAGACTGACAATAACCGTGCGCTTGCGCGCGGGTACAGCGCCGCCGGTCATACCGGAGCCGCCGCCACGCGGAATGAGCGCAAACTTCATGTCGTTGGCGAGCTTTACAAGCTCGGCCACCTGCTCGGTATTGTCAGGCTCAACCACCAGCAGGGGCAGTTCCATGCGCAGGTCAGTGGCGTCTGTTGCCGATTCCACCATGGCGGCGGGATTGGTCAGAATGCATTCATCGGGCAAAACGCCGTGCAGGGCGTCCACCAGTTTGGCGCGGAAGGCGGTTTCGGCCTCGTGGGCCGACCAGAACATGGTCAGGCCTTCGCTGATGGCCGTGGCGTAATAGTGCGCCAGGGAGACCGATTCCTTGTCATAGCTTTCGCGCACGCTGGTGCGCACGGTTTCCGCATTGATAAAGGGGTTGTAGGCCACCAGAAAAAGTTCTTCGGCTATGGCGATGGCCAGGTTGCGCACAGATTCGGGCCATTCTGCAAAGTCATCAATATTGATGCGCAGAATCCTGTTCACCACATAGTCGGGAGAAATGGAGATATGCGGACCCTTGTGGGGCATGACGTTCTACCTCGTAAAGCTCGATGAAGCTCTTGCGGCGTTGCCGCCGGTCAAATCCGTGAAGACAGGCGGGGCATGCTCAATCCACCCCCTGTTTTCCCGCGCATTGGCGAGTCGCCCAATAGCCGACCATGCCGAACCGATGCCCGTAGTGATGCGGGGTCGGGCGGCATGGCAGTTTGGAAAAAACTCGCGCTCTCGGCAGGCCGCAGGCCGCCGACACTGTTCAAACCCATCGGGCAAGCCGAAGGTCTGCAACGCGGGGGAAGCCTTTTCTCTACGTTCTATATTGATGGATGGCAAGTGCGCAGGGCATTGGCTCAGGCATGCCTCCCATGATTCCGTCTGTCATAACAGGATTAGTAGTCTTTGACATTTGGCAAGCTGTAGATATCCTTCTGCCAGACGGGGTTTCTTTAGATCTCCGGGTACTCATCTATGGAGCTATCGCATGTTTATTTTTAAATTACAGCCAATTACGGATGTCTTTGACTGGCTGCACTCAGCCTGGGAGCGTGCAGCCACCCAGCGCCGCGTGGCCCTTTGCATCCTCTGGGTATATCTGCTCGCCCTGCTTGGGGTGGAACTCAAGCGCATGGGCATTCTGCCTCCGTGGCTGGCCGCGATTACGCCGCACAGCCATTTTTACGCCATCCATCTGGCCTTTACCCTGATTCTGGTGCTTGAGGTCATGAGCCTGATTCTGGCGATCCCAAGTTCCCTTTCGCAATCCATGGGCAAGCAGTTTGAGATACTTACCCTTATTTTGCTGCGCAATGCCTTTAAAGAACTGGCGCATTTGCCGGAGCCGGTCAGCGTGGTTAACGACCTGCTGCCGGTTATCAGCATAGCGGTTTCCGGTGCCGGTGCCTTGTGCGTGTATCTGTGCCTTGGCCTGTACAAACGCATCGCACGGCAACACCTGCATTTTATCGCCACAGCCGATCTGCGCATGCGCTACGTCATGAGCAAAAAAATGCTGGCCTTGGCCCTGTTTGTAATATTTCTGTTCATCGGTTCCCGCGATTTTATGCACTTTGTGAAAACCGGCGAAGACCTCAAATTTTTTGAAACTCTCTACACGGTGCTGATTTTTGCAGATATCGCCATGGTGCTCATCGCACAGCGGTACATGCCTGCCTTCCATGCGGTGTTCCGCAATTCGGGCTTTGTCATAGGCACCTTGCTCATGCGGCTGGCCCTTTCCGCAAGCCCCTTGTGGAGTCCTGCCATCGGTCTTTTCGCCGCGCTGTTTGTGCTGGCCGTGACCTGGGGCACCAATTATTTCACGCCCCTCCGGCATCAGGGCTACTGTGTGCGTGA
Organism: Desulfovibrio desulfopostgatei; assembly: GCF_053570645.1. Lineage (NCBI taxonomy): Bacteria > Pseudomonadati > Thermodesulfobacteriota > Desulfovibrionia > Desulfovibrionales > Desulfovibrionaceae > Desulfovibrio > Desulfovibrio desulfopostgatei. The sequence goes on along the minus strand of NZ_JBRBQS010000002.1, from coordinate 3,214,942 downwards.
GGTGGAATCCACCGATTAGAGCCTGTTTACAGGGAAAGCCTGCACGGCGAAGCTAATTCACCGTGCAGGCTTTTTCATGGCGCAGAGTTGTTCTGGTCGCCTTGCAGCGCTGGACAGCGCAGGCAGTCATAACTGGCAACGTCCGCACTCCCGTGGTCAAATTGACTCCAAAGCTGCCCTGCTGGCTTTAAATGAAAACACCCCGCATCAGACGATGCGGGGTGTTGCTTTTGGAAGGGGAGAACAGCCTGGGTTTAGTAGGCGTGCTCGTCCTTGAGATCCTCGTGCGTCACAGGGGCGGAGAAGGTCTTGTACAGCCAGAACTGGTACGCAAGCACGATGGGCACCATGACCAGAGCCACGCCCAGCATGATCTTGAGCGTCAGTTGGCTGGAAGCGCCGTTAAAGGCGGTGACCGTGGCGGCAGGATCAATGGAAGATATGATCATGCCGGGGAACATGCCCGCAACGCCAAAGAAGGTAACGCCAAGAATGAACACGGCGCTGCACGCCCAGGCCAGCCACAGCTTGCCCGCACCCAGCATGACGCGCGCGCCCACAAGGCCCGCCAGCGCCAGCAAGGGCAGAACAAACAGAACAGGCATGGCCAGAAAGTTTGCATACAGCTTGGTGTACATGGCGGTGAGAACCAGAAAGACCACCAGCAGCAACAGCATGACAGGCCACAGGAAGGTGGCCGATGCCGCTGCGCGGGTTTGCAGGCTGCCTGTGCTCTTGATGGCCAGCCACAGGGAGCCGTGCAGCAGGAACATGCACAAAAAGAACACGCCGCCCGCAAGGCCGTAAATGTTCAGCAGGCCAAGCAGGTTGCCGTGGTATACGCCCTTGACGTCAATGGGAATACCCATGAACAGGTTGGCGAAAGCCACGCCCAGCAGCACGCAGGGGATCAGGTTGGCAAGAAAATGCACACCGTCCCACAGGGCGCGCCAGCTGTCGTGTTCCACCTTGTTGCGGAACTCGAAGGAAACAGCCCTGAAAATAAGGGCGAACAGCAGCAGAAGCAGCGGGGCGTACAGTGCGCTGAACATGACCGCATAGGCCTTGGGAAAAGCCGCAAAGGTCACGCCGCCAGCGGAAATAAGCCACACTTCGTTGCCGTCCCAGAAGGGACCGGCAGCATTGTACATGATGCGGCGCTCAGACTCGTTTTTGCCCAAAAAGGGCAGCAACGCGCCAAGGCCAAGATCAAAACCGTCCAGAATAAAGTACACGGCCCACAACAATGCCCACAGCACAAACCAGATGGTTTCCAACATGGCTATACCTCCTGGGCGTCAGGGCCCTTGATGGCGTATTTACGCAGCAAGTAAATGTCCAGAAGGCCAAGCAGGGAATACACCACTATGAACGCACCCAGCGAAATGGCGACATTCTCGGCTGGAACTGGCGAAACCGCGTCGGAAGTGCGCATGAGACCATAAACAATCCAGGGTTGGCGGCCAATTTCGGCCACTGCCCAACCCAGCATGATGGCAACGTAGGGCAGGGGGATGTTCCATACCAGCGCCTTGAGCAGCAGGGGGCAGGGTTCGTCCTTCTTGCGTTGCAAAAAAGCGCCTACGGCCAGCAGCACAAAGATGCCAGCCATGGCAATCATGCCACGGAAGCTCAGGAAGGTAGGCATAACCGGGGGGCGGTCTTCCTTGGCAAAGTCCTTGAGGCCCTTCACTTCGGCGTTGGTATCGCCGTAGGCAATCCAGCTCAGCAGACCGGGAATGCCGATGGCCTGAACCTTGTTGCCTTCATTGGCTTCGTCAGGCCATGCCAGCAGATAAAAGGGCACGTTGCCCCCGGTTTCCCAGTGGGATTCCAGCGCAGCCAGCTTGGCAGGCTGAACCTGGGCCACAGTCTTGCCCTGCTGGTCGCCCGAAAGGCCCAGCAACAAAACAAGAATCAGGGTGAAAGGCGCGGCCATCTTGAAAGAGGCCCTGAAAAAGTCCACCTGGCTCTTGCGCAGCAAATGCCAGGCCGAAACGCCCAGCACAAAAAAGCCGCCCAGCGCCCACGATGCAAGCACCGTATGCGCGTACATGCCCCAGGCGTAGCCATTGGTTACCACCTGCCAGAAGTTGGCAAGCTCTGCACGGCCAACTGTCTCATTGATGGTATAGCCCACCGGGTGCTGCATAAAGCCGTTGGCAAGAATGATCCACAGGGCGGAAAGGTTGCCCGCAAATGCCACAATGTAAATTGAGGCAAGATGCATTTTTTTGCCAACGCGGTTCCAGCCGAAGTGCCACACTGCAAGGAACGTGGATTCCAGAAAAAAGGCCACCGTGGCTTCAATAGCCAGCAGGGAGCCGAAAATATCGCCCACGTATTCCGAGTAGCGGGACCAGTTGGTACCGAACTGGAACTCAAGCGTGATGCCTGTCACCACGCCCAGGGTAAAGTTGATGAGAAAAAGTTTTCCCCAAAATTTGGCTTGTTTTTTCCAGAATTCGTCACCGGTACGCACATAGCGGGTTTCCATCCAGGCGAGAATGACGGAAAGACCGAGCGTAAGCGGCACGAATATGAAATGGAAAAAAACGGCCACAGCGAATTGCAAACGCGAAAGCATTACAACGTCCATGTAGGCCCTCCTTGAATATCCTTCAGGCGAGATAGCTTTTTTCCCATCAAATGGCAAGTAGTTACGAATATCATTTTGCCCGTATGAGTATGAATCCTGCGGGCTTGATGTTTTATCCCCCTTTTATATGAAATATTGGATTGGAATGTCTGCGCGTGCCTGCCAGCCTGTTTTACAGGGTGCCGGACGCGCGAATTTCCCTGCGTTGCCAACTGCCGCGCGGAAAAATGCCGTAAAATTTGGCAAATCCCCCTTGAAATTTCAGTGGGGGATATTATTTTCAACTATATCTTTTTTCAGGAGGTTTGTCATGGCAGAGGCTGGTAAGAATTCCCGCCAATTCCGCGCTGAGGTGCGCAAAGTCCTGCATATCCTCACCAATTCGCTCTATACAAATCGCGAAATTTTTTTGAGGGAACTTGTTTCCAACGCCTCGGACGCGTTGGATAAATTGCGCTATCGTATGAACAGGGGCGAAAGCCCGCGTCTTGCTGATATCCCCCTTGAAATCCGCATCAGCCTGGACAAGGACGCCAAGGTTCTGACCATTGCAGATACCGGCGTTGGCATGACAGCAGAAGAACTGGCTGAAAACCTTGGCACCATTGCCAGATCCGGCTCCGAGCAGTTTTTGGCCGATATTGCGGCTGAAAATGCCGCCAACGGCAGCGATGCGGCAAAGGCCGAAGCCGGGGAGGAGGGCGAAACCTCCGGTCCTGCGGATGCCGCCAACATAATCGGCCGTTTTGGCGTGGGCTTTTATTCTGTCTTTATGGTGGCCAGCAAGGTGGAAGTTACTTCGCGTCCGGCTTTTGGCGATGATGCAGAAGCCAGCGTGTGGGTCAGCGACGGGCTTGGCACCTTTACCGTTGAGCCCGCAACCGGGGATGAGCCCGCGCGCGGTACTGTCATCAAGGCATGGCTCAAGGACGATGCCGCCGAATTTGCAGAGAAGTTCCGCGTTGAGTCGGTTATCCGCAAGCACTCGGCCTTTGTTCCCTTTCCTGTCCTCGTGGACGGCGAGCGGGTCAACACCCAGCCTGCGCTGTGGCGCGAGCCAAAGTTTTCGGTCACCAAGGAACAGTACGATTCCTTTTACAAAGCCCTGACCTATGACGCTAAGGAGCCGCTGGACACCCTGCATCTTTCTGTGGATGCGCCTGTGCAGTTTAATGCACTCCTGTTCACGCCCGATTCGGCGCAGGATTTTTTTGGTGCTGACCGCGAATTTTGGGGGCTTGATCTTTATGCCCGCCGCGTGCTCATCCAGCACCGCAACAAAGAACTGGTGCCTGAATATCTGGCCTTCCTCAAAGGCGTGGTCGACACGGAAGACCTGCCCCTGAACATCTCGCGCGAGACGCTTCAGGAAAACGTGGTGCTGCGCAAGATCAATCAGGTGCTGGTCAAGCAGACCTTGGGCCATCTTGAAAAGCTGGCAAAGGACGATGCGGAAAAATACAGCCGCTTCTGGAAGCTGCACGGCAAGGTTTTCAAGCTGGGTTACCACGATTATGCCAACCGCGAACGCATCAGCGCCTTGCTGCGTTTCAATTCCTCGTCCCTTGCGGATGCGGATGCGCTCACCAGCCTTGATGAATACATGGCCCGCGCTCCAGAAGGGCAAAAGACCATCTGGTATGTGGCAGCGCCCAACCGTGAGGCCGCCCGCCTCAATCCGCACATGGAGCGCTTCCGCTGCAAGGGCATTGAAGTGCTGTGGCTGTACGAGCCTGTGGACGAATTTGTCATGGACGGCCTTGCCAAGTACAAGGACTGGGAATTCAAGTCGGTGGAAACAGCGGCGGATGACGCCCTGAAAGACTTTTCCGACAAGGAACAGCCGGAACACGAAGCCGCCGCGCCGCTCTCTGACGACGATTCGGCAAGTTTTGACGCCCTGCTTGGCAAGATGAAGGAAATCCTGGGCGACAAAGTGACGGACGTGCGTGTTTCTCACCGTCTGGCAGACAGCCCCGCAGTGCTGGTTTCGCCCGATGGCGGTCTGTCGTCCTCCATGGAAAAACTGCTCAAGGTCATGCAGAAGGATGATTCCATCCCTGTGAAGGTGCTGGAGGTCAACCGCGATCATCTGCTGCTGCGCAGCATGTTGCGCATGTTCAAGGCAGACGCGGACGACAGGATTCTGGCCGACATGACTGGCTGCCTGTTTGACGCCAGCCTGCTGCTGGACGGTTACCTCAAGGATCCTCAGGCATTGGCGGCCCGCACGGGCAAGCTGCTTGAAGAGGCTGCCGCCTGGTATACGGAAGTACGTAAGATATAGCTCTGGCCGTGATGCCGCAAAAGCATCCCCGTCAGTGAAACAGAGAAACGGCCCTTGTGAATTTTCACAGGGGCCGTTTCATTTGCAATTTGCTGGCAGAAAAGCGGACTAGTACACCACGCTGTATGACATGACCTCTGGCCGATGGAAGAAAAATTCCACCCGCCGGTTCATGGCGCGGCTCTGTTCGTCAATGCCCGGCTTGAGGGGGCGCGTATCGCCGTAGCTCACAGCACGCATGCGCGTGGGCTTGATGCCCTTATCGGCGAGATAATGCACCATGGCTGATGCACGCGCGCCGGAAAGCTCCCACGCGGAGGCATATGGCGGTCTGGCCTCGGTGGAGTCAGCGTGCCCGCGCACCACAAGGTAAAGATTGTATTCGTTCATGAGTTTCAGCACCGCTTCCAGCACCTTGGTGCCTTCGGGCAGCAGGTCAACGCTGCCGGGCCGAAACATAACGTCCGAATTGACGCGCAACTGCACGCCCACGTCATCCGCGCTGATGCCCGAGGAGTTTTGCGGCACGGCATCTGCCATGAGCATCTGCTTGATTTTTTGCGCAATGGCGTAGTGCGACTTTTCAACCTCGTTGATTTTGAGGTCGCGCGCATCAATTTTATCCGTGTTCTGGATGAACGGATTATTTGATATGGGGGATGTGGAGCTGGAGTCGAAATTGCGCTCGCCGCTGAAGTACGCTGCAAGACCCGCCTTGGTGTCGGGCGGCACCATGCTGAGGATCCACAACAGAAGGAAGAAGGCCATCATGGCCGTAACAAAGTCGGCATACGCCACTTTCCATGCGCCGCCGCCCATAGGCTTTCTCCTTCGTAGTAATCTGCGCCGGGCCTTACGCTTTTGCTGACGGCATAAAGATCAGCCGTCCGCGCCCTTGATGTGCAAACCATAGCAGGTTTTTACAGAAGGGCAAAATATCTGCGCCTGCACTCCCCGGTTAGGGGGGCAGCCAGCCCGTTTGCCCCGGCCTAGCCGCTCTTGAGCCGTTCTTCCATTTCTGCAAAAGAAGGTCGGAAGGGGTAGGGTATGGCCCTGCGCCCATATTCCACGGCGATCAGCGGAGTTGATCCGCGAATGGCGGCAGCTACGGCTTCCTTGATGGCGTTAAAATAAAAATGTTCTTCGGCCACGTAGTTTTCAAGCTTTGCGCCCATGGGGCCAAAGAGGCCATAACAGGCAAGAATACCAAAAAACGTGCCGACAAGCGCTGCCGCGATGTAGTGGCCAAGAACTTCCGGCGGTTCGTTGATCTTGCCCATGGCCAAAACCACGCCCAGCACGCAGGCCACAATACCCATGCCCGGCAGCGATTCGGCCATGTGCGACACGGCGTGGGCGGGCAATATGCCTTCTTCGCGCATGGTCTCGATATCCACATCCATGAGGCTGTCGATATCTGCGGGGTCGCCGGTGGTCAGGTACACGCGCAGCGTGTCGCCCACAAAGTTCACCAGCACGGTATCTTTGGAAATATTGGGATACTTGCTGAAAATTGGGCTGGATTCGGGCTTTTCAACGTCGCTTTCAATACTGATCACGCCCTCGCGGTGCATTTTGGAAAAGAGCGCATACAGCAGGGCAAGGGTCTCAAGGTAATGATTTTTGCTGGAACCAGGATCGGCAAACAGGTGCTTGAGGCTTTTGACAACCAAGCCAAAGGTGTACTTGGTCTGCGAACCAAAAAAAGCCCCAAGGCCGCAACCCAAAATAATGATGAACTCGGCGGGCTGAAAAAGAACGCCCCAGTCGCCGTGAGCCATGGTGTAGCCCGTGCCGACTGAAGCCGCAACAATGACCAGTCCTATAAGTAAGTACATACTGCCGCCTGTTCGCTCTATGCCTTACTGGGCAAAGAAACCCCGTAAAGCTCGTGTGTTGCCTGGCTGGCGAAATTTTGACTACTCCGCTCACCAATCGCGCCTTTACAGCGCGTTCAGGCCTTCTTTAATGCTTAACGCCCGTGATGCTAATAGCTTTAGCCCATGACGCCGAAAAGGCAAGCCCCAGGCAAAATACCTTAACCCGTGAACCAGAGCTGTTTGCCTTGCCATTGGCCTTCGCTCGTATCTTTGTCCAGCCGTCGCCATGCCTGTTAGCGGCCCAGAATGCCGCGAACCAGCCCTTCCGCGCCCTTTGCCGCGTCCTTGGTGGTGCTTCCGGCTTCCTTGCCCGTTTTCAGCAATGCTCCGGGCAGATTTTTTGCCATATCAAGGGCAAAACGCGGGTCAACACCATACGAAATGTCACTCAAAGGCCCCTTGGCCGTCACAGGAATCGTCAGCCCCATGGTTTTGATGTCCAGGGCTGCGTCCAGGTACTGTTTGGGCAGACTAATGCGCGCCTTGCCCGCAGCGTTGAGAGTGGCGGAGGTAACGGTGATGGGACTTGCGTTGATTTCGCCATCGCGGGCGGTAAAGGGAGCACGGGCCAGATCAAAGCGGTCGGGCAGCGGCCCTGCCTTGCCGGTGAGCGAAGGGATGCTCTTGGAAAGCTCTGCCATGGCCGGAACATGCAGGCGGCGTATCTCAAGCTGCCCCCGTCCGCCAAGAGTCTGGCGAATATCGTTGGCGTCCGCGCACTTCATGGTCATATCCGCATCCAGCGCGGCCTGCCCGTCGGCCAGTCGGCCCTTGCCAAGGGCAACCAGCAGCGGGCCAAGCTCCACATCGGCGGCTTGCGCCTTGAGAGCGCAAGTTTCAGTCGCCATATCCATGTTGCCGGTGGACTTGATAAGCCCGCCGCTGCCAAGGCTGGCCGTTAAGGAAGTCAGGGCGTAGCGTCCTTTTTCTCCTTTGATGGCCAGCGCAATGTCTTTTATCTGCAATCCGCTCTTGGTAATGCCAGCCACTTTGGCGCGGATGTCCAGCCCCGGCATGCGCCGTGCCGCTTCCGCATCCGGCTTGGCTCGCTTGCCGTTGGACGATGCTCCGTCGTGGCCCGCAGGCCTGGTTTCCGTTGCATTTTTGCCGGATTCTGCCGGGGGCAAATAGGGATCAAGATTGAGCATGCCGGTCTGCACGTCCGCAGTCACAAGCATGGGAGCGTTTTCGGGCAGATCAAGGCGCAGGCCTCCGCGCAGGGAAAGATCGTCAAGTTGCAAAAGCATCTGGCTGAGATTCAGGGCATTGGCGGTATAGCGCACCATTGTTCTGAAGCGCAGATCGTCCTTGGCAGCGGGAGTCGCCAGTTTATGGCCTGCCAGCGCAGCAAGTTTGTGGGGCGAGCCTTCCATTTCAAGAGCGCCGTTGAACGCCAGGGGGGCCAGCCCGCCTTCGCCGGATGCGCTCACCCGCGCCTGGGGCGTATTGAGCAAGGCCTTGCTCAACTGGAGGTGCAGATCGCTCAGCCGCAGCGACCCCTCACAGGTGAACTGCAACGGCCCGGCTTCCTTGGGCAGCGCTCCGGTGAGCGGTGTGACAGTCAGCGCAGTCTGCCGGAAAAGCAGCTGAGGCGGCGCGTAGCGCAGGCGGGAAGAAAATGCCAGCGTACCCGAGATGTTGTTTGCGCCAGATTTGGCGGCGGGGGCAGCAGGTTCGGCGGTGCTGTCGCCAAAAATAAAGGCAAAGTCGCACTGCACCACGGCTTCTTGCCCGGTGCGCAGATTTTCTACAGAAAAGTTTACATCATCAACGCGCAGTGTTTTACCATTTGCGGTTGTGTAGGTCACAATACCCTGGCGCAGTACAAGACGTTTCAGCTCAATGGGAAGGGCTGGCGGGGTTGCAGCGGCTGGTTTGGTTTCAACGGCGGGTTTTTCCGCATCCGGCTTGGCAGCGGCAACGGCCTTGCCTTCGCGGACTTCAATCACGGGGCTGTTCAGCCGTACTTCACGCACGACAACATTGCCCGTAAGCAGGGGGCTCAGCTCCAGTTGGGCCATGCCGCTTTTGACGGAGATGACCACGCCCTGCCCATCGCCGGCGCTGCCCCAGTGCGCCTGTCCAAAATTGACGCCGGGGGGGAAAAAGGAAATTCCGGGCGGGCTGTCAAACGTTAAAGGTTGCCCAGTGGCTTTGGCCGTGGCATCGGCTATCTGCCGCACCACAAAACCAGCGTCAACCCTGCTGAGCAGGACAGCCGCCGCCACTGCCAGAACCGTGGCGCCACCCAGAATCCATAAAAATACACGCTTCATTGAAACTCCGCAGGTATTTGCGGCCCTGGCGGCCGCGTAAACCGCCGTGCCCTTCAGGGCCGCGGCGGGTATTTGTATGACCACCATTTCTTTTATACGAAAAGCTGGCAAGCAGTGCAAGACGAAGAACGCGCAGTGCAGGCAGGCGGACTCTGTACCTTGCGGCCGGGCGCATTGGTTGCGGTAGCTTCCCGCAATCCATATATTGCCGAAAAGATATCATAAAAGGCACAGCACTGAACGGACATGCCGCAAGTGCAGGGAGGATACCACGCATGGCGGTCAGATCGGTTCATACGGCACAATCGGGGCAGGGGCGTTCTTTGCCTCCGGCTCTCATGATTCAGGGGACGTGCTCAAACGCGGGCAAAAGCCTGATTACGGCGGCCGTATGCCGCCTGCTGGCCCGCAGGGGGCTGCGGGTTGCACCTTTCAAGGCGCAGAACATGGCGCTCAATTCTTTTGTAACCAGCGACGGCAAGGAAATGGGCCGCGCTCAGGTCTTGCAGGCCGCCGCCTGCGGCCTCGCGCCAGACGTGCGCATGAACCCCGTGTTGCTCAAGCCCACGTCCAACGTGGGTTCTCAGGTTATTGTACTGGGCGAAGCCGTGGGGCACATGCGCGTGGGCGAGTATCTCGCCTATAAGCCGGAAGCCTGGAAGGCCGTGTGCCGCGCCTACCGCAGTCTGGCCGCAGATATGGACGTGATGGTGCTTGAAGGGGCGGGCAGCCCGGCCGAAATTAACCTCAAGGCCCACGACATTGTAAACATGCGCATGGCCCGTTATGCCGGGGCGCATGTGGCCCTGGTGGCGGATATTGACCGTGGCGGGGCCTTTGCGGCCCTGGCTGGCACCATGGCCCTGCTCACCCGCGCCGAAAGAGGGCGGGTGGGGGGCTTTATTCTCAACAAGTTCCGGGGCGATGCAAGCCTGCTGGACCCCGCCCTGTCCATGATCCAGAAGCGCACGGGCAAACCCTTTTGGGGGGTTGTACCCATGCTGGAAAATCTGCGCCTGCCCGAAGAGGACTCCGTAAGCTTCAAGGAAGGTCTGACCCCTGGCCTGCGCATGGGGCAAACATCTGGTGCCCCCGACTTGCTGGATATTGTGGTGCCCGATCTGCCGCATTTGAGTAATGCCACGGATCTTGACGCGTTGCGGGACGAACCGGGGGTACAGTTGCGCATTGTGCGCCACGCGGATCAGTGGGGCGCGCCGCATGTGGTTATTTTGCCGGGCAGCCGCAATACAGTGGGTGATTTACGTTTTTTGCGGCGCACCGGACTGGCCGGGCTGGTGCAGAAATTTGCCCGTCAGTGCCTGGAGCGCGGCGCTGGCGCGCTGGTGGGCATCTGTGGGGGATTGCAGATGCTTGGAACCGAAATAGCCGACCCTCTGCTGATTGAAGAAGGAGGATGCGAACCTGGGCTTGGCCTGCTGCCCCTCAGTACAAGGCTGCTGGCTGCCAAGCGTCTGTGCCGCGCCGCCGGATGGGCGGATGCCAGTGTGACAGGGGCAGAACGCCAGACCGTGACAGGCTATGAAATCCATCACGGTGAGACCTCCTCCTTGCACAAAGAATTGTTGGGTGTAGCTGGCGAACCAGCCTCGGGCGATGCCGCGTCTGCCGTCATGCGGGTTGTGATGACCGACTCCGAGGGCCGTTCCTTGGGCTGGGGACGATACGATGCGCGGGGGTGCGCCCGCGTGTGGGGCAGTTATCTGCACGGCCTTTTTGACGAGGATGCCTTTCGCCATGCATTTTTGCGCCGCCTGCGGCATGAGGCGGGTTTGCCGCCAGCGCAGGAAACAGTCTACAGCCTGGGCCCTGAGCTGGACAGGCTGGCTGATGCTGTGGAAACAGCGCTGGACATGACGGCCATACTCAACTTGCTGCATCTGGCTTGAGCAGAAAAATCATACTGTCGGTTTTTGGCCCAAGGCGTTGCGGCTTATTCCCCGCCATTGGCTCAGCAGTACGCCAAGCACGATAAGCAAGGCCCCGCCATATTGCGCGGGAGGGAGCTTCTCGCCCAGCAGGGCGACGCCGAAGAGCAGGGCAAAAACAGGTATGAGATTGGTGTAGGCGGCGGCGCGGCCAGCAGAAAGGCGCTTAACGCCAAAATTGTACAGGCCGTATCCTGCAAAGGTCACAACGCCGCCCAGATAGAACACGCAGGCCCAGGGAACCCAGGCGGGAAAATCCCTGCCAAGGCTGATGAGCGTGTCTGATTCCGGCACCACAAGAGCCAGCAGACAAAAAAAGAGCATGCCCACAAAGGCCTGAACAGCCGTGATGCACAGGGCGCTGTATACGGTTGAAAGGTGGCGGGCCAACACGGTATATCCGGCGGCGCAGCACATGGCGATACCCTCAAGGATGTTGCCCAGCAGGGGATTGGCGGCTTTTTCATCCGGAACCGCGGCAAGGGTGAGCCACGTGACGCCGCAAACAGCCAGCAAAAAACCTAGCCACATGCGCAGGCCCGCGTGTTCGCGCAGGGCGACAAAGGCTACTGCCGCCACCAGAAGCGGCAGCAGGGATGTTATCATGCCAGCCTGCGAAGCCGTGGTCAGGCGCAGCGCGTGGGTTTCAAACAGAAAAAAGAGGCAGGGTTCGCACAAGGCCATGAGCGTCAGTGTTCCCAGATTGCCGTGTTCCTTGAGTTCGCGCCAGAGGCGCGGCCACAGGGGCAAAAAAACAATACAGGCCACAAGCATGCGCCCGGCCATGGTTTGCAGGGGGGTCAGGGCGGTCAGGGCGATGCGCAGCACTACAAAGGTGGAGCCCCAAAAGGCCATGGCTGTCAGCAAGGCCGCGTGAGGCAATAAGTTCCGGGCGGTGGGGGACATGAGGGTTTTCAGTTTCTCCAGAATGGTCGCGGATGATTTTTGCGGCAGCCTATGGTAAGAATGCCAATACTTCAAGGTATGAGGCCATCCGGCAATCGCGCGGGGGTGCCTGCCTGTCCGGGTTCAAGCTTGACGAAAGGCACTGTCCGCTGCCTGCGGGAGCAAGAAGCATGAGCATCAGAACCATCATCAAAACTTCCAACCTCGCGCAGTTGCTGCTTCTTTTGCTGCTTGGGCTTTGCCTGGTCTCTCTGGGGCGTGGCCTTAATGAGGGCCGCAGGGTACTCGAAAACTATTACAGGCTTGATTCCCTCCTGGTGGATGTGGAAACCAATACCCGCCAGAGTTACGAAGAAGCCCACGCCTTTATTTTTACGGGCAATCCAGAGCGTTATGCCAAGTGGCAGATGCTGAATCAGGATCGCGTCCACGAGATGCAGGACGCCGCCGGGCACGAGGGAACCTTTGAGCATATTGCCCGCAATCTCAATGTGACGGGAAGTCTGCAAGGGCAGGTTCAGGCGCTTCTTGCCCAGCGCAGGCACCTCGACAGTCTGCTTGATACCGCCGTGAACATGGCTGTGGGCAATAGCGGGCCGCCCCTGTGGGACAGGGACGGGCTTGATCTGAAAGGCGCGCAGAGCTGGGTAGACAGGGTCAATCTGGACAGTGAAGCGCAGCAGGTTCTTTTCAGCGCGCAGGCTCTGCGCGAAGTGCAGTACCGCAGCTTTCTGGAGCAGGTGAGCAAGCAGGAGTCTCCGCTTGTCCAGATGGTCTGGGCAATGTTTTTTGCCTTGCTGGCCCTCGGGGCCAGCGCGGTTGCCAATATCTATATCTTCCAGATGAGAGTCGCCAAGCCGCTGGGCGAGGTCAGCCAGTATGCGGAAGACGTGGCGGCGGGCGAGGATCCCGAACCCTTGAAGCTCAAGTACCGGGATGAGCTGGCCGTCATGTTCGCCTCCCTGCAACGCATGAAGGGAACGCTGTTCTCCCGTATCCGCGAACTGAAAGAGGCCGAAAGGCGTGCTCGCAAAAGCAAGCAGCAGGCCGTGCTTGCCCGTGCGCAGGCCTTGTCGTCGCTGGAACTCGCCCAAAGGGCCTCACACGTGCAGGAAGATTTTTTACGCCGCATGAGCCACGAAATCCGCACGCCCCTCAATGCCATCATCGGCATGAGCTATCTGAGCCTGCAGGCGGGCCTCAGTGGCGTGCAGCGCGATTATCTTTCCCAGATCAACAAATCGGGCAGCCTGCTGCTGGACATGGTCAACAGGATTCTTGATTTTTCAAGCGCCAACGAGGGCTTGCTGCGCCGCGAAAACCGGGCATTTCAGTTGCCCCGCCTGCTGGAGCTGTTGCGGCAGAGCGTGGCGGGCAGCGCCCTTGAAAAACAGTTGGAGCTGATTTTTACACTTGATCCGGCTGTGCCGGTGGTTGTGGAAGGTGATGAACGGCATCTGGAAGAAGTGTTGCGCATCCTGCTGGACAATGCGGTCAAGTATACCCGCACTGGCTCCGTGGAGTGCAGCGTGCAGCTTGCCCACGGCGGTCTGGAAGATGGCGGATGCCGTCTGCTCTTTGTGGTGGCCGACAGCGGCCCCGGCATGGATGCTGTTCTCAAGGACAAGCTTTTTGAACCCTTTGCCCTGGGCGATGAGTCGTTGACTCGATCAAACAGCGGCCTTGGCCTTGGGCTTGCGCTGGCCCGGCAGCTGGTCAACCTCATGGGCGGCGAGCTTTCTGTGGCAAGCGCACCCGGCAAGGGGAGCCGCTTTTTCTTTGAATTGGGCTTCGGCTGGGTGCAACAGGGCGAAGCCATTACGGAAACAACCTCTGCGCAGGAAGAAGCCGCCGCCGTTGTGGACAGTGCCCTTGGCGCTGCGACCACGTCGCACCGCACTGTGCTTGTGGTGGAAGATAACGATATCAACGCCCAGATCGCCAGCGAGCTGCTGACCCAGGCCGGGCTTGCCGTGCGTGTGGCCTCCAACGGTCTTGCGGCTGTTGAAGAAGTGCGGGGCGGCGGCGTTGACCTTGTGCTCATGGATGTGCAGATGCCCGTAATGGATGGCCTTCAAGCCACCATGCGCATCCGCGCGCTGGGTTTTTCACCTGCGGATCTGCCCATTCTTGCCATGACTGCCCATGCCGATGCCGCTTCCCGTCTGGAAGGCAAGAACGTGGGCATGAACGACTATCTCACCAAGCCGGTTGATCCTGCCGCCCTGTATGCCGCTCTTGAAACGTGGCTTCCGGGCGGATTGCAGTCCAATCCGCTGGCTGCGGATGTTGGCCCGGATGTTTTTTCTGCCGCAGCAGACGCGGAAAGCCGTGTCCAGGAGGGCGAGGAAGGGCTTTCGCTGGACGTTATGCGCGATCCGGCCCAAACTTCTTCAGTGCCGGAGGGGCAGGCGGTCAATGTGGAGGCTGGCCTTGCAACCGTAGGCGGCAACCGCGAATTGTACCGCGAGCTGCTGCTGCGTTTTGTGGATCACTACGGCGAGAGCGCCAGGGAGCTGCGCGGGCTGCTTGCCTGCGGCGATCTGCGCGGCGCGGCCCGTCTGGCGCATACGGTAAAGGGCGTTGCCGCCAACCTTGGCGTGGAGCGGGTATGCCGCCTTACGCGGCACATGGAAAACTCTTTGCCCCTTATTCCGCCGAGCGAAGAACTGATGGACGAGTTTGAAGCGTGCATGAACGAGGTGCTGCTGCGCGTGCGCTGTCTTGAAGGCGATGGGAGCATGGCCACAACTGGCACCATGCACCTGGAAGGCGAGCACCGGGACAACCTTCTGGCTCTGCTAGCCGAACTGCCCGAACTGATGGAAACGGACTGGGGCAATGCGGAAAGCGCCATTGAACGGTTTATGCCTCTTGTGAACGGCACCCCCTATGCAGAAGATCTGACCGCCATTCTTGCCTCGGTAAAAGACTTTGACAATGCGGCCCTACAGGGTCAGGCGGCAGCCCTGCAACGGCGTCTGCGCGGAGAAAGCCTGTGAAAACCGTTTTTTGCCTTGACGACAAGATCAAGTATCTGACCCTGCTCAAGGTGGCGGTGCGGTCGTTGCGCGCAGTGCAGGGCAAGGATGCCCCCTGCCTCTGCGTCTACGCCGGAAATGATGCGGCCTTGCTGGCAGGACTCGCTGCGGAAAATATTCCTGTTGCGCGCTATACGCCGCGCCTTGACCCAAGCGGTTTCACGCCGTTGGGACAGGCCTGCGCCGGATGCTTTCTCAAACTGGAACTTGCTCTTGTGCCCGAGCTTGCCCAGGACGACCGTGTGCTTTACTGCGATACGGATGTGCTTTTTTATCGCCCTCTGGACGAACTTTTTGCACAGCATCCGCCCTACGTTGGTATGGCAAGGGAATACACAGCTCCCTTTTATCACCAGCATCAGCAGCTTTTTTATGAATACAGGGGCGAACACTACACCGTCCCCATGCCTTTTCCCATCTGGACATATTCCAGCGGGGTGGCGCTGTTCAATCTTGAGCGGCTGCGCAAGCGCGACCTGATAGGGCACTTCATGGCTTTTTGCCGGGAAAATGAATCACGTATCGGCAACCTTGATCAGTCGCTGGTGAATTATTTTTTTGGCAAGCGCATTACGCGGCTGGATGATTGCTGGAACAGCCCCCCCTATAGAGAGGAATGCAGGGATGAGGCGCGGATAGTGCATTTTCACGGCCCCAAGCCCTGGGCATATAAACGGACCAACCTGCCCGAGCTGTGCATCAATCACTATGACTACATGCGGGGAATCTGGATGGAATACCTGAATCCCCAGGAACGCACACTGGTGGAAAGCTGGGCGTAAACCGGCCCGAAAGTATTGTTTTTGTCACCCACTCTGAAGTATTCTCCGCTCTGTCCGATAAGGTTGAAACCGGGGCCTGAACGCTCCAGTTAGCGGGGTTGATCCCGGCGCAGATTGCAGCGGATTGCATATGACGGATTGCCGCAAAAGCGGTGATTCATGGGCGGAAAACGCCCGCTTATACCATGGAGGCCATCCCATGACGGATACAATGGACGCGGCGCAAGCCACTCGGCAGGACGTGCTGCAAGGTTCCGGGCAGGAACATGAGGGCGATCTGCTCCAGTTGGTGACGTTCCGCATTGGCGAAGAAGAGTTCGGGGTGGACATCCTTTCCGTTCAGGAAATCATCCGTCTCATGCAGATCACCATGGTACCCCATGCCGCAGCCTTTATTGAAGGCGTCATCAATCTGCGCGGCAAGGTTATTCCGGTCGTCAACATGCGCACGCGCTTCAGCATGCCCGCCCTGGAGCACGATGGCAACACGCGCATTGTTGTAATGGAATTTAACCAGAAGATAGTGGGTTTTCTGGTGGACGGCGTGTCTGAAGTGCTGCGTATTCCCGCCTCCACTGTGGAGCCTGCGCCACCGGTGGTTTGCGGTATCGGCTCCGAGTATATCCGGGGCGTGGGCAAGCTTGAAGACCGCCTGCTCATTCTGCTTGACCTCGACACGTTATTGAGCGACATGAACGCCGATGCGGGTTAGCATGGCGGCCAGGCGCGCACTACTGATTCCGTGCGGACGGCGGACTTTTTAAAGCCCGGCGTCCTGCGGTGTTTTGAGTGAACGACGCGCAGCCTGAAGCCTTCGCCAGCCGGAGCGGCACAGCCGCTACGGTTATGCCGCCGCAGCAGGAGGCCTTATGTCCATGCGTCTTTCCCGCTCCATTGTGGGAGAAGCTGAAGCCCGCGCCGTTAGCCGTGTCATTACTGAAGACGGCTACCTCGGCATGGGCAACGAAGTGCGCCTTTTTGAAGAAGAAGTCGCCCGCTACCTCGGCGTCAAGCCCAGTCAGGTTATTTCCGTAAATACAGGTACTGCGGCCCTGCATCTGGCTGTGGACGGCGTTGCCGCCCAGTGCCGCGTAGACGGCAAGCCGGAAGTTCTGGTTCCTTCCCTTACCTTTGTGGCGTCTTTTCAGGCCATTACCGCCGCGGGCTGCCAGCCTGTGGCCTGCGATGTGCTGCCCGAAACCGGCACCATTGACCTTGCCGATGCCGAACGCCGCCTGACCCCCCGCACCATTGCCATCATGCCCGTGCACTATGCCAGCAATCCCTGGCATATTGACGCCATATACGACTTTGCCCGTGTCAAAGGCTTGCGCGTGGTGGAAGACGCCGCCCACGCCTTTGGCTGCAAAAGCAGGGGACGCATGATCGGCAGCTTTGGCGACATGGTCTGCTTCAGCTTTGACGGCATCAAAAATATTACCTGCGGTGAAGGCGGCTGCCTGGTGGCCTTTGATGAGGCCGCCGGAAATCTGGCCTCTGACGCCCGGCTGCTTTCTGTAGCCAACGATGCAAAACAGCGTTTTGCCGGCGCGCGTTCGTGGGATCCCGATGTGACCCGTCAGGGCTGGCGCTATCACATGAGCAATATCATGGCCGCCATCGGGCGGGTGCAGCTTGGACGGCTTGAATCGGAATTTATTCCGGCACGCCGAATGCTTACAGCCATTTATGAACAGCGCCTCGCCAACGTGGAGGGCCTTGCCCTGCTGGCCACTGATCCGCAGGACTTTGTGGTGCGCCATATCATGCCCGTGCGTGTGTTGGGTGGCCGCAAAGATGCCGTTAAGGAATTTATGGCGGCACGCGATATCCCCACCGGCGTGCATTACAAACCCAACCACCTGCTTAGCTGCTTTGGCGGGGGCGCGGAGTCGCTGCCCGTGACGGAACAGCTCTATGGCGAACTTGTGACCCTGCCCCTGCACCCCGGCCTCAGCGCCGAAGATGTGGAGAGCGTGTGCGACGCGCTTGTTGCCGCACTCAAGTAGCGCCCGCCAGTGCGCAGGCGATTTGCCGTGGTTAGCGGCTGGCAGGCTGTGCCGGGCTTCAGATGGCTGGCGGATATGGTGCGCGGGCTTTTGGCCCGGCGCTGGGTGCGCTTTGGCATTGTGGGCGGCGCGGCTTCTGTAAGCTACTTTCTGCTGGGGCTGTTGTTCGTCAACGTGGCAGGTTTGCCCACGCTGGCGGGCAACGCCCTGGCCTATGCGCTCAGTTTTATTGTTTCCTATCTCGGGCAATGCCTGTGGACGTTCCGCGCCGCGGATTCCGCCGCAGGCATTGCCAGCCACCGCACCATGCTGCCGCGCTTTGCGGCTACCCAGGCTGTGGGCCTGTGCTGCAATTCGGCCATTGTCTGGCTGCTGGTGCGGCTTGGTGTTCCTTATGCCTGGGCCATGCCCGTTGCAGTTCTGACCGTGCCTGTCATGGTTTATGTGCTGTGCAAGGTCTGGGTATTCAGAACGCAGGCTTCATTCGCTCCCGCCGGGGCAGGGCAAAGCCCGGCGCAACAGACATCCACGCCCCACACCGCGCGCAATGAGGATAAAGCATGAACGCCCCCGCTGTTTCGGTCATCATGAACTGTCTGAACAGTTCCCGCGATCTGCGCGAAGCCATGGACAGCCTCATGGCCCAGACGTTCACGGATTTTGAGGTTGTTTTCTGGGACAACTGTTCAACGGATGAAAGCCCCGCCATTGCCAAAAGCTATGGCGAAAAGGTGCGCTACTTCCGGGGAGAGGGTATTGTGCCGCTGGGCGAGGGGCGTAACTTGGCCCTGGCGCAGGCCCGTGGCCGGTATCTGGCCTTTCTTGACTGCGATGACGTGTGGCGGCCCACCAAGCTGGAGCGCCAGGTGGCCCTGTTTGAAGCCAATCCACGTGTGGGTTTGGTGTGCACGGATACGGAAATTTTTGACGGCAAGCGCGTGTTCAAGAGGCTTTTTGCCGAAACGTCCCCTGCGCGGGGCATGGCCTTTGCCGCATTGATGGAACGCCAGTGGATTTCCATGTCGTCTGCCATGGTCAGCCGCGAGGCGCTGGCAAGTCTTTCGGCTGACAGAACGCCGTCGGGCGAAGGCCGCAATGGCGGGTGGTTTGATCAAAGTCTCAACGTGTGCGAGGAGGCCGATGTTTTTTACCGCATCGCTCACGATTGGGAGCTGGACTACGTAGATGAGCCTCTGACCCTTTGGCGGGTGCATGGGGGCAACACGACCTTTCGCAAGTTTGGCCAGTTTGCTGATGAAACGTTGCGTATTCTTGAGAAACACCGGGCGTTGTACCCTGGCTATGATCAGGAATATTCAGGTCTTGTCACAATGATGACCCGCAGGGCAAGCTTTCAGAAAGCTGTGGCCCTGTGGCGCGAAGGGCACAACGCCGCCGCCCGGGAGGCCATAAAACCCTGGCGACACAGCGGGCGCAAATTCAGGATTTTCTGGTGGGCAAGTTATCTGCCAGGAATTTTTTTTGACGTGGCCGCCCGCCTGTATTTCGCGCTGCCAGCCAATTTGCGACAATAGCAGTAAGTTTTGTCTCGACTTGGATAGGGAAACATATTGTATTTTTTGCTGAAAGATTATATTCGCACTCAAAGGTCTTAGTGGGGGGAAAGAGGTAGCATTTCTGGGTCGCACGGAAGGGACTCGCTCTGCTCAAGCCCCCTTGCAACACATAACAGTTGAGGGTCTGTTATATGGCTTGGACACAAGTGTATGATCCGGTTGGCGGAGCTGTAGTTTCCGCCCTGCTGGCAGGTATCCCCCTGATCAGCCTTTTTTACATGCTGGCCGTGCGTCGTGCTAAGGGGCATTACGCTGCGGCTCTTGCTGTGGCACTTTCTTTCGTTCTGGCGGTTGCTGTGTGGGGCATGCCGTTTGGAACAGCGCTGGGCGCATTGAGCTACGGCGCGGCCTTTGGCCTCTTCCCCATCATCTGGATCGTTATCACGGCGGTCTGGGTGTACAACATGACTGTGGAATCGGGCGAATTTGAATACATCAAAGAATCGCTCGCGCGTCTGACAGACGACCGCCGTTTGCAGGCCATCTTTATCGCCTTTGCCTTTGGTTCCTTCATTGAAGGTACCGCTGGCTTCGGCACCCCTGTGGCAATCACCGCCGCCATGCTGGTGGGCCTGGGCTTCCGCCCCCTGTACGCCGCTGGTATCTGTCTGATTGCCAACACCGCGCCCGTGGCCTTTGGTGCCATTGGTATCCCGATCATCGTTGGCGCCCAGGTTTCCGGCATTCCGGAAATGCACGTGAGCCAGATCGTGGGCCGTCAGCTGCCCTTCCTGTCCATTCTGGTGCCCCTGTGGCTCTGCGTGGTCATGTGCGGCTTCAAGCGCGCCATGGAAGTGCTGCCCGCCATCATCGTGGCTGGCGTGAGCTTCGCCGGTTCGCAGTTCCTGTTCTCCAACTACCACGGTGCTACGCTGCCCGATATCATGTCGGCTCTTATCACCATCATTGCCATGGTGTTGTTGCTGCGCGTGTGGAAGCCCAAGACCGTGTGGCGTTTTGAGGGTGAAAAGGAAACCGTGCTGACCGGCGCGGCTCCTTCCACGGGTATCGTGCTCCGCGCTTGGCTGCCTTACATCGTCCTGGCCGTCATGGTGTTCTTGTGGGGCCTGCCCCAGTTCAAGAACATGCTGAACGCCGTGCCCGGTTCGGTGCTCAAGTTCTCCTGGCCCGCTCTTGACGGCATGGTGCACAAGGCTGCCCCGATTTTGGCCGCCGGCAAGGATCCCAACTATCCCGCAGTGTTTGTGTTCAACTGGCTCTCCGCCGGTGGCACGGCCATTCTGCTGGCTGGTTTCTTCTCCGTGCCTTTCATGCCTGGTTATTCGTTCGGCAAGGCTATCAACTGCCTGTTCCGCACCATTCACCAGCTGCGCTTCCCCATTGCGACCATCGCCATGATCCTGGGCCTGGCTTATCTCATGAACTTCTCCGGCATGAGCTCCACCCTGGGTATTGCCTTTACCCTGACTGGCCCGCTGTTCCCGCTCTTCTCGCCCCTTCTGGGCTGGCTGGGCGTGTTCCTGACCGGTTCGGACACCTCTTCAAACGCCCTGTTCTGCGGTATGCAGCGCTCCACGGCTGAAGTGGTGGGCATGGATCCGGCCCTGGCCGTTTCCGCCAACTCGTCCGGTGGTGTTACCGGTAAGATGATTTCGCCCCAGTCCATCAGTGTGGCAACCGCTGCCACCAATCTGGTTGGTCATGAAGGCGATCTCTTCCGGTTTACGCTTGGGCACAGCTTGGCCATGACGGCCTTTATCTGCGTGCTCACCTACCTGCAGTCCAACGTGCTGCACTGGATGCTGCCGTAAACTTGGTTTTCCTTCCGTAATATGGCGCCGCCCCGCAAGGGGCGGCGTTTTTGCGTTTATGGGCAGGGGCCGCGCTGGCGCAGCGCAGCGGCTCCACCCGTCAGAGAATCTGCAAATCTTTATGGGCCGCGCATTTCAGGCTGTCTTGCCAGCCGCCCTTGTCTGCTTTATGGTGCGCTGCAATGCTTGGAGGACTACATGGATTCGCAGCAGGTAACGTTTTCTTCAATCGTCAAATCGCTGGGCCTTGTGTTTGGCGATATCGGCACAAGCCCCATATATACGCTGGCAGTCATATTCCTGCTGACCGAGCGCACAGAAGACCATTTTATCGGCATTCTTTCGCTGATTATCTGGACTTTGCTGCTGCTCGTAACTGTGGGATACGCGTGGCTGGCCATGAGCCTGAGCAAGGGCGGCGAAGGCGGCACCATTGTGCTGCTTTCCATCCTGCGCCCGTTACTCAAGTCGACCAAAAAGTTAGGTGTAGCTTCTGTACTGGCTTTTGTGGGGGTTTCTCTGCTCATTGGCGACGGGGTTATTACTCCTGCCATCTCCATTCTTTCTGCCGTGGAAGGTTTGACCCTTGTGCCGGGGCTTGAGCAGACTCCCAAGGCTGCAATTGTAGGGCTGGCGCTGGCGATTACGGTTGTGCTTTTTGCTGTGCAAAAGAGGGGCAGTGGCGCTGTTTCCGTAGTTTTTGGTCCCATAATGGCCATATGGTTCGCCGTGTTGGCTTTTTCCGGATGCGTCTCCATTGTGCAGACTCCACAGGTTCTCAAAGCCCTGAACCCCTGGTATGCGATTGATTTCATGATCCACAACGGCCTGGTGAGTTTTTTTGTTCTTTCAGAGGTCATTTTGTGCGCTACGGGCGGCGAGGCTCTGTATGCCGACATGGGGCATATGGGGCGCAAGCCTATCTTAGCCGCGTGGGGCATTGTGCTGTTGGCGCTGGTGGCAAGCTATATGGGGCAGACCTCATTCCTTATCCGCAATCCAGGGGCTGAAAACGTATTGTTCGAGCTGATCAACAGCCAGGCTCATTATCTGTATGTTCCTTTTCTGGTACTCAGCCTTATGGCAACTGTCATTGCCTCGCAGGCCCTCATAAGCGGTCTGTTTTCCATCATGTATCAAAGTATGGCAACGCATATCATGCCTTTGTTCAAAGTGGATTACACCTCAAAGGAATTGCATTCCCAGATATATATCAACTCTGTGAACTGGGCGCTGTTTGTAGCGGTGGTGCTCGTGATCTGTGGATTTGGCGAATCACACAAACTTGCTGCCGCTTACGGCCTTGCCGTTACTGGCACCATGACCATCACTGGCGTATTCATGGTGTGGATATTCCACCTTCAGGGACGAAATTTCAAAGCAGCCATAGCTGCCTGCATCTGTTTTCTCGACTTCATTTATCTGCTCGCGAACTTTTATAAATTTCCGCATGGCGGGTATTGGTCCATACTGATTTCGCTCATACCGCTTTCTGTCATTCTTATTTATACCCAGGGGCAAAAAGCCGCGTATCAACGTATGCGCCCCATGGGAAAAGAGCAGTTCTTGAGGAAATTTACCGAAGAAAAAACTCATGGTCATGCCATTCGCGGCACAGCCATCTTTTTTTTGAGAAGCTTGGACAAAGTTTCGCCTTATATTGTCAAGACCATGTTCAGCAACGGCATTATTTATGAGCAGAACATCATGCTGTGCATGTCCCGCACATATGAACCTACAGGCGTGACATGGCGGTTTGCGGAAGATCCCGCCGAAGGTATTCGCGTTTTTGAGGTTTCTGCGGGCTACATGGAAGTTGTGGATATTGACCACATCATGTCCGAAGCGGGCATCAAGCCGCGCGTTATTTTTTATGGCGTGGAAGACATCCTCACCAGTTCGCCTTTGTGGCGCATTTACGCCATCATCAAAAAACTGGCGCCATCGTTCGTACAGTTTTACAAAATGCCGGTGCATGCCGTGCATGGAGTTATTAGCCGTATAGACATGTAGCAGAAGGAGGGCCCGTCATGCAGAAAAAATCATTCGTTGGCAGCGGCTTGCTTGCGCTGTGCCTGATGGCAGGTTTTCTTGCTTGCGGCTGCGCCCCTCGTGAGCGGCCCCCTCTGACATTTGATGATCAGCAGGCTTTGGCGGCCAATCAGCAATGCCGGGCAGAAGCCACACAGATGAACAATGAGTGGCGTGGTGATACCAGCTACTTTCCCTGGCGCGCCTACTATGACATGTGCATGAGGCGTTTTGAGATCAGCGATGCGGAAATGCGCAAGTTGCGCCTGCCATAATCGGGGTCTGAAGCCAGCCATGCGCGCACGGCAAGCTTTGCGCCGCCGTGCTAAACGATCGGCCAGGCAAAAGGCAAAAACGTGCCTCTGGCCTGACCTGTGAGCAGTTTTTTTTGATTTCTGATAGTCGGGTGCGCGCTTGCGCAACCGTGCTTTGACAGGCCATCTACGGGCCAGATTGAGCGTAAAGCCTGAGGGACATGCTGCGATGCAAAAAAGAAGGGTGACTCAAGCGAGCCACCCTTCTTTTTTGCATCTTAAGGTCTATTCGTCGCCCACTTTGAGGGCCGCCAGAAACGCTTCCTGCGGCAACTCAACGTTGCCCATGCGTTTCATGCGCTTTTTGCCTTCCTTCTGCTTTTCAAGCAGCTTGCGTTTACGCGTGATGTCGCCGCCATAGCACTTGGCTGTCACGTCCTTGCGGAAAGCTGACACGGTTTCCCGGGCAATGATCTTCTGCCCGATGGCGGCCTGAATGGCCACCTGGAAAAGCTGGCGGGGAATGCTGCGCTTGAGCTTGAGCGCCAACCCGCGCCCGTAGGTATATGCGCGGTCGCGGTGTACAATGACGGCAAGAGCATCAACGGTTTCACCATTGAGCATGATATCAAGGCGCACGAGGTCTGATTCGCGGTAGTCCAGCGGATGGTAATCCATGGAGGCGTAACCGCGCGTGGCAGACTTGAGCCGATCAAAAAAGTCGTAAACAATTTCTGCAAACGGCAATTCATAGGTCACAACCACGCGGTTGGTGGCCAGATAGTGCAGATTTTTCTGCATGCCGCGCTTTTCCTCGCACAGCTTCATGACGTTGCCTACGTAATCGTTGGGCACGTGGATGTCCATGTTCACATACGGCTCATAAAGGGTGCGGATCTTGGTGGGGTCTGGCAGATGGCTGGGGTTGTCGATCTGCAAGGTTTTGCCATCGTTTGTGTCCACCTTGTAGACCACAGAAGGCGCGGTGGCGATGAGGCTGACCTCAAATTCGCGCTCCAGCCGTTCCTGAATGATCTCCATGTGCAACAGACCAAGAAAGCCGCAACGGAAGCCAAAACCCAGCGCCTGAGACGTTTCCGGCTCAAAGGAAAAAGCCGCATCGTTGAGTTGCAGTTTTTCAAGGGCGGTTTTGAGGTTTTCGTACTCGTCTGACTCTGTGGGGTAAAGGCCGCAGAAAACCATGGGCTTCACTTCCGTAAAGCCGGGAACCGCCGTAGCGGCAGGGTTTTCCACCAGAGTGATGGTGTCGCCAACGCGGGCATCGCCCAGCTCCTTGATGGAGCCGCACATGAAACCGACCTCGCCAGCGTGAAGTTCGTTCACATCAGTAGCTTCCGGGGAAAACACGCCGAGGCGCAGCACTTCGTATTCCTTGCCCGTACTCATCATGCGCACCATGTCGTTACGCTTGATTGCGCCGTCCATAATGCGGAACAGGATAACGACGCCCTGATAGCTGTCGTACCACGAGTCGAAGATGAGTGCTTTGAGCGGAGCCGCCACATCTCCCTTAGGGGCAGGGAGCCGGTGGACAATGGCTTCGAGAACCGCGTCAACGCCCATGCCCGTTTTGGCAGAAACTGGCAGAGCTTCGGAGCAGTCAAGGCCGATGCTTTCTTCGATTTCGGCCTTCACGCGGTCAACCTCGGCGCTGGGCAGGTCGATTTTATTGAGCACAGGCACTATTTCGTGGTCGTGATCCAGAGCAAGGTAGACGTTGGCAAGCGTTTGCGCTTCCACGCCCTGAGTGGCGTCAACCACCAGCAGCGCACCTTCGCAGGCCGCCAGGGAGCGTGAAACTTCATAGTTGAAGTCCACGTGACCGGGGGTATCGATGAGGTTCAGTTCGTACATCTGCCCGTTTTGGGCTTTGTACGGAATGCGCACGGTCTGTGCCTTGATGGTGATGCCACGCTCCCGTTCCAGCTCCATTTTGTCCAGATACTGCTGGCGCGCCTCCCGCTTGCTGACAACCTGCGTCAGCTCAAGAATGCGGTCGGCCAGGGTGGATTTGCCGTGGTCGATGTGGGCGATAATGCAAAAATTGCGGATATTTTCCTGGTTGGGCATGGTCATGTCCTGGGAAACTGGATGGGTTGGCGGAAAATTTTCCGCGTTGAACCACAATCAATATCCAAGATTCGCGCGGAAGTCTATTTTTGCAAGCCGTGAAATCTTGGCAGAGTGCCGATTTCAGCCTGAATATTCGTGGAAAGCTGGCTTGGGCAGATGAAAAGGGTGGAATGGGGGAGTTTGCGGGGGCAACAACAGGCCGGGCGAAAGATTTTTTGGGAAAAAGCAAAGCCGCAACAGCGCGGAAAATTCCACGCTGCTGCGGCCCCACAAATCTGAAAATTGGTAGCTCAGCGGAGCTGGGCCAGTTGCAAGCGCACAACTGCGCGTTGCAGAGCGGCTTCAGCGCGGACAATGTCCACCTTTTCGTCATGGCTGGCAATGCGCTTTTCAGCGCGTTCCTTTGCTGCCATGGCGCGCGCGGTGTCAATGCTGTCCGCCATCTCAGCCGATTCGGCCAGCACTGTGAGCACATCGTTGTTCACATCGGCGAATCCGCCGGAGATGAAAACGTGCCCATCTTTGCCGTCAGCGCGGTAGCGCAGGCCGCCGATCTTCAGGGCAGAAAGCAGGGAAACGTGCTTGGGCAGCACGCCGAATTCGCCCTCAATTCCTGGGCAGACGGCCATTTCCACTTCGCCGCTGACCACGGTTTTGTCCGGCGTAACCACTTCAAGTTGCAGCGTGCCCATAGGTACTCCTTCGCTCCTGATATACGCAGATGGCCGGGTTCGGGTCGCGCCTTGTGCAAGGCGCGACCCAGAACCTCAAAGCGTTGCGATTAACGCCTTACTTCTCTTCCTGCAGCTTGCGCTGTTCGTACTTGGCAACGGCCTGTTCAATGCCGCCCAGCATGTAGAAGTCGCCTTCCGCCATGTGGTCGTATGCGCCGTCCAGAATGCCCTTGAAGCCCTTGATGGTGTCTTCAAGCTTCACATACTGGCCAGGGGTGCCGGTGAAGGTTTCGGCCACGTGGAAGGGCTGCGAGAGGAAGCGCTGAATGCGGCGCGCACGCGCAACAGTCAGCTTGTCTTCGTCAGACAGCTCGTCCATGCCGAGGATGGCGATGATGTCCTGAAGTTCTTTGTACTTCTGGAGCACCATCTGCACACGACGGGCCACCATGTAGTGATCATCGCCCACAACGTTGGGGTCGAGGATGCGCGAGGTGGAGTCGAGCGGGTCCACGGCGGGGTAGATGCCAAGTTCTGCGATCTGGCGGGAAAGCACGAGCGTTCCGTCCAAGTGCGAGAACGTGGTGGCCGGGGCCGGGTCAGTCAAGTCGTCAGCAGGGACGTAAACGGCCTGCACCGACGTGATCGAACCGTTGTTGGTCGAGGTGATGCGTTCCTGCAAGGCACCAAGGTCAGTACCCAGGGTGGGCTGATAACCCACGGCCGAGGGCATGCGGCCAAGCAGAGCGGACACTTCGGAACCAGCCTGCGTGAAACGGAAGATGTTGTCGATGAAGAGCAACACGTCCTGATGTTCTTCGTCACGGAAGTATTCCGCGCAAGCAAGGGCCGTAAGGGCCACGCGGGCACGGGCTCCCGGAGGTTCGTTCATCTGGCCGTACACAAGCGTGGCGCGTTCCAGAACGCCCGCGTCCTTGAGTTCGTGGTACAAGTCGTTGCCTTCACGGGTGCGTTCGCCCACGCCCGCGAAAACCGACGAACCGCCGTGCTGCTTGGCGATGTTGTTGATCATCTCCATCAGAATAACGGTCTTGCCCACGCCGGCGCCGCCGAAGAGGCCCATCTTGCCGCCCTTGGGGAAGGGAACAAGAAGGTCAACGACCTTGATGCCGGTTTCAAGCAGTTCCACCTTGGTGTTCAGATCCGTGAATTTAGGAGCCGGACGGTGGATGGGGTAGTATTTTTCAGCATTGACCGGGCCCAGTTCGTCAACGGGGCGACCGATGACGTTCAGGATACGGCCAACGGCGGCCTTGCCAACAGGAACCATGATGGGGTTCCCGGTGTCGACCGCATCCATGCCGCGGACAAGGCCTTCAGTGGCGTCCATGGCGATGGTACGAACGACGTTGTCGCCCAGATGCTGCGCAACCTCACAGATGAGGCTGGGAGCATCGCTATTGTTCGGGTTGGTTATCTCCAGGGCGGTGAAGATACTCGGCAGGTTGCCGTCGCTGAACTCTACGTCCACAACGGCGCCGATAACCTGAACGACTTTACCGATGTTTTTGCTCATGTTTGGCTCCTTAACCCTTCAGCGCTTCAGCGCCGCCGACGATGTCGATGAGGTCGCTGGTGATGGAAGCCTGCCGCGTCTTGTTGTAGAGCCGCGTCAGCATGTTGATCATCTCGTTGCAGTTACGGGTGGCGTTGTCCATGGCAGCCATGCGGGCGGCGTGCTCGCTGGCCGAGGTGTCCAACATGCCACGGTAAACCTGCACCTTGACGTAGCGGGGCAGAAGCTCCGCCAACAGCTTTTCTTCCTGCGGCTCGTACACGTATTCGCAACGGGGCGTTCCGGCCACTTCTGCCACTTCTTCAGCTTCCGGCGTTTGCAACGGCAGAAGGCGAAGGGTGCGGGGCGGCTGGCTGCCCATGGATACGAACTCGCCGTAGATCAGCCACACTTCGTCGAATGCGAAGGTTTCGTAACCGTGAATGACTTCCTGCGCCACAGAGCTGGCGAGAGCGAAGTCTATGCTCCCCATGCGGTCGCCATAGGCAGTGAGGATCGTGTGCCCGGCAGAACGAATGGCGTCGCGCCCCTTGCGTCCCACACAGGCAAAGCTGATCTCCATTCCTGCCCCGGCTTTTTCCTTCGCCAGACGCAGAGCGGTGGCGATGATGTTGCCGTTAAAGCTGCCGCACAGGCCACGGTCGGATGTAACCAGCACAATGGCGCAGTGTTTCTTTTCCTCATGCTCTGCCAGCAGGGGGTGGGCATTGCCCTCCACCTTGCTAGACAGTTCGGCGAGCACGTCGCGGTATTTGGCCGCGTACGGCCTGAAGCGCTCGATGCGGGCCTGGGCGCCGCGCAGTTTCGCCGAGGCCACCATGTTCATGGCCTTGGTGATCTGCTTGGTCTTACCGACCCCCACGATCTTCATTTTTACGTCTTTGAGTGAAGGCATGCTTATCTCCCGTATGGAGGGGGCCCCTAGGCCTTCCAGCCCTGCTTGAAGGCGGTAATGGCCTCGGTGAGCGCTTTTTCCACAGCCTCGTCAATGACTTTCTTATCCTTAATGGCGTCAAGCACGTCCTTACGCGTATCACGCATAAAGGTGAGCATGTCGTCTTCAAACTTGCGGATCTGATCCACCGGCACGTCATCCATGTGACCACGGGTAGCGGCGTAGATGGAGGCAACCTGCTCATGCGAGGGCATGGGCCTGTACTGGGGCTGCTTGAGCAGTTCCACCAGGCGTGCACCACGATCAAGCTTGGCCTTGGTGCCCTTGTCCAGATCAGAGCCGAACTGGGCAAAAGCCGCAAGTTCGCGATACTGGGCAAGGTCAAGACGCATGGTACCGGCGACCTGCTTCATGGCCTTGATCTGCGCTGCGCCACCCACGCGGGAAACCGAAAGGCCCACGTTAATGGCCGGACGCACACCGGCGTTGAAGAGGTTGGGTTCCAGGTACACCTGACCGTCGGTGATGGAAATCACGTTGGTGGGGATGTACGCGGAAACGTCGCCCGCCTGGGTTTCAATGATGGGCAGAGCCGTCAAAGAACCGGCACCAAGGCTGTCGTTCACCTTCGCGGCGCGTTCAAGCAAACGCGAGTGGAGGTAGAACACGTCGCCGGGGAAAGCTTCACGTCCCGGAGGGCGACGGAGCAGCAGCGACATCTGGCGATAAGCCACGGCCTGCTTGGAAAGGTCATCGTAAATGATGAGGGCGTGCTTGCCGTTATTGCGGTAGAACTCGGCCATTGCGCAGCCGGTGTATGCCGCAATGTACTGCAAGGGCGCGGGATCGGACGCCGTGGCTGAAATGATGGTGGTGTATTCCATCGCGCCGTAACGGCGCAAGGTGTCGGCCACCAGAGCCACGGACGACTTCTTCTGGCCGATGGCCACGTAGAAGCAGTGAATGTCCGTTTCTTTCTGCGCCAGAATGGCGTCAACGCAAACAGCGGTCTTACCGGTCTGGCGGTCGCCAATGATAAGTTCGCGCTGTCCGCGGCCAATGGGAGTCATGGCGTCAATGGCCTTAAGGCCAGTGGGCATGGGCTCATGCACGCTCTTACGCGCGATGATGCCGGGGGCCTTGATTTCCACCGGGCGCACTTCCGTGGCTTCGATGGGGCCAAGGCCGTCGATGGGCTCACCCAGGGGGTTGAGCACACGACCCATAACGCCGTCGCCCACAGGCACGGAGAAGATCTTGCCGGTACGCTTGACCGGGTCGCCTTCCTTGATGCCCACGTCCGAACCGAGCAGGGCCACGCCGACGTTGTCTTCTTCGAGGTTGAGCACCATGCCCATGATGCCGCCGGGGAATTCCAGCAGTTCCATGGACATCGCGTTCTTGACCCCGTAGACACGGGCGATACCGTCACCGACGTAGAGTACGGTGCCAGTTTCGCTCATTTCGACGCGCTGCTCGTAGTTTTGGATTTGATCCTCAATGATCTTGCTTATCTCTTCCGCTTTGATCTGCATGTGCTATTCACCCCTCTTGAATGTCTCCCGAAGGATTCCCAACTGCGCGCGCAGACTTGCGTCCAGCACCCGGTCACCCATTTTGAGCACCATACCCCCTAGTATGTCTTTGTCCACGGCAAAGGTCAGCTCAATATCGGTGCCCGCTTTCTGTTGCAAGGTATCCTTGAGCTTAGACTTTTTGTCTGCGGAAAGTTGTACTGCGGTTATGCATTGGCCGCGGATGATACCCTTGGCCTCGTCCAGCAGTTTGCCGTACCACGCTGCAATTTCGCTCAAAAAGGCAAGCCTTTCCTTATCTGCAAGCAGAAAGCAGAAATTGCGCATGGTTTCGTCAGCCTTGAGTTTGGTCAGCAGTTTGTCGAGAACTGCCTTCTTTTCGCTTACGCCGATAACAGGGCTTTTCAAGGTAAGGTCAAGCCCAGGCGCGGCGGCAAGCATTTCACCAAGAGACGCCAGGCAATCGCCACGCGAGCTCAGGGCTGCATCCCCATCCTTTTTGCCAAGCGCAAAAATTGCGTTGGCATACCTGCGTGCAACCACGGTGTTAATCAATGGAGCACCACCTTGTTAAGGGAGTTGGCGATAAGCTTATCGTGCTCGGCCGCATTGAGCTTGGAGCTCAGAGCTTTCTCGGCGGCGTTCACGATCTCATCGGCAATGGAGGCGCGCACTTCAGCAAAGATCGCGCGGCCTTCATTTTCCGCCGTAAGGCGCGCCTGCTCCACAATCTGAGCGGCCTGGCGGTGAGCCTCTTCCACAATGCCCTGCTTGAGGGCTTCGGCCTGCTGGCGGCTCTCGGCCAAGATGGCCTCGCGTTCAGCATTAAGGTTGGCAATGCGGGTCTCTACCGAGGCCAGCTGCTCCTTGGCCGTCTTGCGACGTTCGTCAAGATCGTCCAGCGCATTCTTGATGCCTTCGCGGCGGTTCTTAAAGAAACGCTTGGCCAGCCCGCCAACGAAGTACCAGAGGATGCCGGCAAAAATTACGAAGTTGAGCACGCGCCAGCCGAAGTCGCCCCAACGCGGCGCTGCATGCCCTTCAGAAGCCATGGCTCCCGCAGGAATGACCACCAGCGCGGCAAAGGCAATAACGAGCGGCAGGATAAACCCCGCGTGTTTCCATCTGCTCAAAGCCCACCCCCTCTGTTCGATAATACCGATTCGAAAACAGTTCCCAGTGAAGCCGCAACGCGAGCGTTGCGGAACGGCCCGCAAAGGCCTGAGTCAGCGCCGCTTGCTAGCCCTTGATGAGGCGGTCGGCCAGACGGGTGGAAAATTCACCCACCTGCTTGCGCAACGCAGCAAGGGTTTCCGCAGCCTGTGCCTGCAGCGAGGCGCGGGTTTCAGCCAGAATATCGCGGGCGCTTTGCTGAGCTTCGCCCACAAGCTTCTGCTGTTCGGCCACGCCAGCGGCGCGGCCAGCCTCACGGTTGCTGCCTGCGTCCTGACGGGCGCGGGCCAGTTCGGCCTCATAGTTGGTGAGCCGTTCGCCAGCCTGGTACTCGAAAGAACCGGCTTCCTCGGCCATGTCATCCATGACGCCGTTGCGCTTTTTGATGATTTCGCGGATGGGGCGAATCAGGAGGATGTTAAGCACATAAATGGCGATAAAGAAGTTCGCCAGCTGAAAAAGAAGAGTGACGTTTAGGTCCAGCATGCCGCATCCTCCATGTGAATTGCGGATTGAAGGAGTTGAAAATACATAAAGCCCTTGCAAGATATCTGCTCAGCCCTGTTATGTCAAAGGGTATTGGTGACAAATTTCGCAAACTCCGCAATTTTTTTTTCACAAGCTTTGTGCTCAAAGCTGCACGGAGTGTAAAACAGTCTTTATGTCGATTGTTTTGGTCTACTGCATCAACTCAGTGATGTCTGTGCGTCAATATTGGCTGTTTAAACAAACAAATAAAGTGCTCGGCTTGTTGTGGCAGCGCGTGAAGCAGAGGATTGTGTAATAAAGTGTACCATAGTTGCAGTATTGCAGTGGACAGTGCGTGCTACTGAGTGAAAAACGCTTGCGCAGAAAGACACAAACGAATGTTAAACCAGATTTAACAGGTCTGCATTATTAAAAAAGGATATATCAAACCAGGAGCCAATCCTGCTGCTCATACCCTGCGTGCGAGAGCCACTGACCAGCTTCTTCTGCTGCGCCGTGGGCCGTGAGGGCATTGAGAATACAGCAGTGCCCGGGCTTGGGCAGCGTACTGCGTGCCAGAACAGGGATGCCGTTTACGCAATTGCCGATCTTTTTGGGATCAATATCAATGTAGGCATCTGGCCTTGGCCCCAGCGGCCACAAGGGGGCCAGCCGTTGCCGGGCAACGCGCCCGCCGCCGATTACCCAAACATGGGGATGAAAGGGGTTGTGTTCCTCAAGCCAACGGGCCAGCCATAGTGCCCGCAGCCTGTCGCAGGCCGCGCGTGCGTATCTGCTGTCTGCCCGGGTGGCGCGGGTTGGAGCGTCATTCCACACCAGCATTTCGTGGGGCAGCTTTTCCATCACCGCGCCGTGGTGGAGCCAGCGCAGCCAGATCTCCCAGTCTTCGGCAAAGTCGCCGTCACGGTACGCGCCCCATTTGTCCACGCATTCCCTGCGAAACATGACCGAGGGATGACACAGGGGCGTATCCCGGAAACGTGCGCGGCTGATCTGGGTATGTGTGAGCAGGCTGTTCTGCCAGTCCACAAAGTGGGCAAAGCCGTGTGCTGTTGCGCGATCTCCGCCAAAAGCCACGCAGGTTGCCGACACGCTGAGTTGCGGGTTGTTGAAAAGATGAGCGGCCTGCGTGGCAATGCGCAAGGGATGCGCCGTATCGTCCGCATCCATGCGCGCTATAAACGAACCGCGCGCCACGGCAAGCCCTGCATTAAGCGCTGCCACAATGCCGCCGTGCGGCAGGTGCAGTGCCCGCAATCTGTGACCACAACGGATGGGGCTTGCCCAGTATTCCAGAAGCTCGAGGGTGTCGTCGGTGGATCCGTCGTCAGCAACAATAATTTCAAATTCGGGTAAGGGCGCGCCTGGGGCCGGGCGCTGCCCGAGCAGGCTTTGCAGGGTTGCGCCCAGAGTGCGGGCCGCATTCCACGCTGGCAGCACCACGGATACAAGCGGCGCTGGCAATTGGGATGAAATGCGATCGGTATCAGCCATTGAAGGCAAACAGTGAGGGCAGGGTGAAGTGTATGGTCATGCCTTGGCGTGGTCCTGCGGCTTCCGTTCCTGCAAGAGCTGCTCTATGTGCTGGCAGACAACAGGCATGGGCCGCGATGCATCAACTATGTGGTGCGCGGCTTGTTCATAAAGATGCCGCCGTTCGTTCAGAATCTGGCCGATTTCTTCAATGAGTCCCTTACCGGTTAGCGAAGGGCGCTGGTTGTTGACAGGGTTGCGGCTCAGTCTTTCGGCAAGGGTCTGCACAGGGGCATCGAGAAAAACAACCATGCCGCGTTGGCGCATGAGGCGGCGATTTTCTTCCGCCAGCACCATGCCGCCCCCGGTGGAAACGACGCAGCCAGCGGGGTGTGCGTCCACCACTTCCTGCAAAGCCTGACTTTCCCGGCTGCGGAAGCCGGGCCAGCCCTCTGCGGCCACAATCTGCTCTACAGTACGGCCCGCCCGGTGCAGCAAATGCTGATCAGTGTCGGCAAAGGGCAGGCCGAGGCTTCTGGCAAGCGCCTTGCCGATGGTTGTTTTGCCCGAAGCCCGCGCGCCCACCAGAAAGAGAATGCTCATGCCGCCTCCTTAAAGGATTCTGACGCCGTCTTCTTCAACCAGCACGGTGTATTCCCAGCGGATGCCGCCCCATTGAGGATAGTAGAGCCCCGGCTCAACGGTCACAACCATGCCAGGTTCCAGAACACCCTCAGCGCGGGGCGAAAGGCTGGGTGCTTCGTGGGTTTCAAGGCCCACGCCGTGCCCGAGGCCGTGCGTAAAGGCATTGGCGACGCCAGCTTTGGCAAAAACATCATGCGCCAGCGCATAGGCCATGCGCAAAGGCATGCCGGGGCGCATGCCCTCTATGGCCGCCGTCTGCGCCTGCCGGGTAAGGTCGAGCGCACGGCGGAACTCGTCAGTCGGTGCCGTACCCACCCAGAAGGTGCGGGTCTGGTCAGAGCAGTAGTTCTCAACGCGGCAGCCCACATCGACCAGAACCGGGCAGTTGTCTGTAACAGCGTCCTGACCGGGGATGGCATGGGGCAGGGCGGCGTTTTTGCCCACGGCCACAATGTTGGCAAAAGCAAGTTCCGAAGCGCCGTTTTCGCGAAAAAAGCGCTCAATGAGCCAGCTTATGTCGGCCTCTGTGCGTCCCGGCTCCAGCTGGCCCTCAACCCATTTCATCAGTTTGTGATTGAGCGCAAAAGATTTTTCCAGCGCGGAGATTTCGCAGGGTTCCTTGATGCGGCGCAGGCGCTCGACCATGCCGTCAGCCGCCTCGCAATACAGGCCGGAGCCAGCGTCAGTCAGATCGCGGGCAAAGGTGAGGCTGACGCCGTTGGCCTCAATGCCAATGCGGCTGCCGCAGCGCCTGAGCAATCCGTGCAGTTCGCGCGCTGCGTTGCCGCCGTATATAAAGATGCGTTCGCGATCCCAGATGCGTGAGGCTGCGTCCAGATAGCGGCCGTCTGTTGCCAGCCAGTCGTGCCCATCAGATGTGATGACAAGTCTGCCTGCGCTTTCGTTAAACTGTGGATCATGCAGCTCAAAACCGGAAAGATAAAACCTGTTGGCAGCCTGGCTGATGAGCATGGCGTCAAGCCCGCGCAAGCGCATGGCACGCCGGAGGTTTTCACGGCGGGAAGCGAAGATGTCACTCATAAAAATTCTCCTGCGGGCACTATACCCAGCGCAGGGCTGGCTGAAAAGGTTAAATTTAACAGGGTTGAACGGAGCGGATTATGGTGGGAAGGAGGGCCGTCAGAATGGACAATTGATACACTTCTTGTATACATTAGCAAAGAGGCTTGGAGTAGCGGGGTCAGTTGACCTAGAACCTAACTAGGACTATTATTATAGACATGTCACAAACATCTTCTTGCGAGCTTGATGTTCTCGATCTTGTGCCTTTTGGGCAGACCGGCAACGAAAGCC
This sequence comes from Desulfovibrio desulfopostgatei, assembly GCF_053570645.1. NCBI lineage: Bacteria > Pseudomonadati > Thermodesulfobacteriota > Desulfovibrionia > Desulfovibrionales > Desulfovibrionaceae > Desulfovibrio > Desulfovibrio desulfopostgatei. Next base: position 3,179,750 of record NZ_JBRBQS010000002.1, on the reverse strand, counting down.
GCTTTTTTGCGTTGCGCCTCTCCCGCCCCGAGTGGACTCGGTGGCGGCCTGGGCAGTTTGTCATGATCCGTCCCCGAAATTTCGGGCTGGATATCCCTTGGGCGCGTCCTCTTGGCATCTGCCATATGACCTCCCGGCATATGATCTGCTTTTTCCAGGTGCGCGGCAAAGGCACAAGGCGCATGTCCGAGCTGCGCTCCGGCGACAAGGTTCGCGTATGGGGGCCGCTGGGCAACGGGTTTGCCGTTGAGCCGGACACTCCGACCCTGCTGCTGGCAGGCGGCATGGGCATAGTCCCCTTTGTGGGCTACGTGAGCGAGCATCCCAAGCCGTGGAATGTGTCCATGCTCTTTGGGCACCGCGAGCACATCAGTTGCTATCCAGTGGACAGCATCAACGAGCACGTGCCGCTGGACAGCCTGCGCGAAGCGGAATCCGGCGATCTGGACGATTTTATTTTTACCATTCAGGAGCGCATGAGCGAATACGCTGAGCAGAAGGGCCTTGTGCTTGCCTGCGGGCCTACCCCCTTTATGCGCACCGTGCAGAAGTTTGCCGCCGAGCTTGGCGTTCGCTGCCAGGTTTCGCTTGAAAACCGCATGGCCTGCGGTGTGGGTGCATGCCTTGGCTGCGTGACCAAAACCACAGAATCCTGGCCGGTTGAAGCAAAGCGCGAAGGCCTGGTGCAGGTGTGCAACCACGGCCCGGTATTCTGGTCGGATCAGGTAGAACTGTAGGTTTTGCCTGCGCTTCCTTGATTCCTGAAACGACGTTAACGCCCGCATGCGGCATCCGTTACGGCCATGGCGCGCCGCACCGGCGAACCGGCGGTCGCGCGTGGGTACGCGCGGGCCTGTCTTGTCAGGCGAAGCCACGCACAAAATGCCGGATGTCGGCAATCTGGAGAAAGCGGCATGGATCTTTCCGTCACACTCAAGGGGCAGACGCACGATCTGACCCTTAAGAACCCTGTGCTCACGGCTTCAGGCACCTTCGGCTACGGGCTGGAGTTTGCCTCTTACGGCGATCTTGCCTCGCTTGGCGGTCTGGTCGCCAAGGGTCTTTCCCTGTTGCCACGTCAGGGCAACGCCACGCCGCGTATTGTGGAAACCACCGCGGGCATGCTTAACGCCGTGGGTCTGCAAAATGACGGAGTCGAGGTTTTCTGCCAAGACAAGCTCCCCCGCCTGCCCTGGCAGGAAACAGCCGTTATCGCCAATATTTACGCCGGTTCGGTGGAGGAATTCGCCGAGCTTGCCGCCCGCCTCAATGCGGAAGAAGGCGTTGCCGCCCTTGAGGTGAACGTCTCCTGCCCCAACGTCAAGGAAGGCGGCGTGCTGTTTGGCCAGGATCCGGCGCTTGCCGCCCAGGTCACGGCTGCCGTGCGCCGCGCCGCGCCGGGCAAGCACGTTATGGTCAAGCTCTCGCCCAACGTGACGGATATCGCCCTTATGGCCCGCAGCGTTGAAGACGCAGGCGCGGACAGTATCTCGTGCATCAACACGCTACTCGGCATGTCTGTGGATCTGAACAGCCGCAAACCCTCGCTGGCCAACGTGGTGGGCGGGCTTTCCGGCCCTGCCATCAAGCCCGTGGCCCTGCGCTGCGTGTGGCAGGTGGCCCGCGCCGTGAACATCCCCGTTATCGGTGTGGGCGGCATTGTCACCGCCGAAGACGCGCTGGAATTTTTGCTGGTGGGCGCGCGCGCCGTGCAGGTTGGCACGGGCAACTTCATGCGGCCCGACTGCGCCTTTGCCCTGGCAGAGGAACTCCCCGCCCTGTGTGAAAAGCTGGGCATTGAAGACCTGGGCGCTTATTGCGGCAGCCTGGATTTGGACTAACTATGTCGCTTACCGTTATCCCCGCCCGCTCCAAGCAGGAATTTGACCAGTTCATGGATTTACCGTGGAGCCTGTATGAACGTGGCTCCCTGTGGACGCCTGGCCTTAAAAGTCAGGATCGTGAACTGCTCACGCCCGGTGAACATCCCTTCTGGGAAAGCGCCCGACGCGAACTCTTTCTTGTGCTGCGCGATGGCCGCGCCATTGGCCGCATAGCAGCCATTGTGGACGAAAAGTACAATGCCTATGCCAATGAAAAGTGCGGGGCCTTCGGCTTTTTTGAGTGCGCCAATGATCCCGAGGCCGCCCACGCCCTGCTGGATGCGGCGTACGGCTGGCTGGCCGAGCAGGGCATGCGCTTTATGCGCGGGCCGCTGAATCCCTCGGCCAACTATACCTGCGGCCTGCTGGTGCATGGCTTTGACCTTGCGCCCACCATCATGATGCCCTGGAACCCGCCGTATTACGCAGAGCTGCTCGAAACGTGGCATCTGCGCAAGGAGCAGGATCTTTTCGCCTACCAGATCGAGCGCTCGCGCCTTACGCCGCCGGAATGGCTCAGTGAGGAAGTGACGCGCCTCAAGGCCGAGGGGCGCTTTACCTGCCGTACGTCCAGCAAGGCCACGCTGGCGGAGGATATCCGCGCCATGCTGGAGCTGTACAAGGTGTCCTGGGCCAAGAACTGGGGTTTTTCTCCCCTTTCTGACGGCGAGGCGGAACAGCACGTCAAGGAGCTCAAAAGCGTTCTTGATCCGGAATTTTTTGTACTGTTCTTCCACAATAACGAACCAGCCGCAGGCATGGTGGCCCTGCCGGACATGGCCCCGCTCTTGCGGCGGCTCAACGGCAAGCTGGGCATCTCGGCTTTGTGGCACTGGTGGCAGTCCCGCGCAGAGATTCGCGGCGGCTACCGCATCATTCTTTTTGGTATTCGCGAAGAATTCCGCCTCATGGGCCTGCCCTTGCTGCTGCTCGACTTCATGCTGGAAAAGGCGCGTCAGCACCCGCATTTTCAGTGGGTTGAGGGTTCCTGGGTGCTGGAAGACAACACGCCCGTCAACGATTTGCTCGAAGATTTCTCGGGCCAGCTTACCAAGCGTTACCGCATCTATCGCAGGGAGATTCAGTCGTGACCATGACTGAAAGCGCCGTATATACACCGCATCTGGCGGGTAAAAAAGTGCTGCTTACGGGCGGCACTGGTTTTGTGGGGCGGCATCTGCTGCCGCAACTGCTGGAAGCCGGAGCGCAGGTCGCCTGCCTCACTCGGGCTGCCTCGCGCACCGGGCATCTGCCTGCGGGCGTGGAAACAGTCCAGGCCGATCTGAGCACGGGTCAGGGGCTTGCAGAAGCCCTGCACGGCAAGGATGTGGTCATTCACATGGCGGCCCTGCTTTTTGGCCTTGGCTGGCAGGATTATCTGCGGGCCAACGCCCTTGCCGCCCGCAGCATGGCCAGCGCAATAACCCGCCTTGCCCGCGCTGGAAACCTTGGGGCGGACTTTCGCTTTGTGCTGGTTTCAAGCCTCGCGGCAACCGGCCCCTGCGGCACGGCCCCCGGTGTGGACGATGCCACGCCGCCTGCGCCGGTTTCCGCCTATGGCTGGTCAAAAATGCTTACCGAGCAGGTGCTTGGGCGCGCTCTTGGGCAAAGTCTTGTAACCCTACGCCCGCCCATCATTTATGGCTCGGGCGACAAGGGCCTGCTGCCGGTATTTCAGGGGGTTATGCGTGCCCATGTGGCCGTGAGCCCCGGCGCTGGACGCGAGTTCCCGGTCAGCGCCGTACATGCGGACGACATGGCCCAGGCCGTGCTGTGCGCATGCAAGCCCGAAGCCAGCGGCGTTTATCATCTGAGTGACGGCGAGGCCTATACCATGTCCGGCTTTTGCCGGGTCATGGGCGCAGCGGTGGACAAGGCCCTTGGCCGCGCACCCCGCAATGTGCGCGTAGTGCGCATGCCTTTGCCCGTCATGGCTTGTACTGCCGGGCTGTCTACGGCCTTTGCCGTGGCTGCCGATGCCGTGTCCCGCCGCCTTTTGGGGCGTGGGCTGCGGCGCGCCCCGGCCTGGAATCTGGACAAATACCGTGAAGCCCGTCAGGCCGGGTGGCTGTGCGACAACAGCCGCATCTGCCGCGAACTGGGTTTTGCGCCGCGCGTGAGCCTTGAGGCAGGTATGACCGAAGCCATCGACGGCTACCGCCGCGAGGGCTGGTTGTGAAGATCACCATACAGGAACTTTCCAAGGCATTTGGCGGACGGGACATTCTCAGCAACTTTTCGCTGGAAGTGGATTCCGGTGTACGGCTGTGCGTTTGCGGGCCCAACGGTACGGGCAAATCCACCTTGCTGCGCCTCCTGGCCGGGGTGGAAAGCCCTGACGGCGGGCGGGTGATTCTGCCGCGCGGCTGCCGCCTTGGCTTTGTGGAGCAGGAGCTTTCAGAGGAATCCCTCGAAACGCCGCTGCTGGCCTATGTGCTGGACGTGCTGCACGACTGGAGCGATTTTTGGGCCGAATGGGAAGAAGCCGCCGCCAGTAAGGACGAGTCGCGCCTGACCTCCCTGATGCACCGTCAGGGCGAGCTTGAGGCGCTCTACGGCTACAATCCCGAGCATCGGGCCAAGGCCGTGCTTTCCGGTCTGGGCTTTGCCGAAAACAAGTGGAACCGAACCCTGCGCGAACTCTCCGGCGGCTGGCGCGAGCGCGCCAAGCTGGCCCGCGTGCTTACCGCCGGCGCCGATGTGCTGCTGCTGGACGAACCCACCAACCATCTCGATGTAGAAGCCGTGGAGTGGCTGGAGTCCTTTCTCATGGACTTCAGCGGCGCGCTGGTATTTGTGGCCCACGACCGTGTGTTCATGGATAATGTCGGCACGCACGTTCTCTACCTCGGGCTGTCCAAGCCCGTGTTCCGCAAGGCCACCTACACGCAGTTTCTGACCCTTCAGGACGAGTACAACGCCCAGCGTGAGCGTGAAGCCCGCGCCCTCAAGGACGATCTTGACCGCAAGATGGCCTTTGTGGAGCGCTTTCGCGCCAAGGCCACCAAGGCCCGTCAGGCGGGTTCCCGGATGAAGATGGCCAAAAAGCTCGAAAAAGAGCTGGAAGACTACAGACCGGAACCCAAGCGCAAGGAGCTGAATTTCAGCTGGCCCGAAGCTCCGCATTCAGAAAAGATTGTTCTGTCTGCTGCGGATCTGGAATTTCATTTTGGCGATGGCAAAACCATGTGGCCGCCCCTGACCCTGACCCTGTTCCGTGGGCAGCGGGTGGCGCTGGTGGGGCACAACGGCTGCGGCAAGTCCACCCTGCTCAAGCTGCTGGCAGGTACGCTGGAGCGGTGCGGCGGCAATGTGGTTACGGCATCGCAGATGCGCATGGGCTACTACACCCAGCATCAGATGGACACCTTGCGGGGCGATACCACTGTGCTTGGCGAGATCCGCCGTCTTTCAGATCCGCACACCACGGAAGAAGAGCTGATGAGTGTTCTCGGGCTCTTTATGCTGGGGCAGGACTATTTTGAACGGCAGGTGAGCGCCCTTTCGGGTGGCGAAAAAAGCCGCCTGGTGCTGGCAACGCTGTTTTTGAAGCGCTGCAACTTTCTGTTGCTGGACGAACCCACCAACCATCTTGACCTCGAAAGCCGCGAAGCCCTGGTGAGCGCGCTACAGAAGTTTAACGGCACCCTGCTCATGGTGGCGCATGACCGCTGGCTGCTCTCGCAGGTTGGGGCTGAAGCATGGGAACTCAATGAAAACGGGCTGACCGTATTCCCCGACTTTGCCTCGTATGACGAAAACCGCCGCGCCCGCCAGAACGGTTTGGGCGAAAGCCCCCAGAGTGCCGCCAATGCATCGGGCAACAGCGCCCGGCAGACGGACGTGCCCGCCGCGCAGCCATTGTCGCGCGATGAACAGAAGCGCATCAAGCGCGAACAGGCCGACAGGCGCAATGCCCTGCACAAGGAGCTAAAGCCCCTGCAAAACCGTTACGAAGCTCTGGAAACAGAGCTTGCCTCGGTGCTTGACCAGCAGGCCCTTGTGGAAGGCCAACTGGCCGACCCGGATGTGTACGCCGACCACGCCCGCTCCAGCGATCTGCTCAAGACCTTTGAATCGTGCAAGCAGCGTAGCGAAACCATTCTGGAAGAAATGACCACGCTTGAAGAACGCATGGCCGCTGTGCGGGAAAAGTGGAACGTGGAGCAGGATTGACCGACAGGTTTTGCGGTAGCCACCACAAAGGCGTTGCGTGACGTAACAGCTTGGTGCAATAGTACAAATACGTTTTCACCCAAAACAGCTCCAGGGCCGCGCGCCCGGTGTGGAGAGCGGCATGCAACATATAGAAGTAGCTGCGGGCATTATCTGGCGGGGCAAGAGGTTTCTGGCCAGCCAGCGCCTCAGCGACAAGCCTCTTGAAGGGTACTGGGAGTTTCCCGGCGGCAAGCTCGAAGCCGGAGAAAGTCCCGAAGACGCCCTCAAACGCGAACTGGCTGAAGAGCTGGGCGTGGGCGTGCGGCAGGTCGTGTTCTGGAAAAGCCTTGACCATGAATATGTGGAGCGCGGCTTCAGCGTGCGGTTGTATTTTTTTCATGTCACCGAATTCGTGGGCGAACCCTGTGGCGAAGAAGGGCAGAACCTGCGGTGGGTTGAGCCGCAGGAGGCCTTTGCCCTCGGATTTTTGCCTGCCGATGCCGTGGTGCTTGAAGAACTCATAGCGAGGCAACCGAGCATTCTTTGATAATTTGTGTGATGTGCCTCCTCTAGCAGTAATATTTTTTGTTTCGGCCCGCCATAGGCGGGCTTTTTTTATGGGCAGGGGAATTAGGCTGCAACTGACGGTGGAAATGTTCTTCGCAAAAAGGTAGCTTGAAATCAGTATTTATCGAAACCGTCACTGCTCACTGCTTTTTCCAAAAAATTCGGGGGAGGCTATGCGAATGCTGTCAGCGCAACGGCGGGCTACGCCCTGCAAGCCCGGCCGCATCACTTTATCCCTTCCCAAACGGTGTTGGCGTGTGGCCTTGCATGTCACTCAGGTGCCCTGCCTTGGCAGGCCCGCACACCGGGCAGGTGATCTATGCGTATAAAACAGCTTTCCTTTATTGTGTGCGCCGCCATAGTCGGGCTGTTCGTGCTTATTTCCTACGTCACGTCCGAGCTTGTGGTGGTGCGCGGCGTTGACGCCATTGAGAGCAACAGTTCCGCCGAAAAAATGAAGCAGTTGCGTAATCACATCCATGCGCAGGAAACACAGCTAAGCCATATCGCGGTGGACTGGGCATGCTGGGATGACGCCTACCGGTTCATGCAGGACAATAATGATGACTTTGTCCGAACCAACCTGCGGCAGCAGATGCTGGCAAAGTTGAACCTGTCGTCCATTGCCTATGTCAGCAGAGATGCCGTAAATGTACATATGGTTGAAGACGATGCGGGCTGGCGCAAGCCTGGGCATACAGCCGAGGTGCAACGCCTTTACGGGCAACTGGTCAACAGGCTTGAGGGCAGTTCGGAAGAAGGCCTTGCAGGGATCATGATGATTGGTTCTGTGCCGCACCTTGTTGCTGCCCAGAAAATCCGCGATACGGGCATGCTGCTGCCCGCCAACGGCGTGGTTTTTATGACCCGCGCCATTGATGCGGATTTTATAAAGGATGTGGAACACGATACCCTGCTGCGCTTTACGGTGCTGCCGGTGGAAGCGTTCAACAGCCTGCCCGTGGCTGCGGATGATCTGAACGCCTTCAAAATTGTGCGCGAAGACGGCAGCATCAATTCATATTCAGTGGTACGCGATGTTTTTGATTGCGCGGCGTTTTGCCTGCGGCTTGTGACAGGCCGGGAAATTGCCCAGCTTGGCAAGCGTATGTTTTTACAGAATTTTATTCTGATTGTTGTCACTGGCATGGGCATGCTGATTGCGTTCCTCGTGTTTACAGAAAAGCAGATACTCAGGCGCATTCTCTCCATGCAGCGGCAGGCGCAGCATATTGAAAAAAGCAGCGAGCCGCTGAAAAAGATTGATATTCAAGGTGATGACGAAATATTTGACCTCTCCCTGAAGATCAACAGCATGATCGACGCCCTGCAATCCAACGAAAAGTTTTTGCAACAGACGCTGGATACCCTTCAGGCTGGCGTAATCACCATTGAACCAGGCAGCCTGAAAGTGCGCAGCATCAATGCTTTTGCGCAACAGTTCATCGGTCTGCCTGCCGATGAAATTGTGGGCAGGCCCTGCCATGAATTTATCTGCCCCGGCGGGGTGGACCTCTGCCCCATGAGCAAGGGCAATCCCAAGGGCGAGCTGCTCGCAGGCCAGTTGACGTCTGTGGACGGCACCATGAAGACCATCGTGAAATCCGTGCGCGCCATTGAGATGAAGGGCGAAGAGATTTTTCTGGAGTCGTTTGTGGACATAACGGATCTGGAAACAACGCGTAAGGAGCTGCAACGCTCGGAAGAGCGGTACAAGACCCTGTTCATGAACACCGGCACGGCAACGGCGGTTATCAGCAGCACCGGGCTGATATTTTTGACAAATACGGAATTTTCCAACCTTGTGGGCATGCCGCCGGATGAGATTGAAGGAAAGCTCTTCATAACCAGATTTTTGGGCAAAGGCGAAGGGCATTCGCCGCTGTCGTTCGGCTCTTCTGCAACACGGGGCAGTGAAAAATACGAAGCAGAAATCCGGAGCAGCACGGGAAAAACCATCAATGTGCTGGTAACCCGGGCAAAAGTCCCTGAAAGCGGCCTGTCAGTCATTTCCCTGCTGGATATTTCGGAACGTTCGGCAATGGAGAGGGAACTGGCCTACAGGGCCAACCATGACCTGCTCACGGGGCTTGCCAACAAGGCCCTGGTGGCAACGCGGCTCATGGCCGCCATGCAAGAAGTGCATGAATCCGGGGGCATGGTAGGCGTGCTGCTTATCGATCTTGACCGTTTCAAGCAGGTGAACGACAGCTTCGGGCATTCGCTGGGCGACAAGCTCTTGCGGCAGGCTGCGGAGCGTCTGACGTATCTGGCCCGGCAGGATGACTGCGTGGCCCGTACCGGCGGCGATGAATTTGTCATTGTGGTGGGCAAGGCGCAGGGGAAGATCCAGCTTGAGGCCCTGGCAAACAATGTGCTGCATTCGTTGAACCGCTGCTTTTACGTGGACGAGTATTCCATCTATCTTAGCGCAAGTATTGGCATTGCCTGCTATCCCGGTGACGGCACAACTGTGGAGGCGCTGATGCAAAGCGCCGACCTTGCCATGTACAGGGCCAAGGCCAAGGGCAAAAACACGCATACGTTCTTTACAGAAGACCTTACCGTGGCGGCCAATGACCGCATGGCGCTGGAAACTGAGCTTTTCCGCGCCATGGACAGTGCCGCCTTTGAGGTGCACTACCAGCCCAAGATTGATATTGCCAACGGCGCAGTTGCTGGCTGTGAAGCTCTGGTGCGCTGGAAGCGCGCTGACGGCATGTGGATTCCTCCCTCTGTGTTTATCCCCCTGGCTGAAGAGACGGGGCTTGTGCGGCGGCTCGACATGTACGTACTGCGCAAGGCGTGTCGGCAGCAGAGGGAATGGAGGGAGCAGGGCCTGGGGAATGTCCACATGGCCGTCAATATGTCCGGGCGCAGCATCATTGCTGAAACATTTGTGGATGATGTGCTGGATGTGCTGGGCCGGGAAGATGTGCGCCCTGAGCACCTGGGCATAGAAATCACCGAAACGGCCTTCATGTCCAATATGGCGGAGGCCTCGCGGGGCATAGCGGCCTTGAGCGAGCAAGGAATACAGATATATCTGGATGACTTTGGAACCGGATATTCATCGCTGTACTATCTGCACACCATGCCCATCGCCAGCCTGAAAATCGACAAGTCGTTCATTGACGGCATTAACGCACCGCTCAATGCCTCCAACGAACTTGTCAAAACCGTGCTGACTCTCGCCTCCGGCCTTGGCATGGCAACAGTGGCCGAAGGCGTTGAAACAAGGGAGCAAATTGACTTCCTGGCAGAGAATGGTTGCAGCGCCATCCAGGGCTATATCTTTTCCCAGGCGCTCAGCGGCAGCGATTTTGCAACCTATCTGAAAGGATCTGCCGAGAGTATTGCGGCGGTTATGGCCTAGTCGGCCTGCCTTTCAAGGGCAGTAAAAAGCCCCGCGGGATTATCCTGCGGGGCTTTGGCATTTGCAGCGTGTGCGCTTTCAGGCGCGGACTAGCGCGCTCCCTTGGGGAAGAGCACAACGCCGACCGTCTTGAACACGATATTTATGTCCAGCAGAATGGACATGTTCTTGATGTAGTACAGGTCATATTCCAGTTTACGGCGGGCATCGTCTTCTGACGCGCCGTAAGGATAACACACCTGCGCCCAGCCGGTGAGACCCGGCTTAACCGTATGCCGCAGGCTGTAGTAGGGTATGGTTTCCTTGAGCTTGGTCACAAAGGCCATGCGCTCGGGGCGCGGGCCGATAAAACTCATGTCGCCCTTCAGGATGTTCCAGATCTGGGGCAGTTCGTCTATGCGCACCTTGCGGATGAACTTGCCGAACTTTGTCACGCGCGCGTCATGGGCGCTGGCCCATACGGCTCCGTTTTTTTCAGCGTCTGCGCGCATGGAGCGGAACTTGTAGACCGTAAATTCCTTTTCAAAAAGGCCCACTCGATCCTGTTTGTAAATGACCGGGCCGGGCGATTCCAGCCGCACCACAATGGCGGTCAGCAGCATGATGGGTGCTGCGGGAATGAGCAGGAGCAGCGAAATCAGCACATCGAGGGCGCGCTTGAGCCTGCGCAACGAGCCGCGCGTGTTCAGCGAAAAGCCTTCGGTCTGCAACAGCCATTCATCATTGATCTGCGAGAGCGGCAGGCGCTGCACCACGTGCTCGTAGAAACTGCGGATATCCACCACCATGCTGCCGCGCAACTTTGCTTCCAGCAGATCATGGGCGATGTCGTCGTCAATGGGTGCATCGGGCAGCAGCAGGATCATGGTCGCCTGTTTTTCTTTGGCAATGTCCAGAGCCATGAAGGGCGCACCAAGGCAGGGCCCGGCATCAGGCCCCTGATCGCGCTCGCCCACATAGCCAAGAATTTCGGCCTTGGGCAGCCCCTCTGCCAGCAACTGGCGCACCTTGCCCGCGCGGTCCACCCCCACCAGCAAAATGCGCAGGGGATGGGTGAGCCTTTCGGCATTGAGGTGGTAAATCCAGCGCCAGCCCAGAGAAAAGGCCAGCGAAAGAGCAAAAAGCATGGCCACGGTTTCGCGGTCAAAACGCCAGTGCTGGAAGGCGTAAGAAGCGGTGGCCGAAGAAACAATGCCAAGCAGGCAGGCTACCAGCACACGCCCCACGGTCTCCTTGAAGTCCTCGTTGCCCACGCTGTACGCATCAAGGATGTAAAAAAAGAGCATGTAAAAGAAAATGGTAAAGAGCGTAGCGCCCGTATAGTCGTGGAAAATGCTCAGATCGGATTCGACCGTCAGAAAGCCGGTAATGCTGAGTGCCAGCAAAATGCAGACGAGATCCAGAACCTGCAGCATGGCCATGCGGTATGTGCTTATCATAGGGTATCCTCGGCGGGCACGCGCATGTCTTCAAGAATGCGCGCGGCCACTTTTTCGGCGTCAAATTCACTCAGGGCCAGTTCCCGTCCGGCCTGCCCCATGCGGGCAATGCTTTCAGGACTGGTGATGAAGGATTCCATAGCGCCTGCCAGCGCCTGCGGATTGCGTACCGGCACAAGATAGCCGTTGACGCCATCGCGCACAACCTCGCGGCAGCCGGGGGCGTCCGTGACAACGGCGGGGCGACCCATGCCCATTCCTTCCATAATGGAGGTCGGTGTTCCCTCGCGCCAAGAGGGCAGCACAAGCACATGGGCTGCAGCCACATAGGGGCGCACGTCGCGCGTTTCACCAAGGTATTCTATGCAGCCCTGTTTCTGCCACGCATCCATCTGTTCCATGCTCACGCTGCCGAGGCCTTTTTCCGGCGGGCCGAGCACCTGAAAGCGGGCATCAGGGTACCGGGCCTTGAGCAGGCGCGCGGCTTCGGCATATTCCGGCAAGCCCTTGGCTTCAAGCAGGCGCGCCACCAGCAGAAAAACAGGCGACCCGATGAGGCGGCCATCGGCGGAATAGCCGGGCAAGGGACTGGGGGCAAAGCGCTTTGTGTCCACACCGGTGCCGCGCGCTGTAAGCACCCGCGCGTTGCGGCCGAGGATGCCCGACTGGCGGAAAACCGTTATGTCGTCCTGATTCTGAAAAAAAACGCCTTCCGCGCCCGAAAGCGCCACGCGATATAGCAGGCGGCCCAGGCGGTTGACGCATTTCTTGAAGAAGGTATCAGCTTCAAAGGCATAGCCAAGGCCGGTGATGGTGGCATAAACGTGGGGCACCCCAGCAGCTCTTGCCGCCATGCAGCCGTAGATCACGGGCTTGATGGTGGAGGCGAAAAGCAGGTCTGGTTTTTCGTCCCTGAAAAGGCTGAACAGCTCCCGCGTGGTGCGAAGGTCGCTCAGGGGGTTCAGCCCCTTTCTGTCCAGCGAATAGTGGCGCAGGCGCGCGCCCTGAGCGGCCAGTGCCGCCTCAGCATCGGCATCGCCTGGCGGGGCGCAGCAAACTACCTCGTGCCCGGCCCTGCGCATGTGCCGGATCAACACGCTCCAGAAGTTGCTCATGGCTTTGGTCTGGTTGCCCAGAACAATGATCTTCATGCTCGGCGCTCTCCCTTGTTCGGCGCTTGCCCTGCGGGCTTGTGTCGCATGCGCAAGTCTATAGCACTACAACCGTGCTATGAAAAGGGGAGGAGCTTTTGCATATATAGGCGGCGCAGGCCATCGCGGCTTTACAGTCGCGCTGCTACAGGGTAAAAGAACAATGGTTCTGCTGCCCGGGAATCAGCCTTGGCGCAGGCCGGAAATCTGAAAACAGGACGCAAAAATGAGCGCGTATTCTGATCTTACCAAGTCCATGACTGCCCAGCCTTCGCGTTGGCTTATCACCGGCGTTGCGGGCTTTATTGGCTCCAACCTGCTGGAACATCTGCTGAAACTTGGGCAGACCGTGGTTGGTCTGGACAACTTTCTTACCGGCTACCAGAAAAATCTGGACATGGTGCGCGACATCGTTGGCCCAGAAGCGTGGAGTCGGTTTACCTTCATCGAAGGCGACATTCGCGATATCGACACCTGCCACGCCGCCTGCAAGGGCGTGCAGCATGTTCTGCACGAAGCGGCCCTCGGTTCTGTGCCGCGTTCCATTGACGACCCGCTGTTGTCCAACAGCTGCAATATCACCGGTTATCTGCACATGCTTGTGGCCGCGCGCGATGCGGGCGTGAAGAGCTTTGTGTACGCCGCTTCTTCCTCCACCTACGGCGATTCGCCCGAATTGCCAAAGGTGGAAGACAAGATCGGCAGCCCGCTTTCCCCTTACGCTGTCACCAAGTACGTGGACGAACTGTATGCGGACGTGTTCAACCGCTGCTACGGGTTCTCAAGTGTTGGCCTGCGGTATTTCAACGTGTTCGGCCAGCGCCAGGATCCTTACGGCGCGTATGCCGCCGTTATTCCCCAGTGGTTCGCCAGCCTTATCAAGAAGGAAACAGTTTTTGTGAACGGCGATGGCGAAACCAGCCGTGACTTCTGCTATATCGACAACGTTGTGCAGGCCAATCTGCTTGCCAGCTTTGCCCAGGGCGAAGCCACCAACAAGATTTACAACGTGGCCTTTGGCCAGCGTACCACACTGAATGAGCTTTTTGATCTCATCAAGGAAGAAGTGGCCCGCCACAAGCCCGAAGTCATGAGCGCCGAGTGTGCGCATCGCGACTTCCGCGCTGGCGATGTGCGTCACTCCCTTGCCGATATCAGCCGCGCAGAAAAACTGCTGGGCTACGGTCCCCAGTTTGACGTGCGCCAGGGCCTGCGCCTCGCGGGCGACTGGTACGCAGCCAACCTGTAGCAGCCAACCGCACTCCAGAAATATGAAACCCCGCGCAAGCGGGGTTTTTTGCTGCCAAGGCTTAATAAAATTTAAAAGCTGCGTCAGGGGTGATTGCCGCAGAAAGATTGCTTTGGGCCTGTATACACTGTCTCTAGTTGTCGCCGACTACAAAAGCGCCGGGATACATGGCGCGGAAAATGTCAAGCTCTTGCTGCGCGCCGAAAGAATCGGGCCACGGCCCCACCTGTACATTCCACATGTTGTTGCTGCCGTAAATGAGGCGTCCTCGTTTGCCGGTCTGGGAAAGGATGTTGATGAGGTTGTCGGCGTTCACCCTGTCGGCAAAAGCCCCCACCTGCACATAAAAAGCCCCGGTGAGATCTCCGTCTTCTTTCATGCGTTCAACGCCGCCCATGCTCTGAATGCGCACGCGCGCCGTTCCGGGGCCAAGGATGTTCAGGCGGCTGGCCGCAGCGCGGGAGAGGTCAATGACTCGGTCGTCCACAAAAGGCCCACGGTCGTTGACGCGCACAATGATGGAGCGCCCGTTGCCCATGTGGGTGACGCGCACCTTGGTGCCCAGGGGCAGCAGTTTGTGGGCCGCCGTCATGGCATACTGGTTGTAGGTCTCGCCATTGGCCGTGGTTTTGCCGTGGAAACCTGGCCCGTACCATGAGGCCGTGCCTTCTTCCACAAAACCATTGGCTGACTTGAGGGGATAGTAGGTCTTGCCGCGCACAGTATAAGGGCGGCTGCCGGGAACCCCGCCCTTGCGCCAGGAGCGCGAACCACAGCCGCTCAGGAGCGCGGCGCAAAGCAGGGCAACAAGAAAAATAAGAAGCGGTCTGACCGTCATGCACATCCGTGGCCCTGACTGCTCAGGTAGGGCAGGCAGGGGAGTGTGTTCTTTTTGCCGCAGGCGGCGCAAAGCCCGGAGCAGTCGGCCTCTGACGCGGCGGCGCATTCCAGTTCGTGCAGCAGGGCAAGGCCCTCCCGCCCAAGGCTCCCGCCGTCGCGCGCGCGGGCAAGCAGGGCCAGCGCCGGATTGCGGCGGCCTGCATTGAGAAAATCCCTGGCAGCCAGAAGGTAGAGGCGTTCCCTGTCGTTGCCGAAGAGCGAAGCCAGAAGGTGCTCGTAACCCGCGCCAAAGACCTGGCGGGCAAAATCTTCTTCTGTGGCAAGCCAGCGCGCCAGATGGGCGTTGTGCCGCTCGACCGCCAGATAGCTTGTGAGAAGCCGCAACCCGTGGGCCAGAACGTGCATGATGCGCGAAAGTTCGCGCGAGGAGCTTTCAGAGGTTTGCCCGCCAAGGCCGCGCAAGGGGTTGTACATGTCTGCCGTAACCCCGGGCCTGCGCGAAATCTGAATAAGCCGGTTGGCGTAGTGCTGGCCCTGAAAGGCGTCTTCCTTCAGTTTGGCGCATTCGTGAAAGGCGTAGCCGATGCACCAGTCAATGAGGGTTTCAAACGCCTTCTGGGCCTGCGCGCCACCAGGCAACACGCTGTCCGCATGGCGACGCAGCGCGGTGATCTGCGCCATCTCTGCGGCATTGCCGTTTTCATCGGCGGGTTCTTCCGGCAACGGCAGCTCCAGCGGCGGCATGCCGCCGGGGGCCATGGCCTCTATGCCGGGGCTGTTACGGAAAAGGTGATGGGCCGTGTCTTTGAGTCGCCAGAAAACCCCCTTGCGCATGGCCTCGCCCAAAAGGTCGCGCAAGGCTGTGTAAGAAACGGCTCCGTCCACGTCAAAGCGGCGGCGCTGGTCGGCCAGCAGGCTGTAAACGGTGCAATAGTCGCGCACCAGGTCGCGCACGAGAAAATCGCGGTTGGCCAGCAGCCAGCGTCCGTTCACGCTTCGTCCTCCTGGAGCAGGGCGCGGGCCACGGCGATGTCGTACAGCAGCAGGGGGTCAGATTCGGCATTGCGTTCTTGCTGATACATGCGCGCGGCACTGCGCACCACAGCCATGCTCAGCCAGGGGTGGCGCTCCCACACTTCGGGATGGTCGGCGCGCCAGAGGCGAAATTCAACCTCGCCGTCAGGCCCGCGGCGCACGTAGACGCGCGAAAGGGCATTGCCCGCCTGCGGGTGATAGTACAGTCCAAGTTCGTCTTTCATTATAATGATAACCCTTGCGGATATGCGGCCGTGTGAGGCCGTTGTTGGTGCGGCGCATCCGCACATTCCATTTTGATCATACGCGCAAGAAAGTACTTTGCCAAGGCTGTGCGGTAATGTTGTGAAAAATAGTACAATATTTAAGAAAAAAGTTGCTTTTTTACGTAAAAAAATGCCCGCACGTCTCGCCTAAAGTAATGATTTTGGCATACTGTGCTCACGTGCATTGTGTCGCAAAGCCTTGATCGCCGGGTATTCTTGCGCCTTTTGCGTATATCATGCCGCCCCGGTTGTCATTAAGTGGAAAATGGGCTAATCAGTGTTTTGACCGCGTTGCGGCCTGACGGTCGGTGGCCCTTGCACGTCCGTTATCCGCGATCCCTTGGGGCGTCCCGATTTTACGGGGCGGGCGCATGCAGGTTTTACCTTCATGCGTGTGCTGGGGGGAGTATCCCCGCCATGCACGGGCAGCGATTTCGCGCCTGTACCCCGGATTGCCGCACCGGATCGCCGCAGTTGACCGGCACGTCACGCGAGCGCGTGATACAAACAAACCATGTGGAGGTATGGCAATGGCGAAACATGCAACCCCCTTGTTGGACCAGCTTGAAAGCGGCCCTTGGCCGAGCTTTGTGTCCGACATCAAACAGGAGGCGGCCTCTCGGGCCCAGAATCCCAAGGGTCTTGACTATCAGATCCCTGTGGACTGCCCTGAAGACCTTCTGGGTGTGCTTGAGCTTTCCTACAACGAAATGGAAACACACTGGAAGCACGGCGGCATCGTGGGTGTGTTCGGTTACGGCGGCGGCGTTATCGGCCGTTACTGCGACCAGCCCGAAATGTTCCCCGGCGTGGCGCACTTCCACACCATGCGTGTGGCCCAGCCTTCCGGCAAGTACTACCACAGCAAGTTCCTGCGCGACCTGTGCGACATTTGGGATCTGCGTGGTTCCGGTCTGACCAACATGCACGGCTCCACCGGCGACATCGTGCTGCTCGGTACCCAGACCCCCCAGCTGGAAGAAATCTTCCACGAACTGACCCACAAGATGAACGTCGACCTGGGTGGTTCCGGTTCCAACCTGCGTACGCCTGAAGCCTGCCTTGGCCAGTCGCGCTGCGAATATGCCTGCTACAACACGCAGGACATGTGCTACCAGCTGACCATGGACTATCAGGACGAACTGCACCGTCCCGCCTTCCCCTACAAGTTCAAGTTCAAGTTCGACGGTTGCCCCAACGGCTGCGTGTGCGCCATGGCGCGCTCCGACTTTGCCGTTGTCGGTACCTGGAAGGACGACATCAAGATCGACCAGGACGCCGTGAAGGGCTACGTTGGCGGCGAATTCGCCCCCAACGCCGGCGCTCACTCCGGCCGTGACTGGGGCAAGTTCGACATCCAGAAGGAAGTCGTGGATCTGTGCCCCTCCAAGTGCATGAAGTGGGACGGCTCCAAGCTTTCCATCAAGACCGCCGACTGCGTGCGCTGCATGCACTGCATCAACACCATGCCCCGCGCTCTGCACATCGGTGACGAACGCGGCGCGAGCATCCTCGTGGGCGCCAAGGCCCCCGTGGTGGACGGCGCCCAGATGGGTTCGCTGCTCGTGCCTTTCGTTTCCTGTGAAGCCCCTTACGATGACGTGAAAGAAGTCATCGAAAAGATTTGGGACTGGTGGATGGAAGAAGGCAAGAACCGCGAGCGCGTGGGTGAAACCATGAAGCGCCTGTCGTTCCAGAAGCTGCTGGAAGTCACCGACACTCCCGCCGCTGCCTACCATGTGAAGGAACCGCGTTCCAACCCGTACATCTTCTTCAAGGAAGAAGAAGTGCCTGGCGGCTGGACCCGTGACCTTGCTGCTTACCGCAAACGCCATCAACGCTAGTCAAAGGGGGAGAAGAACATGGCTTTTATTTCTTCCGGGTACAATCCCGCAAAACCGATGGAAGGCCGCATTACTGACATCGGACCCCATAAGTATAATGAATACTTCCCGCCGGTGATCAAGAACAACTTCGGCAAGTGGCTCTATCACGAAATTCTGGAGCCCGGCGTGCTCGTGCACGTGGCCGAAAGCGGCGACAAGTGCTACACCGTCCGCGTGGGCGGCACCCGTACCATGTCCATCACTCACATCCGTGAGCTGTGCGACATCGCCGACAAGCACTGTGGCGGCTACCTGCGCTGGACCACCCGTAACAACATTGAATTCATGGTGGACAGCGAAGCCGGCATGAAGGCCCTGCGCGACGACCTGAACAGCCGCAAGTTTGACGGTGGCTCGTTCAAGTTCCCCGTGGGCGGCACCGGCGCTGGCATCAGCAACATGGTGCACACCCAGGGTTGGGTGCACTGCCACACCCCCGCGACCGACGCCTCCGGCCCGGTCAAGGCCGTGATGGACGCCGTGTTTGAAGACTTCAAGTCCATGCGTCTGCCCGCCCCCGTGCGCATCGCGCTTGCCTGCTGCATCAACATGTGCGGCGCCGTGCACTGCTCGGACATCGGCCTTGTGGGTATTCACCGCAAGCCCCCGATGGTCGACCACGAATGGGCTGACCAGCTCTGCGAAATTCCTTTGGCCGTGTCTGCTTGCCCCACCGCCGCTGTGCGTCCCACCAAGGTGGAACACAACGGCAACAAGGTGAACTCCATCGCCATCAAGGAAGACCGCTGCATGTACTGCGGTAACTGCTACACCATGTGCCCTGCGCTGCCCATCTCGGACGGCGAAGGCGACGGCGTTGCCATCATGGTTGGCGGCAAGGTTTCCAACCGCATCAGCATGCCCAAGTTCTCCAAGGTCGTTGTGGGTTACATCCCCAACGAACCGCCCCGTTGGCCTTCGTTGACCAAGACCGTGAAGCACATCGTTGAAGTGTACGCGGCCAACGCCAACAAGTACGAACGTCTGGGCGACTGGGCTGAACGCATCGGCTGGGAAACCTTCTTCAAGATGACCGGCCTTGAATTCACCCACCACCTTATCGACGACTTCCGTGATCCCGCCTACTACACGTGGCGTCAGAGCACGCAGTTCAAGTTCTAGATATAGCTTGTTTATCAACCCCGGCGGCGCTTTTTGCGCCGCCGGGACAGGAGACTCACCATGGCTGACGACAAAGACGTTGTTGTTGAATTCCTGAAAAGCAAATCCTCGTCCAAGTCCAAGTTCTATTTCAAGGATTTCCTTGAACTGTTCCCCGACAAGGGACCCCGCGACGTGAAGAAAATCCTCACCAAGCTGGTGAACGAAGAAGTGCTGGAATTCTGGTCTTCCGGTTCCACCACCATGTACGGCATGAAGGGCGCGGGCAAGCAGTCTGCCGCTGAAGGCGAAGATTAGCAGCAGACCGCATTGGCCCAGTGTCTTTGCTTTCGGCTGCGCCAAAACGCGCTTTTTATTATGGTCGAGTACAAAGTGTACGCTCCCTGCATAAAAAGCGCGTCTTTGTTGCCGACTGCCTCAGGCTGCTGGCCGATGTAGTCTGGCAAATACCGCCAGGATGCCTCAGGTTTATTTGTCGGGATTCTTATCTCGAACGGCAAGGACATGCCTTGAAGCATGGGCCTTCGCAAGGTGCGTCAGCCTTTGCGTGTAAGCCTCAGCAAGTTATGCCGCAACGCGAGTTGTGGCATTTCTTGCTTTCAGGGGCGGCTCATACTCCTACATCCCAGGCCACGACTAAAGAAAGCGCTGTGCCGAGCGGCCTACCTGTGCATGGCTGAAGGCACGAGTCATGCGTGGCCGCATCCACGCTCCCCGCGTGATCACCGGGCTTGCTCTGCGCGAGTGTTTCCCGCAATCTGTGCTGAGCGGGCAAACCTGTATGCGGGTCTGCTCTGTTTCACTTTCACCCTCTGTTTGCTACGCGGGAGGCAGAATGAGTATTGCATTTTTCCTGTCTGACGCTGAAAAGCAATTTTTGTCGCATCAGGCCCGCAGGTCCATTAAAGCCGGATTGGCAGGGAAAAGCGTGGCGGATGTTCCGCAACCTCCTGCTGACCAATTTGCGCCAGAAAGCGCCCTGTGGCGAACGCTTGGGGCTTTTGTTACCCTGAATCTGGGTGAGAGGCTTCGCGGCTGCATTGGCAATATTGTGGGGCGTGAGCCGCTGTATGCTACTGTGTGGCATATGGCGCAGGCGGCGGCTTTTGCAGACCCGCGTTTTCCCCCATTGACGCTTGCCGAATGGCCGCACGTCGCCCTTGACATTTCTGTTCTGGACGAACTCAGCCCCTGCCCCGGCCCGGAAGCGGTGGAGGTGGGGCGGCACGGCCTTGTGCTGGTTTACGAGGGGCGCAGCGGCGTATTCTTGCCGCAGGTGCCCGTGGAGCAGGGTTGGGATCGACTGGCCTATCTGGATAATTTGTGCCTCAAGGCCGGGGTGCCTCCTGGCTCGTGGAAGCTGCCGGGGGCGCAATTATTCTGGTATGAGGCGGTTGTGTTCAAGGCGTAGCGTGAAGGGCCTGGCCTGAATAATTACGCCTTGTTGGGGCGCGGCAGGTGACGTGATGCTTGCACATGCCCCTTCCGGGGTGTAAGCTGCACAAGATTTCTCAGGGCGGGGTGAAAGTCCCCACCGGCGGTGATGCGGCGGCCAGCGGGCTTCCGCCAGCCCGCGAGCGCTCAGTGTTTGGGGTCAGCAGATTCGGTGAGAATCCGAAGCCGACGGTTATAGTCCGGATGGAAGAGAACGGTTTTTTGCCGCCCACAGCAGCGGTGCGTCCTTTATTGGAAGGCGCACTTTGTGTTGCGGCCCGTCCACGCCCTGATGCACCATCTCCCGGCAAATAAAGCCGGAAACAGGAGAACGGAATGCATCAGTCCTCATTATCCCTTGCCTCTTTCGGCACCTCTGAAGAACGTGTTCGCGCTGCTCTTGCCTCATTGCGCAAAGGCGGCGGCGTTTGCGTTGTGGATGACGAAAATCGCGAGAACGAAGGCGACCTCATTTTCAGCGCGCAGCACATCACTGTGCCTCAGATGGCCATGCTGATCCGTCATTGCAGCGGCATTGTCTGCCTGTGCCTTACGGACGATCATGTGCAGCGTCTTGACCTGCCCATGATGACCGACCACAACACCAATACGCAGGGAACTGCCTTTACCGTCACCATCGAGGCGGCCACAGGCGTTACTACGGGTGTTTCCGCCGCTGACCGCGTTGCCACCATCAAGGCCGCCGCTGCGCCCGATGCCCAGCCCGCCCATCTGCGCCGCCCCGGTCATGTGTTCCCCTTGCGGGCGCGGCCCGGCGGCGTATTGGAGCGGCGCGGCCACACGGAAGCCACGGTTGACCTCATGCGTATGGCAGGCCTTGAACCCTGCGGCGTACTTTGCGAGCTGACTCTGGATGACGGCGAAATGGCGCGGCTGCCCGAAGTTGCGGGCTTTGCCCGCGCCCACAACATGCCTTTGTGCAGTGTGGAAGATATTGCTGCGTGGAGGCTGGCTATGGGTGATCTGCATCTTGCCGCCAGTGCCTAACCCCGCGCGCGCCTTTTGCCCTCTGGCTGCGTCAGGCGCGCTTTGTATTTCGGTCGAGTACCTAAGAGTACACTCCCTGCATACAAAGCGCTCCTTCCTTGCCAGAGAACAAAATGCATCATGCAGCGCGTCCATCAAGGTTATGCGCAAAAAGCTCTGCTTTCCTTGTCAGCGAACAGAATCCATCGCGCGGAAAGTCAAGGAGTCGGTTCCCTGGACGTAAAGTGATCCTTCTTTACATGGCGCAGGCAAGTCTGACCTTATAAAAAAAGCCCGGTTCATGGAATGAGCCGGGCTTGAATTTTTATAGGCGCTGTCGAGATCAGCTGAAGTATTCGTGGGGGGATTCCATGATTTGTGTGAAGAGCTTATAAAACTCAGCAAGATGTATTCCGTCAATAAAGCTGTGGAGCGCTTCAATGGAGATGGTGACATTCCCTGCGTCATCTTTTTTGCCAAAAAGGATTCTGGGCACGCTGTCAACCCACGGGTCACCCCAGGGATTTGTTGCAGAAAGTATGGGGATATCTGGCACGCAGCTAAAGTAGATCAAGCTTTGTACATCGCCGCCCTCGGGGCAAAGCGTTGGATTCTGATCGGCAATGGCCCGCGCTGCGCTGATGTTGCTGCTAAATACGGAAAATTTGCGATCAAATTTCGCAACGCAATTGCAATGCAATGCTTTACCTTTAGGGATATAGGTAAACGCTGCATCAATGCGGTCAAATTCTACGGGCCGCAGATTGACTATGCGCTGTCTGAAACCAGCAACGCCATGAACGGCAAGCATGGCAGCAAAATAGATGCAATCCGTAAGCCGAAACCCATTCTGTTTTTTAACTTCGTACAACCTGGCAACATTGGCTGAAAAAGAAACACTGAAGCATGGATTTTTTCGTGACTGAAAGAAATTGAAATGTTCATTTCTTTCCCATGAGTCATCAAGGAATTTCATAATGAATCCTGGTGCGGCACTGTTTCTTTAAAAAACGTATTGCAAATTGGCTGGAGCTTCAGAAAAATAATTCGTGCAGCCCCAAACTACTCCACAGGCGCGAGGCGTTGCGCCAGCCGCGTGAAGCGCTTGCGGGTCTTGTTGTTTTTAACAGCCATGTGCAGGGCGCGGGATTCGCCAACCAGAATGACCAGTTTTTTGCCGCGCGTTACACCCGTGTAAATGAGGTTGCGTTGCAGGAGCACATAGTGCTGCATCATGACGGGAATAACCACAGCGGGGTATTCCGAGCCTTGCGATTTGTGGATGGAAATGGCGTAGGCGGGCGCGATTTCATCCAGTTCATCAAATTCGTAGGGCACAACGCGTTCGTCAAAGGTGATGCTGAGGGTGCGTTCGCGCACGTCCATAAAGCTGATGCGCCCCATGTCGCCGTTAAAAACGTCCTTGTCGTAGTTGTTGCGTATCTGCATGACCTTGTCGTGCAGGCGGAAGCAACGGTCGCCACGGCGCACTTCTATGCCGTGGGGGTTCAGGGCTTCCTGCAGACAGGCGTTCATGCGGCCAGCGCCCACAGCGCCCTTGTGCATGGGCGTGAGCACCTGGATGTCGTCCACCGGATCGAGGTTGAAGCGCCGGGGAATGTGGTTACGCACGAGATCCACAATGAGCTCCGCTGCCTTTTCCGCATCATTCTGGTGGATGAAGTAGAAGTCCGAGAGTCGGTCCTTGCTCGATTCCAGCGAAGGAATTTCACCACGGTTGATGAGGTGGGCATTGCAGATGATTTCGCTCTCCGCTGACTGACGGAAAATTTCGGTCAGCTCCACAACAGGCACAACGCCGGAGCGGATAATGTCTGCAAGCACGTTGCCAGGGCCTACCGAGGGCAACTGGTGCACATCGCCCACCAGCACAAGCGTTGCACCCAGCGGCACGGCCTTGAGCAGGTGGTAGAAGAGCAGGGTGTCCATCATGGAGGCTTCGTCCACCACAAGGAGGCCGCAGGCGAGGGGATTGTCCTCATTGCGGGCAAAACCGTCTTCCTTGGGGCTGTATTCCAGCAGGCGGTGGATGGTGCGCGATTCGCGTCCCGATGTTTCGGACATGCGCTTGGCGGCGCGGCCTGTGGGGGCTGCCAGCAGAATGCGGGCGCGCACCTCGCCAAAGAGTTTGATAATGGCATTGATGATGGTGGTTTTGCCCGTGCCGGGGCCGCCGGTGAGCACCATCATCTTGCTGCGGGCGGCGGTGCGCACGGCCTCAAGCTGCTCTGCCGCGAGGGAAATGTTCAGTTCGCCCACAACCTTGTCCACCAGCGCATCCGGCTTTTCAAAACGCACGGATTTGGGTGAGCGCAAGAGGCGCTGGATGTAGAAGGCTGTTTTTGACTCGCAGTGGTGGTAGCGCCGCATGTACACGCCAATCTCGCCAGGGGCGTCGGGCATGTCCAGTTCTTCGCGCACGATGCGTTCATCAGCTTCGAGCGCGGCGAGGGCATCCTCCACAAGGCCTTCGTCAACGCCAATCTGGGCGCAGACCGCCTCGGTCAGCTCCGCCTGTGGCAAATAGACGTTGCCGTCGTCCGTGGCTTTTTGCAGTACATAGAGGGTGCCCGCCTGAACCCGCAGGGGATTGTCGTGCTCAAAGCCCAGTTTGCTGGCAGCGGCATCAGCGGTGACAAAGCCGATGCCGTGAATGTCCATGGCAAGCCGATAGGGATTTTCGCGCACAATGGCGAGTGCCTCCGCGCCATAGGCACGGTAGATGCGCACAGCGTAGGCTGGCGTGATACCGTGGGGTTGCAAAAAAAGCAGCAGGTCGCGCATGCCCCGGTGTTCGGCCCAGGAGGTGCGGATGCGGTCAAGGCTCTTGCTGCCCACGCCGCGCACCTTGAGCAGACGCTCTGGCTCTTCATCAAGAATACGTATGGTGTCGGTGCCAAAGGCTTCCACAATGCGCCCGGCCATTTCTTCGCCAACGCCCTTGATAAGGCCGGAGGCGAGATAGAGGCGGATGCCCTCGCTGGTGGCGGGCAGCATTTCATCGGCGTTCTGAAATTCGATCTGACGGCCAAAGCGGGGGTTGTTGACCCAGCGTCCCGATACCTTGAGCTGCACGCCCGCTTGCGGGTTGACCATGTGCCCGATGCACGAAACAGGGTCGCGTGGGCGGGTGAGACCAGCATTGCCGCTGCCGCTGTTTACGCTTGCGGGCAACAGACGCAGCACAGTGTAGCCGTTCTCTTCATTGTGGAAGACAACGCGCTCCACCGTGCCGGTGAGTTCAACGGAATCGGGATCTTGTAAAAGGGGCAGGTTGCTCATGCACTCGCCTTGTCAGCAATCCTTGGGCTTGTTGCAGCTTTGCGCTGCCGCGACCACCAGAACCAGTTGCGCTGATCAGCAGGAAGTTCCGGGTTCTTTGCCTGAGCAACAGCGCAATTGAAAACATCAAGGCAACAGATATCAATGTTCTGGCCCTTGATGCGGCACAATTCATCATACAGGGCCTGAGGGTCGCGCCCAGCCAGGTCGGAAATATCAGCAACGCCAAGCAGGCGCAGGTCTTCAATGGTTGCCGGGCCTACGGAACGCAGGGCGTGCAGGGAGCGGACATCCGTCTTTTTGTTCACAGGCCCAGCCCCATGCGCTGCTGGAGCAGCAGGGCATCCGCAAGGGCCAGAGCCGTCATGGCTTCCATAACCGGCACAACGCGCGGGATGGCGGAAAGGTCGTGCCGTCCGCCAATCAATACGGAAGCGGCATTGCCCTCCTTGTCCACGGTCTGTTGGGTAACAGCTATGGATGCAATGGGCTTGACCGCAGCGTGCATGACAATGGTCTGCCCGCTGGAAATGCCGCCCAGGATGCCTCCGGCGTGGTTGGAAGCAAAGGTGCCCTTGCCGGGCTGCGCCGGATCGGCGGGGAGCAGGGGATCGTTGTTCTGTGAGCCATGCAGCTTGGCCGCGCCGAAACCTTCGCCCACAGAAAAGCCTTTGACCGCGCCAATGCTCATGATGGCATGGGCCAGCACAGCCTCCAGCTTGTCAAATACGGGTTCGCCGAGGCCTGCGGGCACGTTGCGCGCCTCGATGCGCACAATGCCGCCCAAGGTGTCGCCCGCTTTGCGGGCGGCCAGCACCACCTGATCCCACAGGGAGGGCATGGCCTCTGTAGCGGCGCAATAAGGACGGGTGCGGGCATTGTCCAGATCAAGGGTCGCCCAGTCCTGCACGGCGGTGCCGCCCAGTTCCACGCAGGCGGCCATGATCTTCACGCCGCGACGTTCAAGAATCTTGCGGGCAATAACGCCGCCAGCCACGCGGGCTGCGGTTTCGCGCCCTGAGGAGCGCCCGCCGCCGCGATGGTCGCGTATGCCGTTGTACTTCTGGAAATATCCCCAGTCCGCATGGCCGGGGCGGAAAACTTCGGCCAGATTGCCGTAGTCGTGCGAGCGCTGGTCTTCGTTGGCGATGTAGAAGGCAATGGACGTGCCCGTGGTGACGCCCTCATACACGCCGGAGAGCAGGCGAACCGTGTCCGATTCCTTGCGCTTGGTGGCGGTGGGGCCCTGACCGGGTTTGCGGCGGTCAAGCTCGGCCTGAATGTCGGCCTCTGTCAGGGTCAGGCCCGCCGGGCAGCCGTCAATGACGCCGCCAAGGCCCACGCCGTGGGATTCGCCGAATGTTGTCAGCCGCAGGGCCTGTCCGAATGTATTGCCAGCCATGTGCTACCTCGCCTTCACTACAGCATTGTAAGTCGCTCACGGGGCGTTTGCCAGTGCAATGCATTGCGTCTGGGCCTTCGTGGCGGGCGTCTGCGTGAACAGACGCCGGACAGTTCCAGGGTGAAACTGCTCGGAATTGCGCCGGAGCGGCGCGGTCAAGTGAGTCAGTATAGGCAAGGGCGGGGCGGCTTGCAACTCGTGCGGCGGACGGGATATTTCGCCGGGATTAAGGCGGTAAAAAGCCTGTGGCCGAAGTATGCGGGCAAAAAAATATGGATAAAAAACGAGGTGCAGAAAATCCAGCTAGGAATTTCCTGCACCTCAAAAGGGCAAATACGCTGGCTCGCGCTACACCTTGGCGGCGGTGCGCAGGTCGGCTACGGCGTCTGTCTTTTCCCAGGTGAATTCCGGCAGTTCGCGGCCAAAGTGGCCGTAGCAGGAAGATTTCTGGTAGATGGGGCGCTTGAGATCAAGGCGCTTGCTGATGAAGTAGGGGCGCAGGTCAAAGACTTCGCGCACGGCCTTGGTCAGCAGTTCGTCCGGCAGGTCGCTGGTGCCCTGCGAGGAAACAAGTACGCTGACGGGCTGGGCCACGCCGATGCAATAGGCGATCTGCACTTCGCATATAGGTGCGAGGCCCGCGGCAACAACGTTTTTGGCGATGTAGCGGCCCATGTACGCGCCGGAACGGTCAACCTTGGAGGGATCCTTGCCGGAGAACGCGCCGCCGCCGTGGTGGCCGCTGCCGCCGTAGGTGTCCTGAATGATCTTGCGGCCTGTGAGACCGCAGTCGCCCATGGGGCCACCCACCACAAAACGGCCCGTGGTGTTGATGAAAATTTCGCAGGCCTTTTCGTCAAAATAGCCGGAGGGTTCCAGGATGGGGCGAATGACGTGCTTTTTCACGGCTTCGGCCACATCAGCCTGGCTGGCGTTGGCGCTGTGCTGGGTGGAGACCACCACGTTGTTGATGCGCACGGGCTTGCCGTCCTGA
Source organism: Desulfovibrio desulfopostgatei (assembly GCF_053570645.1). NCBI lineage: Bacteria > Pseudomonadati > Thermodesulfobacteriota > Desulfovibrionia > Desulfovibrionales > Desulfovibrionaceae > Desulfovibrio > Desulfovibrio desulfopostgatei. The sequence continues at coordinate 3,152,658 of NZ_JBRBQS010000002.1, read as the reverse complement.
TATTCAAAGGAAACCTGGGTTTTGCCGTCGGGACGGAAGATGTCCACCGTGCCGTCCTTGCGCACATTCGCCAGCTGCTGCGAAAGCTGGTGCGCCCAGTAAATGGGAGCTGGCATAAGGGTGGAGGTTTCGTTGCAGGCATAGCCAAACATCATGCCCTGGTCGCCCGCGCCCTGATCTTCTGGCTTTTCGCGCAGTACGCCCTGCGCGATGTCGGGCGACTGGCGGCCAATTGCGTTGATAACGGCGCAGGTCTGCCAGTCAAAACCCATTTCTGAGCTGTTGTAGCCAATGCCCTTGATGGTTTCACGCACCACATGGGGCAGGTCAGCGTAGCCGCTGGTGGTGATTTCGCCAGCGATAACGGCCATACCCGTGGTCACCAGGGTTTCGCAGGCCACGTGGGCGTTGGCGTCCTGTGCCAACAGGGTATCAAGAATGGCATCGGAGATCTGGTCGGCAACCTTGTCGGGGTGGCCTTCAGTTACAGATTCGGAAGTGAAAAAGTATTTGCCCTTGGTGTGCATATGAATCTCCTTGGGCGCTCGCGTCAGTGCGGCGCGGGTTTTAGGGTCGCAACAGAATATTGTCGATAAGCCGGGCCTTGCCCATGCGCACGGCACAGGCCATGAGCGCCGGACCGGTGACTTCGGTGAGCGGAGCCATGGATTCCGGGTGAACAATACTGAGGTAGTCAAGGCGCCCCATGGGTAAAAATTCCGCCCAGCGGCGCAGCACAGCTTCGCGCAGCAGTTTGACGCTGGTTTCGCCGCTCTGGGCCAGTTTTTGAGCGAAGAGCAGGGCCTTGCGGATTTCCGGAGCATGGGCGCGTTCGTCCGGGCTGAGGTAGACGTTGCGCGAGGAAAGGGCCAGGCCATCAGCTTCGCGCACGGTTTCGCGCGTTTCAATGCGCACAGGCACATCAAGGTCGCGCACCATGCGGCGCAGAATGGCCTGCTGCTGCCAGTCCTTCTGCCCAAATACGGCAACATCTGCGCCGGTCAGCATAAAGAGCTTGAGCACCACGGTGCATACGCCCCGAAAGTGCACAGGCCGGGTGAGGCCGCACAGGCCTCGGGAAAGTTCGGGAACTTCCACCCAGGTGGCGTGGTCTGGCGCGTACATGGTTTCGGGCTGCGGCATGAACAGCGCGTCCGCCCCATGACTGCGGGCTATGTCCGCGTCGCGCTCGGCATTGCGGGGATATGCTTCCAGATCCTCGCCGGGGCCAAACTGGGTAGGGTTGACAAAAAGGCTCACCACCAGGCGTTTCGCCTGCGTGCGGGCAAAGGCCATGAGGTCTTCGTGCCCCTGATGGTAGTAGCCCATGGTAGGCACCAGAGCGATATCGTCTCCGGCGCGGTGCCAGGCCTTGCATTGGGCCGCCAACTCTTGGGGATTTGTGAATATCTGCATATCAAGGTATTGTGATATTGTTTGTGAAGGCTCATTTATACACGTCAGGCAGCAGCTTGTAAAGAAAGACCTTGGCAAAAGCAGAAATGCTGGCGGGGTGGAAGGCTTGACCCTGGGTGTTGCTGTGGGCATAACAACCGATGGGGGTATTCATGCTGAAACCGTTTTATCAGGGCAAGCTGGACACATTTTGCGCAATTTATGCAGTGCTCAACGGCTTGCGGCTGACCCACACCATCAGGGTTCTCAAGGCGCGCGACATTCTTAACGAAACCCTGATGGGTCTTGCGGCCTCGCCTGAGGCCTTCCGTGCCGTGCTGGAGCAGGAAACGGATTATTGCGGGCTGGTTGACGGCATGCTGCGCATCCAGAGCCGTTCCTTTCCGCTGGAAGTGCGCCAGCCCTTTACAGACGAGGACGACCCCTCTGTGGATCAGGTGTGGGAATGCTGCCGCACATGGCTTGCGCCGGGCAGCGGCAGGGCTGTGATCTTCCGTTTTTTGCGTCACATCACCCCGGATGGCCCGCCTGTGAACCGGCACTGGACCACCGCCGACTCGCTGACCGATGACGTGCTGCATCTTTTTGACTGCAGCCACGAGGCAGAAGCCATCCTGAACGTGAACAAGGACAGCTTTGTGACCCGTGCGGACGACATTCGCGAAGGCAAGTTGCTGTATATCCAGCCGCACACCATCCGTCTGCTGCGCCTGCCTCTGTAAACGGGGCAAGCCCGCGACCATGCATGCCAGACACGTTGAGGCAGCATGTGCAGCGACAGTTCTGCCGCAATCTGACGGCTTGGGATGTGTTGCTGAGGCTTGGGCGAGAAGGCGGGACGGGGAAAATCAGTATTCCTTGATGGGAGCTTCCGTGCTTATGGGCAGCCCCAGACGGATGGCGTCTTGCTTTAGTTGCGGATGCACCCAGAATGCCTTTTCCTGCACAAAGCTGAGCACTTCAAACTCCGCCGTATCCACCGGCCTGGAATAATAGAATCCCTGGGCGCAGTTGCAGCCGCTGTTGAGCAGGAAACGGGCGTGTTCCTTGGTTTCCACACCTTCGGCCACAATGGACATATCAAGATCACGCGCCAGAGCGATGGTGTTGCGGGCCACAATCTGGCCGCGCTTGTTGGTGGTGCCGTCGCTGATGAAGGCCCGGTCAAGCTTGACCACGTTGAATGGCAGATCGCGCAACGTGCTCAGCGATGAATAGCCCGTACCGAAATCGTCCATGGAAAAAACAAATCCCGCCGATCGCAGTTCGTTCATCAGGCGTTTCAGCCTTGGCTCATTGGCAAAAAAGGCACTCTCGGTCAGTTCCAGCTCAAGCATGTGGCGGGGCAGATTGTACTTGTTCAGGAGGCTGACGAGCTTGTTGGGCAGGTCGTCATCGTTAAAATGCAGCCGTGACATGTTTACGGAAATGGGCATGGGGTCGTATTGCTTGTCGATCCATGTGCGCAGTATCTGGCAGGTCTGATCCCAGATGTACGAGTCCAGCCGCACAATAAAGCCGTTGCGTTCAAAAAGGGGAACAAAACGGCCGGGCAGGATAAGCCCGTCAGTAGGGTGCTGCCAGCGTACCAGCGCTTCTGCGCCCACAATGCGCCCGCTGGAAATCTGCACCTTGGGTTGCAGAAAAAGCCTGAACTGGTGCTTTTCCAGCGCTTCGTACATCTGGTCAGTGATGTAGCTTTCATCGTGCAGGCGTTTGCGCAGGGCATCATCGTAAAAGGCAAAATTGACAATGTCGCTGCCCTTGACCGTCTTCTGCGCCAGATAGGCCCAGTCGCACAGGATGTGAGCCGGAGTGCGGGAGTTCTCCACAGGGCAGATGCCAAAGAACAGCTTGACCCGGAAGGTGTCGGAATAGTGATCCAGCCGCAGAGAAAGGTTCTGGATGAACTGTAGCGTCCGCTCGGTGCCGCCTGTGAGGCAGACGGCAAAAACATCGGCGGTGAGCCGGGCAAAGATTTCCTTTTCAGGAATGAGGCGCTGGCGGATCAGGCGGGCAATGCCCCGCAGCAGGCGGTTGCCCTCTTCAAGCCCGAAAGATTCGTTGATGGCCTTGAACCCGGCCACGTCAAAGCGCAATACGCAGTATTGCTCATTGGGCCGGTTTTTGATGAGTTTGTCAATTTTTTCAAAAAATGTCTGGGTGTTGAAAGCGCCTGTGAGGGGGTCGTGCTCTGCGCGCAGGCGCAGGGCCTGTTCAGTGCGGGTGGTGGCGTCCACATCGTTGAGGGTGCCGATGTAGCGTTCTTCCGACTCCCCGTCGTCAAGCTTGGTGTAGGTGATTTTGCACCAGATGTACTGGCCGTCGCGGCGGCGCAGCCTGACGGTCATTTCGCCAGAGCGGATGCCCAGGGCAAGGCGCGCCAGACAGGTGTCAAAGGGCTCCATGTCGCCCGCGTAGAGAACATCGTCTTCACGCCACACGTCAAAGGGATTGCGCCCGTCATATTCGCCTGCCAGCAGTTCGGGAATCCTGTGGCTCAGGTAGGTCAGATCTGTACTGCTCCATTCAAAAACCAGGGTGCGTGTGTGGTCCACCACTGCCTTGTAGCGCAGGGCATCCAGCTTTTGCCGGCGGAGCATCTCGTTCTCATGGGCAATGTCGGCCGCAATCTTGTGGTTTTCAATGTCTTCTGTGCAGACAATATAGGTCTGTTCCCCGCCGTATTGGGGTGCAGGAAAGACAATAACGCGCACCCACCTGTATAAACCGTTGAAGGCTTTTTTGCGAATGTCTTCCGCAGCAAAGAGGGGAGTCTGGGCCAACGTCTGGCGCAGGCTGTCCTGAGAAAAAAACGCCGCAAAGCGTTGCGCGTCGTCAGGGTGCACCCTCTCGGCAAGTTCGCGCCTGAGCGTTTCGGCAAGAGGCTTATTCTGAGGCATGCGCGCAAAGTGACCTTCCCCGTGGTACAGTTCGCGGCAGGTATCCCTTGCAAAATCTATAAGCAATATGTCGCCGTAGACGCTCTGCAAGGCATGGGAAAGGCAAATTTCCTGGGGAGATTCCGCAGGAGGCTTTTCCCCGGATTGGGTAGCCGATATGCTGAGGTTTGCAGGGTCCGCGTTTTTCATATTTATGTTCCGCCGTGCGGCATTACATTTGTGTATTAGCCTGTTAGACAACAGATTAAATCTAGCATCTGTGTTATCGTTTTGCAAATTTGCCGGCCTGCCCCCGCCCGGTTTGAAGAATGGGGACTGGCCTCAATGATGACAAGCGCCCCGCCCCTCTGTATTGTGCCCCCATGACACGAGCTATTTTTCCTAATTCCCTGAAAGTATGGTCGCTGAGCCTTGGCTGCCCAAAAAACCGCGTGGACAGTGAACGCCTGCTTGGTTCGCTTGGGGTCGCCGTGCAGCATGTGGAACACATGGGCAAGGCGCGTCTGGTTTTCATCAATACCTGCGGATTCATCGACCCTGCCGTGCGAGAATCCGTTCGCGCGGTTGTGGACGCCATCCAGAGGCTTGAAAAGTGCAAGGTCAAACCGCTGCTGGCTGTTGGCGGCTGTATGGTGGGGCGTTATGGCGCTGCCGATCTGGCAGCGGAACTGCCGGAAGTGGACGTGTGGCTGCCCACCGGCGAGCTGCCGCGCTGGCCAGCCATGCTGGCCGCGGCCCTGGACCTGCCTGAGCCGCCTGCCCGTATCCCCGGCGGGGGCAGATTGCTTTCTACCGGCCCTTCACACGCATGGCTCAAGGTGGGCGAGGGGTGCAGGCACAAGTGCGCATTCTGCACCATTCCTTCCATTCGGGGCGGACTTAAATCGCTGACCGCCGATGATATTGCCGATGAAGCCAAGGCCTTGCTGGCGCAGGGCGTACGCGAGCTTGATCTTGTGGCGCAGGATCTGACCTCCTGGGGTGTTGATCTTGGGCTCAAGCACGGCCTGCCCAGCCTGCTTGAAAAGCTGGTGGGGCTTGAGGGCCTCGCCTGGCTGCGCCTGCTCTACCTGTACCCCACCGGTGTAACGCCGGAGCTTTTGCGCTTTATCAGGGATTGCGGCGCACCATTGCTGCCTTATCTGGATATTCCCCTGCAACACGCTCACTCTGATGTGCTGTCGCGTATGGGCCGGCCTTTTGCGGGCGATCCCCGGCGTGTGCTGGATACCGTGCGCTCCGTGCTGCCCCATGCGGCTTTGCGCACCACGTTTATTGTTGGCTACCCTGGCGAAACGGAAGATCATTTTGAAAGCCTGTGCCGTTTTGTGGAAGAAAGCCGCTTTCAGCACGTGGGCGTGTTTGCCTATCAGGCAGAAGACGGCACCGTGGCGGCAACATTGCCAGATCAGGTGCCGGATGAAGTCAAGCAGTGGCGCCGGGATTCTCTTATGGAAATTCAGGCCGACATCAGCAACGAGCTGCTCTCCGCGCAGGTGGGCAGCCGTATGCAGGTGCTGGTGGACGCTCCGCACCCCGACTGGCCGGGGCTGCACAGCGGGCGCGTATGGTTTCAGGCGCCGGAGGTGGACGGCATCACCTACGTGAGCGGGCCGGGCGTTGCGCCCGGAGCGCTCGTGGAATGTGATATCGTGGAAAATACGGACTATGATCTGACCGCTCTGGCCTGAGCCAGTGTCTACGGGGCCATGCCGGGCCCAGCCGCAAGAAACGTCTCCGCAGCAAAATATCCCCGAAGGGCGAACCCTTCGGGGATATTTTGGGATACGTGCTAAAGCACGCCCTCAACCAGCGTTAACCCTGGATAAGCTGCATGGCCATCTTGGGCATGCTGTTGGCCTGCGAGAGCATGGCCACAGACGACTGGGTGAGGATCTGATTGCGGACGAACTGCGTCATTTCCGTGGCCACGTCCACGTCGGAAATGCGGGATTCAGCCGCCTGCAAGTTTTCAGCCTGGGTGGTGAGGTTGGAGACGGTGTTCTCCAGCCTGTTCTGCAGTGCGCCCAGGTGCGCCCGGATCTTGTCCTTGGAAACCACCGCGTTGGTGATGGCCACAAGGGCCTTCTGCGCCGCTTGCTGGGTGGAGATGGTGGATCCATCGCGACCGGCGGCAGTCTCATTGCCTACACCAAGGGCAGAGGCTGTGCTCGTGCCGATCTGGATGTAGTAATAGTCTTCCGCGGAGTCGTTGGCGGTGCCAAAGTGGACCTTCATCTTGCCAGTGGCGGTCATCGTGCTGCCGTCGTGCGTGTCGCCGGACAGATTGCCGTTCAGCAGGTGAATGCCGTTGAAGTCCGTGGCGTTGGCGATTCGGGTAATTTCCGAAGCCATTGCCTGGTACTCCGATTCGATCATCAAGCGCTGAGTGGAGTCATAAGTACCGGTGGAAGCCTGTTCAGCCAGTTCCTTCATACGGGTCAGCTTTTCGTCGATGATGCCCAGGGCGCCGTCGGCGGTCTGAATGAGGGAAATGGCGTCGTTGGCATTACGCACGCCCTGTTGCAACGCCTTGATATCCGTACGCATCAATTCGCGAATAGCGAGGCCGGCGGCATCGTCGGCAGCGGAGTTCACGCGCAGGCCTGTGGACAGACGCTGGGTCGAAGTCGCCAGGTTGCTGTAATGCGAGGTCAAGTTGTTGGCAACATTGGAAGCCATTGAGTTGTTATTGATATACATGACATTCCTCCATGAATGTTCTGTCTGCCCGGCGGCGCACTATGCGCGCCCGCGTCCATGCGGACTGCCGCCGTTCATCCCGCAAGGAGCGGGGAAAGAGTTACCAAAAGCCAGACTGGTATCGGCCTGAGCCGACCTGGGCTGGCAGCCCTAAACAACAGGCGCTGTTGCCCTTCTGATTCGTGGCTTCAGAGAGGCAATATTTGCCTGAAAACCTGCACTCCGTTTACAGCAGGATTCATGCCAGAGAGCGCAGAGTTATGCGTCAATAAGCTGGCGGCTGGTGCGCCAATGGCAAAATGTTGAGGCACGCGCAGAAAAAATATACAAATTTCTATATGATGCGAATTTTTGGGGTATGCTGCAGTGAACAATATTCATTGCCTGCCACGGCTATTCTGTGCAGGGCAAGCTCTGGCAGAACGGGCGGGGACATCACATTGTTTTTTTGAGCGGATGCAAAAATGTTGACGGGGCAGGCGTGCAAGAGGCCGTAGCACAAGAGTGGAAATGGGGAAAAGGAAGGACTGCGCATTCTGAAAAACTTTGCGGCTGCTGTGCCAGTGCAGAATTTGCCGAAGCTCAGAAGATAGCGGGCGTAAAAAAGCCGGGTCGCGAACGACCCGGCTTTCATCAGAAACGTGTTGGTTGTGGCCTTAAAGCTCTCCCCAGCCTCTTGGCCGGTCCTGGGCTATTGCCCTCCACCACCTGGTTTTGCCGCTAACCGGAAATCAGGTTCAAGGCCAGCTTGGGCATGCTGTTGGCCTGCGAAAGCATGGCCACAGAAGACTGGGTGAGAATCTGGTTGCGGACAAACTGCGTCATTTCCGTGGCAACGTCCACGTCAGAAATGCGGGATTCAGCCGCCTGCAGGTTCTCGGCCTGAGTGCTCAGGTTGGAGATTGTGTTTTCCAGCCGGTTTTGCAGCGCGCCCAGATGCGCCCGGATCTTGTCCTTGGAGACAACGGCGTTGGTGATGGCCACAAGAGCCTTCTGCGCCGCCTCCTGAGTCGATACCGATCTGCCGGCGGAAGTGGTGGCAGCCTGATTGCCTACACCAAGGGCAGAGGCGGTACTCGTGCCGATCTGGATGTAGTAGTAGTCTTCCGCCGAATCGTTGGCTGTGCCGAAGTGTACCTTGAGCTTGCCCGTACTGGACATGGTACTGCCTGTGTGCGTGTCGCTCGACAGGTTGCCGTTCAGCAGGTGGATGCCGTTGAAGTCCGTGGCGGTGGCGATTCGGGTAATTTCCGAAGCCATTGCCTGGTACTCCGATTCGATCATCAGACGCTGGGTGGAGTCATAGGTACCGGTGGCGGCCTGTTCGGCCAGTTCCTTCATACGGGTCAGCTTTTCGTCGATGATGCCCAAGGCGCCGTCGGCGGTCTGAATGAGGGAAATGGCGTCGTTGGCGTTACGCACGCCCTGTTGCAGGGCGGCGATATCGGTACGCATGAGTTCGCGAATGGCCAGACCGGCGGCATCGTCCGCAGCGGAATTGATGCGCAGGCCGGATGACAGCCGCGAGGTAGAGGTTTTCAGGTCGTTGTAGTGCGAGGTCAGATTGTTGGCCACTTGCGAGGCCATCGTATTGTGATTGATATACATACATTCCTCCATGAATGCTGTATGTCACAGGCGGCGCGAAATGCCGACGCGTCCTTGCGTGCTACCACCTTTTGTCCACTTAATCGGCGCAACGGCAAAAAGTATTAGGGTCGGGCGTAAATGACGCGTTCAGGCGATATGACTGTAACTCGTTGAGTAGAGCCAGTTTTCTTGGATGCTGCTTAAAATGCCGCAAAGAAAAGAGGAAATTTTTTCCCGTGGTGGCGAGGGGTGAGCAGAATTTGCCTGGGGCCTGCAAGTCAAACCTGGTGCTGCGAAAGGTCCAAAAGGGGCAGATTGTAGCCGCGCCGCGCAGTGATGATCAAAAAGGCGAACAAAAACAGAACGCGGCGGGTAATGCAACCCGCCGCGCTCGTAATTCATGCTCGTCCCTGCCCGGCAGGGCAAGGCGCGCTCTTTATCAGCAGTCCTTGCCCACCATGCGCAGCAGGCGCAGTAGCTGGTTGGTGAAGCCGGATTCGTTATCGTACCAGATAAGCAGTTTGACCATGGTGCCGTCAAGCACCTGGGTGGAAAGCGCATCCACCACGCCGCCGAAGGTGCTGCCCTTGTAGTCGATGGACACCAGCGGCTCTTCGGAATAGCCCATATTCTCGGCCAGAGCGCCATTGCTGGCAGCCTGGAGGGCCGCGTTGACGGCGGCGGCATCACAGGCTTTTTCCACTTCGCAGGTCAGGTCGACCAGAGAGCAGTCAAAGGTGGGAATACGCACCGACATGCCGTTGAGCTTGCCTTCCAGTTCCGGCATGACCTGCCCCACAGCCTTGGCAGCGCCAGTGCTTGAAGGCACCATGGACACGGCAGCGGCGCGGCCGCGACGCCAGTCCTTGTGGGTGCCGTCCAGAATGCGCTGGCTCATGGTGTAGGAGTGAATGGTGGTCATGAGGCCATGGCGGAAGCCAAAGGTTTCGTGCAGCACCTTGACCGCAGGGGCCAGACAGTTGGTGGTGCAGGACGCGGCAGAAATGACGCTGTGTTTTGCGCCGTCATAGACATCGTGGTTTACGCCCATAACAATCATGGCGTCCACGTCCTTGCCGGGGGCGGAGATCACAACCTTTTTTGCGCCGCAGGCCAGATGCTGGGCCAGCCCTTCGCGATCCTTGATGGTGCCCGTGGTTTCCACGGCCAGGGTCACGCCAAGGCGTTCCCATTCCCATTCGCCCGCCTTGCAGCGGGTAACGGTGATATGGCGGCCATTGACGATGATGCCGTTTTCATCGTGATCAACAGTGCCCTGAAAGGTTCCGTAAGTGGAATCATACTTGAAAAGATAGGCCAGCGCGGCGTTGTCCGCACGGGCGTTGATGGCGGCGATCTGAATTTCTTTGTCGTCGGCCATAAGACGCAGCAGATACCGACCAATGCGGCCAAAGCCGTTCATTCCAACTTTCACGGGCATGATTCGCGCTCCTTGGGGCGTAGGGATTAGGCTTTATTTGAAGATCCCATGACATTGCGGATCTTGTGGGCCACCATGTTCTTGACGGCATCGCGAGCGGGGGTGAGGTAGGCGCGCGGGTCAAACTGGTCAGGGTGTTCGGCAAGATACTGACGGATGGATGCGGTGACGGCCAGGCGGATGTCCGTATCTACATTGATTTTGCACACATTCATGCCCGCAGCCTTGCGCAGCATGTCTTCGGGCACGCCCTTGGCTCCGCCAACCTGGCCGCCATACTGGTTGCACAGGCTTACAAATTCCTGCGGTACGCTGGATGCGCCGTGCAGAACCAGAGGGTAATTCGGCAGCTTGTCGCCAATGCGGGCCAGACGGTCAAAATCAAGCTTGGCTTCGCCCTTGAACTTGTACGCGCCGTGGCTTGTGCCGATGGCAACGGCCAGCGAATCGCAGCCCGTGCGGTTTACAAATTCCACGGCTTCATCGGGGTCGGTGTAGACGTGTTCGGCAGACTGCACATGTTCCTCTATGCCAGCCAGCTTGCCCAGTTCGGCCTCAACCCATACGCCGCGAGGGTGGGCATAGTCCACCACCTGCTTGGTCAGGGCGATGTTGTCTTCAAACGACAGGTGCGAACCATCGATCATCACGGAGGTGAAGCCGCCGTCAATGCAGTCGCGGCACATTTCAAAGCTGGGGCCGTGATCAAGGTGCACCACCACGGGAATGGAAGGATCAAGCGCAAGCGCCGCTTCCACAAGCTTCATGATGTATATCTGCCCGGCATACTTGCGCGCGCCCGAAGACACCTGAAGGATGACCGGAGATTTTTCCTCGGAGGCCGCGCTCATGATGCCCTGGATGATTTCCATGTTGTTGACGTTGAACGCGCCAATGGCATACCCGCCGGCATAGGCGGCGGCGAACATTTCTTTGGGATTGATAAGAGGCATGATTTCCTCCAGAGGGGTCTGGCATTAAGGACGGTCAAAAAAGCATAAGTCGCCCGGAAATGACAAGTCTGCACATACACCAATTCCCCGTAAAGGGGAATGCCTGCCGCGCAGGAAACGGGCTTACTTTGCAGTTCTTCCGGCGGGCGCAGTGCCCGGGCAAACGCAAAACATATTTTGTATGCCCGAGCGCGCCTGTAGCCCACATGGGGCGGCGGAGTCAAGAGGAATCGCCTGATCCCTTATGTTTCCGGCAGGTTGCCGCAGGCCTTTGGGCGGTGTACGCGCTAGCCGAGCTTCATGCCCGCCAGCGCGTTCAGGCCAGCCGGATCGGTAAAATCAAAGCGCAGGGGGGTAAGGGTAATGTATCCCCGGTTGAGCATGTCTTTGTCCGAGTCCGGTTCAATGGTTTCCGCAGGGATTTCGCCCTCAAGCCACCAGTAGGGCGCGCCGCGCGGGTCCAGGCGCTCCGAGTAGGTGTTTACCCACACGGCGCTGGTCTGCGGGCAGACGCGCAGGCCTTTGACCTCGTCCAGCGGGCAGGCAGGATAGTTGACGTTGACGACCCTGCGGCGGCCCAACTGCGACCAGTCGATGCGCTCGGCCAGCGCCACCAGATGCCGGGCCTGCGGCAGCAGATCGCCGTTTTTGACCTTGTAGCAGTCGTGCGAAACAGCAATGCTCGGCAGATTTTCGTGGGCCGCCTCCGTGGCAGCGCCCACCGTGCCGGAATACAGAATGTCCGGGCCGACGTTGGGCCCTGCGTTGATGCCCGAGATGACCATGTCGGGCTTTTTGGGCAGGATCTGCCCAAGAGCCAGTTTGACGCAGTCCGTGGGTGTGCCGTAAATACCCAGACCCTTGAAGTCGGGTTCTTCAAAATCCATGGCGCGTACAGGTTCGAATACGGTCAGCGAGTGCCCCACGCCAGATTGCTGGGTCATGGGGGCCACCACATGCACTGTATGCCCTGCTTCAAGCAGGGCGGCGTAAAGCGCGCGCAGGCCGCGCGCCCGGATGCCGTCATCGTTGGTCAGAAGAACGTCCATTTGACAATACCTCGGAAAGAAGGGAAATTCGGCCTAAGGCCCGCGTGGTTCCAGTGTTTTGCGCGGCCTGCCAATTTTGGAAGTTCCGCGTCAGGGGCCATGCCCGCGTGGAAAACAGCATATGCCCGGCGCAGATACGCGCCGCTGGAACGATATATGGAAAAAGGTTGTTACGTCAAAGAGATTGGCCCCGCCTCGGAGGCGCGCGGCATATTCGTGGTTACGCAGGCGGCGCAGGGGCAGTCGCGCAACGGCCCGTACTGGCGGCTTACCCTGGCTGATGCCAGCGGCAGCCTTGAAGCCAAGATATGGCATCCGCTGAGCGCGGAGTTCAGCGAAATCGCGGCGGGAACCCTTGTGTGGGCCGAAGGGCGCGCGGGGCTGTACCGCGATCAGGTGCAGCTCACGGTGGAGCAGATGCGCCTTCTTTCCGATGAGGAATGCGCGGCTGTGGACCATGCGGCCCTCATGCCCGCCAGCCCCTTTCCGCTGGATGAAATGCTGGATGAACTGCTTGATCTCATCAAGAAGGAATTTGTCCATACGCCCTGGCGCAAGCTGGTGCAGGGATTTTTTAACAACGACGAGATGCGCGCCGCCTTTCGGGTCTGCCCGGCGGCCAAAGGGGTGCACCACGCCTATGTGGGCGGGCTGCTTGAGCACACTTTGAGCGTATTCAAACTTTGCCGCCGCATTGCCGATCATTATCCGGAACTCGACCGGCAGACCTTTCTTGCGGGAGCGCTGTTCCACGATATTGGCAAACTGCGCGAATTTTCTGGCGGTATCGCCAATGATTACACTGATGAGGGCCGCCTGCTGGGGCACCTCATGCTGGGCATTGAAATGCTGGAGCCGTACCTGGCTAAATCCGGTCTGGAAGAGCCGTTGCAGCGGCATCTCAAACACCTGATTTTAAGCCACCATGGCGAGCTGGAGTTCGGCGCGGTGCGCGTGCCGCATACGCCGGAAGCCATGGCCCTGCACTATGCCGACAACCTGGACGCCAAGATGGCCCAGTGCCGTGGCCTTTTTGCCCAGATAGAGGGCGAAGGCGAGGCCTGGACACCCTGGCAGGCTACGCTGGGGCGACCCGTGCACCGGGCCGCGCGTACGCCGGACAAAGCCGCCCCCGCAACCCGCAAAAAAGCGGTGAAAGAAGAATGTTTATCTCTTTTGAAGGTATAGAAGGCGCGGGCAAGTCCACGGCCATCAACTATCTTGCGGGTTTTTTGCAGGAAAACGGCCACGACCCCCTGTGCACGCGTGAGCCGGGGGGCTGTGCGCTTGGGCGCAGTCTGCGTTCCATACTGCTTGATGCCCGCACGCGCGAACTCTCCAGCAGGGCGGAGCTTTTTCTGTTTCTTGCCGACAGGGCGCAGCATGTGGCGGAGATCATCCGGCCTGCGCTGGAAGCGGGGCAGACCGTGCTGTGCGACCGTTACACCGACTCCACTCTGGCCTATCAGGGGCACGGACGCGGGCTTGATACGGAATATCTGCAAAGGCTCAACCAGGCCGCCACGGGCGGCCTGCAACCGGAGCTGACCCTGCTGCTGGATCTGCCTGTGCGTTGCGGCCTCATGCGCGCAGGCGAGCGCAACCGTCTGGAAGGTCTTGTGGTTTCAGAGGGCCGTTTTGACGCGGAGAGCCTTGATTTTCACGAACGGGTGCGGCAGGGCTACAGGGTTCTGGCCGAAGAAGAACCCGAGCGCTTTGCCATCATTGATGCCTCGCAGCCGCCGGAAGACGTGGTTTTGCAGTGCCGTTCCGCCATTGAGTCCCACTTGCGTCAGCGCGGTTGGGGATTGGAATAGTTTTTTTTGCGGCGGGAGCCGCTTTCCGGGCCTTTGCAATTTTGCCGGTTCAGCCTGCCATGCAGGCTTTTGGCGCGCTCCATGCGCCACCAAGGAGAATATATGTACGAATGTTATACACTTGAAGTTGAAGGAGCGGGCGTGCGCTTTGCCCCCCGTGAAGGCAAGGAACTGGCCTATCTGCCGGGTCAGCCGCCCAAGGGCTACACCCTGATCAACGTTATTGGCGATCCCGGTTTGCTGCACTGCGCCGTTTTTCGCAAGGATGGCGGTGCTGGCGGCTTTTTTGCCCTGCACGATACTGAAGGCGTGCTTTTTATGGCCGTGGCAGAAAGCAATCTGGCCTACGGCATGGGCCTTGCGCACATGGGCCGTATGGTGACGTATGCCCGTTATGGGGCCGATATTTTTGAAGAACTTGGCGAAGGTGATGACTGAAAAACCACTGCCGCCTCTGGTGGCGGCCCGCAGTCTTGGTGTGGTGTTTTTCCCTGCCTTTGACTGGGCCATTTCTGCAACACACCCGGAGCGGGAAGAGCGCCTGCTCTATACGCGCGACCAGCTGCTTGAAGAGGGGCTGTTCGACATCCCCGGTATTACGGAATACCGCCCCGCCTTTGCCACGCATGCCCAGCTTGAGCGCGCGCACTTCTGCCTGCCTTCGGCTGCGGCGGTGAGTACGGATTCGCATCTGGCTTCGGCGGGCGGGGCTATCCGCGCGGCCCGGCTGGTGCTTGAGGGGCGCGAGCAGCGGGCCTTTGCCCTGGTGCGGCCTCCAGGCCACCACGCCATGCGCGTGGTGCACGGCAACCGCGGCTTCTGCAATATCAATAATGAAGCCGTCATGGTGGAGTATATCCGCGATCACTACCCGCGCCCCGACGGCCGCCCCCTGCGCATCGCCATTGTGGATACGGACGTGCATCACGGCGACGGCAGCCAGGATATTTTCTGGAACGACCCGCATACCCTGTTCATCTCGCTGCATCAGGACGGGCGCACCCTGTACCCCGGATCGGGTTTCCCGCAGGAATGCGGCGGCCCCGGTGCGCTTGGGCGCACCATCAATATCCCCCTGCCGCCCGAAACCTCGGACGAGGGCTATCTGTACGCCATAGAGCATGCGGTGCTGCCCATTCTGGAAGATTTCAAGCCTGACCTGATCATCAATTCCGCCGGGCAGGACAATCACTTCACCGATCCCCTTGCCAACATGAAGCTTTCGGCCCAGGGCTATGCGGCGCTCAATGCGGCCCTGCAGCCGCATATCGCCGTGCTTGAAGGCGGCTACTCCATACGCGGGGCATTGCCCTACGTGAATCTGGGCATCTGCCTTGCTCTGGCCGGGCTGGACGCCTCAGATATCCGCGAGCCGGGCTGGACGCCGGAAGCCACGCGTCAGCGGCCGCAGGTGGGGGAATACATCGCCAGATTGTGCGGGCAGATCCGCGATGTGTATTTTCATCCCCCGGCGCAGCCTACTGAGGGCGAGGAAGAAAACGGCTGGTGGGTACGCCGCAAGCATATCTTTTACGATACGGACAACCTGCGCGAAGGGCAGACGGAAGCCTGGCGGCTGTGCAGCGATTGCTCGGGCCTGGGGCGCATTGAGACCGCCTCGGAACGGGTGCCCCGCTCCCTGTGCATACTGGTGCCGCGCCACGCCTGCCCGCAGTGCAGGAGCCAGGGGCTGGAGCTTGCCGAGCGGGCGCGCAAAAGCGGGCGTTACGCCCATGTGCGCCTGATGGATGGCGATGCGGCAGATCCGGGCCCTGCGGCCAAAAGTGAGAAATAAAGCAGAGTTGACGGTTTTTGCACCGCGATCTGTTGACGCCGGAACTTTCCTGGGCCATAAGGCCCATTCCGCGCGTGGCGTAACGGCTTTGTCACGCCGTGCGGGCATCATGTTTTCCGGCCAGGGTCATGCGGCCCGGCAACCCTGCGCCCACGGGCGCAATATATGAAAATGGCGGCGCGGTCATGCCGCGCAGTGGTATACCTCTTCCACCACGGAGAAGGAACATGTCTCATATTCTGATTATTGGCGCGGGCGGCGTAGGCAGCGTTGTGGTGCACAAGTGTGCGCAGGTACTCAAGGAAGGCGGATTTTCAAAGGTAACGCTGGCAAGCCGCACCCTTTCCCGCTGCGATGCCATTGCGCAGAGCGTCAAGACACGCCTTGGCGTCGAGGTTGCCACCGCTCAGGTGGACGCGGACAATGTACCCGAGCTGTGCTCCCTCATCCGGCAGGTCAAGCCCGATGTGGTCTGCAACGTGGCCCTGCCGTATCAGGATCTGCACATCATGGACGCCTGCCTTGAATGCGGCGTGCATTACGTGGACACCGCCAACTACGAGCCGTTGGACACAGCCAAGTTTGAATACAAGTGGCAGTGGGCCTATCAGGATCGCTTCCGCGAGGCGGGGCTGACGGCCCTGCTCGGTTCCGGTTTTGACCCCGGCGTCACCAACGTGTATGCGGCCTGGGCGCTCAAGCATCAGCTGGACGAAGTGCACGTGCTCGACATCATCGACTGCAACGCGGGCGATCATGGCCAGCCCTTTGCCACCAACTTCAATCCTGAAATCAACATCCGCGAGGTCACGGCGCGCGGGCGGTACTGGGAACGCGGCGAGTGGGTGGAAACCGACCCCCTGTCCTGGTCCATGAATTTTGATTTCCCTGACGGCATCGGCTCCAAAAAGTGCTTTCTCATGTATCATGAAGAGCTGGAATCGCTCGTGCAGAACCTCAAGGGCATCCGCCGCGCCCGCTTCTGGATGACGTTTTCAGAGAACTATCTCAACCACCTCAAGGTGCTTGGCAACGTGGGCATGACCCGCATCGACCCTGTGAAATTTCAGGGGCAGGACATTGTGCCCATCCAGTTCCTTGCCAAACTGCTGCCCGACCCAGCCTCCCTTGGCCCCCTGACCAAGGGCAAGACCTGCATTGGCGACCTCATGCGCGGCGTCAAGGACGGCAAGGAAAAGACCGTCTACGTGTACAACATCTGCGATCACGAAGAATGCTACGCAGAAGTTGGCTCCCAGGCCATTTCGTACACCACGGGCGTGCCCGCCATGATCGGTACAAAGATGGTGGCTCAGGGCTTGTGGCGCAAGCCCGGCGTGTGGAACATGGAACAGTTTGATCCCGATCCTTTCATGAAGGATCTCAATGTGTACGGCCTGCCCTGGCAGTGCCTGGACGTGACCGGCAAATTTTAGTCAGCAAGCTGGTTTGATTGTTGCAAAGACTCCGGTGTCTGCTCAGGCAGGCCCGGAGTTTTTGTTTTGCTGCCGGGGCCGCGCTGCTTGTCAGCTTGTGGGGATGCAGGTAAAAAAATCGGACACGCGAAGCTGCGCAGGGCGAGGAACGGTATTTTCCCGCTCACGCAGTGCGTTATGAATGCACTGCTGCGTCACGTAATGCCAGTTGCAGAGTGAATAGTATAGGGCATATCCAGTGATCATAAGAGCTGCCTGTATTCTTTTTCTGAGTATATCGTGCGCGGGCATGCTCTATGCTGTTTGCTATTCGTCCAGGATAGCACGGTCAAACGGTTACGCGGCCTTTTTGTTTTTGTTTATGACTATTTTCATGTACACGGTCGGGTACATTTTCGAGCTTGCATCAAGCACGCCTGAAACAATCTATCTTTCCTTAAAAATTGAATATCTTGGAGCACCCCTTATAGCGGTGTTCTGGTTTCTTTTTGCAGTTTATTACAATAACTATTCAATAAAGAGCAAGGCTGTGATGGCTCTGCTGTTTGTAGTGCCGTTGACGACTATTGCAATGCTCTACACCAATGAGTATCACAACTTTCATTATAAAACATTTGCTGTAGATGCCAGCGGCCTCTTCCCTGTGGCGGTAACGCAGAAGGGCTGGTGGTATTATGTGGATTTTGTTTACAAGATGCTTGTTGCCTTTGCCGGTCTGGCTTTGTTTGCCTTTTCCTACGGCAAGGCAACGGGCTATCGCAGGCGTCAGGCAAAAACCATCTTTATTGGCGCGCTGAGCCTCTGGATAGGCAATTTTTTGCAGATGTTGGGCTTTGCGCCCTACGGTATTGATATTGAGCCCTTCATCCTCTCGGCGGCCCTGCCGTTGAGTGGTTTTGCCATGTCCCGCCTGCGCATGTTCGACCTCGTGCCCATAGCGCGCGACAAGGTGTTTAAAACCATGAGCGCCAGTGTTCTGGTGCTGGACGGCAAGCTGCGCGTGGTGGATTTCAACGACAGCGCCGTGTCCATTCTTCCAGCCCTGTCAGAGGATGCCGTGGGGCTGACGGTCATGGATGTGTTTCCTGAACAAAGTTCCCTTGATGTGACGGCGCTTGTGCAGAATGAGGAAATGGAGATTGCTCTGCCAGTGGCAGGAGGGCTGCGTTTTTACAAGGTTTCCTGCGCCAGGGTTGGCGAGTCAGAAAAAGATTCCGGCCTCATTGTATCCTTGTACGATATGACCGAAAGCAAGGAACTGCTTGAAAAAATGCAGCGCATCGCGTCGCAGGACGCGCTGACACAGGTGTTCAGCCGCTGGTTTTTTATGGAGGCCTTTCAGCGCGAGATTGACCGTTGCAAGGAGATTGGCGGCAAGCTCGGTTTTATGCTGCTGGACATCGACCATTTCAAACGCGTCAACGATGAATATGGGCATATGGCGGGCGACAAAGTACTGCGCGGCGTCACGGCCGCTCTGAAAGACACGCTTGGGCACAAAGCCCTGCTTGGTCGCTATGGTGGCGAGGAATTTTCTGTGCTGTTGCCCGGGATGGGTCAGGATGAGGCCGTGGCTCTCGCTGAGCGCCTGCGACAGGTTGCCGCCATGATAGAGGTGTCATTCAACAGCACGGCCATAAATGTGACCATCAGCGTTGGCGTTGCCGCCGCAGTATTTGAACCGGGCGCCCCGCTGGGCATGGAGAGCACGCAAATCTGCGATGCCCTTATTCTGGCGGCAGATACAGCGCTGTACCGCGCCAAGCAGGAAGGACGCAACAGGGTGTGCTCTGTTGGCCTTGAGTACGGTGCAGAGGCGTCCGTGTAATCAATCTGCCTGTCGCTTTGCAGCGTCAGCGCAACATCTGGCAATAACAAACGCCCGCAAGCTCAGCATGCGGGCGTTTGTCGGTCTTTTCAGCGCACGGTTCGTGCCTGTACCGTGGGTTCTTATGGCGAATCAAAGCATGGACAAAGTACGGTGCAAGCATCGGCCCTGCTGCCAGGGCTAGTACGCTAGGCGTACTTGCGGCTGATTTCTTCCCCGGCTTTTTCCACTTCTTCGCGCATTTTGGCGCGGGCTTCGGCAATGCGCTCATTGAGCGCAGGGTCGGACACGGCCAGAATCTGGGCGGCCAGCCATGCGGCATTGCGTGCGCCAGCCTTGTCGGTGGCAACGGTGGCGACCGGGAATCCAGGAGGCATCTGCACAGTGGCAAAAAGCGCGTCCATACCGCACAAGGCGGCGCTGGAAACAGGAATGCCGATCACAGGGCGCGTGGTGCGGGCGGCCACGGCTCCAGCCAGATGCGCGGCCATGCCCGCGGCGCAAATAAACACGCGCGTGCCTTCGGCTTCGTACTGGCTCACCAGTTTTTCGGTGCGTTCAGGCGTGCGATGCGCGGAACTCACGGTGATAGCGCAGCTCACGCCAAGGCTTTTCAGAACGTCTACGCAGGGGCTGACCTTTTCTTCGTCAGACTTTGACCCCATCAAAATGACTACTTGCGGCATAGTCTTACCTTCCTGTAGTACGGCGCAGTGCGCCGGAATATTCTTGCAAAATCAAACGGTTGCTATTTTCCGGCCAGGCGGCGGATGCCTTTTTCGCCAATATCGGTGCGATGAAAACCATCCTGCATGCGTACCTTGGCCACACCGGCGTAGGCGGCCTTTTGCGCGGCGGCCAGGCTGTCGCCCAGTGCGGTGACGCACAAAACACGCCCGCCGTTGGAAACGAGTGATCCGTCCTTAACGGCAGTGCCGCTGTGAAAAACCTTTACGCCGGGTACGCTGTCCGCATCTTCAATACCTTCGATGGACAAACCCTTGGCGTAGGAGCCGGGATACCCCTTGGCGGTGATCACAACGCCAAGCGCAGTCTGGCAGGTCTGGCCGAGGCTTGCCGGGTCAAGCTTGCCGCGTACGGCGTCCAGCATGATGGCAGGCAGGTCGCCGTCAAGGCGCATGAGCAGGGGCTGACATTCCGGGTCGCCAAAGCGCACGTTGTATTCCAGCACCTTGGGGCCGTCGGCGGTCATCATCAGCCCCGCGTACAGCACGCCCACAAAGGGGTGTCCGTCCTTGGCAAGCTCGCGCAGGATGGGCCTCACCGTGAGGTCGGCCATTTCTTCAAGCATGCTGTCGGGCAGCACCGGGGCGGGGCTGTAAGCGCCCATGCCACCTGTATTGGGGCCTTCATCATTATCAAATACGCGCTTGTGATCCTGCGCCGAAGGCAGGGGAACAGCGCGGGTGCCATCGCATACGCAGAGGAAGGATGCTTCCTCGCCCACAAGGCATTCTTCCACCACCACAAGATTGCCAGCGTCGCCAAAGGCGCGTTCGGTCATGATTTCGTCAATGGCGTCCAGCGCCTCCTGCACGGTCTGGGCAATGATGACGCCCTTGCCCGCAGCGAGGCCGTCCGCCTTGATGACCAGGGGAGCGCCCACTTTGTTGATATGGTCGCGGGCCGCCTGCGCATCGCTGAACACGGCGCAGTGGGCGGTGGGCACCTTGGCGCGGTTCATGATTTCCTTGGCAAAGGCCTTGCTGCCCTCAAGGCGCGCGCCATAGGCATCCGGCCCGAAGCTGGGGATGCCGGCTTCGCGCATGCAGTCAACAATGCCCAGCGTCAGGGGCAGCTCGGGGCCTGGAATCACCAGGTCGATGTGCTCCTTGCGCGCAAAGGCCAGCAACCCGTCCAGGTCGTCCACAGCCACAGGCACGTTAACGGCCCCTTCGCTGCTGGTGCCGCCGTTGCCGGGCGCAACAAAAACGGCGCTGACTTCGGGGCTTTGCAGAATTTTCCAAACCAGGGCGTGTTCGCGGCCACCGGAGCCGATCACAAGGATGCGCATGCTGTCTCCTTACTCCAAAAACTTTTTCCGTTTCATAAACTGGTTATAAAGCGGTAAAACCCATGTGGATTTTACCGCTTTAATATTGGCTATTGCCAGAGCCGCGGCAAGGCCGTTGCTCCATATCCGCAGCTCTGCGCCGCAGATAAAAACGGCCCCTCGCGCTGGCGAAGGGCCGCTTACCCCGCTAGTTGGGGCTTATTTCAAAGTCGCTCAAATCCGCAGGCACGTTGGGGTTGGTGGCCGAAACGTCCAGAGGATAGGCGGTAATCATGCACTGGCGGCTGCCGATGCCGAGATCGGGCGAGGTGTTCAGGCCCACCACAAGATCAAGGATGCCATCGTTGTTCACGTCAGCCAGATCGATTTCTGCCACAGAACCACGGATGCGGCGGGTCTTCCACTTGAGGCCAAGGCCCACGCCGTCCCAGTACAGGGCATGAACTTCGCCCTGGGGGAAGAAACGGTAACGGTCAAAGAACTGCGCCGCAGTGGATATGGGCTTGTTGACCAGCAGCGTGTAGTCGCCGGTATTGCCGATGTCGGCAGCGATGAGGCGCATGGGGGCGTAGTACTTGCTGGGCAACTGGTAGGCTTTGTCCACGCCCAGGCCCGGCATGCCCTTGTAGTGATCCATGCCCGTGGCAGAGCCGGAATAACGTTCCATGGTGGTGTGAACCAGGGTGTTGCCGTGGCCCTGAAAGAGCTTGATGCGCTCGTCGTCGGTCAGCATGACAAGCTGTTCACCCTTGCCGTTCTTGCCGGCGGGCAACCACACGCAGTTGAACACGGTGGCACCGGTGGGCAGGTCAAGACGGGTGCCAAGCGTAAACTTGCCGTCCTGCTTGGTCATGATGCGCACGCCGGGAGCAAAGAGCTTGAGCGAATCCCATCCCTGACCCACGAGAGTGGGGCTGTAGGTGGGGGGCACACGCATGACGCTCACGTAGTAAGGAATGCGGTCGGCAATGGTGGTGAATTTGTTGCCCTTGAAGCTGTAAATGAAGGAGTAAGGGCGGTTGCTCGATTCTTCGGTGGTGGTCACAACAAGGGCCATGCTGCGATCGCGGTTGAGGTCGATGGCGCGCATGGAGAAGTTGTTGTTGGAACGCGAAACCACGGTTTCGCCAATCAGCTTGAGCTGACCATTGGCAGGCCAGCTGTAGATGCGCAGATCGTGATCGCTCAGGATGGCGATTTCATTCTTGCCATCGCCGTTAAAGTCGCCCACGGCCATATCGACCATGTTGTAACCCAGGCGCTGGGTGCGCAGGCGGGAACCGTCTTCAGCGCCGGCGCCCTGATAGCGGAACTGCGGGTTCAGGTACACCTGCTGCTGACCGGTTTCGTTGGTGACGATGTCGCCATTGGCGGTTGCGCCACGCGGGGAACCAGAGGCGGTGGAGCCGGGGGTGCGCATTGCGGAGGAAATACCAAACACTTCCTGGCTCAGGGCCGAGGTCAGTTTCTGCACAGAAGTGGTCAGTTCGCTCACAGGAGCCTGGGCGGTTTTGCTCCAGGTTTTGCCTGCCTTGTCCACGCTGTTCATAACAACAGTGCAGTCGTTGCCCATGACGCTCACCGAGCCCCAGATGGCGTTGTCTGCACCAGAAGAGCGGAGCGCCTGCTGGGCTTCTGCCTGGCTGGCGGCCTTGTTCTGTCCCGCACGGGCTTCAAGCACGCCAGGGCGGTCAAGGCGTCCCTGAATGGTAGCCTGAACAGCCTTGGAAAGGTAAGCATAGCTCTGGGGGGCATTGACCACAAAGGGCAATACCACAGCGCTTTTAGCGGCGGCGCTGGCAGCGCCCGCAGCAACGGCGACGAGCAGCAGGCAGACCGAAAAAGTCAGTCGCATGGCGAATTTCATTCCATTCTCCTTGAGTATTCACGCAAATACCCGGTAAAGTACGGCCACGGGCCGTTGTGGCGGTCAACCGGTACCGACTGTCAAATGCAGCCCGGCACGTCCGCACTGGCGCACTATACGCACACTTGCAGCGCCGTGCAAGACGCAAGGAGCCTGTGGAGCGCGCCGCAACAGATAAATTCCTTGCGGGAAGGGCGTACTGTCAATAATATGCCGCCATGCCGAAAACTCTTATCCGTTCTTTCCGCCTGGTATGCGCCCCGGAGCAGGTGCCCGCAGTGGAGGCCCTGCTGCGCGCTCAGGGGTATGATTTTGAGCCGGAACCTTTTTCTCCCCTGTGCCGTCGCCTTGTGGCCGAGCCGCGCCCGCTTGGCGGTTCGCTGGCTGCATTTTTCGGCTACATCTATATACAGGACCGCTCATCCATGTTGCCGCCGCTGGCGCTGGCTCCCGCTGCTGGCAGCGCCGTGCTCGACATGTGCGCAAGCCCGGGCAGCAAAACCGGCTTTCTGGCCCAGCTTGTGGGGCGCAATGGTTTTGTGCTCGGCAACGAGCCTTCGCCCACGCGCCTTGGCACCCTGCGGGCCAACCTGCACCAGCTTAATCTGATACAGGCCGCCACCTGTTCGTACAGCGGCGATGCCCTGCCTTTACGCCCCGGCTCGTGGGACGCAATCTTGCTTGACCCGCCCTGCTCCGGCTGGGGAACCGCAGAAAAACACCCGCAGGTGCTCAAGCTCTGGCAGGGCGACAAGCTCGACAGCCTCACCGGGCTGCAACGCCGTCTGCTGCGCCATGCGGCCTCGTTGCTGCGGCCCGGCGGGCGGCTGGTGTATTCCACCTGCACGACCAATGTGGATGAAAACGAGGCGCAGGTGCGCTTTGCCGAGCAGGAGCTGGGGCTGGAGCGCGAACACCTTGATCCCATCCCCGGTTTCGTGTGGGAGGAACTGCCCGGCGGTGAAGGCACCTTGCGTGTGGACGGCGCACGCTCGCAGGCTCAGGGATTTTATGTGGCCCTTTTCCGCAAACCGGGCAATGTGAATACGGCGGTTTTGCCCTTTGAAAGCAGCGCGTCTGAGCCGCAGGAAGCCGTTTTTGAAGTGCCTGCTTCTGCTCTCTCAGGGATGCAGAGCGCGGGCCAGCGCAATGGACGGCGTGCCGGGCGGAACCGCGGTGACGACCGTGCGGGAAAGCCCCTTGAACGTCCTTCTGGCAGCCCGTTGCCGCCGGAAAGCCTTGTGGGCGCTACCTGCAACCCTGACCTGCTGCCCCCAGGGCGGGCGGTGCTGTACGGCGAGCACGTACGTTTTGTGCCGCCTCAGGCCACAGTTCTTTTGCCCCCCGGTTGCGTATGGCAGGGTTCATTGCTGGGCAAGCTTTGCGGCGGAACGCTGGATGCCGCGCCGCGCCTGCGCGTGCTCATGCAGTCGCCGCCGGATGCCGCCTCCAGTCTGGTGCTGGACGATGTGGCCGATATTACGGCCCTGTTGAGCGGGCAAAGCCGCCAGACAGGTTTGAATGGACGCGAGGCTGGCCTGTGGTGGCGCGATCTGCCTTTGGGGCGCATTGTTCTCAAGCAGGGCAGGGCCATAGCCGGGTTCAAATAGGCGCGGATACTGTCAGCAGGTTGCCTTGCGGGCTTTTCCCGCCTTGCTTGCAATCAGAGTTTCGCCCTTGCCAGCATCCTTCTGCCCCACACGGCCTGACCGAGGGAAAGCCCACCATCGCCTGGCGGCAGCTCATGGTGGGTGAGGGCTGTGAGGCCCTGCTCCGCCAGCGCCAGCGGCAGCAGCCGCGCCAGCGTGGCATTCTGCAATACGCCGCCGGTGAGCCCCACACAGTTCAGCCCCAGTTTGCGGGCCGCACGGCCCGCCATACCTGCCAGCGCCCGCGCAAGGCTGAGGTGAAAACGCGCCGCGGCTTCTGTGGCGTCCATTCCCTGCGCCTGCGCCTGCGCAACGTGGGCGAACAGGCCTGCGCTGTCCATTTCCAGCAAATCGTGGTGAAGCGCAATACCAACGGGCCAGACCAATGCGGCCATGTCCTTGTCGCGCGCCTTGCCCTCCAGCGCCGCGCGGACATGCTCATTGGCCCGGTTGGCGGCATCTTCAAGACGGATGGCGGCCTGCCCTTCGTAGCTTGTATCAAGGCACAGCCCCAGTTGCGCGGCCACCGCATCGAAGAGGCGTCCGCAACTGGATGTGGGCGGACAGTTGATGCCGCGCCGCAGCATTTCTGTCACTGCGGCTGCGGCCTGCGCCTGTTCCGGCAGCCAGGGGGTACGCAGTGACGGAAGGGGAATTTCCGCCTGCTCGCAAAGGCTGCGCAGGGCCAGCGCAATGCGCCAGGGTTGGCGCACGGCTGCATCTCCGCCCGGCAAGGCAAAGGGGGCCAGACGGCCCACCCTGCGCCACTGGGCCTGCTCAAGCTCCATGAACAGCAGCTCTCCACCCCATACTGTGCCATCGTCGCCAAGCCCCGTGCCGTCAAGGCAGAGGGCCAGCGCCGGGCCGTAGTGGCTGTTTTCGGCCAGTACCGCTGCGGCGTGGGCGGCGTGGTGCTGCAAGCGCCACAGGGGCAGGCCCTCGCGTTCTGCGCGGGCCTCGGCATAGCGGGTGGAAAGAAAATCGGGGTGCGCATCGCACACCAGAGCCTCGGGCCGCACCTCCAGCAGTTTTTCCAGATGCGCTGCCACCTCCTCATAAAAATTCAGGGTGGCGGGATTTTCCAGATCCCCAATGTGCTGGCCCACAAAGGCCTCGGCCCCGCGCGTCAGGCAAATGGTGGCCTTGAGCTCCGCTCCGGTTCCCAGCACGCAAGGGGCGTTTTGTTCCGTCTTGGGCAGAAAAACCGGGCGCGGCACATAGCCCCGGGCGCGGCGGTAGAACAGCGGTTCGGCAAGCTGGTTTGCGGGCGCAGGTGTGCCGTGCGCATCCGCGCCGGACAGGCTCGGCTGGAGAGTCACCACGCTGTCGTCCACGCGCACCAGAATATCCCGGTCGTGCAGGAGCCATGCGTCCGCCAGATGGTCAAGCCGGGCCAGAGCCTCGCGGTTGCCAAGGCAAATGGGTTCGCCCCCGGCATTGGCCGAGGTCATGACCAGCACGGGCGGCAAAGCTGTGCATTCTGCAAGGCGGCTGAAAAGTACGGCATGCAGGGGGGTGTAGGCCAGCATGATGCCGACCTTGCCAGTGTCGGGAGCCACCTCATGCGGCAAATATGCAGCATCATCCTGAATGGCAGCACCATGCTGCGGCGTGCTGCGGCGGGGGCAGAGAACAACGGGTTTTTCCGGGCTTTGCAGCAGGGCCTCATGTTCCGGCGTAAGGTCGCACAGGGCGCGGGCTGTTGCCAGATCGCCAACCATGAGGGCCAGCGGTTTGTGCGGGCGTGTTTTGCGCCGCCGCAGCTCTTGCAGGCTTTGAGCATTGCGCGCGTCGCAAGCCAGTTGAAAGCCCCCCAGACCTTTGAGCGCCAGAATTCCGCCGTGGAGCAGGGTCTGCACGGCCAGCTCCAAAGCCTGTTGCTGATTTTCTGCGGTCGGCGCGGTGTTTCCCTTGCTGGCAGCCGCCTTATCCACAAACCACAGGCGCGGCCCGCACGTTGGGCAGGCCACGGGCTGGGCATGAAAGCGCCTGTCTGCCGGGTCGGCATATTCCGCGCTGCACCGGGGGCAGAGCGGGAAACAGCTCATGGATGTGACGGCGCGGTCATAGGGAATGGAGCGCGTGATGGTGTAGCGCGGCCCGCAGTTGGTGCAGTTGGTAAAGGCGTACTGGTAGCGGGGGTTGGCGGGATTGCGCATGTCGGCGAGACAGTCGGCGCATACGCCCATATCCGGGCTTACAAGCACGCTGTGCGCTGCCTGCCCTGAGCTGGAAACAATGCGGAAGGCTGTTTCATCCTCCACAACAGGCAAGTCGTGTTCGTCCACTCCGGTCAGCCGTGCCAGCGGCGGTAGTTCGGCGCGCAGGCGGTGCCCAAAGCGCTGCACTTCCGCCGCTGTGCCCTGCATTTCCATGCGCACGCCTTCAGAGGTGTTGCCCACAGTGCCTGTAAGCCCGCCTTCGGCTGCGAGGCGATAGACAAAGGGGCGAAAACCCACGCCCTGCACCTGCCCGGAAGCCACAAAAGCCCTTCTGACCAACGGTTGTTTGCTCATGCCTTTCATCATAGCGCAAAGAGCAAAATGTGTCAGCAGGGGTACTGTATGGCCGCTCAACAGCGCATGTTTGCTTGCGAGCGCACGGGCTTTTCGGTATTTAGTGGGTTGCTTGCCGCCACGTCATCCTGCCAGAGCGGCATCCAACCCGGCATATCCGGTAATCAGGAGCGTCTATGCCCCCCGTGCGTACCATTGGTTCCCGCATCCGTGGATTTCGCGAAGAACGCGAAGTTGACCTGCAAACCCTTTCCCAGAATACGGGCCTTACGGAAGACTATCTTGAAAAGCTGGAATCAGACGCCATCTATCCCTGTATCGGCCCCCTGCAAAAGGTGGCCCGCGCTCTTGGCGTGCGCCTTGGCACTTTTCTGGACGACCAGTTTTCGCGCGACCCGGTGGTGAGCAGCATCAATGGCGAGGCCGAGGCCGATGAAGCGCTGCACACAGGGCGCGTACCCCGCCCCAGCTATACCTATCATGCGCTGGCCAAGGGCAAGAACGACCGCAACATGGAACCCTTCCACATCCGCATTTTCCCCGACAGCGGCGACCGCAAGACCACCTCGCATCAGGGCGAGGAATTTATCTGCGTGCTCAAGGGCGAACTGCTTGTGGTCTATGGCCGCGAAACCCGCGTGCTCAAGCCTGGCGAAACAATTTACTACAATTCCATTGTGCCTCATTACGTGGGCGCTGCGGGCGACGAGCCTGTGGAATTTCTGGCTGTGACTTACAATCCCTAGGGCATGTTCACTTTCTGTTGGTCTGCTCCAGGGCGCGATTCATGGCCCTTCAGACCGCACACCGCGTAACAGCGGCGCACTCGCCGCAACACGCCTTTGGGAGGATGCATGGAAGAAAAAGTTCGTGAGCGTCAGGCGCAGTTTGAACTGCGCGAATGGACGTTGGGGCAGGTGCTTGACCACACTGTGGCGCGCTTTCCCGATAATGAAGCCCTGGTATACCCTGACCGCAACTATCGCCAGACCTGGAGCGAGTTTGGCGCTCTGGTGGACGATTTCGCCAAAGGGCTGATGGCTCTTGGCGTGCAGAAGGGTGAAAAGGTCGCAGTATGGGCCACCAACGTGCCGTACTGGGTGGCATTGCAATTCGCCACGGCAAAAATCGGCGCCATACTTATTACGGTAAACACCAATTACCGTGAACACGAGCTGCGCTATCTGCTCACCCACTCCGAGTGCGAAAATATTTTTCTTATCGACAGCGTGCGCGACCACGATTATCTGGACACGCTCTACCGCATTGCGCCTGAGCTGCGTTTGCAGTCGCGCGACAGGTTTGTGTGCAAAAGCCTGCCGCACCTCAAGCGCGTGTGCTTTCTGGGGGCGGAAAAGCACCGGGGCATGTATTCCGTGCCGGAAATACTCGCCCTTTCCATCATGGTGGACGAGGCGGAATACGCCGCCCGTCAGGCCCTGCTCCAGCCGTGGGATGTCATCAACATGCAGTACACCTCGGGCACCACGGGCTTTCCGCGCGGGGTCATGCTGACCCATGTGGGCGTGGGGCTGAACGGGTACTGGATTGGTCGCCACCAGAATTTCGGCCCGGAAGACAGGGTGTGTCTGCCTGTGCCGCTGTTCCACTGCTTCGGCTGCGTGCTTGGCGTCTCCGCCGCAGTGAACCACGGCGCGACCATGGTTATTCTTGAGTCGTTCAACGCGCTCAAGGTGCTGGCTGCGCTCGACAGCGAACGCTGCACGGCTGTGTACGGCGTGCCTACCATGTTTCTGGCAGAGCTGGAGCATCCGCTTTTCAAGCGTTTTGACCTTTCGCACATGCGCACCGGCATCATGGCTGGTTCCGTTTGCCCCGAGCCGCTCATGCGCCGCGTGGTGGACGACATGAACATGACGGAAATCACCATCTGCTACGGCCTTACGGAAGCTTCGCCGGTGATGACCCAGTCGGACATTCACGATCCCCTGTCGCTGCGCTGCGAAACCGTGGGTTGCGCCATGCCTGGCATTGAAGTGCGCGTGGGCGACCCCGATACCTGCGAGGAACTGCCGCGCGGCGAGGTGGGCGAAATCCTCTGCCGTGGCTACAATGTCATGAAGGGCTACTACAATATGCCCGATGACACGGCCAAGGCCATCAGCCCCGAAGGCTGGTTGCATTCCGGCGATCTGGGCGTTATGGACGAAAACGGCTACCTGCGTGTGACAGGCCGCATCAAGGATATGATTATCCGTGGCGGCGAAAATATCTATCCGCGTGAGGTTGAAGAGTTCCTTATGGGCATGCCCGGCATTCTGGACGTGCAGGTTGTGGCTGTTCCCAGCCGCAAGTACGGCGAAGAGGTCGCGGCCTTCATCATCCCCCGCCCCGGTGTGGAAATTCTGCCGGAAGACGTGCGCGATTTTTGTCGCGGCAAGGTGTCGTGGTATAAAATACCCAAGTACATCAAAACAATAACAGGGTTCCCGCTTACGGCCAGCGGCAAGATCCAGAAGTTCAAGCTGCGCGAAATGGCCGCAGAATTCTGGCCAGAGCCCATGCAACGCTAAATACAATGGGCGCGTCCTGCATCGTGCGGGGCGCGCCAGTGCAACAGCATCAGGCTGTGCCTGAAAAGTGCGGGCTCCCCTGGGCCGCCATCCGCGTCACGAACCGGGCAGATAGTTTGCCGCCGAATAAACCTGCATAAACAATCCCGCTCCGCGCCAGTCTCCGGCTTCTGCCGTCAGCCCAACCGTGTGCCCAGCCCCTTGCCATAAGACATTTCCCAAGCCATTGAAAGGGCATGCGGCCATCCCCGGCGATAGTGCCGCCAGCCTGCGAATTTTTCCACCATCGGGCCAAGGCCCGTCACAACTACAATCAGGTCAAAGAGCGTTATGAGCAATCAGGAATTTTCATTGAATACAGAGTCCCCGCTTTCCATGTCCGCCATGCCCGAGGGCGGTCCAGCCGAGCCTGCACCATCTGCGGCGTCCTCAGCAGCAGCGCCTGCACCCACGGCGGGGCAGTCCTGCGCCTGCCCGCTGGCCCAGGTTCCGGCAAACGTATGGAAGGATCTGCTGCGCCGTCCGTTCCGCAAGCGGCATCCGGTCATCTTTTGGGGGCTGATACTGCTTTTGCTGGCAGGTGTCGGCGTGTTTGGCGCTGCCCTCGGCAGCAACGGCCTCATGGGCGGCCAGCGCATAGCCCTTGTGTCTGTTTCCGGCCCCATCATGGATCCGGAACCTGCCCTTGAGTGGATACGCAAGGTGGAGCGCGACCCCATGATAGCGGGTGTGCTGCTGCGCGTGGATTCGCCTGGCGGGGGCGCAGCGGCATCGCAGGAAATCTATAGTGCCGTGCGTGAGCTGGCCCGCAAAAAGCCCGTGGCTGTCAGCATGGGGTCTCTGGCTGCTTCGGGCGGGCTGATGGTCAGCATGGCGGGATCGCGCGTGTTTGCCAATGCCTCCACCGTGACAGGCTCCATTGGCGTCCGCATGGACATTCCGCAGTTACAGGGCCTTATGGGTAAAATAGGCGTGGGGCAGGAGACCATAACCACCGCCCCCTACAAAGACGCCGGTTCCTACATGCGCCCGTTGAGTACCGAGCAGCGCGACTACTTTAAAAAAGTGCTGGACGACATGCACCAGCAGTTTGTGGACATAGTGGCCGATGGGCGGCACATGGAGCATGCCCGCGCCGCCGCGCTTGCCAGCGGCAAGATTTTTACCGGGCGTGAGGCCGTGCAGCTTGGGCTGGTGGACGAACTGGGCGGGCAGCAAACGGCTTTGGCGTGGCTTTCGGAGCAGTGCGGCGTGCCAGCGGAGCGCAAGCTTGTGACCCGGCCCAAGGAAGGCGGCTGGCTGCCGCGCAGCCTCAAAACCATGCTTGGGGTTGATCTGAGCGCGCTGGGCAGCCTTTCTTCCAGCAGCCCGGTGTTTCTTTATCAGTTTTAGGGGAGCAGCGTTACAGATAGTGCCGGCGCCAATGCGCTCTGACAATAATAGTTAATAAAGCTCTGGCATTATGAGTATTCTGGGCGGCTGTTCTAGACAGCCGCCCTTCCTTGTGCGATACTTCCGCCCGAAAAATACCGCGCACTGCGCGGACATTTCAAGGAGCTTGTCCATGAAATATGCGCTGTTGGGTTCATTGATGGCCTGTGTGCTGTTGGCGGGCCTGTGCGGGGCGGCTGCCGCTGCGGAAAAAAAATTTAACCATTTCAGCATAGACTTGCCCGCCAAGTGCTCGGCAACAGAAAAAGAAAGCATCGTAACCGTTTCCTGCGGGCAGGATTCATTCTTTTCCATTGGTATTTTTACCAAGGCGGAAACCGGCAATATGACGCCCAAGCAGTTTGCCGAAAAGCAGTCGGCCAGGCTTAAAGGCACTGCGCCTTCAAAGGCTGACGACGGCGGCGGCTGGACGTTTCAGGCTATGTCCGGCAGGGTCATGACCCATGCGGATGTGTCCACTGAAGGCGATCTGACCCTGCTGTTTATCAGCGACGTGAGCGACACGGACTGGCCCGATGCCCTGCAGAAGGCGTACGATTCCCTGCGCGGAGCCGATGACCGTGCGGACGCCCTGATCCAGAAATCACTTTTTGAGCGGGAATAAGCCCGCGCCAGACGCGCTTTTAATCAAGCTTGCCTTAACAGCAAAGCCCCGCCGGATAAACCAGCGGGGCTTTGCTTTGCGCTGTTAATCGCTCTCAGCAATGCTGCACGCGGCTGAGGCGACCTTGTTGCGTCCGCTGTTTTTAGCGGCGTACAGGGCTTTGTCCGCTACCCTGATGAGCTCTTCGCAGGCCGTGTGGCCTGACAGGACGCTGGCTGCATCGAGCGCTGCGACGCCTATGCTGATGGTCACATGCCCAAGGGCGCTTTGGCAGTGGGGGATGTGCAGGGCGCTGATGGCTTCGCGCACGCGCTCGGCAACCATTGTGGCGCTTTTCTTGCCTGTTTGGGGCATGATGATGGCAAATTCTTCGCCGCCGTAGCGGAACAGTTCATCACCTGGCCTGAAAAGCGCGGCGCTCATGGCCTTTGCCGCACGGGCGAGGCAGTCGTCCCCGGCAAGGTGCCCATAGGCGTCGTTGTACAGCTTGAATTTATCCACATCGACCATGCCAATGCACATTTCGCCGCCTTCCCGCGCAAGGCGCGCCACTTCCCTTTGCAGGGCTTCATCAAAATGGCGGCGGTTGAACACGCCTGTCAGGTAATCCTTGAGATTCATCTCTTCCAGTTGGCGATTGGCGGCCTCCAGCCGGCGTTCCAGCCCCTTGCGCAGGCTTATGTCGCGCAGCGAAACACAGATGGAGCGAATCTCGCCGCAGGCGTCGGGCAGGCCGTACATGGCCATGACGTAGTCCTTGTCGTCCCAGATGATCTCCTGCTCGGAGATGCTTTTGCCAGACGGAAGAAAGCTGAAGGCCCTGTCCACATCTTCAACAGAGGGAATGCCCGCTTCAAGAATGTGGGCGCGAACCAGCGTGTTGGCGGGCTTGTTCGCAATAATGGCGTACTGCGCGTTGACCGCCAGCAGTTGCCCATCCCTGTTGACGATGCAGAGCGCCATGAAATCGTGCGCAAACACCTCCTCAAAAATGGGCGCGAAATCTCCGTGCATGTCCACAGAACCTATGCTGTGTTCTTCGCCTTCAAAGCCGAGAAGTGTGCCGCAGGCACTGCGCAGAGGTTTTATGCTCAGGCTGGTAACCGTGTGTGTACCCTTTGGGCACACATAGCGCACGGTGCAGCCTGTGAGCGCCCTGGGCTCGGCAGAAGCAAGGGCGCGGCGCAGCATGGCGGCATCATCCGGGTGCATGCAATGAACCAGAAATTTGCCCGTCAGTGATCCCACTGGCAATTCCAGCAACCGCTCCTTTGCAGTGTCCACATTACGATAGACCAGATCAGGGTCAACGCCCCAGCAAAATGATTTTCTGGTATTTTTTTGCATCGACACGATTCCCCCTCCCTTGCCGCCCTGACTGGTTCAGGGGCATTGCCCCTGCTGCGCAGGACTGCGGCAAAGACTCTGTCGATTTCAACGCCAGAATATACATAAGGGAAGCCTTTCGCCAGAGATTTCGGACAGAAAGGCGAGGGCCAAAGAAATATCGAAGATGCCAACTATCCGGCGGGCACAATGGTTGTGATTATGGGAGCAAAGGGAGGGCGCGAACAAAAAAAAATATGAAAACCATAATTCTCTGGCGCGGAAACTTACGCATAAAATGTGATCAAATCACATTCTGGAGTAACGGTGCAAGCGCGGAATACCTCTGTGCAAGGTGATGAAATTAAGGCAGGCAGGGAAAAATTCGAATAAATCAATGACCGGAGTAATCCAGAACATTGTTCAGCGGAGCACTGTGGCTTTCAATACGCCCGTGGTTGAAGGCATGGCGATAAAGCCGCCAGCCCTCCATATCAAGCACATCGAGCTTTCCCTTATGTTCGGGGCACAGGTGCTCCCCAAACACAGCCAGTACTTCATCCACGGGAAAGTACATGCCTTCAAAAGAAATGCGGGCCATGTCGCCGTCACGCTCAAGAACAGGCACGTCATCTTCATCCGGCATGGCATCGGCGCAGGCCTGTTCCAGAGCCGCGTAAAAATCGTTGTTTACAGGATACACATGCCCGTAAACCTTAAGCAGGGGGGAGCGGCTCATGGTTTTGCCGCCGTGTCGCCAGCCTTGGCTGGCACTTGGGGGGTGACGGCATCAGCCTCGGGCTGGCCTCCCTCTTGCCTTGGAGATGTAAGGCACATCTGCTGCCCACGGGCGGCAGCAAGGCCATCGCAGTCGCCCAGAGCGCAGGCGGCGGCCAGATCATCGCACATGCCCGGTTCGTTGCTGCGCAGCATGCGCAACGCGCCGCGCGCCCGCAAAAGCCGGACTTTGTCCGAAGTGTGGGGAAAAGCATTCGTTGTAGCTTCCAGTGCCGCGCTCAGGTCATCTTCGGCAAGAGCCAGTTGCTGCAAGCGCCAGTGGGCCAGTGCGCGGATGTACCGCGCGCGCCCAAGATCAGGGGCAAGCTCCAGTGCGGCAGTGCAGGAAGCGATACTGCGCTGCGGCATGCCTGCCTGTAAAAGAGCCTCACCCAGGAGTAGCTGGGCAGCGGCGCTTTGCGGCAGATTGACGGCAGCTTTTTCAAGGGCTGCCAGAGAGTCTGCCGAGGTCAGCCAGCCCTCGGGCGAAAGGCGTAAGGTATCCAGAGCCGTAATGGCGGCGGCAAGGGTGTCTGCCAGGACGTCAGCTTTTTGCCTCGCCTGCTGTTGCGCCGCTTCCCGTGCGATGCCTTCGGGAGTCGGCATGGGGGGGTGCTGGGTCAACTGCCCCGGCGGTGTCACCTTGGCAATATACCACGTACCGCCAGAACCTGGGGCTGCATCGCCGGAGCCGACTGCTCCGGGCAGGGCATCGGCAGCGGTGACCTCCTGAGCGACCTGCTGGGCGTTTGCCGTTGCGGCCATCAGGTCTGCCAGCAGCAAACGCCGCACTTTCAGGGCATCAGGATTGCGTAGCAGCCGCAGCAATGTTTCCGCCGCATCTGGCCGGGCCAGCAAAGTGACTGTGATGCTTTGCGCGCCGGAATCCCCGCCAGCGGCAGCATGGTCAACTTCTGTCAGCGGGGTGTACAGTTCTGCGGCCAGCGCCGTGTATTCGTTGAAGTCGGTTATGCCCATGCGGATGTCGCGTCTGTTGGGCAGGGCTGCTGCGGCAGTGTGCAGGGCATCCAGAAGGGCCGCGGCTTCCGCGCACAGCCTTTGGGCATGCGGGGGCAGTGGAGCGGCGGGGCAGTGCGCGCTACGAAGAACGGGCGATGGCAGGGGGAGGGGGCCTGGTCTGGAAGCAGATGGGCCGTTTTCCAAAGGCGAGAGCGGATCAGGCGCGGGAGAAGAGGGGCTGGCGCTTTCGGCTGGGTTGTTGTCAGCCGCATTGCCGTGGGTACCCTTGCCCGCAGTTGCTGGTTTGTCAGCGGCAGAGACTGCCGCCGGAGGGCCGGGCGTATGTTCTGCTGCGTATGCCGCACCGCCGGTCAGCAAGACCGGCGGCAGGGCAAAAGTTCCCAGCAGAGCCGCCAGGAGCAAGCTGGAAAACAATGTACGCAAGGCCCGCATGGGCTTATTTTTTTGCCTCGATGGTCTGGACAATCTTGTGCGCCATGGGCTTGACCAGGTCGCGCAGAGTTTCCAGCATCAGGTTGTCGGCAGCGCTGCCGGAGGGCAGGCCGGTACGCGACTGCGAAGCGTTGAGCGATTCACGCAGGATGCGCGCCTGCCGGTTGGCAAGCACGTAGTTTGCGCGCAGCGATGTGGACATGTCGGTGGTGGACGTTTCGCGGATGTTGGCTTCATCGACCTGGCCAGTGACCATAAAGTCGGGGTTGCCCTTGCGCGCTTCGTTCACGCTGATGGAATAGGAAACCTGCATGCCGTTGCGCGCAAGTTCATCGGCCAGAGCCTTGCTGATCCACTGGGCGACATTGTCGGTGGTGACAAACGCGCTGCTGTCGCGGCGGGTGCCGATGACGGTCTGATCCATGCGTTTGTCTTCAAACATCACAACGGTCACACGGGGCGCGTTGGGAGAAGGAAGCACCGAAGCGTCCAGCGCGGGCGGCGGCAAGAGTCGAACATTGTTGCTCGGCCCGCAGGCTGCAAGCAACGCCAGCAGGGATACACAAAGAACAATGCGTAAATGTTTCATAACGGCCTCACGTAACTTGTATAGAAAATCTCCAGAATACTCGTTACTACGTATACGCAAAATTTGCCTTTTGCAAGGTTTGCAGGTCTGCCTGCGCCGGATTGTCAGATACAGGCCGCATGCAGCCGCCTTGCAGGCAGCGGCCCAGCATGCTACAGCCTGTCTGTTGCGCTCCCCATCCTCATGCGGAGCAGATTCTGCTATATCCCGCGCGGTGCGCGTTTTTTTCAGGAGCGGCTATGATTGACCTCAAACTGGTGCAAAAGCAGCCCGAAGTGCTGACCAAGGCTTTGACCGACCGGCATTCGGATCTGGATGTTAATGAATTTCTGGCGCTGGACGCCCGCCGCCGCGCCCTGCTGACCGAGGTGGAAACCCTCAAGAGCCGCCGCAACGCGGCCTCTGCCGAAGTGGCCGCCAAAAAACGCGCGGGCGAAGACGCCACGGCCCTGCTGGCCGAAATGAGCGGCGTTTCCGACCGTATCAAGGAACTGGACGTTGAAACCGCCCAGGCCAAGGCCGATGTGGAAACATGGCTCATGCGCGTGCCCAACCTGCCTGACGCCGCCGTGCCAGTGGGCAAGGACGAATCGGAAAACGTGGAAGTGCACCGCTGGGGCACGCCGCGGGAATTTGATTTTGAGCCGCGCGAGCATGGCGATCTGGGCGTGGCCCTTGGCGGGCTTGATTTTGAGCGCGCCGCCCGCCTGACTGGCAGCCGTTTTGTGGTGTCCCTGAACTGGGGTGCCCGCCTTGAGCGCGCACTGGTAAACTTTTTTCTTGATCAGCACACAGTGGCCGAAGACTATATTGAAGTCTGCCCGCCCTATATGGTCAACCGCGCCAGCATGACAGGCACGGGCCAGTTGCCCAAGTTTGAGGAAGACCTGTTCAAGCTGCGCGAGTGGGAATACTATCTGATCCCCACTGCCGAAGTGCCGCTGACCAACCTGCACGCTGGCGAAGTGCTGGACGAGGCCGATCTGCCCCGCGCCTACTGCGCGGCCACGCCCTGTTTCCGCTCCGAGGCGGGCAGCGCGGGCAAGGATACGCGCGGCCTTATCCGCATGCACCAGTTCACAAAGGTCGAGATGGTGCGTTTCGCCCATCCTGACGACAGCTTCAACCAGCTTGAGATCATGCGCGGTCATGCCTGCAACCTGCTGGAAATGCTCGAACTGCCCTACCGCGTCATCACTCTCTGCACGGGGGACATGGGCTTCAGCTCTGCCAAGACCTATGATGTGGAAGTGTGGCTGCCCACGCAAAAAACCTTCCGCGAAATTTCGTCCTGCTCCAATTGCACGGATTTTCAGGCCCGCCGGGCCGATATCCGCTTCAAGCCCAAGGGCGGCAAGGCCATGTTCCTGCACACGCTCAACGGCTCCGGCCTGCCCACGGGCCGCACCATTGCCGCCATCCTTGAAAACTGTCAGCAAAAGGACGGCAGCCTTGTGCTGCCCAAGGTGCTGGTTCCCTACATGGGCGGCAGGGAAGTTATCGAGCCGAAATAAACGCTTATTGCCATATGTAAAAACGGGTGCTTCCATCAGGAGGCACCCGTTTTTTTGCGGTCAAAAATAATTTGGAGCGGCGGTCAGACCGTAAGTTTTTTTCTGCGCCGCAGCACGGCTGCCGCCAGCGCCATGTTGGCGATCAGGCTCAGGCCAAGCAGAATACGCAAGGGCATGGCAAAGCCGCCCGGCCTAGCATCGTGCCCGCTGTCTGCTGCTGCGGCCCCCTGAGCGGCGCTGACCTCCACCGGGTGTTCAACCCTGTGGCCCATGTTGTCGGCCATGATGATACGCCAGCGGCCCGGCGCATCAGGCATGAAGGCAAAGCGTCCCTGCGCGTCAGTGCGGCCATTCTGAAATTCCACCTTGTCGTCTGCGGGGCTGTAAACCTCCACCTTGGCATAGGTGGGCTGCTCGCCGCTGGAGTAGGCAAACTGCACAAGCACCACGCCGTCGTGCCGGGTGTCTGCCGCATACAGGGCATGGGCCAAAACCTGGGCCGCAGCGCCTGTCAGAAGCAGCGCAACCGCAAGGCTGATGGCGGCGCAGCGCCCCAAAAGGAAAATGCGCATATAACTATCCTTGCCTCAAGCAGGTCTGGGAATGCGATCAGGCGGGAGAAAGCTAACCTTCCCCCGCCTGCGTGCGTGTGGATATGGGGGCTACTTTACGGGGAACACATAGGTGGCGCGCAGATGGTGCTCGTCAGCGTCCGCGCCGGGGGTCTTTTCAACCACCGTGGTACGCAGCATCCACAGGGCGGGCTTGTCCACGGTAAAGGAGGCCTTGCCCTGCGCATCGGTCTGCGCCTTGGATTTGTAGGTGTCCTGATCCTTGCTGAAGGCATCGTGGGTCAGGCCCACAGTGGCATTGGGCACGGGCTTGCCGCGCAGCAACACCTGTACGTTCAGGGGTGCGCCGGGCTTGATGTCTGCGGGGTTGGTCAGCAGCACAAGTTCCAGATCCTGGCCAAGTGCCTTGCCGAACAGGGTGTCGTTGCTGGCGGGATTGAGCAGGGTCTTGGCGAATTTTTCATACTTGCCGGAAGATTTGACCTTCATGCCCTTGGCTTCAAGGGCGGCGCGGCTGCCTTCCATTTCACCCTGCGTTGTTTCGCACCATATCTGGGGCAGGCGGTGGCCCACCAGCATGGCGGGGCCGTTCTGCGCGAGGGTGAAGTCGCCCACCAGCGAAACGAGCGCCTTGTCTTCCACAAGGGCGATGTCGGTTTTTTTGTCGCCCTGCAAGAGGTACAGACGCACGTTGGCGGGATTTTCGGCTTCTTCGCTGACCATGAACACATGGGCTGCCTGCGCCTGCATGCGGGTTTTCTGCCCGGCGGCAGGGGTTGCCGTGTCGGGCTTGAGGATAAATTCGTGGGCCAGGGCGGCAGTGCTGGAAATCATGAGACCCATAAGGGCCAGGGCAGCGCAGAAGTGCGAACGGATATGCATGGTGGGGGGCTCCTTTGAGTTTGTGTTACGAAATTTTATTGAATGCTACAATAGCGCATATGTTTTTGCAAGTTGTAACACTTAAAGAAACAAAAAAGCCCGCAAGATGCGGGCTGAAAGAAAAGTGCGGCAATGCCTGCACTAAACTGTGGCAAGTATCTGCAGCGCGGCAAGATGTTCCAGTTCTTCTGCAAGGCACAGGGCTTCGGCCAGGGTGCGCCCAAGGCAGCACAGGCCGTGCCCGGCCATCCACACGGCATCCTTGCTGCTGGCAGCCAGAGCCACGGCGTCTGCCAGCTCGGTAGTGCCGGGGGGAAGTGCCGGGGCAAAGCCCAGCTTGGCCCGCCATACTTCGGCTTCAAAAAGGGGCAGGCGCAAAAAGTCTTCCTGTCTGCCCGCCAGCCGCAGGCTCAAGGCGAGCAGTCGGCGGGGATGGGTGTGCAGAATGGCGTTGCAGTCCGGGCGAGTGCGGTAGATGGCGAGGTGCATGCCTGATTCGGTGGATGCGGGACCGCCGGATACAACAGCGCTAGTGGCGATGTCCATAAGGCAGCAGTCGGCGGCGGTCAGCCTGCCCTTGGCAGCGCCGCTGCGGGTGATGCAGACAAGCCCCGGCGTATGGGCGTCAAGCCTGCGGCTGGCGTTGCCGTTGCAGCCGGACAGCAGGCCCTGCTTCCATGCATCGCGGCAAACTGCGCGAAATTCTTCAACCATTTCAGAAGGGATGGAAGGTTGATCTTCTGGGATCGGCGCGGTTGTTGACCGCTGCGAGGTGATGCTCATGCGGGTTTTCCTTTGTTTTGCCATGCGCGCATGTCAGGCTTCCTGCCCTTTGCGTTCAAAGTGGTCAAAGCCGCGCATTTCCGCCAGAGTGTCCAGTGGCTCGTTGTTGCACACAATGCCGCCGCCCGCAGTCACAACGCCGATGCTTGTAAGGCGCGGTATGGCAGCATGCAGGGGGGGCAGCATGTCGGGTGCGCACGAACCAAGCAGGGCGTAATCCTCGCCGCCAAGCAGGGCCTCGTGTACGGGATTTTTGCCATTGGCCTCGGCATAGCCCACTACTTCCGGGTGCAGTTGCCCACGGGCCAGCATGATCTCCGCCCCCAGACTGCCGCGCGAGACCTGACCCGCAGCGCTCAACTCGCCCGTAAGGCCAAGCAACCGGGGCAGATCACGCATGATGCCGTCAGAAACATCCATGAGCGCAGGCGGCCGGGCGTTGAATCCCGCCCGCGCCAGCATGAGGCCAGCGTCCACCTGCGGCTCGGGGTGCAGGTGCGCCGCGCAGGCGGCGGGCCACAGATCCAGGGCCGCGCGGCCCTGAGCTTCAAGAGCTTTGAGTCCCACGCGGGCAAGGCCCAGACGCCCCACCACAAAAAGCACATCGCCGGGCATGCTGCCGCCGCGCACAAGAAAGGTACCGGGGTCGGCGGGCTCGCCCCACACGGTCACAGAAATATGCAGCCGCTCGCAGCCGGAAAGGTCGCCCCCGGCCAGCACCATGTTGTGCTGCTTGGCAAGACCCGCCATGCCCGAGAAAAACGCGTCCAGCCACGGTTCGTCCACCCAGCCGGGCAGGCCGAGGCACAGGGTAAAGGCCGCGGGCCGCGCCCCGCAGGCCGCAAGATCGCTCACATTGACAGCCAGCGCCTTGTAGCCTGTTTCTTCAGGGGTAAAATACGAGCGGCGAAAATGCACGTCTTCCAGAAAAAGATCGCTGCTCACGGCAAGGGGCTTGCCGCCGCGCAGCACGGCGCAGTCATCGCCCCTGCCCAGCAGCAGGGAAGGCCCGGTTTGCGGAAAATGTCTGCCAAGACAGGCCAGAATGCCGTCTTCAGAAAGAGAGCCATGAGAAGCCGGGGATGCGTGGGGCGGAACCATATCAGCTCTCCAGAATCAGATATTCGCTCAGGATGACCTTGAGGCCGAAGCCGGGGAAATTCACCTGCACCTTGTCCGGCGGCAAATGACGCACGATCTTGCCGCGCCCGAAAATACGGTGACGGCAGTAACACAGTTCGCCATCGCCTGCGGCTTGTGGCCTTGAATTCCCCTGCGTGGGCACAGGAGCGGGTGCAGGATTCGTCAGAGGAGTGGCCTGCCTGCCCGCATCGTCTGGCGCAAGCTGGCAGTCGTCATAGGCATCGTGGCTCGGCGAGCGCTGCGGACGCGGCAAAAGCCCGCCAGAAAAGCCCTGCGCGCCGCTAGGCCCGCCAGCGGAAGGCATGGCGGTTTTACGCCCAAAACCTACGCCGCCCACGCTGCGGCGCGAAAGCACACCGCCAAACCCTTCAATCCATTCTTCAACCATGCCGGGTGCAAGCTCGCGCACAAAGGGGCTCTGGCTCACGTGCTGACTGCCGCGCTCCGCCCTGTTGTAGAGCGAGGCAGGGGCGTAGAGGTCAAGGCACTGGCGCGCGCGGGTGCAGGCCACGTACATGAGGCGGCGCTCTTCTTCAAAATCTTCTGGCCGGGCCAGTGCGTGGCGCGAAGGAAAGCGGTCTTCCACCAGATCAATGATCAGAACGGCGTTCCACTCCAGCCCCTTGGCCGAATGCACGGTGGAAAGGGTGATCTTGCCCTCGTTGCTGTCGGCGTCATCGTCTTCCGGCGCTTCAAGGGCAAGATCTGCCACAAAAAGATCCAGCTCGCTGTAGCCGGAGGCCATCTGGATGATTTCTTCCAACCCCTGCTGGCGGCGGGGCCAGTCTTCCGGGTAGAGGGCTTCGAGGCGGGGGCGGTAATGTTCAAGAACGGACGACAGCGTCCCCGATGGCGGCATGGGCCGGGCGCGCAGGTCGTCCACAAAGCGCATGTCTTCCAGAAAACCCGGATACTTGGCAAAGGCTTTTTCTGTGGATTTCTGGTCGCCGCTGCGGGCCACGGCATAGAGTTTTTCTACCGTCTTGGGGCCAATGCCGCTGTGCTGGGCCGCCACGCGGGCAAAGGCGGGCAGGTCGAGCGGGTTGAGCAGCAGGCGCGCGTAGGCGATAACATCCTTGACGTGGGCAGCCTCGGTATAGCGCAGCCCCCCGTATTTGCGAAAGGCAATGCCCGCCTGATTGAGGGCCATTTCCAGGTTATAGGAATGGAAGCCCGCGCGGAACAGCACCGCGATTTCGTGCGGCAGGTGGGTCGCCAGCAGTTCCTCAACCCGGCGCACCACCAGCTTGGCCTGACTCATGTCGCTGAGCGGCGTCACAAGGCGCACGGGGTCGCCGCCTTCCTTGCGCGTGAACAGGTT
Source organism: Desulfovibrio desulfopostgatei (assembly GCF_053570645.1). Taxonomy (NCBI): domain Bacteria; kingdom Pseudomonadati; phylum Thermodesulfobacteriota; class Desulfovibrionia; order Desulfovibrionales; family Desulfovibrionaceae; genus Desulfovibrio; species Desulfovibrio desulfopostgatei. The sequence goes on along the minus strand of NZ_JBRBQS010000002.1, from coordinate 3,110,750 downwards.
TTTGCGGAAGGATTCCGCAGCGTGGGAGAGCAGGTTGTTGGCCACATCCAGCACGGGCTTGGTGGATCGGTAGTTTTCTTCCAGCCGCACCACGCGCGCGCCGGGAAAAAGCGTTGGGAAGTCCAATATGTTGCGCACATTGGCGCCGCGAAAGGCATAGATGGACTGGGCTTCGTCGCCCACCGCCATAACGTTGCCCGGGGGGCCGTCCAATGGCCCTGCCAGCAGGCGCACAATGCGGGCCTGAACCAGGTTTGTATCCTGATACTCGTCAACGAGAATATGGCTGAACCTCTGCCGCAGCGAGGCGGCCGCCAGCGGATTTTCGCGCAGCAGGGCCTCAAGCTCGAACAGCAGATCATCGTAATCCAGCAGGCCCTTGTCGCGGCGGTAGGCATTGTAGGCATCGCCCAGCCGGGCCAGGCCATCGGCGTGGGGCAGCAGGTGAAAGGCCTCGCGTCGCAGCACTTCGTCCAGCGGCAGCTCCTTGTTGCGGGCCTTGCTCAGCAGCCCCACAATGCTCTGGGTTTTGGGAAACGACCTGTCGCCCTTGCCCAGCTTGAGCTGATCCTTGCAGTGCTTGACCGCCTCGTTGATGTCGGCGGAATCCATGACTGTAAAAGGTCTGTCGCCAAGCCAGTCGGGCTTCCAGCGCCGGAGCGCCCCAAAGCCAAAGGCGTGAAAGGTGCCGCCCTGCACGCCCGCAAGCCCCTGATTGAGCAACAGCCCCGCGCGGTGCAGCATTTCCTGCGCTGCCTTGCGGGTAAAGGTGAGCAGGAGCATGGCGTCAGGTTCGACGCCGTGCTCTGCCAGCCATGCCAGACGGTAGACGATGGTGCGGGTTTTGCCGCTGCCTGCGCCTGCCACAACCAGAACCGGGCCGTCGCCGCAGGTGGCTGCCTCGTACTGGGCTTCGTTAAGGGCTTGAGCGTAATCAATCATGTGCGCAGGGTAGCATAAGGCGGCAGCGCATACCAGAGCCGCGCAGGGGTGTTCCCCGCCCTTGACTTTGCCAGCGTCCGTCCCGAATATCGCGCAAAGAAAAGAAAAAGGACAAACATGCGCATTACGGAAAATGATTATATTGTGGGTGCCGGCGCAAGGCTGCCCCGCCGTCGCAGGCTGTTTCTGGCGCTCTTGCTGGGCATGATGGCCGCCTTTGGCCCGCTGTGTACCGATACCTATCTGCCAAGCCTGCCCGCCCTGGCGGCAGACCTTAATATCTCCACGGCAACAACCCAGTTGACCATCACGGCCTGTCTGCTGGGCATGGCCCTCGGTCAATTGTTTGTGGGGCCCATTTCAGATTCCACCGGGCGGCGCAAGCCGCTGTTCATGGCGCTGATCTTCTTTACGCTGGCTTCCATCTGTTGCGCAGCGGCCAAAACGGGCAACAGCTTTATTGCCCTGCGTTTTGCGCAGGGGCTTGGCGGGGCAGGGGGCATTGTGCTGGCCCGCGCCATGGCCTGCGACCTGTTTCGCGGGCCGGAGCTGACCAACTTCATGAGCCTGCTCATGGCGGTCAACGGCATTGCCCCCATTACCGGGCCGCTCTTGGGCGGCTGGCTGGCATCCCTGAGCGGTTGGCCCCTGATTTTTTATTTTCTGACGGGCTTTGGGGTGCTGCTGATCGTGCTGAGCGCCGTGGGCCTGCCCGAAACCCTGCCGGAAACCATGCGCCGCGAGGGGGGCTTGCGCGCCTCGTGGAAGGCCATGGGCGAGCTTTTGCGGCAAAAACCCTTCATGTGCTATGTGGGCGTGCAGGGTTTCACCATGGGCGGATTTTTCGGTTACGTGGCGGCCTCGCCCTTTGTGCTGCAGGGCATGTACGGCATCTCGCCGCAGGGCTACAGCGTCATTTTTGGCTGCAACGCCTTGAGCGTCATGTTTGTTGCCCTTGCCACGGCCCGGCTGTCGCGCCGTTTTGGCGAAGCCCGTTTGCTGCAAATCGGCAACACGCTGCGCTGCGCGGCCTGCCTTGGCGTACTGGCCGTGACGGTGATAGCGCCAGCCTCGCCCTTGCCGCTGCTCGTGGGGCTGTTTTTCATGATCGCCCTCCAGGGCATGACGCTTCCCACCAGCTTTACCCTTGGCATCAGCGCGCAAAATGTGGGCGCGGGAACGGCCTCGGGCATTCTGGGCGTGGCGGTCTTTATTTTTGGCGCGTGCACCTCCCCTCTTGTGGGGCTGGCCGGGGGCGATACCGCTGTGCCGCTGGGTCTGGTGAGCGCCTGCACCGGGCTTGCCGCCGCAGTACTTGGACAAGTTGGCAACAGCGAAATGCAAAAGCGCGCATTGCGGGAAAAGCAGGCCTGAGCCTGCTCGTTTCTGGCGGGGATCGGGCGGCATTGTTGCTGCAAATCAGCCCGCCGCATTGACGCGCTGTAGTCTGATGTTTACAACAAGTGGCGCTTGCGCTTTTTTTCGCCGCGCAGGGAGAACCGGATTCATGGATTGGGATGCCCGTCTTTATGACCAGAGCCACGACTTTGTGGCAGCCTACGGTGAAAACCTGCTGGGGCTGCTGCCCGATGGTCTGGGCTTTGTTGTTGACGTAGGCTGCGGCACAGGCGCACTGACAGAAGCGCTGACCGCCAGAGCCGCCCGCGTGGTGGGCATTGACGCCTCGCCCGACATGATCCTGCAGGCCAGGATGCGTCTGCCGCGAGTGGAATTTCTGGTAATGGACGCCTGCGACATGCCGTGGAACGGCTGCGTGGACGCACTGTTTTCCAACGCCGCGCTGCACTGGATAGAAGATCAGGAGCGCCTGACCGCCGTCATGGCGCGGGCGCTGCGCCCCGGCGGCCTGTTGGTGTGCGAATTTGGCGCGCAAGGCAATATCGGGCGTATCCGCGCTGCCTTTGGGGCGGCCTTTCAGGCCGTGCTGGCGGGGGAAGGCATTGGCCCGGCGCATCTGAACAGCGAGCGTTTTTATTTTCCCTCGGCGCAGGAATATGCGGCCCTGCTGAGCCGCCACGGGTTTTCCGTGCGGCTGGCGGAAGAATACGACAGGCCCACCCCTCTCAAAGGCGGGGAAGAAGGCCTTGCCCGCTGGATGGCCCAGTTTTTTGCCCAGGATCTGGATTGCGTGGCCCCAGAGGCTCAGGAAAAAGTTTTTGCCGCCGTGGCGGATGCCCTGCGCGCATCCATGTGGAATAACGGCGGTTGGATTGCTGATTATCGGCGGCTGCGGGTCGTGGCCGTAAAACACTAAGGGAGTCTCCATGCCCGAAGCTCAAGAACAATTTCAGAATGGCGTTGCCAAGGTTCTGGAAGCCGTAATGTTCGAGAACTGGCTGCGTTTTTATTTCATCTCTGAAAAACCCGAAGCCCCTGCCGCTGCGGACGGCCAGCCCGCCCTGTTCATCGCCGTGCCGGTCAAGGCCATGGAGCGCATCAGCGAGATGTTCCCCCGGCTGCTGCCCCTGGCAGAAGACATGAACGGTCAGGAAGTGACCTTTGAAACTTCCCGCCGCGCGGTCTGTAATTTTGTTCTGGCCCATGTGGACGGTCAGGTCATGCCCCGCGATACTGCGGCCATGATTTTTGAGAGCGCCACCTTCCAGGTGCAGATGCAGCTTTTCAACGCCTGGGTGCAGATGCACGAAGAACAGCTTGACCGCAACTTTGTGGATTTTGGCGGCTGGCAGAAACTCTTTGACGAATGGCGCAATACGCCCGCCGCGCGCGAACTGGCCGAAAAGCTTTCCCTTTCTTTGCAGGGTGCGGCTGTTGCGCCGGGCAAGGACACTGTGCAGTAGGCTGTGCAAGAAAATATTTTGTACAGTTTTGCGCCTTCCAGGCAGGGCGCAGGCACGAGGGGTTAAACATTTTTAACGCGCCTATTGCGAGGCTGTAAAAAATTACCAATAAAAAGCAGCAGGTTATATGATTATCCGTATGCTGCTTTTTGTGGCACGGCCATTGCAGCTTGGAAAGTACCTTCCTTTCTTTTGCTGACAGTCTCCTCCAACCAAAACGGCCTGCCTCCCCAAGCGGGCCGTTTTTTTATGTCAAATCACGGCAGGATCACATGCAAGACAAGTTTCTGGCTTCTGAATATCCCCAGTCTGCACCGGAGCAGGCAGGGTTTCACATTATCCCCGTTCCTCTGGAGCAGAGTGTTTCTTATGGCGGCGGCACGGTCAAAGGCCCTCAGGCCCTGCTTGCCGCCTCGCATCAGCTTGAAGCCTGGGAATGCGGATTCGCACCGGGCGAGTCAGGTTTTTTTACCGCTCAGGCCGTGGACTGCGCTGGCCCCATAACCGACACGCTTGACCGCATAGAGGCCGCTGTGGCCCATGCCATTGCCTGCGAGGCAGTGCCTGTGGTGTTGGGCGGCGAGCATACCGTGACGCTCGGGGCCTTGCGGGCACTTGCCCGGCAGGCAGAAAAAACGGGCGAACCCTTTGGCGTTGTGCAGTTTGACGCCCACGCCGACCTGCGGCCCCAGTATGAGGGCAGCCCTTTTTCACACGCCAGCGTCATGTACCGCGCTGTGGCCGACCTCGGTCTGCCGCTCACGCAGTTTGCCGTGCGCGATTTCTGCCGGGAAGAAGCCGAGATCCGCAAGAAGTTCAACGTCACCCATTACGACGCCTATTTCCTCGCCCGTGTGGGCCTGCCGGAGCTGCCCCTGCCAGAGGATTTCCCCAAAAATATTTACATCACCTTTGATGTGGACGGGCTTGATTCGTCCATCATGCCAGCAACAGGAACGCCCTCGCCCGGCGGCATCAACTGGCGCGAGGCCCAGTACATGCTGGAACGCTGCGTGGCGGGCCGCCGCGTGGTGGGGCTGGACGTGGTGGAACTGGCCCCCATTGAGGGCCTGCACCATGCGGACTTTACGGCTGCCAAGCTTACCCACCTCATAATGGGTCTGGCCCACGATGCCAACCAGAAGGAGGCTCAGTCATGAAGAACACCATAGTTACCTTCCGCGAGGCCAAAGGGCAGGAAAAGCTCGTCATGCTGACGGCTTATGACTACAGCACCGCGCGGGTCATGGATATGGCCGGGGTGGATGCCCTGCTTGTGGGCGATTCGCTGGGTATGGTGATGCTGGGCTATCCCGACACGCTTTCCGTCACGGTGGACGACATGGTGCGCCACTGCGCCGCCGTGGCGCGCGGTGCGCAAAAAGCCCTTGTGGTCTGCGACATGCCCTTTATGAGCTACCATGTTTCTGTGGAAGAAACCGTGCGCAACGCCGGGCGGCTCATGACAGAAGGCCGCGCCCAGGCGGTCAAGCTTGAAGGCGGCGCGGAATTTGCCGCAGAAGTGCGGGCGCTGACGCGGGCTTCCATCCCCGTCATGGGGCATCTTGGCCTCACGCCGCAATCGGTGAACGCTTTTGGCGGGTTCAAGGTGCAGGGCAAAAGCATGGCTGCAGCCCAGAAGCTGCTGGACGATGCCCGCGCCCTGCAAGAAGCCGGGGCTTTCGCTCTGGTGCTGGAATGCGTGCCCGCGCCCCTGGCCGAGCGCGTGACCCAGGCCCTGTCCATCCCGGTTATAGGCATTGGCGCTGGCGCTGGCTGCGATGGTCAGGTGCTGGTGTGGCAGGATATGACGGGTATGACCCTGAGCCACCTGCCGCGCTTCGTCAAACGTTTTGGCGAAGTGGGCGCAAGCCTGCGCTCAGCGGTGGAGGCCTATGCGCGTGAAGTGCGCGCAGGCGCGTTCCCTGGCGAGGATCACGGCTATCCCCTGCCGGAAGGCATGGAGAAGACGCTGAAAAAGTTGAAATAACGCTGCCGTGTCACAGATATTTGAAAGCAAAACGCCCGCAATCGCGGGCGTTTTGCTTTTTCCGGCTAAGGCGATCTCAGCGCCGGTGAAAATCCACAGGAACGCGCACACGGGAGCCAGCCTTGTTGCTGAACAGCAAAAAGCCCTGCTCCAGACCGTGCAGATAAAGGCGGCGGGTGATGTCCACATCCTTGCGGCAATACGTGGCGATATCTTCCAGCCTCCCTTCCTTCCACCATTGCAGGGCTTGCAGGCCGTCGGCGCTCTTGGGTTCGCCCAGGGTGGCCTGCCCCAGATTGTCCAGTGGAAGGCGGTAGTTCAGGCGTTCGTACACGCGCTGCAAAAGATCAAGACTGGGCAGGGTGCGCAGATCAAATGGCGCAAAGGGCGAGAGCACGGCGTAGTCAAAGCGCAGGCTGTTGAAGCCCACCACAAGGTCGCTCCCGCGCAGGCGTTCGAACAATGCGGGCAGTTCCTCCTGCTGATAGGAGAAATAGTCGTCCGCCTTGCTGTCGTAGGCCACGGCAACACTCACGCCCATGCGGTCGGCCCGGTTCCAGCCGCCCACTTCGGCGGCGGAGCGCCGGGTTTCGACGTCAAAGACCACAAAATTTTTTGGCGGCGGCACGGGAATGTGCGTCAGCAGGCCTGCGGCGTCAAAGGTATTTGTCCCTTGAGCGTCCGGCGCGCTGCTGGCCTCCCTCTGAGGCGTGGGGGCGCTGCCGCTGGAGCCGGACTGCGCAACGCCGTTAGCGCCGAACAGGCTGTTCTGATTGTCCGGCGCGGAGTGCTTTTTGCTCATGGATTGTTCCTCCATTGCAGTGTGCGCGGCTTCGGGCTGGCTGCCTTCATTGATGAAATCCAGAGCCGAAACCGCAGGCCGGGGCGCTGCCGCCAGGGCAGAGGCTGCGTCCAACGATTCCATATCCAGCCTGTCAGGAGCGGGGCTGATGCGCAGGTCGCGGCACAGGGCATCGCCTTCCGTGCCGGGGGCCAGCATTTCGCGCAGCAGCTCCAGCGCGCCGATCTTGCTGATGGGTCTGTTGCCGGATCCGCACTTGGGCGAATGCACGCAGGAGGGGCAGCCGTCCTCGCAGGGGCAGGCGGCAACAGCCTTGAAGGTGGCTTCCAGCAGGCCCCGCGCATCGGGAAAGGCCTGCCGCGTCAAGCCCGCTCCCCCCGGCAGGCCGTCATAAATGAATACGCCCGACAGCCCGGTCTGGGCATGCAGCGGGGTGGAAATGCCGCCAAAGTCGTTGCGGTCGGCCATGATGAGCAGGGGCAGCAGGCCAATGGCAGCATGCTCAAGGGCGTGGATGGAGCCCATGTAGTGCAGAAAGCGTTCTTCCAGCGAGGCGCGGATGCTGTCTGGTATGACATACCACAGACCCTCGGTTTCAAAAACCTGCGGCGGCACGGAAAGCGGCGTGATGGTGAGCAGGCGGTTGCCAGATGTAGAACGCTTCTCATAACCGGTCACGGTATCGGTGATGCGCAGGCGGCCACGGCAGACCAGCACGCGGCCCAATGATGTGCGCTCGACTTCTTCAAGGATATCCGTGCTTTTTTGGCCGCGCGTGCGCGTAAACCACGAGACCTTGGCAGCCTTGGCCACAATGCGGGCGCGGGCCGGGTCCATCTCTTCAATCACATAGCTGCGGCCCCGGTGCAGGTAAACAGCGCCGGGGTGCGTCTCCTGCCATGCGCGAAAACCATCCACAGAGCCGATGATCTGGCCGTCCTGATCTTCAATGCTGAAGGTCTGGCCTGTGCCGCGTAAATCCACATGCCGCTGGGGCCGCTTGCGGGCGGCCAGCAGTTGGGTGCCGTCCGCCGATTGCAGCAATAGGCCCTTGGCGTTGAGCGCGCGGGCGGCGGCGCGGGCAGCAGGGCTTGCCAGCATGGCTTCACCGGGGGTGAGGGGCATTTCTGCCGCCGCGCACTCCAGATGGCGGGTCAAAATGACCTCGTTGTCCGGATTGACCACGGCTTTTTCCGCCGGGCGGCTGAAAAAATCTTCGGGATTGCGGGCAAAATACTGATCCAGCGCATCCTCGCCCGCCACCACGATAACGGCGGATTCCTGTTGGGCGCGGCCTACGCGCCCGCCGCGTTGCAGGGTGGCCATGACCGTGCCGGGGTAGCCCACAAGGATGCACACGTCCAGCCCGCCAATGTCTATGCCCAGTTCCAGCGCGCTGGTGCTGACCACGGCCAGCAACTCGCCCGAGGCCATGCGGGCCTCGATGCCGCGCCTTTCCTCTGGCAGAAAGCCCGCCCGATAGGCGGAGATTCGCTCGGAAAATACGCCAGATTGTCCGGCCCACAGGCTGATAAGTTCTGTCATGCGCCGTGAGCGGCAGTAAACTATGGTGCGCAGGTTGCGGGCCAGCGCCGCCTTGAGCAGGTCAATAGCGGCTGTAGCGGGGCTTTGTTCCGGATTAAGAAAAACAAAGTGCCGTGGCCCCTGCGGCGCGCCTGACTGGTCAATAACCACTGGTGCATCCGCTGTGCGGGCGGCAGAAGCAGAGGAAGGAACCGGAGACGGGGAATCTGTAGCAAGGATAGGCGTGGAGGCAGGCGCATCCGTGCCGGTCAGCGCTGCCGCCAGTTCGCCGGGATTGCCCACAGTGGCCGTGCACAGCACATAGAGGGGCCGCGCTCCGTAGCGCCCGGCGATGCGGTTGAGCCGCCGGAACACCTGGGCCATGTGCGCCCCAAACACGCCCCGGTAGGTATGGGCTTCGTCCACAACCACATGGCTCAGGCCTGCCAGAAATTCCGCCCACTGTTCGTGGTGGGGCAGAATGCCGAGATGCAGCATCTCGGGATTGCTGATAAGCACCGTGGGCGGATTGCGCCGGATTTTGCGGCGAAAATGGTCGGTGGTGTCGCCATCATACAGGGCGGCAGTGGGGCGGGCCTCCTTGGGCCAGCCCTCCACCAGAGCGTTGAACGCGCCAAGCTGATCCTGCGCCAGAGCCTTGAGGGGGAAGAGATACAGGGCGCGGGCATCACGGTCGCGCAGGTAGCGGTCGAGCACGGGCAGGTTGTAGATAAGGCTTTTGCCGCTGGCCGTGGGCGTGGCTGCAACAATGGAATGCCCGGCGCGGATGTGGTCTGTGGCAAGGGCCTGATGGCTGTAAAGCCCGTTGATGCCGCGCAGCTCAAGGGCACGGCTGATGGCAGCGGGCCAGGGCAGGCGTGTGGGCGCGTAGCATGGCTCCACCGGCGGAAAGAGCTTGTGGCACGTGACCTGCGCGCCCAGCTTTTCCGACGCCAGCAGCGCCGCGATATATTCCCCCACAGACACAGTGCAGCGACCTATTCCGCAGTGCCGGGCTGCTGCGTGCTTTCGTCGGGCTTGAGGCTGCGCAGCACGCGGGCGGGAGAGCCAGCGGCAAGGCAGAAGGGCGGCACATCGCGCGTGACCACGCTGCCAGCGCCGATGATGGCCCCCTCGCCAATGGTTACGCCCTTGAGGATAAGGCAGTTCATGCCAATCCACACGTAGTCGCCAATGGTTACCGGGCGGTCGCCTTCCATGCCGGGTTCGGTAGCGCGGGCTTCCGGTGGCCAGTGGGCGTGAAAGTCGGAATCCACCACAATACAGTTGGGGCCTACCATGACCTGACGCCCAAGGCGTATGACCGTGGAGCGCGCGGTAATGGACGTGCCGCTCAACTGGCAGCCGGGGCCGATTTCAATACTGGCTCCGGGGCCAAAGGTGCGCAGCCGCACGGGATGGGCCAGAGCCGCAGCCGTGGCCCGCCGCCAGGAAGAAATAAGGCTTGCGCCAGCACCGATGCTCATGCGGCTGCCTGGCCAGCGCAGCAGGCCCACAGGCCCGTGGGCTGACACGCCAGCACCCACCTGCACGCCCAGCGCAAGGGCCTTGAGCCGCAGGCGCAGGGTGCCCCAGAACGCGCCGTTGACGCGCATGATCTGCAAACACAGGTAGCTTATGACGTTGGAAGGGGTGAGGCCCCGTTCCAGAACTTTTTTCAGAATACTCATGGCTTGTCCGTTGTTGACGTGTGCCGGAAAGGGCGTGGAGGCAAGCGACCCTCCCGCTGCAAGGCATCATGCCAGAGTCGGGCCATATGGTCGAGTGGAGCGGAGGAGCCTGTCCCGCGAGGAGCAGCGCGTGGCGCGCTCACCGCAGATTGCCGAGGGTCTCTTTTCTTGACGCCAGGGGCAATGAACGGTAAATTGAAAATGAATGTTATTTTTAAATTATACAGTTTTTTAAAGGTTCTCCCGGAGGCGCAATGGATTCAGTTATTCCTCTCACGTCCCTCAAGGTGGGCGAGATGGCTCGTATTGTCAGCATCAATGCACGGGGCGAACTTGCGCGGCGCATCCGAGACATGGGGCTGGGTTCGGGCATGCCTGTTTCTGTGGTGGGCTATGCCCCCCTGCGCGACCCTCTGGCCTTGCGTTGCGCGGAAGTAACCATTGCCCTGCGCCGCAGGGAGGCCGGGGCCATCATGGTGCAGGCATCGGTTCAAACGTAAACTAGAAAAACACATCTAGAATTTTTTTGTTTTCCACGCCGGACAGAGAGACATCGCCTGTTGCAACTGGCAACAGGCGATGTCTCTCTGTCCGGGGATAACTTCTAAAGTCTGCTTGTGCTGATTGAAATTTTTTTAAAGAAGTCTGCTTGTAATAATTTGAGGGGCATGCAATTATGTAGTTATGAATATTATAGGAGAATGATATGGAAAATAAATTAATTTTTTCAACATTTGAATTGTATGTTGATAATGTAGAGTTGGCTAAGTCGGCGATTGATGAAAAAAACGTGGAGTTGGGCATTAAGTCCACGACAAGCGCGGATAAGCAAAAATGCATGAAAACATATGTTGGTCTCAAAGACGACTATATGTTTATGAGTCTCTACGAGGGACGTTTTTTGCCTTTGTCGTCAACGGTATTTAATAGAGAATTGAATTCTGAGCAGCCCAATTCTCGTACAGAAGCAGAGGCAGAATGGAATTCTCAAGCGTATGGAGTATATAATTTTAAAAGTAAAATCTTGTATATATCTAATATAAACAAAAAAAGCTCTTTTGAATCGATTATTAAGGATAGAATTTTAAAGAATGATGGAGCAAATGTGATGATCTCAAATATATATAAGGATGTTGACGCCTTCATAAAGGAAATTTCTAAAGCTGAGAAAATTTTTTTGCCAGGAAAAAGGCTGACCAAGTAAGTCTATTTTCTGAAACAGAGCAATTTGATCCAAAGTGGACTGCTGGAGCGGAGTCATTTACTGTAGAGTTGAGATACAATAAATTAAAAATATTCAAGGATAAAGTTTTCGAATTTTGTAAACTTGCAAAAAAGAAAGAAATATCAAAGTTAATTTGTATTGGATGCGGAGATGATAATTTGGAGAAAGTTTTTAGAATTGATAAATTTATTGAAAAAATAAGTGTTGATGTGCAGAAAAATGAACGTGGCCTCTATGAAGATGATTTAGTCTTTTCAACATTAGTTAGTAATTTTGATCATGAAGATTAAATATGCTATTTGGATAATCACGCTATTTTCCTTTGAGGAAAGTTTTTCTGTTTCGTCAATTCGGTCAGATGTCATAGTATTTATATCAATAGTTTTTGGTTTTTATGTGTCTACATTTACGTATATTATTTTTTCACCCTTGGCGAAGAAGCTTTATGCTACATCGAATAGGGGGGAGTTAACAACTGAATTTCACAAAATTATATGCATATACAAAAGATCAATATTGGTAAATATTTTTACAATTATTATGTTGCTATTTTATTGTCAGATATGTGATATTTTTTTGATTCATTTGTGTAGCATCTTTTCGATAAGAACTATAACAGTAGCCAGTAATGCTGTTTATATTGGGATTATTGTATGTAATGTAATGCATTTTTTGAATATACTTACTGTTAATGTTAATTTTTCAATTCTTAATATAAAAAATTCTCATTAATTTAAGTAAAATCCTTATAAATAAAAGTCGAATGCTTACGGCTCGCTGAACAAGCAAGTGCGGTTGCGGCCTGCCGTCTTGGCGGCATACAGGGCGGAATCTGTCTGACGCACAAGCATCTGGCTTTCTTCCTTTTGCTCTTCAAGCGGCGTCAGGCTGCTCACTCCGAGGCTGACAGTCACCATGTCGCCCACGGGCGAACTGGGGTGGGGCAACTGCTCGCGCGCTACCTCCGCATGCACGCGGGCGGCCACGGCCTGCGCCGTTGCGGCATCCGCACCGGGCAGCAGCAGGGCAAATTCCTCCCCGCCATAGCGCGCGCAAACATCCGTGGAGCGTGCCGCCCGGCTCATGGCGGCGGCAATGCGGCGCAGGCATTCGTCCCCGGCCTGATGCCCCAGGCTGTCATTATAGCGCTTGAAGGTATCCACATCCAGCATGATAAGCGCTAGCGGCGTGCCATGTTGCAGGGCATGAAGCCACAGGGAGCGCAGCTTGTCGTCAAAAGCGCGGCGGTTGCCCACTCCGGTGAGACCGTCCACCAGCGACATTTTTTGAAAGTGGTCATGCTCCGAGGCCAGTTTTTGCGAACGCACCGTGGCAAGCGACAGATAGGTGCCAAGATTTTCAAGCGCAGCCGATATGTTGTGCAGTTCGGTGATAAAGCTGTGTTTGGGTGGCTGGCTGGGAGAGCCTGTGCCCAGCTGGTTGAGAAAGACCATGATGCTTTGCAGCGGTCGCGCAAGGTGCAGGCGCAGCAGGCCGAACAGCAGCGCCAGCCCTGCGCCCAGCAGCAGAAAGCCCATGAGCAGGCGGTTTTCAAATTCGTGCGCCAGCGTAGCCGTGCGGCGCAGTTGCAGCAGCATGTCGTCAGTTACTGGCTGTGCCGTTGCCAGTTCCGCTATGGCGGCGGAAAGCTCCGCCAGAGCGGCGCTGGCCTCCGGCTCCGCTGGCTTCGCGGTCAGTGAGGGCAAGGCAGCCAGTGCGGATTCTGCGCCTCGCAGGCGCGTCATGTTGCGGCTGTCGGTCAGTTTGTCGTTCTCGGCCAGCGTCATGAAAAGCCCGTAGGTTCGTGTGCCGGACACGCTGACCTCGCGCGCCATACTCATAAAATAGAAAAAGCTGGCAGTAAAAAGCAGGGTCATCACCGTCAGGCCCAAGGCAATATACGCGCGAATGCCCATGCCGGGTGCGCGTCCTGTACGTTTGATCATCATACGTCCATCCAGAAAAAGCGGTACGTCTGATACACGCCCACGGCCATGCCGAAAGCCAGCAGCGTGTTGAAGGCAATGCTGAATGCCACCCACTTCCAGCTTCCCGACTCCTGTCGGATGACAACCAGGGTGACAAAGCAGGGGGCGTAGAGCATGACAAAAACAAGCAGAGCCAGGGCCGTGCCCTGATTCCACGTTGGGTCGGCGCGCAGCAGTTCCGCCAGCGAGGCCGGGTCTTCAGGGTCCTGCTCCCCAAGGGCGTAGGCCGTGCCCAGTGTGGAAATGATGGCCTCCTTGGCAGCAATACCGCCAATAAGGGCCACATCGGTGCGCCAGCTGAAACCCGCGTAGGACGTTGCACCTTCAAGCCATGTGCCAAGGCTTCCGGCAAGGGTGTGCCGCAGGCGCTCGGCATCCAGTTCCTCCTGCACTTTTGCAAGGGCTTCTTCCTGACTGGCGCGTGCTCCCGCAGGCAGGTCTTCGCGTTCAAGTCCTGCGCTCAGGCGGGCTATTTCGTTTTCAAAGGGTAGGGCCGTTTGCGGATCAAGAGCCGGAAAGGTCATGGCCGCCCAGATGAGCATGGACAGCGGCACAAGCACCGTGCCTGCCTTTTTGAGGTACATCCATGTACGCTCCCAGCAATGGATGCAGATGCCGCGCACGGTGGGCATGCGGTAGGGCGGCATTTCCATGACCAGAGGAGTCGCTTCGCCGCGCAGGACGGTTCTGCGCAGCAGCAGAGCCACGCAAAAGGCCAGCACCCACGAGAGCATGATGATGGCAAACATCATGTTGGCGGCATTGTGCGGAAAAAACGTGCCCACCAGCAGCAGATACACGGGCAATTTGGCCCCGCAGGCCATGTAGGGCAGGGTGAGCATGGTGGCCAGTTTTTCCTTGGGGCTGCGCATGGTGCGGGTAGCCATGACGCCGGGAATGGCGCAGCCCCCTGCAATGCCGCCGGAAATGATATAGGGCATCACCGAGGCGCCGTGCAGGCCGAAAAACTGGAACACGCGGTCGGCAATATAGGCCATGCGCGCCATGTAGCCGCTGTCTTCCACAATGGCGATGAGCGCAAACATGATAAGCACCAGCGGCACAAAACTGAGCACTCCGCCAACGCCCGCGATCACGCCGTCAACCAGCAGGGAGGAGAGCAGGCCTTCGGGCAGTGTGCCCCTCACCGCGCCAGCCAGCGCGCTGAACGCACCCTCCAGCCAGCCCTGCGGGTAGGAACCAAGAACAATGGTGATCTGAAACATGGCGTAGAGCACACCAAGCATGATCAGCGCACCCCACACTGCGTGGGCCAGTACGCGGTCGAGCCTGTCCGAGAGGCTAAGGCGGTGGCGCTTGCCGGTTTTAACAACGCAGGTGGCGGCAATTTTGCGCACAAAGGCGCTGTGTCCGTCTGCTATCAAGCCTTCCGCATCGCGGCCAATGCTGCCCAGTTCTTCCTGCACAAAGCGGCAAACCTGGGCCATGTCGGCCGCAAGGTCTGCATCCGCCGCCTGCAAGGCTGCCACGGCTTCCGCATCATCCTGGAGCAGGCTCAGGGCCAGCCAGCGCGGCGCACAGTGGGCATAGGGTGAGGATGCCATGCCCTGGCTTTCCGCAATGCGTTTTTCCATGGTTTCCAGTATCGGGTCGAGCAGGGGGCCGTAGCTTATGTGCAGGGCAGAACTGTGACTTCCGTTGGGCGAAGCTGCGGGAATGCCAGACTGCTGGTTGCTGTTTTCTGCATCAAGGGCAACCTGACGCGCCGCAGAAAGGGCCTCGCGCAGGCCATTGCCCGAGGTCCCGACCGTGGGCACGGCGATGGCCCCCATGAGTTCCGACAGGCGCAAAAAGTCAATGCTGATGCCCGTCGCCCGCGCTTCGTCCATCATGTTGCAGGCAATGACCACAGGGAGGCCCATCTCGCGCAACTGGGCCGTGAGCAGCAGCCCGCGCTCCAGAATGCCAGCGTCCACAACGTTGATGACCGCCTGCACCGCGCCGCTCAGAAGCACGTTGCGCGCCACCACCTCCTCCTGCGAATAGGCAGAAAGAGAATACGCACCGGGCAAATCCACAAGTATGATTTCCTGCCCTTCGTGGCGAATGAAGCCTTCTTTCTTTTCAACCGTTACGCCGCTGTAGTTGCCCACATGCTGGTGCGCGCCTGTGAGGGCATTGAAAACTGTGGTCTTGCCGCAGTTGGGGTTGCCCGCGATGGCAAGCCTCAGGGAATAGGCCAGACCGCCGATAAGCGTACGGGCATTGCCGCCGCGCGCCCCGACAGTTGCGGAAAGGGATTCCGGCATGCTGTGCGCTCCTGTCATCGCCGCACCGGATCAGCCGGGGTGGCTCAATTTGAATGGAATTGAAATCTATTTTCAAATTATAGCGAAGTCAAGCGCATTGCCCGGTATTGACATGCGGCGAACATCGAATAATGTATGTACATACATGAAAACGCGGAGCACCCATGCAACTGCCTTGTCTTTTTCTCCAAATCCGAAAGGCGGATCGGCAACTCAACCAGCTTTACGGCAAATTTCTGGCGCGCAAGGGAATGCGTATCACCCAGTATGGTTTGCTGCGGGCGATTGCTGGTCTGGAGGAGCCTTCGATAACGGAGATTGGCCGGGTTTTGGGCATTGACCAGACAACCGTGACCAGAAATGTGGAAAAGCTGGAAAAAATGGGGTTTGTTGCGAGTGCCCCGGCCCCGGCGGATTCACGCAAAAAGATCATGCAGTTGACGGCCCTTGGTGCAGACAGCCTCAAAGAAGCCCACCCCCATTGGGAAGAGGCGCAGCAGCTTATGATTTCAGAATTGGGGGACGATGATGTTCAGGAATTGCTGCGACTTTTGCTCAAGGTTTCCCGTATTGCAGAAAAGGACAGCGCCTAGCGCAGACTGCAAATTGTGAGTGTATTGGGCTTGGTGCATCCATATTCATGTATATACATATAAATTAACAGGCCAGGAGACGCCATGCGTAAAGTAGTTGTAACAGGCTTTGGGGTTATATCTTCTTCAGGAAACGACCCTGAAACCATGTGGAAGAACATCAGTTCCGGAAAATCCGGCATCAGGTATATGGACGATCCCGCGTTTGATGAATCCCCGGTGAGAATCGCCGGGAAGGTGGACGATTTTTTGGCTGAAACGTATTTTTGTGCAAAGGACGCAAAAAAATACGACAAATATATCCAGTTTGCCGTTGCTGCGGCCTTGCAGGCCGTTGAAATGTCCGGTCTGGAAGGTGCCGATTGGGATCCGGAACGCGCCGGGGTTTATGTGGGTTCTGGCATCGGCGGCATAGAAACGATCATGAAAAATCATGAAGCATTTCTGGCCAAAGGCGCACGGCGGGTTTCGCCTTTCATGATTCCCATGATGATCGTCAACATGGCTTCGGGCGTGGTTGCTATCAGGACGGGTTTTAAAGGGGCGAACTATGCGCCTGTGTCCGCTTGCGCCACTGCCAACAATGCCATCGGCGAGGCATTTTTGAGCATCGCCCACGGGCAGGCGGATGTCATGCTGGCAGGCGGAAGCGATGCGGGCATTCAACCGTTTTTGCTGGCGGGTTTTTCCAGCATGAAGGCTCTTTCAACCCGCAACGATGTGCCGGAGCAGGCCAGCCGTCCCTTTGACAGCGGGCGTGACGGCTTTGTTATGGCTGAGGGCGCTGCTGTGTTGCTGCTGGAGGAAGAGGAACATGCCCGCCGCCGTGAGGCGACAATCCTTGGCGAGGTGGTTGGGTACGGTGCAACGTGCGATGCGGGGCATATCACATCGCCAGACTTTCTGGGCGGAGCGCGGGCCATGGAAATTGCCATCCGCCAGTCTGGCGCTTCCGTGGCAGAAATTGGCTATATCAATGCCCACGCCACAGGAACAAAAGAAGGCGACAGGTCTGAAGCCGCAGCAATCAGGAGCGTTTTTGGCGACAGCCTTGAAACGGTAAAGGTCAGCGCCACAAAGTCCATGACAGGGCATCTGTTTGGGGCGGCTGGGGGCATAGAAGCCATCATTACTCTTGAGGCCTTGCGGCATGGCCTGTTGCCGCCGACAATAAATCTGGATGCACCCGATGCCGAGTGCGATATCCCGCATATCTGCAACCGGGCCGAACAAACATCTACCTGTTATGCGCTCTCCAATTCTTTTGGTTTTGGGGGGCATAACGCTTCGCTCGTCTTCAGGAAATATGAAGAATAGACGGTAGTAAACATGCAAAACGGCCCGGCATCTGCCGGGGCGTTTTGCACAAAGTGATGTTCCTTCTAGCCCTCGTCAAGCAGGGCGGCGCGTATGCGGCACACGCCGCAACGGTCGCCGGAAGATGTGGGGTAGCCGCATTCCGTGCACGGGGCCAGTTCCAGGCCTTCCTCCGCCTCACGGCGGGCAAAAACGGGCCGCCCGCGCGAGAGAAAACCCTGATAGAAATCCAGCTTGCGGCCGGGCATGGCGGCCTCGAGATTCTGCATCAGACCCTTGAGCGTGGTGAAGCTCGCGCCGGGGCTGTACGGGCAGGGGGCGTAGTGGTTTTCTATGCCCATAAGAAAGGCGTAGTTGGCCGTTTCAAATTCCGAGAGCCGCCACAAGGGCTTAACCTTGCGCGAAAAGCCGTGTTCGCTTTCCAGCCGCGGCCCCTGATCTGAAAGATAGGAGGTATCCCAGCGCAGGGTGTTGCTGAAAAGGCGGGCCACTTCATCGTCCAGGTTATGCCCCGTGGCAAGGGCGTCAAAGCCTTCGTCCAGGGCGACCTTGTTGAAGAAATGGCGTTTGATCTTGCCGCAGGCCGAGCAGATGGGGCGGTGCAGCCTTTCCTTGACCAGCGGAATGGACAGGCCTTCTGCGGCCATTTCCTTGACCATGAGCTTGAGGCCGTGCTTGGCGCAGAAGCGTTCAACCACGCCGCGCGCCGCGGCGGAAGAAACCGGAATGTCCAGATCAATGTGCAGACCAGTTACGTTGTAGCCCTGGCGGGAGAGTTCGAGCATGAGCGCCAGGGAATCCTTGCCGCCAGAAAGGGCCACCAGCACCCGTTCATCGCGGGTAAACAGCTTTTGGCCTTCAATGCCGCGTTCTACCTGGCGGGCAAAAAAATCCTTGTAACAGTCAGGGCAAAAGGCGGCGTTGTGGCTGCGCAGGGCCACCACGGCCTCGGCTTTGCAGATTTTACATTTCATACGGTTCCTGTATGTGTTTGCGGTATTGCCTCACGCTCAGGCGGCATGCTGCCGCCACTGGCGCGGGGCGCGCTGATGATCGTTGCTTGTTTACTACTGTTGCGGGGCTTGCGGCTGACCGCTTTTTTCAAGCCAGCCAAGCTGACTGCACCAGCCTTCGTGCCGGGTGCAGGTCGCAAGGGCAAAGGATTCATGGCTCAGACCGGGCCGCAATGCGTTGCCCGCTTCCACAATACGGCGGCGCTGGGTTGCATCCGTCATGACGTTTATCATGCATTCGGCCAGCGACTGCGGATTGTTTTCTTCAAACATGCAGGCGGCATCGGGGGCGGCGGCAAGCCGCTGCTCATGCAGGGCGCTCTGTCCGCAGATGACGGGCGTTTGGGCCGCCAGGCCAGCCCCGAGTGTTTCCGGCAGTTCGTCCGGAGCGGAGCCGGGCGCTATCCATGCATGGCAGGTGCGCAGCAGGTGCGGCAGGCTTTGCTCGTTGAGCAGGCACAGGCGCGACTGCACGCCCAGCGATTCCGCTTCGTCCAGTACTTCCTGAAAGCGGGGGCCACCCCCGGCGGCGCGTACTTCCCATGCGGGCAAATCGCGGCGCTGCCAGATGGCGGCCATGGCCCGGATGACAATATGCGCGCCCGAGCGGGGCGTGAGGGCATCACCCATGCAAAAAACAAAACGCTGATCCTCTGCGGGTTCAGCAGGCCATTCGGGCGCAGGTTCAAAACCTTCAATGCTCATGCCCGGCGCTGCCAGTGTGAGCGTGTCGCCCGGCAGGGGCAGCGCGCGGTTTTTGGGACCGCGCCATGCCGTTTCGCCCTCGGTGATGCCGCTGGCTTTGGCAATGCGGTCGCGCACATAACTGGAGCCGCAAAGTATTTTGTGGGCTGCCAGCATTCCCTTGCCAAAGCAGACTTCCGGGCGCGGCGCGCGCAGCAGAAATGCATGGCTCAAAAGAGTGGAGGCCGGGGGACGCATGATCAGCACCCGGCGGCCAAGGGGCATGCCGCTTTCTCCAAAAGTCTGCACCAAAAGGTGCTTGTGCTTGCGCTGCCAGAGCCACAGACGCATGAAATCCATTGGTCCGCCTGCCGTGAGTATGGGCAGGTTCAGCGCGGCGGCGCGGCGGTGCAGGCGCGAATTTTTCTGGCACAGCAGCATGGGGGCCAGCCTGCCGCCGTCTCGCATGGCGCAGGCCAGGGCCAGCGCGTGGTCTTCTTCCAGCCGGGCAAGGCGCATGGGCGCGCCCATTTCTGTCCAGTGGCGCTGCTCTTCGGGTGAGGCGGGGCCGTCAGAGGTCTGTTGCAGGGCAATAAGCAGAACACGCATCAGAGGGGCGCGCCTTTTTTCAGCATATAGTCCAAAAGAACATCCTTGAGCCACAGGGCCACAGGGCCGGGCTTGCCAGCATGCGCGCCATGACCCACGGGCTTGCCGTCAAAATGGGTGATGCCCACGCAAAGGGTGGAGCTGGTGAACAACAGCATTTCACTGGCGCTGTCTATGGCTGCGCGGGGAATGGGCATCTGCACGACAGGCATGCGCTCTGCGGCAACTTCCATGGCGGCCAGCAGGGTGGTGCCCGGCAGAATGCGCCTGATTTCAGGGCAGAGCAGGCGGCCCTGCGCGTCCACAAGGCCCACGTTGGCCACGGCCGCCTCGCCCATGATGCCGTTTTCGTCAAAGGTCACGGCCACGTCCATGCCCTTCTGGCGGGCTTCCATGGCCATGAACACATTGGGCAGATAGTTGGTATTCTTGATGCGGGCCAGATATTCCTGCTTGGGCGGGATGGCGCTGGCAAAGGCTGTGAGGCCTTTTTCATAGAAGGCCGCCGTGGGCAGGGCCTTTTTGAGGGCCACAATGTACAGGCCAGCCTGGGGGCATTCGGCGGGTGAAATGCCGAATCCGCCGGGGCCTCGGCTCAGAAAAACGCGCAAGTCGCCATTGTCCACGCCTGCGGCAAGGGCCACATCAATTATGCGCTGGCGCAGGGCTTCCCATGTGCAGGGCGGCGTGATGGAAAGGGCCGCAGCGCCGTCCACCAGCCGGGCCAGATGCGCGTCCAGCCCAAAAATTGTGCGTTGACGAAAACTGATGCTTTCAAAAAGGCCGTCGCCGCGATGGCAGATATGGTCATCAAGGGGCAGCAGCAGAAGACGCGGGTCGGTGCAGATATGTCCCACCCGGTGGTCATAAAAAGCGAGAACCTGCTCCGACCCTGGCCGGGGCGCGGAAAGCAGGGCCTTGAGATATGTTTCAGCGTCTACAGCTTGCACCGCAAAGGCCTCCAAAGCGCACGGGCGCGCAGGTCAACGAGACCCGCGCGCCCGCAGGCAATTACTTCAGGAACACGTTTTTGTCGGTCACGCGCAGCAGATCGCGCTTGATCAGTTCTTCGCCGATCTGCACGGCGTTGAGGGCTGCGCCCTTGCGCACGTTGTCGGCCACAATCCAGAGGTTCAGGCCGTTATCAATGGTTTCGTCCTCGCGGATGCGCCCCACGTAGGTTTCATCCTCGCCCACGCAGTAGGAGGGCATGGGGTACATGAGTTCGCGGGGATTATCGACCACGCGCACGCCGGGAGCCTGCGAAAGCATGACGCGGGCATCCTTGGCTGTGAGTTTCTTTTCGGTTTCAATGTTCACCGATTCGGCGTGGCAGTAGAACACCGGCACGCGCACACAGGTGGCCGTAACCTTGACCGAAGGATCTTCAAATATTTTGACGGTTTCATGAACCATCTTCATTTCTTCCTTGGTGTAGTCGTTATCAAGGAAGACATCGATGTGCGGCAGCGCGTTGAAGGCAATGCGGTAGGGATAGGTATTGCATTCCGGGTCGCGGCCATTGAAGAGGTCGCGCACCTGGCGTTCCAGTTCTTCAATGCCCTTCTGCCCGGTGCCGGAAACCGCCTGATAGGTGGAAACCACAACGCGCTTGATTTTGACGGCGTCGTGCAGGGGCTTAAGCACCACCAGCATCTGGATGGTGGAGCAGTTGGGGTTGGCAATGATGCCGTTGTGGCCCTCAAGGGCGTGGGCGTTGACTTCCGGCACCACCAGGGGGCAGCGGTCGTCCATGCGCCATGCAGCGGAATTGTCCACCACCACGCAGCCAGCCTTGGCCGCATGCGGGGCAAATTTTTGCGAAGTGCTGCCGCCGGCGGAAAAAATGGCCAAATCAATGCCCTCAAAGACATCTTCTTTAAGCTCTTGCACGGTCAGCTCTTTGTCGCCATACGGCACCTTGGTGCCCGCAGAACGGGCGGACGCAAAGGCGCGTATTTCAGTGGCGGGAAAGTCCCTCTCGTGCAGGGTCTTGAGCATTTCACGGCCTACGGCGCCTGTGGCGCCTACAACGGCTACAGTCAGCTTCTTGCTCATGGTATTTCGCTCTCCTTGGGCGATGGGCGGCGGCTCGATGCCTCCAAAAAGGTGAGCGCGTACTATACCCGGCAAAAAGGCAAATGTGAAGGGCATGGCGGCCCAGCTACGGCGCTGCCTCGGGCTTTTTTGCGGTTCGCGTACAGGCGGGTTGAAAAAAGCCAGCCCACCGCTTTCGCAACAGGCTGGCCAAAAGGTATCCTATCGGAATCGTTCTAGAATTCAAGATTTCCCGGAGTACGGGGGAAGGCAATGACGTCGCGAATATTGGTGATGCCGGTCAGCATCATGAGCAGACGCTCGAAGCCAAGGCCAAACCCGGCATGGGGCGCTGTGCCAAAACGGCGCAGATCCATGTACCACCAGTAGTCTTCGGGATTCTGACCAAGCTCCTGAATGCGGGCGGTCAGGCGGTCAAGGCGTTCCTCGCGCTGCGAGCCGCCGATGAGTTCGCCGATGCGCGGCACCAGCATGTCCATGGCGGCAACGGTTTTGCCATCGTCATTCTGGCGCATGTAGAATGCTTTGATTTCCTTGGGGTAATCATACACAGCCACAGGCTTTTTAAAATGCTCTTCCGCCAGATAGCGTTCGTGCTCGGTTTGAAGGTCCGTGCCGAATGAAACAGGAAAGGCAAATTCCTTGCCGCATTTTTGCAGGATTTCCACGGCTTCCGTGTACGAAACGCGGGCAAAGGGCGCAGCCACCATGCCCTTGAGGCGTTCAATGAGGCCCTTGTCCACAAAGCTGTCAAAGAGCTTGAGGTCGGATTCGCAGTGGGCGAGGGCGTGTTCGATCACGTGCCGGGTAAGGCTTTCGCCCAGTTCCATGAGGTCTTGCAGGTCTGCAAAGGCCATTTCCGGCTCAATCATCCAGAATTCGGCGGCGTGGCGCGGCGTATTGGAATTTTCGGCGCGGAAGGTGGGGCCGAAAGTGTACACGCGCCCAAGGCCCATGGCGAGGGCCTCGGCCTCAAGCTGGCCGGAAACCGTCAGATTGCACTGGCGGCCAAAAAAGTCGGCGGCTACATCCTTGTCGCCGGGTTCAAGGCTGGTGACGCGGAACATTTCGCCCGCGCCTTCGCAGTCCGCTCCGGTGAGCACCGGCGTATGCACCCATGAAAAACGGCGGCTCTGGAAAAACTGATGCACAGCCTGGCCCGCTTCGGAACGGATGCGGAAGGCAGCGCCGTACTTGTTGGTGCGGGAACGCAAATGCGCAATTGTGCGCAAAAATTCATCAGAATGGCGTTTTTTCTGCAAAGGGAAAGTTTCGGGATCAGCCAGGCCGAAAACAGTAACGCTCTGTGCCCTGATTTCCCACATCTGCCCCTTGCCGGGCGAAGCCACAAGTTCGCCCGTAACGCTGATGGCGGCGCCCGTGGCGGCCTGATCAAGTTGCGCGTGGGCGGTGGTGCCCGCGTCAACAATGCACTGCATATTGCCGAGGCAGGAGCCGTCGTTGAGCTCCACAAAAGAAAATTCCTTGGCATCGCGGCGGGTGCGGATCCAGCCGCAGATGGTGATGGAGGCTTGCGCTTCGGTCGCTGCGAGGGCGTCTATGATAAGGGTTCTTTGCATGGCATGTTCCTTGTGATGCGGCAATTTGCAGACACTGTAGCCCTTAGTGCGTCGCAGCTCAAGATGGCGCGCGCAGTGAAAGCCCTGTGCTGGAGTCACCTTGCGTTAAAAGACCCGCACAAGCCATGCGCCCGCAAAAAGCAGGGCAATGCCCGCAAGGCGCAGTGGCGAAACAGGGTGCTCGGGAAAGCCCACGAGGGCATAATGGTCAAGCAGCACGGAGGCCACCAGCTGGCCCGACAGCATGACGGCGGTCATGGTGGCAGCCCCCAGCCGGGGGGCAAGAAAGATGGTGCAACTCACAAAAATTGCGCCAAGCACACCACCTGTCCACATCCACCAGGGAACAGCGGAAAGCTGCGAAATGGAAGGCCATGTGTGCCTTGCCGCCAGGCTGTATACCCACAGCGCCAGCGTGCCCACGGCAAATGAAACAAGCGCGGCCTGCATGGGTTCGCCCAGAAAGCGCCGCAACAAGGTGTTTATTCCCGCCTGCACAGGGAGGCAGCAACCGGCCCCAAAAGCCAGCAATAAAAGAATGTGCTTCATGAAAAAATCCTTTGATCGGTGTCATTACCCCGATGGGCTTGAGCGCGGTAAAATGGCGGCAGGCAAGGCCAATCGGGTCAGGGCGCGGATTATATACATTTTTGCCAGTTTGCGCATGAAAAAATACCCGCTTCACCTTTTTCTAAAGATTATATAGAATGGATCAAGGTCAAGAACAAATCAGTTTCCTGCGGGCGTTCTGGTGGCCTTGCCCCGGCATTCGCTGACAGCGGGTATATTCTGAAATTGAGGGATAGGCATGAAAAAATTTTTTGGCGTTTTTACCCTGATATGCATTCTGGCGCTCACGGGCGCGGCCTTTGCGGCTACCCCACAGGCAGGCAAACCCGTGCAGGACAAGCCCGAAAAGACCGTTGACCGCGTGACCACGGTCAGCGTGTCGCTGGAAGGCACAGACAGCATTGGCGCGCGCCTCGGCACCAAGCTCAAGGAGCGCTTCAACCAGAGCAGCCTGTTCACCCTCAATGATGATGAAGAAAAAGACATCCCCAAGCTCTACGTCATGGTGAGCACGCAGCCTGAATTTGCCGGTCGCCCCGCTGTGGGGTCTGTGTATTCGGTATGCTGGGTGTTCAAGCAGGGCCGTGGTTACCTTGGCTACCTGCTGGCCCGGGATCTTGGCACGGCGAGCGTGGAAGATGTGGATGGCCTGGTGGACAAACTGGTGGAACGTACTGACGGCATAGCCGCCAAGTACAGCAGCCTGTGGAAGTAACAAAAGGCCAATGCTTGGCGCTTGCAGCAACATGCTGACGAGCATTGAGACTGGTGAATTTTATCGGCTGGCCTGATGGCTCGAACCAGAGCCGGGAGTGTACGGCTGAATCGAACAAGCTTCCTTCCAACCCCGCGCGCGCCGAAATTTGTGGCGCAAATAAAAAGGCTTCCCACGTGGCGGGAAGCCTTTTTATGTATAGCGGCAAAATAAGACGCGTTCCAAATGTTCATTGCAGGGATTACGTCGCTGCGCTTTCGCTAACTTGCTTGGCTGTATCCGTATCGTCAGCCCAGGCTTCAGGGGTTTCATCATAAAAGCGGTAGCAGTTCTTTCCAGCCTGTTTTGCCAGATACTGCGCATTGTCCGCGCGGTGCAAGGCCACATCGTAAGACGCCTCGGTGCCGTCAAACAGATATATGCCTATGCTCGTGGTGATCTCCACGCGCTGACCCTCGTGCTCGATAAATCTGTGCAGTTCTGAAAGCAGGGCCTCGGCCCGCTCCTTGAGCGCTGCGCGGGTGATATCCCTGACAAAAACGCAGAATTCATCGCCGCCGAAACGGCCCACAGCATCAGCATTGCGAAAGATGCGCTTGAGGGCATCGCTGGCTTCAAGCAGGGCGGCATCGCCCCTGACATGCCCAAAGGTATCGTTAATCAGCTTGAAATTATCCAGATCAAGGAACAGGAGCGCGTCTGTCTTATCCTGCTGCGGCCTGGCAGGCATGGCTGCGCATATTTTGTCGCGGAAGGCGGTCTTGTTCAGGAGATCCGTCAAACTGTCGCGCTGGGTGCGGCGCTCAAGCTCGGCACGGCGTCTCACTTCTTCATCAATATCAACAATTTTACCCACAAGGCGCAAGGGTGCGTCCTGCTTGCTGATGCGTGTGGCCTGCACTCGGCACCAGATATAGCGCCCCTCGGCAGTGGGGATGCGCATGACTGCAAAAGCAGTGGGGTTGCCGCTGCGGATGCGCCGCCGCAGTTCGTTGAGGGCGGGCAGATCTTCAGGATGGATGATGTGCCTGTTGGTTGGGCGGCCGGTTTCGTTAAAGAGGGGCGTGGCCTCCCTGCCGAATTTCAGCAAAAAGTTCGGCGAACAGCGGAACTGGCGTTTTTCGGTATCCACATCGAAAAAAATGTCCTGCGACTGCTCAAGCAGTATCCGGTAGCGCTCTTTTTCCTGCTCAAGCTCTTCCTGCATGCGCTTTTGCTCGGTGATGTCCACCACCACGCAATCAATGGAGCGGTGCGCATTCTCATCGCCGGAAAATGTGCCGCGCAACAGCAGGGGCAGCCATTGACCATCCTTGTGGCGAAGCCTCAGTTCCGTGGTGTTTGTCACAGGGCCGTTTTTTTTGTCTGCCAGCATGTCGAGCAGCTTTTTTGTGTCGTCAGCATGCAGCAGATCAATAAACGCGGTAGTCTGCGGCTTGTCGGCCTCGTAGCCAAGCAACTGCCAGAATCCGTTGTTGGCATCAAGAATCTGCAAGGGAAGTTCTGTAGATATGCTGATGACGCCGCCGTTGATGTTGTCGGCTATGTGGGCAAGGCGCTGCTCGCTGGCAATCTGGTTCGACAGGCTTTTGCGGCGAAGGTGCAGGGCGTAGGCCACAAGAGCGGAAACAAAGAGCATCAGCTCTGCTACAACCATCAGTAGCGAGCGGTTTTCATACACAATATCCGCCAGTGTCGGAGAAGTAGCTGCCGCTGCTATATTGCTGGAAATGATCTGGGTTCGGCTCTTTTCGTCAATGGTCAGTAGGAGGTTGTTCAAAATGCCCAGCAACATATCGGGCAGCCCCGGCCTGATGGTCAGGCGCGCTTCTTCAACATCGCTGTAGCTGGTGACAGGGTTGAACTCGCTGAAACGCGGGGAGCTCGTAAGGTTATTGAGAACCATGGAATTGCCCAGGATGGCGTTGGCTTCGCGCCGACCAGCGGCAGTCAGGCATGCTTCCTCATCAGGAAAAAGCTTGATTACCGCATTGGGAAACGTGTGGGAGGCGTACTCTGCTGCATTATAGATGCTTGCCGGTACTGCCAGTGTGAATAACGACTGTTGCTCAAGTTTTGTGTCGGGCTTGGCGTAAAGATACAGGCTGCTGCGTGTCAGCGGTGCGGTCAGGCGAAAATTTTTGTGCGATTGAAGGGCTGAAGAGGTAAACGAACCAAAGGCCATATCCAGTTTATTCTGGGTATAGGCCTCAGTAAAATTTGCGGGGCGTACAGCATAAGGTTCAAAAGTGACCTGTAAACCGCTACGCGCCGATGCATCGCGGAGGATGTCCGGGAGGATGCCACGTGCGTTCCCGGTCACAGTGTCCTGCCACGAATAGGGCTTGCGGTCAGGATCATAGCCCACGCGCAGGGGCGGCTGCTGGGCAATGTAAGCCAGTTCCGCCCGTGAAAGCGGCGTCTGAAACATGCGCGGAAGATACATGCGCCCCAGGCGATACTCCAGATCGGGCTGCTCCATCTTGAGCTGCACCATGGCCTGCTCAAGTTCCTGTATAAGTTTTGGGTTTTTGGGTGAACCTATGTAGAAAAAAGGTGTGAGCTTGCACTTTGCCAGAATTTTTTCGTCATTCCGCAACGAGAGTACGGTTTCCAGAATGGCGTCCACCTGGCCGGAGTGCATGGCTTCCCGCAGCTCTTCCCTTCCTGGGTACTCCACAATGGTGGGCATTGTGCCGCCGCGTTGCATGATAAAGTCGGTAAAGTCCTTAAGCCAGATGGGGTTGCCCATGCTCCCCACGCGTAATTGCGCGAGGCTTTCCAGATCGTCGTAAATAACCGGTGAATCATTGGGGGCCAGAATGGCCGTATAGGAAGTGCCGCCGGCGTATGCACAGTAGAGATACTGGCGGGCGCGGTCAGCCGAATACCGGGCGGGCGTGCAGATGTCGACCTCGCCCTTGTCCAGCGCGGCAAGGCAGGCGGCCCAGTCTTTTTCAACAACGTAGGTGATGTTCCACCCTGTATAGCGGGTGAGCTGCGCCAGATAGTCGGGAATGTAGCCCGTAACCTGCCCGTTTTCTACACGGTTAAACTGCGAAATGGGGGGGAGCGCCACACGCACGGTGCGCTGCTGATCAGCTAAAGCCGGATGTACAGTGATCTGCAGCGGGCACAATAAGGCAAAGCAGAACAGGAGCGTAAGAAGGAAAAAATGCCTGTTGCCCATATGCCTTAACCCAGTGACGCAGAACGCCTGTTACGATTGACCCGCCATACGCCGCAAGGCAAAAAGCCGGGCCGCCAGCGCCTCAAGGATTCTGGCCGGAGTAACTCCGTAGTTCAGGGCATCCTGAGCTTCGGCAAACCATTGGCAGGCTACCGCGCGGGCCTTGCCGCGCAGCCCGGCCAGAGCCGCATCCAGCGGGCGCGCCGGGTCATGCCTGCCTGAAAGTATTCTGCTCATGGCCTTTTGGCAGCACAGCAGCAAACGGGTAGCCCCTGCTGCGTCGATAGCTCCCTTGGCAGCAACACGGTCAAAAAAACCTTGCCCTTGAACAAGAAATTGCGCAAGGGCGTCTTCCCAAGGGCGCATGTCTTCATCATCGGCGCGGCTGTCAGGCCAAGGCAGCGTGAGGCAGAATGAGCGGGAAACCAGGGTGGGCAAAAGCTGTTCGCGCTGGGGCGCAAGCAGAACGAAGACGGTGGTGCTAGAGGGTTCTTCCAGGGCCTTGAGCAGGGCGTTGGAAGCTTCGTCGCGGGTGAGGCTGAGCCCCATAAGTATAACAACCCTGCGTCCCTGCCCGTGCGGAGCATCCCGCAGGCGAACCTTGAGTTCGCGCACGCGTTCCATGTTGAACGCACGGACAGGGCCAGGGTTTTCTTCATCTTCACGGTTGCTTATGCGACCATCATACGCTGCTAGATCAAGGTGCTCCCCAGCGGCAATCTGCATGCACACCGGGCATGTCAGGCAGGGAGCGCCGGATGCTTCCGCCTGCGGGCAGTTGATGCGGGCGGCCCAGTAGCGTGCCGCATCAAGGCGCTGGGCCTCGCTGCCGCCTTCAAGCAGCAATACCTGCGGCGGAGTCGCACCCAGATTGTCGAGTACGCTCTTCAGCCGGTCAAGGGCGGCATCAGCTATGGCGGGCAGCAGGGTGTTCATGACCTGTAAGGCCGCTGCGCCTCCTAGCGCACGATGGTCTGGCGGCGGTCAGCGCCCACCGAAACCAGCGAAACCTTGACGCCCGTCAGTTCTTCAATGCGGGCGATATAGGCGCGCACAGTGGCGGGCAGCTCTTCATAGCTGGCGCACTGGGTGATGTCTTCTTCAAAGCCGGGCATTTCTTCGTAGATGGGCGTTACGCTGCCAAGGGAGCATTCTTCCTGCGGCAGGTAGCTCAGGCGCTTGCCCTTGTATTCGTAGGCAACGCAGATTTTCAGCACCGGCAGGTTCTGCAACACGTCAAGCTTGGTCAGGGCAATGTCCGTGAGCCCGTTCAGGCGAACGCTTTCGCGCAGCACCACGGCATCCAGCCAGCCGCAACGGCGGGGACGGCCCGTGGTGGCGCCGAATTCATGACCCTGGGTGCGCAGGTAGCTGCCTGTGTCGTCCAGCAGTTCGGTGGGGAAGGGGCCGGAACCCACGCGCGTGGTGTAGGCCTTGACGATGCCCACAATGCGGTTCAGGGCCGAGGGCGCAATGCCGCAGCCAGCCGATGCATTGCCCGCCACCGTATTGGACGAGGTCACAAAGGGGTATGTGCCGTGGTCGATATCAAGGTGGATGCCCTGAGCGCCTTCGAAAAGGATATCGCCGCCTTCGGCCTGCACTTCCTGCATGCGTTCTTCCACCTCGGTGAGGTAGGGAACAAGGCGCGGTGCAAGGGCCAGCAGCTCTTCACTCACGGTGTTTTCATCGAGAGGTTCAAATTTGTAGAGCTCGCGCAGCAGAACGTTTTTTTCCTGCAGGGCGTGGGCTACCTTGGCGCGAACAAGATCCGGGTCGGTCAGGTCGCCTGCGCGCAGGCCCACCCGGGCGGCCTTGTCTTCATAGCAGGGGCCGATACCGCGTCCTGTGGTGCCGATCTTGTGTCCGGCGCGTTTGGCTTCACGGGCCTGATCCAGGCTTTTGTGATACGGCATGATCAGATGAGTCTTCTTGCTGATGCCAAGACGTGCGGGTGAAACGTCAATGCCTCTGGCGGCAAGGTGATCCACTTCTTCCAGGAACACATGCGGGTCGAGCACAACGCCGTTGCCGATGAGGCAAATTTTGTTTTCGTGCAGTATGCCGGAAGGGATCAGGTGAAGAATGGTTTCTTCGCCCTGCACCTTGATGGTGTGCCCTGCGTTGTTGCCGCCCTGAAAGCGGACGATAACGCGGCTCTGGGCGCTCAGCATATCAACAATCTTGCCCTTGCCCTCGTCGCCCCACTGAGCGCCGATGATGACCGTATTCGCCATGGTGTTACCTGCCTGCAATGCCGCCGCGCAACGGCGGGTGATGTAAGGCGCGTTCATACGCCGGACGCGACAGATCAACCGAAGGGAATCTACCCTACGGCCCCACTGCCGCTGAAGCGGGACGCAAAGCCTTTGATGGTACGTATCCCGTATGCAACTGCAAGTCAAATGACCATCCAGAGCCATCTAACCTGCATGCGCGTCAACTTTCGGGCTTGGGGTCAGTTTGTTCCCTTTCGCTCGATCTGGAGGGCTTAAACTCAAGCACTCTGCACTTGCTGGCCGCCGGGGCGGCCTCCGGCCCTTCAAGCTCAAATTCCGGCATGGGATTGACCGCGCCTTCAGGCTCCTTGCCAAGCGGCTGCGCCTGCCTGGCCCAGTGGTAGTTGAAAAGCTGGTTTTTCCAGCGTTTAGCCTGAATCAGCGAAAATACGAGCGTAGCTTCCTCCCACCTCTTGGTGGGTTCAAAGCGACTGGCCGTCGTAGCATACTTGCTCCACAACGACATAAGCGAGGCTTCGTCAATGGCGTCCAGTTGCTGGGCCAGCCTGACAAGCAGCTTTTCCATATTACCTCCCATGTAACGAGGTACTGTAGTGTGCGCATGAAATTTCGTCAACGCGGGCGAGGGCCGGGCAGGTTTGCCGTCAGGCGGCGTCAGGCTGCGGCTGCTGCGGGTCGAGTACCATAAGAGTACACTCCCCTTGCCAGCCGTGCGCCTTCCTTGCCTGACAACAAACGTGCTCCGGCCCTGTCATTGTAATCCGGGCAGGTTTGCCGCCATGCGGCGTCAGGCTGCGGCTGTCGCGGGTCGGGTACCATAAAAGTAAACTCCCCCTTGCTATCCGCGCGCCTTCCTTGACTGATGGAATCCCCGGCCTCCTGCCGATGGGCTTTGCCGAACCGCAACCTCCAGGCCGCCCCAACCGCCGTCAGCAGCGAATCGGGGCTGGTTGTCCGGCATGTTTTATGGTATGCGAATGCCTCACTTGATCGGCGAACATCTGGAGGCAAGCATGTCGGATCTCAAGTCCATGTACAGCACCGTCCACAAGGACGCTTTCCCTGACACCATGACCATCATTCTGGGCGATGAAAAACTCGTCTACCAAAAGCGCACCTGGACGCTGGACAACGAGGAAAAGGGCCTGCGCTACGGCGAAAATCCCGACCAGCCCGCAGCCCTCTACGCACTTAAGGAAGGCTCCATTACGTGCGGCGGTCTGAACTGGCGCGGCCCCGGCAACGGCATTGTTTCCGCGCTTACCGAAAGCCAGATGATTCAGGCCGGCAAACACCCCGGCAAGACCAACCTTACGGACGTGGACAACGGGGCCAATATTTTGCAGTACCTCACCGAGCGCCCTGCGGCGGTGATCTTGAAGCACAACAATCCCAGCGGCGCGGCCTGGAGCAATGACGGCATTGCTGCGGCCCTTGAAAAGGCCTTCTGGTGCGACCGCATCGCCGCCTTTGGCGGGGCCGTGGTGGTCAACCGTCCCTTTACCCGCGAAGCTGCGGAAATTGTTGCTGCCAACTATTTTGAAGTGGTTGCCGCTCCCGCCTTTGAAGAAGGCGTGGTGGAGATCCTCAAGGGCCGCAAAAATCTGCGCATCATGGAACTGCCCGGCCTTGGGCGGCTTGAAGAGCTGACCAGCTCGGCCTTTCTTGACATCAAGAGCCTCGCTGACGGCGGTATTATTGTACAGAAGTCCTTTTTGAACCGCATTCTTGAAGCCAAGGACTTTTTGCCCGCCACCGCCACCACCAAGGAAGGCGTTTCTGTGGCCGCCCGTGCTCCCAGCAAGCAGGAACTGGACGACCTGCGCTTTGCCTGGGCCGTGGAAGCCGGGGTTACGTCCAATTCCGTTATTTTTGTGCGCGACGGGGCCACCCTTGCCATCGGCACGGGCGAACAGGATCGCGTGGGCTGCGTGGAACTCGCCATCCACAAGGCGCATACCAAGTATGCAGACACGCTTGCCTTCCGCGAACTCGGTCTGTCGCTCTATGAACTCAAAGAAAAAGCCGCTACCGACGCGACTATGGCCGCCAAGCTTGCGGATATTGAAAGCCGCACCGAAGCCTCCCACGGCGGACTGGCCGGGTCAGCGCTTGTTTCGGACGGATTCTTCCCCTTCCGTGACGGGGTGGACGTAGCTGTGGCCCAGGGCGTTGCGGCCATTGCCCAGCCCGGCGGCTCCATGCGCGATGCGGAAGTGATTATGGCTTGCAACGAGGCCAAGCCGCAGGTTGCCATGGTGTTTACGGGGCAGCGCTCCTTCAAGCACTAGGGATTTTTTTTCAATAATTCTTTTGGCCGAGGACTGTGTCAGCCAGCATTTTTTACTCCAGTCATGGACAGAAAGAGTCCACTCCTGTCGTAAAAAACACTGTTTTCCTTGTCCTCGGCGCAAAATCTTTATTGAGAAACAGCCCTTGGAGCAGATTAACACTGAAAATGTTTATCTGCGCTGCACTGTGATGAATGGCTTTTGTCCCTGATTCTGTCTGGTGCGCGGCCCGGTCTGGTCAACGTGTATTTTCGCGTTCCGGTCGGGCCGCAAGCCTTTGAGACCAAGAACTGCGCCATATCTGTGCAAACTGATGGGCGCAATACCATTGAGAGCACTGCTCCACAGGGCCGCCGCATGCAGCACTCCTTGCCACAATCCGACCTCTCTCGCACCGTCTGCGGTTCAGCGGCTGTATCCATGCCCCGGCTGTGTGTATCGGCTCTTTCTGGCGGCGGCGGCAAAACGCTGCTCTCTCTGGGGCTCACGCGCGCCTTTGCCTCGCAGGGGCATACGGTCAAGCCCTTCAAAAAAGGGCCGGACTACATTGACGCCGCGTGGCTGACCATGGCCGCCGGAAGGCCCGCCACCAATCTTGATCCCTATATGCTCCAGCCGGAACGTCTCAAGGCTCTGTTTGCGCACGCCATGCGCAAAACACAGGCGCAAAGCGGCGCAGCAGAAGTGCTCGGCATGATTGAAGGCAACCGGGGGCTTTTTGACGGCATGGACGTGGCTGGCTCATGTTCCACAGCGGAGCTGGCGCGTATGCTTGGCTGCCCCATCATCCTCAGCATCAACTGCACAAAGATGACGCGCACGGCAGCGGCACTGGTGCATGGCATGACAACCTTTGAGCCGGGGCTGCAGTTTGCGGGCGTGGTGCTCAATCAGGTGGGCACGGCACGACACGAGGCCCTGCTGCGCAAGGTTATTGAGGAATATACGGATGTGGCAGTGCTTGGGGCTTTGCCGCGCCTGAAAGACAACCCGCTGCCCGAGCGCCACATGGGCATTGCCTCCTGCGGCGATGAACTTTCGTCCGAGGCCCGCGCAGTGCTCGACAAGCTTGGCACTTTTCTGGCCGAACACATCAATCTTGATGCCCTGATAACTGCTGCCCGCGCAGCGGCCATTGCCAATCCCTGGCCGGAACAGGCCGAGCCTTTTTGGTCAACCAATGGGGCGGTAGATGCGGCGGTGGAATGTTTCAGTTCTGCGGAAGCGCCAAAGGAAGCGCCGCTCACGGATGCCTCCACTCCGGCTGAAAATTCGGGCGGCACGATGCCCGATGCGCAGGCCGTCAAATCAGCCCGACCGCCGCGCATAGCCTATGTGCGCGACAGCGCCCTGTGGTTTTATTATGAAGAAAATCTTGAAGCCCTGGAGCGCGCAGGGGCGGAACTGGTGCGGCTTGAGATCGTGGGGCCGCGTTCCGGCGTCTGGCCTGTACTGCGCGGTGAAAAATCGCAGCATGCCGATGCTGGAGAAATAGACGGCCTCTACCTTGGCGGTGGCTTTCCCGAAGATTGCGCGGCAGACCTCAGCGCTTCACCCCATCTGCGCACCTTGGCCGCATGGGCTGGAGCTGGCCTGCCCATCTATGCCGAATGCGGCGGTTTTATGTTGCTGGCGCAAGGCATAGAACGCGAGGGCGTGCTCTGGCCCATGAGCAATATTTTCCCTGTTTTCGCCCAGTTTTGCGGCAAACCGCAGGGGCTTGGCTACGTGCACGGCACAGTGGTGGAGGAAAATCCATTTTTCCCCAAGGGGCTGGAAATTCTGGGGCATGAGTTTCATTATTCGCGCTGCTGCTGGCAGGGCGCAGCTCCCCGACACGGCCTGCGCCTGCGCAAAGGGCAGGGCATGGGGTGCGAGGCAGAGCAGGCCGGGCAGAAAATGGGCAACGCGGCTCAAGCCAGCCGCGCGCCAGCACTGGACGGACTGCTGCGGCAGAATGTCTGGGCTTCGTACACGCATATTTTTGCCCCGGCAGTCCCTTGCTGGGCCCCCAATTTTGTGGCGGCTGCCGCCCGTTTTGCTCAGGGGCGCTGATGCCCGGAGGGTGCTGAAATGTCGGAAGCAAGCCGTGTTTCTGTGGTCATTCCTGTCTGGAATCTCTGGGACATGACAGAGCCTTGCCTGCGTTCGCTGGCCGAGCATTCCGCAGGCGAGAACATGGAAGTGGTGGTTGTGGACAACCACTCCACAGATGCCACGGCTTCAGAACTTGGACCCTTGGGCGAGGCCCTGTTCGGCACGGCATTCAAGGCCGTGCGCATGGCTGAAAATGCGGGTTTTGCACGGGGCTGCAATGCCGGGGCTCAGGCGGCTGGCGGCGATCTGCTGTTTTTTCTCAACAACGACACCACGCTTACCCCGGGCTGGTTGCCCCCTTTGCGTGCGGTCATGTCCGATCCCAAGATCGGCGCGGCTGGGCCGTTGCTTCTGTATCCTGACGGCACCGTGCAGCACTGCGGCATCTATGTGAATCCCTTCAATGCGGTGGGGCACCTCTACGAGCACCTGCCCGGCAGCTTTGCCGCAGCCCGCAAACCCCATCCCCTGCAGGCCATCACCGGCGCGGCCATAATGCTGCGCAAAATGCAGTTTGAATCCTGCGGCGGCTTCCATGAAGGGTTTCGCAACGGATTTGAGGACATTGACCTGTGTTTTGCCCTGCGCGCGCAGGGACTAAAACTGCGTGTGGAGAGCCGCAGCATCATTTACCATCATACAAGCCGGACGCCGGGCCGCTTTGCCCATGACAGGGAAAATTGCACCCTGCTCATGCAGCGTAAAGGCGGGGCAGTGCGCCCTGATGAACACGTGCTGGCAAAACTGGACGGATACGACCTGCGTATTGGTGAAAATCTCGATACCTGGATGGTGTTGCCCGAGGAACAGCAGCAGCGCATCAGCGCGGAGTTCTGCGCTAAGCCCTTTAACAGCGAAGCCTGCAAGGCTTTGTTGCGTGCCGAACCTCTTTGGCTTGAGGGCTGGCTCTTGCTGGCGCGGCATCAGGAGCAGGCGGGCGACCTTGTTGCCGCAACGGGCACGCTTATGGACTGCCTGCGGCTCATGCCCGACCCACGGGTGTGCAAAGCGTTGTCGCAGCTTGATCCTCAGGCAGTATTTGAGGGCGGCACGGGCGACCCTGCAATGGCAAAAGTCCGTGTACAGCAGGCGCGCCGTGCGGCTTATGCCAACGGCGATACAGCTCTTGCACAGTTGCTAGGCCAGTGGCTTGTGGAACATGCTGGCAGGCTCTGAAAATATAAAAAATCGCGGTAGAGGCAAGCTCTACCGCGATTTTTTACCATCAATCCAGGCGATAATGACCTAGAATCGTGCAACGATCAGGTCTTCAAGACTCCGCTTCGGCACATAGTGGACGCCTTCGGCATCGCGCCAGTAGGCAGTTGCGCCACCCTCAGGCATAGGGGCCACAACGCGCTTTTCCTTGGCA
This sequence comes from Desulfovibrio desulfopostgatei, assembly GCF_053570645.1. NCBI lineage: Bacteria > Pseudomonadati > Thermodesulfobacteriota > Desulfovibrionia > Desulfovibrionales > Desulfovibrionaceae > Desulfovibrio > Desulfovibrio desulfopostgatei. The sequence continues at coordinate 3,075,167 of NZ_JBRBQS010000002.1, read as the reverse complement.
ACGCCAAGGCCCAGCACCAGAGCGATTTTCATGTCTTCCGGCACGTTCAGCAGGGAAGGCGCGGCCTGATGGTCAAAGGACTGAATCATGCAGCAACCCCAGTCTCGGCTGGTGGCGGCAAGCTGGATGGTCTGGGCCGCAATGCCTACATCCATGCAGGTCAGTTCCTTGCCGGTCTTGGGCATAAGAATGACCACAAAAGCTGTAGGGCGATCACCGGGGTGCGGGCCGCCCCAGTCTTTCAGCGCGCCTGCCCAGCGGGTGAGAGCGAACAGCTTCTGGCAGGTTTCGCCGTTGCCCACAAGCATGAAGCGCAGTTCCTGCCCGTTTTTGGCGCAGGGGGCGAGGCGTGCGCAGTCCACAAGCCATTCCAGCTCGGCCATGCCAAGCGGCTGGTCTTCATAAAAGCGGCGGCAGGTGCGGGCCGCTTCCGCAAGCGCTTTAAAATCCATAGCTGGCTCCTTGGTTTTTCCGGGACAAACCCGGTCGTTTGCGTCAGTCAGACTCAGCTTACACTGTTACCAACAGGAACCACAACTGGCTCCACTGGATACACGCGCCAAGAAAATCTCCGGAAACTCCGCCGTGTTCCCGTGTAGTGTCAATCAGGCTGTGGATCAGCAGAAATTGTCCAAAGGCCAGCAGGGGCAAGCGCCAGAATGGGCAATTGCCCAACAGCAGAACCAGCACAAGCATGCCCGTTGCCAGCACAACTTGCCAGCGGGCCAGTTGCGGGCTTGACCCAGCGCAGGCAAGGCCGCCGAGCGAGCGTTCATCGTGCGGCACGGTATATGCCGCCAGCCAGATGCAGGCTGCACGGCCCCAGGCGGGCGCGAGCAGGGGGGCAATCCACTGGCCGTTGGCAAGCTGCCATGTGAGGGCCAGCCACAAGCCGCTGAAGGCCACAAGAAGATGCAGCGCCCCAAAAGCGCCCAGGCGGCTATCCCGCAGCACGGCCCAGAAGCGCTCGCCGCTGGCTCCACTGCTCGTGGCGTCGCCAAGGTCTGATAATCCGTCCCAGTGCAGGCCTCGCGTTGCCCATATTTCGCAAAGCATCCAGGCCCAGGCGGCAAGGGCGGCGACAAGGCAGCGGCCCGCAAAGCCTGTGTCTGGGGCGTCAAAGAGCCACAGGCAGAGAAAGGCGGCTGCCGTGCAAAGTGCGCCAAGCACCAGACCCACAGGGGCAAAAAAAGGCATGGCCGCGCTGAGTGAATCTGCGGTGCAGCAGGGCCGGGGAGGGACAAGGCGGGTCAAAAAAGCCAGGGCGTCATGAAAGCGCCCTGGCCAGGATGTCACAGAAGTGAGTGCCACGGTTGATTACCGCGTCTGGGGATGATTGAACGCCAGCGCATAGAGATGGTGGAAAAAGTCCACGTACTCCACGTTGATTCTGTCCGGTACCTTGATGCGCGAGGGGGCAAAGTTCAGAATGGAGGTAATGCCTGCGTCCATCAAATGCTGTGCTGCCCTTTGCGCCCGCTCCGGCGGTGTGGTGATGATGCCGATCTCGATGTTCAGATCAGTCACCATATCTTTGAGGTCGCGTGTGCAGTGCACTTCAAGACCGTGGACAATTTCGCCGATTTTGAAGGGATCGCAGTCGAAAATGCCCACAATGTTGAATCCGCGTGAGCGAAATTCGCCGTGGTTCAGAATGGCCTTGCCGAGGTTGCCGACGCCGATCAGCGCCATGCGCCATTCGCGGTCAACACCCAGGGATGAGGTGATGGCGGCAATGAGCGATTTGACATGATAACCAACGCCACGGATGCCGAATTCGCCGAAGTAAGCAAGGTCTTTGCGCACCTGCGAGCCGTTGACGCCGCAGGCTTCTGCAAGGGGATTGGATGAAATGACTTCGACACTGTCACGTGCGAAATTTTCCAGCACCTGAACATATGTGGCAAGGCGCTGGATAGTCGCGCGGGGGATGTGTTTGCTTTTGGGTGGGTTGACCATGTTGTACCTTCTGGGATGCCAAGCGTGTCTTGTTGTTACAAACTTTGTGAATTTGATTTTATAGCAGAAATACACACAGGCGCAAGCTTTGTGAATACATGGCGCACATGGCAGGCAACTTCGCTAAATAGCAGGAAAAGAAGCGTGTTATGCCTGCAATGTTCAGCTGGGACCAAGAACAGTGGAACCGAGCCTTGGCTTTTTCCTGCTGACTTTTTTGATAAAATTTATTTCACCACTTAGCAAGTTGCAGCTAACGCAAAGACACAAGTTCGCCATCTGTTATTTCAATACGTTAGGTTCTAAAAGCGATGTAGGACATAATCTATACCATAAAAGTTAACAAAGGTTAAGCCTCTTACGAAGCTTGGTGAATGCTGACTCAAGGAAAGGTATTTGCTGTGTGGTCGATAATGGTCTTTCTCTATATATCAAGTCTATCCCTGTGGAAGCGTGTACTCAACAATGTTTGACATTCTTTGTCAGGTATTGTGACTGAGGCAAAGTTTTATCTTCATGGTTTTTACTGTTGCAGGCAGTTAGGACTTCAAAAAATTGCTGGTTGGAAGCAGTGGCGGATTCGAATCGATAGCTACAGACGTAGCAGATTTGATCTGTTGCAAATAAAAAAGGCGGCCCAAGGGCCGCCTTTTTTACAAATCAATGTGATCCGGACTTACGCGTAGGGGTTGGCGTACAGCAGGATGAAGCTGATAACCAGGGCGTAAATGGCCAGCGATTCGATGAAGGCGAAGGCCAGAATCATGGTACCGGTGATCTTGCCGCTCACGTCAGGGTTGCGGGCAACGCCTTCGCAGGCGCCCTTCAGGCCAAGGCCCATGCCGATGCCGCAACCGAAAGCGGCAATGCCGATGCCAAGGGCGGCGGCCAGGCAGGTGTAGCCCAGAGCCGAGGCGTCGAGCTGGTTGGCAGCAAAAGCCATGGTGGCCATGCCGAGAAGGGCCACGGTGTTCAGGGCGATCATCAGAAACTTACGCATGAGACACTCCTTGCACTGTTGTATTGTTGGGTCGTTATCGACCATTCCCCACTATGTGTCGTGTGTAACGTCCCGCAATTTGCCGATGATTATTCGGCGGGCCGCAGGTAGCCCGTGGCCATCGGCCTAATGCTCGGGTGCTTCAAGCGCGCCCTTGATGTAGAACATGGTCAGCATGAAGAACACGAAAGCCTGCATGGTCTTGCCCAAAAGGAAGAGGGCGTAGATGGGCAGGGTGCCGAGTATGGGAGCCATTACGAAGAACAGCACCATAACAATTTCTTCACCGCGGATGTTGCCGAAAAGACGGAGAGAAAGCGAAACCGGGCGCGAAAGATGCGAAACCACTTCAAGCGGAAACATGAGCGGAATGAGCACCTTGGAGGGGCCGGTAAAATGGTGGATGTAGTGCGCCTTCCAGCGGATCAGGCCCACGGCGTTGTAGAACACGAGCACAAACAGCGCCATGCACACGGTGGTGTTGAGGTTGGCTGTAGGAGCGTCAAAGCCGGGCACAAGACCCATGAGGTTCATGCCGAAGATGTAGATGAACATGCCAGCCAGGAGGCCAACGAACTTGCGTCCATGCTCACCCATGGTGGCAAGGATGAAGTTCTCGATGGTATCCACCAAGGCTTCAAAAAAGTTTTGCAAACCTCCGGGAACCATGGTCAGCCGACGGCGCATGATCAACGCTACGGTGAACAGAATGGCCATACAGACCCAGGAGTAGAACACATGTTTGAATTCCACCATCGTTCCACCGATGGTGATCTCGTCCATGCCCATAAATGTGGAGAGCAATACCGGATGCGGCAAACCACCTGCCATGAGCCATGCCTCCTGGTGAGTACGCGCCAAAGCGCGGCGTTAATGTTAGACCCGTGCGGGCCATTCCCCAAAATTTGCGGCCTTGGGCATTTGCCCTGCCGTGCTGCGGCTGTAGTGCCCCGGTTTAGTCTGCCCGGCGTCGCGGTCCACGCGCTGCCAGGGCATAACTTGCCAGAGCGCAAGCTCCGGCTGCTGCCATGCCGCCTACTATGGCGAAAACAGGTGCCTGATACACAATCAGCGAAACATAGAGAAGCGCGCCGATTATAACCAGCCGACCCATCCAGCGCACAAGTACTATGCGCAAAAAGGCCGTGCTGTAATCCCCCAGGCCCTTGCGCAGAAAAAAGCGCGCCAATCCCCAAAAAGTCCAGGCCATGATGGTCAGGCCCACTCCAAACCAGAAAAACCAGGGTGTGGCCGTAAAGGCCAGCCCGCCGATCAAAAGACTGCACGCGGCGAGCAAAATTTCGTTACGCAGCAAAACACGGATAGCCGGGTGATCTATGCCGCGCCGCCAAAGCCAGGCGTCAAGGCTGTGTATCATCTGTTTCAGTCTGCGCACGGCTGTTTGTTTTGCCTTGCCCCGTTGGGGGCGTTTCGCTTTGCTGTTCCGGCGCAAGGCCTTTCCGGCGGGCGTCTTGCGCCGCCATTTTGCGCAGCAGGGCCTGAGTGTCGCGATACACGTTCAAAAAACCCGCCGCAATGCCGATGAACAGAAAAACCAGCTTGCCCCATGGGCTGGTGCCAAACCAGTGGTCAATGCCGTAGCCTATGGCAAAACCCACTGCGGGGCCGCTCACCAGATGCAGGCCAATGACCCCTGTGTTGGCCATGGCTTCCATGCCGGTTTGCTGCTGCTTAAGAAAATCCTTGAACGACATAAGGCCTCCGCGCACGTGGCTGGAACCTGTAAGCGTCATGGTCCCCTTAACGCTGTTCAAATTATCACAGGCGACCCGACGCGTCAATGACTTTGGGCGGAAACTTGTGATTACGCTGCATTCCTTAGGGGCCACAGACGCGGAAAACTGGCTGTTGATACCAAAAATCGAGCCTCGTGAATATGAAAAAAAATGTCTGCCCGCAGCTCAGTCGAGCCTGCGCCAGAGGCTCAGGCACTCAAGGTGCGGCGTGTGGGGAAAAAGATCAACGGCTTCAAGCCGCTCCAGGGAATACCTGTTGCGCAGCTGGGCGGCATCGCGCGCGAGCGTCGCCGGGTTGCACGATATATAAAGGATTCTGTCTGGGGCAATCTGCATGAGTGCATCCAGCGCGCGCGGCGAAAGCCCGGCCCTGGGCGGATCTGCCAGAGCGTCTGTTGCCTGCGGAATGCTGGCTGACTCGTCAAACCCAGCTGCCAGCCAGCGGCTTGCAGGTTCCAGAGGCGCAAGGTGCTCAAGGCGGTACGCCGCATCCCCTGCCTCATACTGGCAGTAATTGATGTCATTGGCCCTGGCATTTATGGCGGCAAGCTTCACGGCCCGACTGTCCTGCTCCAGGCCCAGCAAGGCGGAATAGTTACGCGCCAGCAGCAGGCCCGGTGCGCCAACGCCGCAATAAAGATCGAGCAGGCCTCGGGGGCGGGCGTCCTGGTGACTCGCCGCCGGGCTGTCAGCCAAAAGAATGCGCTGTGCCGCATGCGCAAGCGCCTGCGCCCCGCCAGTATTCACCTGAAAGAATGAAGCCGCATCGAGGGTAAAGTTCATGCCGGCAAGGGGCAGAAACAACCGTGCGGCCGAGGGATTTTCCCGGCCAGTGTCGTCCAGGGTCTGCACGCGCTTTTCGCCAAAAGCAAAGGCATCGGCGGTGGCGCGTTCTTCATGGATAAAGGCCGCCAACTGGGGGAATGCGGCCAGTACCTCCCTGCCGAGCATCCGCACGGCTGCACGCTGTGCGGTATCGCCAGGGCTTGTGATGCACAAGGCCCACCAGCGCGGAGTGCGCATGTCCGCTGCAAGGCCTCGCCTCAGTACAAAAAAACGCCAGAATCCATAGTCCACGGCCTCGTGAATCGGGATGGCGTGGCTGTGCGGGGTGCGCCGGGCAAAGCCGCCCCGGCGGCCCAGTCTTTGTTGACCTTGCGTGGGGCGAAAGGGCTGACCTTGCCTTGCATCGGGCGCTGCATAGGCAGCAAGGCCGCTTTGCGCCGCCAGTTTGCCCACCATACTTACTATTTGAAGCGCTTCGGATGGCATGAGGGCGCAGTGCGGCACATCCACTACATCGCGGCCATTGCGGCGGCGTAGGCCAAGTTTCAGTCCCGTTCCGTCTTCAGTGTCGTGCCCGAAGGCAAATTCCATTTTATTGCGAAACCGCGTCAGCGCGGGCGACCCTGTGACGGGCGGCAGCATTGATTCAATCTGAGCGCGGTCAAACTTGCCAATGCGGGTCAGGGCGTCCACTGCCAGAGTGCGCTTCCAGTAAAGTTGCTGCGCATAGGGCATGGTTTGCAACGGGCAGCCGCCGCATTCGGCATGGTGGGGGCATATGGGATCGACGGCGTCCGGCGACTGGCTGAGCAAGGTCGAGGCTTCTGCATCTATAAAGGAGGTTTTGCGCCGCAAAACGCTCGCGTTCACCCGCTGGCCCGGCAGGGCATTTGCCACAAATACGACGGTGCCCTTGCTGGCATGGTCGTCGGCTGGCGCAAGGCGTGCAATGCCGCGCCCATCGTGCGAAAGGGCGGTGATATCAAGCGTGAGCTGTGTGGGGGCTGTGTTCATGCGCCCCACAGATAGCAGCAGGCTTGCGGCTGTGCAAGTGCGGGTGGAAGAGGAAGGGGGGGGGACGGCGCGTGGCTGGGTGCAGAAAGGCATTGCTCCCTGCCATGAAGTTGTGTATTCTCGCCACTCGCGCAAGTCGCGGACTGTTGTAGCGAGTTTTGCAAAAATTTCTGCGAAACGCGCTTGACATTTGTCGGCCTGTGGGGCAAATATGCCTTTCTCTTTTTGGAGGTTGATATGTACGCGATTATCGAGACCGGCGGAAAACAGTACCGCGTCGAAGAAGGTTCTAAAGTAGTTGTGGAAAAGCTTGCGGTTCAGGCCGGAAGCGAAATTTCCCTGGACAAGGTGCTGATGGTCGGCGGCGCTGAATGCAAAGTCGGCGCTCCCTATCTTGCCGGGGCCGCCGTTATGGCGGAAGTGGTGGATCACGGGCGCGGACCCAAGATCAAGGTGTTCAAGCGCTGGCGTCGTAATGACTCGCGCAAGCTGCGCGGTCACCGCCAGGATTACACCACCATTCGCGTTAAGAGCATCAACGCCTAGAACCCGGCTTTAGCTGAGGTTCGGCAGGCCGCGGGCATGGTCTGCCAATAGCCCCGCTTTCGTGCAGGGCGCGTTGAAAGATATTTATTTTGCCCCGCCGGTCCACAGGGTCGGCGCCCCAGGGAGGCTACCATGGCACATAAGAAAGCAGGCGGCTCTTCGCGCAACGGTCGCGACAGTGAAGGCCAACGCCGCGGCGTAAAGCGTTTTGGCGGTCAGAGCGTTCTGGCTGGCAATATTCTGGTGCGTCAGCTCGGCACTACCGTTTACCCCGGTGTGAACGTGGGCATGGGCAGGGATTTTACCCTGTTTGCCAAAGTGGCCGGCGTTGTGCGCTTTGAGAAGTATATCCGCAAGCGTCGCGTTCACACGCGAGTGCATGTGGAGGCGGCCGCCGACTAAGCGGCCGCGTGGAATTTGCCGATGAGGGAAGGGGCCGCGAGGCTTCTTCCCTCTCGGTGTTTGTGCTGGGGTATGTGTGGCGCAGGCCACAGACCGAAAAGCAGGGAACGTGGGGCAAACAGGTGTTTGCCATGTGGCGTTGACCTGCATTGCTGCAATATTTGCGCGGTTTTTCGGAACGGCAGCCCCTTATACATTACGGCGAGCGCCAGCATTGCAGGCGCAGCCGCGCGGACTGACCGCAAGGATATCCCATGCGATTTGTAGATGAAGCTCGAATTCAGGTGCGCGCCGGTAAGGGCGGGCACGGTTGTTTGTCTTTTCGGCGCGAAAAGTTTGTGCCGCGCGGCGGCCCGGACGGCGGCAACGGTGGTGACGGCGGTTCAGTGCTGCTGAAAGCCGATGGCCGTTTGCTGTCATTGTACGATTTTCGGCTCAAGCGCCTTTACGAGGCCCGGAATGGTCGCCCCGGCGAGGGTAGCCAGTGCGATGGCAAAAAAGGTGAAGACATGGTGCTGCACCTGCCGGTGGGCACGCTTGTTTTTGTTGAAGGGCCTGATGGTGAAGAGCTGCTGGCCGACCTCAGCGATCCCGAAGCGGAAGTGATGGTTGCACGCGGCGGACGCGGCGGCAAGGGCAACGAACATTTCAAGTCTTCCACCATGCGCGCACCGCGTTTTTGCCAGCCCGGCGAACCGGGTGAAGAAAAGAATCTGCGCCTTGAGCTGAAGATTCTGGCCGATGCCGGTCTGTTGGGCTTGCCCAATGCGGGCAAATCCACCTTTATTTCGCAGGTCTCTGCGGCGCGTCCCAAGATCGCGGCCTATCCCTTCACCACGCTCACGCCCAACCTCGGCGTGATGATTGACGAAGTGGATCCTGACAGGCGCATGGTCATTGCCGACATTCCCGGCCTCATCGAAGGCGCGCACGAAGGTCAGGGGCTGGGGCTGCGCTTCCTCAAGCATGTGGAGCGCACACGCTTTCTCGTGCACATTCTCAGCGTGGAAGACGTGGGCGAGGATGACCCCTGGGCGGGCTTTAACCTCATCAATGAGGAACTGTGCCGCTTTGACGAAGAACTGGGCGAGCGTCAGCAGATCGAGGTGGTCAACAAGATCGACCTCATCAGCCCCGAGCGCCTGGAAGAGCTGAAAAACAGGGCCAAAGCCGATGGCCGGAATATCTTCTTTATTTCCGCGCGGGACAACATCGACCTTGAGCCTCTGGTGGAAGAGTTGTGGCGTATGCGCGATGAAACCGCCAGCCACGCGCCTATCCTGCATTTTGCCGATACAGACGGTGATGAGGAAGAGGACTTCCCAGAAATTGAAGTGATCTATACCCGCGAATAGCGGTCTGTGGAGCATATATGACAGCGCCGACGGAAGACTGGCGGCAGGAACGCGCACGGGTGCTTGCCCAGGCGCGGGTGGTGGTCGTCAAGGTAGGCAGCGCCGTACTCACCGATGCCCAGGGCCTGAGCATGCCTGTGCTGGAAAATCTGGCCGGGCAGTTGGCGCGTCTGCGCAACCTGCTGCCTGCGGGCGATGTCGCATCCAGTAACGCGGGGGGCGCGGAGCCGCGCCGTCTGGTGCTTGTTTCTTCCGGCGCTGTGGCCGCTGGGCGGGCCGCGCTTGCCACGCGCGGGCATGTGGTTGAAACCACGGGCCTTGCGGCGCGTCAGGCCGCGGCAGCAGTGGGGCAGGGGCAGCTCATGCAGAGCTGGGACAAGGTGTTTTTTGCGCACCGCATGCCCACCGCTCAGGTGTTGCTGACCCGCGATGACCTGCGCGCGCGTCAGCGCTTCCTCAATGCGCGCAATACCTTTGCCGAACTGCTGGAATGGGGCGTGCTGCCCATTGTCAATGAAAACGACACCGTATCCATCAGCGAACTGAAGTTCGGCGATAACGACTGCCTTGCAAGCCTTCTGGTCAATCTGACCGGAGCTGATCTTTTCATCAATCTCACTTCCGCCTCGGGCGTGCTGGCTGCCGATCCGCAAAAAGATCCCAACGCCCCCATCATGGATCACATTGATGATGTGGCGGCCCTCGACCTGGGTCAGCTTTGCGGCGGCAAGACTTCCGTAGGCACGGGCGGCATGTATTCCAAGTTGCTGGCGGCCCGTCGCGCCGCGCAGATTGGCGTTCCCACGCTGATTTTGCCGGGGCGCGAGCCGGAGATCATCACGCGGGCCTTTGCCGCCAGCGGTATTTGTCCGGCTCCGCAGGGGCACGAGCCATTTACGGGCGGCACATGGGTTTGCCCGGCGCGGCATGCCATACCGCGCCGTAAATTCTGGCTGGCCTATCAGTCTGATCCGGCGGGCAGCGTGCATGTGGACGCAGGCGCGGCCAAGGCCCTGCTGCACAAGGGCGGCAGCCTGCTGCCCGGCGGCGTGTTCCGCGTTGAGGGCAACTTTCAGCAAGGCGGGCTGGTGCGCGTGCTGCACGAAGGGCAAAGCCTTGGCGTGGGCCTCTCCAACTACAGCACCTCAGACCTGAAAAAAATTATGGGCCTGAAACGGCACGAAGTCGCAGCTATTCTGGGTGATGCGCACTACCCTGAGGTGATTCATAGGGACAATCTGCTGCTTGATGCGGCAGTGTGAATACAAAGGGCCGGACTGAGTAGCTTGCGATAGAAAGGTCACCCAGGCTTCGCTGCGATGCTCCCCATCAGATAGACAACATAAAAAAGCGTCACAGGCGGAACATGTGCAAGAGCCGCTTGTGACGCCTTTCAATAAGGTGTCAGTGTTAGTGGTTGCTGCGCGGGGAGAAATGCAAAAATCCGGAATGTTGGTGAATGGGAGCATTGCCGGGATATAAACTGATGCATGCCCCAGGGAGATTTGCGCAGCGACAGTACTCAGGATGTTGTGGAAATAATACTGCCAATATCCCGCAAAAGAGGGTCTTCCTCACTCGGCATCGCATCCTCCGCGGCCTTCTTCAGAATGTCTGCTTGTTCCACCAGGACATTCGCCTCGCTTGTGTAAGACCCTGACAGCGAATTATTCCGGCTATATATCACATCGACTGTGTTTATTTGTGTCGAAAGATCACTGATAAGCGCATCTATATCAAGCGATCCGCTGCTTAAATCAACACTCTTCAGGTAATTCAGATACGACAAATCATTCAGTGTAAAGGTTGAGCTACCGTATCCCATCTGTAGTTTAAACGTCGAGGATTTCCCATCGCCGCTGATGGTGAGGCGACTGTCATTCGTCCAGCCAGTTTTGTCTAACAGAGAAATATTATTGTATTTTGTGCCAGAAACAACTGACGAGAGCTCTCCGGCAAGGGCTGTAAACGCGGCGCCGTTGACGCTGCCCTTGGTCGGATCGGCCTTTACCTCTTGGGCAAGGGTTAACATCTGGTTCAGGTTGTCGCGCACCGTGGATGTGGACGTTGCGATCAACGTGGCTATATTTGCCCCTTCCGTTGCATTTTTCGCCCCTTGCCGCAGCATGGATGCATCAGTCCGAATTCGTCCGGTCAAGGCTGCGGCAAGCATTTCCTTGCCGGATGTGTACGTTGGGGGCACAGACTGCGGCAAACTATCCAGCAGAAGGCTCAAGCTTGCCTTCTTTAAATATGTGGCTGTCAAAATATCATCAAAAAAGTCCATTCCGACACCTCACTTGCGCACAGTTTGGTACTCCTCATCTCCCTAACGACATTTTTTTTTAAAAGTTTACCTGAATTTTGCCGCTCCTTGCAATGTGGAAGCCACGAAATATGAAGCCTGAAAACAGCTTACTCCTGTATTGCTTTATTTTTAGTGCACTTACCAAACGCGAGAAACATCCCATAGCAACCATCGCCGATGGGTAGGACTTTAAATCTGCATGAAGCAGGCCCTATCGGGCGGCAAAGATTAAGCCACACAAATTGCTACCATAGCCACCTGTCCCTTAAAAAACTAACTGAAGCGTTCACATGGAAGAGGTGTGCAGCTAGCAGGAAACCGTCGCTCTGCTAGAAGAACACATACGTTTTTATACTGCGAAGAGATTTCAAAAAAAGTTCGGCCAGCTCTCTCCGATAGAATTTCGGGAAAAGCTGGCCGATTGAATATTCGCCCTGGCCTTTTTGGCCTGTCCACTTGATGGGGAGCAGACCACTGTCCGGCCTTTCTCTTTTGTTGGACAGGGGGTTAGCTGTGCGATCTGGATTTGCTGAACCGGATGAATACTTCGCGCAATTCCTGCCGGGAAAAGCCCATTACAGCGGGCATGCCCAAGCAGAGCAGCCCGATAGCCGCGGTGTAGATGACGCCGGAAACAAGAAAACGCGGCAGGGAATCCACATCGCCAATGCCAAGATAGAGCGTAAGCTGGCGGCAGCCAAAGGCCAGCAGCAGCAAAACGGCTAGGCTCCATATCTGGTGGGCCACGTTGCGCCAGAACTTGAGCGGAATAAAGCGCGATGCCAGCCAAAGATACACGTTGACCGTGATGATCTGCACGCACACGGTTTTAATCGCCAGCCCCACAGCACCGAGGCCAAGGCCGAAATATTCCGGCGGCGCAAGCAGAAACCACGCTGTGCTGAAACCGTAAATGCATTCCAGCGCCGCCATATTGCGCAGCACCTTGGTGCGGCCCGTGGCGTGAAAAACCGATCCGGCAAGCTGCCCATAGGCCTGATGCAGGGGATATAGCGCCATGATCTGCACAGGCAGGGTCGCAGCGGCAAACTGCGCGCCGCCGAAAAAGTTCACCAGGGCGGAACCCTCGGCCAGCGTAAAGCACGAAAAATAGGCAGCCACCACGTACAGCAACGGGGCAAAACGCGTGAGCAGGCGACCCATGGCCTCGCGGTCGTTGTTGCCCCAGGCGATGGAAAGCTCGCGCATGACCAGAGGCGTCATGGCTGAAACAAAAAGAAAACAGGCCATGCTGACTTTTTGGGAAAGGGCAAAAAAGCCCTGTTCCACGCTGCCGTCAAACCATTGCAGCAGCCAGCGCTCGGCAGTGAGGAGCAAAAAGGAGAGCAGAGCCTGCACGAACAGCGGGTGGCTGTAATTGAAGAACTCCCGCCCATAGGCGCGCGTCTGCTCAGGCGTGAGCCGAAAGTGCAGGGGAATGCCCGCCTGCCGCCAGTAGGTGCGCGTAACCAGCCAGTAGCCAAGGGCAGTTGCCCCCAGCATGAGGTATTGCTGGGCAAAGAGCGTGTGAATATTCAGCCAGTCGGCCCAGAACATGAGCCCCAGCAAGCCCACAGTAAACAGCGACACAACGGTGCGCACCATCTCGGAAGAAACAGTTGCGCCCACGGCATCGTTCATGGAGCGCAGCACGCGGCCCCACCATGTCAGAAAAGCCCACAGGGCTGCCAGCGGTGCGAGCCACAGGGGCACATCGGGCATGAGCAGTTCGCCAGCCGCAGGAATTTGCAGCAGACCTGCGGCCAGCAAAATAATAGCGAATACCGCCACTGTAACGCGCATGTAAAAGCCGATGAGGCCGGTCTCTGCCTGCCGCCGCGAAAGGGAATTGTAAAAGCAGGTGGAGGTTCCCATATCCAGAAAGCCGGAAAGCTGCTGGAACAGGTTGGTGGCAAAGCTGTAATTGCCGTACATCTGCGGCCCGAGAGCGCGGGGCAGAATGGCCTCCATGACAAGGTAGACCGGGACGGAGGCGATATTGGCCACGAGCTTGAATATGTAGCGGCGGGCCAAAGTTGGGGTAGAGCTTTGCATGCCGGGAAATTAGCTCACTTCGGCGGCGCGCTCAAGTGGCTGAGGCCCGTGCGGAAAAAATACCTGTTCAGCCGAGGGGATTCCCACACGTCCGGTTGTGTCGGGGCACTGGGCAGGGGCGGCTACGGCGTGTTTACGGGCGTAAAAAATTACCGTACCATTCACATTCCAATTGCGGGCGCAAGAGGAATGTTTGTTGTTCATACCATAAGGATACCGTCATGGATGATGAAGCACGCAGCAAAAAAATGAAGTCCGGGCTGGAAAAAGCCCCCCACCGCTCCCTGCTCTATGCTCTGGGCCTCACCAGAGAAGAAATGGAACGCCCCCTGATAGGTATTGTGAACGCCGCCAGCGAGGTCGTTCCCGGGCATATGCACCTGAACAGCCTGGCCGATGCGGTCAAGGCCGGTGTACGTATGTCGGGCGGTACGCCGCTGCAGTTCCCGGCTATTGCCGTGTGCGACGGCCTGGCCATGAACCATGAGGGCATGCGTTTTTCCCTGCCCTCGCGTGAATTCATCGCGGATTCCATTGAAATTATGGCGCGCGGTCACGCCTTTGACGCTCTGGTGTTCATTCCTAACTGCGACAAGTGCGTTCCCGGTATGCTTATGGCCATGATGCGCCTGAACATTCCCTCGGTGCTGGTTTCCGGCGGCCCCATGCTGCCCGGCGACATCGGCCCCGGCAAGCGCGGCGATCTCATCACCGTGTTTGAAGCCGTGGGCAAGGTGCGCAGCGGCGCCATGACAGAAGAAGAGCTGGAATACATGGCTGAACGCGCCTGTCCCGGCTGCGGCGCCTGCGCGGGCATGTTCACGGCCAATTCCATGAACTGCCTGTCTGAAACCATAGGCGTGGCCCTGCCCGGCAACGGCACCATCCCCGCTGTGAGCGGCGCGCGCATTCGCCTTGCCAAAACGGCGGGCATGCGGGTTATGGATCTGCTGCGCAAGAATATCCGCCCGCTGGACATCGTAACGCCCAAGTCTGTTGCTAACGCCGTGGCCGTGGATATGGCCCTTGGCTGCTCCACCAATACCGTGCTGCACCTGCCCGCCGTGTTCGGCGAGGCCGGGTTGAAGCTTGGCCTGGAAATTTTTGACGAAGTCAGCAAAAAAAGCCCCAATCTGTGCAAGCTTTCCCCGGCGGGCAAGCATTACATGGTTGATCTGGATAACGCGGGCGGCATCCCTGCCGTCATGACCGAGCTGGACAAGCTGGGCCTCATCAACAAGGACTGCATGACCGCCACGGGCAAGACCGTGGGCGAAAACCTCAAGGACATGAACGCCCGCGTCATGGACCCTGAAGTGATCCGCAGTGTTGAAAATCCTTATTCCAAGCAGGGCGGCATTGCCATTCTGCGCGGCAGCCTGGCCCCCGAGGGCGCTGTGGTCAAGCAGTCTGCGGTTGCCCCGGAAATGATGTGCCGCGATGTTACGGCCCGCGTTTTCGAGTCGGAAGAAGACGCCATGAAGGCCATTCTTGACGGCAAGATCAAGGCCGGGGACGGCGTTGTGATCCGTTACGAAGGCCCGCGCGGCGGCCCGGGCATGCGCGAAATGCTCTCGCCCACGGCGGCCATCACAGGCATGGGCCTTGGCAAGGATGTTGCCCTGCTGACGGACGGCCGTTTCTCAGGCGGCACCAATGGCGCGGCCATCGGGCACATTTCGCCCGAAGCGGCGGACGGTGGTGTTATCGCCCTGGTGCACGAAGGCGATACCATCCATATCGACATTCCCAACCGCAAGCTGGATCTGCTTGTGGACGAGGCCGAGCTTGCCAAGCGGCACGCCGCCCTTGTGGTGCCCAAGAAGGATTGCCCGTACCCTGTGCTGCGGCGTTATGCCTATCTGGTCAGCTCGGCTGCCAATGGCGGGCGTTACAAGGAAATCTAAGTAACTTGCCGAAATGATTCAAAGCCCCCACGTGCCGGATTTGTTTTTGGCACGTGGGGGTTTTCTGGCCCCTGGGCCAATATTGCGAAATGGTTATTTGAAAGGATAAAGAGACATGGCGTTTTTGCATGCGCTGGGCGGTGTATTCGGGCTGATGCTGCTGGGTTTTGTGGGTTTCATGCTGGCGGCGCGCAACTGGTTTGGCGCGGAAACCCGTATTGTTCTGCCGCGTCTGATCACCCAGATCGCCCTGCCGCCCTTTCTTATGTACACCATCATGCACTCGTTCCATCGGGACGACCTGATCATGCTGGCAAAGGGGGCGCTGCTGCCGTTGGGCTCTGTGACCCTCACCTTTGCGTTGGCCATTGCGCTTGCCAAACTGGCCCGCGTCAAAAGGCAGCATTTTGGCCTGTTTTGTGCCAGCGTCGCCAATTCGAACACCATTTTTATAGGTATTCCCGTCAATCTGGCCCTGTTTGGCGAAAGTTCCATCCCCTATGTATTGCTGTACTATGCTGCCAGCACGGTTTTTTTCTGGACTGTGGGGGTCTACTCCATTACATGCGATATTGCTGAAAACAGAGGAAAAATCCCCCTGCGCACCAGGGTCAGGCAAGTGTTTTCCCCGCCTTTCCTGGGTTTTATCACAGGGTTGATTCTGACCATGCTGGGCGTTGAACTGCCCGAATTTTTGCAGAACGTCGCCCGCTCGCTGGGCAATCTCACTACGCCGCTGGCCATGATTTTTATCGGTATTTCCATCTACGATATGGGATTGCGCAGCATCAGGATCGGCAAGGATATGGTTCTGCTGGCGCTGGGGCGCATGATGCTTGGCCCGCTGGTGATGACTGGCCTGCTGTATTTCTTCCCGGTGCCTGCGCTTATGGGCAAGGTTTTCATCATCCAGGCATCCCTGCCTGTGATGGCCCAGGCGGCGATTTTGAGCGCCCACTATCATACTGACCCGGAATTTGGGGCGCAGGCCGTCAGCCTGACGACGTTGCTCTCCATGATCACCATTCCGCTTTACATGGTTATTTTTTAGAGCTGTTCGGGCATTGAACCGCCTTTATTCAGCGGTGGCATTTCAATCAACATCCCTGCTTTTTCCCTTTTTTCAAATGCAAAGGCCGCAGATTTTGCAATCTGCGGCCTTCAAATTTTTGTGGCGGGCTTGGGCTACTTGGCGCTTTCAGCCAATACGTCCAGCATGAGGGAATCGGGCTTTTTGCTGCAAGCGTCGAGGTAGGCCTTGAGGGTGTCATCGCTGTTAAGCACGGATGCAGGCTTGCCGCTCTTGCCCCGGTTGTAGCCGTCAAGCCAGATCACAAAGCCGCTGCCATCGTCGGGGTTGGCGGTGTAATCCTTGCACAGGGTCTTGTCTGCGCGCCATGTGCTCTCTGTATCGACTGGAAAGGTCTTGCGGGCTTCCTGCCAAACGGCGGCGACCTTTTTGGTGGGGTCAACCTGGCAGGCGCCGTAAACCTGGCCCAGCATGGGGGCGAGGGTCTCCGGGTCTGCAATGGGGTTGCCCATCTTGGCGCTCACATAGCCGTCAATCTGCAGGCCTTCAAATATGGGCGGCTGGCCGCCTTCAGCCATGGGCTGGGTGACAAGTTCGGCGCAGATATACGTGGAAGGATCAATCTTGTCGTTACCGGCCTGAACAGCCACGGGCAGTCCAAGCATCAGGCAACAGAGAATCAGCATTTTTTTCATGAATACTCCCTTGAAGAAAGCGTTGTACTTCCTTGACCCACTGTGCCCGTCCTGTCAACTGCCGCCGAATGGATGCGCAGCGGCAAAACCGGCCTGGCTCAGTGGTCTGTGCGATTGTGCAGGCAGAACTCCACAGGGGCACAAAAAAGGGGAGGCTCCATTATGGCTGCCCAAGGGCAATCACAAGGGAACCCCCCGCAAACAGACTATGCTGAATGCCGCGGAATCCTACAGTTCCGGCGGCAGATCCTGCAGTTCCTGCCAGGTGAACACGGGGCCGTCCACGCAGACGTAGCGGCCGCCGATGTTGCAGCGTCCGCAGATGCCCACGCCGCACTTCATGCGTTTTTCAAGCGTGGTCACGATGTTTTCAGGCGCAAAATTGAGTTTTTGCAGGGCCTGCACCGTGAACTTGATCATGATGGGCGGGCCGCAGAGCACAGCCACGCAGTTTTTGGGATCGGGGTTGAGTTCCAGCAGCACATTGGGGATCAGGCCCACCTTGTGCGGCCAGCCGTCAAAGGGGGCGTCGATGCACAGGGTGCAGTCCAGATCATCGCGGCGCAGCCAGTCTTCCGTTTCATAGCTGAAGGCCATGTCGCGCGGGGAACGTGCGCCGTAGAGGAGGCTCACCTTGCCGAAATCGGCGCGGTGTTCCAGCACGTGCAGCATGATGGTGCGGATGGGGGCCATGCCGATGCCGCCGCCCACAAAGAAGATGTCCTTGCCCTTCCAGTCGGCGTAGGGAAAGTAATTGCCCAGAGGTGCGCGCACGCCCACCTTGTCGCCGGGCGAGAGCCTGTGGATGGCCGAGGTCACTTCGCCCGCCTGCATGACGGAGAACTGGAGGTAGTTCTTCTGCGACGGCGGCGAGTTGATGACAAAGGTGGATTCGCCAGCGCCGAATACAGAGAGCTGGCCCACCTGGCCGGGTTCGTAGGTAAAGGACTTCATGGCCGCATCATCGTCCAGCACCACGCGCAGGGTCTTGATGTTGCCGGTTTCCTGTATGACTTCGGCCACAGTGGCGGGCATGGGCAGGTAGGGGTTGCCCTGCATCATGGGACGGGCCGTGATTTCGCGCAGCATGCCGCCGTCGGGCGCGGGCTTGAGGCCCGGCTTGGCGGCTGGCTTGGCGGCGGCAGTTGGCTTGGTATCCACAGCGGGTTCTGCCTTTGCAGCGGCCTTTTCAGGCGCGGCGGTATTTTGGGGCTCAGTCTTGGGGGTAGTGGCTTTGCCGGTAGTTTTCTTGGTTGCCATGTCTGCTCCTACTTGTCCGTGGACTTCTTGTCATCGTTGCCGTCTTCAATGGCGGCCAGCACGATGGAGCGGATGTCCAGGCAGACGGGGCAATTGCTGATGCAACGGCCGCAGCCGCTGCACGAGAACGAACCCCAGTTTTCAGGATAGGTGGAGTACTTGTGCGAAACGCGGTTGCGCATGCGGAATGCCTTGAGCATGCGCGGGTTGTGGCCGCTGGCCTCGCGGGTGAACAGCGAGGACATGCAGTTGTCCCAGCTGCGCAGACGGCGGCCACCTTTTTCGCTCAGTCCTTCGCCCTCATCGGTGATGGTGAAGCAGTAGCAGGTGGGGCAAAAGTAGGTGCAGGCCCCGCAGGAGAGGCAGCGGTCGGTCTGATCCTGCCAGAACTGCGTGTCGTTAAAGCGGGCAGCCACTTTTTCGGGCGCGTTCTTGATATTGGGTGCTGGCACAAGGCTGGCCCAGGCTTCCTTGCGGGCGGCTTCCGCCTTGGGGAAGAGTTCGGCCCCTTCCGAGAGGGAAGACGCAGCCAGCAGTTCCTCGCCCTTGGGCGTGATGCCTTGCAGCACATAGCCGCCCTCGATCTCGGTCATGAGCACGTCCGAGCCTTCGGGGGAGGTTGGGCCGCCGCCAACCCAGTGGCAGAAGCAGGTGTTGCAGCCGCTGCCGCAGGTGAGCGTAACCACCGTGAGCTGCTCGCGCCGCGCCTTGTAGTAAGGATCGGCGTAAGGCCCTTTAAGGTAGGGGCGGTCAAGCACCGCATAGCCCCGCGCATCGCAGGGGCGGCAGGCAAAAACCACGGTGGGCTGAGCCTCGGGCTTGTCGTCCAGGCTCATGGTGACGCGCTCGAGGTTTTCCGGATCCTTGGTTTTCTTGTAGCGCACCAGGGTTTCGCACTGGGGCAGCACGGCTTCCTTGGCGGGCACAGTGGCCTTTTCCAGAGTAAACGGCTTGCCTTCCTGCCACGGCTCAAAGACCACAGAGCGCTTGTTGGCGGGCTTTTCTACCGGCACAAGCACACGGCGGCCATTCTGCGAGAGGTAGGCAAGAAACGCGGGCAAGCCGTCAGGGGTAACAAAGCGGATCATGCTCATTTCCAGTCCCTCTCATGAATGTTCTTTTCAACCACTTCATAACCCAGCAGGGGCGGCACTTCGTCCGGGTTGAGGCCGGGCTGGTAGCCGTCGAAAAGCTGGGCCACAGCGCGGGCAATCTGCTGGCGCAGGGCCAGGATGGGAATGCCCACGGGGCAGGCGCGCTGGCATTCGCCGCAGCCTGTGCAGCGGCCAGCCAGATGCATGGCGTGGATGGTCTGGAAGAAGAGTTTTTCCTTGGCGCTGTCTTCCTGCGTCATCCAGTGCGGATCGCGGCTGTCGGAGACGCAGTAGTCGCGGCACACGCACATGGGGCAGGCGTTGCGGCAGGCGTAGCAACGCAGGCAGCGGTCCATCTGGCCGCGCCAGAAGGCGAGCCGCTCGTCCAGAGTCATGGAATCGAGCAGGGCCAGTTCCGGCGGGGTATTGGGTGCGCCGTCCACCTTGACGGGCTGACCAAGCAGGGTGTCGGCCAGCACCGCCGAAGGCGTGGTGCAGCCGTAGCATTTGCCCTGGGCGTAGTCGGTCATGCAGAAGCGGTGATCCTTGCCGTCGGCGGTGATGGTCACACCGGCCTCGTCATAGGTCACGCCGTCGATCTTGGTGTAGCGGCCCAGATCCTGATTGACGCGGGCCATGTCGAGCGTGCCTTCGCAGGGCAGGGCAAAGATGGTCACATCCTCGCGGCGGATCAGGTTTTCCTGAAGCAGCTCGACAACGGAGCGGGAATCGCAGCCCTTGACCACAATGCCCACCTTTTTGCCCTTGAACGAGGGCAGGTACACGGCGGGATTGTTGACGTTAAAGGGTCCCCACACCAGCTTGTCCACGTCCTCGGGGGTCTTCATGAACAGGGGCACGGTGTGCGCGGCGTCATAGCCCTGCTGCCAGCCGAGCACGCAGTCCAGCTCGGGCAGCTTGGCCTTGATGGCTTCCTTGAGCTCGGCAAGGGCGGCGTTCTGCCCTGTGCCGAGGGAGCGCAGGGAGGTCAGCGCCATGTCGGCGATTTTGAGCAGCGGTTCGGGATCTTCCAGCTTGGGCGCGGGGCCGAGCTTGTGGATGCGGTCGGTAAAGACCGTGACCACCTGCTGCCAGCGCTGGCCTTCGGAGGCCGAAACCCAGGTGTACTCAAAGCGGCGTTCGTCAATGCCCAGCACGGGCAGGAACTGCTTGAGCACCTCAAGGCGACGGCGGGCGTAGAAGTTGCCCGCGGCATAGTGGCAGTCGCGGGGGTGGCAGCCGGAAACCAGCACGCCGTCCGCGCCGTTGAGCAGCGCCTTGACGATGAACAGCGGGTCAATGCGGCCCGAGCAGGGAACACGGATGACGCGCAGGTCAGTGGGCTGGGTGGCGCGGGCCACACCGGCCGTATCCGCGCCGCCATACGAACACCAGTTGCAGAGAAAACCTACAATTCTCAGTTCTTTGCCGTTTAGCACTGGCATAAGGCGTTTACCTCCGCAAGGATCTGGTTGTCAGTAGCGTGTGAAAGCTGGATGGCCCCCTGCGGACAGGTGGACGTACACAGGCCGCAGCCCTGGCACACGGTCTCGATGACCTGAGCCTTGCCCTCGCCCCGGATTTCCACTTCCTTGATGGCTCCAAAGGGGCAGCAGCGGATGCACTTGCCGCAGTTGACGCAGCGGCGGATGTCCACCTGGGCGATCTGCGGGTCGCTTTCAAGCTTGTCCTTGGAGAAGAGCGCCAGAACCTTGGCCGCAGCGGCGGAACCCTGGGCCACGGAGGCGGGAATGTCCTTGACCCCCTGGCACACGCCCGCCAGATACACGCCGGCGGTATTGGTTTCCACAGGCTTGAGCTTGACGTGGCTTTCCATGAAGAAGCCGTAGCTGTCGTAGGAGATACGCAGCTTTTCCGCCAGTTGGGGCGAACCCTTGCTGGCCTCGACGCCCACGGCAAGCACCACCAGGTCGGCCTTGATTTCCACGGGCTGGCCCAGCAGGGTATCCACGCCCATGACGGTCATCTGGCCGTTGCCGTCAGGGTAAATCTGCGACACGCGGCCACGGATGTATTCCGTGCCGTATTCTTCCATGGCCCGGCGGGTAAACTCGTCGTACATTTTCCCTGGAGCGCGGATGTCCATGTAGAAGACAAAGGACTTGGAATCGGGAATGTGATCCTTGGTCAGGATGGCCTGCTTGGCCGTGTACATGCAGCAGAAGCCGGAGCAGTAGGGACGGCCCACGGATTTGTCGCGCGAGCCGACGCACTGCACAAAGACGATGTTCTTGGGTTCCCTGCCGTCAGAGGGGCGCTTCACATGGCCGCCCGTGGGGCCGGATGCGGAGAGCAGGCGCTCGTACTGCAGGGAGGTGATGACGTCGGGATAAGCGCCGCCGCCGTATTCCTGGTAGATCGTCCAGTCCATGAGGTCATAACCGGTGGCGGCAACGATGCTGCCCACTTCTTCGGTAATGACTTCATCTTCCATGTCGTACTTGATGGCCCCGGTGGGGCACACCTTGGCGCACACGCCGCACTTGCCCTTGAGAAGCTGGCGGCAGAACTGCGGATTGATGACGGCCTTCTTGGGGATGGCCTGCGGAAAGGCAATGGTGATGGCCGTGGTGTTGCCCGTCAGTTCATTGAAGGTGTCGGGCGTTTTCTTGGCCGGGCATTTCTCTGTGCATGCGCCGCAGCCCGTGCACAGGCTCCAGTCCACATAGGTGGTGCGCTTGCGGATCTTGACCGTAAAGTTGCCCACATAGCCCGAAATGTCTTCCACTTCGGAATAGGCGTAGAGCGTAATGTTGGAGTGCTGGGCCACGTCCACCATCTTGGGGCCGAGAATACAGGCCGAGCAGTCAACGGTGGGGAAGGTCTTGTCGAGCTTTGCCATCTTGCCGCCGATGGTCGCATCACGTTCCACCAGCACCACCTGAATGCCGCCGTCGGCGCAGTCAAGCGCGGCCTGAATGCCAGCCACGCCGCCGCCGATGACAAGCACGCGCTTGTTGACGTCAAAGCTCTTGGCCAGCAGGGGCTTGTTGTTGCGCAGCTTTTCCACCGCAAGCTGCACCAGCTCGGCAGCCTTGTTGGTGTTAGCTTCCATGTCCTTGCCGATCCACGAAACATGCTCGCGGATGTTGGCCATTTCAAGCATGTAGCGGTTCAGCCCCGCGCGTTCCACCGTGCGGCGGAAGGTGGGTTCGTGCATGCGCGGCGAGCAGGAGGCAACAACCACGCCGTCAAGCTTGTGCTCGTGGATGGCAGCCTCAATGGCCGCTTGGCCCGGTTCGGCGCAGGTGTACATGGGGTCGTCGGCATAGACCACGTCCGGGTAGGTGCGGGCTATGGCCGCCACCTGGGCGCAGTCGACAGTACCGGCGATGTTGCTGCCGCAGTGGCAGATAAAGACGCCTATTCTCATTACCTGCCTCCTTCAGCGGCCTTGGCCTTCTGCTCTGTGGGTTTGGCCGCTTCCTCGCGGCGCAGCTCGCCCAGTTTGCGGATAAGGCCGTTGGGGCTCACGCACAGCTTGTTCAGGCCCAGTTCTTCTTCCGGCAGATCAAAGGCAATGCCCATCATCTGGGTGAAGTAGAGCACCGGCATACGGAACTTGGTGTCCATGGCCGCGCTGGCCTGATCCTGGCGCAGGTCAAGGTTCATCTGGCAGAGAGGACAGGCCACTACGATGGCGTCCGCGCCGAGGCGGGTTGCCAGCTCAAGGATGCGGCCCGAATTTTTGGCTGTCATGGGGCGCTCGGGAATGCCGAACGATGCGCCGCAGCAGGCTGTCTTGAGCGGAAAATCAAGCATCTCCGCGCCACAGGCAGACATCATTTCTTCCATGAGCGTGGGATTTTCGGGGTCGCCAAAGTTCATCACTTCCGCCGGGCGGCTCATGAGGCAGCCGTAGTAGGCCACGAGCTTGAGGCCCTTGAGGCTCTGGCGCACGCGGGCGGCGATGGCGTCCATTTCCATCTGCGCGGCAATGCCCTGCATGACGGAGGTGACAGGCGGAAACTGTTTGGCCGAGGGGCCGTCCAGCAGCTCGTCAACCCGGCTGCGGAAGGCGGGGTTTTCCATACGCTTGGAGGCCAGGCGCAGGTTGGAAAGACAGCTGGGGCATGGGGTAAGCAGAACTTCAGCCTTTTGCTGGGCGGCGATATCAAGATTGCGCACGCACAAGGCAGCGGAAAGTTCCGTATCCACGGCATGGGCCGGGGTGGAGCCGCAGCAGTTCCAGTCGGGAATATCCACAAGTCTCATGTCCAGAGCTTTGCACACAGCCTGGGTGGACATTTCGTAATCTTTTGAGGAACCCCTGGCAGAGCAGCCGGGGTAGTAGGCAAAATTCATGGGCGCACCCCCTCGCGCTTGGCGCGTTCCTTGTAGCGCGTAAAGATACGGGTAACCGGCCCTGCCCCGCCCGGCAGAATATGGGGCTTGAGGCCCAGCTTGCCCTTCTTGAGGGCTTCGGGCGCGAGGTCAACATCGGTAAACACGCGGAGCGAGCGCATCATATAGAGTGCCATGGTGCCGATTTCGTGGGTGCGGCCAAAGGTGCGCACCGTATCCAGGAAGGAAAACCAGAATTTCTCCACCTTGGGAACGGCCACGCGGCCTTCCTTGCGGGCCATGTGACGCAGGGTCTCCATGACTCCGGCCACATCGATGTTGTTGGGACACCGTTGGCTACAGGTGGAACAGGACAGGCACATCCAGATGGAACGCGAATCAAGTACCGCGTCCTTCAAGCCCAACTGTACCGCCCGCATGATCTGGTTGACCTGCATGTCGTAAACGAACCCTGCGGGACAGCCGGCAGTACAATTGCCGCACTGATAGCAGGTGGACACTTTTTGCCCGCTGTGCGCATCCACTTCCTCCGTAAAGGCGGGGTCGCGCAGGCGGTTCAGGTTAATGGCTTCGTTCATGGGAACTCTCTGGTTAGAAGCTGATGGGGTGCCGCTGTGACAAGACTATCTACAACGCTACAGCAGAAAAAGTCAAAAATCTAGGCTCGCACCCCAGCAAATTATATACTGCGTCTTTACTACGCTTTGGCTGCGGCTTTAGCCGCCAGCGATTGCGCGGCTCGCAGCCCGAGAAGATAACTCTCAACGCCGAATCCGCACACGCTGCCCGCGCACACTGGCGACAGCACAGAATGGTGCCGGAACGCCTCGCGCGCGTGAACATTGGACATGTGAACCTCCACCACAGGCACAGGCAGAATGGCCAGGGCGTCAGCAATGGCATAGCTGTAGTGCGTCCATGCGCCCGCATTGATAACCACCGCGTCAGCGCCCTCACCAAGCGCCTGGTGGATGCGCTCCACCATCAGGCCCTCGTGGTTGGTCTGAAAGCATTCCACAGTCGCGCCCATTTCCTGGGCAAGCGATTGCAGCGCTGCGTCAATGTCCGCCAGGGTGGCCGTGCCGTACTGTGAGGGGTCGCGCTTGCCAAACATGTTCAGATTGACGCCGTGCAGCACCAGAATTCGCATGGAAGCCTCGCTTTTCATGTCGGTTTATTGGGGCTGTTGCCCAAGGGCGTCCTCAAGGGCGCGGCGTGATTCGGGCGGCAGGCCCTGCCCCGTCCAGAGGCGGAACTGCGCGTCACCCTGACCAAAAAACATTTCAAGGCCCGATATGCAGCAACGACCAGCAGCGCGGGCCTCGCGCAGAAAACGGGTTTCGAGGGGGTTGTACACAATATCGTAGGCAATGGGTGTTGCCTTGGCAGCACCGTTGGCGGGAAGTGCCCCTGCCAGCGAGAAATCGTATGGGGTGTCATCCTCTGCCTTGCCGCGCATGCCAAGGGGAGTGGTGTTGACCACCAGCAGGGCCGAAGGCTCGTGACGGTCTTTCCACAGCAGGGGCGTAAGGCCGAATTCGTCGGCCAGCGGCAGGTGCGATTTATCGGAAGGCGTGGCCACAAAGATTCTGGCAGGGCGCTTTGCATTGTCCGGCGCGGCAAGGCCAGCGGCAACGGCCCGGGCAGCGCCGCCCGCACCCAGCAGCAGCACATCCGCCCCGCCAAGAGGCATCTCTGCAAGCGGAGCCATGAATCCGGCCACATCGGTGTTTTCGCCGCAAAGGTGGTCGCCCTTCCAGTAAATGGTATTGGCCGCGCCCACCTGACGTGCAAGGGGGCTGATTTCGTCCAGCAGGGCCAAAAGGCCAACCTTGTGCGGGATGGTCACAGAACAACCGCGAATATCGAGCAGGCGTACACTTTCCACAAAGGCGGGCAGTTTCTCGGGCGGCACTTCCCATTTCTGGTACAGTGCGTTGATGCCCAGCGTCCGGAAGCCCGTATTGTGCAACAGGGGCGAAAGTGTCTGGGCCAGCGGCCAACCGGTGACGCCATAGAGAGCGGTACCATTGGTGGAGGATGCTGCGACGCTCATGCGGGGTGCTCTCCTGCGGGAAAGTGCGGCAAAAAAGTGTTTCTTTACAGGGTGATCCACATCTTGAGGCAACACTGTACCCTATGGGGCGGTACGGAGCAATGCTGCTGCGTCCGGATCGCCCGGATAACCAAAATGGTCAAATATGGTATGGACGCACCCGCCTGGCAGCGGTATCCTGCCAGAAATACAAAAGGCCCCGGGTTATGCCGGGGCCGGAAAATCATTACACCAAACAAAGGGCTGAGCCCATGCGGCTATGACCGTTTGAGTTCCATGGCCTTTTGCAGCATCTGATCTGCCGTGGTCACAACCTTGCTGTTGGACTGAAAGCCGCGCTGGTTGACAATCATGTTGACCATTTCCTGGGACATGTCCACGTTGGAATGTTCAATGTTGTACGCGTTTATCTTGCCGTAGTTTTCCGTACCGGCAACGCCCATTTCCATATTGCCGGAATCTTCAGTGGCGGAAAAGAGGTTGTTGCCCTCGCGGCGCAGGCCGTCTTCGCTGGTGAAACGGCATACGGGAATCTGCCAGAGATCCATGCTTTCGCTGTTGGAAAACTTGCCCACCACAGTACCATCGGCGTTGATGCTGATATTGTTCAGTGTGCCTTCGGCATACCCATTCTGGGTTCTTGTGCGCGTCACAGGAGAGGAAGAGGTGTAGTTGGTTGTGGCGTCTGCTGCGCGGGTGTAGGCGTTGCCCATGCTTGCCAGCGCAGTGGGATCGGTGCCCACGCTGGCGGCATTGCCTGGGCTGTTTTGCCAGCCGCTCTTGGCGGTGATGCCCAGGTTCACAGTGACAGGCGCACCGTTGACAGTCATCTGGGGTATACCGTCCTTGGAGAGTGTGGCCGCGTTCCAGTCCGCAAGGTTTGTACTGCCTGCAGTGGATGGAGTGTAGGCCGACATTCCGGTAACTTCGCCCTTGGCATTGAAGCTGAGGGTACCCGCCATCAGGGGCTGGGCCTTGCCGCCATTGGCGTCGGCATCCGAGGCAATGAGGTACTCCACAGTGCTTCCGGAGCCTGTGGATGGTGCGCCGTCAAAATAGATGGTGGCCGAGTGGGCCGTGCCATCGGCGCCATACATGGTAATGCTTTGCCCGTATCCGTAGCTGGAACTGGCCAGGGGTGGATCATTGGCGGCGTTATACTGGCCGATGAGGCTGAAATAGGGATTTGCGGGGTCACTGGTGGTGTCTTTGGACTGCCCCACATTAAACCGCATATCAACGGCCGTGGTGGCCTTGGCGGGCATCTTGGCGAATCTGTCAACTGTAACCTGCGCCAGACCGCCCTTGGTGCCATCCTCAGCGTACTTGTAGCCCATGAGGGCCATGCCGGCAGGCGTGCGCCAGACGCCCTGGTTGTCGGGGCGGAAGTCGCCCGCGCGGGTGTAATACTCCTGGCCGGTTTTGTCCGTTACCTGAAAGAAGCCTTTGCCGTTGATGGCCATATCCGTAACGGTATTGGAAGATTCAAGGGCCCCCTGGTTGTACCGTGTGAGTACTGCGTCCAGCTGTACGCCCTGACCTACCTGCCCAAGGGCTACCTTGGAATTGGTCTGCGCATCCCACCAGTCGCCTATGGCCCCTTGCTGCGCGTAAAAAACGTCAGAGAACAGAGCGGTTTGCTGCTTGTACCCGATGGTGCTCACATTGGCGATGTTGTTTGAGATAACGTTCATGCCGCTACTCAACGTTTTCATGCCTGTGGCGCCGATAAACAATGACGAGTTCATGCTCTGCCTCCTGTCGGGAGGGAATAATTTTCCCTTGCCCGGAAACGATGCCCCAAACGGCAAGACGTTTCTGTTGCGAAAGCGTCAGCCGCAGCGCCGTCCATATGTGCGGCGCGCCTTGCCTGCTGTGCGTTAGTCGCACATATGGACAGGCAAAGAAAAAGGGCGGGAGGAAAAATCTTCCTCTCCGCCCTGAATAGAAGCAGAATCCGTGCCAGCGTAACGCTGCTCGCGCTACTGCGGCGCGCTATTTTTGCAGCGGCAGGCCTTGTTTCTGCCAGCCCGTGATGCCTTCATTCATGTGGAGGATATTGGTTATCCCTTCTTTTTCCATGGCATCGTAGGCTCCGGCAGAGCGGTTGCCCGTGCGGCAGTAGAGCAACACGGGCTTGTCCTTGGGCAGGCCAAGTATCTGCGAATCAAAGGATGCGCCGAAAAAGTCCATGTTGATTGCGCCTGCAAGATGCCCTTCGCGGAATTCCGCCGGGGTGCGCACGTCAACAATGGTCAGCCCCTGTGGAGGATTCTGCAACAGGGTTGCGGCGTCCTTCACGCTGATATCCTTGGCGGAAACCTGAACGGCAGCCAGCAGGAGGAAGCATGCGAGCGCCGACATCAGGCCGTAAAGCCTGCCGTGCGATGGCGTTGCGGAGTGGGTGTGCGTCATTTCTGCTACCTGTAGTGGTTTGAGATCTGGGCCTTGGGCCAGCCTGCGATGCTATTTTACGGAGGCGCGGGCCTTGGCAAAGCCGTCGGCAGCCTTGCGGATCACTTCTTCGCCCACGCAGAATGCCAGACGGAAGTAGCCGGGGCAGCCAAAGCCGGAGCCGGGAACCGCCAGCACGCGTTCTTCGACCAGCCTGTTCACAAAGGCCACATCGTCCCCGCCGGGAGCCTTGGGGAAGAAGTAGAACGCGCCTGCGGGCATCTGGAATTCATATCCGGCGTTCTTGAGCACTTCGCCCATGGCCTTGCGCCGGGCGGCGTAGACGTTCAGGTCAACCTGGCTGCCCAGGGCGGCGGCCATGATGTGCTGGCCCACCACGGGAGGGTTCACAAAGCCAAGAATACGGTTGGTGAGCGTGAGGGCGGCCATGAGCTCGGCCTTTTCGTGCAGCAGGGGTGAAACAGCGGCAAAGCCCACGCGTTCGCCCGGCAGCGAAAGATTTTTGGAGAAAGAGCTGATGACCACGGCGTAAGGATAGAGCGGCAGCACCGAAGGCACTTCCGCGCCGTCATAGGCAAGGAAGCGGTACGGTTCATCGGCCACCAGCCAGATGGGCTTGCCGTATTCCTGGCTCTTGTTTTCCAGCAGTTCGGTCAGCGCCTTGAGGTCTTTGCGGCTATAAATCACACCTGTGGGGTTGTTGGGCGAGTTGATGAGCACCACACGGGTTTTGGGGCTGATGGCTTCTTCAAGCGCGGCAAGGTCGGGCGCAAAGGTGTCGGCCTTGCTCATGACAGCGCGGAAGGTGCCGCCGTGGTTGGCTACATAAAAGCCGTATTCCACAAAGTAGGGTGCAAAGCCCAGCATTTCTTCGCCGGGATTGATGACTGCGCGCAAAAAGGCGTTGAGCACACCAGCAGCGCCGCAGCCCAGCAGCACATCATTGGCGGTGAGGTCTACGCCCTGCTCCTTGCTGAGGTGGGCGGCCAGTTTTTCGCGCGCCCAGACAAAGCCGCCGTTGGGCATGTAGCCAAAAGCAAAAGGTTCGCCAGCGTGTTCTGTGAAGGAACGCAAACCGTCCACAACGGCGGGGGGGGCTGGCAGGTCGGGGTTGCCCAGGCTGAAGTCATAAACGTTGTCCGCGCCAAAACGGGCCTTGAGCTGGCCTCCGGCCTCGAACATGCGGCGGATCCACGAAGAGTGTTCCAGATACCCCGTAACGCTGTCTGCAAGAATGGACATATACTGCTCCCACTGGTTGTTGTATTCGACCTGACTATTGGTTATGCTTCCAAAAGCCGCATAAAGCAATTGTCATTTGGAGGCCCTGATGCGTTTTGAAATTTTAGGCAAAGCCCGGCGTGCGCTCTTCCCTGTGCTGTGCGCGGCAGCCCTGCTGCCCGCTTGCGCCTCCAAGGAGACGCAGGAAATTCCGGACGGCATGGCCGTTACCGTTACCTTGCGCGAAGTTCACCGCTGTTCCCGGATATCGCCTGAAATTCAGGTGGCACAGACCCCCGGCAGCACCGATTACTATGACGTGCGCCTGGTGGAATTTACCAGCGATGGCCAGGATCTGTTCCTTGGCGGTGGCGAGTGGAACAACGATGGCAGCGGCATTATCCCCGAGGGCGGCCTGACGCGCCACTATCGTGGCCCCTGCCCGCCCGCCGGACAGCCCCGAAACTATGCCTTTATTGTTTCGGCCATGAATCGGCAGAACATGCAGCCCCTTTCCGTGCGGCTGTTCCGCTTTACTCAGGAATAATTTTCGCAGCCGCGTTTTTTGTCCGCTATTGCGGAGTGGGCATGGCGGCCCAAACGGAATTTCCGTCCCGTTGCAGATATGCTGCGCGGGGCGGATTTTTTTTGTCGTTGCACCGATTTTGCCGGACAGAAAATTTTTCCTGTGCCCCGCATAGCATTGCAATAGCGCAGGGGCAGAGACTTGCCGCTGCGCTCCGGCCTCGTGCAATGCCTGCGTGCCTGCGCTTGCCTTTGTAAACGCCAACAGGCGCTGGGGACGATATTTCGCCGCCAGCGCCTGTTGTTTATTCTTTATCTAATAGTCGTCTTCGTCTTTCAGTTCCGGCGGCACAGCCACTGCGCCGGTGATAATGCGGCGTCTGGGAGCGGCAGCCGGAACTTCCGGCGCGGCCGAGCGGCGCACTGCCGGTTCGGGCAGGGTATTGTACAGCGCCCAGAAGGGCGGGTACAGCCCGGTCATGATGCCGGGGTTGCCCAGCTTCTGGTGGGGGCTTGCGCAAGCAGCCAGTGCAAGGGCCATTGCCCAGACCGGATCAGGGGCATTCCAGCCCGTGCGCGGGCCAGATTGTTCTTTTTTGCACAATCTGCTGTTTTCATCCAAATCCAGACCCACAGCAGAAAGAAAACTTTCTACCGTTGTGCGGTCTGTGCCAGAGGGCAGGGCGGGCAGAGCGGCCTTGTCGCCCCTAAGGGCTGCACAGGCGGCCAGAGCCACTGGCAGCGGGGCCCATGCCGCGGGGAATCCGGCGGGCAGATCACCCTTTGCGTACTGTTTCAGGGGCGCGGCAGCGCGGGCGCAGACTTCGCCGCCGTTTTTGCCCGCTTCGTAGCGCAGGTCAAGGCCAAGCTGCTGCAAAAGATCCCAGCCAGCTTCAGCGGCGGGCAGAGCGGGCCACTGGCCGTCAAGCAGGGCTTCGCCGCCCAGAGCCAGGGGCAGGGCCAGGAGAAAGAGCGCAAGTTCCGGCTCCATGCCAGCCTGAGGCAGGGCGGGCAGGCTGAGGGGGCCGGGGTTGACGCGCACCTTTGCGCCTTCCACCTGCGCATCTGCGCCAGCTGCGCGCAGTATGGGCAGTATGCGGGCAACAATGAGCCTGTGCTCGGGATGCGAGCCAAGATCAAGTGTGATTGCCCTTTCGTAGCCGGGAGCCGCCAGCAGGATGCCCTCGGCCAGTTCGGCGGGCACATCGGCAGGCAGTTTGACGGAATCGGGCAAAATGCCGGAGCACTCAAGGCGCGCGGGCAGGCCGTCGCTCTTGGGCACCACATGCACGAGGCGCGCGCCCAGAGTGGGCAGGAAGTGCCGCACAGAAGAAAAGTCAGCCAGTTTCAGGCTTGCATCGCCAGTAAACTTGGCACGCGAGGGGCGGCCAAGATAGTGCCCCAGCAGCATGAAAAAGTTCCAGGCGCTGTCGCCCGTGTGGATAACCTTGTCAGACGCGCCAAGCGGAGCAGCCGGGCGGGCGGAAACGCCTTCATCCTCGCGGGTCAGCGAGGCGCCTGCCTGATTGAGCATTTTGACGCAGTCCACGATGGGATCATTCATGAGGCAAGGCGCTATATGCAGGGGCTGACCTGTGGCTGCGGCCAGCATCAGCCATGCGCGCGTGGCCCGGCAGGCCAGAGGTGCAGGCATGTGCAGGCGTACGTGTTTGGCGGGCGGCGCAAGGTTAAAGGCCGTGCGCGGCGGTTCTTTCGCTGCTGCGCCGCCGGGTTCGCCGCCTTCATCCGCGCCGTCAGCGCGGGTAGAGGCGGGACGGGGCTGAAATTCCACTTCCTGCATGAGCGAAAAAAAGTGGCCCGAAAGGCGCGCATCGCGGCTGATGTGGGAAACGGCGGCTTCCCACGACTCACGGATGGTTTTTTCTTCCGTGGAGTCAAGCCGGGGTTTGTCGCCGCGCATGCGGACAAGAATATTATTGCGGCGAAGCAGCAGCCGCAGAATGTCGCGGTCGATCTCGCAAACCACTTCGCGCAACGGCTTGCGGGCGCGCGCATCGCCGGTTTCGTGCCCGTTACGGGGGCCGCGCGGGGCGCGCTGGCCCCGTGCTTCGCGCGCATCGCGGGGAGCGCGGGAATCGTTGGAATTGTCGGTCATGCCTTGTCCTGTACTGATAATGAAATTTGGATAGGAGGGGTCCGCCCGTGGCGCAGCATTGAAAAAACAACAGGTTGCCGACTCATGGCTCGTTTTGCCGCGGGGGCTTCCCTTATCTGCCCAAGCGTGTTAGCTTGAAATGACTTCTCTTGCAAGGGTTGCCCATTGGGCAGCCCCGCGTGGCATGATCCGTTAACTTTTGAAATGGTTGTGACGCAAGAGTGGCGAAAATGTGAAATAGATTTTTTTTCACAAGGCAGTTAACTTTCTGAATTTGCTGTAAATCCACATGACGGCTCTGTGAAGTTTCCACGAATTTTTGCAGAGGGGGGTTGACTCAAAGGCTAAGTGCTTGTTACTAATTGCGCAAGCCATACGCCCAACCTTCGTTGTGGAGGCGCTCGGCTAACCCCGGCGTGACGGATTTGCCGCGCGCCTCGCCGAACCCGGCGGGTTTTTCTGAAACACTTTTAAAAGAGTTGGAGGATACGTATGCCGACGTTTGTCGATCCGTCCAAGTGCGACGGCTGCAAGGGTGGCGAAAAGACGGCCTGCATGTACATTTGCCCCAATGACCTCATGATTCTTGATTCTGAGGAAATGAAGGCATACAACCAGGAACCCGATGCCTGCTGGGAATGCTATTCCTGCGTTAAGATCTGCCCCCAGGGCGCCATTACGGCCCGTCCCTATGCAGACTTTGCCCCCATGGGCGGGACCTGTATCCCCATGCGTTCGGCTGACTCCATCATGTGGACCGTCAAGTTCCGCAATGGCAACGTGAAACGCTTCAAGTTCCCCATCCGCACTACGCCGGAAGGTTCCATCAAGCCCTTTGAAGGCCATCCCGAAGGCGCCAACATCGAAGATGAACTGCTGTTCACCGAAACTGCCCTGGCCGTCCCGAAGACCGCCCTTGGCAAGAAGTTCGATGTTAAGGACGCTAACAAGACCTTCACCTGCATGGAACACGGCCGCTAGGCTATTGCAACCGCTAGTGCGATAAGGAGAAACAATTATGCCAATGATTCCCGTCAAGGAAGCGACGAAGGGTGTGGCCATTGCCGAGCCTGAAGTTAAGGAACATGCGGTTGACCTGCTGATCGTGGGCGGCGGCATGGGTTCCTGCGGCACCGCTTTTGAAGCAGTGCGCTGGGGCGACAAGCACGGCCTGAAGATCATGCTGGTTGACAAAGCCACCCTCGAGCGCTCCGGCGCCGTGGCCCAGGGTCTTTCCGCCATCAACACCTACCTGGGTGAAAACGACGCCGATGACTACGTCCGCATGGTCCGCACCGACCTTATGGGCCTGGTTCGCGAAGACCTTATCTTCGACGTAGGCCGTCACGTTGACGACTCCGTGCATCTGTTTGAAGATTGGGGCCTTCCCTGCTGGATCAAGGGCGAAGACGGCCACAACCTGAACGGCGCTGCCGCCAAGGCCGCTGGCAAGAGCCTGCGCAAGGGCGACGCCCCTGTGCGTTCCGGCCGCTGGCAGATCATGATCAACGGTGAATCCTACAAGTGCATCGTGGCCGAAGCTGCCAAGAATGCCCTGGGTGAAGACCGCATCATGGAACGTATCTTCATCGTGAAGCTGCTTCTCGATAAGAACACCCCCAACCGCATCGCCGGCGCCGTGGGCTTCAACCTGCGCGCCAACGAAGTGCACATCTTCAAAGCCAACACCATCATGGTGGCCGCTGGCGGTGCCGTTAACGTGTACCGTCCCCGCTCCACCGGTGAAGGCATGGGCCGCGCCTGGTATCCTGTGTGGAACGCCGGTTCGACCTACACCATGTGCGCTCAGGTTGGCGCTGAAATGACCATGATGGAAAACCGCTTCGTGCCCGCCCGCTTCAAGGACGGTTACGGCCCCGTGGGTGCGTGGTTCCTCCTGTTCAAGGCCAAAGCCACCAACTCCAAGGGTGAAGATTACTGCGCCACCAACCGCGCCATGCTGAAGCCTTACGAAGATCGCGGCTACGCCAAGGGCCATGTCATCCCGACCTGCCTGCGTAACCACATGATGCTTCGTGAAATGCGCGAAGGCCGCGGCCCCATCTACATGGACACCAAGAGCGCCCTGCAGAACACCTTCGCGACCCTGAACGAAGAACAGCAGAAGGATCTTGAATCCGAAGCTTGGGAAGACTTCCTCGACATGTGCGTTGGCCAGGCCAACCTTTGGGCCTGCACCAACACCGCGCCTGAAGAACGTGGTTCCGAAATCATGCCCACTGAACCCTACCTGCTCGGCTCCCACTCCGGTTGCTGCGGCATCTGGGTTTCCGGTCCCGACGAAGCTTGGGTGCCCGAAGACTACAAAGTGAAGGCTTCCAACGGCAAGGTCTACAACCGCATGACCACCGTTGAAGGTCTCTTCACCTGCGCCGACGGCGTGGGCGCTTCCGGCCACAAGTTCTCCTCCGGTTCGCATGCTGAAGGCCGCATGGCTGGCAAGCAGATGGTTCGCTGGTGCCTCGATCACAAGGACTTCAAGCCTGAGTTCGCGGAATCCGCTGACGAACTGAAGAAGCTGATCTACCGTCCTTTCTACAACTACCAGGAAGGCAAGGCCGCTTCGACCGATCCCGTGGTGAACCCGAACTACATCACGCCCAAGAACTTCATGATGCGTCTCGTGAAGTGCACCGACGAATACGGCGGTGGCGTGAGCACGTACTACACCACCTCCAAGGCGCTGCTTGACACCGGCTTCAACCTGCTCGCCATGATGGAAGAAGACTCCTTCAAGCTGGCCGCTCGTGACCTGCACGAACTGCTGCGCTGCTGGGAAAACTACCATCGTCTGTGGACGGTGCGCCTGCACATGCAGCACATCGCCTTCCGTGAAGAATCCCGCTACCCCGGCTTCTACTACCGTGCGGACTTCATGGGCCTGGACGACGACACTTGGAAGTGCTTCGTGAACTCGAAGTACAATCCCGCCACCGGCGAGACCAAGATCTTCAAGAAGCCCTACTATCAGATCATCCCCGACTAGTCGGCGGCACTGATGCCAAATGGGGGCGGCCGCAAGGCCGCCCCCTCTGCTGCAAGCTCTGGCTTTGCCAGGCTCGCGGCGGCGAAAAACGCGTGCCGGCGGCGGCCCAGGCCCTGCCGGAAAAAGAGCGGTTTTCGTGCCAGCCTGTTGGTGTGCCGATTGTTTGGGCATAGGTGCGCAGCACAAGGCAAATGTTCGGCAAGGGGATGACCGGCAGCAGGCCCCCCTTTGTCGGCGGGCGTGGTGCGGGCAGTTTTGTGCGCTGGCGCTCGCAGAGGTCGGCCACGGGGCCGCTCCTTTTTTTTCGCGGCGGGAGTCCTTTTCCTTCTTCAGCCGCTATGCAACAACGCAGGAGGATATCCAGGATGTCCAATGCCATTCTCGTCGTGGGCGGCGGCTTTGCAGGCCTCACAGCCGCCATTGAAGCGGCGGAACTGGGCCACGACGTCTTTATCGTCGAAAAGTCGCCCTGGCTTGGTGGGCGCGTGGCTCAGCTCAATAAGTATTTTCCCAAACTTTGTCCCCCCTCCTGCGGCTTGGAAATTCAGTTCCAGCGCATCAGGAACAACCCGCGCATAAAATTTTTCACCCAGGCCGAAGTGGTCGGGTTTATGGGCGTAAAGGGCGATTACAAGGTGAAGGTGCGCATCAGCCCCCGTCACACCGCCCCGCACAACATCGATTTCAGCCTGCTGGCCTCCAGCCTGACCGGCGAAGTGGAAAGCGAATTCGAGCTTGGTCTTGCCACGCGCAAGGCCCTGCACAAGGATATGCCTTTCGCCTTCCCCAGCCGTTACACGCTCGACCTTGATGCGCTTTCCAAGTCTGACAGCGCACGGGTTGCCGGGGCCAAGTTCCTTGATGTGAATGAACCGCAGCGCGAGCTTGATCTCAATGTCGGCGCTGTGGTCGTTGCCACAGGCTGGAAGCCCTATGATGTTACCCAGTTGACCAATCTTGGCGCGGGCAACGTGAAAAACTGCGTGTCCAACATGCAGCTTGAACGCCTTGCTTCGCCCTTTGGCCCCACCGGTGGCCGCATTGTCCGTCCTTCCGACGGCCGTGCTCCCCACCAGGTTGCCTTTGTGCAGTGCGCTGGTTCCCGCGACCAGAATCACCTGAACTACTGCTCCTACATCTGCTGTATGGCCACGCTCAAGCAGTGCCTGTACATTGCAGAGCAGAATCCCGACACGCAAATCACGGTGTACTACATCGACCTGCGCGCCCCGGGCCGCTATGTGAAGGTGCTGGAAAAGGTCAAGGCGCTGCCCAACGTGAAGTTCGTCAAGGGCAAGGTTGCCGACGCCGTGCAGGCCGAGGGCAACAGGGTGCGCATTACGGCGGAAGACGCCGTGCGCGGTGAAAAAATGACCCTTGATTATGATCTTGTTGTGCTGGCCACGGGCATGCAGCCCTCGCTGGCTGGCGAAAATGCGCCCCTGCCCCTGCCGCTGGACGAAGACGGCTTTATCGCGGGCGGAGAAGAGGCCGGCATTTTCGCCGCTGGTTGCGCGCGCATGCCCCTTGATGTGATGCGCTCGGCGCAGTCCGGCACAGCCGCCGCCCTGAAGGCGGTACAAACGGTGAAAGGGAGGTAGGCGGCATGTCGGGTAAAATTGGCGTCTATTTTGACCAGCAGAACATTGGCGGCGGGCTTGATCTGACCGCTCTGGCCGAACAGACGAGCCAGAAGTGGGGCAGTCTTGTGCCCGTAGTCAAGGTCGTTCCCGTGCTGGCCCTGGCCGTGAGTGAAATCAAGGCCGACATCGAAGCGCAGGGGCTGGACGGCGTGC
The DNA here is from genome assembly GCF_053570645.1 of Desulfovibrio desulfopostgatei. Classification (NCBI taxonomy): domain Bacteria; kingdom Pseudomonadati; phylum Thermodesulfobacteriota; class Desulfovibrionia; order Desulfovibrionales; family Desulfovibrionaceae; genus Desulfovibrio; species Desulfovibrio desulfopostgatei. Next base: position 3,038,537 of record NZ_JBRBQS010000002.1, on the reverse strand, counting down.
TGCTGTGCGGCGCTTCCCCCCGCGTGGATGCGGACATCTACCGCCTGCCCGTGCAGGTGGAACACGTAAACCTGCGCGAACAGTGCGTGCAGGCCTATAAAAATCCTGATCACACCCCCGTGGACACGGCCAACGGCGCGCCTGAACTGCTGGCGATCATGGCCCGCGACTATGTGAACATGGGCGTGGTCAAGCTGCAAAAGAGCGAAGTTCCCGATTCTGCCGCCATTACCGGCGTGCCGAGGGTGCTCGTTATCGGCGGCGGCTGGACGGGCCTTACCGCAGCTGCGGAAGCTGCTGAAACCGGGTATGAAGTTGTGCTCGTTGAAAAAGCCGAAAAGCTCGGCGGCGCAGCCAACAACATTCCCATGGGTTCGCCCCTGGCCTCCCCCTGGACGGACAAGCAGCCCACCAACGTGGCCGACAAGGCGAGCAAGGTGCTCGGCAACAGCAAGATCACCGTGCACCTGAACACCCGCATGGAAAAGCTGGAAGGCCAGCCCGGCGAGTTCAAGGCCACCTTTGCCACGCCCTCTGGCTCGCAGACCATTGAAGTGGGCGCTGTGGTGCTGGCTACCGGCTGGGTGCCGCTGGATCAGAAGTTCCTTGCTCCCATGGGCCTTGGTCAGAGCACCAAGGTTGTGGACGCCGCCACTTTTGGCAAAATGCTGGTAGCCGATCAGGTGAACGCCCGCCGTATCGCCTTTGTGCTTGATACCACTATTGCTGAAGAGGCCGTGCGCAAGGCCGCTGAAGAAGCCGAAGCCGCTCCTGAAGCCGCCGAAGCTGCCAAGCCTGCGGAAGGTGAAGAAGAAAAAGGCTTTGTAAAAGCCAACCTCGAAAGCTTCCGTCATGTTGCGTATTCCAACGCGGTCAACAGCGTGGGCATGCTCCGCCTTGCCAATACGGTCTGCGAAAAGACCAACGACACCTGTCAGACCTTCATCCTTTATAAGGACATGACTGTTCCCGGCATTCTTGAACGCTTCTACAAGAAGATGCAGGATCGTCTGGGCGTCATGATGACCAAGGCCGACGTGACCGACATCCGCGAAGCTGGCGACCACATGGTTGTGAGCTGCAAAAATACCCTGCTGGGTATGGATTTCGATCTGGATGTGGATCTGGTTGTGCTGCCCACGGGCCTCGTGCCCACCACGGCCAAGGACGTGACCGTCTGCTTTGACTACCGTCAGGGCCCGGACTTCCCGGATCTGAACCTGTTCGATGGTTTTGCGGATTCCAACTACATCTGCTTCCCCTACGAAACGCGCCGCACCGGCGTGTACGCAGCGGGTTGCGTGCGTCAGCCCCTGACCATGGACGCCTGCGAAGAAGACGCCAAGGGCGCTGTGCTCAAGGCCATGCAGTGCATTGAGGCCGCCAGCCACGGTGTTGCCGTGCATCCCCGCTCGGGCGACCTTTCCTACCCCGTGTTCAACTTTGTGCGTTGCACCCAGTGCAAGCGCTGCACGGAAGAATGCCCCTTCGGCGCTCTGGACGACGACGAAAAGGGAACGCCCAAGCCCAATCCGGCACGTTGCCGCCGCTGCGGCACCTGCTTTGGCGCTTGCCCGGAACGCGTTATCTCCTTCGCCAACTACAATATCGACCAGATTGGCTCCATGATCCGCGAAGTGCAGGTGCCCAAGGACTTCAAAGCCGATGGCCCCCGCGTGCTGATTCTGGCCTGCGAAAACGACGCCTACCCGGCGCTCGATATGGCAGGTGCCCGCAACAAGCCCTGGAGCCCCTACTGCCGCATCATTCCGGTGCGCTGCCTTGGCTCGGTCAACGCCATCTGGGTGTCTGACGCCATGAGCAAGGGCTACGACGGCGTCATGCTGCTGGGCTGCAAATATGGCGATGACTACCAGTGCCACTTTGTGAAGGGCTCTGAAATCTGCTCCCGCCGCAAGGAAAACATTGCCGAGACGCTCAACCGCCTTGGCGTGCAGCCCGAACGCGTGGAACAGCTTGAAGTGGCCATTGACGAATACGACAAGGTTCCCGACCTGATCGACGGCTTTGTTGACCGCATCATGGCCATGGGCCCCAACCCGTTCAAGGGCATGTAGGAGGATGGCAGCAATGGCACAATGTACAATCAAACCTGATATGGAGTTTGTCAGGGCGCTGGAAGAATCTGGGGGAGAGTCCCTCAAGAAGTGCTACCAGTGCGCCACCTGCTCCGTGGCCTGCCCTCTCGCTCCGGCCAATGCGCCTTATCCGCGCAAGGAAATGGTCTGGGCTTCGTGGGGCCTTAAAGACAAGCTGCGCGCCGACGTTGACCTGTGGCTCTGCCACAACTGCGGCAACTGCTCCGACCTTTGCCCGCGCGGCGCCAAGCCTGCGGACCTCATGGGCGCAGCGCGCAACGTCATTTACCGCGAACTGACCGAACCCACCTGCGTGGGCAAGCTCATGAGCAAGCCTGCTGGCCTGCCTGTGCTCTTCGCCATCCCGGCTGTGCTGTGGCTCTTTGTGTGGTGGATCCGCGCCGGTTTCAACGGCGGTCAGTGGTTCCCCCGCGCTGCCGATGGCCGCATTGTTTTTGGTCAGATTTTTTACGGCGACTACACCATCGACCCCATCTTCATGCTGACCTTCTTTGGCGCGGCCTTGATCATCGCGCGGGGCGTCATGAAACTGTGGGGCATGTTCAAGCCTGAAGGCTCACTGGCCGTCATTGGCAAGAAAAAGTGCTGGGTCTGGCATTTGTGGGACGTGCTGTGGGATGAAGTCATCACCCACCGCAAGTTTGACGACTGCGAAGACGGCCCCGCCACCGGCAAGGAAACCCCCAACCGCAAATTCGGCCACATGCTGCTGGTTTACAGCTTCGCCATTCTGGCCTTTGTTACGGCTGTGGTGGCTGTTGGTCACTGGGGCGGCAAGGTCATTCCGCTCATCCACATTGAAACGCCCATGCCGCTGCTCTTCCCGGTGAAGATTCTGGCCAACCTGGGCGCGCTCATGCTGCTGGCCGGTCTTGCCATCCTTACTGTCCGCCGCGTGATGCTGAATCCCAAGTTCCAGGGTTCCAGCTGGTACGACTGGTATCTGCTGGGCATCATCTGGCTGGTGGCCGTCACCGGTGTGCTGTCGCAGTGCTTCCGCCTGGCGGACGCCATTGTGCCCGCCTTCCTGGTGTACTACCTGCACCTGGTATTTGTGTGGATGCTTTTCGCTTACCTGCCCTGGTCTAAGCTTGGCCACTTCGTGTACCGCACGGCGGCCCTGGTTTACGCCCGCATGTACGGCAGAAGCTAACGGCGTTGGCCCCTGGCTTTGCGCCGGGGGCCGCCCTTGAGGATGCGCACAGTTCCCCGTGAGCTTTTCTGAAAAAAATACGATCTCCGAGGAGGAGGCCGCCATGTCCGATACATCTCGTAAGGTTTTTCCCGTGGAGTCCGTGCTTGCCCTGGTTGTGGGCAAGGAGGGCGTAGACGTCAAGGAAATCGCCGGTTTTGTTGCCGGTCGTTCCGTTGCCTGTGATACCTGCGCCAAGGCCGTTGGCCCCTTTGCCGCCGCATGGCTGGCCCGCTGGTACCCCAAGTTTGCCGATCTGAACTGGGTTGAAGGCCAGTCCTGGGACGCCTTTGTCAACACTGGCCGTAGCGCCCTTGGCGACAATGTTTCCCTCACCTGCATGGACGGCCTGACCAAGGCCCTGTGCGACAAGGTGCTGAACTACCTTGGCGAAACCTACGCCAGCATGGCCGCTCAGACCGCTGCCGCCGTGGCCCTTGAAGACCGCGTGCGCGCTCTGGAACCCGCTGAAGCCCGCGCTGCCGCTCTTTCCAAGAAAGTTGATGAGCTTGAAGCCAAAATCAAGACCATGAACACCGATATGGGCGGGCTGCGCAAGCAGGTTGCCGAATTCCAGGGCAAGGTTGCCATCAACCATGACGAACTGATGATGAACATCAAGGACGCCATCAAGGACGGCCTGAAAGGCATGGTTGTGGGCGGCGTTGCCGCTGGCGCTGCCGCCGCTGCCGGTGATGAAGCTGCTCCTGTTGCTGAAGAAAGCGCTGTGCCGGATGATTTCGGCTTCGGTGCTTCCGGCGCCAACAACGATGGCTTCGGTTTCTAAAGCAAAGACTGTCTGCGAGAGGGTTTGGGGCCTTGCCCCGAACCCTCTCGCAAATAAAAAAACCCGCCAACTGGCGGGTTTTTTTATTTGCTGCGATACTTATTGCACTGTACTTGTGTGCCGTGCTGGGAAGGTGTACGTCTGCTGCCCTCGGTTGCTGTAACAGTCACAGAGCCGCCCTTGTCAGCGCATCCTTTGTATCCTGCGCGCTGGGCGTAGCGGCTACCAGCGTTCGGGCATGGAGTGGGGCGGGAGCGAATTTTCCGGCTGGTCGCCAAGTTTTTCTCGCAACAGGCGGATCACGGATGTGGCATCGGAAAAATCCTGCTCCAGCTTGTCCAGTTGCAACTGTTGGGCGGTAAGCGCCGCATCAAGGGCCTTGATGCGTTCCTCCTGAAAAAAGGTCAGTTCTTCCAGACGGGTCAGCCGATCATCTTCAGAAGTCAGTGGGCGGGACATGGTTGCCTCCTTGTGAAACACCTGCTGGCACAGTTAGGCGCGTCTTCCGCCGCGCCGTCCATCGCCTCGTTTGCCGTTGCGGTCAGAGCTACGATCATCAGAACCGAAGCGTGAGTCTTTGCCCCTCTGCGGGCTTTCGCCACGGCCCGGTCTGTCGTGCGCGGCACCACGATCATTATCCTCGCGCCGTGCAGGCCGGTCGTCCCGCTGTCCTTGCGGGCCACGGGAAGGCCTTGCCCTGTCCTGAGGTTTGCCAGCTTTGTCGGGCCGTGGGCCGTCAGGCTTGCGAGCGTCACCATGCGTGCCGGGCCGGGTGCTTGGTCTGGCGCTGGGCCGTGAACCAGGTCGAGAGCCGGGCCGCCGTGGTGCGTCCCCGTCCTCCGTGGCGGGCATGAGGATGTAATGCTGGCGCATGCGCTGGGCATCTGTGCGGGCAACATATATTTGTTCGCCAAGCTCATCGCGCCCGCAATAAAACATGGCCGTGGCAATGGTTCCGGGTGTGGGAATAAAACACTGCGTCTGCTGCGGATTCCAGTGGCGTTGCCGCAGCCAGTGCGACAGGGTGCGCATGTCTTCATCCGTACAGCCGGGAAAGCCGCTCATGAGATACGGCACCACATACTGTTCCCGCCCTGCAGCGCGGCTTTGGCGTACAAAGCTCTCCAGAAAGGCTTCAAACACGTCCAGCGAGGGCTTGCGCATGAGCTCAAGCACAGAGGGCGCACAATGTTCCGGCGCAACCTTGAGCTGACCGCCCGTAAATTCGCCTGTATAGGCGGCAAGGGCCTCGGCGTCACGCAGTGCAAGGTCGGCGCGAACGCCGCTTGCCACGCGGGCCTGCTTGACTTCCGGTAGGGCGGCAACCTTGCGCAGCAGCTCCACATGTTTGCGCTGCGGCGTGATGAAGGATTTGCACACGCTGGGAAAGCAGCAACTGGTGCGGCGGCAGGCGCTTTTGACGCGTGGCTTGGGCATATCGTCGTCCTGCGCAGTGCGACTGTCCAGTGCGCAGTGCCCCTGCCACATGTTGGCGGTGGGGCCACCCACATCAGAAATCGCCACCGGGCCTTTACCTCGGGCCACATTTTGCTGCCCCAGCAGACGCGCCTCCGCCAGGATGGACTGCTCGGAACGCGAACTGATGCGCCTGCCCTGATGCAGGGCCAGCGAACAGAAGGAACACCCCCCGCCGCATCCCCGGTGGCTTGTGATGCTGGTACGCATCATTTCCGCCGCTGGGATAGCCTCCCTGTAGCGCGGGTGCGCCAGCCGGGTGAAGGGGAGGGTGTAGAGATCGTCCATTTCTTCTGTGGTCAGCGGCTGGGCAGGGCGGGCCAGCACCACGGCGCGGTCGCCCACAGGCTCAAAGGCCCAGGCGTCAAGGCGGTGTACCTGCCGCTCCAGTTCCTGCGTCAGTTTGAGCAACTGGAAAGAGTCGGCCAGAATTTCATCGTGCGAGGGCAGGGCAACCCACGGTTCACCCTCAAGGGCAGGCGGCAGATTGGCCGGATGCCCGGAAGCGTCCAGCTTGTTCATCCAGGCCGTACCGGGGATGCCGCGAATGTCTTCCCCCTTGTCCAGGCGCTGGGCGCATTCGATAATGGCCTTTTCGCCCATACCCCAGATGAGCAGGTCAGCCTTGGCATCCATAAGAATGGGTTTGCGCAGGGAGTCTGTCCAGAAATCGTAGTGGGAAACGCGGCGCAGGCTGGCCTCAATGCCCCCAAGAATGATGGGCAGGCCGGGAAAGGCCCGCCGGGCAAGGTTGGCATAGACCAGACACGCGCGGTTGGGGCGCGCCCCTGCCTTGCCGCCGGGCGTGTAGGCATCGTCGTGGCGTTTTTTGCGAAAGGCCGTGTAGTGCGCCAGCAGAGAATCAAGCGCTCCGGCGCTCACCCCGGCAAACAGGCGCGGGCGGCCCATGACGAGCAGATCGTCAGTATCCTCCCAGCCGGGCTGGGCCACGATGCCCGTGCGGAAACCGTGGTGGATCAGCCAGCGGGCCAGTAGCACATTGCCGAACGAAGGGTGGTCAACGTAGGCATCGCCGTTGATCAGCAGCACATCAAGCTGATCCCAGCCAAGTGCGCGCATTTCTTCCGCGCTCATGGGCACGAAACGCGGCTGGCGTAAGCGGCCTTGAGGCTGTGCGCCGCCAGCGCTTGCCTGCGGCGCGTCCGCCCACAGAGATTCTGGGGCAACAGCCTTGCGTTGCTGTGCGCTCTCGCGCAGCAGGTCGGGAAAAGGCGGCTTGCGCGTGGGTGCTGGCTTGTTGTCTGCGCGCGCGGAGGCTCTGGCACCCTGTCGGCGCGGCGCACCCTTGGGCGCGTCAGCAGAAAGCGGAACGGCAGCCGTTTTTGATTTTTCGGGCTGCCGCTCAGGAGCAGCACAGCCCTGGTCGCCGTGCTGACGCCAGGGCTGCGGAAATGGCGCGGGACGTTTATTTGCCATTGGGGGGCGTCACCAGGGGCATGTCTGCGCTGCCGGGAGTGGGCATCATGGCGTTGCCGGGCATGCCGTTCTGGCCGCCCATCATGTTGCCCATGCTGCCACCCATGTGGCCGGAGGAATGGTTGGATACAAACTCGTCCCATTCAGCGCGGTCAATAACTTTATCGCCGTTTTTGTCAATAACGGCAAAGGCTTCTTCGCGCATGTTGGGGAAGTAAGCCTTGAATTCCTCGTAGGACACCTTGTCGTCCTTGTTAGTATCCATCATGGCAAATTTATCAACCTTGGCCGTATCGGTTGCGGCGGGGTTGGCCTGGGCAGATGCGGCCCAAAGGCAGAGCACGGCAGCGAGGGCTATGTGCAGAAGCTTCATGGGGGATCTCCTTGTGGGGTGTTGAGCCGTCAGCGCTTGGGTTCTGCATGCGGCGTTGCTGTATTGCAAGATAAAGCCTTGCCAGTCATCGGCAAGGTCAAAATTTCAAGTCCGGCCTATTCTGTTCTGAAATCAAGGCCCAGTTTTTCCATGCGGTCAATGCACAGAGTAAGATTGTCGGGCTGTCCCGGCTTGTGATTATCGGGGTAGAGCAGGGCTGACATATAAAAAATTGAGTTCAGACGCAAAGACATTCTGGCACTTGCCGAAAAGCCTTCCAGAGCGAGCGCGTAATTGAAGCGCGTTTCGCCCGGCAGCGGTTCAAGCAGGGGCTTGGCGTCTTCGGCCATTGCGGCCAGCAGTTCGGCCTTGAGGCGCATATGTTCATTATGGCCGGGGGTATCCCCGGCGTCAAGGCGGGCAAGGGCCTGCGCCTCTGCCGCCATAACTTCTGCATGGCGGTTGCGCAGCCACTTGATAAGGCTTGCCAAGGCCTGTTCGCTGGTGTTAGCGCTCACGGGATTCTCCTTGCTGGGGTTCGGCGCGGCCTGCTGTGCAGCCGTGCATGATTTTTAAAATGATACAGTTCAGGCAAGAAGGCAACGCCGGGCATGCATTTTGCGGCGTTGACCATAATTGCCGTTGACTAGTGCGGTTTATTGGTAGGATGATCAAAATAGATCCCCCCTCACGATTTATCCGCGTAGTGGAGGACACTATGGACATGTCGCTTCGGGTTAAACTGGCAAGCGGTTTTGGCGTAATCCTGCTGATTTTTGCCATATCCGGCAGCCTGGCAATGCTGGCTTTGCGCGCGCAGCGCGAGACGCTGGGCATGCTGGGCAGGCATGAACTGCCCACTATCAATCTGCTGCACGAAGCATCCCTGGATATGCAGCTCTATCGCAAGGCTGAAAAAGACATCCTGCTGAATATGGGCGACAGCAAGGCGCTCAAAGGATACATGGGCAAGCTGGATGAGGTTTCGGCTGGATTGGGCGAAAACCTGCGAAAGCTGGAGGCCGCCCTGCGGGGCAATCCCCAGGCCGGAGCCAAAGCCGAGGCTCTGGCGCAGGAGGCGACACAGGCATTTGCGGCTTACGATGCCGTGGTGCGCCGCACTTCATCAGATATAGCTTCCGGCTCTGGCAGCATGAGCGCCGCACAGGCCAATGCCTACTACACAACCTACAAGAATCACGTTCATACTACCGAAAAAAATCTGGAAGCGCTGGAAACCCAGTTCATGGAACGCGTGGTATCCAGCCAGCGAGAACTGGCCGAACAAACGCGCGGTACAGAACGCCTGCTGCTGATTTCCATTTGCGGCAGCGTTGTGTGCGGCGCGGGTATTGCCCTGCTGGTGCTGCTGTCTGTAACCCGGCCTCTGGGGCGGGTGATCAGCTTTGCGCGCGCCGTGGCTGGCGGAGACCTCGAGGCCCGGGCCAGCGGCAGTTACAGTGCGGAAATGGCCGCGCTGCGCGACAGCATTGAGGGCATGGTGGGCACGCTCAAGGGCAAGATAGCCGAAACCGAGCGCAAGAGCGCCGAGGCTGCAGAAGAAGGCCGCCGCGCCCGGCAGGCAGCGGATGAAGCTCAGGCCGCCAAGGCAGCAGCAGAACGAGCCAGGGCGGAGGGCATGATGGAAGCCGCCGCGCAGCTTGAACGCGCGGTGGAGGGCATTTCGTCCGTTTCCGGGGATATATCTGCGCAGGTGCGTCAGGCCAGCCTTGGTGCGGAGCGCCAGTCCGCCCGCGTGGGCGAGGCCGCCACAGCCATTGAGCAGATGAACGCCACCGTGCTTGAAGTTGCCCAAAATGCCGCCAGTACCGCGCAAAGCACGGATGCCGCGCACAGCAGGGCCAATGAAGGTTCCGGCGTTATGCATCAGGTGGTGGACGGCATGGGCGAGGTGCGGCGCGTCTCCGCAGAGTTGAAAAAATCCATGGATACGCTGGGCGGCATGGTGGGCAACATCGGGCAGATCATGTCTGTCATTTCGGATATTGCGGATCAGACCAACCTGCTGGCTCTCAATGCGGCCATTGAGGCGGCGCGGGCTGGCGATGCCGGGCGCGGTTTTGCCGTGGTGGCGGACGAGGTGCGCAAACTGGCGGAAAAAACCATGGGGGCCACCCGCGAGGTGGGCGAGGCTGTCAGCGGAATCCAGAGCGGCACCAGCGCCAACATAGAAAATATGGAGCGCGCCCTTGCCGCTGTGGAGCGCACAACGGAACTGGCCGGGCGTTGCGGCGAGGTGTTGCGGGAGATTGTGACCATGGTTGACGGCGCGAGCGATCAGGTGCGCGCCATTGCCACCGCCAGCGAAGAACAGTCTGCCACATCAGAAGAAATCACCCGCAGTATTGATGAAATTAACGGTATTTCGCGCGATACGGCTTCGATTATGAACAAGTCCGCGCAGGCTGTGGAGCAGTTGGCGGGGCAGACGCGCGATTTGCAGGGCCTGGTGCAAAAGATGAAGTCTGGCGCGTAGCAACTACGCCGAATGCCTCGCCTATGGCGGTGGGCAAGGCACATTTTTACCAGATGCTGCATACCGGGCCTTAGTGCTTACCCACGCTGCGAAGCTTCTGTTTGCAAATTGCGCAGACTCACGAGCGATTCATGCGCGGCAAAAAGTGATGTCTTGAAAAAGGCATCACTTTTTATTTTACAAGAAACTGTATCATATTGAATAGTTGCGAGTCTTATGAAGTAAAAAAATACAAATTTTAATCATTTTTTTTATTAAATAAAATCATATAGTTATAAATGTAGTGAAAATTTGCTACTTTCTTTGCTCTCTTGCATCGCTCTTTAACAACCTGAAATATCACGTATTATTAGTGCTGCATGCGCCAAAAATTTACCTCCAGTTTACTGAAATGTTTCAGTCTTACATAATAAAATTTTTGTGGCATTTATTTTGTTCGGACCCCGACTTGAAGTGTGGTGACCAATCTAGCAGCCCGCAGATTTGGAAATCCATGCGTGAAATTCTTGGGATGAACAAAAAACAAAGAGGTTCTTATGCGTGACGCGCAAGTGGTGAGAAGACAGAATGGCCTGGAAATCCAGTATCAGTATGACGCTGCTGGACGCATTGCCCGCAAAACAGAGCAGTTTAACGGGGCCTCAAATGTGCTGGAGTATGCCTACGATGCCGAGGGCAGGCTGACCGAGGTAAAAAACAACGCTGCCATTGCGGAAACATATAAATACAGCGCTTCTGGCCAGCGCGTGCGCAGCAAGGTCTGGTATGACGGCTGCCCTTCTGCATCAACAAGCGCAATGGAAAAATCGCGCTACAGCTATAATGACAAAGGCCAGTTGGAAAGCGACGGGCAAAACCGCTATGCCTATGACAAATACGGTTCGGTAAGCAGCATCGCAGGCAAGCGCGGCCTTCGCCTTGCCTACGGCAGCAGTACCATGCTGGGCAGGGCCGAGCTCAATGATGGTTGCGAGCTGCGCTACGCCTACAAGGGCACAAGGCTTTACAGGCGTTACCGCCACAACGACATTACTGGCGAATACCGCTGGAACGATCAGGCAAGGCTCGCAGGCTTCCGCGACCATGAACTGCGGCTGGAGTATGGCTATGCCTATGATGCGGACGGCACCCTGAGCAGGATAGTCATTCGCCCCTTGGGCAAAACGGTTCTGGCTGCTGATGCCGCTCCGGAAAATGAACGCAACGGCTCGGACGGCTGGTTGCACTGGTTTGGCGCAGCAAATCGTAAGGAAAGAGTGTGCCAGTGCCTCTCTGCATACCAACAGTTTCGCAACTCTTCTGATGCTGGCAAGCCGGAGAAGTCCGCTCTGGGAGGGGCAATGACCGGGAGCGCGCCTGCCGGGGCGGCATCGGCGCGGTCGTCACTCGTGCTGGCGTGCTGCTGCGATCATCTGGGCACGCCACGCCTGTTTGTGGGGCCAGACGGCAAGGTGGTCAAGGAGGTGGTGCGCAGCAGTTTTGGCAAAATTGTTTATGATTCCTTACCCTGCCTCTATGTGCCCATAGGTTTTTGCGCCGGGCTGGAAGACAGGGACACCCACCTCATACGGTTTAACTGGCGCGACTATGATCCACGCATTGGCAGATTTATGTCGCTTGACCCTGCAAACGACACGCGCGGCGATGGTGACCTCTACGACTATTGCGTGGATGACCCGGTCAACAGGCACGATGCCAGCGGGCTGGCCTGGGATGAGAGCAAGCATCCACGCAATGTCGGTGGTCAGTTTACCAACGCGGGGGGCAGCGCAGCAGGTTATTCTACCTATGGGCATGAATTGAGAGCGCCAGTATCCCGAGAGGTTATGTATCGGGCAGATGTTGGTCGCAATGCCATGAGCGAGAGGGAAGAGCTTAAACGGTCTGCCATATCGCGCAACGGCATGATGCGGAGGGAGGAGATTTTGCCGAATGACAAGCCATTGCCCAAGTGGGATCTCGACGCGGCTATAGCGCATCTGCAAAATGCGGCGCATGAACATTCAAAGAGTCGGTGCGGTGAATATGTCCACAAGGCAATTGATGCAGGCGGAATTAGACTCAACACAGCATACAATCCTAATGGGGTCAGTGCTAGTGGGTATGGCCCAATTTTACGGCACGCGGGTTTTCTCACCGTGGCCCCAGGCGAGAAACTACAAAAGGGAGATGTTGTCGTTTTTCAGCCCGTTAAAGGGCATCCAGATGGGCATGTTGCCATGTTTGATGGAAAACAATGGATATCTGACTATAAGCAAGACAGCATATACGCTGCCTCAGCCTATAAAAATGGTGCGCCTTATGTTGTTTACCGACGACCATAAATGAGCTAAGTGATATAGGTGGTTAAATCATTGCCTTCATTAGGGGGGCGTGACCGCTGACAACAGCCAAACCCGGCTCTCTGGTGGCAAACACAGCCACCGGGGCAGGGGGGCAAAGACAATAGAGGTATAAACGCATGCGCTTTCGTAAAATACTCATTTGTGTGCTCACAAGTATGCTGTGTTTTAGCATTTTTTGCCCCAAGGCGGCAGACGCAGCACAAACGCCGCAGGAATTTGTTAAGAAATTTTATGAGTGGTATCTTATAAAAGATTATGATCTCTCGGATGCACTCAAACAAGATAAACTGGCTGAGTATGTTGATGAGGAGCTGATTGCAGAACTCAGAGAAGAAGAAAAATGTCATGAGATGAGTTATTTCACGCAAATGGGCCCATTCTTTATCGGATTTAAAAATGCTAAAGTTCACGTTGGCGGTGTGCTGCATATGACAAACGATGTATTTGTCGTGCCTGTTACAATTACCAAAGAATCAATAGAAAAAATTGTGATCGTCTACGTACATAAAAAAGACGAAACATTTAAAATTCATTCCGTCTCAGACGCATATCCATACTAATTCGCGGGAATACCAATATGAAAAAGATTTTTCTTGTCTGCATGCTTCTGCTCGCGAGCTTGTTTCAAGCAAGCCCTCAATTTGCCCAAGCACAAGATGTAAAGTCTTTTGTGCGTAACTTTTATAGCTGGTATATTAAACAGTCTCTGCCGTTACACGGTAATCCTGTTTTTGATGATGCCATATTCAAATACGTGTGCAAGGATACTGCGAGAAGAGTGCGGCTTGATTATGAAAGATCGGTTGCAGATGCGGATTATTATCTGAAAGGGCAAGATGTTGATGAAAAATTATTGGAAAATCTTATAGTTGATAAATCCATTGCCGTAAATAATAGCCTCAGTCTTGTATCTGTGAGCAGGAGCTTTAGAAAGGAATACGTGCCCAGTGTTGTGGTATATGTAGAAACGACGAAGGGCGGCATGTGCATCAGCAAAGTAGAGCGCATTGAAGGGCGTAACCGTCGCGGTGAGGCGTACTGATTCACTACGATTATTGGTTGGTCGAGGTTTGCCATGTGCTCTCAGGCTGAGATCCGCGCGGTTGTGCTGGGCATGCATTCTCTCGCGTGTTCAAAACTGGCCGCAATCCGCGCTTAAAAGTTATCCATGCATGTGTCCGGTGAGCAATGTTTCGCCGGGCGCAGTTTGCAAAATCAACGTAGGAATAAGCATATGCACATTCGTAAAATACTTATTTGTGTGCTCACAAGCATGCTGTGCATTGGCATTTTTTGCCCCAAGGCAGCAGACGCAGCACAAACACCGCAGGAATTTGTTAAAGAATTTTATGAATGGTATATTATCAAACATTATGAGCAGAATGATATTCTTGAAAATGAAAACTTGCCGAAATACGTTGATGAATCGCTCATTGCGTATCTCAAGAAGAAAGGATCATCAGACTTGTATTACTTCACGCAAATGGGTGAAACACTGGAATTTAAGGAAAGTTGTATTTTTGTAAAAAGTGTTCTCTCTATGGCGGATGGAGTCTTTGTCGTTCCTGTGACATTCAAAGGTAAAGACTTTGAGTACTATGTGATTGCATATATAAAAAAGACTGAATCGAGTTATAAAATAGCATCCATATCTGATGCCTACCCATACTAAAGGGAAAACATATGAAAAAGATTCTTCTTATCTGCCTATTTATAATCATGAGCTTGCTGCAAGCCAGTCCACAAGTTGCGTACGCGCAAGACGTGGAGTCTTTTGTACGGGACTTTTATAAATGGTATCTGAAGCAATCGCTGGCGACAGACGATCTTCCTGTTTTTGATCAAGCCATATTTAAATACGTGTGCAGATGTACAGCCAAGCGAGTTCAGTTTGACTATAAGAGGGGAGTAGGCGGGGATGATGCTGATTACTATCTGAAGGGGCAAGACGTTGGACGAAAAGATCTGGAAAACCTGATGGTTGGTAAATCAATTTCCGTAAACGAGAGTCTCAGTCTTGTGCCTGTGAGTATGAGCTATCGCAAAGAATACGCACCTTACGTTGTGGTTTATGTGGAAAAAAATAAGGGTCATATGTGTATCAGTAAGGTAGAGCGTAACATTGGATTCAATCGTCGCGCGCCTGTGTATTGATTCGTTGTGATACTTGGTTGGCGGAGTCTTGCTATGTGCTCTCAGGCTTGAATCAGAGCCTTTGTGCTGGCATGTCTTCTCTGCATATTCAAAGCTGGCCGCAATCCGCGCTTAAAAGTTATTCATGCATGCGCCCGGTGAACAGTGTTTCGCCGGGCGCAGTTTGCAAAATCAACGTAGGAATAAATACATGTGCATCCGCAAAATGCTTATTTGCGTGCTCACAAGCATGCTGTGTCTCGGCGTTTTTTGCCCTAATGCGGCAGATGCAACGCAAACGCCGCAGGAATTTGTTAAGGAATTTTATGAGTGGTATCTCGTCAGGTACTGTGAATTAGTTGATATTTTTAAAGAGGAAAAGTTGCCAGAATATGTTGATGAGTCACTTATTGAGTATCTCAAAAAGAAAAGATCACCAGATTTATATTATTTTACGCAAATGGGCGAAACGATGCAATTTAATAAAGATTGCCGTGTGCTTGTGAAGAATGTTCTTACGATGACAGACGATATGTATGTTGTTCCTGTAATATTTAAGGGAAAAGATTTTTATAATGTCGTAATCGCGTATGTAAAGAAATCTGGATCAGAATTTAAAATTGCATCCATATCCGATGCCTACCCATACTAAATTAGCAGGAAATGTATATGAAAAAATTTCTCCTTATATGGTTTGTTTTTGGAATAGGATTGCTTCAATCCTGCCCACAAGTTGCGCGCGCACAAGATGTGGAGTCTTTTGTGCAGGATTTTTATAAATGGTATATGAAGCAATCGCTGCTGACAGATGATCGTCCTGTTTTTGACGATGCCATATTTAAGTACGTGTGCAAATGTACAGCAAAAAGAGTACGCCTTGATTATAAAAGGATGGTTGGTGACGCTGATTATTATCTTAGGGGGCAAGACTTTGGAAAAGAATTGCTGGATAACCTTATTGTAGGTAAATCCATTGATGTGGACGATAGCCTCAGTCTTGTGCCGGTGAGTGTGTCCTTTAGGAATGAGTACACACCGTATATTGTAGTTTATGTGGAAAAAACAAAGGGTCGCATGTGTATAAGCAAGGTAGAAGATTCCCATGGGCCTAATTTCCGTGAGTCTGTGTACTGATTCGTTGTGATACTTGGTTGGCGGAGTCTTGCCATGTGCTCTCAGGCTGAAATCAACTTGGTGCAAACCATATCGGCTAGAGACATGGGCAGGCCAGCAAAATCACCAATAAAGAGTAAACTACATGCAAGAATTCGCAGTTAGAAGTGTTCGCCAGAATGATTTGGAGAGTATAGCTGAAATAGAATCCGTGTGCTTTCCTGCGGCTGAAGCCGCCTCACGGGCCTCCTTTAAGGAAAGGATTGCGGCTTTTCCTGAGTCTTTTCTTGTGGCTGAAGTTGGCGGTAGATTGGTAGGGTATATTAACGGATGCGCTACCGATAGCCCCGTCATATACGATGAACTCTTTTATAGCACCTCTCACCACAATAAGACTGGGGAAAACCTAACTGTTTTCGGGCTGGCTGTGATTCCAGAATTTCGGAAGCAAGGCATTGCCTCCCAGCTCATGAAGAATTTTGTGCAAACAGCTAAAAAGTTAGGCAAAAAGAAAGTCATACTGACGTGCAAAGAGCGACTGATTCGCTACTACGAATGCTTTGGTTATATGAATGATGGAATTTCGAAATCAAGTCATGGCGGGGCGCAGTGGTTTGATATGACGCTTGGGCTTGATACGTAAAGTAAACTGTAAAAATTGCAGTGTGGAAAAAGTGGTTTGCTTCTTTTCCACGCCGCTTGCGGTTCTTTTGGAATTGCCAAAAAACAAGCCCGGCTCTTGGCCGGGCTTGTTGCGTATATCTGCGGGTTAATCCCAGTGACGCTTGTCTTCGATGGGTCTGATCTGCGGGGGCAGGCTGCCGGGAGCCAGCACGCGCAGTTCGGGGCGCAGTTTGATCTTTTCGCGGAACTGGTGCAGCAGCTCTTCTTCGCGCTTGAAGCCGCTGGTTTCCACAAACAGGGTCATTTCGTCGATGCCGCCGGGGTTGGTGACTTCGATCTGCCAACGCTTGATTTCTTCAAAGCGGCTCATGACCTGTTCAACCTGATGCGGGTACACAAACATGCCCATGATGCGGGCGGTGGTGTCCACGCGGCCCACAATGCTGCCAAGGCGCGGGCTGGTGCGGCCGCAGGCGCAGGGGCTGCGGTCGATGTATGAAAGGTCGCCCGTGGCAAGGCGGATGAGCGGGTAGGTCTTGTTGAAGGCCGTCACCACGATTTCGCCCACTTCGCCGTCCTTCAGCGGGATGCCCGTGTCAGGATGGCAGATTTCCACGTAGCAGCGGTTGGCAATGTGCAGGCCGGTTTTGTGGAAGCATTCGTAGCCGATGCAGCCCACGTCGGCGGTGCCGTAGCCCTGACGCATGACGAGGTCGTACTTCTTTTCCATCTGGGAGCGCATCTTTTCAGACAGGCGCTCGCCGGTGACAAAGGCCACTTCGAGGAAAAGATCCTTGCGCAGGTTGAGGCCTTTTTCTTCGGCTTTTTGCGCAAGGTGCATGAGAAAGCTGGGCGTGCCCACATAGCCGGAGACGCGCAGCTTCTGCATGATGTCGAGCTGGGTGGCGGCGTCTGTGGGGCCGGCGGGAATAACCGCGCAGCCCAGATTGCGCAGCGGCTCTTCAAACATGAGGCCAGCGGGCGTCAACTGGTAGTTGAACGTGTTCTGCACGGCGTCGCCGGGGCGGAAGCCAACGGAATAGAAGGCTTCGGTGTAACCCCAGTAGTCTTCTCCACGGTCTTCGGGATCGAAGATGGGCCCAGGCGACAAAAAGATGCGCTTGAGCTCGCCGATATCCTTGGTCAGCAGACCGCCCAGGCGCGGCCCCATGGACTGAAGGAAGATAAGTTCTTTCTTCTTCAGGATGGGAATGTGCTTTATATCGGTAAGTGTTTTGAATTTCTCCACATTGAACTGCGCACGGTCGAAGCGTTTTTTAACGTCTTCTGAATAGCGGTATGCGTAGGAGAGCAAATCTTTGAGCTGAATAAGGCAGTACTGACGACGCTCACTTTCGTCCAGTACTTCTCGGCGGCTGTATATGCCTTCTGTGCGGTCTTTACGGGTCATACCTACTCCATGGGGCGCGGTTGGTTTTACAATTGGTGAACATAGACACTCCAATTGTAAAACGCAAGCATTTTTTTAAAAATTCAAGTATAACAAATAGTTATATGAATAAATTTTTTGCGGCATCGTGCGCCTTTTGCACGACCTTTCATTTTTGCAGTTGTGTTGCGCTGCCTGACGCATCGGTATCATTGCCATTTTTGTCGCTTGGGGCTGCCGCGCCAGCCAGATCAAGGCAGCGGGCGCGCAGACTGTCGTACACAGGCTCGGAGCGCAGGGCATTGGCGGTGAAGGCGGCAATATAGGCCGTAAGCACCACCGTGGGAATATTGTGGAACGATCCTGTCATTTCAAGCAGCAAAAATGCGCCAGTCAGCGGCGCGCGCACAGAACCGGCAAAAAGGCCTGTCATGCCGAGGGTCAGCACTGTGGCGGTCTGTTCCGGGCTGATAACTCCGGCAGATTGCAGGCCCGAGGCCATGCATGCCCCGCCAATGGAACCCATGAGCAGCACGGGCATCAGCAGGCCGCCGGAAACGCCGGAGGCAAAGCTTATCCATGAAAAGGCCATCTTTACCGCCAACAGGCCAAACAGGCCCAGCAAGGGCAGGGGCAGGCTCTCAAGCTGCAAGGTGCTGAAGCCAATACCCACAAGCACCTGCGGGCAGAGGTAAAGCAGCGCGCCAGCCAGCATGAAGGGCAGGAGCACGCGCAAAGGGCGGGGCATCAGGGGGCTGTGGTCGGCCCAATGGGTGAGCCGCAGCAGTATCAGATTATAAAAAGCGCCCAGAACGCCCATGCCAATGCCGACAAAGGGGATGATCCACCACTGCGTCCAGTGGATGAAGGGCTGTTGCGCAAAGGGGAACACCAGGCCGAATCCAAGCAGAACCTGCACCACAAACCACGCGGCAAGGGCGCACACGCCCGTAAACAGCAGCATGGGGGCGCTGAGGATGGTTTTCATTTCTTCAAAAGCAAAGAACATGCCCGCCAGGGGCGCGCCAAAGGCGGCGGCAAGCCCGGCAACGCTGCCTCCCACAAGATAACGCGGCAGGCTCTGCCCGCTGCGCTCGCCCCACAGGTGCCCCACGCCAGCCCCCACGGCCGCGCCCATCATGATGGAAGGCCCCTCACGGCCCACAGACAGGCCGCCACTGAGGGAAACGAGGGTTCCGCCAAATTTGCACAGCAGCACGCGCAGCCAGTTCATGCGCATCTGCCCGCGCACCATCAGCTCCACCTGCGGAATGCCGCTGCCGCTCACAAGGGGTTCAAGGCGCAGGGCCAGCAGTGCCAGCAGAGCCAAGATCGCCAAACCGCCGAAAATCCAGGCAGCCACAACAGGGTCATAAAGGTCGTGCTGGCGTATGGTGTGCACAAGCGCGGCGTTGATGTGGTCGTAAGCAAGGCGAAAAAGGCCGATAACGCCGCCAGTGACGCCGCCGGTAACAAGGGCCTGCATGATGACGCGCCTGACGCCAATGTTGCGCAGGGCATCGAGATCCCGCAAGGTTGGGGGGATGGGGCTGTGAAAAGGCACGATAAATCCTTGATTTGATCTGTTGACGGGGGAAAGTATGGCCGGAAGAAAGCCATATTTCAAGCCGTTGTGCAAAATTCTTAAAAAAAAGCTTGCCAAAGTGAACGCAAGTAGATAGAAGACTTTTCCAGCCGCTGTGAAAGAGCAAACGCTCTGGCGGCAAGCCCTAATGGGCCGAGGTAGCTCAGTTGGTAGAGCAGGGGACTGAAAATCCCCGTGTCGGCAGTTCAATTCTGTCCCTCGGCACCATATAGATTTCAAGGACTTATGCATGATTTGCATGAGTCCTTTTTCTGTTTATTTCTAGATTTTGTCCCTTCCCTGTCCCTTGTTTGGGGCGCTGGATTGCTCATTAGCAACACTGGTGCCCCTTATGCCTATTCCTTCCTGCCATGCATTCGGGCGGGAGCGCCCATAATTGCTTTTATTGCAAGCCTTTTGTCTGTCACGCGCGCACTGCCCTTTCACGCTCTTGACAGAAAGAGTGATTGTGCGTCACATTTTTGTAAGGTTCATGCGTTCCCGGTAATCATTGGCGCATGCCGCACCCGTCCCATGTCCGCGATCTGTTTCACGCCCGCAACCTGTCCTTGCCCTGAATCCCGCGCAGCCCTTTTTGCAAGCCCCATGCGCGTTAAGGCAGCCATGTCAAAAGCGACTTCCGATAGTCATACATCCCACCTAGCGGAGCAGAATGCGTCTTCCGGTCTTTTTGACCTGAGCGGCGAAGAGTGGCGGTGCGCGCTTGGCGCGGTGAACCACTTTGACGACTGCGCCGAGGTTTTTCTCGGGCAGTGGACGCTGCGCATGAAAGCTGCGGGCTACCTGTCCTTTACCACAGCCCGGCGGGAGGACTGCATGACCTCCTGCGACGGACTGCTGGACGCGATGAAAGGCCATGCCGACCGCAACACGCCGCCTTCGTTCGAAACGCTGCGCACCAATGCCGACGGCTGGGCCGACGCGCTGAAAAGCTCGGGTCTGCGCCATCTGCGGCGGGGCATCACCAGCAGCATGTTTCTGGGCTGCTACAAGACCTTCACGCTGGCGGTGCAGGATGCCCTTGAGGCCCTGCCGCGCCTCGCCCCTGAGGTAACGGAGCGCGCAGCGGCCCTGGCCGCGCGGCTGGTGGAGGTTTACAGTCAGGCTTTTGAAATTGTGTGGATGGAAACCTGCATGCAGGCGGCCCAGTGCGCCCACACCTTTGATCAGGACGAGCTGTTTCGCCTGCTGACCGTTGAAAAATGCCGCTTTGAAAACGTGTTCAACGCCACATCCGACGGCGTGCTGGTCATGAATTCCGCCTGCCGCATAGTCACCGCCAACCGCTCCTTGCGGCAGTACGCGGGCGAGAATCTTGAAAACAAATACGTCTGGGATGCTCTCGGCCTGGAAGAAACAGACGCAAAAACATTCTTTGCCCGCTACAAGGTGGGGCAGACTGTCGAGATTTCGCCCTTTGGCAATGGCTTGGTGTTCCGGCTTTCCATGGCCTCGCTGGGCGATCTGAGCATGGCAAGCTCCGGCGACTTTTTGTTGCTGCTGAACAACATAACGCCGCACGTGCTGCACAGGGAAATGCTCGAAGACGCGGTGCAGCGGCAAACGCAGGACCTTCAGCAGGAAAAGCAGCGCCTTGAAGAGCTGAACATCACCCTGCGCAACGTGCTGCGGCATGTAGAGGAAGAACGCTGCCAGCAGAGCGATGAGCTGGCCGAAAACGTGCGCAGCTTCCTGTGGCCCGCCCTGGCGGAGCTGGGCAGGGAGCAGGATGCAGCGGCTCGCAAACAGGGAATCGAGCTTGCGCGCGAGCAGCTTGAGCGCATCCTTGGCGGCACAGGTTCCGCGCAGGAGCAGATGGTTAAAGACAAGGGGCTGGGCAAGCTGACCCTCGCCGAACTTAAAATCTGCCAGTGGATCCAGACCGGGCGCACGACCAAGGAGATTGCCGCCATCCTGCGTATTTCGCCGGAGACAGTGCAGACCCACCGCAGAAACATCCGCCGCAAACTTGGCGTGCGCGGGCACGATACCCAGCTTGCCATGTACCTGATTACCAGTCAGGCCTGAGGCTCTGCCGGATTGCATCCGCAGCCCGGCGCTTCCTCACTTCGCTCCTTCGTTTTCCCCTTCCTACCCAATTCCGATTAATCGGGTATAGCTGTATACCCGATCTCTCACCAAACATTCACTCTGGCGCACTACACACAGAGCGGGCATTTTAATAACGTATCAAAATGCTCGTGATGCCCCGCTTGAGGCATCCTGCCCGGAGGCTTGAATGTCCCCATCGTTACCAGAAATGCAGACCCTGGCTCAGGCCTTGCGCGACTTTTTCAGCAGCACAAATGCTGAGGCGCTGGCTGCGGCGGCCACGCGCTTTGCGCCCGTGGAAATCCTGCCCGACAGCATAAACTGGCAGGCGGAAGAATACGCCTTTAACCGGCTGTTTGTGGGGCCGCAGGCCGTGCCCGCGCCGCCCTACGCCTCGGTGTATCTGGAGGCGGAACCTCGGCTTATGGGCAATGCCGCGGCAGACATGCGCGAAATGCTGCAAGCCCTTGGCCTTGCCGCGCCGGAGGGCCAGCCGGACGACTTTATCGCCTGCGAGTTGGAGGTCTGGATGATGCTGACCTTGCTGCTGCGCCCCGAGCGCGGTGAGCACTTGCGCGCCCATGCCTGCGAAGCCCTTGCCTGGCTTGTGGATGAGCACATGGCGCGGTGGCTCCCCGCATTTGTGGAAAGGGCAGGGACGGACGCGCCCACGCCCGCAATACAGGCGGCTCTGCGCTGTCTTGAATATTGGCTGCGTCATTGCACGCAAAGGAGTATGTATGCATAAATCTGATTGCTCAAAAGAACGGCGCGGCTTCCTTAAAGGATTGCTGGCGACCGGGGCTGCGGGCGCGCTTGGCGGCGTTTCCGGTTCGCTGCTCCTGCCTGCGCGCAGCGAGGCAAAACCCTTTGACCCCTCGGCCTATCAGGTGTTTCGCAACGCCTGCCCCCGCAACTGCTACGATACATGCAGCATTAAGACCTACGTCAAGGACGGCATCGTGCAGTTTGTGGAGGGCGCGCCGGAATCCTCTTTCACTCAGGGGGCCTTGTGCGTAAAGGGCTATTCCTACCCCCGGCGGGTCTACAGCCCTGACCGCATCAAGTATCCCATGATTCAGGAGGGCCGCGGCTCGGGCAACTGGCGCAGAATCAGCTGGGACGAGGCCATGGACCGGATTTCAGACAAGATTCTGGAGTTGAAGAAAAAGGACGGCAACCTGCTGGGGCTGGGCCTTACCAAGTATTCCGGCAACTTCGGCATCACCAACTACGGCGTGGAAGGCATGATGTCTTCCCTCGGCTACACCAGCCGCTTTGTGGGCACGCCCTGCTGGCCTGCGGGCATTGACGCCCAGAACTATGATTTTGGCGACATGTGGTGCAACGACCCGGAAGATATGGTCAAGGCCAAGTATATCATCGTGTGGGGCGCAAACCCGGCGTGGTGTTCCATGCACTCCATGAAGTACATCTACGAGGCCCGGCAGAAGGGCGCCAAGGTGGTGGTTATTGACCCCATCTTTACCCAGACTGCGGCCAAGGGCGATGTGTACTGGCAGGTGCGCGCTGGCGGCGATGGGGCCCTTGCGCTCGGCATGGCCCGCCATCTGCTGGATGCCGGACTTGTGGATCAGGATTTTGTCAAAAACCGGGCCGTGGGTTTTGACGAATTTGCGGCCTACCTGCGGGCCAACGTCACCGTGGAGTGGGCGGCGCAGGTTTCTGGCGTACCCGCCCATGAAATCCGCGCGGTGACGGAAGAATTTGCTTCGGCCCACCCCGCGACAGTGTGGATTGGCTACGGTATGCAGCGCCACACCAACGGCGGGGCCATGGTGCGCGCCGTGGATGCCTTTGTGGCCATGACAGGCAACGTGGGCGTTGAGGGCGGCGGCGCACGCTACGGGCATTTGCAAACCTGGGGTTTCAACTACCACGCCATGACGCAGCAGCGCCCCGTAGGCTCCAAGGGTTTTGTGGGCGGCGGCGGCCCCAAGGGCGAGTTTGACTTTGGCGGCGGGGAAAAGGCCGCCTATACCGACCGCTCGCTGAACATCAACAGGATTGCCCAGGAAATTCTGGATGCCAAGGATCCCGAGCTGAAAATGCTCTGGATATCCTGCAAAAATCCCTTTGCGCAGGATTTTGATCGCAACAAGCTGGAACGGGCTTTCAAAAAGCTGGATATGGTTGTCTCCGTTGAGCAGTTCTTTACGGAAACCGTGCGCCATTCCGACATCGTGTTGCCGGTGACAACGCTTTTTGAGGAATGGACGATCAACGTATCTTACTGGCACTACTGGCTTTCGCTCAACGAGCAGGCCATCAAGCCCATGCACGAGGCGCGCTCGAACATCGAAATCGCGGCGGCCCTCTCCCGCGCCATGAACCGCAAGGAAGCCGGGTCGTGCACCTTTCCGCAGGAAGTGGACGGCAAGGAATGGATGGCAAAGGAATGCAACAAGGGCATTTACGACCTGTTTGGCATCCCGGGCTGGGAGGCGCTGCGCCAGGGGCCGGTCAAGGCCAAACGCAAATCCTCTGCCGCATGGCCGGAGCGTACCTTCAAAACTCCCTCGGGCAAGTACGAGTTCAAGTCCGACCTCTGCGCCAAGAACGGCTTCAAGGCCCTGCCAGAATTTGTGGAAGGGCGCAAGGCCTCCGGGCCGTTCCGGCTGCTGACCCCGCATGTGCAGTTTGGCCTGCATTCCCAGTTTATCAATCTGGACTGGATGGAAAACTTCTATCCCGAGCCGTATGTCTACATCCACCCCAAGGCGGCGCAGGAGCGCGGCATCAGGGATATGGGCATGGTCAAGGTATTCAACGGCATTGGCGAGGTGCGGCTGCGGGCGCGGCTCAGCACCAACGTTGCCGCGGATTGTCTGGTCATGTACGAGGCATGGTTCCGCAAGCTCGACTTTAACGTGCAGAATGTTGTGGACGATTGCCCGTCAGACATGGGGGCCATGAAAACCGGTTCGCCGGGTGTTGCCATTCACGATCAGTTTGCAGACGTGGTTGCGGTGAACGGAGGCTTGGCATGAGTAAAAGACGCGCGTTCTTGATGGATATGGATAAGTGCATTGGCTGCCGCTCTTGCGCCATGGCCTGCAAAAACTTCAACCAGCTGGAGCCGGATATGGTCTGGCGGCAGGTGTATCCGCTGGACGAGGCCATTTATCCGCACCACGACAGGGCCTTTCTCTCGCTGGCGTGCAACCATTGCGAGCATCCCGCCTGTATGGATGCCTGCCCAACGTCTTCGTACGAAAAGCGGCCTGACGGCGTGGTCGTGCACCACAAGGAAACCTGCATCGGCTGCACCAACTGCATCCGCTCCTGCCCTTACGGCGCGCCGCGTTTCAACAAGGCAGAAAAGCACGCGGAAAAATGCAGCATGTGCCATGAGCGCCTGGATGCCGGACTGTTGCCCGCCTGCGTGCAGGGTTGCCCCACTGGCGCGCTGGAGCTTGTGGATCTGGAGCAGTTTGACGACACCAACGCCGTGCAGAATCCGGCTGGCTATCCCGCCATGCCGCGCCTTAATCCTTCCACCCGGTTTATCCTGCCCAGGATGCCGCGTCAGGTCAGGGGGTAAAACCATGCATTACGAATTCCCTCTTGTCTTCTTTACGGTGCTTACCCAGCTTGCCGTGGGCATGGCCGTATTTGCGGCTTTTGGAATGCTGCGCCCGGCTGACAAGGCTGTAAGCACGGCCCCCGGACAGGCCGCAGGGGTTGGCCCTTTTGGCGGTAAGGAATGGTACGTTGTGGCCGGTGCCGCCCTGCTTGGGCTAGCGGCTTCCATGCTGCATCTGGCCCAGCCCTGGCGCGCCGCAACGGCGCTCACCAACATGGGCGGCTCCTGGCTCAGCAGGGAAGGGCTGGTATTCGGCCTGTTCGCCGCGCTGGCCTGCCTTTGCTGCTTCAAGCCTTCGCGCCTGCTGTGCGCGCTTACTGCCGTGGCGGGGCTTGCGGGCATCATCATGCAGGGCATGACCTATGCCGTCATTTCCATGCCTGCCATCAGCAACGGCGTACCCATGTTGCTCTTTGCCCTCACCAGCCTTTCACTGGGCGCGGCCTTTGCGCAAAACCGGGTTGGGGTGCTGCGGGTGTTTCTGGGCATGCTCATGGCGGTGCTGCTGATTGTGCCCTGCGTGTGGGCCTCCGGCGGTACGATTATGCAGGCCACGGCCCATGCATGGCTGGCTTCCCCCCTGTTCTGGGGCGGGCTGGCGCTGCTGGGCGCGGCCTTTGGGCTGACGTACGCTGCGCGGCAACGCGCCTGCGCGCTTGGCCTGCTGGTGCTCTGCGCCGTGCTGCTCAGCCGTATTGTCTTTTTCAAGGATACCATCCACACCGCAACAGGCCTTGGTTTGCCCTATTAACTGGGTGGCAACGCCTTATGTGAACGGCCTGTCCGCAGTTGCGGGCAGGCCGTTTTTGCGTTGCCTTGCTTGTCAAAGCTGCGGTAACAGGTTGTACCGCGCCCGTCACGCAACATGCGTCTGCCCGTAACGCAGGCGTCACCCGCATGGGCGAGCGTTAGCCCATTGCAGAGCCCGCAGGCAGCCTTGTATGGTTTTGGGGAAGGCTGGCCGATTTTCGGGGGCTTTCCACCATCGCATTCATGCAGGAGGTTCGGGTCATGGCCCAGTTTCGTTGGCACAATGCTGCTCGCGCGGCTTTTGTTCTTTGCGTCATGCTGTTCGGCTTTATGGGGGTTGCCCACGCAGGGCAGGCCAAGTACGTCATTCTGCTCATAGGCGACGGCATGGGCATGGCCCAGCGCAACGCGGCGGAGTTGTATCTGGCTGCGCAGAAGGGCGACACCACCCCCGGCATCGTCAAGCTCAACATGAGCCAGTTGCCCGTGCAGGGCGCAACCACCACGTATTCCATTGATTCGCTCATTACGGATTCCGCTGCCGCCGGAACCGCCATGGCCTGTGGCGTCAAGACCACCAATCGCGGCCTTGGCGTGGACGGCAAGAACGTGCCCGTGGTTTCCATTGCCGAAATGGCGCGCGACAAGGGCATGAAGGTGGGCATCGTGTCCACCGTGTCGCTCGACCACGCCACGCCCGGTTCTTTTTACGCGCATCAGCCCAGCCGTAAAAATTATTACGAAATTGGCCTTGAACTGGCCGCGAGCCGCATGGATTATTTTGCTGGCGGCGGCTTTCTTGATCCTGCGGGCAAAAAATCCAAGATGGAAGGCGACAAGCGCAACGTGCTGGACGCCATCCGCGCCAATGGGTTCCACTATGTGAACAGCGCGCAGGATTTTCGCTCGCTCAAGCCCGGCAAGGAGCGCGTGGTGTTCGTCAATCCGCGCCTCCAGGACGAATCAGCCATGACCTACGCCATGGATGCCGCCAAGGACGATGTTTCGCTGGCCGAGATGTCGCGCAAGGGCTTTGAACTGCTGGATAATCCCAAAGGCTTTTTCATGATGATCGAAGGCGGCAAGGTTGACTGGGCCTGCCATGCCAACGACGCCGTAAGCTCCATTACCGATGTGCTGGCGTTTGACGCCGCCGTGGCCGAGGCCATGCAGTTCATGCGCAACCACCCGGATGACACCCTGGTCATTGTTACGGGCGACCACGAAACCGGCGGCATGTCCATCGGTTTTGCGGGCACCAAGTACGATTCGTACCACACCCGCCTGAAAAACCAGAAGATATCCTACGTGGCCTTTGACGAAAAATTCAACGCCTTCCGCAAGGCCAATCCGCAGGCAAAGCTGGAAGACGTGCTGCCGCTGGTGAAGGAAAACTTTGGCCTTGTGGTGCTTTCTGATGCGGAAGCCGCCGCCCTGCCCAAGGATGGCGACGCCGCAGGCATGGTGCTGAAACCCTACGAGGAGGACGAACTGCGCGCGGCCTTTGAGCGCAGCATGAAGGGCGGCGACCGCAAGAATCTTTCGGATCAGGATTACCTGCTCTACGGCGAGTATGAGCCGTTCACTGTTACCCTTACCCATCTGCTCAACCAGAAGTCGGGCATCGCGTGGACAACGTATTCCCACACGGGCGTTCCGGTGCTGACCTCTGCCGGGGGCGTGGGCGCTGAGCGCTTTGGCGGGTTTTACGACAATACAGACATCTTTGCCCGCATGGCCGAAATCATGGGGATGAAAAAATCCTCCGCCGCAGTCAGCCCTGCCGTAAATACCGTTGTAAGCCCGGCAGTCAGCCTGGCGACAGCCGCTAACTAACGAAGCCTTGGCACAAGACTGGCGTAGTGTTGCAGGCCGGGCGGCGGGGCTATATGCCTGCTGTCCGGCCTGTTTGTTATGGCGTTAAAAGGGCAAAGGCGCGAGTGCAGCACAGGAGTCATCATGGCGCAGCAGAGTGAAGAAAACGAATTTTCGGGCAACACGGCGGATGTAACCGGGGCAGATCAGGCGCATCCGCAAATACAGGCTCAATCGTTGGCCCCGATGCCGATTGGGGCCGCCGCAGGGCATATGCCCTTGCGCTCCACCCGGCGCGATGCCCTGCTGTGCGTGGTGTTAGGGCTGGCCTGTCTTGCGCTGTATCTGCTGCCCACTGGTTTTGAAAACCGCCTGCCGGATAATGCGGTGCGCTGCCGTGCAACGGTGCTGAGCGTGGACAACGAGCGGGTGCACCAGTACGGCATTGTGCGCATGGGTACGCAATATGTGACCATGCGCGCCATCGATGGCCCCTATGCAGGGCAGACATGGCAGGCGGGCAACGATCTGGTGGGCAAGATGGAGCTGGATAAAGTATTCGCCCCCGGCGACACAGCCCTGATGGTGCTTACCCTGCGTGATGGCAAGGTGGCCGATGCCGTGGCGCAGGATCACTACCGGCTGCAGACGCAAGCCGTGGCCTTTGGCATATTTGCCCTGTTGCTGCTGGCCTTTGCCGGGGCCACAGGCCTCAAGGCTTTGCTCTCCTTTGTGTTTTCTGCCCTGATGATCTGGAAGGCGCTGGTTCCGGCCCTGCTGCGCGATGTAGATCCCATACTGCTGGGGCTGGGTGTCACCACTGCCATAACAGCCGCAACCATCCTGCTTGTGGGCGGCATGAACCGGCGCGGGCTGGCTGCATGGCTCGGCTCCCTGCTGGGCATTGGCACCACCTGTGCGCTTGCGCTGGCTTTTGCAGGGCCGTTCCAGTTGCACGGGGCCGTGCGCCCCTATGCGGAAACCGTGCTCTATTCCGGCTATCCGCATCTGAACATGACGCGCATCTTTCTTGCCAGCATATTCATGGCTTCTTCTGGCGCGCTGATGGATCTTGCCATGGATGTGGCTGCCAGCATGGCCGAGCTGGCGGCGCAGAATCCGGGCATTTCGCGCCGTGCGGCGCTGGCCTCGGGCCTGCGTGTGGGCCGCGCCGTTGTGGGCACCATGACCACAACCCTGCTGCTGGCCTATTCCGGCGGCTACATAGCCACCTTGATGCTGTTCATGGCGCAGGGCATCCCGCTGGAAAACGCCCTCAACCTGCCCTTTGTTTCCGCTGAAATAATGAACACATTGGTGGGCAGCATCGGGCTTGTGACGGTTGCGCCCTTTACCGCGCTCACAGGCACATGGCTGCTCATACGGCCCGGGCACGCAAACAGCGCCAGCGCCGGGGCCTGAGGCATCGGGGCAGCGCGGCAAAAGTAGCGCTTCAACAGTACAGAGGGAACAGTGCGAAGGGCGAGGAGGCGGTTCCTACAAATCGATTGTTTGCTGTAGTCTGTCCCCACCGGATTTGCGGCACCAGCGCATGGCAACTTCTGTCAGAGCCGTGGGGTCGATGGGCTTGGAAATGTGGTCGTTCATGCCCGCCTTGAGGCATTTTTCCCTGTCGCCCACCATGCCGTGAGCTGTGAGGGCAATGATGGGCAAATGGCGGAACCCTGGTGTGGCGCGTACCATGCGTGTTGCCTCAAATCCGTCCATTTCGGGCATCTGTATGTCCATGAAAACAGCCGCGTACGCACCCTTGTAGATCATATCCACGGCAATGCGTCCATTATCGGCGATATCCACCACAAGGCCCATGCCTTCCAGCAGCTCCTTGGCGACAATCTGGTTGATTTCATTATCTTCAGCCAAAAGCACACGCTGGCCTTCCAGCCCCTCTATAAACCTCGGCAGCTCGTTGCCGGCCAGCAGGTTGTCTTCTGCCGGCTGGTTGCGGCGCGTGGCCTCCTGAATGGCGCGCAGCAGCGTTGTTCTGCAAACAGGTTTGCAGAGAACATGATTGATGCCCAGGGCGGTTGCCTGCGTATTGAGTTTGCCCAGATTGTGAATCCCGGTCAGGATAATGACGGGCATGTTCTGCAATTTTTTAATCCGCGCTGCGGCTTTCAGATTGATTTTTTCAGACTGCTTGCAATCAATCAGCGCTACCTCGTAGGCCATGCCTGCCTTGGCGGCTTTTGCGGCAACGCGCGCACCCTGTGTGCAGTCTGCTGCCTCGCCGTATTGCAGCCCAAGGCCTGCGAGGGTTTGCCCCAGTTTCTCCCTCTGGGCGCTGTCGCTGTTGACCACAAGGGCGCGCAGGCCAGAGAGTTCCTGCACCTCCGGCAGTGTGGCATGCCCAGCCGGGGGCAGGTCAAAGGATGCGGTAAATAGAAATGTGCTGCCCTGATCGGGCGTGCTTTCGACCGTGATAGTGCCACCCATCATTTCCACAAGCCTTTTGGAAATGGAAAGCCCCAGACCTGTGCCGCCGAACCTCCGTGTTGTGGACATATCGGCCTGCGAGAATGCGTGGAACAGCTTTTGTTTCTGCTCTTCCGACATGCCGACGCCAGTGTCGCGGATGCTGAAAAGCAGGGTTATTTTGTTGCCCACGGCACCACACCGCTGCACCCGCACGCAAACCTCGCCCTGATCAGTAAACTTGATGGCGTTGCCCACAAGGTTGATAAGCACCTGCCCCAGCCGCAGAGGATCGCCCATGAGGGTGAAGGGAACGTCCGGCTCCACGTCAATCAGCAGTTCGACCTTGCTTTCAGCCAGTTTGACAATATCGAGGCTTGCCAGCCCTTGCAGCACTTCGTCCAGCTCAAAGCCCACATTCTCAATATCCATGCGGCCCGCTTCAATCTTTGAAAAATCCAGAATATCATTGATGATGCGCAGCAGTGATTTGGCGGAATCCTTGATGCTGGAGAGGTAGCTGTGCTGCTTGCCCGTGAGCTTGGTTTGCAGGGCGAGATAGGCCATGCCGATAACGGCGTTCATGGGGGTGCGGATTTCGTGGCTCATGTTCGCCAGAAATTCGCTCTTGGCGCGGTTGGCTTCTTCCGCAGCCAGGGCAGCCTGTTGCATGGCCCG
This sequence comes from Desulfovibrio desulfopostgatei, assembly GCF_053570645.1. Classification (NCBI taxonomy): domain Bacteria; kingdom Pseudomonadati; phylum Thermodesulfobacteriota; class Desulfovibrionia; order Desulfovibrionales; family Desulfovibrionaceae; genus Desulfovibrio; species Desulfovibrio desulfopostgatei. Next base: position 3,008,106 of record NZ_JBRBQS010000002.1, on the reverse strand, counting down.
CTGGCTTTTTACAAGCTCTGTAACGTCGCGGCAGTCTTCAATGGCCCCCAGCAGTTCTCCTTCGGGCGAAAGAAAGGGCGTAGCCACAACATCGCAGTAAATCTCATCGCCGTTCTTGCGGCGGCGCATAGTGGTTTCCGCAGCTTTGGGAGCGCCGTTCAGCACTCGTGTAACCGCGCAGGTGGCGCATTTTTCGGAATTTTGCGTGTAGTCGGAACAGCGGACGCCGATCACTTCCTCACGGCAGAATCCGTGCAGCTTCAGAAAAGCGTCATTGGCCTGCAAGACAATGTGATTGGTGTCCAGCACGCGCATGGCGCTGCCCGCAGCGTTGAATATCTGGGCCATCTCTGTCTGCGTGCGCAGGGCCTGCCGCTCGGCCTTGCGTCGCTCAGTAATGTCTGTGGCTGTAATGACAATGCCAAAGATGTTGCCGTTGTCGTCCTTGAGCGGAACCTTGCAGGTGTCAAGATCCCGCAGGTCGCCGCTGGCATTGCGGTAGGATTCTTCACTGGTAAGCGGCTCCCCGGTTTTCAGAACTTCTGCATCAGCAAGTGTTGCGGTAGCGGCAATTTCCGGGGGCAGGTTGTCTTCGTTCTGTTTGCCGATCATGTCCTCTGCCGGACGGCCTATAAAGCGCTCAAACTGGCGGTTGACCAGTATATATCTGCCAGCCGTGTCAATCAGCATGACCATGCTTGGCTGGTTGTCCATAACCGTTTTAAGCTGCCTCTCCCGTTGGCGCAGGGTGCTTAAGGCAATCTGGGTGGCCTGGCTTTCGCGCGCAAGTCTGTGGTTGGCAATCAGTATTACACACAAAAAACTGCCAACAAGCAGGGCAACCACGCCGCCCACCTGTTTGATGCGTTCCCAGTCTATGTCCTTTTCAAGCCGCAGGCTGCCCCAGCGTTGGGCCATTTCCAGCAGGTTGGTGTAGGGGATGCTCTCGTAGGCTTTTTCAAAAATTCTGGGGAGTTCTGGCCAGTCAGAGCGAAAGGCAATTTGCGCAGCATAGCGCAGATCGGGCAGCCGGGTATGCCTGAGATCGTTACGCTCGCCATTGGTCAGAAAAAAACTGACGGATACAGAAAGGCCCACCACAGCATCGTAGCGCCCTGATCGCAGCCCATTAAGGGCGTCGTCCATGACCTGCAAGGGAACCACAATGGCGTTGGGCACGAGTTTTTCCAACTGGATTGCAACGCCGGGGTATGCCAGCACGGCTACGGTCTTTTTTGCCAGGTCACGGGGGCTGGTAACGGAAAAACCCGCATTGGCCCTGGTAACCACATCCAGCGGCAGATAGAACAACAGGCTGTGCTGGTGCGTATTTTCGTGCACTGGCGGGAGTTTTTCGCTGAAAGGCACCACGTCTATCTGCTGGGTTGCCAGATCTGTGCTCAGGTTCCGGGTAGAAGCTTCGGGATGGGGGACAATTTCCACGCCCAGAATCCCTGCGACAGCCCGCAAAATATCAGCGCTGATGCCGTCAAACTGCCCCTGTTTATTGGTAAAGGCGAGGGGTGCCCCGTCTTTAAGAAACCCAACGCGCCAGCGTGAATGCGTTTCAAGCCACTGGCGTTCATGCGTGCTGAGGTTCAGGGGGCGGCGCACCCTGTTTGTTTCGCGCATGGCGGGTACGCGCACCCAGTATTCCTCAAGGGCGATGAGTTCCGCTCGGGGAATCTGGGCCATGCCCTGTTCCACAAGTTCCAGAGTGTCCATATCGCCTTTGCGCACGCCGGGCCGGAGTGTGTCTTCCAGCAGGGGGAAAGGCTCGGTGGAAAATTTTTCGTTGAGTCCCAGGCGGTCGATGGCACTGATAAGCGGCAAGAGTGGCCCGGCAACGCCTTGAGCCAGGCCGCCGCCCACAGCCATGATCATGTCCTTGAAGGATGCCAGCGACAAAAGACGCAGTGTGGGGTAGCGGGTGCGCAGGTGCGTTTCAAGGATGGTGCCCTTGAGGGTGGCGATAACCGGCGCCGGAGTGCTGTCCATATCGGCGTTGGCGCCCGAAGCCATAATGATCACGCCGCGCGAGGGAAAGAGCGCTGGGCCGAAATCCAGCAGCAGGGAGCGGGTGGCGGAGCGAAAAAGTCCGCCATGGATTTGCGATTGACCGGAGCGGACATCGGTCAGCAAGTCAGGCCATTCCCCCATGCGAAATTTGATATCTCGCCCGACCTTCTCGCCCCACAGTCGCCAGATATCCACAAGCAGGCCAGATGGCTCACCAAACATGGATACAAAGGAATAAGGCTCGTTTTCACGGGGAAGGGAAACAATGATCGGGTTTTGGCTGTCGGCTGCCAGAGCGCGGGAAGGAACTGCGGCGGTCGTAATGGATGCGATCGCCATAAAAAGCAAAATTCCAGCAATAAAGCCGCGCATAGAATTCCTGGGCCGTTGGAGTTGCATGTCTGTCAGGCTTGCCAGCAGTTTCAAAATATTATTTCAAAAAATGCAGCATCGCTGATTGGAAAATTCTCTCCTAGTTTAATGCAGTGAAAGTGAAGGTGTGTCAATGGCTTGCCCAGCCTCAGCGAGAGGAAGGGCCGGGCAAGCCATTATGTATTACATTGATTATTTCTGTGTTTTCATTTCGTGAATGAGGTTTTGCAGTACTTTTGACTGTTGCGCAAGTTCAGACACGGCGCTTGATGCCTGTTCCATTGCCTGCGCTGTTTCAGCAGAAATTGCAGAAACCTGTTCAACAGACTTGTTGATTTCTTCACTTGCTGCAGATTGCTGCTCGCTTGCAGTAGCAATCGACTGCACCTGGTCGTTAACCTGTTCAACGAGGTTGAATATCTGGCTCAAGGCTTCGCCGGAACGTACGGAAAGGTCTGTAGCGCTTTCGATGGTTACGGCAGCCTTGTCCACGTTGGCAATGTTTTTGCGGGTGCCTTCCTGAATGTCGCGGATGGCCTGTCCCACTTCCTGCGTGGCGGCCATGGTCTTTTCCGCCAGTTTGCGCACTTCATCGGCCACAACCGCAAATCCGCGTCCGGCATCGCCAGCGCGGGCGGCCTCAATGGCGGCGTTAAGGGCCAGCAGGTTGGTCTGGTCGGCAATGTCGGCGATCACGTTCATGATCTGGCCAATGCCTTCGGCCTGCTTGCCAAGGGCGTTCATGTCTTCCTTGATGGCCAGCGACTGATCCCGAACAGTTTCAATGCCCTTGACCGCATCGCTGACAATATTGGAGCCCTCAAGGGCCTTTTGCTTGGTCTGGGTGGAGGCATCCGCTGCCTGCTGCGCGTTGCGGGCCACTTCAAGCACGGTGGCGTTCATTTCTTCCATGGCTGTGGCGGTTTCGCGCACCCGTCCAGACTGCTCGTCCGCGCCGCGGCTCGATTGCTCAATCTGGGATGAAAGCTGCTGCGAGGCCGCAGTGACGATTTCCACCACGCCTTCAAGCTGCCCGGCAGCGTGCAGCATGCCCTCGGCCTTGGCACGTTCGGCCTGGGCCTTGGCGGCGTGGGCCTCCTCCATGGCGGCCTGCGCTTCTTTCATTGCTTTTTGAGCTTCCTCGCCCTTGGCGTGCGCCTCCGCGATCATTGCTTGCAGATTGGCGACCATTGTGCGCAGAGAGTTGGCCAGTACGCCGATTTCATCCTGCTGGTTCACCACCAGTTCTCGGCTGAAATCACCTGCGGCCACGCCTTCGGCGTAGTCCTTGGCCCTGATGAGCGGCCGCGTAAGCGAGCCCGCAAAGAACCACAGGCAGATTATGCCCAGCAGGGCCACGCCTGCGCCCACCATGATCTGATTCAAGGCATCGTTCTTGGCGCGCTCGTTGAGTTGCGCCTCAAGGGCATCGGCATCAGCCAGCACAACATCTCTGGGCAACCTGACAAGTACGGACCAGAATTTGCCAGAGCGGCCAAGTTTCACCGGGGCGTATGCCACAATGGATTTGCCGTCCACGCTTAACCCGGCATAGGCCTTGCCTTCACGCACGTTGGGCATGACCTTGTCCGCATTGGGCAAGCCGTTGCTCAATGCTTTGCCGACCATTGAGGCGTCGCCGCTGTTGGCAACTACCAGACCGTCATAGCTGATAATGAATACATCGCCCTTGCCGCCGTAGATTTTGGCATCAACATCTTCTGCCATCTTCTGCAAGAAGGTGAGGCGCAGGTCTGTGCCGGAAACGCCAAGGAACTTGTTGTTTTCCTTGACGGGCACGGAGATTGTGGTCAGCCACTCTGTTTTGCCCTGCACAATGTAGGGGAAGGGGTCAAGCACGCTTTCCTTGCCGGTTTCCCTGGGGCCAAGGTACCAGCCGCCCTTGCGTACGCCGTTGGCGTGCTTGGCATCGCTTTCGTACTCCACCAGAGCCTGTCGGCTGATCTTGCCTGTTTCATCGCGGTTCCAGTACGTAATAAATCGGCCCGAAGCATCGTGGGCTTCTGTATTGGCGTACAGGGCATCCATGCCGTCAAGGGCGTTTGGCTCCCATGCGGAATATGAACCCAGATATGTGGGGTTGTTATCAAGGTTGGCGCGTAGAATTTTAACAAAAAGATCGCGCAGGTGCTCGCTGCCGAGATTGGCGCGCAACACCTCGAAAATCTTTCCTGTTGTGCGGGCGGTGTCAATGTTGTCCTGAAGGGCAGTTTCCACAACGGAGGCCCTGTCAGAAACCAGAGATTCAAGTGATGAAATGGCGCTTTTTTCCAGAAGTTGCGAAACGCGGTTGGAAACAAACTCCTTGGTGTTGCTGGTGGAGTACAGCCCGAAAGCCATCAGTATGGCAGCCGTGGCAATCAGCCCAAGACCCGCAGCCAGCGCAATTTTTTGCTTGATAGAACGCATAAGTCCTTGCCCCCCTGAGATTGGCGCCGAAAGATCGGCACAGGATTGTACCTCTATGCTATGAACAAAATTATTATTTTATTGAGCGTTCAACCAACAGGAATCGGTATTCAACTAACTTATCGGCTGATTATGCAATAAGATTAGAGCGAAGAATATGGCTTGTAAAGAATGTAATTGGTTGAAGATGGTTGTAAGGGTGTGTAAAAAAAATTAACGAAATCGTATTTGTAATTAAATTGTTTAAGAAAGATGAATTAATTGAAGTTTTGTTTGTAGTAAATGTAGATTTGAGAGTTTGAAAAAATATTGTGAATGTAGAATCTGTATAGTAGCGGCATAATATCTAACGGCAGAGTGGAGTTTAACAATTGGGGATTGTGCTATTGTGGCGCTATGATACATTTTTGTATCTGATGCCATTGCGGCATCGGAGGAAGGCGGGCCACCATAGCAAAAAACGCCGGGAGAATTGGCGTTTGTGTTTGATCATGTCAACGCAACGGGGAAGCAGGAGCCAGCTACGCCCCTGCTGCGCGAGGACATATGGCGAGCGAGTTTTTTACCTTAACTCGTAGTCATGCCGCCAGTGGCGGGGCAAACCCCGCAAAACGGAGTTTGCCCGAAAGGCGACTGCAAAGCCGGAGGCAGGCGGTTGCAACAGGTGATTCTGCACGGTGTAAAGCAGCAGTTCTGCCTATGCGGCTTCACCCTGAGCCTTCATTTCAGAAATAAGGCGTTGCAGTACCTGTGATTGCTCCAGTAATTCGGAAACAGCGCGCGAGGCCTGTTCCATGGCCTGGGCGGTTTCGGCAGAAATGGTGGCGACCTGTTCCACTGACTGGTTGATTTCCTCACTGGCGGCGGACTGTTCTTCGCTGGCAGTGGCGATGGACTGCACCTGATCGTTTACGTGTTCCACAAGGGTGAGAATCTGTTGCAGGGAATCGCCTGATTTTACAGAAAGGGTGGTGGCGCTTTCAATAGACGTCGCCGACTTGTCCACGTTTTCAATATTCTTGCGGGTGCCTTCCTGAATATCGCGGATAGCCTGCCCGACCTCCTGCGTGGCGGACATGGTTTTTTCCGCCAGTTTGCGCACTTCGTCAGCAACCACGGCAAACCCGCGCCCGGCATCGCCCGCACGTGCCGCCTCAATGGCCGCATTTAGGGCCAGCAGGTTGGTCTGGTCTGCAATGTCGGCGATCACGTTCATGACCTGGCCAATGCCTTCAGCCTGCTTGCCGAGGGCATTCATGTCTTCCTTGATGGCCAGCGACTGATTCCGGACAGTTTCAATGCCCTTGACCGCATCGCTGACTATGTTGGAACCTTCAAGGGCCTTTTGCTTGGTCTGGGTGGAGGCGTCCGCCGCCTGCTGTGCGTTGCGGGCCACTTCAAGCACGGTGGCGTTCATTTCTTCCATGGCTGTGGCGGTTTCACGCACGCGGCTGGACTGCTCGTCAGCGCCACGGCTGGACTGTTCGATCTGGGCGGAAAGCTGCTCGGAGGCCGTGTTGACAATGCCCACAACGCTTTCAAGCTGGCGGGCGGCCTGCAACATGCCCTCGGCCTTGGCCCGTTCGGCCTGCTTGCGGGCAGCCTCTGCCTCAAGGGTTGCCTGCTGGGCTTTTTTCGACTCTTCCGCAGCCTCCAGGCCTTTTTGTTCGGCTTCGGCGATCTTGGTTTTCAGCGTGGTCACCATGTTCTTCATGGCGCCAAACACGCCCTGTTCTGTGCGGGCCGGGTCAAAGCGCGCGTCCAGATCTCCACCGGCGATTGCCAGAGCCAGCTTTGAAAGTGAGGCGGGCTCATCGCCCAACTGGCGCAACATGTTGCGGGCCATGGAAAAGCCCAGCCCAAGGCCCACCAGCACAGAGGCAATAATGCCAATGATGGTGATAAGGCGTGAGGTTTCATACATGCGGGTGCTTTCGTGGTTCAGCTCATCAGCGCGCATAAGCTTGAAGTCGACGACCTTCTGAATGTCTTGGGCCAGAATGCCCACAGCTTGCCGGGCCTGTGTGGTGGAAAGCTTTTGCGCCTGCTCGTTCATGGCGGCATCGCTAGTTTTGCCGAGTTCGACAACTCTTTCATGTACTGCAAGCCATGCTTTAACAGACTGGATCATTTTTTCGCAGAGCGCCTTGCCTTCACCCGATGTGAAATATTGGGGCAAGGTTTGCATCTGGACTTCCAGATTTTTTCGTTCCGCAGTGAGTACGTCAAGATATCGCCTTATTTCAGACTCATCGTTCGTCAAAATAATATTTTTTTCTTCTCTTATTAATCTCAATACTGTTATATTGACATCGCGCGCAGCATTAAGACCCTTGACATGTACGTTATACAAATTGTCTATTCCATCAGATAGTCTGCTGAGGCTGCCAACTGAGTATGTACCGATGGCAACTGTAAAGAGTGAAAGAATTAATGACAGCCCAAATAATTTTTGCATAGTCGTAAGCTTAATCATTTTCCCCTCCGCACGATGGATATTGCCAGTTAATGGTGCAGAAGCGTCTGGGGGAACGCTTGTTAATGCAATTTCATTCGGCGCATTTCTGGTTTATCATAGGGTATAATACAAAAAATTTTTCAGTTGTAAATGATATTACATATTATATGCAAATATTTTATATATGATAGTAATCAATATTATAGAGAGGTTGCGTAAGATGAGTTGTTTGAACAGTGCAGACGGCTGATCCGTGAGCATGTGGATATCTTTGAAAAAAACTGGAATTGAGGCGTTCGCCAGAGTACGGAGAAATATTTTGCCCCGGCGGAGGAAAAATGTACGGGCTGCTTGACATATCCTTGCAAACCACGGCAAAGTATTTTTGCCAAAGCTGGGTACCATGCGTGGCGGCAGCAGCCGTATTTGCGCGGGCCAGTGGCGGAGGCCGACCCTGAGCCTCTCATAGACATGACTACTACGCCGAGCCTGCTTCGGGTTCCGGTGTGTCGATAAAAAGGGCTGTCGGCAGCATTGGCTGCTGGACGCTTTTCCTTTTTATTCGCGAAGGTTTCCCCTTCTTTATTCCCCGTCATTGCGGCGCATTGGCGCCTTTTTTCCGCAAACGCGTGAGTGCCGTTTTTGCGGCTTATGCCGTTTTGCGCGTTAAACCGGGTGTTTTTGTAATGCCCAGTAAAAAGAAGGTATTTCCATGGCAGACATCAAGCTTGTTCGCCCCTCCGCCGGTCAGACTGCCGTTATTCCCAGCGCGCCCGATGCCCGCATGGTTCTTGATTTCTCTGCTGACCAGGTCAGCATTGAACGCCCGCAAGGTTCCGACAGCCTCTTTTTCCGTTTCGACGATGGCGCAGCCATTGAATTGCAGAATTTTTACACCCAGTACAACAAGGACGACATTCCCTCATTTGAGGTTGACGGTCAGCTCATTGCGGGTGCGGATTTTTTCAACGCCTTCGGGCCAGACCTTGCCCCTGCCGCCGGCCCTTCGGCTTCGCCCACTCGCAGCGGCAGATACAGCGATTTTGCCAACGCGGGGCTTGAAGACGGCGTAAACCACCTTGACGGGCTTGATTACCGTCTTGGTTTTGGCGGCGACACCCAGCCGAACATCAATCCCTACGCTTCGCCCTTTCTCACCAATGCCGCACCCACGTTGTCCACTGGCGGCGCAGCCATTGCCATTGGCCTTACGGAATCTGCATGGGACGGCAAAACCGCCAGCGCCGCGCCTGTGGTCAGCCAGAGCGGTTCATTTTCTGTGGCCGACCCGGATGGCGACAGTCTGACCACCACCGTGAGCATGGGCGGCAAGGTTGTAGCGGTCAGCACCGCTGGCCCCACGACTGTTGAGAGCGACTATGGTACGCTTGTTATCACGCCCTCAGGCGGCGGCAGCAACATTACCTTTACGTACACCTACACCCTCAAGCAGGATCCCGACAGCCCCACGGACAGCCTTGCCCAAGGCGAGAAACAGGCCGACAACATTGTTTTCTCCATCAATGACGGGCAGGGCCATACCGTGACCCAGCCCATCAATGTTGTCATCACTGGCAGCAACGATGCGCCGGATATTACGGGGGTTGGCTCTACGCTGACGCTCAAGGAAGGCGGCGTCTACGCCGACCAGCCTGTGGGGGACAAACTGCATGCGGATGAGCTGAACGGCGCACCCGGTGTGCAGGCTACCCTGAGCGGCACCATTACGGCTCATGATCCCGACCACGGCGCGCAATTGTATTTTGGCCTCAAGGACGTGAACGGCAATCTGCTGGACATGACCAGCGTCAACGCTGACGGCACCCTCAAGGGCACGTTTGTGATCGGTTCTGTTAACAATCCCGACCATACTACTTCCGATGTGGTGGTGACGGGCATAGCCGAGCAGGGCGGGCAGATTGTCATCAGCACCAATTATGGCGATCTGGTGCTGGGAAAAACCAGCGACACCACGGCCACGTATACGTTTACGCTGAAAAACGCCGATGGCGAGGGGGCCACCAACAAACTGGCCGAGGGGCAGCAGGTCAGCCTGAAGTTTGCGCCCTATGTGCGTGACGAGCACGGCGCTGAAGACGGCAACAGCTCAACCCTGCGTGACGGCACCGCGGCGGGCAACGCCATTGTTATCAACATTCTGGGCACCAACGATGCGCCCACCATTACGCAAAACGCATGGAACGGCCAAAGCGGCAGCACCGCCCTGAGCGCCACCCTGACTGAAGCCAGCGACAGCACCGCCCAAAGCTCTGTGACCGGCACGATCATTGGGCATGATGTGGATAATGGCGACTCGCTGCACTACGGTCTGATCCAGCCCGGCAGCGACACCATGCACGGCAAGGTGTATGTGGTGCTTGCCAGTGACGGGCACACCTTAACGACCACCACGGATGCATCCACCGCCGCTACGGCCAAAAATTATGTGGGCGAATTCACTCTGACAGAAGATGCAGACCCCACCAAGGGCGCATCCTACAAGTTCACTCTGTACAATGATTCGCCCGCCGTGCAGGGCATGCAGGCTGGCGACTCGCAGGATGTTTCCATAGGTCTGGTGGCGCGCGACAGCTTTGGCGCCTATGTGCAGGAAAGCGTCAGCGTTACCGTCAAGGGTGCCAATGACACGCCCGTTATCACTACCGCACCGACTCTCGCCGCATTGTCGGTGGTGGAACTCGGCGTCAAGAATGTGCACGGCGATCCCAACGAGGCTTTTGCAGGCACATCCAAGGATGCGGATTCTGGACACAGCTTTACTGTGACCGATGTGGACAATAACGACACCCAGGCCGTCAGTATTGCGGTGAAGGAATTGCCGGGCGCGGCTTTTAAGGACAACCATGACGGCACCTATACCGTCACCACTCCCGAAGGCACGTTTACGCTCACGGCTGGCGCTGCCGTTGCCAATGATTCCGGCAGCAGCAAAACCTACACGTATTCCTACGAGCTGAATAACAGCGCCAGCGAAACGCAGGCCCTCCATGAGGGCGAAACGCGCAATTATACCTTTACGGTTACTGTCACGGACAGCAAGGGCGCGCATGTTGATCAGGCCGTCAGCCTGACCATCACGGGCACCAACGACCAGCCCCAGTTGACCATAACTCCCGGCGACTCCGGCACGTTAAAGGAAGACACTGCCACAACCACATCCGCAGGCACCTGGGCCGTGGCCGATCCTGATAACGATGGCGCCAGCCAGACTCTCTCCATTGCGGGCATGGGACAGGCCGCCAGCGGCTCAATGAATATAAACAGCCATGCTGGCAGCCCCGTTTCCGTCGCAACGGACTACGGAACATTGACCCTGAAGTCTGACGGCACCTATACCTACGAGCTGGATAACAGTAAGCCCGCCGTGCAGAAACTTGGCGAGGGGCAGTCGCACACGGAAAGCTTCACCGTTACCACCACAGATATCCATGGAGCCAACCACTCCCAGGCAATAACAGTGGTTATTAACGGCACCAATGACAATCCCGTCATTGGCAGCTCCGTTATCGCTGTTGACGTGATTGAAAAGGGCGTGCAGGGCAGCCATGACCCCGCCCACTCCAATGATCTTTTCAACGGCACGGTTGCGGCTCAAGGCTACGTTACCGCCACGGATGTGGACGATAACGACAATTCTGGTGGCAAACCCGCGCTGACCTTCAGCGTGGCCGCCGGAACCGGCACCACGGTGGACAACAGCGGAACCAACAGCGCAACAACCGTAACCACCAGCTACGGCACACTTGTTATTGACCCCAAGACTGGCGCTTACACCTACACGCTCGACAACACCAAGGCCGATGCGCTCAACGAAAACCAGAAAGTCACGGAAACCTTTGTGGTCAAAGTGGCTGACGGACACGGCGGGTCAGTAACCCAGCCCATTACCGTGACCATCACAGGCACAAACGACAGGCCCGACCTTTCCCTGGCAGCACCGAGCGCCAGTTCCTTTAAGGAAGACAGCGGCAGCTATCAGGCCAGCGGCACCTTTACTGTGGCTGATGCCGATGCTGACGGCGCGTTCAAGGGCAGCACCAACGGTGCGGCCAACCATAGCTATGCCATCGCTGGCGGCACCTCCGGCGGTGAAACCACTACCGGTACGGTCAGTGTGGATCCAGGCACTGGCGTGGCTACCTATACGACCAAGTTCGGCGTTCTTACCGTCAATCCGGACGGCACCTACAAGTATGATCTGAACAATGGCTCCAATGCTGTGCAGAATCTGGGCGAGGGACAAACCCATACCGAAACCTTCCAGGTCAAGGTAACGGATCTGCACGGCTCCACAGACACGGAAACCGTTTCCTTCACGATCACGGGCGCCAATGATCAGACCCTGATTGACAAGACCAGCGGCACCCTGACGGTCAAGGAAGCGGGCGTGGTTTCTCTGGCGGACCCGGCGCACACCGGTTCTGGTTCGTCCATCCCGGGCTACAACAATGTGGCCGCCAACGGCAGCAAGCTGAACGATGGTTCCAAGGCAGTGAGCGGCGGTTCGTTTACCGTGACGGACATGGACACCAATGATGTTCTCAAGGCTACGCTCAGCAGCTCATCTGGCATCAATGTCAGCAAGCTTCCTGTCCTGAACGGTGCAGGCACATGGACCGTCAATGATACCTACGGTACCCTGACAGTCACTGGAGTGAGCAGCGTCAACAGCGACGGGTCGGAATCCATCACCTATTCGTACAGCTACGCCGTCAATCAAACCAAAACCGCAAGTCTGGCCGAAGGCGAAACTAAAACCCTGAATTACACCATTTCCGTTACGGACGGTCATGGCAATCCTGTGGCGCACAATATCGCCATCAACGTGCAGGGCACCAACGATGCGCCCACAGTGACGGGCAAGACCCTTACGCTGAAGGACGACGGACGGCTGGACGGCGGCAACGCCCATATGCCTTCCGGCACAGGGGATCCTGCGGCCCATGGCAACAGCTATAAAGATTCGGTTGAGGGCGCGTTGACAGGCAAGGATTCCGATACCGGCGCCACATTGACGTATGGCCTCATCACCGCTACTTCCGGCGCAAATGCCTACAAGCATTTGGGCACAGATTCCGGCGAGCTTTCGACGGGTTCCGTGGCTGGCACCTTTGTTAAGGATGGCGTGACCCAGACCACTGCCATCGGCGCAGACATGGTTGCGAGCACTGGCGCATATCCCGGTACTGGTGGCGGCAATGCCACGGTTATCAACGTCTACGCCGCCGGGCAGCCGCATTCTGCGGAGTCTCTCTACGGTACGCTGTATCTCAACGAAGCCACCGGCAAATATACCTTTACCCTGGCGACGGGCAGCAATGCCGTTAACGCCCTTGGCTCTGGAGAGAAGCTCACGCTGAACTTCAAGGCCGTGGCCGTGGACGAACACAGCGCATCTTCCACAGCGATTACCATTCCCATTGTCATTTACGGCACCAACGACAAGCCCGTGCTGACCCTGACCGACAGTTCCCTTGAAGTGACCGATGGCGGCCCTGTTTCTGACACCGCCCTGGCAGGCAGCGTCAAGGTGACGGATGCGGATGTTAACGATTCGCATACCTTCGGCATCGTGGACAACAGCGTTACCGAAACTGGCAATACCCCTGCAATGACTTCGTCTGTGGCAGGCAACTACGGTACGCTGAGCATCAACCAGCAGACGGGTGAATACACTTACACCCTCGCCAAGAATAACGCCGCCGTCATCAGCCTGGACAAGGGTGAAACGCTTCCCGAAACCTTCCAGATTGCCGTGGTGGACAAATACGGCGCGTACAGCCTGCAAACCATCACGGTTACAATTAACGGCAAGGACGATCCCACCATTATCAATACTGGCTGGGTCACGCCCAGCAATGCCGTTGTGGAGTCTGGGGTAAACCCGGTCACCAGTGCCGCTGCTGCTGCCAATGCCGCCAAAATGCAGGACGGTAGCGCTGGCGTGCGCACTGCCACTGGCTACATTGGCGCGCATGATGCTGATACCACGGACAACAACGCTCTCGCCTCCGCTGCTGAAAGTGCCAAGCTGCACTATGTTATTCAGGTGGATGGCAAGAACTGCGATCTGAATGCCCTCATGGCTGGCACAGGTCTGCAAACGGGCACAGCCAGCATAGATGCCGATGGCAAGCTGACCCTTACGGGTGGTTCTGCCAGCACTCTTGACGTGGGGCAGGCCGCCAAAGATGCCAGCGGCAACATTGTCATCAAGCTGGAAAACGGTTCGCTGACAATCTCCAAGGATACCTCGCATACTGACGCCAACGGCGCGTCCGTGTTCAAATACGTTTACACTGTGGACAATACCGATGCGGATGTGCAGGAAAAGAACTTTCATGAACACACAGAGGACAATTTCTCGGTAGTCGTTCATGACACTGCAACCAATACGGATGTGGCCAAGGCCCCAGTTTCCATACGCATTGAGGGCGCCAACGACAGGCCCATCATTACGCAGGCCCCTGCCGTCACCCTTACTGAAAGTGATGCGCATTCCACGACCGGACAGGTAGAACTGCTGGATTATGAACAGACCGGGGGCACAGCCCAGACGGTATCTTCGGGTTTCACCTTCTCGCTGGTAAAGTCCACCACTGACTACTCTGGCGACACACCAGTTCAGCAAGGCACGTACGGTCGCCTGATTATTGATCAGGCCACTGGCGAATACCGTTATGAGCGGACAGAAGATCTGACGTCCCTTGCCAAGGGCAGTTCTGTTACCGATACCTTCTATGTGCGCGTCAAGGATGCCGACGGCGCGTATTCTGAAATCAAGCCCATTGTCATTACCATCACAGGTGAGGATGCCGCAGGCAAGCTGGCAGGCAACGCCCTGACCGTCAAGGAAGACGGCGTCACAGGTTCAATCCAGGGCGTTCTGCACTATACCGAAGCTGACAAGCTGGGCGCCAACAAGGCACAGCCTGTTGATGCCAGCGGTGGAACACTCGCTGCCGGGGTTATTCGCGGGCATCTTGGAGTGAATGATCCGGATACCAATCTGGATGCCGATGGACATGCCCTCAAGAACCTCACCGCAGGCGCGGAGAAAGACAGCTACAGCACCTACACATACAAGACCCTGTCCTATACTGACGGCACGGGGACGCATGATGTTGGCGGCAGCGGCAATGCCACTGCCGGGTATGACTACAAGGTTGGCGACTACGGCACATTGCATGTGAATGAAGATGGTTCCTATACCTTCACGCCCAATACCAGCAGCACGGCATTCAACGGTCTGGCCCAGGGTGAAAATGTCAGTGTGAACCTCGGCATAACCGCCCACAGCGACAGTGCTTCGCATGGTCAGTCCATTGACGGCTCTCTCAGCATTACCATCAACGGCACCAACGATGTGCCGGTGGTGAAGGCCGCGGCCCCATCGTTTACGGTGCAGGACTACACGGATGCCTTTACCGGGGGGAATGAGGACGCCAGCTTTACCACTCTGGCGAACCCCGCCACTGCCATTACCTATCTGACTGACCACCCAGATCTCATCAGGGCATATGTCACTCAGGGCATAGATAACATCATGGACGAGGTGAAGAGCCATTCTGGCCCATTCGGTAAGATCATCGACTTCTTCCACGGATGGGACGATGTGCAAAATTGGCTGACCAAGGTTGCCAACGGCGCGGCCAAAACTCTTGATGATTTTGGCAGGCTCGATAACCTGCTCACCAGTCTGAATCTCGGAAAGGACGTGAGTTCTTTCCTCTCCACCGTGGTTGGTGCTGAACGTGTCATTGTGGTGGATTCTGATGAAATTGCGGGCTGGTCCAATGGCTCATTGTTTTCTTCCCCTTCTGGCGACCCTGTGGTGCGCGGTACGCTCAATACTGCGGACCTCGTGACTGACAAGGATCATGGCTCCAGCCTTACGTTCTTTGCTGTTGAAAAGGGCGGTTCTGGCAATCTTGTTCAGGAAATAAAGGGTGAATACGGTACGCTGATCATCAGCCCCAATGGTACGTACCAATACGTGCTGGATCGGGCGGGCAGCAACTACCAGAATTATGTGAAAAATCATGCCAGTGGTGACACCACCACGGAAACGTTCACCATCTATGCGCGTGACGACCATAACGCCGTGGCCGAAAAGCCCATTGAGCTGATCATCAATGTGGGCAAGATGGGCGATAGTGTTGGCGGAGACGGCACAAAGTCCGGCAATCTCCCGATCAAGGATGTAACTGATTCCGTACAGGAAGACGGCCTGATTGGTGAACAACATACTGGCAAAACTGTTACCGCGGGCAGCGTAACGCCGAGCAACAATGGCAAGTATGATGCCGATATGTTCCTGATTGACGGGGCTGGGCATGAGACATCCGTTATTTCAGATAAATACGGAACGATTACCTTGTTGCCCAATGGCAGATACAGCTACACGCTGAACAATGACCATCCGGACGTGCAGGCGCTGACAAAAACGGATACGATCATTCAAAAGTTTACGGTCACCAACGGCAGCGATTACAGAACTATTACCATCACCATCAATGGCAGCAACGACAAGCCATACGTGGTTTCGCAAAGCGACACCGTGGCCCTGGAACAGCATGCGGACGGCACATGGGCGCAAACAGACCCCTCTGGTTCCTTCACCCTGGCCGATGTTGACAGGGGTGAAACAGACAAGCTCGAACCGACCTCGTACACGGTTGCAGGCAAGCTCGGCGGCATATTCACTGTCACCAAGGGCAGCAACGGCAACTTCTCCTACACCTATGCGGCTCCCGCTGGCGGCACGAACTACAGCGGGCATATGGAAGACAGCGCAACGCTGACTCTTTCCAATGGCAACACTGCTGGCGACAAGGTGGATGTCAAACTGTCCGCCGATCTTAATTACGCCAACGACAAGCCCAGCGCCCCTGTGCTGGTGGCTGGTTCTGATGTCGCGGTAACGGAAGATTCCCCGGCGGACATGGTGGCCAAGGGCTCCATTACCGCTACAGATCCGGACGTAACCGCGACCGGTGCGCCCAAGGATGCGCTTAGCTTCGCCATTGTCGGCAGCGACGGCAAATCCACGGGCATGGTCACGGACAAGGATTATGGCACCCTGATCATGGGCAAGGATGGCAAGTACGAATTCCATCTCAATACCAGTAGCGAGGCTGTGCAGCAGCTTGGCGACGGAAAATCGCATGAAGTGACCTTCACTGTCCGCGCGAGCGATGGACATGGCGGCTACACCGATGCGCCCCTCACAATCACAGTGAATGGTGTCAACGATGCCCCTGTCATTACCCTCCATGCCGATGGTTCCAGCGTGGCTGGCTCGGGCGCGGCCCTCTTTGTGGCTGACGGGCAGGCAAACCTGACAGTCGGCGGAACGGCCGTGACGTACGATGTTGATGCAGGCGACAGCCTCACGCTCAAGCTCAACGGGCAGGCCATCGCATCGGGCAGCACTTCCGTCACAGAGGATGTTTACGCTTACAAGGACGCCTCTGGCTGGCATGTGGGCACCAGCGCTTCATCTGGTGCTGTGCTCATGGGCCTGCTGGAACTGAACAAGGACGGCACCTACAACTTCCAGGGCGACAAGGGCGGTATTGCGCATCTGGCCCAGGGTGAAACCCTGACCATCGACGCCAGAATCGGCGTGAGCGATGCAGCCGGAGCAACAGATACAGCAAAGGTTGCCGTCACTATCACAGGCACCAATGACGCCCCCAAAATGGAAGCCTTTAATGCTGACGCAACAACGCTTACAGATAATGGCGCTAGCGTTCAGACGCTTTCGGGCACCATTGCCGCCACCGATGTGGATGGCGACACGCTGACCTACTACATCATGTCTGGCGGCAAGTATGTGACGGAGCTGCATGACGGGCACGGTACACTCAAGCTTGATGGCAAGAATTACACCTATACGCTTGATGCTGCTTACGCCAAGAGTCTCGAGGCTCAGGGCAAGGATGTTACAACAGAAGGTGGCGCGTTTACCGTTGTGACCGTGGACAAATACGGCGTGGAAACCAGCCAGACCCTGGCAATCACGCTCAAGGGCGTGAACAACGACCCCACCTTCACCGCGCCCAGCCTTTCCATTGTGGAGGGGGCAAGCCCACTCACCGGCAATCTGGGGGCTACGGACGTGGACACCTCTGATGCCCTGACATACAGCCTTGCCTACGGCTCTAACAGCGCCACTGCTTCTGGTGCAACAAATGCTGTTGTGGAAGGTCACTACGGGCAACTGACTCTGGACGCCTCCGGCAACTACAAGTACACCCTGACCAACCACGAACTGGCCCAGGGGGCGAAAGCCACGGAAACCTTTACCGTTACAGTGAATGACGGGCAAGGCGGCACGGTAAGCCATGACGTTGTTGTCAACATCACCGGCACCAATGATGCTCCGGTGGCGCACCTTGATGCCTCAAGTCATGCGCTTTCAGCCACAGACGTTGATCTGGGGGATCACCTGGCGTTTTCCGTGAACGGGCACGAGCTGAATGCTGTTCCGCAGGGCACCACAGAGGTGCATGGCGCGTTCGGTACGCTGACCTTTACCGCTGATGAAACGCATAAGGATATGTTCTCCTATGGCGATTACAAGCTTGATTCCAGCTACGATTCCATAAGCAAGCTGGCTGCCCTGCACGAGGCAGGCTCGGACCTGAAGGACACTTTTGGCTATACAGTGTCTGACGGTCATGCCACCAACGGACAGGCAAGCGGCACTATCTCTGTGGATATCAATACTGACAACTGGGATGGCCAAGGCGGGCATTTGCTCTTCGCCCAGGAGAACTCCTCGACGCATACCTATGAGGCCGCAGGCGGAGCTGGCAGCGACATACTGATTGGCGGCAGCCATGACGATATCCTTTACGGCGGCGCTGGGGACGACATCCTCTACGGTGGTGCAGGGCACAATGAATTGTATGGCGGAGACGGCAACGATACCCTCTATGCCGGCAATGCAGGCGACCACCTCTATGGCGACGCAGGCAATGACCATCTCTACGGCGGGACAGGCAACGACTTCCTTGACGGCGGGGCCAATACCTTCGCCACCGATGGCGGCGGCAACCATTTGTATGGCGGCGCAGGCAACGATGTGCTGGTGTTCCATCAGGGCGACACCATTGACGGCGGCAGCGGCACAGACATGCTGCTGGTCAAGGGCGGCAGTGTGGATGCCCTGTTTACAGGAGCGGAACACGCCAAGGGCGTAGACAGCATCACAGGCGTGGAGGTAATGGTCAGTACTTCCGGCGATGCCTTGAACAACCTCACCGATATGGCAGAAATTGCGTCCAAAACCGGGGTTTCCATCAGTACTGGCAGTGACGGCAGTACCGCTGTGTCATTTGATGCTTCGCATTCATGGACAACCACAACGCAGACTGCGAGCAATGGCACCGTGTGGGATGTGCACAGCACAACTATAACTACCGACAGCGGGAGTGAAGCCGTACAGGTTGCCGTGCAGCATCTGACGACCAATCAGGGCGGCTAGTGGAGCGCATGCTCTTCTAAGCAGTCAATAACAGGCCCGCCCGCATTCTCCTGGAGGATGCGGGCGGGCTGCATTTCGCGCCCACAGGCGCGCACTATTCAGGCAGTGAAGCTGCTTACAGCCCCAGATCGCGCAACAGGTTGTCCACAGCCATGTTGCCCATGGTTTCCGTGGCTCCAGCGGTGGAGGACGAGCAGTGCGAACCCATCACAAGGTTGTCCAGCTCATACCACGCCGGATCAGCCGGGGGCTCCTGTTCAAATACGTCAAGGCCCGCGCCGTAGATGCTGCCTTCTTTCAGGGCTGCCATCAGGGCAGCTTCGTCAATGAGCCCGCCGCGCGCGGTGTTGATCAGCACGGCGGTCTTTTTCATGCTTGCAAGGCGCTGGGCATTGATGAGGTTGCGGGTTTCGTCCGTCAGCACCGTGTGCAGGGTGATGAAATCGGCCTCGCGGCAAATGCGGTCAACATCTGCGCGTTCCACGCCTTCCTTGGCGGTCCAGGCATCGTCCCACACAACGTCGTGGGCCAGAATCTTCATGCCAAAACCCTGTGCGCGTTTGACCACGCAGCGGCCAATGGCCCCAAGGCCGATGATGCCGATGGTTTTGCCGTACAGGTCAATGCTGGTGATCTTGCCCCAGTCTTTCTGGCGGCAGCGGCGGTCAATAAGCCCGGCCTTGCGCGCCACCATGAGCATGAGGGTCAGGGCGTAGTCGGCAACGGCATTGCTGTTGGCCCCTACGGTGCGCGAAACCGCGATGCCGCGCTCCTTGCAGGCCGCAAGGTCGATGTTGTCCAGCCCAACGCCGTATTTGGCAATGGCCTTGAGGGCGGGGGCAGCAGCCAGCACAGGGGCGTCCATGGGGTCAACGCCAAGAATAACGCCAGCGCAGTCGGCCAGTTTTTCCTTCATCTGCTCGGCGGAGAGAATGCCGCCCGTGTCGTTGCGTATCACTTCCAGCCCGGCCTGGGCCAGACGGTCAAACAGCTCGGGATTGGTTTTGCCGAAAGAACGGGGTGTTACAAGAATTTTCACAAAAACTCCTTGTGCGGATATGGGCAGAATCTGGGCCGGGAACCGGCGCATACAGCCTTACTACTCTGCGGGTATTTGTCAACGAGTGCGGATAAACGAAAAACCGCCGGAACGGCGGCAGCGGAATGCGCAAAATGGCCGCTTGCAGCCGGGCCGCAGGCTGATCCTGATTCCTGGCATGTCCTCGTAACGCGCAACAGCCGCCGGGTAAAACCCGGCGGCTGTTCCTCTTCGTACGGCAAAGCGTATTATGCCTGCACGTCCAGCTTTCCGCCAATGCCCTCGGCGGCAAGCCCTTGGCTGCGCATGTTCTGCTCCATTTCCGCGCCCTTATCAATAGTGCCACTGATAAGCGCTGCAGACATGTTGGCCTGAATGTTCAAGGCGCTTCTGGCCAGGCTTACGCTCATGCCCATCTTCACATCGTCCATGGCTTGCTCCTTGGCCGCTTGTGCGAACCTGTGCATCCATCTGATCGGTCAAAGCGCAGAAAACTGTAGGGCAAAATACAAAGGCAAAACCAGCCGCGATTGGCTTCGGGTCATACTCGCATCACTTGGGGTCAGTCCTGCCCCTGCTCTTCGCCTTCAAGCTCCTTGAGTTTTTTCCACACGGTCACGCGGCTGATGCCAAGAGCGTCAGCCAGGGCTTTTTTGTTGCCGCCGTGCTCTTCAAGCGAGGCCTCCAGAATGAAGCGCTCCATCTCTGCCATGGTGCCGCGCGGCACCTGCAAAACATCATCCAGCGGATGGCATGGGCCAGCCATGCCCTGCCGCAGGCAGTGTCGCCGCATGATGTCTGTAATCAGCGCGTCAAAGTCCTGTTGTTCGTCATAGAGGGTAAACACGCGCTCCAGAATATGCTCCAGTTCGCGCACATTGCCCGGCCAACCGTGCGCTGACAGTGCGGAAAGCGTTGCATCGTCAAACTTGAGGCGGCTGCGCCCGGCCACGTGTTGATGGTTCTTTTTGATAAAATGGGCAATGAGCGTGGGAATGTCTTCCTTGCGCTTGCGCAGCGGCGGTATTTGCAGCGGCAAGATATTGAGCCTGAAGAACAGATCGCGCCGAAAAGAACCTTCTTGCGCCATGGCGTAGAGGTCGCGGTTTGACGCCGCAATGATGCGGACGTCAATGTTGATTACGCGGTCGCCGCCAATGCGGAAGATTTCTTTTTCCTGCAAGGTACGCAGCAGGCGCACCTGTGTTGCGAGGCTCATTTCGCTGATTTCATCCAGAAACAGCGTTCCCCGGTGAGCCAGTTCAAACATGCCCGGCTTGCCGCCCTTGCGCGCGCCGGTAAAAGCCCCTTCCTCATAGCCAAAAAGTTCGCTTTCCAGCAGGTGCTCGGGCAGGGCCGCGCAGTTCAGGGCCACAAAGGGGCCTTTTTTGCGCTCGCTGAAATTGTGGATGCTCTGGGCAAAAAGCTCCTTGCCGGAGCCTGTTTCTCCTTCAATGAGAATGGATGCGCTGCTGCGGGCATAGCGCTTGGCTTCGGCCACAACCGGGCCAAGGGTGTTTTTTGAACCGATAATGTCCGAAAAATTGTATTTTGCCACCAAACCCTTGCTGGCAAGCTGTACGCGGGCCTCAGCTTCGATTTTCTGGATTTTGGAAAGTTCCTGAAAAACAATGATGGTGCCCTGGTCATGCTCGCGCACGCGGATAGGCACGCGGTTGACCACCAGGGTCTTGCCCTTGAGGGGCAATACCTTGTCCACTGTGTATTCACCGTTGCCGAGCATCTGCTTGAGTTCCGGCGGCGTTGACGGGGCATCAATGTTCATGCCCACCAGCTTTTTGCCGTGCAGGTCAAGCATCTGCTTTGCCGGGCGGTTGCAGATGGCAATGGTTTTGTCTCGATTGACGGAAACAATGCCGCTGAGGGAATAGTTGATAATATTGTTCAGGCGGCGGGAGCGGGTACGCTCCTTGATGTGCTGGTCAACAATATTGCGGGCGGAAAGCACCGCCTGATGCACGCTGTCCTTGCTGGAGCGTATGAGATAGTAGGGCAGGCCGTACTGTGCCGCCTTTTCAATGACGCATCCGCCAAATCCGACAATGGCAACATCTTTCAGCGTGGGAAGACGGGCAATAATACTGTTGAAGTCCTGCTCGTTGCGGTAGATGACCTGACGAAAATTTTTAAGTCGCGCAAAGGCCGCCAGCGATTCAATATCAACGCTCAGATTGCTGTCGTAAGTGATGCAGAGCAGGTTCTGATGACGCTCTGACGCTTCGCGCAGGGGGGTGACAATGTCGTTGGCTGTAATCTGGATGGGCACTACAGGTGTTTTGACCATCTGCTGGATGGCGATGGCCGTTCCCGCCTGGCTGATGATGACATCGTAACGGTTTTCCACCTCAAGCGCGTGGAGGTGCCCGCTATTGTAAATGCCGCCATCAAACACATCAACCTCAACGCCGAACTGGCCTGCGGAGTGGCGCACAAGCTGGGCCATTTCATCATAAATGGAAACGCAAAGAATACGCGGTTTGAAACTGGCTGGCAGCATGGGAGCCTCGTCATCTGATGGATTCGCACATGGCGTATGTGCCGGGCGGTGTAAAAAACATAAACCTCGCTGTATGCAAAGTAAACATGAACAGCATGAAATATTGAATGAATACAGCGGGTATTGAGTACGCGCAGGCCAAAGCCTGTGTTGCGTCAGCGCCGCATTACCCTGCCATGCAAGCAACGCAAGTCAGGAATGTCTTGCACCATTTATGCCGCGATTATTCCGTATCTTCTGTTCAACGACGCAGTCACGGCAAGGATTTCACAATAAAATCCATGCCGCGACTGCGTAATAAATCCGACTTGCGTACCGGATACGCCGGAATCGCGCTATTTTATGAGGCCGAGCATCTTCCAGTAAGGTATGCTGATAAGAAAGGCCACTATACATATGGCGGTATAGGCAGCCGAGAGTTTGATCATGGCTCCGTGCCGCGCCATTTTGCCCTGTGTGCCGAAATGGGCGCAAAGGTAAATGGAGTTCATGTAGCTCAGGTACCAGATATCGCTGCCGGCAAAAGTGACCATGCAGGCGATCCAGGGGTTCATGCCGTGGGCAATCATGATAGGCGGAAGAATCAGCACAAAGATTGCCGAGGCGGATGTGAGCGACACAATAACCAGTTTGACGAGCGAGGCCACAACGACCAGCGTCACAATGAACAGGGCGGGTTCGGAAATCACGTTGGCAAGAAGGGGCTGCAGCTCCGTACCAAGCCAGCGGTCAACCTTGAGCGACTGGATAACCGAGGCCATGTTCAGGATGCTGCCCACGAAAACAACGGACGACCAGTCGATGCCTGTCTTGAAATCGCTCTTGTCCATAACCTTGAGCAGCATGAGCACGCACATGGCCATGAGGGAAACTTCACCGGCAGATATCTTGTGCAGCGATTCGGTCATCCACATAAGCAGGGTGACGATAAGCACGCCCATGCACAGTTTTTCATTTCGGGTCATGGGCCCGAGCTTTTCAAGCTGGGCGTTGCTGTAGCCTGCGGGCAGGCTGACCTTTTCCTTGGGCTTGTAGCAGGTCACGATGAAAAGACCCATGCCGAGGAAAACGCACACGCCATAGGGCAACGACCACAAAAGCCACTGCAGCCACGTAACGCCGCGATAAGCCTCGGGCAGCATGCCCACCAGCACATAATGGCTGAACGAGCCGCTCATGAACATGTGGCCCATGAGGATAAAGCCCACATAGCATGCGCCAAACAGGCCGTTTGCCGCGTTGGACTTGCGTTCAATGCCAAGTTCATCGCTGATGCCCATGGCAATGGGCGAAGAAAGCGTGGCCTTGGCGTTCATGCTGGGAATGAGCGGCCCGATCACCGTGCCCGAACCAATCAGCCCCCATACCTGCCCGGCAAAGCTGGCAGGGAACAGCTTGAGCACCCAGAGCGAGATACGCTTTAAAAGGCCCGTTTTGCCAGCCACTGCGCCCAAGGCGAATGCGCCGACCATGATCCACCAGCCGGAGGTGGAAAACGTGGCAAACGCTGTTTTAAAGGGCACGCACTTGAAGGCCGACCACAAGATACACATCATCAAACCGGTGACAAATTCGGGCACGATTTCGGTAATCCACCAGCCCACAGCCCACACGGTGATGCCAAGAGCAATCATGGTCTTTTCGTTCAGGCCTTCCGGCGGCGCTTGCAGGGCGACCCAGATACCAAGAATGATGGAAAGAACAGACCCCGCAAGGCGAATGTTTTTGACCAGATTCCCTTTGTTTTCAGCAGCGATTTCAGCCATGACACTCCCTTTGTGTAAAAAATGGAACGGCCTCGGGGCATAAGAATGGACGAAAAATTGTAGGCCCTGAGCAGGCCGGAAAAGCAAAGGAGGCGCTATTTACCCAACCTGAAAATGTACTTTACTTCATATGTTAAGTGTCACATCAGATACAAACACAATAACGCCCTTGCTATCCTCTATTGTGCGGCAGACCGAACACAGACAACCAGTCGTTCTCAACGCGTTTGAGATACCCACGGCGCTCTTTCATGAGCGCTACTATTGATACCGCTTTGAGCAATTTTTATGCCATAGTTGTCTTGTAAAATTATTGTTTATTTTCAGTTAATTGCCATGCAGCGTGCGCACATGTGCTTTTTTTGCGCTAAGTAAATTAACACGCAAGTTAAATATTGTATTGTTAGAAATGCACCACCTGCCAGAAGCCGCTGATCATCGGGCAGGGACAAGGCGCAGTATGCGCCCTGCCCCTGAGGGTCTGCTTGAATGACAGGGATTGGGGCAAGCAGAGTGACACGGGTAGCACCTGACTATTCGTGGAAGGTATGGAAACCTTCTTCCTTGCGCAGTACGCGCAAAATTCCGTAGGCCAGCGCTTCCAGCTCGTTTTCTCCCGGCAGCACCATGACTTCGCCGAGGAACTGTATCCGGGGCACCACACGTTCAATGATGTATGAGGAGTTGGCCAATGCGCCGGTAAGCACCACAACATCCACCTGACCGTTGATGACCGCAGCCAGCGAGGCAATGTGCTTGGCTACCTGATAGGTCATGCCGTCGTACACAAGGCGGGCTTTTTCATCGCCTTCGGCAATGCGTCGTTCAACCTCAAGGGCGTTGTTGGTGCCAAGGTAGGCCATCAGGCCGCCCTGACCGCGCGTGCGCCGCGTGGCTGAATGGCGGTCAAACTTGCCCGAAAAGCACAGGTCGATAAGCTGCCTGTTGGGCAGGCCGCCTGAGCGTTCGGGCGAGTAGGGGCCTTCCTCATCGGTGATGACGTCAATCATGCGCCCCTGATGAATGACCGTGGCGCTGATGCCTGCACCCATGTGGCTGACGATGATGTTTTTGTCCGCCAGCTTCCAGCCCTTGTTTGCGGCGGCCTTGATGGCCATGGCGCGCATGTTGAGGGCATGGCACGAGGCCTTGCGGCGAATTTCCGGCAGGCCGGAGAGCTTGGCGATGTCTTCCATCTGATCCATCACCACGGCGTCATAGATGTAGGAAGGGATGTTCAGCGGCTTGGCGATTTCGTGCGCCAGCAGCGCCCCGAGGTTGGAGGCGTGGTCGTCAATGGGGCGGTGCCGCAGAAAGTCCAGCATGCCTTCATCAACAAGGTACGCGCCCTGCAACAGCGGGGGCAGTTTGCCGCCACGACCGGCCACGGCGGAGAGCTGGTGCAGGTCAAACTGCTCTTCTTGCAGCGCCTTCAGTATGGCATCCAGCCGGATGGGAAACTGGGCAACGTTGCTCTCAAAATCGCGCAGGGATTCTGCCGGATGATCCACCTTTTTCTGGAACAAAAGCTCATGGTTCTTGTAAACGGCAATCCGCGTCGAGGTGGAACCGGGATTGATGGAAAGAACGGTATAGTTGGTTTCCGCCATGTCATATCCTTATGGGACAATGTGAAATGCTCTTGCTGTCATGGGCTGCCGCGCCTGATGCGCTGAGCTGCATTGCGGCGCGGCAGCCTGAAACCTTGCCGCGCAGTTGCCTCAGGGGAGCAAGCGGCAGGGCCAGCCCATCCGCAGTTGGCTACCCCGCGGCAGAGGCCGCAAGAACCATGGTTCTGAACTTGTCTTCAGCGCTTGCCGCGCGGGAATTAAGCACCACCGGCACCCTGCCGCCCACCACGATGCCTGCGGTCAGTGCGTTGGCCGTATGGCGCAGGCACTTGATAAGCACGTTGGCGGTGACAATATTGGGGCACACCAGCAGGTCTGCGTCGCCAGCAACGGGGCTTTCGTAGCCCTTGGTGGCGGCTGATTCCGCGCATACCGCCAGATCGTAGGATATGGGGCCTTCAATCAGGCAGCCGGTGATCTGGCCGTTTTTGTTCATTTCTTTCAGCGCCGCGGCGTCAACGCTTTCAGGCATTTTTTCATTAACGGTTTCCGCAGAGGCCAGCACCGCAACCTTGGGGTTATCAATGCCCATGCGCGCAAGGGCATCCACCGCGTTCTGGATAATGTCGCGCTTCTGTTCGAGCGAAGGCGCAATGTTGATGGCGGCATCGCACAGAGCCAGAAGCTTGGGGTAGGTGGCAACCTGCACAATGTTCATGTGCGAGATCAGCCGCCCGGTGCGGAAGCCGGTTTCTTCCTTGAACAGTCCCTTGAGAAGAACGCCGGTCTGGATCAGGCCTTTGAGAATAAAGTTGGCCCGGCCTTCCTTGACCGCCATGCCCGCCCCTGTGGCTGATTCCTGCGGCGTGGCAGTTTCAACAATGGGATAGGCATCGCCCGGCAGGCCTATGGCCTTGAGTTTGGCTGCGATATCTTCCCGCTTGCCAAACAGCAGCGGCTCCACAAGGCCCACTTCAACAGCGTGCCGCACAGCTTCAAGCACATGTTCGTCTGCGGCTTCCACCACAGCCACCTTGCACTTGTGGGCTTTTTGCATCACTGCTGCTTCAAGCTCGTCAAAGTTTTTGTATACCATGACAGACTCCGGCCTGTTATTTTTCCAGAACTTCAATGGCAAAGTCGGGGCAGACCATCATGCACGTGCGGCAGCCTATGCAGGCCTGCGCATTGACCGGAGTCATAAAGAGGTAGCCCGCCGCATTGTATTCCGTGCCGAAGTCGTAAACGGACTTGGGGCAGAGTTCCTTGCAGTAGCCGCAGCCTTTGCAGAGCACGGCGTCCACGCAAACTTCAAAAGTTTTCTTTTCCTCGCTCATCAGTTTCCCCCCCCGGCGGCTTCGGCAGCAGCAGCGCCCCGCCGGATCACTTCCATGTTAATCTTGGCCACGTCGGGTTTGCCCTTGCGCTCGGCGATGCTCAGCAAGGTGTCCAGCGGCAGCGCCCCGGTAAGCGCCATGGCCGCCCCAAGCCCGGCAAGGTTGGCCGATTTGGGCGCGCCCAGCTCGTGGGCGATCTCGGTCATGGGTATGCCGATCCAGTTGCTCATCTGGCGGGGTTTCATGAGCGAGGTGTCGTACACAACAGGGGCTACGGCTTTGTCGTAGCGGGTACCCACAACCTCGTTCAGCGCAATGATCAGGTTGGGTTTGACGACCTGCTGGAAAAGGATTTCCGCATCGTCCATCAGCACTTCGGCGCTGATAAAGCCGCCGCGCTGCGAGATGCCGTACGACTGGGACTGCACCACGTTGCGGCCACCCAGAATGGCAGCCTCAGCAAGGAAGGACGCGCAAAACACAAGGCCCTGCCCGCCGGTGCCAGCCATGATAAATTCATACTGGGCCATGCTACTTTCCTCCCTTGGCGGCCGTGATCACCGCACGTTCGGCCTCGTAGCGAGTGTTGAAATCGTGAACATCCTTGTCGGCGATGACGCCGGTGACAAAGTAGCCAAGATCCGCGGCATTCTCGATGGAATCAAACTTGGCCTGGGAAACGGCCTTTTCCTTGAGATTGCGCAGCATATCCACAGGCTGCTTCATCTTGTTGCGGGGGCCGAACAGGGTGGAGCAGGGGCTCATGGCTTCGATAAGCGAAAATCCTTTTTTCTGGACACCGGCAACGATGCGGTTTTTGAGACGCATGCCGCTGGTGACGGATTCGCGGGCCACAAAGTTGGCTCCCGCCGCGCGCACCAGGTCGCACACGTCAAAGCCGCGCTCGGGGTTGCCGCCAACAGACGTGCTGGTGATGGCCCCGTTGGGCGTGGTAGCCGAATACTGGCCGCCGGTCATGCCGTAGTTCAGGTTGTTCACAATGATGGCCGTGAGGTCCATATTGCGGCGGGCCGTATGGATAAGATGGTTGCCGCCAATGGTGGTGCCGTCGCCGTCGCCCATAAGAACGATGACGTGGAGATTGGGGTTGGCCGCCTTGGCGCCGGTGGCGAAGGTGAGGGCGCGCCCGTGCGTGGTATGCAGGGCATTGGCGGAAATATAGTCATCGGCCTTGCCCCAGCAGCCAATGCCGGTGACGACAAGAACGTCTTCCTTTTTGAGATTCAGCTCGTCCATGGCGCACAAAAGCGCGTTCAGGACAATGCCGTTGCCGCAGCCCGCACACCACATAAGCGGCAGTGCCTCTTTGTTAAGAAGCGAGCGTGAAATAGCCTGTGCCATTGTATTTCTCCTTTACTTCAAGGCGGCTGCAATCTGGGCCGGGGTCATGATGCTGCCGTTGTAGCTGTTAACCCCAACAACCAGCGAAGGATCCGGCACATACTTTTTCACTTCTCCGGCCAGCTGGCCGGAATAGTTCATTTCAGCAACTACAATGCGCTTGGCCTTGCGTGCGGCTTCCCGCACTTCCACATCGGCAAAGGGCCACAGGGTTTGCAGCTGGAGAACGCCAACCTTGCCGCCGCTGGCATTGGCCTCTTGCGCGGCGCTGCGGGCCGCGCGGGTGACCACGCCGGAAGTAATGATCAGGGTTTCGCAGTCTTCTTTACCGAAGTAGCGCGTCATGACGATTTCATCACGGCCCTTGGCAATCTTGGTATGCAGCTGGGCGACCCTGCGCCCGGCATTTTCGGGCGTATTGCAGCTAAAGCCGTTTTCGCCGTGCATGGAGCTGGTGACATGGAAAACATAGTCGCTGCCATAGCTGGCCAGGGGTGCAACAGCGCCTTCATCAAAGCAGAAGGGCTTATAGTCGGCGGGTGCGCAGGTGGGCTGGCTGCGGTCAACAACCTCCACTTCACCCTGGGCAGGAATGACAATGTTTTCACGCATGTGTCCGCAGACTTCTTCCGGGGCCATGATGACCGGCACGCGGTATTTTTCGGACAGGTTGAAGGCCTTGACCGTCAGGTCAAAGCATTCCTGCACCGAGGCCGGGGTCAGCGCGATAATTTCCTGGTCGCCATGCCGCCCCCAGCGCAGCTGCATGATGTCGGACTGGGCCGGTTTGGTGGCAAGGCCTGTGGATGGGCCGGAACGTTGCACGTTCACTACCACCACGGGCACTTCGCCCATGGTCGCCATGCCGAGGTTCTCCTGCATAAGCGAAAAACCAGGGCCGCTGGTGGCGGTGAACGACTTCACGCCTGCCAGTGATGCCCCCACAATGGCGCCCATGCTCGCCAGTTCGTCTTCCATCTGCATGAAAATCCCCCCAAGCTTGGGGAGCTCGCGCGAGGCGATCTCAGCAATTTCAGACGAAGGGGTGATGGGATACCCGGCGTAGAACCGCGCTCCTGCGTAGAACGCGCCTTGGGCTATGGCGGCGTTGCCCTGGATGAGCTTGCTTTGTTTTTTCATTGACTTTCTAAACCTCGTTTCCGTTGTTGTGCCACCAGTCAGTATTCTGCCATTGCTCATTTTGTGCGTTAATCTGTGTGCAAAGCAACTTCATTTCCCGCAAATAACGGCGTTGATTGCAGTGAGTATGGCTGTGATCTTCCTTTTTATACGGAAAATACAAACATCTTAGAGAGTATTTTTCCTGCCATTATTCAAAAGTTGCAGTCAATAGATTAGCAAGTAACATGCCAAAAAATTTATGACTACAATATGCTGAAATGGTTGATCTTTTTTCTAAAAGCTGGATTGCTTTGTTAACTATGTTTTCGGCCCTGTTGCGAAAGTTAACGTTGAATCCTGCTGCGAAGTATTGGGGTGATCCGGTATTCCCGCAAAAAAAATTAAATAACAGGGTGTTATGAATATTCTGCGGTTGATTGGATATTGTTTCCCCTGCGGGCATGCTCGCTGTGCAGATGGCTCAATCGAAACAGCAAGCATGCCCGCAAGGGATGCCGCGTAGGGGACGCGGCATGGCCCTGTTACAGGCCATATGCCTTGGCAAGCAGTTCGGCAGTGTGCAGCACGCGAATGTTTGCGCCGCGGTGGCTCAAACCGTCGATAAGCTGCATCTTGCAGGCAGAACAGCCAGTGGCGACAACATCCGCCCCAGTGGACAGAATGTCGCTGGTTTTATCCGCAAGGATCTGCTGGGACAGGTCATAGTGGGTGGCGCTGAACGTGCCCGCGCAACCGCAGCAGACATCGGGGCGGCTCATTTCCACAAAGCGCAGGCCGGGTATGGCGCGGATGAGGCTGCGGGGCTGCTTGGATACGCCCATGCCGCGCACAAGGTGGCAGGCATCGTGATAGGTCGCCTTGAGGGGGACGTTCTGCACATAGGGGATAGGGCCAAGCCTGGTGAGAAAGTCGGAAAAGTCGAAGACCTTGTCCTTGAATCCTTCCCACGCAGAAAGCGCGTCGCTGTTTTGCAGCACTTCGCCGTATTCCTTGCTCAGGGCCGAACCGCAGGTGGCGCAGCCGGTGATGACGGCGTCAAAGCTGCCGCGCGAAAGGATGCGCGCGTTGTTTTCAGCCAGCAGGGCTGCGCCGTCAAAATCGCCGGATGAAAACAGCGGCGTGCCGCAACACTGAAGGTTGTCCAGCAGGTGCACTTCGACGCCGTTGGCCACCAGTACGTCTATGAGGGCTTTGCCCGCATTGACGTAGACATAGTTGAGCATGCAGCCGGGGAAAAAGGCCACCCGCGCACGGGCGGAGCCCTTGGGGCTGCTGACGGCAGGCATGACCTTGCGCAGCGGTTTGTCGGCCAAGGCCGGAACAACGCGGCGCAGGTTCAGCCCTGCGGCGGGGATGGGAATGCGTGAAACCTTGCCCGCGCCGTTTTCAGTATTTTTGAAGAGTATGGACTGAAAAGGTTTGGCGTGGCTCAGGGCCATATCAAACAGCCGCCCCTTGGTGACCGCCTTGAAGGCGATACTCTTTGCGGCTGGCAACTGGCCTTCTTCCGCCATCTTGCGGCGCAAGGCCATGATCAGGTCGGTAGTGTTGACGCCGGAAGGGCAGATGGCCTTGCAGCGCATGCACAGGGTGCAGCGGGCAGCCAGTTCCATCAGCTCCTTGGTGGGCTTTACCGTGCCATCCGCCAGAGAACGCAGCAGAAAAAGCTTGCCGCGTGAAGAATTGGATTCTTCGTATGTCTTGCCGTAAACCGGGCAGATGGTGAGGCACTGCCCGCAACGGGTGCATTTGAGGGCGGCTGCTTTCAATTCGTCCAGGGACTTGCTCATGCCTGGCCTCCGAAGATGCAGCCAGGATTCAGGATATTGTTGGGATCAAGGGCCTTTTTGATGGCCCGCATGGCCCCGACCTGAGCTTCGCCCAGCTGCTTGGTGATGTAGGGCGCTTTTTCGCGGCCCACGCCGTGTTCCGCAGAAACTGTCCCGCCCATCTTGATGATTTCGTAATGGAATTCGGAACGGGCCTTGGCGGCTGTTTTCTTTTCTTCATCAGAATTGAAGAAAAAGTGAGGATGAATGTTGCCGTCGCCCGCATGTCCCTGACAGCTCACCTTGATGCCGTGCTTTTTGCCCACTTCAAAGAGCATGTGCACGGCCTGGGCAAGCTTGTTGATGGGCACCGCCGGGTCGCCGCCCAAGCGTCCCTTTGCCACGCGGGCAAGGGCGGGCAGGCCGGAACGGCGCGCAACCCAGAGCTGCTCGGCCTCTTCTGCGGTTTCTGCCACGTGAAAATCGACCATGCCCAGCTGTTCGCATACCCGGCGGATGACCTCCACCTGCGGCTTGAGGGTGGAGACATCGCCGTCCACCTCGATGAGCAGCATTGCGCCCGCATCCACGGGCAGGCCCGCATGGGTGTAGTCTTCAACAGCGCGGATCAGGGTCTGTTCCTGAAATTCCATGATGGAGGGCACAACGCCGCTGGTCATGATTGCAGAAACAGCCTTGGCGGCGTTTTCAATGTTGTTGAAGGCAACGCGCATGGCGCGCTTTGCCTGCGGCAGGGGAATGAGCTTGAGGGTGATTTCTGTAATAACGCCCAGCGTGCCCTCGGAACCCGTGAAGAGCTGGGTGAGGTTGTAGCCGGTCACGTCCTTGATGCACTTGCCGCCAGCGCGGATAATTTCGCCCGAAGCCAGCACGACCTGCATGCCTGTGACGTAGCTCTTGGTGGTGCCATATTTGACGCACTGCAAGCCGCCTGCATCGGTCGCCACGTTGCCGCCGATGGAAGAAAACGTGAAGCTGGCGGGATCCGGCGGGTACATGAGGCTGTGCGCGGCGGCGGCTTTTTTGATGTCAGCGGTGATTGCGCCGGGGCCAACAACAGCCATCAGGGTTTCCGGCTCCACGATGATGGAATTCATGCGTTGCAGCGAAATAATGATGGAATAGTCGCTTTCAGTAATGGCGTTGACGCTGAGGCCGCTCCCCTGCGAGCGTGTAACCACGCTGATTTTGTGCTCATTGCAGAAGCCGACGATCTTGGAAACCTCTTCGGCGGTGACGGGCAAGGCTACCAGAATGGGCAGAAAGGCCGATGGAGCCGCCCCGCCAGCATTGTAGGTGTAGCAAACGAGGTCTTCCTGCTTGGTGAGCATGTTTTTTTCACCGATAAATGAAGCGATATGTGTGCGAACATCCTCTTTTGTCAGCATTTCTTCTCCTCGCTAACCGCATTGGCGCGGTGTGCAAAATTTTGGGGACCTTCCAAACGCCTGCCGATGGGCATGCGCGTCCAGCAATGCAGCGACGACATATTCAATAAAATCGCGGACACTCCGCGCGTAACTTGTATGTTTTGACGTAACTTGAGCCGTCATTTATCGGGAACTTGCGGCGCTTGTTACGAATTACCCACAAATAAGCAGCAATCATGCCACATGGGAAATAGTATTATTTTTTAGATAGTTAGCTGTATTTTTCTGAAGTTGCGCTGCGCAGAAGCCCCATTACGCGTTTATATTGCGTACGTGCTGGTTGTAAAAATTAACACAGCGATAAATGAAGTAATCAAACCTTGAGGCGGTGAGCATGGCTTTGTTTGCCCGTGCGGGGGCTGTGGCTGGAATGTTTCAGTGATTGGGAGTCTGCACCTGGCCTGCGGGTATGGCGGCGGCGCGTCTGTCCACCTGCCTGAATGTGGGCGGGCAAGACAGCCGGGATAACCGCTGAAAACAGTTTTATGGATTTAAGCTGCGGCTGCGGCCTTGCTTATGCCCGGAGCGTGCTTACTGAATAACAATGGGCCATTTTTTAGGCCGCGCAGCGTGTGGAATATTTCTTCTGCATTGAGCGTTTTTGTGAAGGGATGTTGGGTGGTTTGAAATAAGGCACGCCAGCTTGCGTTAAAAGTTTTAACGAAGGGCTTGATTCATTGTGTATTTTCTGGAGCTGAGCTGGCTGCCCATTGCGGCAGCGGGCAACTCCATGTAGACTAATAAGAATTACCGGGACGCCCGCAGCCGGCCTGTGCCGCCTGTGGTTTCAAGCGCAACCGAATATTTCCGCAGGATTTTGCCATGAACAAAAAGCAGGACATCACCACGACCGGCATGCCCCTCATAGACAGCGTTGTTGAACGCCTCTGCCGAGAAGATTCGCTCAGCACCGTGTGGCACCGCTCGGGGCAGGGCGCGCCCATGCCATCTTTGCCGGTGCTTTCCGAAATACTTGAGCGCCTGCGCGCGGCTATCTTTCCCGGCTATTTTGGCGCGGCCACAGTGCGGCGCGAATCCATGCGCTATCACCTTGCCGCCAACCTGGACAGCATCCACCGTCTGCTGGGCGAGCAGATCGTGCGCGGCTTCTGCTTTAGCTGCGAGGGGCTGGGCATCCCCTGCACCTCGTGCGAAACAGAGGGCCAGCAGGCCGCTTTGGCCTTTATGGACAGCCTGCCGGAAATACGCCGTTTGCTGGCGGGCGACGCCAAGGCCGCCTATGAGGGAGACCCTGCGGCCACCAGCCCCGGCGAGACCATTTTTTGCTATCCTTCGCTGCGGGCCATGTTTCACCACCGCATCGCGCATGAACTCTATAAGCTCAAGGTGCCGGTCATTCCGCGCATCATTTCTGAAATGGCCCACGGCACAACGGGTATCGACATCCATCCCGGCGCAGCCATTGGCGAGGAATTTTTCATCGACCACGGCACAGGCGTGGTTATTGGCGAAACCTGCATCATCGGGCGTAACTGCCGCCTGTATCAGGGTGTGACCCTGGGCGCGCTCTCCTTTCCCAAGAATGCGGACGGAACCCTCACCAAGGGCAATCCCCGGCACCCCATACT
Organism: Desulfovibrio desulfopostgatei; assembly: GCF_053570645.1. Taxonomy (NCBI): domain Bacteria; kingdom Pseudomonadati; phylum Thermodesulfobacteriota; class Desulfovibrionia; order Desulfovibrionales; family Desulfovibrionaceae; genus Desulfovibrio; species Desulfovibrio desulfopostgatei. The sequence goes on along the minus strand of NZ_JBRBQS010000002.1, from coordinate 2,973,767 downwards.
GTGCGATAACGTCACTGTTTACGCCGGGGCCACGATTCTTGGCCGCGTGACAGTTGGCAAGGGGGCCGTCATCGGCGGCAATGTGTGGATTACTCAGGATGTACAGGCGGGTGCCCGCATTACTCAGGAGAAACCCCGTGATTAAAGGCCGCAAGCTGTTGCGCCGCCTGGCGCTGCTCTTGTCTTGCGTTGCCCTGTGCGCCGCCTTGCTGAATCTTGGCGGCTGCGGCCTCAGTGTAAAACCCAAAGGGCAGGTGGTGACAGACGTCAGCGTGGGGCATTGACCCGGCTTGTGCCCCTGCCTCAAATTGACAAACCCTGTCGTTCTTGCACGCTCCTGTGGCGCGCAGGAACGGCAGGGTCTGTTGTTTGCTTTTGAAGCATTGATCAATGTTGCAGGCATGCTGGCAGCGGGTGCTTGAAATCGTGCCGGCATCAGGCCGTGCAGGGCGCGCCAGTGTAGGAAATTTCAGGCTCAGGCGGGCTGACGGTATGGACATGACGCCTCTTGCATGACATACTCCCGCCTTCATAAATTTGGGCCTTTCGCAGCGCGTGTTCCTTGGTGTGTTTTCATTTTGAAATGTTTGCTTGCCAGCAGTGCCTCCAGACTGTCTTCAGGGGTAACGTCCTGCATGGCAACAATTGGGGCAACGGGCAAGACGCATTGCCTTGCAAGCATTTTATGGCGCGGATTTTTGCAACAATTCGTGCAGGGCGGCAGTTGCTCTAAGGCCAGGCTTCCGGCGCAGGAAGTGGAGTTCACATGGAATTTTTTACTGAAGTTGTGGGCACGAGCATCAAAATTTATGCGCTCATGACGCCCCCTGCGGTGCTGAGCGCCTTTATCAGCGGCACCAAGGGCTTTGACAAAAAACAGAAATCCAGGGTGGCCGCCAAAGCCTCTGCGGCCATCTTTCTTATCGGCGTAACGCTGTTCCTGTTTGGCCCGCACCTGTTTTCGCTCTTCGGTTTCACGCTTGACGCCTTCCGTATCGGCGCAGGCGTGCTGCTTTTTCTTACGGCAGTTTCCCTCATGAACGATGACGGCAAGGACGCGCTTTCCGGCAAGGAGGGCGACATCAGCGTTGTGCCGCTGGCCATACCGCTTGGCATGGGGCCTGCCTCCATCGGCGCGGTGATGGTCATGGGCGCGTCCGCCACAGAGATGCACCAGGTGCTGGTGGGCGTTTTTTCGCTGCTGGCCGCGGCCTTTGGCATGTTTGTGCTGTTGCGCATGGCCGATGGCGTGGTGCGCGCCCTGCACCGCACGGGCATTGCCGTGCTGTCCAAGTTGACGGGGCTTCTGCTGGCAGCCATTGCGGCGCAGGTGATCTTTACGGGTATACGGGCCTTTCTGGGGTAGAATATTTGCCCGTTGCCTGCTGTCTCGGGCAAACAATGCGAACAGGCGGCGAAACATACTGATTTCGCCGCGCTTTCTATAAAATAAACAGAATTTGGCGGTAGAGGGGTAGGCCGCCCCGTCTGTGGTTCAGGTACAACCCTGGGCGCAAGCAAGGGGCGAAGCCCGGAGCGATGGCCGCATGCGGCAGCGCTGCAAAGGGCAGACCGAAGAGGCGATTAACGGCATGGGGGCTGCTGCCCCGGCGCAAAACAACTCGATATTTTGGGCGCGCGGTGCGGCAACAAGAGGAGGATGTCATGGGCATACTGGAAAAAATGTTTAATCCTGCGGCCAGAGGCAGCACGGTCCGGCGTGAAATGCTGGCCGGACTCACCAGCTTTATGGCCATGTGCTATCTGATTTTTGTGGTTCCCGGCATGCTTGCTGACGCCGGTATGCCCAAGGATTCCGCCGTGGCGGCCACCATCTGGATTACCGTCATCGCCACGCTGATCATGGGCCTGTGGGCCAAGTTCCCCGTGGGCGTCGCGCCCGGCCTCGGCATCACGGCCTTTTTTGCGTACTACGTTTGCGGCCCGGCGGGCTATACATGGCAGACCGGCCTCGGCGCTGTGTTTATCTCCGGCGTGGTCTTTCTGCTGCTCACCGTCACCAAGGTGCGCCAGCTTATCATCAATGCCGTCCCAATGGATCTCAAGTACGCCATTGTTGTGGGTATTGGCGCATTCATCGCCTTTATCGGCATGAAGAGCTGTGGCCTTGTGGCCGCCAGCCCCGCCACCTTTGTGACGCTGGGCAACCTTGGCGACCCCAAGACCCTGCTTTCTGTGGCAGGCATTTTCCTCATCGGCGCGCTGCTTTCCCTGCGCGTGCCCGGCGCCATGATCATCGGCATTGTGGTTATTGCCGCCGCTGGTATGATGCTTGGCGTGTCGCAGATGCCGCAGGGCAGCATTTTCAACGCCGCCCTGCCCCTGCCTACCGAGACCTTCATGGCGATGGATCTCAAGGGCGCGCTGCACCACGGCCTGATCTCCATCATCTTTACCCTGACCATGGTTGACCTGTTCGACAACATGGGCGTGCTGATCGGCCTTTCGCAGAAGGCCGGATTCATCCGTGAAGACGGGCACATCGAAAATCTGGACAAGGCCCTGATTTCCGACTCCATTGCCACCATGTCCAGCGCCGTCATGGGCGCGACCACCGCCACCAGCTATCTGGAAAGCGCCGCAGGCGTGGCCGAGGGCGGCCGCACCGGCCTGACAGCCGTGACCATTGCCGTGCTCTTTTTCCTCACCCTGTTCTTTGCGCCGCTGGTGAGTATGGTGCCTGCCTATGCCACGGCCCCGGTGCTGATCATCGTGGGCGCCATGATGATGCAGGAAGTGGGGCGCATCAAGTTCAAGGACTTTACCGTTGCCTTGCCCGCCTTTTTGACCATCATCAGCATGCCGCTTACCTTCAACATCGCCACGGGTTTTGGCTTTGGCTTTGTGAGCTGGGTCGGCATCAAGGTGCTTTCTGGGCGTTTCAAGGATCTTAACGTGGTGATGCTGATCATTGCCCTGTGCTTTGTGGTCAACTTTGCCCTGCGCCTTCAGTAGAGTGTTTTGCGGCGCGGATTTGCAAGATTCGCGCGGGCAGCCGAGCCTTGCAAGGGCAGCCTGCTCCAGGCCACATAACGGCAACGCACTGTGATTGCTGAACAGGCTCCTGTTCCGGATGATGCCGGGCGGGGGCCTGTTTTTTGCTGGACCGCGGGGAGAAGAAGCACTGCTCCTTGCCTTTACTTTCGCATCAGGGCATACTTTGCGACCGAAAATGTAACGCTCACCAGCCCCAAGGGCACATGAGGAATATTCGCACATGGCAATGCTTCTGCAATCACAGCGCCCCCCCAAACCCCTGTGGCGGGAATATGGCGAAGCTCTGTTCGTCGCGCTCATTTTGGCTCTGGTCATCCGCACCTTTGTGGTGCAGGCATTCAAGATTCCTTCGGAATCCATGGTTAAAACCCTGCTTGTGGGCGATCACCTGCTGGCAAGCAAGTTTTCCTACGGCGTCAAGATTCCCTTTACCCACTCCTACATTTACAAGGGGAGTGACCCGGTCAAGGGCGACATTATCATTTTTGAATACCCCAATGATCCCAGCGTGGACTACATCAAGCGCATCATTGGTACGCCCGGCGACACCATTGAGGTGCGCAACAAACAGTTGTTCCGCAACGGCGAGCTGGTAAAGGAATCTTACATTCGCTTTACGGAGCCTGACCGCATCCAGCCGGTGCGCGACAATTTCGGCCCGATCACCGTGCCCGCAGACAAGTATTTTGTCATGGGCGACAACCGCGACAACTCGATGGATTCGCGCTTCTGGGGCCTCGTGGATCGTAGCGCCATACGCGCCAAAGCCTGGCGCATCTATTGGTCGTGGGGCGGTCTGGGCGATATCCGCTGGGATCGCATCGGCAAGGCCGTGCAATAGCATCTGGCGGTACATTCTGCTTGCAGGCGCGACGGGATTTGCCCGGTGCGCCTGACGGCAAGATTTTTGCGGCGCGGGTAGATGCAACAATCCACGCCGCTTATCATTTGCAGGGCCAAGGAGAACGCATGGTTGTCCGTTTGAACAGCGGCGGGGTTGAGGGTGTGGATGCCTACCCCGTGGAACTGGAAGTGGACTTCGTGCGGCAGGGGCTGCCCGGCTTCACCATGGTGGGGCTGGCGGAAACAGCGGTGCGCGAGGCCAAGGACAGGGTCTTTGCCGCCTTGCGTGCCTGCGGCTTCAAGCTGCCCCCGGCGCGGATTACGGTAAACCTTGCCCCGGCTTGGCGACGCAAGAGCGGCGCAAGTTATGACCTGCCGCTGGCCGTTGGGCTGCTGGCAGCTGCGGGCATTATACCTGCGGAACCTTTACAGGGAATGTATCTTGCGGGCGAACTTTCGCTCAACGGGGCGTTGCGCCCGGTGAGCGGCGTGCTGCCTCTGGCCCTGCTGGCGCGCCAGCAGGGAGCCGCAGGTCTGGTGGTTCCTCCCGGCAACGGCGCGGAAGCTGCGGTGGTTCGCGGGCTCAAGGTGTTTGCGCCCGAGGGGCTTGGCCATTGCGCGGCCTTTCTGGCTGGCGCGGAGCCGCTGGAACCGCTGAGCGAACCCGTGGCCGATATGCTTGAAGCACCTGCCTACAGGCAGGATTATGCCGAAGTCAAAGGCCAGGAGGCCGCCAAACGTGCGCTGGAAGTGGCTGCGGCTGGCGGCCACAATGTGCTGCTCATCGGCCCGCCCGGCAGTGGCAAAACCATGCTGGCCCAGCGCCTGCCCACCATTCTGCCGCCGCTGGACTTTGAAGAATCCCTGGAAGTCACCAAGATTTACAGTGTTTCAGGCAAGCTGCCGCCCGAGGGGGGGCTCATGCGCGTGCGGCCTTTCCGCGCGCCGCACCACACCATATCCGATGTGGCGCTGGTGGGCGGTGGAGGCTATCCGCGCCCCGGCGAGGTGAGTCTTGCCCACCGGGGGGTGCTGTTTCTTGACGAGCTGCCGGAATTTCGCAAGACAGCACTTGAAGCCTTGCGCCAGCCTCTGGAAGGTGGCGTGGCGGCCATTGCGCGCGCCGCGCACAGTGTGAGCTTTCCTGCGGCCTGCATGCTGGTGGCAGCCATGAATCCCTGCCCCTGCGGCTATTACGGTGATCCCACGCACCAGTGCACTTGCCGCGAGGAACAGCGGGTGCGCTATCAGTCACGCCTTTCCGGCCCCATGCTGGACCGCATTGACGTACATGTGGAAGTGCCTGCCGTGCCCTATGCGGATTTTCGCGGTACAGGCAGCGGCGCTTCGTCCGCCCAGATGCGCGAACGCGTGCTCAAGGCTCGGGCAACCCAGCGGGCGCGCTACGGCAGCGATGGGCCACGCTGCAATGCGGAACTTTCCGGCGCGCTGCTCGACCAGCATTGCGCGCTGGATGCCGAAGGCCATGCCTTGATGGAGGCTGCGGTCAACCGTCTTTCCCTTTCCGCGCGGGCATGCGCCAGAGTGCTGCGCATGGCCCGGACCATTGCCGATCTGGACGATGCCGCCAGCATTGCCACGCGGCATCTGGCCGAAGCCGTGTCGCTCCGAGTGCTGGACAGGGGCTAGCATACTTATCTCTGGGATATTGCTGCATACAAAAGCGCCCGTGAGCATATGCCCACGGGCGCTTTTGTAAATCTGCGCTGCGTCCTAGCTGGCGTTGTTGGCAACGCGGCGGGCTGCCTGCCCGTCATTGTCATTGCTGCGATGGCGGGCGACCTTTTCCACGTTCTTCTTTTTGTTCTTGGCCGTCCTGGTCGCCTTGGCCTGCTTGCTGTGGTTGGTTGCCTTGGCGCGATGTACAGTCTGGGCACCCTCGCCCCGGTCGTTTCCGGCAAACTGATGGTATGCCTCGCGGGCATTTTTGCGGATGTCGGGGTGATACTTTTCGCGCGGCAAGGTGTCCAGAGCGGCCAGCACTGTGGGGGCCTCGTTGTTGCATACCTCAAAACCGGCATCCAGCAGGCGGAAGGCTTCAATGCTGCGGATCTGCGAATCGGGCGCGCCCATGATAACGGCCAGAAGGCGTTTGTCGCCCTTGAGCGCCGTAAAAACCAGATTGTAGCCCGAGGCGTTGATCCAGCCGGTTTTAAGGCCGTCCGCGCCAGGGTACTGCCCAAGCAAGGGATTCTTGTTCCAGGTGACACGGCCCCGGTAGTTCAGCACATGGGTGTTATGGAAGCGCAGCGCATCGGGGTAGGCATGCAGATAGGCGCGGGCAAGGGTCAGCATGTCGCGCGCGGTGGTGTACTGACCCTTGGCCGGGAGACCGTGCGGATTGACAAAGTAACTGTCGCGCATGCCCAGATCGCGGGCCTTGGCGTTCATCATGTTGATGAACGCGGGCACGGAGCCGCCCACATATTCGGCCATGGCCGTGCTGGCGTCGTTGCCGGAAGAAACAGCCATGCCCGTAAGGAGCTGGTCAAGCGTAACCTGCTCGTTCTCGTTGAGGCCCATGCGCGAGCCGCCGGTGCGGGCCGCATTGCGGCTGATCGTAGTGGTATTGTCAATGCGGGCCAGGCCGGAGTTGATCTGATCCATGGCAAGAAACATGGACATGATCTTGGTCAGCGAGGCAGGGGGAATGCGCTGGTCGGCATTTTGCTCAAACAGTATGGCGTCGCGGTCAAGGTCGTACAAAATGGCTGAGCATACGCCAAGGGAGCTTTGCGGCGGAATGGCCGGGGCCGAAACAGCAGCGCCTGGGTGCGACAGAAGAGCTGCACAAAGCAGGGCGGCGATAGCAAAGAGCGTGCGGAGCGGCAGGCAAAAACGACGGGTGCTGGTCATGCACAGTCCTTATGCGTTGGCTGGACGTCAAGCCTCAAGTGCGCTGCGCTACGCGGCTGCAACGGCTGGGCCGTGGGGTCGCGGGCGTATGTGTTGAGGAAAGCCACGAGAAAAAGTTTAGAGATTTGCTAAATGGAACAACGCAATGCTTGTGTACTAAAGATGGGCAGTTATGGCAAGCAGACAGTGCGCCCCCGCTTTGCGATCTTTTTGCGCGCTTGTGCGTGCCAGCCCAGGGAAAACGTTGTTCCAACTCCGGTTGCAGCGGAATTTAGCGGCAGGGACTTCATTGGGTGCGGGAGTGCTTCATGCGTAATCGGTGTCTGATGCCATATGGGAATGCGCGTGGCGGTTATTCATTTCTGAAGCAATAAGTAGAATGCTTTTGCTGTTGGTGCAGCATAGTATGCGTTTGCATGTGGCGCGTGCGGTATATGACGGCATGGCATCATGACTGCATAACCAGCAGAAGAAAAATACCTTTATCTTTTTATTGCAAGATGCAGGAGCGACTGGCTGGTGGCACAGGCCACCCCATATTGCGGTGCATGAAACATTGCAAGGAGGCTACAGTGTTGGACATCCCCCGTATTTTCACCATCACGGAAGGCGAACACCGCATCCATAATCCGTATACTTCAGAAAAGCTTGCTACCCTCGGCGCAGCGTTGCGGCTCAAACCGGGAACCCGTGTGCTCGACCTTGGCAGCGGTTCGGGCGAAATGCTCTGCACATGGGCGCGTGACTACGGCATTACAGGCCTTGGCATAGACATGAGCCCGCTGTTTTGCGGGCAGGCACGGCTCCGCGCGCAAGAGCTGGGCGTTGCCGGTCAGGTGGAGTTTGTCCATGCCGACGCCGCAGGCTATGTTGCGGCTGAAAGGGTTGATCTGGCCGCCTGCGTTGGGGCCACATGGATAGGCGGAGGCGTTGCGGGCACCATTGAGCTTTTGACGCAAAGCCTTTGCCCCGGCGGGAGTATCCTCATTGGCGAGCCGTACTGGCGCTGTATGCCGCCCACGGAAGACATTGCCAGAGGTTGCGGAGCAACTGCCATTGCCGACTTTCTCCCCCTGCCCGGGCTCATCGAATCCTTTGGCAACCTTGGCTATGATGTTGTGGAAATGGTTCTGGCAAATCAGGATGGCTGGGACAGGTACGAAGCTGCCAAGTGGCTGACCATGCGGCGGTGGCTTGAGGCGAACCCGGATGACGAGTTTGCCCAAGAAATTCGCAGCCAGTTGACCAGCGAGCCAAAGCGTTACGCCAAGTACACGCGCGAGTACCTTGGCTGGGGCGTGTTTGCGCTCATGGCGCGGTAACCAACGGTTGCCTTGGTGAAATGTATTCCCAAAGCTATTGTTCCCCAAGGGTGGGTTACAAAAACCGCCATGCCTCGAACCTATGAAAGAACGAGGCATGGCGGTTATGTGTGATCGGGCTAGGTTCGGGCCTAGGCTTTTTCCAGCTCTGCTATCAGTTCGGCCAGGGCAGAAGACTGGCGCTTGAGTGCCTCAACCGCGTTGGCGGCCTCCTGCATGGCAGTAGCTGTGCCTTCGGCAATGCTGCTTACGGCAGACACGGAGGCGTTGATTTCGCCTGTGGCGGCAGACTGCTGCTCGGAAGCCGTGGCGATGGCGCGCACCTGATCGGAAGATTCCATGGCGAGGCTGACAATACTTCCGAGCAGGCTTTCCGCCTTGTTGACCTCCTGCATGGATTTTTCAAGCACTTCCTTGGTGCTGCCCATGCTGCCGAGGGTGCCGCGCACGGCCTGCTGGATGGAATCAATGGACTGCCCCACCTCGCGCGTGGCGGTCATGGTTTTTTCCGCCAGTTTGCGCACTTCATCGGCCACAACGGCAAAGCCGCGTCCGGCTTCACCTGCCCGGGCGGCTTCAATGGCCGCATTGAGGGCCAGCAGGTTTGTCTGGTCGGCAATATCTTCAATAGTCTGGGCAATGGCCCCGATGGCATCGGCCTTGTTGCTCAGGTCGTCCACAGAGTCGCAGGCAGTCTGAAAATCCTTGTGAATGGCGCTTACGTCCTGCAGCACGGTTGCAAACTGTTGCGAACCCTGCTCGGCGGCATGGCGGGAGTCTTCAGACAGATTTGCGGTGGTTTCCGCGTTCTTGGCTATTTCGAGCACGGATGCGCTCAGTTCTTCCACGGCAGAAGCTGTTTCCGCAATTCGGTGTGTTTGCGTTTCCACGCCTTCCGATGTTTCATCCACGCGGGCAGCCAAACTGCCAAGGGCCGCTGTGAGGGCCGCCACAACCTGGCTCAGGCGCTGGGCGGCGTCACGCATGCCCTCTGTTCTGGCGCTTTCGGCCTTGCGGGTGGCTTCTTCTGCTGCATGTTGCGCCTGCTCGGCATTTTCTGCGCTTACGCGCGCCTCGGCGGTGCGATTATCAGCTTCGCGCATTTTTTCTTTCAGCGATTCCAGCATGGATACCATCGCGTTGCGTAAAACGGAAAATTCGCTCTGGTAGGCAGATGAGATGGGTGTTTCAAGGTTGCCCGCGGCAACAGAGCGGGAGAATGCGGCCAGTGAAAGAATGGGGCTGATGATGGTTCTGTTCAGCACCAGAATAACCACGCAGGCCAGCACAAGGAGTATGCCCACAGCACCCATGGCGGTGTGGCGGTTGCTCTCGGCCAGCTGCCGGGCCTCTGCAAAGAGTTCGGCGTCGGGAATGGCTATGCCAAGGCCCATGCCGGTGGGTGATACGCTGTAAAAAACCGTGGTGGGCTGACCGCTGACCATAAGAGTGTACTGGGCGAGGCTGCCGGGCGCTGTGGTGGTGAGCTCGTTTTTTGCCCCGTTGAAGGGCAGCTTTGTCACCGGCTGCAACAACAGGGCGCTGTCAGCGGGAAATGCGGCGATGAGCCCGCTTCTGCAATCAACGGCAAAGGCGCGGGAATTGGGGCTGATTCTAATGCCAGCAACGGTCTTGCGGAGGTTTTCCAGGCTCACGTCCAGAGTGGACACGCCGACAATACGCTCTTGGCGGTCATGCATGATGCCAGCCACGGTTATCATGAGCTTGTGGGAGGTCTCGTCCAGATACGGGGCAGACCAGTAGACGCTGTCCTGGCGTTTTTTGCTTCTGTCCCACTGCTCGGGAATGGCCTGAGTATACCATGGCTGCCTGGGGTAATCGTACTCAGGCGTGCTGTATTCCATGGTCATTTCAATCTTGCCTTTGTCCCAGTATGCGTAGGGGCCGTAATAACGCTGATCGGCCCGGAAAGAGCCCGGCTCAAACCAGAGGCCGCATCCCGAAGCCTCGGGGTAGCGGGTGAGACTCGCCTTGAGCATGGCCGCAACGTCATCGCCGAGATCCGCTTCGTGCCCCTGCTGGACATGACGCAGATTTTGCCCGGCTATGGCTATGGCGGCGGCGCCTTCCTGCACCAGCGCCATATATGTGTTAATTTTTTCTGCCTCGGTGCGGATGCTCTGTTCAACCGCTGTCTTGGTCTGCTCGTTATATTCCTGCTCCATAGTCGCCATATTGAGCAGCAGCAGAGCATATCCACCAAGCGATACCAGCATCATTGTGCTAACTAGCAGCAATGCCTTGAATTTAACAGAAATATTCATTCTTCCCCCTATGCTGGTTCTTGTCTGAAAGACTTTTCGGATCGGGCAGGTAAATAGTTTAGGCATCAAAATGAAATTAGTATTCAATTTTAATGACAGGAAACCAAGGGGGAATCCCCACCCTGGGTGCGCTTATGTGAGCGCACCCAGGGTGGGGTTGTGTTAGGCTGAAAGAATCCGTAGTGGGCAGATGTGCCCGGCAGTCAGACGCCGATTACCTGACTGTTTCAATTATCCATGCGGAAATCCACACGGATTTTATACAGTTTGGTGGCAGGCAGGTTAAGAATGGCAATGCCGGTGGCCTCGGTGAGGGCATCAAGCGTGGCCTGGCTTTCCTCCCGCGAGGGGCTGATAAGCGTGAACCAGATGTTGTAGGCATGCTCGCGCAGGTAGTTGTGCGTCACGCCGGGGCAGGCGTTTACCCGGGCCACAAAGTCGTCCATCTTTTCGGTTGGTACCTTGGCGGCGCACAGGGTGGACACAAAGCCCAGCTTGGCCGACTGGAAGTTGGCCCCCAGACGGCGGATGATCTTGCGGGCCTTGAGGCCGCGCACACGCTCGAGCGCTTCTTCCTCACCGATGCCGAGCATCTGGCCCAAATCTGCATAGGGGCGCGGGGTGAGGGGAAAGCCTGTCTGGATGATATCCAGCAGCTGGCGGTCAACGCTGTCCATCAGCGTTTCAGTGGTGGCAGGGGTGGCCGCGTGGGCCGTGGGCTGCGTCATGGCGTTCCTCGTGTGGCTCAGGGGTTTTCCTTGCGGCGCAGTTTGGCCGGAATATAGGTGCACAGGGGTTCCTCACCCATGTGGTCGCCGTCCATGCTGTGGGCGCGGGCGCGGCAGCCGCCGCAGACCTTGTGGTATTCGCACACGCCGCACTTGCCCGTGTAGCAGGACTGGTCGCGGAACTGCAAAAAGTATTTGCTCTCGCGCCATATCTGCGGAAAGGGCGTTTCGCGCACGTTGCCGCAGTTCAGCTCAAGGTAGCCGCAGGGCTGCACCTGCCCCACGTGGCTGATAAAGCAGAAGCCCGTGCCGCCAAGGCAGCCGCGCGTGAGCGCGTCCATACCGAAGGTTTCGGGTGTTACGCTGATGCCTTCTTCCTTGGCGCGCTGGCGCATGATGCGGTAGTAGTGCGGCGCGCAGGTGGCTTTGAGGTGCATGCTGGTGCTCTTGCGAAAATCATACAGCCAGTGCAGCACGTCTTCGTATTCCTGCGCGGTGATGACCTGATCGGCCAGGCCGGAGGCACGGCCCATGGGCACCAGCAAAAAGATGTGCCATGCGGCTGCGCCGATACGCTCGCACAGCTCGAATATCTTTTTGAAGCTGCTCAGATTGTTGCGCGTGACCGTGGTGTTGATCTGAAAGGGCACGCCCACGGATTTAAGGTATTCGATGCCGCGCAGCGAAGCCTCGAACGCGCCGGGTACGCCCCGGAAGCTGTCGTGACTGGCGGCGTCTGGCCCGTCAATGGAAATGGAGCAGCGGTTGACCCCGGCATCCTTGATTTTTTGCGCGTTCTCGGGGGTTATGAGGGTGCCGTTGGGCGAAAAGGCGCAGGGCAGGCCCTTGCTGTGGGCATAGGCCACCAGCTCGTACACGTCGGCCCGCATCATGGGGTCGCCGCCGGTAAAGATGATGATGGGCTTGCCCACCTGCGGGAAGGTATCGATGAGAGCCTTGGCTTCTTCCGTAGAAAGCTCGCCGGGGTAAGGCTCCGTGTGGGCCTCGGCACGGCAGTGCTTGCAGGCCAGGTTGCAGGAACGGGTCACTTCCCAGGCGATGAGGCGACAGGCGGGGCTGCCGTCCTCAAGAGTGCGCAGGGGGGGTGATATGCCGTCCGGATGCCCCGAGGAAGGATTGCCCGCAGCGCCTGCGGGGTGTCCGCCCGGGTGCCCGCTCGGATGGCCAGCGGGGTGCCCGCCGGGGTGTCCCATGTTGTGAGGATGATTGCTCATTATCGTGCCAGTCCTTCGCGCAGGATGGTTTCTGTAAAGTAGGTGATGATCATGTCCGCTCCGGCGCGCTTCAGGCCCGTGAGGGATTCCAGCATGACGGCGCGCTCGTCAATCCAGCCGTTGAGGCCAGCCGCGCGGATCATGGCGTATTCGCCGCTCACCTGATAGGCGCACAGGGGTACGCTTGTATTGTCGCGCACGGTGCGGATGATGTCGCTGTAAGGCCCGGCGGGCTTCACAATCAGGGCGTCCGCGCCTTCTTCAAGGTCGGCAAAGGCCTCAAGCAGGGCTTCGCGGGCGTTGGCCGGGTCCATCTGGTAGGATTTGCGGTCGCCGCAGGCCGGGGCGCTTTCCGCCGCTTCGCGGAAGGGGCCGTAGTAGGCCGATGCATACTTGACGGCATAAGACATGATGGGCGTTGCCGTAAGGTCGCCTTCGTCAAGCGCCTCGCGGATGGCGGCTACCCGGCCATCCATCATGTCGGAAGGGGCAACCATGTCCGCGCCTGCCGCGGCATGGCTCACCGCTGTTTTGGCAAGCAGGGGCAAGGTGGCGTCGTTGTTCACTTCGCCAGAGGGCATGAGCACGCCGCAATGGCCGTGGCTCATGTATTCGCACAGGCAGACGTCAGTGATGACGTAAAGCTTGGGCCAGCGGTGCTTGAGCAGACGCACGGCCTCCTGCACGATGCCGTCTTCGGCGTAAGCGCCGGAGGCGTATTCGTCCTTGAGTTCGGGAATGCCGAAAAGAATGACGGATTTCAGGCCCGTATCCACGGCCTTTTCCACCTGCTTTTCCAGCTCTGCAAGGCTGAGCTGGAACTGGCCGGGCATGGAGCCTATTTCTTTACGAAAACCCTTGTCGTCAGTTTCCACAACGAAATAGGGCATGATGCAGTCTTCAACCAGAAGGGGCGGGGTTTCGCGTACTAGGGAGCGCAGTTCCGGGGTGGCGCGAAGGCGGCGGCCTCTATGGAATGTGGTCATGGCTGTTGTCCTTTATTCTGCGAGTTGCAGGTCGGTGCTTGCCCAGCCTGTGCGGCAATGCTGCCGGTGATGCAGTAGTTGTTATGTATGCAAAGACGCGGCTGCTGTGACTGCTGCTTGGGCAGCGGCAGCAGGGTGCTTTGCGCAGTGTCAGTATGCCCTTGTGTCCGTATAAAAAACAAGCGGCGCGCCTGGGCGGAACGTAGCGGGCTACGACCGGGGCGCGCCGCCATGCTTGCACATTCAGCGGAAAAAGGGCTGCGCCGGAGCGCTACTTGATGCCGATTTCCTCATCAGTCAGATAGCAGGCAGGGTCCTGAGCCCATTCGTCGCCGTAGTAGGCTTCGGCACGGGCGCGGAAGTTGCCGCCGCAGATGTTCAGGAACTGGCACTTGGCGCAACGGCCCTTGACGTGGGTCTTTTTGTCCTTGAGCTTGTGCAGCAGTTCGATCTGCGGGTCGTCCCAAATCTGCGAGAAGGGGCGTTCCAGCACGTTGCCAAAGGTGTGATCGCGCCAGAACTGGTCGGCGTGAACCTTGCCGTCCCACGAAATACAGCCGATACCGCGACCAGAGCTGTTGCCCTCGTTATACTGCAAGAGTTCAAACACTTCTTCGGCACGCTTGGGATCTTCGCGCTTCATGCGCATCCACACGTAGGGGCCATCGGCGTGGTTGTCGACAGTGAGGATTTCCTTGGGCTTGCCGGCGTCAAAAAGGGCGCGGGTTTCGTCCATGATAAGATCGAGCACGTGGCGGGTTTCGGCGTGATCCAGATCTTCCTTGATCAGTTCGGAACCACGGCCAGAGTACACCAGGTGATAGAAGCAGGCGCGGGGTACTTCCAGATCCTTGAGCAGGCGGAAGATACCGGGAATTTCAGACACGTTGCGCTTGTTGATGGTAAAGCGCAGGCCCACTTTGAGGCCTTCGGCCTGACAGTTGGCAATGCCTTCGAGCGCTTTTTTGAAAGCACCGGGCACGCCGCGAAACTTGTCGTGCACGGCTTCCATGCCGTCCAGCGAAATGCCAACGTAGGAAAGCCCCACTTCCTTGAGTTCGCGGGCCTTTTCCTTGGTGATAAGCGTGCCGTTGGTGGAAATAACCGCGCGCATGCCCTTGGAGGTGGCGTGGCTGGCAAGCTCCACCAGATCCTTGCGCACCAGCGGTTCGCCGCCGGAGAACAACATGACCGGCGCGCCGTAGGCCGCCAGATCATCGATCATGGTTTTTGCCTGCTCGGTATTGATATCGTCCGAACCGTCAACTTCAATGGCGTGGGCGTAGCAATGCACGCACTTGAGGTTGCAACGCTGGGTCATGTTCCAGACCACAACGGGCTTTTTATCTTTGGAGAACTGCAACAGGTGCGAGGGCAGCTTGCCCGATTCGCGTCCGTAACGCAGGGCGTCGGAAGGCTCGACCTGTCCGCAATACAGCTTGGAAATGCCTATCATGGCCTTGTCCTTATTGTTCGATGCGTTGTTTCAGCACGGCAAAGGCCTCGTCAATACCATCGGCCTTTGTGCCGCCCGCCTGAGCCAGGTCGGGTCTGCCGCCGCCGGAGCCGCCGCAGGGAGCGGCCACGTCCTTGATAAGCGCGGGAGCAGTGAATTTTCCGTGCAGGTCTTTGGAAACGTAAAGCAAAAGCCCCACCTTGCCGTCTTCAGCCGTTGCCAGGCAGACAACGGCATTGTCGGTAAGGCGCGAGCGCACATCGTCCATGACTTCGCGCAGGGCTTTTACAGGAACATTGTCAAGCTTGGCGGCCAGCATGCGCACTCCGTTGACGTCCTGCGCGCGGGCGGCCAGATCGGCCCCGGTGGCAGGCGCGGCGGCGGCCTTTTCCGAGGCTTTGCGCAGCTTTTTCACATCGCCTTGCAGGGCGGTCACGCGTTCGGCCAACTGGCCGGGGCGCGCCTTGAGTATGCCCGAAAGCGCGGCAAGTTCCGCGCGCTGTTCAACAGCCTGGGCATAGGCGTTCCAGCCGGTTACGGCCTCTATGCGCCGCGTGCCGGCGGCCACGCCGCTTTCAGAAACGATCATGAAGGCTCCGGCCTCGCCGGTGCGTTCAAGGTGTGTGCCGCCGCACAGTTCCACGGATTCAGGTTCGCCTTTTTCCGCGCCCGAAACTGTGAGCACGCGCACAATATCGCCATATTTTTCGCCAAACAGGGCCATTGCTCCGGTTGCCATGGCTTCGGCTACGGGCATTTCCCTGGCGGCCACAGGCAGGTCGGCCATGATGGCGCGGTTCACGTCGCGCTCCACCGCCGCCAGTTCTTCGGGCGTGAGGGCCGCAATGTGTGAAAAGTCAAAACGCAGGCGGTGCGGGTCAACCAGCGAACCGGCCTGCTTCACATGGGTGCCCAGCGCGCGGCGCAGGGCGGCGTGGAGCAGGTGGGTGCAGGTGTGGTTGCGGGCAGTGGATTTACGCTGGTCGGCGTCCACTTTGAGGGTGGCCTCGCCGCCCTTGTGCAGTTCGCCCTTGGTCACTTCAATTTCATGCACCAGCAGGGTGGGGGCAGGTTTGTGGGTGGTCAGGACCCGCGCCTCGCCGGAGGTGCTTGCCAGCGTGCCCATGTCGCCAGCCTGACCGCCGCCTTCGCCGTAAAAAGGCGTGGCAGCGGTAATGGCGTAGCCGGTATCGCCCTCGCCGAGGTCGGCCACTTCTTCGCCAGCGGCATTGAGCAGCAGGGTCAGGGGGCTGGTTTCGGTCAGGCGTTCATAACCCACAAAGGTGCTGGTTACGCCAGCGTCCAGCAGGGGCTTGAACACGTTTGCGCCGTCAGCCTGGCCCAGCAGGCCGCCCTTTTTCTGATGTTCACGGGCGCGCTTGCGCTGTTCGCCCATGTGCTTTTCAAAGCCCTTGGCGTCAGCGGTGAAGCCGCGCTTTTCGGCAACGTCAGTCACGATATCGAGCGGGAAGCCGTATGTGTCGTACAGCTTGAAGCAGAACTCACCAGGAATCTGCATCTGCCCGGCGGCCTTGAGGGTCGCCAGTTCTTCATCCAGAAGCTCCAGACCCTTTTGCAGGGTGAGGGAGAAACGCTGTTCTTCCTCATGCACTGCGCGGGCGATAAAGTCGGCATGTTCGGTCAGTTCGGGATAGGCGTCGCCCATCACTTCCGTAACCTTGCGGGCCACCTTGTACATGAAGGGTTCGTTCACGCCAATGAGCGTGGCAAAGCGCAGGGCGCGGCGAATCAAACGACGCAGCACATAGCCACGGCCCTCGTTGGAGGGCAGCACGCCCCCAGCCACAAGGAAGGCCGCCGAGCGGCTGTGGTCGGCAATGACGCGCAGGGCCGTATCCACATCGTTGGTGTCGGGCGCGCTGAAGCTGTAGCTCACATTGGCAAGCGATGCGGCGTACTGGATGATTTCCTGAAACAGGTCGCAGTCAAAGTTGGAGCGCTTGCCCTGCGCAACGGCGGCCATGCGTTCAAGGCCCATGCCCGTATCAATGTTGGGATTGGCAAGAGCCACGCGGGTGCCGTCGGCAGACTGGTCAAACTGGGTGAACACGAGGTTCCAGATTTCAAGGAACCGGTCGCAGTCGCACTTGCCGATGCCGCAGTCCGGCCCGCAAGACATGTCTTCGCCCTGATCCACATAAATTTCGGAACAGGGGCCGCAGGGGCCGGTATCGCCCATGGTCCAGAAGTTGTCTTTTTCGCCCATACGGACGATGCGGTCGGCGGGCAGACCGGCAACCTCGGCCCAGATGGCCGCAGCTTCGTCGTCCTCGCGGAACACTGTGACCCAGAGCTTTTCCTTGGGCAGTTCAAGCTCCTTGGTTACAAATTCCCAGGCCCAGGTGATGGCTTCGCGCTTGAAATAGTCACCGAAAGAAAAGTTGCCCAGCATTTCAAAAAACGTGTGGTGGCGCGCGGTGCGGCCCACGTTTTCAAGGTCGTTGTGCTTGCCCGAAACGCGCAGACATTTCTGGCAGGTGGTGGCGCGGCTGTATGCGCGCTTTTCCTCGCCAAGAAAGAGCTTTTTGAATTGCACCATGCCAGCATTGGTGAACAGCAGGGTGGGGTCGTTGGGCGGAATGATGGGGCCGGATTCGACAATTTCATGCTGGTGGCGTTTGAAAAATTCGAGGTAGCGGCTGCGGATTTCTTTGGCGGTGAGCATTTACTGGCTCCGTAATGGGGTCTGCGCGAACAACGACCGCGCACCACCGAGGCGCGCGGTCGCAGGTAAAAAATGGCCTTTATTCGTAAGTGGGCGCGGGGGCTTCCCCTTCGTCCAGGTCTTCCACTGTGGGCGTGAATTCCTTGGGGTTCAATCCCAAGAATTCCACAACCTTGGCTTCAATCTGGTTGCGCAGATCAAGATTTTCGTCCAGCAGCGCGCGTACTTTTTCACGCCCCTGGCCGAGCTTTTCGCTGCCAAATGCAAACCACGAGCCGCTCTGGTCGATGATCTTGGCTTCAATGCCGAGGTCAAGCAGCTCGCCGGAGCGCGAAATGCCCTGACCGTACAGAATGTCAAAAATGGCGCTGCGGAAGGGCGGGGCAACCTTGTTTTTGACCACCTTGACCCTGGTGCGCGAGCCGAAGGATTCTTCCTTGTCCTTAAGGGTCTGGATGCGGCGGATGTCCAGCCGCACGGAAGAATAGAACTTGAGCGCGTTGCCGCCAGTGGTGGTTTCGGGGCTGCCGTAGCCGGTCACGCCGATCTTCATGCGGATCTGGTTGATGAAGATGACGGACGTGCGCGATTTATGGATGGTGCCGGTGAGGCGGCGCATGGCATGCGACATGAGGCGGGCGTGACCGCCTACCTGTGATTCGCCCATGTCGCCTTCCAGTTCGGCCTGCGGGATAAGCGCGGCCACGGAGTCAACCACCACGAGGTCAACAGCGCCGGAACGCACGAGCATGTCGGCAATGTCCAGCGCCTGTTCGCCGTAGTCGGGCTGCGAGATGAGCAGCTCGTCTGTGTTGACGCCGAGCCGCTTGGCGTAAGAAACGTCAAGGGCATGTTCTGCGTCCACAAAGGCGCAGGTGCCGCCCATTTTTTGGCATTCTGCGATGATGTGCAGGGTCAGCGTGGTTTTGCCCGAAGATTCCGGGCCAAAAATTTCGCTGATGCGCCCGCGCGGAATGCCCCCCACGCCAAGGGCCAGATCAAGGCCGATGGAACCTGTGGGGATCACGGGAATATTGACGTGGGCTTCGTCGGAAAGCTTCATCACAGCGCCCTTGCCGTACTTGCGTTCAATGGTGGCAAGTGCGGTGCCCAAGGCTTCGGCGCGCGCGTTTTCCTGACTCATGGCCGGTTTCTTCGCCATAGCTCATTGCTCCGGGTAAAAATATCTTCAAGCGCGTTAGTGTAGCAGACCAAGGCGAGCAAGGCAAATGCCAGATGGGCGGTGAGCCTGCGCTTGTACTGTTATTAATTGAGTGTAATTCCTGATAGTGATAATTGCAAGCAGGTAAAAGCCGCGCAAGGCAGCATGCTCCCCTTGCGCACGGGCGCTTGCTGTCGTACAAGCGCGGGCATGAGCGATTCTCCCCAAATCATCGTACTATTTTCCGGCGGGCTCGACAGCCTGCTCACAGCAAAACTGCTTGAACGTCAGGGTCTCGCCGTGCGTTGTCTGCATTTTTATTCGCCCTTTTTTGGCGGCGAAGCTGTGGCGGCACGTTGGCGCAAGATTTACGACCTTGATATTGTTACTCAGGATGTCGGCCCCCAGTTCGCCGCCATGCTGCGCCAAAGGCCGGAACACGGTTTTGGCAAGGTGCTGAACCCCTGCGTTGACTGCAAGATACTGCTGCTGCGTGAGGCCCGCAAATATATGGAAAGCGTGGGGGCCAAGGCCCTGGCTTCGGGCGAGGTTCTGGGCCAGCGCCCCATGTCGCAACGGCGCGACACGCTGAACGTCATCATGCGCGATGCCGCCGTGGCCGATATTCTGCTGCGGCCACTGTGCGCCAAGCATTTGCCGCCAACCCCTGTGGAAGAAAGCGGGCTTGTGGATCGCTCGCGCCTGCTGGGCATCTGGGGCAGGGGCCGCACCGAGCAACTGAACCTTGCCAAGGAATACGGCATCAAGGAAATTCCCACTCCGGGGGGCGGCTGCCGTCTGACCGAGCGCGAGAACGCCCGCCGCTACTGGCTGGTGCTTACGCGCTTGCCGGAGCCGAGCGCCAGTGATTTTACCCTTGCCAATCTTGGGCGTCAGTTCTGGCACAGCGAGGGGCAGAACCACTACTGGCTGTGCGTTGGGCGCAACAGTGCAGACAATGATCTGCTGGCCGCGGCCGCAGGCCCGGACGACCTTATCCTGCGCATGCGCGACATGCCTGGGCCGCTGGCTCTGGCCCGCAACGGAGCCTTGTGGCCCGAGGACGTGCTGCGCACCGCCTGCCAGATGACAGCCTCCTACGCGCCCAAGGCCGTTGCCACCGGGGGGGATGTGTTTGTGCGCGCCCGCCGTGGCGAGGAATTCACAGACGTATCCGTTCCCACGCAGCGTTGCGAGGATCTGTGGAACGAACCCGCCTGGGACGAGATCAAGGGCGTTATCCGCGCTGAAGCGCGCGAACGGCAGGCCGCACAGGATGCCGCCAAGGCAGCAGCACGCGAAGCCCGCTACGAGGCCGAGCGACTTGAAGCCGGACGGGAAGACGATCCAACTGGTGCCTGATTGGCACGCAACGTTCACCATAACTTCTTATTGTTGTGCTTTTATGACACCTTAGGCCCCGGTTTCACCGGGGTTTCTGTTTGCGCCAGTCGCCAAAGTGCATGCTTTGCGTAATCTTGAGGGCACAGCTTTACAAAGATTGCGCATGTAGCTATATGAGTCCATTGCATCAAAAGAGCATTTTCATTGAGAGGTGCTCTGAGCGGGCCATGCCGCCGCATGGCTGGCCAACGCAGGATATGCGGTGCGAATCGCTTGCCCCATGCATGTTCCTGCAAGGCCTATTAGTAGACCGTTCATGCGCCCCCCAGCGGCGTCCGCCGGAGGATTTAAATGGATCACAAGGATTTGGAATACTTTCGCAAGCTTCTTTCCGACATGCTTGAAGAAGCGAAGCAGAAGGGTGACAGCACCCTGGAAGAACTGACGGATAGCAACGAAGTGTTTGCCGACCCGGCTGACCGCGCCACTGCAGAATCCGACAGGGCCTTTACCCTGCGCATCCGTGACCGTGAGCGCCGCCTGATCCGCAAGATCCAGGCAGCCCTTACCCGCATTGACGATGGCACCTACGGGATTTGTGAAGACTGCGGCGACGACATCAGCGTTCCCCGTCTCAAGGCCCGGCCTGTGACGCGTTTGTGCATCAACTGCAAAGCCAAACAGGAAGAAGACGAACACCTTCGCGGCGATTAACGTCATTTCTTTGCCTTAACGGCACTGTTTTTGTTGCTTTCGGCCAGGCGGGCTCTGCGCTCGCGCACTCCCGCTTGCGCCTGACGGCATGCATACTTCGGGCAGACTCCCGGTGGTTCCGCCGCGCGGCGGGGGTCTGGCGAACTGGGTCTGCGAGACTTCTGGCCTGTTCGCAACGGTCGTACCATGCCAATGGAAAGAGCTGGCGAGGCTGTTACCCAAACCGTCTGCGCAATTATGCCAGCCTGCGGTCTGCCATCGGTTGCGCCTGGAACTGCGTTTGCCGCTGCATCTGCGCATGCGCTGGGGACGTTGTGCGGCCTTGTCTTCAACAGGGCAAGGTCTTCCCTCCCGATCCCCTGCCGCGCCTTGCCGCCTTGCCCCCGTATACTCCCCAGCCATTCACCTTGCCCCGAAGCCGGTTTTTTCTATGGATGCCCATCTTTTCCGCCGTTTTTGTGAAGACCTGACCCCCCTGCTCACTGGCGCAAGGGTGGAAAAAATTCAGGAACCTGCTGATGGCCTGCTGGCTCTCATGGTCTACAGCGGTGGGCGCAAGCGGCAGCTCTGCCTGCGCTTTGGGCGCAAGGAACCGTTCTGCTTTATTACCTCACAGCGCATCAGTGTTGGCCGTGCGCCTTCAGCGCCCATCATGCGGCTGCGCAAATATGCCGCTGGTCGGCGTATTGTTGCCTGCGTGGCCCGCTGGAGCGAGCGCTGTTTGTGGCTGCTGCTTGGCGGCGGCGCAGAGGCTCCCCAACTGCCGCCATTGCCGCAACAGGGGCAGGCTGATGCAGGTGCGGAGCAGTCCCCGCGTCTGACCTGGCTGCTGCTTGATCTGCGCGAAGGGCCTTCGCTCCGCTTTCTGACCGAGGATGAATCGCCGGAAGATGAGCAGGCCGTCTGGCCCGAGCCTGCGCAACTGGCGGATGCCCTGAACAACTGGCGGCAGTGGCCTGTGCTTACCCCCGCCCTGCGCCGAACTCTTGCCTGCCTTGAAGAACCAGAACGGTGGGCCTTGCTGGAAGACCTGAGGGTGGGCGGCGGGGATGTGTTCTGCTACGGCCCCTGCGCGCCTGACTCCGGCAATGCCTCTGCACCGGCCATGCCACGTCCTGTGCTCGCCATAAGCGCCTGGCCTTTGCCCCCGGAGCAGCAAAAGGCCTTGCAGGGCAAGGATGCGGACGCTCCACCCGTCGCGGAATATTGCGGGCCGGATGCCTTGAACCTGACCGAACTGGCAGGGCAGGACATGGTGCTTGCCCGTCTGGCTCTGGATCAGGCGCGGGAGGCGGCCCAGCCTCTGGACAGGCGCGCGCGCAAGCTCGCAAAGCTGCTGGAAAAATTGCGAGAGGAAGAAAATCGTCTTGGCAGGATGATGGCCTGCCAGGCAGACGCTCTGGCGCTTCAGGCCGGGTTATGGCGCTGGCCTGCGGATTTTCGCGCGGCTTCCGTCACCGTGGAGGAAGGCCCGCACGGCCCGGCGCGGGAAATACCGCTGGATCTGCGGTATTCTGTGCGCGAGCAAATGGCCCGCCTTTTTCACTCGGCCCGGCGCGGTCAACGCGGCATGGAGCATCTGGCCGTGCGGCGCGCGGCGCTGGAAGACGAGATGGCCTCCTTGCGTCAGGCCCGGCCCGGCATCTGGCCTGGCAGCCTGCTGGGCGCCACTGCGGGCGCTGCCGATGAGGCGGCTTCCACCGGGCGCGCGACAGGTTCCGGCATGGCCGCCACCCTGCCCAAGAATGTGCAGATGTTTATAAGTTCAGATGGCTTTGTGCTGCTGCGTGGTCGCGATTCCAAGGGTAACCTGGCCGCGCGCAAGCTTGCAGCCCCGCACGATATCTGGTTGCATGCGGAAAACGGCCCCGGTTCGCACGTGATTATCCGCCGCGCCCACGGCGGGCAGGAAGTGCCGCCGCGTACCCTTGACGAGGCTGGAGCGCTGGCCGCCTGCAAAAGCTGGCAGCGCGACGCCGCTCGGGCGCGCATACAATATGCCGAGGTGCGTCACGTCAAACCCATGCGCAACGCCCCTGCGGGCACGGTGCGCATCGACAAGTCGCTGCCCTCGCGCGAGGTTCCAGTGGATCTTGCCCTTGAGGAAACTCTGCTGCCCCGGTAAAGGGAAGCAAGCCCCACGGGCGTATTAGGGAGAGAGGTTTTCATGGATTTTACAGTTGAAGGCAAAGTTTTTCGGGCACGCGCCATTGAGGCCCAGGTGCTGGCAGTTGCCCCCTGGCAGGCATCTGTCCCGGATCAGGGCATAGCTTTGGGTGGAGGTGCAAACTTGCGTATGCCCCGGGGCCGTAAGCAGTGGCAGTGCGCTGTGGTTCGGCTTGAAAATGGCTGCGAGGTGCAGTTGCCCCTTCCGGATTCCTGTCCTGTTGCGGTCGGCGACTGCCTGAAGCTCGGTTGCCTTGGCCCGGCCTGCGTCGCAGAGGGCGGCGATGGCACGGCTCTGGAAGTCTATGCGGTGAGCAACCAAACATCGGGCTGGAAGCATGATTTTGTGGATGCCGCTGCCTTGATGAAGCGCTGCGGCGTGAGCCGCGTTACCGAATATGACCTGGAATCCTACCCTCTGAAAAAGGTTTGCAAGGTCAGCGCCATTGTTTTTCTGGTGGGGCTGGTCTGTTTCAGTTTTCTCATGCACCTGTTTACGGAAAGCATGGATGAGCTTGCACGCCGGCTGCCCGAGGCCCTGTATATGAGCGCCAAGTTCGGCGGTATTGCCGCCCTGGTGGTGGCTGCTGGCGGCGGCCTGTATATGAAAAGCTCCAACGACTACAACCGTAAAAAGAAGCTGGATAGCTACACTCAGCAGTTTGAGCAAGCCATGACCAAGGCTTTGCCGCAGGCTTCTGCGTAACGCGCTGGTTCTGAATTTGTCGGCGGGAGCATCTGCGCCGCCAGCAGGGTCGTCCTCAGGGCGGCCTTTTTTGCATGAAAAACATACAAATCCACAAATACATAAAATCACAATTTTGTTTCATGGGTAGGTCCTCTTTACGGATTTGTATCAAACTCATGCCAGTTTATGATTTTTATGTATATTTTATAAACAAATACAGCACATT
Source organism: Desulfovibrio desulfopostgatei (assembly GCF_053570645.1). Taxonomy (NCBI): domain Bacteria; kingdom Pseudomonadati; phylum Thermodesulfobacteriota; class Desulfovibrionia; order Desulfovibrionales; family Desulfovibrionaceae; genus Desulfovibrio; species Desulfovibrio desulfopostgatei. The sequence goes on along the minus strand of NZ_JBRBQS010000002.1, from coordinate 2,950,031 downwards.
GAAGTTTTATTAATGGCACACAAACTGCAACATTTTTGTCACGTACAGGTTTCCTCTAGCTGTGAAGATTCAAATGTTGAACCACGCTTGGGGCTGAGTCTCCTTGGCATGGCAGTGCAAGGAACAAAACTGATTGCAGGAGTGTGCGATATGCAAAAATGCAGATTATGGGTGTGCTGTTTGTTGGTTGCAGCGGCGATGTTCATGGCTTCAGCCGCTGGCGCAGCGGATACTGTCATGTTGCAGCGCGAGGGGTGGGATCCCACCGTCAGGCAGAGCCTCAATGAAATGTTTGTGCTCTATGGCAAGGGCAGCCCCAACTATAATCCTTCCATCCGGCCTTACGCTGTTTTTGATTTTGACAACACTGTTTCCATTCTGGATGTGGAAGAGCAGCTTGCAATCTATCAGCTGGAGCACATGCGCTTTGCCGTCAAGCCTGAGCAAATGTACGCCGTGCTGACCACCGGTGTGCCGGATATCAACATGGATCTGGGCAAGGAATATAACAACCTCACGGTTGCCACGGTTGCTGCCGATGCCGCTGCCGCATACAAACGGCTGTACGCGCAGGGTTACGTTTCCCCCGCCGGAGTTTACGGCGAAAAAATGCAGAAGATGCAGGCAGGCGACGACTGGAAGGAATTTGCCACCAAGGCGCGCTGGCTTTATGACGCCATTGGCGACACCATGGATGTTTCTGTTTCCTACCCCTGGATCACCTACTGGTTTACGGGTATGACGCCCCAGCAGGTTTACGGCATGGCGCACGAGGCCTTTGTGCACTACCGCAAGGCCAGCGCCGACCCTGCCTTCTGGCAAAAGCGCAAGTGGCAGAGCCCTGCGGCCTATAAGGGCAGCAAGGCCGGGCAGATCTCGGTATCATACAAGCAGGGCATAACGGTATCGCCTGAAATTCAAGAGCTGTTCCATGCGCTTGAAGCCAACGGCTTTGACGCCTGGGTGTGTTCTGCCTCGTTTATTGATGTCATCTCCGCTGCGGTCAGCCCCGAAGTTTTTGGCATTGAAGGCGTGGACGGCGTACTTGCCATGACCAACAAGGAACAGAACGGCAAGTACATCAATGCCTATGATTATGATTTTCATGCGCAGACCCAGGGCAAGGGCAAAACATTGAGTATTTCAAAGCTCATTGCGCCCCTGTACCGTGGCCGTGGCCCCGTGTTTGTGGCCTTTGACTCGCAAGGTGATTTCAACTTTGTGAGCGAATATGCCGACACCGCCGTGGGCCTTGCGCTCAACCGCGCCCGCAAGGACGATGCCGGTATTCTGGCAGCCGTGGCCCTGTACCAGAACCAGAAAAAGCTCACTGTGGCCAAGGCCGTGCAGCAGGGCAATACCCGCTACCTTCTGCAAGGACGTAATGAAAACGGCGGATATTTGTGGCCCCGGCCCGAAGTGCAGCAACTGGGCAAGGACAAGCCCGAACTGCTCAGCAGCAAGGCCGAGGGCTGGCTGAAAAAGCTCGAAAGCGGCACCACGGTACCCGTGCTGATCAATGACGCTCCCAAGCTTACGGGCAAGCTCAAAACTTACGACGGGTATAAGTCCATACGTTAGAGGCTGGGGAATTGGATTTTTGCGGTGAGGCTTACATCCTGACACATTACGTTAGGGGTTAGCTTGCGGTGAAGTCACGCGCGGTGCGCACTCCAGCGAGCAAACACACGACAAAACAAAAGGCCGCCTCCTTTCGGAGGCGGCCTTTGACATGCAATAATGCAAAAGTAAGGGAGCTTACTTTTTAAGCACTTCCACCGTGGCAAGGGCGATCTGGAGCTCTTCGTTGGTGGGGATGATGATCACGGGGATCTTGCTGTCCGGCGTGGTGATGATACGCGCGCCGGGCTTGCGGGTGCTGTTTTCTTCCTTGTTCAGCTTGATGCCGAAGGCTTCAAGGCCTTCGCAGACCATGGCGCGGACGATGTCGTCGTTTTCGCCGATGCCGGCGGTGAACACCAGGGCGTCCACGTTGCCTTCAAGCAGGAAGAAGTAGGAACCAAGCGTCTTTTTGATGCTGCGCACGAGCAGCTTGAGGGCCAGTTCGGCGCGCTCGTTGCCCTTGTCCACCTGGGCATGCACATCGCGCATGTCGGTGTAGCCGCACAGGCCAAGCAGGCCGGACTTCTTGTTCATCAGGGTGTCGGCTTCGGAGGGGCTGAGGCCCTTCTTTTCCATGACAAAGGGCACGATGGCCGGGTCAATGGTGCCGCAGCGGGTGCCCATCACAAGGCCTTCCAGCGGGGTGAGGCCCATGCTGGTGTCAAAGCACTTGCCGTTTTTCACGCAGCTCATGGAAGAGCCGTTGCCGAGGTGCATGGTGATGGAGCGCAGCTCGGAAAGGGGCTTGCCAAGGAACTCGGCGGTGGCGTTGGCAATGTACTTGTGCGAGGTGCCGTGGAAGCCGTAGCGGCGGATGCGCAGTTCTTCGTACAGCTCATAGGGCAGAGCGTACATGAAGGCTTCCTTGGGCATGCCCATGCCGAATTCGGTATCGAACACGGCCACGTTGGGAACGCCGGGGAAGAGCTTTTCAGCCACTTCAATGCCCATGAGGTTGGCGGGGTTGTGCAAGGGGCCAAGCACGGCGCATTCTTCCACAATCTGCTTCACGCGTTCATTCACCAGCACGGGATCGCTCACGGCTTCGCCGCCGTGCAGCACGCGGTGGCCGATGGCGTAAATTTCGCTCTTGTCCTTGATAACGCCCTTGTCGGCGTCGGTCAGCAGAGCGATGACCAGTTCCATGGCTTCCACATGGGTGGGGAAGAAGGCCTCGCGAACAAGCTTTTCTTCCTTGTCCGTATCGGGGGCGATTTTGTGGGTGAGGCGTCCGCCTTCCTGGCCGATGCGCTCGGCAAGACCGGAGCAGAGCACGCTGCGCGTGTCCATTTCCAGCAACTGATACTTGCAGGACGAGGAACCCGCGTTAATCACCAGAATTTTCATAACTCTTCCTTTCCTTGAACTTGTTTATTCTGATCGCGGGCCGGCAGTTTGTGGCGCATGCCTTGCGTCAGTAATGTTTTTGCGGCGGCAGGCTTTATGCGGCGGTTTGCCCTGTCAGGCAAACCGCCGAAAGCTCATGTCAGCCGGGGCTGAATATCTGCAACTATTTCTGCGCGGCCTTTTCGGCAGCGGCCTGCACCGCAGTGATGGCCACGGTATTGACGATGTCGGGCACGGTGCAGCCGCGCGAGAGATCGTTGACAGGCTTGTTCAGGCCCTGGAGCACGGGGCCGATGGCCACCGCGCCAGCGGCGCGCTGCACGGCTTTGTAAGTATTGTTGCCGGTGTTGAGGTCGGGGAAGATGAACACCGTGGCCTTACCGGCAACCTTGCTGTCGGGCATCTTGGTTTTGGCAACCGAGGGGTCGATGGCCGCGTCGTACTGCAAGGGGCCTTCCAGTGCGAGATCGGGGGCCATTTCCTGCGCGATCTTGGTGGCTTCCACCACAACGTCCACGTCCGCACCCTTGCCGGAAGTACCGGTGGAGTAGGAAAGCATGGCAACGCGCGGCTCAATGCCAAACACCTTGGCCGTGTGGGCCGAGGCAATGGCGATTTCAGCCAGTTGCTGCGCGGAGGGGTTGGGGTTCACGGCGCAGTCGCCAAAAGCCAGCACGCGATCCTTGAGGCACATGAGGAAGACCGAGGAAACCACGGTGAATCCGGGCTTGGTTTTCACAAATTCAAAGGCCGGGCGGATGGTGTGCGCCGTGGTGTTGACCGAACCGGAAACCATGCCGTCGGCATCGTCCTTCTTGACCATCATGGTGGCAAAGTAGGTGGCGTCGGTCATGGTGTCGCGCGCCTGTTCAGGGGTAATGCCCTTCTTTTTGCGCAGTTCGTAGTAGGTATTGGCGTAGTCTTCAAACAGCTCGGATTTCACCGGATCAATGAGTCGGGCCTTGGCAATGTCCAGGCCAAAGGCGCTGGCCTTGGAGCGGATTTCTTCCACATCGCCCAGCAGGATGATTTCGGCCACATCACGGCGCAGAAGGATATCCGTTGCGCGCAGGATGCGTTCCTCGGTGCCTTCGGCCAGCACGATACGCATTTTGTTGGCCTTGGCGCGCTGGATCAGCTCGAATTCAAACATCATGGGCGTAATGCGGCTGCTGCGCTCGCCGCCGATGCGGTTTTCGATTTCCTTGCCGTTGACGTACTGTTCAAACAGGCCCAGCACGCTGTTGATCTTGCGCAGATCGCCCGGTTCGATGGGGGCGATGATGCTTTGCAGGGCCATAAAGGCCTTGTAGGTGTGGTGCGGCGTCAGCAGGATGGGCAGGGGCGAGCCTGTCCAGCCTTCAATGAATTTGCAGACGTTTTCGGAGGGACGGATGCCCCCGGTCAGCAGCACGCCCGCAATGTCGGGAGTAGAAGACGACAGGCGCGAGGCAATGGCTGCCAGGAGCACGTCAGCGCGGTCGCCAGGGGTGACGATGAGCTGGTCTTTGGCAATGTAGTTGAGCACATTGTCCACATGCATGGCGGCGATAAGGTAGTCGCCCACCAGCGCGTCCAGGCGCTTTTCGCCAAACAGCACTTCCGCGTCCAGGCCCTTTTTCACATCAGCCATGGTGGGCTGACCGATGGTGGGGTCGTTGGGAACGGAGAAAATCAGGGCTGGGCTTTCCTGCGTGCTGAAATGGGCGCGCAGTTCGTCCAGTTCTGTCTGCGTGAGGTTGCGGCGGTTCACAATGGTGGCAACCACGTCCAGCGCATAGGGTTCAAGGCTGTCCATGGTGATCTGGAGCGAGTCACGAATATCTTCGGCGCTCACATTGTAGCCGCTGGTAACCAAGAGAACCGGGCAGCCAAGGTTGGCCGCGATTTCGGCATTGAGTTCAAACTCGAAAACCGGGTCTTTGGCAAGAAAGTCGGTGCCCACGCACACAACGAAATCATAGGTTTCCAGCAGTTTTTTGTACTTCTGGATGATGTTTTCGATGAGCAGATTGCGCGAACCCTGATTGATGATCTGGCGGGCTTCGCGCTGGGTGTAGGCGAAGGTGTCGGCGTAGTCCATCTTGAGCTTGAAGTACTCAAGCATCAGATGGATGTCGGGGTCGCGGTCGTCCCACAGAGGTTCGTTGATGATGGGACGGAAAAAAGCCACCTTGCGCATGCTGCGGGTGAGCAGCTGCATGGCCCCAAGGGCAATGGCGCTCTTGCCCGTCATGGGCCCGGTGGCGGTGATGTATAGACCGTTGTGCATAGTGCCTCCCCTGCTGTGCCGGCAGGCTGGCGGTATTAACGCGAAAAGGGCGCGAGGGCTTTCCTCGCGCCCAGGCCTTTAACCTTTGATCCCAAGCGTGTGACGTAGCCCGCGCCCGCAGCAGAAGGCTGCCCCCCGGAGAGGAGCCAGATGCTGGCGGGCGCGGATAGTCATAACGTCAGACCTCTCTACTCGGCGCTGGTGCCGGGGTAGGGCAGATCAGCCAGCTGCTTGAGCATGGCGTAGCGTTCAGTATAGGCTTCGGCCAGTTCGGCGCGCAGCTTCTTGGAGACTTCGGGAGCCATCTTTTCCAGAGAGGCAAAACGGGTTTCGCCGCCCAGGAATTCCTGAATGTCAGCAGAAGGAGCCTTGCTGTCGAGCTGGAAGGGGTTCTTCTTTTCCTTGGACAGTTCGGGATTGTAGCGGTACAGGGGCCAGTAGCCGGAAAGCACGGCCATCTTGGCTTCTTCCTGGCTCTTGCCCATGCCCTTGCGCAGGCCCTGGTTGATGCAGGGAGCGTAAGCGATGATGAGCGAGGGTCCCTTGTAGGCTTCGGCTTCGCGGAAGGCCTTGAGCACCTGCTGCTTGTCCGCGCCCATGGACACGGAGGCAACGTACACATAGCCGTAGGTCATGGCCATGCGGCCAAGGTCTTTCTTGCCGGTACGCTTGCCTGCGGCGGCAAACTGGGCCACGGCGCCAAGAGGGGTGGCCTTGGAGGACTGACCGCCGGTGTTGGAGTACACTTCGGTATCCATCAGCAGCACGTTGATGTCGTCGCCGCTGGCGAGAACGTGGTCAAGGCCGCCGTAACCGATGTCGTAGCCCCAGCCGTCGCCGCCGAAGATCCACACGCTCTTCTTGGTGAAGAGGTCGTCCATGTGCCACAGTTCATGGGCCAGGGGGCTGTCAAAGCCTTCCAGGTTGGCCATGATCATTTCGCCGTACTTGCGGGAGCCTTCGGCATCGTCCTTGTTGTCCAGCCAGCCCTGGAGGGCGGCCTTCAGTTCGGGAGAAGCGGATTCTTCCTTCAGGGCCTCCTGAACCTTCATGGCCAGCAGACCACGGCGCTGTTCGTAGGCAATACCCATGCCGCAGCCGTATTCGGCGGCGTCTTCAAACAGGGAGTTGCCCCAGGCCGGGCCGAAGCCGTCCTTATTGGTGCAGTAAGGCGTGGTGGGCGAAGAAGCGCCCCAGATGGATGAGCAGCCCGTGGCGTTGGCCACGATCATGCGTTCGCCGAACATCTGGGTGAGCACCTTGACGTAAGGCGTTTCGCCGCAACCGGCGCAGGCGCCGGAGAACTCATGCAGGGGCTGCTGGAGCTGCGAACCCTTGACGGTGTCGCGAGCCATGAGCTCGTCCTTGAGCGTGATGTTGGCTTCGGCGAAGGCCAGATTTTCCTTCTGGGTGGGCATCTGGGTGTCAAGGGGCTTCATGACGAGGGCCTTGACCTTGGCGGGGCACACTTCGGCGCAGGAGCCGCAGCCCAGGCAGTCTTCGGTGTACACCTGGATGCGGAACTTCATGCCCTTCAGTTCTTTGCCGATGGCGTCCTTGGTCACAAAGGACGCGGGCGCGCCGGCCAGTTCTTCCTCGGTGGCGAGCACCGGGCGGATGGCGGCGTGGGGGCACACAAAGGAGCACTGGCAGCACTGGATGCAGTTTTCAACCTGCCATTCGGGCACGTCGATGGCGCAGCCGCGCTTTTCGCAAGCGGCGGTGCCGAGGGGCATGAAGCCAGCCGGATCCATGGCGGACACGGGCAGCTTGTCGCCCTGCTGGGCCAGAATGGGACGCACAACGGCGCTGATGTATTCGTCGTCATCGCAGTGGCAGGCAGCGGCGCCTTCGGTGGCAGTGGCCCAGGAAGCGGGGTATTTCACTTCTTCCAGAGCGTCCATGCCCTTGTCCACGGCGGCAATGTTCATGTTGACGATCTTGTCGCCCTTGCTGCCGTAGGTTTTCTTGATGGATTCCTTGAGCAGGCCCACGGCCTTTTCAAAGTCAAGCACGTTGGCAAGCTTGAAGAAGGCGGTCTGCATGATCATGTTGATGCGGCCGCCGAGGCCCACTTCCTGGGCAACCTTGACGGCGTCCACGTTGTAGAACTTCAGCTTCTTGCGGGCGATGACGCGCTTCATGGAGGCGGGCAGGTGCTTTTCCATGTCGGCAAGCGACCAGTTGGAGTTCAGCACGAAGGTGCCGCCTTCCTTGATGCCTTCAAGAATGTCGTACTGGGTCACGTAGGCGGCCTTGTGACAGGCAACGTAGTCGGCCTTGGTGATCAGGTAGGAAGAGGTGATCTGTTCCTTGCCGAAGCGCAGGTGCGACACGGTGAAGCCGCCGGACTTCTTGGAGTCGTAAGCAAAGTAGGCCTGAGCGTAGAGATCTGTGTTGTCGCCGATGATCTTGATGGCCTGCTTGTTGGCGCCCACGGTGCCGTCAGCGCCGAGGCCGAAGAACTTGCACTGCACGGTGCCAGCGGGCACGGTGTCGATTTCTTCTTCCACGTCAAGCGACGTGTAGGTGACGTCGTCGTTGATGCCCACGGTGAAGTGGTTCTTGGGCTGAAGGGCCAGCATGTTGTCGTACACGGCCTTGGCCATGCCGGGGGTGAAGTCCTTGGAGCCCAGGCCGTAGCGGCCGCCCACCAGGGTGGGAGCTTCGCCCTTTTCGAGGAAGGCGGTGCACACGTCCTGATACAGGGGATCGCCAAGAGCGCCGCTTTCCTTGGTGCGGTCAAGCACGGTGATGCAGGTCACGCTGGAAGGCAGGGCGCGCAGCAGATGCTCGGTGGAGAAGGGGCGGAACAGGTGCACCTTCACGAGGCCCACGCGCTGGCCCTGTGCGTTGAGGTACTTCACGGTTTCTTCAATGACTTCACAGGAAGAACCCATGGAAACGATCACGCGGTCGGCTTCGGGGTGGCCCACGTAGTCAAAGAGGCGGTACTTGCGGCCAGTGATGGACTCGACCTTCTTCATGTTCTCAAGCACGATGCCGGGCACGGCGTCGTAGTAGAGATTGGAAGCTTCGCGGTTCTGGAAGTAAATGTCGGGGTTCTGGGCGGTGCCGCGAATGTGCGGATGCTCGGGGTTCATGGAGGTGGCGCGGAATTCGGCCACCTTTTCCCAGTTCACCAGGGGGCGGATGTCTTCGTAGTCAATGGTTTCGATCTTCTGCACTTCGTGGGAGGTGCGGAAGCCGTCAAAGAAGTGGCAGAAGGGCAGGCTTGCGTCGATGGCGGAAAGGTGCGCAACGAGGGCCAGGTCCATGCATTCCTGCACGGAGGAGGAAGCCAGGAAGCAGAAGCCCGTCTGACGGGCGGCCATCACGTCCTGGTGGTCGCCAAAGATGGACAGGGCATGGGAAGCCAGGGCACGAGCCGAAACATGGAAAACGCCGGGAAGCAGTTCACCGGCGATTTTGTACATGTTGGGGATCATGAGCAGCAGACCCTGGGAAGCCGTGTAGGTGGAGGTGAGGGCGCCGGCGGAAAGCATGCCGTGCACAGCGCCAGCGGCGCCGGCTTCGGACTGCATTTCGCGCACATTCACGATCTGGCCGAGCAGGTTTTTGGTGCCCTTGGCAGCCAGCTGATCCATGACTTCGCCCATGACGGACGAGGGGGTGATGGGGTAAATGGCTGCCGTTTCCGACAGAGCGTAGGCAATGTGCGCGGTGGCGTTGTTGCCGTCCATAGTTTTCATATGAGCCATCTGTTCCTCCTTGGCGCCAACAGGCGCGCAATGTTTTTACAAAATCAGCTTGGGTCGGATCGGCCCCTGAGATAAGGCCCCGCACTGGGCAGGGACGGGCAACGGCTATTGCCGTAAAGTGAACACAAAATGGAGGCTGGGAGTGGAATCGTGGTAGAAAAACCCTACCCAATCCGCCTTTTCGCGTCCACCAAAAAAGCTTGGTATCACTTGTTTTGGAGCCTTGCTGCACACACTCGTCTGCCCCGACGGAATGTGCGTTTTTGCGCTTACCATAAAATTGTTTGTTTGAACAGTTTAATCGAGGGCGCAACAAAAAAAAATGTGACAGACGCAACATGCGGAAAATAGTGATGAATTGTGAAATCTGGCAAGGAGGTTCGGGGCAGGCAGGAAGGGAAAACCTATGATGCCAGCACGTTGGAATGTGCTGGGCAAATGAAAAAAATGTTACAAATGTTTCATGGCAGAAAATCTGCGGCTTGCCCCTGATTCAATGTTACGGATTTTGGGCGGTTGCGGGCTGACCCCTTGATGGCATTCAGTCAAAATCCGCCCTGCGGGCAGTGCGCTGAGCTGATTGTGGCAGAGTCTGCCAGGTGGAGAAAGCCTGTTTCGATCGAAACGGGGGAGGAACCCTTTTGCAAAAGTTCCTCCCCCTAACGCGTTCAGATGCGTTCTTTCTTGCGGGTATGTTACAGCGAGAGGCCCATCTTGATGACCGCCTGCATGCCGCCCGTGGAGTTGACCACGTTGGTCACGCCATTGCGGGCCAGCACCAGCAGACTGTCATAGGCGCGCAGGCCCGTATTGCAGATAATGGCAACAGGGCGGTCCTTGGGCACCTCGCTGATTCTGGCGGCGATTTCTTCCAGCGGGATGGCGTGCCAGTCGGGATGTTTTTCCTGCGTGGCCTTGCCCGCTGCCGCGGGGCGGGAATCAATGAAGAACACGTGGTTTTCGCTGCGTTTCTTCCACAAGTCCATGAACTGGTCGGCGGTCACCGGGGTGAAGCGCCCGGAAAGGGCGTTGTCGGCCACGTTGGCAACCACGTTGACCACGTCCATTGCCGAGGCAAAGGGCGGGGCGTATGCGATTTCAAGGTTGGAGATGTCTTCCACCGTGGGCTTGGAGTATTGCAGGGCCGCAGCCACCGCATCAATGCGGGCCTTGAGCGAGTCGGGGTCGGCGCAGGCGCCCTGAATGCCAAGCACCCGGCTGGTGGCCTTGTCTACCACCAGTTCAAGGCTCATCATGGCTTTTTCGGGGTAGAAGTGGGCGTGGTCGAGCTGCTCCACGCTGACGCTCATGGCATCAAAGCCTTCCTTGCGGGCGCGGTCAACTGTAAGGCCCACGCCGCAGAAGGAAAGGTCAAAGAGTTTGACGGCCCAGGTGCCCACAAAACCGGGGAATCTGGCATTACCGCCAGCAAGGTTGGTGCCGATGGTGCGGCCCTGGCGGTTGGCCATGCTACCCAGGGGCAGGTAGCCGATCTTGCCGGTGATGATGTTCTTGATGGCCACGCAGTCGCCGCCCGCATAGATGGAGGGGTCGGTGGTGCGCATGTGCTCGTCCACCACCACCGCGCCAAAGGGGGCAACTTCCAGCCCGGCATCCTTGGCAAGCTGCCCGTTGGGGATGAAGCCAGCGGCAAAGATCACCAGTTGGGCGGGGATTTCGCGCTTGTCCGTGACCACCTTGGTGACCGTGCCGTTTTCGCCTTCAAGGCGCAGCACTTTTTCAGAGGTGAAAACGTCAACCTTGTGGGTCAGGCAGTCGTTGGCGGCCATGAGCGAAAGAGGCTGGGAAAGCACGCCGGGCAGAATCTGATCCATCATTTCCACAACGCTGACTTTCACGCCCCACATATCGGCCAGGGCCACGGCAGCCTCAAGGCCGATGAAGCCGCCGCCCACAATGACCGCCTCGCTCACCTTGCCCTCCTGGCAGGCGGCGCGGATGGCTCCGGCGGCTTCAAGGCGGGTCAGGGAAAGCACGTTTTTCAGATCCTTGCCTTCAATGGGGGGCACGCGCGGGCTTGCGCCGGTAGCCAGCACCAGCTTGTCGTAAGGCAGCTTTTCTTCCTTGCCGGAAACAACGTCCTTTACGAGCAGGGTTTTGGCAGCCCGGTCAATGGCCAGGGCGCGCGTCTGGGTGCGCACGGTGATGCCCTTCATATCGCGGAAAAATTCGGTGTCGCGCACAGTATGATAGGGAGTGGAGCGCAGGTCGTCGAGATTCTGTATCTCACCGGACACGTAGTAGGGGATGCCGCAACCGCCGTAGGAAATGAAGACGTTTTCGTCCACAAGCATCACTTCCGCATCGGGCATGAGGCGCTTGCAGCGGCAAGCCGCCTTGGGCCCCAGGGCAACACCACCAACTACCAGAATTTTTTCAGACATATCCGGGCTCCTTAGTGAAGAGTTATGAGCAAATGAGCATTACTGAGATATATGAGCATTCAAGGCAAGAATGCAAGGACAATTCCTGTTTACGGAACAACCTAACGCCCGCGAAAACGGCGCTGGTCGCCCACGCGCACGGTTATGCGCTCATTATCCATATATTCCAGCAAGGCGATCAGATATTTGCGCGAAAGCCCCAGGAGTTCTTTCAGGCCGCCCACATCAAGATTGTCGTGGGTGGTGAACCAGCCGCGCACACGTTCAAGAATATCGGCCAGGGCCGGGCCGTGGTAATACAGGCCGTCCTTGATCTTGACCAGTTCGCCAGCCTCGCAGAGCAGGCGCAGCACCGGGGCGGCCTCCTTGGGCGTGACGCCAAGCTCCTCAAGCACGTCCTTGGCGTTGGGCGGGGTCAGCCCTGCGCTGGCATGCGCGTCCAGCAGCTTTTGGCGCAGGCCTGCCTGATCGGCGGCCAGGCTTACCGTATGCGATTGCAGGCGCAGCCCCTCGCCCTCGATGACCAGATCGCCCTGCTTGAGGGCCTGATCCAGCACTTTTTGCACCAGCTTGGGGGGCAAGTTGCGGCTCCAGCCCGTGCACAGGGCCCCCCGGGTGAATCCGGGTTTGAGAGGTTCGCGGCGGTGCAGGTCAGCCCCGCGTTCCAGGCTGGCGGCCAGCAGTTTTTCAAAGGGAATTTTGCCAATCCAGCAGCGGTTTTCCTTGTCCCAGCAGATAGCGTCGCCACGGGTGGAAAGCAGTTGCAGCGCCGCCTCCACAGCGGATCGGGCAAGGCCCGTCAGGGCGCGCAGCCGCGCTTCGTCAGCGCCTTCAATACCGCGCAGGGTCAGTGCGCCGCGTACCAGCGCAGCCCTGGCTTCATCGCGCGCCTTGGCTTCGGCCTTGCCGCCGCCGATGGCTTCTGCCGCATCGCGAAGTTCTGGCAGCTCCTGCAACAGCCGGAGCTTATCGGCCAGTTCAGGGTCTTTGGCCCGCAGTTCGGGCGGCAGGGGGCTGACCAGCAGCCCGCCAGCAACCGTGCGCAGGGGCGAATAGGCCCGCAACACGCAGTGGTCGCCAAATACGCCCACCATGGGTTCCTTGAAACGCAGTTCCGCCAGCGCGGTTTCGCCGGGGGCCAGCTTGTCCCTGTCGCGAAAGACCACCCGCGCCGCGCATTCGCGCGTACCGTGGTGGAAGTGGATTTCCACCCTTTGGCGCATGGCTCTGGGGGCGGAGGAAAGGCAGGTGAGCCTGACCAGCCAGCGGTTGGAGGGGAACAGTTCGCCGGGGCGGGCCAGCACAAAGCCGCGTTCGATTTCCTCCACATCCAGCCCCTGCACGTTGACGGCGCAGCGCTGGCCCGGCTGCACCGAATCGGCGGCCTTGCCATGACGTTGCAGCCCGCGTGCGCGGGTGGGCAGATCGGGCGGCATGAAGCGCAGTTCATCGCCAAGGTTGCACACGCCGGAAATGACAGTGCCCGTCACAACGGTGCCGTGTCCCTTCATGCTGAATACGCGGTCCACCGGCAGGCGAAAAATATCACTGCGCCGCTGGGCGGGCAGCTCGGCAGCCACGCGCGCAAGGTGGTCGCGCAGAGTGTCCACGCCATCGCCTGTGGTTGCGGAAACGGGGAAGATGGGCGCACCTTCAAGAAAGGTGCCTTGCAGGAACCCGCGTACTTCTTCCTGCACCATTTCGAGCCAGTCGGCGTCCACCATGTCTGTCTTGGTAAGGGCCACAAGACCGGTGCGTATGCCCAGCAGGGAGCAGATTTCAAGATGTTCCCGCGTCTGGGGCATGATGCCTTCGTCCGCGGCAATAACAAGCATGACAAAGTCCACGCCAGCCGCGCCAGCCACCATGTTTTTGACAAAGCGCTCATGCCCCGGCACATCCACGATGCCCAGCCGCTCGCCGCCGGGAAGGTCAACCCAGGCGAAGCCAAGTTCAATGGTGATTCCCCGGCGTTTTTCTTCTTGCAGGCGGTCGCAGTCAATGCCTGTAAGCGCCCGTACCAGCGAAGTTTTGCCGTGATCTATATGCCCTGCCGTGCCTAGCACTACTGCCATAAAAGCTCCTTGGTGGTCTTGGGCCGAGTTTACACTCTGGCAAGCGCCTTTGCAAACAGCGCCCGCCCGGAAACGTAAAGGGGACCCCTTGCGAAAAGGAGTCCCCTTGAAAACGGCAAAAGCGGTTGGGAGCTTTTAAGCCTGACCCTGCTCCCTGGCCTTGATGAGGGCCATGGCCCTGTGAGCCAGCTGGGTAACTTCCGGCTTGGAAATCTGGTCGTCCGCCCCCACGCTCACGCCCTTGTGGCGCAGCTTTTCGGTAATGAGTGAAGAAAAGAGCAGTACCGGCAGCTTTTTGAGCATGGAGTCTTCCTTGATGCGCAAGGTGAGATTGAGGCCGTCCATGACCGGCATTTCGATGTCTGAAACCACCACATGCACGAAGTCGGTGATGGGGCGGTTGCCTTCTTCGGCGCTCTTTTTGAAGTCCAGCAGACGATCCCAGGCAGCGCGTCCGTTGGAAACAACCTCAACGGTAAAGCCCGCCTTTTCCAGCAGGTCGCGTTGCATTTCGCGGATAAGGGCGGAATCGTCGGCTACAAGGGCCCGGTACCCCTCATTTGTCCAGTCGTCGCCCAGGTCGTCAAGCCGCAGGCCCAGCTTGGGATTGAGGTTGGCGACCACTTTTTCAAGGTCGAGGAGAAAGATGATGCGGTCTTCAAGCTTGACCACGCCGATGACCGTATTGTTGGACACGGCAGCAACGTACTTGTTCGGCGGTTCAACCTTCTCCCAGCTGATGCGGTGGATTCGGTTGACGCCGGAAACCATGAAGGCCGTGGTGACGTTATTGAACTCCGTCACAATGGTTTTGGGCTGTTCTTCTTTTGCTGGGTGGGTTTTGCCCAGCCACATGGCCAGATCCACCAGCGGAATAATGCGCGAGCGCAGGTTGAAAGCACCCAGCACGCTCGGGTGCTGCACTTCGGGCAGTGCCGTCACCTTGGGCATGCGGATAATTTCAAGCACCTTGGCCACGTTGACACCGTAGTAGCCGCGATAGGGCTTGGCGGGAACGGGTTCGCCATTTTCGTCCAACTGCGGCGCATCGGCAGAAGGAGGGGTGAATTCTTCAAGATAGAACTCCACCACTTCCAGCTCGTTGGTGCCGGCTTCCAGCAGAATATTGGTCTGGGCCATGCTGCCTCCAGAAAAGTACCGCTTCAGGAGCAAACGGGATTAAAGCGACTGCAGCCACAAATGAGCCGCGTCAATAAGACTTTTCGGCGTAGATGCGCCAGCCGTTAGACCTGCACGATTTTTTTGCGAAAAATTTTCTGCGGCCAGCTCTTCGACACGCTCCACAAGGTAGGTGTCGATACCGTTCAAAGAGGCCACATCAGCCAGTCTGCGGGTGTTTCCGCTCTGCCTTCCACCTATGATTACCATGACATCCACACAGGAGGCAATGTTACGGGCTTCCTCCTGCCGCTCGCGGGTGGCGTCGCAAATGGTGGAAAGCACCACAAGGTCAGCAATGCGCGTGCGCAGATCTTCCACAATTTCCTGAAATATCTGTCGATCCTGAGTTGTCTGCGAGGCCAGCACATAGGCCTTGTTTTCGGCAAGGTGCAAGGACTCAAGCTCTGCCGCCGTGCCGAACACATGGGCCGGGCCGCAGGCGTAAGAAACCAGCCCGCGCACCTCAGGGTGATCCGCCTCGCCAAAAAGCAGCAGGGTTGCGCCATCAGCGGTGGCCCGCCCGATGGAAAGCTGGGCTTTTTTTACCTTGGGGCAGGTGGCGTCCACAATGTCGGCCCCGCTTTGCTTGACCTGCTCCTCAACCTGCCGCGTGATGCCGTGCGCGCGGATAACCGCCACATCGCCGGGGTGCAGTTGCGCGGCTTCCTTGACGCAGACCACGCCGCGCGACTCATATTCTGCCAGAACCTGCGGATTGTGGATGATGGGGCCAAGGGTACAGATGCGGGTCGTCTCGGGGGCGCCCCCCTTGCGCTCCAGCGCAGTGTTAAGTTTTTGCAGGGCCAGGCTCACGCCCATGCAAAAGCCCGCTGTCTTGGCTCGGTAAACATCCATCACGGCTCTCCTTCAAGGGGTGGCGCTTTCAGGCGTGGAGCCGTGGCTGCACTGCCCCTCGCCCGACCCAAACCCATCAACCTTAAAAATTTTATCTGTATGCAATACGGTATTGCAGAGGCACAGCAAGCGTAACCGCATGCGCCTTTGTTCCCTGCTAGCCGGGGCTTCCCAGAAAAATATCCAGTAACCGGTCAAGCTCTTCCCAATCATTACAGCGGCACAGCTCCTGACGCAAGGCCCGTGCGCCGGGCAGGGTGCGCACGTAGCGCGGCACCACGGAGCGCATTTTCCACAGGGCGGCCTTGCCGGGGCAGTGGGCGCGGGCAAGCTCCAGATGCCGGGAAATCATGGCCCGCAAACGGGGGGCATCGGCCTGAACCGGTGCGTTCCCGGCCAGAAGGGCCGCGTGGTCCGCAAAGATGGCTGGATTGTGCATGGCCCCACGGGCGTACATGACGCCGCTGGCCCCGGTGCGCTCAAGGCAATTCACGCCGTCTTCCGCGCTAAAGAGGTCACCGCTGGCGAGCAGGGGAATGGTCAGGCGTTGGGCCAGCATGGCAATAGCCTCCCACTGCGCTGCGCCGCCAAAACCCTGACGGGCTGTGCGTGGGTGCAGGGTCAGCCAGCCAGCGCCCGCATCCTCAAGGCGCAAGGCCAGGTCGGGCAGCACCGGGCGGGCGTCGTCCAGGCCCAGACGCAGTTTGAAGCCCACGCGCCCACTGCCTGCAGCCTCAATCATGGCGCGGGCCACGACAAGCACGTTTTCCGTATCGCCCAGCATGGCCGCGCCCGCGCTCTGGCGCAAAACCTTGGAAACAGAACAGCCCATGTTCAGGTCAAACCAGCCAAAGCCGGACTGACGCAACAGTTCCACCGCGCGCCCCAGAAAGGAGGCCTCCGCGCCGAAAAGCTGCACCACCAGCGGCTGGTCTTCGGGCAGGGTCATGAGCAGTTCGTTGGTGCCGGGGCTTTCATAAACAAGGCCCTTGGCGCTGACCATTTCGGTAACGCACACGGCTGCGCCGTATTCACGGCAAAGCAGACGAAAGGGCAAATCGCTGTATCCGGCCAGCGGGGCCAGCCAGGGATGCTCGGGGCCAAAGGGCAGGGAATCTGGGTTTGCGGGGCAGGTTGGCAGTTGAAAAACCTTGGTCACGGGCGCTCCTTGGTCACGCGCGGCGGTTCGGCGGAATTTTCCGCAGGGGCGGTTTGTTCGGCGGGCAGTACGTTGCCTTGGGGATCCAGCGTCACGCGGGCAGACTGCGCCATATAATCCGGGCCGGGGCTGGCGGGGGCAGGCGGGGCTGTCTGCACAGGTTGCTCTGGCTGCGCACCGGCTGCATCTGCGCCCACTGTCGCGCACTGGGCATCGCTGCATGCAAAGCGGTTCAGCATGGCTGCGGCCAGCCGCAGGCCTTCGCCCGTGGTGTCGGCCACAAAGCCGTTGCTGAGATAATCCAGAAGGCCTGTGCGCCGCAAGATGGTACGCACCGAGGGGCTGCCCACCACAAGAATAACCGGCAGGCTGCGGGCGTAACAGCGCTCGATAAATTGCGACAGCGCATGCGCCCCTGATGCATCAATCCAGAACACGCGCGAAAGATGCAGCACCACAAGCCGGGTGGGCTCGCTGTCCTCGGCATACAGCAGGCGTTCAAGTTCGTGGATGGCCCCGAAAAACAGGGTTCCTTCAATCATGTACACGGTGATGCCCTGCGGCAGTTCGGCAGGGCCTTCGCGCAGCAGCGGATCGCCCTTGTGAAGCCTGTTCACACGCGGGTGGGCAGTCTTGTAAATAAACAGCGTGAGGGAAAGCAGCACACCTATGAAGATGGCTTTTTCAAGATCAAACAGCAGAGTGGACAAAAAGGTGATGAGCAGCACGGCCCTGTCCACGCTGGTTGCCACAACGCACAGGCGGATAGCGTCAATCTCTATCATCTTGAAGGAAATGAGCAGCAGTATGCCGCTCAGGGCGGGGAGCGGCAGCCAGCTTATGAGCGGGGCCAGCACAAACAGCAGCGGCAGGGCGAGAATGCCGGAAAACACCGTGCCCATGCGCGTTCTGCCGCCGGATGTGACCACAAGGGCGCTACGGGTAAAGGAGCCGCAGCCGGGAATGCCCGAGGTAAGGCCAGCGGCGATATTGCCGAGGCCCTGGCCGATAAGCTCCTGGCTGCCGTCAAACGCATCACCCTTGATGTTGGCCAATTGTTTGCCAATGGCCAGTGATTCCACCGTTCCCAGCAGGGCAATGGCCAGCGCGGGCATGAACAGGTCGCGTACCGCGTCCAGATCAAAGGATGGAGGCAGGGAAAAAGGCGGAACAACGCTTGGGATGGCCCCAACCAGCGGAACGCCCCTTTCGTCCACGCTGAACAGGGCGGCAAAGAGCGTAATCACGCCGAGCGCGGCCAGTGATGCGGGAAAGCGCGGCGACAGGCGCTTGAAAAACACGGTCAGAACAATGGTGCCAACGGCAATGCCGAGGCTCCAGTAATTGATAAAGGGCAGGCCGTGCAGCGCCCCGAACATCTGGTTGAAAAAGCCCGAGGGTTTGGGGCCGGTCAGGCCCATAGCCATGTAGAGTTGCCCTGCGGCAATGAGCAGCGCCGCTCCGGTGGAAAAGGCCACCATGACCGAATGCGAGATGAAATTGACCAGATCGCCCAGCCGCGCCAGCCCCATGCCCAGCTGGATAAGCCCGCACAGGAGCGCCATGCCGAAAATATAGGACATGCGCGATTCTTCGGGCATAGTGCTGATCAGTTCGCCGCCCACGCTGATGGTAGCGAGGGTGGAGAAAATAATCATGGAGATGGCGTTGGTGGGGCCGGCGGCCATAAAGCGGGAGGATCCCCACAGAGCGGCCAGCACCACGGGCAGCATGCAGGCATAGATGCCGTACTGCGGGTGAACCCCGGCAATAATGGCATAGGCCATGGCCTGAGGCACAGCCATGGGCGTCACGGTAAGGGCCGCCGTCATGTCCGCCTTGAAATCCTGGGCGGAATAATTCCTGATGGTCTCAAGAAAGGGAAAAAGCCGGGCGGCTCGCATGACTAATCCTCGCGTGTTACATCGTCCTCAAGGCGCAGCACATCGTGCCCAAGGGCGTAGTGCATCAGGCGTGGCCGGTCTGCGGATTTTTTGAGCGAATTGATAATGCGCGTCATGCGCCGCGTACCTTCAAGCACGCCGCCCAGATGCCCGGCCAGTTCGGTGAGGTCGTTGCGGGCGAGCGCGCGTTCCAGCTCCATGCCGAGCATGCGCCCGCGCGAATTTTCAGGAAATTCGGCCAGCAGCTCGCGCGCAAGGCGCAGGCTGCGCGCCTGGTTGGCGTCCAGATCTTCCACCAGTTCGCCGCAATATTCCGCCTGATTGCGCATGACGTTCAGGGCGTTGTTGCCGTAGTGGGCCATGGCTCCGGCGGCTTTTTCCAGCGTATCGCGGGCAACAGCCACGCGGCGGCCCACGGTGAGCGAAACAATGCTGGCACATTTTGAAAGAAAACGTTCGTCAAAGCTTTCAAAGCCATACTCACGTTTGGTATACAACATTACGAGGCCAAAGGGAGGCTTGTTGCTGCGCTCTCGCAGCACAAAGGCCAGACGCGAACGGTAGCCTTCCTTGTAGATGATGCAGTCAAAGGATTCACCGCCCATGGCCAGGGCCTGCAGGTTGTTGGACACCACATAGCGGGTGTGGCCTTCAAGAATGGCGCGCATCACGGGGTGTTCGCGCAGGCCTTCCTCCAGCATTGGGGCCACGATGGGTATGCTGCCGCCGTCCACCTGATTGGCCGAGCGCGCCACCCATTCGCCATTGGCATTGCGCAGGCGGCACACGTACATATCGGCGTACAGGGCGTGGACAAGAATTTCAGCGCTTTGCCGCAGCACTTCCCCAGGAGGGGCCATACGGTCGGCAATGGCGAGCAGATCGTTGGAAACGCGCAGCAGCATTTCGGTATCGTTCTGCATGGCAGATATGGAGGTGAGCAGCATGAGCAGGCAGCGCCAGCTGCGCATGGGCACCCCGCGCAGGCAGGGGTGATAGCCGGTGTTGAGAGAGCGCTTTGCGGCGGGCAGCAGGGCAATGGCTGCGGCGCGCATTTCGGGCGGCGCATATTTGAGGAGGCGTTTGATTTCTTCGCGAATGTATTCTGGCGAATGCTGGGACACGGTTTGCTCCATTTCCCCGGGGTGCCTGTGTTGGCTGACAGCATGGGGAACCGGCGCGGCTATGCGCGTATTAAGACGTTGTTGCCCGGGCTGAACCGCCTGATTCCCAGAGAAATGACCGCCTTGAGGGCTCTTTTGAGGCCCGGGCGGCGGCTCTCGCGCGCATGGCGTGCAAGCCTTTTTTCACAGAAATAAGTATAGGTGGGAAAAAAGGTCTGGTCAACGGTAGCTCATAAATGGGGCCGTCTGTTCTGAATTAAAGTACACATTTTGTAAAGTGGTTTGTCTGGGACGTGTGGAGAATTGGCAAAGGAATTGCAAGAAGTGTTGCGGAAGATTCTCGGCTGTCGGATTTCCGACGCATATTCTGCCTGCGGGCAGGGTGTATGAGATCAGCCCTACAACCGTCAGACGGCGGCAGGCTCAAGGCCGTGCCGACGCCCACGGGGATGCCCATGAAACAACGTAACACAATATTGCTCATATCGCTCGGCCTTGCCGCCGCCTTGCTGGTGCTCGGCCTGCTGGCCGGTTTTGTGCCGCAGAGCGAGGGGCCGGAACTGCGCCGCCGCGCCAGCGGCATGGTGGCCCGCCTGCGTCCCGAAGACATGCCCGTTCCCATTCAGGCGCAGGGCGACGGTGTACGCCAGTGGGCCGTGCGCGGGGCGGTGGAGCCGCATTCTGAACAAACATCCGGGGGCAGTCCGCGGACGCGTCAGGCTGCCGATGCCAGCGCATCTGCCCGCCCGGTACCTGGTACGGACAAAACTCAGGGGACATCCTCAGCGATGGGCTCTGCGACAGGCAAGGCTACAGGTCAGGCCTCAGGTCAGGATATGACCCGGCGCATTGTTTCCTTTGGGCCAGCCGGCGTCATCCTTGATACTGGCGAACCATCACTGGCCTTTTCAGGCGACGCGCAGGGCGATTTTGCACCTCTGCTGGCCCTGGACGGTGTTTCCATCCCGCTTCTGGTCAGCAACCAGCCCCGCGATTACGGCGATGCCCTTGATGCGGCGGGCCGCCCGCTGCGCTGGGTGACTCCCGCGGCCATGCTGGCGGGCTATTCGCCCCGCATGGTGCGCAGGGCGGCCATTGAAGTGCTGCGCCACGGCACTGTTTTTGATAATTTTGTGGGCGATATTGACGATAATGACATGGAAAAACTACAGGCCAGAGCCCGCCGTTATCAGAATCTGGTGGAGAATTTTTCGCGCCGCTACAATTTGAGCACCGAGCTTGTGTACGCCATCATCCACAGCGAAAGCGACTTTTCGCCAACCCTGGTCAGCAACAAGTCGGCCATGGGCCTCATGCAGGTAGTGCCCGATACCGCCAACGACGAGGTGCACAAATACCTTTACGGGCGCATGGGCGACGTGGGTTTTGACGACCTGCGCGTACCGGAAACCAACATCCGCTATGGCACCACCTACCTGCACATCCTGTTCACCCGGTATTTTTCCGGGGTGCACAACCCGCTGGCAAGAGAATATTGCGCAATTGCCGCCTACAATATGGGGCCGAACCGTTTTCTGCGGCTCTACGGCAAAACCATGGAAGAAGCCGTGGACACCATAAACGCCATGACGGTTGACGCTTTTTACAGAGATCTTGCCACGCGTCTGCCTGCCCGTGAAACACGTTTCTACGTTGCCCGGGTGCAGAGAATGAAGGCCCAGTACGCCTCGCTGCGCTGATGTGGATTTTCCTCGCGAAGGGGCGCGCGCAAAGCGCCGCCCAAGAGGGAATTTCAGCGAAAAATGGTTGTGGTGCCTATAAAAACAACGTACATGTTCTTCAACGCCGAGCCCCAACTCTATGCCCGGCATTTATTAGAGGAGTGGTCACAACCATGCGAATCCGTTTTTTTATGCCGCTGGCTCTGCTGCTGAGCTTCATGCTTTTTGCCTGCCAACAGGGCGACAATAATGCCCAGCCCAAGGTGGCGGTGGTGGATATGGCGCGCGTGATGCGCGATAGCGAACCTGGCAAGGCCGGCGTGAAGTTCCTTGAAAGCCTTCAGGGCGACATGCAGACCAAGCTTAACGACATCCAGCAGCGCCTGGAAGCCAACCCCAAGGACGCTGAAGCGCAGAAAGAACTGCAGGCTGTCTACATGTCTGCCCAGCAGCGCATGCAGGTGGAACAGCAGAATGTTGTAAACCTGCTGTATGATGCCATTCAGCGCGTGATCAATACCTATCGCACTGAAAAGGGCTATGCCGTCATTATCAGCACTGAAGCTGTCGCCGCTTTTGATTCCAAGAGCGACGTGACCAATGAAGTGCTGGAACTTGTGAACAAGCAGAAGCTTGATTTCAAGTCTGTTACGCCCGAAGCTGAAAAGGCTCCGGAAGCCGCCGCCCCCAAGGCCGAAACGCCCAAGGACGACAAGGCTGCCAAGGCCAAAAAGTAAGACAGATTCTTTCGGCTGTATTTAACGGCTGAATGTTTGGCAAAGCCCTTCGTCATTGACGGAGGGCTTTTTTATGGCCTGTTTGCGGGTTTGGGCGAGGCTGGGCTGAAAAGCGGGCGTGTTCGAACCTCTGGCAAAGGGTTGGCAATTGTTTGAAACAGATGATATAATTTTTGTAATATTCTGTAATTATACATCTTAAAAACTGTTTGAACGAACAAACAGTTTTTACTGGACAAGGTGGACAAGCCGCGCCATAGTTTCGCCGTCGCCAGCCGGGTATGCCGGTGGGTGAAAAACGCATCCGAATGGAAAAGGTTTGTTATGTTTCAAGCGCTGTTTGCCGTCATGCCCGTATTTCTGATTATTGGCGCGGGCGTTCTTTTGCGCAGTCGCGATGTATTGCCCGAAAACGCTGGCCCTGTTCTTGGCATCTATGTGCTCAAGCTGGCTCTGCCGTTGCTGATTCTGCACCTGCTGGCTGGGGCCAGCCTGAAGGATCTTGCCCATTGGGCTTTCTGGGGGGGCATTCTTGGCTCCCAGCTCGTGGTGTATTGCATCGGCTATGTGGGCGACAGGATTTTTTGTCGGCGCGGCGTTGGGCCGGGCGTCATTGCCGGGCTTTCCTGTTCCGCCTGCAATGCCGCCTTTGTGGGGCTGCCCATCGTGTCCAACCTGTTCCCCGGCAATGCCACAGCCATGCTCATTGCCGGTCTGTGTACCCTCACGCCCAATGTGGTCATGATCATCGGGCAGTCCCGTCTGGATGCGCTGGCCGGGTCGCTGGCCTGGGACGGCGGCAATCCCCTGAAATTTGTGGGCAAGCTTCTGAAGGTTTTTATCCTTGGCAACCCCATTCTGCTTTCGACCCTGGCAGGCATAGCGCTTTCCGCCTCCGGGCTTGGGTTGTGGGCTCCGCTTGACCGCGCGGTGAGCCTTGTGGGCTACACTGCGGCCCCCTGCATGCTGCTGGCTTTGGGGCTGGATTTGCGGCAAAAGCTGGTGGTGGCCACGCGGCAGGCGCACGGACACGCTTTTGCGCGGCAAACGTGGTTTATTCTCTGCAAGCTGGTTCTGCACCCGCTGCTGTGCTGGGTCATGCTGGCGGCCTTGGGTGTTTCGGGCCTGTGGCTCGTAATCAGCGTGATTGTCAGCGCTACGGCCACGGCTCTGGTGGTGACGGTCATTGCCGAGGTGTACAGCACCGTGCCGGAAGAAGCGGCCCTTACGGCAGTGGTCGCCAACGGGCTGAGTATTTTTACCCTGACAGGTTTTGTCTGGGGTTTTCAGGCCTTGGGTATGGTTTAAGCCGGGTCTTGAAATTTGAGGAACGAAAAGCGGGCTTTGTTCTCCGGCAGTGATCCGGGGAGCAAAGCCCGCTTTTTATGGTTGCGCGGTTGAGGCAGGTAGAGGCTGGCCAGCGACCGGCCCGCAATCAGGCAAAGTTGGCTGCGTGGTAGCTGCTGCGCACCAGCGGACCGGAAAACACGTGGCGCAAACCCAGCGATTTACCGTAGGCGGCGTACTCTTCAAACTGTTCCGGCGTCACATAGCGGTCAAGCTTGTGGTGCTGGCTTGTGGGCGGCAGGTACTGGCCGATGGTCACAATGGAGCAGCCCACGGTGTGCAGGTCCTTGATCACCTCAAGCACCTGCGCGTCTGTTTCGCCCAGCCCCACCATGAGGCCGCTTTTGGCCGTCATGCCGCAGTCGTTTACGCGGCGCAGCAGTTCCAGACTTTGCTCGTAATCGGCCTGAGGGCGCACCTGCGCATAGAGCGCGGGGTGCGTTTCCACATTGTGGTTGATGATATGGGGTTTGGCGTCCATGACCGTGCGCAGGGCATCGGCGTTGCCCTGAAAATCGGGGATAAGCACCTCGACACTGCTCTGCGGCAGGGCCTGCCGGAGCGCCTGAATAACGGCGGCAAACTGGGCGGAACCACCGTCCGCAAGATCGTCACGCGTCACAGAAGTGACAACCACATGCCTGAGTCCCAGCGTCACGGCGGCCTGAGCCACGCGCTGAGGTTCCGT
The DNA here is from genome assembly GCF_053570645.1 of Desulfovibrio desulfopostgatei. Lineage (NCBI taxonomy): Bacteria > Pseudomonadati > Thermodesulfobacteriota > Desulfovibrionia > Desulfovibrionales > Desulfovibrionaceae > Desulfovibrio > Desulfovibrio desulfopostgatei. The sequence goes on along the minus strand of NZ_JBRBQS010000002.1, from coordinate 2,925,909 downwards.
GGGGTCGGGGGCGCTGGTCTGGCCGGGGTGGATATTGCAGAAGCGGCAATTGCGCGTACAGGTTTCACCCAAAATCAGAAATGTGGCCGTGCCGGAAGAAAAGCATTCCTGCCGGTTGGGGCAGTTGGCCTCCTTGCACACGGTGGAAAGCCCCTGCTCGTTCAGCAGGGCGGAGGTGGTGAAAAAGCGCCTGTCGGAGGCCAGCGGGCGGCGCAGCCATGCGGGCTTGCGCAGAGGGGCGTAGGCAGAACCGGAATTATCGGAAGAATCGGGTTGAGTCATCTGTTTCGTCCTTGCTGCGGCACCTGCGGCGGCATGCCGCAAATTGCCTGAACTGGTGTTGGGCTGGTGATTTGATCCGTCCTGCATGTCCGTTACGGTTGGCCCGCGAGCAGGGCTTCGCAGGCTTGCGTCGATTGCAGGGGCGGCAGCGGCTGGCTGAAAACCTCGCAAAAGGCTTCAAGAAAGCATGCTTTCACAGCATCCATAGTCGCCGGGTCGCCGTTCTGTTCCCGCTGCACCGAGGTGGCGGTCACGCCATCAAGGCCGCATGGGGTGATGATGTTGAAGAGGGAAAGATCCCTGTCCACATTCATTGCCAGACCGTGCAGGGTCACGTGGCGCTGCACGGCAATGCCCAGAGAGGCAATCTTGCTGCCGCCCACCCATACGCCGGGAAAACCCGGCTTGCGGGCCGCTTCAATGCCAAAGCGCCGTACCGTGCGGATGGCGGTTTCTTCCACATCATTTACATAGGCCCGGACGCCGCCGGAACGTTTTTTCAGGTTGATGATAGGGTAGGCCACCAGCTGACCGGGAAAATGGCAGGTAATATTGCCGCCGCGCGTGCTGTGCACAACATCCACAGCCGAACCCCAAATGCTGGCGAGGTTGGGAGGCAGATTCTCCTGGCCGGAGTTTTTGCCAAGGGTGACGGTGGGCGGATGCTCCAGAAGCAGCAGAATGTCGTCGCCGCCCTGAAGCACGTAAGCCTGCGCCTGTTTTTGTATTTCAAAGGCGCGCTGGTAGGGGGCGCAGCCGAGATCAAATGCGTACATGTGAGCCTTGGGCATTGAAGGTTGATGCAAAAAGCCCTCATAGCGGCTTGCGGCCCCGGCGTCCAGCGTTTGCGGCGCGCAGAGGCGGCGGGGCATGACGCCGCGCCAGGTTAGTTGCAGCGGAATCAGGCCAGATCGCAGGGGATGGAAGTCTGGGAAAGGTAGACGAGCTCTTCGGTCATTTCCAGCAGCTCTGCCAGAATGCCCCCGCCGTTCATGGGGTGACCGAACAGCGATTCGCGCTGGTGGTCAAGCCCGCGCTTGTCAATGGCGTCGGGCATTGTGGGGGAGAGTGTTTCCGCAAGGCGGCAGGCCAGAAAATAATCTTCCGCCCCGGCGGCAAACAGGCCTTCGAGCTTGGTAAAGCGCGGGGACACCTGCTGCCAGTAGACCAGCGCCGCCGCAGACGGTTCAAGGCTTGCCGCCGTACACAGGGCCGCGTGCAGGTTGTTGCAGGCCGCGCCGGGCAGGCCCGTGCGCCAGCCCCACAGCCAGTGGGTGCGCCCAAAGAAAAGATGGTGGGCCACTGCCAGATCAAGCAGCTCGCGCATGTGGCGCAGGGCGCTCAGCAGGGGGCCGCCCGAACCTTCTGGCCATGCAGCGCAGGGGTGGCGCAGCTGCCACAGGGGCACATCTTCGCGTGTTGGCTCAAGGCCTGTCATGCTGCGCAGCAACTGGGCCAGCCACGCGTTGGCGTCGGGGCTGTGCGGCGTTTCAAGGTGCGAATAGCTCAGCACATACTGCCCCTGCCCGTAAGCTCCGGTCACGGCCATGGGCTGGCCTTCAAGAAAATCTGCCGAGAGGTTCAGACCGTAAAGGTCGCGCCAGTGAGAAAAAACCTTGGAGGGCAAGCTTTGCAGGGGCAGGTCCGCCAGCCAGAAATCCGCATCCGGCGAACCGTAGGAGGCCAGCACGGTGACGTGGTTGTTTTTTTCCGGCGCAAAGCGCCCCGGCCACCAGACAGGAAGAGAGGGAGAAAATATTTCAGACGCTGCTCCGCTCTGGGCCTGTCGCGCGGCAGCGCGGCGAACACCGGGGCACAGGGGGGCAGTCGCGCCTGTATCATTGTGCCCGTTCACGGGCTGTCTGTCTGGCTCGGCAGGCCTGCGGGGCGAGAATTCATGCCCGCTGGCAACGTGGGCGCGCACATGCCCGGAAATAAGATGGTACAGACGTTCAGGGTAAGCGGCCCGCGCCCAGGGGCAGATATTCAGGCCGTGGTCTGGGTTTGGGTGGGTCAGGGCAAGGCCGGAACCACCGCAAAAGCCCAGATAGTTGCCGCCGCGTTCCACCCACTGACGCACGGCCTCGCGCCCGTTCTTGCCGAGGGCCGCAGCCTTGAGCCTTGCGTTGCCGCCGGGAACCAGCAGCAGGCGTACGCCCGCGCCGCTCTGTTGCGGGCCGCCATTGGGGCTGACGCCCCCCGGCTTGCCTAAATACGCGCCTTCGGCTATTTCTTGTCCCTTAACCAGGCGGCAGGGCAGTCCCAGCGCGCGAACAGCGCGCCAGGCCATGAGGCCCCAGATGTGGGACGCGTCCCATAAAATGCAGATTGGCTGTGCGGCAAACATATACCGCATTATCGCCGCCTTTCATGGAGAAAGCAAGATGGCGGATACGCTACCCAAGGGCTATGAGCCCCATGACGTTGAAGCCCGGTGGCGCAAGCACTGGGAAGATGACAAAACCTTTACGCCCGATCCGGACGCTCCCGGCGAGCCGTATTCCATTGTCATTCCGCCGCCCAACGTCACGGGCGCGCTGCACATAGGGCATGCGCTCAACCATACACTTATTGACGTGCTCTGCCGTCACGCCCGCCAGAAGGGCAAGAACGTGCTCTGGGTGCCCGGCACCGACCACGCGGGCATTGCTACGCAGAACGTGGTGGAACGCGCCCTGGCCAAGGAAGGCAAGAGCCGCAAGGATCTTGGCCGCGAAGCCTTTATCGACCGGGTGTGGGAATGGCGCGATGAATACGGCCACCGCATTCTTGATCAGGCGCGCGCCCTTGGCGATTCCGTGGACTGGACGCGTCTGCGCTTCACCATGGATGAAGGCCTTTCCGCCGCCGTGCGCAAGGTTTTTGTGCAGCTCTATAATGAAGGGCTGATCTACAAGGGCGACTACATCATCAACTGGTGCTCGCGCTGCCACACGGCTCTTGCCGATGACGAAGTGGAACACGAGCAGAGCCGGGGCAAGTTGTGGAAGGTGCGCTATCTGCTGGCCGACGGCAGCGGGCATATCACCATTGCCACCACCCGGCCCGAGACCATCCCCGGCGACACCGCCATTTGCGTGCACCCCGAAGATGAGCGCTACACCGCCCTCATAGGCAAAAAGGCCGTGGTCCCCGTGCTTGGGCGCGAGATCCCCATTATCGCCGATGCCTATGTTGACCGCGAATTTGGCACAGGCGCGCTCAAGGTGACGCCCTGCCACGACCATAACGACTGGATGCTGGGGAAGAAGCACGACCTCGTCTTCCTCAAGGCCATTGACGAAAACGGCATCATGACCGCCGAGGCCGGGGCCTATGCGGGCCTTGCCAAGGAAGAATGTCGCACCCGCATCGTGGCCGATATTGAAGCCGCCGGGCAGCTTGAGGGCATAGAAGAAATCGATCACGCCGTGGGCCATTGCTACCGCTGTCATACGGTGGTCGAACCGCACGTTTCCACGCAGTGGTTTGTGGCCGCCACCAAGATGGCCCCTGCCGCGCGCGACGCCGTGCCCGGCATGACCAAGATTTTTCCCGAAACGTGGCTCAAGACCTACTATCACTGGCTTGATAACATCCGCGATTGGTGCATCAGCCGTCAGATTTGGTGGGGGCACCGCATCCCGGCCTGGAACTGCGAATCCTGCGGTGAACTGGTGGTGGCCGAAGAATCCCCCGCAGTCTGCCCCAAGTGCGGCGGCGCGCTGAAGCAGGAAGAAGACGTGCTGGACACGTGGTTCTCCTCCGCGCTGTGGCCTTTCTCCACCATGGGCTGGCCTGAGGACACCAAGGATCTGCGCCGCTGGTACCCCACCTCGGTGCTGGTGACGGGCTTTGACATCCTGTTCTTCTGGGTGGCCCGCATGATGATGATGGGCATCCACTTTATGGGCGAAGTGCCGTTCAAGGACGTGTACCTGCATGCCCTGGTGCGCGATGCCTCTGGCCGCAAGATGTCCAAATCCACGGGCAATGTCATTGACCCGCTGGAAATGATCGACAAATACGGCTGCGATGCCCTGCGCTTTACCCTGACGGCCTTTGCCGCCATGGGGCGCGACATCCGCCTTTCCGAGGAGCGCATCGAGGGCTACCGCCACTTTGTGAACAAGCTCTGGAACGCGGCCCGCTTCGCCCTCATGAACCTGCCGGAAGAAGCCCCGGCCCCTGTGGCTCCCGAGGCTGTTCCCGGTCTGCACCACCAGTGGCTGCTGCACCGGCTTGAAGTGGTCAAGCAGGACATGGACAAGGCCTTGGCCGATTACCGCTTCAACGATGCGGCGCAGTTGGGTTACAAATTCCTGTGGAATGAATTCTGCGACTGGTATCTTGAGCTTATCAAGCCCGACATGCAGTCTGAAGACCCCAAGCGCAAGGCAGAGGCCCAGTATGTGCTGTGGCTGGCCCTGCGCGAGCTGCTGGTGCTGCTGCATCCCATCGTGCCCTTTGTGACCGCAGAAATATGGGCCGCGCTGCCCGTGGCGGCTGGCAAAAAGGCCACAGATATCGCCCGCGAGCTGTATCCCGCAGCGCGCCCTGCCTGCCAGCGCCCGGTGGAAGCTGGTCGCATGGAGCTGATTCAGGGTATCATTGTGGCAGTGCGTACCATCAAGGCCGAGCTTGGCATCAGCCCCAGCCACAAGGTCAGCCTCATGCTGCACCCTGTGGACGCGGCTCAGGCCGAACTGCTCGAGGCCAGCAGTCAGTGCATGACCACCCTGGCGCGGCTTGAAACCCTCACCATCGGCGCGGATGTACACGCGCCCAAGGCTTCGGCCTCTGCGGTGGTGGAAGGCTGCCAGGTTATCGTGCCCCTCAAGGGCGCGGTTGATCTGAACGGCGAGCTTGCCCGTCTGGACAAGGAAATCGCCAAGCTTGAAAAAGATGTGGTGGGCGTGAACATGAAGCTGAGCAACGAGAGCTTTGTGAGCCGCGCCCCTGCGGACGTGGTGGCCCGCGAGCGCGAACGCGCCGAAAAACTGCTGGACGCCAAGGAAAAAATGCAGGCTCTGCGCGCCCGCTTTGCCGAGGCCCTGAACGAAGAATAACCGGCTGTCGCCCCAAGGGGTTTCCGGTCTGAATATGCGGCGCGGACGGCGGGCGGTTGCCTGTTGTCCGCGCCGCAGTTCCTGCGGGTGGCGCTACTGCCCCGATATACAAAAGAGGTTGGTATGAGTCCTGCCGCAATGGCATATGTTCAGCTTGGAGCGGCCATTCTGGTCGAGGTGGGGGCTACAGCCTGCCTCAAGCATTCGGAGGGTATGAGCCGTCTTTTGCCCACCCTTGCTTCGCTGCTCGGCTACGGTATTTCATTCTACCTGCTTTCCAAGGTGCTCAATGTGGTGCCCATGGGCATATCATACGGCATCTGGAGCGGCATCGGCATTGTGCTGGTTTCGCTTCTGGGCTTGCTGGTTTTTGGGCAGAAGCTTGACCTTGCCGCCTGCCTTGGCCTCGGGCTGATTGTGCTTGGCGTGCTTGTCATACATTTTTTTTCAGGCTCCATGCCCCATTAAAACGGACTTACTGATGCCGCCCGTTGGCTAACAGCTTGTTTTTTTGTCAGCCTTTGGTATAAAAATAATTTTTTTGTGCGCGTGTCCGCCGAGGCCTGCCTATTGACAGGCCTCGGCGGACACGCTATGTCCTGTCGTTCAAAAAGCTCTTTTTTGAGCGCAATATCCCATATGGAGGGAAATAATGCCCACGATTAACCAGCTTATCCGCATCGAGCGGAAGGCCGTGGTGAAGCGCAAGAAGACCCCCGCCCTGCAGGCTTGCCCGCAGCGCCGTGGCGTTTGCACCCGCGTTTACACCACCACCCCGAAAAAGCCTAACTCGGCTCTGCGTAAGGTCGCCCGTGTGCGCCTGACCAACGGCATCGAAGTTACGGCCTACATCCCCGGCGAAGGCCACAACCTTCAGGAACACTCCGTGGTCATCATCCGCGGCGGTCGTGTAAAAGACTTGCCCGGTGTCCGTTACCACATCGTGCGCGGTACCCTTGATACGTCCGGCGTGGCCGATCGTCGCAAGAGCCGTTCCAAGTACGGCGCCAAGCGTCCCAAGTAGTTTTATTCTTTCGGCGCGTGCCATGCGGCCCGCCTGGCTGCTTCCCCTGGGGAGCGCCGGTCGCCGCGGGGTTTGGTGCCGCCGCAAAACAAGCATGAAGGAGAAACCCCATGCCCCGTAAAGGTCCTATCCCGAAGAGGGAAGTGCTGCCCGATCCGTTGTACTCCAGCCGCCTTGTCACCAAGTTTGTGAACAGGCTTATGTTCGACGGCAAGAAGGGTGCAGCCGAAAAGATTTTCTACAGCTCCCTTGAGACCCTGGCTGAAAAGACGGGCGAAGAACCCATGCGCGCCTTTGAAAAGGCCCTGGACAACGTGAAGCCCCACATGGAAGTCAAGGCCCGCCGCGTTGGCGGCGCCACCTACCAGGTGCCCATGGAAGTGCGCCCGGAACGTCAGGTCTCCCTGTCGATCCGCTGGCTTATCAACTATGCCCGTTCGCGCGGTGAAAAAGGCATGACTGCCAAACTTTCCGCCGAACTGCTGGATGCTTTCAACGGTCGCGGCGGCGCGGTGAAAAAGCGTGAAGACACGCACCGCATGGCCGACGCGAACAAGGCTTTCGCTCACTACCGCTGGTAAGAGGGCCTTCCGTTTTTTATCTGAATTCAGCCCGACGCCGCGTCCGCAAGGAAGCGGCGTCGGCTTTGCACCACACCGCATCCGCAGTATGGAGGAAACACCGTGTCCCGCACCGTTGCTGTAAACAAACAGCGCAATATTGGCATTATGGCCCATATTGACGCAGGCAAGACTACCACCACCGAACGCATTCTTTTCTATACCGGCGTTAACCACAAGATCGGCGAAACGCACGACGGCGCCTCCACCATGGACTGGATGGAGCAGGAACAGGAACGCGGCATTACCATTACTTCTGCCGCCACCACCTGCTTCTGGAAGGACTGCCGCGTTAACATCATCGACACCCCCGGCCACGTGGACTTCACCATTGAAGTGGAACGTTCGCTGCGCGTGCTCGACGGTGCCGTGTGCGTATTCGACGCTGTTGCCGGCGTGGAACCCCAGTCTGAAACCGTGTGGCGTCAGGCTGACCGCTACAATGTCCCCCGCATCTGCTTTGTGAACAAGATGGACCGTATCGGCGCCAACTTCTTCCGCTGCGTGGAGATGATTCACGACCGCCTTGGCGCCAAGGCCGTGCCGTTGCAGTTGCCCATCGGCAGCGAAGACAAATTTGAAGGCGTGGTGGATCTGGTGCGCGGGCATGCCATCCGTTTTGACAAAAGCTCCAAGGGCGCGGAATTCAGCGTTGAAGACGTGCCTGCCGACATGAAGGATCTTTACGACGAAAAGCATCACGAGATGCTGGAAGCCGTGGCCGAGGAAGACGAAGCCCTGCTCGAAAAGTACCTTGCCGGCGAGACTCTTTCCGAAGAAGAAATTATCTCCTGCATCCGCAAGGCCACCATTGCCCGCAACATCGTGCCGGTGCTGCTGGGTTCCGCCTTCCGCAACATGGGTGTGCAGCCCCTGCTGGACGCCGTGGTGGACTACCTGCCTTCTCCGGTGGACATCCCGCCCATGCCCGGCCACATTGCCGGCAAGCCCGAAGAGATTGTGGAATGCCATTGCGACGACAAGGAACCCCTTGCCGGTCTGGTGTTCAAGCTTTTCTCCGACCCCTTCATCGGTCACTTGTCCTTCTTCCGCATTTACTCCGGTTTCCTTGAATCCGGCATGACCGTGTACAACGCCAACACCGGCAAGCGCGAACGCATTGGCCGCATCCTGAAGATGCACGCCAACAAGCGTGAAGACGTGAAATGGGCTGGCGCTGGCGACATCGTGGCTCTGGTGGGTCTGAAAAACGCCTCCACCGGCGACACCCTGTGCGACGAAAAGCGCGAAGTCATTCTGGAATCGCTGAACATTCCTGATCCGGTTATCGAAGTTGCCATCGAGCCCAAGACCAAGGCCGACCGCGACGCTCTTTCCGCCGCTCTGAACAAGCTGGCCAAGGAAGACCCCTCGTTCCGCGTGAAGGGCGATGATGAAACCAACCAGACCCTGATCGCCGGTATGGGCGAACTGCACCTGGAAATCATCGTTGACCGCCTCACCCGCGAATTCGGCGTGAACGCAAACGTGGGCAAGCCCCAGGTTGCCTACCGCGAAACCATCTCCAAGCCTGCCAAGTCGGACCTCAAGTACGCCAAGCAGTCTGGTGGTCGCGGTCAGTACGGTCACGTTGTCATCGACGTTGAGCCCAACCCCGGCAACGGTTACCAGTTCGTAAACGCCATCACCGGCGGCGTCATTCCCAAGGAATACATCCCCGCTGTGGACAAGGGTATTAACGATGCCCTGAAGTCCGGTGTGCTCGCTGGCTTCCCCGTGGTGGACGTGAAGGTGACCCTGGTGTTCGGTTCGTACCACGAAGTCGACTCCTCGGAACAGGCCTTCTACGTGGCTGGCTCCATGGCCATCAAGGACGGCATGCGCAAGGCTACCCCTGTGCTGCTCGAACCCATCATGGACGTGGAAGTGGTTACCCCTGAAGAATACCTCGGCGACGTCATGGGCGACCTCAATGGCCGCCGTGGCCGCGTGCAGAGCATGGAAGCCCGCGCTGGCGGCGCGCAGAGCGTGCGCGCTCAGGTGCCGCTTTCCGCCATGTTCGGCTATGCCACTGACCTGCGTTCGCGCACTCAGGGCCGCGCCACCTTCACCATGCAGTTCGATCACTACGAACGCGTGCCCCAGGCCATTGCCGAAGAAATCCAGAAGAGCCGTACATAATCTGAGCCTGGCGGCCTAGCCGCTCAAGGCTTTATACAGCGGGGGAGGAAGCGGTGAGCTTTCTCCCCCGTCTTACTTGTGGCGGGCACTGAAATTAGCTGTTGTTGGCAGGGCAAGAAAAGGGCATTCTGCTGTAACGGAAACTTGGATTTGCTATATTGCGTGAGGCTTCGCACCCTGTTGGGGCATCACGGCACAGTCAACGATGTGATGGAGTAGGTGATGCAGGACGATCTGCCAAAGGGTTTCAGGGCTGGGGCTGCGGCTGCCAATTTCAAAAAGGCTGGCCGGGACGACCTTGGCATTATAGTTTCAGACACAACCGCCGTGCTGGCGGGCATGTTCACCCAGAATCTGTTCAAAGCCGCCCCTGTGCTGGTGTGCCAGGAGATACTGGCAAGCCGGGGTACAGCACGTGCTGTACTGGCAAATTCCGGTCAGGCCAACGCCTGCACCGGCGCTGAGGGCCTTGCCAACTGCCGCGCCACGCAGGCAATGGTGGCTGGCCTTACCGGGCTTGAGGCCGATGAAATATTGCCCCTCTCCACAGGCGTTGTGGGCGCGCATCTCAAGATGGACCTGTGGCTTGATGCAGTGCCCAAACTGGTCAGCAATATAGGCACCCGAGATGCGGAGGGCTTTACACGAGCCTTTATGACCACGGATGCCTTTCCAAAATTTTCCATGCGCGAGGTTACGCTCGCAGGCGGCACTGCGCGCCTTACCGTGATGGCCAAGGGCGCGGGCATGATCTGCCCTAACATGGCAACCATGCTCTGCGTGGCGCTTACGGACGCCAAGGTGGCGCGCGATCCCTGGCAGGCCATGTTTGGCCGTGCCGTGGAGAAAACCTTCAACCGCGTGAGCGTTGACGGCGATACCTCGACCAACGACACCATCCTGGGCCTTGCCAACGGCGCGTCTGGCGTTGCTGCTGAAAGTGCGGCAGATCTGGCGCTGCTGGAAGAAGCTCTTACCGATATCCTTGGCACTGTGTCGCATATGCTGGTTATGGATGGCGAAGGAGCCAGCAAGGTTATCCACATCACCGTGACGGGCGCCGCCAGCGATGACGATGCCCGCACTGTGGCGCGCAGCGTGGGGCATTCACAACTGGTAAAGACCGCCATTTACGGCGGCGATGCCAACTGGGGCCGCATCGTGACGGCTGTTGGCTACAGCGGCGCAAAGTTTGACCCCTCCAGGGTCAGCATGAAACTGTGCGGCATTGAGCGCTTCCGTCTGGGCTGCCCTGTCAATGAAGACAAGGAAGACGCCCTGGCCGAACTGCTCAAGGCCAAGGACGTACAGGTGGAGATCGATCTGGGCGGCGGTTCCGGCTTCTACAATTTCCAGGCTTCCGACCTTGGTCATGAATACGTGACCCTGAACTCTGACTACCGTTCATAAGTTTTCTCCATCACTTCACACTTGTCATTGACCGTATCAAGCCCCGCACCGCATCAGGCCCTGCCTGCGCGTTGCGGGGCTTTTGCTGTATCTTCCTACATTTTCACCGATACTTGCCTGACATGGAAGGATGCGCCCATGCGTTTACACCTTCCATGCTGCATGCAGATACGATTTTTCTGCACGTCATGATTTCTGCCTCCAGTTCTCGCAGACATGCTGGACAGGCAGGCCAGAGGAGCTTTAGTGTTTTTGAGGAGGGAATTATGGAAGAAGAGTTTTTTGAACGGCGCTATCTGGAAAGTGTTGACGCCTGTCCTGTCTGTGGCAGCAGACAGAGTCAGGTAGTCTATGAGGCTGGCGAGGGAGTAATGGCGCAAAAGTGCGCTTGCGGCGGGTACTACTGCGACCATCGACTTAACTCAGAGGGTTTGTCAGCCTACTGGCAGGACTATCAAAACCGTGAACATAGTGCAGTGGAAGAGGAGTGCGCCCTGCGGCAGCGCATGTATGCGGTGGACTATGCGTATATTGCGCAGTTTCTGAAACCCGGGGCCAGGGTGTTGGATGTGGGCTGTGCGGATGGCCTGTTTCTGGACTGGTTTGCCGCTGCCGGGCACGAGTGCAGCGGGGTGGAATTTGGCCATGAAGCGGCTTTGAAGGCTGCGCAGCGGTATCCTGTCCGGGAGGGATATTTTCCAGATCTGGACTTAGCCCCCGGTTACGATCTGATTATTTTTCGCGGCGTATTGCAGTATGTGCATTCGCCGCGCAGCTTTTTCAGCAAGGCGGCTTCCCTGCTTGCACCTGGCGGCCATGTGTACGTGACCGCGCAGCCCAACATGGAAGCGTTTTGCCATCAGGTCTACCGCAACAAATTCCGCTTCAGTTTGACCCCGTGTGATTGCGTGGGCTACACGCCGCAGTCGCTGGCGGCAGAATTTGCTGCGCAGGGTTGCGTCACGGCCGGGCAGACCTTCTTTTATGAAGAAACCCCATACGCAGACCCGCCCAGAGACGTTCAGACGTTGTACAAGGCGATTGAAGCCAGAAATAGGGGGGATGAACCGGAAGGGATGTCGCCGCCGTTCTGGGGCAATATGATGACTATGGTGTTTCGCAAAAACTGAGCCCATATTGCCAGTGCAGACAAAAAAGCTCCGGACATGGAAAATGCCCGGAGCTTTCGCATTTCATTTATATGCAGCGTTTAGAAACCTTCAGCCACCCAGTCCACAATCTGAGTCATGCGGGTGAGGGTATGCTGGTTGTTGCGCTGCCGTTGGCCGATCTCTTCCATAGAGCCTTCAAGCCGGTAGATGCGCCAGTCGCCCTCGGTCAGGACACCGAGCCGCACTGCTTCATTAACAGCCGCCCGTGCTTCGCCAGGTGAGCAGAAAAGATCAAACTCCTGTACGCCGGGGTCAAGAATCACTTCCGAGCCGCTGGCAATATCTACAATGTAGTTGCCAGGGGCGTAGACGTACACAAATGGGCAAGGCTCAACCGGGGGAAGGGGCGCTGTATCCTGCGTTGGCTGCGCCTTGGTACAGGCCATCAGCGCAAGGCTCAACAGGGCGGCGCAAACAAGGCGTACGTGCATCATCTACCTCATTGTGCTGTGGTTTCAGCGCCCCGAAGCGGCCATTTCGCGCAGACGGCGAATGCGCTCTTCCAGGGGCGGATGGGTGCTGAAGAGGCTTGCCATGCCGCCATGAGCGTACATGGGGGTCACAATGAACATTTGTTCCGTGCTGGGGTTGCCTTCCTGCATGGGGATCTGGCCGCTTGCCATGCCCAGCTTGTTCAGCGCCCCGGCAAGGGCCAGGGGCTGACCGCAAAGCGCGGCGCCCGTGTCGTCCGCCAGATACTCGCGCGAGCGTGAAATCGCCATCTGGATAAGCCCGGCAGCCATGGGTGCCAGCAGGGCCAGAGCTATGGCGGCAATGGGGTTGGTTCCGCCGCCTTCTTCATCGCGGTTGCCGCCAAAAATAGCCGTAAACTGAAAGATATTGGCAAGGGTCACAATGGCGGAACCCATAACGCCCGCAATGGTCTGAATAAGAATGTCGCGGTTGACGATGTGCCCGATTTCGTGCGCCAGCACACCGCGCAGTTCTTCGGGCGAGAGCAGGCGCATGATGCCGTCCGTGACGGCAACAACGGCATTTTCCGGGTTGCGGCCCGTGGCAAAAGCATTGGGTGCTTCTTCAGGCACCACGCAGATGCGCGGTTTGGGAATACCCGCGTTGCGGGAAAGTTCTTCCACAATTTTGTGCAGATAGGGGGCTTCTTCCGGCGCAAGCTCGCGCGCGCGGTACATGGAAAGCACTATCTTGTCAGAATACCAGTAGCTGCCCACGTTCATGATCAGGGCTAGGCCAAAGGCAAAGATAACGCCTGTGCGCCCGCCCATCAGGCCGCCAAGCATGATTATAATGGCGGAAAGCAGGGCGAGCAGAAGAACAGTCTTGATCTGGCTGGTCATGCATTTTCCTCTCAAGCAGATTTAAGCTGCGGGTTTTCCGCATGCTTCTTTCACTATAAGCACTCTGTTGATGGTGGCAAGCGGAGTAGGCTCAGGGATGGCGAGCCCTCCACCACAGCTGGAAGACCAGCAGCGTCCAGAGGGGCTTGCGCAGGTCGGCCCTGCCGGAGACATGCTCGTCCATGAGGGCGCGAACCGCCTGATGGTTGAATATGCCCTGCGCCTTCAGGGTGGATTCGCTCAGCAGGTCTTCCATGAGGGGCCGCATGCGGCCACGCAGCCACTGTGCCACGGGAATCTGGAAACCGCGTTTGTTGCGGTACAGGATTTCATCCGGCAGCAGCTCGGCAAAAGCCTTTTTGAGCAGCCACTTGCGCTTGAAGCCGTGCAGCTTCCTGCTCACAGGCAGGCGAGCTGCAAACTCCGCCGCGTCCTTGTCAAGGAACGGCGCGCGAACCTCCAGGCTGTGCAGCATGGAGCAGCGGTCAACCTTGACCAGGATATCATCAAGCATGAACTGGCGGGCGTATACGTGGAAAGCGCGGGCAAGCGGCGTGGCGGCGTTTTGCGGCTGCCAGTGGTCATAGTGTTCGCGCGTGGGGGCAAAGAGAACTTCGGGAGCCAGAAAGCCGGGCTGTTGCGCCTTGAAAGCGCTATCCAGAATGGATTCCTGCATGTCGGGCGTAAAGGCCGTGAGCATGGTCTGCACCCGCTGCCATGCCGGGGCGTGCGCCGCCCGCAGGAATGTGGCAACGGCCAGGCGGGGGTTGATGTACCCCGCAGAGGAGGGCAGCAATTGCGCGAGCGGTTCTATGATGCCTTTGCGCAGCGCAGAGGGGGCAGCATTGTACCACTGGGCAACCTTGAAGCCGATATAGTGTTCGTACCCCGCCCACAGTTCGTCCGCGCCGTCGCCGCCAAGAGCCACGGTGACCTTTTCGCGCGTGACGCCGGAAAGCAGCCATGTGGGGGCAACGGACGCATCCGCCATGGGCACGTCCATGCGGCTGATGATGCCGGGCAGTGTATCCGCGCATTCTTCGGCGGAAAGCACGCGTTCATGGTGGTCGGTGGCGAAGGTCTTGGCCACGATGCGGGCATAGCGAGACTCATCGTAGCTGGCCTCGCTGAAGCCGATGGAAAATGTCTTGATGGCCGTGGAAGACTGGCGGGCCATGAGCCCCGCCACAATGGAAGAATCAATGCCGCCGGAAAGAAAAACGCCCAGCGGCACATCACTGACCATGCGGCGGCGCACCGCCCGCGAGAGCAGAAAGCGCAGTTCTTCGCAAAGCTCATTGTCGCTGCGGTTGTCGGATTCATCGGGCATGGGCATATCCCAGTAGCGGGAAATGCTCAGGTTGCCGTCCTGCAGCAGCAACATGTGCGAAGGCGGCAGGCTCTGCACCTCCGTGTAGACGCTGTGCGGCGTGGGCACATATTCGTAGGCCAGATAGCGCATAACGGCCTGCGGGTTCATGGTCAGGCTCAGATGGCGCAACTGTTCAATCCCGGTCAGCTCGGAGGCAAAATACAGCCTGCCGTGCTGCACGGTATAAAAAAAGGGCTTTTTGCCAAAGCGGTCGCGGGCGCAGAACAGACGGCGCTGCTGGTTGTCCCACAGGGCAAAGGCAAACATGCCGTCAAAGCGGGCCAGACAGTCCGGCCCCCAAATGCGGTAGCCTTCAAGAATGACTTCCGTGTCGGAGCTGGTCTGAAATTGCCCGCCAAGGGCGGTCAACTGTTCCTTAAGCTCGGCATAATTGTATATTTCACCGTTGAAGGTGACGGTCATCTGGCCATCGGCGCTGTGCATGGGCTGGCCGCCGCCGGAAAGGTCGATGATGGAGAGCCGCCTGTGTCCAAGGCAGACCGGGCCGCTGCTCCACTGTCCTTCACCGTCGGGGCCGCGATGGGACATGCGATCGGTCATGGCCTTGACCCACTGCCCGGCTTCGGGAGTGAGAGGCGAGGCGTCAACTTGGCAAATGCCCGCTATACCGCACATTTTTGCTTCCAGATCGTGTAGTGTTTGATGAAAATATCTGCCAGACGCCGATTGTTGCGGGTCGGGTCAAACATATCCGCCGCAAGCTGTTTGCCGTTGCGCGCCAGCTCCTGAGCCAGAGCGTCGTCATCGGCAAGGCGTTGCAGGGCATCGGCCAGAGCCTCGGGATCGTTGGGCGGCACGGCAAGGCCGGTTTTGCCGTTGATCACCACTTCGGGCAGGGCGTTGACCGTGGTGCTCACCACGGGCAGGCCGTAGGCCAAGGCTTCAATAACCGTGTTGGGAATGCCGTCGCGGCGGCCAGATTCGTGCACCACGCAGGGCGCTGCAAAAATGTCGTGCTCGGCCAGGATGTGCGGCAGTTCGTTGTGCGAAATAATGCCCGGCAGCAGCACACGGTCTTCAAGCCGCAGCTCCTCGCGCAGGCGCAATATCTCGGCTTCCATACGTCCAAGACCCATAACCGCGCCGCCGCCGCCTGCAAGGGTAAGCCTGAAATCCACGCCCCTGTCGCGCAGGATGGCGCAGGCCTTGATCAGCACGTCAAAACCCTTGGTAACGTCAAACCGCCCCAGAGCCAGAAGACGCACGGGGCGCTCCATGGGCTGTTGTGTCTGGGCATTTTCCTGTGCCTTGGGTGCGGCGACGCTTGCGGGAATATCAGTTTCTGGCAAGGGCGGCAGGGTAAGACTGTTGTAGATCAGCTCCACCTTGCCCTTGGCCTGCCCCTTGGCAAAAACCTCGATGCGGGTTTTGTCCGCCTCGTTGTTGGCACGTACAAAGAAAGCTGCGGTCAGTTTGTCGCCAAGGTCAGGGTCTGCGGGCTCCAGATTGTCGCCGCGCGCGGCAGTGGCAAAGGGCAATCCGGCGATCTGCGAGGCAACCCAGGCCGCTGTGGCAGTGCCGCGCGGCCATGGAGCGTAGATCATGTCTATGCCAGCCTCGCTGAACAGGCGGCCCAGGTACATGCCGGCGCAGAATGCCCAAAGGTTTTCACCCAGGGTTTCCCAGCTGCGCCAGCGGCGGAATATGGCCTTGCGGAAGAGGCGTCCGGAACGCAAAGGGTGCAGCGCAATTTGCCGGAAGCATTCACCCAGCACTCGCCCCAGGGCGCGCATGCCATAGGTGCGCGTTTCTCCGGCCACGGCCCGCATTTCGTTGGAGCAGTGGCGCAGGTTGGGGCCGTACAGGCTGTAGACGGAAAGCGGCAGCAGCCCCTTGAGGCCTTCCACTTCCCTGAAGATAAAGGGCTGTGTAAACAGCGGATACCACAGCAGAACATAGGCCACGTGCGGCAGGCCCGTCTTGAATACGGGGCGGGAGGCCTTGGTGCTGGTTTCCGTCATGGTTGTCTCCAAATGCGGCGGGCTTTTCTCAGCGGGTTGCTGGGTATTAATGCTGTCGCCGTCTCTTTGTGCATGTATGATCACGGGTTGCTTGTAAAATTTCTCTTGAAAAACAGAGCTATGGGGTTGCAGGCCCGCCAGTCCAGTCACCCTTGCCCAGCAGGGTGGGGGCCGTTGGCCCAAGCTCGCAGCGCAGTTCGTCCATGGTCACGCACCGCACACTGTAATGCCTGTGCAGCCAGTTGAGCCAGTCGGCAACTTTGCGCGTGAAGCGCGCCACAGCTGCGGCGTCAGGCAGGTGAGGCGTGCCGCCGGGCATCATTTCTGATGAATGCCAGGTCAGGGAAAGCACCCGTCCGCCACGGGCCGCAAAAATTTTTGTAATGGCGCACATGGCCCACAGGGGATGGTAAACTGGCAGCAGAGCCAGCGCTCCCCAGTTTTTCAGGCTGGCGCGAATTTTTTTGCCAGCCGGGCCGGACACGCTGCGCAACAGGGCCGGAAGCTGCGGAACGAGAGGGGTCACTGTGAGGGGAACTTCAAAAATTTTGTCGTCTCCCACCGAAACCCAGTATGGGGTGCCTGGCGCGTCAAAATGGTTGGGGCCTTGCATTGGTGTTGTGGCGCAGTGCAGGGGCCGCACAGAGGCATCGCAAAGAATGCCCGCGGCGGCCAGAAGAGGCCAGTGCTGGCGGTGCAGATCCCATCTGCCCATGCGGAAGGAAGTGAGCGGCGCGCTCTGCACAGCCCGGCCAGCCTCCTTAAGCGCAGCGAGTTTGGCGGCGAACAGATCGTTGGAAAGTGCTGCAGCGGGTACGCTGTCGGCCATGTCGGGCAGGGTTTGCTCCGATCCGTCCAGTGCCAGAGGCGGCGTGTTCCAGTGGTGCAGGTGCGCGCCAATTTCCGCATGGTGCTCGTCGCGCAGCCATGCCAGGGTCTCGTGGGATGTTTTATCCGCCAGCACGCTGTGGGCGCAGAACAAGGTGGGGCGTACGCCCATGGTGCAGAAAGGGGCCAAGGCCCTCAAGCTGGCGGTGTTGCGCGTGGAAAAGCCACGACGGGCGTAGCGTCCGCCAAAGAGGCCTTCTTCTTCAACGTCCAGACTGACGGCCAGATAGAGCGGCTGTTTGACGCTCATGCGTGACCTGCCGCTCCGGCTTTCATGGCGGCGGGGATGTCGTCCTCTGCGGAGCTTCCGGTCTGTCCGCCGGAATGGCTCCAGTAATGACGGCTTTCATCCACATAAAGGCGCAGCAGGGCCGTGATGTTGTTTTCCCGGTCAAACATTTTTTCAACGCGGGCGCGGCCTGCCTCTGCCATGCGGCTTGCGTGCTCCCGGTCTTCAACCATATGCCGCACGGCATCAGCAAGGGCGCGCGGGTTGCGTTGCGGGGTAAGCAGTCCGGTTTCTCCGTTGATGATTACTTCGGAGATGCCGCACACGTCTGTGGCAATGACGGGCATGCGATGCGAGAGGGCTTCCATTATCACGTTGGGGATGCCGTCGCGATCGCCGTTGGAATGAACAACGCTCGGCATGATGAGCATGTCGTGGTCGAGCATGTAACCGCAGATCTGGTCGTGCGGGATAAAGCCGGGCATGTGAACGATATTTTTAAGGCCCAGCCGGTCGCGCATACCCATGAGCTTGAGCCGCCAGCGCCCGTTGCCCACGAGGGTCAGGCTCACAGGCACGTTTTCTCTTTGCAGGCGCGCCATGGCGGAGAGCAGGTCGGGAAAACCCTTGGTGCGCGCAAAGCGCCCCACCGCCAGCAGACGGTAAGGGGGGCGCATGCTGACAGCGCACTGCCCCTTGGGGGTAAATGTAAGGCTGTTGTAAATGGCGTGCACCTTATATTCCTGCCCGGCAGGGCAGAACTTGCGCAGCCAGCTCACATTGGCGTGGTTGTTGGTGCGGATGAAGAGCGCATCTGCGGATTTTTCCCGCAGCAGGCCGTCCTCTGGGTAGATGTCGCCAGCGCGGCCCGTAAAGGCAAAGGGAATGCCCGTGAGGCGCGAAGCCACCCATGACGCCGTTGCCGGGCCGTTGGCCCACGGGGAGTGGATAAGCTTGACGCCGTCCCTCACGCACAACTCGGCGAGCAAAAAGCCGGCCATGAAGCACCACAGATTTTCACCCAGGGACTCCATGTTGCGCATGCGATGGAAAAACCCCTTGCGCATGAGGCCCCAGACCTTGAGCGGATTGCGTGAAAGCGCACGTATGAAAGCCCGGAGAATGCGCACTGTGCCGCCAACGCCCATGCGTTCCACAGGCCCGGTAAACTTGCGCATTTCTTCGCTACAGCCGCTCAGGCTTTTACCATACATGGTATAGGCGCGCACAGGCAATCCCCGCGCCATAAGCTGCACAACCTCGCGAAAGATGAACGTTTCGGAGGAGAGGGGAAACCAAAGCAGAACATAGGCAACAACCGGCAAGGCGTCCATTTTCGGTTGTGATGCGCTCTGCTCTGCTTCTGCGCCATCAATATGCGTCATGGTTTTCTCCGCTGCAAACAAGAGCCGGGCCACTTGGCCCGGCACGGCAGACGGAGGTTCCATCTGCCCGAAAATGCGAACATGCCGCATAATCGCACAGTTGCGATCCTCAAGCGGGCGATGTAACGCCCGCTCAAGCGACAGTTCGACCACGCAACACGGGTCGCTATGAAGTTACGCCTGCCCGCTCTCGCTGGCGTTCTGGCGCTTGTAGTCGTCCACAATGGCCCAGGCCTTGGGGATTTCTTCCTTCACGGCATCCAGCGCCGTGCGGATATGTTCTTCCGTATGGGCTGCGGAAAGGAAGAAACGCAGACGGTCAGTGCCTTCTTTGACAGCAGGGAAGGTGATGGGCATCACATAGATGCCGCGCTTGAACAGTGCGTTGGACAAAAAGCCCGCCACCATGGGGTCGCCCACCATGACCGGCACAACGGCGTAGCCCTGGGCCGCGCCCGTATCAAGGCCAATGCTGGCGGCGTAGTCCACAAAGAAGTGCGAAATCTTCTGCAGCTTGTGCACCCGCTCGGGTTCGCGCAGCATGATGTCCAGAGCCTTGTGGCAGGCCACGGCGATAATGGGGGGCATGCCCACGCTGAAAACAAAGCCCGGCGAACCGTACTTGAGGAATTCGATCAGTTCGTGGCTGCCGGCAATGAAGCCGCCGCAACCGCACATGGATTTGGAGAGCGTGCTCATCCACATATCCACATCGGTGGGGTCAATATTGAAATGCTCGTGCGCGCCACGGCCCGTTGCGCCAAGCACGCCAAGGGAGTGGGCTTCGTCCACAAGCAGCATGCAGTCGTAACGTTTTTTCAGTTCAATGATGCGCGGCAGATCGGGGATGTTGCCGTCCATGCTGAACAGGCCTTCGGTAACGATAACGGCGCGCTTGTGCTCGGCGCGTTTGGCCTTGAGCATTTCTTCAAGGGCATCGCAATCGTTGTGGGCGTATGAGTAGCGCGATGCGCCGGAGAGACGTGCGCCCTGAACCAACGAGTTGTGAGCCAGACCGTCATGGAAAATGGCGTCGCGGTGGCCGAAAAGAAAGCCAAGGGTCGAGACGTTGGTGGCGTGGCCGCTCACATAGATGATGCAGTCTTCCACACCGTACAGGTCGGCAAAGGCGCGTTCAAGCTCACGGTGGGGCGGACGTTCGCCGCCGACCAGGCGGCTGGCGCCGGCGGAGGTGCCGTAAATGGCAGCAGCTTCGCTGACGGCCGCGGTGATCTCGGGGTGAGCGTTGATATCCAGATAGTCGTACGTGGAAAAATTGAGATATTCTTTGCCGGAAATGAACGTGGTGGCTTTGGCCGCGCGCTCATGGCAAAGAAACAGAGGATTTTCCATCCCCATCTTGGCTCCCATTTCCACAAGCCGATCAAAGGCGAGCTTGGAACGCGTGCGGTTAAATCCGGAAGCGCTGCTTTCGGCGGCGGCGGGAGTTTGCACCGCCTCTTGGCCAGCCTGATAGGAATGGTTGTTCTTCATGCCTCGTCCTCGTAAATTTGTCCAAAAAAGCCGTGCCTGGCAGGCCAGATGAGGGCCGAAATCCGGCAGGCGCAACATTGTAAGTAGCCAGTATAGCCAAAGCAAGATGTTATGGCAAGTCGCGTGTGGGGCGGCTCTGTTGAAAGCTTTGCAGGTAGCGCTGCTTTGTTTGGCTGCGCGATAAAAGAGTTTGCGGGCGCTGGCTGGACAAGCATGATGATATCTACTAACATAATCCTTTACCCAAATGGCTGCTATGCCCCTTTTGCCCTGCCTCGGCCCTGTCGGGTTGCCGGGCCTTGGCCCTTTACAGGCACAAAGATATGCGTCAGGACTACGAAAATCCAGTATCAGGCAACCTCCAAGACGAAATAGTTCTTGATGGCGTGCGTTATGCCAACCTGCAACAGGCTGGCCAGCAGTGGCGCATTGGTGCCGTCAACCCCGCATGGCGGCAGGAATTGCTGGCTCTGCCAGCAATTCCCGATGCCGAAGCCCTTGCCCGTCTGGAAGCTCGCGGCCTGTGGATTGCGCCGGAGCGGGCTGACGGCCCGCCGCCTTTGGCGGTGATGTGCTGCGGTCTTGGGGCGGTCTGGCCCGGAATGGGCCGCGAACTGTACGACAATTTTCCCGCAGCCCGCGCGGCCATGGATCGCATTGCCGCCGTGGCGGACTGGGACATCCTTGGCCTCATGGATGAAACGGGCGTGGAGAAAATCAGCCTTACCCGCTGGCAATCCCCTTATGTATTCATGCTGGAGTACGCCCAGTGGAGCGTGTTGTCTTCGCTGGGGTTGAGTCCTTCGCTTTTTTGCGGACATAGCCTTGGCGAACTGATTGCTCTCTGTTTTTCAGGCATACTGGCCCCTGAAGTGGCGTGGTATATTCTGGATACGCGCGCCGTACACATGTCGGAGCTGGAGGCAGGGGCTTCCCGCGAAACAGGCATGATGGCCGTGCACGCTGATGCCGAGATCATCAATGAAGCCTGCGCCACATGGCCCGCCCTGTACGTTTCCAATTACAACACGCCGCACCAATTCATTCTGAGCGGCCCGCGCGGTGTCTTGCAGGAAGCGCGCAAGAGCCTGCGCAAGCGCCGCATTCCTGCCATTGTGCTCAATGTCAGCCTGGCTTTTCACCATCCGAGCATGCGCGTGTTGCGCGACATTTCTTTGCGCCGCCTGAGCGCCCTCGACATGTCTGCGCCCGAAAGACCCATGCTGAGCGGTATTACCGCAGATTTCTATCCGGAAGATCAGCCCTCCATCTGCCAGTACATCGCCGATCTGGATGAAAATTCCGTGCGCTGGACTGAATGTGTGCAGACCATGTGGAACCGTGAGGGTATCCGGTACTTCCTTGAGCTAGGCCCGCAGGATACGCTGTGCAGCCTTGCGGCTGACAATGAACCTCAGGCAAAATGCCTGACCGCAGGGCGCAAGGGGAAAGAGGTCGAGGGCATGCGTCAGGCTTGCGCCCACCTGTATTCGCTGGGGTATCTGCGGCGTGATGCTGTGGCCCGGCGGGCAAGGCAGGCGGCAAGCGGCGGCGAAGCCCGCATGCTGGCCTGCAAACCGGCGCCCCACTGCGGTTTACGCCCCGCTGTGGCTGGCAATGGCGCAAATGTCTGCGCTTCGGCGGCGTCAGAAGCGCCGCAATCCAGTGTCATGGAAACAGCAAATGCTGAATTTGCTGATTCTGCTGCCGCTGCGGCGGATTCCGCACCTGTAACTGCGTCCCATGCCGAAAGCATGGCGGTGGTTCTGCAAATTCTGGCTCAGGCCTGCGGCAGACCGGTTGAGGATCTGCGGCCAGAAATGGATCTGCGTTATGATCTTGCCCTGCGCTCCAGCCGCTTTCCCCATATTGTGCAGGATGTGGAAAAGGCCCTTGGCATTACCGTCAATTTTGAAGATCTGCTGCAGGTATCGACCATCGGAGATCTAGGCCGGGTGCTTTCCGGCGGTTCCGCGTTTGCCGGGCAGGCTGAACACACCGCAGAAAGGGCCAGTGCAACTGCAAAGCTCTGTGCGGAGCCTTTGCGCAGGTTTGCCCCCCTTAAGGCCTTGCCCCCTGATGGGTGCAATCGTGATTTGCGCCTTGAGCCTCTTCCGCTTGATCCCAGTGCTTCCGGGATAAATCTGCAGCCTGGCGATGCGGTGCTCCTCTGCGTGCTGGATGCTTACATATTGCCCCGCCTGCTGAGCGGCATTGCACCCCTGGGATGCGTGCTGGGCGTGCCCCAGCCGCTGCTTGAGCGGTGCGCTCCCCTTGCCAAGGCCGGCGCGAGACTGATGCCGCTCGATATCGACTTGGGAAAAGGCGGCGAAACCGCTCTTGTAGCCAGTCAGTTGCAGGCGGCCGTAGCCGACTTCGCACAGGCACAGGGCAGAGTGGATGGTCTGTTTTTTGTGCCGCCTGTCCCGGCTGGGATCATGGTTGCGCCTTCTGCCGATGACGTGCCGCCACAGGCTGCGCCGGAGCGCCTTGGCGCGTTGATGGAATCGGCAATTGCGGCCGCCGTGCCGCACGGCTTGCGCTTTGTCGGCAGTTGTTCCGTGCTGCCGCCCGAAGCGAAGAACTGTATTTTTGACGCCCCGCTGGAAAAAGCCCTGGATGCGGCGGCTCACGCTCATGGTGTGGCTGCGCGGGCAATCCGCATGTTGCACGGCCCCGAAAGGGCGAGCCTTGACGAATGGGGCGACATGCTGGCGCGTGAAATTCTTTGCGGCACAGCCGAACAGGTGATCTGGGTACGGCCAGGGGCCATTGACGGCCCGGTTGTTTGCGAAGAGCCGCCCGTCCGGGACATCATCAAGGAGAATCCATTGAGGTTCCCGCTGGTGTTTCCTGAGCCGCAACCTGCATACCGCTCAACCGCCACCCTGTTTCAGGGGGGCTGCCATTTTTCGCACTTTGCCGACAAAACGCTGGCGCTGCACGGCGCGCAACAGGACAACTGTCTTGGGTCTGATGTGCCGCGTCTGCCGGTTTGCCGCAGTCTGGAGGCCATGCTCGAAAGCTCGAGGCAAGCTTTGCCCTGGCTGACAGTTACGGGCTTTTGCGATTTGCGGTTTTTTGATGCGCCGGAATTACCGTCCGGCATTACTCGCGAATGCCGGGTGACAGCTGAGGCTGAACCCTGGCTGATGCAGGAAAAAGTCATGACGCGCATGTGCCGCAGTGAGCTTGCTGTGCGCGGGTTGACGCCCAATGGTCGGCATACTGCCCAGTATGCGCCGGTAAGCGAGGGCATGGTGTGGCTTGCGGCCCATCGCAGCAGTGTGCGCCCCCTGTGGGAAGAGGTGCCCGCGGCAGCCTCCGTGGCAAGCCCTGTGCTGGACACCGGACCATTTTATAAAGCAGCCGGGCTTGGCCGTGAGTGGCGCTTTGTGGAAAACTTCTGCACGCTGCCCGATGACCTGTTTTCTGGCGCGCTGAGTTTGCCCCAGACATGCATTGCCCCCGGAGCTGATTCTGGCTATACTGGCGACATGCTTGTGGTGGAGGGCGTATTGCAGGCTGCATGGCTTGCCATAACATCCGAATACTCCAAGGATTTTTCTGACACTGCCGCTCTTGCTGCCGCTATGCAGGAGTGGGCTTTGCATGCTGTGGGCTTTATCCGCATCGGGCCGATCCGTGCTGATGGCCCCTTGCGCATATTGATGCAGCGTTCCTGGGCCAATGCGCGGTTGCGTCGTTTTGACGCGCAGGTAATTGATCAGGAAGGGCATGTTTTTTTGACAATTCACCATCTTGAATTTGACCGATGTGATCAGGCCGGGCTTTCCCCTGCCGTGAATCCCTCGGCATAAACACTCAATCTGCTCAGCGTCGCGCAAAGCGCAACGGCGCAAAGGGTGCCAGATGCTCACTGCACAAGCAAACCTTACTACACGTCTTTTTCTGCCGCTGCTGCTTGTGGCGGCCCTGCTTGCCGGAGCCTGTTCCAACAAGGCCGGGCTCAAGTCTCCGGAGCTTCCCGCCAAGCACTGGCTTGAAGAAGCCCCAGGGGTGCCTGTTGAAAACAAGGCCAAGCTTGAAGCCGCAGTGCCGAACCTCTATGATCCCAAGAAGGTTTTTTCCTTCGAAGATTGCGTGTTCCTGACCATCCAGCAGTCGCCTGCCCTGGTCAACAGCGCCGTGAATATTGAAATCAAGCGTCTCGCCCAGACGGACGCTGTGTGGAAGTACCTTCCCGAGCCTCGCATGAATTTTACCGTGTCCAATAACCTGACGCGGTATAATATGGACAATAAAGATACGCCCAGCGATTACGGTCAGACCAGGTTCCGCGTGGGTTTTTATGCCGCCTTCCCCAATCCCATGGCCACCTACTTTGAACACAAGGTGCAGTCAGCCATGGTCAATCTGGCAATCTCCACCCACCGCAAAGCCGTGGGCAAGGCTATTGGCAAGATTGGCGAGGCCTATCTCCAGCTTCAGGCCCAGCAGAAGATTGTGGAAGCGCAGAAAGAGCTGCTGCCGCTTGGCAAGGAGCTTGTGGATTACTGGAAGAAGGTTGAGGCCGTTGACGGCCGCCAGGGTGTTTCGCTCAACATGGCCATCCAGCACCAGCGCGAGCTTGAACTCAAGCTGGAGCAGACCCGCATGAAGGAAGTGATGCAGCGTACACAGCTCAAGATTCTTGCTGGCGTTGAGCCGCAGCAGAGGCTTGAGGTAGATACCAAGAGCGCTGATTCCGTACTGGCCGGTTTTGACGGCCGCAAGCTCTCCTGGGAAGAACGCTGGCCTGCCACTGAAGATGATCTGCTGCTTCGTGGACAGGTGACCCTGGGCGATTACAATATTATGGTCGCCTGGGCCCAGTATATGCCGACCATGTCCATTGCACTGAACAATAATCCTCCGGCGGGTCAGTATCAGCCCCCGAGCGGAGCAGAAGACACCTTTTTGCACCTGACCTTTGACTTCCCGCTTATCGACTGGGGACGCAGATACCGTGGCGTGCAGACCGCGCGCATGGTAAAGGCCCAGGCCTTCCACGAGCTCGCCCGCAAACGTTCGGACTACTCCAACAAATGGCTCCAGAGCGAGCAGCGGGTAGCCCTGGCTGAAACGGAGCTCAAGCTTGCCAAGACCCGCTTGGACACGGCCAGCATGCAGTACAAGGAAGCCCAGATTTCTTTCCACGAAGGCATTGCGCAGTTGCCCGACATGGCCTCCAAACAGGAAGACATGGTTCAGGCGCGCATAGCCTACATCAGTGCAGAGCTTGACTATAAGCTGGCCCAGCTTGAGTGGATGGATCTGTCAAATTCCCTGGCCCAGCGCTTCCTCGGCCTGCCTGCTAAGGAGTTGCTGTAATGTTGGGTATGTACAAGAAAACGCTGTCGCAGGCGCGGCACCGTTGTTTTGCAGCAGCACTGTCTGTTGTAATGATGCTTGCTGCTTTTTTGATGTTTCAGGACGCAGCCTCTGCTGCTGATAATGGTTCCATAGGCGCTGGCGCGACTATTCTGACCGGCAAGGTCGTTACAACTGTCACGCGCGCCGTGCCTGTGCCTTTTAACTCTGTTGTGGACGAGGTGCTGGTCAAGCCTGGCCAAGCCGTTGCCAAGGGTGCCCCGTTGATGCGGTACCACCTTCAGGAAGAGGCCGAGCGGGTGCTGCAACGAGAAGTGACCACCGGGGCTGCTACCGAGAATCTGAGAGGGCAGGTGCTTGATCTTGACCGCAAGCTTGCAGAAACTGCTGCCCAGCGTAACAAGGCCCGGCAGCTTGCGGCCTCGGGGCTTGGTTCAGCACAGGCTTCCAGCCGACTGGAAGACGATGTTCACTCCCTGAAGCGCCGCATTGAACTTTTGACTGTGACCATCCAGAAATCTGAACAGAACTTTGCTGCCCGTCTCGAAGAACTGAGCGGCTATTTCGGCACGACCATCAAGGAAGGGGAGCGCCTGCCAGCCTCGCTTACGCTTACCTCTCCCATTGACGGTTATGTGTTGTCGCTTGACGCCACGCTCAACCCCGGTTCCCTGTTGGCCGCTGGCACCACGCCCGTGCGTGTGGGGCGGCTTGATCCCGTGCTGATCCAGGTGCCTGTCTACGAGGCCGAAATCAGCGGCATCAAGGCTGGCGACTCGGTGGAAGTTGAGATTCCTTCGCTGAACAATAAGAAGTTCAACGGTACAGTGAATGAAATTTCCTGGGTTTCTAGTGATATGAGCGTTTCAAACCCGTCCTACTATACGGTGGAGCTTACTGTCCCCAATCCTAGTCTGGAACTCAAACCTGGGTTCAAGGCTGTGGTGCGATTCAAAGGGAGCAGGTAAAGCCGTTTCATGAAGCTGAAAAGCATCCCCCGACGACTGGGGTACATTCTGGGTGCGCAGTGGACGCGCGACCTGGCGTGGACCGCTTTTACCATTCTTCTTGCACGCCGCAGCCCCGATATACTGGGGCAGGTCGTGCTGGCGCTCACGTTCGGCTATCTGGTGAAAACCATAGCTGACGTGGGCCTTAACGATTTTCTGCTCTCAACATTTGCCCGCCGCGAAGGGCGCCCGGTGGCTCTGCTGGGTGAAGTCACCTGGCTCAAGCTGATTGTGCTTATTCTGGCCCTCTGCGTTACATGGCTTGTGACCGGCTGGCAGAACTATACGCCAGAGTTGCGGCTTGTGGTTATGTGCATAGCCGCGGGTCTAGGACTGGACGGCGTGAGCGATTCGTTTTTTGCGCTCTGCCAGGCGCGGGGGCGGCAGGATGTGGAAATGCGCATCCGTGTGCCTTCAGCACTGCTGGGCATTGGCTTTGGCATCGTCTGCGTGGTCATTGGGGCCCCGCCCATTGTGATTGCCCTGTACAAGCCCATGGAATCGGTGCTGTGCATCATTTTTGCTTTGCTGGCCTTGCAACGCAATCCTCTGGCAGGAGTTGGCCTTGATGGCATGAAAGATCTGGCCCGCCATATGAAGCACGGCCTCATCTTTACCTGCATGGCTGGCTGCGCCATGTTCTATAACAAGATCAACGTCATATTTCTTAAGCAGTATGGCGGCAATGCTGATGTGGGCGGCTACGGGGTGGCGTGGGAAACTGTTGAGGGCCTGTCGGTGCTTGTTTCCAGCGCATTGCTGGGCAAGGTGATTTTTCCGCTGCTGGCAAAGCTGTGGCAGCAGGACAAAGGCGCATTCCGCCAGCTGGCCGGTCAGACTGCCCGCTCCCTTTGGGCTGCGTCGTTGCCCATTATCTTTCTTATCTGTGTGGAGAGCGACCGCTTTCTTCCCCTGATTTACGGTCCCAACTATCAAAGTGCGGTCACCGCACAGCGCTTGCTTACACCTTGCCTGGCAACGGCCTTTTTGCACAACCTTGCGGCATACGCCATGATCGGCATGCGCCAGCACCGCCTGCTCCTGCTATTTTATCTTACGGGCCTGGTGTGCAATCTGGTGTGCTGCTTTACTCTTATTCCTGCCATGCCCCTTGAAGGCGCGGCCTTGTCCCTCACCATTACCAAGGTTTGGGTAGCCCTGCTTACAGTGGGCTATTTTCAGTGGGCCGCGCGCCCCATGTCGCTTGGGCAGTGGGGGCTCATGCTTGGCAGCTGCGCCGCCTGCGTAGGACTGTGGTGGGGGATAGGGCTGGTTGCACCGCGTGAGCTGGCAGAACTGGCAGGTCTTGTGCCTTTGCTGGCCTTGTTTTGGCGTTGGAGACCCCCACCGCCATTTGAAAAGGCCGCGCTTGCCTGATACGTATCTGGACAGTCAGTTGCCGTGCTGTGGATGGAGGGACAACCATTCCCCGGATGACCAGACCTTGCCGGACAAATTGCCTGAGACGTTGACGCCACGGTAAAGGCAGGCCTATAGGATTACTGCAAGACAGTAACAGGCAAGGCATTCCCATGGGCAACAAACTGTTTTTACAGCGCAGGTCAGTCATCAAGGCCATGGCAGGCACTGCTGGCTTATCGCTGGCGGGTGCGGCATCTTCCCTGGCCTCGGGGGTACAGAGCCAGGGTAACGGTGCTGACCGTGCCACCATCATTGATGTGGATCTCTGCAACGGTTGCGGAGCCTGTGTCTCAGCCTGCCGCGACAGAAATCTTGCAGAAATCCCCGTCCCAACTCAGCCGATCCCCCGGCCTTACCCCGCATGGGTGCGCGGCAATGACTGGTCGACCCGCCGCGATGAAGTCTCCCGGCTTACTCCCTATAACTGGCTTTTCATCCAGTCGTGCTCCATCACAGTTAACGGTGTGGAGCGGCGGATATATTTGCCGCGGCGCTGTTTGCATTGTCTGAACCCCCAATGTGTCACGTTGTGCAGCACTGGCTCTTTGCGCCAAAGCAACGAAGGCGCAGTTTACTCCCACCGCAGCACCTGTCTGGGGGATGGCCCCTGCGACCGGGCCTGCCCGTGGGGTATCCCGCAACGCCAGGCGGGGGTTGGGCCTTACCTGAATCTTGCGCCCAGATATGTTGGCAACGGGCAGATGTTCAAATGTGATTATTGCAGTTCTCTGCTCAAGGCTGGCGAAAGCCCTGCCTGCGTGACGGCCTGTCCGCAGGGGGCCATGCGCATAGGACCTCGTGAGGAAATGGCAACGCTGGCCAAGGAAATGGCGGAACAGCGGGGTGGGGATATTTTTGGGCTCAAAGAAAATGGCGGAACAAACACCATCTATGTTTCTTCGGTGCTTTTCCGCGATATCGAGGCCAACATGCTGCGTCAGGGAAAGGTAGGCTTTGGTATGCCGAGCCTGCGCCCGGCTGGCGCCAGTATGGATAAGGAAAACAGCCTGTTGAAGGCTGTTCTGCTGGCCCCAGTGGCAGGAGCGGCCCTGGCTGGCCTGAGATTGTGGCGTGAAAGAAAGATGAGGCGCAAGCCATGAAAAACCAGCCCTCGCTTTTTTCCTCATTCTTCAGTGTATTGTGGCTGGCCAGCATGCTCACAGCCGTGTGGAGCGGCCTTGCGCATCTGCCGCAAGCTGGAAGATATGGGCTGATTCAAAGTTCCAACTGGTCGCCATCTGTTGCGCATTATTATTCTTCTGCGGCACTGCTGTTCTTGGGAACGTACGCCTTTACCGTCTGGCGCCTTCAGGGGCGCAGTGCCTACTGCCTGACGCGGTGCGGCTTGCTGCGCATTATTTTGCTGATAGGGCTGGCCATCAGCGGTTTGGCGCTCATCGTCCACAATATGCCCAATTTTTCTCTGTATGATGGCGTGTATGCATGCGTCAAAATGCTGCATCTTGTGTGCGCCCTGGCCCTGCTTCCCCTGCTGATTTACAGGCTCTGTCGCCGCTGGACCGGCGGTTACGGCTGGCTGAAACCACGCGATGGGGCAGACACGTGCTGCGGCGGTTCAAGGCGGCGTCCGGCCTAACGCTAGAGCTATTCCAGCATAAGGCTTGCCCGTTCAGTCCAATTGTGCCTGCCGGTCAGCTTTAAGCTGCCCGCAAGCTGCCTTGATGTCCTGCCCCTTGCTCTTGCGCAGAATGGCCGTGATCTTGCGCTTCCAGAGGTACTGCTCAAAGGCCAGTACGCTTTCTTCCGTAGGGGCGGCGTAGGGCGCGCCTTCCGCTGGGTTGTAGACAATAAGGTTCAGCTTGCCCCGCACATCGCCCACCAGCCGGGCCAGATCCCTGGCCTGTTCCAGCCCGTCGTTGACCCCGCCCAGCAGCAGGTACTCAAAAGTAATGTGCTCCCGCGTTTTAAGCGGGTATGACTTGAGCGCTTCAAACATCTCGTCAAGAGGCCAGCGTGCGGCCTTGGGCATGATTTTCGCCCGCAGTTCCTGCGTTGGCGCATGCAGCGAAACCGCCAGATAAGCGAGGCCGCTATCTCCCAGCTCGCGCAGCCCTTTTTCAATGCCGCATGTGGAAACTGTGATGCGGCGGGGTGAGAAATTCAGCCCCTTTGCATTATTCAGGCCTTCAAGGGAGCGCATGAGCTCGCGCATGTTGAGCAATGGCTCGCCCATGCCCATGAACACAATATTGCGCAGCATGGGCCATTCCGGCCTGTCATCACCCAGGTGTGCTCGCGCCACAAGTATCTGCCCCAGAATTTCGGCCATGGTCATGTTGCGTTCAAAGCCCATTTGTCCCGTGGAACAAAAGGTACAGGCCATGGCGCAGCCCACTTGCGAGGACACGCACTGCGTCCAGCGGCGCACGCCCTCACGCGAGTCCGAAGGAATAAGCACTGTTTCAACCAGGGCTCCGTCTTCAAGCCGCAGCAGAAATTTTGTGGTATCGTCCTGGCTTTTCTCAACCGTGACTACCTCCGGCCAGACAATGACAGCCTTGGCAGTCAGCTTTTCGCGGCAGTCTTTTGAAATATTGGTCATGGATTCAAAGTCGCGAACCATGCGTTGCCATAGCCATTGCCAAATTTGCATGGCGCGGAACTTGCGCTCGCCCAGTTCGGTTTGAAGCCAGTTTTCCAGTTCGGGAAGGGTCAGGTTGAGAAGATTGGTCATATGTTCTGCCGGAATTAGATAGGGTTTTGTGGTGCAAATATGTTGCGCACTGGCAGTTGAACTACGATGTTTGGCGCAGATGGGCAAGAAATTTTCATGCCAGCAACATCGCGTTTATAGGCTGTGAACAAGCAAAAAAGGGCGTTCCCAAAGGAACGCCCATAGTGTCAGCATAGGCGGTTGGCCGGTTATCCCACTGATTTGCGCGCGTAATTACGCACAAAGGTCACAGCGGATTCAACATCCGTAACTTCGCCTGCAATCTGGGCCTGCAACAGCGCGTCACGAATAATGCCCACCAGCGGGCCTGGCGACAGCTTGGTTTCGCTCATGATCTCATTGCCGTTCAGCAGCGGTTCCAGCATCTGTTCCGGCGTTTCCGCGCGATCCAGATACTTCATATTGTGGTTGAACGAAGTGAGAATGCCGTCGCGGGCCTTGAGGTCGGCCCTGGCCATGGCGATAAGCCGGGGGTAGTCGTCCAGCGCCTTGAAACGGCGAATGCCCCTGTCGGTCATCATGAAGTGGAAGCGCATGTGGTGGCGCACCAGATGGCACAGCAGGTCGATATCTTCCTGTGCAAAGTGCAGGCGGCGCAGTATCTTGCGCGTCACCTTGGCGCCAACGCGGTGGTGCTGGTAGTACGTCCAGATGCCGTCGAAATATTCGCCGGTGTAGAGCTTGCCCACATCGTGGAACAGCATGGCCATGGTGCCAAGCCAGTCGTAGTGGAAATCTTCTTCGGGGTAGTGCTTCATGCACTCAAGCGTGTGTTCAAACACGTTTTCCGTGTCGCCTTCCTTGTTGCGCATCTGGGTGAGGCAGGAGAGGGAGGCCACTTCGGGGATAAGCCCCTGAAGGATATGCGAATCAAAGAGCAGGCGCACAAATCGGTACATGGATTCGGCGGCAACTTTGCGCCATTCGTCCATGATGTCCGTAGCCGGGACGTAATCAAGCACGCGGCTTGAGGCGCGCACAATGGCAAGCCATGTGTTGGGCTCGATGGGCAGGTCAAAATTGGCTGCAAAACGCAGGGCGCGTACCGCCAGCAGGTAATTGTGGCGCAGGGTTTCATCCGGAAGGCCCGCAAGCTGGATAGCGCCGCCCTTGACGTCTTCAAAACCGTCGTAGGCATCCTGCGTGGTTTCAGGGCTGCCAAAGCCTGTGATGCGCAGCTTGAGCTGCTCCTCATGAGGCATCCTGTCCATCATGGTAGGCGTGATGCGCAGTAGGGAAAGTTCCGGGTGTCCGGCAGCAGCTACTTCCAGAGGATAAAAACAGAAAATAAAGCCGTTTTCTTCCAGCGTTGCCAGAGCGCGCTTGTCGTGCTGCGGCACTGCCTTGGGAAAAAGCTTGATAAGCGTATCGAGATCCGGCTCGCAGGCAATATCCACAGTGGGCTGCGTGGCGTTTTCCAGCAGGTGCTCCTGCAAGGGGGCGTTGATAACATGAGCGTCATAGCCGTTGCGCAACAGGGTTTTGCTTATGGTTATGGCGTCTTTGAGCGCTTGATGCATCCATGGCTCCTTGCGAATAAAATAACGGGGAATGGCTGATACTATGCCCGCGAGCATGGGTGCGAGTCAAGCTTGCGGTTGAAGAAATGCCGTCACGGTTACGCTGGATCATTGCTTGTGCTACTTGCGGCTATGCGGCGACAGGCCCAGCCAGCAAGACAAAACGCCCCCGCGTCGGCGACGCGGGGGCGTTTGAGTACACGTACCTGACGGTTAGTCAGAGAAGTGGTTCACTTCTTTTTTCACGCCAAGCGCAATCCGCCAGAGCAGGGAGACTACCAGCGCGCCCACGGCGTACACGCCAAGGGCCACGGCAATTTCCTTACCAGTAGGCATGTAGGGAGTGATGGCTTCAAACATGTTGGGGGTGAAACCGCCAATCAGAAGGCCAAGACCCTTGTCGATCCACGAAGCAGCCACGAGCATGGCCAGAGCGATGGGCATGAGCGTGGGGTGCGTGCGGAGTTTGGGCGGAATAAGAATGGCAAGGCAACCGAAGGCCATGATAACCGCAGCCCACATCCAGTAGCTCACCCACAGCAGATGCCCGCCGTGACCGAAGAACAGCACGTGGATGGGCTCCATGTGGCCGGGAATATTGCTGTAGAAGGCCGTGAACAGTTCCAGCACAAAGAAGAACACGTTCACGCACATGGCGTACACGATGATGGTGGTCAGGGTCTTCACGGCTTCCTTGCCCACGTCAAAGCCGGTGAGGCGGCGCAGCAAGAGCATGAGCAGCATCAGGATGGCAGGACCGGAGCAGAAGGCGGAAGCCAGGAAGCGGCCAGCCATGATGGCGGTAAGCCAGTAGTGGCGGCCAGGAACGCCGGCGTACAGGAAGGCGGTCACCGTGTGGATGGAGAAGGCCCACAGAATCGAAAGATAGATGAGGGGCTTGATCCATTTCGGGGGATCGATTTCGTGACGCTCGGCTTCAAGGGTCACCCAACCGATGATGATGTTCAGGCCAAGGTAGCCAATGAGCACCAGCATGTCGTAAAACATGACGGAATTGGGCGTGGGGTGCAGCATAACGTTGAGCATGCGCTGGGGCTGCCCAAGGTCAACCACGATGAACAGGGCGCACATGACCACGGCCGCAACGGCCATGAATTCGCCAAAAATGATCATGCGCTTGAATTTTTTATAGTGGTGGAAGTACGTGGGCAACACCAGCATAACGGCTGAGGCGGCAACGCCGACGAAGTAGGTGAACTGCGAAATATACAGCCCCCACGAAACGTCGCGGCTCATGCCGGTCACAGACAGACCGTTCTGGAGCTGATCCAGATACACAATGCCGCAGCCTGCGATCACGCAGAGCAGGAAGAGCAGCCACAAGTAGTAGGTCTTGGGACCTTCGAGCAATTTTTCAACCATGGCCTGTCCTCCCTATATGAGGTAGTAAACGCCGGGCTGCGTGCCCAGGTTGGGCTTGCGGCGTATACTGTAGTTGGCGGACAAAGCCTGCCGCACCGTTGAATTGGGGTCTTCCAGGTCGCCGAAGAGAATCTTGCCGCCAGAAGCTTCAACGCAGGCGGGCAACTGGCCAACGGCCAGACGCTCGGCGCAGAAGGTGCATTTTTCCACCACGCCGATCATGCGCGTGGGGAAGGCCGGATTGGG
Source organism: Desulfovibrio desulfopostgatei (assembly GCF_053570645.1). Classification (NCBI taxonomy): domain Bacteria; kingdom Pseudomonadati; phylum Thermodesulfobacteriota; class Desulfovibrionia; order Desulfovibrionales; family Desulfovibrionaceae; genus Desulfovibrio; species Desulfovibrio desulfopostgatei. The sequence goes on along the minus strand of NZ_JBRBQS010000002.1, from coordinate 2,891,935 downwards.
CACGGGATCTGCCAGGAACTTGCGCGGATCCTTGAAGTTGAAGGAACGCGCGCCGTAGGGGCAGCCAGCCATGCAGAAGCGGCAGCCGATGCAGCGGTGGTAGTCCATGGCCACAATGCCGTCTTCCATCCTGTAAGTGGCCTGCGTGGGGCAAACGCGCACACAGGGCGGATTGGTGCAGTGGTTGCACAGCAGCGGATAGCTTGCTTCGGCCCGGCGTTTGTCCAAAAAGGCGTTCATTTCATCAGGGAAGGTGTGCTCGAACGAATCAAGCCAGAACCATTTGATGTTCTGATCGCCCGGAACGTGCGGGACGTTGTGGAATTTATGGCAGGCTTCGATAAGCGGTTCGTAGTCCTTGGGGCCGTTGAACTGGCGCGTATCGATAACCATGGCCCAGCGCTTGGCGTGCAGGGCGTTGGCACCTTTTTCATAGTGACCGGGGGCAATCTTGGCCTGAGCAACGCCGGACAAGGCGCCAAGGCCAGCCAACCCGCTGCTCAGGGCACAGGCAGAAAGCCCCGCCACTTTCAGAAAGCTTCTTCTGCTCTTGTTCATTACTTGCTCCCCTGGGGAATGATGTGGCAGGTCCAGCAATAGGGATCAACGCTGTTGGCCACGTGGCACTTTTCGCAGAATCCCTTGTAGTCAGTGTGGCACTTCATGCAGGTGTTCTGCAGGCTGATGGTCCACTTTTTACCGTTGGATGCCACATAGGTGCGGTTTTCGTTGCGCAGGGCTTCATCACGCCACTCGTTGAGCAGCTGCATGTGCTTGTCGCGCATGAAATCCACATTTTCCACACACTCTTTTTCATTCTTGGGCAGCGCAATGCCGGTGCTGGTATAGGACTTGCCCAGCATGCTTGCCCAGAACGGGGAGGTGAACAGGACCACAAAGATAATGATCCCAAGAATTACTGCTTTGGAGTTATACATCTATTGACCCTCCCCCTGCGCCTCGGGCGCGTCATCATCCTCTACCACGTTGGGCAGGTCTTCCTGGCGCATATCCATGGTGCGCTTGCACTCGCCCTTCATCACAAGGGCATTGCCCACCAGTTCGTGCAGGCCGCTTACATTGACGCCGGGCGCCCAGTAATTGGCCAGCGGGGGCAGGGTGGCGCGGTCGATGGCGCACACGCAGGCCATGTGGTTGACGCCGTGCTTTTCCTGCACATAGCGCAGGGCATTGCCGCGCGGCATGCCGGAACGCATGCGCAGTTCCATGATTTCTTCTGTGTTGAGGCCGGAACCCGCGCCGCAGCAGAAGGTCTGCTCGCGGATGGTGTTCTCGGGCATTTCCACAAAGTTGTTACACACGGCGTTGAGCACGTAGCGGGGTTCATCAAGCAGGCCCATGCCGCGCGCAGGGTTGCACGAGTCATGGAAGGTGGTGATGATATGATCGTTACGGCTGGGGTCGAGGTTCAGCTTGTTGTGGTGGATCAGGTCAGCCGTGAACTCGGCAATGTGCACCATCTTGGTGGAAGCCGCGTTCTGGAACACCGTGCCGGTGTAAGGCGAAACAGGCGTCGTCATGTGCGAGGGCGACGGGCCGTTGTAGGTGTCCATGTACTGGTTGATCACGCGCCACATGTGGCCGCATTCGCCGCCCAGAATCCACTTGGAACCCAGACGCTCGGCTTCGGCGTACATTTTGGCGTTGAGCTTCTTTGCCATGTTGAACGTGGTAAAGGAGCCGAAGTTGCCGCCTTCCGAAGCGTAGGTGGAAAAGGTGTAGTCCAGATCCAGCTCGTGGAAGAGCATCAGATAGCCCATGAAGGTGTAGATGCCGGGGTCGGCAAATACGTCGCCGGAGGGCGTGATGAACAGGATTTCGTGGCCCTTTTCGTTGAAGGGCGTCTTGGGACGGATACCGGTGATGGTTTCGCAGTCATCGGCCAGCATTTCCACGATTTCCACAAAGGAGTGGGGCTTGATGCCAAGGTGGTTGCCGGTGAAGCTGCAGTTCTTGACCGGGTCCATGATCCAGTGGATGCCAAGGCCCACTTCATGCAGCAATTCGCGCACGATGGCGGTGATTTCCGCCGTGTCGATGCCGTAGGGGCAGAAGAGCGAGCAGCGGCGGCATTCGGTGCACTGGTAGGCGTAGTAGAAGAGTTCCTTCACTACTTCCTTGTCCCAGCCGCGAGCGCCCACTTTCTTGCCGAGGATCTTGCCCAGCATGGTGTGGTCGCGGCGGTAGAGCGAACGGAGCAGCTCGGCGCGCAGCACGGGCATGTTTTTGGGATCATTGGTGCCCAGGAAGAAGTGGCATTTGTCGGCGCAGGCGCCGCAACGCACACAGATATCCATGAACAGCTTGAGCGAACGGTGTTTTTCAAGGCGTTCTTCAAAAGCGTCGCAGAGAATCTGTTCCCAGTTTTCGGGCAGGTTCCAGTCTTCTGCCGCCGGATCCCATTCGTGGGGATTGGGCATGTGCAGAAGTTCCATGGTCTCTTGCTTGGCCGGGTAGCAGAAGCTGCCCGGTGTAAATTCGGGCTTGGTGTCAAGCCAGTCCTGGGCGGGAAAGGCCGGGCGGCTGGACACAAGCATTTGCGGCGTAGGTAATTTTGCCATCGTGGAAACTCCTTACTCGGCGGCCTTTTCGGGTTGCTTATCCAGCGGCAGCCCGGCATCGGCCATGGCGTCGCGGTAGGTATCCTCGTACTCGGCGTAGGTGAAGTACTGCTTGGGCGGATTCCAGGGGTTGATGTGGCGCACGCGGCGGGAATTATTCGCCATGTTGCGCGTGGGGCTGAAGAACACGCCCGGCATGTGCATGAGCTTGGAGAAGGGGAAGTAAATCAGCAGTACGCAGACCAGAGTAAGGTGCGTGAAGAACAGGGCGTTGATGCCCACGGTGGACACAGGCGCAAAGTGGGTCAGGCCCATGACGAAGATCTTGACCTGGGCGATTTCGGTCTTGTCGAAATAGCGCAGGCAGATGCCGGTACCCACGATGCTGATGATCAGCCACAGGGGGAAGTAATCGTTGGCAAGCGAAAGGTAGCGCAGACGTTCGTTGAACAGGCGGCGTCCCAGAAGGAACAGCAGCGCTACCAGCAACAGGCCGCCCGTCCAGAAGAAGCGGGGCGAGCCAAACTGCATGATGCCGTCAATGCTTTCCAGAAAGCGAATACAGGAAGGCACGGGTTCCATAAAGAAACGGAAGTGACGGATAAAAACCAGCAGGAAGCAGTAGTGGAACAGCAGGGCAAAAACCCACAGCCACTTGGAGGAATAATAGATGGTGCGCGGCCCGTTGCTGACGGGATCAAATTCCCTTACTTCCGCAACCGTGTTGCGGAACAGCGAACGGAAGCAGAACACTTCCAGAAACATGCGCTGCACAACACCCCAAGTTGTGCTGGGACAGTCGATTTTTGCCTGCTTGATGAAGTCAAGCGACTGCTCCTGCCCACCTGTGGTGGGGATGCAGAAGGGCACGGGCGATTTGGCCCAGTACACCATGCGCCAGACGACACCGGCGATGAACACGACTACTGCCACATAAGGCAGCGCCACGCCGAACAGGCCCGCAAGCCCTATGGCCGCTCCCGCCCAGGCGATGGCTCCTATGAGCAGCACCAGCAGTAATGAATTGAACATTCCCTACCTCACTTCCACTAAAGTTGCCTCAAAAGCCCACCACGGGATTTGAGAGATCTCTGGCCCGCATGCTGCAAAGCCCACGGTCAGGCCCTACGGCCTAATGAACGCGGAATGTCAGCGGTTGTCCCCAGAAGGAACAGCTCCGCTTTCCAGTTGTTGCGCCCAGCGCGCCAGTTGGGCGTGCTGGTTGCGTATTTCCGTAATGCGCGACTCAGCCAGAATTTCCCGGTCTTCCATATACATGTCGAAGGCCAGGAGCGTCAGGCTGTCGATGCGCGATTCGGTCTCAAGGTAGGCCGCCAGGTCGTCCTGGGCCATAAGTTCAGGCATGACGTGTTGCCGCAGAAGAGGCTTCATGAGGCTGAACACCGCCAGGCTCTGGCTGGGGGAGAATTTTTGCACTGCCCGCAGTTTGATAAAGCGGTCCATTGCCTTGCGGGTCTGGGCCACTTCCACGGATTCGCCGGTAACGGCATCGTACACGGCCCCTGCGGCTTCCTTGGTCATGTTTGCTACAGGATTGCCGAAGGGGTCGTCTTTTGTGCGAAGAAAACCTGTTGTTTCAAATGGATAGGTGTCGAATACGGAGTCTGTCCATAAACGCACCATCTCGCTCTTGTGTTTACGAAACACGTCGATTGCTTTCATTCTGTCCCCGTGCCCTTTTGTCTAAGGCTCTCTCATATAAATAGTAAGCGCAAAGGGCGTCAAGCCCCTTTGCGCTTTTAAAACGCAAGGTTTGTCATTTTTTGCACAAGGCCCCGGTGGGCGCTATAAGCCAGGGCCGTTTAAGGCTATGCCTGGGCAAGCTAAATCGACCCGCGCAGTTCCTGAGCCGGAGGCAAAAAGAACTGGAGCCAACTTTGCCTAGGGGCAGGGCGTTGTGCCAGAACACTGACCAGCCACTTGCGGGTCAAGCGGCAAATCTGCACTGCCTGCTGCCGGGGGGGGAGTAGGAACTTGCGGCAAAGAAGCCTGGCTTGCCTGCTGCTTGGTATTCTTTTTCAGCATGGCGGGCAAGCCGTGGTATTCAAAAAAGGGAACAGTCTGCGAACCGGCCATGAACACATGGGCCTTGTTGCGCAACATGCGCAGGCGCAGCAACAGCATATCTGGCGCGGTGGCGGCCATGCCCGTTGGCGCGGCAATGTCTTTTGCCTTGGTCAGGGCTTCAGAAAGGCTTGCGCCGTTATCCATGAGGCGCAGCATGCGCGCAACTGTATGAATGTCGGCTTCATTTTCTGCCAGAGGGTAGAAGGCCACATCCACATGGCCGGAGAGAAGGGCGATGCCTTCCTGACAACTGGGGCAGGAGGGAGAAAAGAACATGCGCACGCTGGCTTCGTTGCTGTTGTCCGTGATGGCCCACACGTCCGCCTGGGTGCGCAGGGCGGTACCGGCGTTGACGATAACCAGCAGACCCCAGAGAACCAGCAGAAGCGAACGGCCCGGCTTGTCCGCCGGAAGGCCGGAGCGGCTGCGCTGCGCCGCCTGCCGAAAGCCAGCGTAGATCATGGCAAAAAAGCAGGCCACAATAAGGCAGCTCACGCAAGGGGCCGTGACCGCCATGAGCAGCAGGAGGCAGATATCGCCCAGAAGGGCCAGACCCGCCAGAATCAGGCCCAATTGGGCCGCACCCATCAAGGCTGCTGCGGCAAGCAGCGTAAACATGACCCCGCCAGCCCACCAAAGCGATATGCCCGCAATGGACGTATCCTGAAACAGGGCGCAGCCCGAAGTTACGCACAGGTTCACTTCGTTGCCAAAGGCGCTCCAGATGCAGAAGGCCGCAGCCAGAACGGCCATGCTCAGAATGCCGGGAAATATTTGATGGGTTCGGTTCATAGGTACCTGTGGATGTAATAGCTTTTCGGCTGGTGCAGCAATTGCGCGACAGGCCCGGTACTGACCATCATTAGGCCCGCCGAAACATCGGGCTGTAGCCGCGATCTCATGCAACTCGTTTCAGGTTATAGGCTGTTTTTGCTTTTTCGTAAAGCGCGGCACCATCTCTGTTACATGGTGGTGTGCGGCAACACGGCGCAGTGCAAAACTATATTACAGGGGATGTGGCAGAAGTATGTCGCGCACAGTTATCCCAGTCCGCATGCGGCAAGGGCTGGCAATATGCCCAGTTGAGCATCTCTGACTGCATGGGGGCATAACTGCTGGGCGCATTGGGGATGCAGCGAAAACAAAAGGACGCCCTTTCGGGCGTCCTCTCGCGTTGTGTTGCTGCGGTCAAGCTTACATGGTGGAGCCGGAGGCCGCACGCTGCATCTTGATTTCAACTTTTTCGGTCAGGCTGGCATAGTATTCGCGCAGGATGACGAGCACTTCAGCGCGGCCAAAGTGATCCGGCACTTCCGCGCCTTCGGAAAGCATCTTGCGCAGCTTGGTGCCGGACAGGATGACGCGATCTTCCTTGGTGTGGGGGCAGGTGCGCATGCTGGCCATGCCGTCGCACTTTTTGCAGTAGAAGGTCCAGTCAATGTTCAGCGGTTCGCAGAGCAGACGCTTGCCGGTTTCGGCGGGCACAGGGATCTTGCGGAAGATTTCCTGGGCTTCAAACATGCCGTAGAAGTCGCCCACGCCAGCGTGGTCGCGGCCAACCAGCAGGTTGTTGATGCCGTAGTTCTGGCGGAAGGTGGCGTGCAGCAGGGCTTCGCGGGGACCGGCATAACGCATGTCCAGGGGGTAGCCAGCCTGAATGACGAAGTCTTTCACGAAGTACTTGTCAACCAGGGTGTCGATGCACTTCACGCGCACTTCGGCGGGGATGTCGCCGGGCTTCAGGGAGCCCACGAGGGAGTGGATAACCACGCCGTCGCAAACTTCCACGCCGATCTTGGCCAGGTATTCATGCGAGCGGTGCATGGGGTTGCGCAGCTGAAGAGCGGCAACCTTCTGCCAGCCGCGTTCGTCCATCTTGGCGCGCAGCTGAGCAGGGGTCATGTACACGCCGGGGAACTTTTCGGGGAATTCGCCCTGCGAAAGAACCTTAACGGTACCGGCAACGTTGAATTCGTTCTGAGCCAGAACCATCTTCACGCCGGGGTGGTCGTTGGGGGCCACTTCCCAGAACTTTTCGGAGTCAGGGCCAGTGCCCTTGAACACCAGTTCGCATTCCCACTTCTTGTCGGCTTCGGTCATTTCATAGACTTCTTCGACCTTCATGGTAGCCATGATTTCGCCTTTGCGAACCAGGGCCACTTCTTCGCCGACCTTGAGGGCCTTGGCGTCAGCAGCGGGAACATCAAGGGTAACGGGCACGGGCCAGAAGGTGCCGTCAGAAAGGGTCATCTTTTCGCAGACGCTCTTCCAGTTGGCCTTGTTCATGAAGCCGTTCAGAGGCGAGAAACCGCCAATGCCCATCATGATCAGGTCGCCCTTGGCGCGGGAAGAAATCTCGATCTGCTTCAGGCCTGCGGCTTTTTTCTTCTCGTCATCCAAGGCCTTACCTTCCAGAAGGCAACAGACCAGACCCTTACCGCCATGAGGAGCTACCAGCTTGGACATTGCGAAATCCTCCGTGTTTTAGTTATGTGGGCATCCTTCCGTGGCCGCGTCGCCATGCGGAAGGGCAGCGTTCAGTTCGCATCTTGTGAATAATCTAACAAAAAGTCAACTACCTCTTAAAACTTTTCCTGACTACTCGCCAAAAAAACCACAGCCACTGCGGGTAATACGGAAAATTCACTGATACCTATACGCTGAATCGCGCAAAAAGAGAAGGGGGATTCACAATAAAAATGTGCCTGAACCCGAAAAAACATGTGAAAGTGCGCTTTTTTTCGCAAAGTCTTTTGCTAGGCTATGTTGCGCGAACTGGCGTGATTGCTTGCGGGCAGCGAAATACGGCGAAAGACTGTTTGCCTGGATAGAAATTTGCTGACTGGGGGAAATTTTTCTCAACCTCGATGCCGAGACCTGTGGCAAACCTGAATCAACAAAAAAGGCGTGGATGCAGCATCCACGCCTTGCGGTTATTACTCGGAGAGGGAATCAGCCCCTAGAAAGGCACATCGTCCATGTTGGAGGCTTCGGAAGGAAAGGCCGGGCCGAGATCGTCGTCCATGGGCTGAGGCTTGCGGCTGCCACCCTGGGGGGCATTACCGCCGCGTCCGCCCTGCGCACCCTGGCCGCCGCGAGGGGCATTGCCGCGCGGAGCCGCAGAGGCAGCGGGCGCGCCGTAGTCGTCTTCAAAGCCACGGCCACCGCCGCCTTCGCGGGGGGCATCGCCGCCCTTGCGGTCAAGAAACTGCACGCGCTGGGCCTTGATTTCTGTGGTATAGCGATCCTGGCCCTGCTGATCCTGCCATTTGCGGGTTTGCAGGCTGCCTTCCACGTAGATCAGGCTGCCCTTGGCAAGAAAGTTGGCGCAGTTTTCCGCCTGACGCTGAAAAACAGAAACGCGGTGCCATTCAGTGCGATCCACCTTGTTGCCGTCACGGTCGGTGTAGGATTCATCGGTGGCGACATTCAGGGTGGCAACGGGCGAACCGCTCTGGGTGTACCGCAGCTCGGGGTCGCGGCCCAGACGGCCAATAATCATTACTTTATTCAGCATGGTGATGCTCCAAGGTGGTATTCGAGTTTCAGACTCAGGCTACAAACGCCTTTTCGAGCTGATCCAGCACGTCTTCAATGGCGTCGCTCAATTTGTTGGCTTCGCGCGGCTGCCATTCGGCAAGGGCCGCTTCCAGTTCGGCCTTGAGCCTTGCGGCTTCAAGAATGCCGGGGCCAAGGGCCTTGCGGCGGGCTGGCGACCAGGGCAAAAACTGCAATCCTTCATCCAGCGCGCGCACCATTTCAAGCACTCCGTGCTTTTCGTGCTTGATGGGAACGCTGAAAGCCAGCTCTGTAAGTTTGGGCCAGAGTTTTTCCAGCAGGTCTTCGTTCCAGGTGACGGCGCTCACGCGGATTTGCAGTGCATTGCCCATAGGTGCTCCTTGGCGGCGGGCCGCCCATATGCGAGTTTGCCGCGCCCCGGCTCGCTGCTTGCGGCAGCGTGCGCAGGGCCAACGGCCTGTGCTGGCAGGAGAGCCTAGTCTTTTTCAGTCCATTCGGTCTGCACACGCATGATGACTTCCTGAATGGCGGGAAGCTGATCCTGCGGGCATACGCCAATGAGGGGCGCTCCGGCGTCGATGTTCTCGTTATAGGTGAAGTAGACGGCATAGATAACGCCCGCAGGCCCCGTATAGACCAGCGGCACCTCGCGCTTCATGCGCGACATGATGAGCAGTTCCATGCCTTCGCGCACGGCCACCGACTGTGAATCAGCCGCGCGGATTTTTTTGTCCACCTCTGGTGTGAAGTAGTACTTGGCCCGCTCGGGCGCAACAAAAAGATGCAGGGCTTTTTTGAGCAGGATGCGTTCCACCTCTGCGCGGGTGAGCATGTGGCGCACCACGGCAAGGGGAGTGCCAGCCTCCACAAATGCGCCTTCAAGTTCTGTGTGCAGAAGGCTGATCTCGCCTTTTTCGTTGGCGCAGATGGACTTGGGATTGCGTTCGCGCTCAAGCGTGGCAATGAGCGTCCCGGGCTTTTCCTTCCACTGGCCCTGCGGGCCTACCACTTTGTCGCCCTGTTTTATGCCAGCAAAGGTCACCTTGCCCGTGTGAGGCGTGCTGATGACTATTTCGCGGTAGGGCGAAGCCTTTATTTCGTCCAGCAGTGCAGATATGTTTATCATGCTTGGGTCCGTTAACGTTATATATTGGCGACGCTCCGGCTGGTGGGGCTGCTGCCCCCAAACCTCCGGCGCATGGCGACCGGACTGTTCCCGGCCGCCGCGTCACTCGGAATACTTGTTGTTTTTCTACGCAGTGGGGGCGCTATCTGTAATACAGGTTTCTGCCGCCAATGGTCAGCAGGGCCTGCTTGAGGTTGGCGCGCACTTCCCTTCTGTCCCATATGCCCTGAATGTGCCCGCGCGAAAGGGCGCGGTACGAGCGGTGATACTTGGGCGGAATGTCCATCCCCGTGGTTTCCTTGATAACGCCCGGCCCGGCAAAGCCGATGTTGGACGAGCGCACCGCGAACTGGTAGGGCGAGCAGCCGAGGAAGCTGGCCACAGGCCCGGCAAAGGAATTGGTGTCGTACAGCACCATGTACAGGCCGCCGGATTCGATGTAGCGGCGCACAGCAACCGTGCAGCGGGGCATCTGGATAACGCCGTGCGTGCCTTCCTGAATGCGGATGCCCGCCGTGCCGTGCACATAGGCCAGGAAGGGATAACGCTTCTTGGCGGCGCGCTGGGCGGCTTCCACAAACTTGTAGCCTTCCGCCGCGCCCACGGAGCCGCCCCGGAAGGTGCCCATGAGCATGGCCACGACCATCTTGGTATTGTCTATGCGCGCTTCAAAGGTCATGCAACCGCTCTTGGCTCCGGTTTTCTTCTGCGCGTCAAGAATGCGGTCGCCGAAGTTGGGGAAATCAAGGGGGTTGCCCGCTTCAATCTCGCTATTGAATTCAAAGACCGAGCCGAGGTCAAAGACGTTCTTCACATACCATTCCGGCTCCATGGGAAAGTGGTAGCCGCAGTGGCTGCACACGCCCGCGAATTCGGCAAAGAGGTCAGGCCCCCACAGGTCAAGGCAGCCATAGGCGGCGCTGTTGGGGCAGGTGATGGCCCGGTCTGTCTTGTAGCGCGGTGAAATGTAGTTCCACCGGCTGCGGCGGCCGTCGTCCGACCACGTGGACAGGGCGGTCAGTTCCTTGACCTTGCTGCTTTCGGCCTTGGCGCTTGGCAGCTTGCGGGTGAGCTTGTGCCAGGGGGCCAGCAGGCGGCTCTTGAACACTTCCCACTCGTTGTCGATTTCTTCCATAAAGGTGCGGATACGCATCTGGTGCTTGCGGTAGAAATCGTATTTGAAGCTGACCCACGGCTTGGTGAGCCAGTCCCAGGTGGCAACGGCCATCTTGGTAAAGAAAGGACGCCTGTCGCGCGCTGCCTGACGCGAAAGCCGCAGGAACTTTTGCTGGCGGCGTTCGCGCAGCCTGTCCTTGGCGGCAGAGGTCAGCCCCCAGCGGGTGTACATTTCGTCCAGGTTGGCATCGGGCTTGCGCACGCGGGCCAGGGCCAGGCCCTTGAGGCCGGGTACGGTACGCGTGGAGATCACAACCTCATCGGTGGCGCGCAGCACTTCCTGCCGCAGATTGCGGAAAAAGTCGAAGTGCCAGGGGCGTGCGCCCAGAGGCGGCTCCTGCACCACGCGGTCGATGTAGCCGAACTTGAGGTTGTCCTGCGCTGTCATCTTGAGGTTATTGGCGCAGCTTTCAATCAGCTCGGTCGTGGCGCGCTGGCCAGCCTTGATGCGGCCTTCAATGGCGGCGGCGCCTTCGGGCGAAATAACCGAATAGTAGCCGTGCGAGAGCATCAGGCGTTTGTCGGCAAGGCCGATGGCTTCCGCACCGCCGGAACCGCCCTCGGAAATAACGGCGATAACGGGCACGCGCAGGCCGGCCATGCTGTAAATGTTGCGGGCGATCTGCTGCGCCGCGCCGGGGTAATCCTCAATGGGATACGAGCCAGGCGTGAATATGTAGGTGTGAACAGGTATCCCTTCGGTCTCGGCCACGCGCATGTACTGCTGCGCCTTGGCGTTGCCCCAGGGCTTGACCGAGCCGCCGTTGCGGAATTCCGCGCCGTGGCCCTTTTCCTGCCCGATAACCATGACGGACTGGGTGTATACCTTTTTGCCGCGGCGGCGGGTAATGACCGCACGGGCAATGAGCATGCTGGGGTCGAGGCTGTGCTCGTCCTGGCCGCCCACTTCGGTAAAGTTGTCGTAGACGTTTTCAAGTATGTCGCGCAGGCAGATACGCTGGGAGTGGCGTACAATGCGCACCTTGTCCATGGGCGTGATGCTGCCCTCAAGGCGGCGTTCCACATAGTTGAAAAGGTCTTCTACCGTGGCAAGTTCGGCATAGGGGTCTTCCACATTGCCGGAGCGGACGCGCGCAGTAAAGGCGGTCAGCTTTTCTTCAAGCAGGTCGGCGTTGTCCTTGTGCTTGCCGGCGAATATGTCCACCAGATAGGTAAGTCTGTCGCGCAGACTCTGGATGCGTTTTTCGATGTTGTTGTCCATAGTATATTGGGGCCAGCTAGACTGGTTTTTTTAGGTAGGCGAAATCCCCGGAATTCCGGGCGGCCAATGGCTTGTCTGCCAGCATGCGTCCATACTGGGGGCATAAAGTTATCGCCCCGGCCAGAGCGCTGGAGCTTCCGCTGTCTGCGGAAACCTGCGCCTGATGTGTGGACGGTGCCGTGCTCATGGGCTGGTCCCCGTCAGAAGCGCAAGATGCGCTCTGTGTTGGCCGCAAGGAAGTTGACGTTGGACTTCAGCTCCTCGCCCGAGGCATTGTGTCCCTCCAGCCGCAGATCCCCAAGAAATTCAAGGCCGCGGGCCTTGGCTTCCTCAAGGTCTTTGCCCCAGATGATGGCAAGGGCCAGGTTGGGGTCAAACTCTGTGGGAATTTCGTAAGGCTCGGTTGTCGGAACATGGGTAAGCATGGTCAGCCAGGGCTGGTCTTTCCACGCAAATTTTTCAATGCGACCCACCCAGGGGGTGAAGTTGCTGTCCGGATCTTCGGCGATCAGGCGGTATTCAATGCCCAGACCTTCAAAGGTGATGTCCGACTGCCCGTAGCCCAAAGGCTCGCCAAGGCCAATGCGGATCTGCTCGGCAATGAGGTCCACATCGCCCTTGCCGTTCACCTTTGAAATACGTGCCGAAACGCCGTTTTCCACCTGAATGCGCGTGTTCACTTCCATCAGGAAGGGTTCGCCCTTGCGGGTCACAATCCATTCCCAGGTTCCCACGTTGTCGTAGCCCACCTTGCGGGCCATGGTGAGGGAGTAGTCAACAATATCGCGCAGCACCTTGCCCGCATCGAAGGTGTATTTGAGTTCTTCGGGCGCAAAGCCCGGTGCGACCTCAATGCGCTTCTGGCGGCCAGTGGACTGGATGGAGCAGTTGCGGGTGCCAAAGTGTACGGGGTTATGCCCCGAACGGTCAGAAACAACCTGTACTTCAAGATGGTTGAAGTCTGTAATGCGCTGCTCGATGAGCACGCCTTCATCCTTGAACTGGCGCAGGGCGTAGCTGCGGATGCGGCGATAGACCGAGCGGAACTGATCCGGGTCGTACACTTCCTCAATGCCCATGCCGCCGCCGCCAGCGGAAGCCTTGACCAGCACCAGCGGGCGCGTGATGCCCTGCTGATCCTGAAATTCGAACACGCTCTTGGCGATGCGTTCGGCTTCCATCTCGTCATAGATGGGGCGGTCGGAACCGGGAACGGTGGGTACGCCCAGGCTGCGCGCCAGTCGTTTGGTGTTGATTTTGTCGCCCAGCTCGCGAATGATTTTCCACGAGGGGCCGATGAAGATAAGTTTCCGGTCGCGTTTGGTTACGCGGCGTGCAAAACGAAAATCCTCGGCAAAAAAACCGTAGCCGGGGTGAACTGCTGTGCAGCCCGCCTCATCAGCCACGGCCATAAGTTCGTTGGCGTCATGGTAAGACGACACGCGGTACAGGCTTTTTTCTCCGCCTTGTTCGCGCGCCAGGCGCACATGGCCCGATGCCGCGTCCTCAGCCGTGAAGATGGCGGTAAAGGCCACTCCAAGCTTGCGGCAGGCGCGCATGATGCGCATGGCTATCTCGCCACGGTTGGCCACCAGAATTTTGTGCTTTTGCAGGGGAATGCTGTCCTGAGCTTTGTCCAAGCCTGTCTCCCTCATTGAATTGCGCTTTTTTGTGTTGGTTTATGCCCGGCAAGGCCGCGATTGCCCAAGAGGCGGAGCGGGCGCGTGCCGGAGTTTGGATTTGCATCGCGGGGTGTTACGGTTCTGTTTCGTTGCCCGCTCCCCCCTTGTGGGGTGTCGATTGGCGAGCTATACAGACTGTGCATCCGCACCTCTTACCCGCTTTTGGCGCGAAAATCCACTCGCGCAGGGGCTGTCCGGCACAAAAAGCCGCGCAGCGGCAAAGGAACGCGCGGCGCGGATTGCGGCCTGACAGCAGACCACTGAGCGTATTTTTCAGGAGGGGATTCTATGCAAAATTTTCAGGATGTCCAGCGCGCCGCAACGGCACTGCGTGACGCCATTCAGGCCGCGCAAGGGCCTCTGGCCTTGCCCTTGGGAGCGCGCAGGCTTGATCCCAAGGCCGCGCCCGATGCGGATGCACCTGTGGGCATTGTGCTGGGTACGGGGCTTTCTGCCCTGGCAGAAAAGCTGCAAGACCGCGTTGTTGTTCCCTATACCGACTTGCCGGGTTTTCCTGCCTCCAGCGTGGAAGGGCATGCGGGCGCATTTGTATGGGGGCGGTTTGCCGGAGCATGCGGCGAGGACGACTCCATCGGGCGCTATGCGCTTATCCAGCAGGGGCGCTGTCATCTCTATGAAGGGCGTACCCCGGCAGATGTCTGTATGGGGGTGCGGGTTATGGCGCTGATGGGCGTAAAAACGCTTGTCATTACCAATGCAGCGGGCGGCCTGAACCCGCAGTTCGATGCTGGCGGCATCATGTGCATGAGCGACATAATCAACCATACCGGGCATTCGCCCCTTACCGGAATCAACGCTGAGGAGTGGGGGCCGCGCTTCCCCGACATGTGCGCGCCTCTGGACGCGGATTTGCGGGCGATGGCCATGGAAACCGCAGCAAAAATGGGCCTGCGGCTTGAGCGCGGCGTATACATTGGCGTGCATGGGCCGGAAATGGAAACGCCCGCAGAAACACGCATGTATCGACAGTGGGGAGCAGATGCCGTGGGCATGAGCACTGTACTTGAGATCATTGCGGCACGTCATATGGGCATGCGTGTACTTGGCCTTTCATGTTTGACCAATAAAAATTTACCTGACTGCATGACCCCGGCCCCCTTGGAAGAAATCCTCGCAGTGGCCGCTGTGGCGGGCAAAAATCTGGGTCGGCTCATCCGCGCTATGGTGACAAAACTCTGAAAAGTGCGTAAAAGCGCGGCCCGGACATCATTAAAGAACAAACAATACCGACTGCCGGTTTTTCCCCCTGCCTGCGTCGGCCGCACCCGGCGCTGAACTGGCGCAGCTTCGCTGCCAGTCGGAATCTCTCCCCGGCGGGGAACAAAACCGCACTACCCAGTGTTTTTTTAAGGGCACAAAGCCATGCAGCACAATGAATCCCTTCGTAACGTCGCCATTATCGCCCACGTTGACCACGGCAAGACCACCCTCGTGGACGGTCTGTTCAAGCAGGGCGGCGTGTTCCGCGCCGACCAGCAGGTTGACGACCGCGTGATGGACAAAATGGATCTGGAACGCGAACGCGGCATCACCATTGCCGCCAAGAACTGCGCCGTCAACTGGAAAGGGGTCAAGATCAATATCATTGACACCCCTGGCCACGCCGACTTTGGCGGCGAAGTGGAGCGTTCGCTCTCCATGGCTACCGGCGCGATCCTGCTGGTGGACTCTTCTGAAGGGCCGCTGCCGCAAACGCGTTTTGTGTTGCGCAAAACCCTTGAGGCCGGTCTGCCCGTGGTTGTGGTCATCAACAAGATTGACCGCAAGGACGCCCGCCCCCAGGAAGTGCTCAACGAAATTTACGACCTGTTCATCGACCTGGATGCCAACGAGCACCAGCTTGAATTCCCCGTGCTGTACGCCATTGGGCGCGCTGGCGTGGCCATGAACAATATTGATGACGAGCAGAAGGATCTTTCGCCGCTGTTTGATGCCATCGTCAAATACATTCCCGGTCCCGGCTATGATCCTGAGCAGCCCTTCCAGATGCTGGTGGCCGACCTCGACTATTCCGACTATCTGGGCCGTCTGGCCGTGGGCCGCATCATGCACGGCACGGTTTACGCCAAGGAATCCCTGGCCTGCATTGGCGAGGATGGTCAGCCCAAGCCCCTGCGCGCCACCAAACTTCAGGTGTATGACGGATTGCAGGTGGTGGAAGTGGAAAAGGCCCTGCCCGGTGATATCGTGGTTCTGGCAGGTATTGAAGATGTGACCATCGGCGATACCATCTGCACCCGCGACAACCCCCGCGCCATGCCCCGCATCCGCGTGGACGAACCCACCGTGGCCATGCGCTTTGGCATCAACAGCTCTCCCCTTGCCGGGCGCGAGGGCAAGATTGTGCAGAGCCGCGCCATCTATGACCGCCTGGTCAAGGAGACCCTGCGTAACGTGGCCGTGCGCGTGGAAAACACCGCTGACCGCGATGCCTTCCTGGTCAAGGGCCGTGGCGAATTTCAGATGGCTATTCTTATCGAAACCATGCGCCGCGAAGGTTTTGAACTTTCCGTTGGCCGCCCCGAAGTTATTCTGCGCAAGGACGAAAACGGCAAGGTTATCGAACCCATCGAACGCCTGTACGTGGACTGCGACGAAGTGTTCATGGGCGTGGTGACGGACAAGCTGGCCCAGCGCAAGGGCCGTATGCTCAACTGCGTCAACAACGGCACGGGCCGTGTGCGCCTTGAATTCAGCGTGCCTTCGCGCGGCCTTATCGGCTACCGCGACGAGTTCCTTACCGATACCAAGGGTACCGGCATCATGAACTCTTATGTGGAAGGCTACGAAGAATGGCGCGGCGACTTCCCCACACGTTACACGGGTTCCATCGTTGCCGACCGCGCTGGCGCAGGCGTGGCCTACGCCCTCTTTAACCTTGAGCCGCGCGGCGTTCTGTTTGTGGAACCCGGCGACCCGGTGTACGAGGGCATGATCGTGGGCGAACACAACCGCGATAACGACATCGACGTTAATCCCACCAAGGAAAAGAAGCTCACCAACCTGCGCGCTTCGGGCAAGGACGAAAATGTCACCCTCACCCCGGTGAAAAAAATGACCCTTGAACACGCCCTGCACTTTGTGCGCGAAGATGAACTGGTGGAAGTCACGCCTCTTTCCATCCGTTTGCGCAAGGCCGAACTTTCGGCCATGAAGCGCTACCAGACCGCAGGCAAGCGCAAGAACAGCTAAAGCATCAACACCGCGAGCGGCAGTATCCTTGCCGTTCTTCAGATAGTTCACCCCCGCAGGGCATGCCCTGCGGGGGTGTTGTTATCTGCGCCGCCCGTTTGATTTTTTTGTGGTGGCTCAGGGTTCCCTGCCATGAATGGGATGCCTTTCAGACAAATGCCCTTAAGTTCTTATTATGCTGTCGATAAGCGTATGGTGTGCTGCTCTGTCCGCAATGCAAATAATAATTTGATTGTATGTATTGAATACATGCTCAAATACAAAAATATGAAATGTATTTGACTGCCATGAATGATTAGTGTGCTAACAAATTTGTAGTTTGTTGCTTATCATTTTTAATAAGACAAACCTCTGGATGCGCAAAAATACCTCCTTAAAAAAAATCAGAGTAGCATTGACTTTTGAGCAAATTTTTCACAGGTTCTTTGCCCCCCCGCTTGAGTTTTGATACAGCTACTGTAATTTGCAACGGATTATTAACTGTCCGTTCTTTTGCTCTGCGTTGCGGCGCCAAGAGAAAATCCGAGCGAGGTGATTGTGCGCGACCCCCATGCGTCCACGAAAGAGGCCGTTGAGCAGTTGATTCCCTTTATGCCTGATATCAGGCGGTGCCACACGGTTTTTTCTCAACTGGAACGGCAATGGACGTGGATTGCCCTCACGGGCAAGATCAACTGCAACGCCATTGCCGCCACCCTCTTTGATTTCATCTTCAAAACCCGTGATACTTTTGGACTGCTGCGGCAGGACATGACCAGCATGCTGGGCGAAAAACTGCTTGAAAAAGCCGTGCGCGAAATGTCGCCCGTAGCCCAGGTGGTGATGGACATCATCAAGCGCAATCTTTATGAGCGCACTGCGGACGTGAGCTTTCTGGCAACAGATGGCGAAATTGTGGGTTTTTTGCAGAGCGGCGCATGCGATGTGCCCACGCTACGCGCCCGGCTTGCTGCCTACCGCTCAAAATACAGCGTGTACCGTGACATTCTGGTACTTGATCCGCAGGGTCGGGTGTGCGTGCAGCTTGATACCAAAAGGCCGGTGAGCGTCTCAAACGATCCGCTGGTCAGGCAGACTCTGGGCGCGCCGGAATTTGTGGAAACATTTCGGCCCACAGACCTCGCCCCCGATGGCAGGTCGGCCCTTGTATATTCCCATGCTATCCGGGCCGAAGGCGTCACCGAACCCCTGGGCGTGCTCTGCCTTGTATTTGATATGGACGGAGAAACCGCTGACCTCTTTGCGGGCATGGCGCGGTTTGCACAGGATATGGTCATCCTGCTGCTGGACGAAAAAGGTCAGGCCTTTGCCAGCAGCGATACGCGGATGGTCCCCATCGGGCGCTCTTTTGCCCGCACACCGGAGGACAGCTTTGCCGTGACCTCCCATGCCAGCAAGGCAACCCTGGCGGTCTCGCGTCCTTCAGAAGGCTATCAGGGCTATGAAGGGCAGGCATGGCAAACCCACGTCCTGCGCAACGCGCAAAGCGCTTTTGCCAGCAAGGCGGCAGAAGGGATTGATGTTGCCCTTGTGCGGCGGGAAGCGGGATTCTCCGCCCAGTTGACCAGCATTGAAGAGCAGGCTGGCGATGTTATGGGCGATCTGACGCTGGCGGCGCTCAACGGGCAGATAATGGCCGCCCGTCAAAGCGGCAACGCGCGGGAAGACGAGCGCCATGCCGCCCAGGCTCTGCCGCCCATCCTGGATGCCGTGCGCAAAATGGGCATCGAGATGGAGCATGAGTTCCATTATTTCACTGATGGCCTGCTGAAAACGGTAACGGCCTCGCGCCTGAACGATGCCTCGTTTCTGGCCTCCATAACCGTGGAAATAATGGATCGTAACCTGTATGAGCGGGCCAACGACTGCCGCTGGTGGGCGCTGACGCCGGATTTTCGGCGTATCCTTGCGCAGCCGTCCATCAGCAGGGGCGACCTCTCTCGGCTCGAGGATATTCTGGAATACATCAACAGCTATTACACGGTGTATTCAAACCTGTTTCTCTACGATGCGCGCGGAACTGTAGTGGCCTGTTCGCAGGCCGGGGAACGTGGCCTCTACGGACAGCAGATAGGCGAGGAGTATGTGCGCCGCACGTTGTCGCTCAAGGATTCGGACGATTTTTCCGTATCGCCCTTTCGTGCTACTGAACTGTATCACCCCAAGGGCGCGGCGCAACCAACCTATGTGTACAGCGCTCCCGTGTTTGCTCCACAGGGGGGGCAGGCCGTTGGCGGCATAGGCATTGTTTTCGATTCCCTGCCGCAGTTTGCGGACATGCTGGGCGATACCCTGCCCAAGAATGGGGATGGCGCAGTGATCACCGGTGCGGCAAGCTTTTTTGCCGAAGCGGGCGGAATCCTTGTGGCCGCCAGCGAAGCCCACATGCATCCCGGAGAAAACTGTCAGTTACAGCCCCAATGGATGGCCCTTGGGCAGGGTGAATGCACCTCGCAGCTCGAATCTGTAGACGGTGTACTGTATGCCGTGGGGTGCGCGCGCTCGCGCGGCTACCGCGAATACAAGCGCGATGGGCGCTACGTCAACGATGTGCTCTGCGTTGTGCGGCTGCCCATTTAGAGCTGTAACTCATCCATTCGTAAGCTGAGCTAAAAGTTTTTTCAGCCAGCCCGAAGCCAGAATTGCAAACGCCCTCTGCCGCTCAAATGTCGAGCGGCAGAGGGCGTTGTGAGTAGTTGAACTCTGGAGCGCAGGTCAGGCTATGTGCTGTACCTTGCCCCGGCAGGTGATGGCGGGGCCGTCAAGGGAACTCATGGCATCCAGCAGCAGCGTGCGGTAGGTGCCTGTGCCGCCCCCCACGGCCCCCATATTTTCTGCGGCGATCTCCCCGGCCACGCCCATGGAGCACATGGCGCACAGGCAGGCCTGCGGCAGCTCAGCCGGGGCAGCGCCCACGCAGCAGCCCACCACGGCGGCTGTCATACAGCCTGCGCCGGTGATGCGCGTCATGAGCGGGTCGCCGTTGCTGACGGCCCAGGCCCCCTTGGGGTGGGCCACAATGTCGATGCGCCCGCTGATGATGATAATCGCACCAGTGGCGGCGCACATGTCCATAGCCATGCGGGCCGAGGCGGCAAGGTTGTCTTCTGAAACGAGCGTGCCTTCATCGGCGTCAACACCGCGCGCCGTGGCTTTGTCGCCCGCCAGAAAACGGATTTCAGAACTGTTGCCCTTGATGACGGCAAAGCGCACTTCCCGCATCAGGGTGCACAGTGTTTCGTTGCGCAGGCTGGAAGCGCCCGCGCCCACAGGGTCGAGCACAACGGGAATGTTCAGGGCATTGGCGCGTTTGCCCGCCGCCAGCATAGATGCCGCCGTGCGGGTGTTGAGTGTGCCGATATTGAGAACCAGAGCCGAACTGAGGCCCACAATCTGCTCCACTTCCGCCGCATCATCAGCCATGATGGGCGATCCCCCCGCAGCCAGAATGATATTGGCGCAGTCATTGACTGTCACATAGTTTGTAATGCTGTGCACCACGGGGCTTTGGCGGCGCACCATGTCGAGAATTTCCCCAAAGCATTCCATGCTCTGTCTCCCCCGGCCAGACCGGAAGCAATAGTAAAAAAAGCGCAGGGTAGAACGCGCTCAGACACCGCAGATGCCCACAGAAACGCAGTTCGTCCTAGGGCTTGATGTAGGCGAAACCTTCGCGTTGCAGGCGCACAATTTCCACAAGACCGGCGGGCACAACATCGCAGCCGGGCCAGATGTCGGCATGGTCGATCTTGTTGTCGGCCAGCGCGTTGGCGCACAGCAGAATGCGCAGACCCTGATCCTGCAAGGGGGCCGCAATGGCGCGGAATTCTTCATTGCCCTTGACGAACTGGGTGACGGCTGGGCCGTTGGCTACAACCACAAGCTGAAAGCGTTCTTGGGGCAGGGCTTTGATATAGTTGGCCGCATTACGAAGAACAAGGCGCAGAATGGCGGGGTCCTTGCTGTCCATGTGCAGGCAGAGATCGTAATTCATACTTCTTCCTGTTGTTATGCGTTGCGCAGGCTGCAAGGCCTGTTGCAACAATCCTAGCCAAGCGGCAGTTTTTTGCAAGCAACAGTTGCGAATGGTTCTTGATTCATGCGGCGGGGCAACGTATGGTTAGGTATGATGTTTAACCTTGGCAAACCAAGGCCCCAAGGGGCGCACTGTCTTGCCTTGCTGCGAGCGCTCGCAGTCTTGGTGTTGCTGCTGTGCGCCGGGGGCTGCGGTTTGCTGGCCCGCGCGCCCGCAGAAGAACCGCAGCCAGCGCCGCCGGGGCTGGAAACGGCGTGGCAGGGCAAGCCAGTGCCGTACAAGGTGCGCATCAAGGTGCAGGATGGCCCGGATTCTCTGGCAGGGCAGATGAAAGCCTCAAGCCAGCTTGTGCAGCTTGCCAAGGAGCCGCCAGACAGCCTGCTGGCTCTGGAAAGGCGCGCCAGAGCCGACACCGCCAGCGCGCAAAGCCTGCTGCATTCCCAAGGCTATTATGACGGCCTTGCTTCCGTTCAAATAGACAAGGACGCCTCGCCCGTTGTTGTTGACCTCGTTCTTTCGCCGGGCAAACGCTACAGCCTTGGCCGCGCCGATGTGTACTACGATCCGGAACCCGACATCCCGCAGTTTTTCCGCAACCGGCAGCGCGAGGTGGGCTTTTGGGGGCTGCAAACAGAACCCGTGCCCCCGCCGTCCTTCCCCACGGTTTTGCCCGGCGTAGCCATTGGCAAGCCTATTGCCGCCGATGACCTGCTCGCGGCGGTGGATGCCCTGCCAGAATCCTTGCGGCGGCAGGGCTATCCCCTGGCCGCAGTGGCGGATACCAGCTACACCCTCGACCGCGAGGCCCGCAAACTCAATGCCGATATCCTGGTGCGGCCCGGCCCTCCGGCGCTCATGGGCCGCATCGAAGTGCGCGGAGCCAAGGAAGTGAACGCCGAATACGTACAGCGGCTCGCCCCCTGGAATGTGAGCGAGGAACCGTGGGATTCGGACATGGTGGAAGACTACGCCAACAAGCTGCGTGGTCTGGGCCTGTTCCGCTCCGTGCAGGTCAAACCTCAGGAAGAAAATCTCGCCTGGGGCGCGGGGCGCGAAAGCGCCTCCGTGCTGCCTCTGGAAGTGACCGTGGCAGAAGCGCCCTTCCATTCGGTGGGGGCCAGCGCCCGGTACGATACCGATACTGGCCTCGGTGTGGAAGGCATGTGGGAAAACCGCAATGTCTTTGGCAATGGTGAAAAGCTCACGCTTTCAGCGCCGCTGGCTACGGAAACGCAAGGCCTCAAGGCTGTGTTTGAAAAGCCTGCCTTTATGGCCAGGGAGCAGAAACTGCTCGTCACCGGCTCCACCCTGCGGGAAGATACCAGCGCCTACGAAAAAATTGCGGGCAGCGGCTCCGGCGACATCGAACGGCGGCTTTCGCGCCAGTGGTGGGGCAGCGCTGGTCTTGGAGGCGAAAGCGGCACCATCAAGGATAACGAGCAGGATCCCAAGGGCTACGGATTTTTTGGGCCACGCGTGGGCCTGCGGCGTGACACGCGCAACAATATCCTCAATCCTTCCGACGGCTCGGAGCTTGCGGTCAAGGTCAAGCCTTACACGGGCTTTTACGGCGAATCATTCAACGTCATGACAGGCGTTGTTTCAGCCAGCGGCTACTATGCCCCCTTCCGCAAGGACGGCCTGCCGGACGACAAGCTTGTGCTGGCGGGCAGGGTTGAGGCCGGGGGGCTTGCTGGTGCCGGGCTGCGCACCATCCCGGCCAGTTTGCGCTACTACACGGGCGGGGCGGGTTCTGTGCGCGGCTATGCCTATCAGTCGCTCGGCCCGCGCGACCACAAGGACGAGCCGCTGGGCGGGCGTTCCTATCAGGTGGTCAATCTTGAGGCGCGCTATAAAATTACCGAAGATGTGGGCATTGTGCCTTTTCTGGATGGCGGCATGGTCTACAGGGACGAGCTGCCGCGCATCATTGGCGACATGAACTGGGGAGCTGGCCTTGGCCTGCGGTACTACACGCCCATCGGGCCCGTGCGGCTGGACGTGGGCTTTCCCCTGCAGCCCATTGACGGCGACCCCCCGGTGCAGATTTACGTCAGCATAGGACAGTCTTTCTGATGGACCAGGAACACAGCGCGGCCCCGCCGTCTTCCTCTTCTGCCACACCCGCCGCTCTGGGCGGCAAGGCTTCCCCCAGTGCGGGCCAGCCCGGCCACAGAAAACCCTCTGGCGGGGGCAGTGGTCCCTTTCGCAAGTGGCTGCGCCGTGCTGGCTGGGCGCTGGGCCTGTGCGTACTGTTGTGCGCAGTTGCCCTTGCCGCAACCCTCGCGGCCCTGCGCAGCGAAACCGCGCAGGGCTGGCTGACGGAAAAAATCAATACAGCTATGGAAGCCGCGCCGCACGCTGGCGCAACCCCTGCCGGGGTGCGGGCGCGCATCACCCATCTTTCCGGCTCCCTGCCCTTTGAATTTTCTCTTGGTGTGGAGTTGTTCGACAGTGACGGCCTGTGGATGCGCCTGCCGGACTGCCGTGCGCAGTGGGACTGGCGCGCCCTGCCTTCGGTCGTGCGTATTGCTTCTGTAGATGTGAACGATGCGCAACTGCTGCGCCTGCCCATACTGCCGGACGCGCCTGTGCCTGCGCCTGCGCCGTCCCTGACTGAGGCGACCTTGCGCGCCATGCTGGGCGATGCCCTTCGCACGCTTGGCAGTTTGCCCGGCTGGTTGCCGCAGGTGCGCCTTGAAGGGCTGAGCATCCTCAATGCCCGTTTGCCTCAGGCCTTGCTGGGCGGGGAGCCTCCTGCCGCTGCCCGGAATGGAACTCCGCCAGCCGCTACGGGTGCCGCGCCAGATGCTGAAAGAAGTGCGCCTGCCGGCGCAGAGGCCCAGCCAGCGGCATCCGGCGCAACGTTGCCCGAAATGCATCCCGAGACGCATCCCGATACGCAGGGCGGAGGACAAAACAACACTGCTGCCGATGCCAGTCTTGAAGGCAACCTGAGCTTGGTGGCCGGAACACAGGGTGCGAAAGCATCCCTGCTGGTCAGGATTGCATGTGCGGAAGATACCCCCCTGCACGTGGCCGGGGCGGCAATCTACGGGGTGGAGTCAACAGCCCTTCTTACCCTTGCTCCCTCCCGCGTGGGCGAAATTCTTGCACTTGATGCCACAGCGGAGTTTGCCGCAATCCTGCGCAGATATCCCGACCCTGTTGCCGAGGATTCTCCTGCAAGCCTCCCCGCAAGTTCCCCCGTAAAAATATCTTCTGCCAATGATCAGCCCGCCGAACCAGGTGCACTTGCCGCCTTGCTGCGTGAAGGCGCCAATGCGCGGCTGCGCCTTGCGGCGCGCGTGACGGCTCCCACCGCAGATGGCGAAGCTGTCGGGGCCAGCGCTGCGCTGGAGAAAATCAGCATTGAAGCCGGGCCTCTGCATCTTGCCGGTCACGCAAAGTGGGACGCTGGCGGAGCCGCATCGTGGCTGGACGGGCCGCTGGATGTGGATATTCAGGCCAGCCTGGGCGAGAAAGCTGATATGGAAAAAGAAGCTGCTGAGAAATCCGCATCCACATCAGCCGTTGCCCTTTCCACGAATAGCGGCGGGCTGTTGCCGCAACGCGCCCAGTTGCGCATCACGGCAACGGGGCCGCTGCAAACTCCAGATACCCAGATAGCGCTGGCTTGCTCCGCGTGGAACGTGGGCGGGCATGCTCTGGCGGATATTTCCCTGAAACTGCAATCCACGCCGCTCAACTGGGGGCGAGTGCTGCTTGGCGCTATCAAGCAGACAGGTGCAGCTCCGGCAGAAATCGGGCTGTCAGACCCTGGCCAAAAAGAGGCGGAGCAGGCAGCGGAACTGACAGTTAAGGTGCAGGCCTCTGCCGTGATGGATAACCATCCACAGCGTTTTGGCGCTACGCTTTTTGCCCTGAACGACAGGGAAGACGGGCATGGTCTTTTGCGCGCTGGCGTGCGTGATCTTCAATGCCAGTTGCTGGGCGTAGCTGGTTCCGGTCAGGTGGCTGCGGCCTTGCCTCTGCCGCCTTTGGCGGGCGGCATGCCCCGCGTGGACGGCAAGGTGGATGTGCGCGTGTCCGACTGGCAGGCGCTGTCAGCCATGTTGCCGGGGGCGCGGCTGGACGGAGACGCAGCGCTCTCCCTTGAATTCGTTTCGCAGCGGGCGGAATCTGCGGTGCCCATAGCCGCTCAAAATTCGTCAGCTCAGGATTCGCCAGCTCAGAGTCCCCCCGATCAGAATCCTCAGGCCCAGACAAAGCATACTCCTGCCCCGCAGGCCGCGTACACCCAGCAGGCAACGCTTCGCTGGCGTGTGCCCCGGCTGGCCTATCGGGCAGGCAACGGCCAGCCGGTGGAAGCCCAGGGTTTGGAGGGCGAGGCGGTGCTGACTGATGCCCTTGGCAAGGGCCTGCTTGCCGCCCGGCTTGACCTCGCCGGGGTGCGCAGCGGTGCCATTCGCCTTGGTGCCAAACTGCGCGCGCAGGGTTCCATATTCGGGCCATTGGAGGCCAGCCTTGAAACAGGCGGATTTGCCGCAACGCGTTGCGCAGTGCGCTGGCAGCCCGGTCTGCTTGAATTGCGCCGCCTTGATCTTGACCTGCCCGCGCAAAAGCTGGGCCTGCACGCGGCGGCAGGGGCCACAGTGCGCTACGGCGCGGGCGATCTGGCGGTCAGCGGTCTTGATGTAGCCATGAAGCCTTCCGGCAGGTTACGGGCGCAGGCCGCCTTTGGGCCGGAAAAGCTCGATCTGCGCCTCACGCTTGAACATCTTTCGCTCGCGCCCTGGCATGTTCTGATCCCTGCCCTGCCCAAGGGCGAGCTTGAGGCCAGCGCGCGGCTTACCGGCACCCCGGCCCAACCCGGCGGGGATATACGCGTGGATGCGCGCGGCCTTGTGGTGCCGGGGGCGGCGCTCAAACCCATGAATCTTGCGCTGACAGGCAAGCTGGAGCGGGACAACGCTGGCGGCGGTGCGCTGGCCCTGCGTCTTGTGCCGGATCAGGCCACGGTGGCGGCTCTGGGCGGCACGGAATGCCGGGTAGAGGCCCGTTTGCCCCTTCTTTTCGGGCCGGACGGATTGCCGAGCCCGAACATGCAGGGGCCGCTGCGCGCATCCTTGCGATGGAACGGAGCCGTGGCCCCCTTGTGGAGCCTGATGCCTGTGGCTGATCAGCGGCTTGCGGGGCGGCTTGCTCTTTCGCTTGATGTGGGCGGCACCCTTGAGGCCCCGGCCCCCAAGGGGTTTGTGCGCATGGACGATACCCGCTACGAAAATTTGCAGTACGGCGTGCTGCTCACGGGCATCAACCTGCGGCTTGAACTTGAAGAAGGCCGTGGCGGCGCATTGGGGTTTGCCCGTCTGAACCTCGCTGCAGCCGACGGGCAGGGCGGTACAGCGCGCATCACAGGGCAGGGCAGGCTCGACGGCAGCATGCTTGATTTCAATGTCGTGGTTGACCATCTGCGCCCCTTGCGCCGCCGCGACATCCGCGTGGAGCTTTCAGCGCAGGCTTCCGTGGCTGGCAGCGCCGCAGCGCCCCAAGTACGCGGAACCGTCACCGTGAATCAGGGCCTTGTGCTGCTCAATAACCTTGACGTGGGCGGCAGCATCACCACTCTGCCCATCAGCGAGGTCTCGCCCGTCTGGGCCAGAGCAGGGCATGAGCCGCCCACGCCTGCCGTGCCGCAGGGCAAAAAGACAGCATCCCCCGCAGCCGTCGGCCCAGCCCCAACTGCTCCCGCTTCTGGCGGCAGTGCGGGCCTGCTGGACTTGCGCATTGTCATCCCGGGGCGCTTTGTCGTGGAAGGGTTTGGCCTCAAGAGCGAGTGGAAGGCAGACATGCACGTGGGTGGTACGCCCGCCGAACCGCTGATCTCCGGCCAGCTTAACGCCGTAAAAGGCAGCCTTGATATTCTGGGCAAAAATTTCAAGCTGGCGCGGGGCGCTGTGACCTTTGGCGGCGGGGCTGTATCCAATCCCCTGCTGGACATCATGCTGACCACTCAGACCCCTGCACTCATGGCCAATATCAGCATTGTTGGTACGGTGCGCAAAATGCAGTTGATCCTGAGCAGCGACCCTGAAATGCCGCGCGATGAAATTCTTGCCCAGATACTCTTTGGCAAAAGTGCCAGCGAACTTGGGCGGTTCGAAAATCTGCGTCTGGCTGCTGCCGTGGCCCAACTGGCCGGATTTGGCTCGGGCAGCGGCGGCGGTGTGCTGGATTCTGCACGTCAGGCGCTGGGCGTCGATGTGCTGCGCTTCAATTCCGGCGCTTCCGGCACAAACGGGACGGGCCAGTCGGGCCAAGGCGGCGAAGGCATGGCGGCGGGCAGCTCGGTGGAGATGGGCAAGTACCTCACGGAAGATATTTATGTGGGCGTGCAGCAGGGTGCCAAACAGGGCACGACTGCCTTTGTTATCCAACTGGAGCTGACCCCGAGGGCCAACCTCGAACTGCGCACCGAGCAGCAGAGTACCAAGGGCGGCCTGACCTGGAAGTACAATTACTGAGGCGGCCCATCTTGGCGGGCGGCGCGGGCTGTGATAACCTACGTAAATAGTGGTATTCGGTGGCTCCACTGCTCACGCGCCTGTTTGTTTGGCTTTTCGCCTACGGCGATCTGGCGGGTGGGCAAGCATACCTGAGGTGTCAGGCAGCGGGCTTGCCGCCTGACTGGACGCAGCCGTCTATCTGGGGCAGACTGCGGGCAGCCGCTTGCAGGCGGCAAGGCATAAAGACAGCAAAGGAACAGCATTATGGGCAAGATTATAGCCATTTGCACCAGCCAGAAAAAAGGCACGGCCAAAAAGGCCGTAGATCAGGCAAATATTTTAGAAAATCACGGCATTGAGGGCGATGCCCACGCGGGCAACTGGCACCGTCAGGTGAGTTTGCTTTCGTGGCAGGCCATTGAGGCCTTCAAGGCGCGGGGCGCTCTGGTTGCCAATGGCTGTTTTGGAGAAAACCTGATAGTGGACGGCATTGATTTTGCCGCGCTGCCGGTGGGAACCCGTATCGCGTGTAACGACGTGCTGCTGGAAGTTTCGCAGATCGGCAAGGAATGCCACAGCCATTGTCAGATATTCCACACCATGGGCGAATGCATCATGCCCACCCAGGGGGTCTTTGCCAAGGTGCTGCACGGCGGCGCTGTGCGCACGGGCGACATGATGGAAGTACTGGCTCCCTCTGCCGGGGAAGCCGCGCCTGCATAACACGTTCAGGTCGGGAGACATATGGAAACGCTTAAGATGTTGCTGCGCACGGCGCTGTTTCTCGGCGGGGTAACAGTGGTTTTTGTGGCCTATACTGTTTGCGTGGCGCTGGTCGAAAGACATTTTTCGCCCAAGTACGCCAAGGGGCAAGAACCAGCGGCTTCGGCTGCGGCTTCGGCCGCGCCTGACCGCGAGGCTCGCGCCCGCGCCCTGCTCGACAGCGGCCAGATGGTCAAGGAGCAGTTTACCCTTGAAGTGCAAAGCCATGTGCCGCCCCTGCGTGTAGACCGCACTGCCGGTCTGCTGGCCGGGGTTGCTCACCAGAGCGGACGATGAGCGGCGCTGACGAAAAGGCTCTTTTACAGACATTGCGCATCCGGCAGGCAACGGCCTGTGATCATGCTGCGTTGGCGGATTTGTGGCGGCGCAGCGTGGAGGCTACCCACTATTTTTTGTCTTCCGGCGAGGTGGAACGCCTGTTTCATGATGTGCACAACACCTATCTGCCGGGCGTGGAAATCCTATGGGTGGCGGAGCTTGCGCCTTGCGGACAGACTGCCCTCGCGCAACACGCTGCCGGCATCTCGCTGGCGGGCTTTATTGGCTGCAACGGCGCTCAGGTGGAGATGCTTTTTGTTGAGCCGCGCTGCTTCCGCCACGGTGTGGGCAGGGAGCTTCTGGAGCATGTACGGGCCTTGCATCCACGGCTGGCGCTGGATGTGAACGAACAGAATCCGCAGGCTCTGGCTTTTTATGAGCGGCAGGGTTTCAAGGTGGTGGGGCGCTCGGCTCTGGATGGGCAGGGTAATCCCTACCCGCTGCTGCACATGGAGTGGCAGGGCGAAACAGCCTGACATTTTTCGGCGCACGGTTCTGCCCTGCGCCGATTTTTTTGCTACAGATAAAAATAGATGCTGTGCAGCAGGTATTCCACCTTATGCCGTTCGGCCAGGGTCAGCAGCAGACGCTTGACGCGCGGCAGGGTGGCAATGCCATTTTTCAGCTCAGCCATGCCCGTCAGGGCGCGCTTTTTTTCTGCGGGCGAGGCCAGCTTGTCCACATAGCCCCACACATGCTCGGCAGCATTGCGCGCCTGCGGGCCGTAAAGTTCCTTTTCCATCGCCTGCTCCACCAGCGCATAAAAACCCTTGGCATCGGGCGTCTCCGCCTTGAGCAGAGCGCGTATGCCCGTGTAGGCGGCCTGATCCCGCTCCAGCACCAGATACTTGTATCTGGCCCACTGGGCTGTAAGCTCCTGCCGCGTCAGCCCAGGATTGGCAAGCTGGATGCACTTTTCGGCTGAAAGGTTTTTGTCCTTCACCTCCAGCATCACATCCACCTCGCGCTGCCCCAGCGATTGATGAAATTCCATAAATTCACGCATGGCAATGGAGCGCGAGTGCATGCCCGGTTTGCCGCCTGCAAGCTGCTGGCTGTAATGCAGTTTGGGGCGGCCATGCTGCGGAGTCCAGCTCTCCATGGCGCGATCAAGCCAGTACGCCAGATTTCCCTTTGCCGGGGCATTCAGGGAATGGTGAAAAACGTCAAAGATGGCGGGCAGGCCGCATTTCCCGCAGATACACAGAGCATCTTCAATAGTAAAGGTGCGCTCATCGTTTTCAAGCGAGATGCGGGCCAGCACGTGCGGCGGCAGGGCCAGCAGATTTTCCGCCAGCCGTGCGAGGGCAGATGCCCTGTCGCCATAGCCCCCGCCAAGGTGCAACACTATGCGGGCGCTGCCGCCCGCCCCAAGCGCGTCAAGAAAGTCGGCATGGAATACAAGGTCGGCAACGGCGTGCTCCACTACATCCTGCCGGGGGGAGTTCAGCACCGTGTACTGACCGGGATGCATGGAAACCCGGATGCCGGTTTTCTTCAGCACGGCGCGCAGTGCCTCAAACTCCTCGTGCAGCCGGGCACGCCAGTCAAATGTGTTTTGCGGGTGCGAGGCCAGCGGGATGATGTCCGAGCTTATGCGCATCAGGGGGATGCGCGCCGAGGCGCAGTAGCGCAACATGTTTCCCAGTGCGCGCAGGTTGTGGCGGCACACGGTGAGCATGTTTTCGGGCGTGGCCCGGGCAAGGGTAAGGGCGCTCAGGTCAGCGCCGGGTACCCCGATGGTCTTGCAGGCAAATCCATAACGTATCATGGGCATACTGTAGCGGATTTGCACTGGGCCGCAAGAGGCTGCCAGTCCGCCAAAAGTTTACGTTCCCGAGTCCGCTTGTTGGCTGGCTCGATTTTTTTTGTCTGCTCCAGTTGTCACATTGTCAGAATAAGATGACTTTTGTCATTTTATTCTGACAAATCCTAAGCCCCCAGCCTTCCAGCAGATCACAAACTACCGCTAATCACACAAATTTTTAAAACAGGGTTTTTGGCACCTCTTTTGCTTTTTGTGGTGAAATTCACAATTTGCGCCCTGCCGCAGGCATATCCCCGGACGGGAATGCCCTTTTGGCATGGCGGCACCATCAGCCATGGAGACCAAAACCATGCCGTATCCTTCTAAGCGCGTCTGGATTGTGGGCTGTATCGCCCTGGCCGCGTGCGTGGGCCTGGCGGCAGCGGGAGTGTCGTATTCGTCGCGGACGGAGTTTTGTCTGTCGTGCCACGAAATGCGCGTGTATCAGGATGAACTGATGCTCTCCCCGCACGCCAAGGACGCACAGGGCAAAGCCATCGGATGCTCGCAATGCCATATCCCTTCGGGCAATCTGGCCCGCATGCTCGGCGCCAAGGCATGGATGGGGATAAAAGACCTGTGGGTTCACAATGTGGAGGGCGGTACGGATCTTGACCGGGCTGCCATGCAACCCATTGCCCGCCGCTTTACGGACGATGCCAACTGCCGCGCCTGCCATCAGGATTTGACCCGCAATGCCAAGGCAGACGGGCCGATCTCGGCAGAGGGCCGCCTTGCGCACGACAATTACGAAGGCAAGAACGGTCAGGCCCGCAGCGGCTGCGTGGGCTGCCACCGCAACCTTGCCCACTTGCCCGTATTTGACGAGCGCATTCCCGCAAACCAGAAGTTCGCACAGAAAATCAAGGAGATACGGCCATGACCCGCAACAAGAAACTGCTCATCGTTCTGCTTGCCCTGGCGGTGCTGACGGGCGGCTATTTTCTGTATATGGCCTGGGCCTTCCCTGCGGAGCGCTGCGAGGCGGCCAAGCATCTGGATTCTCCGCAAATGGCGGGCGATTGCTACGCCTGCCACATGAAGAGCACCCCCCGCCTTGCGCAGGAATGGTATGAGAGCAAGCACGGCATCACCCTTGTGCGTTGCCAGACCTGTCACGGCATGCCAGACGGCAAGGGGGCCATTCCCTTTACCCGCAAGCCGGGGGTTGAGGTCTGCGCCCGTTGCCATTCGCTTTCCATCCAGCGCATGGAGGCCAAGTTTGGCAAGCGCGATGACTGTTCCGCCTGTCATCCCAATCACCAGAGCCCCATGCACGGCAAGGCTTACGAATACCGTATGCCCAGCGGCAAGACGGACTGGTAGCCCGCACGTGCGGTATGCGCCGCATCTGGCGGCGCAGGGTGGGCCAGTCCGCAAGCAGGGCGGCCCGCAGTAAAAAAACAATCATGCCAAGCTAACAGCGAGGTTGCGGATATGAATTCATCGCGTCGTGACTTTTTACGTTTTTTTGCCATGTCTGCCGCTATGGCGGCGGCCACGGGCGTGGGCCTGCCAACCCTCGCCCTTGCTGCGGACGATCAGAAACCCGACAAATGGGTCAAGGGCGTATGCCGTTACTGCGGTACCGGCTGCGGGGTGATGGTGGGCGTTAAAAACGGCAAGGCCGTTGCCATTCAGGGCGACCCCAACAACCACAATGCGGGCCTGCTGTGTCTTAAAGGCTCGCTGCTCATTCCCGTGCTCAACTCCAAGGAACGCGTCACCCAGCCCATGGTGCGGCGCAAAAAGGGCGGCCCCCTTGAGCCTGTGAGCTGGGATGAAGCCCTTGACCTCATGGCCTCCAAGTTCCGGCACAGCATTGATACTTACGGCGCCAATTCCGTTGCATGGTATGGCTCCGGCCAGTGCCTGACGGAAGAAAGCTACCTCGCCAGCAAGATATTCAAGGCTGGCTTCGGCACCAATAACGTGGACGGCAACCCCCGCCTGTGCATGGCCTCGGCTGTGGGCGGCTACACCACCACGTTCGGCAAGGACGAGCCCATGGGCACCTATGCCGACATCGATCAGGCCACCTGCTTTTTCATCATAGGTTCCAATACCTCAGAGGCGCACCCCGTGCTGTTTCGCCGTATTGCCCGCCGCAAGCAGGTGGAGCCGGGCATCAAGATCATTGTGGCTGACCCGCGTCGCACCAATACTGCCCGCATAGCCGACATGCACGTGGCCTTTCGCCCCGGCACGGATCTGGCCTTCATGCACAGTATGGCCTGGGTCATCATCAATGAGGAGCTGGACAATCCGCGCTTCTGGCAGCGCTATGTGAGCTTTGTGGATGCCGAGGGCAAACCATCGGACTTTGAAGGCTACAAGGCCTTTCTGGAAAACTACCGGCCTGAAAAAGTAGCCGAAATCTGCCGCGTCCCTGTGGAGCAGATTTATTCGGCGGCCAGAGCCTTTGCCGAATCGTCCGCCACCATGAGCCTGTGGTGCATGGGCATCAACCAGCGCGTGCAGGGGGTTTTTGCCAACAACCTCATCCACAACCTGCATTTGCTGACCGGGCAGATATGCCGCCCCGGCGCAACGCCTTTTTCGCTCACGGGCCAGCCCAACGCCTGCGGCGGCGTGCGCGATACCGGCGCGCTCTCGCATCTGTTGCCAGCGGGTCGCGCCATTCCCAATCCCAAACACAGGGCAGAAATGGAAAAACTCTGGGGCCTGCCGGAAGGGCGCATTTCGCCCAATCCCGGCTACCACACCGTGGCGCTTTTTGAGGCACTGGGCCGGGGCGATGTGAAGTGCATGGTCATTTGCGAGACCAATCCCGCGCACACACTGCCCAACCTGAACAAGGTGCACAAGGCCATGTCGCATCCGGAATCGTTCATCGTATGCATTGAGGCCTTCCCCGATGCCGTCACCCTGCAATACGCCGACCTTGTGCTTGCGCCTTCCTTCTGGTGCGAGCGTGACGGCGTGTATGGCTGCGGCGAGCGGCGTTATTCTCTGACAGAAAAGGCCGTGGATTCGCCCGGCCAGTGCCGCCCCACGGTGAACACTCTGGTGGAATTCGCCAAGCGCGCAGGCGTTGATCCCAAGCTGGTGAACTTCAAAAACGCCGAGGACGTGTGGAACGAATGGCGCATGGTGGCCAAGGGCACCACCTATGATTTCTACGGCATGACGCG
This sequence comes from Desulfovibrio desulfopostgatei, assembly GCF_053570645.1. Taxonomy (NCBI): domain Bacteria; kingdom Pseudomonadati; phylum Thermodesulfobacteriota; class Desulfovibrionia; order Desulfovibrionales; family Desulfovibrionaceae; genus Desulfovibrio; species Desulfovibrio desulfopostgatei. The sequence continues at coordinate 2,858,758 of NZ_JBRBQS010000002.1, read as the reverse complement.
TGAGCGCCTGCGTAAGGAATCAGGCATCATCTGGCCCTGCCCCTCGGAGGATCATCCCGGTACCAATCTGCGCTTTGTGCGCGGGCATGATCCGCTGGTGCCAGCCGATCATCCGGACAAGTTCTTCTTTTACGGCAAGCCGGACGGCAAGCCCACCATCTTCATGCGGCCCGCCAAGGGCGCTGCGGAAGAGCCGGATGCCGAATACCCGCTGTACCTTACCTCCATGCGCGTTATCGACCACTGGCACACAGCGACAATGACGGGCAAGGTGCCGGAACTGCTCAAGGCCAATCCGGCGGCATTTGTGGAGATCAACGAGCAGGACGCCGCCTCCCTCGGCGTGAAGCACGGGGACAACGTCATTCTGGAAACCCGGCGCGACAAAATGGAACTGCCCGCGCGCGTGAGCGATGTGTGCAGGCCGGGGCTTGTGGCCGTGCCGTTTTTTGACCCCAAAAAGCTGGTCAACAAGCTGTTTCTGGACGCCACAGACCCCGGTTCGCGCGAGCCGGAATACAAGATATGCGCCGCGCGGGTGCGCAAGGTTTAACGCCCGGCGGTCAGCCCCATATGTATGAAAGTCCCCGTCCGCGTGCTGACATGCGGGCGGGGTAACGCGGGAGGAAATATGGCTATTGCGGGGATAATCCTGAGTGTGTCTGCCGCGGCCTGCGCAGGGCTTGAGAAAGAGTTGCGGGGCAGGGACGGCATTCTGGATGTGAAACGCACGCCGGACGGTGCGGACATTGGCGGGCTGGTGGTCGTGGTGGAGCAGCCTTCGGACAAAATCCAGAAGGAACTCATGGCCCTGAGGGAACTGCCGGAGGTGGACGATCTTCATCTGGCCTTTGCCGATTATGAGGATGATCTGGACGCGCAAGGGCACATGGGCTGCCCTGCGCATGAATCGCGCTGCCATGCGGGCGCGGGTGATGGCGAGAGCGGGGAACAGGCAGGGGAGACGAAATGAGCCTTTTTGTGCCGCCTCTGCGCCCGCCGGGTGCTATGGATGAAGAAACCTTTTTGCGCAAGTGCGTGCGTTGCGGCAAGTGCGTGACCGCCTGCCCGCACGAAAGTATTGAGCTGGCTGGCGGTCTGGGCCGCTCGCGGCGCACGCCGCAGGTGCGCCCCCGCAGAAAACCCTGCTACCTCTGCATGAAGTGCCCGCCCGTTTGCCCCACTGGGGCGCTGGATACGGGCGTAAAGGAAATTGCGCGGGCGGGAATGGGGCAGGCCTATATTCTTAAAGACCGCTGCCATAATTACAAAACCGGCACCATGTGCATGACCTGCTACGACCGCTGCCCCCTGCGCGGAACAGCCGTGGTGCTGAGCGGCGGGCTGGTGCCTGCCATGACCACGGCTTGCGTTGGGTGCGGCATCTGCGACTATGTCTGCCCGGTGCAGGCTGTGGAGATTGTTCCCGCTTCATCCCGCTTTGTGCCGCCGCTGGCGGCTCCCACGGAAAAAGCGCCCGGAGGCAAGTCATGAAGATTCTCGCTTGGGCGCGGCGCGGCGTGCAGGTGCTGGTGGTGGCGGGGCTGTGCGTGCTGCCGTGGCTCAATGCAGCAGAACTGCGCCAGATCAGTGGCAGTTTTTTTGCGCTGGATTTTTTCGGCATCCCCTTTGCTGACCCGGTTGGCGCGGCTCAGGTTGCGGCTACGGGCTTTTTGCCCGGCGAGCGCCTGCTGGCCGGGGCCTTGATCTCGCTGGCGCTGGCATTGGTGCTGGGCAGAGTTTTTTGCTCGTGGATATGCCCCTACGGATTTTTTTCCGAGCTGGCGCACTGGGCGCGTGGGCGTCAAGGCGGCGCGCACGTGAAGGAAGGCCGTGCGTTTGCGGGCAAGGCTCTGCTGCTGGGGGCAGGGCTTGCGGCGGTTCTGGTGGCGGGCTTTCCCGCAATGGGTATTGTTTCGCTGTCGGGTGAGCTATCACTCCTGCCCATGCTTGTATGGCAGGGCGGGGACTTCTGGCTTTTGCTTGGGGCAGTGGCTGTGCCGCTGGCGGCGCTGATACTGGAGCTTGCGGTTGGCAAAAGGCTGTGGTGCCGGTTTGTGTGCCCGCAGTCGGTCCTGCTTGGCGCTGCGGCCCAATGCCTGCCCGCCAAGGCTCCGGGCCTGCGCATCGGCTGGCAGGCGGCAAACTGCACCTGCAAGGGCAAGGCTCCTTGCCAGCAGGCCTGCTCGCTTGAGCTGAATCCGCGCCGTAAGGGCGGCCCCGAGCGCAGGGACTGCACCCACTGCGGCGACTGTGTCAATACCTGCGCGAGCTACGGTAAGGCGCTGGAGTGGCGGGGGATGGGTAGAGGGGGAGTATAGCAGGAATTCGTTCCGCTACTATTTTTCCACACGGCATTGTTCCCACACCACAACTACGCCGATTAGGAAGATTGAATTTTTCTAGTAACCATAATTGTTGCAGAACATTTCAGAATTAAACTGAATTTCTGTCAATGTTCACGCTGCCAGCGTAATGAGGCATTTTCATAAATAATCATTTCATTTTTGAGGATTGGCACATCTGTGGACCAAAAAGTCAAATTCCCGGATTCGTCATTTTGACGAATCCGGGAATTTCCTTGATATTGCTTGGTACCCGGAGCGGGACTTGAACCCGCACACCTTAACGGCCAGGGATTTTAAGTCCCTTGTGTCTACCATTCCACCATCCGGGCATGTGCTGCGCGTGGCAAGCGGCGAGAGCCGCTATGATCTGTTATGCGTCCGGTTCTTCCCCGGCCATATCCTGCGGGCCGGAGCCTGCAATGCGCCATGTTTTGAGGCCGCTTGGCGGGTCTTCGGGAACAGGGCGTTCCTCTTCCTGCCATTCGCCGGGGCGCAGCCAGAAAACGTGCATGGATTCAAAATTCTTGTCCAGGCACAGCAACCTTCCGCGTACGCCCTGCGGCAGCAGGGCCGCAATTTCGAGCGCAATCTTGCGGTACACATACAGTCTGTGCGCTTCAAAAACGCACTGGAACATAAGCGCATCGCCCAGTGGCGTAAAGTCCAGATGGGCCGCCCCGGCCCGCTGGAGCAACTGCTCAACCTCGCGGGTCAGTTCTTCCTCCACTTCAAGCAGGGCCTCGTATGTGAGGCTGTCGTCATAGCTGAAGTGGGCAAAAAGTTCGCTGCGGTTTTTGTCCATGCGCTTGCATATACGGCAAAGAAGCCCTTTAGGCAATAATTGCGCGTGGATGTCTTCAGTGCTGGTCTTGCGGGCCCTTTGGGCGTAAGGTGCACAAAAAACACGCACATAGCGGAGGCCGCATGAGTTTTTTTGACAAGCTGATCCTGTCGTTTTGCCGTCTGGGCGTGGCCGGGCTTGACCCCAAGGCTCCCGGCACGTGGGGCACGGCCATAGCCTGCCTGCTGGCGCCGTATATTTTTCTGCCCCTGTCCCTGCCGTGGCGCGTCGTGCTGCTGGTCGTGATTTTTGTGGTCGGCGGCTTGGCCTCCACCCGCGCCGAGCATTTGCTTGAGCGCAAAGACCCCGGCGAGGTTGTCATCGACGAGTTGGTGGGGGTGTGGCTTGTGCTGCTGCCTTTTGAAAGCCCCAGTTTCTGGCTGGTGCTGGCGGCTTTTGCCTTTTTCCGGCTGTTCGACATTTGCAAGCCGTGGCCCGTGCGGGCTTCTGAAAACTGGCTGCCCGCCGGGTTTGGCATCATGATCGATGATGTTGTGGCTGGCGTGTGGGCCTTGCTGTGCGTGGCTCTGCTGCGTGTGCTGGGCCTTGTGTAGGCCGCGAGGGCAGGGCCACAGAATAGGTGGAAAGCTGCAAGGGGGCGCGGCCAATGGCGCAAAAGGCCACTCTGGTGGCGGAAAAAGCCGCCGCGCCCGCAGCTACTTCATGCGGTAGGTGATGCGCCCGCGGGTGAGGTCGTAAGGGGAAAGCTCCACCTTGACGCGGTCGCCGGGCAGAATGCGGATATAAAACTTGCGCATCTTGCCAGAAATGTGGGCCAGAACTTCGTGGCCGTTCTCCAGTTCCACACGGAACATGGCGTTGGGCAGAGCTTCCTGCACCACGCCGTCTACTTCGATTGATCCTTCCTTGGCCATGAGTACTCCAAAATATGATGTGGATAAACGCCGGTCAGCTTCACAAAAAAGCGGAGCGCTGTCAACACGCCGGTGCCCCTGCTCGGGGGATAATCGGCGCGCAAACAGCGCCCGCTGTCACTGCACGGGTTGAAAGTTATTTCTTGCGTCCCTTGGATGATTTGCCGCTGGGCGATTTGCCGCCGGGGCGGGGTTTGTTCTCCACGGGGGGCACGTGGGGTGCAAGCACCGGGGCCTTGCGGCACAGCAGCCACAGACCCGCCAGTATGAGCGGCACGCAGAGCAGTTGGCCCATGGTCAGCCAGCCAAAGGCCAGATAGCCAAGTTGCACGTCAGGCATGCGTACAAATTCCACGGCAAAGCGGAATACGCCGTAGCCCAGGGCAAACAGGCCTGAGACCGCGCCCGTTTTTCGTGGCTTGGACGAAAAAATCCAAACCATGAAAAAGAGCACCAGTCCTTCAAGGGCAGCCTCGTAAAGCTGCGATGGATGGCGCGGATTAGGCCCGGCGCCGGGAAACACAATGGCCCACGGCACATCACTGACCTTGCCCCACAACTCGCCGTTGATAAAGTTGCCGAGCCGCCCGAAAAAGAGACCCTGCGGCACCAGCGGGGCGATGAAGTCAGAAACTTCCAGAAACGACCTGCCCCGCGAGTGAGCAAAATACCAGAATGCGCCAAGCACGCCCAGCAGCCCGCCATGAAAGGACATGCCGCCGTTCCAGATGCGCAGAATCTCCATGGGGTCGCTGATGTAGACAGGCAGATCATAAAACAGCACATAGCCGATTCTGCCGCCCAGAATGATGCCGATCATCACGCAGGTCAGCAGGTCGTCCACATCGGGGGCTGTCCAGCCGGAGCCGGGGCGCGAGGCGCGCCAGCGGCCAAGAGCCCAACCAAGGCCAAAGCCCGCCAGATACATAAGCCCGTACCAGCGCAATTGCAGGCTGCCTATGGAAAGGGCTACGGGGTCGATTTGAGCGAGGTTCATGCGTCAATATCCGAGGCGTTGAATTCGCCGCTTTTGCCGCCGCGTTTGTGCAGCAGGCGCACACGGCTGATAACGATATCCCGCTGCACGGCCTTGCACATGTCGTAAATGGTGGCCGCCGCGGTCTGGGCCGCAACAATGGCTTCCATTTCCACGCCGGTGGGGCCGACCGTGCGGGTTTCCGCTTCAATACGCACCGTGGGCGGCATTTCTGTTACCGTAAAGCGCACATCCACATAGGTGAGGTTGAGGGGGTGGCACATGGGGATAAGCTCGCCTGTGCGCTTGGCAGCCATGATGCCGCCAATTTTGGCGCAGGTGAGCACATCGCCCTTGGGCAGGGCGTTTTTGATCAGTAGTTCCATGGTGGCCGGGGCCAGTTCCACCACAGCTTCAGCTATGGCTACGCGTTCTGTGGGTGTTTTGGCGCCCACATCCACCATGGTGACGTTGCCCTGGCTGTCGAGATGCGTAAAGTTGTCGTTCATTGATACCTCAAAAAATTCCCGCAGCGTGGGCTGCCGGGATGTTGTTTCAAATATGCGCTCCGCATGCCTTGCTGGAAAAACGCAGCGCTCGGGAGCAACTATTGATGCTATCCCAAAAAGCAATGGGAGTCATTGCGCCTGTGATTGCTTTGCCCGCCGCAGTTTTCCGGATGGAGAATATTCCGGCTGGGCATTGAGTCGTGTGGGCATCGGGCCAGACAAACAAAGGCTCAGCGCAAGCCCACAAGCCATTGCAACAGAGTGGGACTTGTAGGCGGGCGGGGCGCTTGCCAGAAAGAATCGCGTCTGCTGTCAGAAAAGCGCATCCGTTCCCGCAACAGTCGCTGCGGAAAAGCGGCGATTGTGGACACGATCGGCCCTGCGGTTGTGGTGCTTTCCTGGGCGGAATTTTCGGCAAGGGTGTCTGATTCAGCAGGCTGCGGCGCAGGGGCCAGTTCCGCCATATATTTAAACGGAATATCCGCACTCGGGCGCATGTTCATGATCTTGTGCACAATGGCAAGGCTGCTGCCAAACCTCTGGTCGTGGATCATCACATAGCTGGGGGCCGGGGCGTTTGCTGCCTGCGTTGCCTGCGGATTATCGGCGGGCAGCATGTCTGCTGGCAGGGGAGCCACCACAGGCAGCAGGGTGAAATTCAGAAAAGCATCAGCCACAACAGACTGCCGCGCAAGGTCACGGGCAAGGCTCTCGGGCAGGGCCGTGGCGGCAACTTCCGGGCCTCGGGGGGAACCAAGGGCGTTCATGCCCTGAGTGTACACCATGCCCCCGTTGGGTGTGGCTTCTGAATACAGGGCGCGCCAGAAAAAGGGCGAAAAGGCATCCGGCAGCACCACAATTTCCTGAGGTGCGCGGCCTTCCGCCGTGAGGCGCTCGCGGGTCTGCGCCGTATGCCATGCGTTGAGGCCTATGGAAATGCCGGGATAGACAAAGAGCCACGCCATTGCCATCAGCAGGAGGCCGCGCCGTGCGCGCCAGCGCCAGATGGCCCACAGCAGGGGCAGGGTGACCAGCAGATCAATGATAAACACCGCGTTCAGCCGCACCCGCATGTGCGAGAAAGGCAGAAAGATCATGGTGCCGTAGGTGGTGATGCAGTCCAGCCAGATATGCAGCAAAACCATAGCCGTCATGAATAGCCATGTTTTTGCAAACCGCCAGTGGCCGGGTGTTTGCGTCCGCCACAGCGAGCAGCCCACGAGCGCCAGAACCAGGCCCAGCAGCGGAGCAAAAAACAGGGAATGCGTAATGCCCCGGTGCAACAGCAAAAATTGCAGGGGGGTGTTCGCCATCAGCACATCAACATCGGGAGAGGCGGCGGCCAGGGCGGCCAGAGGCACAGCCCAGCGGCTCGCGGGGCGGTTGGGCATGGCAAGCATGGCCACCGCGCCGCTTGCGGCGTGAGTTATCGGATCCATGTATTACTGCCTGAACGGGCTGCGCTGCTTGGGCACAGCCCTGTATTGCGGGTCTTCGGGGTTTACGTCCGTATCAAGGCCGTTCATGCGGCGAAACTGCTGCATGCGCCATTGCTGCATGTTGGCCATGACATCGGGGCGGTTTTGATAATAGAGCATGCGCTGGGTATTGTTTGATCCGTACACCGGGTAGCGCAACTGATCTTCCACGCTCACTCCCTGCGGCTGCGAATCGTTTTCGCTGGAGGAACCCGCGCCGATGTCCTTGGGGCCGCAACCGCCCAGCCCGCCGACGGCGGCCAGCAGTAGTACAAAGAGGCAGGCAACGGATTTTTTGTTCATAAGCACAGTATAGCTGTGTCGCAAAAACTCTGCAACAGGGGCTGAGGCGCGCTTCCTTCGGGCAAATCCGGGATTCTGCGGGTGCCGCCCCCGCAGGCATGTTCTCCGCTGCATCGTGACAATGTTGCCTCTTCGCCCGCCTGCATTCTTGGGGCACGGCATCCACATGCGGGCTTGCCTTGCAGAAAAACGCAGGGTATGTAGCACATTCAGCACTTGTCCTTTTTTATTCAAGCGTTGTCCGGCTTTTGCTGGCTACGACAATTTATACAGGAGTCGCCATGCGTGCACCCAATTGCGGCATCACCCCCGAAGGTTGGCCTTGCATCGGCCTTACCGCGTTCAGCGCTTTGGTTTTTGCCTGCATGGGCTGGTGGCTTCTGGCCGTGATTTTTCTGGCCCTCTTCTGGTTCAGCATGCACTTTTTCCGCGATCCCGAGCGGGTTGTGCCCCAGGGCGAGGGGCTTGCCGTAAGCCCTGCGGACGGCAAGGTTATCCGCATTGAGGAGCGCCCCGACCCCTTCACCGATGAACCCAAGCTGTGCATAAGCATTTTTATGAACGTGTTCAGCGTGCACGTAAACCGCGCCCCCGTGGCGGGAACGGTCGAGGGTATCCGCTATTTTCCCGGCGCGTTCGTCAACGCCGCTTTTGACAAAGCCTCGACGCACAATGAGCGCTGCGCCTACAGCATGCGCGATGCGGACGGCAATCCCTGGACCATGGTGCAGATCGCCGGGCTTATCGCCCGCCGCATTGTCTGCCGCGTTGACGAGGGCGACGCCCTTGCGCGGGGGGAACGCTACGGCATGATCCGCTTTGGTTCGCGAGTTGACCTTTACCTTCCTCAGGGATATGTTGCGGCCACGCGCATCGGCGAACAGGTCTTCGCCGGGCAGAGCGTGGTGGCCAGAGCGAAGTAGCCCAGCCGAAAAACGCGCCCCCAATGCCGCGCTCAAAAGCCGACAGACCGGCACTTAGTTTATAAAGATGGTGAATGATGGCCCCGGAAGTTAAAAAGCCGCGCAAGGGAGTATACCTCCTGCCGAACATGATCACGACGTTGAGCATGTTTCTCGGCTTTTTGTCCATGGTCTGGGCCGTGCAGGGACGTTTTGAATCGGCCTGCTTCGCCATCCTGCTCTCTGCCGTCATGGACGGTCTGGACGGCAAGGTTGCCCGCCTCACCAATACGGCCAGCGAGTTCGGCGTTCAGTACGATTCGCTTTCCGATCTTGTGGCCTTTGGTATTGCCCCGGCCATGCTCATGTGGCAGTGGGAACTTTCGGCCCTTGGCCGCATGGGGCTTGCCGCCGCCTTCATTTACGCTGCCTGCGGCGCTTTGCGCCTTGCGCGTTTTAACGTGAGCACTGCGGCTGTGGGCAAGCGCTTTTTTATCGGCCTGCCCATTCCTGCGGGCGGCTGCACTGTAGTTACCTTTGTTTTTTGCGCCGCGCATTTCCCTGCTATCATGGCTTCGGCCCTGCCCTATATGACCCTTTTTCTCGCCATTGGCGTAGGGGTTTTGATGGTCAGCAAGGTGCGCTATTTTTCCTTCAAGGAATATGATTTCCTGCGCGCCCATCCCATCCGCACCATGCTTTTCTTCCTGCTTGTGCTCGGAACGGTCATTTCCTTTCCGCGCGTCATGGGATTTGTGCTTTGCGCCGTCTACATCATTGGCGGCGTTGTCTACACCTTCGTCATCCTTCCCCGCCGCAATCGTCAGCTACTACGCGCCCTATCGCCCCAGAGCGATTGAGGTTGCGTAACGGTTGCCGCCCCCTAAGGGCGGAAACGCTCCCCTGGACAGCCGCCCTTTACGGTGGCCGTTATGCAAGATATAGCCATCTTTGTCAGAACCAGAGGAGTTTGTCATGAACAACCGCGTCTATTTTTTCGACACCACTTTGCGCGATGGCGAGCAGTCGCCCGGCGCCACCATGAACTTGCAGGAAAAGCTGCGTGTAGCCCACCAGCTTGAAGTGCTCGGCGTTGACATTATGGAAGCGGGCTTTCCCGCCTCCAGCCCCGGCGATTTCGAGTCTGTGCAGCGCATTGCCTCACAGGCTGGCGACATCCAGGTGGCGGGGCTTGCCCGTTGCGTTCCCAATGATATCGACCGCTGCTGGGAAGCCGTAAAAGTGGCTAAAAATCCCCGCATCCATGTCTTTTTGTCCACCTCTCCCCTGCACATGAAGCACAAGCTGCGCAAAGATCCCGAAGACGTTCTTAAAATGATCGTCGAGGGCGTCAAACGCTGCGCCACATATACCAGCAACGTGGAATTTTCCCTTGAGGATTTTTCACGCACCGAAGGCGATTTTGCCTGCCGCGTGGTCGAGGCCGCCATCAAGGCCGGGGCCAGCACCATCAATCTGCCCGATACCGTGGGCTATGCCGAGCCGCAGGAATACGCCGCGCTGCTTGACCACGTCATCAAGAACACGCCCAACAGCGACAAGGCCATCTTCAGCGTGCACTGCCACAACGACCTCGGCCTTGCCGTGGCCAACACGCTTGCCGCCTTCCGTGTGGGCGTGCGCCAGGCAGAGGTTACGCTGTGCGGTATTGGCGAGCGCGCCGGCAACGCCGCCCTTGAAGAAGTGGTCATGAACCTGCGTGTGCGCCACGATTATTACCAGCTTGAGCACAACATCGTCACCGAGCAGCTTTACCCCTCGTGCCGCCTGCTTTCCATGACCATTGGTCAGCCCATTGCCAACAACAAGGCCATTGTGGGCGCCAACGCCTTTGCGCACGAGTCGGGCATCCATCAGGACGGCATGCTCAAGAACCGCGAAACTTACGAGATCATGACCCCGCAGTCTGTGGGCCGCACCGAGAGCAATCTTGTGATCGGCAAGCACTCTGGCCGCAACGCAGTGCGCAACAAGTTTGAGAGCATGGGCTACAAGCTGGACGACGAGCAGCTCAACCTCGTGTTTGAAGCTGTGAAGCAGCTGGCCGACCGCAAGAAAACCCTGCACGACGATGACCTCATGGCCCTCGTGCAGGAAGAAGTCTACCGCATGCCCGATCTTTTCCGCCTGCGCCATGTGAGCGTGCAGAGTTCCGATGCGGGCGGCGTGCCGCCCACGGCTGCCGTCATCATGGACATCAAGGGGATTGAAAGCAGCGGCGCTGGCTTTGGCGTTGGCCCTGTGGACGCCCTGTTCAACGTGATCGCCGACATGGTGGGCCGCCAGCCCGAGCTTGAGCAGTACGCCATCAACGCCATCACCGGCGGCACCGATGCTCAGGGCGAAGTTACTGTGCGTCTTCGCGAGGGCGAAGTGAGCGCCGTGGGGCGCGGTACCCATCCGGATATTTTTGTTGCCAGCGCACGTGCCTACGTCAATGCCCTTAACCACCTGTTCAAGAAGGAGCAGGAAGGGCCGAGGCTGCACTGCCAGCACGATTAAGGGTTGTTCCTCTGGTCTGCAACGGGTCTGCCCCCCTGGGGGCGGCAGGCCTGTGGGCCAAGACGTACCCGCGCCCCGCAGGCAAAGCCTGTGCGAGCAAATAAAAAACAGGCGCTCGGTTTTTGCCGCGCCTTACGAAACACCGTATTCGCCGCGCCCCCCTCGGTGGAGCCAGGATGAAAGGAGTAGATCATGCCACAGACGCTTGCGCAAAAAATTTTGCAAGCCCACACAGACGAAGTTGTGGAACAGGACGGCCAGATTGTTCAGTGCCGCGTGTCGCTGGTGCTCGCCAACGACATCACCGGGCCGCTGGCCATCAAATCTTTCAAGGGAATGGGCGCGGAAAAGGTTTTTGACAAAGACAAGATTGCTCTGGTCATGGATCACTTTACGCCGCAAAAAGATATTGATTCCGCCAATCAGGTCATGGTGACCCGCAAGTTCGCCGAAGAACAGAACATCACCCACTATTATGAAGGCGGCGACTGCGGCGTGGAACACACCCTGCTGCCCGAGCAGGGCCTTGTTGGCCCCGGCGATGTGGTCATTGGCGCAGACAGCCATACCTGCACCTACGGCGGCATCGGCGCTTTTGCCACGGGCATGGGCTCTACCGATATCGCCGCCGCGATGGCGCTGGGAGAAACCTGGTTCAAGGTGCCGTCCACCATCCGCGTCAATATTGACGGCCAGATGCCCAAGTGGCTGCGCGGCAAGGATCTCATGCTCATGCTCATCGGCGCTATCGGCGTGGACGGCGCTCTCTACAAGGCCCTGGAATTTGGTGGCTCTGTGGTGGATGACCTTTCTGTTGAAGGCCGCCTGTGCATGGCAAACATGGCCATTGAAGCGGGCGGCAAGGTGGGCCTGTTTGCGGTGGACGCCAAAACGCGCGCCTACTGCGCGGAGCACAAGCGCCCTGGCCTGACCCAGGATTTGGCCGCAGACCCAGGCGCTGTTTACGAGCGCGTGGTCAATATTGACGTGACCGGCAAGGAGCCTGTGGTAGCCTGCCCGCACCTGCCCTCCAACGTCAAGCCTGTCTCCGAGGTGCGCAACACGCCCATCCAGCAGGTGGTTATCGGCTCCTGCACCAATGGCCGCATCAGCGACATGCGCGATGCCGCCGAAGTGCTGCGGGGCCGCAAGGTTGCCAAGCACCTGCGCTGCATTGTGCTGCCCTCCACGCCCACGGTGTGGAAGCAGTGCCTCAAGGAAGGCCTCATCGAAACCTTCATGGAATCCGGCTGCGTGGTCGGCCCCTGCACATGCGGCCCCTGCCTTGGCGGCCACATGGGCATCTTGGGCGATGGCGAACGCGCCGTGGCCACCACCAACCGCAATTTCAAGGGCCGCATGGGCAGCCTGAGTTCCGAGGTTTATCTGGCAAGCCCCATCGTGGCAGCCGCTTCGGCCATTGCGGGTTGCGTGGCCGGGCCTGATCAGCTGTAGGCAGCACACATCAGCACCTGCCTGCGCCACGGCCCACCGAGCCCGGCGCAGAGAAAGAAGGACAGCCTCATGAATTACAAAGGTAAGGCCCACAAAGTGGGCGAGCACATTGATACGGACGCTATCATTCCCGCGCGTTTTCTGGTCACCACCGATTCCAAAAAGCTGGGCGAAAACTGCATGTCCGGCCTTGAGCCAGACTGGGTCAAGCGCGTGACCCCCGGCGACATCATGGTCGCAGGCCGCAACTTTGGCTGCGGTTCCTCCCGCGAGCATGCGCCTATCGCCATTCTTGGCGCGGGCATGCACGTGGTGATCGGCCACAGCTTTGCGCGCATTTTTTACCGAAACTCCTTCAATATGGGCCTGTTGCTCATGGAAGTGGGCGACGACGTGGACAAGATCAATGACGGCGACGAGCTGGAAATCGACGCCACCACCGGTATTATCCGCGATCTGACCAACGGTGCGCAGATAACCTGCCCCCCGCTGCCCAAGTCCATGGCTGCCATTCTGGATAAGGGCGGATTGGTAGGCTACGTCAAGGAACGTTTGGCCTAAATTGGCCTTTTGCCCTCTGGCGGCGTTAGATAATCCTTTTTACTCCGGTCGAGTACCATGAGAGTACACTCCCTGCGTAAAAGGATTATCTGCCTTGCCTGAGAACAAAAATCCAATTTTTACAGGATATTTTTGGCCAGAACTGCGTCAAAACGGGCTTTTGCCTCCAGTCGAATACTGTAAGAGTATACTCCTGTCGGCAAACGCCTTTTTTCCTTGTTCTGGCGCAAAAATCTTCATGTAAAAAAGAGCTGGTACGCGGTTAATTTGAGAAATAGGCATCAACAGAAAGAATTGAGTTCAAGGATATACCATGAAAAAGACCATCTGCCTCTTGCCGGGTGACGGCATCGGCCCGGAGATTCTGGCCGAAGGTGTTAAGGTTCTCAAGGCCGCCGCTGAAAAGTTTGGCCACGAATTTGTTTTCGACACCGCGCACATCGGCGGTTCCGCCATTGATGCGGCTGGCGACCCCCTGCCGGAAGAAACCGTGCGCAAGTGCCGCACTGCCGATGCCGTGTTTCTGGCGGCTGTGGGCGGCCCCAAGTGGGACGCCCTCGCGCCCGAAAAACGTCCGGAAAAAGGCCTGCTGCGCATCCGCAAGGAGCTTGAGCTTTTTGCCAACTTGCGTCCGGCCATGCTGCTGCCCGAACTGGCAGGCGCGTGCCTGTTGCGTGCCGACATCGCCGCCAAGGGCCTTGACCTCGTGGTTGTGCGCGAACTGACCGGCGACATCTATTTTGGCGAGCCGCGCGGACAGGAAATGCGCGATGGCCTGCGCACCGGCTACAATACCATGGTGTACAACGAGGAAGAAATCCGCCGCATTGCTACGGTGGCCTTTGAAACGGCGCGCAAACGCCGCAACAAGGTCTGCTCTGTGGAAAAGAGCAACGTGCTGGAAACCTCGCGCCTGTGGAAGGAAGTGGTCATTGAAACGCACCGCCAGTATGCGGATGTGGAACTGACTCACATGTACGTGGACAATGCCGCCATGCAGCTTGTGCGCGATCCTTCGCAGTTTGACGTGATCCTCACGGGCAATATTTTTGGCGATATCCTGTCTGACGAAGCCTCGGTTATCACCGGTTCGCTGGGCATGCTGCCCTCGGCCTCCATGGGCGCTTCCGGCCCCGGCCTGTTTGAACCCATCCACGGCTCCGCCCCCGACATCGCGGGGCAGAACAAGGCCAACCCTCTTGCCACCATCCTTTCCGGGGCCATGATGCTGCGCCTTGGCTTTGATATGGGCAAAGAAGCCGATGCCATCGAGGCGGCAGTGCGCAAGGCTCTGGCCGATGGTTTCCGCACTGGCGACATTATGGAACCCGGCAAAACCCTGCTGGGTTGCAGAGAAATGGGCGACAAGGTTGTGGAGCGGCTGTAGCCGCTGCTCCGAACCATTTCAAAAAGGCCGTCCGCACCATCGGGCGGCCTTTTGTGGTTTTTACCATGCAAACGTTTGCATAAGGGCATAGAGGCGGAATCATGAAATCGACCACAGGCAAGCTGAGCGATTGGGTAGTTAAAATCGCGTGCGGCAGAGATCTTGAAACGCAGCTTCAGGACGTTGCAGCCACAGGCCAGCACGGCGCGCCGCAGATGTTGCGGACAATGGCTCTGGCAGCCAACGGTTTTGCAGGTGCGCCGCAACAGGCGGATTTGGCGTTGGTTTTCGGCTGCTACAGGCCATTCAGCACGCCCAATATTCTGCGCGAGGTGGCGTGGATTTTGGGGCGTCTTGGCATGGCCCACACCTGGCTGGAGAAAGAAAACTGCTGCGGTTTGCCTCTGCTGCATCAGGTCGCCCCAGAGGACAGGCCGCAGATGGTAGAAGCCGCCCAGGGTTTTGTGCGGGGCAACAGCAAGGCGGCAGCGCAAAAGGGCGCATCCCGCCTCGCATACTGCTGTGCTGGCTGCGCGCATGTGGCCAAGTCGGTTGATGCCGGTGGCGATGTTTCCCACAGCTATATTCTTGACGTGCTGCTGGATGCCCTGAAAGGGCAGAGCTTGCGGGTCAATCCCTTGAAAGTGGCCTATTTTGAAGGATGCCACACCTCGTACCGCAGACCCTTTCCGCAGACATCGCTGAACTGGCCCGCTTACAGGCAGTTTCTTGTAGGGGTGGAGGGCCTTGCTGTTCAGGATGTTGCGGGCGGCCTGTGCTGCAAAAATCAGCCTGACTGGATAGTGGCGGCAGCGCTGGATGGCGGCGTTGACGCTCTTGTATGCGCCTGTTCCGGCTGCACTGTGGCCCTGCGCGGTGTTGGTCAGGGCAAACTCAGGGTTATGAGCTATACCGAATTATTGGCTCGGGCCTTGGGGTATGAACCCGCAGAGCTGTAGCGTTCTGG
This sequence comes from Desulfovibrio desulfopostgatei, assembly GCF_053570645.1. Classification (NCBI taxonomy): domain Bacteria; kingdom Pseudomonadati; phylum Thermodesulfobacteriota; class Desulfovibrionia; order Desulfovibrionales; family Desulfovibrionaceae; genus Desulfovibrio; species Desulfovibrio desulfopostgatei. The sequence goes on along the minus strand of NZ_JBRBQS010000002.1, from coordinate 2,843,633 downwards.
CAGTAAAAAAATAAAAAAGCGCGGCAAATTATGTTTGCCGCGCTTTTTTATGCGTGTTTGTGGCGCTGAAAAAAGGCCGTTATCTGTTTGCCGAGCATGACCAGTACAACCGAGGCGGCAATAAAGGCCACCCCTGCGACCAGCGACATGCTGAACGGCTCGCTGAACACCAGAATACCCACCACCACGGCGGTTACAGGCTCCATAACGCCAAGGATGGATGTCAGCGTGGAGCCGATGCGCTGTACGGCAAGAATGAGGGTGAGGTTTGAAATAACGGCTGTCACCACGGCCAGCAAAGTTGCGAGCAGCAGTTCCCACCATGAGTGCAGGGGCTGGAACGAGTCTGACAACAGGGCGTTGGCCCCGGAAATAACCGCCCCAAAGGCCAGCACGTAAAAAGTCATCACAAGCCCGCTCATGTTGGGAATGCGCGCGGCATAAATGGTTGTGATGTATACGGCGTTGCACAGTGCGGAAAGCAGAAGCAGGGCCACGGCCAGCAGGCTTGCCCCGCCCATGTCGCCATCACTTCCGCCGCAGAGCAGATAAACGCCAGCGATTGCCAGCAGGATGGACAGGGCCGTGATCCACGAGAAGCGCTCGTGATAAAACACAATCATGATCAGCATGACCATGACTGGATAGGTAAATTGCAGCGTTGCCACAACGCCGCTCGGCATGTGCTTGAATCCCCAAAAAAAGAGCAGGGCCGCCATGGTATACATGGAACTCATGCCAGCAAGTTTGCACAGATCAATGCCGCGCGCGCTGAATCTTTCGCCGCGTACGGCAAGCACTATGCCCAGCACCACAGTGGCAATGGCAAAGCGATAGAACAGGGCGGAAGGCCCTGAAACGCCGCCATGCATCAGCGGTAGTGTAAACAGTGGGATAAGGCCAAAGGCCGCAGAAGAAAGAATACTGTAAAAAAAGCCCATGACATCCTTCTTGGTGGGGAACAACAAACAGATTCCATACCGGGGAAGCCGCAGTGTGGCAAGCTTGCGCACGGCATAAAAAAACGTCCCCGGTACAAACCGGGGACGTTTTCGCGCGTGTGCAGCGCGGAAGGTATTGCGCTGTTACTTGGATTGATCCATGACCACTTCAGCCTCGGGGTGAACCTGGCGCAGTGCTTCATGCATGGCCGCAGCATCCGCAAATGCGCGGAAGGGGCCGATTTTTTCATCACCCTGAGCGGCGTTGTAGCGTACAAAATATGCTTCATCGGGTTTGAGGGGCGTGCCGCTTTCGTCGCTGATGACTTCCAGCTTGACCTTGCTGATGCCTTTGTCATCAATATCAATCTGTTGCGCTGCGGCAAAGGAAAGATCAATGATGCGCCCGCGCACAAAGGGGCCTCTGTCCGTCACGCAGACCATAACGCTCTTGCCGTTATTCTGGTCGGTGACGCGAACAACCGTGCCCATGGGCAGGGTGCGGTGCGCGGCGGTAAAGGTATACATGTCGTAATCAAGCCCGCTGGCGGTGGAGCCGCCGTGGAAATCCCGTCCGTACCAGGAGGCCTTGCCGGACATGATTTCGCTCTCCTGAGCGCGTTTCAGCCAGATATCACGGCTGTCGGTGCTATCCCGGCGTTCTTTCTCGGATAAGGACGCAGTGGATGAGGATTTGCGTTGCTTGGATTTGGAGCGCGATTCAGCTTTATCGCGCTTGGAGCGCGAGCTGTGCGAAGAGGCGGTTTTGTCACTGGTCTTTTCGCGTTTGGATTTGCGAGTTTCAGTGTCGCCGGAGGACTTTTTGGCGGCGTGGGGGGTAGCGTTCGAATGCTTTTGATCGGAGGGAGCGCTTTGTGAAGCCGCGTCGGCGTTCATGGGGGAGGCCAAAAGCATGCATAAGGCTATGGCCGCCAGCACTAATGGCCAGCGTGAATACTTCATGATCGTTCCTTTGTTAGTGTTCGAGGCTGGCCAGCGAAATTGCCGGACGAACCGCGCCCGCGGTTCTGACCCCAGGAACCTTCCAATGATGGCAGCAAGCGCGCCTTGCGCTCAACGTCCATCGGTTCCCCAGGGGAATGCCTGTTCTTTGTGGAGGCACTATACAGTAAAAAAATACTCCATGTCAAACTGATAAAATCTTTTAATTCAAATAGTTATTGAAAAAGATAGTCTAGAAAATGTCAAAAATGCAGTAGGGGAGTATGAAATCGGCATGCTCGGGCGGCGTGGCGAACTGGCATGAAGCCGAGGAAAAAGCCCTGTGCGCAGCAGAAATATTTATGCAAAAATGCAGAGAACAGCGCCGGATTCCACCAAATAAAAAAGGGCAGGCGGCCGCAAAGCCACCTGCCCCGACAGTTCAGTCGCAGCGGTGTTACCAGTCCAGCGTACGCTTGAAGGCGCGGGCCAGATCTTCCACCGAAGAGTTGACGATGATGCTGTCGCCGGATTTCATGGTCAGTTGACCGTTACCGGTGACAGTACCAATGCGGGTGCAGGGCTGCCACATTCCCAGCGCATCGAGAATCATGGCCAGATCGGGCTTGACGCTCACAACCAGGCGGCTGGCGCTTTCGCTGTAGAGCAGTTCGGTCACGTTCATGGCTTCAAGGGCTGGCACGGCATCAAGGTTGATTTCCGCACCCAGGCGGCCGCCGATGCACATTTCTGCAATGGCTACGGCAAGGCCGCCGTCAGAGCAGTCGTGGCAGGCGGAAATGGCGCGCTGGCCCATGAGGGCGTTGACCGCGCGGTAGCGCAGCATGGCGTTGGAGGCGTCCACATGGGGAACGCGGCCACCCTTGAGGCCCAGTTCGGTAGCTGCTTCACTGCCAGCCATTTCACGCCAAGTGCCGCCGAGCACGTAGATGGCATCGCCGGGTTGCTTGAAGTCAGAGGTCTGGGCCGCAGTGACGTTGCGGATGACGCCAAGAATGGAGAACAGCACCGTGGGCGGAATGGAAATGCGCTCGCCGCCGCCAGTGTAGTCGTTTTTCATGGAGTCCTTGCCCGAGATGCACGGCACGCCGTAGGCCAGCGAGAACTGGCGCAGGGCGCGGCAGGCGCGTACAAGCTGAGCCAGCTTGTAGCGTCCATCGGGGTTGGAGGGGCTGACCACCGGGTCGCACCAGCAGAAGTTGTCCACGCCCGCCAGAGCGTCGGGGTCCGCACCCACGGCAACGGCGTTGCGGATGGCTTCGTCCATGGCGTTGGCCATCATCCAGTAGGTGTCGTAATCGCTGAATTTGGGGCAGATGCCGTGGGAGATCACAAGGCCCGCGTCCGATTCCAGCAGGGGGCGGATAACGCCCGCGTCTGCCGGGCCGTCGCGCTTGACGCCCACGAGGGGCTTCACCACGCTGCCGCCACGCACCTCGTGGTCATACTGGCGGATGATGTATTCCTTGGAGCAGATATTGAGCGTGCCGAGCATGCGCTGCAAAAAGGCGGTCTGCTCAACTTCGGCCACGTCCACGGTGACATCGGTGATTTCGGGAGCCTTCCATTCGGCTTCAAGCTCAAGCTGCGGCACGCCGTCGTGCATGAATTCCATGGGCATGGAGGCAATGATGCGGTCGTGGTAGCGCACTTCAAAGAAGCCGGAGGTGGTGAAGCGGCCAAGGGCTGTGGCTTCCACATCCATGCGGGCGGCAAGGGCCATGAATTCGTCGAGCTTTTCCGGCGAAACGGCCAGGGTCATGCGTTCCTGCGCTTCAGAAAGCAGAATCTCCCAGGGGCGCAGGCCATCATATTTCAGCGGGGCTTTGGCGATATCCAGCACACAGCCGCCGGTGTCCTCGGCCATTTCGCCCACTGAGGAGGAAAGGCCGCCAGCGCCGTTGTCGGTGATGGCGTGGTACAGGCCCAAATCGCGGGCGCGCATGATGAAGTCGTACATCTTGCGCTGGGTGATGGGGTCGCCGATCTGCACCGCAGTGGCGGGCGAGCCTTCGTGCAGCTCTTCAGAAGAGAAGGTTGCGCCGTGGATGCCGTCCTTGCCGATGCGGCCGCCGGTCATAACAATGTAGTCGCCTTCCTCGGCCTGCTTGAACCAGCCGGGGCGGCCATGAATCTCTGCGGGGATGATGCCCACGGTGCCGCAGTATACCAGCGGCTTGCCAAGATAGCGCTCGTCAAAAACCAGCGAACCGTTGACCGTGGGAATGCCCGACTTGTTGCCGCCGTGCTCCACGCCTTCGCGCACGCCTTCCAGCACGCGGCGGGGGTGCAGCAGGCGCGGGGGCAGGTTTTTATCGTGGAAGGGCGAGGCAAAGCAGAACACGTCCGTATTGCACACCAGTTCCGCGCCCATGCCGGTGCCCATGGGGTCGCGGTTTACGCCCACAATGCCGGTGAGCGCGCCGCCGTACGGGTCGAGCGCCGAAGGGCTGTTGTGGGTTTCAACCTTGATGCAGGCATCGTAGCCGTTGATAAAGGCGATAACGCCCGCGTTGTCCTTGAAAACAGACTTGCAGTAGTCGTCTTCGCCCATGCGCTCGCGCAGCATGGCCGTGGCGTCGCGGATGCAGGTCTTGTAGAGGTTGTCCACCACTTCGCTGCGGCCCGTGGCGGCATCGGTATAATTGATGCGCGAGGCGAAAATCTTGTGCTTGCAGTGCTCGGACCATGTCTGTGCCAGCACTTCCATTTCCACATCCGTGGGGTCGGCGGGCAGGCCAAGGGCCTTGCGGCGGTCGGCTTCTTCCTGCGCGGTGAACTGAGCGCGGATGCTGTGCATTTCCTTGAGGTTGAGCGCCCATGTATTTTCGCGGCTGGCCTTGGTCAGGGCTTCATCGTTCATGGCTGAAAGGGCGATGGTGTCAACGGTTTCGTTGATTTCGCCCGTAACCCTGGCGGCCTGAGCTTCAAAGCCGGGCTGGGCGTCCCATTCCTGACGGCTCTTGATGCGGTAACGCTGGATGAGCGTGTTGCACAAAAGGTCGCGGGCCAGCATGTCCACCTGCTCGCGGGTGAGGGGCGCGGCTTTGTCGCTGCTGATGCGGTACTGCACGGCGGTATACACGCGCAGGCTGTCGCGCGGGATGTCCAGCACCATGGCGGCAGTGTCGCGCGCGGTGCGGGCCTCGTTATCCGTCACGCCGGGGCGAAAGCCCACTTCCACAAACCAGTCTGCCGCAGGGTCAAGCAAGGGCAGCGGCTCAAGGGAGGCTTCCTGAAGGATGGGGTCGTGCCAGATGCTTTCGTTCAGCAGACGGGCCACCTGCGCGGCATCAAGCCCGTCAGCCGTAAAGACCTTGATCTGGCGAACGCCAGAAACAGAAATGTTCAGCGCCTTGCGCAGGTGCTGGGCCGTCTTGCGGCCCTGGGTATCGTCAAGTCCGGCGCGGGGGCCGGTTTCCACCCTATAGAGCATGATTTGCATTCCTCTTGGTTTGGCTGCTTACTTTTTTCTGTCGCGCACGTAGTCGGCCATCTGGCGCATAAGCTCGCGCTCGGGCCTGTCAGGCAGAGTTTCTAATGCCTGCCTGGCCGCGTCAAGAAATTCATCGGCCTGACGGCGCACGGCGTCGTCGTGTCCGGCCTGCCGGATGCTCTCGGCAATGCTGGCGGCATCGGTTTCCGTCATCAGCCCTGCGCAAAAGGCGGCGTCAAAGGCGCTGCGTTCTGCGGTGCTCAGGCTGTCGCGGTAGAGGCGCAGGGGCGGCGTGAGCTTGCCCTCGCGCACATCGCCGCCAGTGGGCTTGCCGGTCACGCTTTCTGGCGCGAAATCAAGAGCATCGTCCACCATCTGAAAGGCCATGCCAAGGTTTTCGCCATAGGCGGCGGCAGCGGCCACTGCCGCATCGTCGGCCCCGGCGGCGAGCGCGCCCATTTCACAGGCAGCGCGGATAAGCCAGGCCGTTTTGCCGCGCACCATGTCTTCATAGTCGGCGCTGCTCGAATCAACACGGCGCTGGGCCGCGATTTCGAGAATTTCACCCGCCGCCGTGCGGCTGGTGGCTTCCGAGAAACAGCGGGTCAGGCGCGTGTCGCCATAATTGGCCACCAGGGCGTTGGCACCGGCCAGCAGGGCATCGCCCGCAAGAATGACGCTGGAAACATCAAACAGCGTATGCGCAGCGGGCTTGCCACGGCGGCTTACCGCATTGTCCAGCACATCGTCGTGCAGCAGGGTCGCGGCGTGGAGCATCTCCAGCGTGATCGCCAGATCCTGTATGCTCTTGGCCTCATGGCCCAGCAGGCGGGCCGTGAGCACGGTGAGCAGGGGCCGCAGGCGCTTGCCGCCCGCATCAAAAATGTGCCGGGCCACAGGCCGCACCGGTTCCGGCAGGGTGTCCACTGCCTTGTTCAGAGCGCGGTTGATGCCGGGCAGCTCAAGGGCCAGACGTGCTTTCAGTTGGATCATATGCTACTCAGATAAGGTTAAGCGCGGGCAAAACCCGCGTGAGCGCGCGTAGCGCGCCGGGAAAATCCTTTTCGTCATTGGCGCGTGGCCCGACCTTGTTGGAAACGCTGCGTGCCTCCACACAAGGTATGCCCTCGCGGGCGCAGGCATACGCCACGGCAAAGCCTTCCATATTTTCCAGATCAGCCCGGTAGCGGGCGCGCAGGTCTGCCGCTCTGGCAAAACTCGCGCTGACCCCGGCAACTGTGAGCGATGTACAGGGCAAAAAAACATCCGGTTGTTGCCGCGCGCCAAAGCGTTCCAGCGCTTCCGGCCCTGCCAGGGGCAGGCGGTTGCGCACCGCAGGCCCGGTCGCGGGCTGCCACTGCGGAAAGCCAAAAGCTTCGGCGGTGACGGAGCGCCCATCGTGCAGGCCGTATTCCGGCCAGATTTCTTCGTTCACCATGCACAGCCCCAAAAGCGGGCGCTCTGCCAGATCAAAGGCTCCCGCAAGACCCGCGTTGAGCACTGCTGTAATGGGCGTGCCCTCGGCTTTAGCCCTGCAAAGGGCCATGCCCATGGCCAGCGCTGCGTTAATGGGGCCAACCCCGGTAATGCAGCACAGCGCGTCGCCACATTTGAGGCGCACTGGCCAGAGGTGCATTTCTGGCCAGGATTTTGCCGGGCTTTCAGTTGTTTCCCGTGCTGGCGCGGCAAGCCCCGCCGGAGAAAAACCGGGCACAAGGCCCGCCAGTTCCGGGCCGGTGGCGGCGCAAAGCAGCAGGCTCACAGGATTACTGCCTTCGGCTGCTGTTTGCCGGGCGCAGGGCTGGGCAGAACGAGCCTGCGGGATAATCCCGGCAGGTCATGTCTGTGCCGTTTTGCAGCGCCGTGTGAGCAGCCATGATTCGTTCCTTTACAAAAGGCTGGTTTTCCGTCACCAGAAAACCATGAAACTCGATTACGCCCTTTTTCTCCGCGCTCTTGGTCTGGCCATCGTTATTGAGGGCCTTTGCTGGACACTCTTTCCCGGCGGCATGCGGCGCGCCCTGCTGCAATTGCTGCCCCAGCCGGAAAGCCGCCTCCGTGTCCTCGGGCTGATCGCCCTGGCCGTGGGACTTGGTCTGGTGGCGCTGGCCTCGCACTAAGGCCTGATTACCCCACCATCGTGCCTGGCTTGCCGCATGGTGAGCCTTCAGATGCCGTTTGCCGTCAGATGGCAAGAAAACGGCATGCTTTTTCACGCCAATTTGCTCTAGCGTGCCTTTTCGCCCACGTGCAGGCAGACAATGCCGGACGTGAGCTTTTCATGCCATGCACGTTCAAAGCCCGCTGCACGCATTTCTTTTTCAAGGCTGAGGGCCGAGGGAAACTTGCGGATTGTATCGGCAAGGTACTCGTACGCGCCGGGATCTTTTGAAAATACTTTGCCAACCCTGGGCAGCAGGTGGTTGAGATATACGTTGTACAGGCCGCCCCAGATGCGCTCCTGCCCGGAACCGAATTCAAGGATGCAGGCCCTGCCGCCGGGGCGCAGAACGCGCAGCATTTCGGCAAAGGCCGCCTCGCGGGGCAGGATGTTGCGGATGCCAAAGGCAATGGTGATGCAGTCAACTGAAGCATCGGGCAGGGGCAGGCGCTTGGCGTCTGCTGCAACGGGCAGGATACTGCGGGCGTTGGCGTTCTTGAGTTTGCGGCTGCCGCGCACCAGCATGGGCGGGCAAAAATCCATGGCCGGAACAATGGCCGAGGGGTGGCGGCGGCGAATGGCAAGGGAAACATCCAGCGTACCGGCCGCCAGATCCAGTACGCGCCCGGTATCGCCGAGGCGCACGTTTTGCGCCAGCACCTTGCGCCAGTACTGGTCAAGCCCGAGGCTGAGCACGCGGTTCAGCAGGTCATAAAAAGGCACAATACGGCCAAACATGCCAGCCACCGCCGCATCGTGCGCAGGTTTGACAACAGTTTCCGTAGCGGTGTTGTGGGGAGATTCCACGTTATTTCCCGGCCTTGTCCTGGTCGGCATCCACACCGATGGCGGTGCAGACAACACGATAGACCGAAGGAAATACCTCAGCAAAATTGCTGGGGGAAACCGTGCGCGTTTCTATGAATTTGGCGGTCAGTTCCTTGGCAACCTGAAGGGCTTCCTTGCGATCCTTATCCATATGGCCTCAGCTTCCGGCCCTGAAGGGCGCGGCAAATATGAAAAACCCGCCCCTTTGGGGAACGGCCGTGACCCACAGCGGGTATTGCCTGGACGGGTTAAGAAACGGAAGCAACAGCCCCCGCCCCTTTGTTTTATTGATTGAGAATCGCGGGACAGCGCCCGCGAAACCGCGCAACAGCATATGCGTTCCGCCTGCCATTGGCAAGGCCGACATGCCTGTGCGCCTGGTGCCTTCTTACCTTGAAATACCCGCTGCTGGCGGAGCAGTGATTGAAGCAGGCCTTAGGCAATGGGCGAAGCTGGTTCGGTTTGCAGGCGCATTGCCAAGGGGCTCCAAAAATCGCGCAGATCAGACGGGCAGCTCTGCTGCCAACCTGCGCTAACACCCCGGAATAGTTCGGGTGGCTGCATAGGGCAAAAAGCCCCCTACTGATCTTCGAGCAGTCTGCCGATTTCTTCGCGCAGTATGCGCGCCGCAGCCGCAGCCGCGGCCCGTTCCACCCTGTCGTTGAAGCGTGGTTCAAGGGCATCCAGCCGGGTTTCAAGGGCATCTATGCGCGCTGTTGCGCTGCGGGCGGCAGTGACAACGGGTTGCAGGTGCTCTTCCACAAGCGATTGCGCATCGTCATGTTCGGTCTGCTGGGCCGGGGCAGATGCCAGGGCTGCGGCAACCGCCTTACTGATGCAATCCATGAGGCTCTGGTACAGGGGATGGCCCTCAACAAACATGTCTTCCAGTTCCTGACGGGGCAGGCTGTTGGCGGCCAGTTCCTGTGATGCGTGTATCTGCGCTTCCAGGGCGGTTTCCAGCGCGATGATGCGATCCCCGGCTTCCTGTAGCGCGGCCTCGCACTGCTCAACGCGTGCCGTGAGCTTGCTTGCTGTTTCGGCAGCGTCTGCCGCGCGCGTGGAGGCGTCAAATGCCTGGGCAAAGGCGTCAATGGCGTGGGACGAGGCCTCTTTGGCCTGTTCCATGACAGCCTCAAGGGCTGCGCCAGACACAGCCACTGCGGCTGCACCGTCAGTTGCAGTATCTGTCGAATCCGCAACAGGGGCCGCCTGAGGCCTGAATGCAGGTTCATAAGCGAACTGCCCGGCGCTTTCCGGCATATCTGCCGCAACATGCTCCACTTCGACAGCTTCCACTTCGGCTGGCTCGGCCGTGAAACGGTCGGCTCCGGCAGGTTCATCCACTGAAGGCTCTGCCTGCAAGTTGGCATCCGGCGGCAGGATTTCATCGGGTTCAAGCAGGGGAAGGTCATTGGCCTGCGCTGGTTCAGCAGCCGCAACGGACTCAAATACATCGGATTCTGCCTGAACGGAGGCATCTGCCATAATGCCCTGTATGTCTGCCGGGGCGGCATCCGCAGGTGCGGCAGCCTCGGGGACCACATCCGCTTGGTCGGTGGCGGCTTCGTCCGCAGCGGCAGCCAGAAGCGCGTCAAAATCTGTAGGCAGTTCCACAGCCTGTTCGGGCAAAGAGTCGGGCAATGCTTCGGCAACAGGCTCTGGCTGGGCGTCAGTCATGAGTTCCAGCTCGGGGTGGAGCAGAACATCGGAAACGCCTTCCTGCGGTTCAGCGGCAGGGGCCGCACCGCCAGTCACAGCAGCCAGCAGACTGTCAAGGTCTGCATTCAGATCGGGCTGGGGTTCCGGGGCAGGCGCGGGCGCTTGCACAGGGGCCTCTTCGGGCTGGGCAGCGTCAAGCTTGCTCTGCAAATCATCAGCGGCGGCAGCCAGCAGGCTGTCGATATCCACGCCGAGGTCGGCAGGCATATCCGGGCTTGCCGCAGGGGTTGGCGCAGGCTGGGGGGCAGGAGCCGGTTGCGGCGCGGGGGCCGCTTCTGGCTGGGCTGCGTCAAGCTTGCTCTGTAGATCATCAGCGGCGGCAGCCAGCAGGCTGTCGATATCCACGCCGAGGTCGGCAGGCATATCCGGGCTTGCCGCAGGTGCAGGAGCCGGTTGCGGCGCGGGAGCCGCTTCGGGCTGGGCAGCATCAAGCTTGCTCTGCAAATCATCAGCGGCGGCAGCCAGCAGGCTGTCGATATCCACCCCCATGTCTGGGCTGGCAGCGGGTGCTGCTGCAGGCGCTGCTGCAGGTGCAGGTGCCGGAGCAGGAGCGTCAGCCTGGGGCGCCGGGGAGGCGGCCTGCGCAGGGCTCGGGGCCGCACCGCCTGCCACAGCAGCCAGAAGGCTGTCGAGATCATCGTTGGAAAAGGCCGGGCTTTGCGCAGCGGGCGCAACGGGAGGTGCCGCCGCAGGTTCCGGCTGTGCCGGTGCGAGGTTGGCAGCATTGAGTAGGTCATCAATATCGCTGGAGTTTCCTGTGGTCGGGGCGGTATTCACAGATGCCAGCAGTTCGTCCAGATCAGGGATACTCTCCTGCGGCTCAGCAGGCGCTTGCGGCGCGGGCGCTGCGGCGTGAAAATCGTTCAGCAGGGCGTCCACGGCATCGTCAGCGGCCTGACTTGTGGCCTGACTTGCGCTGGCAGGTGCGGCCACTTCCGGTTCCCTTTCCGCTGGCTGCGGGGGGATATCAAGGGCGTTCAGCAGATTGTCCACATCGCCCATGCCCGGCATGAGCAACTGTTCATTGGGGTCAATGGGATGATCGGTCTGCGTTGACGGAGCAGAGAAGTCCAGCGCCACGTCATTGGGGTCGCTCTGGCCTTCGTCCTTGATATCCATCTGGGCGAGCAGATCGTCAATTTCTGCATCCGCAGCACTTGAACCATCGTTGAGGCCGCGCAGGTGCGCGTTCAGCGCTTTCTGATCCGCTTCCGCCTCGGGGGCGGCAACGGCCTGGGGCTGCTCGGACGGATCGTTTGCCGGAACTTCGCCTTTTTCGATCAGTTCTGTGAGATCGATGATCTGGTCATCGGTTTCAGCGGTGTTCTTGGCAACCATGCGCCACCTCATGGGGTTATGTGCAGCGGCCAAAGGCCGGAGTCATGCAAAATACATCGTTTCATACTGCAAAAACGACAGATTTTCGTATCAGTTTATGGCAAAAGACGCAAATAGGACAAAACTCTTTGCGCCAGAATTGCCTTCTGCCGCGATTTTGCAAAAAAAGTCTGGCCGGGAAACAGTCAGGAACTGTTGTCATCAGTGGCAAGGTCGGCAAGCCAACAAAAAAGCCGCCCGGAGGCGGCTTTCGAAGCAAGACAGCCAACCAGACCTACGGATGGCACTTGGACTTGGCGCAGGCGGTCAGATCTTTCTTGAGTTCGGGCTTTTCTTCCACAACCTTGGAGTGGCAGCCGATGCAGTTGGTGTGCTTGAGTTCTTTCTTGGTGTGCACAACATAGTACAGGCTCTTTTCGCCCTGCTTGCCTGCGAGGTCATCGTGGCAACCGGCGCTGCCGCACTTGGCAAAGCTTTCCTTGCCGTCCACCTTATGGTGACAGGTAACGCACTCAACCTTGGCATGCACAGCGTGCGGGAACATGACGGTCTTTTGGGAACCCTTGAATTCCAGCGGTTTGTCCGGGGCGGCGGGCGCTGCAAGCGCGGGCAGGGCCAGGGCAAACACCATGATACAGGTAAGAACCAGAACTTTCTTCACGGCAGACCTCCTTTTGTGCGGCAGATGAGAACAAATTGGTGTGATTTTACGGCCCTCATTACGGTAAGTCAATGACTATGGAAAAATGACATTCCAACTATTTTGATAAGTTGCCGAGATTGGAAGTCTTTTTGCGCGCGTAACCTCTGGGGGTGAGCATAAAGTTCCCCAAAGCCCGGCTTTCTGCATTGCCGATAATAAGTATGGAGAGCATGTCGACCTGTTCCGGGTCGAACTGGTCAAGGCGGAGCACGCGGGCCTCCTCGCCGGGGCGAAAGGCCTTGCGCACAAGCCCTACAGGGCAGTGCGGCGCGCGGAATTGCCGGGCAATTTCAAGAGCCTGTTCCAGATGATGGGGCCGCCCCTTGGAACGGGGATTATAGATGGCGCAGACAAAATCGGCCTCAAGGGCTGCACGGAGCCTGCGTTCAATGGTTTCCCACGGCGTGAGCAGGTCGCTCAGGCTGATGCAGGCAAAATCGTGCATCAGGGGAGCGCCCAGCAGGGCTGCCGCCGCGCACACCGCCGGAACGCCGGGCACAACATTGAAGGGCACGCTGCCCACAAGGCCCCGGCTTTCCAGAATCTCGAGGGCCAGACCCGCCAGTGCATAGATGCCGGGGTCGCCAGAACAGACAAGGGCCGTGGGCTGGCCTGACAGGGCTGCGTCCACCGCTGCAGCGCAGCGTTCTTCCTCGTGCCGCATGCCGGTGCTGATGCACTGCTTGCCTGCCAGCAGCTCCGGCGGCACCAGTTCCATGTAGAGGCTGTAGCCAGCCACGCAGGATGCATTTGCTATGGCCGTGCGGGCCTGAGGGGTAAGACATGCGGCATCGCCGGGGCCGAGGCCGACAACATGCAGACTGGCTGGGTTCATCGTTCAATCCTGTCCGAGATGGCTAAGGCCAGAGTCAACTGGCCTTGCTCGATAGTTTTGGGGAGGAGCAGACGGGGCGCGCCCGCCGGAAAAATCTGCGCTGCCGCCAGCAGGGCTGCGGCTTCACACACGCTGAAAGGCGGCTGGCTAAAGCGCCTGCCCGCCGCTGCAGAGGGATTGGGCGTGGGGCAGCGCGCAAGGTCGGCGGCTTCAAAGCCGTGCAAGGGAACGCCAAGCCGCTCGGCAAGGGCCAGCAGGGCGGGCTCCTGTAATTTTTCTTTCACGGTCGCCAGCGCAGCCACAGCCAGAGGCTCAAGCCCTTGGGCCGCCAGCAGCTTGCGCGTGGCGGTTTCCACCATATCGCCGGGCGCGTTTTTGCGGCAGCCCAGACCTATCACCAGCCGGGGAACAGCCACACGCAAGATTGCGGGGCTCGGTGCAAGCCCGCGCCAGTGCGCCGCAACCAGGGGGCCCCGGTGTTCTGGCGGCGTGGCATCGGCCTCACCTGCGGGCAGGCGCTGCAACTGGGGATGATCCGGCACGGCATGGCAGGGATCCCAAAGATTCAGGCTTTCTCCTTCAATCATGGCAGCCTGCGCTGCGGGCAGGCGGTTCCAGTCCACGGGCAGCAGCCCCGCGTTGCGCAGGAGCATATCCAGCGCAGGAGCGGCCTTGCGGGGCTGCGCGTCGTCTGCGCCGGGAGTGACCGGGGCGGCAGTATCCGAAGCGGTTGTGATAACCGCCGTTGCGCCGAGCAGATGGGCCACATGGCTGGCCAGCTCGTTGGCTCCGCCCCAGTGGCCGGAGAGCAGGCTTATGACGTGCTGCCCCGCAGGGTCAATTACGACCACAGGGGCATCGGTACTCTTGTGCGCAAGCAAGGGGGCAAGCGCGCGCACGGCTATGCCCGTTGCACCGATGAAGGCATGCGCCGCAAAATTTTTATAGGTTGCCGCCAGCAGGGAGCCGATTTTTTCAAAGGGTGTAACCCCCGCAGGGCAAAACCGTGATGGGGCGAAAATTTCCACGCGGGACAGACCGGATGGCTTGCCGTGGGCTGGGTGTTCTGATGGCTGGGCCGGACGTGCGGGATACTGGAGTTGACCGGGCAGGCCCCACGGGGTGACCGCAAGGCAATCCGCCAGACGCTGCGCCAGAGGCAGGGCCGACTGGCTGAGCGCATAGCAGGCAAGTGCGGTGATTCGGCGGGGACTGTGCAAGGGGTCTCCCTCGGCGGCATGTCTGGTGCCGCGCGGCAACGGGGATACGGCGGATGCCGCTGCGTGGAAAAAATAAAGAAGGGAACCCCGCATGCGAGGTTCCCTTCGTGCTGGTTCGACTTAAAAAATGACCTTGCGGGCAGCGTCCAGAGCCTTGTTGAAATCCTCGTCCGTGTGGACAAAGGAGACCATGCCCGTCTCGTAGCCGGAAGGCGCAAGGTAGATGCCGTGAGCGCGCATCTGCTTGTAGAACGTGGTGAAAAGCGCCTGATCACACAGCGTGGCGGTGGCAAAATCCGTGACTTCCTGCTCGCTGAAATAGGGGCAGAACATGGAGGCAAGGGTGGGCATCTGAATCGGCACGCCCTTGGATGCCAGAATGTCGCGCAGTTCCATGGCAAAGGCATGGGTGCGCTTTTCAAGCGCCGCGTAGTCGGCGGTTTTGAGGTAGCGCAGGGTGGCTATGCCGGCAGCCATTGCCAGCGGATTGCCCGAAAGCGTGCCCGCCTGATATACGCCGCCTCTGGGCGCGATGAGTTCCATGTAACGGCGCTTGCCGCCAAAGGCGCCCACGGGCAGACCGCCGCCAATGATCTTGCCAAAGGTGGTGAGGTCGGGATCTATGCTGAAGCGGGCCTGCGCGCCGCCAAAGGCCGCGCGAAAACCGGTGATGACTTCGTCAAAAATGAGCAGGCTGCCGTACTGGTCGCAGACGGCGCGCAGGCCTTCAAGAAAGCCGGGCTTGGGCAGCACAAGGCCCATGTTGGCGGCCACAGGCTCCACGATGATGGCGGCGATGCTCGCTCCATGCTGCTCAAAGATGGCCTTGACGGCATCAAGGTCGTTGTAAGGAGCAAGCAGGGTGTCCGCCACAACGGCTGCGGGCACGCCGGGAGTGCCGGGAATGGAGAACGTGGCAAGGCCGGAACCGGCGGCGGCGAGGAAGGGGTCGGCGTGGCCGTGGTAGCAGCCCACAAACTTGAGCACCTTGTCCCTCTTGGTGGCGGCGCGGGCCAGGCGCAGGGCGCTCATGGTGGCCTCTGTGCCGGAGTTGACCATGCGCACCATTTCAAGGCTGGGCATGGCGGCAACCACTTCTTCGGCCAGGGTTACTTCTGCCGGGCAGGGAGCGCCGTAGCTGGTGCCGCGTTTGGCGGCCTCGCACACGGCCCGGGTGACGGAAGGTTCGTCATGCCCAAGGATCATGGGCCCCCAGGAGAGTACAAAGTCGACATACTCGTGGCCGTCCACATCGGTAATCCGGCAGCCGTGAGCTTCAGCTATGAACAGGGGCTGGCTGTCCACGTTGTGGCAGGCGCGCACAGGGCTGTTGACGCCGCCGGGAATAACCGCGCAGGCCTTTTCAAAAAGCTGCCGAGAAGTGGTATCCATCAAAGGCTCCTTGTATCAGGCAAAATAGGTCATGGAAATTTTTTTCAGTTCCTTGAGGCTGCGCAGCACGGCATGCTCGCACAGCAGGGTATCGCGCTTGAGGTCTTCCACCACGCCAAGACACTCGGCCTCGCTACGGCCATGAATCATGGTGTAGAGTTCATACGGCCAGTCGGGCGCGGAACTGGGGCGGTAGTAGACATGGGAGATATGGTCGTGCAGGGAGGCCTGCGTGCCGCACTGTTCCACCAGATCGGGGGAGATCTTCCATGCCACCATGGCGTTGTGCGTCCAGCCGGTTTTCTGGTGTTTGATGCTGGCTCCAAAACGGCGGATTGCCCCGGATTCCTTGAGCGAACCAAGCAGCTCAAGCACCTGGGCTTCTGTCATTCCTGCCTTTTCGGCAATATCGGCGTAAGGCGTGAGCGAATCGGGCAGATTGTCCTGCACGATGCGCAGCACTGCCTGCTCTGCGGGGGTAAACTGACGGCTCATGAATTCTCCGGTACTATGGGCTGAGGCGCTGCCTGCGGCAGGTGGGGTACATGCCGCAAGCACGGCCCCCGGGCAGTTTGCGAACCAGGGGCCGTTGCAGCAGAAGCGGATTATTTTTCTAGCGCATTGACAATAGTATTCTGCTTTAGCGTGAAAAAGAACGCGCAAACAGGTCTTGAATGGCGATACGGCCATTGTCTTCAAGAAAACGTGTGCCGGTGGCGGCAAAATGGGCATGGGTGATCATGGGTTCGGTTGTCTGGGTCCAGTTGTCCTTGTTCCAGAAAAACCAGGCATTCTTTGGCTGATCAAAAACAAGCAGGGGCTTGTTGCATATCTTGGCGAATTCCGCTCCCCACCCGGTGCCGCCCTTGACGGTGCCGTCAGGCTGGACTGCGCCGATAACGATGATCTGCTCGCCGCTGCTGACCTGCCAGCAGATGGACTGCAAGACTTTGCGGAAAAGGGGTGCGCGCGTGTATTCGCGGCTCATGAGGCGTGAAACGTAGGTCAGGCTGACATCCTTGAGGGCCAGTTCTTCAGAGGTGAGCACCCGCACGCCGCGCGTACGTTCGATCTGGTGACCTTCAAAGCTGTAGTTTACTTCTTCCATACCCCAGCTTTCGGCCAAAGCGCCGAAGAACTGCTCTGTTCCTGCGGCGCCGCCGCTGTAAAGCACACACTGGTTGGGGGTAAGCATGGATGCCCTCCTCAAAGGATTGTTGCGCCGGACAAGGGTATAAGGGCCAAAAAAACCGGCAGAAGCGTCATGAACATCATGGCAAAATTTGCAGCAGTCGGCAAGGCAAGCCCGCAAAGAAAAGCGCCGCAACCGGAATGCGTTGGCATACGCAGTCGCGCGCCGCAAAATAAGATGCCCTGCAATGCCGTGTTGCTTTTGTGGAGGTTGTTTACAAATTCGTTGAGCCTGCCCGCCCGAAAAATATCTGTTTCCGGGCGGGCAGGCTGTTTGGTGGTTTGTCTGCAAGGCAAACGCTGCCCCATGTCAGGCATTGCTGCACGGCCTTGGTATAGGGGCGTAGCGCGTTTGTCGTCTTAATGCGCCGTGGGTTTGAAAGCTCCAAGGCCGGTCTCAGACCGGATTTTCTGGTCGGCAAAAGCCTCCCGTTCCTTCTGCGCCTGCGGGGACTGATCGCATATGGACACTACCCAGATGCACAAAAAGGCCAGGGGCATGGAAAAGATGGCCGGGGAGGAATACGGAAAGGGCGCGGAGCCGGGCGGATTGCCCAGGGTTGCCACCCACACGGCATCCGAGAGCATGGTCATGACCAGCGCGGCCAGCAGGCCCGCAAAGCCCCCGGCAACAGCCCCTCTGGTGGTGCAGCCCTTCCACAATACCGAGAGGATCAGGGCCGGAAAGTTGGCCGAGGCCGCAATGGCAAAGGCCAGCGACACCATGAAGGCCACGTTCTGTTTTTCAAACACGATGCCAAGAAACATGGCGATGATGCCGAGGGCCACGGTTGTCAGCTTGGAGATTTTAAGCTCCTCGCTGGAGCTGGCCTTGCCCTTTTTGAGGGCGGAGGCGTAGAGGTCGTGCGCCACGGCAGACGCGCCGGAAAGCGTCAGCCCCGCCACTACTGCCAGAATGGTGGCAAAGGCCACCGCCGACATAAAGCCAAGAAAGATATTGCCGCCAATGGCGTTGGCCAGATGCACGGCAGCCATGTTGCTGCCCCCGCGTAAAATGCCGTTTGCATCGAGGAATTCGGGATTGGTGCTCACAAACACTATGGCCCCGAAGCCGATGATGAAGGTCAGAATGTAGAAATAGCCGATCCATGTGGTTGCCCAGAGCACGCTTTTTCTGGCCTCCCTGGCATCCGGCACGGTAAAAAAGCGCATCAGGATATGCGGCAGCCCGGCGGTGCCGAACATGAGGGCAATGCCGAGCGAAATGGCCGAAACGGGGTCTTTGACAAAGCCGCCCGGCCCCATGATGGCCGCGCTTTTTTTGATGCCCACAGCGGCGGTGAAAAGTTTTTCGGGGCTGAAACCATACTGGGCCATAACCATAAAAGCCATGAACGAGGCCCCGCCGAGCAGCAGGCAGGCCTTGATGATCTGCACCCATGTGGTTGCCGTCATGCCGCCAAAAAGCACATAGGCCATCATGAGCAGGCCCACGATAACCACCGCATAGTGGTAATCAAGCCCGAAGAGCAGCTTGATGAGCTGCCCCGCGCCCACCATCTGGGCGATAAGATAGAACAGCACCACGACAAGGGTGCCCGATGCGGCAAATATGCGCACAGGCACCTGCTGGAGCCTGTAGGCCACCACATCGGCAAAGGTGAAGCGCCCAAGATTGCGCAGACGCTCCGCCAGCATGAATGTTATGAGCGGCCAGCCCACCTGAAAGCCGATGGCGTATATCAGACCGTCAAAGCCCGTTGCCATGACTGCGGCTGAAATGCCCAGAAAGGAGGCCGCCGACATAAAGTCGCCCGCGATGGCAAGGCCGTTCTGAAAACCCGTGATGCCGCCGCCTGCCGTGTAAAAATCCGCAGCGGAGCGTGTGCGCTTGGCGGCCCACTTGGTTATCCACAGCGATGCACCGACAAAAATGGTGAACATGATGATGGCTGTCCAGTCGGTGTTCTGCTTTTGCGTTTCTTCTATGACGCCCGCCGCCAGAGGCTGACCGGGCAGAAAAGCGATAAAAAGCGCCGTGCAGAATGTTGCAGCGCTGACAGTCGGAGCGGATTTTTGTTGCCTGAGCCTATGGGAGGATGTGCAAGCGCTTATTCCCCTCATGACTGCACCTCTTTTTCAAGAATCTGCTTGAGCGCAGGGTCAAATTCGCTGTTGGCCTTGCGAACGTAGACCGCCGTAAGCACAACGGTCAGCAGAATGATGCCGATGCCAAGGGGAATGCCCCAGGTTGTTGTCATTCCGGCTGCAAGAGGCGTGGCAAAGAGCTGTTTGTCAAAGGCGACAACCAGAATAAAACCGTAATACGCGGCAAAAACCACAAGCGTGAGTCGCCAGCCAAGGGCGTTGCGCGTCTTGATCAAGTGCTGGTATTGCGCATTCTTTTCAATTCGTTGCGTCAGTTCTGAGGCCATTGTTCCCTCCTCGCATACTTTTGTCCGCAATGTCTTTTGCGCAGACATTGGACGTTATGGGAGCCTGTGTGCGCCGTATCCGCGCGATTGCAGCGCCAGATACATCATGGCGGCTGTTATGGCGTCGTTCATGGCATCGTGCCTTGGCAGCGTGGGAAGGCGAAGATTTCTGATCATCGTTTCCCATCGCAGATCAATGTAGGCGCCAGGATATTGCGCAAATCGCCAGTCGTAATAGCGGCCCGAAACCTCTATGCGACTGTTTGGCAATGCTGCCCCCATCAGTGGCCTCAAGTTTTTGTTCAACACTGCAAGGTCGTATTGCAGATAATAGCCCACCAGTGTTCTGCCTCTGACAAACTGAAGAAAAGCCGACAACACATCCTGAAGCGGCAGACCCGTGCTGAAATCACACGGGCGCAACCCGTGCACGCGCACATTCTGCCCGTCAGGGGCATGTTGCGGCGTTATCAGCGCGTAAAAGGCGTCTCTGGTGCAAAGACGCCTGCCGTCTATGCAGACGGCGGCGATGGATAAAAGCTCCGCTTCCTTCACATTGAGCGAGGTTGTTTCGCAATCGATGCTCACAAGCAGGCCGTCATCCTGATCCAGCAGGGAACGGTAGGGTTCCCGCAGGCCGCGCATGCGCCAGCGGCGCGCCACGGCCTGTATCCATGAGTTTTGCATTTCAGAACCTGTCCAGCCCGTACCGCTGGCCGATCATGCGCTTGAAGCGTTTGACCACCTGGAGGGCGTCCTGCAACAGGTCCTTGTCCAGAGTGGACAGGGTGGCCGTATCAATCTCGTTGCTCAGGGGGTTCCCCTTGCGCAGCATTTCAAGGCCTGCGTCCAGCCGCAGGCGCATCAGAAAGGCCAGAGATTCGGCCAGATCATCTGCCTGTGATTTCTCAATAATACTGCGTGATGTGAGGGCCTCCAGTCGGTCAAAGGTGTTGGTGGCATCAATGCCCGCCTCCAGAGCCAGAACGCGGGCGCCGTGGACAATGGGGAATATGCCCGCTTTCTTGATGTCGAGCAGGGCGTTTTTCTCGCGGTTCAGCAGTTGCCGCCAAAAGCCGCTTTCGCCTGTTCGGGTGGGGAACTGTTCAATGGGCAGGGCCATGCGTGCAAACCATGCCGCATCATCGTGCAGGGCCGAGCGCAAGGCCTTGCGGCAGGCCTCAAGCCAGGAGGCCGGGCCGGAGACTGTTTCCGCATCCAGAAAAATTGCCAGATGCATAAGCCCCTCGCCCTGCGTGGAATCCGCCCACTGGCGCAAGGTCTGTCCCCATTCGCGCACCGTGTGCCGCCAGAGCGGCTGGTTCACCATCATGTCGCCGGGGCAGGATGGATAGCCAAGGCTGAGCATGCGTTCCGTAAAACTGTTTGCAGAGAGTTCCACCTCCTTTTCGTCCAGGCCTTCCGCAAGGATCAGCGCGTTGTCCTGGTCGGTTTTCAGTATCTGCTCTCCCCGGCCTTCGGAGCCAAGGGCAAGCAGGGCGCTTCCGGCAAATACGGCGGGCGTGGCCGTCAACTGCCAGAGGCGGGCCATGAGCTGCGCGTTGAGCACCTGCACAAGGCGCGCGAGCTGGGGCGTTTTTATGCCCTGGGTAACGAGGGTTGTTACCAGGGCTTCCATGTCCCGCATGGCGCTGTGCAGGTCGGCCAAGGTGGTGGCCGCCTCGAGCTGCCGCGCGATCGACAGGGAATGGTTGGAAAAATAGGAAAGCAGGTCGATCATGGCCAGAACGCCCACAGGCTGCCCCTTGTCCGTCACCACAATGCGGTGGATGTTGTGGCGGGTCATGAGAAGCAGTGCATTGAAAAGGTAGTCGTCCTTTTCGCAGCTCAGCAGGGAAAACTGGGCGCAGGCCCGGAGTGGGGTCTGGTTGGAAACCGCGTTGGCCACGATGTCGCAAAAATCGCCCGTGGTGAAAATCCCGGTACTGGAACCATCGCGCACAAAGATGGATCGTCTCCGGCTTTCCTTCATGCGCTGCGCGGCGTGGGCAATGGTATCCGTTGCTTCGGCAAATATGGGCGGCCTAAAACCAGCATCGCTGATCTTGACCGCAAAAAGGCTCTGCCATTCGCGGCGGTCGCGGCTTTGGGCAAGCTGGCCCAGCTTGTCGGACACGGTTGCAAAAAAGTACGCGCCGAAAAGCGAGTTCTTTTCCGTCAGGGCCAGCACCTCCCGCCCAGGGAACACGCAAAGCAGCACTTCTTCATGCGCCACAAACCTGTGCCACGTTCTGCCTGTGGCCAGAGCGCGGCAATCAAAGGCCTCGTGCTCGCGGTATGCCCCCACAATTTCCTCGCCCGACATTTCACGAACAAGCCCCTTCATGACCAGATAGAGCACATCAACATCATTTCCCGAGGCAAGAATTTCCTGATCATTGTTGAAAAACAGAATATCGGCAGTGGCCGACAAGGCAGATGCCTCTGCCAGGGTAAGCAGATCAAAAGGGGGATGCGTGAGGTCAAAGCGGGTGTTTGGCATAATCCGTCCCGGATGCGTCCCTGCAGTATGATTGTATTTTTACCGACAGTGCCGTGCCTGCGTTGTTTCCCTGTTGTGCGAATTATGTTTGCAATCAATAGAAACTGTTCAATCAATGAGCGTATTGTACTTTGTGAATAAATCAGAATTAGTATGTGTAAATGGTGTATGTGAAATATTTCATTGATTGTTTATACAATTTAAATAAGCTAAATTTAACATAAAACTGGCTATTGAAATTATCAATACACTACAATTAATAGCCTTACTCATGCAATAATTATTTTTTATAGTCATTAATAATCATAAAAATAAATTATAAATAAAATTTTTTGTTGAAACAAACATTTCTGTACATATAAACAATTCAGGGATCAGGATTGTGTGCAATATATGTAGCTGGAGCGTGCAGGTTCAGTAGAAAAAAAGAGACATGCAATAGTAGCTGATTTTGAGGCCTGTGGGCTTTCTTCCGTCACAGCTAGCAATTGGAGGGCGTGTCGAGCTTCAGTTTTGCAGGCAAGGGGCTCAGGAGGGCTGCAATGCCCTTGCCTTATTGCATAGCAATGCAGTCTGGTTTTTACGAGGAGGCAAGCAAAGGCTGATGCGGGAGTGTCCAGCTGTTTCTCAGAGTTGAGTAGAGCGAAGTCTTGGCAGCATGAGAAAGCAGGGCACAGGAGTTATGTGCAGGAGTGGGGAAGGGCACATACGTGGAAAGAGCACAGCAGGCAGTGTCGAAGCGAGTTGCTCCAACCAATGAGATTTGCGGCATCAGGAGAGAGTAATGGAGAGAGCGCTTGGGATGTGGAGCGTGAAGGAGGGCCATCGGCCACCTTGCGGCATGGAACAATGAACATCTGGCGGACGGCAGAAGACAAAAATGCTGTGACGGGGCTTTCGGCAGACAATATCTGTCGAACCGCCCCGCCACGCTAGAATGTGCAGGAGCGCCCTTGGGCGACCCTTAAGAGGTGCGCGCAACAAAAAACGCCCCAATTGGGGCGTGTCTTTGTCCGTTACAGCGCCCTAGTAGCGGGGCTGGCGCGGGGCTCTGGGTTTGGCTTCGTTCACGCGCAGCGTGCGACCGCCAAAGCTGAAGTTGTCCAAAGCTTCAATGGCGGAGTCGGCTTCGCCGTCTTCCATTTCCACAAAGCCAAAGCCGCGGGCACGGCCGGTATCCCTGTCGCTAACAAGTTTCACAGACAGAACGCTGCCGTATTCGGCAAAAAGATCCTGTACCTGTTCTTCAGTGGCAGACCAAGGAAGGTTCCCGACATAGATGGACTTAGACATGAAACACCCTCTCAAAAAAAACAATCTTCCCGCGCTTACGCCCAGTAAAACGTATTACCGGTACGCGGCCCATGAAAAACATGGAAACACGCTTTGTCGGCCTTGTCAACGAATCGCCAAAAAAAAGTTGGTATTGCGTATCGCCGCGAGTAAAAAAGGCGCAAACCCGCAGTGAGAAAGGAGGAAATGGAAATAAACGAATGAGTTTCGGGAGATTGTGCAAAGAATCTCAAAACACGGTGGACATCTGATGTTCAATACATGGCAGGAGCACAACGGGCGTTGAAAAGATAAAGAGTGGCAAGATGCATTGCTAACAATCGGATTGGTTGTTCAACCAACATTGAATTAGAAAGCTATTACGTGCAAAATACGTTCAGGCTGTAATTATTAGTGTCGCACCAATTAGCATGCTAAAAAGCCGCACAACGACAGCTCTTGCGTCAGTTGTACGGCTCTGAAATTGGCTAGGATCCGCCCTCTGATGGCGGGGGCATCCAGTCTGGCGCAATATCTTCAAACGAAGTGTAGGGCGACATATACATAAGCTCGGCTACACCCACCGGGCCGTTGCGCTGCTTGCCGATGATAATTTCGGCAATGCCCTGAGGCGGCCGGTCGGCAGGTTTCTGGAATTTGTACACGTCGTCGCGGTAGACAAACATGATAACGTCCGCGTCCTGCTCGATAGCGCCAGATTCGCGAAGGTCAGAAAGCATGGGGCGCTTGTCGCTGCGTTCTTCCACCTTGCGGTTAAGCTGCGAGAGCGCAACCACGGGCACGTTCATTTCCTTGGCAAGGCCCTTGAGCGACCGCGAAATATCCGAAATTTCCAGTTCGCGCGAATCTGTGCGGCGGCTGGTGCGCATGAGCTGCAGGTAGTCCACCACCACCATGCCAAGGCCTTTGTCCGCTTTGAGGCGGCGGGCGCGGGCGCGCAGTTCAAGCGTTGTGAGGGCCGGGGTGTCGTCAATAAATATGGGCGCACGGGCCACAACGTCCGCCGCGTCATAGAGGCGCTGCCAGTCTTCGTCTGTCAGCAGCGAGGGACGGCGCAGCTTGGAAAGATCCACCTTGCCCCACACGGCAAGCATGCGCTGCATGAGCTGCTCCTTGCTCATTTCGAGCGAAAAAACAGCCACGGGCACGTTCTGGCGCACGGCAGCGTTGATGGCCATGCACATGGAAAAAGCCGTCTTGCCCATACTGGGGCGGGCCGCCACAATAATGAGGTCAGAGGGCTGCAGACCGGCGGTCAGTTTGTCCAGGCGGGTATAGCCGGTGGTGACGCCTGTAATGACGTCTTTGGCATCGGCCAGCTTGGAAAGCTTGTCGAACACCCGCTCCAGCAGTTCGCGCGTGGGGGTAAAATCCTTACCCGAGGTGCGCTGCGAAATGGAAAAAACCGCCTGTTCGGATTCATCCAGCAGTTCGCCGACTTCGCGCGTGGCATCGTAGCAGTTGACTATGATGCCAGAGCAGGCGTTGATCAGGCTGCGCTGCAAGGATTTGTCGCGAACTATGGTGGCGTAGTATTCCGCATTGGCGCCAGAAACAACGGCCTGCGCCAGCTCGCCCAGATAGACCGCGCCGCCGGCTTCTTCAAGGGCGTTCATGCTCTTGAGTTGCTCGGCAGTGGCAATAAGGTCGAGGGGGGCCGATTTGCGGTAAAGTTCTAGAAACGCCTTGTAAATGGTGGCGTGCGCGGGCAGGTAAAAATCTTCGTCAGTGAGCTGGTCTGCGATGGAGTGCATGAGCTGGGGGCGCATGAAAACGCCGCCGAGCACAGCCTGTTCGGCTTCAACACTGTGGGGGGGCACACGCCGCAGAATGTCGGCCTCGGCCTTTTCCGCGCTGTGCGCTGAAGAGCGAGACTGGCCATCCTTGTTGCGGCCCTGCCCAAAAGGCGAGCCCCCGGCCGCGTGGCCGGGGGCGGAATTGCTATCGTTCCGGGAAACCACGCAAACCCCTACTGGGCTGCCTCGGCTTCTTCAGCGGGCGCAGCAGGTGCGGGTTCTTCTTCGATGGGCTGATGGTCGGAAATGACCTTCACCGGCACCATGGCGATCACGCTGGCGTGCAGACGCACGCGAACGGGATGTTCACCAAGGGTACGGATGGGGGCATCCATAAGGATGCGGCGGCGGTCAACTTCCACACCAAGAGCGGCAAGAGCGTCGCCAATGATGGTGGTGGTGACGGAGCCGTAAAGCTTGTCGTTGTCGCCCACGTGCATGGGGATAACAACTTCCAGGGCTTCCAGACGGGCCTGGAGGGCCTGGGCATCAGCGCGCACGGCATCCATGCGGGCCTGAAGCTTTTTGCGTTCCTGTTCAAAGCTCTTGAGGTTGGAAGGCGAAGCAACCATGGCCAGACCCTGCGGGAGCAGGAAATTGCGGCCATAACCAGCTTTCACTTCAACCACATCGCCAAGGCTGCCGAGATTTTCAACGTCGGCGCGAAGTATCAGTTTCATGTGCGCCTCCTTAAATGGTGCTCTTTTTCTTGACGCCGGAATCGTGCGTCGCGGTGTAGATGAGCAGGGCCATCTGGCGGGCGCGCTTGATTTCGCGGGTCAGCAGGCGCTGGTGATGTGCGCAGGTGCCGGTGATGCGGCGGGCAATGATCTTGCCGCGCTCTGTGATAAAGTCGCGCAGGATGTCGGCGCGCTTGTAATCCAGGGGCAGATCTTTATCTGCGCAGAAGCGGCAGAACTTGCGGCGCGGGGCAAATTTCTTCTTGAAAGCCATGTTAGGCAACCTCCCCGGCCACTTCGTCGGCCAACTTGACGGTCACAAACTTGAAGATGCCGTCGGTGATGCGAATGTTGCGTTCCAGCTCAGCGATAAGCTCAGCAGGAGCCTGGTACACCAGACGCACATAAAAGCCGCGCATCAGTTTGCGAACCGGGTAGGCGAGGTCGCGCATGCCCCAATTGTCCACTTCCACCATGACGCCCTTCTCACGCTCGATGATCGCGGTAAGGGCGGTGATGATGCCCTCGCGATTGTCGGCGGAAAGCTCCGGGGAAAGGAGCAGCAGGGTTTCAAATTTCCGCATTGGTATTCTCCTTTTGGATTGGCAGCCCACGCCACACGGGGCGCGAGCAAGGAACGAGTCTTATACTTCCGGCAAATGGGCCTGTCAAGCCGAAATTTTCAGAAGGCTGAAAGCCTGCGCTGCCAGGGGGATGCAACGGGTTATGCGTAGACGCGCGGGTTCATGCCGCCAAAGAGGCACAGCACTTCGTACGAAATGGTGCCCAGCGCATCCGCTATGTCCTGCGGCGTCACCGCTTTTTGCCCCGCCTCGGCGGGGCCGCCCACAAGCCATGCGGTGTCGCCCACGCGCACGGGCGGCAGATCGCTGACATCGGCCATGATCATGCCCATGCACACCCGGCCCACCTGGGAGGCGCGCCGTCCGTTGATGAGCATGGCGGCACGTGTTGAGAGCGAGCGGTTGAAAGCAGTGGCGTAGCCAATGGCAACAACCGCCACGGTAGCAGGCTTCTGCGCCGTAAACAGCCGACCATACGACACGCTGCGGCCCTCGGCCACCTGCCGTACCTCGATAACGGGCGCGCTGACGCTCATGGCCCATTCCAGGCCGAGCGCGGCACCCTTGCCTTCCCATGAGGTTCCCGTAAAGGGATTGCCGCCGTAGAGCGAAATGCCGGGGCGGCATACCTCGAAATGCGCGTCGGGGCGGCCTATGGTGCCAGCCGTATTGCAGAGCGAGCGCTCAATGTCGGGGAATGCCGTACGCAGCGCGTCAGACATGGCGGTGAAGCGCTTGATCTGGTCCTGTGAATAGGCTTCCTGCTCCGGCACATCGGCGCATGAAAAGTGCGATATGACCATAGCCGGAGAGATGCCCGGGATGTTGCGCAGCCGGTCGATAGCCTGGGGCAGTTCTTCCTGCGAAAAGCCAAGGCGGCCCATGCCGGTTTCGCACTTTATGGCAACGCGCAGAATGCGCCCGGCGTGGCAATGGGCGGCAGCGCGTTCTAGCTGGTCAAAGTTGCCCACCACCGGGGTCAGCCCCTGCATGGCCGCTCCCTGCCATTCCACATCGGTGAGCGCGCCCAGAAGCGGCACAATGGTTTGCCGCAGGCCAGCCTCGCGCAGGGCCATGCCTTCTGGTACGGTTCCCACGGCAAAGCGCCGCGCGCCAGCATCAGACAAAACCCGCGCCACAGGCAAGAGGCCGTGGCCGTATGCGTCTGACTTGATGACCGGCATAAGCTTTTCAGCCTTGCCCATGCGGCCAAAATTACGGCGGATGGCGGCCAGATCGATGTGGCACAGCGATGGTGAAAACGTGCAATCGCTCACAGGGAATTCCCTCATTTGAACTTTGCTGAAGGACATTTTGCGCGGTTTGTCCGCGCACCGCGCATGGCGGCAGCGAAGGGTCGCCGTCCTTTGCGGCCCCCCGGCGCAACGGCCCCGGCCCTTGCGCGCAACACCCTTTAATGAAAGGGGGTAACCTTAACAATATTGCCCCCAAGGCACAACAATTAGCCGTGCTGCATCGCTCGGCTTTTGCCGCAAACCATAATTTTTTGAGCCGGAATCGGCGGATATCTGCTCAAGATGCGGCGTGCTCCCCCTCTTGCGCAGGGCGGCGCTTGCGGCTACTCTGCGCGGCATGTCCCAATCCGTATTTACCATTGAACACACCGACGGCGCGGCCCGCGCCGGGGTGCTGCGCACGGCTCACGGCACTATCCCCACGCCTATCTTCATGCCCGTGGGAACCGTGGGATCCGTCAAGGCTCTTGCCCCGGATGATCTGGCCGCCATTGGCGCGCCCATCATTCTGGGCAATACCTATCACCTTTATCTGCGCCCCGGCGATGAGCTTGTGCACCGGCGCGGGGGGCTGCACAAGTTCGCCTCCTGGCCCGGCTCCATCCTGACGGACAGCGGCGGTTTTCAGGTATTCAGCCTGAGTTCGCTACGCAAGATCCGCGAGGAAGGCGTGGAGTTCCGTTCGCACCTCGATGGCTCAAAGCATCTGTTTACGCCTGAAAAGGTGCTGGAAATCCAGCGCAACCTGAATTCAGACATCATGATGGTGCTTGACGAATGCGTGCCCTTTGGCGCGGATTACGCCTATACGGAAAAATCTCTGGCCCTGACCACGCGCTGGGCCAAGCGCGCCATGGATGCCTATCCGCCCGGTTCGGCGCACAATCTGATGTTTGGCATCACGCAGGGCGGTTTTTACAAAGACCTGCGCGAGCGCTCGGTGAACGAACTGTGCGCCATGGATTTTGACGGCTTTGCCATTGGCGGGCTTTCGGTGGGCGAGCCGAAAGACAAGATGTATGATCTGCTCTACCACACAGCGCCCCTGCTGCCCGGCGAAAAGCCCCGCTACCTCATGGGAGTGGGGACGCCGCTGGACATTGCCACGGGCATCCATGCCGGGGTGGATATGTTCGACTGCGTGTTGCCCACCCGCAATGCGCGTAACGGCACGCTCTACACGTCGCTTGGCAAGATCAACATCAAACGGCGCGAATTTGCCGAGGATGACGGCCCCCTTGATCCCAACTGCCGTTGCTACGCCTGCCGCAATTTTTCGCGCGCCTATCTGCGGCATCTGTACGCCAGCCAGGAATTGCTGTCATTCCGGCTCAATTCCCTGCACAACCTCACCTATTTTCTCGATCTGGCGTGCAACGCGCGTCAGGCCATCGTGGAAGGGCGCTATATGGATTTTCTGGCGAAAATTACGGCCCTGTATCCCGACGAAGCCGCCCGCGCCGCCGCTGGTTCGTAGGTCGGGCGATTGCCAGTCATACAAAGGGGAGGAGCGTTACGGTTCCTTCCCTTTTTTTGTGGTGGGGAGGCGTGAGAGCCAGTCAGCCCCCCTTGGCCATGTTCATGATCTGTTGCAGCAGTTCTGTAAGGTAAGGGATGTTCATGCTGATGATGCGGGCCAGTATCTTGTAGAGAACGGCCAGCACCAACGATGCGCCAATGCTGAAACCCAGCCCTCTGGCAATACCTGACAGAAAGTTGAGCCAGAGTATTTTGCCGGTTTTTTGCGACAGCCGGACGTATTCCATGAGGCCCGCGTTGTCGAGGCGTTGCAGCAGGAGTTCGGCATCGGTCTGTCTGGCTTCAGGTCTGTTGTCCATTGATCCCCCTCGTGCGGAATGCCGCTTGAGGCAGAGTCTATACGGTAAGCCCCCAAATAACAAAAAACCCGTGATCCAGCGATCACGGGTTCAAACTATGTGTTGTGCGGTACCCGCCCGGGCATGCCCTGCGGTGTCAATCGCTATGCCTGAATGTGCTCCAGCCCGCATTCGCGCTGTTCGCGGCGGCGTACCAGCCAGAAAACAAGCAGCGATCCTGCCAGCTTGCTCAGGCTCATGGTAATGACAGACCAGGGCGTGGCAATGCCGATCATGCCCAGAAATACGATGCTGTCCAGCGGCGCGCCCACAAGGCTTGAAATGAGAATGCGCTGCGAAAACGGGCGGCGGGTAAAGGTGTATACCGCCCAGTCGCCCAGTTCGCCCACGGCAAAGGCCGCGGCGCTGGCCAGCGCAAGCTGCGGGCTGGCCATGAACCAGCTGACCACGCAACCCACCAGCATGCCCCAAAGCACATGATGCCCCACGCGGCGCTGCGCGTAATCGCGCACCACAAAAATAAAGCCGACGATGAGCGAAAGGGGAGCCCACATATCGCCATTGGGCAACTGGATGAGCGGAGTGACTGAAAAGGCGAAGTTAACGCCCACAATAAGTGCAATATAGGTAAATAGGCTGAACATGGGCGGGAGAGTAGGCATTGGCGCGCCTGTAGTCAAGCGGCGGGCTGTGAAATGCCCCACTGTTTGGGGCGTGGCAGAAGCATAATAATGATGAGGTGTTCGGCGGCAAGGGCAATGTAGGTGCTGTCCCCTCGTTCGATTTTTTCGTCCGTTTTTTGCACCAACTCCTGTGCCCGTCTATGTCCGTTTTGGGGCCTGTACCGGGGTTGGGGCAATGCCCTGCGTCTTGACCCCGAAGCGCGGATGTGGGACAGAAAGCCAGTTATAGTATGTTTCTAGAGTAAAGTTTACTCTGAGTGTGCCGGGCAGGTGCGCAAATCCATGCCCGCCCGAACGCGGAAGCGCAATTTCTTTGAGATGTTAGCCCGCATAGGGCGGCCTTTGTCGTGCCAGTGCGCCCGCGCCCTGCAAAATTGCCAGAAAATTTCCCGTCGAAGTTTACGGCGGTAGAGGCTGGATGTTTCCAGCCGGGAGAAAGAATGTCGGATCAGAACTATCGTTGCGGCTGGGTCGCGCTTATGGGGCCGCCCAACGCGGGCAAATCCACCCTGCTGAACGCCTTGCTCGGCCAGAAGGTGACCATCGTCACCCCCAAGCCGCAGACCACGCGCAATCAGATTGTGGGCATCCTTACGGACGAGAACGCCCAGGTTATTTTTATGGATACGCCGGGCCTTGCCCAGGTGCGCGGTCGACTGAGCAAAACCATGCTCCAGGCCGTGTGGCAGAGCCTTGCCCAGGCCGAAGTCATCATGCCCGTGCTTGACGCCCACCTGTACATCCGTCATCCGGAATTTCTGGAACGCGACCTTGAGCCGCTGTCCAGGGCGCTTTCCAACGATGACCGGCCCATGGTTGTGGTGGTCAACAAGGTGGATCTGTTCTCGGACAAAAGCCGCATGCTGCCGCTGTTGACCCGTCTGAGCGAAATGTGGCCCAAGGCGGAAATTTTCCCCACCTCGGCCCTGAACCGGGACGGCCTGCCGGATCTGGCAAAACTTATCCGTTCCAAGCTGCCCGTTGCTCAGGCCCAGTTCCCCGAAGACCAGATTTCCACGGCCCCCATGCGTTTTATGACTGCGGAAATCGTGCGCGAAAAGCTGTTCCTGCATCTGCGTCAGGAAGTGCCCTATTCCGTGGCTGTGGACGTGGAAAGCTGGCAGGAAGACGAAGAACGCGGCCAGACTGTGATCCACGCGGTCATCTACGTGGGGCGGCCCATGCACAAGGCCATGGTTATTGGCCGTGCGGGCGCTTCCATCAAGCAGATAGGCATTGAGGCCCGCAAGGAAATTCAGGATCTGGTGGGCGGCAAGGTGCATCTGGAGCTTTGGGTCAAGGTGCGCGAGCACTGGACTGAAGACGCCGCCTTCCTGCGCGAGATGGGCCTGATGGCGGAGTAGTCATGGGCGATACCTTGTTGCTTGAACGCTATGCGCGGGTGCTCGACCGCATTGACACGGCCTGTGCATCGGCTGGCCGCCCCCGCGAAAGCGTGAGGCTTATTGCCGTTTCAAAACTGCATCCGGCGGAATCCCTGGCCCAGGTGGCCGCCGCCGGGCAGATTGATTTTGGCGAAAACTACGTTCAGGAGGCCCTGCAAAAAAAGCAGGACCTGAACGCAGACCCGGCCACAGCAGCGCAGTGCGCCGGGATACGCTGGCACATGATCGGTCATGTGCAAAGCCGCAAGGCTCCGCTGGTGGCGGGGGCTTTCAGTCTTGTGCATACCCTTGATTCCCGCAAGCTTGCGGACGCCTTTGAGCGGCGTCTGGCGGAGGGCGGAGCGCGTCAGCCAGTGCTGTTTGAGGTGAATGTTGGGGGCGAATCGCAAAAATCCGGTGTGATGTCTGCAGATTTGCCGGAATTGGCCGATTATGTTCTTGAGCATTGCCCGCACCTTGAGGTGCAGGGCCTCATGTGTCTGCCCCCGGTTTTTGATGCGGGCGATGCAGCGCGGCCCCATTTTGCAAGGCTGCGTGAATTGCGCGACACCTTGAGCACCCGCCTTGGCCTGCCCCTGTCCGAGCTTTCCATGGGCATGAGCGGCGATTTTGAAGGCGCGGTGGCCGAAGGGGCCACCATGGTGCGCATAGGTACGGATATTTTCGGGCCGCGTCCTGCCAAGGTGTGAACAGCTTTGGCACAAAGTCTGCTACATGACGTGCAGACCGGAATGACTTGAGCGGTTCGCATTCATGACCCCACAATAGCGGTGGAGTAGGTATGGCGGCCAAAGAAAAAGAATCAAAGGCCCTGCCGGAAGGGCAGGCAGAAAACCCCAAGAAGGGCTCCAAGGCCAAGCGCATCGTCATTATTTTGGCGATCTTGCTTATCACTCTGAGTGGCGCGGGCATTGGCGGCTATTGGTGGTTTTTCATCCGCACGCCGTCTTCGGCAAGTTCTGCGCCTGCTGAATCTGCATCTGCGGATACCGCAGGCAAGGGCGCGGCGGGCCAGACAGGCGCAGGCGGTTCTGGCGGCGCCAGCGGCGGCGCATCCGGTCAGGCCGGGGCAGGCGGTTCTGGCGCCGCAGGCAGCGCGGGCGATGGACGTATTGAACGGCAGGGCGATCTGCCGCGCAGCAGTGGCCAGGTTTTGCCATTGCCGCCCATAACCGTGAACATTTCCGACCCTTCGGGGCGGCGGTATCTCAAGCTGGGGATGGAGGTCGAGGTCAATGCGGACGTTGCCGCTGCATTGCAGGCCAACAATCCGCGTATCCGAGATGCCATCATCATGCTGCTGGCGGGCAAGACGTTTAACGATATCTCCACGCCTGACGGCAAGGTGCTGTTGAAGGCGGAGGTGGCCGCGCGGCTGAACCAGATTCTGGGCGCGCAAAGGGTCATACGCGTATATTTTACCGATTTTGTCGTGGAATAGCGCGGAAACTCAGCCCCTGGCGGCCTCTGGCAGCTGATTTTGTGCGGACGCGGTTTCTGATAGAGGCTTTTGGCAGCCATGCCCGTTGCGGGGCGCGCCGTTGCCGCGATGCCGCCCGAATGTTCGGGTGAGCATGTTGGAATAGAGAATGAGGTGACGTATGTCGCAGGAAGATCAGGAAGCCTTGGCGGCCCAGTGGGCCGCGCAACTGGAAGATGAAACCAATGCGGCAGAACCTGCTGCACCCGCTGCACCCGCTGCGCCTGCTGCTGATGCTGCGCCTGGTGGTGCGGCTGGCAGCGGTTTGGATGAAGAAGCTCTGGCTGCCCAGTGGGCTGAATCCCTGGCGCAGGATGAAGAAGACAAGGGGCCGACTTCCTTTGGCGGTGCAGGTGCAGGGCTTGGCGGTCACCCGGTAGACGCGCATTTTCAGGACATGACTGAAATGGCCCGTCAGCCCAAGGACAACAAGCTCAAGCGGGAGCTGGATTTTATTCTGGATATTCCGCTGGACGTGTCTGCCGAACTTGGGCGCACCCGTCTGCTTATCAACGAACTGCTGCAGCTTGGTCAGGGTTCTGTGGTGGAGCTGAACAAGCTGGCTGGCGAACCGCTGGAAGTATTTGTGAACGGCAAGCTGGTGGCGCGCGGCGAGGCCGTGGTCATCAACGAGAAGTTCGGCGTGCGCCTCACCGATATCATCAGTCCCATTGAAAGGGTGAAGCAGCTTGGCTAGCCTGCCTGTGCTGCTGGCCGCCGCGGATGGCGGCCTTTCGGGCAGCGCCGTGCGCGGTGTGGTCACTTCTGGCGCGCAAGGGTCTGCGGCAGCGGTGCCGCCGGGGCTGGAGCAGACAGTTGCTGCCGCAGCCCAGCAGATGCTGCACGGGCTGGACATGGCCGCGCAGGCCGCGCAAAGCGTGGGCATTGCTACGGAGCAGGCCGCTGCCTCGCTGGCGGAACCGGCTTCAACGCTTGGGCAGTCGTCCTTTTCGTGGGGCAGCTACATACAGGCCGTGGGCATTCTGTTTTTGCTGGTGGCCGTGCTGTGGCTGGCCGTATGGCTGGCCCGCCGTTTCGGCAAGTTCAATTTTCTGCCGCGTCCGGGGGCGCTTCCGCGCGATGCCCTGGTCATGGAGGCCCAGCTCCCGCTTGGGCCGCGTAAAGGCTTGATGGTGGTACGCTTCTTGAATAGAAGGTTGCTGCTGGGCGTTACCGACCAGCAGATTACCCTTCTGACAGAGGAGCAGGCACAGCATGAGCCAGAAAACGCCGATTTCAAACAGATCATGGAAGAAGCCCGTCGCGGCGCTGGCGGCAGCTAGCCTCTTCATCCTCCTTATGCCGGTTCTGGCCCTTGCGGCTCAGGATCTGGCCATGCCCACAATGCAGCTCACCCTGGCCGGTGGAGCGCAATCGCCGGAAAAAGTCTCGGTGTTACTGGAAATTCTCTTCCTGCTCACCGTGCTTTCCGTTGCTCCGGCCATCATGCTTACGGTCACCAGTTTTACCCGCATCATCATTGTTTTCAGCTTTCTGCGGCAGGCCATGGGCGTGCAGCAGTTGCCCCCCACCCAGATTCTTGCCAGCCTTGCCATTTTTATGACGGTGGTCATCATGTACCCCGTGGGCAAGCAGATCAATGATAACGCCCTGCAGCCCTATCTGGCCGAGCAGATCGACTACAAGGTGGCGCTCGACAGGGCGCAGGCCCCTTTGCGTACCTTTATGTTCAAACATACGCGCGAAAAGGATCTCTCTGTCTTTTACTCCATCAGCAAGATGGAAGCGCCGCGCAGCAAGGAGGAAGTGCCCACCATGCTGCTGGCCGCCGCCTATGTCATCAGCGAGCTTAAAACCGCCTTTACCATCGGCTTTCTCATCTACATTCCTTTTCTGGTGCTGGATATGGTCATCTCCAGCGTGCTGCTGGCCATGGGCATGATGATGCTGCCGCCCATGATGGTGTCCATGCCCTTCAAACTGCTGCTCTTTGTTATGGTGGACGGCTGGAATCTGCTGGTCGGCTCGCTGGTGAACAGCTTCCTGCTCTGACCGGTGCGTTGCGCACAACGTTGGCCCGGTTTTTGCCTAAGGGTTGGAAAGATTCGTACACCGTCAATTTTCAGGAGTCGCCCATGTCCCCAGATTTCGTCATCGGTTTTGGCCGGCAGGCCATTGAACTTTGCTTGATGATGTCCTTGCCCATGCTTGGTGTGGGTCTTGGGGTGGGTGTGGTTGTCAGCGTTATTCAGGCGGCAACCCAGATTCAGGAAATGACCCTGACTTTCATCCCCAAGATCGTGTGCATGTTTCTGGCCCTGCTGCTGGCCCTGCCCTGGCTCATGGAACGCATGATTACCTTTACCCGTGACGTGTTCATCAATATCCCTACATATATTCGGTAAAGACTGCCTCACGGGTCGCCCTTATCGGCGCGTACAACCCGCTCCGCCAGCCGCGTAACAGCGCGCTACACTGGCCTGGGGCGGGTTTTTTGCGTTCAGCGGGGTTTTGCTTGCCTGTCTGGTACAGGTGCGCGTGCAACAATGGCTGGTATCATGTTGTTGTAGATGTTCTGAGTCTGATGCTAGTAGCAGTATAACTGTATTTCGCGTCTGTAATGCGATTGCTGTAATGTATAAAATCTATCTAATAAAAATCTAGAGAAAGTTTAGGGTTATTTTGTTTGCAATAAAAAAGGAAGTGCGGCCGCACTTCCTTTTTTATGCTGTCAAGAGCTTGTCTGAACTGCGCAAAAAGGGCCAGTTATGTTGGCGTGCTTTTTGCTTTGGGATTTGCTGAGCAGAAATTGCCCTACGATGCAGAATCTTTTGCCCTGTGTGCTGCGGCAAGGCCCAGCAGTACGGCACCGGCTTGCGCCACATTGAGTGAGTCAAAGGTGCGGGCAAGCGGAATGCGCAGCATGTGGGCGCACCGTTTGGCGACGCCGGGCCGCAGGCCTTTGTCCTCATTGCCCAGAACCAGCACGGCAGGCAACTGCATGGGTTCATCAAAGGCATTGAGGCTTGATGGGCCTTCACCGCCCGCGCCGTAAATGGTCAGGCCAGCTTCTTCGGCGCTGTCGAGGGCGTGCCCCAGGTTGGTTACGCGGGTCACGGGCAGCTTTTCCAGTGCGCCCGCAGCGGCCCTGCGGGCTGCGGGGCCAAGGTAGGCGCTGTTGTGCTGGGGCAAAATGATGCCCGCGCCGCCCAGAGCATACAGGGTGCGGCAGATTGTGCCCACGTTGCCGGGGTCTTGCACCTGGTCAAGGGCAACGATGAGGGGCAGGGGGGCATCGGCAGCAGCAGCCAGCAGATCGGCAAGTTCGGTAAAGCCGGTGGCGGCCAGACGGGCCACAACGCCCTGATGGGAAACACCGTCACGGCCTTGACGCCCCTGGGCAGTTTGACCGCCAGCGCCTCGGCACAGACGGTCAAGGGCCACCGGGTCTACCAGGCTGAAGCGCACGTTGTGCTGACGGCAGAGGTTCAGCACCTCCTGCGCATCGGGGCCACGCAGGCCTTTTTTGCAGAAGACGCAGTCGATGCGCTGGGGTTCGCTGGCAAGCAGTTCCAGCACGGGCTTGAGGCCCGGCAGCAGCGGGGCTTGTTCAGTTTCATTATGCATATGCGCCTCCGGGCTGTGTGCATTGGCCGCCGTGCGGCCTGAGTGATTGGAGAGGATTGTGCGGGCAAGAACCCGCTAGAAATATTTATGCGATATGCTGCGCGGTTGCGCACGCGTGTGGGCTTTTGGCAGTCCATGCCGTGGCATCGCGCACGGGGAAGGAACAGACAGCCCTTGGCGGCTGTGTACGCATCTTCCCGGCAGATGGCAAGCCGGGGGCGGCAAAAGGGGAGGGAACAATGGTTGCAGCATCGAACAGGAACGGATCGGCAATGGCAAGACTGTTTTTTCTGGCTGTTGTCTGCTGTCTGCTGCTTGCCGGGGGCTGCGCCTCGCGGCAGGGTGGCGACTCCGGAGGGGGATTGTCGATGTCTGTGCCGGAAGAAGACACTTCCCCGCCGCTGACGGCCAGTGAAACCGCCGCGCTCAACACTACCGGGCAGGTGGACAAAAACATCCCCGAAAGCGCTATGGCGGACGTAACGCGCCAGTACAAATACTTTTTGCGCAAGGGCCGCCCCACCATGAGCGCATCATCAAAAAGGGCTGAGCAGTTCCTTGCCTATGCCAAGCGCGTGTTCCGCTCGCGGGGTATGCCGGAAGACCTGGCCTACCTTGCCATTGTGGAAAGCGGTTATCGCAGCGAAGTGCGCTCGCCAGCCGGGGCCGCCGGAGCCTGGCAATTCATGCCCTATACCGGGCAAAAGTATGGTCTGAATCAAGACTGGTGGACGGACGAGAGGCTTGATCCTTTCAAATCCACCGAGGCTGCGGCAGACTATCTGCAAAAACTCTATGGCGACTTTGGCGACTGGCCCACGGCCATCGCGGCCTACAATGCCGGTGAAGGCAAGATTGGCCGCGCCAAGCAGGGAACGGGCGGGCGTGACTTTTTTGAAATCAAGTCGCGCAACCATATGCTGGACGACAAGGCGCAGCTGCGCGACGAAACCAAGCAGTATGTGCCGCGCTATCTGGCTGTGACCAAGATCATGCGCAATCTTCCCCAGCTTGGCTTTGATCCCATCCATCCCGACAATGCACCGGGCGTGCTGCGCCTGACCGCAAAACCCGGCACGGATCTGGCGGGCGTGGCCCGCGCCTGCCGCATGGATATGGATGAGTTTTCGGCATTCAACAGGCACCACAAGCGCCCCATGACCGACACCA
>NZ_JBRBQS010000002.1:2366230-2801230 GCF_053570645.1 Desulfovibrio desulfopostgatei | reverse complement strand
AGCTGTTGAGCCTATACTGCCTAGAAAATCTTCTAAGTTTAGGATGTGCAAACCGTACCGCAAACCAACTCAGGTGGGTGGGATGAATAATCCAAGGCGCTCGAGAGAACTCTGGCCAAGGAACTCGGCAAAATAACCCCGTACCTTCGGAAGAAGGGGTGCTCCTCCGGGTGAAGTTAATTCACTTAACGAGCCTGAGGGAGCCGCAGAGAAATGGTGGTGGCGACTGTTTACTAAAAACATAGGTCTGTGCGAAGTCCTAAAGACGACGTATACGGACTGACGCCTGCCCGGTGCCGGAAGGTTAAAAGGAGAGGTCAGCGCAAGCGAAGCTTCGAATTGAAGCCCCGGTAAACGGCGGCCGTAACTATAACGGTCCTAAGGTAGCGAAATTCCTTGTCGGGTAAGTTCCGACCTGCACGAATGGCGTAACGATCTCCACACTGTCTCGGCCAGAGACTCGGTGAAATTGAAGTCGCGGTGAAAATGCCGTGTACCCGCAGAAAGACGGAAAGACCCTGTGCACCTTTACTATAGCTTGACATTGGGATTTGGAACTGCATGTGTAGGATAGGTGGGAGACTGTGAACTCTGTACGCTAGTATGGGGGGAGTCATTGTTGAAATACCACCCTTGTTTTTTCAGGTCCCTAACCCTCGACCGTTATCCGGTGAGGGAACAGTGTCTGGTGGGTAGTTTGACTGGGGCGGTCGCCTCCTAAAGAGTAACGGAGGCATGCAAAGGTTCCCTCAGGCTGATTGGAAACCAGCCGTCGAGTGCAAACGCATAAGGGAGCTTGACTGCAAGAGAGACATCTCGAGCAGGTACGAAAGTAGGTGTTAGTGATCCGGTGATCCCGAATGGAAGGGTCATCGCTCATTGGATAAAAGGTACGCCGGGGATAACAGGCTGATCGCATCCAAGAGTTCACATCGACGATGCGGTTTGGCACCTCGATGTCGGCTCATCACATCCTGGGGCTGAAGCAGGTCCCAAGGGTACGGCTGTTCGCCGTTTAAAGTGGTACGCGAGCTGGGTTTAAAACGTCGTGAGACAGTTTGGTCCCTATCTTCTGTGGGCGCTGGAGAATTGAAAGGGCCTGTCCCTAGTACGAGAGGACCGGGATGGACGCACCCCTGGTGGACCTGTTGTCGTGCCAACGGCACAGCAGGGTAGCTATGTGCGGAAGGGATAACCGCTGAAAGCATCTAAGCGGGAAGCCTGCCTTAAGATAAGTTCTCCCTGGAGCAATCCCTAAAGGGCCGAGGTAGACTACCTCGTTGATAGGCTGGAGGTGGAAGCGCCGCGAGGTGTGGAGCTGACCAGTACTAATAGCCCGTGCGGCTTGTGTTTGAAAAAAATCCTTCCGTCCCTGTCAATTAATATTTTGACAAATTTCGTTGATAGCCATGGAGGAGAGGGTACACCCGATCCCATTCCGAACTCGGAAGTTAAGCTCTCCATCGCCGATGATACTGCATAACGTCATGTGGGAAAGTAGGCCGCTGTCAACGATCGCTCCAAAGCCCCTTGCTGCTATTAGCGCAAGGGGCTTTGTCTTTTATTCCCCCCTTGCTCCTTCCTTCCAACTCCCCCCTTGCTCTTTGGAGTTTTTCCTCGCTTTCTCCTGGTTGCGTCCAGAGCACGTCAGCCGCATTTACGCAAACCCGTCTTTTTGGGCCTGACTGCGTCAAAATTGGTTTTTTAATGCTCACGTACTTGAGTACGCTGCGCTTAAAAAACTAATTTTTCCTTGTCAGTCCGCAAAAATGCGTATTTTGCAAATTCGCCCAACACCAGCACGTCGCCTCCGCTCACGCTCCGGCGAGTCTAAGGAAGGCAACTCCACAACCCTCTCCTGATCACGACCTGCGAAAGCCAAGATGGAAGGCGGCACCACAACCATTTCACGTCATTCCCGTTGAAAGGCAGGGTGTCCTGTGCCGCGTGCGGTGTAATTTCATTGCAACTTTGCGCATTCAAAAGGTGATGCAATGTGACCCTGAAACCATTTATTAATTACTCCCCATAAAGACAGGATGGAAGGTGGTGCTACAGCAATCTCCTGACCATAAACAATCTAGGGACTCAGGCTCCATACGGTTACACTAGTTTATCGCAACAGTTCGCCCGTATGTGCTGAACGTGACTCTGCAACCTTTCTTTAACTACTGACTGCCAAAGACATATGATGTTAACGACTCGCCATTGGCTTCTAGCTGTGGGGCTTTCGCTTCGAGGTGACTAGGGGATTAAGCAATACGTCTTGCTTGTAATGATGCCCGCAGCGAAGCTAAGTATGTTGAGAGACAACAATTATTGTGGCGAGACAGCTTGAGCCAACGACCAGTTTTAACAGTATAATTGTTATCAGGATAGTCGGCTGAAACGGACTTTATCCAAAGCAAATGCGCCATCTGGCATTTACGCGGCGCGGAGGGAGATCGCCTGACCGAGCGTAGCGAGGGAAGGAAGCTCCCGGAGCTACAGCCGCGTTGCCCTCGCCACTCTGGGGTTATTGACAGTCCCTCTTTGGGGGTGCTTCGGGGGGGATGCAAGGGGGGCCGAGAAGGGGGCGTAGCCCCATAACCGGCCCCGCCTTGCTGCGCGCCGCACAGGCGTCCCAAACTCCGCCGGGCGGCGGAATACAATGCCCGAAGGGCAGCAAAAGACTCAAACTCTACGATGAGCAGAAATTGCTCTGCACCCGCGTCCCAAACTTCGCGGATGGCGGAATACAGTGACCGAAGGGCAGCAAAATCTAAAGGTTCACCTCAACTGAGAGGCGAATCGCACGCCGATGTGGTGAGAGGGCGCTACAGGATGTGGAATCAAGTGACCGAAGGACAAAAAATAAAACTAAGTAGAGCCAAGCAAATCGCTCTTGGCATCATTGCCACGACAGACACGACTATCACTAAAGACCATCTACCACCCATCTAAACCCCAATTAAAATCTGGCCCTGCGTAAGCGCCCATTTACCTCCGTAACCTTGTCGTCAAAAGTCGCGTAATGCGGCTGTAACAATGGGCCCAATTCCCTCTTTCTTTTTGGTAATTGTCTTTTCAAATTATCTCTGACGAATCTGATTCGCCGTCAAAATCAATTATTTCTGTAACAGACCCGCCATAGTATCGGCTTAGTGATGTTTGTGACTACGAGTCTGAGGGCCGTGCCTGCCGGAAATTAATGCCTCGGCCACCACGAGCAAGCAGACCGCAGCCCAACCATCGCAGCAATTTATGTGGAGGGGGTCATGCCCGATTCTTCCGCGCAGGATTTATTTGTAGAAACTTTTTGCGATCTGCCGCTGCATCCTGCAAGTTTGGCAGATTCGCACCCACATCCATGCCGCGCTACGTCCATGGTTCCGCCGCCCGCATCAACTTCACTGAATGTTGCAACTGCCGATGATGATCAGCGTCGTCAGGCCTTGCTGGATGTACTTCAGAACCAGACCATCACCAGCGTGCTCCAGCCCATTGTTTCTCTTCGCGATGGCGCTGTTTTTGGTTATGAAGCGCTTGGCCGCGGCCCTGCCGGAACTCCGCTTGAAGGTCCAGAGGCCCTTATTCAGTGCGCGCTGGAAAATGG
Source organism: Desulfovibrio desulfopostgatei (assembly GCF_053570645.1). Lineage (NCBI taxonomy): Bacteria > Pseudomonadati > Thermodesulfobacteriota > Desulfovibrionia > Desulfovibrionales > Desulfovibrionaceae > Desulfovibrio > Desulfovibrio desulfopostgatei. Next base: position 2,797,635 of record NZ_JBRBQS010000002.1, on the reverse strand, counting down.
GCGCATGCTGGAGCTTGAGCATCTCTTCCGGCGTAGCGCCCTGCGCGCCGCCCGCCAGATGCCAACGGGCATCCGCCTGTTTCTTAATGTAAATCCCAACATTATTCAGGATTCCCATTTTGGCATGGGCTTCACCAAGGAATACCTGACCCGCTTTGCCATCAGCGCCGAAGATATTGTTTTTGAAATCACCGAGCGCGAATCGGTTGTGAACCTGCGCGGCTTCAAGCAGATTATCGAGCATTACAAAGGCCAGAATTACCAGATCAGCATCGACGATGCGGGCGCAGGCTATTCCGGCCTCAACCTTATATCTGACGTGCAGCCGCATTTCATCAAGCTCGATATGCAGCTCATACGTGGGGTGGATAAAGACCTCACCCGGCAGGCGCTCATCAAGAGCATGCAGGAATTTGCGGCGCTCACCAATACGCGCATCATTGCCGAGGGCATAGAAACCGAAGAAGAGCTGGCAACCCTCATCAGTTTTGATGTGCCCTACGGACAGGGCTATTTTCTCCGCAGGCCAGATCCCACGCCAAGAGCCGTAGACCCGCTGGCCCTTCAGGTCATTCACCGCGAAAACAAGATTAAAAACAGATTTTTTGGCGCGCGCGTCCACAAGTTTCATGTGCGCCATATTTGCCGCGCAGGCACCGTTGTGCCGCCGCACATGCCCATACGTAGCGTGGTAGATTTGTTCGAAAAAAACAGCAAACTCAACGGGCTGTGCGTGGTTATGGGTGATTTGCCCGTAGGGGCGCTCACACGCAATCGCCTGTACGAGCAACTAAGCGGCAGATTCGGTTTTTCCCTTTTTGCCGACAAAGCTGTGGAAGCGGTCATGGACCGCTCCTTTTTGTGTGTGGACCACCAATGCACCATTGATCTGGTAGCGCGGCAGGCCATGCGCCGTGATGACGCCAAACTCTATGATTTTGTCACCGTAACCCGCGAGGGTCGCTATCAGGGTGTGGTAACAGTCAAGGAACTGCTCGAAAAGAGCATCGAACTGGAAGTCGCCAACGCGCGCCAGCTCAATCCTCTTTCAGAACTGCCCGGCAACGCGCTCATAGATATCGAGCTGGAGCGGCTTGTGCGCCTTGGTTTGCCGCGTATTGTTCTCTACTTCGATATCGACAACTTCAAGGCTTACAACGACAAATACGGCTTTAAAAATGGCGACAGGGCGCTCAAGCGCCTCTCATCCATCATCAAGGAAAGCGCGAGCGAGGATGATTTTGTAGGCCACATCGGCGGCGATGACTTTATCGCCGTAACAGATGCCCTTACGGCCCCTGATGTGTGCGAAACCATCATCTCTGCTTTTAACGACAGCGTGCCTGCCTTTTACAGCGCCGATGACGTCCAGCGCGGTTACATCGAGGGCAAAAGCCGCAGCAATATTGAAGAGCGCTTCCCGCTCATGTCCCTGACGATTGTGGGCGTTAATGCCAGCAACTTTCAGAGCAGTTTTGATCTGGCGCGCGCCGCCGCCACGCTGAAAAAGCAGTGCAAACGCATCAGCGGCAGTAATTACCAGCTTGAAGCGTAACGATTATTGCTGCCCCCAAGGCGGCACAAGCAAACTACGGGAGTACTCATGAAGCTGACCACGAAACTGGTTCTTTCGTTCAGCAGCATCATTTTTCTTATGCTGGCGCTGTTCGGCGTGTACTACGTCAATACCGATCGTATTGATCACGCCGTCAGCCATATGGATCAGCAGTATGTGCCGTCGCTTGTGGCGGTGCAGACCATGACGTCGTTGCTGTATTCGGCCCGTTCCGATCTGGCGGCGCTTACTCCGCATACGGATAAAGTCACCATCGCCGAGTACCGCGACCGCATCAAGCGTGCCCTCAAGCAGTTTGCACATCATGCCGAGGCCTATCAGGCATTGATTGAGGTCCGTAAGCAGGCTGGTGAGCCGGTGGATGATGAACTGTGGGGCAATATCATGGCCCAGTTGCATGCGGAGGAAGCCACCCGCGAAGAAATTATCCGTCTGGCGGGCGAGGGCGATACGGATGGCTCCATTGCGCTGTTCACCCGTAGCAGAGCTGACTTCATCCGACTTGCGCGCTATTTTGACCAGCTTGTGCAGCACGATGTGCAGCGCAGTCAGGAGGCAGCGGCAGGTGCGCAGGAAATTGCGCGGCAGTCGCGCTTGGCCGGGGCCGTGCTCGCCATCGTGGGAATATTGTTCAGCATTGCGGTTACAGCGGGCATCACGCTTGCCATCAAGCGCCAGCTCGGCAAAGACCCGGCGCAGTTGCAGCTCATAGCGGGCCGCGTGGCTGAAGGGGATTATGACCTTGAGCACTCTGGCCGCCAACAGGGGGTGTACGCCTCGCTGGTGCTTATGGTTCAGGCTTTGAAGGTGCATATAGAAAGTGCGCGCAGTGAATCGGAAAAGGCGCGGGAAGAATCCGCCAGGGCCAATGCCGCCCTGCAACAGGCTGAGGCGGCGGAGCGCGATGCCCGTGCAAAAACAGAAGCCATGCAGCAGGTGGCAGAGGCGCTGGAAGAAGTGACCCATGTTGTGGCCACTGCCTCCGGTCAGGTTGGCGAAACCATCCGGCAGGCAGAAGAAAGCGCAGACAGCACGGCTCAAAGGCTCACGGAAGCCGCCACTGGCATGGAGCAGATGAACGCCACCGTGGGCGAGGTGGCGCAGAATGCCACCGTTGCCTCTGACTCCTCAGCAGAAACCCGCCAAAAAGCAGAGGACGGGGCCAGGGTGGTTCGCCACGCTCTGGAGAGTATTGAAACCGTACGCTCCACCTCCTTGCGCCTCAAGGATGATATGGAGCAGCTTGGCGGGCATGCGCATGCGATTACCCGTATCATGAACGTTATTTCGGATATTGCGGATCAGACCAATCTGCTTGCCCTTAATGCCGCCATTGAGGCCGCACGGGCTGGGGATGCCGGACGCGGTTTTGCCGTGGTGGCGGACGAAGTGCGCAAACTGGCGGAAAAAACAATGGCTTCCACCCACGATGTGGATACGGCCATCAAGGCCATTCAGCAAAGCGTGGCCCACAGCGCTGCCTCGGTGGAGGAGGCTGTAAAGGGAATTTCGCTGGCAACCGAAGCTGCCCAGCAGTCAGGCCAGGCGCTGGAAGGCATTGTGGGAACTGTGGAAGAAACCGCCAATCAGGTCAGCGCAATTGCCACCGCCAGCGAGCAGCAGGCTGTGGCCACTGACCAGATCAACCGCACCATTGGCGATGTTACCAGCCTTTCGCGGCAAACTGCTGTTGCCATGAGCGCGGCCTCGCGTGCCGTGGCGGGGCTTTCTGCCCAAGCCCAAAATCTTGAAGGCCTCATTGAGCAGATGCAGAACTGCTAAGGCAGAAATTCCTGCCGCAAAAAAGAAGCCCCTTCAATGAAGGGGCTTCTTGCGTTTATAATGGGTCACGCTCAGGCGCCGCAGCAGGGGCGGGCTGCGCGCAAGGCGCTATTTATTCACGTAGGCCTTGCCCAGTTCCAGCGCCTTGAGGTTGGATTCCTGCAATTTCGCGGGCAGGAATTTTTTGATGGCGGCTTCCAGCGCGTCCACGCCAAAGGGCAGCACGCCGGAAGAACAGACCACGCTCAGGAGCACTGTGTTGCCGCTCTGCACGGAACCTGCCTTTATGCCAAGCTCGCGGCAGGGCACAAAGTGGCACTGCCCCGCAACCTGACGGGCCTTTTCCATAATGTGCGGCATGTCGGGGTACACTGCCTTGCCCAGCGAAACGCTGAGGGGCGGCAATGCATCGCTGCTGGAAAAGATTGCGCCGCCGGGCTGCAAGTAGGGCAGGGCGCGCAGGGTTTCCAGGGGTTCAAAGCCCAGCAGCACATCGGCTTCGCCGTAATCCAGCTTGGGGGAACGCCAGCCGCCAAGCAGCATGACAGATTCCACTACGCCGCCGCGCTGGGCCATGCCGTGCACTTCGCCAGCCACCACATCCAGTCCGGCTTCCAGAGCCGTACGGGCCAGCAGGGTTGTGGCCGTCAGGGTTCCCTGACCGCCCACGCCGGTAAAGAATATACGCATCCGCTTCTGCATTTCTTGTGTCTTCATAATATCTCCCTACCGCTTCCGCGCCTTGAAGGCCGTGGGCGCAACCTGCAAACAGACCATGCAGCCCGTGCAGAGCGTGGCGTCCACAGCAAGATTGTCGCCCTCGCGGTAAAAGGCGGGGCAGGCCAGCTGCTCAAGGCAGCGCATGGCTTCCGGTCCCTGCTGGGCCACTTCGGCCACCTGGGGTTGGGCCTTTTTGAGCTGACGGCGGGCATACAGCACGCAAGGCTCTTCGGTAATCAGCACGCGCACACCGCTCTGGGCTTTCATTTCTTCCAGCGCCTTGGTGACGGCCTTGACGTTGAAGGAGCGCACCTTGGTGCACTGGGTAACGCCCATGGCGCGCACAATGGCTTCAATATCCATGTGCTGGCTCATGGAGCCGAGCATCTCCTGCACCATGCCGGGGTTGGGCTGGTGCCCGGTCATGGCCGTGGTGCCGTTGTCCAGAACGACCAGAATGACGTCATGCTGGTTGAAAACCGCGTTGGCGAGGCCCGTCATGCCGGAGTGGAAGAACGTGGAATCGCCGATAAAGGCCACCACGGGCTTTTCCGATGCGCGGGCAAAGCCGCTGCCTGCGGAGATGGAAGACCCCATGCACACCAGAAAATCCGCAGCGCGCAGGGGCGGCAACAGACCCAGGGTGTAACAGCCGATGTCGCTGGAGTAGAAGGCATCGTCGCCAAAAACCTGCCGCGCGGCGTAGTAAACGGCGCGGTGCGAGCAACCGGCGCAGAGGTTCGGCGGGCGGCCCGGCAGTTCCATGTCTACACTGCGCACGGGCTTGGCCGGGCAGGGCGTGTCGAGCCAGGAGGAAAGGCGGCGCATGACAAGGGTGGTGGAATATTCACCCTGACCGGTGAGGCCGGAATCCTTGCCTTCAATGCGCACGTGGATTTCCTGCTTCTGCACCAGGGCGCGGATGTCCTGCTCCAGCAGGTCTACGCCTTCCTCGAGCACCAGCACACGGTCGCAGCCGCGCAGAAATTCTGTGATCATGGCAGTGGGCAGGGGCCAGGTCATGCCAAGCTCAAGCACGCGCACTCGGTCTTCCCAGCCGCCAGCAGAAAGGGCGTCGGCCAGATAGTTGCGGGCCACGCCGCTGGTGATGATGCCGAGACGCGTGGGCGTATGGGGTTCATGCACCGTGTTGAAGCGGCTGGATTCCGCAAACTGGCGGGCTTTTTCAATGATGCCGTCCAGCACCTGATGGCGCTTGCGGGCCACAGCGGGAACCGGCACAAACCGACCCGGATCACGCTTGAATTCAACCTTTGGCTGGGTGGCGGGCAGATCGTCAAAATCCACAGCGCCGCGCATGTGGCTGATGCGGGTGGTGGTGCGCAGCATCACGGGTTGTTGCAGCTCGCGGGCAAGGCGAAAGGCCTCGCGGGTCATGTCCTTGGCTTCCTGCGCGGAGGCAGGCTCAAAACAGGGCAGCAGGGCAAAGCGCGCATAGGTGCGGTTGTCCTGTTCGTTCTGGCTAGAGTGACAGCCTGGGTCGTCAGCCGTCAGCAAGACCATGCCGCCGGGCAGGCCCGTGTAAACGGAGGTGAACAGCGGGTCGGCGGCCACGTTGACGCCCACGTGCTTCATGGTCACGAGGCTCATGGCGCCGCCAAGGGCGGCACCGGCGGCCACTTCCATAGCCACCTTCTCGTTGACGGAATATTCCAGCCGGTAGCGGCCCTCGCCGCCAAGGCGGTGGAACGTGTCCGGCACTTCCGAAGACGGAGTGCCAGGGTAACAACTGACCATATGCACACCCGCTTCAAGCGCGCCGCGCACAATGGCTTCGTTTCCCAACAGCAGGTGCCGCTCGCCGCGAGCGCCCTGCAACAGCGGATGATTGCTCATGTTCCCTCCAGGCCCAGGCATATCGCCTGAACCGCAACTGGATGCAAAATGGCGCGGCCCATGCGGCCCCGCCTACAATGACGCAAGCCCGCGCTGTTTGCACATGCGCGGGCTTGCGAAGAGATATTTACTGGGCTTTGCCGGAAGATTTTTCCCCAGCGCCGTCTGGCGCTGCCGGGGCCGCAGCCTGGGCGGCTTCTTCTTCAACAATCTTGGGGGCCAGCGTGGTTGCGCGAGCGCGGAAATATTCGCTGTTGAGGCCCTGCGCCTCGCGCGAGAGGGCAAGATAGATGCGGGCGGCCTGTTCGCTCTGCCCTGCGGCAACAGCGGCTTCGGCCATCATCTGCTTGAGCTGGGGAGCGGTAACTTCGCCCGGCAGCGCGGCTTGCAGCTTTTGCAGCTGGGCAAGGGCATCGGCGTATTTTCCGGCCTTGAGCATGGCTCCGGCCTCGTTCATGCCGGCAACCAGCGCAAGGGGGCCGTCGCTTGCCTTGGCGGCCTTGGCAAAGGCATCCGCGGCGGTGGCGTTGTCGCCGTTGCTCATGGCGCTTTGGCCCAAGGCCAGATAGGCGGAAAACCGTACGTCCGAGGGGGCTTTTTCCGCCAGGGCGGCAAGTTCCTTGACCTGCGCGGGGCCGCTGGTTTGCAGCACAATGCGCGCAAGCGACTGCCGCGCCTCATCGTTTCTGGATGTGCTGTACCAGCGCCAGATGCCGGTACCCGCCAGAACCAGCACAAACAGCACCACAATGCTGGCTATGGTGCCAGCGTGACGCAGCATGAACTGGAGCATGGGGGCGCTTTCGGAGCTGACTTCTGCCTGAAGGTCGCGCAACAGGGGGGAATCCTCTGCGCCTTGATTCTTTTGCGGATTCATGTATCAAAACTCCTTAGGGAGGCGGAACCGCCGTAGTTTTTCCGCGCGTTTGCCCTGCGCGTTCCATGATCGGCGGAGCTGGACGGAAGCTTTTTTCTTAGGCCAGAATCAACCCCTCTGTCAAAACAAATATCCTCTGGTCAGGCGGCCTGCGCGGCCCCGGCCAATACAATAAGGAGTATGCATGACGCCTGCAGAAGAAATGTCGCGCCTTGGCGCGCGGGCAAAGGAAGCGGCCAGGGCCATAGCCAAGGCCCACCCCGATGCCAAAACGCAAGCCCTGCTTGGGCTGGCGCAACTGCTGCAGGAGCGGGAGGCCGAAATTCTGGCCGCCAATGCGGAAGACCTTGCTGCGGCCCGTGCCGCCGGGCAGGATGCCCCCCGCCTTGACCGCTTGACGCTTACCCCCGCCATTATGGATGAAATGCGCGCAGCCTGCCGCCACGTGGCCAATCTGCCCGACCCCGTAGGTGCTACGGAACGCCAGTGGCAGCGCCCCAATGGATTGCTTGTGGGCCGTATGCGCGTGCCGCTGGGCGTGATCGCCATGATCTACGAGGCGCGCCCCAATGTGACCATCGATGCCGCCATTTTGTGCATCAAGGCGGGCAATGCGGTTATTCTGCGCGGCGGCAGCGAGGCTTTGCGCTCAAACATCGCCCTTGCCAAGGCCCTGTGCGATGCGCTGGCCCAGGCGGGACTGCCCGCCGATGCCGCCCAGCTTGTATCCATTCCCGGACACGAGGCCGTCAACTCCCTGTGCAAGCTCGACCGCTATATTGATGTTATAATTCCGCGCGGCGGCGAGGGCCTTGTGCGCGCCGTGACCGAGGCTGCCACCATGCCCGTGCTCAAGCACTTCAAGGGCGTGTGCCACGCTTATATTGATGCGGATGCCGATCTGGACGCAGCGGCGGAGATTGTTTTTAACGGCAAGGTGCAGCGCCCCGGCGTGTGCAACGCGCTGGAATGCCTGCTGGTGCACCGCGGCGTGGCCAAGGATTTTCTGCCCAAGGTGGCGGCAACGCTTGGTGCCGCCGGGGTGGAATTTCGCGCCTGCCCGCAATCGCTGCCCCTGCTTGGCGCAACTGCCGTTGCTCAGCGGCCTGATGATCTGGGGCAGGAATTTCATGCTCTGGTGCTTGCCGTGTGCGTGGTGGAAAGTATGGATGCCGCGCTGGATCACATTGCCCGCTACGGCTCAAATCACACGGAAATCATCTGCACCAACAACCACGAGCATGCCATGCGCTTTTTGCGCGAGGCGGATGCTTCCATGGTGGCGGTCAATGCTTCGAGCCGTTTCAACGACGGCGGGCAGCTTGGCCTTGGCGCGGAAATAGGCATTTCTACCTCAAAGCTGCATGCCTACGGTCCCATGGGCGTGGACGAACTGACCACCACCAAGTTTGTGGTGCTTGGCCAGGGGCAGGTGCGCGTATAGATGGCGGAAGCGGCGTCCCCCCCGCCGGGCCGGGCCATTCTTGGCGGCAGTTTTAACCCGCCCCACGTGGGACACCTGCGGCTGGCCATTGAGGCCCGCGAGGCCTTGGGCGACCTTGTGCAGGGCGTGGATATGGTGCCTTGCGCCGTGCCGCCGCACAAGGCGCAGAGCGCCATGCTGCCCTTTGATCTGCGCGCCCGGATGGTGGAAGCCTGCGCTCAGGGTTTGCCCTGGCTGCGCTGCAACCGGATGGAGGCTCAGCGCCAGGGGCCGTCGTATACGTGGGATACGCTTTGCGCCTACCGTGAGGCAGAGCCGGATACGGATCTGTATTTTATTCTGGGCAGCCCGGATTTTGCCTTGCTCTCCACATGGCATAAGGGGCTGGATTTGCCCCGGCTGTGTCATTTTGTGGTTGTGCCCCGCAAGGGGCATACCTCTGCCGATTTTATCACCGCCGCTAAAACCATGTGGCCCGATGCCGCAGAGCGCGCTCCATTGTTACCGGCATGCCCGTGTATGACCTTGCCGGGGGGCGGGCTGGCGCATTTTCTTTCTGTGCCGTGGCTGGCGGTGAGCGCCTCTCGGGTGCGACAGCTCTGGCTGACGGGCCGCAATGTGGATTTTCTTGTGCCGGATGCGGCCTTGCAGATTTTGCGAAACAACGCTCAAACAGTGCGGCATCACTGGCTGGAGGACGGCTCGGCATGCTGACAACTGCTCCCAAAGAAATCAGGGAAAATATCGCCCGTGCAATGGGCTATCTGCGGCGTGATGAAGTTGAGCGCGCCCTTGTGACCATGAGTGAAGCGCTGCGGCTTCTGGCCGGGGTAAAGCTGATGCGTTCCGCAAGGGCGGAACTGGATATCCAGATCGGGGAATTTTTGGGGGGCATTGTGCGCCATAGCGCGCTGCAACCGCTGCTTGATCCCGGCAATACGGGTAAACCGCGCAGCATCACCCTGCAAGCGGGCAAGGAAGCAACGCTTTCAACCGTGCTGGATGGGCTGGCCAAAATTCTGGAAACTGCGGCGGAGCAGGCTGTGCAGCAGGAGGCGGAGGCCCGGCTGGAGCGGAAAAAGCAGCTCATCAGCAGCGGGCTCGATTTTTTGCGCGAGGGGCAGGTTGCCAAGGGGCGCGCTTTTTTGAAGCGCATAGTGGAAGAGTTTGGCGACGAGGACGGCATTCGCCTGCAAATGGGCCAGATTTTTGCCGCTGCCGGGCTATTTGCCGAAGCCGCCGCCATGTATGAGGAAGCTATGACCATTCAGCCTCGCGAGGCCTCGGCCTACACCGGGGCCGTGGCAGCGTGGATGGAACTGCGGGAATACGAAAAGGCCGAGGCGGTGTATCAGGCGGTGCTGCGCACGTTTGGCGGGCATGCCTCCACCTTTGGCAAAATGTCGAAAATGTACCTTGCCTGGCGTAAAAAACAGGCTGCGGAAGATAACGCCCTGCGCGCCTTGCAGACAGACCCCGAGCAAGCTGATGCTCTGGAGGTCATGGCGGCGCTGGGCAAGCACTAGGAGTGGCGCAGACTGATGCCCTGAAGAGCAGGCGGCGTTGGCAGGCTCTATGGGTGGGGTTGCAGGGTTTGAGTGAAAAACGCGATCAGAGCGATATCGCGGAATGGACACGCTGCCTTTTACCCCGGCAGGGCAGAGCTGGACGAAAAACTTGGCCTGCTTCCCGATCCCTCCTGGCCAGATGACCTGCTGTACTCGGCTTGCGCCTATGTCCATGGGGGCGTTCCCCTCAGGTTGCCGGGGGGACGTAAATAAAGGAATTGCGGGCGACTCTTAGCCACTTTGAGACAAAGCACAGCGGCGACGCGCCATTGTGAGACAGAAGCATTGCCTTTCACCCAAAGATAGGCTATATACCGCCTTCGGCTGCAAGCGGGGCACCCAACGCCCTTTGTGGCCTGCGGAGAGGTAGCGAAGCGGCCGTAACGCGCTCGACTCGAAATCGAGTTAGGGGTTAATAGCTCCTACGTGGGTTCGAATCCCACCCTCTCCGCCATTAATACGTAATAAAAACGGCGTGTTGCTTTAGATAGCAACACGCCGTTTTCGCGTCTAAAATGGGTATGCTTTTAGCGAGTGCGCGGCCAGCATGCATACCGTCATACATACTTTGGCTCGATCTGCGGAGAAAAACTTAAGTTAATCCATTTCGCAGTGACAGCGCAGACAAGAGACGCCAAGGTAGATTTACTGTAGAGATCGTTTTGTCCAACAAAACGGTATAGCGGACGAAAAAGTGTGATTTTCAATGTCTGTCTCTATTCCAAAGCATCAGTTTGTTTTAGGTGGAAGTGCCTCTTGACTGTTCCTGTCTCGAATGGCTAGCTGAAACATCCAGCAAGACAAGGAGTTCGACATGTCGTTTCCAAAAAATTGCCGTGGGGAAGAAGCCAAGGTCAAGATTGTCAGGCAATACTCGCTGTCGTGCATCGGGCACCTCAAACTTCTTCCGGGACAAAGCAAGCAAGGATGTTGCGGCGTTCTCACAGACCAGTACTACGCCTTTGAATATCAGAACAAAAAGGACACAGCCGATTCAGGCGTGTTCTATGTCGGGAGAAGTTGCGCTATCGATTTTCAGGAACTTCATAAGCCTGCCATCAGCTTCCCGCGATTGTTTGACCCGTTCATACATGCAGCAACGATGGGTGATGTTGCACCACATGGAAAAGTGACGGGAAGAGAAATGCCAGCCACTGAGATTGACCCGCTCAATAAAGAAGTACAAACAGCAATTCTCTTGATATTGACCATATGGAACGTTGCCCCAATAGGGGGCTTTGCAGCCATTCTGAACTACATCAAGAATAAACCAGCAAGGCGGACAGATTCTTTTGCAGTCTATAATGTAAACAGGGTTGTCGGGCAATATATGAATGGGCAAACTCTGCGACAGGCGCTTCAAGATGCCAGCAATGGAGCACCTATGCGTACATTTAACTTCCCTTTGATGGAGCAGGTGTTGACTGAAAATGGTCTACCCATTCACATTTAAGCCTTTATCAAATAGCCCCCCCCCAAAAAAAAATGGCTACAGAAAACCCACTGGAAGAACATTAAATACTGAATGATTCCTGAATGTGCATGTGAATAATGAGGAATTTCAACCTAATCATTAATACACAATAGAAAGGGTATGTTTTTAGCAAGAGCATGCTCAAAATGCGTACCGTCATGCAGCGTTGGCTTGATCTGCGAAGAAAATTTGTAGCCCTGTGGGTAACTATAATAATCTCAACGAGTGGCGTTGTGGTGTAGGATTATCTCACAGAAATAAGTATTCTGTGTATGTATTGAGCGGTTAGCCATGCAGATTAGCGCTTAAACAAAGTTGGAGTGTCTCATGGGCAAAAGTACTAAAAAAAGGAAAGTTCAAAAAATTCAGCGTAAACCTGATGACTACTTTCACTTTGGCCCAATTGAACTGGCGCGATTTGGCAAGGAGGTCGTCTGTAAAAATAACATGTCTAAAGAAGAAGTTGAACAGTATCAGAAAGCCACTGCTGAAAAGCATCCTGGAGTTTGCGAAAAGATCGATAGCAAAATCCAAAAAATAGTTAAAATTGTCTCAACTCTTCCTCCTCTTGAGCTTCTTAAGCAGGCCCACTGGAAGTATGTGGGGACATCTATTGGCCTGTATGGCGATGCAAACGATAAAGATGCCGCTTTAGCTCTGCGGATGATTGATTACATTCAAAGCATTGTTGCATCGACAAAACCAGCAGAGAAGATTCAAGATCTTGCTGGTGATGCCTATGGGGAGCTTGAGAACCTCGTTAATGGTTTGTTTAAAGATTTGCCGTATTATTTTTCCAGCAGATCTTTATACGAAAAAACAATACATCCAGATTATAACCTAGAATATGATAGATTCTATACATTAGCTCAAATGCATTGGTGTATGGTGCGAGGTGACAGATATAATGCTCACGAAATTGAACATCATTCTGCAATATTGTCTCCACATGACGATATTCTCCAAAATTTATTTGGGGTGAATACCGAACAAATAATGAAGGGTGTTGCGTCAATTTTATCGTCACTATCTTCAGGTGTACAGAAATGCACTGTTGACCTGAAAGAATTTCAGAAAAAAATGACTGCCGAATTTGAGGACTATATTAGACGTGTCCCCCAATCCGGTATGGATATTCAAAATGTAATGCAAGATGTTGTACGAAATAATGGGTGGGAAGATTGGCAAAGTGATGTTTTTGGGCGTTTTTTTGAGTATGATTTGTATGATCTGCAAAAAATTACCGAATTGCCAATTGCATTTCTTGATGCGTTCTCGTGGGAACAAGGGGAAGAGGCTGATTTTTTTTCGGGTGAAGAAATGCGTGGTTGGCCTCTCAAAGTGTGGCCCGTTTTTAAACGCCCTTTTTTGAAGGTGGAAGGAAGATACTACTGTTTCGAGTGCCATAATCTGTTTGATAATTTTTATAGGCAAATGCAACGTGTTATTTTCGAAAATAGGCCAGACTACAAGCCTATTTGGGCGAGCAAGCAGCAAGAAATTTCGGAGAGCTTGCCAGTTGAATTCTTCGAAAGGATTCTTCCTGGGGCAACGATTTATAAGTCAGTAGTCTACCCATTGCAAAATAAAAATGAATGGGCTGAATCTGACATTATCATTTGTTACGAAGATCATCTTTTTATTGTTGAAGTTAAGGCTGGATCATTTACATATACATCTCCAGCTACAGATTTTCCAAGCTACATTGCATCCTTAAAGAATCTTGTTTACAAGCCTGCAATGCAGGGAATGCGTTTTTTGCAATATTTAAAAAGTAGACCAATAGTATCTTTATATGACAATGCACATAATGAGGTAGGAACCCTCTCTGCCGCAGATTATTATCAACTCAATGTCTGCGTATTGACGTTAGACTCGTTCACAGAACTTGCGTGCCAGCCTGAACAATTAAAAGGTCTCGGAATTGATATCGGAGAAAATCCAATATGGGCTTTTTCCATAGATGATTTGCGAATTTACGCTGACATATTTTCTAATCCCCTTGTGTTCCTTCATTATGCTGAACAAAGAAAAAAAGCTTTTAGTACCGAACATATGATGCTCAACGATGAAATGGACCACTTAGGCTTATATCTCGATCGCAATGCATATGCTAGTAAGCCTTTAAACCTGTCTGGGGCTAACAAAATCTTCTATCATGGGTTTAGCTCAAAAATTGATGAATACTACGCAAAAAAACTTGAGGATAAAAATACTCTTTGTCCATTGAAGCAGGATATGCCGGCAAGGCTTGAGGAGATCATTAATGCTCTCGCAAACAAAAAAAAGTTAGGACGACGAAAGGCCGCTTCTGCGCTATTGGATTGTGGTGGAGAGTGGCGGGATAATATTGCTTCATTAATAGACCAAGTTCTGGTGAAGCAAAGGGAAAGAGGTACGATTCAACCGATAGTGACTTTGGGTGAAACTAAAATCAACATTGTCTGCTGGGATCCTAAACTTCCAAAAATGCAAGATAACTTTGCGCGGGATCACTGCTACGCTACAATGCTAATTGCAGCAGAAGCAGAGCGAACTCTGTTTGAATTGTTTTTCAACGAACAGTTACATGTAGTTGACATTGATTTTGAGCATCTCCGGTGTATAGATATTCCCCCTGAGGATATAAAACGTTTGAAATTGTTATCTGCCGATATAAAAGCACAACGTTGGAGTAAAGCTAAACAAACAGGAAAGGTTGGAAGAAATCAACTGTGTCCATGTGGTAGTGGGAAAAAATACAAAAATTGCTGTGCTAGATAGCGTGCTCTTATAGCTTGAAAAGTTTTAAACTTATTCTTATGAGTTTAAACTAGAGGCAAATCGTGGCAATTTCGCTATTCTGCGATTGGTGTCATCTCCCGTAATAAAGGCGGGTTGCCGTAAAGCAACCCGCCCCTTTGTGCTAAAGTTGTCCTGTGCTACCTGTCGGCTTCAACCTCGTGCGTCCGGCTAGATGCTGGCTGAACCGCACGTTCAATGATAGCCGCCAAATGGTTGATGTCTGGCGCCACGCTTTTCAGGTAGATGTCGGTCGTAGTGGCCCTCTGGTGTCCCAAGAGGAGCTGGATGTCCGTCAACCCCGCCTGCTGTGATTGGATGAGGCTCACGGCGAAAAAATGCCGTATGGCATGAAAACCAAAGCTTTTGACCTGAGCCTTCTTGCAAAGGTTTTTCATCATATCCCGGATGGTTTGCTGACGAGTTGAATACGGTCCTCCTGTATTGGGATTGATGAAAACATGGGTCGTGTTGCCTGTTATCGCCCTTTGGGCCGTTATAATGGCATGTAAGCTGCTGCCTATGGGCAAAGTCCGGTACTGCCTTGCCCCTCCTTTGCGCTTCCGCGTCCAAAGCTTCAATGAGTGGTCAGCAACGTCTTCCCACGTTAAATTGAGAATTTCGCTCACTCTGGCCCCTGTGAGCAGCAACGTGTTGAGCAAATCAGCTTGCCACGGTTTTGCCACAGCCAGAACCTTGCTGATGTCGTCAGGGGTAGGCACGTACTTGACGTATTGTTCCACAGCGGGCTTGGCAACAAAACGCCAGGGATTTCTTGGAACAGCGTCTTTGTGCCAATTCCAGAGCGCTTTCAACGTGCGAATGCGGCGATCAGCAGCCTTGCCACCACGCGCAGTTTCTGTTGAGCGTATGAAACTGGTAGCAATGGCCTTCGTAATGTCAGTCATGGCGACATCCTCTGTAAGGAAAGCCGCAAATTCGCAGAGGTGGCGTTTTTGCTCAAGAAACGTGTTGGGCGTCAATCGCACTTTGCAGTCCTGCAAGTATACCCTACTAGCATGGGAAAACATCAAACTCGGTGGCGTAGCTTGCTGCTGATTTAGGGCCACTTTTGCGACTTGCTCCCATTCCTTTGCCTCTTTTCGGCTGTAGCAAATCTTTGAGTACTGGTGCCCCTGAAACTTGAAGTAGGCTTGGAACACGATTCCATTCTTTTTCACGATTTCGCGTATTGCCATTGCTGTTCTCCGTCAATATTTTAAAATATTGCAAAATATCATCTTGATTAAATCGCGCGCCCCGTAAGTTTTCACTCTTGAAAGAAGCGGGAGTGACAAAAAAATGGGGGTAGCTTCGCCAGTTGTTTCTGACGGTGCCGGGCGATAATTTTAAAAAATCTGCTAATTCTAAGTATGTCATGCACTGCGGGTTCATTTATGCATGAAAATATCTTTAATCTCTTTATATCTGTTAGCGTTTATATGGTTCATCTCAAGAAATGCTGTTTTCATTGCTTCTCCTTCCAAATACCAAGCCTTATATAAATTAAGTTGCCCCGGCTGGTACTTCAGCCGGGGCAACAATTGTTTAGTATTTACGGTCTTTAATAATTTGTCTTATCTCATCGACAACCTCCTTTGGGTAAAATGAGAAGTGGTAAAATTCTCGCCTAACGTACTGGAGAAAGCGCGTTGGATCGAGGTTGTTGCGTAAGTACACCCTGTCCAGAACAAGCCGCTCAATCATCAGCTTCTTTTCGTGGCTAATAGGGTATGCCTTCGAGGCCTTGGCGAAGGTGATGTTTTTCTTGCCAACTATGCCGAACATGTGCCGGCCGGGAAACATATCCCTGAATTGCTCTTTTCGGGCTTTCTTCTTTGGTGAAAAAAGGTAGCCACGAATCGAGCTTTCAGCCTTTACTGGCTTAAACGCGCTCTTATTTGTGCTGCCCGTCATCTCCAGCCAGGTTCTCATCAGAAAGACCCTTTGCTCTCTTTCTAGCTCTTGGCCGAAAGAGCCGAAAGTGTGGAAATGCAAACCTGTGTTGCGGAAGGCAAGTTCAGCGCCCCACCCAAACCAAGCACCAGGGAAATTCGTCATGACTAGGTTTGTGTACGCCTGAAAGACGTCATACGCCCTTTCGCAGGTGTCTTCGTCAATTCTCTTCCACACGTTAGTGTCGAAGTTCAGCGTAATGAACCAGTCCGGCTCATTCTCAATCGTCGCAAATTTTTTTGCGAAACGACTGTATTGCCCGCCGTTAAAAAGTGATCCCTGATATGGCTCGTTGTGGTGCGTGAGATATTGGGGATCACTTCTCCAAATCATCGTCAGTCGCCCACAAGTCCTTGCAGTGTATTTTGCGTGAGGATTGGGGGTTCTGATGATGGTTTCTGACAAGCTCATTTTCTTCTCTTTGGTCATATTGACCTCCTATTCTTAAGCATATCTATATATAAATATGAAAAAGAAAGGGGCTCAAGTCATGTGTACCTCCATAAAATAAAAAAAGCAGAATGCAGTATACCACAAATTTAAGAAAAGTCAATAGTGCTGAAAATATTACATTATTACTCGACACGGAAATTTTGATTTTACTAAACAATTATAAAAACAATGTTCGCAGCGAAGTTTTGTGGATTATTTTAATTTTTGCAAAATTTACTCTGAACAAGAGTTTTAGAACATGGTTTTTGCAATGGTAAAAACAATGCTGTGCGAGTGTTAAAAGTTGGCAAGTTGAAATGTGGCGTGGGAAAGCTCAAAACGAGGGTAAAAACAATGTTTTTAACATTGCTAATTTCATGGCTGAAAACATTGCTTTAACCATTGTTTTTTGATGGGTGTATTAAAATGGTCATGAAAATAAAAAATCAAAAAAATGATCTTCGCCTCAAAGATTTATTGCATCATGAATTATTAACAATCACTATGGCAATAATTTGATAGTTATGTACGAATAAACATAGTAAATATTGAGTATGTGTTGTTATTAGCACTATGATTATCTATAGAAGTAACTAGTTATATAAATAATATTATATTAACCGTTAACTTATTTGATCTGTTTTGCATAACAATATCTCTTAAAAGAAAAATATATGAGGGCCCTTTTTCTTTGCGCGGGCTCAATATTTCCTTAGTTAAATGATAGAAACGTTGTTTTGACCATTGCTATTAGCATCGTTTTTAACAATACTTTTTTCACTCGTTTCTTTATTGCTGAATATGGGCATATGGCATGGAATGGAGGGTTAAATGGCAAGGAAAAGTACGGGTTCGAATGACACGCAGAGGAAGGCAAAATCTGGTAAAAAGGACCCCGTTGTTGTGCCAGATATCAAAGATCTTAAAGCGGATGATATTCTAAAAAGCGGGAACCAAAGAGGGTATACGTTTTCTGTTGGGGCGCTTTCAGTTTTGGATGCCGTAAAAGAGGAGCTTAAAGGTACTGGCGAAAAGCTGAACGATTTCGTGTCAGAAGCAATAATCTACTATAGTAATGCACGATTTTCTGAGGATGTTCTTGGCAAAGCAGTCAAGTCGCACAATTCAGGGGCAGTTCAGCCTTCTGAAAAAAATAGAATAGCCGCGTTGGAACGACTTATAACGATCATTGGCATTGATTTTTTAGAAAACAAAAAACAATCTGAATTTAACAGAATGAAAAAATTCCTTAAAAATCACCCTGATATTTTTGAAGCTGGCAGTCTTCAAGGGTCATGTAAGCGCGCATCAGAAGAAGCAAATTTGTTTACAGACAGTGAAGATATCCCACTTTGGCTTATACTGCTTTATGCTAAAAAGTTTAAATTCATATGAATAAAAAGGCTCTCCATGATTAAATGGAGAGCCTTTTTTCATGTCAGCTATTGTTAGGCGGGAGGGTGTTTTTAACAAATTTATCGAACTCCGGCATAAGCTTGAGCACGTTTTCTAACGCTGCGGTCATGGGTTCCAGTGATTTTTTGAGGTCGGGGAATTCTTTGGCAACCACAACTGGGTCGAGGGAAAAGGGTAGGATAAGGGTGCCGCGCTTGGTGAACTGGAATCCAGCTTTTTGAAGGACCTCCTTTTCCTTTTGAAAAGCCTCCAAGTGCTGTTTGACTTTATACCGGGATGGGCCTGCCGGTCTGCCGTCCATCCAAAATTCAAAGCATAACGTGCAGCTGTTGAGTCCAAGTGCGCTGCCGAGCCAATAGCTGTTGGCATTGGGGTCAGTCTCCGCCAGCCTGAAAACAGCCAAGTCGGCATGGCCAGGTTTTGTGGGCCAATCCAACGGGGCGAAAACGGTATCATCGTTGCCGTCTTCATCCTCCACCACCAGCCCGAATCGAGTGCGCCACGGCGACCGCTCGCCCAAGCGATTGGAAATGGCCGCATTGATGGCTTTGAAAACAGTGGCCTCTACGTGTTCTGTCAATGAATCCTCTTCAATCAATTGCGGGTTTGACAACAGGAATACGCACATCTCCTTAGAGTAACTCATTTAAATCTCCAACGATTTTAATAATGATAAAAAAGAAGCCATTCGCATTGTACGAATGGCTTCTGGTGGTTATGGCTTACGCCACAATAATTGTATCATAGATGTATTATTTTGTCAATATGAGTACATATATTGATCTGGTTGTAACAGAAAATTTTATTTTGTCAGTTTAATTTCACAAATAAGAAAGGAGAGTATCCGTATGAAAAGTGCATTGCAGTCAAACACAGTCATCGCTTGTATCAAGGAGCTAGAGGCATCCATTACCACCAAACTGGCCCACGTGGGTAAAGCACAGGGCGACAATCAGCTCCATCACCATCAGCGCATTGCTTTCATTGGCATCGGGGACATTGGTAATGCGGCGGCAGATGCTGTCCATGACAGGTTCCCTGAAGTCCAAGGCTTTTTAGACGTTATTCATGCCAGCCAGGCTGATACCCCTGAATACATTCCTGCCTTGTCGTGTTGGGTCACTGAGTGCCGAGGTCTCTATGAACGCGAACCGCTGGTTTCCGTTTATATCGTGGGCACCATTGATAGCAGTAATCGCCTTCTTGATGCCCTTGATGCGGGCAACGCAGCCCGATACTTAAAATGTGACTTTGTGCGGGGTTTCTTTGATCTGCATGATGGGTGGGATAGGGCCGTGCCCGCATTGTGCAATGCCGACATTGCGGTATCTCTTACGGGCTGCGAAGCGGTAGGGGCGGGGCGGGGGGATGATTTAGAGCAAGATGGGTTGTTTTTAGAGCTGTACGATTTCCTGTTGAATATGTTGGACGATGATCTCTTGCGGGTTTGTGAGGAGGGAAGCTAGCCCTCCCCATTACGACAAACCTAGTGAGCTTTTCCGGGGGCTTGTTAAGGCGTGGTCATTATTCAATGCTGTAGATAAGCTTATCACCACGAGATGGCAGTAATAATGCGATGGCAAAAAAATTCAATCTCGTAAGGCGTCAACTCTTTAGTCCTGTAGACATAGCTAAGCACAGCATAATCGTTTTTTACTTGAAATTCATAAATTTCTTTGATCGGTGTGGCTACCAAAGGGTTTGAGCCTTCCATGTCAATTCGGTACTGGTTCTGACTCGTTTTTTGGCAACTTGTAGCCTTCAGAACGCCTCCCAAGTTATCAGCGACTTTTGAGATGCCGTTGATAAAAGCATTCGCAGTTATTCTTCGCGAATCTTCCGGCACTGTCATTTCTGGGCACTTTACAAGCATCTTGCTAACCGGACAATCACTTAAACTGTCTGCAATTGCAGCAGTTGAAAATAATAAGCAAATGGCAGCTAATAATGTAATATTCAACATTCTCATTACCTTCTCCTTTGTGATTAAAATATTCAACGTGCTAAGCTCAATCATGTGGAGCTTACTGACCTAAATCCATGCTGCTTAAGCGCCTTCCACAAGCCATTTCGAGCGCGGAAATGCATTCGTCCCGTTTTTGCTTGTCACGCCATGCAACACAGCGCGCACCAAACGAGCCATGAATAAAAACTTTGGTGCCCCCTTGGCGTGTTACCTTGCTGATTTCACTGACACGAAGCTCTTCCATTGAGCATAAATCTTTCAGCGCTTTTAGCCTGAAGATATTGTCTTCTAGGGTATTGTTATGCGGGTCTGCGGGAATAACTACGGTTCCCTTTGTTTTAAAGACAAGAACGCCAATTTGCGTTGTTGCTATGCGCATTGACACAACGAACATGCCTGCCAGTGATGCAATCAACCCTGCGCATGAGCAAATAAATACTGCTGCATACTGAAAACTTAGCTGGATTCCTTTTACCGAGCCAAGAAAGGCAATGACTGACAGTATTAGCAGTACGCTCCAACCTATTGCGACGGTTATGTACCGGAGGGGATTTCCAGAGTCGCAAACACGCATGTCTGCGCTTTTCAGTGCGTAGCGCTCTGAATACCTTTTAAAGGTCAGGTAACTATTCAGCAGAAAAACGGAAAAGAGTATTCCGCCAGCAACTTGCAGCACAAGAACTATCAGTTCATTAAGATCATTATTCTTTTTCGTCATAGTCTTCCCCTTATTTGATTTGCGGCATTTGAGTTTCACTATGCTATAGCCAAGTGGCTGTCAAGAAATTCTAGGATACATCCAAGTGAAAAAGGAGGGTGTATGCCTTTTACGAGTAATCTTGGCAGCATTATGAAAGATAAAGAAATGACGTACGAAGAACTTCAGCACATCTCGAAAGTCGCACCTGACACCGTTGCGAGAGCGAGAGATGCCAGAATTGCAACTTGCAAGCTGTTTACGCTTGAAAAACTTGCCAAAGCACTAGGGGTGGAGGTGTGCGACTTGTTTACCCATGTGAAAGGATAAAGCGTTTAATCGCTTTTCGACGCCAGTAGTGCAGGCAATGCTGCGCGTTGCCACAAATGCGAGTATTGCGGGGTGTCTTCAATCTGCTAGATATGTGCGGGGTAGAGCCGCCGTAACCATCTGTAGCTCCGACAATTGTGTGTTTTTTTTGAGCTGCGAAGGGGCAGGCCTCGGCGGCGATTCTGAACTGGAGGGTTGTTTTTAGATCTGTACGATTTCCTGTTGACTGTGTTGGACGAAGGTATCGTGCTGGTGTGAGAGGCCGGTGGGGGTATGATTAAGAAGTCCTACCAAGCTATGCTTTTGATCTAAAATTTGATATTAAAATCAGCAAACAAGCATGCCAGCATGAAGTACTCAATACACAACATCACCGAAAAAAGGGACTTGCTCCCAGACGTGATCTCTCTTGGCGACAGTCAGAAGAAAACCCTCGGCTTTCTACCTGAATGCGCCTTTGAGGACTACGCAGCAAGAGGCAACATTATTGTCGCTGTTTCCGAGTCCAATGAAGTTCTCGGTTATGTTCTCTCTGCTCAGAAGCAAAACCTCGTGTGTAGGCTGGCACATGTTTGTGTGCGGCCGAATGCCCGAAGACAGGGTATTGCTGAAGAACTCATTTCTCATCTGAAGCAACACACATCCCATATGAACCGTATAACTGTCCGATGTAGACGAGACTACGGAATAGACGTTTTTTGGGAAAAAAATGGATTTATTGCCCGCGCAGAAACCGCCGGACGAGGGAGCAAGGAGACAACTCTGACTATTTGGGAACTTGCCCTGCAACCAACGCTTCTCTCTTTGGTGCCGGACTCAGTCAAAATTCTCGTTGTATTAGACCTTAACGTTCTCATCGCTGCGAAATTAGAAAGCGACATCGTATCAGAATCGCTGCTGACATTTACATATTCTGACGAAATTGATTACCGCATCTCTCGTTACTCTTTCAATGAGGTGAACAGGAGTTCAGACAAAATAAAACGGCAACATACAAGGGATTTATTAAATTCATTTAGCGTAGTTGATAAATGTCCAAATCATGAACTTACGGAAAGTGTAGTAGCCATTGTCGGCGAAAAACATCGATATGACGCAAACCAAATAGCCTCTGCAATTTACAATAGAGCATACAGTTTTATCACGAATGATACGAAGATAATCAGTCATTCAGATGAAATTGCAAGAAAATTTGGTATACATTTGTACACCCCTACGGAGTTTGTGGTTAATTACTGCAACGATCAAGGGAAAGACCTTTACTACCCTGCCTACCTACCTCAGTCTGAAATTCAATTCCGCCCGATCGGAGAGTATAGTCATTCTAATTTATTCAGAAAATACAAAGCAAGCGGGGAGAAGAAACACGAGTTCAAAGCCAAAACGACTATCAATCCCTCGCTAATATCCGAGTACTCATTGCTACGCATCTGCATTGATGGTGATGAAGTAGGCATTGTTATCTACTTCATGAAAGGACAACAAATCATTATCCAACTTCTTCGGCTAAAACAATTTGCAAATCATCTCCACACCATAAGCATTCATATCATAGAAAAAATCCTGCTAAACGCCGTTGAAATGGGAGCCACCGAGATCGTAGTGGCCGATAACGATTGTGGGGCACTTGTTGTCTCGGCTTTACTTACCGCGGCGTTTCAGCAGACGAACAAAGGACTTGTTAAGCCCGTTGAGAAGGGGCTTATCACTCCACAACAGGCCTTCAGTCGACTAGGCATCAACGACGCAGACGATGAATTGCTTTCTGTCCAATCTTTGTTCGAAGTGGAACGCATCCTTTGGCCAGCCAAAATTCAGGGGCTGGACATTCCAACTTACATCGTGCCGATACAGCCTCAATGGGCAAAGAAATTGATTACAGCAAAAGACTTCCAAGGGTTATTGTACGGGACCCCAGAGCTCATTCTGCAAACACGTCGTGTATACTACCGGCATAGTAAAGGAACGATGATCAATCAACCCGCTCGGATTGTGTGGTATGTCAGCCAAAATAAGCATCCTGGGCCAAATAAATGTGCTGTTGGAATTTCACTGATTGACGAAGTTGATATTGCTCCAGTAAAGAACCTTTTTTCCAGATATGAACGATTTGGGGTCTATTCTTGGAAGAATATTCTTGAGACTGCGGGGGGTGATCCCTACAAGGAGATGATGGCAATCTCCTTCTCAAAAACTGAGGTGTTCAAGACGCCTGTTCCCCTCAAGAAACTCGCGGACACTATTGCGGAGAGCGAAGTTAGAAAACTTTTGACGGTTTCGCCATACCGTATTGAATCAAAAACTTTTGAAATGATATACAAGTTAGGATTCCGCGATGGCCGATAGACGAAGCATCCTGATCTCGATCAGGCAAAAGTATGTGGAATGCATCATAAACGGGGAAAAGAGGGCTGAGATAAGACGAATATTTCCAGATGGGGTCTCCAGAGTATACGTATATGTACCGACTCCGAAGCGACATGTAATTGGCTTTTTTGAGGTGAAAGAGGTTCATAGGTTGCCCATTGCTCAGCTATGGGAACAGGCTGGGCGGATTTCTGCGCTATCTCAAGATTATTTTTTTGCGTATCTTTCGGGTAAGGAAGTGGGGGCGTCTATACATTTTGATGAATTTACCGTCCTGCCCCACTCAATTCCTCTTGCAGAACTCAGGAGGCATTTCCCAAAATTTCACCCCCCTCAGTCATTTATGTATGTCTCAGAAGATATGGAGACGTTGTTATTGAAGTGATGTTGCCACCATCTAGAGCAAAGAGGACAGAAGCTCACACTTGGGTTAGCTAAGTGCAAGCTCGGCACTCGAAGTGGATAGTGTGCATGGGGGGGGCGTGTCCTGGAAAATACTACGCGTTCTTTGATGTTGCTCAGTGTACCAACGTTGATAACGGCACAGAATTTAGCAATAACGCTATAGATGCATAACATGCCGAAAGGTTGGAGGATAATTTGGGGAGGGTCGTTTAAAATCAGAACGTATTATTCCCTGCACAAGCTTGTAGAACAGTGGAAACCAGACGGCGGTACACAAGCAGCGGCGACTTCAAGTTCATTAGGTGGCTGACACCGGAAGAATTCCGTGTGTACACCTCATTGGGAGTCACTAATGGGTATGTGGGGTAGGGTCGCTTCAACATGCTGATTTTATAGATATTGAGAGAATGCCGACCTGATGATGAAAGTCTAATCAAGGTGACGAGTTTTGGCATTGTCTAAATGCTTACCGCAGTGACAAATTAGTATTTTTCGTTCTTCTTCTAAAAATGAAAAATGGAGGCGAAAATCATCTTTAACCGCACTCTTAAGATGAGGATAATATGTTACATCTGCCTTGTTCCATGTACATTTTCGCATTTTTGCAAATTTTGCATCCTTTTTAGTAGTCTTACTTTCAGTCATTGAAAAATCTATTCCAGTTATTTTTCGGAAAATGGTTTCAAGGTCATTAGACTTTTCTAAAAATTTTAAGTTATGCATGACCAACGCAAGCTTGTTAATCATTTTCCATGCTTCTTGAACTATCCTCATATCTTCAGCGTGTTCATATTGCTGGGCACTTCTATACGCGTTTTCATGAATAAGAATAGAATCATTCCAACGCAAATTTGCAAGAGATAATACTTCGTATAGAGAACGAGGGATATCAAATTCTTGACGCAAATTATTTATTAAACCTTCAAGGCTTTCTTTGTCTTTCATGCATCCAACATATTGCGTAGCTTTCCATGAAAGGTCTTTAGCCTTTTCCTGCTCTGCTTCCAAAGAAATTTCTAACTGTAGCATTTTTTCATCTTTCAAGGCAATTTCTTGAATTTTTTCATCAAGCTCGGCATCTAACAACTGAATATATTCTGCATTGTCACGGGAGGTCTTTTGTTCCCGCATTTCAAAAATATTGCTCAGCCTTCTTCTTTCTATTACATGCTTAATTTCGACAATTTCTTCTGGCATAAAGCTCAAAGCATTTTGTGACAAAGCGAATGTTATTTCCTGATCAATGCTCCTCAGATTGTCCCTCAATTCTTGTTCCAAATAAAATTTATGCCGAAATCCAGTTTCAGGTAAAATTGAGTATCGAAAATAGACGCGCATCATTCCTATGGCTAAACGATGGTCATATGGTACATTGGAATTAAACTCATTCAAGTCTGCAGTGCTTGATATTATATAACAGTTTGCATTGCCAATGTTTTTTTTGGCCAACGAATCGAACTTTGTTTCCATGTCAGTATTTGAACTCTGCACATAGATTAGTATCGGAAGGCGCCTTTGTGTATTACATATCTGCTCGGCCATCCATTTTCCACCAAATATGCCAACATCATATAGTCTTGGATTGATTTTACTTTCGCGTTTAAAGCACTCGAATTTCTCATTTTCTAAAACATCACGAATAAACTTAGGAACACTCGGTGGGGGAGTGTCGAATTGCGGGCCAACATAATTTGTCCTCACACCATGCTGTAGCAGGCATGCAAACCTTATGGTTGCGTCATCAACCCTCGTTATGCCGATATTAACCGACCAAAGGCGAGAGTATATATTTTGATCTGGATGGATCAACTCAAAGGCCCAATGCTCTGGATCGCGGAAGCAATATTTTCCTTTATTGCTTGCGGTACGAATATGGCACTCGCCGCAAACATGCTGTTCGGCATCTCCAGAAAAAAACCATCCGTGCGACAATTCTTCTCGCCCAACATCATTGACATCTCTTCGCGATTGGCACCAACCCCGAACAATTCGGCGCAATTTTTCCGATAATCCTTCTTCCGCAGATTTGACATTGAATGCACTTCTATAATGAATTACGGCAGACGGTGGCATGAATAATGGCATACAGGGTGCCTCCAAAGGAATTACACAGAAATAAGGTAATTATCCATCTCAGAAAGCCAATTGTCTACCCTTTTCTTTAAATTTGCATAAAAGTCATTCGGGTTGGATAAAATCTACTCCATGCTAGCTGTGATAAACTTTAACTGCATGTTGTGTGTGGCGCTACACCGTTCATTTGTAGGCCTCTGAGCTAGGAGCACCAGCTGTCTTGGTCTCAAAAATTTAATAACTTTTGCAGTGAAAATTCTATTGGCATGAAACTCACCAGTGTGCGTTCTCAAATTTCTGGTAAACCGCGTTGTGACCTCTGGCAAAGAATGTATTAGTCATGAGCAAAGCTGATTGCCTGAAGGTATGGAGAGCCCTCAAAAGGTTATCGGCTACTGCCTCCGCGATTATTTCGTGCATACCGCTGTGCATACTTTTTCGATTTATGGGTATGCATCTGTATGACGCTGGATGAAAATATAGCGTTGAAATGATTGCAACTAGCTGAAATCATTATCTGCCAAAAAACTGATTGAATCGACTCGAAATCGAGTTAGGGGTTAATAGCTCCTACGTGGGTTCGAATCCCACCCTCTCCGCCATATGATGATTCAAGGAACTCCGAATTCGTCCGCTAGTCGTTGACAGTAGCCGAATTCGGAGTTTTACTTTGTCCGACGATGTCCGGTAAAAATCGCTCAAAGCCGAGCTTAAACCGGATACTGCGCCGGACATTTTTTATTTTGGCGTTTCCTATGTCCAAAAGATGTCCGGTCTAGGGAGGAAACGCTTATGGCTCTAAGCGATATGGCCATTAAAAAGGCCAAGCCCCGCGAGAAAATTTATACCCTCAAAGACGCAGATGGGCTTTATCTGGAGATAAAGCCTTCTGGCAAAAAGTATTGGCGTCTCCGTTACTGGATAGACTCCAAGGAAAATCGTCTTTCCCTCGGTGAATGGTGACGCGTTTGGTGGTTTGATTGCGCGCTGTAAAAATCAGATACCAAACTGGATATTTTTTCTGGCGTTTCCTTTATGAGCAGTTCTCAAACTGCTTGCGGAATTTCCCATTTGTCACTCAGACGGCCTCCTTCCTGCACATTTGAGCACCTTACTTCTTCACCTCGACCAAAGCCGCGTCCACCTGCTGTATAATTTCGCGCACTGTCCGCGCGTCTACATCCACAGTTGCGGCGGCCGCCAGAAAATCCTTTTCGGTTATATCCTTGCCCTTGTTGTTGACCATGCAGGTCTGTTCCCCGTTAATGCCCTCTGACGGTGTAAGGTCATAAACCGGGGCCATGCGCCACTGGTTTTCCTTGTTCAGCAGAAAGGAAAAGTTTTTGGAGTGGTCGTCCCTGTTGCCGGAGCGCACGTTGAACGCCATGAGCCGCACCATTTTAAGCACTTCGCGTATGTCTTTGGTGAGCAGCAGCGTCAGGCGCAGCAGGCTTTCATAGGTGAGAGAGGGTTCGCGGTGCGATGCGTGCAGCAGGCCGCAGGCGGTGTGCACATGCACCTTTTGACCATGCACCCTGTCAAAGCGTTGGACGCCGAAATATCCCGGCGAAGTTGCCGACGGAAACAGGTGCGTTTCCGGCATATCCAGCCCGGCTTCTTTGGCCGCCAGGGAATATGCGTATTCCGTCAGCCCGGTGTTTGGCGGTTCGTGCGCGGAGCAAAATTTGATGATCCAGGGAGTTCCTTGGGGTTCCCCCGCCCCCTGCGGCACAATGCGGTAATCATCGGCAACGTTCACCAGAATTTTGGGTCTGGCCCCTGCGGATGAGCCGTTGAGCTGAATAAGCTTGTCCAGTTGCCCCGCATCCACTGGCGCATCGCGCAGAATCCGCAGCGAATCCTCTGCCAGAGCATCCAGTTCCGCCACAGAAACGGCTTCTTCTGCCTGTTCCGCCGCCGGGGTGTACTCCAGAGCGCCCATGCCGTGGGCACCCACCATGGCAAGGCGCTGCAAGGGCAGGCAGGCATGGAGCGATGAGCCTTTCTTTCGTAATGCCCTGTCCAGCAAAAGCAGCCCCCAGCCATCGGGCAGGCTGTCGTTGAACACGCCGAACAGGCCATCAAAGGTGCGCTTGGGGTCTTCCTTGACCTCTGGGCTGAGCGGAAGCCTGAACGGCGAAATGTTGATGCCCGAATCAAGAAATTCTGGCGCGTACTGGAACAGAATGGCGTTGCTGTGCGCGGCGAGCTTTCCCACATGGCGCCGTACGCCGTATGCATGCAGATGCACGTCAAGATTCATGGCGTTTTCTCCCTGCCCGCTTGCGGGGTGCTGGGGATTGCGGCTTGAACAGGTTTTCTGTGCGCGGCGGGTTGAACAAGCCGGAAAAGGCTTCAAGATCGTTAAGAATCAGGGCGATAGCCAGCAGGGACGCGAGCGAGATTTCCCCTGTTGTTTCAAAGCGCTTCACAGAGCCAAGGGAAACGCCGCTACGGGCCGCCAAATCTTTCTGGCTCATATTGAGCGCAAGCCGTTTGGCCTGCGCCTTGGCGGCGATGCCGAGCCGGATTTCTTGTGGAGTTTTTAGAATATCGTCTAACATAATAGCTCTTAACTTTATTTTTTAGTATAATAGCTAAAATATGAGATGATAGCAATTGGTTGATGGGGAGGAGGGTGAACTCGCGCTCTAACGTCAACACCAGCCCTGCCGAGCGAGATCGGGGCCGCAGCTCACCCAAAAAAGGAATAACCCGCTGAAGTTTTGAATCAGCAGCGGGCGCGTAAGGAGCGGTGCCGGAAAACGGCGAGGAAGGCGTGAACACCGTCTTTCCTCGTCTAGCTAATATTGACAGCAATCCAAATCGGTCGCTTTTATGTTTAATGAATACGTTGAACGTATTCGCGCTGCGAACGCTATTAAAGGTGTTCAGGCTATTCTCTAGAGGCATTCATGAGGGTACGCTTCAGATAATTATGAGTGTCAAAATGAAGAGACGGAACAGCTTTTCACATCTGGCAATTTCCCGCCTCTGAATACAGTATAGCGAAAGGGGTAGCGCACGCTGCGCATTTTACATGCAACAAGTCAGCTCAATTCGCTCAGAATCCCTTCAGGCAACAGGCTGGAAAAGTTGAAGGGAGATCGTGACGGACAATTCAGCTCTGCATCGCCATAAATATGCAATGGCGCATCTGCAAGGCAAAAATAAAAAAAGTCAATAATATTTATTTTTTTATTACATTCGTTTTTTGTGCGGCCAAGTCGGTGCTGTACTTAACACAAAGCAATCACAGGTATAATTTTTCATTAAACGTATAGAGAATCCATATCAATACAAGTCAGCAATACAAAAGTTTAATGCACAAAAAATACAATTATACACAATTATACCATCAATAGAGAAGTAATATTATGCACCAGCTTTTCGCCAGCTGACAAACTGGCCTTTCAATAGCTGCACTGGTGAATATAAAAAATACAGTAGGTTAATAACGTAAAATATTGTACGGCTGCCTACAAAAAACCGGCGTGGATATTTCGCGCCGGTTTTTACACTGCATCTTTCGGATAGCGCCGTGTTGCCCGTTGCGCTGCGCAACGGCCCAAGTCGGCAATACCCGTATCCAGCCCGTTATTGCATGGCCGCCTTGTACACGGCAGTCACGTCCGCATCGGTCATGGTGCGGGGGTTGGTAAAGCAGCAGACATCCTTTTGGGCATTGGCGGTCATAGTGGGGATATCGGCTTCGCGCACATTCTTGCCGTACTTTTTGCCCAGGGCAACCAAGCCCTCGGGAATGCCCACGTCCCTGGACAGGATGTTAATGGCGGTAATGGCCTTGCGCGAGGCTTCATCGGCGCTGATGCCCTGCGTCAGCTCGCCCAGTAGCTGAGCAATGCGGCCAAAACGGCGTCGGCTGGAAATACGATTGTATTCGCACACATGCGGCAGCAGGATGGCGTTGCATTCGCCGTGGGGCAGGTCATAAAAGCCCCCAAGCTGGTGCGCCATGGCATGCACATACCCCAGGCTTGCGTTGTTGAAGGCCATGCCAGCCAGATACTGCGCGTAACACATGCCCTCGCGGGCTTCTTTGTCCCGGCCGTTGGCCACTGCACGACGTAGATAACGGTTGACGTATTCCATGGATTTTTCAGCGCAGGCGTCGGTCATGGGGGTCGCAGCAATGGAAACATAGGCCTCCACGGCATGGGTCAGCGCGTCCATGCCCGTAGCGGCGGTCAGTGCCGGAGGCATACCCATCATCAGCAATGGGTCGTCAATGGCCACGCTGGGGGTGCAGCGCCAGTCGCCAATTGCCATTTTGACCTTGCGGGAAGTGTCGGTGATGACGCAAAAACGGGTCATTTCCGAAGCCGTGCCCGCCGTGGTGTTGACAGCTACATAGGGCGGGAAGGGATTTTTGGACTTGTCCACGCCTTCATAATCGTGAATTTTGCCACCATTGCTTGCAAGAAAACCCACGCCTTTGCCGCAGTCGTGCGAACTGCCGCCGCCAAGCGTAATGATACTGTCGCATTTTTCTTTTTTATATACACCAAAGGCCTCAACAACGTTGTTGTCGGTGGGGTTTGGAACGGTCTTGTCATATATGGCGTACTTCATTTTTGCAGCATCAAGGATGTCGGTGATCTGCTTGAGTATGCCGGCGTTGACAATGCCTGGGTCGGTAACAAGCAAGGGTTTGACGCCGCCAATATTTTTCAGACGATCAGGAATTTCTTTGGAACACCCCTCGCCGACGAGAGTGACGTTGGGAATAAAAAAGGAGGTGATCTGTCCCATATGCATCCTCTTAAGCTCCGTACTCATTCGTGACTCCTTTGGTTATACATGACAACTTTAGTTTTAATTGTCATGCATGGATTAAGGTATGTTCTGTGAGTAAAGATATGCTTCATCGATTGACAAATCAAGAAAATAGCAACAATTACTCAATTCTTTGTTCTAATTTTTTACATAATACATTATTTTTTGTTCAATATTAAATTTACAAGTGTTTTATTACATTTTAGATAAGATTGATTGATTGAACAACAAGATTTTTTAATCCATGATTCGATATCTTGCACAAATATTCCTTTTTACTGAGAGCGCGGCACGCAGCAATCAGAGGTCAGGGAAACGAGGTGGCAAAGAGGATGTTGCATCGGGCCGAGGCGAATAAAATTGGCGCGCGCATTGCCCGTTAGCGACACGTGAACACAGGCGACCTGCGCAATCTGCATGCGACAGGCCAGCTCAATTCGCTCCGAATTCCTTCAGGCAACAGGCTGGAAAAGTTGACGGGAGATCGGGATGGACAATTCAGAATTGCCATTAACATGCAATGGCGCATATGCTTTCGGTAGGAAGATGGAAACGCATATGATGTGGAAGTGGTGGATTATCACTAGCGGCAAAGCTACTGGCAAAGAACAGCGAAACACCACGCATGGTTAGGAGATGTTTTATGATTGCTATTCACCCCGGCGAGATATTGCGCGAAGAATAATGGCCCCCCTTGGCCTCACTGCCTCCACCCTTGCGCTGGAGCTGCGGATTCAGGCCTCAAGAGTGTATGAGATTATTAACGAGAAGAGGGGCATTTCTGTTGATACGGCCCTGCGGCTTGCAAAGTTTTTTGAAACTGACCTCAATCTGTGGGTCAACTTGCAGGCTCAGTACGAAGCGGATTCGATGGATGCCCAGAAGCGCACGG
This sequence comes from Desulfovibrio desulfopostgatei, assembly GCF_053570645.1. Taxonomy (NCBI): domain Bacteria; kingdom Pseudomonadati; phylum Thermodesulfobacteriota; class Desulfovibrionia; order Desulfovibrionales; family Desulfovibrionaceae; genus Desulfovibrio; species Desulfovibrio desulfopostgatei. The sequence goes on along the minus strand of NZ_JBRBQS010000002.1, from coordinate 2,766,225 downwards.
ATATGGAGAGGATTGTTCCTTATAGCGAGTTGCAACGCTCAGGTTTCGTGCAGAATTGATTAAGGCATTTGAAGAAGATGCCATTCCCCCGCCAAAGGCAATTTTCATTGAACCTGTAGGGCAAAACAGGTAGATATTGGGGGACAGCAAAAGGGCAATAAAGATGATTATAAATACGTTTCAGCATATTAAGGGAATTAGTAAGCAAGGCGAGTTGAACCTCTGGAGAAAAGGGGTTTTAGACTGGCGGCTTTACACTAATATGCATCCCACGCAACTTTCTTTGTTTGGATCAAGTCCTCATCCGATATTTAAGAAGTCATTTGAGGCACTTGCCGCAGGTGATATGTCTTATTTCGCTGAGCACCTTGCTTCGACTGAATTCTATCGTGTTGCTCTAGCATTTCCCAATGAAATTATGTTCTTAGATATCGAAACAACTGGTTTAAGCCACTACTATGACCAGATTACGATTGTGGGGTGGTCGATTGGGACCAATTATGGCGTGTACAAGGCCGGTGGCGATGATACATTGTTCCGTGAAGACCTTGCCAAGGCAAAGGCTATCGTGACGTTTAATGGGGCTCGGTTTGATCTGAAATTTATTAAAAATCATTTTCCTGGGATAACTTTTCCTAAGATACACATCGACTTGGTATATCTTGCAAGACGAGTAGGGTTGACTGGTGGGCAGAAAGCAATTGAAGAAGAGATAGGATTCAAACGGCAAAAATCAATTGAAGGTATAAAAGGAGAAGCTGCTCCAATCCTCTGGCATATATACAGGAGAGGAGACAACCGCGCTTTAAAAAAGTTAATAGTGTACAATCATGCCGACATAGAAGGGATGAAGTCAATTCTTGATGTTTGTATAGATAGGATATTTGTAAAAGATAATATTCCGCGTAAAATTAAGCCAAAGTTTAAGTTTAAGAGCATAAAAAGTAAAATATTGTGGAAAGTACTAGATCAAAATTCAAGGTATGTTATTCCAATTTCAAATTATGACGGTGAATATCCTGTTACATTCAGTGCTCTTGACGACCTTAAACGTGTTGGGACTCCAACTGTTGTAGGTATTGATCTTGTTTTTCGTGAGAGCAAAGAATCTGGAGTTTGTACGTTAAAGGGGAATGTAGCATCTACCTGCCGACTTAAGACAGATGAAGAGCTGATTCAATATGCATTAGAAGCAAAAGCCGATCTCATTTCAATTGATTCTCCTCTTAGCATTCCAAAAGGAAGAACAACTTACTGGAATGATGATCCGTATAGAGACGAATTCGGAATTATGAGAGAGTGTGAACGCATCTTACATAAGCGAGGCGTATCGAGTTATCCTTGTTTAATTGATAGCATGCAAGGGCTTACTCGTCGTGGAATGGAATTGGCGAAAAAATTTCGGCAACTGGGGATACCCGTTATCGAAAGTTATCCGGGAGCTGCTCAGGTTGTTATGCATATCCCGCGCAAGCAGGATGGCCTTGAATTCCTTGTGGACGGACTCAAAGAATTTGGAATTACTGGCGATTATGAGACATCTTCCATAAGTCATGATGAATTAGATGCTATTACATCTGCAATTGTGGGGCTTTTCTTTTGGGCAGGCAAGTACGAAGGTCTTGGCAATGAAGATGAAGAGTACTTGATTATTCCAGACGTCCACGCCGATCACAGGCGTTGGCTAGAAAGACAAGTGATCGGCATTAGTGGTCCCATCGGCGCGGGAAAAACGACTCTCGCGACAGAGCTACAAAGAAAGGGTTACGCTTATTCGCGCTTTAGCATGGTCTTAGATGACATCCTTTCAGAGCAAGGCAAGGTTGTATCTAGGTCTTCCTTGCAGGAACTTGGGGCCACTCTTCGTGAGGAGAAGGGCCAAAGGTGGCTTGGTAAGCAAACAATCCGCAGGGTTCAGGATAACGCAAAAATTGTGATTGATGGTATTCGCTTCCCGGAAGATCACGCCCTGCTTGCAGAAACTTTTGGGCCATCATACAAACATGTTCATGTAACAAGTTCGTTCGATGTGCGGAGAGCACGTTTAGCTAAGCGCGGCAAAGAGGATGTTGTTTTTGACGAGGCAACTGAAAATCCGCTTGAGGCAATGACAGCGAGTCTGATTAGCCTAGCTGATTTTCAGCTGGATAACTCTGGCAATATGTCAAATATAGAGAGCTTCATTGAAAGCCTAGGTTAAAGGATTATCATGCCAGTTACCGTAGTTGTTGGCGGGCAGTTTGGCTCAGAAGGGAAGGGAAAGGTCGCTCATTATCTTGCAAAAGAAATGAGTGCCACGTTTGCAGTTCGCTGTGGTGGGTCAAATTCCGGACATACCGTTATTGATGAACATGGTAAGATTAAAATTTTTCAGCAACTACCGACAGCTTCAATCCTTCCTGATATCAAGTTAGCCCTTTGTGCAGGGTCATATATTGACGTGGATATTCTTCTTGCAGAAATTGCTATGGCAAAAATTTCTCCAGATCGTCTTTTTGTAGATCCAGATGCGGTCATCATAACAAATGAGATGAAAAAAAGAGAGCAACTCGGCGGTCTGATAGAGAGCATTGGGTCAACGGGGAGTGGAACTGGGGCAGCGGTCGCAGCGAGAATTAATCGCGAGACATCGCTCGTGTTTGCTAAAGATCTCCCCCAGCTTAAGGTGTATGTAAAGGATGTTTCATCGCAGCTTAGGGCTGTGCTAAACAACGATGAGCGTGTGATTGTTGAAGGAACTCAGGGGTTTGGGCTTTCGCCGCTCCACTCGCGATTTTTCCCAAAGGTGACAAGTCGAGACACTACAGCAGCTGCATGCATCTCCGAAGTAGGGTTGAGCCCCTTGGACGTAGACGATGTGGTGCTAGTTATTAGGGCATTTCCTATTCGGGTAGCTGGAGATTCTGGCCCGTTAGAAAATGAAATTACGTGGGAAGATGTTGTCAGTGAAGGGCTTCATGAGCAGCGCATTGAGGAAAAGACAACCGTGACCAAAAAAGTTCGACGAGTGGCACGCTTTACTCCGGGCGTAGTTAAGCGTGCAATTTTAATAAATAGGCCTACTAAAATCGTACTAAACCATGCTGATTATTTCATGTCAAAAAATAATTATAAATTCAAGCACGTTGTCGCAAGTCAGCTTTGTGAGATTGAGCAACTAGTTGGGCAAAAGATAGATCTTGTGGGAATTGGTCAACGCGAAATCTGCCCTAGAAATCTGTTTATTGAAGAGTGATCATATGAGTCAGTTCGCAATATCAGATCAAGAGGCAGGAGAAAGGTTTGAACGTTTTAAATCGATAGACCCTTTTCCTGAAATATTTCCAGCACTTTTAAATTCTGCGGACATCCTTGACTACGTTGCCGCTACTGGGATGATTTATCCTTTCGACCCTAATAAAGTTGGCCCTGCTTCTTATGATATGGTCATAGATGGAGAATACTTATACTGGGACGCTGACGGGAAAAAACGCCAGGGCCTTTTTAACCCATGTACTCCTATCCCGATTTTAAAAAACTCTATAACCTACGTTACGGTGCGGCAACGGTTTAGGCTGCCGGACTATATTGCATTACGTTTTAATTTTAAAATCGTTCATGTTCATAGGGGGTTATTGCTCGGAACGGGGCCGCTAATAGATCCCGGATTCCAAGGTAAGTTAATGATTCCGATCCATAATTTGACAAGCAATGAATACTCAATATGCCAAGGAGAGCGTTTAATCAGCGTAGAGTTTACAAAGATTAGCACAAATTCTCGGTGGAATTCTGTAAACCCTATAGAGTCGCAGCTGACAGACCCTTCTCATTTTGGACAGTACGCACCAAATACAATGAGGTTAAAAGATAAAAAATTTGAAGATTACTTAAAGGTTGAACTCCCTGTTGGGACGATTTCTGTGGAGAGTTCGCTTTCGGGCACTCTGGCGCAAGCTAATAAGTCGATCAAACAATTCAAATTGTGGCAAAAATTTTCATATGGTGCAAGTGTCTCCGTTTTTGTTGCTGTTGTCGCTGTTATACTCAGCACATGGAGTCTTATCTCTGACGCGAATAAGAATGTTGCAGATGCGTCTGCCGCAATCAAAGCTCAGCCTTCGGTGGTGGAGCACTCACCTAGTCCACTTTCAAAAGATTTCGATTTGCTAAAAAGAAAGGTTGAAGATCTGGAACAACTGGTCAAAAATTATGAATCAAAATTAAATTCTTCAAAGCAAGACCTGCAAAGTGGAAGTGTTGAAAATTCAAACAAGTGAGTTGTGACAATTGAAAGGCAGCTTAATGGGTAATGGAGTAGGTGAGGTCATAGGAGTTTGTGGGGGCATTGCCTCGGGCAAAACAACATTATGCAAGCAAATAGAACGAGCTGGTGCAAATGTTATTTATGAGAACTTTGAAGATAATCAGTTTTGGGAGAAATTTTATTCCGAACCTGTAATTTATGCCTTTGAGACAGAAATATCCTTTTTGCTACAGCATTGTGCAGAGATAAAATCCGGACGGGTTTTTAAATCTGTTATTTGTGATTTTTCCATTCTTCAAGACATCGCCTACGCCGATGTCAATCTACACGGCAAAAGACATCACATTTTTTGTGCACTTGCGGATGAACTTATGCTCGAAGTAGGCCAACCTACTCACCTGATCTATTTGACTTGTCCTGCGGAAGTCCTTCAAAAGCGCATAGAGCAGAGAAATAGGGAGGCAGAGCGAGAAATTTCACTTGATTATTTGGTCAGGCTTAATAATGCGCTAGAGAAGCGAGTCAAGGATGTCTCTCGTATGACATCTGTAATTACAGTTGATAGTAATCGCATTGATTTTCGATATGGCATTGAGGCTCTGCCGGAGGTAGTCAGCTTGGTAAAGGAGGGAGCTTGGCGTTGAGGTATAATCGTCAAGTGTGATCGGTCAGTTATTCTGTGTTTCCTCGTCAATGGTTGTTCATTTGTGAATATTTTAGTGCGGAAGTTAAAGAGAAAATCGGGTGTAGTTTTGGACATAAAACCGTATATTGTTTTGTGCAGAAAATTAATTATAAAATAAATTTAATGGCTTGGGAATTTTTTCGAATCCCACCCTCTCCGCCATTAATACGTAATAAAAACGGCGTGTTGCTTTAGATAGCAACACGCCGTTTTCGCGTTCAAAAAGGGTATGTTTTTAGCGAGTGCGCGACCCAAATACATGCCGTAATCATACCTTGGCCCTATCTGTAAGAAAAATTAGGAGAGGGTCATTTTCGTTCATCTAGCCTTTGGCACGTTGGTGCTTTTTCAACTCGGGCGGCATCGACTTTGTGCTTGCTGAATCAAAAGCATATCGGCTAAATAGTCGCAGCGTAAATCTTAGCTCTACTCAGTAGATTCCTTTTCAGGGCAATGTAATAAAAAACATTGCTTAAATTATAGTCCAGCGACAGCTGACTATTCACTATGCTAGCACGGGGTTTTTGCTGCCTCTGCACTATTGTGAGCAAAACATGAATGCACCCATCCGACTTTCACTTGTAATCCCCTGTTATAATGAAGAACGTACCCTTCGTGATTGTGTAAGTCGTTGTCTTGCACTGCGTGAGCGGAATATTGATCTGGAGCTTGTCGTTGTAGACGACTGCTCCACAGACAATAGCCTCGCCGTTGCTCGTGAGCTGGAATCAGAGATTCCGGGGATCACGGTAGTGCGGCATGAAGTCAACAAGGGCAAAGGCGCAGCGCTTCGAACGGGTTTTCTGCACGCAACAGGTGACTACGTGGGCGTTCAGGATGCGGATCAGGAATATAATCCTCTGGATTATCTCAAGCTGCTTGTGCCGCTGGTGGAGGGCGACGCCGATGTGGTGTACGGCTCGCGATACCTGCGCAGGCAGACACGGCGCGTGCTTTCTTTCTGGCATACCTGGATGAACCGCACGCTGACCTTTATCTCCAATATGTTCACAGGCCTTGATATCAGCGATATGGAAACCTGCTACAAGCTTTTCAGCCGGGCCGCCATTGCCGAAATCGCTCCGCTCCTCAAGGAGGAGCGCTTTGGTTTTGAGCCAGAAGTGACGGCGCTGATAGCCCAGAAAAGGTTTCGCGTATATGAATGTTCCATACATTACGAGCCGCGCGGCTACGAGGAAGGCAAAAAAATCGGCTGGCGAGATGGCATACACGCGTTGTACTGCATTCTGCACTACAGCGCGCACTGCGCGCCCCTGCCTATGCAGGTTCTCATCTATTTGTGCATAGGGCTTGTGTGCGCGCTGACCAATATCAGCATTTTTTCAACACTCATCGGCATTGGATTCAGCGCTGCCGCTGCCATCTGGATTGCCTTTTTGCTGGCTGCCGGGCTCAACTATCTGCTGTGCATTACGGTGCTGTTCCGCCACAAGGCGCGCTGGTCCGGCCCACGCGAGGTTGCCATCTACATTGCCTGTGTGCTCCTTATGGGCTGCGTGGACTACGCCATTACATCCGGGTTTATCCTCTGTGGCATTTCGCCTTACTGGAGCAAGGTCTGGTCAACACTGCTGGGCTTTGTGGGTAATTTTCTGTTGCGCAAATTCTGCGTGTTCTAGGGACGGAAGATGCTGCTTCTGGCTGTTGCACTACTGACGTGCTCCCTGCTGCTCTGGCTGGCTGGCGTGTTCTTGCTGGAGGCACTGGGGCTGCAAAACAGAAATCCCTTTCTGGCATTCTGGGCGGGGATGTTCCCTATTGGGCTGACAGGTTTGTTGCTCTCTCTGTTTGTTCCGCTTCAAGGGGCTGCTGCCGCGCTGTGCTTCTGGGCCAGCGGATTGGGCCTTTGGCGGCTCTGGCGCATGGGTTTTCGCGAAACGGGCCTGAGCGTTCCGGGAACTGCGCTGACCTTGGTGCTTATAGCGCTGCTGGCTTATAAAACCGGCTATGCGGAATTCAAGGACGGCGGCGGAGGCGATACGCCAGGCTATCATCTCAATCTGGTGCGCTATCTGCACGACTACGGCACGGTAGCGGGCATTGGCAATCTTCAGTTCCGCCTGGGCATGAACTCCACCTGGCATGCGCTGGCGGCGCTGTTTGAGCAAGGGCTGCTGCTTGGGCGCAGCGCCTACCTCATGCAGGGTTTGCTGGGCCTTGGAGCCGTGGGCTGGTGTGTTGCCGAAGTCACCACAAGCGCGGTTATCTGGCGCAGGCTCTACGCAGTAGTCCTCATCCCCATGGTGGCATACTACCTGCGCGATATGCGTCCCTCGCTGTACTACGACAACGCGGCGCTGTTTTTATGCGCGGTTGTTTTTTCCATCTGTCTGCGGATTCTCTTGCAGAAAGATAACCGAACGGTCATGGCGCACTGTGTTCTGGTGCTGACGGCAACGGCTTTTTTGCTCAAACCGTTGAATCCGTTTTTTGTGTCTGGTTGCGTGGGGATTGCCGCCTGGGGCGTATGTCAGGATTCCCCTCGGGGGCGTCTGCGGCGTCTGGCTCTTGTTTGTGTGCTGCCAGGTTTTGCAGCGCTTGTCTGGGTTGCCAAAAACGTGCTGCTCACAGGGTATCCTGTGTATCCATCGACCATTTTCCCCTTTCCTGTTGATTGGCGCATGGCGGAAGCAAAGGCGCGGGAATGTCTGGAGTGCATTCTTGGCTGGGCCCGAATGCCCAATGGGCTGTACCACGAAAGCCTCCGGCAAGGGCTGGGGTTCTGGTTCCCCTCCTGGTTTGAGCGCCAGATTCAGTCGTTTGAAATGTGGTACAACGGCTTTGCGCCGTTGGGCCTTGGGTGCATTGTCTGGCTGCTGGCATGCGTGCGCCAGAGAGGCGCTGTAGTCTGGTGCATTCTTGGGCTGACACTGGCAAGTCTTGCGGGATGGTTTGGCAGCGCTCCCGAAATTCGTTTTGGCTCTGCGTATTTTTGGATATTTCTGGCTGCCGGAGTGGCCTGCCTTTTCAGAAACCAGACTGCATCGGACGTGACGCCCAGAGTGCGGGTGGTGTTGTGGGCCTTGGGTGCTTCGTTGCTTGGCCTGCTTGTATTTTTTTATCAGCGCGGCTCACACCACAGCGAACGCGACTGGTTGGCGCCCGCTCCTGCGGTGCTGGGCAATGCCGTTCCCGCGCGTATTCAGCCGGATGACGGAGCAGAGCCCTTTGACGTTTTTGCGCCGCGCGGAGAGGGCAAGGGCTGCGCCAACGGACCTGTGCCATGCACCAGTGAGCCGAACGGTGGTTTCTGCCTGCGTGATCCTCAGCAATGGGCCAATGGATTCCGCGATTGTCAGTCGCACTTTGCTGGCTACGTTTCGCCCTGATCTCAGCTACACGAAAATATGCAATTTTTCGGTTACATGCGCGCGGTGGTTAGCTGCTATTTACGCAGATAGCGCTGTCAATTGGTGGAGGTCGTCAGCATGCGTGATCGGCATCCATGTGCATCAGGCAACACTCCTTCACAGATGCTTTGCCGCAAGAATGCTTCACGGATGGTCACATCATCTGTTTGTCCATCAACACCCGCTGAAAAAACTCCAGCGTCCGCTGCTCAGCGTCTGTTGCGGCAGAGCGGTTAAAGCCGTGGCCTGCGCCGGGGTAGATGACCATCTCAGCGGTTTGCCCAAGGCTGCGGGTCAGTTCCACCAGTTCCTTGCCTCTTTCCATGGGCACAACGGTATCCGCATCGCCGTGCAGTTCCAGCAAGGGCGGCATGTGGGTAATGGGGTGCTTGCCGTCAGCCCTGCGTTGAGCGGGGATGCCGCCGTAATACACAACCAGCGCCGCGATTCTTGTATCCTTGCTGGCTACGGATGTTCCCAGATATCCCCCCTGAGAAAAGCCCACGATGCCAACGGGGCGGGCCTTCTGCCCCTGCGCGAGCACGTCTGTCACAACATCGCTGACCATCTGCGACCACGCGCCTATACGTTTTGAAAAATTTGCGCGTCGCGTTTCCACAGTTTTGGAGCATGCGACATCCTGTTCATTATAATAATCCAGCACATAGGCATCAAAACCAGCGCGGGCGAATTGTGTGGCGTTGCGCTCATAAAATGCCCGAAATTTATCCAACCCCTGGCTGCCGTGCAGCACAATGATAGCCGGGTGCGGCCCTTGCCCGGCGGCAAGGAAGGCCTTAACCACAACTGGGCCCTGGGATGTTGTTTGCGTGCCCTCGTGAACCTGAATATCGCCCGCAAGGGCGCGGCCAAATCCGCCAAAAAACACAAAGAGAAAACACCAGCAAAAGATTTTTGCGCTCCGCATATTCCCGCCCTTGGGTGATGAGTGAAATTCCGTCAATGCTTTCGGCTACTCGCTTTGTGCGAGTAAGACAAGACCACCTTTGCATCCATGTTGTGCGGATGCGCCGCGCACAGGCTTGTCAGCGGCCCGTTGCGTCAGTTTCGCCGCTGGGGTAATGATACGCCTCTGCAGGGCGCAGGTGCCGCGTTTTTTTTTTGCGCGCAGCGCTGGTCACCCGGTTTGCGGATCGCGCAACGCACCATCGCAGGGCAGGCACAACCCAGAGCAACTACAGCTATGGGCAGAATCATATCACCGTGTTGGAGAATATTTTGGCATTTTTGAGCATGCAGGGCGTTACCCTGAACCTCGGCGGCAAGCCGCTACTGGATTCTGCGGATTTTTCGGTTGAAGTGGGCGACAGGCTTTGTCTCGTGGGTCGCAACGGCGCGGGCAAGTCATCGCTGCTGGCGCTGCTCGGCGGGCAGATGCAGCCCAATTCCGGCATGATTATCCGCCCCGGCACGCTCATAGGCCAGATGCCGCAGGATGTGCCGGAACGCTGGCGCGGCACGGTTTTTTCTCTGGTGGCGGAGGTTCTGGGCGAGGAGGGCACGGCCCTTGCCGCAGCCCATGCCGGGGCCGAGCACAGCCTTGAGCTGAGCAGCGGCTGGGAGCGCTACGGCGATGTGCTTGCCGTCATCAATCATCTGGGGCTGGATCCCGATGCAGATTTTACCTCGCTCTCCGGCGGCACCAAGCGGCGCGTGGCTTTGGCGCGGGCGCTGATCTGCTCTGAAGACCTCATTCTGGACGAACCCACCAACCACCTGGACATCGCCACCATCACCTGGCTGGAAGATTTTTTGCTGCGCAAAGCCCGCACACTGATTTTTGTCAGCCATGACAGGGCGTTTGCCAAGCGCCTTGCCACACGTGTTGTGGAGATCGATCGGGGCAAGCTGCACAACTATTCCTGCGGGTTCGACCGTTACCCCGAGCGGCGCGAGGAACGCCTTGCCGCCGAGGAGCGCGCCTTTGCGCTGCAAGACAAAAAGCTTGCGCAGGAGGAAGTGTGGATTCGTCAGGGCATCAAGGCCCGCCGCACGCGCAACATGGGCCGGGTGCGTGCTCTTGTGGCCCTGCGGACCGAGCGCGCCGAACGGCGCGACAGGCAGGGCAACGTGCGTATGGCCGCGCAGGAGGCCGGGCGCTCGGGCAAGCTGGTTATTGAGGCCGACAATATTTCAGTCGGCTATCCCGGTCAGCCGCCCCTTATCCGCAATTTTTCCACAATCATTCAGCGTGGCGACCGCGTGGGCCTGATAGGCGAAAACGGCACGGGCAAAACATCTCTTATCCGCGTGTTGCTGGGCGAGCAGCAGCCCACAGAAGGCGAGGTGCGCCTGGGCACCAATCTGGAAATCAGCTATTTCGATCAGTTGCGCGAAACGCTCGATCCGGAAGCCAGCGTCATGCACAGCGTTGCAGAGGGCAACGACGTGGTCACAGTGGGCGGCAGCACGCGCCATGTGGCAGGATATTTACAGGATTTTCTCTTCACTCCCGACCGCTTGCGTCTGCCGGTCAAGGTGCTCTCCGGCGGCGAGCGCAACCGCCTGCTGCTGGCAAAGCTCTTTACCCGGCCATCCAACGTGCTGGTGCTGGACGAACCCACCAACGATCTGGATGCGGAAACCCTTGACCTGCTGGAAGAGCTGATTGCGGATTATTCCGGCACCGTGCTTGTGGTCAGCCACGACCGCAGTTTTCTGGATAATCTTGTCACCAGCGTCATCGCGCTGGAAGGCGACGGCATGGCGCACGAGTATGTTGGCGCGTATACCGACTGGCTGCGTCAGCGCTCGACCCCTGCGCAGGAGCGCAAGCCGGAAGAAAAAACCGCCCGTACAAGCCAGCGCCTCGCCTCGGACAAGCCCCGCAAACGCAGCTTTAAGGAACAGCGGGAATTTGAACAACTGGGCAAGGAGCTGGAAGCCCTGCCCGAGCGCATGGACGCCCTGGAGCAGGAGCAGAAAACTCTGGAGGCAACCCTTGCCGATCCTGAGCTGTTCGCTCGAGATCCAGAAGCTTTTGCCAAAACCACAGACCGGCTGGTGGCGCTGGAAACAGAGCAGACCGAACTGCTGCTGCGCTGGGAATTTGCGGAGCAGCGCCTGCAAGAGCTTGGTGAACTGGCAGGGTAGAGCAAACTCCCCCTGTCAGCGTCAGCCCGCATGTATGGTGTCATGCCGTACATGCGGCACCCGTCCTTTTTTTGAGTTAAGCAGCCTTCCCCCTCCCCCCGCGCCATTCTGCACTCTTACCGGAGTGCAGCTTCCGCAATCCTGCGTTTGCTATGTGAATACCGCCGCCCGGTCATATGCGACTTTATGTCACACGTGACTATCATGGAACACGTTTGACCTTGAAGCGCGCATGCTTTCCTTTGTTGCTGTAGTGAGAAGTTTTAATACTCATTGTTTTGTTCAGTATAACAGTGATTATTTTGTTTATTTCCAAAAAAATTATTTTTTCAGCTAATAAAAAATTTAATGCATCCGTTATGTCTCAAACAAGGCAGGTGCTATGGTCAATGGATGGGGCGGTGAATCTCTAGCGACTTTTTTTGATTTTATTATACAGACTACTCAAGAATGGGTAGGCTCTTTGACATCGATTTAAAAGATAGGAAGCTACCGTATTTCTTTAGTGACAGTTGTATTTAAATTTGTATAATTATATATAAAAGTTGTTAATATTCCCGTTGAGTTGTTTAGCCAGCATTTTTATCGGAACCGTTTTTGCTTCCTGAAAATCGACAATCGACTACATCAGGGGATCTGTCATGGCTATTGCATCAGGAACAAGCCTCTCATTCCGGTTATTTTCTTCTGCTGCCGTGCTGATGTGCGGTGGCGCAGCATCATTCACATATGGCGTTATTTCTAATGCATCGTTTATAATACACGGCGCATTATTTTTATTGGCGGCCACGGCTGGTCTTTTTTTAATATGGACGGTCTATAGGCAGCTGATACTTCCTTTACGCAGCATACGTAATTACGCACAAGAGATCGCCAGTGGCCGCCCCGCAGCATACCCAGCGTGTTCCATGCCCAAAGAATATTCAGACCTGCGCGAAAGTATTTGCACTATGGTTGCCTCGCTGGATCAGGCGCTTAAAGATGCCCGGCATAAAGGCGACGAAGCGCACCGGCTCGCGGCAGACAGCGAGCTTGCATTGCAGGAAAGCCGCGCTGCGGAAGCGCAGGTGCGGCAACTGCTCAATGACATGCGCACCGCCTCGCAAAAAGCAGCCACTGCATCCTCGAGTATTTTTTCCGGTATCCGCGAACTTGGTCAAAACATGGAGAATGTGGACCGCGATGTGGTGCATCAGCGGGAGAGAATGCAGGAAGCCTCGCAGGCCATAGAACAGATTAATTCCGCCATTCAGAGTATAGCGCTCAATACCGTTAAAGCTGCGGATGACGCTGCTTTGGCGCAGCAGGGGGCTGTGTCGGGCGCGCAAGGGGTGCGCTCGGCAGTTCTTTCTATTGATCAGGTTAAAGAGCGCATTCTGCTGCTCAAGGAAACCATGGCCAATCTTGGGCAACAGGCCGAGGGCATTGGAGCTGTGCTTGGAGTTATTTCCGACATCGCGGATCAAACAAATCTGTTGGCCCTGAACGCCGCCATTGAGGCCGCCAGGGCAGGCGAAGCCGGCCGCGGATTCGCCGTGGTCGCCGACGAAGTGCGGAAGCTCGCGGAAAAGACAATGAAGGCCACCAGCGAGGTCGGCGAGTCATTGAGAAATATTCAGGCCAAGGCGCGCGAAAATGTTCAGGCTGTAGATGCCGCCGCACAAGATATTGTTACAAGCGCCAGCGCCGCAGAACAGGCCGCCGAAGATGTGGACAGGATTGCGGGATTTGTTCAGCAGGCCGCCAACGAAGTTTCTGCCATCGCGGCGTCCAGTCAGGCACAGACCGCAGCGAGTGAAGATGTTCGCAGAGGTGCGGCTGAAGTCAACACCATTGCAAAGGAAACAGCGGAACACGTCAATAATTCCATCCGCGTGCTCGTGGAAATATCTGGTCAGGCAGAAGAACTGGACGCCATCGTCAGCGCCATGGGGCAGGGAAATCTTGGCGGCGTTGTTGATTCCGATCAGCTTATATGCTGGACAAGCGATCTTTCTGTGGGAATTGCAAAGATTGACGAGCAGCACAAGGCTCTTGTGGCCCTTATCAATGAGCTTAATTCCGCCATGCGGCAACGCCGCTCAGAAGAGGTGCTGGCAGGCGTGCTGGACAGGTTGAAGCAATACACGGTAAAGCATTTTGCCACGGAAGAAGAGCTTTTTGACCGCTATGGCTACGCAGAAGCGCCTGCACACAAAAAAGCGCACCGTGATCTGGTAGAAAAAGTTCTGGCCTTTGAGCAGGAACTTAAAAATGGTCGCGCCAAGGTCACCATGGAAATCATGCGTTTTTTGAAAGAGTGGCTCGTGGGCCATATCATGGGAACGGATAAACGCTACGGCCCATTTCTTAATGGCAAGGGCGTGCAGTGACCTGAAAAGCAAACTCTGATATTTGTAAAAAGAGCCGGAGTATGGTCTACCCCGGCTCTTTTTGTTTGTATGCTCTGGGCATTAACGGCAACGCTCTAAATTTGATAAACCATCGCAACAAGCCAATATAACAAATACATCAGATGCTGGAGCGCAAGCAATGCAGATACCAACAGATGGAATCAACTGGTTTTATACAACAGAAGGACAGGGGGAGCCTCTTCTCTTTTTGCACGGCGGGCTGGATACCTGCGAAAATTACGAAACCCTGCTGGCAGAACTGGCAAAGGATTTCCGCGTGATTGCTGTTGATCGGCGCGGGCACGGCAGAACCGCGGATACCGACGCTCCGTTTGAGTATGCCCTGATGGCGGATGAACTGATCTCTTTCACACAGGCGCTTGATCTGCCGCCTTTTCACATTGTTGGCTACAGCGATGGGGCAAACCTCGGCTTGCATATGGCAAACCGCCTGCCAGACAAGGTAAAGAACCTCATTGCCATATCGGCCAATTATCTTGGCGTGTCGGGGATGTCGCCAGGCTGGCTGGAAACGGTTGAGGCTTTGTCTGTGGATTTTGTTCAGGAGCATATGCCGGAAGTTGCGCAGCAGTATGCCGAGCTGAACCCTGCTCCAATGCTTGAGAGTTTTATCAGTAAGACAAAAGAGTTGTGGAGCAGGGATTGCGTTGTTGAAGTTGAAATTTTGCAAGCCCTGCAAACGCCAACGCTTATTGTGGGCGGCGACCGGGATATCGTTTTGCCAGAGCAGCTTGTGGACATGAAAAAACTGGTCCCGGGTGCCTCCCTGCTCATGCTGCCGTATTGCGGACATTTTGTTTTTCAGGATTTTGCCTGGAGCAACACTGCGGCCTCATCTGTAGCCGTGTTCAAGGATTTTTTGACAACACGTTTCAGCGCGCATAATGCGGATTTTTTCTGATCTGTTGTATCCCGGTATAGAGCATGATTTCACTGAATCACCAGATATTTCTTGCTGTTAACGCCAGCGACGCGGCCTCTCCCTTTGCAGTGTGGGCCGGGGCCATGCTGGCTGAGTGGCCTGTCGGCATCGCCATGCTGCTTGCTCTGCTGGCTGTTGTGCGGCAAAAGCCACGCGGGGTTGCCGTTGCTCTGGCGTTACGCGTGGTTTTGACCGTCGCGGTGTCCATGGGTTCAGCCTGCCTGATCCGAATGTTTCACTATAATCCCCGCCCCTTTGTATTGGGGCTTGGGCGAATGCTGATTGCCCATGACCCCACATCGTCCTTTCCCAGTTTGCACGCTACTTTTTTGTTTTCGATGGCGTTTGCGCTGCTTTTGCAAAAGGGTTCGCGTGGCATTGCGCTGTTTGTCATGCTGCTGGGAGGTGCTACGGCCTGGGCCAGGATTTTTGTGGGGGTGCATTATCCGCTGGATATGGCGGGGGCGTTTTTGACAGCTTGCCTTGCCGCCGTGGCGGTAAATTTCTGCTTTCAGCGAGCCAGAGGCGGCTGGGCTGTAAAAAATGGGGGAGCAAGGGGTTAGGACCTTTACTGGCGGGCATGCGGCTGATTTTTCTGGCACCATTAAAAAGGGCGGGTTTTCCCGCCTTTTTTAATGGTGCGCAAGCTGCGGGCCATTGCCCCGGCGCTAGACAGCCTTGTGATTTTCTTCGTCCAGAATCAGGTATTGATCGTTGGCTTTTAACACCACAGCGCGTGAACGGGCATTGTGCTTGGCGTGGTACAGGGCTTTGTCCGCCCGGTCAAAAAGCTGCTCTGCCGTTTGGATTCGCGGCGCTTTGGCATCCAGCAACGCTATGCCAGCGCTGACGGTAATGTGCAGGTTGTTTTTTTCAACATTGCCTTCCGTATCGCGGATGAGCAGGTTGAAATTTTTGATGGCCCTGCAAAAACGGCTGATGATTTCGGGCAACATATGCGCGTTGGCCCCTGAGGCCACAAGGGCAAACTCATCGCCGCCAAAGCGCGCTGCAAGGGCATCTGTCTCTGTATCAATTTCTTCGCGCGCCCTGCGGAGGTGCGAGCCAACAACCTTAAGCACCTGATCGCCGATAAGGTGACCGTAGGTGTCGTTAAAGGTTTTGAAGTGGTCGATATCAAAGAGGGCCAGGGCAAGGGGTTGCCCTTCTTCGTGCCACCGGGCCGTAGAATTTTTGATAAAAAGATCAAGGCTCAGGCGGTTGGCAACCTGAGTCAGGGGGTCAATGAAGGCGAGGTTTTCAAGGTTGCAGATGTCTTCCTCAAAAAGAACTTTGACCCTGTGAAAGGCTGATTGCAGCTTTTCAAGCATGACGGTGCTATCGCCGTTTTCCGCCACAATGGAAAGGCTTTCTTTCTCAAGGTGGGCAATGTCGCCGTAGCGCGAAGACAGCTTGCTGAAGAACTGGTCTATGATGGAAGACGTTTCGTGAACCATACTGTCGAGCTGATTCACAATTGGCTTGCTGAAAATTTCGCTGCATTTGCGGATTGTGGAAACAAGCTGTTCATCAGAGTAGTGTCTGTTTTTTAACAGTTCTTCCATCTGCTCGAGAATGGCAATTTTTTGTTCTTCATCAAGAAAATGGTAGTCCTTCATTTCCCTGAAAAAAAGCAGCAGGGAACGCCAGCGCGTTTCTGGCGGGACGCCTGCTTTGTCAAACATATCAAATAATTTGAGATATGTGTTTTTGCAGTGAACAGAAGACTCTTTGGATTTCACCATGGCGCTTGTTTCGCAGTAATGTAAAATATGGATAGATTGTGGAGCGGATAGCGGCGTTATAATCTTGGGGAGGATATCTTCTCGGGAAAGGCCTGTCAAAGAGGATGATGATCGTTTCCCAGAGCCGGTATGCCTTTATTCATGTTTGGCTGCGGCTTCTTTTGTTGTTCCTGATTTTTCCAGCAAAAAATTCTGCGCGAGTTTTTCCGCCTTCATGGCGGCGGGGGCATTGTAGTTTGGTGAGAAAGGGTCGCAAAAGCCATGCCTTGCATTAAATATCTCGCCGCGCACATTTGGGATGGCAGAAAGTGAGGGCAATATGCTCTCCGGCGAAAAAGACGCCTCCTGACCGGCGAAGAGAAGCAAAACGGGACAAGACGGGGTAAGTTGCAGGTGGTCTCTGATACGAGAGCCGTAATGACATACGGCTCCATCAAATATCCCGCTGGCGGAAGATATCCAGGCAAGGGTCGCCCCTACGCTGAACCCCAGTAGAAAAATTTGCTTATATTCTCGGCGTATGCTTTCACACAGGTCTGTAACAAGGCTGTTCCTGTCAAATCCTCCATGCTTGATGAAATGAGCGTAGGCGATATCCTGTCTGTCGTAGGGAAAATATTCAGATCTGCCCAGAAGATTTGGGCAGTATGCATCATAGCCCAGTGAATGATATTTTTGGCAAACAGCGTGCATAAATGGATTAATGCCATATATTTCATGCAAGACAATAATAGCCGCATCTGAATTTTTTGTAAGTCGCAATCCTTCTGGCATGTTGCCGGTTCTCCCGATATATGCGGTCTCTTTGGAACTGGCGTTCCGTTCCGCCGTAAGTTTGTCTGCGAAAGATCGTAGTCCGCGCCTTGCAGAAATCCGTGCGAAGCATTTTCGGCGATTCAAGCTTGTAACGCCAGTTTTTTATTGGGGCATAGGAAGATGTTTTTTTTGTCTTTCAATCTGGTTACGCAAAAAGCGGCGGCACATATGTGCCGCCGCTTTTTGCGTAATGCTGCTATCCGCCTCCCTGTTCAGGGCAAGGCTTTGGTATGCTAGGGTTTGCCGTAAGCGCCGGGCAGGCGCGGCTGTGCCGCTGCCGCCTGCGGCGCGGCCTGATCAAAAGACTGCACATGCGCGCGCTGGGCATCGCCCGTCTGGCGGGGAGCCTCCGCCGCCGGGGCTGCGGGGCGCATGGCGCTACGGCCATAGGCAGCCTGAGCGTGGGAGCGCGGCACGGCGGTAACTGTTGACGGTATGATGGGCTGCGCGGATCTGGTCATTGTTCCCATGGGTTGCAGGCGGGTGGCGATATCGTTACTCGCCTGACGGGCCTCTGGGGTTTCAATAATCTGGGCATAGGCGCCGCGCAGGCCCGAAAGGATAGATTCCACACTGTTGAGTGAATCCATATCCATTTTCAGGTTGGCGCGCAGCAAACGGGCCGTGCAGAGCAGGTACAGGTTGTTCAGGTTCACAGCCAGGCTGCCGCCCTTGTCCATGTTCAAAGAAGCGGAAAGCTCATTGATTATGTCGATGACCTTGGAGATAAGGATGCCCTTTCCCGCATAGTCATTGGCAATCATTTTTGTGCGCGCCTGCTGTATGAATGTGAGTGCGCCGTCATAGAGCATGAGCAAAAGTTGCCCCTGATCCGTGGTGCCGACCTTGGTCTGAAAATATGCTTGCGCCGCTTTGTTCATAGTGTGTCCTTATGGCGGTGTTCTTTGGCTGACCTTATTGTTGTTTCATGCAGGTTAGGAGGAGCTGCTTGACGAACTGGAAAGCTGCTTGAGCTGTGACGTGAGCTGATCTTTCTGGGTATTGTATTTTTTAAGCAGGGTTTCAAGGTTGGCAAAGTATTTTTTTTGCCGGGCTTCCCACGTATCAAGGCGCTCCTGTTCCTGGGTAATCTTTTTATCGATATTTTCCATGATGCTCTGATAATTGTTTTTCAGAACCATCAAGGCGCCGTTTTTCGATTTAAGCGCAATTGCTGCGGACGTCTGCTCTGCGGTACCAGTGCCCGAGACGTTGACGTCCGTATAGGTTAGTTCACCCTTGAGGAATGTGCTGACCGTCTGAATCAGCCCTTCCTTGATGCGTATCTGGCCCGAGTGATCGCCGGGGGTGAGGTTGTCTATCTGGAGCGAGAGACCCCGCGCATCACCTGAAGCAACGCTGTAGTAATAGCCCGGCTGGCTCGTGTCGCGCGTTGCGGCCACGCCGCCAACCGTGACATTGGTAATATTGCCGCCAGCGTCAACCGAGTAGTTCACATCATACGAACCACCCTTGGTAATGCCCGCAATGTGGCTGCCGTAGCGAAAATCAGAACTGGTAGTCGTGCCGGTGCCGCTGGAGCAGAAAAAATCCACAACATCCGAAAGGTTGCTGTTGATCATTTTTTCATAATTGCTCTTGTCCATCTGCTGCAATTCAGCAATGCCGGACGAAGGCGCAATTACCAAAAGCCCATAGTTGGAACTCGACTGGTCGGTTTCAACCTTGATGCCCATGTTGGCGAGGTTGGCAAGCACATCGCCCGACAGCACATCAGAGGCAGACGTCCGGCTGGCAAAACCAGGGGGCGCGCTGTTGATCAACGAAGTGAAGCGCGATTTGAACAGTTGCACGCCGTAGTTGCCCTGCAACAGGCCGCCTTTTTCAGTAGTCAGTTGCGAGGTGCTATAGTTGCTGCTGCTCGTATTTTTGGGATCGTTGGTGGTGACGTCCTTGTTCGGATCAAATTTTGTGTAATCATTGATGGTCATCAAGACAGAGTTGACGGAATCAAGAAACGTCTGAATGGATTTTTCCACCGAGGTGATGTCTGTATTGACCGTAATGGCTGCGCTGCCTTTGTCCTGAATGGTAAAGACCACGCCCTCGATCACGTTGCTCACGCTGTTGGTGTCGGATTCCATGGTCAGGGGCCAGTTGTCCACCGTAAATTTGGCGTTGGCCGCACCGCGGATATTCCAGTTGGAGGACGATGTCACCTGACCGGTAATGCCCGGCCCGCTGAGGGAATCAATATTGTCGAGCTTGAGAAAATAACTGCCGGTCGTAGGCAGAGTGCCTGTTTGCAGGTCAATGGTTGTTGCCCCGTCCGCGCTTACAAGTGAGCCAGACAGGCCTTTGCTCTTGAGTTCGGCGATCACGTCCGCCATCTTGGAGCCGCCAGGAATCGTAAATGTCTGCGGCGTGGAGCTGTTATTGGCGGTGTAGGTATAGGTCAGGGGCGGGGGCGTCTCCAGTGTGCTGGCTGCGGCCATGTTGGTGATGGTGGCCGTGGAGTCTGTCTTGACGGTGATTCCGTCCATGCCGCCGCCCGTGCCGCCTGCGCTCAGGTAGAATTTTTCCGTATTCGCAAAAGTTACGGTTTTGCCATCTCCACTTAATGTGCCGCCAAAAGATTGAAGCTGGGTCAGCAGATCCTGATAGGTTGCGTCCTGCTTGATGGTCAGGCTTTGCGTTCCGCCATTGTTGTCAACAATGGTATAGGTAAAATTTTTTGTGCCGTCAGCGCTTGTGCCGCCAAGTTTCTGCGAGAGCTTGGCGCTGTCAAAGGTAATAGCCGTGCTGGCGGTAAAGCTCTGCGAACCGGAATCGCCCACCACCTTGGTGCCAAGCTTGGTCTGGTCGGCAACGACGGTCGAAGTCATCTTGCCAGAATCGCTGGCGCTGTCAGCAAAACTAAGGGTTGCGCCGTTCACATTGGAGAGGTTCAGCTCCCAACCGCCAGTGGCGTTGTTGTAGGTCATTTCAGCCGAACTGGCGCCGGAAGCCTGGGCGATCTGCAATGCGGCATCCTTCATGGTGGTGCCGGCAGCAATGGTCAGGGTGCGTGTGCCAGTGGTGACGCCATCGTTGATGTTCAGATCAACAGTCAGGGCGCCCGTAAGCTTGGTTGTTGTGGGCGTTGAGCCCATGGAAAATTTTGTGACCGGGGTGCTGAACGATGTCTGCGTACTGCTGTCGCGCCGATACATGGCCTTGACGTCAGCAAGTTGCAGATTGCCGGAGCCGTCAATGCTGGCGATGCTGCGCCCCACCTGCGCATTAATGGCGGTTGCAAGATCCTGGTTGGTCTTGTCGCCGTTGATTTTTACCGAAAATGTGTTGCCGTCCTCCATGATGAGGTCGTAGGCATATTTTGTGGGGTTGTTGAGCGTGCTGCCCATGTCCAGCACATTGTTGGTAGACCATGTGGAGGATGCGCCAGATGCGCTCATGCCCACAAGGCCGGAACTGTGAATGACCAGGTCGTTGGCCGCGCCGGTGCTCTTGCCCGCAACCTGAAAAACATAGCCGGAGCTGGCCTGAACAATGCTGACCTTGATGCCGGGGTTGTCGGAAGAATTGTTGACCATACTCACAAAGGAATCGAGCGTGGTATTGGCCGGAACGGCCATGCTGTATTCCTTGCCGGCATAGCGGTATGAAAATGTCTGCGATGTGCCGGATGTGTTGATGATGTCCGTCTTGCTGGAAAAGACATGCCCGGTGTTGGCCCATATGGCGTTGCTCGCCACCTGGCTGACATTGATGGTGTGCTGAACGTCGTCCGCGGAGGCGCTGGCAACAGCAGAAATAATATTGCTGTTGCTGCTGGTTACGTTCTTGGTAACAAAGCTGTTTTTGTTGGCGAGGGTTGCGAGCACATTGCTGGCGGTGCTGACCTGCTCAATAACTTTGTCAAAAGCATCATAGCGAAGTTTCCAGTCGCTTTTCCACGCAGTAAGACGATTGAGTTGCGTGGACTCAACTTTCTTGAGGTTCGCGAGAACCGTATCAAAGTCAGTATCCGAACCACTGAGGTTGGATATGGCGTTGGAGCCGGATATGGTACTGGCCATGGGTGCCTCACAAGAAAGATGTGCCGTTCCCGGTGCGGGCATGCGCAAACCTCGGGGAACCGCCAGCCGTCATGCACGTTGTTGGCGGCAATACATGCCGGAGACATGACGGACACTCAAAAATTTGCAAAATACGTGCAAACTGGTGGATACGGCGGGGCGGGGGTATGCAATGCCGGAAATGCTGAAAAAAAATCAGCAGATAGCGTGAATGCCCGTCTTGGTCGTATTTTTCCGCCTGCGCATGCGGAGCATTCGTTTTGCTCCGGGCTGCCGAAAAGGCAGTTTTTGCCTCCATGCAAAATTGCCGAAGGTCTTGCGCCTCAGTTATTTTAACGGAGCAAGGGCGAAAAAGTTTAGAGACTGGCGGCGCGTGAAAAATGGGCAGGTATGGTTGGCGGCTGACCTGGCTGGCATAAAAATGACAGGCTGGTTCCCCGGTACTCGGGGGGGGGCTGCGTCTAGGCAGGAGGGTGCAGCCCGCTGGCCTTGCAGCCGGGGCAAAAAAGAAGAGGCGGGTTGCCCCGCCTGCTCCTGATTCTTTAACTTTGTAGCCATGCGACATTTGCGGGCGGTTTGTCCCGTCCGCATCATTGGTGCGTGCCGCGCCTTAGTGCATAAATTCGGCCCAGCGGGCCAGCAGGGCGCGCAGGGCATTGCCCCGGTGGCTGCGGGCGTTTTTTTCGTCCCGCGTCAGTTCTGCGGCGGATTTGCGCGCTGATGGATCAAAAAAAATAGGGTCGTAGCCAAAGCCGTTGTCTCCGTGCGGGCTTTCCAGCAGGGTGCCTTCCCATGTGCCGCGCACAACCATTTCATCGCCATTGGGCTTGGCGGCGGCCATGCAGCTGACAAAGCGGCAGGCGCGTTTGTCAGCGGGCACTGCGGCCATTGCGTGCAGCAGCTTGCGGATGTTGCGGGCATCGCGGCTTTCGCCGGGCAGGCTCTCCCAGTCATCGGAATAGCGGGCGGAGTACACGCCCGGTGCGCCGTTCAGGGCGTCCACTTCCAGGCCGGAATCATCGGCAACACTCACAAGGCCGGTCAGGGCCGCCACGGCCCGGGCTTTGATGAGAGCATTTTCTTCAAATGTGGTGCCGGTTTCTTCGATGTCGCCGATTTCAGGAAAGGACGAAAGCCCCAGAACTTCCACGCCGAATTCGGTCAGAGGGTCGGCCAGTTCGCGAACCTTGCCCGCATTTTGCGTGGCCAGAACGATACGAAGTGTCTTGCTGTGCGCCATGTCTGCATCCTTTATGGGTTTGGGCAAAGAACATATCCGCAGGTGGGGCGCAGGTAAAGAGCGTTGGGCAAAACGGCTGGATAGTTTAAATGTATAGTTATTATAGTGCATTATGAGAATTTGCCGCAGCGTATGCTTTTCTTTTGCATCTTGCGGGAGTATAGTTTTTACCCATCATTCATCAGAGAGGAAATGAGCATGAAACTCATGGAAATATTCGACGTCCCCACTCAGGAAACCCATATCCCCGTTCCCTATGTTATTGCCGAGGCTGGCGTGAACCACGAGGGCAGCATGGACATCGCCCGCCGTCTGGTTGACGAGGCCGCCGAGGGCGGGGCCAACGCCATCAAGTTCCAGACCTACAAGGCCGGAACCCTGGCCTCCAAGGATTCGCCCGCCTACTGGGATACCTCCAAGGAACCCACCTCCAGCCAGTACGAGCTCTTCAAGAAGCACGATTCTTTCTGGAAAAACGAATTTGAAGCCCTCAAGAAATATTGCGATGCTGCGGGCATTGCCTTCATGTCCACGCCCTTTGATGTGGAGTCGGCGCACTTTCTCAACGACCTCATGGACGTGTTCAAGATTTCCTCGTCCGATATCACCAACAAGCCTTTTATCCGCATCCTTTGCGATTTCAAAAAACCCATTATTCTTTCCACCGGCGCGGCGCATCTGCACGAAATTGCAGAAGCCGTGGAATGGATTGAAGAAAAGGGCAACAAGCTGGCCCTGCTGCACTGCGTGCTCAACTATCCCACTGCGGATGAAAACGCGGCCCTGGGCATGATTCCCGCGCTCAAGCGGCATTTCCCCCAGCATGCCATCGGCTATTCCGACCACACCCTGCCCAACGACATGCATATTCTTGAAACCGCCACCCTGCTGGGCGCGCGTATTCTTGAAAAACACTTTTCGCACGACAAAACCTTGCCCGGCAACGACCACTACCATGCCATGGACAAGGAAGACCTCAAGCATTTCTACAAGCGGCTCAACGCCACGCTGGCCAGCGTGGGCGGCATGGAACTGCGCGCCCTGCCGGAAGAAGAACCGGCACGTCAGCATGCCCGCCGCTCCCTGGTGACGGCGCGGGCCGTGCCTACCGGTCAGCCGCTGACCGCTGCCGATCTTACCTGGAAGCGCCCCGCGCATGGCATCTCCCCCCGTAATTACGACGAGGTGCTTGGTATGCGCGCCCGCCGAGATCTGCCCGAAGATACCGTGCTTTCCTGGGCCGATCTTGACAGGGCCTGATTATGAGCAACGGGCGCATAACCCTTGTTCTTGGGCGCATGCCCCACAAGGCCGACCCTGCGTTTTTTCGCGCGGCCGGGCCTTGGTGTTTTGCCGAGCAGGAAGAATTTTTTCCCGACTGGGATAAAAAATTCACCTTTGCTCCTGAGCCGCTGGTCGAGATTCCCTTGCAGGAGCGGGCCTGCCAGGAGGTAAAGGCTCTCTGTGCAGATATGCTGCCTCATGTTGCCGAGCGTATCTGCCCGCATGCCCGCAATTTGCCCCCTGCCTATTGGGAAACCCTGCTCACGCCCTGGGCAATGAATGTTTCCAAGCAGGTTGTGGAACGCTGGTGGCGGGTCAAGGCCATGGTGCAGGCCTGGGGGCAGGAGCCGCTGCATGTGCCGCTGCTGCCGAGGGACTGCTCGTTCAGTTTTGCAACCGGGCCGGACTTTGTGATGCACGGGGCGCTGGGGCATACCTACAACCACTGGCTGTTCTCGCGCCTGCTGGAAGAGGTATTTCCCGCAGCCTGGAGCATGGAATATCTGCCTGCGGTGCAAAAAAACTATGGCGAGCAGGAAAAGCTCTCCGGCAAGGAGCAGGTGCGTGAGGTGCTGCGCAAGCTGATGTTGCGCCTGCCTTGCCCCCGGCTCAAGGGCATGAGCATTGCCCAGACCTTGCGTTTTTCGCTGGCCTTGCTGCACCGCAGCCATGGGCCGGACAGATCGCGCCCGCAGGCGGAATACAGCAGCGCCGCCACCGGTATTGCGGCGGATCTGCCAGAAAATTTCGCCAGCACGCTGGTGACGCTGTTCATGGCTTCCTTGCCGCAACTGCTGGCAAGCCACAGACATCCGGCCCGTCTTACGCCTGATCCGCTGGGGCCGCGCCTGCGTGTTGCCAGCGTGCTGGCCTATGAAGATGCGGATTACCGCCAGTCGCTGGCCAAGTGGCGGGGGCGGGGCAACCGCCTCATGTATGTGCAGCATGGCAGCGACTACGGGCAGGTGCGCTGCGTGTCGGATGTGGAGATGGTGGAATACAGCCAGCATGCCTTTGGCACATGGGGCTGGAAGCAGCATCAGGGCAGTGCGGGCAATTTTATTCCCCTGCCGTATCCGCAGCTTGATGGTCTTGAAGGGCGCTGGCAGGGGCAGAAGGGCGAAAACCTGCTGTATGTCGGCACGGAAATGCCCGCCTTTCCCTATCGGCTTGACGCGCATCCCTCGCCCTTGCAGATAGTGGAATACCGCAAGGACAAGGCTCGATTTTTTGAAGCTCTGGGGCGCGATGTGCAGGCCTGTTCGCTGTACCGTCCCTATTTCCCGGTTCCCGGCTCCCTGCGCGATGCGGATTGGGTGCTGGAGCGTTTTCCCGCGGTGCGGATGGCCACGGGCACGTTGTCAAACCACCTCTATGCCTGCCGTTTGCTGGTGCTGGACCACAACGGTACAACACTGCTGGAATCGCTGGTTGCCAATATCCCCATGGTGCTGTTCTGGCGGCGCGAGGCCTGGGCGCTGACAAGCGATGCCACGGCCCTGCTGGACATGCTGGCCGAAGCCGGTATATGGCACGAAACACCCCAGAAGGCCGCCGCCAAGGCCGCCGAGGTCTGGAGTGATCCGCTGGCATGGTGGATGAGCGATAAGGTGCAGCAGGCGCGCAAGGCGTACTGCGCGCAGCAGGCCCTGACCGTTCCGGGCGGTCCTAACCCTTACTGGCTGAAAATGCTGAAGAGTCTGTAACACATGCAAGTTCGTGTTTTTTCGTTGTCGCTGTTGGTGGCTGCGGTATTCTGTTCTGTTCTGCTCATGGGCGGCACTGTTCTGGCTGATGACGCCTCGACCCTGCGCGAGGCTCAGGCCGCGCTGGACAAGGCCGATTACGATCAGGCCGTGCGCGTGCTCAAGCCGCTGGTGGACAGCGGCAATGCTGAAGCTCTCTATGTCATGGGTCGCCTGATCCTTGAAGGCAAGGGCGTGAAGAAAAACAATACGCGCGCTGCGGAATTTTTCCGTCTGGCGGCGGAGAAGGGCGACGTCAGCGCCATGAATTCTTGGGCCACGTCGCTGGTTACCGGGGATGGCGTTCCCCGCAATTACCACGAGGCCGCCCGCTGGTTCCGCAAGGCCGCCGATCAGGGCCTTGCCATGGCCCAGTACAATCTTGGCTACCTCTATGCCTATGGCAAGGGCGTACCCAAGGACGAAGCCGCCGCCATTGACTGGTACACCCGTGCCGCCAATCAGGGGCTGGCTTCGGCTCAGTATTCCCTTGGCTGGACCTACATGAACGGCAAGGGCGAAAATCAGAGCGACACCAAGGCGGCCCACTGGTTTGAAAAGGCCGCCGAGCAGGATCACGCCAAAGCCCAGAACAACCTGGCCTACATGTACGCTGAAGGGCGCGGCTATGCCCAGGATCCCGCCAAGGCAGTGCAGTGGTATACCCGTGCGGCGGAGCAGGGCTATGCGGAAGCGCAGTACAACCTCGGCTATATGTATGAGCAGGGGCGCGGCGCAGCGCAGGATTATACTCAGGCTGTGGACTGGTACCGCAAGGCTGCGGAGCAGAACGAAGCTGCCGCCCAGTACAGCCTTGGCCTCATGTACGAACAAGGTACGGGCGTTCCCCGCAACCTGACCGAAGCCAGCCGCTGGTATCAGCTTGCCGCCAAGAACGGAGACCCTGATGCCAAGGCCGCCCTGCGCAGCATGTCCACCAAGGCTCCTGCCAAGGCTGCGGCTCCCAGCAGCCCCACCAAACAGACCCGCGATAAAAAGAAACAGTAAAAGACGGGCCAGAAGGCCCGACATTCAACAATATAAAGGCCGCCCGGCATACCCGTGAGTATGCCCCGGGCGGCCTTTATTTGTTTCTGCCAATCTGCACGGCCTGTTCCGGCGGCGGCCCTGTTGCCGCCATTGTGGCAGAAAAAAACTATTTTTTGTCATTGCTGCCAGTACGGTCGTTTTCTATTCTGCACACATGAAACAGCGCGTTGTTTTCTTTCTTTATCCCGGCATTGTCTCGCTGGATGTATCCGGCCCGCTGGAGGTTTTTGCCACGGCTACGGATATTCTGGCGCACAGCAACAAAAAGGATCAGGGCTATACGCCCGTATTTGCCGCGTGCACGCCCGGCCCTGTGCGCACGTCATCCGGCCTTGTGCTGACGGCGGAGACAACACTCGAAAATCTTTCACCGGATATTCTTGTTGTTCCCGGCGCCGTGGATGCGGAAGCCACATCGGAGAATCCGGAAATCATAAAGCAGGTAAGCGCGGCGGCGGCCCTGTCTGCGCGCATAGCAAGCGTGTGCAGCGGGGCGTTCATTCTGGCGGCCTGCGGTCTGCTGCACGGCAAAAGGGCGACAACCCACTGGCTGGTGGCTGACCGCCTGGCCGAACTGTACCCGCAGATTACAGTGGAGCCTGACGCCATTTTTGTACGCGATGGCAACACGTCCACAAGCGGCGGCGTTACGGCGGGCATAGATCTGGCTCTGGATATGGTTGAGGAAGACTACGGCGACAAGCTGGCAATGGAAGTCGCCCGCGTATTGCTTTTGTACCGCCGCCGCCCCGGCAACCAGAGCCAGTACAGCTCTGCCCTGGCCGCGCAGGTCAATGCGGGCAGGTTTGCTCCTCTGGTGCGTTGGATGGAAGGGAATCTTGGCAAAAATCTGACTGTTGAGCGCCTGGCCGAGGTGGCGAACATGAGCCCCCGGTCGTTCGCGCGGGTATTCCCCGCAGAAACCGGCAGCAGCCCCGCACGCTTTGTGGAAGGCTTGCGTATTACCCGGGCGCGGGAGCTCATTGAATCCGGGGCTGATTCCTTTGCCTCGGTGGCGCAGTCGGCTGGTTTTGGCAGCGAAGACCGTTTGCGCAAGGCTTTCATCCGCCGCCTTGGCTTGAGTCCCCATCAGTACAGCCGACATTTTTTTAAAGGAGAATAAAGATGAAAAAAGGCCTCACATACGGAATATATATTTATGAACAGGTGGCGGAGCTGGATTTTGTAGCGCCCATGCAGGTTTTTGCGGCATCCAACCAGTTTGCCGGGGGCGGCAGGGTGGTGACGCTGAGCTGCACTGGCCAGACGCTCTGCGGATTGAGCGGCTTGCGCATCACGCCGGACTACAGCCTGCAAAACGCCCCGCCGCTGGATGTGCTGCTGTTGCCCGGCACTGCGGAAGTTTCCGAATACGCCTGGAGCGACCCGGCCATTCTGGACTGGGTGCGCCAGCAGTACGAAAAAGTGGAATACCTCGCCGCAGTGTGCACAGGTGGGCTGATCCTGCAAAAGGCCGGTCTGCTCAAGGGGCGCAGGGCCACAACGCACTGGCAACTCATGGACGCCCTTGAAGGCGACCCGGAAATAACGGCTCTGCCGGATGCGCGCTATGTGCGCGATGGCAAGATCGTCACCTCGCAGGGCGTGTCTGCGGGTATGGACATGGCCCTGTGGCTTGTGGGCCAGATTCATGACCCTGATCACGCCCGTCTTGTGCGCAAAATTTTGCAGTACGATCCGGCCCCGCCGTACACCGCCGAAGTTTAGTCGGATTCAGGCTACGCCAGACGGGATTGTCTGGCAGAAAATATAACGGCGCAGCGCTGTGAGGGTAACAGGGCTGCGCCGTGCGTGTGATGGTAAGTTGCGGAAATATTGTCAGGTTATTTAGGGCGCTTAATCCATTTCATCCACAAACGGCCTTACCGCAGGCCGTTCTTTTTTTGAAATGCGAGGATGGACAGAAATTCAAAGCCGATGTTGGCGGCCAGATAGGCTGTCAGCTCTGCCTGATCTATGCCGGGCATGACTTCCACAATGTCAAAGCCCACGTAGTGCAGATTTTTGAGCGCGCGTACCAGGCTCAGCACCTCCCATGAGGTAAAACCGCCGACCTCGGGCGTACCGGTGCCGGGGGCGTAGGCAGGATCCACAAAGTCGATATCAAAGGTGAGGAATACTTTTGTGTCGCCAACGCGCTGCTGGATGGCTTCTATAACCGCAGACAAGCCCATCTCACGCATGATGTGCGCGGGCAGCACCTTGAAGCCAAGGTCGGCGGCAATCTTGAAGTCGTCCGGGTCATAGAGCGAACCGCGCATGCCCAGCTGGATAGAGGTGGACGGGTCGATGAGGCCTTCTTCCAGCGCACGCCGAAAGGGTGTGCCGTGGTTGTACGGCTGCCCGAATACGGATTCGTTCAGATCCAGGTGCGAATCAAAATGCAGCAGGCTTACCTTGCCGTGCTGGGAGGCAACGGCGCGCAGTTCGGCCAAGGTGATGGCGTGGTCGCCGCCAAGGCCCAGCGGCACTGCCCCGGCTTCAAGCAGGGGCTGCATGAATTGGGTGATGGCAGCGTAGGAAGGTTCGATGTAACCGGGCACAATATTGACGTCGCCAAAGTCGCCGCCGGTCAGCTCGTTGAGAATATTGACTTCAAAGATCACGTTGTTGGGCTTGATCATGCTCGAAATATGCCGGATGGCCGAAGGCCCGAAGCGCGAACCCGTGCGGTAGGAACTGCCCGTATCAAAGGGAATGCCGAAAACCGCAAAATCCATGCCCTTGGGGTCGTCCATACGCGGCATGCGCATGAAGCTGCCGGTGTTGCAGAAACGTGGGGACGAAGACGCGCTGGGTGGTTGCATGGAAGCCATATAAACCTCGATGTTTGGGCCGGAAGAGTTCGGTCTGTTATGGTGCGCCGCCGCAATGGGGGCCGGTACTTGTCTTTTTGCCGCGCGATCAGGCCGCGTAGACCTTGTATTTGATGTCAGAAGGCACGCAGTTTTTACCGTTGATGGGCAGAATATCCTGCGGGCAGGCAGACATGACCACCACGCAGTCAAAATGGGCTTCAAGCACCACGTAGTCGCCCGCCTTGCTCAGGGGCGGCAGCCAGTGGGCCTTGTTGTCCACAATGGGGGTGTTCATCCACAGGTTCAGGGGGCAGGGGCAAAAATCCAACTGCATGCCCAGCTTGCGCAGGGCCGCATACATGTTGTCCGTGCAGTTGGCGTGGTAGCCCTGCACGCCAAGGGCCATGTAGCGGTAGATGTCGCAGGCGGCCATAAAGGTGTCGTGCGCGCCGTTGCTGGTGTCTTCCTGCATGGTGAGCACCGGGCGGCGGCAGTTGGTCACCAGCCTGTCGCCCGGGCCGGGAATGCCTTTGTTGAGGTCGGGCCGCACATGCTGCATGGACATATATTCCTGCGGATTGCGCAGGTTGAAGGCCCAGGTGTCCACCACCTGCTCCCCCGTGATGTTGACGATCTTGATGCGTTCACCGGCCCGCACAATGGCGGCATCGCCGCAGCGGCCGGGAATGGTGATGTATTCGCTCATGGGCATGTTCTCCTGCCAAGTGCTTGTGCCAGATACTGTGCCTGCCGCTCGTAACTGATGTTGGCGGCAAGTACCGCGGGCGCTAGGCAACCTGTCCGTTGCGGTGCGTCCAGCTTTTCAGAAAGGCCGCAAGGCGCGGGCTTTCCGGCGTATGAAAAAGTTTGTCCGGCGGCCCTTGCTCCACAACGTGCCCGCCTTCCATAAAGACCACCCGATCCGCCACCTCGGCGGCAAAGCCCATTTCGTGGGTCACTATGAGCATGGTCATGCCGTCGTTGGCCAGGCTGCGCATGACTTGCAGCACATCGCCCACAAGCTCGGGGTCAAGGGCAGAGGTTGGCTCGTCAAACAGCATGATGCGCGGCTCCGTTGCCAGGGCGCGCGCAATGGCAACGCGCTGTTGCTGCCCGCCGGAAAGCTGGGCCGGGTAGCTGTTGCGTTTTTCGGCAAGGCCCACGCGTTCAAGGCATTCCAGCCCTTTTTTTTCGGCGGCGGCGCGGCTTTTGCCAGCAACGGAAATGAGCGCCTCGGTGATGTTTTCCATCACCGTCATGTGCGGCCAAAGGTTGAAATGCTGAAACACCATGCCGAGGTCGCGCCTGCTTTCGCGGATGCGTGTTTCGCTGGCGCGGCGGCGGGTGCCGTTGTACTGCACTTCGTAGCCCATCAGTGCGCCTTCAACCAGAATTTCGCCCTCGTCGTACACTTCAAGAAAGTTGACGCAGCGCAAGAGGGTGCTTTTACCGGAACCGGAAGGGCCTATAAGGCAGACCACTTCCTTGGGCATGACTTCCATATCAATGCCCTGAAGCACTTCGTGCTGCCCATAGCGCTTGCGCACATCGCATATTCTGATGGCAGGGGTGATTGTTTCTTCCATGACCTGTTCTCCTTTGGAGCCTTGGCGGCGCGGATTTCTGTATAAATCCGTGCGGGTCTGATGCAGCGCTAACGCGTCAAATGCCTGGTCAGGCGGGCCTCCGCCTTGCCGCACAAAACTGCCACTGCCTCGGAAATAATCCAGTAGAGCAACGCCAGCAGGCACAGGGGCATGACAATTTCAAAGCTGATGTTCATGATGCGGGTGGCAGTCTTGGTCAGTTCCGCCACGGTGATAATGGAGAGCACCGCTGAATCCTTGATGAGCGTGATGATCTGGTTGACTGCGGGCGGCAGGACTATCTGGGCCATCTGCGGCAATTCTATGCGCCACAGCCTGCGCCAGGGGCGAATGCCAAGGCAGTGCGCCGCCTCGCGCTGACCTTCGGGGATGGACTCGAATCCGGCGCGGAAGATTTCGCAAAAATAGGCGGCGGCATAGAGCGACATGCCCAGCATGCCTGCGGGTTCCGCATCCAGCACAATGCCGATTCTGGGGCCGCCGTAATAGAGCAGATAGAGCTGGATGAGCAGGGGCGTACCGCGAAAAAACTCCACATAACAGGCCACGGGCTTGCGTAGCCACGGGCAGATGCGGCGGCCAAGCTCCGCGGCAAAACCCAGAGCCAGACCGCACACTATGGCAACCAGGCTGATGCGGATTGTCACCCAGAGCGCTGCGCCAAAATCCGGGCCGTTCTCAATCAAAAAGCTCTGCCAGCGGGCCAGAAAGGTGGTGAGGGCGTCCATCAGTGTTTCCCCTTGAGGCGTTCGCCCAGGCGAGAAATAATCAGGCACAGGGCCAGATAGATAATGGCTGCTGCCAGATACACTTCCACAGGCTTGTAGGTTGTGGACACAAGCTGCTCGCTGCGGCGCATGAGTTCTGTGACGCCGATAACAGAAATAAGCGACGAGTTCTTGAACAGGATGATGAACTCATTAACCAGCTCCGGCCCTGTGAGCGACAGCACCTGCGGCAACTGGATGCGCGTGAGAATGCGCATGCGGCTGAGGCCCAGCGCCTTGGCAGCCTCTATCTGGCCCACGGGTATGGAGTTGAAGCCGCCGCGGTAAATCTCGGCCTGAAAGGCGCTGGTGTTGAGGCCAAGGGCCAGCACGGCAACCAGCAGCGAGGGTACTTCAATATTGACTGCCGAGGGCAGGTAGAACAGCAGAAACAGAATCACCAGCACGGGAATGCCCCGCATAAAGCTGATGTACAGCCCCGCCGCCCGCTTGAAACCCCAAAACTGCGACCGCCGCATCTGGCACACCGAAATGCCCAGCACAACACCCAGCGAGATTGCCGCCATAGCCACAAGAACCGAAGTTATTGCGCCCTGGAGCAGCTCCGGCATTATGGAAAGGATGAAGCTGCATTCGTTCATGATAGCCTGCTGTGGATGCATCCACTCGGTTGGGCGTTTTCGGCGGGGAACAGTGGGAGGACTCCCCTGCGGCACAGCTCCCCGCCTGTCAGTATGGTGTTTTGAGCAAACTGGATGCCATCTCGGCAATTGTTATTTATTTACAGTAAGTTGCTCATTTTTGATTGATATTTTTCAGAGGGCCATGAGAACAAAAATGTTTTGATTTCGGGATGTTGGATTTATGCAAAACAGTTTTGTTTCATCAGATCAATCTGCGGTCCGAGGCTGCGCGCCTCGAAAGGCTGCCTGCGCCGCAAGAAAGGCAAAGATCACGGAGGCTCCTGCCAAAGCGGTAATGCCCGCCACGTCCTTGTCGGGCAACACTTCCACCAGATCCATGCCAACCGCGCGGCGCTTGCTGCAAATGCCGCGTACAAGGCTCATGGCCTCGTAGGTGGTGAAACCTTCCACCTCTGGCGTGCCGGTGCCGGGGGCATAGGCCGCATCAAGAAAATCAATGTCAAAGCTCAGAAACACCGGGGCATCGCCGATGCGCGCGAGGGCCTCGCGTATCACAGCCTCCAGCCCCATTGCGTGGGCCTCGTGCCCCATGATGATGCGCAGGCCCTGCTGGCGGGGCCAGTCAAGGGCGTTGCGGCTGTAGAGCGGCCCGCGAATGCCGATCTGCGTGGAATGCTGCGGCAGGATGAGGCCTTCTTTCAGCGCCCAGTAAAAGGGGGTGCCGTGGTTGTAGGGCTTGCCGTAATAGCTGGGTATGGTGTCGCTGTGCGCGTCAAAATGCAGCAGGGCCACTGGCCCCAGCTCCGCATGCACGGCGCGCAGGTTTGCCAGGCTGATGCTGTGGTCGCCGCCCAGAATGACGGGCAGGGTTTTGGAGGCGAAAAAAGGCTTCAGGCTGCTGGTGATGGCGGCAAAGCTGTCTTCCATGTAGCCGGGTATGGTGTCGATGTCGCCGTGGTCGGCAATGGTGAAGCTCTCGTTCACGTCCACATCAAGCTCGGGCGAGTATGGCTTGAGCAGGGTTGAGGCCTCGCGGATAGCCGCAGGACCAAATCTGGTGCCGGGCCGGTATGATACGCCGCTGTCAAAGGGAACGCCGATAATGGAAACATCGGCCTGCGGGGTTTCACCCGTTGCCGCCGGCTGCCGCATGAAGGTGCGGATGCCGCAAAACCGGGGGGATTGCAGGGAATTGACCGGACTCATACCTATTCTCCTGAAATAATGTATAAACTGTCAAAAGCAGGCCCCGGCCTCATAAGACCGGGGCCATGTGCGGAGGAAGGAAAGGCTATTGAACGGGCGTGGGCAGCTCTGTGGGAATTTCCATGGTAAAGCCAAACCACTTCTGCTGAAGCTCTGCCATTTTGCCGCTGGCGATGAGCTTGCGCAGACCGTCATCAAAGAAAGCCGCAAGGCTTGCGCTGTCCGCATCGTTGCGGCCAACCCAGGTAAAGTAGACCTTGGGGCCGAAGGGAGGGGTGAGGATCTTGAACACGCCGGGGCGGCGTTTGATAACGTCCGCAAGGTTGGGGTAGGACTGCGCCACGCCGTCAAGGCGTCCTGCGGCAAGGTCGGCGTAGGCTTCGTCAAAAGCCACGTATTCCTTGATCTTGATCTTGTCCTTGCCGCCAAGTTTTTCGGCAAGCAGGTCGATGGCCTTGATCTGGGCGGAGCCGGTCTGGCAACCCACGGTTTTGCCGCTCAGGTCTTCGGGCTTTGCAAAGGGGCTGTCTGCGCGTACCAGCATGGCCACGGTGGCGTCAGCTACGGGCACGCTCAGTGCGTAGTGCTCGTTGCGTTCCTTGGTGGCGGTGACAGACGTGACGATATAGTCAAATTTTTTAGCGCTCAGGCCGGGCAGGATGCCCTGAAAGGGAATATCCATGCGCTTGACCTTAACGCCGGGCATGTCCTTCATGATGACTTCAAGCAGGTCGGTGCTGTAGCCCACGATTTTGCCATTTTCCATAAACTCAAACGGCGTAAAACGGGCTTCGGTACCAATGACGATTTCGCCCTTGGCCTTGATATCCGCAAGCAGGTCGGCACGGGCGGTATTGGCGCCCATAAGGAGCGAACTTGCCAGCGCTGCACCAACCACAACTTTTTTCAGCAACATATTCATACGAAAACCCTCCAGATTTTGCAGAGGGTATTGCAACATGATTGCCAAAGTTGAAAATTGTTTTATTTCAGTAAATTAAATATTTTTAATTGAAAAAACAGGGTGGTACCAAAACAATATTGTTTTGTTAACCTCGGAAAGCCACTGTAGATTACAAATTTGTATTGCATCCGGGGCAAGCATCTGTTTGGAATGGGCCTTGCCTTAAATAAAAGGCCTCCACGAGGAGGCCAATAATGATGGAAAATTGCAGGTGGTTTGGGCGCTACAACCATGCCCGCCAGATGCAGACGAGAGCAGCAGCGGCAATGATGCCGCGCAGCACGGTGCGGAAGCGTTCAGGATTGATTCTTTTCGCTACAGGGAAAGCGCACAGCGTGCCCAGCACCGTGGCAGGCATGCCGTATGCGGCGTAGCGCAGCACTTCGGGCGTGTATAATCCCGCCCCGGCCTGGAGAACGCAGGTCAGCGAAGCCCTGATGATAAAAAATACGCCCAGCGTGCCGAGAAATATCCGTGGAGTCCACCCGGCATAAAGGCCGTAGGCGCCTACAGGGGGGCCGTCAAAAGAGATGGCCGACCCCAGCACGCCCGAGGCAAAGCCCGCAAGCCCGCCTTTGAGCCAGGATTCCTGCCCGGTCTGGCTTACGCGCGAACGGCTCTGCCAAAGCACAAATGCCAGCAGGAGTATGCCGGTCATGCCCTGGAGCATGCTGCCAGGAACCATCTGGAGAATGAAAAGACCGATGATGGAGCCGGGGATGGCACCGGCAAACAGAGGGTAGAGCGCGCGAACCTTGCAATACCGAAAATGCATGGCGGCGATCGCGCCGTCCATAACCAGATTAAGTATGCAGCTCAGGGCGATGACAACCTGAATGGGAATAAACAGGGCCGCAAGGGGCAGGGCGATCATGGCGCCGCCGATGCCGCTTGCACCTGAAACAAAGCCGCCCACAAACCAGGCGAGCACAACTACAAGAACAGGAGTATCCATAAGGCCTTCGCTGATCCGGCATCAGGGCCGGGGTGGAACGTATTCAACAGGCAACACGGCAGGTTGCAGCCACCTATTGGCCTTACGCGTGAAGGACGGTGCAGGTCAACCAAGCGGAAAGGGGCGGCAGTGCAAAAGGCGTGCTCTTGTCTGGCAGGCTGGGGAAGTTATTGCGCCTTTTCAGGTATGCATCAACATGCTAATCTTGCTTAATGTTTCTGGGGCATTCTGACCTTTTTTGGCTTATTCCCAACCGTTACGGATCGTTGCCAATGATTGATCTTTTGAGCAACTTTGATGCCTTCACCATGGCAGTTCTCGTGGCGGCTCTCTATTTTTCGCTGTCTTCCGTGCTTGTGTACACGTATCTGTACCGCCGAACCTATCCTGGGTTCGGGAGTATGACGCTCGGGCTGGTTTGCTGGTCTGTAGGGCTGTTTCTTAACTACTTCCGTCCCTTTGATCTGTTGCTTTCCCTCTACATTGGCGGAGTGCTGATGCTGCTCTCCGGGGTTTTTCTGTTCCGTGGCCTGTTGCTGTACGGAGGGGTCAGGCCGAGGCGCCGCATGGCAGTGAACTATGGTGTTTTTGCGGTTATTTCAGCCGCAATAGCCTACTATATGTTTGTTGATTTCGACACCTGCACAAGGGTTGCCGTATTTTCCCTTGGCATGGCTTTCATGTTTTTCCGCATCGGGTTTGAACCGTATGTGGTCAAGGGCTGGAAACGATATGCGACGCAATCCCTGCTGTCGGCGATGTTTGTTGTTCTTGGGGCGGTGTTTGTGCTGCGCGCATACAAGGCCTTCAACGCTGTGCAGTGCCTTCCCTCCGGGCCGGATGACATGGCCAAGGCCCTGTTGCTCATGGCAATGTTCATTGCCTCAATTTTGACTTTCAGCATCATCACCATGACATTTGCCAGAATGGAAGCGGAACTGCGGGTCGCCAACGAAGAACTTCAGGATATGTCGGAGACGGACGCCCTCACCAGCCTTGCCAACCGGCGCAAGTTTGATGCCGCGTATGAGAGCGAATGGAAGCGGGCCGTGCGTGGGCGGCTTGGCATGGCGATTGTGATTCTGGATGTTGACGACTTCAAGAATTTCAATGACCAGTACGGCCATCAGGAAGGCGACGAGTGCCTGCGCAAGCTGGCGCAGGTTCTGCAGGCTCATGCCCGGCGCACCACGGATGTAGCCGCCCGCTATGGCGGGGAGGAGTTTGCCCTGATCCTGCCCGGCATGGGCGCTACAGAGGCGTTTGCGCTGGCGGAGGATGTGCGGCAGGCCTTTGCAAAGATAGGCATTGAGCATGCCACTGGCAGGCACGGCAATGTTGTCACCGTGAGCGCCGGAGTCGCGGTGCTGGAACCTGCGGGAAAGAAAAACAGGCGTGAGCTGCTGCGCGCGGCAGATGCCGCCCTGTACGCCGCAAAGGCCAAGGGAAAGAATATCGTGATGCACTCCGCCGGAGCGGAGGGGGCTACTGGTCGCGTGTGATAATTGTTGGCCCGGTGCTGACGAATCCTCTTTTTTCCAGTTCTTCCACAGAAAGCGCTTTTGCGAAAAAGAATCCCTGCCCGATATTGCAGCCCATCATTTTGATTTTGGTGAACTGCCCTTCGTTTTCAATGCCTTCCGCAATGGATGCTATGCCCAGATATTTTGCCAGATCAATAACCGTCTGCGTGATGGCGCAGGCATCCGGGGCCTCGTCCAGATCCCGCACAAATGATTGATCGATCTTGAGCCTGTTGATGGGGTAGTGGCGCAGGGACGACAGCGAAGAAAAGCCGGTGCCAAAATCGTCAATGGAAATTTCCAGCCCCATATCGCGGAACTTGCCCAGAGCGCGGCGAGCCTCCTTGGGGTCAGTCATGAGGGCGCTTTCCGTCAGCTCAATGGCAAGCAGATACGGCGGGATGGAATATTTGTTGAGGATACGCTCAATCATGGGCAAGGCCGCGCCACGCAAAAATTGCGATGGTGAAATATTTATGGAAACCTTGGGCGGGTTGAGCCCTGCGGCGCGCCATTGCTCGATCTGCGCGGCGGCACTGTCGGCAACCCATTCGCCCAGCTTGTCGATAAGGCGTGTTTTTTCCGCCTGGGGAATGAACTTGCCGGGGAACAGCAGCCCGTCATTGGGGTGCTGCCAGCGCACCAGGGCTTCAAGACCGATTATGCGCCCGGAATCCAGTTCCACCTGGGGCTGGTAGTGCAAAACCAGCTCATTTTCTGTAATGGCGCGGGGCAAGCCGCTTTCTATCTGCAGCTGGATGGCCGCCTTGATCTGCAACTCGTCGTTAAAGAAGCTGAAAGTATTTTTGCCCTGCCCCTTGGCATGGTACATGGCAATGTCGGCATTTTGCAAAAGGGTGCTTATGTCGCTGCCGTGCTGCGGGTACACGGCTATGCCAATGCTGACTCCGGCGTAGATTTCAAAGCCGCATACAGAAATGGGCTGGCGTAAAGATTCAATGATGCGCTGCGCAGTGGCCGCCGCCTTGGCATCGTCCACATTTTCCAGCAGCAGGGTAAATTCATCGCCGCCAAAGCGTGAAACAACGGCATCCGCGCCCGCTGCGGTGGTGAGGCGGAGGGCCATTTCTTTAAGCAGGCTGTCGCCCGCCGCATGCCCGATGGAATCATTGACTATTTTAAAATCATCAATGTCGATAAAGGCAACAGCAAACTGGCAACTGGTGGGCGGGTAGCAATCCAGCGCTTTTTGCAGGCGGTCGCAAAACACGGCGCGGTTGGGCAACTGCGTCAGTTCATCGTGCGTGGCCAGAAACTCAATGCGCCTTTGGGTTACGGCAATTTTTTTTATGTCGGCAAACACGCCGATATAGTTGGTTATGGCCCCGCGCAGGTTGCGCACTACCTTGATGTTCAACCACTCAAGGTAAAAGGTGCCGTCCTTTTTCTTGTTCCAGATTTCGCCTTCCCACCAGCCGTTTGAAAACAGCTGATCCCACATGTGCTTGTAAAATTCCGTCCCGTGACGGCCTGAGGCCAGCACACGCGGGGTCTTGCCTATAATCTCCGGCTGCGAAAAACCCGTGAGGCGGCAGAAGGATTCGTTGACGGCCAGAATGTTTGTTTCGCTGTCTGTTATGCAGATGGCCTCTCCTGTGAAATCAAATACCTGCCCCGTAAGTTCCAGCTGTTTTTCGGCTTCATCTCGGCGGCGCAGGCTGTCGTAGGCAAGAAAGGCCAGAGCCACCAGCAGGGCAGATACCAGCGCTGCCGCGCACAGTGTGGCAGTGCGTATCTGTTCAAAGGGCGCAAAGGCGTTGCCCACGGCGCTGCCCACCACAAAAGTCAGCCCATACTGGCCAAGTTTGTAATAGCCGAATATTCGTTCAATGCCGTCAATTTGCGATGGGCGGCGGAAGTTGCCGCTGATGGGGGAGTTTGCTTTCAGATAGGCTGTGCCGCTGATGATGTGCCCGTAGATGAGGCCATCGCCGGTGGAGCGCACAAGCAGTGTGCCGTCCGAGCGGATGACATCGATGGAATCTTGCACGTCAAGGCCCAGGCTGCGAAAAAATGAGGCAAAGTAGTCTGGCTCAACAGAAATAACAATGACGCCGACAAGTTTGTCTTGCCGGACAATGGGGCTGGAAAACTGGATGGTCCATTTGCCGGAAACTCGGCCCAAAACCGGCTTGCCAACATGAATTTCCCGCCAGGGGGGGGTGAGGTGCACACTGAAGTGCTCTCTGTCGGCTATGCTTATGCCCGCAATGTGCGGCAGGGTTGAATAGGCAACAAGGCCGTTGGGTTCAACTATGGAAATTTGCAGCGCAAGATCGCCGATAATTTTTTTCAGCCGCTCTGCTTCTGTGCGGATATCATTTTGATCGGGAGTCCATGCTGCATCCAGTTCCTTGATGGCAAGCTCAAGGCGCTTGATTGTGGACAGCATGTGTTCGCTCAGGGCGCGGGCCAGGGTGCGCGTGGTAATTTCAACGGTAGACTGAACTTCTTTTTCTGAGCGCGCAATGTCCCACAGGGTTGCCGACCAGATGATCGTCAGCAGAAAAAGAAGGGACGCCGCCGTGATGGCAAGCATGCGCCTGTTGCAGTTGCATAACGCGCCTTTCTTCTCTCTGGTGCTTTGCTCTGCTATGGGCATGATCTCACCATCATTTGAAAGGAATTCAGCCGGGTGCCAGTGAAAGCCGATTCTCCCGCCTGCCGTGCTGGTGCAGCACCAAATACTCGCTGTTGCACCAAGTTTACATGATGCCGTATGTTTTTTGAATAAAAATAGTTGGATAAAACATAAATATTTAAAATTGTAGGGTTTCTTTATTGGTTGAGGCCGCAGAGTAAAAATATGCGCCGACATTTAAGGTACGCAAAGGCGGTCGCTGCTCTGCGTACAGCCTGGTCTTGATCAAATATCTGCTGACCTGGTTATTGTGTCGGAAATGGATAAAGGTGCTCCATACACGTGCCAGTCTTTGCAGCGCATAGAAAATATGGTGTTGAATAATGCATTAATTGTTCTATGCATATATTTTTTATTTTCTGTCGGTTATAGTTGTGGTTTACAAAGGTGATGTATGATGAAAATTTATTTCTATTAATATATCGTGCCGTTAGTTTGTTGTTAATGGAGTATGTATCTATGAGATTTATAAAAATCATAAAAACAATATTTAGAACAGGATATATAAAAAGGAAAATATTAGTGGCAATAATGTGTTAAATTTCATCTTTGTACGACAATTTTGTACTGAAATGATGCCGCATTAATGTGATGAAAAAATAAAGCTTATAGAATTGTTGCGGTTATGAGTATTGCGAAATAACAATATTTTTATCTAGTCAAGCCGTATTTACAATGCTATTTCTCGAACATCTTCAGCTAAGCACTGATGTTCGGAGGAAGCATGGATAAGTTTTTGCGTTTTATCTGTTTGTGTTCTGCCCTGACCCTCATGCAGCTGGGGGCAATGGCGCTTGTTTCAGGAACCTCCCTTGCGCAAAACGACAGAGGCACGTCATCCGGCCCTGTCCAGGCCAAGGGGTATCCTCACCCCGACCAGTATCTTACTGTCCCCAGCGTTAAAATTGCCGACAATCTGGAGCCTGTCATCCCCCATCCGGAGCAGGACAAGGCCGTTCGGGAAAAACTGGCTGCGCTGGAAAAAAAGTTCGGTAAAAAACCCAACATCCTGGTTTTTGTGCTTGATGACGTGGGCTGGATGGATGTGGGCTTTAACGGCGGCGGCATAGCCGTGGGCAACGATACGCCCTCGCTGGACAAGTTCGCTTCCGAAGGGCTTATCATGACCTCGGCGTATTCGCAGCCAAGCTGTACGCCAACACGCGCCACCATAATGACCGGGCAGCTGCCGGTGCATCACGGCCTGCAATACCCGCCCATGTATGGGCAGGCGGGCGGTCTGGACGGGGCCATCACCATTGCAAAACTGCTTTCCGATCAGGGCTACGTGACCCAGGGCATAGGAAAGTGGCACATGGGTGAAAACGAAGGCTCCCTGCCCAACAATGTCGGCTTTGACGATTTTCGTGGATTTCTGTCGGTTTCTGACGAATACACCGAATGGCGCGACATCAATGCCAATCCAGAAATTGCCCTCAATCCCCCCAGATTTGCCGCGTTTGAAAACGCCCCCTTCAGCCACAGCGAAGTGCAGTGCAAAAAAGGCGAAAAAGGCTGCAAGGATCTGCGGGTTATTGATCTCGACAGCATCAAGCATCTGGATGACGACCTGACGACCTACGGCGAAAATTTCATCAAGGCTCAGGCAAAAAATCCCAAGCCTTTCTTTCTGTATTTTGGCACGCGCGGATGCCATTTTGACAACTATCCCAGCGACAAGTATCTGGGCAGATCCCGCGCCTGCACACCGTATTCCGACTGCATGGTGGAAATGGACGATGTCTTCGCCCGCCTGATGAAGGCCCTTGAAGATTCCGGCCAGATTGACAATACGCTGGTCATTTTCACCTCGGATAACGGGCCGGAAGGCGAAGTATCCCCCTATGGCCGTTCGCCGTTCCGCGGATACAAGGGCACCACCTGGGAAGGCGGCACCCGCGTGCCCACGTTTGCCTATTTCAAGGGCGTGATCTCCCCCCGCAAGACGGAAGGTCTTTTTGACCTGGCGGATATCCTTCCCACTGCGCTTTCCCTTGCGGGCAAGCCCGGAGCAGAGCTTGCCAAGCTGCTGCCTCCAGACCGTTATGTGGACGGCATCGACCAGCTTTCCTTCCTGCTGGCGGACAAGGGCAATTCCAACCGGCGTAGCATCCTGTACTGGCTGGGTACTACCTTTGCGGCTGTGCGGATTGACGAATTCAAGCTGCACAAGGCTGTGCAGATCACCGACATGATCACCCGCAAGGGCTACAATGGCGGCTTTACCGGCGGCATCGTGGAAAAAACCGGCGGCCTTGTGATGTTCAACCTGTATACCAATCCGCAGGAAGACGATTCCGTTGGTATTCGCCACATACCGGTGGGGAATGTCATTAATTCGGAATTTGGCCGCTATCGTGGCGTGTTGCAAAAGTATCCGCCCAATTTCCGTTTGCCAGGGTACTAGGCTTGAAAATAGCAGAAAATATATGCAGATGCGGGCAGGCCCTTTTGCTGGGGCTTGCCCTTGTCTGCGGGCCGGACGCGACTCTTGCGGCAGACGCCTCTGATGGATTTGCCGGTTCGCAAAGCTGCAAGAGCTGCCACGAAAAATTTTATTCCCTCTGGTCCACATCCCGCCACGGGTTGGCCATGCAGCCGTATTCAGATGCCACGGTTGGCGCGCAGCTAGCCCCGCAGGGTAAAGGCATTGAATCCGGCGGGCGGGTGTACCGCGCCTATTGCGGGCCAGGGCAGGGCTTTGTGCGTGAGACTGGCCCGGACGGCGAGCACGACTACGCCATTGCGCAGGTGCTTGGCGGCAAAAACGTTTATTATTTTCTTACCAAGCTTGAGCGCGGGCGCTTGCAGACCCTGCCTCTGGCTTTTGACGTGCGTAACCGCCAGTGGTTTGCGGTTGCAGACAGCACGGCGCGGCGCAGCCCCCATTTTCGGGCTGGCGGGCGCGAAGGCCTCAACTGGCGCGACCGCGCCTACACCTTCAATACCTCCTGCCACGCCTGCCATGTCAGTCAACTGGCCACCAATTATGATGCGGCAACCGATAGCTACAGCACCACATGGCGCGAACCGGGCATCAACTGCGAAACATGCCACGGGCCGTCGCAGGCCCACAATGACGTCTGCCTTGCCGCGCAACAGGGAAAGCCGCCTACGGATCTGAAAATCATCCGTATAAAAAAAGATCTGGATCGCCAGCAGCGCGACGATTCCTGCGCCTCGTGCCATGCAAAAATGTCGCCCATCACGGATTCGTTCCGCCCTGGCGAGCGTTTTTTTGACCACTTTGATCTGATCCTGCTGGAAAATGAGGATTACTATCCAGACGGGCGCGACCTGGGGGAAAACTTCACCTTCACTTCCTGGCTGTCTGCCCCCTGCGTGCGCGCGGGCAAACTGGAATGCATCTTTTGCCATACTTCCAGCGGGCGTTTCCGTCAGGCCAAGGATCCGGATCAGGCCTGCCTGCCTTGCCATAAAGACAAGGAAGCCGGGCTGGACAAACACACCAGGCACAAGCCGGAAAGCCCCGGCTCCCGTTGTATTGCATGCCACATGCCCAAGACGGATTTTGCGCGCATGAGCCGGAGCGACCACTCCATGCGCCCGCCAACGCCTGCCGCGACTGCCAGTTTTGGTTCGCCAAACGCCTGCCTTGGTTGCCATCCGGACAAGGACGCAGCATGGGCAGATGCCCTTGTGCGCCAATGGCGGCCCCGGGACTATCAGGCCCCGGTGCTGGCCCGCGCCCGGCATATTCTGGATGCGCGGCAGCGTAACTTCAGCCAATTGCCAGCCATGCTTGCCTCCCTGACGGAGCCGGGGCGAGATGCTGTCTACGCCGCATCCATGTTGCGCCTGCTGCGCGCCTGCCCGGACAGCGCCAAGTGGCCGGTGGTTCGCGCCGCCCTGAACGATGAATCAGAGCTGGTTCGCGCCAGTGCCGCAGCCTCGCTGGCCGAAAATCGCGAGGCAGCTACGGTGAGCGCCCTTGCCAAAGCCTGCGCCGATCCATCCCGGCTCGTGCGGGTTCGGGCTGCCGAAGCCTTGGCTGGCGTGCAGAGCCAGGATATTCCGGAATCCTTCTTACAGGTTGTTGCCAGGGCCAGGTTGGAACTTGAGCAATCCTTTACCGCCAGAGCCGATGACTGGACGGGCAGTTATAATCGCGGCAACTACCTGTTGCGCTCGGGCGACCCCGCTGCGGCTCTTGCGGCCTATGAGGCCGCCTTGCGCCTGCGGCCGGACGCCAGCGCCGCGCATGTCAATTCCGCCATGGCTCTGGCCCGTCTGGGCAGTATGGCCGGGGCGGAAGCCTCCTTGCGCAAGGCATACGAGATTGATCCCGACAATGCAGCCATTGCCTATAATCTTGGCCTGATACTGGCAGAACGAGGTTTCAGGGCGGAGGCAGAGCAGATGCTGCTCAAAGCTTTGCGCCTTGCACCGACCATGTCTGATGCCGCTTATAATCTTGGCCTCCTTGCTGCCAGAACTGACCGCGCAAAGGCGCTGGAGTTTTTGTGTCAGGCCGCAGGAATGCAAGGCGGCAATCAGCGTTATGCCCAAGCCGTCCAACAGATCAGCGGCGATTCCGATATTGAGAGCGCGTGCGCAAAAAGTTCTGCCAGGCAGGCGCAGTGAGAGCCGGTATGGCCTGGC
Source organism: Desulfovibrio desulfopostgatei (assembly GCF_053570645.1). Taxonomy (NCBI): domain Bacteria; kingdom Pseudomonadati; phylum Thermodesulfobacteriota; class Desulfovibrionia; order Desulfovibrionales; family Desulfovibrionaceae; genus Desulfovibrio; species Desulfovibrio desulfopostgatei. The sequence goes on along the minus strand of NZ_JBRBQS010000002.1, from coordinate 2,721,825 downwards.
TGCGGGCTGTGATTTACGGCTAATGGGGGAGATTTGCGACTGCTGTGCGTGCAGGCAGCAGTAGTTTTGGCAGTAACAGTTTGGGAAATTGAGATTTTTTTGGTTATCGTGCGGTTGGGCTGTACTATGAATCAGGCAGCGGCAGGGATAACTTCAAGGTCAACGCTGTTCAGCATGGCCCTGTTGTAGGGCTGGCACCTATATTCTACTAGGTAAAACCTCTTCTGGCGCAGCCGGAAGGGAAGGTAGCCGCCCCTGATCTTTTTTGCTGAAGATCAGGGGCGGTTTTTTTTTGTGTGGGTACTGCAGTGTTTGTGTTGCGATGCAAAGCATGGGGGCTGGTGTGGAGCAGGCGTGAAAATGCCTATGAGCGGTTGTCGCGTGCCTGATGAACGCTTCGGGTGAGGAACTTGTTGAAATAAAACGAAAAAAGCCTTTGCGATTTCTCGCAAAGGCTTGCTTTCTTTTGGCTCCCCGAGACGGACTTGAACCGCCAACCTAGTGATTAACAGTCACCCGCTCTGCCAATTGAGCTATCGGGGATCGTTCAGGCAAGGAAGTGTTTACGGAAAATCAGGGGCAAGGTCAAGCGAAAATTGCAAAATTCTTTTGCTCAACCCTTGATGCACCGCAAAAGTTTTTTCTGGTAGCGCTCCGCCTCGCTGTAAACGCAGCCGCAGTAGGGCTGGCGGTAGAGTTCCATGGCCTTTGAGCGGTCTATGCCTTCCTGCCAGTCCGCGCGAAAGTCGCGATAGGCAAAGCCCGGCGCGCCCTCCTGAGCCGCCAGTTGCTCACCTGCGGCCTTGATGACCTCGTGGGGCTGATAGCGCGAGTAGAGCAGGCTGCTGCTCACCCAGGCAAAGCCCTGCTGCCGCGCAAAGGCAAACGCTGCCTGCATGCGGCTTTCGCAGCAATAGGCGCAACGGGCGGGCGGCGTGTCGCGCCCCGCCACAGCGCGCAGCCAGTTGGTGATGTCCCATGTTTCATCGGCGTAAATGATTGGCACGCTCAGACGTTCGGCGCATTGTCCGGCGGCCTCGCGGCGGCGCAGATATTCTGCCAGCGGCTGAATGTTGGGATTCATGAACCATGCGGTTACGGCAAAGCCTTCGTCCAGCAGGCGCGTGATGGGCATGACGGCGCACGGGCCGCAGCAGACATGCAGTAGCAGGCTGTTGGCGGGCAAGGGATTTGCGGGTGCAGCATCAATGGAGCCTGCCAGAGCAGAGCCTGCGGGTGCGGAGTCAGCGGGGGAGTGCTGTGCAGAAAAAGCAGCCGGGGTTTGCACCCCGGCTGCCGTGCCGTATTCTAAGGACGAACCATTATTTCCAGACATTTACCATAATCCTGCTCAATCTCGCGCAGGGTGTCGCGCTTGTGGTTCAGCAGATAGAGGGCCAGTTCCGGGCTTGCCGGGTATACGCATTTTTCCTTGGGTTCCGCGCTGACCATGCGGCGCAGTTCGCGCAGGGCCTGCAATGCCTGCCATTCGATATTGCGGCGCATGCCTGTGCCGCCGCAGGCGGGGCAAGGCTCAAGCGAAATGGCCAAAGCCGAGGAGCCAGTGCGCTGGCGCACCAGTTCCAGCAGGCCAAAGGAACTCATACGGGCAACATCGTGCCGGGCACGGTCGTTCTTCATGGCTGTGCGCAGGGTTTTTTCCACTTCAAGCACATGTTTTTTGTCGCGCATTTCAATGAAGTCGATAACCACCTGGCCGCCGATGTCGCGCAGCTTGAGGTGGCGTGCAATGGCTTCTGCGGCTTCCATATTGGTTTTGTGAGCCATGGCCTCAAAGTTGCCCTTGCCGGAAATTTTGCCCGAGTTGATATCGATGGCCATGAGGGCTTCTGTCTGGTCAAACACCAGACGCCCGCCAGAGGGCAACAGCACCTCGCGCGAATAAATCTGCTCCAGCTGGCGGCGCAGATTAAAGCGCTCCCACATGGGCGTGCGCATGTCGGTATGTACGCGCACAAGATCCTTGCGGCGAGGGAACAGCAGGTTCACCGTGTCGCGCACGCTCTGCGCCACTTCGTCATTATCAACCCAGATTTCGCACACGTCCTCGGTCAGATAGTCGCGCACAGCGCGCTCTGAAAGGCCCGGCTCCTGATAGATAAGGGTCGGGGCGGAAACCTCGGTGGCCTTTTTGCGGATATCGCGCCAGACACGCTTGAGATACTGCAAATCATTCTTGAGCGTCGTCTTGGTGGTCCCGGCGCTGACAGTGCGCACAATGACGCCTAGCCCCTGACCGGGGTCAATGCCGTTCATCATTTCACGCAGGCGCGAACGCTCGTCGTCGTCATCCACCTTGCGGGAAACGCCGATCTGATCCTGCCCCGGCGTAAGCACAAGGAAGCGCCCGGCAAGGGAAAGCCATGTGGTCAAAAACGCGCCCTTGCTGCCGGTGGGTTCTTTGACCACCTGCACCAGCACTTCCTGACCAGCCTTCAGCACCTTCTGAATGGGCGGAAACTTTTTGCCCTTGGAGGGTTCGTGGTGGGCCAGCCAGTATTCGGGATGCACTTCGTCAATCTGGAGGAATCCGTTCTTGCCCGCGCCGTAGCTGACAAAGGCGGCCTGAAGGTTGGTGTCGATATTGTGGATGACACCCTTGTAAATATTGCCCTTGATTTTGCGCTGGTGCAGCATGTCCAGATAGTATTCCAGCAACTGGCCGTCTTCAGCCAGGGCGACTTCTACCTGTTCGCCGGGCAGCACGCTGATGAACATGCGCCGCTTGCCCTTGGGGGCTTCGGCAGGAGCCTTGCCAGCATTGGCGGGCTTGTTGCCCTCAGCGGATTTGTTGCTTTCAGCAGGCTTGCCGGTTTCAGGCTTGCTCTGTTGCTGCTGCTGCTGGGGCTTGGCCTGTTTGGCGGGCTTGCTTTGCCTGGGGGCGTTCTGGGGGCGCGTATTCTGCGCACGGCTGGCCTGTTCTGGCGCATCATCGGCCGGATCAAGTGCGTCGTCATCATCGTCGAGGGGGGCCATGCTGGCCTGATCCTCGGCGGTTTGCGCGCCATCCTGCCCGTTCAGCTCTTTTTTGCGGTTGCGGCCACGCCCGCCACGACGTCCACGCCTGTTCTTGCGGCGCGGGCCATCCCCGGCAGCGGCCTCGCCAGATGCCTGGGCAGAACCGCTTTCAGCGGCCTGTTCTGCACCCTGTTCCGCCTGGACGGCAGGTGTATCGGCGGCCTTGTCCGTGGGCTGGCTTGCGGCCCGGCTTGTGTTTTGGCTCGCGTTTTGGTCAGCAGCCTGTCTGGGGCTTTGCCCACGTTCCGATGCGGGGGCGTTCTGGCGCGGCGTTGCGTCTGCGGGCTTGTCTGAAATTTGTTCTGACGCCAGATTTGCGCTCGGCTCAGCCGCTTTTACAGGGGCTTGTGCCACAGGGGCCGGGCTCGTGAGAGCCGCAGAAACCGCGGGTTTGTCTGCTGCGGGGCTCGCGGCCTTGGGGGCTGTGTCTGCAGGCGTTGCGTCAATGGTCTGCGCAGTTGCCTGAGCCGTGCTTTTTGCCGCTGCTTTTGCGGGCCGACCTTTGGGAGCCTTTGAGGCAGGCTTTTGGGGAGCGGCAGATTTTTGCTGTGTGGCTTCCTGCCTGGAACCCTCAGACGCTTCGGAAGCTTTGGCCGTGGCAGTGAATTCCGGCGCGTTGGCTTCTGCGGCCTTGCCCTTGCGGGGCGTTGCGGCTTTGCCAGCAGTCTTGCCCGCAGCCTTGGCAGGGGTTTTGGCAGAAGATTTGCTCGCCGTTTTGCCAGCAGCCTTGGGGGACTCAGCAGCAGGGGCCGCAGTTGACTTGGGCGCTACGGCATCTGCCGTGCTGCCAGAAATTTCTTTGGAGGCGTCGGCCGATTTTTTGGCCCTGGTGGTAGTCGTCTTTGCTGTTTTGCCCGCGCTGCGGCCTGCGGCCTTGGCAGTGGCGGCGGCTTTTGCTGCCGTGGTCTTGGATGAAGCTGATTCGGCCTGGGCGGCCTTGGAATCGGAAGCGCCTTTAGAATCAGAAGAATCCTTGGCGGGCGTTGACTCGGAGGATTTGGACGCAGCCTTGCCGGAAGCTGTTTTGCCAGAGGCTGGCTTGGCGGCTGGTTTGGCTTTGCTGCGTGTTGTGGTTGAACGTTTGGGTTTGGAAACTTCCTGCGACGATGCATCCGTGGCTGGCTGTGAAGCGGCCACGGGGGTGTCTTGGTCTATGGTCATGAAAATCCTTTTGCTGCGGGGCGCTGAGCCACCGCGAAAATTTCAGCCAGCATGCCATGCACTTACGGGAATGTGCCGTATTTGCTCCGCCGCAGCGCCAACAAGGCGCGCGAAGGCGGCAGCATGCTAATCCGCTTTTTGGAGAGTACGTTTTTTTTGAAAATATGCAAGCGGGCAGGGGCGGGGCGGGAAAATGCGGGAGGCAAGGCTGCATCATGTCATTATAAGATGCTGCGGCGGCAGAAGAAAAATTGTTGAGGCGGCGCGGAGCTGGGGCAAGGGCCGCATCCGCCGAAGTGCATCCTTGCAATGCGTTCCGGCAGATGCGGCAGGCGAAAATCAGTCTTCAAGCATCTTGAGTTCGGCGGAGAGCTGGCCCGAATTGGAGCGCAGCAGCACGTAGCCGCCCTGCGCCAGCATGCCGGGGTTGACCACAAGGGTGCGCCCCACGCGGTCCATGGCGCGTGATTCGTGGATATGCCCGCACAGGCAGATGTCCGGCTGGGCTTCTTCCAGAAATTCGCGCACGGCAGTGGAGCCTACATGAATGCCGCCGGGGATCATGTCGCAAGCGGTATCCTTGGGCGGATTGTGCGAAACAAGCACGCTGTGCGGATAGTGGCGGGCTTTTTGCCAGCAGGTTTCAAGCCACGCGGAGAATGCGGATTCCGGAAATTCGCTCGGCGTGCCAAAGGGCGTAAATGTGGAGGCCCCAACGCCAAAGATGGCGATTTCGGGCGTAAGCTCACGGGTGACGGCGTGGAGGTTCCAGCCTTTTTCGCTCAGCCACTGGTCAACTTCAGGCCTGTCCATGTTGCCGATCTGGGCCAGCACGGGGATGTCGTGGACGCACAGGGCGTTCATGACCAGCTCTGCCTGCTTGACGCCGCCGGTGATGGTCAGGTCGCCGGTAACGATAATGCCGTCAGCCTGCGAGAGTTCCGGTATCTGGGCAAAACGTTCAGGCTCGTCGTGGATGTCGCCCACGGCGATCCAGAGAAAATCCTGAGAGTCGGCGCTTGGCATGGTATTGCTTCCTTTGTTACAGTGGCACAGGTGTTGAGAATGCCACACATTGCACCACAAGGAAAGAGCCGCTTGCCCTCCAATGCCACGCCCCCCGCGCCTGTGCCGCCCAGCCAGTCAGTGAATCAGCCGGATGCTCCGCCAACGAGTTTGGCGGGCAATCTTTCTGGCGAGTTGTCCGATGCTACGGCTCAGGCCAGAAACGATGTGCGTAAAGTTATGCGCCGTCTGCGGGCGGAGCAGTCGCCCCAGTTGGCCGAAATCCGCAGCGAGGCGGCGCAGAGCAGGCTGATGGAATCCGCCCTGTGGAAGAATGCCCACTCCGTGGCCCTCTATGTGGGCGTCAGGGGCGAGCTTGGCACGCAGGCCCTGCTGCGCGCAGCGTGGCAGGCCGGTGTGCTTGTGTGGCTGCCGCGTGTGCGGCGCAGCGAACCGGGATTTATGGATTTTGTGGCCTGCAGCGGCCCGGATCAGTTGCGGCCCGGCCCTCTCGGCCTGCTTGAACCGCACGATTCCCTGCCCGGTTTCGGGCCGGAAGCAGCGGGCGGCAGCGGCGCGGGGGAAGCGCACCCACTTGCCCCCGATCTTGCGCTCCTGCCCGGCGTGGCCTTTGATCTCGCTGGCGGGCGGCTGGGCTATGGCGGCGGCTATTACGACCGCTTTCTGGAAAAAGGATTCACCTGCCCCCGCGTGGGCCTGTGTTTTGAATTTCAGCTTGTGGAATCCCTGCCCCTGGCCCCCTGGGACCAGCGGGTCAACTACATATGTACTGAAGAGCGTATGCTGTGTCTGTAAGCTATATTCCCTTTGTTTTCCCCGGTGTTCCGCAGGTGCGTTGCGCCTTTCAGACCCGCGCCGGAGGCGTGAGCCTTGGCGAGTTTGGCGGCGGCAACATTGCTTTTACCGTGCAGGATAACCCCGAACACGTCATTGCCAACCGCCGCAGCCTGCTGGAAGGCCTGCGCCCGCAAGGCATGACCGCCTGGGCCGAACTGATGCAGGTGCACGGCGATGGTTTTGTTTTTGAGCCGGAAGCCGTGGCCTGCGAAACGCCCGTCACGGCGGAGGGCGACGGCATGGCCACAGCGCGTCCCGGCCTTGGCCTGCTCATTAAGACGGCAGATTGTCAGCCCATCCTCATTGCCCACAAAAGCGGCGCGTATATCGCCGCCATGCACGCGGGCTGGCGCGGCAACCGCTGCGATTTCCCCATCACGGGCGTAGCCCGCTTCTGCGAGCGTTATGGTCTTGAACCGCGCGATCTGCTGGCAGTGCGCGGCCCCAGCCTCGGGCCGGGCAAGGCGGAATTTGTCAATTTTGACAAGGAGTGGGGCGATCCCTACCTGCCCTGGTTTGACGCCAGCAGTAAAACCATGGATTTGTGGGGCCTTACGCGGCACCAGCTTGAGCGCGCGGGGCTTTTGCCGCGCAATATCTACGGGCTGGACATCTGCACCGCCAGCAACAACGAGCAGTTTTTTTCCTACCGCTGCGCCAGACGCTCGGGCCGTCAGGCCAGCCTTGTGTGGATAGCAGCCTTGAGCCATTGACAGGCCGCAGGGCCGCGCCTAGAGTGTTGGCGGCATTGGTAGCCGGGTAGACCGGCTTGAAAAGGGAATCCCGTGAAAAACGGGAGCGGACCCGCCGCCGTAAGGTTCTTAACCTTGCTCCATATTGCGCCACTGGAAACGGGAAGGCCGGAGCAGGGGAACCAAGCCGGAAGACCTGCCATGCCCCAAGGTGCGCAGTCATGGAATGACGGCACCACGGTGCGGCATTGGCCGCCCCACGGCAACGGGTTTTTGCCGGCAGGACAGAGGAAATACGGGCCTCTTCCACCACGAGTGGAAGAGGCTTTTTTTATGCTCGCGCGGCGCAGGCCGCCACTGGGCAAGGGTCTGACCCCTGAGGTCAGCCAACGCTTTGGCCCGCGTGTGCCCCCGCAGGCTACGGCCAGAGGGCTGGCATGACCAGAACGACCGCATCTTCTCACTCCTCCTTCCCGCAATCCCGCAGGCTGTGGCCGGTTTTTACCGGTCTTGTGGTCGTGTGGCTTGTTTCGCTGCCGCTGGCCTGTTTGCCGGGGCCTGTGCCCTTGAGCGCACAGAGCGTATTTCGCGCTTTGGCGGCATTGGCAGGCTTTGCGTCCGCACCCGATGATCCGGCCCTGACCGGGGTTGTGGTAAGCATCCGCCTTGCCCGTGTGTGCCTGGCCGCCCTGTGCGGCGGCGCTCTGGCTATGGCCGGGGCAGCATTGCAGGGCGTGTTGCGCAATCCGCTGGCTGATCCTTTTACTCTGGGCATTTCCGCCGGGGCTGCCTGCGGGGCCAGTATGGCTATAGCCCTTGGCGGGCCGCTGGTGGCCATACTGGGGAGTATTCCGTGGTTGGGCGGCGTGCCGGGGCTGGCCGGGTTCAGTCATGCCGGGCTGGTGGCCCCTGCGGCCCTGATCGGCGCGCTGGCGGCCCTTGGCGGCGCACTGTGGCTGGGGCGCGGAGATGGTGCGTTCAGCCGGGAGAGCATTATTCTTGCGGGCATTGCCGTAGCTGCATTTTTGGGGGCGCTGGTGGCCCTTGTGAAGGCCCTCAACGAGGAATCCGTAACCAGCATCGTGTTCTGGATCATGGGGTCTTTTCAAGGCCGGGGCTGGAGCAGCCTGCCCCTCTTGTTGACGACCCTTGTACCGGGCTTGCTGGCAACGGCCTTTGGCTGGCGCGCTCTGGACGTGCTTTCCCTTGGGGATGAGCAGGCCGCCCAGACAGGCCTTGATGTGGGCCGCGCCCGCCTGTGGCTGCTGGCCGGGGCAAGCTGCATGACCGCGGGCTGCGTGGCCGTGGCCGGGGTGATCGGCTTTGTGGGGCTGGTGGTGCCGCACGTGCTGCGTCTGCTGCTGGGTTGGGGGCACGGCCCCTTGCTGACTGCGGCCTTTTTCGGCGGCGGGGTGCTGCTGGTCTGGGCGGATGTGCTGGCCCGTTGCGTGCTTTCCGGCGGGCAGGAATTGCCCGTGGGCGTGGTCACGGCCTTGCTGGGCGGGCCATTTTTCGCCCTGCTGGTGCGGAGGCGCTGATGCTGCGGCCTGACCAAGATATTCGTCATGAGGGGCGCACTGCACCGCCTGTGCTGCGTGTTGCCGGGGTGCGCGCCGGATACGGCGGGCAGAGCGTGCTGCGGGACGCGGGCTTTACCCTGCACGCCGGGGAGTGCGCCGCCCTGCTTGGCCCCAATGGCAGCGGTAAAACAACGCTGCTGCGCACCCTTTCGGGGGTGCTGACGCCGCAGGCTGGCGCCATTGAGATTCAGGGCCGTCCGCTGGCAACATTGAAGCCGCGCGAGCGCGCCCGCATGGTGGCCGTGGTGCCGCAGCGAGGGCAGTTGCCGCAGGGCCTTACCGCGCGGCAGATGGTGCTGCTCGGGCGTTTTGCCCACCTTTCGTGGCTTGGAGCTTATGGGCGGGAAGATTATGCCGCAGCAGACCGGGCGCTTGAAGAAACCGGGGCCGCGCCGCTGGCGCACCGCAGGCTCACAGAACTTTCGGGCGGCGAGTTGCAACGGGTTTTGCTGGCCCGCGCCCTTGCGCAGGAAAGTCCGCTCCTGCTGCTGGACGAGCTGGCCGCAGGGCTGGACTGGGCACGCATGGTCGATCTGTTCGACTTGCTTGAGCGCCGCCGCGCCGCAGGAGCCTGCGTGCTCATGGCCGTGCACGACTGCAATCTGGCGGCTCTGTATGCCACGCGCCTCATGGGACTGCGGGATGGAAATCTGGTTTTTGACGGGCCGGTAGCAAATGTTTTTACCGAGGAGAATCTTGGTGCGCTCTACAACATACCCATCTGCGTGTTGCCCCACCCCCGGTGGGGACTGCCTCAGGCCCTGCTTGCCAGCGCAAAAGGCCCGTGGAGCGGGAAAAAAACTGCTAGCCCGGCTGCCCCTGCTGATGCTGCTGAGCCTGATGCTCCGTCTGGTTATGTTCCCGGCAGGAGCGCAGGCGGCCAACTCTGAAAACAGCAAGTCCAGTGATTCCGTCCCTATTGTCATCACGGACGACACGGGCGCAACAGTAACTTTTGCCCAACCCGTCAAAAGGGTGATCGCCCTGTACGGTGCGTTTAACGAGATTTTTCTGGCTCTGGGCGCTGGCGACCTGCTGGTGGCGCGCACCGCTGCCGACGGCAATCTGCCGGAGCTTGCGGCCCTGCCTGCCATTGGCACGCACATGCGCCCCAATGCCGAGCTTGTGCTGGCGCAACAGCCGGATGTTGTCTTGCAGCTTGAAGGCCGCAGCGAAGCCCAAACCCAGACCGAGAATTTGCGTTCCTTGGGACTCAAGGTACTGACCTTTGAAGTAAATTCCTTTGAACGGCTGTTTGAGGTGACGGAAACTCTGGGGCGGCTTGCCGGGCGCGAGGATAAGGCCCAAACCATCGTAAACGGCTGGAAGAGCCGTGTGCAGGCATTGCGCAGCCGCAATGCTGGCAAGCCCGTGGCGCGCGTCTTTTACGAGGTGCGTTATCCCAATCTGCTGGCTGCCGGACGCGGTGGCATCAGTAGCGAGATACTGGCCCTTGCGGGGGGCGAAAACGTGGTGAGCGACGGTAAAAAACTGGTGCGCTACAGCGAGGAATCCCTGATTGCGGCAGACCCGGATGCGTACATTATTCAGAAAGGTCCCATGAATCCTGAACCAACGCCTCTGGCCGAGCGCGATCATTACAGGGATTTGCGCGCTCAGCGCGCTGGCCGCGTACTTATAGTTGACGAAGAGCGGTTTGCCCGCCCCGGCCCTCGCGCCCTGGATGCGGCGGAAGAGCTGGAAAACTGGCTGCACAGCTGATTCCATAAATATTTCAGAGTATTGTAAAGAGAGCAGGTAATGAACGGAATTCTCTACGGCGTGGGCGTCGGCCCCGGCGCGCCCGATCTTTTGACCCTGCGGGCAGTCAGGGTGTTGGGCGAGGTGGATGTTATCCTTGCGGCAGCCTCGCCCCGCAATGACTTTTCTGCGGCGCTGGACACGGCGCGTCCGCACCTGCGGGCTGATGTGCGCGTATTGCGGCTGGAATTTCCCATGACGCGCGACCGCTCCGTGCTGCGCGAGGCATGGCGCGTAGCGGCCCAGACCACCAGGGACGTGCTGGAAAGCGGCCAGAGCGCCGCCTTTCTGACCATTGGCGATCCGCTGGTGTACAGCACGTTTGGCTATCTCATGCGTACCCTTGGCGAATGCGCGCCGCATCTGGCGGTGGAGGTTATTCCCGGCATCACTTCCTTTCAGGCGGCAGCTGCCCGCACCCGCACCGTTTTGTGCGAAAACGGCGAGACCTTGCGCATCATACCGGGCATCAACAGTCGGGAGAGTCTGGAAGAATCATTGCAACAGAGTGATACTGCTGTGATTCTCAAGGCCTATCGCAACCTGCCCGCCATTGCGGAAGCCTTGGGCGCAACCAACAGGCTGGAGTCGTGCGTACTGGCAAGCCATGTGGAGCAGCCTGCGGAGAAGGTCTGTCAGGGCCTTGGCGGGGCTTGTGCTGCGGGTGAAACTCCGCCCTATATGTCGTTGATTTTAAGCCGTAAGCCGCAAGTGTAGCCCTGCGGCACAGGGAATGGCTGGGAGGGTAAGAAAAGGCGGGAAGAGTTTGGTGGCGGGGTGGGTGAGCCTGTCAGGCTGATTACGCAAACCCGACTTTTACGCCCTGAATGCGTCAGCGCCGGGATTTTGATGCTCACGTACTTGAGTACGCTGCGCTCAAAATCCCGGCGCTTCCTTTTCAGACCGCAAAAAGCGTATTTTGCAAATTCGCCCAACACCAGCCGTCGCCTCCGCCTTGCTGCGCGCCGCACAGGCGTCCCAACTCCGCCGGACGGCAGAATCTAACGCTTGACCGGCATAAACAGGTCAAACGGCATACTCGGATTCCAGTCCGCAGGGTACAATTCAAAGCAGGGGGCCTGCTCGTTCAGTTTCCATTTCTGCTGCCCGCCAAGCCACGTCTGGTACATGAACATGTATCCCGCACCGATGCTTTCCAGATTTGGCACAGTGCAGCGGGCGTAGGAGCCGGACGGTATGGCGGTGGTTTCAATCCCTGCCGGAATCTGTTCGTCAGCCTCAACAGCGGCCCAGTAGTCAAAATCCTGGGCATTGAGCATGATGGAAACGCCGTAGCTTTCCTTGCCATAAATTTTGGGCATTTGCGGGCAGAAGTTCTGCCATAGGGTTGGACAATCTTCCTTGGCTTTTGCCATGTTGGTACGCACCTTGATGCCCATAAGCTGCTTGGCCGGAAAATCCACAACTTTTATTTCAAATCCGTTCATAGGTACTCCTTGCGGGGATATATTGTGTGGGGTCAGCATGTTCCTGCTGGCGAAAATTCGCTCGACTTTTTTTGCGCTTCTGCCCACCGTGGCCCTTGGCGGGCAGAACCGAGATGGGAGAATAAATGGAAACACTTACCTACCAGCAGCGTATAGGCCTTGTGCTGCGCCACATTGAGCAGCACCTTGATGCCAGGCCAAATCTGGAAGAGCTGGCGCGCATAGCCTGTTTTTCGCCCTACCATTTTCACCGGATATTTTCTTCAATGGTGGGCGAGAGCGTTGCAGCATACGTGCGCCGTTTGCTGTTGGAGCGCGCCGCCATGCAACTTGGGCATTCCCCTGAATCTGTCACCCAGATAGCCCTTGGCGCGGGCTACGATAGCGTGGACGCCTTTACGCGGGCTTTTCGGGCGCATCTGGGCATGCTGCCATCCGAATACCGCCGCAGGAAGGGGCATCTGGAGGTTGCCCGCAGGCGAGATCTTACGCGTCCCCTGTTTTACCATGAAATGAGCGATCTCCCGCCCATGAATGTACGTGTTGAAAAATTTGCGCCGTGCTTGGTGGCTGCTGTGCGGCATACAGGGCCGTATGACGAGAGTTTCCCTGCATGGGAAAAACTGTGCGGCGCGCTGGAGGCTAACGGCCTGCTTTCTGATGCCTCAGTGGCGTACGGCGTGAGCTATGACAACCCGGACATTACCGCGCCCCAAAAGTGCCGCATGGATGCCTGCGTCAGCCTGCCGCCAGGATTGCTGGAAGCAAGTGCTGAATTGTGCCCCCTGCTACAGAATGAGGAGATTTTTTTGCGGCATATTGGCGGTGAACAGGAGTATGCCGTGCTGCGCATCAGGGGGCCGTACTTCCTGCTGCATCCTGCTTACAGGTCGCTATTTGGCGTATGGTTCCCGCAGAGTGGACGCGAGCCGTATAATGATCCGGGCTTTGAAATCTACTGGAATTCACCGCAAAAGACCCCTCCCGCAGACCTGCTGACGGAAATATGCATTCCTCTCAGGCCGATTGATAAGTCCTGATTTTCCGAGCGTCGTGTGCACACGCTGCTGGACACTATGGCAGGAATTTGGTTGGGCAGCTAAACAAAGGATTGTAGTGTGTTATATGAAAAATATTTTTAATTACTTTTGCTGATAACCTAAAATGTTTAAAGACTATGCCGATAAAGAATGTAGTGTGCTAATAGTATAAAATCCCCCTCCCCTGGAGAATTGACCATGAGCCTTTTAAAAAATACACGACTGCAAACAAAGCTCATTGTGAGTTTTATCCTGTCTTCGCTGATGACCTTGGGCGTAGGTGTTTTTGCCGTTTTTGAACTGGGAAAGGTCAATAATGCGGACACAATCCTTTATGAGCGCGCCACCGTCCCAATGGCGGATCTGCTGAAGCTGGCCGTAGGTTTTCAGCGCATTCGCGTCAATATGGAAGGTATCGTTGGTGCATCGTCTGATGCGGAGGTTAAGCAACGTACTGCCCAGATTGAAGCGCTGCGCAAAGAAATAGACGAAAGCTCAAAAGCTGTGGAGAAAACTCTCATTTCTGCCAAGGCAAAGCAGATTATCGAAGAGTATAAGGTGCACCGCGCTGCGTTCAGAGGCATGACGGACAAGGTTCTCAAATTGAAGCAGGCTGGTGATTCCGCCGGAGCCGAAGCTTATCTTGACAGCGAAGGAAACAAGCTGGCCGACCAGTATCAGGATTCCATAAACCGCCTTGTGGAATCCAAGGAGGAGCAGGGCCATCTGCTCGCCCAGTCCAATGACGAACTGGCTGATTTTTCCAAAAAAATGATTTTTGCGGCCATTGCTATTGGTTTTATGCTGTCTGTGGGGCAAGGCATTTTGCTCACGCGCGAGGTTATGCGGCAGCTTGGCGAAGACCCTGGCTATCTTGCCGAAGTAGCGGGCAAGATTGCTGACGGCGATCTTAACGTGACTTTCCGTCCGCAAAAGAAGCCCGGCGGCGTTTATCATGTCTTGCAGAACATGGTGGGAACCATGAAGGACAAGATCGCCGAGGCGGAGCAGAAAAGCGCAGAAGCTTCGGAGCAGGCCCACCATGCGGAAATAGCCACGCAAGAGGCTCAGGCTGCCAAGGTGCAGGCCGAGCGCGCCAAGGCCGAGGGTATGTTGCAGGCCGCGCACCAGCTTGAAAGCGTGGTTGAGGTGGTATCAACTGCCACAGAGCAGCTTTCTGCATTGATTACGCAATCGAGCAATGGGGCAGAGGAACAGTCTCGGCGGGTTTCGGTTACGTCCTCTGCCATGGATGAAATGAACGCCACCGTGGGCGAAGTTGCGGAAAATGCCGCCAAGGCCTCTGATACCTCCGATACCGCGCGCACCAAGGCGCAGGAAGGCGCGCAGCTGGTTCGCAATGTGGTGAGCGACATCACTGAGGTGCAAAAGCAGTCGCTTGAAGTCAAGGCCGATATGGCCACGCTCGGCAAACAGGCCGATGGCATTGGGCAGATCATGAGCGTTATTTCCGATATCGCAGATCAGACCAACCTGTTGGCCCTTAATGCCGCCATTGAGGCCGCTCGGGCTGGCGATGCCGGGCGCGGCTTTGCCGTGGTGGCCGATGAGGTGCGCAAGCTGGCGGAAAAGACCATGACAGCCACGCAGGAAGTGGGCGGCGTTATCCGTGGCATTCAGGAAGGAACCCGCAAAAGCATTGACGGCGTGGACAAGTCTGTTGCCACCATTGAAAGCGCCACGCGCCGGGCCTCGCTCTCTGGCGAGGCGCTTACGCAGATTGTCAGCCTTGTGGAACAGGCAAGCGATCAGGTGCGCTCCATTGCCGCAGCCAGCGAGCAGCAGTCGGCATCCAGCGAAGAGATCAGCCGCTCCGTGGAGCAGGTAGCAACGATTTCGGCAGAAACCGCGCAAGCTATGGGAAGGGCCAATCAGGCCATGAGCGAGATGGCCCAGCAGGCCCAGGTGCTGCGGCGGCTTATTCAGGAAATGAAGGCTGGCTAACGGAACGCCGTAGCCAGGTTTGAGATCAGGAAAAAGAAGAAAGCAAAGAGCGTCTGAAGGCGACAGTGGCCGCAAGATGCTTGTTTGCTGATTATCCGCCAGTTTGGCAGCTATGGGCAAGGGGAGGATCGGAAAGATCCTCCCCTTGCGGATTTTTATGATTTGTTTGCGCTTGCTGCTGCATGATATCTGGCAGGTTGCTGCGTGTGCCTGCCAGATATTTTTTAAGTATTGCAGTGATGTTGCGGTCTGGTCACGTTCTTGCGCAAGTTGCCGCCGCCCGGTTTACGCGCATTGCGCCTTGCTGGCGGTTGGGTTATGATTTTGCGCATCGAAAGTTTGCCTGGGGCGCAATCCTGCGCGAGGCGAGCTTTTGCGGCCATGTCTCGGAGGCTTCAACGTGCGGCGTTTTTATCAGGAAAGCTGGCAGGGCATACCCTTCACGTCCTTTTCACATATTTCATTCTTTCATCTGGCGGAACCAAAGTTTTATGCGGTTTTTTACGAAGAGCTGTTCCGCCGCTACAAGAATTGGGATGATTTGCCATCTGTCTGGCGCGAAAACAAGCGCACAGACGCAAAATGGCTTATCGGTCAGTTGCGTGCAAAACTGGCGCAAGACCCCGCAGGGCGCACGGAACCCGTGCGCGTGCTGTCCATTGGCAGCGGCGTGGGCTATATGGAAAAGATTTTGCTGGAAGAAATGCCGGAGCTTGAACTGCACGTCAACGAGCCCAGCACAGTAGGCATGAAGTGGCTGCGGGAATACATACCCAGCGACCGCATCTATATCGGGCTGCCGCCCATGTGCCTGCCCTCTGATGTGCAGTACGACATGATCTACCTGTCTACTGTCGACTACGGCATTCCTACGCGCGAGTTCCAGCATCTGCTGTGGGAACTGCGGGCGCAGCTTGCCCCCGGCGGGGAACTGGTGCTGCTTTCTGCGTCATTGCTGGAAGAAGATTCGTTTATCGGCAGTTTCGTGAACGCTATCAAGATCGGCATCCGCGCGGCCCTGCACTATATGGGTATTCGTCGGCAGCAGTTCTGGGGCTGGCGGCGCACGCAGGATGAATACCGCGATCTTTTCAAAGAGGCTGGCTTTACCCGGGTGAAGGACGGCTGGCTTGAAGACGGCTTTGAAACCTACTGGATTCGCGGCCAATAACGGTCATGCAGGCGTGAGCGCCTCCGCTGAAGAATGTAAACGGCCCAAAGGCAACTATGCTTTTGGGCCGTTTGTTGTTTGCCGTGCGGGATTTTGTTGGGTGAAATGCCGGAACAATCCGGCACCTGCCGGGTTGGGCTGGCTGGGGTCGCTCTTGTTATGCTTCCGCAAAGGTCTGCAAGGATCCGTAGCGCGCCAGCACGGCGCTCAGGCTGCCGTCAAGCAGCATGGTCTTTTCTGCCAACCGTGCGTGGCTCTGGTAAAAACCGCGGTGTCGTATGCAAGCATCGCTGGCGTCATGCCCTCCGCCGGGGTGACTCATGATTTCCACCAGCGGGGCGCGCTCCTTCTGTCGCTGTATGGCCGCAAGGGACGCCTCGGCCCGTGCCGCAGTAAGGTTGCCGCCGCTAACAAGCCCGCACAAAAAACTGTTGTGGGCAACGCCTGTCTGATCCAGCAGGGCCGCAAACCCCTTCGACCAGTGCGCGAGCAGGGCGCGCCGCATGCATCCCACAAACATCTGCGTCAATGGCAGCGGGGGCAGGTGAGCGGGTTCCCTGGGCAGACGCACATAGGCAGGCGGGTGCTCCCGCATGAGGTCGCGCATGATTCCGCGCAGGGCGGGGATCGTATGCACGTGCAGATGCCCGTCCAGATGCAGCCCTCCCCTTTGCCGCAATGGTGAAAAGCCGCTGGCAAAGGCATCTATCTGGGCTTCAAATTCATTACGAATGGCTGAAAGCAGGGCCTTTTTGCTGGGGCCACTGCCAGTGGCAAGGTTACAGAGCATCTGCCCAAGCCCGTACCGAAAGATGCCATCTGCATCAACCAGCGGGCGCACTTGTGAAACGGGCGCCGTGCAGCGCCCTTCAAGAATATTCAGGTGCAGGCATACGCGCACACTGGGCATGGCAGCCAGTTGTTGCAGACTCTGTGCCGCGTCTGAGCCGCCCATAATAACGGAAACGGAGTTGAGCGACCCCTGTGCAAGGCAGGCAAAGATATCCTGGCTGATCTGCCGGGTCAGGCCGCAGTCATCCGCATGGACGATAAAACGCATGGAAGGCAGTTTTTCGGCATCGCTTTGCTGGCGCATGAATCAGGCGTCCGTCTTGTCGCCTTCCAGCGTTTCGGCCAGAAGATAGCGGGGTCTGCCCTTAAGCTCGACAAAGGCGTGGTGCAGGTAGGCCGACAGAATGCACAGGCCGGTGAGAATGGCGCTGCCGGTCAGCAGCATCAGCAGAATGACCGTGGTAAATCCCGATTCCGCTTGTCCTGTAGCATAGCTCCAAAGAGCCTCGCAGCCCACCATAAACGAAAGACTATAGAACAGCAGGGTAATAATGCCAATGACCAGCAAGGGCTTGCCGCTGAAAGACGTCATGGAATCAACGGCCAGGGTAACCCTGCGGGCCAGGCTCCATTTGCTGGTGCCGCCGCAGCGGGCGCAGGGCGTAAACAGTATTTCCTTGTGTCGAAATCCCATCCACGAAGTCAGCCCCCGGTAAAAGAGCTTGCGTTCGCCAAGATTTTTCCAGGCATCAACCACCTTGCGGTCAAGCAGTTTGAAGTCCCCCGAACCTTTGAGGTCATATGAAGTCAGCATCTGGAAAATGCGGTAAAACGATACGGCGCAGATTCTGCTTAAAAACGACTCCACTTGCCGTTCCTGCTTGCGTACATCAACCACGTCTACAGCGCCGGCGCGCCACAAGTCCACCATTTCTGGTATAAGCGCAGCGGGGTGCTGCATGTCGCTGTCCATGGTGATGACGGCATCGCCCCGCGCGGCCTCCAGGCCCGCGGAAAGGGCGGCATCCTTGCCGAAATTACGGCTCAGGCGCAGGCAGCGCAGGTTGGCATATTGTCCGGTCAGTGCACGCATGGCGGCCCACGTGTCGTCTGTGGAGCCATCGTCAACCAGTACTATTTCGTAGCTGAGGCCGGTTTCTGCCTTCAATGGGGCGAGCACCTCGACGAGAGCCGCCACAAATTCGTGCAGATGGCCGCCCTCGCAGTACACGGGGGCAACAACCGAGAGAGTGATTTGGCGCATGCAAAGCCTCACTGCGTGACGTGTTCAGCCGCAATGCCGCGTCTGGCGATAAACCAGCGGTCATTGCTCCAGAGAACGGTTCCCTGCTGCTCAATGTTCTGCCGCTCAGACATGGTGCCGCACAAAACCCACTGGGTGCCAGAGGCAAGCCATGCTGCGGTCAATCCCTGTTTATCCCGAATGGCGGTCAGGTCAAGCCAGCGGGCGGCCCCTTGCGCGTCCTGGCTGTACAGATAGGAAGATCCGTCTTTAAAAGCGTAGGCCAGGGGCCGGTACAGGCGATAGCGCACGGCCATGGCATCGGGGTCTGCAAAAATGGGGGCATCTTGCGGGACAATCCGCTGCACGGCTTGCAGGGCTTCGGCGTAGTCTGCTCCCCGGCGCAGACGAGCCTGTACTTTGGCAGGCTGCGGCAGTTCCAGTACATGTCTGAAAGCGAACCTTACCCCATAGGCCCATCGACCCTGATCGCACACAAGAACGACGATGACAGCGGCGATGGCAACAAGGCCCGCCCACTTGGGCGCGCGTTGCCAAAAGCAGGCAAAGCCGCAGACAATCATGAGCCAGCATAAAAAGATGACAAAGCGGACTCCACGGGGAAGCTCCGCTCCCATGGGCATTCTGCCGAGAGCCTGGGCTATGTGTGTTTCTGCTACGGAAAAGAGCAAAGCCAGGCACAGGCCCAAAAGCAGGGTGGGTACAATGGATGCCAGGCGTTTCATTAGTGCAGTGCCGTAACGGCGCACGACAAAAAATCCGGCAATGCCGCCAAGAATGAGAAAAAAGCTGTCGCTTCTGTAATGCAGGTGTCCTATCAGTCTGCTCCAGAGCCCGCCTTCGTCTTCAAGAAAGCGGCGGTCAAAAACCTGCTGGAGCACGGCCAGATCCTGCGGCGAAAATGGCGTGGCGGATTTGATGGAGCTTGTCAGATAGAGCAATGTGGGAAGGCACCAGGCAACAAGGCTCAACAGAAGCCATGCCCCGTGCCGCAACAGGCTGTCGCCCTTGGCCCTGTGAAGTAAAAAGACGGTAAACAGCATGCAGCTCGCCACCAGGGAACTGATGCTGTGCAGGTACATGCCGCAGCCCGAAACAAACATGATAAGAGGGCGCAGCTGTGGTTTGTCGAGAGCGGAAAGTGTTGCTGCCAGTAGTGCTGGGAACAGAGCGGCATAAAAAACACGCGGCGTTATGTCACCCGAGCCAAAGCCCCAGTATGTGCCAAAGCTGACCCATACTGTCACGCCTGTCAGCAGGGCAAACAGGGCGGCAATCAGCGGCGTGCCAAAAAGGCGGCGTCCGAGATAATAACAGGCAATGTAGTGGAAAAACACCCCCACAGCGCCAGCCCGCAGCATCCCCTGCACAATGTCGTCACCGGGCTGAAGAAGGCTTGCCAATGTTGATTCAAGACTGATGATGGAATTTGCGGTGGTTGGAACTGCTAATAGTGGGTCAAGTGAAAACAGTTCACGACGCAGTTCGCCAGCCATATTTTGTACATAGCAGCAAAGGTCGCTGCTGATTTTAAGTCCATCGCACGAAAGCAGGCTCACTCCCCACAGTCCAAACAGGGTATAGCCAGCAATGGCAATGATAAAAATCGTATCCCATAATGCGTAATTTTTTGAAAATCTGAAGAACATTTGCTGAACGCCTGGGTGGATTAGTTTGTAAGTCAGTCTGGTTAAGTAAAAGTATATCTGTGAGTAGTGGTTATGCGGTGCAGTTAGGTATAGGCTATTTCTGTTCTGTGCATTCTTTTGCGCGAGTTGGGTGCACACATCTTGATGATGCTATATGTCAGTTTAATTTCAGTGAGATAGCGAATTCAGGCTATTGCAACCTAACATATTTATCAACCTTGTAGAAAGTATGGATTATGTTTGGATGGAGATTGAACAGTATGTTTTCTATGTATAATATCGCGTTTATAATTAAAAGACACGCAAAAATATACAGGGGGCGTGGCTCAGGCCTGGCGATTATGCGATAAGGGCGGCAGCAACAGGCGCTGGTTAGTGCGTGCCCGAGTTGCGTGTCTGATTATAGTCCCAAGGGTCTTGGGTATATCGCAGGAGAAGTGACGCATGGTGGCGGGGGGAAGCGCCAGTGGGTGCTACCCGCCTTGAAGCGTCCGGGCGTATGTTGCTGCTTGGCGCTGGCCAAATAAAAAAAGGCCGGGACTTGTCCCGGCCTTCAATCACAGGTTGATTACAGCGTGCGGTGTCACATGCTGTGCTTAAAAGCGGTCGGCGGCTGCCAGCATGCGACGCCACCAGTTCATCCAACCACCCCAAACAGAGCCGAGGATTGAATCCTCTTTGCGGCATCCGACGGTCCCCAGCATAACGGCATATTCCATACTTCGCCTCCTTGGTTCTGGTGGTTGCGAACAAAAAAACTTCGCAAGTAAAAAATAGCACTCTCATAAATGGCTTGCAATAGTTTGGGGGCCTTCGGAGGCCGGGATATCCGGGTTGGAAATCTTGCCTGCTAATACTGCAAGGTATTTTAGCTGGTTGTGTTGGTAAGCAGAAATAAAAAAATCTCGTGCTCAATGTGCTGCCATCCTCAAAACCCAAAGAGCATCACAACTGGATAAGGCGGTGATTGAGAAAACTTGATGCTTCACCATTTGGAGTATGCTTGTTTTTAAATGCTCCTCGCATTATTCAGCAGTATATGTGATTGCGTTTTAGTTAACGGATTGGAGGGGGCATGTCGCGTCCGGATTTAAATTTGCTTTTGGCCTTAGATGCGTTGCTGGATGAGGGGAGCGTCATTGGCGCAGCCCGTCGCATGAATTTGAGCTCCCCCGCGATGAGCCGCACCTTGAGCCGGATTCGGGACGCGCTGGGTGACCCCGTATTTGTTCAGGTGGGCCGAAAGCTCATCCCAACACCTAAAGCGCTCGCTCTGCGCGAGCAGGTGCGCATGGCGGTCGAGCAGGCTGCGCAGGTTTTTTCATCCAACGCTGAGATCGATCTGAAATCGCTGGAGAGGCGCTTTAATGTCCGCGCCACCGATGAATTTGTAAGCATGCATCTGGGGCATCTGTTGGGAATTATGGCAACGGATATGCCCCGCGCCATGTTGCGTTTTTCGCCGGAAGAGGATGACGTGGACGAGGAGGCGCTGCGCAATGGCCGCATTGACCTGTTCATCAGCGGTTCACGCAAAATGGGGCCGGAGATTCGCGTGCAATCGCTGTTCACCACGACTTACGTCAGCGTTGCCCGAGCAAATCATCCGGTTTTTGACGACGAAATTACCCCCGAGCGCCTCGCCCGCTGGGAGCATATCAACGTTTCTCGGCGCGGAAAGTCTGTTGGGCCCGTGGACGCAGCGCTGGAAGAACAGGGGCTGCGTCGTCATGTTTCCCTTGTCGTGCCGAATCCGTACACGGCATTGTTCGCGCTGCAGGATTCTGACCTGTTGCTGATCTTGCCCAAAAATCTGGCCAGCAGCGCGCTTGCCGCAGGTTTGCGCATCCGCCTGTTCGAGCTGCCGGTTCCATTGGAAACAGTGCTGCTGACGCAGGCCTGGCACCCCCGGTTGGAGAACGATCCTGCCCATCAGTGGCTGCGGCGTACAATCCACGCCCTCTGCAACGGCAATGCTGCGCAGACGGCCAGACAAGCAAAATAGTGAGTGAGGGGCAACCTTCAATGCGTGCGTTTAACGCAATCATAAAAATGCAATAAATTCACTTTTCGGAATGGTAGGGCATATCTACAGTGGCGCTTATTACGTCATTGCAGAAGGGTTCTATCATGTCTTATGCGAATGTGCCTTCGGCACCTTCAGGTTTCTTTACCTCCCATCTCTCCCTGCTCCGGGGATGGTTTCTCCGCGGGCTGCCGTATCTTGACCTGACCACGCCACGCGCGACCTACGTGATGCGTTCGATTCTTGCCGCAGGCATGGCGCTTGTAGTTGCCTATATGCTGGATCTGCGCGCGCCGTATTCGGCGGCATCCAGTGTTCTTCTTGTCATCAACCCGGTGCAGGGCGCTGTGATAGGAAAAGGCGTGTGGCGGATACTCGGCACGCTGGTCGGGATGCTGGCGTCCTTTATTCTGATGAGTTTATTTGGCCAGAGTCCCTGGCTGTTCCTGCTCGGCTTTGGCCTGTGGATGGGCGTGTGCGTGGTGGGAATGACGCTTCTGCGTCATTTTCGGGCGTATGGCGCTACCCTTGCGGGGTATACCGTGGGGATGGCGGCCTATGGAGCCATGGAACATCCGGAACTTACGTTTTCTCAGGTGATGGGGCGCGGGGCTTCCGTGTCGATCGGCGTGGTGTGCCTGGTGTGCGTGTCTGCACTTTTCAGCACCCGGAGCGTAAGAAATCGTTTGGAAACGCAACTGCGGCGGTTGGCAGCGGCCACCGCAGGCATCCTTTCGACAAATCACCAGGCGACCCATACTGGTGAGACACCGGAAATCAGGCCTCTGGATGCGGGCAGGCGCAATCTCATTATTGAAGCGTATGGCGTGGATGACCTGCTGGCGCTGGGAAAAGCCGAATCCCCCGACCTGGCCCAACGTGCCGGTACAGTTCGGCAGACAATGGTTTCCCTGTTTTCCGCATTGGTAGGCGGCATGCCCCCCATGCGCGAAGGCAGCGCAAGCCTGAGCGCCCTGAAAGCGCTCAAGCCTGACTGGGAGCTGGCATGGCAGCAAGTCAGTCAGGCGCTGGCGCAGGAACAAGGCCCCATCGGGGTGGATCGTGCCGTTCAGATATTGGCAGATATGCGCGCTCGATTAACAGACACGCTTTCCACGGCATCGCTTGATGAAGCGTCGGAGCATGCCGCACTGATGATCGCTGGAGACCGGCTGCTCGAACAGCTCGACGACTATATTGAAGCCCTTAAGGGCATTGAACTTTTACATGCTCCGCTACCAACAGCGGCGCAAGTCTCCGTGCCGTTCTACCGGGACAGGACGGCGGCGATGCAGAACGGGCTGCGAGCAATGCTGACGGTGCTGCTTGGCGGCGCTTTCTGGCTAGCGACTGGCTGGACGTACGGAAGCCTGATGCTGGCGGGCTTGGCATCAGGCTGCGCGCTACTGTCCACGGCTCCCAATCCGGCTCTCGGCGCCGTTGAATTTATGAAGGGTACTGTGGCTGCCGTTGTAATGGCATTCCTCTGCACCTTTATAGTGCTTCCCCATGTTGAAGGGTTGCCGCTGTTGCTCCTGGTGTTGGGGATATTCTGGCTGCCGGGCGTTTACGCAACCTCCATGCCCCGCCACATGGCGGCCGGGGCCACCTATCTCGTGGCTTTCACCACGCTGGCCGCGCCAGACAACCCCATGAACTATGATTTTGCGTTATTTCTCAACAGTTCCGTGGCCTGGATACTGGCAGTATTTTTTACGCTGGTGGGGTTCAAGGTTCTGCTGCCGCGCAATCTGTCGCGCGACGCCGAGCGTTTGCACCTTGCTATCCGCGATAATGCGCTTGGCACCTTCAGAGGGAAACGGACGGATGCGAAAGTCTGGCAATGGAGCCAGCAGCACCGCACGGCTCAACTCGGTGCGCTGCTTAGGGCGCAACCGGAGGTAATGGAGCGAGAGATCGCCAATGCGCTGGACAGTATTCATCTGGGGCGGGAGGTTTTGCGCCTGCGCAACTGGCTGCGCCATGCGCCCAAAGATTCTGAATTGCGCCGCCAGCTCGCAACCGCTTTTCGCTACATGAACCGCCGGGTTGGAGAACCCAAAATGGCGGCTCGGCATGCCCGCCGTGCTGCAAGGTCCTTGTCGAAATTGTCACTGACAGGGAGCGCCGCCACAGCCGAAGCGCAACGATTGACGGTCGTGCTGCTTGATATTGCAGCGCTGCTTGAAAACCGCGCGGATTACTTTTCACAACATTCTGGAGGTCGTACCGATGCTGAGTGAGTTCTCGGTGGCTGGCATCTACCTGCCGCCATTCTTTGTCTATGCGTGCGCCGCGCTGCCAATATACCTGGGTCTTCGCTCCCTGCTTACACGCTGCGGCGCGCTGAGGTGGGTCTGGCATCCCGGTTTATTCGGGTTTGCCCTTTCCCTCTGCATAGTTTCGATGCTGATTCTCTTTGTTTAACCGCTTATTCCCAGAAAAGGTGTTGGTTTTCCATGTCTAACAGTTTGTTTCCGGCAAAACAGATATTCAGGGCAGGGCTTACAGTCACTGTCGTCATTTTTGCGTGGATTTTGGTAAGCGCGCTCTGGCGTGCCTATGTCTTGGCCCCCTGGACACGGGATGGCCGCGTCAGTGCGCAGATCGTCCGCATAGCCCCGGAGGTGTCAGGTACGGTACTGGATGTCTCGGTGGTTGATGACCAGTTTGTGAAACAGGGGGATGTGCTCTACCGCATAGACCCTGCCCACTTTGCTCTGGCTTTGGCGCAGGCCGAGGCTCAACTGGCTGCGGCGGACGTGTCGTTGCGTCAGAAAATGGAAGACGCGAGACGCCGCCGGGGTATGGAAGATATTGTGCCCGCAGAAGAAGTCCAGCGTGCGAATCAGACAATGGCCATCGCCCAGGCCGAGTTGCGCAGTGCGCAAGTTGCTGTAGACAGGGCAAAGCTTGATATGGAGCACACAGTGCTGCGGGCCCCTGTGGATGGATATATAACGCGTATGAGGCTGAACAAGGGCGACTATGCGGTGACTGGCCAGCCGAATATCGCGCTGGTGGACGCGAGCAGCTTCCGGATCATCGGCTATTTTGAAGAAACCAAACTGCACGGTATTGAGCCCG
Source organism: Desulfovibrio desulfopostgatei (assembly GCF_053570645.1). Taxonomy (NCBI): domain Bacteria; kingdom Pseudomonadati; phylum Thermodesulfobacteriota; class Desulfovibrionia; order Desulfovibrionales; family Desulfovibrionaceae; genus Desulfovibrio; species Desulfovibrio desulfopostgatei. The sequence goes on along the minus strand of NZ_JBRBQS010000002.1, from coordinate 2,697,287 downwards.
GCGCCTCAGCGCAGATCCGCCTGATGGGTTTTGATGAGGTGATTCCTGGCAAGGTGGTGAGTATCGGGCGTGGAATAGCCGATGCCAACCAGCAGGCTGATGCGCAGGGTTTGCCAAGCGTTGCGCCAAGTTTCAGCTGGGTTCGCCTGGCGCAGCGCATTCCGGTTCGCGTCGAATTTGGGCAACTCCCGCAAAATCTTGTTTTGGCCGCAGGCATGACAGGCAGCATCGAGGTGACTGCGCCAGGAGGCGACAGGCCACCCCAGGGTCGCCTCGCAACGCTTTTGCAACGTTGGCTGTAGGAGTGCGCATGTACACAGCACGAAATCATGCGCGACTGCGTATTTGCAGCGTGTTTCTGCTCGTCTCGTTGTTGCTGGGCCTTTCAGGCTGCCTGTCCGTAGGCCCTGACTATACCAAACCCACATTGAACCTGCCTGCAAACTGGGTTGAGGCCAACAGTGCCTTGCCTGGCAGCTCTCAGGATGGACTGCGCATGTGGTGGCGGTCATTCAACGACCCGCTGCTCGACAGGTTGGTCGAGCAGGCGCTGGAGCGGAATCAGGATATTGGTATCGCGCTGGCGCGGTTGCGGCAGGCGCGCGCGGAGCGGGTTCAGACCGCGTCGGCCTTTGGGCCGACGGTTTCCGGCGGCGGGGCAGGTGAGGCACGGCGCACCAGCGAGGCCCTCACCGGGCAAGTCGGCGGCGAGTCGCGGACTTGGCTTGCTGGCTTTGACGCGAGTTGGGAGCTGGATATCTTTGGTGGAACGCGCAGAGCCGTTGAAGCGGCAGATGCGGGCATTGAAGCGGTTGCCGAAGATCATCGCGCATTGCAGGTGAGTCTGGTTGCGGAACTAGTGTCCAACTACGCGGGCCTGCGTGCAACGCAGCTACGCCTGGCCATCGCCCATGACAACATCCGTACGCTGCTTGAGAGTGAGCGACTGGCTGAACAGGCCCAGTTGAGGGGCATGGGCACCCTGGCCGATGTGATGCAGGCCCGGGCAGAGCGCAAAACAGCCGAGGCGCAGCCGCCTTTGATGGAGGCGGATATTGCCCGGTTCAGTCATGCCATCGGCGTACTGGCTGGCGGTTTTCCTGGTGATTGGCGCACAGCGCTGGCCGAACCGTCTTCATCTTTGCCTGTGCCCGCTCGCCTGCCGCTTTCATTGCCATCGGAGGTGATGCGCCAACGCCCAGATATACGGGCGGACGAACGGCGCCTTGCAGCAGCAACCGCACAGATCGGCGTTGCCGAGGCCGAGCGTTTCCCCAGGTTTACCATTCCGTTAGGCATCAGCAGCACCGTAAGCCTCATCCATGACCTCTTTTCCAGCGCCAGCACGGCCTGGTCGGTAGGGGGGCAGGTCAGCCAGTCCATCTACGATGGAGGGCGGGCACGCGCTGGCGTGAAGGCGGCGCAGGCCAATGCCGATGCGGCACGGCTGGTGTATGAGCGAGACGTGAGGCTTGCCCTGCGGGACGTGGAAGATGCCTTGACGGCATTGAATAGTGAACGCCTGCGGCAGGCCTCACTAAAAGAGGCCGTTGTCGATAGCCAGAAAGCCCTGGAACACTCGTCCCGGCTCTACGGCAGGGGGTTGAGCGCCTATATGCCGGTGCTTGTTGCGCAGCGCACCGTTAACAATGCACGGGATGCCCTGGCCCTTAGCCAGTGGGAAGAACTGCGCGGCGTCATTGCCCTCTATAAATCATTGGGGGCAGGGTGGTCAGATGACACATCGGCAGCAGGAGCAGATCAAAAAGATGCGTTCAAAACGTCAGCCGCCCGGTAGCTGACCAACATCAGGCCAACAAAAAAGCCCTTGCAGTTTTAAACTGTAAGGGCTTTATCTGTAAGCTTTTATGGAGCGGGAAACGGGATTTGAACCCGCAACCTTCAGCTTGGGAAGCTGACACTCTACCGTTGAGTTATTCCCGCAAAAGTGGAGCGGGAGACGGGATTTGAACCCGCGACTTCAACCTTGGCAAGGTTGCACTCTACCACTGAGTTACTCCCGCATGGTATGCGAAACGGCGAAGCGTAAAGGATGCTGTTGGAGGCGGCATCCAGATTTGAACTGGAGATGGAGGTTTTGCAGACCTCTGCCTTACCACTTGGCTATGCCGCCAGCAAAAAAAATGGAGCGGGAGACGGGATTTGAACCCGCGACTTCAACCTTGGCAAGGTTGCACTCTACCACTGAGTTACTCCCGCTCAGCGAGAAAACGTTCTACGCGGACTAGGCTGAGGTGTCAAGCATTGCTGGACTTTTTTCGCCGCTTTTTTGACAAATTTGTTAATTGGCTGAAATAACGAATAAAATATCCAACTGTCATCCGCCGAGACTGTGCCCCTTCTTTGCAACCAGGGCCATCGGCAGTGCCGATGGCCCCCACACATGCCTCACGTGCCGCGTTTAGGCGCGCATGCAGGCCGTATATTTCGCTTGGCCGGTAGCCTAATCCTTGCGGTTATCCACAATACGCTTGGCCTTGCCCTCGGAGCGCTCAATGGAGCGGGGTTCCATCAGGCGTACCTTGGCGGAGACGCCCAGGTATTCCTTGATGGTCTTTTGCAGGCGGCCTTCCAGCATTTGCAGCTTGCGGATTTCATCGGCAAAGAGATTCTCGTTCATTTCAACGCGCACTTCAAGCGTATCAAGGTTGTGCACGCGGTCCACGATGATCTGATAGTTGGGGGAAAGCCCTTCGCTTTCCATCAGGATGCCCTCAATCTGCTGCGGGAACACGTTGACGCCGCGGATGATGAGCATGTCGTCGCTGCGGCCCTGGAGGCGCGAAATACGCACGTGGGTGCGGCCGCACCGGCAGGGGGTGTAATCAAGGCTGGTGAGGTCGCGCGTGCGGTAGCGCAACATGGGGATGCCTTCCTTGGTCAGCGTGGTCAGCACCAGTTCACCCACTTCGCCGGGGGGGAGCTGGTCGCCCGTAACGGGGTCAATGATTTCGGGCAGGATGTGGTCTTCCCACAAATGCATGCCGCACTTGGCTTCTTCGCATTCCATGGCAACGCCGGGGCCCATGATCTCGGACAGGCCGTAAATGTTCATGGCGCTGATGTCCATTTTGTCTTCAATGTCGCGGCGCATGGCTTCAGACCACGGCTCGGCGCCGAACACGCCCACGCGCAGGGGCAGATCGCGGAAATTAACGCCCACTTCCATGGACGCTTCCCACAGATGCAGGCCATAGGACGGCGTGGCGCAGAGCACTGTTGCGCCAAAATCGCGCAGCAAACCGGCCTGACGCCGGGTCGCGCCGCCAGAAGCGGGAACAACAGTGGCGCCAAGGCGTTCTGCGCCATAGTGCGCGCCCAGCCCGCCAGTAAAGAGGCCGTAACCATAGGCCACATGTACTACGTCCGAGCGCACCACGCCTGCGGCTGCCAGGCTGCGGGCCATCAGTTCCGCCCAGGTTTCAAGGTCGCGCTGGGTATAGCCCACCACAACAGATTTGCCCGTGGTGCCGCTGGAGGCGTGCAGGCGTACGATGTGATCCTTGGGAACCGCAAAAAGGCCATAAGGATAGTGGTTGCGCAGATCCTGCTTTTCCGTAAAGGGCAGCAGCTTGAGATCCGCCAGCGACTTGATGTCGGCAGGGGTGATGCCTACCTCGTCAAAGCGTTTGCGATAAAAGGGCACGTTGGCGTAGACGCGGTTGCACAAATCACGCAGGCGGCGCAGTTGCAGCGCCTCCATTTCTTCGCGTGGCAGAGTTTCCTGTTTAATGTTGAAAAGCACGGCCCTCTCCTTCTGCGGCTGGCGTTTGGCGGCGCAAAAGCGCGACGCTGATCCCTGAAAAGCTTCGTTTGGGTATGCCGCAATGCGCTGGCGCGGTCAATACGGATTGGCGCGATTTTGCGCCCGTTTCAGCGCGCTGGCGGCTTGCAGCGCCATTGCTCTTGCCCCGTCTTTACGTTATGTGCAGGGGTATGGAAAACAACACTCCTTCTTCACCTGCAGGGGGCACTGCCCCCAAGCGTTATTCGGATGTCCCCCTGGAAGAAAAGCTGGCGGACGTGGTCACCTGGCTTGAAGAGCACAAGGCCGCGCGCGTGGTCAGCATAGATATGGCCGGGCAGGGCGGCTTTGCCGAGGCTCTGGTCATTGCCAGCGCTGGTTCGGTGCGCCACGCACAGAGCCTCGCCGATGGCGTGGGCGAACTTTGCCGCCAGCGCAATTTTGAATATCTGCGTATGGAAGGCTACACCGCCGGCCAGTGGATTCTGGTGGACATGAACGACATTGTCGTCAACGTCTTTCTGGAGCCGGTGCGCGAGCTTTACGGCCTTGAGGCCCTGTGGGGCAAGGCTGCATCACTGGCCGAAGCCCGAAGCGGGGAATAATCATGACGCCCACGCTCTTGCTGATTCTTGACGGCTGGGGAATTGCCGAGCCGGGGCCCGGCAACGCGCCCTATGTTGCAGCTACACCCAATATGGATGCGCTCGTCGCGCGCTGCCCTCATTCCCAACTGGCGGCCTCCGGGCGCGATGTGGGGCTGCCGCGCGGCTACATGGGCAATTCCGAGGTGGGGCATCTGAACATCGGCGCAGGCCGCGTGGTGTATCAGGACATGACCCGCATCGACGTGGCGCTGGAAGACGGCAGCTTTGCCGCCAATCCGGTACTCAACGGGCTGCTTGAATCAATTCGCAAGAGCGGCGGCAAGCTGCATCTGGCGGGGCTGCTTTCTGATGGCGGTGTGCACAGTCACATCCATCATCTTGAAGCCCTGTGCGGCATGGCCCATAAGGCAGGGGTGCCTGTGCGCATCCACTGCCTCATGGATGGGCGCGACCGCGACCCGCACAGCGGCGTGGATTTCATGCGCGCACTGCAAAAAAGCATTGAAGGGCAACCCAAGACGCGCGTCGCCAGCATGGTGGGCCGTTTTTTTGCCATGGATCGCGACAAGCACTGGGAGCGCCTTGCGGAAGCATGGGAAGTGATCGTTCACGGCATCCCTGCAACCACACTTGCGCCCGTAGCGGCCATTGAAGCCTCTTACGCGGCTGGCATCACAGACGAGTTCATCAAACCCCTGTGTTTTGCTGTGGGCGATGATGCCGGTATGGCCGATGGCGACGGTCTGTTCATGTTCAACTTCCGCGCAGACCGCATGCGCCAGTTTACCCAGGCTTTTATTCAGCCGGGGTTTGACGGTTTTGACCGTGGCCGCGTTCCGGCTCTGGCCGGGGTTGCTTCCATGACCGCCTATGAATCAAGCTTCAATATACCCGTGGCCTTTCCCAAGGAGGCCGTGAGCATGGGGCTTGGCGAGGTGGTTTCCCGGCAAGGGCTGAAGCAGCTGCGCCTGGCGGAGACGGAAAAATACGCGCACGTTACCTACTTTTTCAACGGTGGGCTTGAAGAGCCTTTTGCTGGTGAGGATCGCATTCTTGTGCCGTCCCCCCGCGAGGTGAAAACCTACGATCAAAAGCCCTCCATGAGCGCCGTTGAAGTGACGGACAAGTTTGTGGAAGCCTGGAATTCCGGCGTGTACGATCTTGTGGTCTGCAATCTCGCCAATGGCGACATGGTGGGCCATACGGGCATTCTTCAGGCTGCGGTCAACGCATGCGAAGTGGTTGACGCCTGCCTGGGGCGCATGGTCGCCGCAGTGGAGGCCCGCAAGGGCCGTATGATTGTCATTGCCGACCACGGCAACTGCGAAAAAATGCTCACGCCCGAAGGGCAGCCCCACACGGCCCACACCACCAATCCTGTTCCCTGCATTCTGCTGGAGCCGGATGGAAAGGTGCGCACTCTGGCAGACGGCAGGCTGGCCGATGTGGCCACCACCATTCTTGGTCTTTGGGGGATGCCGCCTTCTGAACTGATGACCGGCCGCAATCTGGCCGCGCCACAAAATGAAGGGGAGGCCAGCCGTGGCTGAGCGCAAGCGACCCGTCCAGCCTGTTGCGCCTGACGGGATGGAAATCCTGTTTTTTTATCAGTGCCCCAACTGCGGCAAGCACGTGCCGCAAGCCAGCCCAACGGAGCCTCGCATGGTGCGTTGCCCTGGCTGTTCGCAGTCCTTTCCCATTATCCCGGTTGACGAGCACAGCCTGCACTATGTGCGCATCATGCTGGCAGAGGGCAAGGCTGCCGCTGATCCTGATTTTCTGTAAGTTGAATTACAGGTAATTTCTGATTTTTGGGTGAGCCCGTGGCCCGCCCCTGTTCATGATGCAGCGATGCTGGCGATGAACAGGGGCGGGCTTTTGCGTGTGAACCTGCCTCCTTTAAGATGATGAGGCTTTTTTACCCTGCAAAAAATTTGAACGCATACTTGCGGCAAGTCCGTCCAGAGAGCTTTGGCCAAGAATGCAGGGTGAATGGCTTCCTGTATAGCAACGCCCGCGGTTTTAGATCGGTAGAATGAAGGACTTGGCATTGCCTGTATGGCATTTTAGCGTCATATTTCTGCCATTGTGACAGTCTGGTAAAAATTTTTTGACGAAAACGGTTGCCTTCATCCATGATTCTGGGTATGTTTTCTCAGCCTGTGTTGGAGCAGGCCTGTGTCAACCCTGTGGGAAAAACTAGAGAGGAAGGGATTTATGAAACGCATCTGTACGCTTATCCTGGCCGCCGGCCTGGTGTTCGGCGCGGCCACCGGTGCCAGCGCCATTGATTTCAAGGCCAAGGGCCAGTGGCTCATGGGCTTCGGCGTGGGCACTGACAGCCCTGTCAGCAAAATTTCGAAGAATGGCAACAAGACCAAGGCCGACAATACCGACACCTTTGACGCTCAGCAGCGCGTGCGCTTGCAGTTGGACGCCGTAGCTTCTGAAGCCCTGTCCGGCACCGTGTACTTTGAAATCGGCACGCAGAAGTGGGGCAAGAGCGATAACGGCGGCGCCCTCGGCGCTGACGGCAACAACCAGGTTCGTGTGAAAAACGCCTACATCGACTGGGCTATCCCCCAGACCGATGCCAAGGTGCGCATGGGTATCCAGGGTCTTGCCCTGCCTAACACCTATGCTGGTGGCTCCGCTGTCATGGATACCGACGTGGCCGCTGTTGTCGGTTCTTACAAGTTCAACGAAAACGTCAGCATGACCGCTTTCTGGGCGCGTCCCTTCAACGATAACTTCAATGGCAAGGATGCTCGCTACAGCAACAACCATGCGAACTATCTTGACAACATGGATCTGTTTGGCGTGACCGCTCCCCTGACCTTTGACGGTGTGAATCTCACGCCTTGGGTTATGTACGGCATACTGGGCAAGAACACCCTGACCAACTATGTTGACAACACTGATGATGGTGTAGACAACGGCTCCTATAGCAATATCGGCAGCCGTGACGGCAACCCCCCCTATACTTTGCTGCCCTTCCCCGTCGCTTCCAATCCTAGCAGCCTTGGCGGCACCAGCAAGGCTTACGGCTCCATGTTCTGGGCCGGTCTGCCCCTGGCTGTGACCATGTTCGATCCGTTGAACATCGAACTGGACATCAACTACGGCTATGTTGAAGGCATGGGCCGTTATGATGTGCAGAAGGGCCAGGGCGGCGACATGGTTCGCGGCAGCACCCAGCGTCAGGGCTGGCTGGCCAAGGCCCTTGTTGAATACAAGATGGATTGGGCCACCCCCGGTCTGTTCGGCTGGTACGCTTCCGGCGATGACGGCAGCGTGAAGAACGGTTCCGAGCGCATGCCTTCCCTGGTGCCCACCGGCAACTTCACCTCCTACATGGGCGACGGCAACTACGGCTGGCTGCGTCAGGACTACGGCGTTGACTATGCCGGTACCTGGGGCATCGGCGCCCAGTTGAAGGACATGAGCTTCCTGGAAGACCTGAAGCACACCTTCCGTCTGGCCTACTGGGGCGGCACCAACAGCACCAGCATGGTTAAATACATGAGCTCTGCCTATGCCTGGACTGAAGGCGTGGGCGCTGCCACCGTGCCTTACCTGACCACCAAGGACGGCCTTGTGGAATTCAACCTCGTGAACTCCTACAAGATCTATCAGAACCTGGAAATGAACCTGGAACTGGACTACCTGGTCAACTGCATGGACAACAGCACCTGGAAGAAGGCCAACACTCCCAGCTCGTTCAGCAAGCAGGACATGTGGAAGGCTCAGGTTACCTTCGCGTACAGCTTCTAATCCAAGCGCAACCGTCTGCGGACGGCTTGATACGCATTCAAAGGGAGGCCTTCGGGCCTCCCTTTTTGCGTCTGCGCCAAGGCTGTTCTTTGAGCGATGGCTCTGGCTGTCTGCCCCGCATAAAGCTGTCGGCAGCAGTTCGGCTGTGGATCGCAGTAGGCAGAAGCGCAAGACCGCGTGCCTTTTCGTAAGGCTGACACCCTCTCAGCTTGTCTTTACAGCGGATAGAACGAATCCAAGCCCGCCGGATGGGCAGCCATGCAGCAGCTTGCCCCTTGCCTTTAGCCCTCGTGGCAGGATCAATACGACCAGAGCCCGCTCGCGCGGGCTCTGACAGAGAGGAGGGAAGGAGAGGGTATTGGAGTTTGGAGGAGGGAGGGTGTGAGATTAGTGACGCTTCTGCAACCTGTCTCGCAGGATGATGGCAAGCAGGTTCATGCCCAGTACCAGCAAGAGCAGCACGAGGCCGGTGCCGTATTGCAGGGGGCGGGTCTTGTCGATTTCCGTGCCTGCCGTGGCAAGAACATACATATGGTAGGGAAGCGCCATGACCGGGCTGAATATGGAATCCGGCCCCTTGGGCATATAGAATACCGAGGCCGTAAACATGATGGCGGCGGTTTCGCCCGCGGCGCGCGCCACACCAAGAATGGCCCCAGTGAGCATGCCGGGCAGCGCACTTGGCAAAATAACGCGGGCAATCGTCTGCGATTTGGTTGCGCCCAGAGCAAGCGAGGCCTCGCGGTACGTGTCCGGCACGTTACGCAACGCTTCCTCGGCTGTACCGATAATAACCGGCAAGGTCAGAACCGCAAGGGTAAGCACGCCAGAAACAATACTAACGCCAAATCCGCAGAAGGTAACAAAAAACGAAAGCCCGAACAGGCCAAAAACAACAGAAGGCACACCCGCGAGGTTGTTGACCCCCAGCCGCACAAAGCGGGCAAAGGCGTTGCGTTTGGCGTATTCATTGAGGTACACGGCGGAGGCCACGCCCAGAGGAAAAGCCAGCAGCAGCGAACCCAGTGAAAGAATCGCCGTGCCAATGATGCAGGGGAAGATGCCGCCCTGGGTCATCATCTGGCGGGGGGGCTCGGTCAGGAACGACCAGCTTAAGGCAGGTAAACCGTTTTGCAGCAAAAAGGCGCATACGGCCAGCAGTGCCAGCACGTTGCAGGCGGCAATCGCGCGCAACAGCCAGAACATGAAGGTCTGGTACTGCCCGCGGCCCTTGCCGCTGGCAAATTGTAGGCGCACGCCTTCTTCACGCGGCGGTTCTTCTGCATCGTGGTGTTTGAGGTCTGCTTCCAGAGGGCGCGGCGTTAGCTTGATGCTCGGCCCGGTGGAAGGAACAGGGGTAAGGCGGCTGGTGGCTGACATGGATTTTTCCTCGTTCTGAACTGGCGTCATACTGCGCAACCTTGCAACACTGTGCGTTTACAGGCTGGAGGTTCCCACCTGACGGTGTTTCTCGGCTATGTATCCGGCGGCCAGATTGAAGGCCAGCGTCAGGAAAAAGAGCACAATGCCAATGGCAAAAAGCGCGTGGTAGTGCTCGCTGCGGAAGGCGGCCTCCGCCATCTCGGCGGCAATACTGGCAGGCATGGGCCGCACCGGATCGAGCAGCGAGGTGGGGATGATGCCCGCTCCGCCAGCAACCATCAGTACTACCATGGTTTCACCGATGGCGCGCGACATGCCGAGCATCACAGCCGTGCCTATGCCCGAAAGAGCGGCAGGAATAACCACTCGCACAGTTGTCTGCCAGCGTGTCGCGCCCAGTGCCAGCGAGGCCTCGCGCAGGTCGCGCGGCACGCCGAACAGGGCATCTTCAGACACGGAGCAGATGGTCGGCACGCTCATGAGCGCCAGCACCAGCGAGGCATTGAGCAGATTCAGCCCTGTGGCCGCGTCCAGAAAATCCTGCAAGAAAGGCGCAAGCACCACCATGCCCAGAAAGCCCAGCACAACCGAGGGCAATGCCGCCAGCAGCTCCACAAAGGGCTTGATGATGCGGCGCACGTTGGGGTGGGCGATTTCCGTCAGGTAAACCGCTGTCAGTACCCCCATGGGCACCGCCAGCAGAGACGAAAGTACCGTCACCGCCAGAGAGGCAACCAGCAGGGGAAATATGCCGAACAATCCCGGTTCCTCAGTGGGATACCAGAGGTGCCCAAACAGAAAATTGAGGAAGGGGTATTCGCTGAAAAGCGGCAGACCTTCCATGAAGAGAAAAATGACAATACCAGCCAGAGCCAGCAGCGAACTGCCTGCCATGGTGGTAAGGGTGACGCGCACCGCTTTTTCCTTGATGTCTCTGGAGCGCATTGCGCTTTCTCCCCGGCGGGTGCGGGAGGCTCATGCCTTCCCGCTCCGCCGATGCTGTGGGTGTAACGCGGGTAGTAAGTCTACCTACTTGCCCAGGGGCACATAACCCACTTCAAGCACGTTCTTCTGGCCCTTGCCGGGATCCAGCAGGTAATCCACAAAGGCCTTGGCGCCGCCAGCAGGCGCGCCGTTGGTGAAGACAAAAAGTTCGCGGGCGATAGGCCACTGCTTGGAAAGGGCGGTCTGGGCGGTGGCGGTCACATCATTGACCTTGAGGCCCTTGGTGGACTTGTCGAGATAGCCAAGGCCAACGTAGCCGATGGCGTTCTTGTTTTTGGAAATGGCCTGCACCACGGCGCCGTTGGAAGCCTGCATGAGAGCGGCGGGGTTAACGCGCTCTTCCTTCATGATAAGTTCCTGCCAGCATTCAAAGGTACCGGAGGACGTATCGCGGGAGATGACAACGATCTTGCCGTCCTGGCCGCCAATTTCCTTCCAGTTGGTGATCTTGCCGGCATAGATGTCGCGCAGTTGGGCAGTGGTGAGGGCGGCAACCGGGTTGGCGGGGTTGACCACAGGCACGATGGCGTCAATAGCAACAACAACGCGGTTGGGGGTCACGCCGTTTTTCTTGGCGGCTTCAACTTCCTTTTCCTTGATGTCGCGCGAGCTCATGGCGATGTCGCACTGCTTTTCAATGAGGGCCTTGATGCCGTTGCCGGAACCGCCGCCGGAAATGCTCAGTTCCACATCGGGGTGGGAGGCCATGAAAGCTTCGCCAGCTTTCTGAACCACAGGAAGAACCGTGGTGGAACCGTTGATGACGACCTGTTGGGCAGCCATGGCAGGAGCGCTGAGGCTCAGAACCGTGAGGGCAGTGGCGAGCAGTTTTCCGATAGACATGGATTTTCTCCTTGGTTTCTGGTGTTGGTGCCGGGGCGTTTCCCGGTACGTTTCTCTTTTTGCCCGCCTCTGTTACAAAAATATGACGAAACGCAGAAGACTGCGTGAAGCTGCAATATGCGCAACTAACATGCTGAAATGTTGCAGATTGTTTAAATTGTTTTTCGTCACGCAATTGTAACATGCCCTCCATCAGTTTGGCGCACAAAGCCGCTGTACTCTGTTTGCGTCATAGAGGTGAAACATATGAGCCAGCAAATACTGATAGTTGAAGACGAAGCCGACATTCGTGAACTTTTGCGTTTCAATCTTGAGCGCGAGGGATTCACAGTGCATGAAGCCGCCGATGGCACACAGGGCCTGGCCCTTGCCCGGCAGCATACCCCCGACCTGGTGCTTCTTGATGTGATGCTGCCGGGTGTGGATGGATTTGAAGTGTGCCGCCGTCTTGGCGCGCAGGCTGAAACCTCCCACATCCCGGTGCTCATGCTCACCGCACGTGGTGAAGAAGTGGACCGGGTGGTGGGGCTGAGTCTTGGTGCCGATGATTATGTGGTCAAACCCTTCAGCGTCCGTGAGCTGATGCTGCGGGTCAAGGCAGTGCTACGACGCGGCGGGCGCAAGGTTGAAAGCCCTGTGCTTGAGCGGCATGGCATACGCCTGCGCACCGAGGCGCATTCCGCCGAAGTGGAAGGCGAATTGCTGAACCTCACGGCTACAGAATTCCGACTGCTTGAAGACCTGCTGCGGCATGCCGGATCAGTCCGCACCCGGGAGCAGCTCCTCAACAACGTGTGGGGCTATTCCTTTGAAGGCTATGCCCGAACCGTGGATACCCATGTGCGCAGGCTGCGCGCCAAACTGGGCGAGGCGGCTCCCATGCTGGAGACTGTGCGCGGCGTTGGCTACCGCATCAAGGAATAAGGGCGCAGAGGCGGGAGCCGGGCAGTGCGCCTACGGTGGCGGGGCGTCTGGCTAATGGTAGACTGCGTTATCGTTTGATCGTTTTGAGGCTGCACATCTTCAAAATGTAATTGCCCACGACAGCATGTTACGAGCGAGAAAAACCATGCTTTCTTTCAGAACACGAATTTTTTGCAGCGTGCTTGCCGCAGCGCTCATTGCTTCGGGAATTGCCGTTTATTACGGCAGAGCTTCCTTTGAGCAGAGTCAGGTTGACGCGGCGCGCGAAAGACTGTTGCGCGAAACGACGCTGTCTGCCGCTATTCTTGACAAGACAGGGGCGAATCCTGAAGGTCTGCGCGAACTCGCGGCCATATTGCAAATGCCTCAGGAACGGCTCTCGCTCCTTGACAACAGCGGCAACGTGCTGGCCGACACCGCGCCGGGCGCGCAGCCGGTTTCCAAGCTCGACAACCATGCAGACAGGCCGGAGGTACGGGCTGCCATGCAGGGCGGGCAGGGGTATTCTGTGCGTTCGAGCGGAACTCTGGGTACAGATATGGCGTATGCCGCGGTGCGCGTAAATGATGCGCGGCTACTGCGCATTGCCTTGCCGCTGAACAACCTGCAACAGGAAATCGAAAGCCGCGTGGCCGTATTTACCAGAATCGGCATTGTGACGCTGGTGCTCTCGCTGATTCTTGCGGGTCTGCTCTCCGGCGCGTTGCGCAATTCGCTTTCACAGATGGTCTCTGTGGTGGAAGCCATCTCCTTGGGGAATTTTCAGAGGCGTTTACGGCGCATTCCCGGCAGGGAGTTTGCCCCGCTGGCTGAAGCCGTAAACCGCATGGCCGAAAATATTGAAGACCATGTCCGCACGGCTGCGGAGCAGACAGCACAGCTTGAAAGCATACTGGAAACCATGAGCGATGGCGTGCTGGTGCTGGGCCCGCATGGGCGCATCCGCCGCTGTAACCGGGCATTGGCTCGTGAATTTCCTGCTGCGGCATCGGCCTTGGGCGCGCAGGTGGTGGAGGTTATTCCATCCCCGCAGTTGCAGGCCGCTGTGGATGCGGCCATGGCCGCCTGCCCCGTGCCAGGTTCTGTGTCAGGTTCCGTGCCCAGCTCTGGGGCAGGCCATGCAGACGCCGCACAAAACAGTGGTGCTCCCTCTGCGGAGCATGAAGGCGCTGCCGCTGGCGAAGAGCCAACGCTCAATCGCGAGCAGTGGTATCTGCAACTGGAGCTTTCGTCCGGTCAGGTCATGTCGGTATGCATTTCCCGCCCCTGCGGCCTTGAGCATCTGGGCCAGACAGGCGTGGGCGCGGTGGCGGTATTCCACGATATTACAGAGCTTATGCGGCTGGAGCGCGTGCGCCGCGATTTTGTGGCCAATGTGTCGCATGAGCTGCGCACCCCGCTGACGGCCATTCAGGGCTATGCCGAAACCCTCATCAGCCTGGATGCCTCGCCCGAATGCCGCCGCTTTGGCGAAATAATTCTGAAGCACGGGGTTTGCCTGAGCCGCATGGTGGACGATCTGCTCACCCTTGCCCGGCTGGAGGGCAAGACAGGCAGCCTGGAACTCAGCCCCACGGATCCACGTGATGCAGTATCGCAGGCCGCGGGCATGTGCCGCGAAATGCTTGAGCGCCGTAAGTGTTCGGTTGTTGTGGATATCCCCGAAGATTGCCGCGTCATGGCAAGCCAGCCGCATCTGGCGCAGGTTTTCAGAAACCTTATTGAAAACGCGGGCCGTTACGCGCCGGAAGGCGGAGATGTTCGCATCAGCGCGCGCGTGAGCGGCCCGGATGTGGTTTTCCGCGTGGTGGACGACGGCCCCGGTATTCCCAAGGCTGATCTGGAGCGCATTTTTGAACGCTTTTATCAGGTGGAGCGGCACAGGGGCCAGGCAACTACCGGTCTTGGACTGGCCATCTGCAAGCATATTGTTGAACGGCACGGTGGCCGCATCCGGGCGGAAAGCCCGGCGCAAGACGGCAGCACGGCTCTTGTTTTCACCCTATCTTCCGTTTACGGAGCGGCACTTTCATGAACGAGCATCTGCTGGCACGCAACGTCAGTGTATACTACGGGCAAAACAAGGCCCTGCACGAAGTAAGCCTGAATTTTGAGCCGCGCAGGGTCACGGCCCTGATTGGCCCCTCGGGCTGTGGCAAATCAACCTTTCTGCGTTGTCTTAACCGCATGAACGACCTTGTTCCCGGCGCGCGCGTTGAAGGCGAAATCCTTCTGGATGGTCAGGACGTGAACCGTCCCGATACGGATGTGGTTTCGCTGCGCTGCCGTGTGGGCATGGTGTTTCAAAAGCCCAATCCCTTCCCCAAAACCATTTACGAAAACGTGGCCTACGGCTTGCGCGTCAATGGCTTGCGGGACGAAAGCCTGATTGCCGAAAAGGTGGAGCTTTCCCTGCGCAGGGCCGCCATTTTTGAAGAAGTCAAAGACCGCCTGCAAAGCCCGGCGCTTGGGCTTTCCGGCGGGCAGCAGCAGCGCCTGTGCATTGCCCGTGCCCTGGCTGTGGAGCCGGAGGTGCTGCTCATGGACGAACCCGCCAGCGCCCTTGATCCCATTGCCACGCAAAAGATTGAAGAAAGCATCCGCGAACTGCGCGAATCGCTTTCCATCATCATTGTTACGCACAACATGCAACAGGCTGCCCGCGTTTCTGACTACACGGCATTTTTTTACATGGGCAGGCTTATTGAACACAACGCAACGGATGTCATGTTCACCAGACCGGCCAAAAAGCAGACGGAAGATTATATTACAGGCCGTTTTGGCTAACCGCCTGCTCTCGCAGCCGTCAGGACGTCATGTTCAAGCGCTGCCAGCGCGCCGCAGAGAGCGCAGGGCAGTTCACATTCAAGCGTAATTGTTCCGGGAGAACGATCATGCAGCAACAGGCCAATTATTTGCAACAACTGCTCGTATCACTGCGCACCAGGCTGCTGGTCATGTGCGCCAGCGTGGGCATTGCCCTGGAAGACGCCGGCAAGGCCATGGCGGCAGGTGACCCGGGCCGCGCAGCATCCGTCATTGAAAACGATGCAGCCATTGACGCTCTGGAAAATGAAATTGACGAGATGGCCCTGCAACTGCTTGCCCGCACACAGCCCGTTGCCGGAGATCTGCGTTTTGTGGTCAGTGCCCTGCGTATGGTGGTTGACCTTGAGCGTATTGGCGACGAGGCCGTGAGCATGGCCGAGCAGGCTATTTTGATGCAGGACAAGCCGGGCTTTGGGGTGATTCCCCATGTGCGCGAAATGTACTACAAGGCCAGCGATGCTTTTGACCGCGCCGTGCGCGTGTTCCGCGAGAACAATGCGCAAGATGCCCTGCATATGCTGCGCGGCGATGAAGAGGCCGTGCAAAGCGAAGTGCGCATCATCCAGCAGATTATGGAAAGCCTTTCTGACCCTGATTCCAGCCTGGATCCCTATCAGGCCATGCACATCATACTTGTGACCCGCTCGCTCACGCGCGTGTGGCGGCGCTCCATCAACATTGCGGAGCAGGTCTATTTTATCAGCCAGGGTGAAAGCGTGAAGCACAAGGGTGATGAACGCGGGGAAGTCGCGCGCGCTACTGGCGATGTCCAGTCAGCCGGTATGGCTGACTCCGCGTCCGGCACATCATCGGTTTCCGCCATGCATGAAGACGCGGACGATGCGGCTGATGATGCGGCAGACGATATAGCTGGCCCAGAAGACCGCGCCTGATATCAGATTTTTGTTGCAGGCTGAACGCAAAAGCCCCCGAACCTGAGAGGTTCGGGGGCTTTGTCATATCTGCTGCAGCAAGGCTAGATGAGGTTCTGCTGGCGCAGCACTTCAATGAGCTTTTGCTTGGTGCCTTCGGCCATGGGGCAGAGGGGCAGGCGGATTTCCGCTTCCATGCGGCCCATGAGCGCAAGCGCTGTCTTGGCCGGAATAGGATTGCTCTCAAAGAACAGGGCATCGTGCAGGGGAAAGAGCGCATGGTGGATACGCGCTGCTTCCTTGAGGTCGCCCTTGTTGAAGGCATTGCACATGGCTGCCACGCGGCCGGGCACAAGATTGGAGGTAACGGAGATGACACCCTTGCCGCCAAGCGCCATGAGGGGCAGAGCGGTAAAGTCGTCGCCGGAGAGAACGCTGAAGTTCTCGGGACAGCTTTCAAGCACGCGGCTGCCCTGAACCAGGTCGCCGGTGGCTTCCTTGACGCCCACAATGTTGGGGAAGTCGCGCGCCATGCGGGCCAGAGTGGCGGGCAGCAGATTGCAACCCGTGCGCCCCGGCACGTTGTAGGGCACCAGGGGCATGTCCACAGCCTGGGCAATGGCCTTGAAGTGCTGGTACAGGCCTTCCTGGGTGGGCTTGTTGTAATAGGGGGTGATGAGCAGCGCGCCGTCGGCCCCGGCCTTTTGCGCAAACTTGGTCAGGCGGATGGCTTCCATGGTATTGTTGGAACCCGCGCCCGCAAGAACCGGAACACGGCCCTTGACCTGATCTATGCATATTTCGATGACCCTTTCGTGTTCCTCGTGGGTCAGGGTGGCGGATTCGCCCGTGGTGCCGCAGGGAACCAGACCGTGAATGCCTTCGCTGATCTGGTGTTCAATAAATGCGCGGTATGCTTCTTCGTCCAGAGCGTTGTTTCTGAACGGGGTTACAAGCGCGGTCAATGCACCTGAAAATTGCATTACAGACTCCTGTGTGTCAGCGCGCTGCAAAAAGCGAACAAAAGCCCGCGCGAAGGTTTGGCCCTCGCAGGCAGGCGGCCCCGCACGGGCCTCAGGTTCGGCAGCGCGTTACAGCCTTACTGATTGATAAATTCTTTCAATTCCTTGCCCGCTCGGAAAAAGGGCAGGCGTTTCGATTCAACAACGACGCTTTCGCCGGTTTTAGGATTGCGGCCGGCGTAGCCTTCGTACTCCTTGATTTTGAAGCTGCCGAAGCCGCGTATTTCAATACGCTCTCCGGAAAGCAGAGATTTTTTCATTGCGTCAAAGAAGGTGTTGACCACCAATGACGCGTCGTCCAGAGGGATGTTGGTTTCGTCGGCCAGTGCCTTGATAAGCTCGCTCTTGTTCATCATGCCTCCGTGACCGCGTTACAAGTTTGCCCAACAGGGCGACAACGTCGGGCATTTATTAGTAATTCAACCCTATACCTTTTTCCAGACAAGGTAAACTGTTTGACAAAAAATCTAGTCCTGAACCGGAACAGGTTGCAAAATGTTGCGCGAGCCAAGCCAGTCAAGCATTCCCAGCCGGATGCGTTGCAAGCGCGAGGCCATATTCTGCAAATCCAGCGCAGCGGGGCTGCCCGGAGAGTGCATCATCAGCGGCTTTTGCAGGCAGACTGCTTCTGGCAATTTTTTGTCGGAGCGCACATGCCCCAGCAAAACAGGCTCTATGTGCAGAAAATGTTTGCACGCGCCGGAAAGTTTGTCGAATGAAGATTTTGCCTCGGCCTGGGAGGTTGCCTGATTGACCAGCACCATGAAGTCGCGCAGGCCGTAGCGGCTGTTAAGCACCTTGATGAGGGCGTAGCTGTCCGTCAGGGATGTGGGTTCGGGCGTGATGACAACGATGCGCACCGAGGCCATGGCGGCAAAGGTCTGCACAGTGCCGGAAATACCCGCGCCTATATCCATGAAGACAAAATCATATTTGTGCAGCACAGGTTCCAGCCGGGAGAGCAGCAGGTCGCGCGCGTCGGGCTGCAGCTCGGTCAATTCCGGCACGCCAGACGCTGCGGGCAGCACGGCAAAGTCCTCGCCATCAATCTGGCAGAGCACGTCCGATACATCGGCTTCGCCCAAAAGGGCCGTCTGGAGGTTGCCTTCCGGCGTAATGCCCAGCAGTACGTCAAGATTCGCAAGACCCAGATCGCAGTCCATCAACAGGGTTTTAAAACCCTGCTGGTGCAGGGCGCAGGCTATATTGAGCGACATGTTTGTTTTGCCCACCCCGCCTTTGCCGCTCAGCAGGGCAACGCTCAATGTCGTATTCGCCATCAGTTTCCCCCAAAGAAGAGAAATCGTTTTTCGCTGGAATGCATAAGGGTGGTTCTGGCGTCCAGGGCAGCGCCACCCGCTATGCAAATGTGGCCGTGCTTTTGGGCCAGAGCCTCGTCCGTGGCCTGTGCGGCCTTGCCCAACAGGGCCTCGGGGGTTGGTCTGCCCCCCTGATCGGCGCAGGCTATGCCCAGGGCGCAATTGGCCTTTGCCGCATGCCTGCCCTTGCTGGCAATGGGAATTTCCGCTGCCCGGACAGCAAAGATTTTTTGTATCTGTTCGGCCATCAGGCGTGCGCGCAGCACGCTGACGCCGGGCAGGAGCAGGGCAAAGCGCCCAAGGCCGGTACAGCCCAGGGTATCGCATTCCTCGCGGCACTGCCGCAGGCAGTCCACAAGCAGCGTTTCCAGCGCCAGTACCGAGGCCTCGTCCAGATGCGTCTTGTCCAAAATAACAGCCTCAATCACCGCCAGATCCCCCCCGGTACGGGAAAGGCGCAACAGTTCGCGGTTTATCTGCACCGTAAACATTTCGGCCATGAGCAGGTGGGCAAGGTGCCCAGGGGCATTGCTGGGGCCACCGCCAAGTTCCGGCAAAAGGCCGGGGTTGGCAGGCAGTGCGCACCAGCGCCCGGTGGGGTAGCGGCGCAAAAATTCCTGCCACCTGCTGACGTTGAAACCCGGCAACAGCCGGGCCACCAGCACAGATTCGCCGCTGCTGCGCGAAGCTGCGCCGTCTGCCTGCCGCAAGGCAAGCAGCTCGTTGGCAAGTGCGTCAAAATCAGCGTTGTTGCTCATGTCGGTGCAGCAGGTAATCGTGTTGGAACTGGTCGATCTGACCGTTCAAAACGCCTTCCACATCTCCGGCTTCGGAGCCGGTGCGGTGATCCTTGACCAGCCTGTAGGGCTGCAAGGTGTACGTGCGGATCTGGCTGCCAAAGGCGATGGCGTCCTTGCCGGCGTATTCCGCCTGTCGTTCCGCATCGCGTTTTTGCAGTTCAATGTTGTACAGGCGGGCGCGCAAAACGCGCATGGCCGTATCCTTGTTGTGGTGCTGCGATTTTTCGTTCTGGCACTGGGCGGAAACACCCGTGGGGATGTGGGTCACGCGCACGGCCGAACTTGTGGTGTTGACGCTTTGCCCGCCGGGGCCGCTGGAGCGGAAAATATCCACGCGGATGTCGGATTCCTTGATGTCCAGCTCGATATCGTTGCCCACGTCGGGGATTACGTCCACAGATGCAAAGGAGGTGTGGCGGCGGCCCGATGAATCGAAAGGCGAAATGCGGATAAGGCGATGGATGCCGCGCTCGCTCTTGAGAAAGCCAAAGGCATGCGGCCCGGCAATGCGCAGGGTAACGCTTTTAACGCCCGCCTCGTCGCCCGGCAGGTAGTCCAGCTCTTCCACTGTGTACTTGTGGCGCGCGGCCCAGCGGGTATACATGCGCAACAGCATTTCGGCCCAGTCCTGCGACTCTGTGCCGCCAGCGCCGGGGTGGATTTCAAGGATGGCGTCCTGATTGTCTTCCTCGCCGGAAAGCAGCATGACAAGCTCGGTTTCGTCCAGCAGGGCGGCAAGATCGCGGTTCTGCTGGTCAAGGGATTCCAGAGCTTCGGGGTCTTCGCTTTCAGAGGCCAGGGCCAGCCATTCGTTCATGTCGTCATGGCAGGTCTTGAGGCGGCTGAGACGCTCGATTTCTTCTTCAAGACGCCGCTTTTCCTGCAAAACAGGGGTCAGCGCTTCAGGATTATCCCATGCGCCGGGGCGGGAAATTTCGTGTTCGATGTCCTGCAGGCGCTTCTGGCTGGCGGCAACGTCAAAGACGCCCCCAGAGGGTGGCGAAACGTTGGGAAAGGGGCTGGCATGCGGCGCGCAGATCACTGAGTTGCAACATTGTGGATACTATGGGGGTTAAGGTGAATGCCCTGAGGCGTAAAACCGCGCAACCGGGAGGATCAGACCTCCGCGTGCGCGCGGCGCTGACTGCGTCAAGGCCGAAAAAAAATCAGGAACAGCTGGCGGCTTTGTCGCGGTCTTTTGCAAACCTGCCGCCGGGGCCGAGCAGCAGTAGGGTCAGAAATACCAGGGCAGCTCCGGGCATAAGCCAGGGCGAAATACTGTGGAACAGGCTTGGCGCAGTTACAAGCGCTGCCTTGCCCCAGACGGCCTGAGCCTTGAACTGGCCTCCCTGCATGGTCAGCCGGGCGCGCGGATCCACCACAACAGAAATGCCCGTGTTGGTGCCGCGTAATATCCAGCGGTTCTGCTCCACGGCCCGCAGGGCAGTGAGGTAGAGATGCTGCCGTGCCGCCGGAGTGTTGCCAAACCAGCCGTCATTGCTGATATCTACAAGAATGTTTGCCCCATCCGCCACGCGGTTCTGGGCAAGCCACGGGAATATTCCCTCATAGCAGATGAGCATTCCCAGAGCAAGATTGTCCTGCCGCAGCGGGGCGACAGCCGTGCCAGTCTGGTACACGCCAACCCCTTGCAGCAATGCCTCCAGAAATCCCCAGTTGAGCCATTCTGGCAGATATTCGCCAAAGGGAACCAGGTGTTCCTTGTCGTAATATCCGACAGTATCGCCCTTGGGGTTCAGCAAAAAGGCCCGGTTGAAAACATCGGGATCTTTTTTGCCGGGGTGGCGCTCGAGGCCCGGCGCGCCAAACAGCAGCGGGCTGCCGCTGTGGGCCGCCAGCTCGCGAATGCGCGGGGCATGCAGGGCGTTGACCTCAAAAAAGAAAGGCATGGCTGTTTCCGGCCACACAATGAGGGGGCGGGCATCGGGTTTTTGCGCAAGGCCCTGATACGTCAGGCCCAGATACAGATCCACAGTCTGCCGCTGAAAGGCTGGAACCCACTTCTGGTTCTGGTCAACGTTGCCTTCCACGTAGAGCACATCCACGCTGTCCTGCCCGCTGGGTTCGGTGACCATCGGGTTGGCGTAAAGCCGCCAGCCCCCGTAGCACAGAAGGGAAATCGTGAGCACAAGGCCGGGGATCAGGCTTGCGCGGTCGGGGCAGAAGCGCCGCGGCCCGCAGACAAAGGCAAGGCAGCACAGCAGGGCCGCCATGCTCCACAGGCCTGTAAGGGCGTAACCGCCCACCATGTCCGCAGCCTGCACCAGTATGGGCCAGGGGGACAAAGCCCCGGCCATGTCAAGCCAGGGAAAGCCCAGGGCAAGGGCATAGACCGCCTCAAGCAGATACCACAGCAGGCCAAGCAGCACGGCCTGCACCCAGGCGGGCCTGTGGCGGAACATGTGGGCCGCGAGGGCAAACAGGCCGCCGGCACTGCCAATGCAGGTTACGATGAACAGCGCGCAGGGAACGGCCAGCAGCCAGGGCAGGCCGCCCACGTTGTGCACGGGCAGGGTAAGCCAGTAGAGCGCGGCCATGCCGCCAGCAATGGTGCCAATCCAGCCCATGCGCAAGGCAATGGCGCGGCTCGCGGCCTCCCGGCCAAGCAATGCCAGCGCCACAGGCCACAGGAGCACCAGTGGAGGGAAACTGATAAGATCGTTGGGAAAGCCCAGCCACAGGCCTAGTGCGGCAGCAAGGCACAAAACCCAGCCGCGCTGCGTGGCCCCTGGCGCTTCAGGACGGAACAGCTTCATGCTTTTGCCGCTTCTTCCTCTTCCGTGGCCGGAGCGGGCGCGGCGTGGTCAGCAGGTTCCATGCGCAGGCGGATAATGAGCTTCCTGTCAGCTTCAAGCACGGTAAAGGCCCAGCCTCGCAGGGTAAAGCGCTCGCCAGGGCCGGGGACGTGCCCCGCCTCCATGCTCAGGTAGCCGCCGATGGTGTCCACCTCGTCCGAATCCAGATCAACGCCCAGATCTTCAAGGTCTTCCAGCAGGGCGCGGCCAGTGAGTTCATAAACATTTTCGCCGAGGGGGCGGATGTCTTCCTGACGCGGCGCATCGTGTTCGTCTTCAATATCGCCCACGATTTCTTCCAGCACGTCTTCGATGGTGATAAGGCCGGATGTGCCGCCGTATTCGTCAAGCGCAATGGCAATGTGCTGTTTGCGGGCGCGAAATTCCTGCAGCAGGGTGCGGATGGATTTGGTCTCTGGCACAAAGAAAGGCTCGCGCATGACCCGCGAAACTGCGGGGGCGTGTTCCCCCTGATCCAGCAGGCTGCTGAGAACATCCTTGGCGTGGAGAATGCCCACGATATTGTCGCGGGTGTCCTTGTAAACGGGAATGCGCGAATGACCGGAACGCACAATGATGCGCGCCACTTCCTGAAGCGGCATGTCATCGGGAACGCAGTCTATATCGGTGCGGGGGATCATGGTATCCTGCACCTGAAGATCGTTGAAGCGCAGGATGCCAAGGAGCATGGATTCCTCGTAGGGTTCCACCTCGCCGTCGGCTCGTGCTTCCAGAATGGCTTTTTCGAGAGATTCCTGATCGTCGTGCCCGAACAGTCTGCTCAGGCGCGACCAGATGGTACTGTGACCTTCCGTGCCGCCGTCCAAAATAACCTCCTAGGTTGGCGTACTCACTACGCGCCGCGCGCGTTTGCCTGCGGTGCAACCGCCACGGCAGAATTTTCCTGCCTTGAGCGGATGATTTCAAAATCCGACCCAGGCAGCACGTTATTCAAAGATAGTTTGATCTAGCCAGTCAGCTTGCGCTGCTGGATATCCATCTGCATCACCCACTGGGTAATGGGCGAAACACCGCTCTTGGGGGTGCTGTGGAACCAGTTGATATCGGCCTTGCCCTGTTCCAGAACCGCCCAGTTGCTGAATTCTGTTCCCAGAACCAGGGCCGGGGTGGGTTCTTTCTGCATGCGGATATTGAGCACGTCACAGGTGCACCAGAATGTGACCACGCGGTCTTCCTTGCTCATCTGATAGATGATGAGACAAAGTAACTGGGAACCTTTGTCGAGGTCAACTGGCTTGTCTTCCAGCGATTCAGCAGGAAAGCGCAGAGCCATGCCCGTGGCGGAAATGTCGGCCACCTGCACGAGCTCGTTTTCCATGCCGGATTTATAATGCAGCAGGGGTCTGCCAATTTCTGCCGTGTTGCGGGGCATGGGTTTGGCGGGATCCATCTCCCACACGCCGATAACACGCACCAGATCCTTGGGCGGTTTAACGCGGATGAAATGGCGTTTTTGCCCGGCGTCTATATCCTTGGGCATGGAAAGAAGAAGGCGCGATTTGTCATACGCGCCCTTTACCTGCTGAATCTGTGCCTGGAATTTAAAAAAGGAGGGGCCTTCGGGCAGGGTGGCGCGAAAGAATACTTCCACCGGGGTGCCTTCAAGCTCACGTGATACATAGGAAAGAACTTCCATCTCAAGCTGCGTGGAAAGTATCCTGACGAGGGTGCCGGCCATGCCCTTGCTGTTGTGGAGTTCCTCAACATTAAGGTCGAATATTTCGTTCTGTTCCTGCGCAGTCTCAAGCATGCGGCGGATGATCTCCGCACGCTTTGCCGCGTGGCGCATGCTCTGCAACCGGCCTTTGACCGAGACGAGCGTGGCGCAAAGCGCCGCAAGCAGAATGCCGACAACAATAAGAAGTTGGGTGCCCGTCATAGATTCACCGGTGTCAACAGTTGTGTGGCGTCATCCCTCACTGCGGGGATGCAGCAGCGCCATTGGGGTATTTTTCAGGGCGCAGCAATCCAAGTTTGTGGAGGTGAACCTCCAGGCATGCAACCGCCGCAGGGGTTACGCCGGATATCCGTCCGGCCTGCCCAAGGCTGCAAGGTCGCACCCTGTCCAGTTTTTCTACCACTTCATGGGATAACCCAGCTACTTTGGCATAATCGAGTTGCGGGGGCAAGGCCGTTGCCTCAAGCCTGGCCGAGCGCGCGATAAGTTCGCGCTGACGTGCCAGATAGCCCTCGTACTTGATTTCTGTCTGCACGCTCTCACAGGCGCCGGTTCCGGCGGCAGCTCTGGCAGCCGCCAGATCAGCCCCGGTTTCGGCCAGCGCTTCGTGTTGGGTCGCGGTCAGCATGGCTTCAAGCGAGTCCAGGTCAACATCCGGGCGTTTCAGGGCTTCTGCCAGAGTTTTGCCCACAGGCAACTGGGCCTCGGGCGCATCCTCGGGCAACTTGTGTCCGGGTATGCGTTTTTTGCCCAGATATTCCCTGAAACGTTCGGCGGCTTCCTGTTTGATGCAAAACGCGCGCCACTGTTCGTCGCTCACAAGGCCAAGTTCACGGCCAATCCGGGTCAGCCGCGTATCGGCATTGTCTTCGCGCAGCAGCAGCCTGTGCTCCGCGCGCGAGGTGAACATCCGGTAGGGTTCCTGAGTGCCGAGTGTTACAAGATCATCAACAAGCACAGCCATATAGGCCTGATCGCGCCCCGGCGTAAAGGGGGCAAGACCGCGCATGGCGCACGAGATGTTCAACGCGGCCCACAGGCCCTGCGCTGCGGCTTCCTCGTAGCCGGACGTTCCGTTGATCTGCCCTGCAAGCCACAATCCCGGCACGGCCTTGGTTTCAAGGGTGGGGCGCAGCTGGATGGGGTTGGCGTAGTCATATTCAATGGCGTAACCGGGGCGCAGCACCACAGCGTTTTCCAGCCCCTTGAGGGCGTGAACCATGTCGAGCTGCACATCAAGGGGCAGGCTGGTGGGAATGCCGTTGGCATACACCTCCGCGCTGTTGAGTCCCTCCGGCTCCAGAAATATCTGGTGCCGCTCCCGGTGCGGAAAACGGGCCACCTTATCTTCAATGGAAGGACAGTAGCGCGCGCCAGTGCCCTTGATGACGCCCGTGAACATGGGCGAGCGGTCAAAACCGCTACGGATGATTTCGTGCGCGCGTTCGTTTGTCCACGTCACATGGCACGACACCTGTTCCAGGGCCGGGCCGGGGCCGTGAAAGCTGAAGCCCGGAGGCGGCGTGTCGCCCGGCTGTTCTTCCAGCTGGGAATAGTCGATGGATGATTTGAGGATACGCGGCGTGGTGCCGGTTTTCAGACGGCCAAGGGTCAGGCCTAGGCTGCGCAGACTGTCTGAAAGGCCCAGCGCCGGGGCATCGCCCAGGCGGCCGCCGGGCAGATTGGTGAGGCCCATGTGGATGCGTCCATCCAGAAAGGTGCCCGTGGTCAGCAGCACATGGCGCGCTGCAAAGGTCAGCCCCTGAGCCGTGCGCACGCCAGTGACGCGGCCGTCATCGGTGGTCACGTCCACCACGGAATCCTGCCAGATGCGCAGGCCGGGCGTGTTGTAGAGCGTTTTTTTGAGCACGCGCTGATAGGCCTCGCGGTCGATCTGGGCGCGTGTGGCCCGCACCGCAGGCCCCTTGCTCATGTTCAGCACGCGAAACTGTATGCCCGCAGCATCGGCCCACAGGCCCATCATGCCGCCAAGGGCGTCAATTTCGCGCACCATATGACCCTTGGCCAGGCCGCCGATGGCGGGGTTGCACGAGAGGTAGCCCAGCCGGTCAAGGTTGCCGCTGATGAGCAGCACGTTGTGCCCCATGCGGGCCAGGGCCACGGCGGCTTCGCTGCCAGCGTGACCGCCGCCCGCGACAATACAGTCAAATATGGAATCAGACATGGGCTGCGTTCATGAGGATGTGGGCAAACACCTGCGAATCCTTGATGGTAGCGGTGATGGATGAGCGTTCGTCCGGTTGGTGGCAGGTGTTTTCAAGGCAGCCCCAAACGGCGGCGGGCAGGCCCTTTTGCCGCAAAAATGCCGCAACGGTTGCCCCGCCTATGCCCACGGCCTGCGCCTGAACGCCGTAAATGCGGGCGATGGCGGCCTTGAGCGCTGTAACAACGGTGCCGGTTTGCGGTATGGCCGTGGCGTCCTGCCGCTGCACCACGCTCACCTGTATCTGTACGGTGTGCTTTTCCGCCACTTCGGCGGCCACTTCACGCATCTTTGCAAGCACGCTGTCCATATCCACATGGGGCAGGAGGCGGCAGTCAATGTAAAAAACATCATTGCCTGGAACTGTGTTGATGTTCGGCACATTGGCTTCGTGCTTGCCCGGCACAAAGGTGGAATAAGGCGGGTCAAACAGGGGATTGGCATCGGCAAAGGCGGAGCGCAGGGCATTGTGGCACGAGAGGGCCATGTCCGCCCCTGCCAGAAATGCGTTGCGGCCCTTTTGCGGCGTGGAGCCGTGGCACTGGATGCCCGTGGTCTGCACCTTGAGCCAGAGCTGGCTTTTTTCTGCGATCTCGATGACATCGCCCTTGGACGAACCGGCGTCCGGCACGATGTAGAGATCATCGGGATTAAAAAAGTGCGGGGCTGTGTTGAGAAGATGCTCCAGGCCGTAAAGACTGCCGGTTTCTTCATCAGCCATGAAAACAAGACCCAGTGAAAGCTCGGGGGTAATGCCCTGGGAGAGCACTTCTTCCGCCAGCAGCAGCATACTGACTATGGCCTGCTGGTTGTCTTCCACGCCGCGTCCGTACAGAAAATCGCCATCGCGGCGCACCTGCCAGGGGTTGCTGGTCCAGGCTGCGAGGTCGCCCGGAGGCACCACGTCCGTATGCCCGAAAAGCCACAGAGTGCGGCTGCTTTTGCCGGGGATGCGGGCCACAAGGTTGGGACGCTGACCATCGGTAACGCGCGGATCCGGCGCGTCAACGCGTGAAAGGGCGGTTACGCCGCAGGCCTTGAGCCAGTTGGTGATGCAGCGCACCTTTTCCATTTCGCCCTGGCCGCCGTTGTCCGGGCCAAGGGCCTGGCATGCCGTAAGCACGGCCTGAAGCTCCGCAACGCGGTCTTCTCGCCCGGCCAGCCCGCGCAACAAGGTGTCGAGTGTCTTGAACATGGGGTTTCCCGTATGGCGTTACAACGCGCAAGAGGCTGCTCGCGCAGCCCCTTGAAAAAGTCTTCAGCCCCGGCATGACCGTTGTTGAATCGGCCTGTTGCGATAAAATCGCAAACTGACCGCCAGCGGCATGTCGGAACCGATGTAAGCCTGGTTGGCCTAGCGGCCACCCTTGGCGGCGCGCTTGGACGCCTTCAAAGGGTTGACCTTGGCGGCAGCGGCAACAGAGGCCTTCACGTGCGTGGCAAAGTTGCAACGGCCAGCAGTCCACTTTTTGGCAGGGACAGGGTAGCTGGAGCAGAACTCTTCGCCTTCAAATTCGCGCACGCGGTCACAGCCAGAACACTGTTCAACCACCGGGGAAAGAACAAAACCGTTGACCACCACGCCTTCAGCGGTTTTGGTGGCTTTTTCCAGAGGGGTCATAGCAAAACCTCCATGCGCAGCAGCGCCGTATTGCTAAAATAACGGCGGAATGGCCGCCGCGTTGGAATGGAAAAATATAGTTGAAAGCAATTTTCTGTCAAGTAAAAGAAGTGGAAAATTTTTCAGCCGGCTTGCGGTGCGGGAACCTCGTGCTATTGCGGCCGCTTGTAAAAAAACAGTCGCCGGTCTGGCTAGCCGCCCAGATAGGCCTCGCGCACGCTGGCATTGGCAAGGAGGTTTTCGGCCCGGTCTTCCATGACCACGCTGCCAACTTCAAGCACATAGCCGCGCGTGGCCAGCTTCAGCGCCGCACGGGCGTTTTGTTCCACCAGCAGCACCGTTACGCCTTTCTTGTTGATGGCCCGCACGGTTTCAAAGATGGAGCGCACCAGCAGCGGGGCAAGGCCCAGCGAGGGTTCATCCAGCAGCAGCAGGCGCGGTTCGGCCATGAGGGCGCGGCCTATGGCGAGCATTTGCTGTTCGCCGCCGGAAAGCGTACCCGCGAGTTGATCCTTGCGTTCGTGCAAACGCGGAAAAAGATCAAAAATCCATTCCAGCGTGCGCTCGCGGCGGGCCTTGTCCTCAATGCAGAATGCCCCGAGGCGCAGATTTTCCAGAACGCTCATGATGCCGAAAACACGCCGCCCTTCGGGCGACTGGGCAATGCCAAGGCCCACGACCTTGTGGCTCGGCATGCTCAGCAGGTTTTGCCCTTCAAAGAGAATTTCACCTTCAAAGGGGCGCACCAGCCCGCTGATGGAGAGCAAGGTGGTGCTTTTGCCCGCACCGTTGGCCCCGAGAATGGTGACGATTTCGCCTTCGTCCACCCTCAGGTCGATGCCGTGCAGCACTTCAACACTGCCGTAGCGCACGCGCACATTAGACAATTGCAACAGGGACATGGCTTACCACTTTTCGTCGTCTGCGCCCAGATAAGCCTCAATGACGGCGGGATCCTGCCGCACGTCTTCGGGCTTGCCCTGGGCAATCATGGTGCCGTGTTCCAGCACCACCAGTTTTTCGCAAATCTTCATCACCAAGCGCATGTCGTGCTCAATGAGCAGCACGGTGATGCCCCTGTCGCGGATAGCCCGGATGGTATGCACCAGGGCGGCGGTCTCCTGATCGTTCATGCCGCCTGCGGGTTCGTCCAGAATCACGAGGCGCGGGTCGGAGGCCAGTGCCCGGGCTATCTCAAGCAGGCGCTGGTTGCCGTAAGAAAGGCCACCTGCGGCCTCGGTATAGCGGTCGGCAAGGCCCACAAATTCCAGCTCTTCCATGCAGCGGGCAACGGCGGCTTTTTCTTCCTCGCGCTGACCCGGCGTGTGCAGCATGCACGATATCAGACCGGATTTCATGCGGCAGTGCCGTCCGGCCAGCACGTTCTCCAGCACAGAAAGGCGGCCAAAGAGGCGGATGGTCTGGAACGTGCGGGCGATGCCCAGTTCCACCACCTTGTGCGGGCGCAGTCCGGCAATGGATTTGCCGTCAAAAAAGATGCGGCCCGACTCCGGCGTATAGTTGCCGGTTATGCAGTTGAACACGGTGGTCTTGCCAGCGCCGTTGGGGCCGATAAGCCCCACAATGCTGCCAGCGTCAACGTCAAAGGTAAGATCGTTCAGGGCAATGAGGCCGCCGAACATCTTGCTCATTTCTTCAAGGCGCAGCAGGGTCATGCGGGCCTCCCGTCACTGGCTGCTGGCGGCGCAGCAACCTTGTAGCGCCGCTGCCTCGGGGGCAACAGGCCCTGGGGCCGCCAGACCATCATGACCATCATGGCAAGGCCGAAGATGAGCATGCGCGCATTGGAAAATTCGCGCAGCACTTCGGGCAGGCCGATGAAAAGAAACGCGCTGATAAGCACGCCAAGCTGGCTGCCGCCGGAAAGTATGACCACTGCAAAGATGATCACGGATTCCATGAAGTTGAACGATTCCGGCGCGATGGTTGTCATCTTGGCGGCATAGAGCGTGCCAGCCATGCCCGCCCAGAAAGCGCCCAGAACAAAGGCCGCCAGCTTGTAGTGGGTGACGTTGACCCCGCAGCCTTCTGCGGCCACGTCGTCTTCCTTGATGAAGTTCAGCGCGCGGCCAAAGCGGGAATGCCACAGGCCGTAGAACAGCAGCAGGCTCACGCCCACCATGCCCCAGACCAGAAAATAGAACTGCAGGCTCTTGACGATCTTGAAGCCAAAAAACATGGGGCGACTGATGCCGAAAATGCCGTTGGCGCCGCCTGTGAGGCCGAAAACATCGTTAATAAGCGCAATGCGCACAATTTCCACAATGCCGATGGTGACGATCAGCAGATAGTCGCCACGCAGGTGGATGATGGGGCGGGCCACAATAAGGGCGAAGATAGCCGCCGCCGCGCCGGAGAGAGGCATAACCCACAGCACGGGCCAATGGCAGACCGTGTTGAGGATGGCGGTGGTGTAGGCACCCACGGCAAAAAAGGCGGCGTGCCCCATGTGGAATATGCCCGCCTGCCCCAGAATGACGTTGAGCGAAAGGGCCAGCAGGGCGTAGAGGCCAATGCTCACGCACACGTCAAGCCAGTAGGCGTTGCAAAAGAGCGGCAACGCGCACAAAAAGAGGCCCGCAGCCGCATACACGGCAAAGTTGCACGGAAGTTTTTTCATAGTTTGTCCGCCGTGCGCTCGCCCAGAATGCCGGTGGGGCGGATAATCAGAATGAGAATGAGCACCAGAAAGGCGATGGCGTCCTTCCAGGCAATGGCTATGTAGCCTGCGGCAAGGGCTTCGATAACGCCGAGCAAAAGCCCGCCCAGCATGGCGCCCGGGATGTTGCCGATGCCCCCCAGGATGGCGGCGGTAAAGGCCTTGAGGCCGTAAGACCAGCCCATGGTAAAGTCGATCTGCCCGTAGTAGATGCCCACCATCAGACCAGCCGCGCCGCCAAGGCCGGGGCCGATAAGAAAGACCAGCGAGATGATGCGGTCAACATTGATGCCCATAAGCTGCGCAGCGCCGGGGTCGATGGCCACGGCACGAATGGCCGCGCCTGTGCGCGTGCGCTGGATAAAGGCCCAGAGGCCGAGCATCAGCACAACGCTGGCCGCGATGACCAGCAGGCGCACGCCGGGCACTTCAAGGCCGAGCATCCTCACCGTAAAGTCGGGGCGCAGATAGTCGGGGTACACGTAGAAGCGCGCGCCGTAGATCAGCATGACCGCGTTCTGGAAAAATATGGATGCGCCAAGGGCGGAAACCACGGCGGAAAGGCGATTGGCGTTGCGCAGTGGGCGATATGCCGTACGCTCAAGCAAAAAGCCAATAATCGCCACCAGCAGGGCCACCATGACAAAAACGGCGGCTACAGCCAAAAAGGGATTGAGCGCGCCCGCCATATTGCAGCTGACAAGCAGGGTAAGCCCCAGGTAGGCGCCAATGGTAAACAGGTCGCCGTGGGCAAAGTTGATGAGCTTGAGCACGCCGTACACCATGGTGTAGCCCAGCGCCACAAGCGCATAGATGCCGCCCACGGCCAGGCCGTTCAAAAGCTGTTGGAGAAATTGTTCCATAATGTTCGGCGTTGGTACTCGGCATTTGGCGGGCGACCGGGATACCGGTCGCCCGCCGTAATGAACGCGTCCTCAAGGGGATTGCGCTTTTCGCCGGGGTGTTTATGCCCCGGGCGTGTATCTGTGCAACATGGGCGCGGCTAATGACCGCGCCGCATTACTTGGGCTGCAAAACGAAGTTGCCCGTGGCGTCAACCTTGTAGGTGCGGTAGAACTCACCCACGCGGTCGCCCTTGGCGTCAAAACCCAGGTTGCCGGAAAGACCGGGCATGCCCTTGAGTTCCTTGAGCCATGCGGCCATTTCCTTGGGAGTGTCCTTGCCGGCTTCAAGCGCGCCTTCAATAACCTTGAATGCATCGCCAGCCAGCACGGCCCACACGGAAACAGGCACGGTATTGTACTTGGCCTTGAAGGCCTTGAGGAATTCCTTGGCTTCAGGCGTGTCCATATCCTGCGGCAGCGGCGGGCTGATGAAGAAATAGCCCGTGGCGGCTTCGTTACCGGCGATCTTGACCAGATCCTGATGGTTTGCGGCATCGCCGCCCATCATGGGAACGTTCCAGCCCATTTCTCTCTTCTGCCGCAACAGCATGCCGGTTTCCGGGTAGTAACCGGTAAAGAACACGAGGTCGGGATTGGCAGCTTTAAGCTTGGTCAGAATGGCGGTGTAGTCGCGCTCTCCGGGGGTAAGAGCATCGTAAAACACCACTTTCATACCGTCTTTTTCAAGCACTGCCTTGGTTTCTTCCGCCAGGCCCTTGGCATACGAAGAATTGTCGTGCAGCAGGGCCACGGCCTTGTAGCCGCCCTTCTTGATGGCTTCGGCGGCGGACTTGCCCTGCGCGTCGTCGCGCGGGCAGGTGCGGAAAAAGAGCTTCAAGCCCTTTTCCGTAAGGCGCACGCTGGTGGAGCCAGTGCCGATCTGCACCAGTTCCGCCTCGTCCAGAATGCTCTGGCTGGCCTCGGTCACGGCGGAGCCGTACGTGCCGATAACGGCCACAACACCAGCGGAAGCAAGCTTCTGCGCGGCCAGAGCGGCCGTGCGCGGATCGCCCGCGTCGTCTTCGACAACCAGCTGAACCTTGCGGCCCTTGATGCCGCCCTTGGCATTCACATCGTCAACCAGCAGGGTAACGATGTTCTTCATATCCAGGCCTTCGGAGGCCCATTTGCCCGTAAGCGGGCACATAAGGCCAACCTTGATGTCACCAGCCAGCGCCGCAACGGGCACGAGCAGGGTAAGGGCCAGAGCCCCAAGCCAACGACCAAGTGCTTTCATGAACTACCCCCGTCAGGTATGCAAATATTGTGAGCAACGAACAAGCGTACCCTAAAAATGAAGAAAGAAAAAGCCCCCAGTACAGCCGGGCCGCGCATTGGCGCAAACAGACGCAAGCCAGCGAGGGCGGCAGGGCTGCGTTATGACCATACAGCTTGCGCGGCAGTTGTAATCAGTAGTGAGTACATGCGCCGTGTTTATACTGCAAAGCATTGTGAACCTGTTCAGGCAACCATGGTAACTTGCGCGATTGTAACGCGATGCTCACACGATGATTTCAGATTGGTCAAATTCTTCATATAATATTAGCCAGCTAACAAGCACGTCGTGTTTAGTGCATCGCTAAGGCGATAAAACTGGAAACAAAAGTGGCACGCGCTCGACAGTCAAAAAATAATGGGGTAAGGTAAAGCTGTAAAAACAGAGAACACCTTTATTTTCTTAAATGTTTTTCTGTTGCGGTTTTCGCGGTCAGAGGTTCGGCTGTTTCAGTTTCTCTCTGCGCCCTTTCCGCCGTACCCCTTCCGCAAGCATTGCCGCAACTTGGGCCGCCCAGCATCGTCTGGCGGTCAGGCGGCGATTGCGCCCTTCGTCTTCCCGCAGCATTCGCCGTCGCGCTCCATATGGGCGCCAAGGAGGCCGTATGCGGTTCAGCTTTGACAAGGCAGCCTGCCAGAATACGCGCAGGGCGCTGCACCGGGAGTGGCTGCTCACCAACGAACGGGGCGACTGCTCCGGCAGCAGCATTTTGTGCTGCAACACGCGCAAATATCACGGCCTGCTTGCCGTCAACACGCCGTACGGCCGTCATGTGCTGCTCTCTGCCCTTGAGGAATCGGTGTGCGGCGGCGGCAGGGAATTCTTTTTTTCCACCCGCCAGCATCCTGGCACGCTCTATCCCAACGGGCACGAGTATCTTGAAGCTTTCCAGCTCGATCAGTGGCCGCAGAGCACCTATCGGGTGGGCGAAGTAAGCCTGAGCCGCGAGGTGCTGCTTGCGCGGGATAAAAGCCTGCTGTTGTTGCGCTATGAACTGCGCGGGCCGGAGGATATCCCCCCGCTCACCCTGCGCATCAAGCCTTTGCTTGCCTACCGCAATGTTCACGCGCTCACGCGGGTAAACCCGGCCCTGCGAACGGATACCCTCCTTGTGGCTGGCGGTTTTGCAGCTCGCCCGTATGAGAGCTTGCCCCCCCTGTATATTCAGGCCGCCGGGGATTCCGGCAAGGCTTGCGCGAGGGCTGCAAATGCCGAGGGCGCGGCGACCAGCGAAAAATGCGGGCCGCATGCCGCTGCCAGTTTTTTTGCCGAGCCGGACTGGTGCCGCAATGTGGAATATTTTGAAGAGCGTGAGCGCGGTTTTGACGACAGTGAAGACCTCTTTATGCCCGGCACGCTTGAAATAGCTCTGCCGCCGTTGCCACAGGGCGGTTACGTGTATGTGGCGGCTGGTACGGAAGCCTGCGGTGAAAACCTGCGCACCCT
The DNA here is from genome assembly GCF_053570645.1 of Desulfovibrio desulfopostgatei. Classification (NCBI taxonomy): domain Bacteria; kingdom Pseudomonadati; phylum Thermodesulfobacteriota; class Desulfovibrionia; order Desulfovibrionales; family Desulfovibrionaceae; genus Desulfovibrio; species Desulfovibrio desulfopostgatei. The sequence goes on along the minus strand of NZ_JBRBQS010000002.1, from coordinate 2,663,475 downwards.
GTGGGAGACGGAGAGCCGCGCCCGCACCGATGCTCACCTTGCGGGCGGCGGTCTTGCCGGGCAACTGGCGCAGGCTGGCGGCCAGTTCTGCATTACGACGCCGTCTGGCCGAGCCACCGTGATTGCCGGATATCCCTGGTTTGACGACTGGGGGCGCGACACCCTCATCAGCCTGCCGGGTTTGACCTTTTACGCCGGACGCGAAGAGTTTGGGCTGCACGTTCTGGCCGAGGTGGGGCGGCATATCCGCAACGGCCTTGTGCCCAACATGTTTTCGGAGTCAGGCGAGCATGCCTACAATTCAGTGGACGCGTCCCTGTGGTATGCCTTTGCCCTGCAACAGGTGCTGGCCGCTGTTCCCGATGGTCTGGCCTGGGCGCGGCAACATGCCTGGGACGCCCTGAAAGCCATCATCAAGGGCTACCGCAAGGGGCCGGGCATGGGCATCTTTGTGGATGCCGAGGGCCTGCTGCATGCGGGCGATGCCCACACCCAGCTTACCTGGATGGATGCCCAGGTAAACGGCTGCCCGGTTACGCCCCGGCACGGCTGCCCTGTGGAAATCAACGCCCTCTGGTACAACACCCTTGCCTTTGCCGACAGCCTTGCCGCCGCATTTCAGGAGCCGCTGCTCACGGGCGAGCGCCAGCGCGCCGCCATGCGCGATGCGTTTTTGCGCCGCTTCTGGACAACGGAGGCGGGCGGCTATCTGGGCGACGTGTGGCGCAACGGACAGCTCGACCGAAGCGTGCGTCCCAATCAGATATTTGCCGTGTCCCTGCCGCATGCCGTGCTTGCGGACGATTTTCAGCCGCAGGTTGTGGAATGCGTGCGCAACAGGCTGCTCACGCCTTTTGGCCTGCGCACCCTTGCCCCTGATGCCGCCGCATACAAAGGCAGATACGAAGGCAACGGCGAGAGCCGCGATGCCGCCTACCATCAGGGCACTGTCTGGCCCTGGCTGCTGGGCCATTATGCTGATGCACTGCTGCACACGGCCTGGGATATGAACGGCGCTGTTCAGGGTTTGCTTGATATGGTTACGCCCCTGTTTTGTCAGCATCTCTGCGAAGCCGGGCTTGGCAGCATTTCAGAAGTGTTTGACGGTTCCCCACCCTACAATCCCGGCGGCTGCACCGCCCAGGCCTGGAGCGTGGCCGAGTGCCTGCGCATGCTCAAAAAACTGCAAAAGGCCGCGCCGGATGTTTACGCCCATTGGGAGCAGAGGGTGGCGCATTGTCTGGCCCATCCCGCATCCGGCGACAAAACCGGCATATGCAGGGCAACCATGACTCTGGGCGTGTCAGCGTCCGGCAGTGAAGAATAAGGGTTTAGCCATGCGAGTGCTAATGTTTGGCTGGGAATTTCCGCCCCATATCAGTGGCGGCCTGGGAACGGCATGCTTTGGCATGACGCAGGCTCTGGCGAAAAAAGGGGCGGAGATCGTCTTTGTGCTGCCCCGCGTGGACGGCGGCAGCGGGCAGAACAGTTTTTTGCGCCTGCGGGGGGCCTCCGGCACTCCGGTTGCGGCCCAGCTTGCGGAAAGCATGACGCAGGCAGGGCATGAACTCTGGGCCAGCAGCATCCGCTGCCTGCCGGTGGAAAGCCCGCTTGTTCCCTACCTCACGCCGCAGGGCTATGCCGAAGCGCTGGAAAATCTGCGTCAGGAGCCAGGCAATGCGGCGAGTACGCGCGCTTTTGCGCCGCATGCGGGCCATACCGCCTGCGAAGGCGAAATTACGTTTGAACTGCACGGCGGTTATGGGGCTGACCTTATGGCCGAAGTGCAGCGTTACAGCCGTCTGGCCGGGGCCATTGCCGTGCAGGAACAGTTTGACGTCATCCACGTGCACGACTGGATGACCTACCCTGCGGGCATGATGGCCAGGGCGCTGACGGGCAAACCGCTGGTGGCGCATATTCATGCCACGGAATACGACCGCAGCGGCCTGAACATCAACGAACAGGTGGCGGGCATAGAACGCGCCGGGCTGAATGCCGCCGATGTGGTGGTGGCCGTGAGCCGTCTGACCCGAAAAACCGTCATTGACCGCTACGGCGTGGCACCCGAAAAGGTGGTGGTAGTGCACAATGCCGTTGCGCGGCACGAGGCAGGGCGCTGCTATCTTGTGCCGCAACGCATACGGCATGAAAAGCGGGTGCTGTTCCTCGGCCGCGTGACATTCCAGAAAGGGCCGGAGTACTTCATGGAAGCGGCCCGCCTTGTGCTGCAAAAAAATCCCAATGTCCGCTTTTTCATGGCTGGCAGCGGAGACATGCTGCCGGCGTTGATCCGCAGGGCAGGGCAGTTGCGTATGGGGCGGCGCTTCCATTTTGCCGGATTTTTGCGCGGCGAGGATGTGGACCGCATGTTCGCCCTCAGCGATCTTTATGTCATGCCTTCAGTCTCCGAGCCTTTCGGCATAACGCCGCTGGAGGCCATGCTTTACGATGTGCCGGTGCTGCTCTCGCGTCAGTCGGGTGTTTCAGAAGTGCTTGAGCACGCCCTCAAGGCTGATTTTTGGGATACGCGCGACATGGCCGACAAAATCTGCGCCGTGCTGCGTTACCCCTGCCTTGCCGCCGAACTGGTGAAAAACTGCCGCGAAGAAATGAAATCCATTAGATGGGAAAATGCCGCCGACCAATTGCTGACCATTTACCGGGATGTCCTTGGAGGTCACTGATGCCTGCGCTATGTCTGTGTTTCAATATACATGAGCCGTACCAGTTCCGCCGCTACACGGTTTTCGATATGGGGCAGAGCTCCGTTTACGAAGACGATGACCGCAATTGCGAAACCATGCTGCGCGCGGCGCGCCTGTGTTATCTGCCAGCCGCAGAAATGCTGCTCAGGCTTGTGCGCCGTCATGAAGGCGCGTTTGCGGTATCGCTGTGCGTTTCGGGCACCGCTCTGGATCTTTTTGAGCAGTACACCCCTGAAGTCACAGAAAGCCTGTGCGCTCTCGCGGCTACGGGCTGCGTGGAATTTGTCGCCGAAACTTCGGCGCATTCGCTGGCCTTTTTGTATTCACGCGAGGAATTTGACAGGCAGGTCAAGGCGCAAAGTGCGCGCATCAAAAAACTGTTTGGCAAAAAGCCTACCACCTTCATGCATACGGAATGCGTGTTCAACAATGACCTTGCCGCTGCCTTGCAACAGCTTGGTTTTAAAACCGCGCTGGCCGAGGGTGCGGATCAGGTGCTTGGCTGGCGCAGCCCCAACTGGGTGTACCGCCCGGTTTCCGGCCCCAAGATGAATCTTTTGCTGCGCAATACGGCCCTTTCTGACGACATGGGCCTGCGCTTTGGCGACAGGGGCTGGAGCGACTGGCCGCTTACTGCAGACAAGTTCGCCTCGTGGTGCCACAGCCTGGGCGACAAGGCGGATGTAATCAATATTTACAATGATTTTCATGTATTTGGTCTGCGTCACGGGCAGGATTCGGGCATCTTCGATTTTATGTCGGCCCTGCCCGAGGCCCTGCTGCGCGACAACCGCTTCAGGTTTGCCACGCCCGGCTCCATTGCCGGAAAGCGCGCCCCCGCCGGAGAGGTGGATGTGCCCCAGTTCGTGTCGTGGGAAGAAAGCGGCCATGACCTGACCTCGTGGCTTGGCAACGACATGCAGAAAGACGCCATCCATACGCTTTACAGCCTGGCTGCTCGGGTGAGCGCTAGCGGCGACAAGATGCTGCTGCACGACTATGAGCGTCTGCAAACCGCCGACCATTTCCGGCACATGTCCACCAAGTGGTTTTCCGGCCCTCGGCAGGACAGGCCCAGCCCCTTTGACAGCCCCTATGATGCCTACATCACCTATATGAATGTGCTGGCAGATTTTGAGCTGCGTCTTGAAGCCGCAGAACTGGCAGGCAAGGAACTCAAGCCCCGCAAGGTACGCAAGAACAGCCTCCGTTCCGGCACTAATGCGTCCGTTTAAGCCAATCGGCCTTTCCATAAGGAGAAAGCATGAATTTCGATAACACCACCGTCACGTTGTTTGAGGTCAGTTGGGAAGTCTGCAACAAGGTGGGGGGCATCTACTCTGTGGTCAGCAGCAAGGCACTGCAGGCTGTAGAGCAGTTTGGCGAGGACTATTTTCTCCTTGGCCCGTCCCTGGCGGAGAATGTGGGTTTTGAAGAAACGGACGAGAATATCTGGGATTCGCTCCGTCTGGCATTTGCTACAAAGGATCTCAAATGCCGTATGGGCCGCTGGAATATTCCCGGTCGTCCCAAGGCCATCCTGGTGGATTTTTCCAAGAGATATTCCAGCAACCAGCTTTTGTACGATCTGTGGAAAAATTACGGTGTGGATTCGCTTTCCGGCGGATGGGACTATATTGAACCCGTCATGTTCGCAACAGCCTGCAGTGCGGTTATTGCGGCCATTCATGAAAGCCGGGTGGAACCCCTTGAGGGACGCAGCGTTGCCCTGTTCCACGAATGGATGTGCGGCGCGGGCCTGCTTTCGCTCAAAAGGCTTTCTCCCGGCATAGGCACTGTGTTCACCACCCACGCCACCATGCTCGGGCGGGCCATGGCAGGGACCGGGCGGGATATCTATTCCAACCTGCGCAGCATTAATCCCGCCAACGAAGCCGCAGCCCTGAACATCACGGCCAAGTGGTCTCTTGAGGGGGCCAGCGCCCGCGAGGCGGACGTGTTCACCACCGTCAGCCCCATCACCGGGGAAGAATCCGCGGTGCTGCTGGGGCGGCAGCCCGATGTCATCACCACCAACGGTCTGGATATGCGGGTTATCCCCGATTATTCCGTAGACCGCTCCCGCCCGGCGGAACACCGTGCGCGCATAGTGGAGGCCTCCAGCCGCTTTCTGCGTTGCGAACTGCCAGCCAACACACGCATTTTCGCCATTTCCGGCCGATATGAAATGCACAACAAGGGCGTGGACATCTTCCTTGATGCTCTGGCCAAGCTTGAGCAGAGCCTCGCGGGCACGGACGCTTCCATTCTGGCCCTGTGCCTTGTCATGGGTGGGCATACGGGCGTTAATACCGCTGCGGTTTCTGGCGACCCCGAGGCCAACGACAACGGCCTGCCCTTTATCTGCACGCATTTCGCCTGGAACGCGCCGCAGGATCCGATTCTCAATGCCTGCCATCGGTTGGGTCTGAACAACAGGCCGGAAAACAGGGTCAAGGTCATCTTTGTGCCAGCCATGCTCAATGGGGAAGACGGCTTTTTGAATATGCCCTACGATGATGTCATGTCGGCCTGCGATGTGGGTTGCTTCCCCTCCTGGTACGAGCCGTGGGGGTATACGCCGCAGGAAAGCGCGGCCTGGGCCGTGCCCACCATTACCACTGACCTTTCAGGTTTTGGCATGTGGGCGCGCACGCAGTTGCAGGAGGGAGCCGTTACGCCCAAGGGCGTGTGCGTCATGCCCCGCCGGGGTATGAATTTTGAGCAAAGCGCCACAGTGCTGCACGAGCATCTGATCCGCGCCGCCACCTGCGCAGTGGATGATTTGCCCCAATGGCGCGCGGAGGCGCGTGCGCTGGCGGAAAAATCATCGTGGCAGTTCTTTTTTGAAAACTATGTCAGGGCCTTTGAAATAGCCTTCAAAAAGGCCTCCACCCGGATTAACTGCGATTGCGGGCATGCGGCTCTGGCGAGGGTGCTTTCCACATCGTGTTCCGCCACGCCATTTTTGCGGCCCATCATGGCCGTTGCCGAGGTGCCGAAAGAGCTTTCCCGTCTGCGCGACATTGCCCGCAATGTGTGGTGGTGCTGGCACGACAAGGCCAAGGCCCTGTTCATGGCCCTGAGCCCTTCCCATTGGGAAAGCTGGCGTAATCCTCTCAGGGTGCTGGAGCAGGCCGATCCGGAGCGCTTCCGCGATCTGCTGGAAAACGAAGACTACATGAATCTTTACCGTGAGGTCGTCGCCAAGTTCGATGCCTACATGGCCGAACCCATCCGCTCGCTCAGCACGGATGTGACGCCAGAAGCCCCCATTGCCTATTTTTCTACAGAATACGGCCTGAGTGAATCCATCCCCATTTATTCCGGCGGGCTTGGCGTCCTCTCTGGCGATCACCTCAAGTCTGCCTCGGATATGGCTATCCCCCTTGTGGGCGTTGGGCTTTTATACAAGAACGGCTATTTCCGGCAGGATATAGATGCCGATGGACGGCAGGTGGCCCAGTATCCCGTCAACAACTTCGGCCTCATGCCCATTTCGATGTTGTACGATGCGGACAATCAGCCGGTCTATGTGCAGCTTGAACTGCCGGGCCGTCTGTTGTTTGCAAGGGTGTGGAAACTGGCCGTGGGGCGCATAACCCTGTACCTCATGGATACGGACACCCGCCGCAACACTGACGAAGACCGCCGCATTACCGACAAGCTCTATGAGGCCAACCGAGAGGTACGCCTGCTGCAGGAAATGCTGCTGGGCATGGGCGGCATGCGGCTGCTGCGAACGATGCGTATAATGCCCAGCGTTTTTCATATGAATGAAGGGCATTCGGCCTTTATGGCCATGGAACGCCTTCAGGAATGCCTGAGCATGGGCATGAACTATGCCGAGGCAACTGTGCGGGTGCGCTCCAATACGGTGTTTACCACGCACACGCCCGTGCCCGCTGGCAACGAATCGTTTTCTCTGGAGCTGATGGAGCGGTATTTCAGCGGAATCGCCGCCAACCTTGGTTTGTCCTGGCAGCAGTTTGTGCAGCTTGGGCAGATAGAGGGCGGCAACAGCAGTTCCTTTGAAATGACGGTGCTTGCTTTGCGGCATTCGTGCTGGGCCAACGGTGTGAGCCGCCTGCACGGTGTTGTTTCGCGCCACATGTGGAACAACCTCTGGAAAAGCCTGCCCGTGGCGGAAACGCCCATCGGGCATGTTACCAACGGTATTCACGTGCCGTCCTATGTGGGGAGCTGGATGCATGAACTGCTGCACCAGTATCTTGGTTCTGGCTGGATGCAGTCGCCTCCCGGTTCCGGCGTATGGGACAAGGTGGACCAAATTCCTGACGAGGCCTTCTGGGCGGCCCGCATGCACCAGAAGGAAGCCCTGCTTGATGACCTGCGCCGCCGGATTCCGGAATTTATCCAGAAGTTTCATCTGTCATCGGATGAGCGCAAGCGCATGGAATCCATGCTCAAACCTGATACCCTCATTATCGGCTTTGCCCGCAGATTCGCCCCCTACAAGCGCGCCACGCTGATTTTTGCAGATCTGGACAGGCTGGCCCGCATCCTCAGCAATACCAATCGGCCTGTGGTGCTGGTATTTTCCGGCAAGGCGCATCCAGCGGACGAGGCGGGCATCAACATGATTCAGGAAGTGCTGCGCATGTGCCGCGACGAGCGCTTTCTGGGCCGCATATTCTTTGTGGAAAACTACAGTCTGGCTGTATCGCGCATTATGGCGCAGGGCTGCGATGTCTGGCTCAATACGCCGCGCAGGCCGCACGAGGCCTCGGGCACCAGTGGGATGAAACTGCCCGTCAACGGCGGCATCAATCTGAGTATTTCTGACGGCTGGTGGTGCGAGGGCTACAACCGCCAGAACGGCTGGACCATTGGCCCGGTTGTTTCCACAGAACTGCCCAGCAGCGAGCAGAATGACTACGCCGATGCAGAGGATCTGTATTCACTGCTGGAGAACGCCGTTGTCCCCCTGTATTTTGAGCGCGATGCAGAAGGACTGCCCCTGGAATGGATTGCCACGGCCAAGCGTTCGCTCAAAAGTCTCACGGCCATGTACAGCAGCAACCGCATGCTCAACGATTATATACGTCAGTTTTATCTGCGGGCAGCGCGCAGGCGCAACATGCTGCGCGACAATAACTGGGAGGCCTGCCGCGCCCTTGCAGCATGGCAGAGTGATTTGCCTGCGCGTTTTGGCACGGTCAAGGTGGACGAACTGACCATCAGCGGGGTGGAAAACAACACCATGATCTGCGGCGAACCCGTGAGTGTGCAACTGCGCATGCATCTTGGCGAAATGAAGCCGCAGGAGATACTGGTGCAACTTGTGATCGGGCAGGCGCTCATTAACGGCAGCTTCCGCGACAAGCCGGAAATATTGCGGCTTGAACCGAGATCAGGAGAAAACGGACAGGACGGCATGCGCTATACCGCAAGCTACATCCCTTCGTTCAGCGGCCACTACAGATATGGTGTACGCATCATGCCCGTGCATCCGGCGCAGGCTTCGCCGCTGGAAACGGACAATATTCTCTGGGCCTAGGAGTTTTACCGTTCTTTATGGGCTGAAAGCGTAGTTCTGCCGCGCTCCGAGTTTGATACGGGGCGCGGCAGTTTTTATCAGGCGGGGCAAAGGGGGCGAAGAGTGTTATTGCAGAGGGTCGCCCTGCTGGGCATCGCCATTCATCTCTTTATAGAACACGCATCTGTTTCTGCCCAGTTTTTTTGCCGCATAGGTGGCCTTGTCTGCCTTATTGAACAGTTCGGCATAGGTTGTGCCGTCCCGTGGGCTGCATGCCACGCCAACGCTGGCGGTCAGGGTGAGGCATGAGTGCTGGTCGCAGCACTGGGTGTGCAGTTGTTCCACTAGTATGTGGGCGCGCTCGCGTATTCCGTGCAGCGACATCTTTTCTGTACAGAAAACCAGAAATTCATCGCCGCCGATGCGTCCCACAATGTCCACGCCACGGAAATTGCGGCGGATGATCTGGGCCATGTCAAAGAGGGCCTTGTCGCCCATGGCATGGCCGAAACGGTCATTGACGCCTTTGAAATTGTCAAAATCAACCATGAACATGGCATAGAATTGCGGCAGGGGGGATTCGTGCGTTTCCAGAAATTGGGATACTGCCTTCTCCGTAGACATCTTGTTGCGCATTCCGGTGCCGCTGTCGCGTGTGGCCTGGGTGCGTAATTGCAGCTCCAGAGATTTTTGCTTGTCGATATCAGTAATAATGCCAATGGAGTAGATGGGGGAACCCTGGGTATTGGCTATGTTGGAGGCCTCAATGCGAAACCAGCGGTATTCCCCCTCGGCATCACGCAAACGCGCTTCAAGGGTGCATTTATACTGATGCGGCGCAAGGCGCACTTCTTTTTGAAAAGCCACCAGGCGTTCCTGATCGTCAGGAAACAGCGGGATGGCCGGGTCGTTCTCGAGGATATTGAAAACAGCTCCGAAGGTGTGCAGCCATTGGGCCGAACATGAAAAATAGCCATTGACCAGATTTTGTTCAAATATGTTGATGTCGTGCTGTTCCAGAATAAACTGGTAACGCTCATCGGATATGCGTTTGGAAAGCGCCGCTTCTTTATTGCGGGTAATGTCAAAGACAATGCTTTGTATGTACGATCGGCCGTGCTCAATGTTGACCACGGACCCTTTGTGGTACAGCCAGATCAATGCTCCGTTCTTGGTGCGGGTGCGGTATTCCACGTCTATGGGCTGGCTGTTTTTCATCTGCTTGCGCATGGTGCGCAGCGTGGATTCGCGGTCTTGCTCATATACTGTGGCAGAAAAGCTGTTGCCGTATGTTTTTTTAAATTCCGCCTCGGTAAATCCGAGCATTTTTACATAATTGGGGCTGACAAAAAGGAATGTGCCATCAGGGCTGAAAAATTTGAGCACCCCGCCGGACATGCTGGTGATAATGGAGCGGTAATCCTCCTGCTGGCGGCGCAGCTTGCGTGAGGAGTTGCGCTCGAGCAGCAGCAGGAATGTGAGGATTATGCCAGCCAGAATGACCAGCCGCCAGACAAGCTCATTGGTGATGAGCGACTGTTTTGAAGCTGCCGCATTGCCTGCTTGCTGCGGAACAAAGGAAACCATGCGCCAGCCAAAACGTTCAACAGGCGTTGTGGCGATGAAAAGGCCCGTGGCTTTGTCGAAAAAAGTTATGGACTGCTGCGCGCCGTCTGCAAATTTTTGTCGCAATATGTCCGTCACATTCGGGGAAAGCCCGCATGTGGCGAACGAAGCAAAGAGGTCGTCCATGGCCTTGCCGGGGGGCGGCGACCAGAACAGGGGCTGGCCTGAATCGTCAAAAACCATGTTGTAGGTGTTGTTGCTGAACGCCCACGTTTCCATATTGCTTTCTATGGCTTCTGCCGGGAATTCGCTGATAAGAACCGCCTGTACCTTGCCGCGGGCAACCAGCGGGTTGGCAATAATCAGAAGCCGCGGGCCGGTGGTGCTGCCAGCAGTCGCAACATGGGTCAAGCCCTGGCGTGCGCGTAAAAAAATCGGGTCGTTGCTGTAGTCTGTCTGCGCCCCTCCGCCGTCAAAACCTTTGCCTTCAGCATCCGCAATGCTGAAACGCCGCACGCCATGGGCGTAAAACAGAGGGGCAAGGCCAAGCACGTATTCCCTGCTGACGCGGTAATCCTGTTGCGCCAGATACTTGGTCATGCCGCTCATTTCCATCATGCTGTTGCGCACAGCCTGATAAAAATTGTTGCCCGCGCGGGCGTTCACCTCGGCAAGGCGCGTAAGTGTAGTGGCAGAGATGTTTGATGTAACATCGCTTGCGTAATCATGAATAAAAAATATTGGGGCAAGAAACAGGAGGACAAGAACGGCAAATGATATGAGAGGCTTGGAGATATCTGACATGTCTCATTATCCGTGGTGTTTGAACCAGGGTAGGCCGTTGAGACGAAAGAACTCCTGAGCATGGCCCGGGAGTTTGTATCTGCACGGTGCGGCAAAAGAGCCGCTGAGTATCAGTTGCTGCCGCTCCAGCTGTATAGGGGGAGTCTCTGTATCACTGCCAAAAGCCGGGAAAGGGAAAATTCTTCTGTTTGTACTTTTCCTGTTATGCGTAAGGAAAGTGCAATCAGTATCAGTAGTCGTGATATTTTCTAGAGTTTACGTGCGGTTTCCAGATGTTGTCAACATATATAGTCTGGATAATATTGTTTATTTGTAACAAGCTATAACACGATGGATTAACTGTTAAAAATATTGTTGAGGCCCAATTTGCAATGGCGGATGTGATCTGCCTCCTGTGCGGCAATCACATGACAGCTTGGCAAAAACAGCAAAAGGCCCTGCAAAAGCAGGGCCTTTTCTATACATAACCGCTTACAGCAAGATGTTTACCGGGCAGACCGCCGAGGCAGGCGCTCTTGGCTGTAGAATGGCAAACTAGGCAAGCTTGGAGAGCAGGGTTTCCTTGATGGAATCAATGCTGCCTTCGCCATTCAGTTCGATGTATTTGGTTTTGCCAGCGCCAGCGAGGTCTTTGTAGAAGTACGCGGCGGCCAGGGTGCCATCGGTGGTGTTGTAGTAAATGTCGTGACGTTTGTTGATGGCGGTTTCGTCCTGATCATCGGAGCGGCTGGAAAGCGCGCCGCCACAGACGCGGCAGACATCGCCGTTGGGCTTGATGGCGTCGATGAAGATGTTGTTGGGGTGGTTGTTGTTATTCTTGCAGAGGCGGCGGCCCATGATGCGGTTTTTGGCCACTTCGCGGGGCAGAAGAATTTCAACCACGTAGTCAAGCTGCATGCCTTCTTTCTGAAGGGCGTCCCACAGCTTCTGGGCCTGCACGGTATTGCGGGGGAAGCCATCAAGCAGCCAGCCCTGCTGACCCTTGGTCTTCAGGGTTTCCAGCACCATGGGAATGGTGATGTCATCGGGCACGAGGTCGCCGCGATCAATGTAAGCCTTGGCTTTTTTGCCCAGCTCGGTGCCGCCGCCGATGTGTTCACGGAAGATGGCCCCGGATTCGATGTGGGCGAGGTTGTACTTCTGCTTGATCAGGTCGCCCTGAGTGCCTTTGCCGCTGCCGTTGGGGCCAAAAATAAGGATATTCACTGGTACTCTCCTTGCCGGAACCGAGTTAGTTTGTGCAAAAAAGAACACAACTGGCACCCTATCCCCTAAAATAGGCCCTGTCAACGGGTGCTGGGAAGAATGCTCGACATGTTGCAGCCCGCAGGCCGCTGCTTACCGAAAGAGCTTCCAGGTGCCTTCCACCACGCTGCCAAGCACATCTACAAAACCCTGGGTGATGCCGCCAATGGTGTTGAGCAGCAGTTTGCCAGCGCCAATAGATGTTTTGCTGTTGTCCAGGCTGCCATAAAGGCGCATGGGGAATTCTGGAAGATTCTTCATGTTTACGGTAAAGTTACAGTCAAGGGTCTCACTATTGAGGTCTATCCATCCGCCGCCGGTAACGGTGAGATCCTGCCCCTTGAGATAAAAATCACCACTTTTTGCAATGCCGTTGGTGATTGCGCCGGAGCTGCCCGCAGCATCAAAGCGGGTGGGTTTGCCCTTGAGCTGGCCGTCTTTGTCGCGTGACTGGTAAAAGCCATTATGAACGTTGAAGCGCCATTTGCCGTTCAGGCGCGCAGGGAGCTGGTTTGCCCCTGTCAGCTCTGCGTCAACCTCGGAGCTTATGCTCGCGCGCCCGCCAAGGGCAGCGCTGCCGCCGCGATCCTTGCTTGCTGCGGCAAGGTCAAAGCCCTCGATGGACAGGGCATTGGCAAATCCCATCCCTTTGTTGAAGCGCATTTCACCATGAGCAGACACGGGGGAGCCATAAAATTTGCCGCCCTGGCTTTCATAACGCAGGGTTCCGTTTTCCATTTTGGCTTTAAGGCGCAGGTCATCGGTGCGCAGTTTCCACAGGGTGAGCTGGCCAACGTGCGCTTCGCCTTCAGCGGAAAATGCCCGCATGAAGCGCAGATCCCACGGTTTGCTCTCAGCCTTTTTTTTGTTCTTGCCGCCATCTGCCTGCCCGGCGGCCTTGTCGCCCACGTAGCGGTCAAGATCAATCTGCGGAGCGGAGAGCTTGAATCTCAGGGCCAGCTCCTTGCGCCAGTCGAGGCTGATACTGCCGGAAATATCGTTTTGATCCACCTTGGCGCGGAACTCTGACAGCGCCAGGGATCCGCTATCGCCCTTAAAGGCAGTGTCCAGCTCGATCCGGCGAAGGGGTTGGGGCACATTGGGGTTGGCAGCGCCAAGCAGGCGCAGTGTTTTTGTGCTGTCCGGGATAAAGGCGGAAACCTTGCCCTGCCAGACCATGCCGTCCTTGCCCATGCCCAGTTGCCCTGCGCCGGAAATGTCCGCCCCCAGGGCGTTCACGTGCATATCTGTTGCCGAAAGCTGGTTGCGCGCCGCCTGACAACTGAATTTGCCGCTGATCTGCGCTTGCAGGCCCTCTGGCTGAAAGGATTTTTCCGGGCTGAGGCCCAGGCTGATGGTGCCGGGCAGGTTTTGAAAATCCATGTTGCCGCCGCCCTGGCCATCGCCGCTGAACCAGAGCCTGCCGTTAAGGCCCACGCTGGCGTCAATGCCTTCATCTTCAATGGTGGCGGTCCACTGGCCTTCAAGGCCCAGACGGCTTTGCTCCCAGGCCGCCGTGCGGACTTTAAGGTTTACATCAAGCGCTTTAAAGCCCACTGCGCCGGGGGAGGCCTTGCCGGGGATATTGTTCGGCGGGCGCAACTGGCCTTTTTCGGCCCTGGCGCTTACCGTGCCGCGCAACTTGCCCAGAAAAACATCCAGCTCCCGTCCCTGGCTCATGACGTCCACATCACCGCGCAGCTTGCCGCCGCTCACGGGCATGACCGGGAGGTCTTTCGCCAGATTTTCGCCGTTAATGTCACGCATGTGCAGGCGGATGGCGTAGGGGGTATCCGGGTGACCGCCCATGATGGTGTCGCCCTTGACGCTGCCGCCGTATAACGTGCCGTCAACAATCAGCAGCGTGTCTTCAAAATGCGTGACCTGGTCGACCAGCCCCTGCTTGATGACGACCAGCGCGTCGCTGATAACAATGGGGCCGTAGTTCACCCGGGTTGCAGCCAGGCGGATGTTGTAATCAAGACCGATTTCGCCGGGTTCGACCGGTTTGCCGGGCATGGGAGTGAGCGGCCCGTGGCCGTATCGCGGCTCGGCAGGCAATACCCCCACAGATTCAGGGATGGCGCGCCCCAGATTCACAGTCTCGGCCTTGAGATCCAGCAGCAGTTCAGGCCTGGCCCAGCTCGCAACGCCGCCGGAACCCAAAAAGCGGCTGCCAGCGGCGGTTACATCAATATGCGGAACGCGCAGCCCTTTGCCGTCCACTGAAAAATCAAGGGTGCCAAGGGTTACTTCGTCCAGGGCCACCTGAAGGCCGGGCGCCAGATTGCGGGCAAAGCCCAGCCACTCCGTCAGGCTTGCGCGCTGCAGCTGCAGGCGGCCTTCGATACTGAATGTGTCCGGCCCGCCAAGGCGCAGCATGCCATTGACGTTCACATCATCCTGCCCAAGCCGCAGGCGCAGGTTTTCAAGGCTGATGCCTTGATCTTCCTTGTTGCGTTGGGCCACGGTGCCGGTCACGTGGGCAGGCAGCAGCACTTCATCCTTGCGCAGTTCGCCTTCAAGGTCGCTGGTCAGGCTCCAGCCATTGGCATCAGCCTTGAGGCCCAGTGCGAAGTTGAGGCGGGCCAGCCAGTTGGGCAACTGCATGGTGCCTTTGGCCGCCAGTTGCGGCGTTTTTGCCAGTGGGGCCGAGAGGTCTGTCTTGCCTTCCAGATTGAGGTGTTCAATCCGGGCTGGCAGTTGGCCTTCTGGCTGAAGAATCGCTGTGGCGCAAAAAAAGTTGCCCTCAAGGCGCGTGGCCGAGGCTGTTTCCACATCGCATTGCAGCCCGCTTGCCGCCAGTTGTGTTTTGTCCGCGCCTGTGATGTCCACTTCGCCCTGTGAAACAGCCAGCCTGAACCGACCCGGCAAAATGCCCGGCAAAAGAGCCGTGCCTCCAGTCGTGTCCCCGGCAAGCCGGGCAAGCCATGATTGCACGGAATTCTGCGCAGGGGGCTGCTCTTGCGCGGCAGCGCTTTGCAGGGGGGCCGCCGCATCGGTTACGGCTGGGATTGTTGCATCTTGTGTCGGCGGATTGCTGGCCTTTGCCGTGGAGGAAGCGGCAGGCTGAGGGGCGGCTTTTGGGGGAGTTCCGCCATTTGCTGGCGCAGCCTGAGCTGCAACAGGCTGGTCGGCTTCGGCAGTGTCAGGGAACAGAAAGGGCAGGCTGAGAGCCACGGGCAGTTCGCCCTTGAGGCGGGGGCGCAGCAGGGTGATATTGCGGGGCAGCAGTTCGCCGCGCAGCAGCGCCAGAAAGTCGGGCCGGAGTGTGGCGTAGGCAACGGTAAAACTAAAGTTCTTGCCCTCCACGCTGGCATTGCTGACAGCCAGGGAGGGCAACGGCAAAAGGGCCACATTGACCGATTCAACAGTAATATTCAGGCCGGTGCTGGCGGCAATCTGTTCAATATAATGTTGGGCCAGTGCCTCGGGATTGCGTTGCAATAGCCAAAAGACCGCCGCCGACATAGCCGACAGGGTTAACAGAAGCGCCAGAAAAATGCGCGTGAGAAGGCGAAGTCGGCCAGGGTTGAGCAGCATGTGCATTCTCGCGTCTTGACGCCTTGGGGCGTCGAGGCTAGGTTTTGAACCTATTGCAAATCGGGCCTGTTGGCAACTGTCAGGCATGAGATGCCAAGCACTGTGCGCAGTTAGCGCAGAACCACATTACTGTTGCCGGGGGCGCATGAAGCGGCTTTTGTGGATAGGCAGTCCTTTTTTTAGCGACGCCCTTTCTTCCTGCGGCTGGGATGCTGTGGCCCGGCATAATTTTGAGCATGCCGCCGTGTTTGGCTGGCATGATCTGGTGCGTATTGCGGGTTTTGAGCCAGACGTGCTGGTAGTGGCCGACAAAAGCCGCGCTCCCTATGTGCTTGGCGTAGAGGACTTTCCGTGCCTCACTGTGTTCTACAGCGTGGATTCTCACATCCATTCGTGGCAACCGTATTACGCTCAGGCTTTTGATGTCTGCATTGCGTCTTTGCGTGATCATTTGCCGCGTTTTGCAGGGCCATATCTGCCCGCAGATCGGGTGTGGTGGTCACCTGCCTTTGCCTGGGCTCAGGATGCGCCCGAGCCTCAGACAGCCAAGGATATGGACTGCGTGTTTGTGGGCACGGTCAATGCCAATCTGCCGTGCCGCACAGCCTTTCTGGAAAAGTGCCGCAGCGGATTGCCGGAATTGCAGATTGTAACCGGCTCCTACCGCCATTTATACGCCCGGGCGCGGGTGGTGCTGAACCACTGCGAGCACGGCGACCTGAACTTTCGGGTTTTTGAGGCATTGGGCTGCGGCAGTTGCCTTGTGACCCCGCGCATCGGGCACGGGCTGACGGATATCTTTGCCGAGGGCGAGCACATGCTCTGCTATGGGGCGGATACGGCGGACAATGGCAGTATTGTAGATGCTGCAACCGCTGCTGGCGAGGCCGTGGCCCAGGTGCGCTATCTGCTTGAGAACCCGGATGTTGCTGCGCGCATGGGGCAGGCCGCGCTGGCCTGCATAGATGGAGGCCATAGGGCGGTGCACCGCGCAAGAACATTCAGCGACAAGGTGCGCGCCCTCCTGATCAGCGACCCGCAGTGCGTTGCGCGCCGCAGGGGCAGGGCCGCAGCTATCCGCAAGGATTACCTGCGATTGCCCTATTTGCATTGGGCCGAGGAGTTGCGCAGTACCGGGTTGAGCGAGGCCTATCTGGCGGCTGCCAAGGGAGAATTCGGGCTGACAGGGCGGGAATGAGCATTAAAAAAACGTTGAGAATGGGTATTCTCAACGTTGATGGTGTTTAATTTCTGCTGTTCCTGCCCGATGAAGCAGGGATGCCCACAGCCGGGTCAAAATGCAGATCCAGCGCCGGGTCTACAGCGGGCGCAACGCTGACGCTCTGCGCGGGTTCATCAAAACTCAGATGCAGCAGGGGGTCTTGTGCTGGCTGCGGGGCAGGGCGGGGCGCAAGGCGGGCGGCTCCCCTGGGGGAGAACTCTGCATCGGCAGGTTCCGTCATGTCCAGCGCGTCAAGGCGCGATTCCAGCGAGCGCAGCAGCACACGCATCTGGGCGTGCTCTTCGTGCAGCGCCCTGCAAAGTTTTTCCTGGCTGCGCAGCATGTGATACAGCACGGCCAGTATTCCGAAAAAACACAAAAAAATGAAAAGCATGATGGAAAACATGGCAGGCCTCCAAAAATACGGGCCGGGAAGGCCCGGCCAGCAGTTTTTATATACGTTCAACACCTCTTGGGCAAGGAGCTTTTATGGCCGCGCAACACATTGAACCGCATCTTGTAATGGCAGACGAGCGCGGCAATATCTATGACGATCCCGATCTGCTCATGGTCTGTCGGCGTGGCGCTCAGTGGGGGCTGCCGCGTCCGGACGAGCTGATTCCCCTGCCGGAGGAAAGCGAGTTCTTTCTGTTGCCTGGCAGGCAGGCTGTGGGCCTTGACCCCGAAACCGGGCGCATCGCGCCCCCTGAGGGCGAGGCCCAGCTTGCCGTGGCGGCCTTTGCCTCACCCGGCTACACGCTTTCGGCCCACCCTGCCTATGAAAGCGGCGAAAACGCACCCATGTTGCCCCTGTTTGCCTACGGAGCCGTGGGCTTTGCCAGAGGGCGGTTCTATATCTGCGCCCGCAGGGTGGATAGCGAACCCCGGCAGATTTTCAGCAATATTCCGCGTGGCCGCATTGAGCAGGGTGCCCGCGCCCTGCTGCGCGATTACCCCAAGAACAGGCTTATCCGGCATATTATGGATAACTGCGTGGCGCGCTACGATTGCCCTGCGGCCCGCAACTTTGCCCTAGGCCGCTACGAGGCCCCGTTGCCGTCGTCCCGCGCCTGCAACGCCAGCTGTATTGGCTGTATTTCCGCGCAGGAGAAAGATTCGCCCATTCAGTCAACGCCGCAGTGCCGCCTTGCCTTTACGCCCAGCCCGGAAGAACTGGCCGAGGTCATGCGCGTCCATTCCGGGCGTGAAACCCGTACGCCAATTTATTCCTTTGGGCAGGGCTGCGAGGGCGATCCGCTCATGAATCCCGATCTTCTGGTGGAGAGCGTGCGTCAGTTCCGCGCGGGCGATGGCCCCGGCACGGTCAACTGCAATACCAACGCCTCCCGGCCCGAGGCTGTGATCCGCCTCGCGGAAGCCGGGCTGACCAGCATGCGCGTGAGCCTGAACAGCGCCCGAGGCGGCCTCTATGAGCGCTATTACAGGCCATCCGGCTATTCCTTTGACGATGTGCGCGCCTCCATCCGCGAGGCACGCAGCCGTGGCATCTGGGTTTCGTTGAACCTGTTGGTCTTCCCCGGTGTTACGGATACGGAAGAAGAGCTGGACGCTCTGGCGCGTCTGGTGGGCGAAAACGGCGTGAGCATGATCCAGTGGCGCAACCTCAATATTGATCCCGAATGGTACTTCAAGCTTATGAGCGGCGGCGAGGGGCAGCAAAAACTGGAACTCTCGCCCAGCATGGGGCTGACATCGTTCATGAAGCGCCTCAAGAAGCTCTGCCCCTGGCTGCGCTATGGCTATTTTAATCCCTATCTGGGTGCAAAGGCCGAACTTGCCGCGCCCATGCCGGGCGAATGGACCATGCCAGCCCCGCGCGCCAGGGAAGCGGCAACGGAAGATGGTCTGGACGCCGGGGCGGAAGAGGACTCGCACAACGGTTCAGACAGCGAATAATTAGCGTATTCTACCGGTTAACATTTTCGGAGCCTTGCGAGTTGCGCGGGGCTCCGTTTTTTTCGCCTTTTTTTATTTTTGTGACCAATATCACAGTTTTTTCCTGCTGGCAGTGCTGAGGTGGAGTTGCGCAGGGTGTGATTCCCGCACAATCTGCTCGAAAAATGCCGGGCGTGGGTGACAGGGATGTAATAAAAGAGTCATGGTGATTCTTCCCCTTGACAGGCGAATCGAACATCCCTATCCATTTAGAAAATGAATTTCAATTTTAAATAAGACGCAACGAAGGAGAATGTCATGAGTAAGGTACTGATTGTTTTTGGTTCCAGCACTGGCAATACGGAAAGCATCGCCCAGAAGCTTGAAGAACTGATTGTTGCTGGCGGGCATGAAGTCACGCTGCTCAACGCGGCGGACGCCTCGGCAGAGAACCTGGCTGACGGCTACGATGCCGTTCTGTTTGGCTGCTCGGCCTGGGGCATGGAAGACCTGGAAATGCAGGACGACTTTTTGTCCCTGTTTGAGGAATTTGACCGCATCGGGCTGGCTGGCCGCAAGGTAGCCGCCTTTGCATCCGGCGACCATGAATATGAACATTTTTGCGGCGCGGTGCCTGCCATTGAAGAGCGCGCCAAGGAACTGGGCGCGACCATCATTGCCGAGGGGCTCAAGATGGAAGGCGACGCCTCCAACGACCCCGAAGCCGTGGCCTCGTTTGCCGAGGATGTGCTCAAGCAGTTGTAAAATTCTGCTGCGCACGGCGTTAAGCCTTTCGGCTGCGTCATATGGGCCCGCTGTGTTCCAGGTCAGTGTCATGTCTGTCCTGAAGCCGGCGGGCTTTTTCTTTGCGTTCATCGTGCAGCTCTTCTCCGATTCTCACTCTCAGGCTGTACCGGTGCGCAGACAAGACATTGCACCTCTTGCCAAACCCTTACGTCGAGTGCAGAATTATTGTTCGCAAGAGCGAAACGTAACGGACAAGCGAGGAGTTCATGGCAATTCTGGTTTGCGGCGGTGCCGGATATATCGGTTCCCACAATGTGCGCGCCCTTTTGGAGCGTGGCGAAACACCTGTGGTGCTCGACAATTTTCTTACGGGACATCGTAGTTCCGTTCCGCAGGATGTGCGCCTCTATTCCGGCGATATGCGTGATCCGGCATTGCTTGATGCCGTATTTTCAGAACAGCCCATTGAGGCCGTGCTGCACTTTGCCGCCTGCTCCCTTGTGGGTGAGAGCATGGAGCAGCCGCTCAAATATTTTCAGAACAACATACATGGCATGATGGTGCTGCTTGAAGCCATGGCGCGCCACGGGGTGGACAAAATCGTGTTTTCGTCCACGGCTTCGGTCTATGGCGAACCTGATGTCGTTCCCATTCCCGAGCACGCGCCACTGCGGCCCACCAATCCCTATGGCGAAAGCAAGCTCGCCATGGAGCGCATGATGCACTGGGTGGGCAGGGCGCACGGTATACGCTCTGTTATCCTGCGTTATTTCAATGTGGCTGGCGCATGGCCTCAGGGCCTTATTGGCGAGGATCACAGGCCGGAAAGCCATCTTATCCCCATCATTCTTCAGGTGCCGCTGGGCAAAAGACCCCATGTCACCATTTTTGGCGATGATTATCCCACACCCGACGGTACGTGCATTCGCGACTATCTGGACGTGATGGAACTGGCCGACGCGCACCTGCGTGCTGTGGATTACCTGCGTGGCGGCGGCGGCAGCGAAGTGTGCAACCTGGGCAACGGCACGGGATTTTCTGTGCGGCAGATGGTGGAAGCCGCGCGCCGTGTGACCGGGCGCGACATTGCCGTCAGCATCGGCGCACGCCGCCCCGGCGATCCGGCGCGGCTCATTGCCTCCGCTGAGCGCGCCGCCGAGGTGCTGGGCTGGACAGCCCGCGCTGATATAGACAGCATCATCGCCTCGGCCTGGAACTGGCACTCGCGTAATCCAGAAGGATTTTCCGAATAACATGCTGGTTTGCGCCGCAACCGTCTTGCGCCTGTCCGCTCTGCGGATGGGCGCTTTTTTGTGCGGTGCGCCGGAAGGGCAGACCGTGCATCCCCCTCGACATGATCGCCCTTGTGCTTATGTAAAACGTATGCGCTGCCTGCGCCGGGAGGAACCCATGCCCAGATTAGGACGAACGAGTTGTCTCCTTATTTGCACATTCATGCTGTTGGCTCTGCTGCCGGGTCTGCCGTTGGCGGTTTCTGGCGCTTCGCCCTCAGCTTCGGAGGTTTCGATGCAAAACACGTATCCCATGCCGCCGCTTTCAGGCCTGGAGGCGGACGTGCTGTTGCGCAAGGCCACAGAGCCGCCCTATACGGGCAAATATGTCAACAATCATGAGGCGGGCACCTATATCTGCCGCCAGTGCGGCATGCCGCTCTACCATTCTGACGACAAGTTTGAGTCCGGCTGCGGCTGGCCCAGCTTTGACACGGCAGTGCCCGGCGCGGTGCGCCGTGTGCCCGATGCCGATGGCCGCAGGGTTGAGATTATCTGCGCCAACTGCGGCGGGCATCTGGGGCATGTGTTTGAGGGCGAAGGATTTACAGAAAAAAACACGCGATATTGCGTCAATTCGCTGTCCATGAGTTTTGCCCCTGCGGGCAGCGATGCGGAAAAAGCGGCTCTGGCGCGGCTGGCCGCCAAAAAGGAAACCTCCGCTGCCGGGGGCGCTCCGCTGGCGGCTACGGGGGCTTCGGCGCTGACAGGTGCCTCTGGAGGATGCACGGCCACAGCCATTGTGGCTGGCGGCTGCTTCTGGGGGGTGGAAGACGCTTTTCAGAAAATACCGGGAGTGTGCGAGGCGATCTCGGGCTACACGGGCGGTCACACGGTCAACCCCAGTTATGAAGACGTGTGCCGGGGAGATACCGGCCATGCGGAGGCCGTGCTGGTGCGCTACGACCCCTCGCGCGTAGGCTACGAGCAGATTTTGCGCCGTTTTTTTGAAATTCACGATCCCACCCAGCTCAACAGGCAGGGGCCGGACTGGGGCGAGCAGTACCGCTCTGCGGTCTTTTATCAGGGCGCTGAGCAAAAGGCTGTGGCAGAAAAGCTGGTGGCGCGCCTGCGCGAGCTTGGCTACAAGGTGGTTACGCAGATTGCGCCTGCCGGGCCTTTTTATGAGGCCGAGGCCTACCATCAGGATTTTGCCCGCCGCACGGGGCGGGGCGTATGCCACATGTCTGTGCCGCGCTTTTCGCAACGGGTGGATGGAACCCCGGTTAAATAAAGGGCTTGGCTGACAGCGGCACGCTATTTTCCTCTGCTGAACGCAGACAGGCCCGTTTCAGGTGGCGGAGCGTCTGCTCTCCCTGAAACGGGCCTGAATTTTTTTGAATTTTTTGCAGTTAACGCAGAATCTGGGCAGTGGAGGCGCAGGGCAGCCCAAAGGCTTCGGCCACGCCAGCAAAGGTGCACTGCCCATCAACCGTATTGAGGCCGCGCTCAAGGGCGATATTTTCGCGGCAGGCGCTCTTCCAGCCTTTGTCCGCCAGCTCCACGGCAAAGGGCAGGGTCGCGTTGGTCAAGGCATAGGTTGAAGTGACCGGCACGGCCCCTGGAATGTTGGCAACGGCATAGTGGATGACGCCGTGCTTTTCATAGGTGGGTTCGTGGTGGGTTGTGGGCCTGCCCGCCGTGGTTTCAAACGAACCGCCCTGGTCAATGGCCACGTCCACCACCACGCTGCCGGGGCGCATGGTTTTGATCATGGCTTCTGTCACCAGTTTCGGGGCCATGGCGCCGGGAATAAGCACGGAGCCGATAACAAGGTCGGACTCCTGTACAGCCCCGGCGATATTGTATTCATTGGAAGCAAGGGTCTGGACGCGGGAAGAGAAAATGTCGCCCAGATAGCGCAGGCGGTTCAGATTGTTGTCAAGAATGGTAACTTCCGCGCCAAGGCCCATGGCCATCTTGGCGGCTTCCGTACCCACGGTGCCGCCGCCCACAATGGCGACCCTGGCGCGCTGCACGCCAGCCACGCCGCCCAGCAGCATACCCGCGCCGCCTGCCTGTTTGGTCAGGATGTAGGAACCCATCTGCACGGCCATACGGCCCGCCACTTCAGACATGGGGGCCAGCAGCGGCAGGCTGCGGTCCTTGGGCTGTACGGTTTCGTAGGCAAGGCCCACCACCCCGGAATTGAGCAGGGCGTCGGTAAGCTCCTTGTCCGCCGCAAGGTGCAGGTAGGTAAAGAGCAACAGGCCGGGGCGGAAATATTTGTATTCGCTGGGCAGTGGCTCCTTGACCTTCATGATCATTTCAGCCTTGGCCCATACATCGCCCACTGGCAGCATGCTCGCGCCAGCCTTGGCAAATTCGTCATCGCCAATACGGCTGCCAAGCCCTGCGCCGCTTTCTACCAGAACCTTGTGCCCGTGGTCAGTGAGCGCCTTGACCCCGGCGGGCGTGATGCCCACACGGTATTCATCGGCCTTGATCTCCTTGGTGACGCCAATAATCATGGATAGTCCTCGCAAGCTTATGGTTGTGGCGAAACCGGCAATACCGGTTACGCTGGGGGCATGCTTCTTCCATGGTCTGGGGCGCAGGGGGGGATGACGCCTTGCGGGCGGCCTGATCCGCCCGATATGAAACCGTATATTTTTTCCCGTTTATCAGCAATGAAATTGCGATGTTTTGCGGCGTGTTCTTACAGACAATCGCACAAGGTGCGTTCCCGCAATGATTTGAGCCGGATGCCGCCGTTGAGGATTTCACCCCGCAGTTCGCGCAGACGGCGATCCATATCCGGGGGAAGATTCTTGCCAGCCGCAGCCTTGAAAGGCTCCATGGATGTAATGTCCACACCACCGTTTTGCAGGTCGCGCACGAGGATTTCCTTGCCTGCAAAGTGGCCGGAGGCCGCTGCGGCTATGATCTCGTACACGGCCTTGTTGGGGTGCTTGAGGATGGAGGTGAGTACATGGCCGGGCAGCAGGCTGTCCTTGTCAGTGTTCAGGCCCACGGCGTAGGCGTTGCGCGCTTTAACCTCCTGCAATGCAGGGCCGTTGCCCATGCCGCTGGCCAGCACCAGAACATCCGCACCCTGGTCGAGCAGATTTTTCGCTGCGGCGCGGCCAGCCTCCGCATTGGCGAATGAGCCTGTAACCACGTTGACGACACGCACCTCAGGATCAATCACACGCGCGCCCTCGGTGAATCCTCCCAGCAGGGAGCGCATGGCGGGGCAGTCCTCGCCCGTTATCCAGCCGATAATTTTGCGTCCGCTTATGCCGGGCATGCCGGTCTGACGCGCAAGCATGGCCGCAGCCGCCCCGGCAAGATAGGCAGCCTGCTCGTCAGCAAAGGTCACGGACATTATATTGGGCGCGCGGATGCCGGTATCAATGCAGCCAAACATGGTGCGGCGAAAGTTTGCGGCGTTGTTGCGCAGCACTTCGTGCAGGCCATTGGAGGCCACCAGCACCAGATCATTGTTGCCCGCAGCGCTACGAAACATTTCCTGAAGCGCCGCCTCGTCATGCCCTGGCTGAGCTGTAATCACAGAAGCCTTGATGCCCAGCTCGCGCTCGGCCTGCCTTAAGCCGTCAACAAGGCTGTCGTTCCAGTCGTTGTCGCCCGTGGGCGTTTCAAGCAACAGGGCCACGCGCAGGGGGCCTTGCGTCTTTTCGGCGCCTGCGCAATGGGCGGGCCGGGAAAAGCCAAGGCAAAGGAAGAGCAGGAGTGTCAGCACAAGGGACACGGGGCGGAGTGGGAACATGGATTTTCCTTGGAGTGAAAGTGTCGGCAGCGGGATCTGTTTTTTCAAGGTTTCTGGCAGGCAGACCGCGCCTTTTTCGCCATGCGCAATATATCGCTGTGGCTTTTGCGGCGCAAGAACATCTGTTGGCTGACACTGCGCAAATAAATACAAAAAATTTTGGGTCATGACTAGGACAGAGGTTTTTCTCTGCACATTTTGAGGATGATTTTATACAAATCCTCACCTCTATGATTAAACCGAAACTCACATTCTTTCAAATGAAAATAAAAAGTCTGTCTTTGTATGCCCCGGAAGCGTACCAAACGAGTTTTGGCATAAGCCCAAAAACTCTCTATGCCATTGATATGGCTATATTCATTGGCAAATTCATTGTCACCATGGTGGACTCGATAATGTTTCTGGTAACCGAGATCTACCAAACCGTTATACCCTCTCCAACCGTCAGAATGAATAATACTTTCGGGATCCACGCGGCCACGGATGATGCCTTGCAGAGTGACCTTGGAGCAATTAGGGACAATCTCTGTATAAACCTTCCCTTGCCTTTTGAAGAGGCCAAAAACTATTGTTTTTCCTCTAGCGCCACGACCTCTGAGCCCTCGGACTCGGCGAGCGCCAAAGTAACTTTCATCAACCTCAACCTCGCCGGAAACAGGCGATTCTACTTCACAGGCAAAGGCAATTCTCTCTCTTATCCCCTGTAATAATCTATTCACGGTATTCCTGTTTAAATCTGTTACCTGGGCGATTTGAGTAGCATTTAAATCAACGCAAAAAAGCCTGAGAAGTTGACGGAATTTAGCCTCAGAAATTTTAGAACGAATGATGTACTTGTTTTTTATTGCCATAACTAGACATTAGCCTTTTATTGGCCTCTGTCCTAGTCATGGCCCAAAATTTTTATGTGTTTGATTTTTTAATAAGGCTGGATGCCGCAAATTATATCTATCCAGTTTAATTTAACTTATTTTGTTGCTGCCCGTAAAATTTATAGTTTGATTAATCAAACAACTTGGCGTACACACCTTGACTTGCGAATGTGAAATAAATAACGTGTTGCTTGTGAACAAAGTAACATGAAGCGCAGGATTGTTATTGCGATAATTCTGCTGAAGTTATTGAAAATTATTGCAAGGAAGGTTCCCATGTCTGTTGATGCACAGCCCCGCTGGTTTGATGCCCAGGCCATTGGTACAGCTCTGGAAAGGGAAACAGCACCTGACGCCGCAGAGCTTCGGGATATCCTCAACAAGTCACTTGAATTACAGCCTTTAACCTTGGCGGAAACCGTTGCCCTCATGCGTGTGCAGGACGGCGTGGGCGTTGGCCGCATCATGGCAGCCGCCGATGAAGTTAAGCAACAGGTTTACGGCGACCGCATTGTGCTTTCTGCGCCCCTGCACATCTCCAACCACTGCGGTAGCGAATGCCTGTATTGCGCCAACCGCAAAAGCAACAAGGCCGTTGAGCGCAAGTACATGACCTCGCCTGAAATGCGCGAGGCAGCCCTCAAGCTTATCCGTCAGGGCCACAAGCGTATTTTTCTTGTCAGCGGCCAATTGCCCAATGCGGATATTGAATATCTGGCCGAGGCCATCAGCATCCTGTACACGGCTTTTGACGGCGTGGGCGAAGTGCACAGCGTCAACGTAAACGTGGGCGCTCTGGAATCGCACGAGTATGCCGCCCTGCTGGAATCGTATGTGGGAACCGTGCTGATCTATCAGGACACCTACCACGAGGCCAGTTATCGCGCGGCCCATATCTCTGGCCCCAAGAGTGATTACTACGCCCGGCTGAACGCCGCAGATGTTGCTTTTCAGGCGGGTGTACCGGACGTGGGCGGCGGCCTGATGCTGGGCCTTGGCCCCTGGCAGTATGACCTGCTGGGTATTGTGCAGCATCAGGCGCACTTGCTGCGGGCCTATGACACCGGCTGCCGCACCCTGAGCCTGCACCGCATGCGTTGCGCCCCCGGCAGCAACATGCAAACTCCCTATCCCGTGAGCGATGCCGACTACCTGCGCTGCGTGGCTATTGCCCGGCTGGCGGTTCCTTACGCTGGCATCATCCTGACCACCAAGGAACCTGCGGGCCTGTGGCGCGATGGCTGTAGCGCGGGTGCTTCGCAATTGCTCACAGGCAGCGTTGCCAACCCCTACGGCAACTGGATCGACAATCCCGAGCACAAGGTTCCCTTCCCCATTGGCGAAGACTGCCATGTGGATGAAGTGGTGCGTTTTCTGCTGGAAGAAGCCCGCCACCTGCCGTCATTTTGCGCGGCCTGCCCCCGGCTGGGGCGCACGGGCGAGGAGTTCCTTTCCATGGTACGCGAGTGCGGCATGAAAAATCAGTGCGGCCCCAACTCTGCGGCGTCGTTTCTGGAATTTCTGCTGCACTACGCTACGCCCTACACGCGCATGATTGGCGAACAGCTGTTGGCCGAAAAAATGGAAA
The DNA here is from genome assembly GCF_053570645.1 of Desulfovibrio desulfopostgatei. Taxonomy (NCBI): domain Bacteria; kingdom Pseudomonadati; phylum Thermodesulfobacteriota; class Desulfovibrionia; order Desulfovibrionales; family Desulfovibrionaceae; genus Desulfovibrio; species Desulfovibrio desulfopostgatei. Next base: position 2,636,762 of record NZ_JBRBQS010000002.1, on the reverse strand, counting down.
GGATGACCACGGGTGAGCTTGGCGCGGCCAAAAGGCTGCTGACCAAGGTGCGCGCTGGCCGTATTGACGAATTCATTTAACAGACCGCTTGCAGATAAAACCCTCAACGGCAAGCGTACTCTGTTGTTAACGCAGAAAGGCGGGCTTTATGCCCGCCTTTTTGTATGTTGGCGTTGTCAGGTTGTGTCAGCAGTCAGCTCCCCGGCCAGCCCAGCCGCCTAGGTAAAGAAAAACCAGGTCAGCAGGGCAAACAGCGGCACAAGAATGCAGACCGACCACAGAATGTAGCCGAAAAACCCAGGCATACGCACGCCCTGATCTTCCGCAATGGCCCGCACCATAAAGTTGGGCGCGTTGCCTATGTAGCTGCATGCGCCCATAAAGACCGCGCCAGCCGAAATGGCCGACAGAGTTTCGGGCATATGGTGCATGAGCGTTTGCGCATCACCCCCCGCCGTGTTGAAAAAGACCATGTATGTCGGAGCGTTATCCAGAAAACTGGAAAGAATGCCCGTCAGCCAGAAGTACATGGCATTGACCGGCTGCCCATCACGCGAGACCAGTTCCACCAGCGGGGCCAGCGCGCCGGAGGTTCCTGCCTTGAGAATGGCCATGGCCGGAATCATGCTGACAAAAATGCCAAAGAACAGTTGGGCCACCTCTTCAATGGGCCCCCACGTAAAGCCGTTCAGTTCGCGGCATCTGCGGCTGGTATGGCGCATGGAAAGCCACGCCAGGCAGAGCAGGGCGGCATCGCGCAGCACGTTTTGGGCTTCCAGAGGCACGCCGCCCACCGTGGCGATTGTTCCCAGCGGGAACAGGCCGGAAAGCAGCACGGCAAGCACCACGCCCAGCAGGAACAGCAGGTTGATCTTGCCGTCAAGCCCGAGTTTTTCCTGGCTGGGCATTAGTTGCCCCGGCTTCGCGGGCGCGGAGTCAGCAGGGCTGATCGGCGGTACGGGGCGGCCCTCCTTATTATAAAGCACCATGTCCAGAACAAAATAGATCGCCAGCAAGGCTGTGGACAGGCTCAGGGTTTTCAAAAACAGGTGCGAGGTTGTCCAGAAAAAGTCCACGCCCTTCAAAAAACCCAGAAACAGCGGCGGGTCGCCCAGCGGCGAGAGTGAACCGCCGATGTTTGCCACCAGAAAGATGAAAAATACCACAGAATGCACACGGTATTTGCGGTGCGCATTGGCCCGCAGCAGCGGGCGCACAAGCAGCATGGCCGCTCCTGTGGTGCCCATCCAGCTTGCCAGCACGGTTCCTATGGCAAGAATCCCCAGATTCACTGGCGGCGTACCCGTGAGGGAGCCCTTAAGGCGTACCCCGCCCGCAACCGTGTACAGTGAAAAAAGGAGCACAAGGAAGGGCACGTAATCCAGCAGGATGATGTGGCAGAATTCATAGAAGGTCACGCCGGGGCCATAGACAGCCAGACATGGGACAAGAAAGGCGAGCGCCCAGAAAATGGAAATCTTGCCCCTGTGATGTTCCCAGAAAACATGGGCGGTCAGCGGCAGTATGGCTATGGAAAGCAGCATGCCCGCAAAAGGGATGATCCACCATGCGGAGAGGGTGCCGGGAACTGTAAGATGGTCGGCGGCGGCAAGAGCCGTGTAGGGAGTAAGCAGCAGTGCGCTCAGAGCATATGCAGAGAGGCGGAATAGATTCATGTTGCTCCTGAAAAAAGTGAATGGATTGCAGGTCGATAAGAAAAATCGGCCAAGACTAGTGTGTTAAATGTACCCTAATTGGCATTATCCGTCCATCCCTGCAGATCGGCGCACTTGCCTGAAAGGCCGTTTTCTGCCACACAAGGGCAGCAATAAATTACAATGTGTAAGGAATCAGCTATGCCCAAAGAACCTACAGCACGGCGCAAGGCCCGCTTTCTGGAAGTGCTGAGTCACCGCCAGCCGGACCTTACACTGGTGCTTGCCAATATTCACGACCCGCACAACGTTTCGGCCATTTACCGCTCGTGCGATGCCTTTGGCGTCAGCCGCGTGCACCTGTATTACACCAACACGGCTTTTCCCGTGCTGGGGCGCAAGACCTCCGCTTCTGCCCGCAAGTGGGTGGAAAGCGTGCGTCATAAAACCAGCGAAGACATGCTTGCCGAACTGCGCGGTCAGGGCATGCAGGTGCTTGCCACCTCGTTTACAGAAAAGGCCCGCCCCATGCGGGAATGGGATTTTACCCGCCCCACGGCAGTGATTATGGGCAACGAGCACAGCGGCGTTGAGCCGGAACTGCTGGCCGCAGCCGATGGCGAGCTGTACATCCCCATGTACGGCATGATCCAGAGCTTCAACGTGTCTGTGGCTTCAGCTATCATTCTTGCAGAAGCAGCCCGCCAGCGCGAGGCCGCAGGCATGTACGCCACCCCGCGCTTTGATGAGGCAACTCTCGCAACCCGTCTTGGGGAGTGGCTGGAAAAATAGCGATTGCCCGAACTGGCCGATATCCGGCCACGAAAGCCCGGGCCGCCCGCGCGGCGTATGCGGGCGATACTTCGGGCTTCCGCAGCATGTAACTATTCGCCAAGAATAGTCATGAACAATCCCGCGCTGATCTGTCAGGCCTATGCCTTTGCCACCGTCGTGCTGTGGTCAACCGCCTATGTGTACACCAAGGTTGCGCTGGCGTTTTTTACGCCGGGGCCGTTGGGCCTTGTGCGGTGCGCTGTTGCGTCGCTGGCCTTTGTTGGCATCCTGCTGGCAAGGGGCAGGGCGAGCGGGAGATTTTTTGTTCCTTCTGCCCGGCATCTGCCCCTGTTTGCGGCAGCAGGGCTGAGTGGCTTCACGCTGTATCTGCTGGCCTTCAATGAGGGTTCCATCACCCTCAACCCCACGACCAACTGCATTGTCATTTCCACGGCTCCCATTCTGACGGCGGCGCTGGCGCGTCTGTTTTTCAGTGAGCGTTTGCCCGTGCTGCGCTGGCTGGCGCTTGCGCTGGCATTTGGCGGCGTAGTGGTGATGAACGGCGGCGGGCGCGGATTTATGCTGGCCCCCGGCATGGGCTGGGTGCTGGTGGCCGCAGTGCTCATAAGTCTCTATAATATCACGCAGCGCACGTTGTCGCGACACTACGGCTCCATGGAAATCGCCGCCTGGAGTTTTTTTGCGGGTACGCTGTTTTTGCTGTACTGCCTGCCGCAAACCGTGGCCCAGTTGCAGGCTGCGCCCGCCAGCGCGCTGTGGCTTGCACTTTTTCTGGGGATTTTCCCCAGCGCGGCTGCCTACCTGCTCTGGACCAGAGCTCTTGCCCTTGCCCCCCGCACAAGCCTTGTGACCAACTACATGTTCCTGACGCCCTTTTTGTCCATGCTGCTTGATTTTGCGGTGACGGGCGACCTGCCGGAGGCCGCCACCTTTGCGGGCGGGGCGATCATTATGGGGGCTTTGGTGCTGTTCAGCCTTGCGGGCAGGCGGGGTTAAACAGTTCTTTTGCTTTCTGGCAACGCCAGAGAATAAAATAGCCATGTAGCTGTTGCCGCCACGCTGACTTTTTACACAAAAACAAGGCCCGTTTCTGCTGGATATTTTCCGTCAGAAACGGGCCTTTCCCTTGCGGGAACCCAACCCTGATTTTTATGCTGAGCTGTTAATCAGCCTGCGGCTGCACCAGCTTGTCAAAACTTTTGCCATTCCACTGAAAGCTTACGTCATTGTCTACCGGGACATGTGCCATGCCCGTATTGGTCCAGAACATGGGCTGCGCCTTGAGACCGCCGAGGCCAAGGCAGATCATGACCGTAGCCTGAACATCGGGCGGCATTTTGCGGCCCGGGGCAAAAAAGGCGCTTATGTCCGGTTCTTGCGGGGTGTCCACAGGTACGGCGCGGCCAGAGGAGTCAACCCGCCACAACTCAAGGGTGCACACCGCGCCGCCCAGAGTGCCGAATGCGGCAAGTACGGAGCCGTCCGCAACGTTGCGGAACAGGCGCAGGGCAACGGCTGTATCCCTGAACGGCATGGAGGCGAACACCAGAACGTCCTCCGTTTCTCCGGCGATCTCCCAAAATTCCGAATGCCCTGCGGAAAGCAGTTTCTGCTTTTCCTGCGGACTCAGACCTTCAGGAGTGTTTTCAAAAATACTTTCGGGCAGCAGTGCAAAGATACTGCGGGCAGTGACCTCGCTTTCGGCGGCCTGCGCAGAATCCGACAGTGCGGCAAGCAACAGAACAATCAGTAAACAGTGTATATGACGCGGCATACATCCTCCCGCAGACAGATGGTTGCAGAAACAGACGTGCTGTAAAAATTTTTATACCGCTTTCGGCAAGGCTTGTCCATGCACGCAGGCAAAGGATTGCGCGAGCCGGGCGGTTGGGCGGCGGCAAGCGCATTTTGCAGCGGCGGGCGCGCGCAAAAATACGCTGGCTCTGCCCTTGCCAATGCCCCTTGGGCCGCTTACATATGCTTTCATGAACACAAGCAAGCCCTGCATCCACATCGAAAAGGCCCGCCAGCACAATCTCAAAAACATCAGCCTGGACATCCCACGCGACGAGCTGGTGGTGATTTGCGGCCCGTCAGGTTCCGGCAAGTCAACGCTGGCGTTCGATATCGTGTACGCCGAAGGCCAGCGCCGCTATGTGGAATCGCTGTCTGCCTACGCCCGCCAGTTTTTACCCCAGATGGACAAGCCGGACGTGGAAAAGATCGAGGGGCTTTCGCCCGCAATCTCGCTTGAACAGCAGAGCGTTTCGCGCAACCCGCGTTCAACCGTGGGAACGGTCACGGAAATTTACGACTTTTTGCGCGTATTTTTTGCCAGGCTTGGGCGCATGTATTGCCCCCAGTGCGGGCGGCCCATCGAGGCCCGCGCGGCAGATGAAATCATTGGCGATATCATGGCCCTGCCGCAGGGCGCCAAGTTTATGGTCATGGCTCCGCTGGTGGAACTTCAGAAGGGCACGCATCAGGACAAGTTCAAAAAACTCAAGGCTGAAGGTTTTGCCCGTGTGCGCGTCAACGGCGAGTTTTATACGCTGGACGATGTGCCCACGCTGGACAAGAACAAGAAGCACTCCATTGACCTGGTGGTTGACCGCCTGGTGAACAAGGAGGGCATCCGGGGGCGTCTGGCGGATTCGGTCGAGCTGGCCCTGCGTTATGGCGAGGGCCGCCTTGTGCTGCACGAGCCGGACAAGGCCGCCGCAGGGCAGGATGCAGACACCGTGCATTCCACCACTTCGGTGTGCGCGCATTGCCGTATTTCTCTGCCTGCTCCCAGCCCGCAGCTGTTTTCGTTCAACGGGCCGCAAGGGGCCTGCCCGCGCTGCGTAGGCCTTGGCGGCGTGGATTATTTTGAGCCGCGCCTCATTGCGCCCAACATGGGGCTTTCGCTGAACACGGGCGCACTGCTGCCCTGGGCCACGGATAAAATGTTCAGCCGCTATGAGGACGCCCTCAAGGCTCTGGGCAAACGCTTCAAATTTCAGCTTTCCACGCCGCTGGAGCAGTTTAGCGAAGACGCGCTTTCCGCTCTTTTTTACGGCGAGGATGAACAGGGCCGCCCTGCGCGCGCTTCGCTGGGCCTGCGCCGCAACTGGATGGGCGGCAGCGTGGCCCTTGGCGCTGGCGGCGATTACCAGAGCGAGCATTTTTCTGATGCCCTGCGCACGCAGGGGCAGGTGGGCGTGAGCGAAAAACGCTGGCCCGGCGTTATCCCCCTGCTTGAAAGCGGCATGCAGTACGGCGATGCATGGCGCGAGGCCCTGTCTCGTTATCGGCAGACCATGGATTGCCCGGACTGCCACGGAGCGCGGCTGAACACCAACGCGCTTTCCGTGCGGGTGGACGATCTGAATATCGCGCAGTTCTGCAACCTTTCGGTTGAGCGCGCGCTGGAATGGCTGGAAAAACGTGAATTTACGGGGCGGCATGTTGTCATTGCCGAACCGCTCATGAAGGAATTGACCCACCGCCTGTCGTTCATGCGCAGCGTGGGGCTTGAGTACCTTTCGCTGGGGCGCTCCATGTCCACGCTTTCGGGCGGCGAGGCCCAGCGCATCCGTCTGGCATCGCAACTCGGTTCAGGTCTTGTTGGCGTTACCTACGTGCTGGACGAACCCTCCATCGGTCTGCATCCGCGTGACAACGAGCGGCTGCTGGGAACCCTGCGTTCACTCCAGGCGCGCGGCAATACCGTGCTTGTGGTGGAGCATGACGAGGCAACCATCTGCGCGGCGGATACGGTCATTGAACTTGGTCCCGGCTCCGGCTCGCAGGGCGGCGAAATCATGTTTCAGGGGCGGGTGGACGATCTGCTCGGCAAGGCGGATACCCTCACGGCCCGTTACCTGCGCGGCGACGACGTGATCGCCCTGCCGGATGAGCGGCGCGAAGGACAGGGGGCGCTGGTCATGCACGGCATAACCACCAACAACCTGCGCAATATTGATTGCCGCATCCCTCTGGGCGTGCTCACCTGTGTGACCGGGGTTTCCGGCTCAGGCAAGAGTTCGCTGGTGGTGGATACGCTCTACAAGCATGTGGCCCTGAACCTTGGCCTGCGCGTGGATCAGCCCGGCACCATCGGCGGGCTGGAATATGAAAAAGGCTCCGCGCCTGTGGAGCGCATTGTGGCCATTGACCAGACGCCCATTGGCCGCACGCCGCGTTCCAACCCCGCCACCTACACCAAGATTTTTGACGAAATTCGCAATATTTTTGCCATGACTCAGGACGCCCGCAAACGTGGCTACAAGCCGGGGCGTTTCAGCTTTAACGTGCGTGGGGGCCGTTGCGAAGCCTGCGGAGGCGACGGGCAGATTCGCGTTGAAATGCATTTTTTGCCCGACGTGTACGTGACCTGCGATGTGTGCAAGGGCAAACGCTATAACCATGAAACCCTTGAAGTGCGCTACAAGGGCCTGAACATCGCCGAGGTGCTCGACCTCACCGTGCATCAGGCCCGCCAGCTTTTTGAAAGTTATCCCTCGCTGGAGCGCCGCCTTGCCGTGCTGGAAGAGGTGGGGCTGGAATATCTGCGGCTGGGGCAGCCCGCCACGACTCTCTCGGGCGGCGAAGCCCAACGTATCAAGATTTCGCGTGAATTGGGCAAGCGGTCCCTGCCGGGAACCATGTACATTCTTGACGAGCCGACCACGGGCCTGCACATGCACGAGGTGGGCAAGCTTATCAAGGTGCTGCATGCGCTGGTGGACAGGGGAGCCAGCGTGGTGGTTATCGAGCACAATACAGACATGATTCTGGCATCCGACCATGTGCTGGATATGGGTCCCGGCGGCGGCGAAAACGGCGGGCAAATAGTCTCTGCCGGAACGCCCGAGGCCATTGTTGCTGACCCCAATTCCGTCACCGGGCGCTTCCTCATGCAGGAGAGGCTGGACAGGCTCAAGCGCAGACGGGAATAACATCCTCAAATAAATAAACTGTCAGACTGCCGTAATGCCCTGTTGCATGGCGGCTTGTTGGGCGCATCCGGTTTACCGGATGCGCTTTTTTCTGTCAGCCATCCTGGGAGTGAGCGAATGGATCGGGGCATACGTTCGTTCAGAATTTTTGTTGACATGGAAACAATTTTTCAAGATTGTTTCCATGTCAACAAAAAGGAGCAGTCATGAATCAGCCTCACAGGATTGTAGCCGAGCTCATCAAAATTTCTGAGCATGCCGATGCCTTCAGGCATGGGAGAGAAGACTTTTTTGATGACCTGAACCTCACGGAGGTTCATTGCATCCATTGGATAGGAACTCTTGATCATGCCAATGTGACAAAGGTTTCTAACGAGATGGGCATGACGCGTGGGGCCATAAGTAAAATCTGCAAAAAGCTGCTGAAAAAAAAGTTTATCGAAAGTTATCAGGAGCCGGAAAATAACAAAAATATCTATTTCAGGGTTGCAGAAGGCGGAAAAAAAATATTTGAAGCCCATAAAATCAACCATGACAGAACATTTGGCGAAAAAGTCTGCATCGTAAATAAATATGATGAAGACGAGCAGGCAATTATACTGCGTTTCCTCATGGATATTAACGCATTTGTTGAACGCGGCTATGAACATATTTACACAAATTGCGAGAAAGATGAATAATGGAGAATATTATAATGAATTCAGCAACAGTCAAAAAAGACGTTGTGTATTCCATATCGTTCGCGCATATGCTGAATGACTGGTATATGAATATTATTCCTATACTTACGCCATTTCTCATTGCGGCTGGTTTTGGTATTGGAGAGGTTTCGTTTGCCATTTCCGCCTTTACCATTACCTCATCGCTTTCTCAGCCGCTTATTGGCTATATGGTGGACAGAAAAAACCAGAGCTGGATGATATATGTGGGCACGGCCTGGCTGGCGATACTGCTGAGCTGCATAGGTCTGACCCACAGCTCCACCATGCTGATTGCGCTTGCGGCCCTTTCCGGTCTTGGAGCTGCGGCTTTTCATCCGCAGGCATCGGCTATGGTTAGCGCTGCGAGCGGGCAGAAAAAGGGAATGTATCAGGCTGTTTTTGGGGCTTCGGGGAATCTTGGCTGGGCGCTTACTCCCCTGTTTGTCATCCCGCTGGTGGAACGGTTTGGCCTGAGCGTCACGCCCTACTTTGTGGTGCCGGGCATTATTGTTACGGTATTATTGGCCTTCAAGGCTCAGAAAACGCCCGCAAGATCGCAGGCAGAAACAGTGTCGATGATGGAGGCCCTGCGCCCCGCCTGGAAAGAGCTGAGCAAGCTGGTGCTGATTATTGCCGTCCGCACACTGACTTATTCCGGCCTTGTGGCCTTTCTTCCTCTGTACTTGCAACAGCAGGGCATGAGCTTGTCCGTCTGCTCCCACTTGCTGTTCATTCTGCTGCTTTCTGGTGCAGCAGGCGGCATCGCGGGTGGTTATCTTTCAGACAGGTTCGGTAAAACCATTGTTATTTTCTTGTCCCTGGCCCTCTCTCCCATTTTTTTCTACCTCTTTCTGCATGTTGGCGCAGGCCTGCAACCTGTAGTGTTTGCCCTGGCCGGGGCGACGCTTCTTTCGTCCTTCTCGCCCATTGTGGTGCTGGCGCAAGAGCTGCTTTTCCGGCAGGCCGCAATGGCATCAGGATTTTCACTGGGATTTGGCATCGGCATTGGTGGACTTGGCGTTGGCCTTGTCGGGCTTGTCATCCAGTATGCAGGTCTTGCCCTTGCCATCAATATGCTGATCTGCCTGCCCTTTGTTGCTGCCTGTATAGCCCTGACGCTGAAAGGCCGCAAAACATTGGAGCAGGAGGGGTTCGCGCAATAGCGCCCCTGGCCGATGAGGTGGTGACTTTTTGCGGTCTCGTTGGGCAGCATGAAAAAAGCCCCGGCACATGGTACAGGCCAGGGCCGGGGCTAAGCCGGTTCGCACTCTGCCTACATGACGAACCGGAGGAGGGGGCATGTGGGATCGGGAGTTTTTGCCTTGATCTCTATTTTTTGGGGTCAAATTTCAGCCGCTTGCTTTCAAGGCGTTGCGCCTCTGCATCGTTGGGGGTGCAGCCGCATGAGCTTTTTTTGCCATCGCCGCAGCCGCCATCGCAACAGCCGCATTTGCCCTTGCTGACCGCCGTATAAATCCTGCGGCCAAAGTAATATGCAGCCGCAATTATGCACAGTATGACGATAATCAGTTGAATATCCATGTCTTCACCTCTTGTTTCCTCCAAAGTTCCTTGCGGCGCAGGGAGGATGTGCGAGTAGTTTGCCCTTGTAGAAAATGAATGTCAACTTCATTTAAACGGGCCATAAAAATTATTTACCTTGTGCGGAAAGCATACACCCGTTCACTACGGAATAAAAAAGGGCTGCCCAAGGGCAGCCCGAAAAAATCGCTAAAGCGCAAAGCGTGGGCCTTAGTCGTCCTTGGCGGCCTTGTCTCGGCAATCCTTGCAGATGCCATACAGGTTATGCACATGACCGCGCAGCTTGAAGCCGTATTTTTCGGCCATTTCACGCTGGAGTTTTTCAATGCGCGGATCGCATATTTCCACAATCTTGCCGCAGTCAAGGCAGACAAGGTGGTCGTGATGGCTGTCCGGCTTGGCAATTTCGTAGCGGGTGATGCCGTCGCTGAAGTGAATTTCCATGGCAAGGCCAGCATCGCAAAGCAGCTTGAGCGTACGGTATACGGTGGTTTGGCCGATGCCGGAATCGCGCTTGATCACGTGCTGATAAAATTCTTCAAGCGAGTGGTGCCCGGGCAATTCAAAAAAAGCCTCGGCTATGATTCGCCGTTGGGATGTGGTGTTCAGGCCTTTGCGGTTCATGAAATCCAGAAATTCCGAAAGACCGGCATTGTTTTGCTGTGTTGTCATATATATGCCCACCCCCGAATAACAAGTGTGCGTTTGTTAAAACTGTCGATGCGGCCAGGGCTTGCAGTCGCCAGCATGTAGGGTACCTTTTGGCCTAAAAAAAGGCAAAAAGCAATGCAGCGGCTAAAAGGCGGTTGTGCACTGTTTTACTGCCCTGCAAGCTATGGTAGGGTTGCGGCGCGTGGAGAGCAAGGGCGTGTGCGGAAAAAAGAGATTTTTCAGCCGTAATTTCTTGACAGATTAAATAGGATTGAATACTGTTTTCAAAACGAAGTTGCAGCAACCTCTGCCGGAGCGTCACGCTTCGCCATAAGGATACAATCATGGGAAATCTCATCAATAAAGCGGTTGAACCTTTCAACGTAAAGGCTTTTCACGGTGGCGAGCTGAAAACTGTTACCGAAGCAGATATAAAGGGGCACTGGTCCATCTTCTTTTTCTATCCCGCGGACTTTACCTTTGTGTGCCCCACGGAGCTGGAAGATCTGGCCGATAACTACGAGCAGTTTAAAAAGCTCAATTGCGAAGTCTATTCCGTATCGACCGACAGCGCCTTTGTGCACAAAGCCTGGGCCGATGCCTCGCCCAGCATTGCCAAGATTCGCTACCCCATGCTGGCAGACTGCGCCGGAACGCTCTCCAACGCGTTCGGCGTCATGATTGAAGGCGCGGGGCAGGCCTTGCGCGGCAGTTTTCTGGTAAATCCCGATGGCGTCATCAAGGCCTATGAAATCCACGACACGCCCATTGGCCGCAATGTTGAAGAATTGCTGCGCAAGCTGGAAGCCGCGCAGTTTGTGGCCGAACACGGCGATCAGGTATGCCCAGCCCGCTGGAAGCCCGGCAGCGCCACCCTTAAGCCCGGCCTTGATCTTGTAGGCAAGATCTAGGCAGAGATTTTTCACACGCAGACACAGCGCCTTTCTCTTCCTCCAATGCCCTCCTCAGGCAACCCCGCTAAAAGAGGCCAGCACGCAAGTGTTGGCCTCTTTTGACGTGTGGGTTTTGCCGCGCGGCGGCGTGGAGGAAGGAAAGGCAGGACTGTTTGGGCGCGGGGTGGGTGGGGGAGCCTGTCGAGCGTATTTACGCAAACCCGACTTTTTTGGCCTGACGGCGTTAAAATCCTGTTTTTGATGCTCACGTACTTGAGTACGCTGCGCTCAAAAACAGGATTTTAACGCCGTCAGGCCAAAAAAATGCGTATTTTGCAAATTCACTCAACACCAGCCATCGCCTCCGCATCCGCTCCGGCGAGTATAAGGAAGGCGACCCCACGACCAGCTTCTGATGGTGAATATATTTTTTGACTCGTAAATTTCCTGTCTGGTCATGGCTGAACGGAAATTGGTATCGTTACAAGTAATTTGCGGGGATGTCAGAATATTCAGAGCTACTGAGAATAATGTAAATGCAATCCAGAAACTAACAATTATATTAGGGGTATCGAGTTGAAACTGTCCCACATTCAAAGCGAAAGTGTCCTCTGGCATTAACGCGGCGTTGGCGGAGGGAGATCACCTGAGAGAGTGCAGCGAACGAAGGAAGCTCCCGCAGCAGATGCCGCGTTGCCCTCGCCACGCTAAGGAAGTTGAAAGCCCTTCTTATGGGGGTGCTTCGGGGGGGATGCAAGGGGGGCCGAGAAGGGGGCGTAGCCCCATAACCGGCCCCGCCTTGCCGCGCGCCGCGCAGGCGTCCCAAGCTTCGCCTAAGGGCGAAATAGTGCGCCCGCAGGGCTGCAACCACTCACAACACCACGCCGGGAAGGCAAAATTGCGCGCCGCACAGGCACCCCAAAAAAGAGGCCAGCACTCACGCGCTGACCTCTTTCAATTGCAACGCACCGTGCGTTGGCAATGGCGATCCTTTTTAAGCCATGGGCTTGAGAGAATTGTTGTAAATGCGCGCCACGCGTTCCCGCGTGCCTTCCACAGGCGCAACGGAAATGAGCAGGCCCAGCGAAGGGGTCTGTTCCACCAGATCACAGAACTTGTCCACGTCAGCGGCGGTCACGCCGATGTCTTCAAGCTTTTGCGGCACGCCCACACTGGCAAGCCACTGCTCCACAGCCTTGGCGGCCTGCGGAGCTTCTTCCGGCAGGCCCTTGAGGCCGGGGGCCAGGGGCGCAAGAATGTGCGCCAGCACATCGGGCCGCGCGGGGTAGCATTCCAGGATTACTGCGGGCAACAGAACGGCAAGCCCAAGACCGTGCGACAGGTCGGGGCTGACGGCGCTCAGGGGGTGCTCAAGCGCATGCGTGAAGTGCAGCAGACCGTTATCAAAAGCCACGCCTGCCTGCATGGCGGCGTAGCACAGCTGATAGCGGGCCTTGAGGTCGCAGGGATCGGCAAGGGCGGCAGGCAGCCACTGGTGCACAAGCCGGATGGTCTCTGCCGCCAGCGAAATGGCAAAGGGGTTGGTGACAGTGGTAGTGGCGGCTTCCACCACATGGTTGACGGCGTCAATGGACACATAACGCGTCTGGTCGGGTGAAAGCCCGGTCATGAGCGCGGGGTCGTCAATGGCAAAGCGGGGGTAGATGCAATCGTAAGCAATGGCGGGCTTGTAGTTCAGCTTGGTCACAGTTGCCACGGCAAAGCGGTTGACTTCACTGCCGGTGCCGTGGGTGAGGTTGATGGCAATGATGGGCAGGGCCGCTTGCGGCGTAAAGCGGAAGCAGTACAGATCATCGCCAGTCTTGCCGGGGTTTGCCAGCAGGATGGCGGCGCTCTTGCCGCAGTCGATGGGGCTGCCGCCGCCTATGGCCAGCACTGCGCCCGCATTGACTGAACGGCCCAAGGCTGCGGCCTCGTCCACACTGTCGGTGGTGGGGTTGGGGGTGACGCGATTGTAGAGCGCCAACGTGACTCCGTGCTTCTGTGCCGCGGCTTCAACCTTGTCCCAAGCGCCCGTGATTTTGTATGAACGCCCACCGCAAACGCAGAGTATGGACGTGATGCCCTCGCTCTTAAGCTGGGCAAGGATATCGTCTATTTTATCAATGGCGCCAACGCCCAGATAGGTAGTTGTCTTAACGCGGATTTCCCGCACATTCTTGTAATCGGCAGCCTGATCCCACATATGATCCTCCAGTGTGCTATGGCACATATCCGCCGCGAGGGCGGGTTGATTGAAATTTTGTTATTTTTTTCACATGAAATGTTTATAAGAACTTTCGGGCAGATAGTAAAGCTCTTTGAGCGCACAAACATTTTTCCACGCAAAATTGACACACGGGAGAAGCTGCGCGGCGGCATGCAGAACGGGCAATGCCAGCGCGCTCAGAACTTTGAGGGGAGGGTGCGTTCCGCTGTGTGCGGGAGCAATCATTATGGGGTATGCAGGCCGCGATGCTCCTGCTGAGGCAAAAAAAGGAGGCCTCCTTGCGGGGGCCTCCTTCAGTAAATCAGGGAACCTGCTCGACAATGATTTTCTGAAAAATCCTTGTCGCAAAATGCGGGCAGACAGGCTTTTGCCCGCAATAAGCGAGCATTTCAGCTGTTAAATGTTCTAATGGCCGCGCAGCATCTTGACGGAGCAGAATTTGCCGCACATGGCGCAGACTTCTTCTGTCTTGTGGTCTTCGCGGCGTTTTTCGAGCATCTGCGGGTCAAGGGCGGCCTTGGACATGGCTTCCCAGTCCAGAGCCTTGCGGGCGGCGTTCATGGCAGCCTCGCGGGCAACTGCGGCGGGGCGGCCAAGGGCCACTTCGCCCACATGGGCGGCCACGCGCGAGGCCATGACGCCAGCGCGCACGTCCGCTTCGTCAGGCAGGGTAAGGTGTTCGGCCGGGGTGAGGTAGCACAGAAAGTCCACGCCAGCCTCAACGCCCATGGCGCCGCCGATGGCACCGGCAATGTGGTCATAGCCGGGGGCGCTGTCGCAGCACAGGGGGCCGAGCACGTACAGGGGGGCATTGTTGGTCAGGCGCTTGATGCCCTGAATCTGGGTGCGCACCTGATTGAGCGGCACGTGACCGGGGCCTTCGATCATGCACTGCACGCCGCGTTCAAGGGCGTATTTGGCAAGCTGGCCCAGGTTGATGACTTCTTCCCACTGGGCGGCATCGCCCGCGTCCACGCCCGCGCCGGGGCGCAGGCCGTCGCCCAGCGAAAGGGTGACATTGTAGGGGCGGCAGATGTCCAGCAGGCGGTCGTAGTATTCCAGCAGCGGATTTTCCCGGTTGTTTTCGAGCATCCAGCGGGCGAGCATGGAGCCGCCGCGCGAAACAATGCCCAGCACGCGGTTGTTTTTGACGGCCATTTCAGCGCCGCGTTTGGAAAGGCCGCAGTGCACGGTGATGAAGTCCACGCCCTGTTCAGCCTGCTTGGCGATTTCGGCAAACAGGGCATCGGGCTGCATGGTGGCGATATCCAGCTCCGCGTCCAGAATCTGCTGGCCCACGGCATAGAGCGGCACGGTGCCAAGCGGCAGGGGGCAGGCCTTGAGCATGCCGAGGCGCAGGGCGTCAAGGTCGCCCGCGATGGAAAGATCCATCACGGTGTCGGCTCCGGCATCAAGGGCGGCCTTGATTTTGCGTTCTTCCGTAGCAGGGCAGTTGCACAGGGGCGAAGTGCCGATGTTGGCGTTCACCTTGATGCGTGAGGGCTGGCCCACAAGAATGGGCTTGAGGTTGGGATGCGCGGGGTTGCCCAGCAGCACCATTGTGCCCGCCTCTATGGCTTCAACAATGGATTCGGGGGCGAGTTGTTCTTCCTCGGCCAGATTGGTGAGGTGTTTGTCCAGCAGGCCGCTCAGAGCGGAATTCTGCGAACGAAAAGATGCAGACATGGTTGTGCCTCGCGGGTTGCGACGCAGGGCGCAAAAAAAGCCACAAGCAGCGGAACAGCGTCGTGGCCGCGGCTTCCCTACGGCAGTGCGAACTGCGTCAGGTTCATAGGGTCTGGGTTTATCCCACTCTCAGCCGCCAAACCTTACGATCCGCGGCTCCCCTAGCACTGGTTACATGAATACTCCGTATGCCATCTGCTGTAAAGCCCGCCTTGCCATGCCTTGCATTTACCTGCCCCGGCTGGCATAGACGGGATATGGCAAGAAAACGTTTTTTGAGTCCCTTCACCTGGCCGGTGTTGTCATTCCTTGCGGTTATCATTGCGGGGTCAGTACTGCTCGGTCTGCCTGCAAGCTGGGCCAAGGGGCAGAGCATCAGCCCCATTAACGCCTGCTTTCTCGCAACCTCGGCTGTCTGCGTTACCGGTCTTTCGCCGCTGGACATAAGCGAGGTGCTCAGCCCTTTCGGCAAGGGGGTACTGTTGTGCCTCATCCAGACCGGCGGGCTGGGGGTCATGACCTACACAAGCATCATTTTTCTGCTGTGGCGCAATAACGTGCCCTTCAACAGCCGCGAGGCCGTAAGTCAGGCCTTGCTGTGGGGTGACTTCAGTCTTGCCGCCTTTTTGCGGCAGGTGCTTGGGCTGGTTTTTGGCATTGAGGCAGTGGCCGCATTCCTGCTCTGGCTGCACGACCCTGTATTTTTCTACCCGTTCAGCGCCGTGTTTCATGCTGTTTCAGCCTTCTGCAATGCAGGCTTTGCCCTGAGCACAACCAACCTGGCTCTTTTTCGGGACGACGTGGTCGTTAATGCCGTTATTGCGTCCAGTGTTGTTCTGGGGGGCATAGGCTTTGGCGTGCTGCGGGAATTTCTGGGCATCTGCACGGGGGGGCGCATGGGCGCGCCTGTGCGCCGCCTCAGCCGCTTCAGCCGTCTGGTGGTGAAAACAAGCCTTTCAATTATTGTTCTTGGCTGGGTGGTCATGTTCGCCATTGAGTTCTGGCGAGGGAGCGTGCCGAGAACAATGGATGGATGCGCCGATCTTGCCATCACCATGTTTTTTCATTCGGTGGTGGCGCGTACAGCAGGCTTCAGTTCCATTGACCTCGTCGTGCTGAGCGATGCCACCCTGCTGGTGTTGATAGCCCTGATGTTTATCGGCGGTGGCCCCGGTTCATGCGCTGGCGGCATCAAGGTTGTGACTTTTCGCGTGCTTGCGGGCTACATTGCCGCCCAGTTCCGGGGCGACAGCCAGATTGTGCTTGAAGGGCGCGGCGTGGCGGCTGAGAATGTCAGCCGGGCGCTGACCCTGTTTTTTGCCTATTCAATGCTTGTGGGGATTTCGGTCTTTCTGCTTGCCATCACGGAAGGTGAAGTTATTGCCGGAGCGGGCACTCAGGCCGCATCCTTTTTGCGCCTGCTGTTTGAAGAAGTTTCGGCACTTGGCACTGTAGGGCTTTCCGTAAATTTAACGCAGGATTTGAGTTCTGCGGGCAAGGGAATCATAATTTTCAGCATGTTTGCGGGCCGGGTGGGCATTTTGAGCCTGCTTATGGCGGTGCAGAGCCTGCGGTCAAAAAAGGCCTACAGTGTGGCAGAGGCCCAGCTTCCCATCGGGTAGGCGGGCCTGCCCGGTCGTGGCCTGACGGTCAGAGAGGTAATTATGGCGGAAAAAAAACTGGAAATCGGCGTTATCGGCCTTGGCAAATTTGGCCTGCGCATGGCCTCCACCCTGGTGTCGCTGGGGCATACAGTGCTTGGCATTGATATGTCCGAGGTCAGGGTGCAAAGGGCGGAAGAAGCGCTGGATACCGTATACAAGGCCGATGCCACCAATATTGCCGTACTGCGGTCGCTGCATGTGCAGGATCTGGACTGGGTGGTGATCAGCGTTGGGGAAAGCGTGGAACAGTCGTTGAGCATCACCCTCAACGTGCAGGAGCTGAACGGCCCCAAGATATGGGTAAAAGCTTCCAACGAAGAACACAAAAAAATTCTGCAACGCCTGCATGTTACCCGCGCAATGGTGCCGGAAACCGAGGCTGCCGTCATGGCGGCCCACCAGTTGACCCACCCCGGCATGCTCGACCTTATCCCCAAGTACGGCGGCATTGCCATTCAGGAACTGCGCGTGGAAGAGTGGGACGGGAAAACCCTCATTGAATTGAACCTGATACAGCAGTTCAATGTTATGGTCATGGGTATTCGCCCGGCGGGGAAAAATGCCTTTGTTTTTGTGCCGCCCGCCACAACAGTTCTGCACAAGGGAGACTCTCTTGTGGTGGCCGGAAAGGCAGATTCCATGCGCATGCTCAAACCCTGAGCCTGACCAGATGCCGAATAGAAACAAAAAAGGCCTTCCCATGAACCGGAGAAGGCCTTTTTTTACGCTATCCCTGACGGGCGGGGCGTGGTTTGCCCACATAGAAAATGAACGCGCCCAGCATGACAATGACAGCCCCGGACAGGGCGTTTTTTTCCGCGCCGGAAAAGGCGATGAGGCAGAACATGCAAGCGCCGAGCGATGCCGCAACCTTGAGCCATGCGGCCCGGTTGCGCAGACCATACCGCTTGAGCAGCGCCAGAGCAGAGTAATAATAGGCCGGGAGCGTCAGCAGCACGGCCACGCTGGTAATGCTGTTGAACAGATCCTGCGTGTCCCCCGCGCGGCTGACAAGCATCATCAAAAGCAGCATGGCGCTCATCATGCAGGCTGAAAGAACCAGCCCTGCTACGGGCTGACCTTTGGCGTTTTTTCTGCCAAAGATGGGCGGCAGGGTTCCGTCCTGCGCGGCGCGGCAGCCAGCGTTGGAAACAAGCATTATCCATGAGCCCAGCGAGGCCAGGCAGGCAAAGGCGGTCACTGCCGAAACCATGTCCGGCACCAGATGGGCCAGGGGCAGCCCTGCGCAGATATGCCCCATTGCCAGCGAAAAGGGCGCGCCGGATTCCGCCATCTGCTTTGCGGGAAACATGCCCGATATGGCCGTGCAGGAAAGTATGTACACAAGCCCGGCCAGAGCCGTGCCGATGAGGGTGGAAAGCGGAATGTTGCGCTTGGGGTTGTCCACCACGGCTGTGTTCACCGAGGCGCTTTCAACCCCTATGAAGCTCCAGATGCAAAGCACAACGGCGCTCATGACGGAGCTGCCCGCAGGTTTGCCCCCGGCGAGCCAGTTGGCGGAAAACACTGCAGGATCAAAATACAGCCAGCCCACAGTGCCCGTAATGAATACGGGGATCAGCAGCAGGACGACCCCGATGGAAACAAGCCTGCCTATCCAGGCCGCGCCCAGAATGTTCACGCCTGTGAATATCCAGATGAGGGCCAGCGATGCGAAGCCTGCCCACAGGGGATGCTCCAGAGCGGGAAAGAATACCGAAAGATAGTCCACGCCGGTTATGGCTACGGCCAGATTGCCTATCCAGTTGGCGTGATAATAGAGCAGGCCCGTCTGATAGCCCAGCTCCGGCCCGATTTCGCTGGCATAGGCTATGGGGCCGCCCTCCTGCGGGTCTTCCATGCCCAGACGGGCAAACACATAGGCCAGGCCCATGGCTCCCAGAATGGCCACCAGCCAGCCAATGACCGATATGCTGCCGATGCCCGCAAGGTTTGCGGGCAAAAGAGCAATGCCAGACCCCATCATGTTGCCCGCCACCACAGTGATGCAGGCGAAAAGACCAAGTTTTTTAGTGCCCGGCGTGGTCATGGCTGCCGTCCTTTTGCTGCGGTTAAAAATTGCTCTCCGGCGCTCCGGGGCAGGAATCAGCGGACATGGCTACTTTTTTACGCACAATACGCTGAAGTATTTTTTGCCATCGCGTTCTATGCGTTCTACGCCGTGGATGTCGCTTTCATAACCGGGAAAGGCATTTTCAAAGTTTTGGCGCGCCTCAAGATAGGCAAATATGGGTTCCGCCGCCTCGTTCATCACCTCGCCGCCCATCATGACGGGAATGCCTGGCGGGTAGGGCACAATCATGACAGCCGGGACGCGCCCGCGCAGGTCGGCCAGTTCCACATATTCCACATTGTGGCGCACCACTTCATGGTAGGCCTCCGCAGGCCGCATGACCTGATCTGGTATGCCCTGAAAGGCTGCCTGCATCTTGTCCAGCAGCTTGTGCTCGCGGAAGTGTCGATGGATGGCGTTGCTGTGATCTCTGAGGCCAATACCTTTGTATGTTTCAGCAAAGGCGGCGTAGAGATCGGGCAGGGCAACGCTCAGCGGGGCATTGGCGTCATAGAGCTGCTTGAATTTGAGCAGGCCCGAGATGAGCGCCCCTTCCTTGGCCTTGGTAGTGCCGATGGAGTTGAGCAGCAAAAAGGAATAATAGTCGGTTTTTTCGCACACCACGCGGTGCCGTATCAGGTAGTTGGTGACAATAGCAGCCGGAATGCCCGTATCCGCCATTGTGCCGTCTTCCGCAAGGCCGGGCGTGATGAAGGTCAGCTTGATGGGGTCAAGCATGACGTAATCCGGCTCAATATCGTCAAATCCGTGCCAGTTGTTGTCGCTGTTCAGCACCCATGGAAGCTGGTTTTCTGCCAGATATTCGGCGGGCACTTCCAGAAAGTCATGCATACCCTTCTGATAAGGAACCCTTCTGGGCTGCCACATGCTGAAAAACCAGTCGCCCCTGGCGGTCATTTCTCGCTCCATGAGGGTGATCTTGCGGCGGATGCGAACGGCCTCGGCAATGGTGTCGCGCAGCAGCACCTCGCCGTCGTCGTCCATCATCTTGGTGGCCACATCGAGCGAGGCGATCATGTTGTATTGTGGCGATGTGGAGCCGTGCATCATGTAGGATTCGTTGAGTTCATCGCGGTTGATCCGCACATGCGTACCGTGCTTTACGTGCAGCATGGAGGCCTGCGAAAAGGCCGTGAGCAGCTTGTGGGTGGACTGCGAGCAGAAAATGGGCGGATGATCGGCCACATTGTCGGCATCCGTCATGCCATAGTGGTTCTCATACATGGGGCTGAAACGGGCGTATGCGTACCACGCCTCGTCAAAGTGCAGGTTGTCCACGCTCTTGCGGAGCTGCTTCTTGATGTTGGTCACATTGTAGCACAGCCCGTCATAGGTGGAGTTGGTGAGGGCGGACATCTTGACCCGGCAGCTTTTCAGCTCGTCAGGAATGAGCTTGTTGGCGGCGATTTTTTTATGGATGCTTTTTTCTGAAAATTCGGAAAGCCTGCACGGCCCGATGATGCCGCGCCGGTTGCGCCGTGGCGTCATATACACGGGGTATGCCTCGGTAATGACCATGGCATAGTTGAGCGATTTGTGACAGTTGCGGTCAACAAAGGCTATGTCGTCACGCAGCACCTGGCTGCGCCAGATGATCTGGTTGACGTTGGAGGTGCCGTTGAGCACATAAAAAGTTATGTCCGCCCCAAAGACTCTGGCGGAATTTTCTTCCGCATCGCCAACAGGGCCATTGTGGTCAAGCAGGGAGCCAAGCTCGGGAACGGAAATGGAAAGGTCGGCGCGGAAGACGTTTTCGCCAAAAAACTTGTGCATGGCCACGCCTGCGGGGCTTTTGAGAAAACCCTCGCCGCCCATGTGACCGGGCGTGTGCCATGCGTATTTGTATTCATTGGCGTAGCGGGCCATGCCGCCGAAAAAGGCCGGATACACCGTTTGCAGGTAATCGCTGACCAGCACTTCGATGCGTCCGGCCAGAAAATCCACGGTATCTGTTATCTTCCAGATGCAGTCGTCCACCTTGGAAAGAACATCCGTGGGCAGATTCTCCAGCTCGGAATGATCAGTGAGCAGCACAACCGGGATGGTTTTATTGCGCAGGCGGATGTTCTCAAGCAACTCTGCTGCCGTTGCCTGCTCTCCGGGGTCTTCGCACTGTATATCCCAGTCTATGATAACAGTTCCAAGGTCTGCGCGGGATGCAAAAATATTTATAGCGTCTTCATATCGCAGGGATATGAGAACAGAGCATCCCTTGTTTTCCACAAGCTGCTTTTTCAGGTCGCGCAGTCTGCAACCTTCATCTGTTGCCGCGTCAAATTCACCAGAAACAATCAGTACAGGCCATTCATGCTTGTCTATGGGCATTGGCGCGCTCCTTACCATTACAGCGGCAAGTAGAGGGTGTGCGCAGCAGGGGATGCCTGCGCATGATGACGGTGTGTTGTGCAGACTGAATGCCTATCTGTCTGTTTGTCTTTTATCGCTCAAAGTATAAACTTTGTCCATTTCTGTCTGGCTAAGGTTCAATAAAAATTATGCATTTTCCGTGAGGGCTTATGCAATATATTGAAGCGTCATTGCGGAATACTCTGGATATTTTTTAATATAACCCGCCATCGCGCGCGGGTTTGCACCTGTCGCTCATTTATGGAGCATCTTGGTAGTTGGTGTGCGGCGTGGTTCATGTTGTCAGCCGATGCAGGATTGCGCATGTTTGCGCGCGGAGCGAGGGCGAGGCTTGGGGGAAATCAGCGGCTGGGGGAGGCATCCTCGCCGGGCAGCGCCCACCATGGCAAGCTCCGCCACGCGGCGTTGAGCGCCTTTTCACGCGCGGGCCATTGGGGCGAAAAGCGGGCTAGCTCCTCCCTGTAGGCCGGGGAATGATCCATATGGCGCAAGTGGCACAACTCATGCCAGCACAAATGCTCCAGCAGCGGGGCTGGCAGAAGCAGGGCGCGCCAGTTGAGGCTGATGCGTCCCTCCGGATGTGCAGGGGCGAGGGCTGAGCCGCTTTGGGCAAAGGATGGGGCCGCGTCATATGCGGCGGGCAGGGGCGGGGTGGAAAAAAAGTTGCGGATGCGCGTGGTGAGCTGTTCCAGCGATCTGGGGCGACCAAAAGCCCCTTGCGGCAGCTTTGACCGTTGCGCTACGGGCTGAGGGGGGCGGCCCCGGCGCAGGCGGGAGCAACTGCCCCAGCGTCCGCTCTGGTCCCGCACGCTGACACCCGCAAGGGCAAAGCCTTCCGTTGTCGCAAGCTGCTCCAGATACGGCGGCAGCAGGCGTGCTGCTTTTTTGCGGCACCACTGGCGCAAGGCCTGCGCGCATAAAGAGATGTCATCCACGGCGCCATACAGGCGCACCTGATCTGAACTTTCCACCAGCAGCAAACGCCGTGCACCGTTGGCAACCTGTACCGTGGCAGTTTTGCCGGTTTGCGCAGTGGCGGCTTTGCGCCCTGCTGCCATATCCCCACCGGGTACAACGGCAAAAAATTCGCCTGTGAGCGGCAGGGTGATGCTGGGCGGCAACTGGGGGGCGGGCACCCTGCGCAGCAGGGTTGTGCGGGCGCGCTCCAGCCAGGGCAAAAAGAGCGGCAGGCTTGATTGGAGTTGTGCTGGTCCCATGGTCAGCGGGGTAGTCAGCACAAGGCCGCCCCGAGGCGTGAGCGACAGCTTTGCCCTGCGCGAACGGGTTGAAAGGCGCACTGCCGCCGCCAGCCGCGTTCCATCGGCCAGGGTAAATTCTACCGTGGCGGGCAGGTCGTGAAGGGGGGTGGCAGGGACTTTGCGGGCAGGCATGCAGCAAAGCTGCCATAGGCGGCCAAGGCTGTAAAGACTGCCTGCGGCATGGTTGTTGCTGTACTACCTGCGGAAAGGTGCATCCGGCAGATTTTGCCGGGTGCAAACCCGTTGGGCAGCCGCACCCAGGGTTTCTGTGGGGGAGCCACTATTAAAAATGATGCGGCATTTCGCAGCTAAGATTACTGCGGGGGGCGTCATATGAGTGCAACAGGGATTGGCAATCTGTTGGGTTCCAGCAACGCTGAGGCGGTTTACAAGGTTGGTCTGGGGTCGAATACCATCCGTACGCGCAGCGATTCGTCCGATTCAGGCGACACCGTTGATATATCTGATGAAGCCAAGAAGCTTTTTTCTGAAAAGATCCACATGTACGACAAAGGCTCGTCAACGGCTGCGACATCGCAATCTGCGGAAGACAAGGGCGATACTTCTGCCGAAACTGCCGATGGTGAAACCGGCAAAGCTGGTGGCGGTGGTTCGACCAAGGCCGGGGGCGCTGGCGGCGGCGGTAGCGACAGCTCTTCCGATCCTACCGAGAAGATCAAGAAGCAGATTGAGGCCCTGAAGAGCCAGCTTTCCAGCTTGGCCAGCCACGCTGGCAGCGGCAGCAGCGCGGCGGTGGAAAGCAAAATCCAGTCGCTCGAGTCGCAGATTGCGGCTCTCGAAGCACAGCTTGCCGAAGCGGAGTCTACTTCTGCTTGACATAGGAATGATTCCTGATTAGAGTGGTTCAAGAAGAGGGGCGCTGTTGACCATGCTCTTCTTTGCCGTTGCGCCAATAGGCGCGCAGCCACCAATCATTCCAAGGAGAAGACGCTATGAAATCGCTGAAAGGCAGCCAGACGGAAAAAAATATTCTTACAGCCTTTGCTGGTGAATCTCAGGCGCGTAACCGCTATGACTACTTTGCCGGGCGGGCCAAGAATGACGGTTTTGTGCTGGTGCAGGAAATTTTTGTAGAAACTGCCTTGCAGGAAAAAGAACACGCCAAGCGCCTGTTCAAGTTCCTTGAAGGTGGAGATGTGGAAATCACGGCGGCGTATCCTGCCGGGGTCATCGCTGACAGCGAGGCCAACCTTATCGCAGCCGCCAGTGGCGAAAACCACGAGCACACCGTCATGTATCCTGAATTTGCGGCTACGGCTGACAAAGAAGGTTTTTCTGAGGTTGCTGCCGTCATGCGCCAGATCGCCGTTGCCGAGGCCTACCATGAAAAGCGTTTTCTTACGCTTGCCAAGGATATCAAGGAAGGGCGCATGTTCATGCGCACCAAGCCTACGGTATGGCGTTGCCTGAACTGCGGCTGTCTTGTGGAGGGTGACCACGCTCCCGAGATGTGCCCCGCGTGTGCGCATCCCAAGGCCTACTTTGCAGAGCTTAACTACACGTTCTAGGCGGCATCGGCTCCGGGATTTTTTGTCTTGCCCGTTTTCACACCGAGGCTGACAGCACGCGATGTGTGCCAAAGGCACTCGCCGGACGAGATGATGTTTTTCACGTAACCACCTTGAATTATTGTCTACAGGTATCAGTCGAGCTGCGTCGACCACAAGCGCCAAATCTTTTGGGTCTGGCGCTTTTTTTTTGCGAAGCGGCATGCGTCTGACGCAGAGCCGTCACCGTTGAGGGGCAGCATGCTGATGCGTGCCTTGTTGGATTTGAAAAGTAATCAACTATTTATTATGCAAAGTTTTTGCGTGTAAATATAGTTCGGGCAGTTGTCTTTTGCTGTTTCCCGCCATTTGAAAGGTATCTAAATATCTTGCAGGACTGGGGCTAAGTGGTTACAGCTAGTAAAAGGCATGTCGTTATATGGGTGGGGAAGGGACTCTGCCATCTATGTAATGTGGTCCATACTGGTCGATATGCCCACAAGCGGGAGAATGCGGACGGTGCATTTTTCAAGCTGAGGAGTCAACCGTGAAACAGATTATCTGGGGAGCCCTTTTTTCCCTGCTTTTGGCAACGGCGGCCACTGCGGCTGAAACCGGTTATCCCCCACCCCCGCCAGCGGGAAAGCCGCTTTCGGTCGAGGATTCCATCTATGGAGTGCTGCGTAATCACCATAATCTGCGGGGCATGATCGAAAACCGTGAGGTGCTGGATCATGAAGTAAGGCGCGCTCAGGCTGGCTTTGGCCCCCGCGTTGACGTTACAGGGCAGGCTGGCGGCAGCGTCTTGAGCGATTCGAGCACCCGCAGCCAGAACCTTGATTCGCAGATGTGGGGCAAGGTGGGCTACAGCGCCCAGCTTGTGCAACCCATATGGGATGGTTTTGCCACCCGTTCGCGCGTCCGTACTGCCAAATCCACTCTCGAATCCCAAAAGTACCGTGTATTCGATACGGCGACATCGCTTTCTCTTGATGCGATTATCGCCCATATTGATTTGCTGCGCCGCAGAAAAATCTACGAACTTTCCGAAGAAAACGTGGCCCACCACAAGTCTCTTGTGGGGCAGGCCCAGGATCGCGCCAGCCTTGGCGCGGACACTGCCGCAGACGTAACCCAGGCGCAGTCGCGCTTGCAGCGGGCGCTTTCAAGCCTTTCTGAAGCCAAGGCATCCCTGCTTGTGGCCGAGGAAACCTATACCCGGCTTACCGGCTTGCCAGCGGCCAGCCGCTTGCAGACCGTGACCATGCCGCCCCAGCTTTACACCGCATCGCAGGCTGTTCTGGAAAAGGCCAAAAAAAGCAATCCCAAACTCGCTGCCTATTTGCAGGATATCCGTGCTTCGCGGGCCGAGCGCGAATTGGCGGATTCGGCCTTTTCTCCCGCGCTCAATCTTGAAGCCGGCCCCAACTATACCAACCTTGGCGGCACAAGTGATCGCTGGGTGTACAGTTTTGACGTCATGGGCGTAGTGCGCTGGAATATCTTCAACAGCGGGGCAGACGTGGCTGAACGCCGCGCCGCCTCAGCCCGCATGCGCCAGTCGCGCCAGGTGATGTACAATTTTATTGATGATCTCAAGCTGGATGTGGACAGCACCTGGGTCAACTATCTTGCTGCCCAGGAACAGTACAACCACTATTCCAAGGCCATAGAATACAACAAGTACACGCGCACCGCCTATATCGAACAATTCCAGATTGGCAAGCGCAGTATTCTGGATGTGCTGGATACAGAAAGTGAGCTGTACAACTCTGCAACCCAGGCAGAAACCGCACGGGGCAATATTCTTGTGGGCGCGTACAGGCTTTCGGCGCTCACTGGCAATATGCTGCCAGAAATGTCCATCAATACCGGCCCGCTTGGGCAGAGCGCACCCAAGGAACCGGAAGATCCCCGCGAGGAGTTCGCTCCTGGCTGGTTCAACTGATAATCCATTCCGCATGCCCCGGTTAAGCCGGGGCATGCGGCGCTTATGTAAAGGGCGCAAATCCTTCTTTACCAGGCCGGGATCCTTGGCTGGCCCATGCGGCGCGCCTTGTGCCTCTGGTCTGTAAAGTGAACTCCCTCGGGGTAGGGGCTTTGCCGCTCTGCGTGATGATAACGAAATGATGATGCCGATTTATCCCCATCGGCATCGATGGAATATGCATGGATACAATTTCCACGGATTCAGAAGAAAAGGCACAGCTCACATCACCTGAACAGAAATCCGGCGGCAGGCGGGCTCCGCAAAAGCCAGCAGAGGCGGCACCGGAGCAAGCCTCCAGCCTTGCAGGACACAACTCAACCGAGGTTCCGCGCACAGCGCCGACCATGGGACCGTTGCGGCCTTCAGACGTGGACTTTATGCCCGGCTTGTTGCGCAGCCTTTCGGTCTTGATGCGCCTGCGCGGGCGGGTAGTGTCGCCGCATGTGCTCATGGCCGGGCGTATCGCTTATCGCCCTGATATCGCAGATATTCCAGGCCTTGTGCTGCCGTGCATTCTGTTGCTCTCCCACGACCGTTCGTGCGTGCTCACCGCCCTTGACGGCGACATGGCCGAGGTGATTTTTCCGGAAACCAGCGAAAGCACGCAGTTGGTGCCAGTAGAGGCATTGACGGACGAATACTCCGGCTATGCGCTCTTTGCCGCAGTGGAGGCAGCGCCGGATGACCGTTCCGAACACCTCAGCATTGCCCGCGGCAAGCGCTGGTTCTGGGATGTGCTGCGGTACTATGCGCCCATCTACAGGCACGTGGCCCTGGCCAGCGTGGTCATAAACCTCATTGCAGTGGGCAGCCCGCTGTTTGTCATGAATGTCTATGACCGCGTGGTTCCCAACAATGCCATTGAAACATTGTGGGTTCTTGCCAGCGGCATCTGCATTATCTACATGTTCAATTTTCTGCTTTCGGCCCTGCGCACGCATTTTGTGGATGTGGCTGGCCGCAATGCGGATATCGTTCTTTCCAGTTCGCTGGTGGAGAAGGTGCTTTCCATGCGGCTGGATGCCAAGCCCGAATCCACCGGGGCGCTGGTGAACAACCTGCGCGAGTTTGAGCAGTTGCGCGAATTTTTTAGTTCCTCAAGTCTGCTTGCCTGCATCGACCTGCCTTTTCTGGTTATTTTTCTGCTGCTTACGGCCTTCATTGGCGGCCCTATGGTGCTGCTGTCCATTGGGGCAATGCCCATCATGATCGGCATTGGCCTGCTGCTTCAGCACCGTTCGCGCATGAGCGCCGAGGCCAGCTACAAGCAGAACATGCAAAAAAATGCTCTGCTGGTGGAAATTGTGGGCGGGCTGGAAACGCTCAAGTCCTGCATGGCTGAAAGCCGCATGCAGAAGCTGTGGGAATCTGTGGTAGGCCTTTCGGCCCGCTCCAACAGTGAATCCCGCAAGTATAACAACCTCGCTGTCACATCTTCCATGCTCATTACCCAGCTTGTTACTGTGGCCATGGTGGTGTGGGGCGTGTACCGCATATCTGATGGCCTCATGACCATGGGCGCGCTTATCGGCTGCAATATCCTGGTGGGGCGCACCATGGCCCCGCTGCTCCAGATGGCCTCGCTGCTCACCCGTTTGCAAAATTCGCATGTGGCCCTCAAGGCGCTGGACATGCTGATGATGCTGCCTTCTGAAAATCAGACGGAAAAAACCTGCATGGATTTTGGCATGTTGCGGCCTTCGTTCGCTCTTGAAGGTGTTTCTTTTGCCTATCCCCGGCAGGAACGCCTGGCTCTGGAGCATGTTTCACTGCGCATTGAGCCGGGAGAACGCGTGGGCATTATCGGACCCATGGGATCGGGCAAAAGCACGCTGTCAAAGCTCCTCATCGGCCTTTACCAGCCCAAGGAAGGGGCGGTGAAGTTCGGCGACGTGGACATCAGGCAGATTCCCAGCATGGAACTGCGTGGCCGCGTGGGCGTGCTGCCGCAGGATGTGGTGCTGTTTTACGGCAGCATTCGCGACAACATCGCCCTGGGGGATCCCACCATCAACGATCACCTCATTCTGCGTGCTGCCTCCCTGGCTGGCGTCACAGACTTTTTGCGCAACAATCCCGCTGGGTTTGCCGCGCAGGTGGGCGAGCAGGGCAAGGCGCTTTCTGGCGGGCAGCGTCAGGCGGTGGCCCTTGCGCGCGCTTTGGTGCGCGACCCTGAGGTGCTCATTCTGGACGAGCCCACCAGCAATATGGACACGGATTCAGAAATGCTGCTGCAAAAAAGGCTGCAATCGGTCATTGGCGGGCGCACCCTTGTGCTTGTGACCCACCGGCTCTCCATGCTGCGCATAGTGGATCGGCTCATTGTTATGGAAGGCGGACAGATCAAGCTGGACGGCCCCCGCGATGCTGTATTGCAGAGCCTGCGCGACCGTTCGAAAAAGAACGTGACCAATGTGCAACAGACTGCCCCGCAGGAAAAATCTGCGAACGCCTTTGCCCATGCCGCCAACGCCTGAAAAATCCGGCTTTGCTGAAGACCTTGGCTTTTTGTTTTGAAATGACCGCCCAGCGGTTTTTGGAGAAGGGCGCATGCAGTTGCCACAGAAGACTATGGATATGACCGGGGCTGAAAGTCAGCCAGAACATAAAGCAGGGGCGCAATGCGGCACGTCAAAGCCCGATGTGCTCCTGCCTCCTGGCATGGAGCCTTCGGTCTTTCCGCAGCCGGGCGGCATGCCGGGCATGCCCTTTGGCTCGCATTTTTCACGGCCCAATATTGACGCGCCCCTGCCATCAATGCCCGGCAGCGATAACATGCTGGAACCTGCCGCTGATTTTGGCGCGGCCGCGCCGCTCGGGTCAGGCCCGGATGCGGGCGCTGGCCGATTGCCTGATCTGGATGCGCTGATGGCCGATCTGGGCCAGAATGCCGGAGACATGCAGCCCATGGGGCTGGATGCTGCCGCTGCCAAAAAGAAAGAACCGAGCAATCTTGAGCTTTTTTTGCGTCAGTTGCTGCGGGGCGGGGAGCACGAACAGCGCCCGGATAAAAGCCTGAAGCAGTCGTTGCATGAAACTGTAGACAGAATTTTGGGCAAGGGCGGTCAGCAGGGATCTGGCGGCATGGCGAACGCTCTGCAGCAAGGCAATCCCGGTCTGTTCGCAGCCATGGACGCGCCCCTGCGCGGCCTGACGCCCGATGATATCCTTTTTGCCAACGAAGTGGACGCCGCCCTCGCCCGGCGGCCCAAGTTCGGCGTGCGCGCGCTGTCCATCAGCGTGGCAGCGTTTTTTCTATGTCTGATCATCTGGGCGGCTGTTGCCAGCGTGGATGAAGTGACCCATGCGGAAGGTTCGGTTGTTGGTTCGCAACGCACCCAGACCATCCAGAACCTTGAGGGCGGTATTCTGCGTGCAGTGCTTGTGCACGAAGGGCAGATTGTGGACAAGGGGGCGGTGCTGGCGCAACTGGACAATGAGATGGCCGAAAGCGCCTACCGCGACGCCGTAAACAAGGCCATGGAAAACAGCCTCGCCATTATCCGCCTTGAAGCCGAGATCAAGGGCGACAAGCCTGTTTTTCCAGAAAATTTTGACATGTGGGCAGAAAAAGTCATTGGCCGCAGGGTTGAGGCCGGCATGCTGGGGCGCATTCACCAGATCATTCAGGATCAGGAAAATGCCTGGCACAGCCGCCGTGAACAGCTCAACGCGGAAATTGATGTTCTACAGTCCCAGTATGTGCAGCGTCTGCATGATGTGGAAGAACTGACTGCCCGCAAGGTGCAGCTCGACCGCAGCCTCGAGCTTTCTATCGAGCAAAAGAATACGGCCTACGCCCTTGTGCAGCGCAACAACTTTTCCAAGCTGGAATATCTCGGCATGCAGCAAAAGGTTGTGGAATTGCAGGGCCAGATAGATTCCCTTGCCGCCACAATCCCCAAGGCCAAGGCCGCGGCGGACGAATCCAAGCAGCGCATAGCATCCCGCAGGGCCGAGCAGATTGCAGCGGTTACTGACGAGATCAACAAGCGCAGGCAGGAACTCAATTCACTGCGCGAAAATCTTTCGGCAGGGCGCGACCGCGTAACCCGCACGGAACTGCGCGCGCCTGTGCGCAGCACGGTCAAGCAGATATACATTTCCACCGTGGGCGGCGTGGTCAAACCCGGCGAACCCATCATGGATCTTGTGCCGCTTGACGACACCCTGGTCGTGGAAGCCAAGGTCAAACCGCAGGATGTGGCCTTTCTGCGCCCGGGACAGAATGTCATGGTCAAGGTTTCAGCCTATGATTTCTCCATTTACGGCGGGATTGAAGGCAAGCTTGAATCCATCAGCGCCGATACCATTGAAGACAAAAGGGGCGAGCACTTTTATCTTGTAAAG
Organism: Desulfovibrio desulfopostgatei; assembly: GCF_053570645.1. NCBI lineage: Bacteria > Pseudomonadati > Thermodesulfobacteriota > Desulfovibrionia > Desulfovibrionales > Desulfovibrionaceae > Desulfovibrio > Desulfovibrio desulfopostgatei. The sequence goes on along the minus strand of NZ_JBRBQS010000002.1, from coordinate 2,606,433 downwards.
ATCCGCACCCAGAAAAACGCCATTGTCTACCATAACGAATCTCTGCCCATTATGCCGGGCATGGTGGTGACGGCAGACATTATGATCGGCAAGAAAACCGTGCTGGATTATCTGCTCAAGCCCATTCTCAAGGCCAAGCAGAATGCCCTGCGCGAGCGGTAGAACGAAAATGCGGGCAGACTGGCTTTAGCCTGCGCAAGCCAGCATTTTCAGTGTTCAATGATTCAGAAATCGGCGCGGTCTGGGGCAAGCCGTTCGGGCATGTACCCTCTGGGTTATTATACTGGTTTATCGAGACGCGCAGCCCGATGAAGGAAAATATATGGCACCCCAAGAACTGACTCTCCCAGGCGTAGCCCAGCGCAACCGCAAGGCGGCGTTGACCATGTCGGCACTATTTGTGCTGGTGCTCTGCCTGATTTTTATTTTTGCACGTTGGTATCTGCATGATTCGCGCGCTCAGCTGCTGCGTGAAATGGGGCAGGACATGAACTCCCAGGCCTCGGGCAAGGTGGCCCTGCTCACCGTGTGGTCTGGCACCCTTGCCGGTCAGGTAAATATTTTTGTCGCGCAGGATATGCTGCGGCTGTTTGCCGCAGAGGTTGCCAGCGCGGGCGTGCCCGCCACGGATATGCTGCAGATGGCCCGGCAAAGCCAGAATGGGGCCGAAGCGGATACGGAGCCCCCGGCGGACACTGCCAGCAACAGCGAGCTACTGAAAAAAATTGCCCCGCGCCTTCCGTTGATGGTCGACTATCTCAGCGACTTCATGGAGAAAAACAGCTTCAGCGGCGCGAGCCTGGTTAACACAGACATGCAGATGTACCTCGCCCCGGAAGGAGTGCAGCCGCCCGATGAGGAGCAGAAGCCCTATTTGCAGCAGGCCCTGAACAGCAAACAGCCTGTTCTTATGCCTGTGCGGCGTGAAAACGGCAGGCTTGTCATGGATATGGCCTTTCCCATTTTTGCGCCTTTGTATGTGGATTCAACCGGCGACCGGGTGGTTTCCCTGTTGCTGGCCACCTACAGCGTCTTGCCTGTAACCGCTGCGGCAACGGGCGAAGCGGGCAATGGCAGCCAGTACAATACATTTATTCTTCAATCCTTTGGTGAAAAGCTGCAACGCATTGCGCCTACCGAAGTGTCGGGCGTATCAGATTTGCCCGGCTGGTCGCTGCATGATGAAAAACTGCCGCTCGGCACACGTATTGATCCCGGCCTGCCGGAAGGCGAGCGCGAGATATACGGGCTTGCCCTGCCCGTGCCCAACCTGCCCTGGCTTGTGGAGCAGACCTTGCCCATGAGCCGCATTGATGAAAAGTTTGCCGGCATACGGCAGAATGTCGTTGTGGCTTCGCTGATCATGGCGGCGCTGGCTGGCGGCCTGCTGGCCGCACTGTGGTGGAGCCTTGTGAGCCGTAACGAGCGCGCCGTGGCGGAGCAGATGCACAAGCTCTATCTGGTGGTCAACCAGCAAAAGCAGATCATGGACGGCGTAAATTCCGCCCTGTCGGCAGGCATAGTGCTCAACGACCTGAACGGCGTCATCCATTACGCCAACCAGAGCTTTGCCCGTTTGTGCGGCAGGGAAAAAGCCACGGAGCTGCGCGGGCTGAAATATTCCGAGCTGGATATGGAGCTTGCGCGCAGCCTTGTAACCCACACGCTGGCCGTGCACAGGGCGGGCGAACCCTTCAGCTTTGCCGAAGCCCTGCTGGTGGATGGCAAGCTGCGCTATTATCTTACCTCCTGCACTCCGTTTCGGGATGAAAACGGGCGGCTCTCGGGCATGGTCTCCGTGTACAGCGACATGACGGATATAGCTGTGGCGCAGCAGCGTTCTCAGCAAATGGTCGCCCAGACCGTCAACGCTTTCGTCAAGGCCATTGAAGCCGTGGATACCTATCTGCGCGGGCAGTCGGCCTTTACGGCGCAACTGGCGGTTTCTCTGGCCTGCGGGCTTGGCCGCAACGATGCGGAAACCCTTGCCACCCTGCGCACGGCAGCCAACCTCTCGCATGTGGGCATGATCCAGCTTCCCAAGGATCTGCTCACCAAGACAGGCGCGCTCTCGGCGCAGGAACGGGCTTTGCTGCAACAGCATGTGGAATTTGCCCGCGAGGCCCTGGCAGACATAGACTTTGGCCTGCCGGTGCTGGAGGCCATCACCCAGATGTACGAGCGCCTGGATGGCAGCGGCTATCCCCTGGCCCTGAATGATGGGGCCATCTGCCAGAACGCCCGTATTCTGGCGGTTGCCAATACCTTCTGCGCGCTTATGCGGCCACGCTCCTACCGCGAGGCGCACAGTACGGAAGATGCACTGAATATCCTGTCCGAAACTCCGCCCAAGTATGACGCCACCGTTGTTGGCTCTTTGCGGGCTTTTCTGGAAACAGAGCAGGGTATGGTTTTTCTGGAGCATTTGCTTGGCGATCCGCAGCCAAACAGCGCCTAATAGGTACAGGGGTTAACAATGCGCATTCTTTTTCTGAATTCTGTTTTTCCTGGTCGCTTTCGTTCTCTTGCCCAGGCCTTTGGCGCATCCCAGAACAATACCGTGCTGTTTCTTGCAGAAACCGGGCAAAAACTTGCCATTCCCGGTGTGCGGCGGCTGCGTTTGGCGCCGCCTGCGCCCTATGAAAGCGATGACCCGGCAGAAAAGGAAATCGTAACGCGTCTGCGGCGTGGCGCACGGGCGGGCAATGCCCTGCTGTCGCTACGGAGAAACGGTTTTATCCCAGACATTGTCTGCGCTGCGGCAAGCATGGGCGGCAGTTTTTACGTGCGCGACATCTTCCCCAAAGCTTTTTATGTGGCTCAGGGCGACTGGTTTTACAACAACGGCGAGAGCCATTGCTTTTTTACGCGTGGCAACCCTCGCCCCCCGGCGGATTTTGCCCCCCTGCGGGTTTGCAATCTGTGGGAATACAACGCGCTGGGCGAATGCCAGCTTGCCGTTACCTCCTCCCTCTGGCAACGCGCCCAGTACCCCCCCGCGCTGCAACGCGACATAAAGGTTGTGCCCAGCGGCATCAACACGCGCTTTTTTATGCCCGGCGAGGAAAAAAAGGATGGCGATGCCACCGGCGATGGCGTTGCTGATTCCTGGGGATGCGCAAGCAATGAGCTGGTGACCTTTTGCGGCCCCATGCACGACCCCGCGCGCGGCTTTGACCAGTTCCGCAAGAGCCTGCCGCGTCTGCTTGAATTGCGCCCGAACTGTCTGGTGGTGCTGGCCTGGCTTGATATTGCCCAGACCGGACGCAAGCCGGGCAACGGCGCAGATACGCCATCCGAATGCTCCGAGACTGGCAAGGCCATGCGCCGCGCGGTGGATATTCTGGGCATTGACCAGAGCTTCCGGGCGCGTGTGCACCTGCTTGGCGCGCGTTCGCTCAAAGAATACCGGGCCATGCTGCAACATTCCACCGCGCATGTGTATCTGGCGGCGCCGCATGTGTTTTCCACCGGTTTGCTTGAGGCCATGGCCTGCGGCTCACTGGTCGTGGCGTCAGACACGCCGCCCGTGCGCGAGGTGGTGCAGGACGGCGTAAACGGCTTTTTGTGCGACTTCTGGGATCATGAAAACATGGCGCAAAAACTGGCCGATGTGCTGGCGCGGGCTCCGCAGCTGGGGCATGTGCGGCGTAATGCGCGGCAGACGGTGCTGCGCTCGTATGATGCGGATGTGCAGACGCGCAGATTCATGGATCTGATCAGCGCAAGCATGAAGGACAGGGCAGAAGGCTGACATCAGGTTTTTTAGCATCAGGCCCTGACATCAGGCCAGTCTGGGCGGCCTTGCTGCACCGGGCGGTATGATGCGCGGTGACCCAATAGTCCGGCTTACAGGCCCTGCATGGCGAGCCTTGCTTCAAATTCGTGCGAAGGCTCTGGTTTGGCGTAAAAAAATCCCTGCGCCGTGTAGCAGCCCAACTTCATGATGATGGCAGACTGTTCTGCTGTTTCCACACCTTCGCTGATGACATTCATGCCAAGATCAGAAGCCAGGCGAATGATATTGCCAAGCACTATCTGCGCCCGTTGCCCCGGCAGGTCGCGCTGGATGAAGCTGCGATCGATCTTGAGGCAGTCCGCGTCAAGCATCTGTACAATGCCCAGGGACGAATAGCCTGCGCCAAAATCGTCAATGGCCGTTTTAAAGCCCATTTCCTTCAGTTGAACGATCTGTAGCCAGACAGCTTCAGGGTTGTTCATGATGGCGCTTTCGGTGATCTCCACTTCCAGCAGGTGGCGCGGCACGGAATAGCGGTCGGCAATATCCGCAAGCCGCTGGGTAAAGTGGGGACGGTCAAAATGCAGCCGTGAAAAATTGCAGGAAACCGAATGCAGCGGAAGGTTGCGCGTCTTCCAGCTACGCAGGTTGCGGCAGACCTGCTCAAATACAAAAAAATCAATGGACGTCACAAGGCCGTTGCGCTCAAACATGGGGATAAAACTGCCCGGCAGCAGCATTCCCCGTGAGGGATGATTCCACCGCACCAGCGCCTCGCTGCCGGTAATGGCTCCTGTGCGCATGTCCACCTTGGCCTGATACCACACCTGCATTTCACCGTTGGTCAGGGCGTCTTCCAGCTTGCCGTTCAGTTCATGGCTCAGCAAAGCTTCCTGCCGCATATGTTCGTTGTAGAGCACCATGGGCATGCCAGACGAACGTTTGGCTTCCAGCCGTGCATAGTTGGCCAGATCCAGCATAAGCTGCACGTCCCTTTCCTGCTCCCTGGGTACGCGGTAGGCTCCGTAGACGGTGCGCACTGTGTAGGGCAGCGCCTGACTGCGCCGCCACTCGTCCAGCTCCCTGTCCATTTCGCGGACCCTGCCCGAAAGCTGCTCCCATGTATCGAATCTCAAGAGCAGAACAAAGAGATCAGAGGATATTCTGGCGCAGCACTCTTCTGGCAGGATGTTACGCTGCAAAACCGCCGCATAGGCCTGTAACAGCCTGTCGCCCATGCCAAATCCGAACTGGTCGTTGATTGTCTTGAACTGGCAGATATCACCGGAAAGCAGCATGTAGTCAGAGGTGACCTGGGTGGTTATGAGGCTGTCGCACAGCACCTTGAATTTTTCCATGTTGGGCAGGCCAGTCAGTTCATCCTTGTTCATCTGGGCTTCCATGCGGCAGATGCGGCTGCACTTGCAGCCCAGGCAGTAGAACAGAAAGATGATGACGCCCAGGAAAAAGGCAATGAGGCCGCCAATGACCTGAAAGGGACGCTTCTGAATTGAGCAGTTTATGCTCCGATCAATGCGGGCTGCAACGGAGTGCTCTTCTTCCGGCGGATACACCGGCAAGCCTGCCTGGTCGTTGAATGGAGAGGTCGGTACGGCGGCGGAGGACTCGTCCTGCGCGGTTGTGGAATCTACGGCTGCCTGCGCTGGCGTCAGGTTCGCAAAAAGGCAGCAGAGCAGGAGCATCAGCATGGAAAGGCGGAGGCGAAGTGTCTTCATGTGACGGTGTCCTCGGTCTTCCTGGCGTGGGTGCTGCCAATGGTTGCGAGTGTCCCCATATAAGGCGGTTTGGCTGCGGCCGCGAGCGTGCCGGAGTCACGGACGGCCTTTGCATCCTGCGCCAAAGGGAGATGATGCATTCAATATAGGGTGCTGCTCGCGAAAAAGTCAAACACTTCCCCGGAGTACGGAATCATCACCGAAACAAGGCCTGTCGCTTTGGGGTGACGGAGGACGCGGTACGCGTTTTGCCCCCCCCCCCGGCTGTCAACCTGAACGCAATCAGGGCACAGGCTTGGGCCGGGGGGGGCAGGGACGTTAAAGTATACTACAGGCAGGCGGCAACTGCCGCCACAAGGCGGTCAATGGGTTCTTCGCGCGCGCCTTCGCCCATGACGCCAACGCGCAGCACCTTGCCAGCCAGGGCGCCAAGGCCGCCAGCCACTTCAATTTTGTGATCCTTGCGCAGGCTGGCGCGCAGGGCATTGGCGTCAACGCCTTCGGGCGGCACAAACAGGTTGACCTGGGGCGCGGCCCCTTCCGTCACATAGGGCTTGAAGCCAAGCTTGCCCATACCCTGCTTGAGCCTTTCGTGCATGGCCTGATGCCGCGCAAACGAGGCCTCAAGGCCTTCGGCCAGCAGATTGTCCAGAGCCTGATGCAAGCCATAGTACATGTTGATGGGGGCCGTATGGTGATAGGTACGGGGTGTGCCTTCCCAGTATTTGCGGATAAGCGGTACATCCAGATACCAGTTGGGTATCTTGGTCTTGCGGCGCGCCATGGCCTCCATGGCTGCCTCGGAAAACGAGGCGGGCGCCAGACCGGGAGGGGTGGAAAGGCATTTTTGCGAACCGCTGTAAAAAGCGTCGATGCCCCATTCGTCCACGCGCACATCCACGCCGCCCAGGCCAGCCACGCTGTCCACCAGAAAGAGCGTGTCGCTGTTTTTGACCAGCGCGCCGAGTTCAGCCACAGGATTATTCACGCCGGTGGATGTTTCCGCATGCACCACGGCAAGAATCTTGTAATTTTTCTGCGCCAGCTGCTTTTTTACCGCATCCACAGAAATGGGCGCCCCCCATGGGCATTCCACTGTGTCTACCAGCGCGCCAAGGCGCGAGGCCACTTCAACCATGCGCGAGCAGAACAGGCCGTTGTTGACAATAAGCACGTTGTCGCCGTGTTCCACCAGATTGACAAAGCAGGCTTCCATACCTGCGGAGCCTGTGCCTGAAATGGGAAACGTCACGGCATTGCGCGTTTTGCACACAGCGCGAAGCTGCTCTTGCAGGGCATCCATAACCTTGATGCAGTCAGGGTCAAGATGCCCGAGAGTGGGCAGGCTCATGGCCTCAAGCACGTTGGCCGCAACCGGGCTGGGGCCGGGGGCCATCAGAAGCACATGGTCCAGTGTTCCGAAAACCGTGGTCATGACAATCTCCTGGTTTATGTGGGGGCCTGCGCTCGCAGGCCCATGCCGGGCGCTTGCTGCGACGGCGGATAGAGAACGCTACCACGCATGGAAATGTTTCGGAACCGTCTTGCGGGGGGCGTGCCCGGCATTGTGGAACGGCGTACTTTTTTGGGTGAACAGCTCGACTATCAGGTACGTGTGGGTGAGCAGAGCGTGCGGGTGCAGAAGGGGAGGTACGCCCGAGGCCCGCAGGAAGGCGAAACCTGCCACCTGCACTTTTTAAAACCCCTGTGGTTCCCCGTGGATGCTGCCAGCTAGAAGCGTGGTTCACCAGAAGGCCTGATCTGATTGCACAGTTTGCGGCCATGCGCTTTTTTGGAGATTGCGCATGGCCGTTTTGCATCTTTGCAATACCCCTTGCCGGGAGCGGCCATGATTTGCCTTTGCAGCGGCAGAGGGGGGGGGGGAAAAAAATTTTAACCGACACCCCTCAGACAGATTGTAAGCCAGCAGCGCGGAAATTTGGATGTGTTCCGCAAAAAAATGACACTGTGACAGGTATGTGTCAGAAATTTTTTTTATATCTAGAGTTTGTTTAACATGCTTAAATATAAATATATATGCAATTTTGAGCCAAAGTTGCTCTTTTTTGGTAAAAATTTTTGCACGATAGGGCTTGCAAAGTGTTTAGGCCTTCCATATATTCACACCGAAGCGGGAAACCGCTCCATAGGCGTTTGTATGAAACCATAGTCCCAAGCGGGGCAAAAGAAAGGAAGGATAACCATGAAAAAGATCGCTACTCTTCTGTTGGCGGCCGGCCTTGTGTTCGGCGCTGCCACGGGCGCCAGCGCCATCGACTTCAAGGCCAAGGGCCAGTGGCTCATGAGCTTCGACTACGGCCAGAACGGCGGTTTCACCGGCGGTAACGGCAAGACGGGCTTCAACGGTGCCTCCAAGCAGTACAAGAACGAAGACGAATTTGAAGCTCGTCAGCGCGTTCGTCTGCAGTTGGACGCCGTGGCTTCTGAAGCCCTGTCCGGCACCGTGTTCTTTGAAATCGGCGACCAGACCTGGGGCCGTTCCGACCAGGGCGGTTCCCTTGGCGCTGACGGCAACAACGTTGTCGAAGTGAAGAACGCCTACATCGACTGGATGGTCCCCCAGACCGACCTGAAGTTCCGCATGGGCATTCAGGGCATGGCTCTGCCCAGCTTCACCACCGGCAGCAACGTCTTCAACGATGACGTGGCCGGCATCACCGCTTCCTACCAGTTCAACGAAACCGTTGGCGTGACCGCCCTGTGGGCCCGTCCTTACAACGACAACTACACCAACAGCTTTGACCACAGCAGCAACCGCAACAACTACATGGACAACATGGACGTGTTTGCCCTGCTGGTGCCCATGACCTTTGACGGCGTGAAAGTGACCCCCTGGGCCATGTACAGCGCCATCGGCCCCAACACCTTCCGCAAAGAAGGCTACAACAACTACTTCGGCAACTCCATTCCCACCAGCGGCAAGTACCCTGTTGCTGGCATGATGCCCGTGGGCGGCGCCCTGCATAAGGACGGCACCACCAGCACCAAGGCCATGGGCAGCTACGGCAACGCCGTGTGGGCTGGCCTGACCGGCGAAGTGACCGCGTTTGATCCCTTCCGCATCGCGTGGGATTTCAACTACGGTTCCGTTTCTTATGATGACAGCCGCGCCAACCGCGCTGGCTGGCTGGGTTCTTTGCTGTTCGAATACAAGCTTGATTGGGCCATCCCCGGCTTGTACGGCTGGTACGCTTCCGGCGACGACGGCAACCCGGCCAACGGTTCCGAGCGCATGCCTTCCATCAGCGTGAACAACAACAACAACGGCTTCTCTGACTTCGCCTTCAACGGCGGACCCATGATCGGCCGCGAAGCTGTTCTCGGCTACGACATGTCCGGCACCTGGGGTATCGGCGCCCGCTTGAAGGATATGAGCTTCATCGAAAACCTGAAGCACACCTTCCGCTTGAACCTCATCGGCGGTACCAACAGCACCACCATGACCCGTTACCTTGCTTCGCACAACTCCGTTTACAACAACGGGACTACCCGTGGCGTGTCTGGTCAGGGCCCCAACGCCCAGGCCGCTGGCATGAACCCCTTGTACATGACCACCAACGACACCGCGTTGGAATTCGGTCTGACCAACGAATACAAGATGTATGACAACTTCACCGTGGCTCTTGACGCAGCCTACATCGCCACCTGGCTTGACCAGTCCCGCGGCGTGTGGGGCAACAGCAAGATGAACGGCCGTAGCGACCAGGAACGTGATCCCTGGAACGTGAACGTCCGTTTCGTGTACTCCTTCTAAGAGTACCTAGCCTTACGATTAAAAGGGGAACCTTCGGGTTCCCCTTTTTTGTTGCCCTGCATCCAGCCTGTTTCTACAAGCCCTTAGTGTTAGCCATGAGGGCTGCCGTGCCGTTGCTTGTTTCATCCTTGCTCAAAGTGTATTGATGCGCTGCTGTTTCTCGGTATTGCATTCTATTGATTCTGGATGCTTGCAACTTGAGGGTTGATACAGTTCGGGAATCGGGTAGTGGTGCGTAGTATGAAACGTCAGTGGCCCCGCAATTCCCTACGACGTTTTTCTATTTTTTGTACACGAGCGTCATATGCATTAACTTGGGACATCCAGGTTGCCTGTCATCAGGCTGTGCCTTCCCCGGTTGGTGCATTTGCTGCGGCACGATTAATAGCTACGCATATGGCCCAGTCGTATAAATGCCAAAAGGCGGCGCACCCATTACAGGTGCGCCGCCTTTTGTATGCAGGGAGCGGCAGGGCAATCTGCCGCCCTTTGAACCGGGGATTAACCGAAGAAAGCCTTAAGGTCGTCCTGCGGAGTGCTGATGCCGCCGATGCCGAACTGCTCCACCAGCACCTTGGCCACGTTGGGCGAAAGGAAAGCAGGCAGCGTGGGTCCAAGGTGGATGTTCTTCACGCCAAGGGCGAGCAGGGCCAGCAGTACGATAACAGCCTTCTGTTCGTACCAGGCAATGTTGTACACGATGGGCAGGTCGTTGATGTCGGCGAGGCCAAACACTTCCTTGAGCTTCAGAGCCACAACGGCCAGGGAGTAGGAGTCGTTGCACTGACCGGCGTCCAGCACGCGGGGGATACCGCCGATATCGCCGAGGTCAAGCTTGTTGTAGCGGTATTTGGCGCAACCGGCGGTGAGGATAACGGTATCCTTGGGCAGGCCTTCTGCAAACTCGGTGTAGTAGGAGCGGCCCTTTGCGCGGCCATCGCAACCAGCCATGACCACAAACTTTTTGATGGCGCCAGACTTCACAGCGTCAACAACCTTGTCGGCCAGGGCCAGCACCTGATTGTGCGCAAAGCCGCCCACAATCTCGCCGGTCTCAATTTCCGTGGGGGCCGGGCAGGTCTTGGCGTGAGCGATAATGGCCGAAAAGTCCTTGTGTTCGCCGATTTCGCCGGGGATGTGCTTGCAGCCGGGGAAGCCCACAACGCCTGTGGTGTACACGCGGTCTTTGTAGCTGTCCTTGGGCGGCACAAGGCAGTTGGTGGTCAGCAGGATGGGGCCGTTGAAGGTGTCAAATTCTTCCTTCTGCTTCCACCACGCGTTGCCGTAGTTGCCCTTGAAGTGGCTGAACTTCTTGAAAGCGGGGTAGTAGTGGGCGGGCAGCATTTCGGAGTGGGTGTACACGTCCACGCCCGTACCTTCGGTCTGCTCGAGCAACATCTGCAGGTCGCGCAGATCGTGGCCGGAAATCAGGATGCCGGGGTTGGTGCCCACGCCAATGTTGACCTTGGTGATCTCGGGATTGCCGTAGGTACCGGTGTTGGCGGCATCCAGCAGAGCCATAACGCTTACGCCCTTGTTGCCGGTTTCAAGGGTCAGGGCCACGAGATCGGCCACGGAAAGGCTGTCGTCCAGGGTCTTGGCCAGAGCTTCCTGCAGGAAGTTGTCCACGGCGGGATCATGCTTGCCCAGCACATCGGCATGCTTGGCATAGGCGGCCATGCCCTTGAGGCCAAAGGTCACGAGCCAGCGCAGGGAACGAACATCGTCATCGCTTGTGGCAAGAACGCCCACAGTAGCAGCCTTGGCGAGCATGGCGGCTTTGTCGTCCGCTTCCCACAGGGCAGCGTCGGCCAGCCCGTCGCGCGAGCCAAGCTCGGCCATCAGGGCTTTCTTGGCGGCACAGGTCTTGCGCACGCGCTCGGCGATCATGTCATCGTCAAAGTTGGCATTGGTGATGGTGCAAAAAAGGTTGCCCACGACCATGCGGTCGATTTCGTGGTTCACGGTCTTGCCCAGGGCGCGCACTTTGGTGGCGACCTGCGCAAGGCCCTTGGTCACATATACCAGCACGTCCTGAAGGGCTGCTGTTTCGGGCTTTTTGCCGCACACGCCGATCTGGGTGCAGCCTTTGTTGCCCACGGTTTCCTGGCACTGATAGCAGAACATGGCGTTACTCATGGGGTGTCTCCTGATACTCCGCAAAGCGGAGGCTGGGGGGTGATCCGCCTACGCGGGGGTCTTGGGGGAAGGAAAAACGACGGTAAGCAGCATCTTGAAGCGCTCTTGCGCGCGTACAGAGTGCGGCTGGCCGGCGGGCATGATAATCACTTCACCCGCCTGCACGGTATGTGACTGGCCGCTGATGGTTACCTGCGCCGAGCCTTCAAGCACGAGAACCATGGCATCACCCGTGGAGGTGTGGGCGCTGATTTCTTCGTTGGCGTCAAAGGCAAACAGGGTGATGCCCACAGAGGCGTTTTGGATAAGGGTCTTGCTGGCGATCTGGCCAGGCTGGCACTCGACCTGCGCGGCCAGGGGCAGCGCTGCGGCGAATTCAAGGTTCTTGAGAATGTGGTCCATGAGGCCCTCCTTGTGTTGACGATTCCGTTCTATCAAGGCTGGGACAATGGTTCTGTAACAAATGTTACGGATGCTCAAGAAAATGAAAATATTTTGGGCGCGGGAGAAAAAAGGAGGCGATGTGCAATAACCTGAAATTACTTATAAAAAGAATATATTTCAATCAGGCCGGGAAATATTCGCACAAAAAATTCAGTGAGGCTATGTCAGGTACGCGAATGCTTCTACCCTCCATTTGCAGAAGGCCTTCGTCGCGCATGGCGGCGAGTTCGCGCGAAAGTGAGGGGCGGGTTACACCCAGGAAATCAGCCATCTGTTCACGGTTCATTGCCAGTGAAACCATGCCGTCAGGGCGGCGGTGCTCCAGCAGCAGGGCTGCAAGTTTGCGCCGCAAGCTGCCGCAAGACAGCAGTGAAATGCGGCGTGTGAGAAAAAAAGCCTTGTGCGCAAAAATACCGAGCATGTTGCGGATCATGCGTGAATGGACGGAGCAGGCTTTTTCGCAGGTGGCGTAGAAGAACCGGGCGGGTATGCCCAGTATGCGCACAGGCGTTTCGGCCAAGACGCTGCAACCATAGCTCGGGCGGCCCAAAAAAACATGCACCTCGCCAAACAGGTCGCCGGGGGCGTCAACGCGCGCCATGACGGCGCGTCTGCCTTCGGTTGATTCACGGCACACGTTCACCGCACCTTCCAGCAGCACATACAGCCTTTCCGGCGGGTCAGATTCTGCAAAAATCAGCGCGCCCTTGCCGTGCTGCTCTTCAAATGCGCCGCTGCATGCAAGGCACATACGCGCCTCCTGTCCGGTCATTCCAGAAAACAGGGGGGATGCTTCCAGGGCGCGTTCCATGTATTCCTCTTGTAGATTTTGCATTCCTTGCAAAACCATACCCCAAATTCCGTTTGTGATGCAACCGCACGTTTGCAGCGTGTGCGCATGAAATAAAAAAGGGGGCAAAAGCCCCCCTTTCTGCAGAATTGCGTAAAGCTTACAACGACGGCATGCCCAGCAGCAACCGGGCGGAAACAACCACCTGCATGATAACCTGGGTGATGTCCTTGACTGCCTGCATGTTTTTGGATTCCACCTTGGGCAGTACCATTACCTGATCGCCGGGCAGGATGTCATCGCCGTTCTGCGACACCGAGCCGTTCTGGTGCAGCACCAGAACCTTGTCGTGGTCTGCGCGGTTGGTGTAACCGCCAGCACCCTTGATGTAGTCGTCCACATCCTTCTTTTTGCCCCACAGCATGGCCTGCGGCATCATGACCTCGCCGCTTACCAGCACCACGTCGCTCTTGGGCGGGATCACAATGATATCGCCGTCTTCCAGTGAGAGGTCGGCCTTGTCAGGCCCGCCGTCAAGCACAACCACGCCTTCCGGTTCCACGCTCTTGGCCCGCTCCACAAATTTGGAGACCATCTCCGCCTCCTTGGCGCGGATGGCTGCTTCATCCGCGCTGGCAGAGGAAGCCGTGAGGGCTGTTTCCTCCAGTCTGCGCAGGGAATCTGCAATGGCCTTTTTCTGCCGGGCGGCAACGCTCTTGCGTTTGATGTACATGGCCTGGAGGTTGGCGCGGCCAGGTTCAACGGCAATAAAGTTCTTCACTTCCTGCAAGCGGGCCCCGCGCCGCACGGGAAAGCGGGAAGCTCCGCGCACTGCGCCCTGCACCTCAACCATCATGGTATTGCCTGGCGCATCAGCAATAAACTGCACCTGATCGCCGTCTTCAAGCATCAGGTTGCGCAGTTCCTTGAGCGGCAGATAGGTGCTGTAAGGCGCGCCGTTGCGGGTGCCGGAAAGGGCGATGTGCGAGGCGCTGTTCTGCGGTTCGGCCAGTTCAATCAAGGCCGTGCCTGTGGACTTGCCCTTGGGGAACTCAAATTTGGCGGAGGTGCGCACCGCGCCGATGGCCGTAATGGTGGGGCCTTTGTCGCCCACCACAAGCGTGTCGCCTTCCTGCACACGCACGGCGGGCAACACGCCCTTGCGGGCAAAGGGGTAGAGGTCAAGGTTGGCAACGGCCTTGCCGTCACGCATCAGGCGGATGTCACGATAACTGCCGCGCATGGGGTCAAGGCCTCCGGCCTTGTCCAGAAAGCTCAGCAACGGGTCGCCGGGGGTGCCGGTGTAACGTCCAGGCCTGGCAACGCCGCCTGTGACAAAAACGGCCACAGGCCGGGCATCCAGAGGCGCAGCGTAAATCTGCGCATCGGCATGGCCGTTGGCGGCAAGTTTGCTGCGCAAGGCTTCGGCCAGCTTGTCGTAACCAAGGCCAGCCACGGGTATGGCCCCCACCTCCGGTACGTCCAGATGCCCGTCAGCAGCCACAGTCAGGGTGCTGTCCACCTTGAGGTCGCCGCCCCACAGGCGCAGCACCACCCGGTCGCCCGGCGCGATGATGGAGGCATCCTTGGCGTCCTTTGCGGCATCCTTGCTCTGCGAAAAATTGCCCTGAAACAGGTTGGCAGCGTAAGGCTGGGGTGCATTTTCGGCCTTGACCGCGCTGGACAGGGCGAAAAAGATCAGCAGAAAAGTGAAAATAGTTCTGTGCGACATGGCAGTGTTGATGCAATGGATTCGGGCTTGCATGGCCCCCAGAGGTGGTTCCGCAAACAGGCTGTTGGCCCTAGGGTTCCGTAGTCAATATCCTCGTAACGCCTTGTATCTCCAGTGTCTGAAAGCGCTGAGACATGCTCAGGGCGTGTCGGTTCAACAGGGCTGCGAGGCTGCAACTGCAACAAGGAAAGCGCACGGGCGTGGTATTCGCCGTGCGCTTCCATAAATAATCACATTTGCCCGGTTTAGCCAGAGGCAATGCACCCTTGATCGTTTTTTGCCAAGGGCCTGCTGGCAATAAGCCGGAGTCTCAGCCTCGCTACTGCGAAAGACCCTGTCCCCACACTCGCGGGGCCATGGTCCAACGGCCTTTGTCATCCTTACAGATGACAATAACTTCCGCTTCACGCTGGCCTGAAAGCACGGTGCCGCGTTTGCAGTCTTCGCCCTTGGCCGAGGTGAAAAGCTCGTCCAGGCTCACGCGCACCCCCTTGCCAAAATCAGGGTCGTCAACAGTAGCGGTTTCTCCCACTGCGGAGACGATCATGAAGCCAGTGACAGGGCCGGGGGGCGTTTCCGGCTGGGCCGGGGACCCGCCGAAGCCGCACCCGCCGAGCAGCAGAGCCGTAAGAACCGCCAGACCGGAAAGGCCCAGTCGGCCTTTGCCGGGCAGAGCCATCGGCCAATGAGCTGAACGCGTTTGCATGGCATTTCCTTTTAATGGCTGCCGTATTCTGGGCAAATACAGCGGCTTTTTTCCTTCCCTCTCGCAAAGAAACGCGCGGCTGTCAATGCCGCATGAATTTGAGACCTTGGCCCGGTATTTGTCATGGGGACAATAGTCACGCTTTTTGCGAAAAAGAGGAATTTATCTGTTGATACCATTGAAAGCCAGATGGTTAGCAAAAGCACAATTAATAAATAACGAATTTTATTTTGCAATTTGTTGTAAGGGTGGTATTTTATGCACAATCTAGAAGTCAGCTTCGGGAGAGGTCATGTCCAAACTGGCAATGAAAACCATCCATGTGCATGACGCCGTGGGCAGTGTTTTGTGTCACGACATCACCAGGATTATTCCTGGTGAAAGCAAAGGGCCTGTTTTTCGTAAAGGCCATGTTGTGCGGGAAGAAGACGTTGAGGTGCTGCTGCAGGTTGGCAAAGAGCATCTTTATGTTTTTGAATCCCTGCCCGGCATGGTTCACGAAAATGATGCCGCCGCGCGTGTTATTTCTGCCGTTTCCGGCGGCAACCTGACATGCACGGAACCCAAGGAAGGGCGTATCGACCTCAAGGCCGCCTGTGACGGGCTGCTGCGGGTGGATGTGCCAGTTCTCAACCGCATAAACAGCCTTGGCGAAATTTCTGTCGCAACCATCCACACCATGCAGCACGTAACCAAGGGGCGCTCGGTAGCGGGAGCCCGCGTGGTGCCGTTGATGATTGAGGATGAAAAATTGCGGCAGCTTGAATCGTTCGTCGATGGGCCGGTCGTTGAAGTTCTGCCTTTGCGCCGCGCCAGGGTTGGCGTGGTCACAACAGGCAGCGAAGTTTTTTACGGGCGCATCCAGGATGCCTTTGGCCCTGTGCTGCGCAAAAAGTTCGTCGCTCTGGGCAGCACGGTGGTGGGGCAGACCCTTACCAGTGACGAAGTGCCCATGACTGCCGGAGCGATCAGGGATTTTCTCGAACAAGGTGCTGATTTTATTGTGGTAACTGGCGGAATGTCTGTTGACCCTGACGACCGCACGCCAACCGCCATCCGCGCTTCCGGAGCGGAGGTGGTCAGCTATGGCGCGCCGGTGTATCCGGGCGCCATGTTCCTTCTGGCCTATGCCCAGGGGGCGGCAGGCCGGGTGCCCGTGTTGGGGCTGCCCGGATGCGTCATGTACCACAAGGCCAGCATTTTTGATCTCGTTGTGCCGCGCCTGCTGGCCGGCATTGAGGTAACGGCTGCCGATGTGGCGGCATTGGGGCACGGGGGCTTTTGCTCCCAGTGTGAAGAATGCCGCTATCCGGTCTGTCCGTTCGGGAAATAGGAGGCGGGAAGTTTGACCCCGGGCGCGGATTCACCGCGCAGGCATATACCTTTGTTCATCATTAAAAGGAGTCGCGCATGGAAACAAAAACCCTTGTGATTAACGGCATTCCCCGGCGCTTGCTGGCTAACCCCGACGATATGCTTGTGGACGTGCTGCGCGATCAGTTGCAGCTCACCAGTGTCAAAGTTGGTTGCGGCAAGGGTCAGTGCGGTGCCTGTTCGGTGATCCTTGACGGCAAAGTGGTACGCGCCTGCGTGGTAAAAATGAGCCGCGTGGCGGAAAACGCCGCCGTGACGACGCTTGAAGGCGTGGGTACCCCCGACCATCTGCACCCGTTGCAACATTCATGGATTTACCACGGCGCGGCCCAGTGCGGTTTCTGCACCCCTGGCTTCATCGTTTCGGCCAAGGCCCTGCTTGATTCCAATCCTAATCCCAGCCGTGAAGACGTGCGCGACTGGTTCCAGAAAAATCACAACGTCTGCCGCTGTACGGGCTACAAGCCCCTGGTGGACGCTGTCATGGACGCAGCCGCCCTTATGCGCGGCGATAAAACGCTGGACGACGTTACCTTCAAGATGCCTGCCGATGGCCGCATCTGGGGTTCCACCATGCCCCGTCCTTCTGCCGTCGCCAAGGTGACGGGCACCGCCGAATTCGGCGCGGACGCAGCGCACCGCCTGCCCGCCAACACTCTGCACCTCGCCATTGCCCAGGCCAAGGTATCCCATGCCAACATCAAGGGCATAGACACCTCTGAAGCCGAAAAAATGCCCGGCGTGTACAAGGTGCTGACCCACAAGGATGTGAAGGGCAGGAACCGCATCACCGGCCTGATCACCTTCCCCACCAACAAGGGCGATGGCTGGGAACGGCCCATCCTTAACGATACCAAAATCTTCCAGTACGGCGATGCGCTGGCAATCGTCTGCGCTGACTCCGAATGCAACGCCCGCGCCGCGGCTGAAAAGGTCAAGTTTGACCTTGAGCTGCTGCCCGAATATATGAGCGCCCCCGAGGCCATGGCCCCGGACGCCATCGAAATCCACCCCGGCACCCCCAACGTCTACTATGACCAGATTGAGGAAAAAGGCGCGGATACCGCTCCCTTCTTCAATGATCCGGCAAACGTTGTTGCGGAAGGCGATTACTACACCCAGCGCCAGCCCCACCTGCCCATCGAACCCGATGTGGGCTACGGCTATGTGAACGACAAGGGCCAGGTGGTCATCCACTCCAAGTCCGTTGCCATCCATCTGCACGCGCTGATGATCGCCCCCGGCCTCGGTCTGGAATTCCCCAAGGATCTCGTACTGGTGCAGAACACCACCGGCGGCACCTTTGGCTACAAGTTCAGCCCCACCATGGAAGCCCTTGTGGGCGTGGCTGTTATGGCCACGGGCCGTCCCTGCCACCTGCGCTACAACTACGAGCAGCAGCAGAACTACACCGGCAAGCGTTCGCCCTTCTGGACGACCGTGCGTTTTGCCGCCAACAAGCAGGGCAAGATTCTTGCCATGGAAACGGACTGGAGCGTTGACCACGGCCCCTATTCCGAATTTGGCGATCTGCTCACCCTGCGCGGCGCGCAGTATATCGGCGCTGGTTACGGCATCGCCAACATTCGCGGCAAGGGCCGTACCGTTGCCACCAACCACTGCTGGGGTGCGGCTTTCCGCGGTTACGGCTCGACGGAATCCGAATTCCCCTCCGAAGTGCTCATGGACGAACTGGCTGAAAAGCTGGGCATGGATCCCTTCGACATCCGCGAGCTGAACTGCTACCGCGAAGGCGATACCAACCCCTCTGGTCAGGTGCCTGAAGTCATGAGCCTGCCCGAAATGTTCCAGAAAATGCGTCCCTACTACGAGGCCGCCAAAAAGAACGTCAAAGCCAAGTCCACCGCTGAAGTCAAGCGCGGCGTGGGTATTGCCCTTGGCGTGTACGGCGCTGGCCTTGACGGGCCTGACACCTCCGAAGCCTGGGCCGAACTGAACCCCGACGGCAGCGTAACCGTGGGCAACTCGTGGGAAGACCACGGCCAGGGCGCTGATTCCGGCACCCTGGGCACCGCCCATGAAGCCTTGCGCCCCCTGAACATCAAGCCCGAAAATATCCATCTGGTCATGAACGATACCAGCAAGACCCCCAATTCCGGCCCTGCTGGCGGTTCGCGTTCTCAGGTGGTCACGGGCAACGCCACCCGCGTGGCCTGCGAAATGCTTATTGAAGGCATGCGCAAGCCCAGCGGCGGCTTCTTTACCTATGACGAAATGAAGGCCGAAGGCCGCCCCGTGCACTATGACGGCAAGTGGTCTGCTCCGGCCAAGGACTGCGACGGCAAGGGCCAGGGTGAACCCTTTGCCTGTTACATGTACGGTCTGTTCCTTGCCGAAGTGGCCGTTGAGGTCGCCACCGGCAAGACCACAGTTGAAAAGCTTGTGTGCGTGGCCGACATCGGCACCCTGTGCAACAAGCTGGTGGTTGACGGTCAGATCTACGGCGGCTTGGCGCAGGGCGTTGGCCTTGCCCTGACCGAAGACTACGAAGACCTGAAGAAGCACAGCACCCTTGCTGGCGCGGGCGTGCCCACCATCAAGATGATTCCTGACGACATGGAAATCGTCTATGTGCAGACCCCCCGCAAGGCTGGCCCCTTTGGCGCTTCCGGCGTGGGCGAAATGCCCCTTACCGCGCCGCACCCTGCCATCATCAACGCCATCTACAATGCTTGCGGCGCGCGTGTGCGCCACTTGCCCGCCCGCCCCGAAAAGGTGTTGGCGGCCATGCCCAAGTAGCGTAAGATTGCGGTAACCATCTGGAGACACTGGGGAGAATCCTGATTGAAAAGGGGTTCTCCCCACATCCCAGCCCCATGTTTATTTGCTTGGTTTACCGCACGCCAGGCCATGAGCGCCGCTACGGTGTGCAATGTTTTTGCAGCGGGGCTTTCGGGGGTATCTCTGAAAGCCCTGTTTGTATTTTCGGCGGCAATCCGCGCCGCCCGCCCCTTGCCGCAGCGCCAGTCTGCACCAAGCCAGCGAGAGCAATCGCCATGATGGATCAACAACGTCTGCACGAAATAGAGTCGCACTGCACACAGGAAAGTCCGCCCCGTTGCCGGGTGGCCTGTCCTTTTGATCTGGATGTGCGCGCCTTCATGGCCCGCATAGCTGAAGGCAAGCAGGGCGAGGCCCGCAAGGTGCTTGAGCGGCACTTGCCCCTGCCCGGCATTATTGCCCGCATTTGCGATCACCCCTGTGAAAACGCCTGTCTGCGGCAGGATCTGGGCGGCAGCCTCGCCATGCATGGGCTTGAACTCTCGTGCATGCTTGCTGTGGGCGCGCAGAGCCGTATGTTGCCTTTGCCTCCCAAAAAATTCCGCATGGCCGTCATGGGGGCCGGGCTTGCCGGGCTCACGGCCGCCTGGGATCTGTCGCGCAAGGCCTATCCCGTTACTGTCTTTCACTCGGGCGCGGCGGGCGAATTTTTGCAGGCAGCGCATCCCGCACTGGCGGCAGACAATGAGGCGGGCATTGCCAAGAATTTTCTGGCGGAAGACATGGAAGCCCTTGGCCGCCAGAAGGTCAGTTTTACCCAGGCGACGCTTGATGCCGCGCTGCTGGAAAAGCTGGCTGCGGAGTATGACGCCGTGCTGGTGGACGCCGATGCCGTGCAGCAGCATGCACCCGGCATTGCCCCGGACGAAGCCCAGGTGGATGCGGAAACCCTGCTCTGGCGCGGCAATATCTGCTGCGCTGGCTGGCGCAGCAGCACCCCCACAGGCCACACGTTTGCCTCACCTTCGCGTCAGGCGGGGCAGGGGCGGCATGCGGCGCAGACAATGGAGCGCGTGACCAGCGGCGTTTCCCTCACAGCCGCGCGAGACAAATCTCAGGGGCTGCTGCACACCGATGTGACAGGTATAGCGCCCGTGCCGCGTGTGGAACCAGCCTTGCAGGCTGCTTGCGGCGAGCCGCTCTATTCTGCGGAGGAATCCGCGCGCGAGGCGGAGCGCTGCCTGCAATGCCAGTGTATGATCTGCGTGCGCGAATGCGTGTACTTGCAGAAATACAAGGGCTATCCGCGCCTCTACGCGCGTCAGGTCAATAACAACGCGTCCATCGTCAAGGGCCTGCACACGGCCAATGCCCTCATCAACGGCTGCGCCCTGTGCGGCCAGTGCGAGGAACTGTGCCCGGAGAATTTTTCCATGGCCGAGCTGTGCCTTTCCGCACGGGAAGACATGGTGGAACGCGGCTTTATGCCGCCCACGGCCCACGAGTTTGCGCTTGAGGATATGGAAAGCGCCTCAGGGCCGGAATGCGCCCTTGTGCTGCCGCCCTTGTCGGCAGCCGCAGAATCCCAGGGCGCTGACGCGAGTCAGGCGGTGGGCGAGCAGTGGCTGTTTTTTCCCGGTTGCCAGCTGGCTGCGGCGCGCGTGGAACAAACGGCGGCGCTTTATGATCTGCTGCGCGAAAAATTTGGCAACGGCCTGAAATCCGGCGTGGGCATCATGCTTTCCTGCTGCGGCATCCCAGCGCGCTGGGCCGGAAGAACCACCCTGTTCAAGGAGCATATGGACAAACTGCGCAAGGCCTGGGAGGGGCTGGGCAAACCGCGCATCATGGCGGCCTGTTCTTCCTGTATTACGGCCTTGCACGAGGCCCTGCCGGAAGCGCAGACTGTTTCCGTGTGGGAGGTGCTGGACAGCTTGCCGTTTGAGGCTCCCACTGCTGGTAATTCCCTGCCCTCGGTTTTTTCCATTCAGGATCCTTGTACCGCCCGGCACGATGCGTCATGGCTTGCCGCAGTGCGCAGTCTGGCGGGCAAATGCGGGGCAAAAATTGAAGAACCGCGCCTTTCCGGCGCTTCCACCGCCTGTTGCGGTTACGGCGGCCTTGTGTGGTGCGCCCAGCCGGAAACCGCCCGAGCCATGAGCGATCACCGGGCCGCCCAGCTTGAGCACCCCGGCCTTGCCTCGTGCATCATGTGCCGTGACCGCATGGCGGCCAGCGGCAAGGAGTGCTGGCATCTGCTTGATCTGCTGCTGCCAGCGTCAGGCAAGGCGCAGTCCGGCGCGGCTCAAGGGCCGGGCCTTTCGGCGCGCCGCGCCAACAGGGCTGCCTTGCGCCGCAAACTGCTGGAAAAATATGGCAGCGCCGCCGGGCAACAGGCCCTGCTTGCAGACACGCCCGAGCAGGCCGGAAAGGGCAGGGTGCTGGTGGCGGCGGACGTGCTGGCGCGGCTGGAAGAGCGGCATATTCTGCTCTCAGACGTGGAAGGGGCCGTTGTGGGGGCCGAGGCCAGCGGGCATTGGTTTGAAAATCTGGATGACGGGCATCGTCTTGGCTCGTGGCGGCCCAGAAAGGTGACTTTCTGGGTGGAATACGAGGCGCAGGGCGAGGCCTTTGTTCTGCACGATGCGTGGTGTCACCGGATGGTGGTGCCGGGTTCCGGCGGTCAGGAAGCTGCGGATGTCATCAACAGCCACCAGTGCTGCACCGATGGGCAGCGCCCCAACATGTTGGGTGCGCAAAATGGCGGGCAGAGAGGTGAACAGTCATGAGCATGGGGCCAAACTACGGGCCGGACGGCGGCCAGTGGGTGTGCGGGCGTTGCCGCGTTGCCCTTGAGCAGGTGAAGGTTCCGGTTTTTTATCTCAACAGCGCCTTTGACGTGTTTTTGCCGCGCTGCCCCAAGTGCGGGCTGACGCAGGTGCCCAAATCTCTGGCCGAAGGCAAGATGCTTGAAGTGGAAGCTCTGCTGGAAGATAAATGAACGCACTGTGGGAAAGGCCCGACTTTCGCCGCGCGGCTGGTGACGCATGGCGTCCCGGCGGCGTGGAACTGACGCGTCGAGCGCTTGCGTGGTGCGCTTCTGCGGGCCTGCTTGCGCCCGGTGGGCTGGTTCTTGACTTTGGCAGCGGGGCAGGGGCGACATTGCGCCTGCTTACGCAGATGGGCTACCGCGCCGTGGGGCTGGACAAACACGCTGAGGCCGGACTTCCTGTGGATGCAGCCCCTTCTGCTGACGTCCGCATTGTGCGGGCCGATCTTGAGCGCCCGCCGCTGACCGCAGACTCCTGCGACTGCATAGTGTGCGAATGTGTTCTTTCCCTGTTGCATAATCCCCTTGTGGCCTTGCGTGCCGCCTGCCGCGCCCTGCGCCCCGGCGGGGTGATGGTGGTCAGCGACCTCATGTTGCGGCCAGGGTATGAACGCCCCGGCAGCACCGGCTGCTCTGGTGTAGGCTCTTCCCGCTCCAGTTGTTCCTGTTCCGGTCACGCAAGCGCAGTACAATCGAACTCGTCCCAATCTATCCCGCCGACAACAGCGACAGCTGAGCCACTCCCGGAAAAATACGCCGCACCGGGTTCATCGTGCCTTGCGGGTGCGCGGCCTGAATCTGCGTGGCGCGGGCTTGTGGAAGCGGCTGGCTTGCACCTGCTGCATTTTGAGGACAACAGCCGCGCTCTGGTGGAACTGGCCGCCCGCATGATCTGGTACGGCGACGATGCAACCCGGCCTGCGGCGGATTACGGCAGCCAGGGCTGCGCATGCGGGGGCGCAGCTCCCGGCAAAGCTTGGCGCGCCTACGGATACGGTCTTTGGATTGCCCGAAAGGAGACGCTATGAATCCCATGATGATGGAATTATTGCCCCTGGTGCATCAGGGCTATTGTTGCAGCCAGTTGCTGCTCCTGCTCATGTTGCAGGCTCAGGACAGGCAGAACCCCGGCGTTGTGCGCGCCGCACAGGGGCTGTGTCACGGCATCGGTCAATCGGACGGCCCTTGCGGCCTTTTGACGGGAGGGGCCTGTGCCCTGGCTCTGGTCGCGGGTAAGGGGGCGGAAGATGAAATCCCGCATCCCATGCTCACCCCCCTGCTCAATGATTACGCCACGTGGTTTTATGACCGCACGGAAGCTTACGGCGGCCAGAGCTGCGGGCAGATTGCGGCGGGGCTTGGCGCGACTTCCGGCGCTGCGGGCGAGCAGCCAAACCCTGTGGCCTGCGGCGACTTGCTGGCGGAATGCTGGGGAAAAATCATGGAACTGGTTCAGAGTTACGAACTGGATCTGACGGAAAAAGCATGACCCTGCGCCGCACCCAGAGCCTCTGCCCCGTGTGCCTGCGCCGGGTAGAGGCCACCTATGAACGCTCGGCCAAGGATGCACTCACTGTCGTACTGCGCAAAACCTGCCCGGATCATGGCACGTTCAGCGTCCCCGTATGGCAGGAAGCCAAGCCCGGTGCAGTGGCCACGCCAGCCTTTGCCGCATGGTCACGGCCCAAAAGCCCTTCCTACCCGGCCAATCCGCACACGCCAATCCGCGATGGCTGCCCCTTTGACTGCGGCCTTTGTCCTGCCCACGCCCAGCATACCTGCACCGGTCTGTTTGAAGTGACCATGCGGTGCGACATGGCCTGCCCCGTGTGCTATGCCTCTGCTGGTTCTATGTCGAATCAAAATTCCGGAGAGGCGGGAGACGTGCCGCTGAGCGTGATTGCCGCGCAGATGGATACCCTTAAGGGAGCGTCCGGCCCCTGCAATGTGCAGATCTCCGGCGGAGAGCCGACCATGCGCCATGACCTGCCGCAGATCATCACGCTTGCGCGGCAACGTGGCTTTGGGCTGGTGCAGATCAATACCAACGGTCTGCGTTTGTCGCGCGAGCAGGGCTATGCCCGCGCACTGCGCGAGGCCGGGCTTGATTCCATCTACCTGCAATGGGACGGCGTGCGCGAAAGCAGCTTTACTAGCCTGAGGGGCAGAGAATGCCTTGATTTCAAGCGCCGCGCCGTGCGCAACTGTGCAGAGGCCGGGCTTGGCGTAGTGTTGGTGGCGACCCTTGTGCGCGGCGTCAACGATGGCGAACTGGGCGATCTGCTGCGCATGGCGTTGGAGCTTGGCCCAGCGGTGCGGGGGCTGCACATGCAGCCAGCCGCCTTTTTTGGGCGCTACCCCTGGCGGCTGGAGGAAGCCCCGCGCCTGACCCTGCCCGAAGTCATGGCAGCACTGGCCCAGCAGGCACCGGAAATGGTCAGCCCCAGTCACCTGCATCCGCCGGGATGCGAAAACGAGCTGTGTTCCTTCAGTGCAGTGTATCGCCGGGTGCAGAAAAACGGCGCACCTTCGCTGGAATGGCTGGCCGATGCGGGGCAGACGTGTTGCTCGCCAGCGCCGAAGGCCGCTGGCGCGGAAGTGCCTCCGCCCGCTGAGGACGGGGCGCGCAAGGCCAAGCAGTTTGTGGCCCTGCACTGGAAAGGGGGCAACAGTGGCGGGGAATCTGCCTGTAGCTGCGGGGGCGCATCTGGCTCTGACTCTGGCAGCGCAGGCAGCAAGGCCAGTGCGGACGGCTTCAGTCGGTTTCTGGCTCAGGCCGGGGCAGAGCAGCGCTTCACGCTTTCGGCCATGGCCTTTCAGGATGCCCTGAGCCTTGACCTTGACCGTGTACGCGGCTGCTGCATCCATGTGGTGCGGCCAGACGGGCGCATGATTCCGTTCTGCCTGCACAACCTCACTGCCAGCGACGGCACGCGCCTGTACGGTGACGCATAGTGGCAAATGCAGCAACTCAACCTTCCATAGCAGGTTTCGGCTCCTGCCCGCTGGATCTCTGGCTGGCCCGTCAGTGCGGGGCACGCAGTTCCGGGGAGCTGCCCGGCAGGCTGGCGATTGCGCAAACGGCCCTGCTGCGCAGCACCTTGCGGCAGGCTGTGCGCGGGGCGTTTTACGCCGCCCGTTTGCGGGAGTGCAAGCTGGATATAACCAGTGTGGGCGATCTGGAACGCCTACCCTTCACCACAGCGGAAGACCTGCGCAACTGGGGGGATTTTTTGTGTGTTTCGCAGGGGGATGTGCAGCGTATGGTCACGCTGCACACGTCAGGCACCACGGGGCAACCCAAACGGCTTGCCTTTACTGATGCGGACCTGGCCCGCACGCGCGATTTTTTTGCGGTGGGTATGAGCCAGCTTGTGGGCGCGGGGCAGCGGCTGGCAGTGCTGTTGCCCGGTGCGGAGCGGCCTGACGGCGTGGCCGACCTGCTGCGACAGGCCTTGGGCGCAGCGGGTGTGGATGTGCTGGCTCCACCGCCGGAAGTCCACGCGACCCCATCGCCAGATGCTGACCCTTGCGCGGAGCCGGGCAAAGCTCTTGCCCAATGGCTGGAGCAGGCAAAGCCACATTGCCTTGTGGCCGCGCCCGCGCAACTCGCCCTTTTGCTGAAGCATTTTCCCCACCGGGGGCCGCAGGGGCTTGCGGGCATACTCACCAGCGCTGAGCCTCTGGATGATGCGCTTGGTCTGGCCTTGCGCCGGGCGTGGCAATGCGAGATTCTGGATCACTACGGCCTTACCGAAACCGCTTACGGCTGCGCGGTGGAATGCCCCGCCCACCAGGGCTTTCATGTGCGGGAACTGGACGTTCTGATAGAAATAGTAGATATTTCAGGGTGTAAAATATTGGCCCCAGGCGAGGAGGGCGAGGTTGTCATTACCACGCTCCAACGGCAGGCAATGCTTTTGGTGCGATATCGAACCGGTGATGTGGCCTGTCTGCTGCCAGCCCCTTGCGCCTGTGGTAGCCCTTTGCGCAGGCTTGGCCCTGTGCGTGGCCGCATTGAACGCAAAAGCGGGCAGCCGCCGCGCATCGTGCGCCCCGCCAAGGGGCGGGGTGTTTAACGCTTGATGGCATGCCCCAGCGATGGGGCTATTGTATCAGCCCAATATTATTGATTGTTCCCAGCGCAGTAACGCGAAGAAGAAAGCACATGAAACCAGCCGTTCTGATTCTTGCCGCAGGCATGGCCTCGCGCATGGGCGCAGCCAAGGCCCTGCTTTCCCTGCCCTCGCTGCCCGAAGGCGGGCGCTGCTCCGCCCTGAGGGGACTGGTCAGTCTGTACCGTTCCCTTGGTGTGGAAAATGTGGTGATCGTCAGCGGGTTCCACGCCGAAGTCGTGGAAGCAGAGGCTCTGGCGCTGGGGCTAAGTGCGGTGCGGAATCCCGACCCGCAACGGGGCATGTTTTCATCTGTGCAGGCGGGCGTGGAGGCCCTGGTGAAGGGCGGTTTTGAAGGGCAGTTTTTTGTGCAGCCTGTGGATGTGCCGCTGGTGCGGCCCCTGACCATCCGCGCTTTGCTCGACGCCGCCGGGCAGGAAGAGGCTGACCATGCGGCAGCTCTGGCCGTGAGCGGCAAGGCCGCGCCTACGTCGGTGCTTGTGCCGACATTTGACGGACAGGAGGGGCATCCCCCCTTGATTTCCATGGCTTTGGCCCAGCATATTCTGACGCATCAAGGGCAAAACGGGCTGCGCGGGGCGCTGGAAGGCGCGCCTTTGCGGCATGTGCCTGTGGCTGATGCCCTGATTCTGGAAGATATGGACACTCCCGATGACTATGCGCGCCTGCGAGTGCTGGCCCGCGAGCGGCATACCCTCTCGCCAGTGGAGGCCGAATGCCTGCTGTGCATATGCAATGTGCCGGAAAAAGGCTTGCGTCACGCGCGGGCTGTGGGGGCCGTGGCCTGCTGTCTGGCTGAGGCTCTGGCCCATGCGCGCGAGGCCGCAGGCTATGATGCCGGGGTGGATCCCCGCCTGGCGCTTGCTGGCGGGTTGCTGCACGATATCTGCAAAGGCCAGCCCAGGCATGAGGCGGCGGCAGGGGAATTTTTACGGCGGCTGGAACTGCCGGAGATGGCGCGTCTGGTGCAGGATCACCGCGATCTGTCCTTGCCGGAGGACGAGCCTGTCACTGAGCGGGAGCTGGTCTATCTGGCGGACAAGTATTGTTATGGCGGCAACTTTGTGCCCGTGCAGCGGCGCTTTGGCCTCAAACTGGAGGCTTACGCCCAGGATGCCCCGGCCTGCGAGGCCATCCAGGGGAGGCTTGGTCGCGTCAAGGCGCTGGAAGAGCGCATTGCCCGCGAAATAGGCAAAGAACCCGCCCTGGTGGCGGAACGCGCCCTTGTGCGTAATTGCAATGCTGCGCGCGGCAATGTTGCCCGGCGTGAGGTTGCATGAGCGGCATCTGGCTGGTGCGGCACGGCATGTTGCCGCCCAATCCGGAGCGGCGCATGGTCGGCGCGCGGGATATTCCCTTAAGTTCTGCGGGCCGGGAGCAGATAAGCCTCTTGGCGCGGCAGTTCATGCCAGCGGTGCAGGGCGCGCTTGGCGCGGTCATCTGCTCGGATCTTGACCGCTGCCGTGAGACCGCCGCCATCCTGATGGAGGCATTGCCGCAGGGGCGGCCCCCCCTGCATGTGGAACCCGGTCTGCGCGAGATTAACCTTGGCCTCTGGCAGGGCATGACCAAGGCGGAAATTGAGCGCGCGTGGCCCGGTGCGTATGCCGCTCGCGGGCAGGATATGGCGCACTTTTGCCCCCCGGATGGCGAAAGCTTTATGCAGGCCCAGCGCCGCGCCCTGGCGGCTGTGGCGCGCTGGCGCAGTTTTTACCCAGGTGCAACCCTGCTCATGGTTTCGCATGCGGGTATTCTGGGCAGCCTGCTGGCCCACTACCTTGCCCTGCCGCTCAGGGATGTGCTGCGCATCCCCCAATACTACGGGTGCCGCGCCTTTGTGCCGGAATGGTAGCCTGCTAGCCGCAACCTGTACGCGCTGGCAGCACTCCCCCTTGCCTCAGATCCAGGCCGTGGGATTGTACACACGGATGTGCAGCTTGATGTAACGGTCTGTGAGTACCTCTGCGGGCAGATTCAGGGCGATATGCTCCTGTTCGTGCTGGCTGAATTTTGCCAGCCAGTCCGCTGCTTCGCGTCCCAGTTCCGCCATGCGCGCCAGCGGCGTAAAGAGCGACGCCGGGCAAATCTGATAAAGGTACATCTCCCCCGCGTTCAGCACAAAAGGAAAAAGCCCGCAGGCCACAGGCCGTTCTGGCCGGGGCAGGCGGCAACCCTGATTTGTGCACGAGCGGCAACCCCGCCCGTCCATAAAGGCCGTATCCTTGTTGAGCAGATAAAAGTCGTTGGCAAGACCGGGGCGCAACTGCTCGGGCAGCAGGCCCATGGGAAAAAGCTCGTTGGAATCCTGCGGGCCACAGCAATAGCGGCAATCGCGGCAATAGCCATTTTGCAGCCAGCCTTCACGCCAGTTGACGGCGCGGCGGCGGGGAAAGACCTTCTGCCAGTGCGACAGGTAGTCCCAAAAACCTTTGCTCATACGTTCTCCTGAAAGCAGCTATCCGGCCCTGAATCAGCTTGTGTGCAGCAGCACCATGCCGCAGACAAGCAGGGCAATGCCTGCAAATGCGCTGGGGTTGAGCTTTTGGCGCAGCAACACCCATCCGCCCACGGATGTGCCAAGCACGCCAAAACCGCCCCACATGGCGTAAGCCACGGCCAAATCCATATGATGAACTGCCAGTGAAAGGCAATAGAAAGCCAGCCCCACCAGCGCAAGGGCCAGCAGGCCCACGGCGCGGCGGCGGAAGCTGTCGGAGCGCACAAGCAGCATATTGGCGGTCACGTCCAGCGCGGCGGCCAGCAAAACCAGCGGCAGGGCGGCGTTCTGGAACAGGCTTGAAATATCCATCATCTGTTCCCTCCTGCGGCAAGGCCGTTATTCAGGGTGGGCGCTTCTGCGCGCGGCTTGCGGGCTTCAGCCTTGTTGCTGGCCGTGGGGGAGTCCTCGCGGCTGGGCTTGGGTGCCCCGTGCCCGGTTCCATAATTGACCAGCAAAGCACCAGACAGCACGCAGGCCAGCCCCAGCGCGCGGCGCAAGGTCAGGGCTTCGTTCAGAAAAAGCACGCTGCCAAGGGTGATGCAGGTCAGGCCCAGCCCCTCCCAGAAGGCAAAGGTCACGCCAACGGGAATGCCCGTAACAGCCTTGGACAAAAAAAAGTAGGACATGGCGATGACCAGCCACATGACAACCAGCCCCAAAACCTGTGCGTGGGGAAAAGCCCAGCCCTGCGCCAGCTTCATGACAAGTGTTCCGCCCACCTCCAGAAATACGGAGGCAACAAGGCAGCACCAATGATACGGTTTTGATCTAAGCATAAAAATCTCTCGCGGAAAATAGAAAGGCAATCCTTCAGCATTGAAGGACAACAATGGCTATGACCAGAGGAAGTAGCGAGAGATGCTAGAGCAGGGAACGCCAATAGCGTTCTTCAGGAAAGCCTGAAACGCATGGGCGTAAAAGAGGCATAAAAGCAGAGTTGAAGCATAACATGGATAGATCATAAGGCCGTGAGATGGGGGAGTCAAGGTTGCAGTATGCGCTGACTATTTCTACCGCTGATGAATGCAGCTTTGTTTAGACAGGCTCATGATTGCGCCTTGCAGGCGTAAGCAAGCGAAAGTTCATCATAAAAAAGGCGGGCCATCCGGCCCGCCTTGAATCTGCAATTATATGCCGCTTATTGGGCGGCGATCCAGGCGTTGGCTTCCTCAAGGTTGAGGGTGCCCTCGTACAGCGCCCTGCCGCTCACAGCTCCCGCAAGGCTGGTAGTGAGTGTGAGGGGGTAGAGCTTCTGCACATCCGCGAGCGTTGCCACGCCGCCCGCCGCAATGACAGGCACCGTGGAAAGGCGCGAAAGATGCTCCAGAGCAGCTACGTTAACGCCGCACTGCATGCCGTCGCGCTCGATATCCGTATAGATGATGAATGCAGCGCCATCGGCCAGCAGGCGGGGCAGAGCCCCGTCAACGGTCAGGCCGGTATCGGCAACCCATCCACGGGTTTTGAGCTTGCCGCCCTCGGCATCCAGCGAAACGCCAATGCGGCCAGGAAAGGCGCGGCACATCTCGGCAAAAAGCTCGGGCTGTTCCAGAGCCAGGGTGCCGATAATCAGGCGTGAAACGCCCGCATCAAAGTAGGCCTGGGCTGTTGCCATGTCGCGGATACCGCCGCCAAGCTGCACGGGAATGGACAGCTCGGTGCAGATGCGGCGCACGATCTCGCGGCTTTTGGCCGCGCCGTCAAAGGCTCCGTCCAGATCAACCACGTGCAGCCATTGAGCGCCTCGCGCTTCCCAGGCTTTGGCGGCGTCTGTGGGGTCTTCGGCAAAGACGGTGCTTTCATGGGCGCGACCCTGCTTGAGGCGCACGGCCTTGCCGTCCTGAATGTCCACGGCGGGAAACAGAATCATAAACCCATATCCTTTACTGCTTTGCGCATGCCGTCTTCGGTCAGTTCTTCAGCCGTGACCCACTGGCCGCGCCGCTTGAAGAACGTACCTACGTTCATCAGGTTGTCCACAAGGCCTTCCTGTTTTTCTTCAAAGACGGAGCGCGACATGATGGAGCCGTTGGCAACGTTGATGAGGAAAAATTCCACGCGCACATGGGCGGGTTCGGTAACACCGGCAGTGGAGCCCTGGCGTTCGTGCCAGTCAAGAATCTGCGGCACCAGCAGCAGTTGCGCGCCCTGCTTCTTGCCATAGGCAATCCAGAGCGGCAGCGCCTGGGGCTGCTCGGAACTGTGGAAGCGCGTAAGATCCCTGGGCAGATCAATGGTGTCAATATACTTGAACTGACGTTTGGAATCGGTGGTAAGCACATTGCGGAACCGGCGGTCAAGCGAGGGCAGCTGTTCATCGGCAATGCGGCCCTGATTATCAGGGATACGTCCGGTAATAAGCTGGCTTGCGTTGATCGGCTGGGTAAAGGGCGCAACCGATATGACATACGAAGGCGAAATAACGCGGGGAACGTCCGCCGTGCTTGTGGGACGGCGGCTGCAGGCGCAGGCGATCAGCATGAGGCAAAGCGCGGGCAGCAACAGCATACGAAGTCGGGATTGCATCAATCAAGACCTCCCTTTGTGCTTCTGATGGTTGTGCCGTTTCGGCGCACTGCCTGGGCCAGGGCAAGCCCTAGCCCTTTGGCCGCCGATTCCAGCAGATGATGGCCGTTCTGGCCATAGCGGAACTCCACATGCAGATTGCAGCGCGCACTGCTTGCAAATGCCTTGTAAAATTCCCGCCAGAGGTCTTTTTCTTCCCCCGCCAGAACCGGGGGCAGCAACTCTCCGCCGCGCCACTCAAGCCAGGGGCGGCCCGAAAGATCAACAGTGGCTTCTGCCAGGGCTTCGTCCATGGGAACGCGCCCATAGCCTACGCGGGCAATGCCAGCCCTGTCGCCAAGTGCTTCTAGCAGCGCCTTGCCGAGCAGCAGCCCCACGTCTTCTGTGGTGTGGTGGGCGTCCACTTCCATGTCGCCCTCGCACACCAGCCGCAGATCCATACCAGCCCAAAAAGCTGTCAGCGTCAACATATGGTCGAGCAGGCCAAAACCTGTTTTCACATCCGTAATGCCCTGACCGTCAATGTTCAGTTCAAGCCGGATGTCGGTTTCGGCGCTTTTGCGCTCTTGCGTGGAGGTTCTGGGGGCGATGTCGCTCATGGCTTCTCCGAGGTATTTTCATCCTTGTCCGGTTTTGTCCCGGCATCGGGGGTTTCGCCGTCTTCGCCTTCGGGCTTTTCGTCGGACTCGTCTTCTTCCTTCGCAGGCTTTTTGCCAAAACCAGCCGCCACAAAGATGCTCACTTCATAAAGAACAAGCATGGGCGCGGCCATGAGCAACTGCGAAACCACATCGGGCGGTGAAAGAATTGCCGCCACGATGAAAATGGCCAGAATGGCATAACGCCGCACGCGGCGCATGAGCTCTGCCGTGATAATGCCCATGCGCGCCAGAAAGAAGGCAAACAGCGGCATTTCAAACACAAGGCCAAAGGCAAGAATGAGCTTGAGCACAAAGCTCAGATAATCGCTGATCTTGGGCATAGCCACGATGGTGTCGGTGGCATAGCTCATGAAGAAGGCAAATGCGTTGGGAAAAACCACAAAGTAGCAGAAGGCCCCGCCGCTGATAAAGAAGAAGGCCGACATCACGGCAACGGGTATGATGCTCCGTTTTTCTTCTTCATACAGACCGGGGGCGATGAAGGCCCATACCTGATAAAAAATTGCAGGGCTGCTCACAAACACGCCAGCCACAAAGGCAATGTGCATGCGGGTGAAAAAGCCTTCGGGCAGGGTGGTGTAGATGGCGTGCGAGCCGTCAGGCAGGACGCTCAGCAGGGGCGCCACAAGTGCGTCAAAAATGGGATCAACCACGGCCCAGCAGGCTATAAAGCCCACCATGACGGCGAGGCAGCAGCGCACAAGGCGACCGCGCAGCTCCGAGAGGTGATCCATGAGGCCCATGGGTCTGTCGTCAGCTTCTTCCTCCACCTCGTCTTCCGGCGTGGCAGGAGGCGTGCTTTCGCTCTGGATGGGCAGGTTCTCAGGCTCTGCCGCAGGGCTTTGCACTGTGCCCACTGGCGGAACCGGGGGCAGAGGAGGCTGCCCGTCAGCCTGTGTTTCCGGCGTGGCTTCTGATATAGTTTCGGGTGCTGACGCGGCAGACGCTTCTGCCGCTTCTACAGGCGTATCCGCAGGGGCCGCCCCCTGAAGGGACGGCTCCGCTGCGGTTTCATTTGTCTTGTTGAGGTCGGAATGTTCCCCTGCGGTCTCAGGGGCAGACGGGGATGCGGCCACCTCGGGGCTCAAGGGTTTATCCGCACTCATGCCTTGCCGCCATTGTCAGGGGTGGCGACGGCCTGAGGCGCGCCAGTGGAAGCAGATACCAGCTTGGCTTCCGCGGCTTCTGCCTCGGCCTTTGTTTTGGCAAGGGCTTCAGCCAGCGGGCTGCCAGCAGGCGGAGCAACAGGGGCTGCCCCTTCGGCGGACGCTGCCGTGCCCGCGACAGGCTGGGCTTCGGCCTTGGCCTCTGCGGCGTGGGCTGCTTCGACAACCGGAGCTTCGGCAACCGGCGCGTCAACAACAGGAGCGTCCGCAACCGTGGGCTTTGGGGCCTCGGGCTGAGCCGCTTCGTTCGTTGCCGTGGCTGTGTTCTGCCCCGCATCGGCGGCAGGCCGGGTAGCAGTGGCGTCAATAACCGCCTCTGAGGCCGGAATATTGTCAGCCTGAGCCGTTGTAGTTGCGGCAGGCTGGCCCTCGGTTGCCGCTGCGGCAGCGGCGGCCATTTCGGCGGCGCGGGCTTCCTTGGCGGCGGCGGCAGCTTCTTTCGCCGCTCTGGCGGCTTCCTGCTTGCGCTTGCGTTGTTCCTCTTCCTCGGCCTCAGCATTCAGCGTGCGCTGAAAGTCTGTGGATACGCGGCGGAACTCGCCCATGGCCTTGCCCAGCGTGCGCGACACGTTGGCAAGGCTTTTGGGGCCAAGTACAATGAGGGCCACCACAAGGATGACCAGAAGTTCAGTGCTTCCTATCCCGAACATGCTGCCCCCTTATTCCCACTCAATTGTGCTCGGCGGCTTGGAAGAAACGTCGTATACCACGCGGTTGACGCCCTTGACCTCGTTGATGATGCGGCTCGACATGCGCTCGATCAGTTCCGCAGGCAGGCGCGCCCAGTCAGCGGTCATGGCGTCCACGCTGTCAACCACGCGCAGGGCGATAACATGCTCGTAGGTGCGGCCATCGCCCATGACGCCAACGGTCTTGAGCGGCAGCAACACGGCAAAGCCCTGCCACACCTTGCGGTACCAGCCGGATTCGCGCAGTTCCTGCTGCACGATTTTGTCGGCCAGGCGCAAAATCTGGAGGCGTTCTTCGGTGATTTCGCCAAGTACGCGGATGGCGAGGCCGGGGCCGGGGAAGGGATGCCGCCACACGATGGAGTCGGGCATGCCAAGCTCTGCGGCGACCTTGCGCACTTCGTCCTTGAAGAGTTCGCGCAGGGGCTCGATGAGCTTGAGCTTCATGGTGTCGGGCAGGCCGCCCACGTTGTGGTGGCTCTTGATGACGGCGCTGGGACCCTTGTGCGAGATGGATTCGATTACGTCAGGGTACAGGGTGCCCTGCGCCAAAAAGTCCACCTGCGGCAGCTTTTTGGCTTCTTCGTCGAAAATTTCAATGAAGGTGTGGCCGATGATCTTGCGCTTTTTTTCGGGGTCATCCACGCCCGCAAGTTTGGAAAGAAAACGTTCCTGCGCCTGCACAAAGTCGAGGTTGAGGTCAAAGTGTTCGCGCAGGTAGCTGACTACTTCGTCGCCTTCGCCAAGGCGCAGCAGGCCGTTATCCACAAAGATGCAGTGCAGACGCTTGCCGATGGCCTTGTTGAGCAGCACGGCCACCACGGTGGAATCAATGCCTCCGGAAAGGGCGCATACCACGTGGCGGTCGCCCACCTGTTCGGCCATTTCGGCAACCACGCGCTCCACAAACGAAGACATGGTCCAGTCGGGCTTGATGCCCGCAACCTTGAACAGGAAGTTGCGCAGCATGCGCTCGCCGTCCACACTGTGGTGCACTTCGGGGTGGAACTGCACGGCGTAGATTTTGCGGGCTTCGTCAGCCATAGCGGCCACATCCAGAGTCGGCGTGCGGCCCGTCACGGTAAAGCCTGGCGGCGGCGCAAGCACCTTGTCGCCGTGGCTCATCCACACGCGACTGGTGGATTCAATGCCTTCCCACAGGGCGCAGGGCGCGGTGAGGGTAAGGTCGGAGGGGCCGTATTCGCGCGTGAGCGACTGGGCAAGCTGGCCGCCAAGATTCTGGGCCAGCAGCTGCATGCCGTAGCATATGCCGAGCACCGGCACGCCAAGCTCAAGAAAACCGGGGTCAAGAACCGGAGCATCGGCTTCGCCCACGCTGGCCGGGCCACCGGAAAGGATGACGGCGGAAGGCTTCATTGCCGCCACCTGGGCAGCGGTGGTGATGCAGGAATGTATTTCGGAGTAAACCCCGGCTTCGCGCACGCGGCGCGCGATGAGCTGGGTAACCTGTGAGCCGTAGTCAATAATTATGACTTTGCTGGGCATATGTGTCCTCGCCTGGTGCTGGCCGTGGCCTGTTGCTGTGCGCCGCTACTGCGCGCCCGGTTGATCTTGCTCCTGATCGTTCGCCTGATCTTTTTCTGATCTTTTGCCCGATGGTCGTGATGCCGGGGCCTGTGGGCTATCTACGGCTTTGGGAGCCGCTGCTCTTTCCGCTTGTGTTGCCGCGGGATTTTTGTTCTCCGCCAAACAAGACGCGCCTGCTTTTTCGGCTAGTGCTTTAGCGGCACGTTGCCGGAAAAGCAGGCGAAATCTCATGCCGCCGGAGGGCAAAAGACCGCTGGCAGCGGTATTGCCTAGTTCTCGATGCGGTAGTTCGGCGCTTCCTTCGTGATAACAACATCGTGGACATGGCTTTCGCGCAGGCCCGCAGGTGAAATTTCACAGAAGGTGGTGTTTTCAAAAAGGTCGTTCAGGTTGTGCGCGCCCACATAGCCCATGCCGGAGCGCAGGCCGCCCATGAGCTGGTACACGGCTTCCATGACCGGGCCGCGATAAGGCACGCGGCCAACAATGCCTTCAGGCACGAGCTTCTTGCTCTTTTCCTGGAAGTAGCGGTCAGAGCTGCCATCCTTCATGGCGTCAATGGAACCCATGCCGCGATAAATTTTGTAGGTACGGCCCTGATACAGAATGGTTTCGCCGGGGCTTTCCTCGGTGCCGGCAAAGAGGGAGCCGATCATCACCGAGTGCGCGCCAACCACAAGGGCCTTGACGATATCGCCGGAGAACTTGATGCCGCCGTCGGCAATGCAGCAGCGGTCCATCTCGCGCGCGGCGCGGCTGCCGTCCATAATGGCGGTAACCTGCGGCACGCCCACGCCAGCCACAATGCGGGTGGTGCAGATGGAGCCGGGTCCGATGCCGATTTTGACGGAATCAGCGCCTGCCTCAAGAATGGCCTTGGCGCCTTCGTAAGTGGCAACGTTGCCTGCCACGAGCTGGCAGTTGGGGAACGCGCCCTTGACCATGCGGATGGCGTTGAGCACGTTGACCGAATGCCCGTGGGCAGAATCGAGCACCAGCACGTCCGCGCCAGCCTCGATCAACTGCTCGGAACGTGATTCGCAGTCGCGCCCGATGCCGATGGCGGCACCCACGCGCAAGCGACCGTTGGAGTCTTTGCAGGCGTTGGGGTACTTCTGGACTTTGTCGATGTCCTTCATGGTGATGAGGCCGCGCAAAAGGCCTTCCTCATCTACCACCAGGAGCTTTTCGATGCGGTGTTCGTGCAGGTGACGCTTGGATTCTTCAAGCGAGGTGCCCATGGGCACCGTCACGAGGTTGGTGCTGGTCATCACTTCAGAAACGCGCACTGCCGCGCCGTCCTGCACAAAGCGCACGTCGCGGTTGGTAAGAATGCCTACCAGGCGGCCATCTTCAACCACGGGCAAGCCCGACACGCGGAAGTCGGACATGAGGTCCAGGGCTTCCTGCACGGTGTTGTTGGGCGAAATGGTCACAGGGTCAAGGATCATGCCGCTTTCGCTCTTTTTGACCTTTTCCACCTCAAGACGCTGCCGCGCAACAGGCATGTTCTTATGGATGATGCCGATGCCGCCCATGCGGGCCATGGAAATGGCCATAGCCGCTTCAGTCACGGTGTCCATGGCGGCGGAGAGCAGGGGGATGCGCAGGGGAATTTCGGGGGTGAGCCAGGTGGAGATGTCAACGGCGTCGGGGGTGATGTCCGAAAAGCCGGGGACTAGCAAAATGTCGTCGAAGGTCAGCGCCTTACCGCGATTGGTGAACATGACGTCCTCGTAATTGGCTGTGATAATTATGCAAATTATAATCCAAAAGACTATCCCCTTGTGCCCCATATGTCAATGATGGCAGCGCTCGCCAGCCCTTGTGTTTCAAGGGGCAGCGGGTACGCGGGATATTCCTGCCGGTGGCGGTTTCAGCGCTAAAGCATGAAGGCGTGCTTTACGTCCGGGCGGTGCTTGTGCTGACTGTGCAAAGCCGACTTGGCGGGGCGCGTCAGCAGGCAATCGTGTGTGCGCCGCTGGGTGAAGGTAAAGTCAGCGCGACCAGAAATCAGAGGCATGTAAGGGCGGTACTGCGCCCTTGGCTACTGGTTTTTGTGTCAATCCGCTTGGGTATGCCGCAGTATGCCACAGTGTGGCGCGGCTGGTAGCATTGAATTGCGGCAGGGCGTGGCGCTCTGCTGTAGTTCAATGGGGTGCTGGCGGCGTACAGCTTTTAGCGAAAATTTGCAAGAGGCCCGCCGTGTGTTGTATGGTGCGGCTCAGCAGGCGGCCCTCTGAAAAGCCGGGCTTCGCGCGGGCATTCTGCGCCTAAGGCTTGACGTGGTGCATCAAACAGCCTATGAATCAGCACTTCGACCAATGCGCGGCTGCACTGTGTGAACAGCGGCTGGCGCAGGGCGGGCGCGAGAGCGCCGATTTTTTCGCCGCGAGGCTGCGGCGCAATGGGGACTTCATGTTCGAGAGCCTTTCCGACAGACTTTCAGGCGTATTCCGCACATTCAGCGGGCGCGGGCAGCTTACCGAAGAAAATGTGCAGGCTGGCCTGCGCGAGGTGCGCCTTGCCCTGCTTGAGGCGGACGTCAACTTCAAGGTCGTTAAAGACTTTGTGGAAAGCGTGCGCGAAAAGTGCCTGGGGCAAGAGGTGCTCAAGGGCGTGAGCCCTGCCCAGCAAGTCATCAAGATTGTTAACGATGAACTTGTGCAGCTGCTTGGCGGCGAAACCGCCGGGCTGAATCTGCAAGGGCGCGAACCTGCGGTCATCATGCTTGTGGGCTTGCAGGGCTCTGGTAAGACGACCTCTGCGGGCAAGATCGCCAATATTCTGCGCAAGCAGAAGCTGCGTCCCTATCTTGTGCCTGCCGACGTTTACCGCCCGGCGGCTATTGACCAGCTGACCGTGCTGGCCAAGCAGCTCGACATGCCTTGCTTCCCCTCCACGGTGGACATGAATCCCGTGGACATTGCCAAGGCCGCGCTTGAAAAAGCCCGCGAAGAGCAGGCCACCGTGCTGCTGATCGACACTGCGGGCCGCCTGCATGTGGACGAGCCGCTCATGCAGGAGCTGGCCGCCATCAAGCAGGCCGTGCAGCCGCAGGAAATTCTGTTTGTTGCAGACGCCATGACCGGTCAGGACGCCGTGACCGTGGCCGAAAGCTTTAACGAGCGCCTCGGCATCACCGGTGTGGTGCTCACCAAGATGGACGGCGATGCGCGCGGCGGCGCTGCTCTCTCCATCCGCTCGGTTACGGGCGCGCCTGTCAAGTTTGTGGGCATGGGCGAAAAACTGTCGGAGATGGAAGTCTTCCACCCCGACCGTATCGCTGGCCGCATCCTCGGCATGGGCGATGTGCTCACCCTGGTTGAAAAGGCGCAGAGCGCCATCAACGCAGAAGAAGCCGAAGAACTGGCCCTCAAGATGAAGAAGGCCAGCTTTGATCTTGAAGATTTTCGCACTCAGATGCGCCGTATAAAAAAACTCGGCTCGCTCGACAGCATCCTTAAAATGATCCCCGGCATGGGCGGCCTGCGCGACAAGCTGGCCGAGGCCAGCGGGGCCATGCCTGAAAAGGAAATGGCGCGCACTGAGGCTATCATCAGTTCCATGACCATGGCTGAACGCCGCAATCCCGACATCCTCAACGGCAGCCGCAGGGCGCGCATAGC
The DNA here is from genome assembly GCF_053570645.1 of Desulfovibrio desulfopostgatei. Lineage (NCBI taxonomy): Bacteria > Pseudomonadati > Thermodesulfobacteriota > Desulfovibrionia > Desulfovibrionales > Desulfovibrionaceae > Desulfovibrio > Desulfovibrio desulfopostgatei. Next base: position 2,567,570 of record NZ_JBRBQS010000002.1, on the reverse strand, counting down.
AAAGGGCGCAGGCGTAACTGTCGCCCAGGTCAACCAGCTTGTGCGCCAGTTTGAGCAGATGCGCCAGATGATGAAGGGCATGATGGGCGGCAAGGGCGCCAAAATGCCCGCCATGCCGCGCATGCGCGGCATGCCCCCAGGCATGAACCTGCCCAAGGGGCTTGGCGGTATGCCTAATCTTGGCGGCATGGGCGGAATGCCCGGCATGCCGGGAATGGGTGGAATGCCTGGAATGCCCGGCATGGAAGGTATGCCCGGCGCTCGCGCTGGCGCAACCAAGGCTGCGCCCAAAAAGCGCAAGAAAAAAGAGCGCCCCAAGCGCAAGAAAAAGTAACAATATTTACGGGGCAAGGAGCGCCGCCACGCGCGGCGATGAATCTCTTTGCGCCAGGGCTTCCCGCCCTTGCCCTTTCCCGGGCGCAACGCTAACATAACATCAATCAAAGGGAGTTGGACTCATGGCAGTAAAGTTGAAATTGACCCGCCTCGGCAGCAAGAAGCACCCCTTCTACCGTGTGGTGGCCGCAAATGACGAAACCCGTCGTGATGGCCGTCCGCTGGAATTCCTGGGCTACTACAATCCCATGGTCAATCCGGCTGAAGTGAAGCTTGATGCCGCCAAGATCAAGGAATGGCTGGGTCGCGGCGCTGAGCCCACCAACACCGTGCGCGCTCTTATCAAAGAGCACCTGGGCTAGTTTATTGGGCTTATCTTTGCGGCAGCGCAGAGCCTACGGCAAATCTCTTTCAGGCATGCCCTGAAGGAGAACTTTGCTGCTGGCTGTTTTTTGGGAAAGCTCAGGCAATATCTGTCCCGGTTCATCAGAACCGGCGGTGGTCTGCAAGCAGGCCCCGTTTGAGCCGGGGGCGCGCTTGGCGCGCCCGAGGCCCACTGGCTGACCCCCACTGGAGGTACACATGAAGGCCCTGATAGAATACATTGCCAAATCCCTGGTGGATAATCCCGAAGAAGTGCAAGTCAGCGAAGTAGAAGGCGAGCAGACGACGGTTCTTGAGCTCAAGGTCGCCAAAGAGGACCTGGGCAAGGTTATCGGCAAGCAGGGGCGCACGGCCAGGGCCATGCGCACCATTCTGAGCGCCGCTTCCATCAAGTGTAAAAAACGCACAGTGCTGGAAATTCTGGAGTAGCGCCGCGTTCTTTCCAGGCCTTTGTTTCCTGACGGAAACGGGGAATGGGAAAAACCCGGTTCCGCCTGCTGCAATGCCTGGCATTGCAGTTACGCCTCAGCCCGCCGGAAACCCGGCAGAACTGGAAGTATGACGGAAACCTGGATTCATATGGGTACGCTGGCGCGGCCCCACGGCATCAAAGGGGAGATCTGCATCGACTGGCATGCGGACTCCCCCTTGCTTTTGGATACCCCCCTCTGGCTGCAGAAGGGCAAGGACGCGCCGCGCCGTGTCAAGATTGCGGCTGTGCGCAGCCACAAGGAGCGGCCCCTGCTCCTGCTTGAGGGCGTGGCCGACCGCACAGCGGCAGAAGCCCTGCGCGGCTGCAAGCTGTTTGTGCGGCGCGAAGATCTGCCGGAGCCAGATGACGACGAGGTCTATCTGGAAGATCTGCTCGACTGCGACGTGGTGCTGCCGGATGGTGCCCGCATCGGCAGGCTCGACCATTTTGAGTACCCCGCGGGCCTTGAAATGTGGGTCATCATGACCGATGACGACAAGGAAGTGCTCTTCCCCGCGCGGCCTGAATTTATTGCGGGTTTTGATCTGGAAATTCCCGCTGTGGTCATTGACCCGCCCGAAGGCCTGCTGGATATTTATCTTGCCGAGAGCAAGGCCGAGAGCAAGCCAGAGGACAATACAGAAAACAGTTAAGGCACGGCGCAGGCTGTGCGCCGCAAGGTTTTCTGCTGCTCTGGCGGGCAAGATTTGATTGCGCGGCATGAGCCGCACAGGAACGGGGGAGGAACTTTCGGCGGAAGGTTCTTCCCCTGTAGTCGTTTACGCACCGCCAGCCGCACACAGGAATGATCATGCCGGAATTGCCAGAAGTCGAAACTGTGGCGCGCACCTTGCGCCCCCATGTGGAAGGCTGCGCCATCACGGGCGCAACCCTGCTGCGTGATTCAAGCCTGCACCCCTTGAGCCTGCGGCCCGAGGATTTGCGGGGCTGCGTCATCACTGGCGTGGGCAGGCGGGGCAAACTGCTGCTGCTTGAGCTGGACGCCGCCAAGGCTGCCAGGGCAGACCTGCGCGGCGCAGCCGGTCTGCGCCTTGCCCTGCACCTGCGCATGACGGGCCGCCTCATGACCTATGCCGCCCATACCGCGCCCGGTCTGCATACGCGCTGCGTGTTTGACCTGACGGACGCGCAGGGGCAGGAACGCCGTCTTTTTTTTGATGATGTGCGGGCCTTTGGCCTGCTGCTGGCAGGAACCCCGCAAACAATGCAGCAGTGGAGCTTCTGGCGGGAGCTTGGCCCCGAGCCGCTGGAACTGACGGACGCCGCCTTTTCCGCCCGGCTTGAAGGCAAAAATTCGGCCATCAAGGCCGTGTTGCTGGATCAGAAGGTCATAGCGGGCGTAGGTAATATCTATGCGGACGAAAGCCTGTTTGCCGCAGGCATCGACCCGCGCCGCAAGGCCGCCTCGCTCTCCGCAGCCCAGCGTAGCCGCTTGCTGCGCTGCCTCAAGGATGTGCTGGAGCTTTCCATATCGCAGTGCGGCAGCTCCATACGCGATTACCGCGATGCCAACGGTAATGTGGGCGCTTTTCAGAACAGCTTTGCCGTCTATGGCCGCAACGGGCAGGCCTGCAAGGCCTGTGGCCGCGCTCTTGAGAAAATCAAGGTGGCGGGCCGCGCCACCGTGTACTGCCCCCACTGCCAGAAGTAGCGGTTTGCGAGCAGTTGCTTTTTTCCCCGCAACACTGCCGACCGTCAAACTACCCGCCCTTAGGGAGCAGGTCTCACGCGAATATTGCGCCGTGCCGCCCGGCCCGCATCGTCCACCACCCTTACGCTCACATCGCCTGTAGTGGCCTGCCAGAGCAGCGGTTCTCCCGGTGCGGTGCTGCCCACATAGCTATCGTTGGCAAACCAGAACAGTTCGTTCACGCCTGCCTCGGTATGGGCCATAAAAACCATGCTGCCATTTTGCGCGTCCGCTGTGCGGCGGTAAACAAGTCCGCTCTTGGGCTGAATGATGGTGGGCGGCTGACCGGATATTTTCTGCTCGCGGCGACACTGCTCTTCAAATGGCGGTGGCGGCGGTTTGGGCATGCCCGCGCGGGCAAACATGCGGGCCAGATCGCTGGGCCAGAACTCCCATACGCGCTGCTCCGTGCGGCCATCCTGCGGGGCGCATGCCCGCAGACCGCTGGCCTTGTCTATCAGGATAGTGCGGAACACGCCCGACGGCGCTACCGGCGACACTCCGGGGATGAACCATGTGAGGGTGGTTTCCGGGCAGAGGGACGTATCAAGGTCGCCCGTTGCCACGCAGACGCGCAGTTTTTCCACATTGAGGCTGGGGGCCGGATCGCGGAAAGGGTCTGTCATGGGTTCCGCCGCCGCCAGCTCGCGGGCCATATCCATAAACAGCGGCGCTGCCACCATGCCGCCCACCAGCAGTGGATTGGCGGTATTGTTGAAATTGCCCACCCACACGGCCAGCACGTAGGGGCCGAACTGCCCCACGGCCCAGGCATCCCGAAAGCCGTTGGACGTGCCGGTTTTAAGCCGCACGGGCAGCACTGCGCCGCCCTGCGAGCGGGCCATCTTGTCCGGGTCTGGCGCTTCAAGCATGGTCAGGGTCACAAAGGCCGCCTCCGGCGTCAGCAGGGGCAGGGCGGGCGCTGACGGCGCTTCGTCCGATAGAAAACGCAGGGGCCGCCATACGCCCTTGTTGGCAAGCATGGCATACAGCCCCGCCAGTTCACGCATGCTCACTTCCGCCCCGCCAAGCACCAGCGACAGACCGTAGTGGTCTGCGCCATCGGCAAACTCCACTCCGGCGCGGCGCAAAAATTCGTACAGGCTCGGGCGGGTCAGTTTGGCTGCGAGGGTTATGGCGGGCACGTTGCGGCTGGCGCGCAGGGCTTCTGCTGCAGAAAGGGGGCCACGGAACGCGCCGTCATAATTTTCCGGATCATAGCCTGCAAAGCTGTGCGGCGTGTCTGCCAGCAGACTTTGCGGATGGACGAGGCCCTGCTCCAGAGCAAGGGCGTAGATCATGGGCTTGAGGGTGGAACCGGGCGACCGCCGCGCGCGAGTGCCATCCACCTGCCCTTCAATGGATTTGTTGAAAAAATCGGCGGATCCTGCCAGGGCACGCACTTCCATGCTGGGCCAGTGCAGCAGCAGGGCCGCGCAGTTGGTGAGGCCGTAGGCACTGTGCCGCGCTGCAAAACGGGCAAGCTGGCGCTCTATGCGGCGTTGGGCCGTGGTATCCAGCGTTGTGCGCAGTATGTCTGCGCCGGGGCGTTGCAGCAGCTCGGTGCTGAGATGCGGCGCGATGAAGGGCATGTCCTGCGGGCCGTAGACGCGCAGAGGAGCGGATTCCTTTTTGCCGAACCACGTTTCGTTGAGCCTGCGCACGGCCTGGCTGAAGGCCTTGTTGTCGCGGGCCGGTCTGCGGCGGGAGGGGTTTTGCGGCACCAGCATAAGGGCGGCGCTTTCCGCAGGGGCAAGCTGGGCGGCTGTTTTGTGAAAATAGCACACCGCCGCCGCGCCCAGACCCTCCACATTGCCGCCGTAGGGCGCAAGGTTGAAATAGGCCTCGAGGATTTCTTCCTTGCTATAGTGCCATTCCAGTTGCAGGGCCAGCAGCATCTGCCGCAGCTTGGCCTTCATTTTCCCGGTTTCCAGCCCGTATGCCAGCCGGGCCACCTGCATGGTGATGGTGGAGCCGCCCATGCGGCGGCCACCCGTCACGATGCCTGCGGCAGCACGGAAGAGCGAAAGGGGATTGATGCCGGGGTGGTGCCAGAAGAATCTGTCTTCGTAGCGCAGAACAGTATCCACGGCAGCAGGGGGAATATCCGCCAGCCGTGTGCGGATGCGGTATTTCTGATCGGCGGAAAGGCTGACCCGCATGATGCCGCCGCGTTTGTCCAGCACCATGCGCGAGAATTCCACACCCGCCAGCGGGTGCGGGCAGGGAGCAAAGGCCAGCCAGAGCAAAAGAGCCGTTAGCGGTAGAGCCAGCACGCCTGCGGCAAGTGCCAGACGCCTTCTGCGCCGCAACAGGGCGCAAAAGGCGTCTGGCATATGGGCAGCCCGGTTCCGCACAAGCGGCAAAGCCATACGGAACCGGGCCAGAAGCTTATTCGACAGTGACATTACCGCCGCCCGTGCGGGCGTTTACAGCCGGGTTGTACATGGCTTCCGCAGTGGCTGCGGGCAGCACAAAGCGCCCTCTGGAGGCCGCCCGCACCTTGTAGGTAAAGGTCTGGCGGTCGCCGTTCAGATCCACAAAGAAGATGCCTCTGTCTTCGCGGCGTTCGTAGCGCACCAGCCCGTCCTGCGGCTGATTTTGCCCGTTCTTTTCCAACACGGGTTCAAAGCCGCCGGGCAGCAGATCCAGCAACACAACGTTGTTGATTTCTCCGCTGGCCTGAATCGCCAGCTCAACAGTGATGACATCACCAAGTCTGGCCGTGGTAATGGCCTCGCCTTTGGAATCAAGGTAGCGCCTTTGCAGGCTGATGCCATTGGAAGCATCGCTCATGACCGCGCGGTCAAAACCTTCTGTAGTTACCAGCAGGCTGAGCAAGGGCTCGCTCTGCGGCATTTCGACGCGGTAGCGGGTGCAGCCCGGCGCATCAAGAACAAGCGCTCCGCCAAGGGGCGACGCCTTGCCCTCTGCCGGGGTAAAGCCCTGCGCGTACTGCTGGCAGGTCAGGCTGAGGCTGTCCGCCTTAAGGGCTGTTGCTTCACCCATGGCCAGCAGGGTTCTGGCCCCAAGGCCCATATCCACAGTGGTGGCGTTGGTGCTGAAGGCGCTGTCCAGCAGGTCGGCCATGCGCAGTTGTTTTTTCTTTTCCGGGAAGTGACGCACCACCATAAGGGCATGCAGCGCCTGGACTGCGCCATTGCTCATGAATTCGTCATCGCAGCGGGTGAGTGCCGCAGGCATGCGCTGTTCGGCCCTGCGCCGCAGGCGCAGCATATCGTAGCTGTCCGCCAGAAAGGCGGCGGCTATGTCGTTTTCCCATCCCTTGAAGTTGTCCTTGAGCCACTGCTCGATGCGCTCCAGATCCTGAGTCATGATGCGGCCATCACGTTGCAGAATCCAGGCTCCGTAGAGCTTGACGCGGGCATCGGCCATGTCTGTGGGCGAGCGGCCCACAATGGATTCAAGGGTATCGAGCAGGTTGTGCGAAAGCCCTTCGGGCGTGACGGTTCCGCTGTCCCGCAGGGTCAGCAGAAAGTCCGCCGCGTAGGCGGTGACAAAGTCGTTGGCCGTGCCGCCGGGCCACAGGCTTACCCCTTCATACTGGGTAAAGTTGCCCATGATGGCGCTCAATGCGGCGCTGATGACCTTGTTGCCGCGCTTGAGCATGGCTTCGGGGCTGAGGTTGGGATTGCGCAAGACCTCGTGCCGTGCCTCGGGCGAACCCAGCAGGGCGGCGTAGGGCATGGCTCGGCTGATGAGCTGCTCCGTGCAGCCGTAAGGGTAGGTGTTCAACCTTGCAAGCAGGGAACGCAGGGCAAGCACGGGCATAGCGCCCACGCTGGCCTGCCCCTGAGCTTCAAAAGGATACAGGTTGCGCTGCACGTCAACGCTTGTGGGGCCGCGCAGCGGGGTAACGCTCTCCGTGCGCAGACGCGGCATGGGCGGGCGTATGGATACCGTCTGCGTGCGAATGATGGGCTTGTCTGCCCCGATGTTGTCTGGCCCGGCTTTGTCTGCCTTGGGGTTTTCAAGGCTTGCGGTAAAGCGCACGGCGGCTTCGCCAAGGATATCCTGCGCCCGCATGCGGAAGTTGATGGTTGCCTCGCCGTTTTCATCCACGGTCACGGTTTGGGGTGCGGGTTCCTGAGCAAAGGCCAGCCCGCCGGAGGCGCTTTCCATCTTCACGCGCACCCGCGCGCCGGGGCCGCTGCCTTCAATGGTGTTGGCCACAACCAGCGCGCCGTCAAACTCGTCGCCGGGGGCGGCTGCCAGCGGCAGCAAGGGCTTGAGAATAAGCGTGCCGCGCACTTCCATGGAAGCCTCTGTTCTGCCCGCCAGGGCAATGCCCTGCCTGGGCGCGGCGCTGCCCACGGCCATGATGCGGATTTTGCCGCTGGCATACTGCGGTACGGTAAAGCGCACCTCAGTACCCTTGGCGTCCACGGGCACAATTTCCTGCCACAGGGCAAAGGGCGGCTCGCCCCTGCGTTTGAAAGGATTGAGGAAGCGCCCGCCGGGGCCGGACATGTCGCCGCCGAAACCGGGAATGCGCCCGCGCAGGCGCGCATGGTCGGGCATGAGCAGGTCAAATATCTGGGCGGTGCTCACATCCAGCGCCCGGTCGCCCAAAAGATCGCGCAACGGGTCTGGCGTGGTAAAGCCAGTGAGTTGCAGCACGCCTTCATCCACGGCAAAGATCAGTGCGCGGCCCGGCACCCGTGAGGTAAGCCGCACGGTGACGGTATCGCCCGGCAAGGCGCGCGCCGGGGCGGTGAGGGCAAGGCCCAGATCGCGCTGGTCAATGCCCGCCATAAAGGGAGCCACGGCGACCACATGCGGTTTCATGTAGACCACGTCCGAATCCAGCGAACGGGCGTAGGAAACGTTCACGTAGCCCCGACCCTGAAAATCGGCGGGAATGCGGATTTCCTGCACGCTTTCACCAGCCTGCGCCGTGAACCATGCCTGAGCCAGCACGTTTTCGCGTTCAATGGTGATGAGGCCTGCGCCCGCATAGGGCGTGGAAATGCGCATCTTGATGGTGTCGCCGGGGGCGTACTGCTGCTTGTCGAGCTTGAGGCGCAGATCGCCCTTGGCAAGGGATTCGGTGGAAAGTGCCGAAGGCTGGGCAAGCCTGTCGCCAGCCACCGTGTAGGGAATGACCGCCAGCACTGCCCCGTCTGGCTGCCGCACGGTGAGCAGAAAATCGCCCGCATCCGTGGTGGGCAAGGGCAGGGAGAGGCCCTGCGCGCCGAGATCAAGGGTTTTGCGCGTCAGTTCCGTATCAACGGGCGTGGCATCGTAGCGGTATTCGCCTCTGGAATCCGTCACCAGGCTGTTGACGTAGCGCCGGGCGGAAAAGACTGCTTCGGCCTTGGCAAGCGTGACAGGCGCAAGGTCGTTGTTCAGCACCAGCAGGCGCAGGGAGGCCTTGGCGTTTTGCGGGATATAGTCAAGGTTGTTGACCTCGCCTTCGGGCTTGTAGCCAAGTGCCACCGCCAGAGGCGAGAACAGCGCATCAAGCTGGCGGGTAACAGCCCTGCCGCCCGCAGGCTCAAAGCCTTCTATCTGCACGGCCCCGCGCAGGGTACCGGCCTGCAACCTGCCCAGAGGCAGGGCAAAGGCGGCTATGCCCTTGCTGTCTGTAAAGGCCGCAGGCAGTTCCAGAGACTGGCCTTCGCCTTCAAAGCCCGCAGGCTCATAGAATGTATAGTCTTCGTAGCCTGCAAAGTGCAGGCGGCTTTTTTCCGTGCGCAGGGTCGCTTGAACGCGGTGATTGGCCGCAGGTTCGCCATACAGATTATCCAGCCGCGCCTGCGCTTCCACGGCCGGAGCGTCCTGCCCGGTGCGTATCCAGCCCTTGGGCGCTGCGGGCGTAAACGAGGCCGCAAGGGCCAGAGTGTCGGGCTGGAATTCTTCAACGCGTACACGGGTGCTGCCCAGCACGGGCGAAGCGCCGGATCGGGTAGTGTCCCCCGGCAGGCGCACATCAAGCTGGTATGAGCCAACGGCTGCATCTTCGGGGCAGGCCCAGTCAAAGGAATTCAGACCGTCTTCGCCCACGGTAAAGGCGCGGCGCATGACCTCCGCCCCGGTGGGGCTGACCAGCACTGCCTCCAGCGGCAGCCCGGCGGGCATGGGCTGCCAGTCAAACCGCCGCACAATGCAGCCAAAATGCAGGGTCTCGCCCGGCAGGTAGATGCCGCGCTGGCTGAAAACCGAGGCGCTGAGGCCATCCGCCGAGGTGTGGCGGCCAGAAATGGCAAAGTTGCTGTAATCCACCATGCGGGTGGCATCGTCCAGCGAGAGCCATGCCAGATCCTGCGGGCCAGCGTCCTTGCTGGCATCGGCGTTTTTTCCGGCTGCGGGGGCCAGAGCCACCACGGCCACGGGGCGTTTTTCGCGTTCAAGGCCATTGGCGGGCGGCAGGTCGGCGCGGCCCTGCGCGTTGGTGACGGCGCTTTGCAGGGGTAAACCGTTAAGGCCCAGCAGACGCACTTCCGCGCCCTGCACGGGCTGACCAGTGCCCAGATGTTGCACAAAGACCGTGCGCGCTCCGTCTCCCGCCATTTTAACCGTCAGGCCCATATCTGTAACCAGCAGCAGGCGAGCAGCATAGGCAATGGATTTATCGCCGTTGTATCCGGTCAGCTCTATGCGCATGAGGCCGTGCACCGGCTCCTTGCCGCCTCGCAGCAGCGGGGCCAGATCAAGCACGGGAAAGGAAGAAGCGCCTGCCTGTTCCTTGCGTACTTCAATGCGGCCTTCCACCACATCGCTCATGACGTCCATGTCTGCCGTGGGATACTCAAACCCCGATTCTTTTGCGGCAAGGGCCAGAAATGGATCGCGGACGCGCTCGGCGCGCCAGGCCACGGAGGTAAGACCCGTGGCGTAAATATCCAGCTTTTTCTGCCCGCTCAGGGTCAGTACGTTGCCGGGCTGCAAAAAGCCCACTTCGGTGCCGAGGGAGGGGACTGTCATGATAAAGCGGCGAACCTGGGCTGTTTCCGGCCCTGCGGTGGAGGGCAGGCCCTTGTCCACGGCAGCCAGCAGACCGCGCCCGGCCTCTGCGGGAATGCGCAGCAAAATACGGTCTGCCGGTTCATCGGCGGCCTGCATCAGCTCCGGCTTGAGGCGCGTGCCGTTTTTAACGTCATCAGGGCTGATGGCGGGCATTTTTGTCCAGTCAGCGTCTTTCCCGGCTTCGGCGGTGAGCTTGCGGGGCAACTGGATAAGCTCAAGCTTGCGCAGCAGCTCTGTAGGCAGGACGCGCAGTGTGGTTTTAACCTCGAGCTGGAATTTTTTGTCCAGCTTGTCGTCATAGACGGGATTAATGGTAATTTTAGCCACATCCATCAGGCGCGCCCGCCCGGTGATGGAGAAGAGGGCCTCCACGCTCGGCGGAGCCTTGGCGTCCTTCTTGGGCGCGACAACCACGCACTTGCCCGAGCCTTCGGCAAAGGCGGGCAAACCCTTGATGCTGATGCGGGCGGCGGCGTTGTTATCCGGCAGGGCGGTTACGGGCGCGGTGACGACCACCTCGTCGCGGCGTTCGTTCCACACAAGGCGGGGTGCGCCAAGTGCAAGGCCGCTTTTTGCATCGCTGGGAGCGATAGTGATTCGGCCATCCATATCCTGCGTGCCCACGGGCCAGATGAAGCGCAAGGGGACGGAAACCGCATGCGCCCCCTTGGGGGAGGGATCAATCCAGAAGGTTTCCTTGCCAACGCGCACGGCCTGGGGCTGGGTGGCATACACGGCCTGTCGCTTGAGAGAGAATCGCCCCGGCAAGGCCATTTTTTCCAGCGAAATGGTGTAGCGGGTGTCGGGCGACAAGTGCTCCTTGGGGGTGAATTCCATGGTGGAGTCGTCAACCCAGCGCCACACGCCAGCCACGGGTGGGGTCATGCGCACGCCATCCACAACGCGGCCTTCCTCCCCAGCGGGGGAAGAGGCGCATTGGCGCGACCAGTCCGCGCCGTATTCTTTTTTGCAGCGGGCTTCATCCACCTGAAAAGTTATGGAAAACCCTTCGCGGCGCAGCCAGTTGTCCTCCTGCGGATTGCTGGGCGCGGCCACCCGGTAGGCAGGCCCGGCCAGAGCAGGAGCGGCTTGCAGAAAAACGGCCAGAATTATGAGCAGGAAACGCAGTGGCGTTGTCGGCATGATTCCTCCGCAGTGCGGTAAAGGGCAGGAGCGAAAATCCGGTGCCCGCATGGCCCGGAGCGCTGCAAAACAGGTGGAATTATGAAGGAAGCGCCCGCTAACGCTACGCGTTAACAGGTGCTATGCTATGAATGCCGGATTCGGCACTATTTGTCTACGGCGGTCATGAAACAGGGGCGGGGGCTGCCAGATCGCGCCGGGGGGAGGCGCAGTCGGCGAGAGATGAAAAGCGTGCAGGCAGTGGGCTGTGTTGCAAGCGATCTGTGCACACAAAACATGTGCGGAATCGCGGCAGCCTCGTGTGTTGAGGCCGCGTGTCGGCCTAGTGCGCCAGCACGGGGCAGGCCCGGTCTTCAAGGCTGTCCGCATTGAGCCACATATGGCGGATGATGCCGTCCACAAGGCCTATCTTGGGTATGACAAGCTGCTTTGCGCCCGACATGTCGACTACGCCGAGGAATATATCCAGTGCCGGAACAATAACGTCCGCGCGGTAGGCGTTGAGTCCGTATTTTTCCATGCGGCCTTCCAGCGGCAGGGCCAGCAGATCCTTGTACAGGGCGCGCAGTTCCGGCGCGCCAACGGGCTTGCCGTCCCGCTTTTCGAGCAGTTTTGAAACCTTGTTGATGTTGCCGCCAGAGGCAATGACGCATTCCGGCGCATAGGTTTCGCCCAGTCTACGCATTTCTGTGGCAAAGCGTTCTCGTTCCGCCGGGTTCACCGCATTGGCGAGAATGCGCACCGTGCCGAGCTGAAAGGAAAAAGCCTCTTGCAGCTTGCCAGCGCGCAGGGCGACCACCTCTGTGCTGCCGCCGCCCACATCCACATACAGAGCGCTGTCCACATCGGTATATCTGGTGAGGGCGTTGGCGTTAAAGAGAATCTGCGCTTCTTCAAGCCCGCTGATGATATCAATGCGCAGGCCTGTTTTTTCGCGTACCAGATTCATGATGTCCTGACCGTTGGCGGCATCGCGCATGGCGCTGGTGGCGCAGATGCGGTAGTGGTCAACCCCGTAGGCCCGCATGATGTGGGCAACGCCGATCATGGCGTCCACAAAGGCGGCCTGCTTTTGTTCAGAGATGGCCCCGTAAAGGAAAACATCCGTCCCAAGGCGAATGGGAATGCGAAGGTAGGCATTTTTTTTGACTGGCTTGTCGGGGCTCAGCTCTTCAACATTGCTGATGAGAAAGCGTATGGCATTGGAGCCCACGTCAATTGCGGCAAGCATGCTGGGTTTCACTCGGTCTCCTCTAGAGCATTTAACACTTGAAATACTCGCTTACGGCAGGCAAAACCTGCCTGCGCGTATTTCGCGGCAAGAATTTTTAGAAAAATCCTTGCAGAGCAGTTAACTCACTTCATTCGTAAACTGCTCTTGCGGCAGGGTGTGGAATGCCTTGTGGTGGTTACCGCACGCCCTGAGGCACGGTTCGGCAAGACTACACCAAAACCGCAGGAATATACACTGGTTTTTGGGGGCGGAGCGTGCGGAAAAGCCTGCGTCTCCAGAGCATCATTATGCCGAATCTGCCTGTCCGCAAGGCGGTATCGCCGTGCAACCGTCCAGAGTGCGGATTGTTTTCATAATCCGCGTACGGCAGTAAATCCATTGAAGGATAATCCACTCTAGGTTTCGGTCAGTGCGTCAGCCATATCACCCTGCACTGCGGAGGGGGGCTTGCGCGCGGGCCTTCGGCTTTTGGCAGCGGGCGTCCGCTCCTTCTTGCCTCGGCTGGTTGGGGGCTGGGCAGCAGGCGCATCTGCCGCAGGGCGGGCGGCCATGCGGCTGTAATATTCGTGCAGCACCGTTTGCGAGCGGCAGGGGGCCACGGATTCGCCCTTGCTGTATTTGTTGACCCCGGTGCCGTCAAGAATGCGGGCCTTGACGTTGTCCGCCCACTGGATGTCAAAAATATCCCGCAGATTCTGGCGCAGGGCCGGGCAGTGGACAGGTGCCGCCACCTCCAGCCTGCGGTCAAGATTGCGGGGCATCCAGTCGGCGCTTGAAATGTAGGCCAGTTCACTGCCGTTGTTGCAAAAGAGCGCAATGCGCGCATGCTCGAGAAATTTGTCCACAATGCTGATGGCCCGGATATTTTCGCTCAGATCCTGAACCTGCGGCTTGAGGCAGCAGGCGCTGCGCACAATAAGGCGTATTTCCACCCCGGCCTTGCTGGCGCGGTAAAGCAGCCGGATCATGGATTCATCGGTAAGGCTGTTGAGTTTTACGTGGATGTACGCCTTTTTTCCGGCTTTGGCATTGCGTATTTCGCGCTCGATGGCGTTGGTGAAAAAGGCGCGCATGCACTGGGGGGCCGCCACCAGCTCCCGGCACGAAACCGGCTTGTGCGAGGCATTGAGAAAATTGAAGATGGTGCGGGCGTCTTCCGCAAATCCGGGATTGGCTGTCAGCAGCCCCATGTCGCTGTACAGCCGCGCCGTATCTTCATTGAAGTTGCCGGTGCCGATGTAGACATAGCCTGTTTTTTTGCTGCCCTCGATGCGCTCCACAAGAATGACCTTGCTGTGTACCTTGAGGTCCTTGAGGCCGTGGATAACGCGCACTCCGCCCTGATGCAGCATGTCGATGCTTTTGACATTGCGCTCTTCATCAAAGCGGGCCATGAGCTCTACGCAGGCCGTAACCCTTTTGCCGTTCTGCGCCGCATTTATAAGGGCATTGATGATACGCGAATGGTCTGCCGTGCGGTACAGGGTGATGGAAATATCCGTCACCTTGGGGTCGATGGCCGCCTCGCACAGAAATTCCACCACATGATTGAATGTGTGGTAGGGAAAGTGCAGCAGAATATCCTTGTTGCGCACCACCTTGAGAATGCTGGAAAATGGTTTGATATCCGGATGGGTGAGGGCGGGCATGACGGCGTTTTCCAGATCGGGCCGCACGCGCGGAAAGTTCATGAGGCTGCGCATCATATGGTAGCGCGCGCCAGGGTCAAGCTCGCTTTTCTTGAGGTTGAGCTTTGAGGCCAGCAGAAAGAGCAGGTCTTCTGGCATGGCGCTGTCGTAGATAAGGCGCACGGGGCGGCCCCGCAGGCGGTGCTCCAACCCTTCTTCCATTTTTTCAATGAGGCTTTTGGACACGTCGTCGTCAAGGCTCAGTTCCGCATCGCGCATTACCTTGAAGGTGTATGCGGAAATGCGGTCGTAGTTGAACATGAAGAAAATATTGTTCAGACACAGCCTGATGATGTCGTCCACAAAGATGATGTCGTGGCAGCCGGGTGACGAGGGCATTTCCACAAAGCGCGGGCAGGCCGCGTTGACGGGGATGCGCAGCACCGCATAGCGGCATTTGCCGGGGGCCGCGTCTGATTCCATCTTGACGGCATGGTATATCTGGCTGTCTTGCAGAAAGGGCAGCCGGGCGGATTTGTTCAGAATAAGCGGCACCAGCTGTGGATAGACCACATTGCCGAAATAACCCCGGCAAAAGGCATCCTGACCTTCGCTGAGTTCGGTTTCATCACGCACGCGTATGCCCTCGTGCTCCATGGCGTCCAGCACTTCCTCGTAGGTTTCGCGAAAGGCCGTTTGCGCGGTGGCGGCCTTGTCGTTAACGCGCTGCAAGGCTTCATCCGGGGTCAAGCCGCCCATGAGCAGCGGCTTTATTTTGCTTTTGGAGCGGGTAAGTCGCACAAGGGAAGCCACGCGAACCTTGATGAATTCGTCCTGATTGCTGGAAAAAATACCCAGAAAGCGCAGCCGCTGCATAAGCGGCGTGGAGTGGTCGCGGGCTTCCTGCAATATTCGTTCGTTAAAGCTGAGCCAGCTCAGTTCCCTGTTGTTCATAACAGCCGAAGGCTTCATCGTGTACTCCCGTGGCATTGGCGTAACCATCAGGGCAATAACTACCCGCGCTTACGACTGTTATGTATGATGGATTTGTTACAATTGCGTGGCGCAATCCCATATTTGCCGATGCGCCGGACAAGGCTCTGCAGCTTTTGCCACGCGTCAATAAAAAGGGCGTCCACCTTTGCATGGCGGACGCCCCGATGGGTGTTGCAAGGTATGTGTCGCGTTAGCCGCGCTTCATGTCGGCCACCAGCTGACTCAGCGTGTTGGCCTGGGTTGCCAGATCCGCCACAGAGCCGGAAGCGGCGTTCATGGCGTGGGCCGTCTGCTCGGAGCGTTCATTGACCTCAAGAATGGACTTGTTGATCTCGTCGCTGCTTGCGGACTGTTCCTCACTGGCAGTTGCGATGGCGCGCACCTGATCGGCAGTGGAAAGCGCGTTGTTGACGATTTCGCGCAGGGCTTCGCCCGACTTGTTGGCAAACGTTGTGGCGGTTTGCACCTGTTCAAGGGCGTTGTCCATGCTTTGCACGCTCTTGGATGTGCTTTGCTGGATGGCCGCAATGGCGTTGCCCACATCGTTGGTGGAAGCCATGGTCTTTTCCGCCAGTTTGCGCACCTCATCGGCCACCACGGCAAAGCCGCGTCCGGCCTCGCCAGCGCGGGCTGCTTCAATGGCGGCGTTGAGGGCCAGCAGGTTGGTCTGGTCGGCTATGTCTGAAATAACGTTCATGATGCGGCTGATGGCCTGGGCATGCTCGTTGAGCGTACCCATGTCATCCTTGAGCGCCATGGAAACCGAGTGTACGCGGTCAATGCTTTGCAGGGCCTGCTGCACGATTTTTTCGCCGTTTTCGGCATTGGCTCTGGTCTGGTCAGACATGTCGGAAGCGGACGAGGCATTGCTCGCCACCTCGCGCACCGTGGCGTTCATCTGGTTCATGGCTGTGGCAGCATCGCCGAGGCGCAGTGCAGACTCGCTCGAAAGGTGGTTGGCCTGGCCAATGTGGGCTTCAAGCTCGTTGGACGCGGAGGATATGACCTTCACCACTTCTTCCAGTTGCATGGCGGCAGAGAGCATGCCCTCGCGGCGGGCGTTCTCCGCCTCTTTGCGCGCGGCCTCTGCCTGCTCTGTGGCGGCTTTTGCCAGGGCTGTCTGCTGCTCGGCCTCCTCGCTCTTCTGGCGGGAGGTGGTGATCATTTCCTGCAGGTTGCCAACCATGTTCAGCAGGGCAGCGTGCAGCTCGGCCAGCTCGCCGTAGAACTGCCGGGCGTCAAGATTCACGTTGAGATCGCCGGTGGCGACCTTGTCGGCCTCTTTAACAATAAGGCTCAAGGGCCGATTGATGGAGCGCGCTATGGCCCAGGCGATCAGTAGCATGATCAGGGCAACGCTGAGGGTAATGATTACGCTGGCACGCACGGCGGTGTTGGTGGCCGCAAAAATCTCTTCCTCAGACTGGAGCATGAGGATTTTCCAGCCGTGCGGCGTGGTGAGCACATTGGCGCGCACATCCCGTCCGTTTACAGCGGTTTGCAGAGAGCCGTCCTTGGTGTTGAAGAGCTTCACAAGTCCGGGATCCTGTATGTCCTTGCCAATGATCTTGCCAGTCAGATCCTTGTTGCGCGGGTCGCAGAGGATGCGCCCCGTGTTTTCGAGCAGCATGAAGTAGCCGGTCTTGCCGAAATTGAGTTCGGCAAAGCGCTGCGACAGGCCGTTGAGCGAAACGTCGATACCCAGAACGCCTGTAAAGTCGCCCCGGCGCGAAAACATTTTGTGCGTGATGGCCACCACCAGTTCACCAGTGATGGAAAGGTAGCTGTCGGCCAGACCGACCTTTTGCGACGAAGCCGCGCGCTGCGTGTACCAGGGGCGCTTGCTGGTATTGTAGCCAGCGGGCACCTTGGTATTGTCGGCAGAGGTCGCGTAGCTGCCGTCAGTGTAGCCTGCGTACGCTTCCACGTAATCTTCGGAGCCTTCGTCAAGCCGCACCAGCGGCTGAACAGTTTTGAAGGCATCCACCGAAAGATCGGCCCGAAGAAAAACGTCCGCTTCTTTATTGTTGGAGAAGTTGGGGAAAAGACCCACAGCTTCTGCAATGTATGGTTCCTGCGCCAGCAGGGCGACGTCTCGTTCCGCACTGGTGATGAATGTTTCCACATAGTTGTTCATGAGGCGCAACTGGGTTGAGGAATTGGAAATATAACTTTCCTCGGCATTGTTGCGCATGGTCATGATCATGAAGGGCAGGGTGCCTGCTGCCATCACAATAATTGTAAAAAGGAATCCTAGGATAACGCGCAGTCTGATAGTCATAGCAAGGCTCCTGCTCAATCTGAAGTGGACGTGCGTCCAGCCTGGCGGATCTGACGCTCACAAGATTATCGGTTTGTTTTTCAGAATCTTAATATCTGAAATACAAATGTAACATGAAAAAAAACGATGGGGGCAGGTGACACATACGTACTACTCCCCGTGCGCGCAAGAGGGGCAGACCGCACTTGCCTGCTGCCCATGAGTGCGTATACCGTCAGGTTGCAATACGGCAGCATCCGGTGTTGCTGCGCGGTCAGGCTGCGCACCGCCGGTTAATCAAAATTAAAGATCGGGAAGGTTTGCATGAGTGCAACAAGCTTTTGGAGCAAGTGCAATGTGTCGGGCATTACCCATAAGGGCGAAGAATTCCTCAAATTTGTGGGGCCTGGCCTACTGGTGACAGTGGGTTTTATCGACCCCGGCAACTGGGCCGCCAATCTGGCCGCCGGGGCGGAGTACGGTTATTCCCTGCTGTGGATGGTGAGCCTTTCCACCTTTATGCTCATTGTATTGCAGCACAATGCGGCGCATCTGGGTATTGTGACGGGCAAGTGCATGGCCGAGGCCATAACGGAGTATTTTCCCTGCACCATTGGCCGACTCGTGCTGTTTAGCGCCTTTGGCGCTTCGGTCATGACCAGCATGGCTGAAATCCTCGGTGGGGCCATTGCCCTGCGCATGCTCTTTTCCATTCCCCTGCCCATTGGCGCAACCCTTACGGCCCTTCTGGCTGGCGGGCTTTTGCTGCTCAATACGTACAACAAGGTTGAAAAGTGGATCATCGGCTTTGTGTCGCTGATCGGCATCGCCTTTTTGTACGAACTGTGGCTGGTGCCTTCCGGGTGGGTTCCCAAGGCTGCGGTGGGCTGGGTGATGCCAGCCTTTCCCGAAGGTTCCATGCTGGTGATCATGAGCGTACTTGGCGCGGTGGTCATGCCGCACAATCTTTTTTTGCATTCCGAAATTATTCAGAGCCGTCAGTGGAATCTTGAGGGTGATGCCTTTATCAAAAAAAGGCTCGACTATGAATTTTTTGACACGCTCTTTGCCATGCTGGTGGGTTGGGCCATCAATAGCGCCATGATTATTCTGGCTGCTGCGGTGTTCTGGACAGCGGGGGAGCATGTGACGGAGCTTGAACAGGCCCGCGACCTGCTCAAACCCCTACTGGGCGACAGCGCCTCCGTGATTTTTGCCGTGGCCCTGCTGTTTGCCGGGGTGGCCTCGTCCGTCACATCGGGCATGGCGGGCGGCATCATGACATCTGGCATGGCGGGCGAACCCTACAATACCAAGGACAAGCACAGCGTCATGGGCATTGTTGGCTCGCTGGGCTGCGGCCTTGTGCTCATCTGGCTGACCAGCGACCCCTTCAAGGGCTTGCTGCTCTCGCAGATGGCTCTTTCGGTACAGTTGCCCATCACCATGATTTCGCTGGTGGCGCTGACATCGTCCCCCAAGGTCATGGGCAAATACGCCAACGGCAAGGGCACAAAGCTGCTGCTCTACACGCTCACAGGCATCGTGACAGCGCTGAACATCATGCTGCTCTTCAGCGCGCTGGATTAGCGGTACTTCACAGACTGCCCCAGCATATACCGTACTGCGCGCCAATATTGTATCGAACTGCGGCTGCGGTACAATATTGTTTGGACTCCGGCTGAAGGTGAAAGGTAAATTAACTTACATATCGGTATGTTGAGATGAGCCTTGCATCGGCATGTTCCTTGCTCTACCCAGAGCGGTTCCCAAACTTTTTGCGGAAAGAGGCACCATGAAAAGGCTTGAACATCTCATGCAGTCATTGCAGCAGCAGGAGGACATCCCCATTATGGGCAAAACCGACCTGCTGCTCTATGCCCCCTGCCCGGTAAAGCTTGTGGTCAAGGAGCGAATCGAGGCCATTGCCGCAGCGGCAACCCCGCCCCTGACGGCGCATATCCCCATGGGCTGCACCTCGGTTGATCCTTACGACCCGCTGTATATGGAATCTGACGCAAACAAGCTGCCCGCCGTTATAGCGTCCATTGGCTATGGCGACTTCTGGCGCGGCGAATTTGTGCGGCGTTTTGTCAACACGGGCATTTTTGAAAGCGTGCAGCCCCGCGTGCTGAACCCTCTGTACGCTGATGCCGGGCTGATTGACCCCGCCGGGGCCTATACCATCTACGGCGTGACCCCGTACATTTTTCTGGTAGACCACAAAAAGCTGGACGGCCTGCCCGCGCCGAAAAACTGGGCAGACCTCATGAATCCCCGTTATCGCGGGCAGATTGTCATGTGCGGCGATGGCGACGACATGGCTGATGCCGTGCTCCTTAACCAGTACAAGGATTTTGGCGAACCGGGCGTTACCGGGCTTGCCGCCAACATCAAAAGTTTCATGCACTCCTCGCGCATGGCAAAGGTCTGCGGCACCGCCGCGTCCGATGCCGGGGGCATCTTTATCATCCCCCTATTTTTTGCCGAAAGCACCAAACTGCCGGAGCATGTGGAAATTGTCTGGCCCGAGGACGGCGCAGCCGCAAGCCCCCTCTATCTGCTGGCAAAAAAATCAGAAAAGGCGCGTCTGGCTCCGGTGCTGGACTTTTTTGCCAATGGCTTTGGCGGCATAGACAGCGCCGCCTGGTTCATCCCGATGGACGGTTCGCGCCCCTCGCAGTTGCCCGCAGGGGCAAAGCTCAAATGGGTGGGCTGGGATTTTGTGGAAAGCAACGACGTGAACAGCCTGCGCGATATTCTGGCCTTGAAGTTCCGGCGGTTGCAGGCGGGCACGGCATGCGTCTCATAACCGTGGCGGGGCCGCCCGCGTGCGGCAAGACCTCGCTTGTGGTCAGGGCTGGCGCGGCCCTGAAGGCGCGGGGCGCAACCTGCGCCGTCATCAAGTTTGATTGCCTGCAAACCCGCGACGACGAACTCTACGCGGCGGCGGATATTCCCGTTTCCGTCGCGCTTTCCGGCGGGCTCTGCCCCGATCACTTTTTTGCCACCAATCTGGAAGAAGCCTTTGCCTGGGCCGCAGAAACCGGGGCCGACATCTGCATTATTGAAACTGCGGGCCTGTGCAACCGTTGCTCGCCGCATCTGCGCGGAGCCTTGGCCCTGTGCGTCATCGACAACCTCATGGGCATCGACGCGCCGGAAAAAATCGGCCCAATGCTGCGGCTGGCAGATGTGGTGGCCGTGACCAAGGGCGATCTTGTTTCGCAGGCAGAGCGCGAGGTCTACCGCTACCGCATCCGGCAGATGAACCAGCGGGC
Organism: Desulfovibrio desulfopostgatei; assembly: GCF_053570645.1. Classification (NCBI taxonomy): domain Bacteria; kingdom Pseudomonadati; phylum Thermodesulfobacteriota; class Desulfovibrionia; order Desulfovibrionales; family Desulfovibrionaceae; genus Desulfovibrio; species Desulfovibrio desulfopostgatei. The sequence continues at coordinate 2,547,135 of NZ_JBRBQS010000002.1, read as the reverse complement.
CGTTATCCGGCACGTGAACGGCCTGACAGGGCAGGGTTGCGCGGAGCTTGCCGCCATCATGACCATCGCGCCGGACATTGCCTCCGTTACCGACATGCGGCTGCGCTTCGCCATGCCCGCAGCCATCTGCTCCTATTGCCTGAGCGAAATGCGCATCGGCGCGCGTTACCAGAAGGGCAACGTCAAAAAGGCGGAATTTGGAGAAGGTCATGGAGCGTGAAAATATGGAACTGGCCCTGCGCAGTCTGAGCCTGACCCCTGGGCGCGACAAGGCAGGCCAGCCGGAAAAAACGCAGATTCACTTCCGCCCCGGTGAAATCACGGCCCTGTTGGGGCCAACGGGCGCTGGCAAGAGCCGCTTTTTGAGCGATATTGAGTCGCTGGCCGCGGGCGATACCCCAACTGGCCGCACCGTGCTGCTCAACGGCGCAGAACCCGATGAAGACACGCGTTTTGATCTGCAAGGGCGGCTGGTGGCCCAGCTGACCCAGAACATGAATTTTGTGCTGGATATGGGCGTACTGGATTTTTTGCGCACCCACGCCCTGAGCCGCGAGGTGCCAGACCCCGAAACCGCTGCGGCCAGGGTTTTTGCCGCCGCCAACGAACTGGCTGGCGAATCCTTTGACGGGTGTACGCAGTTGACCCAGCTTTCCGGCGGGCAGTCGCGAGCCCTGATGATTGCGGATACAGCCCTGCTCAGTTGGTCGCCCGTGCTGCTCATTGACGAAATTGAAAACGCCGGAGTGGACAAGCGCAAGGCCCTTGATCTGCTGCTGGCATCGGACAAGATTATTGTCATGGCAACGCACGATCCCGTGCTGGCTTTGGCGGCAGACAGGCGGCTGGTGTTTGAACAGGGGGCCGTGGCCGCTGTGCTGGCGCGCACCCCGGCGGAAGACGCTCTGCTGGCCCGACTGGAAGATATGGAAAGGCACTGGTCTGACGTGCGCGAGGCCCTGCGCAAAGGGGCGGACATGTCGCCCTGGATTATTTAGCGGGCATTCTTTGCGGGGGAAACGCCCCACACTAATAATCATCTGTTTTGCTTGCAGTTTTGGCAGGCTCCGTCTGAAGCAGGGGCAAAGAGCAGAATGTGCAATGTGTAAAAGGCAGAGGCCGTCCCTTGGGACGGCCTCTGCCTTTGCATATCTTGTGCAGCGAACGTTATTTCTTTTCAAACATCTCGATCTGGGCAACCACCATGCGGCTGAACACGGCGGCAATGCTCTCTGCATCCACAGTGGCGGAGCCGGAACCGGCAAAGGCTTCGGCCACCTTTTGCGCATTGCTCACCATGGTGGAAAAAATCTGCGGGGTCACGTTGGCGTTCATGGCGCGCTGATAGGTGGAATCCATATTTTTTCCTTTCAGGCGGGGGGCTCCCGCATTCGGTTGAAACAAAGACAACAGTTTCAGGGGGCAAAAGAACCGTAGTGGCATGCCCTAACAGATGCGGGGCAACTGCGCGCCCTCCAGCATACCCAGCAGGCGGCGGCCTCCTATGCGTGTTTGCAGCGCCACCTGTGCCTTGCCTTCCGTTACCGTGCCGATGCGGGCCGCTTCCTTGCCGTAGGGCGAGCGGCGCATGGCCTCAAGGGCTGCTTCCGCGCTGCTTTCGGGCACAATGCAGATGCATTTGCCTTCGTTGGCAAGGTACAGCGGATCCATGCCGAGGAAGGAACAGCCGTTGCGCACGGCTTCGTGAACGGGAACGCTGGCCTCGTCAAGCAGGATGGACACCTGCGACTGCTCGGCGATTTCGTTGAGCGTGGTGGCAAGCCCGCCGCGCGTGGGGTCGCGCAGCACATGCACCTCGCCCACAGTGTTGATGATGTCTTCAATCATGTGGTTCAGCGGGGCGGAGTCTGAGGCCACGTCCGTAAGGAAGGACAGGCCTTCGCGGCTGCCCATGACCGTAAGGCCGTGGTCGCCCATGGCTCCGCTGACCAGCACCACATCGCCGGGCCGGGCATTATGGCCCGAGGGCGAGGGCGAGGCAAACACCTGCCCGATGCCTGTGGTATTGATGAAAATTTTGTCGCAAGCACCGCGCGGCACAACCTTGGTGTCGCCCGTCACAATGCTCACGCCCGCCTCGCGAGCTGCCGAGCCCATGTCGGCCACGACGCGCTCAAGGGTTTCGAGGGGCAGGCCTTCTTCAAGAATGAAACCGCAGCTCAGGTAGCGGGGCCGTGCCCCCAGCATGGCGACATCGTTGACGGTGCCATGCACAGCCAGACTGCCGATGCTGCCGCCTGCGAAAAACAGGGGCGTCACCGTGTAGGAATCGGTGCTCATGGCCAACGGGCCGGAGATATCGGTCAAAAGCGCTGCATCGTCCATGCGTTCCAGCAGGGGATTGGCAAAATGGCGCATGAAACACTGTGCAATAAGGCGCTGCGAGGCTCTGCCGCCGCTGCCAGCATCAAGAAGAAGGCAATCGTCCATTATCGCTCCGAATATTTAAAGTAGGCCGCGCAACTGCCCTCGGTAGAAACCATACATGGGCCAACGGGATTGGCGGGGGTGCAGCGCTTGCCGAAAAGCGGACAGTCCGGCGGGGTGATGCGCCCTTTGAGCACATCGCCGCAGCGACAGCCGGGCAGGGGGGGGACATCCGGCAAGGTGAGGTCAAGGCGCTTCATGGCGTCCATACTCTCATATTCCGGGCGCAGGGCCAGGCCGCTCTGGGGTATGCGGCCTATGCCGCGCCACAGGGCGTCCGCCGGTTGGAAAAACTGTTCCAGCAGGGCGCGGGCGCGGGGGTTGCCCGTGTCGTCCACGGCGCGGGGGTAGGCATTGACCACATCGGGTTTGCCGTCGCGCATCTGCTCGGCCATGAGGCAGAGGGCCAGCAGAATGTCGGCGGGCTGGAAGCCGCCCACAATGCCGGGAACATGAAAATCGCGCGCCAGAAAGGCGTAGGGCTCCAGCCCAAGAATGGTGGAAACGTGCCCCGGCAGCAAAAAGGCTTCTACGCCGCACTGGCTGTCTTCAAGCAGAATGCGCAGGGCGGGGGGCACAAGCTTGTGCAGGGAGAGCACGCAGAAGTTGTTCAGCCCGCGCTGCTGGGCGGTGAGCAGGGTGGCGGCCACGGTGGGGGCGGTGGTTTCAAAACCAATGCCCAGAAAAACCACTGTATCGCCGGGGTTGGCCGCCGCAAGGGTCAGGGCGTCCAGAGGCGAATAGACAATCTCAACCCGCGCGCCCTGGGCCTGAGCGTGTTTGAGGCTGAGGCCGCCGGGGCCGGGCACGCGCAAAAGGTCCCCAAAGGTGGCTATGATGACGCGGTCACGGCCCGCAAGCTCAAGAAAGGCGGCAACTTCCGCATCGTGCGTGACGCATACGGGGCAGCCGGGGCCGGAAAGGTGCGTTACCGATTTGGGCAGGAGCGAGCGCAGGCCGCTCTGGAAGATGGCAACTGTATGGGTGCCGCACACTTCCATGAAGCGCATTGTGCGACCATCAAGGGCGCGGTTAAGGCGATCAAGAAGGCTGTGGCACAGTTGCGGATTCTGAAAGGCGGTTTCCAGTTGCATGGGCATTCCTTTTTTGCGGCCCGCAGGGGATCGGCGGGCAAAACTCTGGCGGCATTCTCCGGGGCAAAGGCTCGGCCATTACTGGCGGTTCCGGCAAGGAGAAAGGCTTTTTACCTGCTGCGCACACGCTGCATCCAGCAGGAATAAAAAGCCTTTCTGCCGAGCCTTGAATGTAAAATGGTTGTGTGTATCAGGTCCATGATATGTTAACAATATGAGAAATTTTGTTCCCTGCCAAGGAAGTAAGCCTTTTTATGGAGAGAGTGTACTGCTTCGGTACTCGAGCGGAATAAAAAGGCTTCCTGACGCAGGTAGGGGGCAACAGGGCCATATTGTTAATATATCATTAGGCCAGCGGGGCCAAAGTATTGAGGCCCGTTTCTACCGGCAGCCCGCACATGAGGTTTGCGTTGGCCATGGCCTGACCGGATGCGCCCCTGCACAGATTGTCGATGGCGGAAACGATGATGAGCCGCCCTGTACGGGGGTCTACCACAAGACCAAGGTCGCAGAACATGCTGCCGCGCACAAAACGGGTTTCCGGCAGCGCCCCCTTGGGCAGGATGCGAATCCACGGGCTGTGTTCCCACGTGCGGGTAAAGGCCTCGCGCACTTCGTCCAGACTGGTGGCGGGGTTTTTGAGTTTTGTGTAGATGGTGGACAAAATGCCCCTGTTGGTGGGCAAGATGTGCGTGTTGAACGAAACCCGCATGTCGTGGCCCGCCAGCAGGCTGAGTTCCTGCTCGATTTCCGGCGTATGGCGGTGCGTGGGCAGGCCGTAGGCGCGGAAATTGTCGGAAATTTCGCAGAACAGCGTAGGCACGGCCGCCTTGCGGCCAGCGCCCGTGGCTCCGGATTTGGCGTCCACCACGATGTCGTCTGTATGCACGAGGTCGTTCTTGATGGCGGCGTACAGGCCCAGAATCACCGAGGTGGGGTAACAGCCGGGGTTGGCGATAAGCTTGGCCCCCGCGATTTCAGCGGCGTACAGTTCGGGCAGGCCGTACACGGCCTTGTGCAGCAGATCAGTGCACACGTGCTCGCGTTTGTACCATGTAGCATAGGTTTCGGGGTCGCGCAGGCGAAAATCCGCCGAGAGGTCAACAACCTTCACTCCGGCGCGCAGCAGCATCTCTGCCATATCCATGGCTGTGCCTGCGGGCACGGCAAGAAAGACCACATCGCACTGGCGGGCGGCTTCCTGCGGGTCAAATACGCTGATGACCACATCCGCGCCGGGCATGTGGTTCAGAAAAGGATAGAAATCCCCCAGCCGTTTGCCGGATTCTGCCCGCGAACAGGCCATGGCAAGCCGCATGGAAGGATGGCTCACGAGAAGCCGCGTCAGCTCCATGCCCGCGTAGCCGGTAATGCCCACCAGACCCACATTGATTGTCTTCATGCCGCCGATCCTTTGGAAACTATGGTCAATGGTAGTGACGGGGCCGCGCCGCGCAGACGGCAGATTGCCGCTGTTTGCGCCGCACCGCAGTGCCTCAAGCTTTTTTTGACTGACAGGCGCAGTCCGGGCCGCACTTGATCACGAACTTCATGCGCAGTTCGTAGAGGATGCTTTCCAGCAGCTTTTGCTCCTGTTCTTCCAGCCCGTTTTCGGTCTTGGCGCGCAGCATTTCCAGCACGTCAATGCTGTGCTTTGCCAGCGGCAGGTTTGTTTCCGTGCCGCCGGTTTCGGGATTGGGCACTTCGCCCAGATGCACCAGAGCCGATGACGCCAGCGAAATGATAAAGGTCGAAAACGTCACTTCCGGCATGGGGCCATCGGCCTTACAGCCGCAGTTATTGTCACTCATGGCGACCTCGTGGCACGTAAACGGTTACGGTAACAGCAGTTTGCGCCAAATGCCTGCGCCCAGCATACAAGCTTTTACCACCAGCGCAAGGGCTTGCGGCCTAGCTGTGGATCAGCGGCAGTGGCTCGCCGGGTTTGCCCGCCAGGGCCATGCGATAAGCTGCCAGCGCTTCTTCAAGATAGTCACGCGAGCCGCAGTGTCCACCCGCTTCAATGATGCCCCGGTTAAGGGCATGCAGCCCGGCCACCAGATCGGCCCAGTCCACCCAGCCCATATGGCCTATGCGCACCATGCGGCCCTTCATGTGATCCTGACCGCCAGCCATGCACACTCCGTAGTTGTCCATGGCGATGCGCAGCACCTCGGCTCCGTCAACGCCCGCAGGCAGCATGACGCTGGTGATGCCCCAGGCAAAGTGGGTTTTGGCGTAAAGCTCAAGGCCCATGGCGGCAACGCCTGCGCGGGCCAGCATGGTCAGCGCCCACTGCTTGGCGTAAATGGCTTCAAGACCGTTTTCCAGCAGCATTTCAAGACTTTCGTCCAGGCCGACCACAAGGTTCACCGCAGAGGTGAACAATGTCTGTCCCTGAGCGATCTTGGCTCGTTCCTTGGGCAGGTTGAAATAGAAGCAGCCGGGCGTGACGCTTTCGGCCCTTTTCCATGCGCGGGGCGAGAGCGCCAGCAGCGCAAGGCCGGGGGGCAGCATGAGGCCTTTTTGCGAGCCGGTGACAAGACAGTCGATACCCCACTGGTCCATGGGGCAGGGCGCGAGGCTCACGGCAGAGATGCCGTCCACCAGCAGCAGGGTGTCGGTATCGCGGGTGATGCGGGCCACTTCTTCCACAGGATGCAGGACGCCAGTGGAGGTTTCGGAGTGCTGGATGAGCACCGCCGCGATGCCCGGATCGGCCTTGAGGGCCGCCGCTACCGCCTGCGGGTCAACGGCTTCGCCCCACGGCACTTCAATGGTGGTGACTTCAAGCCCGCGCGAAACAGCGATCTCGCGCCAGCGCTGACCAAACTTGCCGCCCTCAACCACCAGCACGCGCTGACCGGGGGTAAACAGACTGTACACCGCCGCCGTCATGGCGCCCGTGCCGGAACAGGATAGGGGCAGAACCACATCGTCCGTGCCGAACAGCACGCGCAGGCGCTCCTGAACTCGGCCCATCACGGCCTTGAATTCGCTTTTGCGGTGGTGGATCATGTCTTTGGCAAGCACAAGACGCACGCGCTCCGGCAGAGGCGTGGGGCCAGGGGTGAGCAGGCGGACTTTGTTCAGCATGTCAAATCCTTCTAGTTAAGCGCCCACTTGGGCGATAAAGCACTTCAGATAGGCCGTTTCGGGCATGGCGGCGTGGATGGGATGATCCGGCCCCTGGCCTCCGGCAAAAAGAATACGGGCATGCAGTTTGCGCTTGGCGGCGGCCTGCGTCAAGCAAGCGCGCAAAGACTGCGTTTCAAGATGGTGTGAACAGGAGGAGGTGGCAAGTATGCCCCCCGGCGTCAGCAGTTGCACCGCCAGATCATTGGCCTGTTTATAGGCCGCAAGCCCGAGGGCAGCGTCCTTGCGGCGCTTGATGAAGGCCGGTGGATCAAGGCTGATGGCCTGAAAACGGCGGCCCTCGTCGCGCATCTGGCGCAGCAGGTCAAAGGCGTCGCCGCACAGGGTGTGGGCTTCGCAGCCGGGGGCGTTGGCCCTGGCGTTTTCTTCCGCAAAGGCGAGCGCCTGGGCCGAGGCGTCCACAAAGGTGACGGAGCGCGCGCCCGCAGCCGCTGCGGTAACGCCGAACCCGCCAACATAGCTGAAAATATCCAGCACATCTGCATCCTTGGCATAACGCGCCAGTTCCGCCCTGTTGGGGCGCTGGTCGTAAAACCAGCCCGTTTTCTGGCCTGTGGCGCAGGGCGCGAAAAAGCGGCAGCCGTTTTCCGGCACTTCCAGCCTTTCAGGCAACTGGCCTTCGCTCTGCTGCTCGCGGGAGAGGTTCTCAAGCCCGCGCGCGGCTAGGTCGTTGGCCCAGAGAATGGATGTGGGATGCAGCAGCGTGTGCAGGGCGGCTGTGAGCGCTTCGCGCCTTTGCTCCATGCCCGCAGTGGTAACCTGCACGGTCAGGTGGTCGCCGTAGCGGTCAATGACCAGACCGGGCAAAAAATCGCCCTCGCCGTGGCAAAGTCTGTACCAGGGGCCGGGGTAGAGGCGCTGGCGCAGGGCCAGTGCCGATTCCAGCCTTTGGGCCAGCAGGGCCTCGTCCAGCTCCACATCGGGCTTGCGGCTGTGCAGGCGGGCGCAGATAAGCGAAGCAGGATTGACGCACACGCTGCCAAGGGGCGCGCCGCGCCAGTCGCAGAGGGTTGCGGACTCACCGGGGGCAAAGTCGGTGAGCGGGCTTTGTTTTACGTCCACCTCATTGGCGAATACCCAGAGGTGCCCGGCGCGCAGACGCCGATCTTCATTTTTTTTGAGACAGAGTTTGCGCATATGCTACTTTCCCGCTGCTTCGGCGGGGGCGGATGTTTTGGCGGTTTGCGCCGCAAGGGCGTTGATCTGTTCTTCCAGCGTCTTCTGACCGGCAACGGCGGAGCAGGTAAACAGCGCGCCGGGGTCGTTCAGTGCGGCCAGTATTTGCAGAATGCCTATGCGCTGGCCTTTGGCGCTGGCGGCTTCAAGCTGACCCGGGCGCTGCACAAAGGTCAGCAGGGCCTGACGGATGGCGTTGTTCTGCGGGGTGGGGGCGAGATCCAGCCCCTTGTCCAGGGTCTGGTGCAGGGCCGTGGCTGCTGCACGTCCGTCGTGGGAAAGATTGAGGCCAACCCAGGCCAGCGCTCCGTGATCCTTCACAGCGAGGTGCAGATCGCTGAAGCTTTGCATCAGCAGGGCTTGCTCGCTGGTACTGATGATTCCGGCATCGTACAGGGTGAATGAGCAGTTCACGTCCGCGAGGCCTTCGGCCTTGATGGACATTGTTTTTTTGTGCGAGGCCGTGCTCAGGCCAAGGCTTTCAAAGGTCATGTTGGCCTTGAGCGCGGGCATGGCAAGGCCGGACGCATCCTCAAGCAGGCTTTTGGAGGCCGCAAGGTCGCGGATAAAGCTGGTTGTGTGGCGCGGCGAGTTGGAAAGCCAGTCAAAACCCACGCTGCCAACAGTCACGCTGCCGTTTTCCACGGCAAAGGTCATGCCCGAGGCGCGCACCTGCCGCACAAGGGGCGGGTCGGCAGCCAGAATTTCTTCCACAATCGGGCCAAGGGCCTTAACGGCTGCGTCCATGTCGTTTTCACTCATGGCGGCTGCGTCCATAAGGCGGTGCAGCAGGCCCAGCTCCGGCAGGGTGAGGCCGTTGGCTTCAAAGCTCGCCATGCGCATGCTCTCGTGTCCATCGAGGCGGCTCTGCATGTCTTCAATGCGCATATGCTCAACGGAAGCGCCGTCCCATCCCTTGATCAGCGATTCCTTAATGGTCAGTTGGGCCAGACCTTCCTTGCCGGGAATGCTGACGCTCAGAAAAAAGCTGTGCGCCTTGTCTGCGCTCATGAGATACGTGGCGGCCAGCGCGTCGATGGGGGCACCGTCAAGAAAACGGGCCACCAGCTCGCTCTGACTGCGCAGTTCGTCAATTTCTTCGCGCTGCACCGAGCCGCGGGCCTCGGGCGTACGCAGGGCCAGGTTGCGCACCACGATGTTTTCGGCCACGGGCATCATGCCCACATCCTTCAGCACCATGGACCGCAAGGGTGTGTAGGCCAGCAGCATGCGCAGGGGAATGCGGAGGGAAACCTCCGCTACTTCATACGCAAGGGGCCCCTGAGGCGTTTCACCGCGCAGGCGCAGGCCGTACAGGGTCAGGGTGCGCGACAGGGGAGAAAATTCCACCCTGTCCACCGCGGCCTGCGTGGATATGCCGTCGCCGGAGATGCCGATGTTCTGGATGCCCCTCTGTACCTGTCCCTCCACCAGAGGGCTCAGGCCGAAAAACAGACCCAGAAAACCCGCCGCGATCAGAATCACCACGGCGGCAGGCAAATATGCTTTTTTCATTCAGGTTTCTCCAGCTTCAAAACTTCAGTGGCCAAATCGCAGTTGCGGGCATGCGCCGCGCAACGCAGACATTCAGCCGATTTTGCTAAAATGTGTTCAGGCAAGGGCCGTGGCCGACATGCACTTTAATCCACCCGATGGTGGCAGCCAATACTTACCTTGTTGCGCAACGCGGCCTGCGTGATGATGTACGAGGTCTGCGAGCCGTGGAAAAGATCCACCAGCCGCCGCGATATGCGTGTGCGCTTGTAAAAGTCGTGGATATGCCGCACAAGGTCGCGCATATCTTCAAAGGCGCGGCGCAGGCGCGCCTCTGTGCGGGCAATGCCCACATAGTTCCACATGGTATTGCGGATGTTTGTCCAGTCCTGGGCCACAAGGGCCGGGTCGTCCCTGCGTTCGTCGCCTTCGTGCCGCCAGTCGGGGATGGCTGCGGCCAGAGCCTTGGGCAGGCCGCTTTCGGCCACCACGCGGTGGGCCAGATCCTTGCCGCTGCTCACGCCCCATACCAATGCCTCAAGCAGGGAGGTGCTGGCAAGACGGTTGGCCCCGTGCAGGCCGGTGCAGGCGCATTCGCCGATGGCGTAGAGTCCGTGCAGCGAGGTGCGGCCATGCACGTCGGTGAGCACGCCGCCGCAGAAGTAGTGGGCCGCGGGCACCACGGGAATGGGTTCCTTGAGGATGTCGATGCCGGCCTCGCGGCACTTTTCGTATACGGTAGGAAAGCGCGTGGGCACGTCCTGCTCCACGCCGCTCACGTCCAGATAGAGGCAGGGCGCGCCGGTGTGCAGCATCTCGTCCATCATGGCCTGGGCCACCACGTCACGCGGGGCCAGATCGCCCCTGGGGTCGTGGTCAAGCATGAAGGCGCGGCCCTTGCTGTCAAGCAGGCGCGCGCCCTCGCCGCGCATGGCCTCGGTAATGAGCGAGCGGCGGTTGCTGCGTTCTTCGTACAGCGCGGTTGGGTGGAACTGCATGAACTCGAGGTTGGCAAGGTCAACACCAGCGCGAAAGGCCATGGACATACCCGTGCCCACGCAGCCGGGCGAGTTGGTGGAGTGCAGAAAGACCTGCCCCACGCCGCCGGTGGCAAGCACTGTCCAGTCCGCGAGGATGGTTTCCGTCTCGCCGGTTTCTTCATTGAGCACGTACGCGCCAAGGCAGCGGTTGCGCACCTCGTAGCGGTACTGCGAGGCCTTGGCGTGGTGGTGGCTGGTCAGAAGGTCGATGGCGGCGCGGCGGTGCAGCCGCGTGATGCGCGGATGCGCCAACACCTGGGCGGTGAGGCCCTCCATGATGGCCCGGCCCGAAAAGTCGGCGCAGTGCAGAATACGCTGGGTGGAATGCCCGCCCTCGCGCGTGAGGTTGAACGTGCCGTCCTCGTTGCGGTCAAAGGGCACCTGGGCGCGCTTGATGAGCACCTCGTCCACGCACTGCGGGCCTTGCGCGCACAGAAAACTGACGGCCTTGTTGTAATTATAATTGTGCCCTGCAACCAGAATGTCCTTTTCCAGCGCTGGTGCGTCCGAGGGATGTTCTGGCGTGGGATTTGCCTGATAGATGATGCCGCCCTGGGCTAGCTCGGAGTTGCCGTCAGCCAGCCTGTCTCCAGCGTTGAGCAGGAGAACGTCGCAGCCGGAGTCGGCAAGGGTAAGTGCAGCGGTGCATCCGGCAACGCCCGAGCCGATGATCAGCACGGGCACATGGCGGCGAATAGAGTTCACGGCGCAAACCTCAGTTACCGCAGGCTTCAAGCATGCGGGTTAGGGAGAGACGGGCGGGGGGGCAGAGGTTCTCCTCAATGTGCAGAGGCGAGGCTGCTCCGGCGGCTACGCTTTGCAGCGTGGCCAGAAGCTTCTTTTCCGTAACCTTGGCCATGTTGCCGCAAATGGCATGCCCCAGCGGCAGGATGCGGCACTGGCCCGCATGGCGTTCGGCCAGGCGGTAGACAAGGTTGTTTTCCGTGCCGACAATCAGGGTCGTGCCCGGTTCTTCGGCGGCTACGCGGGCCGCCTCCCTGATAAGATATGACGTGGAACCAGCGCCGTCGCAGGCTTCGATGACTTCCTGCCTGCATTCGGGGTGGGCGATGACGCGGCAGCCGGGATATTCGGCGCGGATGGCCTCCACATCATCGGGCTCAAAGCGCGCGTGGATGGCGCAACAGCCTGGCCAGAGCAGCAGCTTGCGGTCAAGGGGCTGGGTTTCTGGCTGTACCAGCCCCGCAGCGCCCACGCGCAGCACGTGGCGTTCATCCTGGCTGATGCCCAAAGTTTCGGCGGTATTGTTGCCCAGATGCCTGTCGGGCAGAAAGAGCACGCCGTCGCCCTGATCCAGCGCCCAACGCAGCATGATCCTGGCATTGGCCGATGTGCAGACCGCGCCGCCAAATTCGCCCACCACGGCCTTGAGGGCCAGATCGGTGTTGACGTAAGCCAGCGGAATGATCTTGCGGCCTGTGGCTGCGAGCTGCTCCAGCACCTTGCGGGCCAGGGGGGCCGGGGTCATGCGCGACATGAGGCAGTCTGCGTCCAGGCTGGGCAGATGCACGCTCTGGCCGGGTTTTGCCAGCAGGGCGGCGGATTCCCCCATAAAATAGACGCCGCAAAAAACAATGTGGGCCGCGTCAATGCCGGGAACGCGGCGGGCAAGCTCCAGCGAATCTCCGGTGATGTCGCAGTGGCGCACCACGTTATCATTCTGGTAGTGGTGCCCCATTATACACAGATTCGCGCCAAGCTGTTTTTTCAGGGATGCGATTGCAGCGCTTGTGTCTTGCATTTCAGGTTCCTCAGCAGACAGTATGAAAAAAGAAGTGGCAAATGCGGAAATTTGTTCCGGTGATGTCACTGTGTTGTCGCAATGTCGCCGTATGGTTGCCGCCGTGGGTCAGCGTGTTGTTTCCACGGCTGGCGGTTTGCGGTGTGCGGAAGTATGGCAGCAGAACGCGGGCATGGCTGTTGCTGCAGCTACACTGCCAGCAGGGTCATGCTGAAATCTGCCGACACTGCGGAATGGGTCAGACGCCCCACAGAAATAAAATCGGGCCTGCGCGGCTCGGTGAGCGCAAGGGCGCGGATGGTATCCAGCCGCACGCCGCCGCTCACTTCCGTTTCAATGGAGCGGGGCACAAGGGCGAGAGCCTCGGAAAGTCGCTGGCCGTCCATGTTGTCCATCATGATGCGGTCAGCTTTGGCGGCTACCGCTTCGCGCACATGGTCAAGGGTTCGGCACTCCACCTCTATGGGCGGGCAGGGCGCGTAATGCGCGCGCAGCTTGGCCACCGCCGCGGTGATGGAGCCCGCGGCATCGATGTGGTTGTCTTTGAGCATGAGCATTTCGGTCAGGTTTTTGCGGTGGTTATGCCCGCCGCCCGCCTGAACGGCGTACTTTTCAACCCAGCGCAGACCGGGAGTGGTTTTGCGGGTATCGAGCAGCCGCACTCCTGTGCCTTCCAGTTCTCGCACATAGCGGGCGGTGAGGTTGGCAATGCCCGAAAGATGGGTGATGAAGTTCAGAATGACGCGCTCGGCCTTGAGCATGGCCGTGGCAGGGGCCGTGATGTGCGCAACCTCTGTCATGGAGGGCACGGAGGTGGCTTCCATGACCAGCGCGCGCCACGTAAAAGGCGCGCCGAGGCTTTTGAAAACAGCGCCAATAACAGGCAGGCCCACAACCAGGGTATCTTCCTTGGCGCGGATGACAGCGTTCATGGAGGATTCTGGGGCAAAAAGCCCCAGAGCGGTCATTTCCGGGCCGTCTTCCTCAAGAGCGAGATCGATGGATTTTTGGAGTAGCCGCTGACCTTCGGGAGAGAAAAATGCGGCCCAGGGCGTGAACATTGCGCTTGTCCCCATTTCTTGCACGTGCTAAGTGGAAACTCGCCCGTCAGGGCGCGCGTTGCACACGCTGCAAGACTGTAAATATGGCCCGATTGCGGCGGTTGCCCAATACGGGTGTGCTGTAATAGATAGAATGCCCCGTGTTTCGCGTCAAGCTGCCGGGACTTCATGAGTTTTTTCACAAGCATGACGTGCTGGTGACAATCACGCGTTTTTTGCTTAACAGTCGGCAGTGTTTTGCGGCTGGCTGCCGGGGATGGCAAAAATTTGCCCCGGATTACCGTGCCGCCACTGTGTGCGGGTTTTGGGGCTGCCACTGGCTGTTGGCCGTGGCGGGGCTTTGCCGCTCCTTGTTGCAGGGTTGCGCCTTGGGCGCGACCATTCCACTTTGGCTACAGACTGGATTAAAGGCGCGCCATGGCAGATCAGCACAACGACAAATTCCGTACCGATCCTGCGGAACAGCCCGGCAGCGCGCAGCCCACTGTAGTACCTCCCCACCCTTCGTCTGAAAAAGACGCCCTGCGCCCGGACGCGGCCTCTCTGCTGACTGCGGAGCGGCCAGACGTCCATGATGAAGATTTTGCCGCAGAATACGCCGATGCCGAGTTCGTGCATCCGGCTGACATGGCCGATCATCTTGAGAATCTGAGTCTCGAAAAGCAGGTCAGCACCCTGAGCCGCATGTCCAAGGAAGACGCCGCCGAGGCGTTGGCCGAACTGGACGAGAACATGGCCGTGGACGTGCTGGAAAATCTGGACGACGACGTAGCCGCCCAGATTATCGCCGAGATGTCGCCCGACGACGCCGCCGACGTGCTGGACGAACTGGACGAGGATCACCGCGACGCCCTGCTGGAAAAGCTCGACCGCGAAGATTCGGAAGAATTGCGCAACCTGCTCAATTTTGATCCGGATTCTGCGGGCGGTGTCATGAACACCGAGCTTATCCTGCTGGAAAGAAATTTTACGGCGGATGAAGCTATCGCCCATATCCGCAGCGAAATGGAAGACAAGGAAAGCCCCTACTACGCCTATGTGGTGGACGAGCATCAGGTGCTTGTGGGCGTACTTTCTCTGCGCGACCTCATGCTGGCGCGGCCCGGCACCATCGTGGGCGACGCGGTTTCGGGCCAGAGCGTTGTCAGCGTCACCTACGATACGGACGAGCGCGAAGTGGCGAGCCTGCTTTCGCACTATAATTTTATGGCCATGCCCGTTGTGGACAACGAGGGGCACATCCTTGGCGTGGTCACCTATGACGACATCATGGACATCATGCACGAAGAAGCCAGCGCCGACATGCTGGGCATGGTGGGCGCCGACCCGGAAGAAAGCGTGGATACCCCCTGGCTTGAGAGTGTGCGCAAACGCCTGCCCTGGCTGTTTGTGAACATGATAAATTCCGCCCTGTCGGCCTCGGTGGTTTACATGTTCGAGGGATCCATCGCCCAGATGGCCGTGCTGGCCGTGCTCATGCCCATGGTGGCAAATCAGGCGGGCAATACGGGGCAGCAGGCTCTGGCGGTGATGATCCGCCAGTTGGCCACAGACCGTTTTGACCAGAAAAAAGCCTGGATGGCCGTGGTGCGCGAGGGCAAGATCGGCATTGTCACCGGAATGGCTATGGCTGTGGTGGCTTTTTTCGCGGCATGGTGGTTCACAGGCCTGCCCATGGTGGGCGGCGTCATGGGCGGAGCGCTCATGTGCGACATGCTTTTGGGCGCTGTGGCTGGCGGCTCCATTCCGCTTATTTTTCGGGCGCTGGGGCGCGACCCCGCGCAGGCTTCAAGTATTTTTCTCACCACCATCACCGATGGCGCAGGCTTTTTTATCTTTTTGGGCCTGGCCTCTCTGTTCATTTTATAAAAAATTTGTCACCCTTGGTCTGTTTGAGGGATCATGCCCCTGCAACAGCGCGGCTGGTGCCGGGCAACCTTGCGTTGTCCCATGTGCCGCATCATGACTGCTGCGGCTGACAAGCCGCGCGCTCTGGGCATGGAGGACTTTCGGCTTTGCCCCCATTGCCGGAATCAACGCCAACAGCCGCCACAGGGGAAGCGGGCCGAAACATCAGCTGCGAGAGCCGCAAAGCCGTGCCAATGGGTGATATTCCGGGCGAGGTCTGCCGTATTTTGCTGGTGGACGATCACAAGCTGCTTATGGAGGGCGTGCGCAGTCTGCTCGCGCCTTACGGGCATCTGCGCGTTGTGGGCATGGCCCAGAACGGGGGCGAAGCTGTGGCGTTGGCGGCATCCTTGCAACCGCACTTGCTGGTGCTTGACCTTGGCATGCCCGGCATGAACGGTCTTGAAACAGGGCGCGCCGTGCTTGAGGTGCGGCCCCAGACGCGTATTTTGGTCTATACCGGGCATGAAGATCAGCGCTGGCTGCCGGAGTTGATTGATCTGGGCATCATGGGGCATGTGCGCAAGTCTGAATCGCCTGGCGTGCTGCTGCGCGCCATTGAAAGTGTGCGTGCGGGCGAGATTTATCTGAGTTTTCCCGATCCGGGCGGGCGTGTGGCGGCCATGCTGCGTCAGCGGCGCGAGGCTGCCGATACGGCGAATGCCGATGCAGGGGCTGATCTGGGGGCGCTTTCGCCCCGCGAGAAAGAGATTTTTCGTTTGCTGGCTGACGGCATGAGCGTCAAGAGCATCGCTGCAGAACTGTATATCAGCCCCAAGACTGTGGAAACCCACAAGTACAATCTGCTTACCAAGTTGCAGGCCGGGTCTGTGGGGGATCTGGTGAAGATTGCCATCCGGCACGGTCTTGTGAAGGTGTAGGGAGAGGCAAAAGTAGGGGGAGAGTTTTTGCGGGATGGGTGAGCCTGTCAGGCTGATTTACGCAAACCCGTCTTTTCCGCCCTGAATGCGTCAGCGCCGGGATTTTGATGCTCACGTACTTGAGTACGCTGCGCTCAAAATCCCGGCGCTTCCTTTTCAGACCGCAAAAACCGTATTTTGCAAATTCGCCCAACACCAGCCATCGCCTTCGCATTCGCTCCGGCGAGTATAAGGAAGGCAACTTCACGACCAGCTCCTGGTGGTGAATATATTTTTTGACTCGCAAATTTCCTGTCTGGTCATGGCTGAACGGGAAATGGTGTCGTTACAAGTAACTTGTGGTGATTTTAGAATGTTTAGTGTTACTGAGAAAGGTACAAATGCAAACCCGAAACGAGCAATTTAACCAGTGGTACTTGGCTGAATGCGGATATTGATCGAAGCGAAAGCGTCCTCTGGCATTAACGCGGCGCGGAGGGAGATCACCTGAGCGAGCGAAGCGAGAGAAGGAAGCTCCCGTAGCTATGGCCGCGTTGCCCTCGCCACACGATGAAATTTGGAAAACCCGTCTTAGGGGGTGCTTCGGGGGGGATGCAAGGGGGGCCGAGAAGGGGGCGTAGCCCCATAACCGGCCCCACCTTGCCGCGCGCCGCGCAGGCGTCCCAAACTCCGCCGGACGGCGGAATTACATGCCCGAAGGGCAGTAAACTGCTTAAGCCCCACGCCGGGGAGGCGAACCCCGCGCCCGAAAGACCGCAAATCCCCCCGCACGCCGACAGGCTAACTCTCTCCCCCTCCTCTCTGGGGAAATTCCTTAGTCATTATTTCACAAATCAGGATTCTCCTGATAGCGCGCAAGTCCGTTGAGACCTACCTTGGGCTGACAGTAAATAAACTTGCGTCGGCAAAAGGCCGCAAGGGGGAAACAATGGCTTTTGATTTCCAAAGAACCCCGAAGAGCGGGGCTGAGAATTTTGTGGTGAAGTTCATTCTGCTGCCCGTGGCCCTGTGCCTTTGGCTTGCCTGTCCGGTGTCGGCGCAGGCCGCTGAGGCACTTCCGGCTGCTCAGGCCGCCGTAACGGCGCAGGCTGAAAATGCCGCTCAAACCCAGGCCCAGTCTTTTGTGGCTGTGGCTGCCGCCGATACTTCGGTGCAGGCCGCGCCCGCTGAAGCCGCTCCTGCTGCTTCGCAAGCGCCTGAAGCGGTGGCTGTAGACAACCATCCGTGGTGGTACTGGCCGCTGGCTCTGCTGTTCTTCTGTTTTATCCTCGGCGTGATCGCCGTCATGGCCGGTGTGGGCGGCGGCGTTTTGTTTGTGCCGCTGGTGAGCGGTTTTTTCCCCTTCCACCTCGACTTTGTGCGAGGCGCTGGTCTGCTGGTGGCCCTTGCGGGCGCGCTGGCCGCTGGCCCCGGTCTGTTGCGGCGTAACTTCGCCAACCTGCGCCTTGCTCTGCCGGTGGCGCTGATTGCCTCTGCCTGCGCCATCGTGGGTGCCATGCTCGGCCTGGCGCTGCCTACCAATGTCATTCAGACCTGCCTTGGCGCGACCATCCTTGGCATTGCCGTGCTGTTGCTGCTTTCCAAAAACTCCGTGCGCCCGGTAGTCACCAAGCAGGATGCCATTGGTCTTGCGCTCGGCATGAACGGCGTTTTCCTTGAACCCAGTACCGGCGAAGTAGTGGAGTGGAAAACCCACCGCACCCTGGCAGGCCTGCTGCTGTTCATCGCCATCGGCATCATGGCTGGCATGTTCGGCCTTGGCGCTGGCTGGGCCAACGTGCCTGTGCTCAACCTGCTTATGGGCGCGCCCCTCAAGGTGGCCGTGGGCACCTCAAAATTCCTGCTTTCCATTACCGACACGTCTGCCGCCTGGGTGTATCTGAACCAGGGCTGCGTTATCCCGCTCATGGCCGTTCCTTCCATCGTCGGCCTCATGCTGGGTTCTGTGGTGGGTGTGCGGCTGCTTGCCAAGGCCAAGCCCAAGTTCATCCGCTACATGGTTATTGGCGTGCTCTTCTTCTCCGGGGCCAAGGCCCTCATGAAGGGCCTCGGCTGGTAATCCGAACTGGATACGCTTGAACTGAAGGGAGAAAACAATGACCACTGATTTGAAAAACGACATAAAGGCCTCCCCCGCGCAACTGCGCTATGCAGACACCCTGTTCTACGGCGCGCTGCTGGGCTTTGTGGCAATGCTAGTTACCTACGCGCTCTATATTTTGGGTATACTGACGCCGCAGATCCCTCTGGACCAGATGCCGCACCTGTGGACGCAGAACGCAGCCGCTTACCGTGCTGCGGGCAATATTCCTCAAGGTTGGGGCTGGCTTGCCCTTGTGGGTAAGGGCGATATATGCAATTTCATTGGTATCGCTTTTCTTGCGGCGCTCACCATCATCTGCTTTGTGCAGCTTGCGATCAGTCTTGTGCGCCAGAAGCAGTGGATTATGACGATTATTGCCGTGCTTGAAGTGTTGGTGCTCAGCCTTGCGGCTTCGGGCGTTCTGGTGGCTGGCGGCCACTAGTCGGGGTTTTGCCTTACGGGGCCGGGGAACGTGCCGCCGTGGAGCTGAACCGCACCAGCGGGCTTGACGGCGGCGCAGACCTTGGAGGGCACATGTTTGCCACGATAAAAAACTACTTCGCGCATCTGCTGGAAGTTCCGGAGGCGGTGTCTCCGGCCCGGTACCGCTCGCTGCGGCGGCTGATGACAGTGCTCATGGTGGCCGTTTCGGTTACGCCGCTGCTGCTGCTTTCGGCCATCAGCCATGTGCAGTACATGCGTACCCTTGAGCGCGAACTGGAAAGCCCGGTATACGCCCTGGCCCGCAAATCGCAGGCGGCGCTGGAACTGTACCTTGGCGAGCGTGTTTCCACGGTGAGTTTTCTGGCCCACGCGTATACCTTCAAGGATTTGCTGGACGAGCGGACTCTCAACCGCGTGTTTCTGGCCCTCAAGAGTGAGTATCAGGGCTTTGTGGATATGGGCCTGGTGGACGCGGACGGCCAGCAGGTTGGCTATGTGGGGCCGTACAAGCTCAAGGGCGTGGATTACGCGGGCAAGCCATGGCTGCGCGACACCGAGATAAAGGGGCGCTACCTCAGCAACGCAATTCTGGGGTATCGCGGGTATCCGCACCTTGTTGTGGCAGTGCACAGGCTTGAAGAAAACGGCGTTTCGTGGACGCTGCGCGTGGCCACAGATACCCTGCGCATCCAGCAGGTTGTGTCCACCGTTGGGCCGGAGCATGATACTGACGTGTTTCTTGTGGACACGGAAGGCGTGCTGCAAACGGATTCCAATCTTTTCGGCAAGGCGCTGGAAAAACTGCCCATGGATTTGCCCCCGGCCTCGCACGAAACAGTGGTGCGCCGTATTACCGACCCCAAGGGCAGGCAGCTCATGGTGGCCTCGTGCACGCTGGCAGGCACGGATTTCATGCTGCTGGCCGTCAAGCCCACGGAAGACGCCATCCGCCCCTGGCTGGCCCTGCGCACGGAATTGCTGCTGGTCTTGTGCGGCGGCATTGCCCTGATCTTTATGGTTTCTAATCTGCTCATGCAGCAGCTTATAAACCGGTTGCAGGCCAGCGATGAACGCCGGGTCGCTGTTTTTGCCCAGATGGAGCACAACCAGAAGCTTTCGTCCATCGGGCGGCTGGCTGCGGGCGTGGCCCACGAGGTCAATAATCCGCTGGCCGTCATTTACGAAAAGGCGGGGCTTGCCCAGGATCTTTTGAGCATGGGCAAGGTGTGCGGCGACGGCAAGGACAAGGAAAGGCTCTGCGCTCTGCTGGAAGGCATTGAAAGCACAGTGGAACGCGCGCGCGGCATTACCCACAGGCTGTTGGGCTTTGCCCGCCGCATGGAAGCCAACCGCCAGGCCTTGCACATAGAAGAAGTTATTTCAGAAACCCTTGGTTTTCTTGAGCGCGAAGCCAAAAACCGGGGCGTCAAACTTGAAGCGGAACTGCCGCCTAACCTGCCGGAAATCGTGTCCGACAGAGGCCAGTTGCAGCAGGTGTTCCTCAATATCGTGGGCAATGCGCTGGACGCGCTGGCCGGCGGCGAGGGGAGCACGCAGACTCCGCAGGGCGAAGAGCGTTTTGTTAAAATACGCTGTCAAAGCCAGAACGGGCAGATGCTGGTGAGTGTGCAGGACAACGGCAAGGGTATGTCGCCCGAAGTGCTCCGGCATATTTTTGAGCCGTTTTACTCCACCAAAAAAGACAAGGGAACCGGGCTCGGCATGTTCATCACCTACGGCATCGTGCGCAAGCTTGGCGGCGAAATTCACGTGCAAAGCGAAGAAGGGCGGGGCAGCACCATAAGCATCACCCTGCCGCTTACTCCGCCAGATGTCGCGGTGGAGGTGTAGAATGTCATTACGCATCCTTCTGGCTGACGATGAAAAGGAATTTGTCGATACCCTGGCAGAGCGTCTTTCGCTTCGCGGATTTGCGCCCTATGTGGTTTATGACGGCATCAGCGCCCTCCAGGCCGCCACGCCGGAAAAACCCGATGTTGTGGTGCTTGATCTCTTCATGCCCGGCTTGTCGGGTGATGAAGTGCTGCGCCGCCTCAAGGTTCTGTACCCTGATTTGCCGGTTATCCTGCTCACAGGGCACGAGGCCGTGGACGACAACGGCACAAATCCTGTGGCGCAGGCCTTTGCCTGCCTCACCAAGCCGCTGAGTTTCAATGTTTTTCTGGAGACGCTGCAAGCTGCCGTGCGCGAAGGCAAGGAATGCTCAGCCAACGGAGGCAAGTCATGAATGAGAGTCAGTGCATGGCCCGCCTGCTGGCTTCCGCCGTTCACGACATGCGCAACGTGCTGGCCGTGATTCGTGAATCTGCCGGGCTGGCGCAGGATCTGGCAACGCTGGCTGGCGGCAAGACTGTTGCCGCGCCGGGGGCAGAGCGGCTTTCATCGGCATTGAGTGAAGTGCAGCGTTCCATTATTCAGGGTGCGGCCCTTTCCGAAGCCATGGACTTTATGGCTCAGGCTGGTGGCATGGAACCCGGCAGCGCTGGCCCCTGCGATCTTGCGCGGGTAAGCCGCAGTTTCTGCCTGCTGGCGGCGCGTCAGGCGCGCGCGGCGCAGATACAGCTGACCAGCGGCGAAACTGAAGAACCCGTGTGGGCCAATGTGCCGCCTTTGGCTGTGCTGCGGTCTCTGCTTGAAGTGTTTGACCTCTGCGCCTCGGTGGGCGGGCAGGTGAACCTGCGCCTCACCGCCGGACGGCGGCAGAAGGAAGAAGGCATTATTGTAGAGGCACTGGAAGGGGCCAACCGCGAGATGGCCCTGGCGGCCATGACGGGCAGCCCCATGCTGGACGGCATGCGCCCCGGTTGGCGCGCCGTGCTTATGCCCTGGCGAGACGCCGGGCCAAGATTTTTCCTTTCCATTTCGGCCTGCGATAGCGAAGGCGAATAACCGGCGCCGGCATGTTGCCGGGCCTTCAAGGAGTATTCCATGACCAAGGAAGACATCAAAATCCTGCTGGTGGACGACGAAAAGCAGTTTGTGGACACGCTGTCTGAGCGCCTTGCCATGCGCGGCTTTGAAGCGCGGGTGGCCTATGACGGCCCCGAGGCCCTCAAGGCTGTGGAGCAGCCCACCGACGTTATCGTGCTTGACCTGCGCATGCCCGGCATGGACGGCTTTGAAGTGCTGCGCAACGTCAAAAAGAGCAATCCGCAGGTTCAGGTCATCATTCTTACGGGCCACGGCGGCGATGCTGAAGAACAGACCGCCTATCGCATGGGCGCGTACAACTTCCTCAGAAAGCCCATGGACATTGACGAATTGCTCAACAGCATTCGCATGGCCTACCGCGACAAGCTTGAGAACGCCATGGTGGCTGTTTCTCTGGCCGAAGGCGGGGACTTTGATTCCGCCCGCGATGTCATGAACGAAAAGGACGTGCTGGAAGAGCACGGTAAATAGGCGCTGGTGCAGCTTTGGCCGGGAGGGCCGGATGGAGCGCATCCGGCCTGCGACAAGGGGGTTTCTGCACGAAACGCTCTTGCAGGGTTTGTCCCAACTCCCTGTCATAAAACAGGCGATGGCTGGTCTTGCCCGCCGCAAGGCGGCTGATCCATGCGTTAATTGCCCATGGGCGTTTTTTTGAAACTGCCCGGGCGGCAGCGGTTCGCCATAGGAGTTCGCCATGCGTGTGCTTGTTGTGGATGACGAACCTGCCTTTTCTGAGCCTTTGGCCGAACGTCTGGCATTGCGCGGCTACGAAACCGCAACCGCGCAGGATGCCGATGCAGCCTTGGCCGAACTGGCGCGCGGCCCCCGGGACCTCATATTTCTTGATGTGGGGCTGCCGGGTATGGACGGCGTGGATCTGCTGAAAATTCTGCGCGAGCACTACCCGCAGACAGATGTTGTGATGCTTTCCGGCGCTGGAGACATGGGCAAGGCCGTGCAGGCCATGCGGCGCGGCGCGCTGAACTGGCTTTCAAAGCCCGTGGGCATGGACGGCATCCTTGCGGAATGCCGCAAGGCGGCGGAGCGCGCAGGCGCACGGCAGGAAGCAGCCCGTCTGGCCGAGGCAGCCCGCTGGCGCAGCCTTGGCCGGGTAGCGGAAGGCGTGGCCCATGAGGTCAACAATCCGCTGAATATCATGGTGCAGGCCGCTGGCCTGATCCGCGACTGTCTGGAAGAGCCGGAAGCCGAAGCTTTGCCGGATATCGGCGAAGTCCGCGAGGCTGTGGACACCATCAGGACGCAGAGCCTGAGGGTGCGCGAGATTACGCGCAAGCTGCTCATGGTCGGGCACGGGCTCGACCCCCGCGTGGGCGCGCTTGATGCGGCTGCGGATGTGGCCCAGGTGCTGCGCCTGCTGCACGAACGCATGGAAAGCGCCCATGTGCGCTGCGATGTACGAGTGCCGCAGGGAGAAGGCGCGCCCCGCCCCTTGGGGTCTGCCCCGGAATTGCAGCAGATATGCCTGCACCTGCTGGAAAACGCGCTGGATGCGCTCAGTGATACTGAATCCGCATCAGGAGCGGCAGAGCGCCCCGGCGGTCTGATCACCCTGACCGCCAGCACCAGACGCGATGCGCAGGGGCAGGACTGGTATGACCTTGTGGTGCGCGACAACGGCCCAGGTATCGCGCCCGACATCATGCCGCACATATTTGAACCTTTTTTCAGCACGCGCGCCCTGCAAAGCCCTGTTGCCGCGCATGCATCCGGCGGCAAGACGCTTGGCCGCTACGTGGGCCTGGGGCTTGCGGTGGCCCGTTCTCTGGCGCACGCCCGGGGCGGAGAGCTGACAGCAGCCAACGCGGCTGATGGCGGGGCGGAATTTTGCCTCAGCCTGCCTCTGGCGGAATCTTTGGGAGAACACCCAACTCCCAAGGCCAAAGCATAACGCATTGAATTTTTCATATTGTGCGCAAGGTTCTGTATCTGACGTTTGCGCCCTGCATCACCTCCATGCGCCCCAAGCGTTTACGGTGGAAGCCCCTTGCCAAGGGTTCGGCAAGGGGCAATTCTTTTGTTGCAAACTAACACAAAGCCCCTGCCGCAGGGTTTTCCTCCGGCAGGGGCTTTGTGTTAATGTCGTTGTGCGCTTTGCTCTTGCCCGGTCAGGATAGTGGGGCGGGGACTCTGCGTGATTAAGAAATGAATTAATCCGGCAGCAGCACGTCTGTCTGAAAACCGGCGGCAACGCACTTGGCAATAAGGTCGCCTGAACCGTCGTAAATTTTTACGTCATAATTCAGGATATGCTTGCCGTTGCGCACCACAAAGGCCTCCGCCGTGAGGGGGGAAACCTTGCCGGGGCGCAGGTATTCAATGGTGGTATTCAGGCTTACCACGCCGTAATCCTTGCCCGCATTAGCGGCAGAGCCAAAGGCCACATCGGCCAGGGCAAAGATGGCCCCGCCGTGGGCCATGCCCATGCCGTTTTTGTGGTTTTCGGTGATAGGCATGGTTACCTTGGCATATTCCGGCGTGGCGCTTTCGATGGTCATATCCAGATAGCGCACCAGCTTGTCGTGCTTTTCCACGTAGTTTTTCATTTCCATCTCCACACGTATCCCTTGCTCTGGCGCTTGCGTGAGTTGGCTTTGCCTCAAGGCGTATGCCTTGTTGCCGCACCACCGCGCCAGAGTTGGCGTTTAAAAAACCTTGAGAATACGCATTCTCAAGGCTGTTTTGCTCTTGCGAAAGAAAACGGGCTGAAGGCCTTGGCTTTCAGCCCGCGTTGCATCAGTGCAAATGCATAATATCTTGTCTATTCTACCTGTTGGATGCCGTCCAGCTTCCAGTTGCCGCCTGTCACGGGGCGCATAAAGTGCCACACTTCGCGCGCAGAGGACGGGGTCTGCTGGTCAGGGCTTTCACGCAGGAGCACGTCAAAGAACACCTGAGCGTACTGTTCCTGACCTTCATCGGCAACACCCAGCAACTGGGCATTGACCAGCAGAATTTCTGTGGTGCTCGGCTTGGGGTCGGCTTCCATCTGTTCACGTACCGATTTCTGCACGGCCTCGGTGGTAAACTGCGAGATATCGTTCATGTCGCGTTTGTCCCAGGCCGTCTGCAAACGGGTGTAAGCCATCTTGGCCCCGCGCAGAAATTCGTCGGCATCAAAACCGGGAGGCATGGGAATCTGCGGGCCGGGGGTTTCAGCCTCGCCAGCGCCGCCCTGACCACGCAGGGCATCCCATCCATTGCTCGCGCTGTCGTTACGCATCATGCCCGCTTCGGGCTGCGTGCCCTGTGCGCCTTGCGCGCCTGCGGAAGCTTGCGCGGGCCTCGAGCCGCGAAAGGCGGCAAAAAGCTTGAGGCCAAGGAAAATCATCAGGCCGATGAGCAGAATGTCCATAAAGCCGCCGCCAGCAAAACCATGACCGCCCAAGAGCGAACCGATGAGCGTACCGGCAAGCAGGCCGCCCATGAGGCCGCCCATGCCGCCAAACATACCGCCGGGACGCGCGGCAGGGGCCGCCTGTGCCTGAGGCTGAGCGGCGCTGGGCTTATTCTGGAAAGTGGTCTGCGGACGGGGCGCAGGCGTGCTCATAAAGGGTTTGCTGCCAAAAGAACCACCGCCGCCAAGACGAGCTGCAAGTGCGTCATCAGACAGGGTGAACATGAGCGAACAGCAAAGCAGAACAAGAATCGTCAAAAAAGCTTTTATTTGCATGAACATCTCCCATAAGGGCGGTGTTGGTCATCTCCTTGAGTGGCGATATGACCGGGTAGTACTTTCTGTACAAGCCTTATCTACTATAATCATTATGCAGATTAAGGCAAGTCTGGGGAAAACGCGGCAAGGGGAGCAGTTTTTTGCTCCCTGCGGCGTGGTCGGAAAAGTATCGTGGCGGGTTTGAAATCAGCAAATTCGGCAGGTTGGGGGCGTTATTTTTGCAACGAGGTCAGACCGTCAAGAATTGTCCACGGATTGGGCGGGCAGCCGGGAATGTACAGATCCACGGGCAGCAGTTCGCTCACGCCACGGTTGCACTGCTCGCTCTCGCGGAACAGCCCCCCGGAAATAGCGCAGGCCCCCACGGCAATAACAATGTGTGGCTGCGGAGTCGCCTTGAAGGTATCAAGCAGGGCCAGCCGCATGTTTTCTGAAACCGGGCCGGTTACGGCAATACCGTCAGCATGGCGGGGCGAGGCCACAAAATCAATGCCAAAGCGGCCAAGGTCAAACACCAGAGTGGTGAGCACGTTGCTGTCGGCCTCGCAGGCATTGCAGCCTGCGGCGCTGACCTGCCGCAGCTTGAGCGAGCGGCGGAACAGGGAAAACCGGGACGGCGTGGGCTGCTCTGCAAAAGGCTGACCGGGAACCACGAGCAGGCCTTCGCGGGTAAAGGACGCCATGCGGTGCTGCCCGGTAAAGGTAAAGGCACCCTTGGGGCAGGCGGCACGGCATGCGCCGCAAAAGGTGCAGCGCCCCATGTCCAGCGTGGGGGTGCCGTCTTCCGCGCCAGCGGTCGGCAGCAGGGCTCCAGCAGGGCAGGCCGCGTAGCAGGCGCGGCACGATCCGCAGGAAACCTGCGCAAGTTCTGGCCTGCCCAGATACTGGGGAGAGAGCGCAGGCTGGCGATTGGGGTAATCCAGCGTGCGGTATTTCTGGTGCAGGCGTTCCTTGATAATACGCAGCATGTCAAAGCCTCACAGATCGTGTCCGCAGTACGAGAGGTTGAAACTCTTGTTGCAGAGCGGGAAGTCGGAAATCTGGTTGCCGCGCAGGGCCATGGCAAGGCCGGGCCAGTTGTGGAACGAAGGATCGATGGCCTTGTAGGTCAAAAATCTGCCGTCAGGCCCGGTAACAGCCACGTGGCAGATTTCGCCGCGCCAGCCCTCAACCTGTGATACGGCGAGGGTATCGGGCGGAAGGGACGCAAGGGCCTCGGCGTCTGGCTGTTCCGCAAGGGGCGGCAGGCTGGCGAGTGTGGAAATATCTGCCTCGAGCAGGCGCAGGGAATCGTCAATCTCCTTGCTGCGCACGAGGGTGCGGGCCAGAACGTCGCCCGTGGTTTCAACGCGTGGTGCGCAGTCCCTGGTGGGCAGATCGGCAAGGGGAAAGTGGAAACGCGCGTCAACCTTGAGCCCGCAGGCCCGTGCGGCCATGCCCACCAGGCCGAGATTCTGGGCGCTTTCCCTGCTGACGTAGCCCGTACCCGTGAGGCGCTCAAGCACGCTCTCGGTATGCAGCATCACGTCCACAGCGCCGCGCACGTCTCGTCCTGCCGTCTTGATGCGCGCAAGCATGTCTGCGCAGCCGTCCGCGTCAAGATCGTAGGCCGTGCCGCCGGGGCGCAGCAGCCCCCGGCCAAACCGGTTGCCGCACAGGCAGGCCGTGGTGTTGAGAAAATCACCGCGTATGCGGCCATTCCACGAGGCGGTGGGCAGAAAGCCCGTATCCCCGGCAATGGCCCCAAGGTCGCCCGTGTGGTTGGCAAGGCGCTCAAGTTCAAGGCCCACCCGCCGCAGACGGTGCGCGCGCGGGCCGACCACGCACCCCGCCATGCGTTCAACCAGTACGCAATGGGCCGTGGCATGGCCTATGGTTGTATCGCCTGCGGCGCATTCCAGCAGGGGCAGGCAACGGGCAAGGGGGCCGCGCACAAGCATGCGTTCAAGCCCTCGGTGCTGATAACCCAGAGCAATCTCAAGGTTCAGCACGTTTTCACCGTGGCACTGAAAGCGGAAATGCCCCGGCTCAATAACCCCTGCATGTACGGGGCCAACGGCAACTTCGTGGATTTCTTCGCCTTCAACCCTGTAGAAGGGATAGGGCTGGGCAGCCTGGCCAGGCGCTGCGGCAAGCGAGCCGCCTTCGGCCTGCGTTCTGGCATTGGCTTCGGCGGCGTCCGGGATGCGGCGCACAGGCTTGAGCCAGGGATGCCCCTCAGGTCGGATGCCCCATTGTTCAAATATTTCGCGTTCAAACAGATGTGTCTGAGGCGTAACGGGCGTCATGGAAGCATAGGACTGCAAGGGGGCGGTGCGCATGGCGGCCAGATAGTGCGAACTGTCCTGAGCCAGGACGCAGCACAATCCAGCAGGAGCGTTTTCGTCCGAAGATTCCGGCAGGCCGAACAGGGCCAGCAGACGCCAGCCATCGGCAATGTAGCGGCGCACAAAAGCTCCCAGTTCTTCAACAGAAACAGGGGGCATGCCCGACAGCGGCACGGTATCGCGGTAATCGAATAGCATCGGCCCTCTCACCGTTGGCAGCGCAAAACCCGGCGGGTTTTGGCATCAGCCTTTGGCGCTTACGCGCCTATGAGCGCAGCGGCGCGGTTAAGAAAATTCCACAGCCAGTCGGGAATCCACAGACCCAGAGTCAGCACGGTCAGCCCCAGCACCAGAGGCGGCAGGACGCTCAACACTGGCTCGGAGTTTGCGGGCGGCAGATCCACGGGGCGGTTGCCCTGCACCATGCGCAGAACCGACACGGAAAGCCCCACAAATATTATGGCCAGCAGCACCAGATATCCGGCGGAAAGCCAGGGCAGGTCAGCCGCCAGCATGCCCTTGAATATGAGCAGTTCGCTGACAAAAAGCCCAAAGGGCGGCGATCCGGCCACAGCCAGAAACCCGGCTGTCCACAGCGCCGCCGTAGCGGGCATGGTCCAGCGCATGCCGTGCACATCATAGCTGGAATAGGTGTGGTAGCGGGCAAGAATATTGCCAGAAAGCAGAAAGAGCATGCACTTGGTGAGCGAATGGCAGACCGCATGCAGCATTGCGCCGGGCACTGCCACGCCGCCCACGCCTATGCCCAGAGCCAGAATGCCCATGTGCTCAACGCTGGAATAGGCCAGCATGCGCTTGTAGTGGCCTTGCCCCACAATAAAGATGGCGGCTGTCATGAGCGAAAGAATACCAAAAAACATGAGCATGCCGCCCGAAAGCCCCCCAAGCCCCGCAGCCAGCATGATCTGGTGCCCGCGCAGCATGCCCAGCATGGCGCAGTTGAGCAGCGCGCCCGAAAGCAGGGCCGAAACCAGCGAAGGCGCCTGACTGTGCGCATCGGGCAGCCAGTTGTGCAGTGGGGCGAGGCCCATCTTGGTGCCGTAGCCCACCAGCAGAAAAACAAAGGCCGCCTTGAGCCACGTGGGTTCGGCAAGGGCCGCGTTGCGCACAAACCAGCCCACCTGATCCATGCCGTCTGCTGCGCCAGTGGCGCCTTCCGCACCGTGGAACGACACGGAAAGCAATATGTTGCCCAGAAGAGCCAGGGCAATGCCCACGGAGCATATGATCAGGTACTTCCAGGTGGCTTCCAGCGAACTCTTGTGACGGTGAAAATAAATGAGCTGGGCGCTTGAAAGCGTGGTCGCCTCAATGCCCACCCACTGCGCGCCCATATGCGGCGTGATGGTCACAAGCGTCATGGCCCCGAGAAAAAAGCACAGGCAGGCTGTGAAGCGGCGCTCCGGCGCATTGGTGAAGCGTCCGTGATCCAGAATATTGGTGTGCTCGCCGATGCGTTCTTCTTCCCGCAGGTAATGCACGGCATAGAACGACGCGGCAAGAAACAGCAGACTCGCCAGCATCAGAAACAGCACGCCCAGAGCGTCCGGGGCCAGCAGGCCGCCAAGTTCAGAGGGGGCTTCTCCGCGCGCGACCTTGACGGCAATTGAAGCGGCAAGGGCTGTGTGCGCCAGTGCCGTGAGCGGCAGGCCAAGGCGGCAGATGACGGCGCGGCCCCAGAGCAGCATGATGCAGCCTGCGCACAGGGGTATGAAAAGAAGTGCTGTCAGCATGCTCTCGTCCTAATCCCTGAGGCTGCGGAACCGTGCCACATCAATGGAGGCGAAGGAATCGCTGATATGGTTGATGGCTATGCCCATAACAAAGACAGCCACGAAAACGTCCAGCAGGAGGGCCAGTTCAAACCACACCGTGCCGCCTGTCATGAGCGGCACACCCAGCAGAAAGATGCCGTTTTCCGCCACCAGATAGCCGATGACCTGGGTGATGGCCTTGATGCGCCCCACAATGAGGATAAATCCGCAGAATAATGTTGCCAGCCCTGTAGGCAACAGCAAGGGCGGGTAAAGCCCCAGCGGCATGACCAGCTTGCCGTCCAGCCAGATGGAAAATACCAGCCCGGCCATGCCTGCAAGCACGCCAAAACCCACGCGGCGGGCGGGGCAGATCAGGGCGTCGGCGGGCAGCCGTTTTTGGGTGCGCCACAAAAGACCGGGCAGCAACGCGCCCTTGATCAGCAATACGGCCCCGGCCAGCAGTGCGTGGTCAAGGCTCAGCAGCAGGGCCGCCAGCAGCAGCCCCTGAAAGGCTGTCAGGCGCGTCATGCCCGCAACGCGGCGCGTTCCGAGCAGCAGATAATTGCTCAATACCAGAAGGAAAAGACAGGATTGCAAAAGCGTGGTCATGGCAACCTCGCCTGGGTCAGAATAAGCGTGAGCATGCCCATGCCCGCTGCTGCGCCCAGCAGGTAGGGTACGCGCTCCATGCGCAGGCGGGCCATGATGGATTCCACAACGCCCACAACCACGGCCAGCAGCAGCACAATGCCAAGGCGCACGCCCAATTGCTCCCACAGGGGCAGCGCAGGAGTGATCAGGCCTGCTATCAGCGCGGCGAAAAACCATAGTTTGAGAGCAGCGCCGTAGAGTATCAGGGCCAGATTGGGGCCGGAATGGTCTAGCACCATGACCTCGTGGATCATGGTCAGTTCAAGGTGCGTGTTGGGGTCGTCCACCGGGATGCGGCAGTTTTCCACCAGCAGCAGCACAAAAAAGATCACGGGCAGGAGCAGCAGCTCGCCCTTGCCTGTCAGCCATGCCCCGGCGGTTTGCCCGCCAAACATGGTGGAGAGGCTGAAGGCCGTTTCCGTGCCGTGCCCAAGGCCGAGGCACAGACTCGTGAGCACCATGAGCGCAAGAAAAAATACGGGTTCCGCGAGGGCGGAGAATGTGGCCTCGCGGCTTGCGCCCATGCCTTCAAATGCCGAGCCTGTGTCCAGCGCGCCAAGCATGACGGCAAAGCGCCCCATGCCCAGCAGATAGGCTGCCAGCACAAAGTCGCCCGCAAAGGCCAGTGGCGAAACCGCGCCGCCGAGGGGCAGCAGGGCCAGCGCGCAGATTGCGCCTGCCAGGGATATGGAGGGGGCGGCTGCAAATATCCATGTGGATGTGCGGCTGATCACCTCGCCCTTGCGCAGCAGCTTGGCGATATCATAGTAGGTTTGCAGCACGGGCTTGCCGTGGCGTCCGGCAAATTTGGCCTTGACCCGGTTGATGATGCCGGGCAGCAGGGGGGCCAGAATCAGGGACAGGGCAAACTGTGTAAAATAGACTGCAAGCCCGGCTTTCATGAGTGCAGCCCCCACACAAGCAGAGCCACCAGTGTGGCGAGAATGTACAAAATATACAGGTGGATTTTGCCGTGCTGGATAACCTTGCAGGCGTTGCACAGGTTTTCCACCGCCGTAAACAGCGGTGTAAACAGGCCGCTGCGCAGGCGGTCGGGCGCGGTGACGCTCAGTTGTCCGCCCTTGGGGAACAGCCCTTCATCCAGTTGCAGGCGGGTCTTGAGGCCCATGACCGGAGCAAAAATTTTTGCCGTGGGCTCGGAGAAAGCCGCGTCCGTATACTGGATGCGGGCAGATCCGCCCTGAAAGCCGCAGCCCCATGTGGGCATGGATTCTACAGCGCGTTTTTTAAGCAGGCAGCGGCGGACAAAAAGGATAAACAGGGCCAGTCCAAGCCCGGCTCCGCCGATTTTTGCCACGGCTGCAAGGCTTGTATGCGCCTGAGCCAAGCCAGCCAGACCAGCCTGTTGAAATGCCGGAGGTAAGGGCAGGGCGCTTTGCGCCGCCCCTGCTGCCAGATCAAAAAAACAGGGGGCAGCCAGACCACCCGCCAGACACACAGCGGCGGGCAGGGCAAGGGGCCAGAGCGTGCGCCAGGAAAGCGGATGCACGCTGGCGGCAAAGCCGGAACGCGGCTCGCCCAGAAAGGCGATGCCGTAGGCCTTGGCGTACAGGGCTGCCGCAAGGCCGCTGATGCAGGCGAGGCCCGCCAGAGCAAGCAGCAAGCCCACCTGACGCTCCACGCCAAAAAGCGCGGGGCCGTCCAGCAGGGAAAGGCCCAGCACTAGCTCGCCCGCAAATCCGTTAAAAGGCGGCAGGCAGGCAATGGCCGCCGCACCTATGGCAAAGGCCGCGCCAAGGAGGGGCAAACGTTTTTGCAGCCCGCCCAGATGCTGCATGCGCACGGTTCCTGTGGCGTGCAGCACTTCGCCTGCGCACAGGAACAGCAGCCCCTTGAATGCAGAGTGGTTGAGCATGTGCAGCAGCGCGCCGGAAAATCCCAGTACAGCAATCCACGCATTGCCGCAGCTCTGGCCAATGAGCCCTGCACCCAGCCCCATGACCATCAGGCCCATGTTTTCCACGCTGGAATAGGCGAGCAGCCTTTTGAGGTTGCTTTGGGCCGTGGCTTTTAAAATTCCCATGAGGCCGGTGGCAAGACCCAGCAGAAGCAATGTCCAGCCCCACCATTCGGGTGCCGCGCCCGCAGGGGCCAGCATGCCCACGCTACGGATCATGCCGTAAAATCCTGCATTGATCATGGCCCCGGAGAGCAGGGCCGAAACATGGCTTGGCGCGGCAGGGTGCGCCTCGGGCAGCCATACGTGCAGGGGGGCAAGGCCCGCCTTGGCTCCAAAACCGACCAGAGCCAGCACAAACAGAGCCGTGAGCAGGCCGGGGCCGGAATAGGCTTGCGCCTGTTCAAGCACCCGCGCAAGCACAGCCCCGCCTTGCAGGGCGTCAAGCGAAGTGTCGCCCGTGACCTGCCACAGGAGGGTAAAGAAGGCCATGAGGGCCACAGCGCCCAGGTGGGCAGCCACAAGGTAGACCCATGAAGCGTCGCGCACCTTGCTGTCGCCGTCATTGA
Organism: Desulfovibrio desulfopostgatei; assembly: GCF_053570645.1. Taxonomy (NCBI): domain Bacteria; kingdom Pseudomonadati; phylum Thermodesulfobacteriota; class Desulfovibrionia; order Desulfovibrionales; family Desulfovibrionaceae; genus Desulfovibrio; species Desulfovibrio desulfopostgatei. Next base: position 2,514,699 of record NZ_JBRBQS010000002.1, on the reverse strand, counting down.
AATCAATAAGAAAGAAGGGCGCCAGCGACATGATTTCCCACGCCAGCATGAACAGCACGGCATCGCGCGCGGTCATTACCAGGGCAAGGCCGATCAGCAGCATATGAAAAAAGAACCAGTGCGCCGCAAGATTGTGGCGTTCCGGTTCTTCATGCCGCAGGGCAATGCCGCCCGAGGCGGCGCAGACAAAACCCAGACCAAACACTGGCAGCAAAAACAGGCGGCTCAGGGCATCCATGCCCAGGGCGCAGGAACCCACGGGCAAGGCCAGAGGCAGGCGCAGGCTCTCCTGCCCGGCCCATGGGCCGGAAGCAAGAGCGCACAAGCCGACAAAACAGCCCGCAAAGGCCCCGATAACGCCAGCCGCATTGGCCGCGCGTCCGGTTGCCTTTGAGGGCGGGCGCACGGCCAGCAGTGCGCACAGGGCGGCTGTTGCCGCCAATATGCCGATGGCCGTGATAAAAAGGAACATGACTGCCGGAATACCTACGCCAGGCCGTCTTTCAGCTGCTTTTCAAAGTAGGCGATGGTTTTTATCAGGCCTTCTTCAAGAGCTACTTTGGGTTCCCAGCCAAGCTTTTCGCGGGCCAGGGTAATGTCGGGCTTGCGTTGCTTGGGGTCATCGCAGGGCAGGGGTTCGTAAGAAATCACGGATTTGCTGCCGGTCATTTCCACGACCTTTTCGGCCAGTTCGCGGATGGTGAACTCGCCGGGGTTGCCCATGTTCATGGGGCCCACAAAATCATCGGGCGAGGCCATGAAGCGGATCATGCACTCCACAAGGTCGTCCACATAGCAGAAGGAGCGGGTCTGGGAGCCATCGCCGTAAATGGTGATGGCTTCGCCCTTGAGCGCCTGAATGATGAAGTTGGAGACCACGCGCCCATCGTTGGGGTGCATCTTGGGCCCGTAGGTATTGAAGATGCGTCCCACCTTGATGGGCAGGTTGCCTTGCCGCCAGTAGGCAAAGAACAGGGCTTCGGCGCAGCGCTTGCCTTCATCGTAGCAGGAGCGGATGCCGTTGGGGTTCACATGGCCCCAATAGCTTTCCTGCTGCGGATGTATCTCGGGGTCGCCGTACACTTCGCTGGTGGATGCCTGATAAATGCGCGCGCCAAGCCTCTTGGCCAGACCCAGCATATTGATGGCGCCGTGTACGCAGGTCTTGATGGTCTGCACCGGGTCGTGCTGATAATGGATGGGCGAGGCCGGGCAGGCCAGATTGTAAATTTCATCCACCTCTACATAGAGGGGAAATGTCACGTCGTGGCGGATAAGCTCAAACCTGCGGTTATCCATGAGCGCTTCCACGTTGGCGCGGGCGCTGGAAAAGAAATTGTCCACGCAGAGCACTTCGTGCCCTTCGTTGAGCAGGCGTTCGCACAGTTGCGAACCCAAAAAGCCGGAACCGCCGGTGACAAGAATGCGTTTGCGGAGATGCATGATTCCCCCGAAAAAAGTATAGGAAACCAGTAAAAACTGGCAAATCCCCCAAAGCATAGCCCCATTGTCCGGGCTTTGCAATGGCGGTTGGGTGTGGGGGTGTCTGCTGCCCGTGACTTGCCCCTTGCCTTTCGCCTGCGCCCGTTGCTATGTATCGGCCGCGAGGTAAGCCATGTCGAAAAAATCAGCCGTCCGCATTGATCCCCTGACTCTGGCCCTGCCCCTTGCCGGGGTGGACAGCCACGCGCACCTTGATGGTCAGGAATTTGATGCGGATCGCGATGCCGTGCTTGAACGCGCCCACGCGGCAGGTATTGCCCAGGTGGGCAACGTTTTTTTGGGGCCGGAAGAGTATCATGCCCGCCGGGCTTATTTTGATGCTCACCCCGAGGTGTTTTTTCTTATGGGCGTACACCCCTGCGATGGGCAGAAGTGTACGCAGGAGCGCCTTGCCGCCATGCGCGCCGCCTTTGCCGAAGATTCCCGGCTCAAGGCCGTGGGCGAAATCGGTCTGGATTTTTACTGGCCGGATTGCCCGAGGGAAATCCAGTATCAGGCCCTGCGCGATCAGCTTGCTCTGGCGCGCGCCGTGGAACGTCCGGTGGTCATTCACTGCCGCGATGCAGAGGAAGAAACACTCATGACGCTGGAGGCCGAGGGCTTTGCCGGGTATCCCCTCCTGTGGCACTGCTTTGGTCAGGGGCCGGAAACAGCGCGGCGCATCTTGAGCAACGGCTGGCACATATCCATTCCCGGCCCGGTCACGTACAAGGCCAATGAGGCCCTGCGCGAGGCCGTGGCTCTTATTCCCGCCGACCGTCTGTTGCTGGAAACCGACGCCCCCTATCTTGCGCCCCTGCCGTGGCGCGGTAAGCGCAACGAGCCTTCCTATACGGTGTTTACCGTGCGGGCCATGGCCGAAGCGCGGGGAGAAAACCCTGAAGATCTCTGGCGTACCTGCGGCGACAATGCCCGCCGGTTTTTCGGCCTTTCAGTGCAGGAATGATGCTGTGCTGACCCCGCCAGCCCCGCCCGCGCGGCTGGCCTTGCACGGGTCTGTTCTTGTGTCCACATGGCAGAAGTGATACCATGTCCAAAGCCGCTCGAAACGGTGGCTTGGTAATGTTTTTGATAAATATTTTCGGTGGTTGTCCGCGCTTGGTCCGGCCTGCCGCAGCGCATTGCAGCGGCAGGGCAGCCTTGGCGCGTCCTCTATAGCGTCAGCGCAAGCTGTTTGCCCAACTTCAAGGAGATTCCATGTCGGATCTGCGTACCCCCCTCACTGCCTGGCACGAGGCGCATGGCGCAAAAATGGCCCCCTTTGCCGGGTGGCTTATGCCCATCCAGTATGAGGGTATTATTGTCGAGCATCAGCACACCCGCCAGCATGCAGGTCTTTTTGACATCTGCCACATGGGCGAGTTCCTTATTGAAGGCCCCGGCGCGGACGAAGCCCTGAGCAAGGCCGTGAGCCACAATCTCCAGACCCTTGCCCCCGGCAAGTGCCGCTACGGCTTTTTGCTCAACGAAAAGGGCGGCGTGCTGGACGATGGCATCATCTACCGTTTCGGCCCTGATTCCTTCATGGCCGTGGTCAACGCCGCCTGCGCCGCCAACGACTTTGCCGTGCTGCGCGCCCGCCTGCCCCAAAGCGTCAAGATGACCGACATTTCCGCAGAAACCGGCAAGATCGACCTCCAGGGGCCGGAATCTCTGGACGTGCTCGAAAAGCTGCTGGCCCAGAATTTTCATGACCTCGGGTACTTTGGCTTTCGTGAAACCACCTGGCAGGGTTCGCCCCTGTTGGTGAGCCGCACCGGCTACACCGGCGAGCTGGGCTACGAGCTGTACATCGCCGCCTCTGAAGCCGAAGCTTTCTGGAACGCCCTGCTGGCTGACGAACGCGTCAAGCCTATAGGCCTTGGCGCGCGCGATACCCTGCGCCTTGAGGCTGGCCTGCCCCTGTACGGGCACGATCTGGACGAGAATCACAGCCCCGCCGAAGCCGGTATGGGCCGCATGATGACCAGCACCGCCGACTATGTGGGCCGCGAAGGCGCGCAGAACATTGCCGAAGTGCTGGTGCCCCTGCGCATTGATGGCCGCCGCGCCGCCCGTCACGGCGATGTGGTTGCCCTTGCTGACGGCACGGAAGTGGGCCACGTGACCAGCGGTTCGTTTGCGCCCTCGCTGGGCTATGTGATCGCTTTTGCCTGGGTCAAGGCCGCGCATGCCGGGGCCGAAAATTTTGTGGTTCGTGCCGCCAGAACGGAGCTGCCCGCCGCGCGGGTTGAAGCGCCGTTCTACACCGAAGGCACCGCGCGTAAAAAACTGGCCTGATACGGTCGTTGATCTGTGAGGGCCGCATCCCACGGCACCTCACTCAGAGCAGCGTAACTTTTATAACGATTGAACCCTATTTTTCAGGAGTTTGCACATGGCTACCAATCCCGCCGATATTCTGTACAGCACCAGCCACGAATGGACCCGCATTGAAGGGGACGAGGCCGTTATCGGCATCACCAGCTTTGCTCAGGAATCCCTTGGCGATATCACCTACGTGGAACTGCCCCCTGTGGGCGACCAGCTTTCTGAAGACAAGGAATTCGGCTCTGTGGAATCGGTCAAGGCCGCCAGCGACCTGATTTCTCCCGTTTCGGGCGAAGTGATAGCCGTGAACGAAGCTCTGGAAAACACCCCCGAGCTTTGCAACAGCGACCCCTTTGGCGAGGGCTGGATTGTGCGCGTCAAGCTGGCCCACAAGCCCGGCGGTCTGCTGGACGCGGCGGCTTACGAAGCTCATTGCGCCACCGAGAAACACTAGACAGGCATGCCGTTTGACGTGGGTAGCGCAGTTTAACCACGTTACCCTTGTATGATTTTGGGCTGCCTGCGCGCTGGCAAACTTTTGCACCGAGTGTGTAACAGCCTGAAATTTTTTCTTTCGCACCGGCTGGAGCCGCGCTGTACAACGGCGGGTTCCAGCCGGAGTCCCTTTCACAGCGGCTGCCGTCGCACAAGCGGTACAACGTGTCCGGCGGCAAGGAGCTAGTATGCCATACATTCCCCATACGCCGGAAGAGTTGCATGAAATGCTCTCCGTAGTTGGCGTGCGCAGTCTGGATGAGCTTTTTTCCGACATCCCGTCCAGCATGCGTCCCCAGAGCTTTGATCTGCCCAAGGGACAGAGCGAAGCCGCAGTCTGCGGACACTTTGAAGAGCTGGCAGCCAAAAACTGCCCCGGTCATGTGTCCTTTCTCGGCGCAGGCTTTTATAACCACGACATCCCCAAGGCTGTGGACGCGCTTTCTGGCCGCAGCGAATTTTACACCGCCTACACGCCCTATCAGGCAGAATGCTCGCAGGGCACCCTGCAGGCCATTTTTGAGTTCCAGACCGCCGTCAGCCGCCTGATGGAAATGGATTGCGGCAATGCCTCCGTGTATGACGGCGGCACCGCCATTTTTGAAGCCGCCATGATGGCTGTGCGCTCCACGCGCCGCCGCGTGCTGGTGGTGGACGAAGCCGTCAACCCCATCTGGCGCTCCATGCTGGAGGCCTATGTTTCGAGCCTTGATCTGGAAATCAGGATCGTACCCCAGCAGAATGGTTGCAGCGATATGGACGCCCTTATGGCTGCCACCGATGCTACATGCGCTGCCGTTATTGTGCAGAATCCCAACTTCTTCGGCGCAGTGGCGGACTACACGGCCCTGTTTGCCAAGGCCCGTTCCAACAAGGCCTTTGGCGTCATCTCCGTGTATCCGGTCATGCAGTCCGTGCTCAAAACCCCTGGCGAAATGGGGGCTGACGTGGCCGTGGCCGAAGGCCAGAGCCTTGGCATGAACCTCTCGTTCGGCGGCCCCTACCTCGGGCTCATGGCCTGCCGCAAGGAGCACATCCGCCAGTTCCCAGGCCGCATTGTGGGCCGCACCACCGATGTGGACGGCAAAACCGGCTACGTGCTGACCCTGCAAGCCCGCGAGCAGCACATCCGCCGCGCCAAGGCCACATCCAACATTTGCTCCAATCAGGCTCTCTGCGCCCTGCGCTCGCTCATCCACATGAGCCTGCTTGGCCCGCAGGGCCTCACCCGCGTGGCCGAAAACAACATGGCGCTTGCCCGCTACGCCGTTGAACGCCTTACCGGCCTCAAGGGCGTGGAACTGCTCAACAGCGCCCCCTACGGTTCGGAAGTGGCACTGCGCCTGCCCATGCCCGCCGCCGAAGTGGTCAAGGCCATGACGCAGAAGGGTGTTGTGCCCGGTTATCCGCTGGGCCATCATTATCCCGGCATGGAAAACGTGCTGCTGCTCTCGTGCACCGAGGCCAACAGCCGCACCCAGATAGACAAGCTGGCCGAAATCATGGGAGGTCTGCTGTGAAAACCATTTTCGCCAAATCCGTTTCCGGGCGCACCGCCTACTGCCTGAACAGCTCTGCCCCCAAGGCTGAGGCCATGTTGCCCGCAGACCTGCTGCGCAAAAAAGCTCCCCGTCTGCCCGAATGCTCGGAACTGGACGTGGTGCGCCACTTCACCCAGCTTTCGCAGCTCAACTACAGCGTGGATGCCAATTTTTACCCCCTTGGCTCCTGCACCATGAAGTACAATCCCAAGTTCATGGAATACGTGGCAGCACTGCCCGGCTTTACCCATCTGCACCCCATGATGGCCCAGCTTGAGGGCGGCGCCGACTGCGCCCAGGGCGCGCTGCAATGCCTGTATGAAGCCGAAAACCTGCTCTGCGAACTCACGGGCATGAAGGCCTTTACCTTCCAGCCCATGGCCGGGGCCAACGGCGAATTCACCGGCGTCAAGCTCATTGCCGCCTACCACAAGGCCAAGGGACGCAACCGCAAAAAGATGCTTATCCCCGATGCGGCCCACGGCACCAACCCTGCCTCCGCCGCCCTTGCCGGATTTGACACCATCAACATCGAATCGCGCGACGGCATGGTGGATCCCGAAGCCATTGTGGCTGCCATTGCCGAACACGGCGAAGATGTGGCGGGCCTCATGATGACCTGCCCCAACACCCTCGGCCTTATGGAAGTGCACTTGCCCCGCATCGTCGCCGAACTGCGCAAGGTCGATGCCCTGCTGTACTACGACGGCGCAAACATGAACGCCATCATGGGCAAGATGCGCATGGGCGACGTGGGCTTTGACGTGGTGCACCTCAACGTGCACAAAACCCTGGCCACCCCGCACGGCGGCGGCGGCCCCGGCGCTGGCCCCGTGGGCGTGAGCGACAAGCTTCTGCCCTTTATGCCCGCCCCGCGCGTGGCAAAGCACCCTGACGGGCGCTTCTTCCTCGATTACAACCTGCCGCAGACCATCGGCCCCATCGGCCCCTTCTACGGCAGCTTTGGCGTGGTTATCAAAGCCCTGGCCTACATGCTGCGCCTCGGCGGCGAAGGACTCACCCGCGCCTCTGAATACGCAGTGCTCAACGCCAACTACCTCAAGAAAAAGCTTGAGGACGTGCTGGAGATTCCCTTCAAGGATCGTTTCTGCGCGCACGAATTCGTGGCCTCCGCACCGCAGGGCCTGCGCGCTCTGGATATCGCCAAGGCCTTGCTGCAACGTGGCATTCATGCGCCCACCATCTACTTCCCGCTCATCGTGCACGAGTGCCTCATGGCCGAACCCACGGAAACGGAAAGCAAGGAAACCCTGGACGGTTACGTCGAAGCCCTGAAGGAGATCATCCGCACGGGCAAGGCTGATCCCCAGTCTCTTCAGGAGCTGCCCACCAACCTGCCCGTGCGCCGTCTGGATGAAACCGCCGCCGCGCGTCAGATGGTGCTGACGGAAGATATGGGGTAGTGGAATAAAGTTGGGGGAAGGGGCGCTTTTTGTAAAAAGCGCCCCTTCCCCACCCCCCCATCCCCGCAAAAACTTTTATAACGGGCCTTGGCTGACGCTGAGGCCTGTTTTTTCGTTGGGTGGGGGCGATTTTTTTTATTTGAATGCCCTTTGGGTACGATATTCCGCCCTCAGGCGGAGTTTGGGACGCCTGCGCGGCGCGCGTTTTCGCCTTCCCGGCGTGGGGCAAAGGGGGCCTGTTAGGGGCTGCGCCCCTCCTCGGCCCCCTCTGCACTCCCCCCGGAGCACCCCCTGAGGTTATCAGCTTCCACAAAAATGCGAGGGCAACGCGGCCATAGCTGCGGGAGCTTCCTTCACTCGCTGCACTCGTTCAGGTGATCTCCCTCCGCGCCGCGTAAATGCCATAGCCCGCTTTATCTCTGAGTCGGGCTCCGTTTCAACCAGCACTCGCAGTTAGCGTTGAAATTTAACAGTTGCGCGTAACTGGAACTCGGCTCAGCATCAGGAGCTGGTCGTGAAGTCGCCTTCCTTAGACTCGCCGGAGCGTAGCGGAGGCGATGGTTAGTGTTGGGCGAATTTGCAAAATACGGTTTTTGCGGCCTGACAAGGAACAATCCAGTTTTTAAGCGCAGCGTACTTGTGTACGTGAGCATTAAAAACTGGATTTTGACGCAGTCAGGCCAGAAAAGTCGGGTTTGCGTAAATCAGCCTGACAGGCTCCCCTATATCCCTAGGGTGCGGTTTTATATTCCTACGCCATCTCTTCAACCACTCCCGCAGCCAGCACGCGGCCTTCTTCGTCATAAACCGCTGCCACCTGTCCGGGAGCCGTGGGAAACTGCGGTTCAGCCAGCATAATGCGCAGACACGCATCCTCTACCTGCACGCTCGTGGGGCAGGGGCGCTGCCGATGCCGCAGCCGTACAAGCAACCTGTCGGGCCAAAGATGCGGCGGCAATGCGATATTGGCTGGCCCTGTCACGCAGGTGCGTATGCCCAGCAAAGCACGCGGCCCAACAACAAGGCTGTTGGTCGCGCTATTCTTGGTCAGCACAAAAAGCGGCTCAGTATGGGCAATGCCAAGGCCCTTGCGCTGCCCCTCCGTATAGCGCCACAGCCCTTTGTGTCGGGCTATTTCGCGCCTGTTGCCCGCAGCGTCCTGCAATAGCACTGGCCCCGGCCCCGGTGCGATGGTGCCCGCCGCCTGCCAGTGCCGCTCCAGAAATGGACGGTAGGCCTCGGCGGCAGACATGCCAGCCTGCGCTACTGGCGGGGCAAAACAGATGTCCTGGCTCTCGGACGGCAGGGGAACTGCCAGCCCTGCTGCCGCCACAATAGCGCGGGTTTGTTCCTTGCTCTGCCCGTAAAGCGGAAACAGGGCGTGGCTCAACCGTTGACGCGGCACAAGGCTGAGAAAATAGCTCTGATCCTTGGCGGCATCCGCAGCGACGGCAAGCAGAGGGAGGACTTTGGGATTTTCATCCTCGCCAGCCTCTGTTGGCGAATCCGGGCCGGGAACAAGGCGGGCGTAATGTCCTGTGGCAAGCTTGTCCGCACCGAGAGCCAGGGCGGTATCGAGCAGCACGCCAAACTTTATGGCCCGGTTGCAGTATGCGCAGGGGTTGGGTGTGCGCCCCTGCGCATAGGCAGCGGCAAAGGGGGTCAGCACTTCGCGCTGAAAGGCCTCGCGCAGGTCGGCCACATGCAGGGGAACCCCAAGAGTGGCGCAGGCTTCGGCCAGCCCTGCGGGGGCAACGGTTGGGCCGTCCGGCAAAAAAAGACCGTGCAGGGCCAAAACGCGAAAGCCCGCATTGTGCAGCATAACCACTGCGCACAGGCTGTCCACGCCGCCGCTCACGGCAACGGCCACTGTGGGGCTATGTATATGAGGGGCGTTCATGGGCTTGGTCACTCCCTTGTTGTTGTCGCCGTGGAGGGCGTAGCTGTTGACGCAGCACATAAGGGATGGCGGGAAAGAGGGAGGGGGAGGCATGACAGGAGGGAACCCTTGCGGGCAAAGGCCCCTCCTGCCCAAAAGCGTACTACAGAATCTGATTCAGGAACTGCCGCAGGCGCGGATGGCGGGGGGCAGTGAAAAGCATTTCAGGCTTGCCCATTTCCACAATCTGGCCCTGATCCATAAAGATGAGGCGGTCGGCGACCGTGCGCGCAAAGCCCATTTCGTGGGTTACGCAAACCATTGTCATGCCTTCTTCAGCCAGCTTCACCATAACGTCCAGCACTTCGCCCACCATTTCGGGGTCAAGAGCTGATGTCGGTTCGTCAAAGAGCATGATGGAGGGCTGCATGGCCAGGGCGCGCGCAATGGCAACACGCTGCTGCTGCCCACCCGAAAGCATGGCAGGGTACACATTGGCCTTGTCGCTGATGCCGACCTTTTTGAGAAGACCCAGGGCGCGGGCGTCAGCCTCCTCGCGCGAGAGCTTGCGCAGGTGGCGCGGGGCAAGAGTGAGGTTTTCCAGTACCGTCTTGTGCGGGAAAAGATTGAACTGCTGAAAAACCATGCCCAGATTCTGGCGCATCTCGTTGATGTTGTTCTCATCGCTCTGGATATCCTGACCCTGAACAATGATGCTGCCCTGGTCGATCTGTTCCAGCCTGTTGATGGAACGCAACAGGGTAGACTTGCCGGAGCCGGAAGGGCCGATAATAACCACACGTTCGCCGGGTGCGATATCCAGGCTCACATCCTGCAAGGCAGGCAGCGAACCAAAGTACTTCCAGACGTGATTGATGGAGATAATGGGGGCGGCGCTATTTTCCGTCATAGTAGTTCAGCCTGGATTCCATGATGCTCACAGCCTTGGAGAGCACAAGGGTGATAATGAGATAAATGATTGCCACCATGGTGTAGGTCTCAAAATACAGGTAGGTGGTGCCCACAAAGCTGCGCGCGCGTTGCATGATGTCCGGCACTGCCATGATGGATACAAGCGAGGTATCCTTGAGCATGGCGATGCATTCGTTGCCCACGGGGGGCAGAATGGTGCGCATGGCCTGGGGCAGCACCACAAGGCGCATGGTCTGATAGCGGTTGAAGCCCAGTGAACGCGCGGCTTCTGTCTGGCCCTTGTTGATGGCCGTGATGCCCGCACGGAACACTTCGCCCATGTAGGCGCCGTAGCAAAAACTGATGGCAACCACCGCAGAGGTGACGCCGCTCACCTGCACAAAGCGCGAGAGGGCGTAGTAGATGTAAAAAATCTGCACCAGCAGGGGGATGCCGCGTATCACTTCCACATAGGTGGAAGCGATGAGATTTATGAGACGGTTGTCTGAAATGCGACCAAGACCTGTGAGCAAGCCAAGCGGCACTGCACAGCAGATGGAAAGCATGGTGATCTTGAATGTGATCAGTATGCCGTCCGGCAGGTAAAGCAGAATGCGCAGGTATGGCTCGGGCCAGAGCGTGCAGAGCGTGAACAGGGTGCCGAGCGCGCCCACAAGGGCGATAGACCATGCGTTTATCAGGCGCCATTCACGCGGGTCGGGGATGGACGCGCCATCCGTGACCATAATGATGTTGCCTTTGCTTCCATCTTTTTTATCGTGCATCGCAGTCCTTCATGACAAGGCGTTTGAGGCTGGCGGCAGGCAACGGCTGGGCCGTGCCGGGATGCCGCGGGTTATAACGGGCTGGCCCTGTGGTGTAAGGCATTGCCCTGGTTTATGCAATGGCTTCCGGACAAAAGTCCGGAAGCCACCAAAATATCACGAAAAAAGGCAAATTACTTGGAAGCGCCCATCCACTTCTGGAGCAACTGGGCTTCCACGCCGGAGGCTTTCACGTCCTTGATGCCCTTGTTCAGCTTTTCCACCAGGTCCTTGCGGCCCTTGCGCACGGTAAAGCCGTAGTATTCCTTTTCTTCTGTCTTGAAGGAAATGTTCAGCTTGCCAGCGGTGTCGGCCTTTTTGTTGACGTAGTAGAGCGCAACCGGATCATCGCAGATAACGGCGTCAAGGCGGCCGCCCAGCATGTCCTGGATGGCAAGGCCCACATCGTCGTATTCCTTGAGGTCAACAGTCACGCCAGCCTTGCGGATAACAAACACGCCGGTGGTGCCGATCTGGCCGCCGACCTTCTTGCCCTTGAGGTCAGCCAGGCTCTTGATGCTCTTGCCAGCGGGCAGCACTACGGCCTGGGCAACTTCATAATAAGGATCAGAGAAGTCAAACTGCTTCTGGCGTTCTTCGGTGATAGTGGTGGCGGCAGCCACGATGTCGTACTGTCCGGTGGCTACGCCGCCGAAAATGCCGTCCCAGGCGATGTTGCGCACATCAACCTCAAAACCGGCGGCCTTGCCAACGGCAGTGATGAAGTCCACATCAAAGCCAATGGGCTGCTTGTTGGCGTCCAGCATTTCCATGGGGGGCCAGGTGCAGTCGGTGGCCACAATGAATTTTTCAGCAGCCATGGCCTGGCCGCACAAAAGGGAAACGGCAACCAGGGCCAGCAACAGACGACGGATCATGTCCACTCCTTAAAATACGGCGGGGCGCCCAGGACAAGCCCGAACGCCCCGCGAAAACGGAACGTTAGTTGGATTTACCAAGCCACTTTTCAGCAATTTTGCGGTCTTCGCCAGAAGCCTTCACAGCGGCAATGCCCTTGTTCAGCTTTTCCACCAGGTCTTTGCGGCCCTTGCGGACGGTGAAGCCATAGTATTCCTTTTCGTCGGCCTTGAACGAAATGTTCAGCTTGCCGGCGGTGTCAGGCTTTTTGTTCACATAGTACATGGCAACGGGATCATCGCAGATAACGGCGTCAAGACGGCCGCCCACGAGATCCTGAATGGCCAGGCCCACATCGTCATATTCCTTGATATCCGCGTTGACATTGGCCTTGCGCATAACAAAGATGCCGGTGGTGCCGATCTGGCCGCCGACCTTCTTGCCCTTGAGGTCGGCCAGGGTCTTGATGCTCTTGCCAGCGGGCAGCACCACGGCCTGAACCACTTCATAGTAAGGAGCGGAGAAGTCAAACTGCTTTTCACGCTCGGGGGTAATGGTCACCGAGGAAGCCACGATGTCGTACTGTCCGGTGGCCACACCGCCAAAAATGCCGTCCCACGCGATGTTGCGCACTTCAACCTCAAAGCCTGCGGCTTTGCCCATGGCGCGGAGGTAGTCAGTGGAGAAGCCTTCAGGCTGCTTGTTGGCGTCCAGCATTTCCATGGGGGGCCATGTGCAGTCGCTGGCCACAATGAATTTTTCGGCGGCAGCCGCCGGCCCGCAGAGCAGGGCAAGGGTAATCAGGGCAAGAATAACACGGCGAAACATAGGACCTCCTAACCAGGTTTTATGATTCAGGCCCGCCGCTGTATGCGTCATGGGGGACGCCTGCGCCGTAATCATGTGGCCGTAATCACTGAAAACGGCTACAGGCTGCGGCGGTCCGTGGTTCGCCGGTAAGCGCGGGGTGCACCAGTAGAGCGGGCTACCAACCAGAAAAGAGCGTCTCACTTTTTAGCGTTGGCGGCTCCCGGCGTCAAGCGCTTCGGGCCGTTGGGGCGACAGTTTGCGGGTATTTACCACGCATTTCCGGGGGCTGGGCCTTCGTCTTCGTCGTCAGGGTTTTTTTCGGGGGCGGAAGGCGCTGCGTGCGCGGTGCGGGCAATGGGGGGTGTGGGCACTACAGCAATGGGCTGGTCGTCCACTTCATCGGCGCGCTCGTCGCGCAGGGCCTGCTGCAAAAACCAGTCTTCGCGGATGCGCCAGGATGCCGCAGCCGTGTATGCGGGTGAAGAATAGCCCACAGAAAGCACCAAGGTGCGGCGGGCATGTTCCTGCAAGCGGATGAGCAGGGGGGTAAAGTCCGCATCGCCGGAAAGAATGATGAATTCGTCAAAGTGGGTGGAGTGGGAGAGGTCGTCCATGCAGTCCATCACCAGATGGATATCTGTGCTGGTCTTGCCGCGGGTGGTCAGCGGCGGGCAGTCCACCACCTGAAATGCGCTGCGGATGAAGGGGTTACGGTATTCCTGATAGCGCTGGGGGTTCAGGTAGCACATGCGCTTGAGGATGCGGCGGCGCACGCCTTCGCCGTAAAGAATGCGCAGCGCATGGTTTTCAATCCAGCGCACCCACCGGTATGGAACAGAGCCAAAGGCCCTGGCCGCCTCGGGGTCAATTTCAAGAAAGCGGGTGTAAATATTGTCGAAGTCAACGTAAAGTGCACTGAATACTTCGTCAAAACCGGTAAATCTGGCCATATTATACCTCAATGGTGAAATAATTTATCGCAAAAGTATATTTTGCCTGTTTCCCTAATGCAAGGACTTTACTGCTACTTGAATTTATGCCCGCCAACGGATACATCTTGCGCCATAATCTGTATCCAAACAAAGGGCGCATGCGCAGTGCTGAATATATTTAATGAAGCAAAAAAACGGGGTTTGCACGTACGGGAGCGCCTGCTTTGCGCACGGCGCAATCCGTCAGATGTGCAGTGGAGCCGTTGCCTTTTCTGGTCGTTCTGGATTTCGCTGGCCTCCTTTCCCATAGGGTACGGCGCGCGTGAGGTCTTGCCAGTCATCTGCTTTATTTTTCTGTTGCTCTTTTATCGCTACAACTGGACAGAAAGCGTTTTGCACAGGCTTGATGCGCGCCCGCTTTTTTATTGCCTGTGGGCCATGATCGGCATTGGCGTGTTTTTTTCAGAGAACATATGGACTTCGCTTCTTCACGCGGGCACAGGCATCAACAAGGGTTTTATTCTGCCGTTCATCGGCATGGAATGCGTGCGGAGCGAAAAAGACCTGCGCCGCCTTGTGTGGGCCTGCGTGCTGGCCTGCTTCTGGGAAGGGCTGGATGGCCTGCATCAGGCGCTGACCGGCACGGATTTCATCATGGGCTACGCCCTTAATGCGGGCAGGCTCACGGGGAGCCTCGGCGATTATACTGTGGGCAACTACATAGCCCTGGCGCTCATTCCTGCCTTTTCCCTCTGGTTTATCCTGCGCCGTGCCCTCTCGCCTGCGGCTTCGGCCCTGCTGTGGTTTGCAACGCTCTGGCCCGCGTTTTTTTTGCTGATTGGCGCAAGCAGCCGCAGCGGCGCGCTGGCCGTGGCTGTTTCCTTTGGTTTGTGGGTTCTGCTGCGCGGAGGCCGTGGACGCTTCAAGCTGGCCGTGGGCTCGCTGGGCATTCTGCTGGCTGTGCTCGTGCTACAGGGGCGGGCCGGGCTGGGCGCGGTGGAGAGCGATGGCCGCTGGAGCCTGTGGCATCTGGCATGGCAGGTGTTTTGCGAGCATCCCTGGCTGGGAGCCGGTGCGGGCCGTTATAATGAGGCCTTCCGCGCGCTCGGCCTTACGCCTGAAAAAGACGTTATCACCATCAGCCATCCGCACAACCTTTATCTGGATATGCTGTACGCGCATGGTATTGTTGGCTTTGTGCTGGGCATGATTTTTCTGCTGGGCTTCATATGGTGGGGCTACAAGCGTATACGCCCGCGCCTGCTGGCAGAGCTTGAAAGCAAAAGCCCCAGCAACTACTGGCGTATGACCGCCTGGTTCTGGATCGGTTTTGGCGGCTGGCTGGTCAACGGCATCTTTGGGCATGATTTTTACCGCATCTGGTGGCTGGGGCTTGCCATGAGCCACCTTGGGGTCATGATCGGGGCTGTGGTCAACGGGCAGGATGCCGCACCCGAAGACCTGGCCGAGCAGGCGCGTCAGGATGAAGCCGCAGCGGTGAGCAAAACATTTTTTTAAATAACGGCATACGAGCAAAAGATAATGCGGTTACGCGCACAGGGTGCGCGTAACCGCAAAACTTTTTTACAATCCTTGTGGGGAAGCCTTACTGATCGGTAAAGTCTTCCGCGCTGGTCTGCTGCCCGCCATGAGAGCGCAGCATTTCGAG
Organism: Desulfovibrio desulfopostgatei; assembly: GCF_053570645.1. Taxonomy (NCBI): domain Bacteria; kingdom Pseudomonadati; phylum Thermodesulfobacteriota; class Desulfovibrionia; order Desulfovibrionales; family Desulfovibrionaceae; genus Desulfovibrio; species Desulfovibrio desulfopostgatei. Next base: position 2,499,542 of record NZ_JBRBQS010000002.1, on the reverse strand, counting down.
CGCCTGCTCCTTGGTGAGCACGCGGCCCACGCACCGGGCGTGCTGGCGCTTGTTTTCAGGGCAATAGCCCATCTGCACGCAGCTTGGGCCTGCACCGGCAAAGAGGTCGGGCGCGGCCTTGCGGCAAAGGCGCAGCATCTGCCACGCCAGATGCCGTATTTCTTGCTGGGCATTGCGGCAGCAGCGGATGGCAAACCAGTCGAGCAGGGCGTGGGCATTCATGCCGATGATGGCCTTGAATTCCGTGGCCTGAGGCTTCAGGTAGCGCAAATCTTCTTCTGGCAGGCCCGCGTCAAGGCCAGCATCATACCACTGCCGTGAAATGTCAGCCAGATCGTGCCCGCTGAGGGTTGCCGTGTGCCCGTCGGGCAGGGTCACCTGCGCGGAAAATTCGGCCACGCTGCGCGGATACACTACGGAATAACGGCGTTTGCCGCCCAGTTCCGCCCGTCCGGATTTTATGAGGTACGAGGCCAGCCGCTTGCGCACAAGCTGGGTTTCTGTAACGCGCGAATAGCCCTCAACGCCAAAGAGAAAAAAGTCGAATTCAAGCGCGGCCCGGTGGCCGGAATCGAGAATATTCTGCACGATCTGGCGCGAGTAGGGCGAGGCCACAATTTCTTCCAGATCGCGCTCGCTGCGCACAAATCGGGCGGCGATATCCGTGTAGATTTTTCCGCCGCCTGCCAGCAGCACAACCTTGCCGTTGCCAGTGTATTTTTCGTCAAGCATGGATCTCCGCCTCACATCTAGAGCATTTGACACTTGAAATGCCCGCTTACGGCAGGCAAAGCCTGCCTGCGTTCATTTCGTGGCAAGGATTTTCAGGAAAATCCTTGCAGAGCAGTTAACGCATTTCATGGGTTAGCTGCTCTCAGGTCTGTAAAACAGAGGCAGACTATAGGGCAAAGCACCTCTGCGGGCAAGGTTGCGGGCCGCGCCGCGCAAAGCGCGGATAAACCGAAAAAGGCCCGCCCTGAGCGGGTATTTGGGGCGGCATCTTGACATGGCGCGGGCAACACGCCAGAGTGACGGAGTTTTTTGAGATGCCGCCGCCGGATGGCCTTTCATAGGCTGAAACCAGCGCAGGCCGCAGATATTTGCAGAAACCCAGCATGAAGAAGGAGATCGCATGAGCCAGCATTCCGCCCCTTACGGCATTCCTGACAGCAAGGGCTTTTTTGGGGCCTATGGCGGGCAGTTCGTACCCGAGCCTCTCAAGGCCCGTCTGGACGAAGTGGCTGAAGCCATGAAGGCCGCCGAGGCGGATCCGTCCTTCCAGAAAGAGCTGGATTATCTTTGCTCCCACTACACGGGGCGGCCCAATCCGGTATTCCACTGCGCCAACCTGAGCCGTCACCTTGGCGGCGCGCAGATATGGCTCAAGCGCGAAGACCTCAACCATCTGGGCGCGCACAAGATCAACAATACCCTTGGGCAGTGCCTGCTGGCAAAGCGCATGGGCAAAAAGCGCGTTATTGCAGAAACCGGCGCAGGCCAGCACGGTGTCGCCACTGCGGCCACAGCGGCCCTGATGGGGCTGGAATGCACCATCTGCATGGGTGAAGTGGATATTGAACGCCAGCACCTCAATGTCATCCGCATGGAGATGCTTGGCTCGCGCGTGGTGGCTGCCAAGAGCGGCCAGCGCACCCTCAAGGAAGCTGTGGACGAAGCTCTGGGCATGTGGATTGAAGACCCGGAAATGTTCTATGTGCTGGGTTCTGCCGTTGGCCCGCATCCGTATCCTTATATGGTGCGCGTTTTTCAGTCTGTGGTGGGGCGCGAGGCCCGCGCCCAGATGATGGCCGAAACTGGCCGCCTGCCCGATGCCTGCCTTGGTTGCGTGGGCGGCGGTTCCAACGCCATCGGCCTGTTCGCGGGCTTTCTTGACGATGCGGACGTGCGCCTTTTGGGCGTGGAACCCGGAGGCCGTGGCAACAGCTACGGCGAACATGCCGCATCCCTCTGCCTGGGCGAACCCGGCGTCATGCACGGTTTCAATTCCTATATGATCAAGGACCCTGCGGGCGAGGCGGGCGAAGTGTATTCCATTTCCGCCGGGCTTGATTATCCCTCTGTGGGGCCGGAGCATGCCCTGCTCAAGGATATGGGCCGCGCCGAATACGTCAGCGTGACAGACAAGGAAGCCCTGGACGCATTTTTTGCCCTTTCGCGGCATGAAGGCATCATCCCGGCGCTGGAATCTTCCCACGCGCTGGCCCACGCCATGAAGATGGCCCCCGCCATGCCTGTGGACGGTATCTTGCTGGTGAACCTCTCTGGCCGTGGCGACAAGGACGTGGCCCAGGTGGCCGAAATGATGCAGAAGGGTCTGATTTAGGGCAATTCTTTAAATTGCTCTGGCGGCTGCGCGAGCAAGCGCCCGCCAGTTTTTCAGGAGGAGCGCGGGGGATGGAAGCCTTTTGGCTTTTTCCCCCGCACTTGCTTTTTTTCTTTAACTCACCATTCTTTTGTCATGCAGAAGCCCGAATCATCCAGCATTCCCCTTACTCCCGGCGTTTACCTATACAAGGACGCCAAGGGCCGCATTATCTATGTGGGCAAGGCGCGCGTGCTGCGCCGCCGGGTGCTCTCCTATTTTCGGCCAGAAGGCCTGCCCGCCAAAACGCGGGCCATGCTTTCGCATGCCGAGAGCATCGAGTACCTGACCACGACCACGGAAAAAGAGGCCCTGCTGCTGGAAGCCAGTTGCATCAAAAAGCACAGGCCGCACTACAACATCGTGCTGCGCGACGACAAGCAGTACGTGCTTTTTCGCATCAATCCCAAGCATCCCTTTCCCCGGCTGGAAATCGTGCGGCAGGCGCGGCGGGACGGCGCGCGCTATTTCGGCCCGTTCACGTCTGCTCTGGCGGCGCGCGAAACGTGGAAGCTCATCCACCGCGCCTTTGCCCTGCGGCGCTGCACCGACAAGGCCATGAAAAACCGTGTGCGCCCCTGCCTGTATCATTTTATGGGGCAATGCCCGGCGCCCTGCATGGGCATGGTGACATCGCAGGAATACAACGAAAACGTGCGCAAGGTGACGGATCTGCTCCAGGGGCGCTCTGCCGAGCTGCTTGGCGGGCTGCGCGCCGCCATGGAACAGGCCGCCGAAGAACTGGAATTTGAAAGGGCCGCCAGCCTGCGCGACCAGATCCGCGCTGTGGAAAGCACGGTTGAACGGCAGGCCGCCGTGCTGCCCGGCGGCGGCGACATGGACGTGGTGGGCCTGTTTTCTGCGGACAAGGGGCTGGCGCTGGGGCTTATCTTTGTGCGCAACGGGGCCGTGACGGACGGACGGGCTTTTTACTGGTCGGGCCTGACTTTTGAAGACGCGCCGGAGCTTTTGTGGTCGTTCATGGGGCAGTATTACAGCCAGGCCACGCCGCCCCCGCGCATCCTGCTGCCCTGGATCCCCGCCGATCAGGAAGAGGAGCAGGGGGAAGAGGGCGAGAAGGCGGCAGCCGAAACCGGGCAGGCAGCCGAAAGCGGCGCATCAACCCGCGAGACTCTGGAGCAGACTCTTGCCGATCGCCGGGGCGGAGCCGTGCGCATTGTGCCGCCGCAAAATGCGGGCGACAACCAGCTCATAGACCTTGCGCAGTCCAACGCGCGGGAGGAAGCCCGCCGTCAGGAACAGAAAACTGATCAGAATATTCTGGAGCGTCTGGCAAAAGCTTTGCACCTGCCCGGCCCGCCCATGCGCATTGAATGCGTGGACGTGTCCCACACCGGCGGGCAACAGACCCGCGTGGGCATGGTTGTTTTTGAGGACGGCAAGCCCGAACGTTCGCAGTACCGGGCCTATGCCATGCCCGACAGCGGGGATGACTACGCCACCCTGTATGCCTGGGTGGCGCGCAGGCTTGAGAGCGGCCCGCCGTGGCCGGATTTGCTGCTCATAGACGGCGGGCGCGGGCAGCTCGGCTCCGTGCAGCGCGCCCTGCGCGAGGCAGGGCAGGAAGACCTTTTCGCCCTCGCGGCCATTGCCAAGGCCAGGGATGAAGAGGGGCATGCCGACCGTCGCGCTGGCAATGTGGCTGACAGAATTTTTGTGCCCAACCGCGCAAATCCGCTGCCCCTGCGCGAGGGCGGCCCGGAACTGCTGTTTTTGCAGAACGTGCGCGACAACACCCACCGTTTTGCCATTGGCCGACACCGCAGGGCGCGGCAGGGAGCAGCACTGTCCGGCGAGCTGATGCGCCTGCCGGGTATAGGCCCTGCCACGGCGCGTTTGTTGTGGGATAACTTTGGCAGCGTTGAGGCCATGCGGGCCGCAGGGGTGGAGGATTTGTGCAAGATTCCCGGCATCGGCCCCGCCAAGGCCGCTCTGCTGCGCGAAAAGCTGCGCGGTCTGGACTGATTGCCGCCGTGCGTCACTGACGACTGCTCACAAAAAAGCCCCGAAAGGGGCTTTTTGCATATATGAGCGCGCTGCGGCGAGGGGCCTTATTTGCCCCAGAGCAGCATCAGGGGGTGCGCAGGCTGGAGTTCTTCAATGGGGATTTCCACCTTCTGCGCGCCAGCCATGCCAGGGGCCACCTGATAGGGCTGAAAGTTTATGCGTATGCCCGAGGGCGTCAGGGTCAGGCTGGCGAAGTTTTCCGGCACGGGATTAAGGCCTGTGCGCAGGTACTGCTCCTGACGCATGCCGCCGAGGCGCTGGAAAAGTTCCCTGCGCGACCATGCGGACATGATGGCAAGGGCCGCGTCCGGATCTTCAAAAATATCCACCAGCCCAAGGCGCTGGCCTGTCAGCAGGCTGTAGTTCAGGGTCATGATGTCCAGATTGCCCTGTGCGCCGCCCGTGTAGGTCCAGACTTCAAAGGTGATGCTCAGCGCCTTGTCTGAAGGATGGCTTAGAGAGTAGGAACACCACAGTTCGGGAACCGGGCGGTTTTCATCCGGGTACAGACCGGGCGAATTGAAGGTTTCTTCAAAGGCGTTGGCAATGCCCGTGGCCCATTCGCGGATATTGGCGTCCACTGCGCGAATACCCAGCGAGGGATAGCTGAGATTGATATCCGGCTTGTCTTCCCGGTTGGTGCGCACGATCTGGTGTTCAATGATGCCAGGGCGGCGAGAACCGGAAATAATGGCTGCCGCAGTCTTTTCGTCGGCTTTTTCCACGGCTCCCGGCGCTGGCGCGACATCTGCCGAGGCAGGGGGGGCTTTGTCCGCATTGGCCTGGTGCTGAGGGGGCTGGCCTGCGCCCGCATTGGGGTCGGCAGCGGCCAGCGAAGTGGGAGGCGCGCCCGCGGAATCCTTGCGGGCCGGTATTACTTTTATGCCCTGGACTGGAGTTTCAGCTTTCAGTGATCCCGCTGCCTGCACTTCGGGCAGACGGGCGGCAAGGGCGGCTTGCGCGCATGCCAGCAGCGGCAAAAGCAGAAGCAGAAAAAAGACTAAGCGGGGCATATTCATCCATTGTAGCGGCCAGAAAAGTCTGGCCGACGGGGTTTTGCGGCAAAGCCCGCATGTGCTGGCAGAGGAACACATGCGGGCGGTAAATACAATAGCTTTAAACCTTGAATCCTTCACGCAGGCGCAGAAGGCCGCGCCAGTTTCTGAGCAGCAGCACTGCCGCCAGCACCAGATACACCTGCGCAAAGAAATAGTGCAGGCGTAAAGGATCGTGCGCAAGCCCCAGCAGGGCTTCAACCTGGGTGTCATAGAGCGGCGAGAGCAACTGGGCTGCAAACAGGATGAACAGCCACAGGGCCTCGCGTACATGCAGGCGCAGATCCACCAGCAGGGCCACGGCAAAAAGAGACTGCCCGGCGGTCAGTAGTATTTCCTGAAACTGGTGAGTGTCAAGGTTTATGGAAGGCGAAAGCGAGCCGGATGACGCGGCGTAGACGCCGGGGATCATGCCCACAAGCAGGGTCCACTGGTTGAGCTTGGACGAAAGCAGGCTGCCCAGGGCCAGCGAAGCATTGCCCCGTGCGGCAAACATGAGGGCAATGATGAATTCGGGCGACTCCGAGGCAAGAGGCGCAAGCCACTGCACCAGCAAAAATTCGTTGATGCCCAGCAGTTTTCCGCTGGCAACCAGGCTTTCGCTGAAGGGTTCGGCATTGCACAGAATGACCAGCGCCGAAAAAAGGAAAATAAGAATAACGCTGCGCAGGCGTACCTTTTTGGCAAAGTGGGCCAGCAGGGCTGCGGGGCCTTCGGGTTCTTCCTCTTCCACGGGTCTGCGGGCGATAATGCAGATGTACCAGATGTAGATGCCCAGCAGCACTACGCCGTCAACCCAGGTCAGCGAACCCTTGAGCGGAATAAACAGGGCGTAAATGGTTGCCAGCCCGAGAAAGAGCACGTCTGTGCGTTTGTCGTCCGGCAGGGAAACTCCCGTATGAAACCGTCTGGCAAAAACAAGCACAATGGACGACCAGCCCACGCCGATGAGCAGCCTGTTGGCCCCGGTCATGTTGGCAATGGCGTAGTGGGAGTAGGCGCTCTCGGGGTGCTGGCCCGCCATCCAGGTAAAGTACATGTCCACGGCGTATTCGGGCAGCACGGCGATAAAAGCCACAACAGCCACGGCTACAGCCTGAGGAATGTCCATCTGGGCGACTTCGCACGCCCAGGTGAGCAGAAAGGATGCGCCCAGAATGGCCATGCCCGAGAGCAGGGCCACCAGAAGCGGCGAAACGTCAGGGTGCAGAAAACGCAGCCCAATGCCTGGCAGGGTCATACCCACGGCAATGATGTAGGGGCGCAGTGCGCGAATGGTCATGCTGTTCTCCTTAAAAATAAAAAAGACCTTGGCGATGTAACGCCAAGGTCTCACTAATCGGCTATACCGACGGCGACACCAGGCCATGAGGCCATGCTGTTGATGTCGCCAGGGTTTCAAGAACCCAGTTACTCCCCTTGAGCCGCCAAAGTAGACGTTGTTCATTGTGCTGTCAACAACATCGCCAGGCGCTCAGTGGCTCGCAGCGCTGCAAAATCAGGGGCACAGGCTTTGCGGCCCGAACCCTGCGCCGCAATGTTGCAAGAAGGCAGGCGGCACTTGCCAGTATGGGTGCCTGCGGCTAAAGTGACGGTGAATTATGTGCCGGTGTTACCGGTCAGCCTAGGAGCTTTTTGTGAATATTACTTGCCCGCGTTGCGGTTTCAGCCGCGAATTGCCCGCCGATCGTCTGCCTTCCAAGGCAGTTATAGCCACATGCCCGCACTGCGCCTGCCGGTTCCGTCTGGTTCCCGGCGTCGGGGTCATGGATGTTTTGTCCGAGCCGGAACACCCCGTTGAAAATCCTGCGCACAGCGGTGATTCCGAAGCCGCCGATGCGCGGCCCGAAAATTTGGGTGCGGAACAGCATGGGCGGGGAGCCTGGCAGTCGGGCGATGATGATCCATTGCCCCCTGGGGCCATCGTTCCCGGTCATTCCGTGCAGAAACCCTCATGTGCCGACGACGAGCGGGGCGAGAGCCGTGAACCCGCGCAAAAGCCGCAATCTGGCAGAAAATTTCCTCAGGCGGATACTGGGGAAGAAAGGCATATAGGTAATCTGTGGGGGCTGCTGGGCGGCAAAAATATTTTTGGTCAGCGTGACGATAAGGGCAGTGAAAAACGCGCTGGCGACCGGGATGACGACAATCAGCAGAAACGCAACTCGCAGCGCGGGCTTTTTGGCTCGGCTGACGATGATGCTGATGACAGCCGTAATGCCAGCGCCGCCTATGCGCGTGAATCCTCGCGTTTTGAAAACGACCGCGAAGACAATCAGGACGATGGGCAGCACGGCCCAGCAAATCCCTGGGATGCCGCGCCTGAGCCGGATGGCTGGATATCCGCCTTTTATCACACCTGCATGCGGGTCATGTTTGGCGCGCACAACTTCTTTGCCCATATGCGGGCGGAATCCTCGCAGGTGCGGCCGTTGGTGTTCTATCTGATCATCAGCGTCATTCAGGTTATTATTGAAAGGGTGTGGTCGGGCATCTTTCTTTCGCTCATGGCCCCCAGCGCCGCTTCTGACCCCGAGCTGGAAAAAATGCTCATCCTGCTTTCGCCCCAGCTCAGCCTGCCCATGACCATCCTGATCAAAACCGGCGTTTCTGTGGTGCAGCTCTACGTGCTGTCGGCGCTGATGCATTTTACCTATGGCTTCATAACGGGCAAAAGGCCCGAATTCTCGCTGGTGTTTCAGGTGGCGGCCTATGCGGCAGCACCCTCGCTTTTGTGCGTGGTGCCCCTGCTGGGCTCCATTGTGGGCTTTATCTGGATGATCGCCTGCGTCCTTGTTGGGTGCCGCACGGTTCTTAATCTTACGTGGCCGCAGACCTTCATGGGCTTTGCCCCTGTAGTGCTGCTGCTCGCGCCGCTGTTGCTGCAGGTGATGAAGGCTGCCCAATTCTGAGGATTGCCATGGCCCGCTTTTGGCGAAGAATTGCGCTATTCTGGCATGAATTTCGCAATTGTCGTAAATATGGCGCAAGCATCAGGCCAGACACCATTCGCGCCAAGGCCGAAGACCTTGGGCATCTGGCGGAACTGGCCGGAAGAAGCATTGCGCTGACGGAAGCGGAATCGCTCCATCTGGCGCAGCTGGAGCGGGAAATGCGCAGCCTTGTGCAGATGACCCGCCAGACCTCGTTTTGCACCATCCCGGCAGAAAAACGCCGCGATCTGCACGACAGCCTGGCGCAGGCCAGGGAAAAGCTGCTCGATTCCATGCAAAATGCATGTCTGGCCTCGGAGAAAACGCAATGAACCATCTGTATACCCGGTTTTGCGGCTTGGGCGGCGCGGTGTCGCGCCAGCGCGGGCCTCTTGCGCTGGTGCTGGTCACAGCTACGATTCTGGCAACGCTTTTGTTCACGCTCCTCGGCGGCTGTTCTTCGCCGCCGGACGACAGCCGCAGGTCGGTGAGCGTCACTGGCGACTTCGGTACGCCTTTTCAGTTTCAGATAAACAACTTTGTGCGCCGTCAGCCTCCTGCCATTTACGTGGCGCCGCAGATGGTTCTGGGGAGGCGACCCCGCGCCCTGTTCGTGCCCTTGCGTGCCACGCAGCAGATAGCCAATGCCGTGAGCTTCAGCGAGATGCTTTCGCGGCAGGTCTGGCAGGTCTGGCTTTCGCTCAATGCCTTTCAGGCTCTTGAGTATGCGCCGCAGGGCGCGCCGTACGAACCCTCCCGTGCCATAGCCCTGGCCCGCCAGCGCGGCGCGGAAATGGTGGTCGGGGGGTACATCAATCACTACATGGACGGCGGCAGCACTGGCTCCAGTTCGCTTTCGCTGGCTATGGAAGTCTATGACGCGCGCTCCGGCACCTTGCTCTGGTCCATGGCGCAGGGCGGGCTGATGGAAGCCCGGCAGGTGCATGATTTTTATCTTTTCTCCATCAGGGAGCGCAACCCCGGCGACCCATCGGGCTTTATCGCCCGCTCGCTGGCGTGGGATATGGGTCGCGAAGTTCTGGCCTGGGTTGATCCTTCGTCCAAGGAAAAGTCGTTCTGGGATACGGTATTTGGCTCCAAGGCCTTTTAGGCGTATACCAATCCGTTGCCGTCCCTCATATGACGCAGTGATTGTACTTTTTTGAACTTTCTGCGGAGTGGGCAACTGTAGCGTCAGGTTAGCTTTGTGGGTGTGTTTGCCGTGTAAAAAAGAATACTGCCAGCAATATCTGACAGATAAAGTTTGTGGTGCGGCTTTGCCATTCTGTCTTTTGATTTTTTCGGTAAGGCAGTTTTGCCGCCGCCGATATGTTACAGCCCGCCATGCGGGTTTTGCCGTCAAGCTGGAGCGGGGCAGTGATGCCCCGCTCCTAACTTTTTGAGTGGTAAGGAAAAAGCTCTGTTTGACGAAGCTATTGTCACAGGGTAAGTAATAAGAAATACTAGGGCTGTTCACTCCGTCACAAGCAGTTTGCGCGCTGCGTCACCGCGGCCGCATCCGTCTTGGCTCCGGCCTTTTGCCAGCAAAAGGCCGCATAGGTAGGCGGGAACAGTTCCTTGCCGATCATTCCCCCAATGGATTTGGCTGAATGGGAAGCGGCAGAAAGGAGATCCGCCGTGTGCGCGAAGATGCAAGGTATTTATTTTGACAAGCAGGACAGGGACATCCTGGCTCTGGTCAACCGTATTCTGGAATCCGATGGCAAACAGTCGGACACATTTCTTTTTGATCCCAGCCTGCACCCGCACGGCATCAAGGAACTGGTGGCATCGCCTGTTTCGCGCATGGCTTATGCCGTTATAAACCTGCTGCGGAACCTTCAGGCAGGCCGTACACAGGCTCGCGACCGCCTGCTTGCCCTCAAGACCCTGTATGATGAAGTGCTCAACAGCGCCCATTCGGCCCTGCGTCGCAACACCGCGCGCGCCCTCATGCAGATCATGAAGAGCATGGTGCGCGCCCACGGCAACCAGCTTGAGCAGCTCAAGCTGGCGCACGATTTTCGTCGCACCGTGCAGGGAACGCCGCGCGTGGTGCGCCGCATGCTTGCGCGCTATCATCTGCCTGAAATGCCCGAAAGCTGGAATCAGCTCGCTTTTGACGACCATGTGTATGACGCCAATACCAAGGGCCGCAAAACACCCACCCACCTGATCATGGACGCATGGATCAAGGGGATGCGTTCCCTTACTGTTGCCTATGAATACTGGGTGCAGCCCGAGGCAGCGCGCGAAATTCTGCGCGCAGCGGAAATCACCGGCATCGGCGTGCGTATTGGTCTGGAATTTCATCTGCCTTTTTACGGGCGCTTCATCAGTCTGTTCTGGATTCCTCGTGGTTTCAGCTCCAACGAGGATTTTCTGGAGTTTTTGCACAGCCCCAAGGTTGCCGAACTCATGAAGCGGGGCCGCGAGGTGCTGCGCTGGCGTCGTGAACGCGTGCTCGAAAGCCTTGCGCTCTGGAACGAAATCCAGCGCCCGCAGCTTGAAGCCCAGTGGGGAGTGCCTGTGCCGGAATTGACCGGCGAGGGTTTTTCGCGGCATGTGGGCCGGGGGCAGGCCTCTGGACTGCATCTTGCCGAGGCGCTGCATGCGCATGTGCAGCCCTCGCTGCGTGAACGCGCAGCCCTGTTGCTTGAGAGCGATAGCGAAGAGGCCAGGGCCGAACTGGTTTTTCTGGACAACCTGAGCGCTGAATACATCGCCGATCACTGGCTTTCGCCCCAGGAACACCCGGAAATGCCCGACCTCAACAAGCCCTGCGCGCACGGCGACCTGCCGCCGCTCATGCAACTCTCTGTGGGCGACATTACCCGCGAGCTTTCGGAACTGAACCCCGGCTACCGCCTTGTGCTGACCACCAAGGGGCTGAGCGTGGAAGACGTGGCGGAGCTTTTGTGGGACAGCCGGGGCAGCATCAGCCATCTGGAAATTTTCAACATGCGCGGCTGGATGGAAGGCAAGCACTCCTGCCTCAAGGCCATCAGCGAGTTGCAGCAGGCCCTCAATGAAGGGCTTGGCCCGCGTGTGAAGCAGATGATCCGCACGATGGTGCGCCGTATGAGCACCCAGGATGAGGAGCGCGCGGCAAAGTTCCGCCATATTCTGCACAACGTGCCGAAATTGTGGGAGCACTATCGCAACAAGCCCCTTGGTTCACGCCTTGGTACAAGCTCGGTGAGCCGCGATTCCTATGGTATGGGGTTTGTGCTGCGCGAAACCCTGCCTGCCCGCAGCCGCAAATTTTATGCAAGGGATCAAAAACAGCCGGATATTCCCGTGTGCTCGCCGGTTGAAGAATGCGTGCGTTACAGCAAACCCCGCAATCCTTCGCCCTGGCAAAAGGCCTTGCGGCTGTTGCGCCATCTGCCGGGCTGCCGCCATCTGGGTATGGAACGCCAGTCTGTCTGGAAGACCGCCAGCGTGGACTTTCGCATCTGCACCAAGGGCAACGTGCTCAATCTTGGCGGTTTGAGCCTTGCCTGCGGCAACGGCCTTTTGGGCAAAGCCTGCGAAAAGGGCAGCAGCGAACCTCTGGGGCCAGCCTACTTTAACAGTTCTGTAAGCAATTGCCTCAAGGTGCTCATGGGCTTCTGCCCTGCGTTTTTTTCCTTTATGTATACGCAGAACTGGTGGTTCCTCGCCTGGTGCGGCACCTTTATCTGGTTTGGCATTACGGGATTCCGCAACGTGGTGCAGATGGTCATGGCTGCCAAGGGGGCAACGCGTTCCACGCTCATTCACTGGAAAGATCAGGTCAACGTAAGCCGCTTGTGCGATTCGCTCATGTTCACGGGTTTTTCAGTGCTGCTGCTTGAAATGCTGGTGCGTGTGCTGCTGCTCGACAAAACACTCGGCATTACAGCAGCCCAGAACCCCTGGATGGTGTTTGGCGTGCTCAGCCTTGTTAATGGCATCTATTTGTGCGCGCACAATGTGTTTCGCGGCTTTCCCAAAGAGGCATCCATCGGCAATCTGTTTCGCAGCCTTCTGGCCATCCCGGTGTCGTCGCTGTACAACTGGGTGCTGTATCAGGTGGCCTTTCTGCTGGGAGTGGATAATCCGGCCATGTATCTTGTGCCGAGCGCCGCGGTTATTTCCAAGATGGCCTCGGATTCGGTTGCCGCTCTCATTGAGGGTTATGCCGACAGCCAGGTGAACCTGCGCATGCGCAGATGGGATTATCGCAGCAAGCTTGCCAATGTTTTTGACTGCTACACGCGCCTGGAATTGCTGTTTCCTGACGAAGACGCTCTTATCAAACTGGCAAAATCCGGCGGCTTGCAGGGCAGCGGCGGGGTGATGGGCAAGGAGCTTGAACGGGCTTTCATCATTAACGCCCTTGACCTCATGTATATATGGTTCTATCAGCCCCGCGCGCAGGATGCCTTCCGGCAGATTGCCAGGGCCATGCCCGAGGCTGACCGCAACGTGCTTGCGCGGGCGCAGCTTGTGCTGACGCGTGAGCGCGAGGTCAGCCAGATGCTGGTGGACGGATTGCTTGGGCGTAATTTCTCCCGGCCACTGGCTTTTTATCTCGATAAGCGTAAAGAATATCTGAGGCGGCTAAGCCGTCTGTGTCGCCCCGGAAAAATGCGGGAACCGGGAACGTTCTAAGCCATTGCGGTTGCAGTTGGCGCCAGGAAGCCAGATATAGGCCAAACGGCAGCAAGAGAACAGATGATGCCTGCTGCGCAGGCATCATCTGAATAAATCATACAGCGGGCGCTGGCAGTTGCCTTTGCGCCGGGCACAAGGCGCTCCTGCCTGACAGGCAGCGCCAGCACACACCGGAAGTATGGGAACGACGCGGTTCCCGTCTTCAAACCACCGTTGCAGGTTCACCTGCTCCGGTGGTTTTTTTGTTGTTGTGGCAAAAGTACAATGCAAAACGGTTAGTCATCTGTTTTTTCACGGTTTTATTTTAAGCGGGTGCATTGTGTGGTCAATCAATCAAAGGTGTGCTTGTGCAAAAAATAATTTTACACTCTAGTTGCTTGTGCAAAAAAGAACTTTTGAATGTGAAACTAAAAGGAAAAAAAGAACTAACTAAATGCTTTGTTATGCTTGCATTGGCTTTTTATATGGTATATTTTTTCCCACAGGAGTCTTTCATACTTACGACAGAGCATTTCACACTGATATCGTTCTGTATAACAAAAGGAGTTACGAATGAGTACGGATCTTAAGAGCATGCATATGGGTCAGATCACCTCGTTCTTTATCCCCAACGTCACCCTGGTGGGCGAGGGATGTTCCAAAGAGATTCCTGCTCGATTGAAGAGCATCAATGGTGCGAAGCCGCTGGTTGTAACTGACCAGGGTATCGTTAATGCCGGCATCCTTAAAGTGATCACCGACATCCTTGATGCCGCCAAGATGAAGTATGCCATATACGATAAGACCATCCCGAACCCCACGGACAAAAACGTTGCAGAAGCTTTTGACCTGTACAAAAAGGAAAAGTGCGACAGCATCGTTACCCTTGGCGGCGGCAGCTCGCATGACTGCGGCAAGGGCGTAGGCTTTTTGGCTGGCAACGGTGGCAAGATTCATGACTATGAGGGCGTGGACAAGTCCAAAAAGCCCTTCCCCCCGTATGTTGCTGTTAATACCACCGCTGGCACCGCCTCTGAAATGACGCGTTTCTGCATCATCACCGATACCTCCCGCAAGGTGAAAATGGCCATTGTTGACTGGCGCTGTACCCCCAGCGTGGCCATTGACGATCCCGTTCTGATGATGGGCATGCCCCCGGCCCTGACCGCGGCCACCGGCATGGACGCCCTGACCCACGCTGTGGAAGCCTATGTTTCCACCGCCGCCACGCCCATGACCGATGCCTGCGCTGAAAAGGCCATGGAATACATCAACCGTTACCTGCGCCGCGCCGTTGCCAACGGCCGGGACAAGGAAGCCCGCGAAGGCATGTGCTATGCCCAGTATCTGGCTGGTATGGCTTTCAACAACGCCAGCCTCGGCCACGTGCACGCCATGGCTCACCAGCTTGGCGGCTTCTATGACCTGCCCCACGGCGAATGCAACGCCATCCTGCTGCCCCATGTGTGCGAATACAACCGTATCTCTAGCCGCCGCCGCTTTGGCCGCATTGCCCAGCTCCTGGGCGAACTCACCCAGGGCATCAGCGCTGACGAAGCCTCGCGCAAAGCCATCACCGCCATCAACATCCTGTCCAAGGACGTGGGTATCCCTGATGGCCTGATCGCCCTTGGCAAGAAGTACGGCAAGGAAGTACGCGAAGCCGATATCCCCACCATGACCGCCAACGCCCAGAAGGACGCCTGCGGCCTTACCAACCCCCGCTCCATGACGGATGCGGCTGTGGCGGCTATCTACAAGGCGGCCCTGTAATACAGTGTCCTCCAGAATGTAGGCCGTTTGCCTGATGCCCCCGGTGGGGCAGGCCATTGGCAGACATCGTGGTATGAAAAACGGCGCGGGCTTTCCGCGCCGTTTTTCTTGCTTTGCGTTGTGGTTTACGCCCCTCAGTACCGAGTGCCTGACAGCAGTATGAAATGAAAAAACGATGTGGCTTTGCTCCACGACGCAAAAAGCGGCATGGAAACCATGCCGCTTTTTGCGTGGTAAGGCAGCCCATGCCCGAGGGGCGGTGGCTCAGGGGCGGATGACTTTGTCCGCCAGATCAAGGCTGGTGACAATATCGAGCATATTTGAGGTATCGCCCACTTGCTTGGCTTCCAGCAGGCCAAAGTGCGCAAGGCAGGTGCCGCACACAAGCACAGAAACGCCATCGGCTGCCATCTTTTTCAGGGCGTCCAGCGCAGGGCCAGGCTGTGATGCCAGCTTGACGCCGCCGTTGATCAGCACAATACGCCACAGGCGAGGTCCTAGCTCCGGCAGGGTTGCCACAAAATTGCCCATGAGTTTTGCGCCCAGCCCGTCATCGCCACGGCCAATGGTCTCAGTGGTGATGAGCACCAGCGTCTTGTTGGTTTCGCCCAGAGGGCGGGATGCTTCCTCTGCCTGCTGCGGGGTGGATACCGCAGATTCACCGGCACTTGCCGTGATGCGCCAGCAGTCGGGGCCTTCCTGGCTGGCGGCAACCGTAAAGCCCCGACCCTCCAGAAAACGTCGCACGTTTTCCCGCGCGGGCTCATTATCTACCAGTACTTCAAGGGCATTTGTTCCTGCTGCCAGGGCATCGCGGGTGCGCATGACGGGCTGGGGGCAGGCCAGCCCTCTGCAATCTAATTGTTCCATGAATATTCTCCTGTTCATGATATACGAGATTTACAACTATTAGGGGTAAGGGTAGTTAGAAAAAAGCCGATAAGCAAGATAAACTAAGGTAGGCATATATGGGCATTGCGCTTCAGGTAGTAATCATTGCCGCTTTGGGCGGTTTGGCCGTTTTTGGCGGTATACAGGGTATGAGCTGGCTGGTAGTCGGCATTATTTTTGTCTGCGCCGGTGCAAACATCTGGCTCTGGCTGAGTGGGCGTTCCCGCGCTGCCCGTCTGGCGCAGTATCTCGACGCTCAGGCTTCAGCGCCTGCGGCTGATGGCGATGTGGAACAGCGGGCCATGCAGTGCATTGAAAGCCTGCGCGAAACGCTGAAAACCAAGGCGGACGCTCAGGTTGTGGAATCCTTGCAGGCGCAGAACAGCGAACTTGCCAAGCAGCTCAAGGAGTCTGAGGAACTTGTCGTAACTTTGCGCAAACGGCGTGAAAAGGGCATTATTGCCCTGCACAAGGCCCATTCGGTGTGCACCAGACTTTCTGGCGACATGCGCAAGCTTGCCAGCCTCATTACGGACGTAAATGGCGGCGTTGCCGTGCAGCGCGACAGACTTGTGGAAACAGGCGCGGCTATGGAGCGCGTGGCCGATTCTGCCAGTCAGGCCTCCCTGCGTGTGCGTGAACTCTCGGAAAACGCCCAGAATTCAAGCGCCAGCGCCGCCACGGGCGAACAGGAAGTGGAAGGCGCAGTTGGCTCCATTGACAGTGTGCGCGACACCATCGTGCAACTCAAGGAAGCCATGGCCGGGCTGGGCGAAAAAGCCAGCAATATCGGTCAGGTCATGAGCGTCATCAACGAAGTGGCAGATCAGACCAATCTGCTGGCCCTCAACGCCGCCATTGAAGCGGCGCGCGCTGGCGAGGCCGGGCGCGGATTTGCCGTGGTGGCCGACGAGGTGCGCAAGCTGGCTGAAAAAACCATGGGCGCCACCAAGGAAGTCGAGGAGGCCGTAAAGGCCATTCAGGATGAAACCCGGCGCAATGTGCTGACTGTGGACAAGGCCGCGCAACTGAGCGTGGACGCGGCAGACAAGGCCACCAATGCCGGTGATGTGATGCGTGCTATTCTGCAGAGCATGGCGGATACCGCCGGGCACCTCGCCAGCATCGCTGCCGGTGCCGCTGAGCAGTCCGAGCAGAGCACTGGAACCAGCGGCGCGCTGGAAGAAGTCCGAGAGGTGGCAGAAAGCACCTCCAAAAACATGGAGATGTTTACGGCCTCGCTGCTGACCTTCCAGAGCGGCATGGAAGAGCTGGATATGATCGTCAACGCGCTTGTTGCAGGCGATTTTGACCAGGCCCTCTCCGACAAGTTTGTGGAGTGGACGCCCAAGCTTGAGCTGCACGTCCCCCTGGTGGACAGAGAACACAAACTGCTGGTGGAGTATATCAACGAACTGCATCAGGCCATGACGCATAACAAGCCCGTGTCTGAAATGATCGGTGTGCTCAAAAAACTGCGCGATTACACGGCCACCCATTTTGGCGATGAAGAAAAACTGTTCAATGTCCCCGCCTACAAGGCAGCAGCGGAACACATGAAGATCCATAAAAAGTTTGTTGCCAAGCTGGATGAAGTGGAAGAGCAGTTGCGTATGGGCACCGCCACCGTGAGCATGGATTTGCTGACCTTTCTCAAGGATTGGCTGGTACAGCACATCATGGGCACTGACCCCACCTATCTGCCCTACCTCAAGCCCGAGGACAAGGAACCAGCGTAAAACCGTCAGTCATGAAAATCGAAGATGTTTTGTGCAAGCAAAGAAGCCCCTTTCGGGGCTTCTTTGCTTGTGTGCAGGGCTTGCAGAAAAAGGGGCCGTCACGCCCGGGCTTGCGTGATGGCCCCTGTGCGCAGATGGCGCGTCAGACTACTATCTGTTGTTGCCCAGTTTCACTGGGGCTTACTGCCATCGTTTGATGCTGGGATAAAATTTCAGGGCAGGACTGCGAAAGAGCCTTCCCTCATAAATATCCTGATGCTCGTCTGTCCTATGCGGGCCAGCTGCCCTCTCGCAGCCTGCGCATGCCTTCCTCTCCCACATAGCGGCGCAACTGTTTGTCGGGCGCGTTGAGCAGATCCACCACCAGCAGGGCATCAAGGGTGCCAAAGGTTCTGTCTTCGTGAAAGGCGGCAATGCGCCCGCCCAGTTGCAGGTAGTGTTTAAAAAGTATGGGCAGGGTGCGCCCCCCCTCCATCTGCCGCACCAGCGCGTTGACGGACTTGTAATCAAGGTGCTGGGCAAAGGGCAGTTCTTCGCGCAGTTTGCGGGGCTGTTTGCCACGTACCATGCTTGCCAGGGGGGTATCCCAATGGCGCAGGCGCAGGTGCCGCCAGAGCAGGTCTACCGATTGCGGACGATAGTTGAGGCCAATGCTGGCAGGGCCAAAAAGAGTACGCACGCCATTGCGCAGGGCCATCTGCCCAATGCCCTTCCACAGCAGAAGCAGGGGCGTGTAATCGCGCTGGTATTCGGGGCAGACAAAGGCGCGCCCCAGTTCCAGTGCATTACCGCACTGGCGGAAAAATTCCGGCTCGTATTCAAAGAGCGAGGCAGTATAGAGGCGTTTTTTGTCATACTGCCAGGTTCCTTCTGGTCGTACCACGCGTGCCCGGTATGAACCGGCAATGTTTTTGCCTTCTTCGTCCATGAGCAGAAGGTGTGAATACAGGGGGTCGTAGCGGTCGGTATCCCGCGCCTGTCCCGATCCTTCACCCAGCGCGCGGAAGGCCTCTTCGCGCCTTCTGGTCAGTTCGTCCAGCAGCAGGGGTGATTCGTCGCCCTCAAGCAGATAGACGCAGTAGCGGCCTTCGCGGGCCAGCATGCGGTTTTCCGGCAGGGCGGCAAGGCTGACCATTATATCCATCTTGGCAGCGGCAGGGGCCAGGGGCTGGCAGTTGGCTGCGTGCCCGGCTGCGCCGTGTTCAGAGCCTAGGGCAGAACGGCAAAGCCCCAGACAGTGGGTGCGCTGCTCATGGTTCAGCCCCGTCAGAATTTCTGCGGGGATGGCCTCGCCCACGATCATGCGGGCAGTGCTTCCCCGTTGTTTGAACAAGGTATTGGGCAACAGGGCCTCGCCCACGTTCTCCTTGAGCGCTGTTGCGGCGATAAAGAGGGGATTCTGCCGTACGGACATATGCAGGGGGACAAAATTCAGGCCGGGGATATCGGCATTGCGACCGCCAAGCCTGCTGAGCAGGCGTGACCATGGCTGTTCCGCAATGCCGCGTCCAAATTGCCAGCGGGCTACGCTCCCGGAAGGGAAAATACCCAGTGCTCCGCCCGATCGCAGGTGGGTCATGGCAGTGCGCAGCACCGCGGCGTTGGCGGCTGCGCCGCCAGAAAGATTCAGGGGCAGCAGCATGGGGGCAAGCTGCGCCAGTTGGGGAATGCGCAGCAAGGCATCGCTGGCAAGAATTTTGAGATCGGGACGTGCCTTGCCGCAGAGGGCTGCAAGCATCAACCCTTCAAGCGCGCCGGAGGGATGGTTGGCAAAAAGCACCACCGGCCCCCGGGCAGGGATGCGCTCCAGATCGCCGCGCAGGCATTCCGTATGCACATCCAGCGCGGTGAGGCAGGCGGTGGCAAAGGTTTGAGGATCGCCGCACTGGGGCAGTGTGTCGGCCATCTTTTCCAACCGGGCAAAACCCGAAAGCTGACGGGCCAGGGCGCGGGCCAGCCGCCCGACGCTTCTGACCAGCGGGCGGCCAGGTGCAAGGGGTAAAATATCAGCATTGCCGGGCATGGGGATTCTCCTGTGCTTGGGCTGGGCATGCGCGTGGGCGCATGCTCGGCTGGTTCCGTTTTCTGCGTCTTGTGGTGCGCCGGTCCGGGCGATGGTAAAATTCGGGAGCCTAGCAGTATTCGGCGCACACTTCCTGAGGAAGCGGCGTTGCCTTCATCTGGATCATGTTTGTGCGCAGGTCGTTTTCAATGTTCTGCTGGCATTCGCAGCAACGTGTCGCCCCTGGGGCGGCCATAAGGCGGGCAATGGGGATCTCCTCGCCGCATTCTTCGCAGCGGCGGGGGCCGCCGTGCCGCAGGAGCGCCACAAGGCTCTGGAGTTCACGGATGCGTTGGGAACTGCGGCGGGCGCTGCAATGGGCTATGTGGGCCGCCTCAAGATGGCTGGCCGCGTCCAGTTCGTCCGCGCAGTGCTGGGCCTGAAAAACATCGCGCAGCAGGGTGAGACGGTGCATTTCTTCGTTCAGTTCGCCCTGAAGACGCTGCAAAGTGTGCAAATTGTCCATGTCTGCCTCCTTCGGAGAATTTCCGATGGTTGAACTGTTGCTCTTTGGGCATCATGAGTGTGCTGGTTTGCGTTATGGTGACGCCCATGTGAATTTGTGCGTCATGTTAGCGGCAAAGTGGTGGAGGCGGAGTCTGTGCTTTCTGAACAGGCTTCACTCAGGGGAAGATTTGTTGACAGGGGGGTGTTTGTGCAATAATTTTCTCATGCGTATAATTTATCATCATGATGTAGCCAGGGAGGAAGTTGTGTCCGAATATAGAAAGCCCTCAACGTTAGAGCGGTTTATCCCTATTGTGGACTTTCTGGGCGCTTTTTTGGGTGCTGACTGTGAAGTCGTGCTGCACGATGCCACCAGGCCGGACAGCTCTGTACTTGCGATAGCCAACAGCCATATAAGCGGACGCCGCGTGGGATCGCCCATTACGGATATGGCGTTACGCCTTATCAAGGACGGCACCTGGATGACCGCGCCTTTTATTACGGGCTATAAAACGCAGAGCAAGGACGGTCGTCAGCTTCATTCGGCAACGTATTTTATCCGTGAAGACGATGGTTCATTGGCTGGGATGTTATGCCTCAACATGGATGCGGCCCCGCTGATTGAGGCGCGCGATCTGCTTGATCGCTTCATATCGCGGGCGCGAATGGAAAAGCCCAGGTCGGACGCTGAAAATGGACATCCTCTTGAAACATTTGCTGAATCGCTGGAAGACCTGACCAGCAGCATTATCCAGCAGGCGGTGAATGGCGCGGATATCCCGCCGGATCGCATGACGGCAGATGAAAAAATAGCTATTGTACGCACCCTTAACGAAAAGGGCGTGTTTTTGCTTAAAGGCGCTGTGGCGGTTGTGGCGCGCCATCTGGCAGCGTCAGAGGCCACCGTTTACAGGTATTTGCAGCGGGTTTCTTCCTGAGGGTGTTTTCTGTGGTATGATTTTTTTCTATCACGTTGACAAAAAATTATTATCAAGATAATTTTATTTCACTGCGATAGCTGTGCTTGCAGGGCGTATGGTCTCCTTAACGGGGCAGCGCAAAACATCTTGTTTTAACAACTTGTTAAGGAGAATCCGTCAAATGTCTCAGCGTATTGCAACGGAAAAGGCCCCAGCAGCCATTGGCCCGTACTCTCAGGGGATGGTCTGCGGCACCCTTCTTTTTACATCCGGCCAGATACCCGTTGAGCCTTCCACCAAGGCTGTGCCCGATGATGTGGCTGCCCAGGCCCGTCAGTCGCTGGAAAACGTCAAGGCTGTTGTAGAAGCTGGCGGCAGCAGCATGGACCGCGTGGTAAAAACTACGGTGTTTCTGGCTGACATGGGTGATTTCGCCGCTGTAAACCAGGTGTACTCCACCTATTTTGCAGAGCCTTTTCCTGCCCGGAGTTGCGTACAGGTAGCGGCCTTGCCTCTTGGAGTAAAGGTCGAGATTGAAGCAGTCGCCGTCCTGTAGACGTAAGTGGGCTTAGCTGTCTGAGCATCGGCGGCATGGGGCCGCTGAACGGTACTTCATCGTCAGGAGACACCACATGTCCAAGAGCAAGAACGAATTCGGCCTTATCCTCAAGCTGCTGGCAGGCATTGTCATTGGCGCACTGATCGGTTTTGCGGCCAATGAAAATGTCATGCAGGTTGTAATGTCTCTCAAGTATGTTCTGGGCCAGATAATCTTTTACACCGTGCCGCTCGTTATCATTGCGTTTATTGCGCCTGCCATTACCCGGCTTGGACAGAACGCCAGCCGCATGTTGATTGCGGCGCTGGTCATTGCTTACATTTCTTCAGTAGGCGCGGCCACCATGTCTTGCCTCGCCGGATACGCCATCATCCCCCATCTGTCCGTTCCCACGGCGGTGGCTGCCCTGCATCCTCTGCCTGATGTGCTCTTCAAGCTGGATATCCCCCCGGTCATGCCAGTCATGACAGCCTTGGTAACGGCTGTTCTTATTGGCATAGCGTCGCTGTGGACGCGCGCTGAAATCATGGTGCGCCTGCTGGACGAGCTGGAAGCGATCATGCTCAAGATCGTGAGCAACGTGGTCATTCCCCTGTTGCCGCTCTTTATTGCCGCCACCTTTGCCGGACTTGCCTACGAAGGCAGCCTCACGCGGCAGCTTCCCGTATTCTTGAAAGTTATCATTCTCGTGTTGCTCGGGCACTACATCTGGCTTGCCGTGCTGTACTCCATTGCCGGTATTGTGTCTGGTCGCAATCCCCTTGAGGTGCTGCGCCACTATGGCCCGGCCTACCTTACTGCTGTTGGCACCATGTCCAGCGCGGCGACGCTGCCGGTTTCCCTTTCCTGCGCATCGCGGTCTTCCGTGCTTTCCAAAGAAATGGTGGAGTTCGCCGTGCCCCTTGGGGCGACAATCCATCTCTGCGGTTCCGTGCTGACGGAAACTTTTTTTGCCATGACCATTTCCATGTTGCTGTATGGTTATTTGCCCAGCCCGGCGACAATGGCGGTATTCATTGCCCTGTTTGGGGTGTTTGCCATCGGTGCCCCGGGCGTGCCTGGCGGTACAGTAATGGCTTCTCTTGGCATTGTGGTGAGCGTGCTTGGTTTTGATCCTGCCGGGGTGGCCTTGCTGCTGGCCATATTTGCCCTGCAGGACAGCTTTGGCACAGCCTGCAACGTTACCGGCGATGGCGCAATGGCCCTGATGCTGGAAGGCCTTTTCAACCGGTCAAAAGGCAAGGTCAGCCAAGCCTGAAAATCATGAATATAACAACCCCCTGCAATAAATGCGAGGAAGCATACATGCCCAATTCCCAGTGGCCCCGTTTTATTGAACTGCTGCATAAGGAAGTAGTGCCCGCTCTAGGTTGCACAGAGCCAGTAGCCGTGGCGCTGGCTGCTGCCCATGCCGTTGAGGCCCTGGGTTGCCAGCCCGAGAACATAAAGGTGCTCGTTAGCGGTAATTTGCTGAAAAACGGCATGGGTGTTGGTGTGCCCGGCACCGGTGCCACGGGCATGAATATTGCCGCTGCTGTCGGGGCGATTGGCGGAAAGGCTGCGCGCGGGCTTGAAGTGCTGGCGGAGCTTACGCCCGAACAGGCCGAAGCGGGCCGCAATATGGTCGAAGCCGGCCGCGTCCATGTGGGCATTGCCGAAGGCTCGCCCCTGCTGTACGCGGAAGTTCTCGTGGAAGGCGGGGGGCATACAGGCCGGGCTGTGCTTGAGCATGAGCACACCAACATTGTGCGTATTGAGCGCGATGGAAAGGTGCTGTTCAGCCGCGAGCAGCCAGATGACGCAACCACTGCAAAAAGTGAAGAATGGCCGCTGTCCATTGCCGCCATTCATGAGTTTGCCACGCAGGCGCCTTTTGAAGACATCAGCTTTATTCTTGAAGCCGCGAGGCTCAACGAAGCGGTGGCTCTGGAAGGCCTGGCCCGGGAATACGGCCTGCAGGTAGGACGCACCATTGATGGCAATATCCGCAAACGTCTTATGTCCGACGATGTGACCACCCTGGCGGTCAAACTGACGGCTGCCGCTTCCGATGCGCGCATGGACGGCGTGATGATGCCTGTGATGAGCAATTCCGGCAGCGGGAATCAGGGCATAACCTGCACCATGCCGGTGGTGGCCTTTGCCATGCGGCTGGAAGCAGGGGACGAGGCCCTGGCAAGGGCACTGATCATGAGCCACCTTACCTCAATTCACGTCAAGCATCGTCTGGGGCGGCTTTCGGCTTTATGCGGCGCTACGGTTGCCAGCATGGCCTCCGCCTGCGGTATTGTAATGCTGCTTGGCGGCGGGATAGAGCAGATTGACCGTACCATCCGCAATATGGTGGGCAACGTGGCGGGCATGATCTGCGATGGCGCCAAGACCGGTTGCGCCATGAAGGTCGCTTCGGCGGTGGGCGCGGGCGTGCAATCTGCCATGCTGGCTATGGATGGCATGGGCGTAACCCGCAATGAAGGCATTGTTGAAGACGATATTGAACAATGCATTGCCAATCTGGCCCGGCTGGGCTGCGACGGTATGGCTCAGGCCGACCGCGTGGTGCTGGACATCATGGTGGCGAAAAGCTGAGTTTGCTGTAGCGGCATTCCCTCAGTAGCAAAAGGCCAGAACTGAGCTGCAAGGGTCCCTTCCTGTCGTTGCCTTTACCAGTAATGGATAGGGTGCGTGGAAGGGGCCTTTTTTGTGATGCGGCAAATCCGCAATCTGTTCAATGAGTTCTGTCTGCGTTGCCTACTTCAGTACGCAAAAGCCCGCCCCGCAATGCGGGACGGGCTTTATATCAGGCTTTATCGGCGGATTGCCGCAGCGGCCTACTTGCCGCAGAAGGACAGAAAGTAGCTGTGCATGCGCGTGTCTGGCGTAAGCTCGGGGTGGAAGGACGTGGCCAGAATATTGTTCTGGCGCACGGCTACTGCCTGACCGTTAACCTCCGCCAGCACCTTTACGCCCGCGCCCACGCCGGTAATGACAGGAGCGCGAATGAAAACCGCCGGGAGGGGGTCTGCCCCGATCTCGGGTATGCTCAGATTGGTTTCAAAGCTGTCCACCTGCCTGCCAAAGGCGTTGCGGCGCACGGTGGCGTCAAGCACGCCGAGGCGTGGCTGGTCTGAGTTTTCAATGTCGCGGCACAGCAGTATAAGCCCGGCGCAACTGCCGTAAACGGGCATGCCGTCGAGTATGCGCTGGCGCAGGGGCTCAAGCATGTTCCATTCGTTAAGCAGTTTGCCGATGGTGGTGCTTTCGCCGCCGGGAATGATCAGGGCATCAATGCCCTCGATATCCTTGAGCTGGCGCACCTCGCGGGCCGTCGCGCCAAGGCTGGCAACAGCGGCCACATGCTCGCGAAAGGCTCCCTGAAGAGCCAGAACGCCTACGCAAAGCTGCGACATTACCAACCCCGTTCCTGCATGCGTTCGGCAGAAGGAATGGTGGAAATTTCAATGCCCACCATGGGTTCGCCCAGATCGCGGGAGATTTCGGCCAGCATGGCGAAATCGTTGTAGTTGGTCACGGCCTGCACAATGGCCTTGGCGCGCTTGGCCGGGTCGCCGGATTTGAAGATGCCGGAGCCAACGAACACGCCGTCGCAGCCGAGGTGCATCATCATGGCGGCGTCAGCGGGGGTGGCGATGCCGCCAGCGGCAAAGTTCACCACGGGCAGGCGGCCTTCCTTGCGAACGGCGTAGCACACTTCAAGAGGAGCGCCGATTTCTTTGGCGTAGTTGGCAACTTCGGCTTCGGGCAGGCTGCACAGCTTGCGCACGTCGTCCATAACCTGACGGCAGTGGCGCACGGCTTCAACCACGTTGCCGGTGCCGGGTTCGCCCTTGGTGCGGATCATGGCTGCACCTTCGGCGATGCGGCGCAGGGCTTCGCCCAGATTGCGGCAGCCGCACACGAAAGGCACGGTAAAATCGCGCTTGTCGATATGGTACTTGTCGTCAGCGGGGGTGAGCACTTCACTTTCGTCAATGTAGTCGGCGCCCATGGCCTCAAGGATGCGGGCTTCAACAAAATGGCCGATGCGGGCCTTGGCCATGACGGGAATGCTCACCACTTCCATGATGCGCTTGACGATGGTGGGATCGGCCATACGGGCCACGCCGCCTGCGGCGCGAATATCGGCAGGTACGCGTTCCAGGGCCATGACTGCGCAGGCTCCCGCTGCTTCGGCGATTTTAGCCTGTTCGGGAGTGGTGACGTCCATGATCACGCCGCCTTTGAGCATTTCAGCAAGGCCTGTCTTCAGGCGGATGGTGCCCTGTTCCATATCTTTCTACTCCTTCTGAGCCGGAGGCCGGCTGGTGATGATGTCTGCATGCCGCACATGCGGCGGCTTTGCTGGCGTGTATATATGTCAATAAGCCGCACCTGACAATATGATACCTGACATGCTCCGCAGCAGGACATCCCGCCGCAAAAAACTTCCGTCATCGGCCCATGCGGCTTGCGCTTCGGGCGTCCTCTGGCTATGCTTAAGGACTCAAAAGGAAGTATGATGACAGAAAGTTTCCCCATTCTTTTGCCATTGCTTCGCGGCCCACTGCCTTTGCACGCTTTTGAAGCGTCCGCTCAGTCCGGCCAGACCTCTGCCGCCGGAAAAGGATCAGACCCACACTGGGCTGGCGCTTTGCGCCTGTGGCCCGGTCTGCCTGATGCGCCTGCCGAAGGTTTTTTTTGCCCGGATACCTATCCCTTTTCACCCCGCGAGGCCGTGGCCTGCCTTGGCGATCTGCAACAGATGGGCGATGCGGCCCTTTCTGGCCTGCCAGTAGGCGCTGCCGCCGCTGGCAATGTGCGCGCCGCGCGCCGCAGTTCAGAAATGGCCATGCTCTCCGGCCTTGAAAAATCTGATGGCGATGCCGCAGCCGCTCTGGCGGCAGAGGCGGCCCGCAAGGATCTGATTGCGCGCACTCAGGCGCAGAAGACCCTGCTCTGG
The DNA here is from genome assembly GCF_053570645.1 of Desulfovibrio desulfopostgatei. NCBI lineage: Bacteria > Pseudomonadati > Thermodesulfobacteriota > Desulfovibrionia > Desulfovibrionales > Desulfovibrionaceae > Desulfovibrio > Desulfovibrio desulfopostgatei. The sequence continues at coordinate 2,473,172 of NZ_JBRBQS010000002.1, read as the reverse complement.
GTCTGGCAGCAGGAGGAAAGCCTGGCTGATCTGGCGGATCTGACCGCGAGTTTTGCCCAAAATGCAGGCAGCCTGACAGCTTCTCTTGGTGTTGACCCTGATGACGACCTGGCCGGGCTGACGCCGGATGCGCTTACGGGCGATCTGGTGCGCCTTGGTTCGCCCATTGCTCTTGATACTGGTCTTGTGCCGCCGTGGCGGCTGGTAATGGCCAACGCGCTCTATTTTGTGCCGCCCCATGCGCCTATTATTATTGAAGGGGCCATGCGCGAGGACATGTTGGATATGCTGGATTTTGCCCCGGCTCCAGAGCATCAGGGCCTGCTGGGCGCGCCGGAATCGGCCCCCGCAGGTGGACCGCTGCCCGTGGTGGTAGAAGCCCGCGCCCCGGGCTGGAAACTGCTTGGGCATACCCGCCCCACAGGGCAGCCGCCGCTTGATGCCGAGCGGGTGTGGATCACCTGGAGGGCCGGATCATGAGCGGTCAGCAGGCGCAGCAGCTCACCGCGCAAGGTTTGTTCCCGCACGGCATTGCTGGCGTGATCTTTGACTGCGACGGCGTGATGATTGATTCGCGCACGGCAAACAACATCTATTACAACCGGGTGCTGGCCTGGTTTGGGCTGCCGCCCATGACGCCGGAACAGGAACACTACAGTTTTATGGCCACATCAGAGCAGGCGCTGCTGCATATTGTGCCGCCGCACCTGCACCACGAGATCGATTACGTCATAAGAAACGAGGTTGTTTACCGACGCGATATTACGCCCTTGCTGCGCTTACAGCCCGGTTTTATGAACTTTATCGGCAATCTGCGGAGCAGGGGGGTGCGCATGGCCGTGCACACCAACCGAAAGCTCGATGGAATACAAACGGTTCTGGACATTTTTTCCCTGCCCTCCTATTTTAATCCTGTGGTCGCGGCGGATACAGCCGCACCCAAGCCTTCGCCCGAGGGTACGCGGCACATATGCGCCGCGTGGCAAAGCCCTCCGCAGCAGGTGCTTTTTGTTGGCGACAGCGAGCACGACAAGGAGGCAGCCCGGGGGGCGGGCGTGATATTTGCCGCATTTAATGGCGGCCCGTTACGGGGAGAGATTACGGCGGCGGATTATCTCGGTCTGCACACAGCGCTGGCCGCAGTGCTGCCGCCTGTTTCCGGCCTGTAAGGCTTGACCCCGTTGCGAATACAAAAGAAAGCCACGCTGGAGGGCGCATGATTGTTGTTGCCAATACCATGAGCGCTATTGCCCTGGTGCTCGGGTCTCTGCTTAGTCTTTATTTCTGGATTGTCATTATCGCGGCTGTGCTCACCTGGGTGCGCCCCGATCCGTATAATCCCATTGTGCGCACCCTGCGCGCACTTACCGAGCCGGTGTTTTACCGTGTGCGCAAGTGGTTGCCGTTTACCTATTCAAGCGGCATGGATTTTTCGCCCGTGGTGGTGCTGCTGGCCATTGAGCTGTTTAACCGGATTGTCATCACCTCGCTGGCCCAGTACGCGATGACGCTCCATTAAAAGAACTGGCGCCGCCGGAGGACTGATTTTTTACGCTGCTCCATGCGGATATCTGAGAATCCGCGCCAGGAGAATAAGCCCATACGACTTGCAGCCGCACTGCACAAAGCCACATCGGCGCAGCGGCACAGGCGGGCCGATCCCCTTGAGCAAAAGCCTCAGTTGATGCGCAGGCAACAGCCTATGAACATCTAACAATGGAGATTTCTTATGGATCAGCAAGAACTGGAACTGCTGGAAAAGTACGCTACCACTGATCCGGAGCTGAAATCCCTTTGGGAAGATCACGTGCTCTACGAAAAACAGGTGGAAAAGCTCGAAGGCAAGGCCTTCCGTTCGCCCACTGAAGAGCAGACGCTCAAGCAATTGAAAAAGCAGAAGCTCGAAGGAAAAACCCAGCTCATGGCCGTTCTTGATCGTCTGAAGAAACAAGGATAGCCGGGCTTTTTTTAAGGAGTCGGACATGGAATGTACTGGTGCGCAGATTCTCCTTGAGTCCATGAAGCGAGAGGGCGTGGATGTGCTGTTCGGTTATCCGGGCGGTGCGGTCATTGATATTTATGATGAACTACCGCGACATCCCGAGCTACACCATGTGCTGGTACGGCACGAGCAAGGAGCTGTGCACGCGGCTGACGGCTATGCCCGTGCCTCGGGCAAGACCGGCGTATGCCTGGTCACCTCGGGGCCTGGAGCTACCAATACGGTCACGGGCATAGCCACAGCCTACTCCGATTCCATTCCTCTGGTGGTGTTTACCGGGCAGGTGCCCACCCAGCTGATCGGCAACGATGCCTTTCAGGAAGTGGACATCGTGGGTATTACCCGGCCCTGCACCAAACATAATTTTTTGGTCAAGGACATCACAAAACTGGCGTTGACCATCCGTCAGGCCTTTTACCTTGCACGTTCGGGCCGTCCCGGCCCGGTGCTGGTGGATCTGCCCAAGGACGTCATGCAGAAGCGGGCGGAATTTGTCTGGCCTGAAGACGTCTACATGCGCAGCTACAACCCCACCTACAAGCCCAACCTGAACCAGTTGCGCCGCTCGGTGGAAGAACTGGCAAAGGCAGAGCGCCCGGTGATTCTGGCGGGCGGCGGGGTTATTCTGTCTGATGGGGCAGAGGCCCTCACCGGCCTTGCGCGCAAGCTGAACATTCCCGTTACCTGCACCCTCATGGGGCTTGGGGCTTTTCCGGCCACCGACCCCCTGTGGCTGGGCATGGTGGGCATGCACGGCACCTATGCGGCCAACCTTGCCATCAACAACTGCGATGTGCTGATGTGCGTGGGCGCGCGCTTTGACGACCGCGTTACAGGCAGGCTGGCGGCCTTTGCGCCCAAGGCCCGCATTGTGCACATCGACATTGACCCCACGTCCATTCGCAAGAATGTGGAAGTGCATGTCCCTGTGGTTGGCGATTGCCGCCTGGCGCTGGAGGGCATTGCAGAAATCTGCGAGGCCAAGCTGGAAAACAAGGACTGGGCTGGCGAACATGCCGCCTGGATTGCCGCCGTGGCCGAATGGAAGGCGAGCAAACCCCTGTGTTACCAGTGCAACGGCAATATCAAGCCGCAGTCGGTCATTGAGGCCCTTTACGACATCACCGGCGGCGATGCCATCATCGCCACCGAGGTGGGCCAGCACCAGATGTGGGTAGCCCAGTTCTATTCGTTTACCAAGCCGCGCACCCTGCTGACCAGCGGGGGCCTCGGCACCATGGGCTACGGCTTTCCCGCTTCGGTGGGGGCGCAGTTTGCCTTTCCGGATAAAAAGGTCATTGCCGTGGCAGGCGACGCCTCGCTGCAGATGAATATTCAGGAGCTGGCAACCGTGGTGGCCAACAGGCTGCCCATCAAGGTCGTCATTCTGAACAACCGCTATCTGGGCATGGTGCGGCAGTGGCAGGAGCTCTTTTACAACAACAACTACAGTTCCACCAACATGGAAGCCCAGCCCGACTTTGTGAAGCTGGCCGAGGCCTACGGGGCCGAAGGCTATCGCATTGAAAAGGCTGAAGACATGAGGGCCGTGCTTGAAAAGGCCCTTGCTTCGCCCAACCCTGCCTTCATTGACGTGGTAGTTGAGCGCGAAGAAAACGTGTACCCCATCGTGCCCGCCGGTGCGGCGCTTGATGAAATGTTGCTGGTGTAAGGGAGATGGCTATGCAACGACATGTGCTTTCCGTGCTGGTGGAAAACGAACCCGGCGTGCTTTCCCGCGTGGCTGGCCTGTTCAGCGGGCGCGGCTTCAATATTCATTCGCTCAATGTGGCCCCGGCCCTGGAAGAGGGCGTTTCGCACATGACCATCACCACCGATGGCGACAGTCTTATTCTGGAGCAGATCATGAAGCAGCTCCACAAGATTGTTTCGGTCATCAAGGTGGTGGATTTTGCGGATATTCCCGCTGTGGCGCGTGAAATGATCTTTGTCAAAGTGCAGGCAGAAGGCCCCATGCGGGGCGAAATTCTGCGGACTGTTGAAATATTCCGCTGCAAGGTGGTTGATGTAAGCCCCAATGAGATGACCATTGAGGCCACTGGCGATCAGAACAAGCTGGACGCCATCATCAGCCTGCTGCAACGGTTTGGAATCAAGGAACTGGCGCGCACAGGCGCAGTTGCCATGCGTCGTTCCAAGAAAACGGATTAGGGTTCCGGGACGCGAAGTGCGGCCTTTTGCCGGGGTGTTTGGCACAAAGCACCCCGCAAGGCATGGCTGCCACACGCGTGAAGAATCCGGTCGCGCGGCCTTGCGCCGCGAGATTACAGGAGCGTTAGCCCGTGAGCGTGTCAATGGCCCACAAGGTCTCCTTGACAACGCGCATGAGGTCGGGGTGGTGAGTATATCCATACAAACCAGCCCGGGTCATTGGCAAAGCGTCCCACAGGCGGCCTTGCCCGCCGTATCCAGTCGGCCCCCCTCTGTCCTTGCCGCAAGGGCGGCAAGGGATGTATTTTTTTTGTCTAACCGTGAGTGATCTCAGAGGATGTTCAGATGAAAGTTTATTACGATCAGGATGCAGACCTTAATTGTTTGAAAAACAAGACCGTGGCCATCATCGGTTATGGCAGTCAGGGCCATGCCCATGCCCAGAATCTGCGTGATTCCGGCGTCAAGGTTGTGGTGGGTCAGCGCCCCGGCGGCGCCAACTACGAGTTGGCCAAGGAGCACGGCTTTACCCCCGTGTCTGCTGCCGAGGCCGCCGCTCAGGCCGACCTGATCATGATTCTGCTGCCTGACGAAGTGCAGGCCGCCGTGTACGAAAACGACGTGAAGCCCCACCTGACCAAGGGCAAGGCCCTGTTGTTCGCCCACGGCTTCAACATCCACTTCAGCCAGATCCAGCCGCCCAAGGATGTGGACGTGTTCCTCATCGCTCCCAAGGGCCCCGGCCATCTGGTGCGCCGCACCTTCACCGAAGGCGGCGGCGTGCCCTGCCTCGTGGCCATTCATCAGGACGCCACCGGCGAAGCCCTCAAGATTGCTCTGGCCTATGCCAAGGGCATCGGCGGCGCCCGCTCCGGCGTTATTGAAACCTCCTTCCGTGAAGAAACCGAAACCGACCTCTTCGGCGAACAGGCCGTACTTTGCGGCGGCGTTTCCGCCCTGATCAAGGCCGGTTTTGAAACCCTGGTGGAAGCCGGTTATCAGCCCGAAATGGCTTACTTTGAATGCATGCACGAAATGAAGCTCATCGTTGACCTTATGTACGAGGGCGGTCTTTCCCGCATGCGTTACTCCATCAGCAACACCGCTGAATACGGCGACTACGTCACCGGCCCCCGCCTGATCACCGAAACGGTGAAAAAGGAAATGAAGGGCGTGCTCAAGGACATCCAGAGCGGCGTGTTTGCGCGTAACTTCATTCTTGAAGCCCGCGCCAAGTACCCCATGTTCCTCACCACCCGCCGCAACGAATCTGAACATCAGATCGAAAAGGTGGGCAAGGAACTGCGCGGCATGATGTCCTGGCTCAAGAAGGACAAGAAAGACTAGTTCCGCTGTTTCAGCCGCAGGCTGAAAGCGTTTTGTTGGGGCTTTTCGCGGTATTTCCGTGAGAGGCCCCAATTTTTATACCTGCTGCAAATCGCAAAGCCGATTCCTTTCAAAGGGCCAGCCCGTAGTGGATTTTGGCGCAGCCAGCATTATTTCAGGTGGGTATGAGATATTGTCATAGTATCTTGATCAATTTTATCGACTTTTGTATGTTGCAAAAATAGTTACTGTTTGCCACAATCAGGCCATACAGCTTGTATAGAAGGTTGTTGTCTTCCATGCGCCGGAGCATCCTGCGGGCTGCATCGGTGTGCCGTATTTTACGGGCATGGCCTTTCCGCTTTTGGTTTTATCATGTGTGCATTGCTTCCCGCCTTTGCCTTGCGACCGCCCATTTATGCAGCCAGTTACGCTGGTATGACTTGCCCTGGCAATGTGCCCGCGCGGTACTTTTTTGCGCCCCGCGCCCGCTGCAACAGCGCGCGCCTGCGCAGGAGAGTTGACGCGGCTTTTCGGCGTGTCGGTTTGCACCTTGATTTTTCAGGAGATTAAGACGTGCTCAGAAATTTCAGCATCAGTCAGCGGATTATCTTTTTTGTCATCATCATGATCGCCCTGATTATTTCCATCGCGGGCCTGTCCGTGCGCATGACGGAAGGCGTCATTGCTGACGGCACGGCACTTGCCAAGGAAATGCTGCTCGACTCCCAAAGGGCGCGCATCAAGGATATCACTCATTCCCAGGCGCTTGGTCTGGCGGGCATGACGCAAGGCCAGCCCGAGGCCGAGCAGTTGCGCACCATCGCGCAGTATGTGGACAGCGCCCGGTTTGAGGATGACAGCTCCGGGTATTTTTATGTGTACAAGGGCACGGTCAGTGCTGCCCACCCCTTGCAGAAGCAACTGATCGGCAAGGATCTGGCTTCAACCGCCGACAGCAGGGGCGTTCACTATGTCAGTGAACTGTACAGGGCCGCGCAGCGCGGCGGCGGTTTTGTGGATTTTGTGTTTCCCAAGCCCGGTTCTGGCGATGTGTTCAAGCTGGGCTATGCGGAAGCTATCGCGGGCACGCCCTTCTGGATTGGCACGGGCGTGTATATCGACAATGTGGACAAGGCCGAAAGCCACCTCATCACCACCATGCGCTCCATCCTGCACAGCCAGCTGGCGATCTATGGCGGTGGTTTTCTGGCTATACTGCTTCTGGTGGTCTGCCCGCTTTCCTATGTCATGGTCGTGTCCATAACGCGTCCTCTTGCGGGTATAACCCGGCATGCCCGCGCCGTGGCGCAGGGCAACCTTGATGAAGAATTTGAAACAACCGGGCGTGATGAAGTGGCGACCCTGCAACAGGCCTTGAGCGCAATGGTTGTGAAGCTCAAGGAATTTATCGGTCAGGCCGAGGAACAGAGCCGTCTTGCCGGCAAGGCCGCCAGTGAAGCCCAACAGGCGCAGGCGGAAGCTCTTGAAGCCGAACTCAAGGCAAAGGACAAAACCGCTGCCATGCTTCAGGCTGCGGAAAGGCTGGAGCAGGTTGCCCAGGCTGTAAGCACTGCCTCTACCCAGCTTTCGGCCCAGATAGAGCAGTCGGACAAAGGGGCCGTGCATTCTGCCCAGATGCTTGCAGAGGCCGCAACAGCCATGAACCAGATGAACGCCAGCGTACAGGAGGTGGCGCTCAGCGCCGCAACGGCATCCGACGCGGCCGGTCAGACGCGTGAGCGCGCCCTGAGCGGAGCGGGCATTGTGGAAAAGGCCGTGCAGAGCATTGGTCATGTTCACGAAGTCTCGTTGCGGCTCAGGGATGGCATGGCCGAACTTAACGACCATTCACAGGCCATTACGCGCATCATGGGTGTTATTTCCGATATCGCGGACCAAACCAACCTGCTGGCGCTCAATGCCGCCATTGAAGCTGCCCGCGCGGGCGACGCCGGGCGCGGTTTTGCCGTGGTGGCTGATGAAGTGCGCAAACTGGCGGAAAAAACCCTTGCCTCAACCCAGGATGTGGGCAACGCCATCAAGGCCATTCAGGAAAGCACGGCCAAGAACGTTTCGGATATGGACAGTGCCGTGGGGCAGGTGGAGCAGGCCACGGATTTTGCCAATCAGTCGGGCAAGGCTCTGGAAGAAATTGTGGCTACCGTTGAGGCTACCGCCAGCCAGGTGAACGCCATTGCCGAGGCCAGCGGGCAGCAGTCTGCCGCCAGCGAAGAAATCAATCATTCAATTGATGATGCCACACAGGTTGCCCACCAGACGGCAGAAGCCATGAATGAGGCTCAAAAGGCCGTGGCCGATCTGGCAGTTCAGGCCAGGGGGCTGGCCGAGCTGATTGTGGACATGAAAAATTAGGGGCTGTTTTTTTGCAACACTGAGGGGTCTCTGTGCGGTGCAAAGCCGTGCAGAGGCCCTCTGCATTCAGGATGCGGAAGTGTTCTGGCGGGTCATCCGCCTGGTCATCCCGGTGTGGCGGCTATCTGCCCCCTCTCAATGCAGCCATTCCGCCCAGGCAATCTTAAGTCGCGTCACGCAATCTGGTATGTCTTCAAGGCGAATTTTGCCAAAACCCAGAAACAGCGTGTCCGGCGGGCATTCGGCCTTGTCCTGCCAGAACTGCATGGTGGGGTAGACGCGCACACCCTGCTCCAGGGCTTTTTTTATGAGCAGCTTCTGATCTGTACCGGCAAAAAAGCGCAAAAGAAAATACTGGCCGGTGCCGTTGCCTGTAATGCGCAGGCCCGATCCCAGGCGGGAAAATTCCTGAATGAACAGCTCAAGGCGGTTTTTGAACACATGGCTCAGACGGCGGATGTGTCTGTCGTACTGGCCGGTTTCGAGCAGGCGGCCAATGATGTACTGGTTCAGTACGGGGACGGTGCTGTTGTATTCGTCAAACATTTCGTGGAAGGCGGCGGCAAGCTGCGGCGGCAGAATCATGTACCCCATACGGATGGAAGGGGATATGCCCTTGGAAAATGTGCCAAGGTAGATGACCCGCGCTTCCGTATCGATGGATTGCAGCGAAGGAATGGGCTTGGAATAGTAGCGCATCTCGCTGTCAAAGTCGTCTTCAAGCACGTAGACGTTGTTGCTCTGCGCCCAGCGCAGCAGGGCATGCCTGCGGCCGATGGGGAGCGTGACCCCTGTGGGGAACTGGTGGGACGGCGTGGTGTAGATGGCAAAGGCCTGTGGCCTGTGGGGCAGGTCGGCCACTTTCAAGCCGTTATCGTCCACGGGCACGGTCTCGATAGGCAGGTGGTTGTTGCGGAACACGGCGGCTGCCTTGTTGAAGCCGGGTTCTTCCATCAGGATTTTCTGCCCGCGCTGAGCTGCTATTTTGCACAGATATTCCAGGGACTGCTGCAAACCGCAGGTTATGACGATCTGGTCTTCCGTGCAGTTCACGCCGCGAATGCGCTTGAGGTAGGCCAGCAGGTTTTTGCGCAGGTAGGGTTCGCCCTGCATGACCTGCAAGGCAGAGATCTTTTCTTCTCTCTCCAGCATCTCAAGGCATTCAAAGGTGTATTTTTTCCAGAGGCTTTTGGGGAAAAGATCAACGGTGTGGCTGCTGTTTGTCAGGTCGTAAACCAGGGGCTGCCCGTGCGCAAATGTTTCAAGCTGCGAGGGGCGTTGCGTAGTTTGCGGCGCTGCGTGCCCGGGTGACGCGGCTGGAGCGTCAATGCTGGGAACATGCTGCACCACAAAGCCCACACCCCTGCGGGCAGCTATGTAGCCCTCCGCTACCAGTTGACTATAGGCATTGTCCACAGTATTGCGGCTGACCCCCAGCATGGATGCCAGCATCCTGCTGCCGGTCAGAACTGTGCCTTCTGCAAGCGCGCCGCAGGCAATATCCTGCTTCAACTGGCTGTATATCTGCAAATACAGCGGTCCTGAGCCGTCCTTGCCCGTGCTGATCATGTCTGCTCCCAGGTGGCACCATAAAATATGTGTCATGTGGCACTTTTGATGGTGCCATGTCCACTGTATCAAAGGGGGCAGCAAACACAACAAAAGGATGGGAGGCTCCATGTCCACGCAAGGCGATACAGTGCCGCAGGGCGGAATGCGGCGGGGGAACGGCACAAGATACGTTCTGCTGGCGGTGCTGGCAGTGGCCTTTTTGGCCACCGGGGGCATATTTGTGCGACAGAGCGGCCTGTCCCCCATCAATACCGGGATGTACCGCATGCTGTTTTCCATCCCTCTGCTCTGGCCGCTGGCCTACGGCAGGCTTGGGCGGCTCAGCGGCAGGGATGTTGTCCTGCTGCTGTTATCCGGCCTGTTTCTGGCGGGCGATGTGGCCCTGTGGAACACGGCATTCAGCTATACAACGGTTGCCAATGCCAACCTGCTCACCAATCTGACGCCGTTCACGGTCATTCCGGTTTCGTACTTCCTGTTTCACGAGCGGCTGCCAAGGCTGTTCATTCCCGGCGCGGCTGTTACCCTTGCCGGGGTGGTGCTATTGGTGGGGGGCAAGGCCAGCCCTGTGCCGGGCAACTATTTTGGCGATTTTCTGGCACTGGCTGCGGCCTTTTTTTACGCGGGATTTCTGCTCATTGCCTACCGCCTGCGCGACAGGATGGAGAGTAGCGTCATAATGCTTGGCAGTGCCGTTGGCGGACTCGTGGGCCTGTTTTTTGCCTCGTGGGCTGTGGAGGGTTTGCAGATTCCGCGAAACTGGGACGATTTGTGGCCCATACTGGCTCTTACGCTCTGTGTACAGGTGATAGGGCACAACATGCTCACGCATTGTCAGGGCAAGCTCAGCGTCAACCTTTCTGCGGTGATCTGTCTTTGCCAGCCTGCCATTGCGGCTGTGTATTCGTGGACCATATTTTCAGAGAAATTGTCGGGTCTGGAAGTTCTGGGCATAGCGGTGGTGCTGGCGGGCGTCTATATTGTCAAAAGGCAGTACACGCCAAGCAGGGATAAAGCTGCCGGGGCAGGGCAAAAGGGCGCTGGCTGGCTGCCCCCTGTGATCGCCCGCTGGCTGGGCAGACGGTGCAAGCCTGCCGTGGCGGAAGAGCCGTAGACAAAAAATATTTCGGGCCGATGGGGCTGTTCCGGCAGAGATGCGCATTGCGCTGCTGGAACAGCCCCTTTCTTTGTGCTACTGCTGCATGCTGGACATAAGCTCCATGAGGTTTTGAGTTTGCCCCGCCAGTTCGGCCACGGCATCCGCAGCTTCGCGCATGGCGGCTGAGGTCTGGCGCGACATTTCGCTTATCTGCGTTATGGCTCGGCTTACTTCATCGCTGGCGGCAGACTGCTGCTCGCTGGCGGCGGCAATGGCATTGACCTGATCCGCCGTGCCCTCGACCGTGGCCACAATATCGCTCAGGGCCGCACCAGACTGGCTGGCATAGGTGTTGGCTTCTTCAATCTGCCGTGCGGCCTTGTCCACAGAATCCATGCTCTGGGTGGCGCTGGACTGGATGGCCTTGATGGCGTTGGCAACGTCATGGGTGGAGGCCATGGTTTTTTCCGCCAGTTTGCGCACTTCATCCGCCACCACGGCAAAGCCCCGCCCGGCATCGCCCGCGCGGGCAGCCTCAATGGCGGCATTAAGCGCCAGCAGGTTGGTCTGGTCGGCTATGTCTGAAATAACGCCCATGATGCGGTTGATGTTTTGCGTATGCTCGTGCAGTTGGGCCATGTCGCCCTTGAGCGTCATGGATGCCTGATGCACCTGATCAATGCTGCGCAGCGATCGCTTGACGATTTCTGAGCCGTTTTCCGCCTTGGCGCGGGTTTCTGTGGAGGCCTGAGAGGCAACAGACGCGTTGCGCGCCACTTCCTGCACTGTGGCATTCATCTGCTGCATGGCAGAAGCCGCCTCTCCCAGTCTGCCCGAGGTCTCTCTCGCGCCTTTATCTGACTGTTCGATCTGCGCAGCCAGGCGCGCTGTGGCCGCGCTCACTACCCGGGCCACCTCCTGAAGTCTGGCGGCGGCCATCCGCAGGGCTTCGCTTTTGTTTTGGGCTTCTATATTGGCGGCTTCCGTCTGGCGTAGGGCTTCTGTTGCCTTGGCTGACTGCTCTTGTGCCGCCAGCGATTCGCGCTGGGCTCTTTCAATGTGGGTTTTCAGCGCCTGCACCATGGAGACTATGGAAGCGTACACGCCAACACTGTCGCCATTCGCGTCGTGAATGTCGTAGTCTCCGGCAGCAACACGGCTGGCCACAGCCTGGAGTTCGCCGGGGTCTTTGCCAAGTTGATGCTTTATGGAACGCGAAAGTACAAGAGAAACGATGATGCTGAAAAATACGGCGGCAGCACTGAGCGCATATGCGCCTTTAACTGCGTTTTCGCCTGTGGCGACGGCCTCGGCAGACACCTGTTTACTGTCTGACTTGGTAAGTGCCATCAGTTCTTCATAGAGTGGCTCAAGGCTGTTAAATAGCGGTGTGTATTTCTTTTCAAATATACTTATTGCCTCGCCACGTTCTTCGCATTGCACAAATGCAAGAATTTCTTTGCGCACTGTGTTGAGCTTGCGTGAAATTGCATCAATTTTTTCTATCAGTTCCTTTGCCGCAACATGGTGCTGGTCTTCTGATTCACCCACAATGGCAAAATATCTGTCATGGTTTTCCCTGATTGAATCCATCGTGCTGGTGATGTTGGAGGAATAGCGTTCGATCTCTGTGGGCGATGTTTGTGAAATAAGCGCCAATACGTCAGAGCGGATAATCCAGAATTTCAGATGCATTTCCTGAAGTTCTATGAGAGATGGGAGCAAAGATGTATCTATTTCAATGAATCTTTTATTCATTGCAGAAATGTTTTTAATCGACATGCCACTCATCGCAAGCAGAACAAGTGTAATGAAAAAGAATGATAGTCCAAGTTTTACAATCAGTCGCATAGGTTTTCACCTCCTGGGTTTGTGCTACAGGCACTTGCGATGAATGTATAACTTATGCAAAGAACGTGCTAAATTTTTTCAGTAATATGAAGGACAAAATATACAACAAAGCGGTGGTTTTTCTGAACCACCGCTTTGTACGTGCCATGCAGTATATGGGGGACGCCGTCGCGGGTCGGGATCAATCGTGATTCATGGCTTCTGCCAATTGCATGAGGTTGCTGGCCTGGGCGGAAAGGTTGGTTATGGCCTCTGCCGCCTCGCTCATGGCTTTGGACGTTTGGCGCGCCATCTCGCTGATTTGCGTGATGGCGCCGCTCACTTCATCACTGGCGGCAGACTGCTGCTCGCTGGCGGCTGCAATGGCATTAACCTGATCGGCAGTGCTCTCGACCGTAGCAACAATGTCGGCCAGCGCCGCACCAGACTGGCTGGCATAGGTGTTGGCTTCTTCAATCTGTTTTGCCGCTCTGTCCACAGAATCCATGCTCTGGGCGGCGCTGGACTGGATAGCCTCAATGGCGCTGGCAACGTCATGGGTGGAGGCCATGGTTTTTTCCGCCAGCTTGCGCACTTCATCAGCAACCACGGCAAATCCCCGCCCGGCCTCTCCCGCGCGGGCGGCCTCAATGGCGGCATTGAGCGCCAGCAGGTTGGTCTGGTCGGCTATATCTGAAATAACACCCATGATGCGGTTGATGTTCTGCGTGTGCTCCCGCAGTAGAGCCATGTCGTCCTTGAGCGTCATGGACGCTTCGTGCACCTGATCAATACTGTGCAGCGAACGCTTGACGATCTCTGCGCCATTTTCGGCTTTGGCGCGGGTTTCTGTGGAGGCCTGCGAGGCAATGGACGCGTTGCGCGCCACTTCCTGCACCGTTGCGTTCATCTGCTGCATGGCAGAAGCCGCCTCGCTCAGCCTGCCCGTTGTTTCTTGCGAACCTTTGTCCGACTGCTCGATTTGCGTGGCCAGGCGCGCGGTGGCTGTGCTTACTACATGCGTCACTTCCTGAAGTTTGGCGGCTGCTGCACGTAGAGTCTCACTCTTGTTTTGGGCTTCTATATTGGCGGCTTCCGTCTGGCGCAGGGCTTCTGTTGCCTTGGCTGACTGCTCTTGTGCCGCCAGAGATTCGCGCTGGGCTCTTTCAATGTGGGTTTTGAGCGCCTGCACCATGGCAATTATTGAGGCGTAGACGCCGCGCTTTGCAGTATCGTCGTCAAGGGCATAGTCCCCCTGGGCCACGCGCCTGGCTATGTTGTCCAGTTCTCCCGGGTCTTTGCCAAGCTGCCTATGGACCACCCTGAGCAGAAGCAGAATGACCGCCGTGCCAATAAGTACAGCAACCAGAGATAATCCTGATGAAAAAATAATTGATTGTTCGCTGACGCCGCTGGCGTTTGTAATGGCAATGTTTGCGCCTTCGTTGCTCAGGCTGACAATCTGTTCATAGAGGTCAGCCAGCCTGAGGAAGGGGCCGCGGCTGCTGGCAAGCAACTGGGCGGCTTCTTCATTTTTTCCGGCTCTGATAAAAGCAAGCAGGTCTTTGCGCATGGTTACAAATTGCCCTGATTGCGCTTCTATCTGGGCTGTTATGTCCATAATGGCCTGTTTACGGTCTGACGGCGGCATATTTTCAAGGGCGGCAGCAAAAGCCTTTTTACTGTCGCCTATGCGTCGCAGCAGCCCTGTCATATGCTCGCTGTAGTTCTCTATCTCCTTGGGGTCGTGCAGCGTTGTAATGGCTGAAAGATCCCCTCTGGAAGAAAAAAGCAGGGCATAGGTGCTCTGGATGGATGTAGCCACAGGAATCCATGTGCTGCCTATGGATGAGATCTCGGCATTCATGCGGGTGAGATTCCTGATGGTCAGGCCGGACGTGATTAACATTATGATAATTATACTTCCGAAAGACAGAATCAGACGTGCTCTCAGGCTCATGGCAGACGATCTCCCAACAGGTGGTGTTGCATGCTATGCACAATGGCGGCTGGTCAAGTTCAAAAAATGATATGGGGCTTTTGTGGCAATGCATGTTGCATTGGGAACATCTCTGGCAGGTTTTATTGTTAAATTGATATTATCATCCCTGTTCATAAACAAAAAAGCCGACCCGGAGGTCGGCGTTTTTGCAACGAATGTTGCAGACATACAGGGATGCCCTGAAAAAACTACTGGGTGCGCATCTGCGCAATAAGGCCTGAAAGTCCGTTGGCCTGGGCCGCCAGATCTTCCACTGCCTCTGTGGCTGCACGCATGGCAGAGGCTGTTTGCCGGGACATGCCGTTGATCTGGTCAATAATGCTTGTCACCTGATCGCTGGCGGCAGACTGCTCCTCGCTGGCAGAAGAGATGGCGGTAACCTGATCAGAGGTGGACTCCACCATCACAACGATATCTGTCAGCGCCTGCCCGGATTGCTGGGCAAAATCATTGGCCTGCTCAATCTGAAGGGCAACGTTATCCACAGAATCCATGCTTTTTGCGGCACTTTCCTGAATGGCCGTGATGGCGTTGGCCACGTCATGTGTGGAAGCCATTGTTTTTTCCGCCAGCTTGCGCACCTCATCTGCTACCACGGCAAAACCGCGCCCGGCATCGCCCGCGCGGGCAGCTTCAATGGCGGCGTTGAGGGCAAGCAGGTTGGTTTGGTCGGCAATATCCGAAATAACATTCATGATGCGGTTGATGTTTTGCGTATGTTCCCGAAGCTGCGCCATATCGTTCTTGGTTGCCAGCGAAACATGGTGCACCTCGCTGATGCTGTGCAGGGAGCGCTTGACGATTTCAGCGCCTTGCTCGGCTTTCTGGCGCGTTTCCAGCGATGCGGCATTGGCGGCAGCGGCGTTCTGCGCCACCTGATGCACGGTTTTGTTCATCTGCTGAATGGCGTTGGCGGCTTCCGTCAGATGGAGCGATGTTTCGCATGCGCCCTTGTCAGACTGCTCAATGTGCGCGGCCAGTCGCGTTGAAGCATCGCTCACCACCTGCGCAACCTGTTGAAGACCCGCAGAAGCGGCGCTCATTGCTTCGGCCTTGCGCTGCGCTTCAACGCCAGCCGCCTCCGCCTGCCGCAGTGCTTCTTCGGCTCGCTGGGCGCTTTGCCTTGCGTTTTCCGATTCCAGATGCGCCCTTGCCATATTTTCCTTAAGCGTCTGCGCCATGGAAACCATGTCCGCATACACGCCGGTTTTGGTGCCTCCATCGTCAATATCGTAATCGCCGTTGGCAACCCGGCGGGCTATGACGGCCAGTTCGCCGGGGTCCTTGCCCAGTTGCCGCCCCACAGAACGCGTGAGCATCCAGGTAATGCAGATGCTGATGACAACGGCTGCCAGAGTGATGGCAATGGACATGTTGCGGGTTTTTTGCCCTGCGTCGGTGGCGCTTTGGGCTGCAGCCTTGCTGCCCGTGACGTTCATGCGCACAACTTCGCCATAGGTTTCGCCAAGCTCCTGAAAAACAGGGCGGTATTTTTTGTCAAAGGCCACGTTTGCCACGCCGCGCCGACCGTCCAGCACCCCCTTGATGATGCCTTCGCGCGCCTTGCTTTCCTGCTGGGAAAGATCGGCAATGCGCGTCATAAGGGCCTTGCCTTGTTCGCTGTCCATGCCGGGGGTGGCGTTGCGCAGTTGCAGGTAGGCGGCCTGATCGCGCTGGATGGAGTCCATGGAATCCTGAAGATTCTTTTCGTATTTGCGAATTTCGTCGGCGTAGGTTTGCGACATTATTGACGCAAGATCGGCGCGGAGCGAATTGAGCTGCACATTCATGGACTGGATGGCAGTGACGGAAGGCAGCCATGCCTCGTCAATCTCGCGTACCTTGCCGTTCATTTCGCCCACGTTGTGCATGGTGACGGCAGAAGACACCAGGATGACTGCGATGAGACTGCCGAAAGAGAGCACAAGTTTTGCGCCTAGTTTCATGTGAGGCATCCTCCACGTTCAGCTGAAACTGCCCGTTTGCCTTGGGCAGCGCTGTTGACAGCATAGAGCAGATGAACTTGAACAAGTTTGTCTGGTTCGCGCGGATTCTACAAACCGCGCCACGAAATGCTCTGGTGGACCGCGGGGGGGCGGCCCAGAAACTGACAGTCTGGCGGAATGCTTGGATACGCCGTAATTCAAAAGTCCGATTGCCAAGCGTTGCCAGTAGGGGGGATGCAACGCCAAAGGGGGGAGCAATCAGATGCGGCATTGCGCGGCATCAGGAACGAGCCGGGCAGAACCACTGTCTGAATTTACGGAGAACTGGAAAATAAGTTTATAGCAGAGGCAATATATCTGCGCAAGGTGGTCTGCTGCAATGGCTGGGCGTGATGCTTGCCCGCGTGGGGGCTCGGCTAGGGCTGGCTGACCAGCCAGCAGGCCGTGCTGTGCGCGCCGCTGGCGACTGCGGGCGGCATTTCTGCGGCGCAACGCGCAAGAGCTGACCTGCAGCGGGGGTGGAAGGGACAACCCGCAGGCATGTTGGCAAGGGATGGAACCGAGCCCGGTATGGTTGGCAGGCGTTCAAGGCCGCGTGAACGGGCGCTGGGCGCGGCGTGCAGCAATCCCTGCGTGTAAGGGTGGCGCGGGTCGGCGAACAGCTCCTGGGCCGGGGCGCATTCTACCAGACGCCCGGCGTACATAACGCCCACCGTATCCGCCATCTGGGCGGCTACACCGAGATCGTGGGTAATCAGCAGCACGGCCATGCGGCGCTCTCGGCATCGGGCAGCCAGCAGGCGCAGAATCTGGCCCTGAATCGTGGCGTCCAGAGCCGTTGTGGGTTCGTCAGCCAACAGCAGGGCTGGTCTGCACGACAAGGCCATGGCAATCATGACGCGCTGGCGCATGCCGCCCGAGAGCTGGTGCGGGTAATCGTCATAGCGGCTTTGCGGCGCGGGAATGCCCACTTCTGTCAGCAGCTCTATGGCAGCCTCGCGAGCCTCGGATCGGCCCATGCCCTGATGCAGCTTCAAGGGTTCCGCCACCTGATCGCCAATTTTGAGCACCGGGTTGAGGGAGGTCATGGGCTCCTGAAAGATCATGCCCACCTGGCGGCCACGCACGGAGCGCATTTCTTTTTCTGAAAGCTCAAGCAGATTCTGACCGTGCAGCAGAATGCGCCCTTCAATCACCGCGTTGGGCGGGGTGAGTTGCAAAATGGCTTTGGCCGTGAGGCTTTTACCGCAGCCGGATTCACCAACGAGGCAAACTGTTTCACCCTCATGCAGGCAGAGGTTTACGCTGCGCACGGCGGGCAGCGGGCCGTCTGCGGTTGCAAAGGTCACAGAGAGGTTTTCCAGTTGCAGCAGGGGGCTGGAGGCTTGGGTAGAAGGCTTGTTCATGGGCCAGAGCCTACCAGAAGGTGCTGACAAAAAAAAGCCTTGTGGGCTGGGGTGCTGAGGCAGAGGGGGAAAGGCAGAAAGGCAGGAAAAGCAGAAAGGCAGGGAAAAAGGCAAAAGCAGGGGAGATGTTTTTACGGCGGGGTGGGTGAGCCTGTCAGGCTGATTTACGCAAACCCGACTTTTACGCCCTGAATGCGTCAGCGCCGAAATTTTGATGCTCACGTACTAGAGTACGCTGCGCTCAAAATCCCGGTGCTTTCTTTTCAGGCCGCAAAAAGCGTATTTTGCAAATTCGCCCAACACCAGCCATCGCCTCCGCATTCGCTCCGGCGAGTTTAAGGAAGGCGACTCCACAACCAACTTTTGGTGTCAGGCTGAATTTTTCTGACGCGTATTATGCCCGTCTGGTCATGGCTGAATGGCAATTGGCGACACCATTTGTGAAGTGAATCTGTTGGTCATATTTGTGTTGCAATTTGGTTTTCTTCAAGTCCGTGATGCCAAATGTCCTGAAGAAGCTGAAAGGGTACAAAGTCATCCTTTGAGCCAGCAATAATATCAGTTGTCTGAAACGACGTTTGCCCGAAGCAAAAGCGTACTCTGGCATTAACGCGGCGCGGAGGGAGATCGCCTGAGCGAGCGCAGCGAGTGAGGGAAGCTCCCGCAGCAAAGACGCGTCGCCCTCGCCACGCAAAGGTAGTTGAAAACCTCAGGGGGTGCTTCGGGGGGGATGCAAGGGGGGCCGAGAAGGGGGCGCAGCCCCATAACCGGCCCCGCCTTGCCCCACGCCGGGAAGGCGTCCCAAACGCCGCCGAAGGGGCGGAATCCCGTGCCCGAAGGGCAGTAAGCTGCTTAAGCCCAAGCTGGGGAAGCGAAAACGCACCTCACAGACGGTCCAAACATATCCCAAATAGCAAAAAGCCCCCGGATCAGAAACCATGAGGTTTCCGCCGGGGGCTAGCATTCTGGCTTATAGCGCAAAGGCTAGTGCAACACCTGCGCCTTGCGGAAGTTCACATAGGCCTCACGCATGGCTATGTAGGGGTCAACCGCCACGGTGTTCAGGTCTTCATACAGGGGCAGCACATCGCCAAGGGCGTTGAACCGCAGCCCGCCGCCAATCCCAAGGCTCAATTCCGTGGGTTGCAGGTAGAATAGCGGGTCGGCAAACAGATCGCCAGCGCGGCCTACAGTGTCGCGCGCAGAGCTTGGCCCAATGATGGGCCAGACAATGTAGAAACCATGCCCAAGGCCCCAGCGTCCGAGAGTCTGACCAAAGTCTTCGCCTGTGGGATCAATGGGCACAATGGTTTTGTGCCCTTTTGCCACATCGGCAAAGCCCGCGCTGGAAGTGGTATTAATGACAAAACGCCCAAATTCCACCCCCGCTTCAAAAAAGCGGAACTGCAGGATGTTGTTCACAAAACGCACAGGGAACAGCAGGTTGGAAAAGAAATTTTTCAAACCGGAACGCAACTGGTGCGGCGTCACTGTTTCCCATGCCGTGTAGGCGGGCTTGGCAACATAGAGAAAGAAAATGTCGTTGAAATGGAACCAGAACCTGTTCCACGGTTCAATGGGGTCAGAAATACTCTGGATCGGCTCGTTGTCATAGTCGTCCAGAGTATTGTCTGCATTCATGGTTCCGTAAGGAGCTACTGTAATGGCCCCGGGCTGAAGCTGGGGCGCCTTGCCGTACACAGTGGAGGGCGCAGGCGCCTGGCTGGGGGCGGCGCTGGCTGGCGCATGCCACAGGCAAAGCAGTGCTGCCAGCAGAAAACCGGGCACACAGAGATGCCCCGGCAGTGTTGACGAATAGTTACTGGCCATTGCCCTGCCGGACCTCCTGCGCCTTGGCCTTGACCCTGGCAATAAGCTGGTCAGGGCTGCCGGTGTTCAGAATGTCCTGAAACTGGGTGCGATAGTTTTTGACCAGGCTGATATTTTCAATCAGCACGTCATAAACGAGCCACGAACCGTTTTTGGGGAGCATGCGATAGGCCACGGGGACTTTTTTCGAGTCCTTCATGGTGATGATTGTGCGCACTTCGGTTCGGTCGCCCTTGGGGGATGAAACCTCGCCTGTGTACACGACCTGCTCGCCATTGTAGCCGTCAATCTTGCTCAGGTAGGTATTCATGAGCAGTTCGGCAAAGGCATCGCTGAACTGCTGTTGCTGCGCCGGGCTGAACGTGCCCCAGCGCGGCCCCACCGTGCGCGAAGAAAATTCTTTAAAATCAAAAATGTGCAGGACTTCATCTTCAATCTGCTGGCGCAGCGGGCCGCGCGTAGCAGGATTCACATAGTCGGGGTTCTTGATGGAGCCGAGGATGCGGTTGATGGAAGTTTCCAGCGCCAGCTGCGCAGGAGAACTCGCACTGGCCGCGCCGGGCAACAGCGCAACTGTCAGCAGCGCAAGCAGAAAGCCTGCGGCTATATGGCGTGTGATCGCATGAATGGTCATTGTTATTTGACTCCTCCGAAGGCGTACTTGCCGATGAGGGAACCGAGGTCAACGGCGGATTCCGTTTCAGTAATTGTGTCGCCAGCCGCAAGGATATGCCCCGACCCACCGCGCGAAAGGCTGACGTATTTGTCGCCGATAAGCCCGCTGGTGAGGATGGAGGCGATGCTGTCATCCGAAAGTTTCAGGTCTTTGTCGAGCCGCAGGCGCACTACAGCCTGATTGCGCACCGGATCCGGGTCAAGGCTAATGCTTACCACGCGGCCCACCGGCACCCCGGCCATTTCAATATCCGCTCCGACCCGCAGGCCGGAAACAGAATCAAAGTTGGCAGAAAGTTCAAAGCCCTGCTGGCTGAAAACTTCCATCTTGCCCAGCTTGATGGTCAGGTAGGCAACGCATACAAGGCCGAACAGGACAAAAAGGCCCACAGCGGTTTCACGAACAGTACTCATAAGGTTCAGGTAGCTCCACAGATAATTCGGCAATAAGATCAAATCTCAGTATAAGTGCGCCATGACAAAGTTTCAAGCCCTACTGTTGAGTAGGTAATCGCGAATCGCCTGGTTATCGCAATTTTTATTATGCAGGCGGCGCAGTTTTTATGATGCCAGCCAGCGGTCAAGGGCTTGCCGCACCGCAGGATCGGGCGCTTCGCCCATGGCGGCCTGCGTGTCGCCGGGCTCACGCAACAAAAATTGTCGCAGATACGGGTCATCGTTTGCTTCAAGCTCGGCCAGCGAGCCAGAAAAAAGCGCGCGGCCTTCGCCCAGCACCAGAACATGGTCGGCAATGGCCCGCAGGCTGGCCAGATCGTGGCTGACCACAACCACCGACATGTCGGTATATTGCCTGCGCATGGCAAGCAGCAGTTCATCCATGCGGGCGGCGGTGATGGGGTCAAGGCCGGAGGTCGGCTCATCGCACAGCAGGATGCGTGGTTCGGCCACAATGGCCCGCGCAAGGCCTGCGCGTTTGCGCATACCGCCGGAAAGCTGGTTGGGATAAAAATCGGCAAAATCTTCAAGGCCCACCATGCGTAGCACGCGCAGGCCCGCCTCGCGAACAAGCTTTTTGGGAAGGTTCAGATGCTCTGTGAGGGGCAGGGTGACGTTTTGCACCAGCGACAGCGCTCCGAGCAGCGCGCCATCCTGAAACAGCACGCCCATGTTGCGGCGCATGCGCCGAAATTCTTTTTGCGGCAGGGCAAAGAGGTCATTGTCGCCTATGAGTACATGCCCAGCCTGCGGGCGCGAAAGGCCGATAATATGGCGCAGCAGGGTGGACTTGCCGCAGCCGGAACCGCCAAGAATTACAGAAACCTTGCCGCCCGGAAGCACCGCATTGACATCGCGCAGAACCACATGCTCGCCGTAGCCCACGCTGAGAGCCCGAAATTCAATGTCCCATGCCTGCATGAATACCGCCTGTCGCCTCTGATATGGATTATCGGTTGGAGCAGATTAGTATTGAAAATGCGTATCTGCTTTGCACGTTTTTTGTAAAAATTCCCGCAAAAAATTTTGCAAGGCGAATCTGTTTCGCTCGTAAGCACGTATTTCAACGTGAAAATGCCTTGATGTAGGAGCGCCGCCAGCAGGTGGATGGCCTGCGGGCCTTGTGACGCTTTGGCAGCATAACGCAGGGAGGCAGGAGGAACAAGTGCGGTTGATGCGCCACGCTGCGGGCGCGGTTGGCGTGATTTTGCGAAGTTTGGCTGGCTGCGCGGGGGAGTGACCCAATTTACAAACGGGCTGCTCCCCCGCCAGACATCTCAACGTGAAAATGCGTTAGTCAGTGGGCATATCGTCGGGGAAGTCCGCGTTGGCATAGACATTCTGAACGTCGTCATTGTCGTCCAGCGCGTCCATGAGGCGCAGCACCTTCATGCCCACTTCGGCGCTCACAGCCACAAGATTCTGCGGAATCATGGCCAGTTCGGCTTCCTGCATGGCAATGCCGGCAGCTTCCAGCGCATCGCGCACCGAGGTGAAATCGGCCATGGCGGTGTGGATTGTCCACACGTCATCATCGTCGATGACATCGTCTGCGCCGGCTTCAAGAGCGGCTTCCATAATTTTGTCTTCGGGGTAGGCTGCCTTGTCCACGGCGATAACGCCCTTGCGGTCAAACATCCAGCCCACGCTGCCGTTTTCACCCATGGCCCCGCCATGCTTGGTGAAAAGGTGGCGAACTTCGGCCACGGTGCGGTTTTTGTTGTCAGTGGCAACTTCCACCATGATGGCGATGCCGTTGGGCCCGTAGCCTTCGTAGAAGGTTTCTGTCAGGTCGCCGCCTGCGTCTTCACCCGTACCCTTGCGGATGGCTGCCTCAATCTTGTCCTTGGGCAGATTGACGGCCTTGGCGGCGGCAATGGCCGCGCGCAGGCGGGAGTTGCCCACAGGGTCACCGCCGCCCTTGGCTGCGATGATGATTTCTTTGGCGGCCTTGGTGAAAATCTTGCCGCGCTTGGCGTCCTGGCGACCCTTACGGTGCTGGATATTGGCCCATTTACTGTGACCTGACATAAAACCTCCGAAACCTTGTGTAGAGTATGTTTATATACCCGGCGGCGCGTCGTCGGCAACTTCGTGTGAAGTTTCTCCGGCGGCTTCGCCCGGCACATGCGCCGTTGGGGCAGCGCCCGCCTGACCACGAAAACCAAGGCCGACAAAAAATGTTTCCTTGCTTTCGGCCCGCGAGCTTTTGGGCTTGAACGATTTGACCGCATCAAAAGCCTTGCGCATGGGCGCGAGCAGCTCCTGAATATCTGGCCCCATAAAAAGTTTGACCACAAAACTGCCGCCCTTTTTAAGGTGCAGGCAGGCTACAGCCAATGCCTCAACCGTAAGCTCAAGCGAACGGGCCTGATCCGTAAAGCGCGTGCCCGTTGTGCGCGGGGCCATGTCGCTGATGACAACGTCAAAAGGCCCCAGCTCCTTGAGTTTTGCTTCAAACTCGGCCGAGCGGTTGAACACGTCTTCCTGCATGAATGTGACCTGCGGCGGAAACACCGTTTCGGTGCTCTGAATGTCGCAGGCGAGCACAAGTCCACGCATCCCGACCTTTTCCGCAGCGCCCATGGACCACGATCCAGGGGCAGCGCCAAGGTCGAGAACCCGCTGGCCGGGGCGCAGCAGGCGGAACTTGGAGTCCAGCTCCTTGAGCTTGTAGACCGAGCGTGCGGGATAATTCTCGCGCTTGGCCTTTAGAAAATAATGATCACGGTATTCTTTCATGGTAAATTCCAACAGGTAACCATACCCTTTTTTATCGCGCTCGCCAAGTGCGCAGTGCAGCCCTTGGTGGCGGGCCACGCAAATTTGCTGAATTGGTTGACCTTAGAAGTCTATCAGGATACTTTTTCAATAAGTTTCCAGAACCTTTGATCTCGCACACTATCACCAGTAAGGAGAGGCTATGAAACGGATTCTGTTGGCCGCTTGTCTTGCGGGTTGCGCGCTCGCATTTGGAGCGCAGACGGTATTGGCGGAAAGCGTTAAAGTTCCTGTGAACAAGATCAGCAGTGAAGGCGTTGGAGAGGCCATCGGCTTTGTTGTTTTTGAGGATGACGGCAAGGGCGGCATGGATATTATGGTTGATGTCGTCGGTATCCCTCAGGGCGACCACGGCATGCACGTGCATGAAAATCCTTCGTGCGCGCCCGCGGCCAAGGATGGCGTCAATGTGGCCGGTCTTTCCGCAGGGGGGCATTATGATCCCACACACGCTGGCAAACATGAAGGCCCCGGCAAGCATGGGCACAAGGGCGATCTGCCGCTTATAACCGCCGATGCCCAGCAAAATGTGAAGGCCAAGTTGCATGTGACTGATCTGACCACAGCCGACATCAAGGGGCGCTCGCTCATGATCCATGCTGGCGGCGACAACTATTCCGACCAGCCGGCTCCCCTTGGCGGCGGCGGGGCACGCATCGCCTGCGGCGTGATCAAGTAGGATTATGTTTCTCCGTTCACGCGGCAGAAAATCCACCTGCTCGCGTGGATAGTTCATGCATTCCCTTGTGCGGGTCTTGCAGTTCTGGCAAGGGCGCGTCATTATCGACGCAAAGTATTGCCAGCCACAGGGGAGAACCTCCGACTGCCTTAACTGGCGCGGAGTTTTGGATTATTCTGCCCCGCTTGCTTGCCGCAGCGGGGCTTTTTTATTGATGGGACAGTTCCGCAAGGAGCCAGCAGTGGCGGGGGAAAATATGGCCGAACAAAATACGCGCCCGCAGCGGGTTCGCCTGCCGGATTTTGCAGGCCGGGCCGTGAGCCTGCCCGATGGCCCGGAAGCATGGAGCTGCCGGGGTGAGGGCGATGCCGTGCTCTTGCTCGGCCTGGGGCCAGAATCAGGAGCAAACCTGCCGCAGGTTTTGCCCCTGATTGTCAAGGCTCCCGCCGTCTACTGGCTGGAATCCCCACTTGTGGCCCGCGTCCTGGAGGCATGGAGGCAGGAGATCGGGCTTTTGCCACGCGAACCGCTCCCCGCCCATTGGCGCGCGGTCACCGCAGAGCAGGCTGTGGCTTTGGCCGGGCAGTGTCGTTACTGCATTTACTCGCCCGGCTTACGGCTTGATCCTGAATTTTGGGGACCGTTGCTGGGCCGGGTGGATGCGGCCCTCGCATTTCCTTCATCCGCTGCGCGGGCGAGTGGGCCCATGACAGCCGAGGATAAGGGAAGCGTCCGTAAAGCCGGGCCAGTTCTGCTGCCCGGCAACGATGGGCAGTTGCTGCACCAGGAATTGCGCACGGCTTTTGCCGAATGCGGTTTCGAACCTGTGGTGGATGCCCTGCCTCAGCCCTCGTCTAGCATGGGCGGAGCGCAGGCAGGCCGTGAGGATGAATTTTTGGCCCGCTGGCGCACACTTTTGCATGGGGGCAAGCCAGTATTTCTGCTCTCGGTAAACATGCGCGGGCTGGATGCTGACGGGCGCGTTTTTGAGCTTTGCCGGGCCCTTGGAATTCCCGTTGCCCTGTGGTTTGTGGACAATCCCTGGCATGTTTTGTCTGGCGTGCGACTGCCCTGGTGGCGGGATGCCCATATTTTTGTGACGGATGCCAGCTTTGTGGACAGCCTCAGAGTATGTGGCGCAGGCCGGATTTTTCATCTGCCTCTGGCTGTTGCGCCGCACATGTGGCGCGATCTGCCGGATATTGCTCCACCCTCCTTTAATATGGAGCCGCCCCTGTTTGTGGGGCGTTCCGCCTTTCCTGAAAAGGAGCGCTTTTTTGCTGCGGCCAGTGTGCCGCAGGCTTTGGAGGCAGAGGCCGCAACGCTGCTTGAGGCCAGCACCGGCCCGCAGAATGCGCCGCATTTTTTTTGGTGGCAGGACAAACTGGGGGGCAGGCTTTGGCCTGGCTACGATGTGCGCCGTCCGGGCCTTGGGGCCGAGCGCTGCGCGCAGGCCAACAGGCGGCGCTGGCTCTTGGCCGCAGGGGCGGACTCGGTCGGCCGGCTGCGCGTCATCGGCGACGACGGCTGGAAGCCCCTGCTGCCCGGCACGGAAATATTGCCGCCAGTGGATTACTATACGGCACTGCCCGAAGTGTACGCGCGGGCCGAAGCCGTGCTGAACGTAACCAGCCTGCTGTTGCCGCAGAGCCTGAGCCAGCGCCATTTTGACGTCTGGGCCAGCGGCGGGTTGCTGCTCAGTGATGCCACATCTGGATTGAAAATCTTCCCTGTGGAATTGACCGAACCCATGACATTGCGCGGGCCGAGCGACTTTATGGTCAAGCGCGCATGGTTTCGGGCGCATCCGAAAGCTGCATATGATCTGCGGCGGGCATGGCGCGAGCATCTGCGCGCGCAGCACGGCTATGAGCAACGTATTCAGCAGATTATCGAAACTTTTGCCTGACAGGCGGCGGAGGCTGGATGCTCAGGTGAACAGGAGAAAGGCTTGACAAGTCGTGCGGTTTTGCCTATTGCTCATTTCCTGCGTTAAGCTTTCCATTGTGGGGAAGTAGCTCAGCTGGGAGAGCATCGCCTTCGCAAGGCGGGGGTCGAGGGTTCAAATCCCTTCTTCTCCACCACAATATCAAGGGGTTACGGATAATACCGTGGCCCCTTTTTTTATGCGTTTCATGTCCGTAAAAGCTGTAGGCGGACTTTTGGGGTTTGTATGCACGGCGGCCAGATTCCGTACGGAGCCTGTATGCGTCAAAATACATTGGCAATCGGGCTGCAAGTTGGATAAAAGGTATGCATTGTCCTCTTGGTCTGGAATGAAAGGGCAATGCACCAATATAATTCAGAAGAGGGACGTCATGGGCAATTCACTTTCATGCTTCAAAGCCTACGATATCCGGGGCCGTGTGCCGGGCGTTCTCAATGCGCCGCTGGCCCGTGCACTGGGCAGGGCCGTTGTTGAAATACTGGGCGCAAAAAGTGTTGTAATTGGACGTGATGCCCGGCTTTCCGGCCCCGAACTGCGAGATGCGCTGGCCTTGGGTTTGCATGAGGCCAGGGCGCAGGTGACGGACATAGGTATGTGCGGCACGGAAGAAATCTATTATGCCGCCGCAAATCAGCCCTTTGGGGCGGGCGTCATGATTACGGGCAGTCATAACCCGGCGGACGAAAACGGCTTCAAGCTGGTGCGCGGCGGGGCCATACCCATCAGTGGCGATTCCGGCCTGTTTGCCCTGCGCGACCGGGTTGAGGCCATTCTTGCCGAGAGCGGCGACACTGCCGGGTCCCTTGATGTCTCCCTTCTGCAGCATGCCTCGTTCCGTGCCGACTATGTGGCCTGGCTGCTGGAATACAGCGGGGCTGGGCAGCTTGCCCCGGTTGCTGGCCGCAAACCCCTGAAGGTTGTGGGTGACGCTGGTAATGGCTGCGCCGGACTGGTGCTGAACGATCTGATGGCAGCGTTGCCCTTTGAATTTGTCTGCCGGCAGATGCAGCCGGACGGAACTTTTCCCGATGGCGTACCCAACCCCCTGCTGCCGGAGCGCCGGGCGGCCACAGCCGCTGCCGTGCGCGAATCTGGCGCGGACATGGGCGTAGCCTGGGACGGCGATTTTGACCGCTGTTTTTTTTATGACGCGGACGGCAATTTTATTGAAGGTTACTACTGCATAGGCCTGCTGGCGCAGGAGCTGCTGCGGCGTGTGCCTGGCGGCAAGGTGGTGCACGACACCAGAGTGTACTGGAACACCCGCGAGGTGGTGCAGGCCGCAGGCGGCCAGCCCGTAATGGGCAAGACTGGACACGCCTTCATGAAGGAACGCATGCGCGCCGAAGATGCCGTGTATGGAGGCGAGATGAGCGCACATCATTATTTTCGCGATTTTGCGTACTGCGACTCGGGTATGCTGCCCTGGCTGCTGGTGGCCTCGTTGCTGCACCGCACAGGCAAGCCCCTGGCTGCGCTGGTGGCAGAACGCATGGCGGCCTATCCGTGCAGCGGTGAAATCAACCGTCGTGTGCAGGATGCACCCGCCCTCATGCGGCAGGTGAGGGATCGTTACGCGCCTTCGGCTCTGTACGAAGACAGCATGGACGGCGTTAATCTGGAATTTACCGACTGGCGTTTCAATCTGCGCATGTCCAATACCGAACCCCTGCTGCGCCTGAATGTGGAGAGCAGGGGGAATCCCGCGCTGATGGAAGAAAAAACGGCTGAGATACTGCGGTTTCTGAAAGAGCAGGGCGGGGCCGTACCTGCCTGAGGAACGCGTTAGCGGCTCTGCCGCGTACGGATGCGACGCTTGTTTGCGGGCGGTTGATGGCGTAGCATGGAATTGTAGGCCCTGCTGGCGGTAGGTCAGATTGGTGTTCCAACATTGATGCAATGGTGAGGAAATTCATGCAGAATATTGCCCCTGTGATTCTGTGCGGTGGTAGTGGTACGCGTTTGTGGCCGCTTTCGCGCGAAACATACCCAAAGCAGTTTGTGGATATGGGCGGCGGGAAAACGCTGTTCAAGGATACTGTGCTGCGGGCGAAGCACACGCCGGACAGCATGGAGCCTGTAATTGTATGCAATGAGGCTCACCGTTTTTATGTGACCGCCGAACTGTACGAATGCGGCGTGCATGGTAAAATCCTGCTGGAACCCGCGCCGCGCAACACTGCTCCGGCTATTGCGCTGGCGGCCTTTGCCCTGAAGGAAGACGGCGCAGATCCGCTCATGCTGGTATTGCCTTCTGACCATGCCATTGGCGATGAAGGCATCTTTTTTGAAGGCGTAAAACGCGCGGCGGCCCTGGCGGAACAGGGGCGTATTGTAACCTTTGGCATAGCCCCCACCGGCCCGGAAACTGGCTTTGGCTACATTGAACAGGGCGAAGCCCTTGGAGCTAACGGCTACAGGGTTGCCCGGTTTGTGGAAAAACCCGATGCGGGCAAAGCTGCGGGCATGCTGGCCAAGGGCGGTTATTCGTGGAACAGCGGCATGTTTTTGCTGCGGGCTTCTGTGTATCTGAAAGAGCTGGAACGATTTGCTCCCCAGATATACGCCGCCTGCGCTGCCGCCTGGAAGGGCCGCAAGGATGATCAGGCCTTTTCCCGCCCAGACAGTGATGCTTTTCTTTCCTCCCCGTCTGATTCCATAGACTATGCGGTCATGGAGCAAACGGATCTGGCGGCGGTT
This sequence comes from Desulfovibrio desulfopostgatei, assembly GCF_053570645.1. Lineage (NCBI taxonomy): Bacteria > Pseudomonadati > Thermodesulfobacteriota > Desulfovibrionia > Desulfovibrionales > Desulfovibrionaceae > Desulfovibrio > Desulfovibrio desulfopostgatei. The sequence continues at coordinate 2,444,372 of NZ_JBRBQS010000002.1, read as the reverse complement.
GTGCCGCTGGGTGTCAGCTGGAGCGACCTTGGCTCGTGGGAAGCCTTTTATCAGGTAGGGCAGCAGGACGACTCCGGCAACGTATGCTCTGGCGATGTTATGACCGAGGGTGCCGAGGATTGCTATTTTAACGCCAACCACAGGCTGCTGGCGGCCATAGGCGTGAGCGGGCTTGTGGTTGTGGAAACGCAGGATGCCGTGCTTGTTGCGCCGCGCGACCGTGTGCAGGACGTAAAAAAGATTGTTGGCCGCCTGCAAAGCGCACAGCGGCCCGAATGCAGGCAACATCCCCTGGTGTACCGCCCGTGGGGCAGTTATGAAACCCTTGTCATGGACGGGCGGTTTCAGGTCAAGCGCATCATTGTGAACCCCGGCGCCGAGCTTTCTTTGCAGATGCATCACCACCGCGCCGAACATTGGGTCGTAGTGAGCGGCACGGCAGAAGTGACCAACGGCGATCTGGTTAAACTGTTTACGGAAAACCAGTCGACCTACATACCTGTTGGCACCATGCATCGCTTGAAAAATCCTGGGGTTATCCCTCTGGTGCTTATCGAAATACAGTCCGGCTCCTATCTGGGTGAGGACGATATCGTGCGCTTTGCAGATGTGTACGGGCGGGAAGGGCAGCTCTGCTGATCTGTATGGCTACGGCACACCGCTTCGACCAGTGGACAATGGTAGCCTTGCAAGGTATTTTACCCGCCTCTTTGCTGGCAGCAGGGAGCTTCAGCCCTCGTAACTTCACCGTCAAAACGATAACATACCGAGATTATGAAAAAAGCGCTTATAACCGGCATCACCGGGCAGGATGGGGCTTACCTCGCGGAGTTTCTGTTGCAGAAGGGCTACGAGGTGCATGGTATCAAAAGGCGCGCTTCGTTGTTCAACACCGACCGCATTGATCACTTGTATGAAGACCCGCATGCCAACCGGCGGCACTTTATCTTGCACTACGGCGACTTGAGCGACTCCAGCAATCTGGTGCGCCTTATGCAGGAAGTAAAGCCGGACGAGGTGTATAATCTGGCGGCGCAGAGCCATGTGCAGGTTTCTTTTGAGTCCCCCGAATACACTGCGGATGTGGATGCCCTCGGAACACTGCGTCTGCTTGAGGCCATCCGCATTGCCGGGCTCTCGGAAACTACGCGTTTTTATCAGGCCTCTACCTCTGAGCTTTTTGGGCTGGTGCAGGAAGTGCCGCAGACGGAAAAAACACCGTTCTATCCGCGCTCTCCCTATGCCTGCGCCAAACTTTACGCCTACTGGATTACGGTCAACTACCGCGAAGCTTACGGCATGTATGCCTGCAACGGCATTCTTTTCAATCACGAATCGCCTATCCGCGGTGAGACCTTTGTGACCCGCAAGATCACCCGCGCCATGTCGCGCATGGTGCTTGGCTTGCAGGATTGCCTGTACCTCGGCAACATGGACGCCAAGCGTGACTGGGGTCACGCCCGTGATTACGTTGAAATGCAGTGGCTTATGTTGCAACAGGAACAGCCCGATGATTTTGTGATCGCTACCGGACGGCAGTTTTCCGTGCGCGACTTTGTCAATGCCGCAGCCGCAGAACTTGGAGTCTGCCTTAGCTGGCAGGGCACTGGCGTGGAAGAAACCGGCACCGTAGCAAGCGTTGACGTGAGTCGTTTGCAGCAGGTCGCTGGCAACCGTCAGGGGCTGGAATGCCATCTCAAACCTGGCGATGTTATTGTGCGCGTTGATCCGCGCTACTTCCGCCCCACCGAAGTGGAAACCCTGCTGGGCCAACCGGCCAAGGCCAAGGAAAAGCTGGGCTGGGAGCCGAAGACCTCCTTTGAAGACATGGTTGCCGAAATGGCGCGCGAAGACCTTGCCCTGGGCATGCGCGATGCCGTGTGCAAAGTGGCAGGCTTTAAAACCTTCAGCCACAACGAGTAAGGCAATGCGCAAAGATGCTCTGGTCTATGTGGCGGGCCACAGGGGGCTTGTAGGCAGCGCCCTGTGTCGTGCCTTGACGCGTTCTGGCTATGAACGGCAGCTCACACGCACGCATGCAGAATTGGATCTGTGCGATCAGGCAGGGGTGCGGGCTTTTTTTGCCCAGCACAGACCTGACGTGGTGGTTCTGGCCGCCGCCAAGGTGGGAGGCATCCACGCCAATGCCACATATCCTGCAGAATTCATTTACCAGAACCTGCAAATCCAGAACAACGTCATCGACAGCGCATACCGCAACGGCTGCAAAAAGCTGCTGTTTCTTGGGTCGTCGTGCATTTACCCCAAGCTGTGCCCGCAGCCCATCAAGGAAGAGTACTTGCTGACAGGGCCGCTGGAACCAACCAACGATGCCTACGCTCTGGCTAAAATCTCGGGCATCAAGATGTGCCAGGCCTATCGCAAACAGTATGGTTTTGACGCCATCAGCGCCATGCCCACCAATCTGTATGGCCCTGGAGACAACTATCACCCGGAAAACAGCCATGTGATTCCTGGGCTTATCCGGCGTTTTCATGAAGCAAAAGAACTCGGGGCCTCAGAGGTTGCCATTTGGGGTACAGGCAAAGCCCTGCGCGAATTTCTGCATGTGGACGACATGGCGGAAGCCTGCGTGTTTATGCTCGAGAACTATTCTGACTTTGAACACGTCAACGTGGGCAGCGGAGTGGAACACTCCATTCTGGAAACAGCCCGCCTGATTGCCAAGGTTGTGGGCTTTAACGGCGACATCGTTACCGACCCTTCAAAGCCGGATGGCACTCCCCGCAAGCTCATGGATTCGGACAAGCTTTTTGGCATGGGGTGGAAACCCCGCGTAGGGCTTGAAGACGGCCTGCGCGATGCGTACAGCGATTTTTCCAAAAGACAATAAATGTCGGCATATATTTTCTCCAACCATTTCAGCGAACGAATTCTGCTGATTGATGATTCAAAGGCATCCTTTGTTACTCAATGTAGTTTTTTGCTGCTATATCGAGGACGCTTTTGACGTTTTTTTCATCTTTTATATTTTAGAATGATGTCTTTTGAATCATAACGCCTGAGAGGAAAATTTTTTGTGAATATGATTGCCAGTCTGAAAAAAATTTACGCAATGCTGCCTGTATTGCGTCAGCGCCAGTTGCGTTGGCTGACATTTGGAATGCTCGTGCAAAGTGTTGTGGAATTGGCCTTGGCTGGTGCCATATCATTGCTGGGTGTTGCTTTGGCTGCGCCTGACAGTCTGGAAAAAATTGCTCCCCTGTGGCGAATATATCAAATGCTGCCTAGTTTTGGCGACGATATCCCAAGCAGTATCCGGTTGCTGATTCTTTTGATGAGCATGGTCTGTACTGCAACGGTATTGAAAAATATTATTACCGCTCTGATGACCTACTGGCAGGGCGAAGTGTCGCAGTCCATGTCATGGGATGTCGCTACAAAAATATTTGGTAGCTATCTACGCGAACCGTATGTCTGGCATACGCAAAAAAATCCTGCCGAGTTGATAGGGCATGTGCAATGGAGGTCATATGTAGGGTATTTTTCCCTGGGCGCTCTGCAGGTGTTTAGTCAGGCTGGCATAATAATACTTCTGCTGGTTGGGGCCCTTGTTGTGGCGCCAGTGGTGTCAATTATATTATATGGGGTGGCTACGGTTGTTGCCCTGTTTGTATACCGAACCACGCAGCGTAAAATACGAGATGCAGGCGAGCTTGTTGCAAATTCTGGTATCGCTGCAGATAAGGTTGTTCACGCCGCGCTATACGGTATTCGTGAAGTGCAGATATATCGCCAAGGATTTTCTTTTTATAAAAGCTTGGTCAAACGTTCCGCACCAATGATCAAGGGGGCAACAAGGCAAATAGCATATGCCCCCGTTCCCAACTGGGTTCTGGAATCACTTGGAATGCTGCTTTTGCTGGCAGGTGTTATTTTTATGGTATTCCGAGGCGAAAGCGTCGCCAGCATTACTGGCACGCTCTCGCTCATGGCGGCCATATCATGGCGAATATTACCAGCCATGAACAAGATAGTCGGCGGTATTCTGCAACTCAAAGCCAATATTTATATGGTTCAGAAACTGTTGGAGAATTACAAGGATATTTCTTCCAGCGCAGTTGAGAGCAATACACGCAGAGCATATGCACATTCGCTTGAATTGCAGGATGTCTCTTTTACATATCCCAATGCGACCAGTGCGTCATTGAAAAATGTCAGCTTGACAATACGCAAAGGTTCTATGGTCGGGCTGATTGGCCTGTCGGGAGCTGGAAAGAGTACGCTCGTAGGCGTATTGACGGGCCTTTTGGGGGTTGATTCTGGAAAAGTGCTGGTTGATGGGGTCAGCGCAGTTCCTTCGCCAGGTTTTTTGAATATCGGTTATGTACCCCAAAGCCCGTATATAGTTGATGCGACGCTGGCTGAGAATGTGGCTTTTAGTGCGTGGGGTTCTCCTCCTGACGAGGAGCGGGTATGGGCGTGCTGCCAGATGGCGTCCATTGATTTTCTGGATGACCTGCCAGATGGAATTCACACGATGCTGGGCGACCATGGGCTGCGTCTTTCTGGCGGGCAGGTGCAGCGTGTTGCTATTGCCAGAGCGCTTTACGTAAATCCTGATATATTGCTTTTTGATGAGGCTACAAGCGCGCTGGATGGAGCGGCAGAGACAGCTATACAGCGTACTGTCCTGAATCTTCGCAAAAATATTACCATAATAGTTGTTGCTCACAGATTGACCACTGTTCAAGGCTGTGATGTTTTGTACTGGCTTGATAACGGACAGATAAAGCAACACGGGGCAGTTGCAGAAGTGCTGCCCTCGTATGAAGAGTTTTTGCAGATGAATGAAGTGCATGTGCCAAGCCAACCACAGCAGGCTTAGTACGTAAGGAGGGCTTTATGCTTACAATAGTATTGCCGATGGCGGGCCGGGGCAGTCGTTTTGCAACTGCAGGATATACAACCCCCAAACCCTTTATTCCTATTCACGATGTCCCCATGATCAAGGTCGTTGTGGATAACTTGCGCCCTTCTTGCCCACATCGGTTTGTGTTCATCTGTCAGCAGGAACATATTGAAGCGTACGACCTCAATAGAAAGCTTCCATCTTATGCTGAGCACGTTGAAATTATAGGCATAAATGGCATCACTGAGGGGCAGGTCTGTACTGCCTTGCTGGCAAAAAAGTTTTTTGACAATGATGAACCCCTGTTAAATGCGAATGCTGATCAATTTATTGATTGCGACATCAACGAGTTTATCGCTTCAATGCTAGACAGGAAGCTGGATGGCTTGATAATGACGATGAAAAGCCAGGATCCCAAATGGTCATATGCAAAGACAGATGATAACGGTCTGGTTGTTGAAACAGCAGAAAAAAAAGTGATTTCGCATGATGCCACTGTTGGGATTTTTGGTTTTGCACGAGGACGTGATCTTGTGCGCTCCGCAGAACAGATGATTGCTGATAATATACGTGTTAACAATGAATTTTATACCTGCCCTTGCTATAACTATCTGATACGTGACCAGAAAAAGATTGGTATTTTCCCGATTGGCGAAGAATATAATGGGATGTATGGGTTGGGCACACCTTCAGACCTGGATTTTTTTGTTAAGCATCCTGTATCGCAAAGGGTCAAGAAATGATCATTCTTTCACACCGTGGGTACTGGAAACATCCGGGCGAGAAAAACACGCGTCAGTCCTTTGTGCGCAGTTTTGATATGGGGTATGGAACAGAAACAGATGTAAGGGACTGCGCTGGCAAGCTCGTTATTTCGCACGATATGCCGTGTGGTACCGAAATGCTTTTTGAGGAAGTTCTGCAAATAATGGATGGCCGTAATCTGCCTCTTGCGATCAATATCAAGGCGGATGGCCTTGGTGAAGCAATCGGGGCTTTGCTGGACAAGTATAACCACACAAACGCATTTACATTTGATATGTCCATACCCGATATGGTAGTGCAACTTCGCCTGGGGCTGCCAGTGTTTACCGGATACAGCGATATATTGCCCACGCCAGTGCTTTTTGAAAAAAGCCATGGTGTGTGGTTGGATTGCTTTAATTCTGACTGGTATGATGCCCACCTTGTTGATGAACTTATTGAAAAAGGTAAAAAAGTCTGTGTCGTGTCTGCTGACTTGCACAAGCGAAGTGTATCAGCCCAGTGGAATACGTTGAAAAAATGTAAGTCTCATTCTGATTGCCTTATGTTATGCACAGACACGCCGGAAGCCGCAACGGAGTTTTTCCATGCCTAAAATTAAAGCTGTCCTCTTTGATATGGATGGTGTGCTTATAGAGGCCAAGGATTGGCACTATGAAGCGTTGAATCAGGCTCTCAGCCTTTTTGGGTATGAAATAAGCCGGTATGAGCATCTTACCGCATATGACGGTTTGCCAACCAGGGTAAAGCTTGAAAAGTTGACTCTTGAAAAAGGATTGCCCAAATCATTGCATAGCTTTATCAACGAAATGAAGCAGCAATACACGGTGTCCATGATTCAGACAAAGTGCCGCCCCCGCTTTGCCCACGAATATGCACTTTCCCGGCTCAAAGCGGAAGGTTACAAGATGGCTGTTGGCTCTAACTCTGTTCGTATGACCCTTGAGCTGATGATGCATAATGCCCGGTTAACTCGATATTTTGAATTTATGCTTTCAAATGAGGATGTTACCAAGGCAAAACCGTCGCCAGAAATCTATAGCACGGCAATGAAAAGGCTTGGCCTGGATCCTGAAGAATGTCTCATCGTTGAAGATAATGAAAATGGTATTAAAGCTGCAATTGGTTCCGGCGGGCACCTCATGCAGGTAGCAACTGTTGATGACGTTACCTATGAAGGAATAAAAAAACGCATCGCGGAAATTGAAAAAGGGGAATCGCCGTGCAAGTAATGTTTCTCATGGGCGGTGCGGGATTGGCGCAAGATGAAGCATCCTATCCCTTATACCTGACTGAGCTGAATGGAACCCTGATTCTGGAACGGCAGGTTGACTACTGCCGTCAGCTTGGCTCATGCCAGTTTTTGTTCTGCCTCAAAACCGTTGATAGCAAAGCATTTCAGGTCGACTCCGTAATCAAACAGCTGGATGAGAAAGCCATCATTGTTCCTGTACCGGGTAAAACCCGAGGTGCTGTTTGTACGGCCTTGCTTGCAATCAGCCACCTTGATGTGTCTGACGAGTTGCTTTTGCTCGCAGTTAATGACCTTGTGGATGTTCCCTGCGGTGAAATAGTCGATTGGTTCAGGTCAAACAATGCAGACGCAGGTGTTGTCGCTTTTCACTCTGTGCATCCTCGCTATTCGTTTGCCAAGGTCGATGCGAGCGGCGCGGTGTGTGAATTTGCGGAAAAGAATCCTATCAGTCGCAATGCGTTGGCCAGTCTTTATTATTTTAAAAAGGCCGGAGATTTCATTGAATGCTCCAAGGAACTGATCCGCAAGGATAATCCGGTGAAAGGCGCTTTTTATGTCAGCCAGGCATTGAACGAAATGATTTTGCTGCAGAAAAAAGTTCTGGTGTATCAGATTCCAAACTCGGCATTTCACCCGTTGAAGACAGAGGCGCAACTGGCTAATTATCTGTATGAATTGCAAGAGGCAAAGATAAGCAAATGAAAGCAGCCCGCCTTGAAGATATGGTAAAAGGGTGGTTTGTGGGAAACTTTGAACCAACTTTGTACTTAACAAATGACTGCGAGGTTGCTGTAAAGTCTTACGACAAGGGTGATCGAGAAGGCACTCATTATCACAAAATTGCAACGGAAATCACAGTGATAGTTTCTGGCAGCGTCAGAATGAATGGGATTGTTTACACGGCAGGTGACATTATTGTCATGGAGCCGAACGATTCCACTGATTTTGAATGTCTTGAAGACGGAACAAAGAATGTCGTGGTCAAAATCCCAGGCGCAAATAACGATAAGTTTGTTGTTTAAAGTGGTCTAGTTTATGCTGTGACAGTGTAATTTAAGGAATAACTTATGGATATCAATGAAGTAAAAAAAGAAGTGCTGAAGTGTAATGAAGAAATACATGATATATATGCCCCGTATCATACCCAGTCTGTTCCATATCAATGTCGAAAGGCGACAAGGAAATATATTTTAAAGTTTATCTTGAAGCAGCTAGAAGCAAATGATGTCTGTCTTCGTAATAAGAAAGTTCTGGAGATTGGCTGCGGAACTGGTACTTTTGCTGCTTTTTTTCAAGAGCAAGGCGCAAACTATGAGGGGATGGATATTTCTTCCGAGATGCTTAAATTTGCACGAATAAATCATCCGAGTGTTAGTTTTTACAAATCTTCGCTTGAAGATTTTAGCCGCAGTAATCCAGATCAATATGATGTTATCATCTCTTCATCATTTTTGCATCATCTCGTCAATATCGAGGAGGGAGTAGAGCAGATTAAAAGTATGCTCCGCCCAGGAGGTGTCTATATTGCCGTGCACGAGATGATTGAACACCGTCAGACAAAGCTAGAAATTTTTGATGAAGAATTGTCATATCTATGGGGGTATAATGGTTATGCTTCCGTTAATTTTATTGATCGGTTGAAAAGATTCATCGGAATCTATAACCCATTCACGCTATTTACAGCTGGTATGAAGACAATCATAAAAAAACTACTACGTTGGGAAGATAAAGCAGCCAATAGAACATCTCCCGGTGAGAGTTCAATCAATTATCTTGATTATCAGCTTAATTTTAATTTTAATTTGGCAGAAAATAAGAATTTATTGAAGTGCGGTGTAGTCATTCCGTATTGCTACTATAATTTTATTGAGTTGCGCCACATTTCAAAAATTAGTAACCATCATTGTTATATAGCTAAAAGAGAAATGTGATGGTTAAGCGTTTTGCTGTACAGCTCTTTGGTCATTTGCGCACATTTGAGCAGACTTTTGCAAGCCTCAAAGAAAAAGTCCTGCTACCGAATAGCAGTGATGGATATTCAATCGATTTTTTTATCCATACATGGGACGAGCTTGACCATACAACCGTGAATTATCGTAACCCGGATGGAAACTCGCTCACGGGTGGTCCGTTGCTTCCACAGCATGTTGAGCTGGCAACAAAGCTCTACACGCCCAAAGCACTAGCGGTCGAACCGCAGCGCGATTACCCTGATGTGCTCATGACGGAGAGAGTAGGGCGCGGACGTTTCAAGCGATCAATACGGGGTTGCGTCAACATGGCCTATTCCTTGTATCGATCTTCCGAGTTACGCCGTTCGTATGCTGCGGAGCACGGGATTGAATACGATTGGGTGATTGTGACCAGACCGGATATTTTTTTTAAAACAGAGTTCCGGCTGGATGAAGTTTTTGGTGCCCACGCCAGAGAAGGTTTTGAGATTCCTCCCAAAGGCCTTTTTTATGCCTTTAATCCTTTTGGGCGTGGTCAAATGATTGAAGAGCCGCAGTTCTTGACAGGTGCGGATCTGTTGTATGTTGCCAAGCCAGAAAATGTCGATTCAGCCACTTCGCTATACCCTGAGTTTGCTGCCAATATTGATGTGAATAATTTTTATTGCATGGAGGTTTGGTGGGGGGATTTTTGGCGACGCCAGGGTTTAACTCCCTACCCGCTTAACTACAGGCATGGGCCGGATTTTGATGTCATCAAGACGGCTGACTCACCAATCTTGCGCCAGAATCGGTCTCTATCAATAAAACATGCCATCAAAAGATGCTTATTGTATGTTGTTCCATATGCTTTGGCCAAAAAAGTTTTTCATAGCATTGACTAGGTATAGCTATGAAAAAAATAGCAATACAGCTTTTTGGGCATTTGCGGACGTATCGTAAGACGTACAGTAGCCTTAAAAGATTTCTTGTGGATGCGAATGTGAGTGACGGGTGCCAAGTTGATATCTTTATCCATTGCTGGGATCAAATTGAAGCTGTGGATCATACATGGCATAACGAAAATGCTTCGCATGCTGGAGTCATTATATCTGCTGCAGAAATGCAACAAGTCCAGCAAATATATAATCCGGTTAGGTTGCAATTTGAAACGCAAACTGATGGCAAGCGGGCGCGCCATAGTCAGGAAATGGTTAATCATCTGCGTTTGAAGTATGAAGCCGAGAATCAGAGTAAATATGACTGGGTGGTTATGACCAGGCCTGATATCCTTTTTCTCACACCATTCCGAATTAATTCATTTTTAAAGAGCTATGATGGAGAAGAGCTAGGGCAATGGGGACTGCCTGATGATTTTGTTTTTGCAGCAAATAATCTGTTTACGCGCATGAACATCGCTGATCCAAGGCATGTTTGCGAGTGTGACTTGCTGTGGTTTGGAAGGTCTGAGGCTATGCCTTTTCCTAAGTATGGCGAGGCAAAAACCATATGTCTTGATTATCGTTTGAACAAAGACTTTTCTATCTGTCGTTTTCAGTCTAACAGGAAGCGACTTTTTGAAAAAAAATGGCACGCCAGTAAAGCTACAATAAAAAAAATTATTGCCAGGATGCGGCACTGTGCAGGCCTGTAGTCGTGATCTAAAAATAATTTTACTTCCCCCTTGCGGAGACATTTGTGCGTAGCTTTGATGAAATAGGGATTTCCGTCATAGTTCCTATTTATAATTCTGATCAGTATCTCAATGACTGTCTAAATTCTCTGATAAACCAGCAGTATACAAAATTTGAAATCATCTGTGTCGATGACTGTGGAACGGATACCTCTATGGAAATTGCCCAGCAGTTTGCCCAGCAAGATCCCAGATTTAAGATTTTGCGCCATTCCTCCAACCTTGGTATGGGACCTGCACGCAATGCAGGTCTTGATCATGCAAAAGGGAAGTATGTATTTTTTCTTGATTCAGACGATTTTTTGCACCCAGCCGCGCTTGAGCATCTCTATAGCACGGCAGAAGCGGATAAAGCTGATGTTGTTATTGCAAAAACAAATGTATTTGCGGACGGTGACGATGATGAATTAAAGCTTCGTGCCGCAGGTCATGCTGTATACTTAAGCTATACAGCTTTTTCCTGTTTTCAGGTTTCATCTGATAACTGGACAGAATCTATATCCAAGATTTCATGCGTTGCATGGGGAAAGCTTTTTTTGCGAAGTTTTCTTGAAAATAATAGGTTGCGGTTTATTTCTCAGAATATTGTTCATGAAGATAACGGCTTTCAACTAAAGCTTCTTTCATGTTTCCCATTGGTTTCAGCAATAGATGCTGAAGCTGTTTACTATAGAATTCGTCGCACATCATTAATGTCAAAAGTTGAAGAGAAAGGACAAGAAAAAAAACGCGTTGATAATTTGAAAATTGTCTTAAATGATACTTTTGATTATGTGAAGCTCCATAATGATGCTGATGTGTATGAACGTTTTGTTAAATCTGTAATGCAGTCTCCTGATTATAAGTGTTTGAATGAATCGCAGAATCCAGTTGCTATGGTATTCGCTAAAATTCTATCAAAATGTAAACGTATTATTAAGCGTGTTAATACGTGTGTCAGAAAAGTATAACAGATCTCTGAAGTTACCTTGAGCAAGAGCATATGTCTAATTGGGACCCTGAGTTACCCTGCTAAAGGAGCATCCTTGCGGTAGCAACTGGGGTCAAGGAGATTGATTTTTGACAACTCTACCGAAAGTTTCTGTAATCATACCTGTACACAATTCTTCCGAGTTTCTATCTCCATGCCTTGAGAGTGTACTCGGCCAGACTTTGACGAATATAGAAGTCATTTGTATTGACGATGCTTCTACAGATAATTCTCTTGATGTACTTACACAATATGCTGCGCATGATTCTCGCCTTGCCATAATTTCCCTCCAGAATAACGCAGGCCCTGGGGCTGCCAGAAATATCGCACTAGACAGAGCAACTGGTAAGTATTGCATTTCGTGCGACAGTGATGATGTCTATCCGCCACATGCGCTCGAAAAACTGGTGGTTGCGGCCGAGGCTGAGAATGTACCGCTATGCGGCGGAAACATCATTTTCATGGATTATGCGCTGAAGCGAATCCTTGGTGTTGGCGACTGCGTGGCAAGCACGCAATTCTTTGAACGAGCGGTTGTTAACCCTCGGGAGTACCCCCCAGTCAGGCTCGCGGTGTATCATCCGCGTTACCTCATAGAACGTGAGTTTTTGAATGCTCACGGCATCCGCTATCCTGCTTTGATGCGGGGAGAGGACCCACCCTTTTTGGCGAAGCTGTTTTGCATTGCAGAATCCATGGTAGTTCTGCCAGACGTCGTTTACTTTTATCGTGGAGCGAAGCCTGGAGTAAATAAACTGCTTCAGGCAGATGCGCTGAACGACTACATGGAGCATATCAAACTGACGCATGACATTTATCTGAAATATGATGACGTGGCCGGGGCTTGCTTGTTTCTTGCCCTTACTGTTGAGAATATGTGCTGCTTCAGCATTTACTCCAAGTTTACGCAGGCGCAGCGGAAGACAGTGCGGGATATTTTGCTCCGCCGTGTGAAGATGATGACTCCCCTTATCTTTGAACAGGACTATGCACCGTATCCCATGGTTGCTAGAGAGATTGAAGAAAAAGTAGCCATGCTGAAAAAAGGCCCCAATTGCTATCTGGCTTGGATTTTTTTTAAAAAAATCAATAGTTTTTGCAAAGGGTTGGCCAGAAAATTTTTAGGATGTAATTTGGGGAAAAGATAATGCACGTTCTTCAAGTCGCGGCAGCACTAAATCCTGATTCTGCTGCAGGGAGGCTTTGCACCGCCCTGAGGCATGAGGGATGTCAGATTTCGACGCTTGCCGCTTTTCCACCGGGCTTTTCTGATGGGCATTATTTTTCAAAGGCAACGTTGGCAAAGTGGCGCTCCCGTTTCGGGCAGGCCGTGTTGCGCCTGTATCCACTGAGGCAGCGCAATATGCCATGGACAACGCCCCTTTGGGGTAATAATTTAACCCACTGGGTTCAAGAATTAAAGCCAGACCTCGTTCATATGCATTGGGCTGCGGCATCCACCATAGATTTTGTCAGTCTTAGAAAAATTTCTGTTCCCTTGGTGTGGACGTTCCATGATGTTTGGCCCATTTCTGGTGGATGTCATTACAATATGGAATGCACAAAATGGCGGATTGAATGCAATAAATGTCCGCTCTTGGGCGCTAGTCTCCCAGGATTTGATCTGGCCAAACTGCTTTGGAATTATAAACATCAAGCTTACAGACAGGCGAACATTGAGGCTATTTGCCCGAGCCGCTGGCTGGCTGATATGACAGCCGACAGCCCCTTGTGGTGTGGTAAACCGGTTCATCATCTTGGCAATGCCATAGATATGAATCTGTTTGCCCCGGCAAATAAAGCCGAGATGAGACGCTTGTGGGGCATCCCAGAGGACAAGCCTGTCATCCTTTTTGGCGCGACAGTCTCCACAATTCCTTACAAAGGTTTTCACCTGCTGCTGCAGGCGCTTGAATGCCTGAAAAAACAGGGAACGGACGCTCATCTGGTTGTATTTGGTGAAAATCCTGCAGCTAATGACTTGAATTTTCCAAACACCAGCGTGGGGTTTGTGCGTGATCCCGTCCGCCTGGCTACTCTTTATGCTGCGGCTGACGTTTTTGTAATACCATCGATGCAAGATAATCTGCCTACAACTGTTTTAGAGTCCTCTGCCTGTGGAACCCCTTGTGTGGCTTTTGATATTGGGGGGATCCCTGATATGGTTATCCATAATAAAAATGGGTATTTGGCCAAGAAGTTTGACGTTGCGGACTTGGCGTATGGCATAAAGCTTATTCTGCAAAACCCGGAACTGGCTCAGCGTTGGGGCAGTAATGCCCGAGAGCATATTTTTTCCAATTACGAAAGCAGCATGATTGCTCGTCAGCATATTGAATTGTATCAGAGGATCATTCGGCGAGGTTAGCTTGAAAAAACTCATTGGCTATTCGCTTTGGGGCGATAATCCCAAATACACTGAGGGCGCGGTTGTCAATGCGCTGCAAGCCCCTGAGGTGTATCCCGGATGGACCGCGCGTTTTTATTGTGGCGACTCCGTTCCGGGCGATATCGCAGACCGCCTGCAACAAGCTGGTGCAGAGGTAATTCGGGTGCGGGGCATTAACGACAACCGCGGCATGTTCTGGCGTTTTTGGGCTTTGGCTGACGAGGATGTTGAGCGTGTCATCATGCGTGATACTGATTCCCGTTTGACCCCCCGCGAGAAAGCCGCTGTTGATGAATGGGAGCGCAGTGGCCTTGCAGGGCACATAATGCGCGACCACCCATACCATGGCATGCCCGTAATGGGCGGCATGTGGGGCTGCAAAGGCGGTCTGTTTCGAGATATCAAAACAATGATCGAGAATTTTTCTCCCACAAGCGCACATAACCAGGATCAGCTTTTTCTCGAGAAAGTCGTTTACCCCCGGCTGATCGAAGCTGGGTGCTGTGTCCATGATCCTTTTTTTCGCTACGAAAGCACCGCCCGTCCTTTCCCGACTCCCCGGCAGGGGTACGCCTTTGTTGGCGAAGCAATAGGCAGCGATGGACAGCGGGAAGATCATTGGCAGATTTTGCGCGAATATGAGCAAAATCCCTTGCGGCGATTGCGGTTTGCCTGCAAGCGGCAATTACTTGCCCTGCGATTGCGCCTCTTTGGCAGAATCGGCTAATGCCCACGAATTATACACGCAGGATGCAATGAGCCTTACGATGAATGAACTCGCGCCGGAACTTTCTATAATCATTGCTGTATGCAATGCAGCCAAGCTCCTTGATGAAACCTTGGCTGGCTTTCCTGCCCGCGCCCCCTTTTGTTATGAGGTTGTTATTCAGGATGCAATGTCGGGTGATGCGACGGAGCAGGTTGTTCTAGATCATGCTCAATTGCCGATCTCTTATGAGCGCGCCCGCGACTGCGGCATTTATGATGCATGGAACAAGGCACTTCCCCGCGTGCGCGGCAAGTGGGCCATTTTTCTGGGTGCAGGCGATAGTCTTGATTGGTCTGCTCTGGCACAGTGCGTGTCTGAGCTGCGACTGTTGCCCGACTCCGTGGAATATTACGCAACCCCTGTGCAGCTCGTAACTCTCAGCGGTTCAGCCCTGGAGCTGATGCACCCATCTGCCAAGCCAAGGCGTGATCTGCCGCAGGGGATGAGTCTGCCGCATCCAGGGTTGTTTCATCGCAGTACGCTTTTTTCAGTGCACAAATTTGATGCCTCTTGTCGTATCGCAGGGGACTATGATTTCTTATGCCGCACTCTGCGTGAGGATAATGTCCGTCTGGGCTGCATCCCCTTCTCGTCCATGCTCACCGGCGGTGTGAGTGGCAACATGGATTCCATGTTTGCCAGCGAGCGGGAGTTGCTGCGGCTTTCAAGAAAATATTTTCCTGAGTCGGTTCAGCTCAAGCCTTTGCTGCGGCTTGCGCGCAGCGGCGGCTATTTGGCGGTGCGCAGGCTTTGCGGTGCCCGAGTTGCCGGATATGTTGCGGATATGCCTCGCCTGGTTCAAGGCAAGCCCCGGCTGTGGAGTCTGCCCGAGCAAAAAACTCTTATCAGCTTGCCGCCGATACCTGATCAGCCATCTATTGATCTGCTCGTGGCAACAATTGGGCGGGCAAATGAGCTTGACCGCCTGTTTACGTCACTTGAGGGACAGTCGTACAAAAACTTCCGGATACTTCTGGCAGATCAGAATCCTGCGGGGTATCTGGATAATATGCTTGCCCGCCATTCCGGCTTGCCCATTACTCGCATTATGCTGCCCCCGCAGGGAGTTTCAGTTGCCCGCAATGTCTTGCTGGAACAAGCCAAGGCAGACATCATCGTTTTTCCTGATGATGATTGCTGGTATGCGCCGGACACCCTTGAGCGCGTGTGCGAAATGTTTGCCGCCTATCCTTCTTGCGGAGCTTTGCTGGGAGTGTGGACGTCATCGCCCAATGTTTATGCCTCAGGAGTGGCCGAAGGGATCGTTAGTCGGGCGGGCTTGTTCCAACTTGCGGGAACATGCGTACAGTTCTACCGCAGAGAAGCAGTGACTGGCATCCGCTTTGATCCCCTGCTTGGGCCCGGGACCGGCTTGCCCTACGGTTGTGGCGAAGACACCGACTACCTTTTGTATGCGCATGCCCGCACAGAGGTGCGCCGGTATGCGAAGATTCGGGTGTTTCATCCTTCGCCGAAAGAACATCAGCCCTCGCCGCAAAAAGTGGCAAGCTATGCAGCCGGACGCATGTATTTGCTGAAAAAGCACGGTTTTTCATGGCTGTTTATGCTGTTCAATGTGCTGTACCCTCTCTGCCTGGCCCCCTTGGACGCCCTGCGGCACGGAAGGGCGCAGGGCGGCTATCGATTGCGCATGTTCGTTGAGCGTCTGCGCAACTGGCATTAGCCAGCGGGGGAATAGCGGCAGCGTTTAAGGCGCAAGGGGAATGCCTCCATAGCCCGCCTGTGAGGCGTTTGCTCGTGGAGCGGGAGGTTGCTCATTTCTCTCTTTTCAATGCGCTGCCATTAGTGTAATTTTTCTTGTTGCATTGCCTTGGCGCGGCTGCACAATGCAGAGCCGTTGGATGTATGCAGGCTGCCATTCAGTGGAAAGCCCGGATACTGCTCGCTGCCGCCGAGGCCCACATGCCCAGGCCGTCTGAAAAAATGGTATGGGCCTGAAAGGAAAGCATGCTGATTTTTGTGTGATTATTGTTTTTTGTGAAAATCAGGTGCTCACAGAGTGTTCAAAGGTGTTGCAGCGTTACTGTTCATGCGGCATGTTGGCCCACGCTGCGATGCGGACTTTTTTATTTCACACAAGATTGCGTCTGTGGTTCCGCATAGAAGGAATCCAGTAGTATTGAGGACAATCAGATGGTTTCATTTGAAGACCTGTTGGCAAAGAAATCTTCCGTGGCTGTGGTTGGTCTGGGTTATGTGGGCTTGCCCCTGGCTGTTGCCCTTTCCCATCACTTTGATGTCATTGGCTTTGACATCAACGTGGCGCGGGTAGATGCACTTAACAAGGGACACGATGCCACCAATGAGGTTGATGATGCTTCCCTTGCCGCCAGCACGGCCCGTTTTACCAGCGATGCTGCCGAACTTGCCAAGGCGGGCGTGATTATCGTAGCTGTGCCTACCCCGGTAGACAGTCACCGACAGCCCGATCTTACGCCTGTTGTGGGCGCTAGTCGCACGGTTGGACGCCATATGCCCAAGGGCTGCGTGGTGTGCTATGAGTCTACGGTATACCCCGGCGTTACCGAGGACGAATGCATTCCCCTGCTGGAAAAAGAATCCGGCATGCGCTTTCCTGCGGATTTTACCGTGGGGTATTCACCCGAGCGCATCAATCCTGGTGACAAGGTTCACCGGCTTGAAACCATCCGCAAGGTTGTTTCCGGCTCTGACGCCCCCACCGCAGACCTGCTGGTTAAGGTCTATGGCGCGGTGGTGACGGCGGGCATCCACAGGGCCTCGTGCATAAAGGTGGCCGAGGCCGCCAAGGTTATTGAAAACACGCAGCGCGATATCAACATTGCCCTGATGAACGAGTTGGCCCTTATTTTTAACCGTATGGGCATTGATACGCTGGAAGTGCTTGAAGCCGCAGGCAGCAAGTGGAACTTCCTGCCGTTCCGTCCGGGTCTTGTGGGCGGGCACTGCATTGGCGTGGATCCCTATTACCTGACCTACAAGGCCGAAGAAATCGGCTGCCACCCCGAGGTTATCCTTGCGGGCCGCCGCATCAACGACGGCATGGGCAAGTATGTGGCAGAAATCTGCGTCAAACGCCTCATCAATGCGGACAAACACGTCAAAGGCGCGCGCGTGGGCCTGCTGGGCTTTACGTTCAAGGAAAATGTGCCTGACATCCGCAATACCCGCGTGGTGGACATCATAGCGGAACTGAAGGAATACGGCATCACGGCTCTGGTGCATGATCCCGAGGCCGATGCTGCGGAAGCCCAGCACGAATACGGGCAGACGCTGCTGCCCCTGAGTGACCTCAAAAATCTGGATGTTCTTATCTTGGCTGTATCGCACGAGAGTTTCCGCCAGCTTGATCATGCGGCCATGCGCGCCATGTTTGCTGGCGATGCGGTTACGCTTATGGATATCAAGGGTTTCTGGGACAAACAGGAAATGCTTGATGCCGGGTTTGATCTCTGGAGGTTGTAATTTGAACGCGCGCATGCCCTGTCAGCTGGTTACCGGCGGTTCGGGTTTTATCGGGTCCTGTTACGTCCTTCAGGCCCGGCGGCAGGGTGTGCGTGTGATTAACCTCGACAAGCTGACCTACGCTGGCAATCCTGCCAATCTGGCAACGCTGGATGACGATCCGGATTACGTCTTTGTACGCGGCGACATCGGCAATGCCGAGCTGGTTGCCTGGCTGCTGAAAACCTTCCAGCCCGATGCCATCGTGAATTTTGCTGCGGAAAGCCACGTTGACCGTTCCATTGTTGACCCCGATGCTTTTGTGCGCACCAATGTGCTGGGTACGGCCACACTGTTGCGAGTGGCTGCCCAGTGGTGGCGCACTCTGCCTGCGGAGTGCGCATCAGCCTTTCGTTTCCTGCACGTGTCTACCGATGAGGTCTATGGCGCGTTGCAGCCGGGCGATCCGGCTTTTACAGAAGCGACCCCTTACAGCCCCAACAGCCCATATTCTGCGTCCAAGGCCGCCAGCGATCATATGGCGCGCGCTTTTCACGAAACCTACGCCCTCCCGGTGCTGCTTACCAATTGTTCCAACAATTACGGGCCGCGCCAGTTCCCTGAAAAACTCATTCCCCTGATGATCTGCAATGCCCTTGACGGCAAGCCTTTGCCTGTCTACGGCAAGGGGGCCAATATTCGCGACTGGCTGCATGTAGAAGACCATTGCGCTGCCATAGCCCGTGTGCTTGAGGCGGGCAGGGTAGGGCGGTGTTACAACATCGGCGGGCATGCGGAAAAGACCAATCTTGAGGTTGTGCTGGCCGTGTGCGCCATCCTTGACCAGTTGGTACCCTCGGCTCGTGGCCCTTATGCCGATCAAATTGCATATGTGGCCGACAGGCCAGGGCATGATTTCCGGTACGCCATAGACTGTAGCCGAATAGAAGCTGAGCTTGGCTGGAAGCCGAGCCTCAAGTTTGATTCCGGCCTGCGTGAAACCGTTCGCTGGTATCTTGAAAATTCCGCGTGGGTTGAAAATGTCCGCAGCGGCGCTTACAGGGAATGGATTGCGGCCAACTACGCCCATCGCGCTTGCGGTGAGGCCAACTGAAAGAAGGGGGCGGCATGAGTGGCTGGAAAGGCATTGTTCTGGCAGGGGGCTCTGGTTCGCGTCTGCACCCATTGACTCTGAGCGTGAGCAAGCAGCTCATGCCCATCTATGACAAACCCATGATTTACTACCCGCTGTCTATTCTGATGATGGCGGGCATTCGGGATATCTGCCTTATTTCCACCCCAGAGCACCTGCCCCTCTATAAGGCTTTGCTGCATGACGGCTCGCAACTGGGCTGCAATTTCAGCTACATAGTGCAACCCCGTCCTGAAGGGTTGGCCCAGGCTTTTTTATTGGCGGAAGACCACATTGCGGGGCACAATACCTGTCTGATTCTGGGCGATAATGTTTTCTTCGGCCACGGTTTGCCGGCACTTACACACGCTGCCATGGCCCGCGAATGCGGAGCGACCATTTTTGGCTACCATGTGCGCGACCCAGAGCGTTACGGCGTGGTGGAATTTGACGATCAGCGGCATGTGGTCAGCATTGAAGAAAAACCCGCCCTCCCCAAATCCAACTTTGCTGTGACAGGCCTGTATTTTTATGACCAAAAGGTACTGGATATCGCCCGTGCCGTGCGCCCCTCTGCCCGGGGAGAACTGGAAATCACGGACGTGAACAACGCCTACCTGCAACAGGGCGATCTGCATGTGGAGCTTATGGGGCGGGGCATTGCCTGGCTTGATACCGGCACGCATGATTCCCTCATGGATGCAGGGGCCTTTGTGCAGGCTGTGGAAAAACGCCAGGGGCTCAAGGTGGCCTGTCTGGAGGAAATAGCCTGGCGCAACGGCTATATTGATGCGGACGCCGTGCGCGCACTGGCAAAGCCCATGGCCAAGACAGGTTACGGGAAATATCTTCTTGAACTTGTGGATGCGGGGATTGGGCTGTGGAAGTAGTTCAGACGCCGATTGCCGGGGTGCTCTTGATCAAACCCAAGGTATGGGGTGATCAACGCGGCTATTTTGTGGAAACCTGGCAGCAGCAGCGCTACGAGGCGGCAGGCATTGATATGCCCTTTGTGCAGGATAACCATTCCATGTCCGCTCGTGGCACTCTGCGCGGCCTGCATTATCAGAAAACCCGCCCTCAGGGCAAACTGGTTTATGTTTCGCTGGGCAGTGTATTTGATGTGGCTGTGGATATTCGGCGAGATTCGCCCACCTTCGGCAAGTGGTTCGGCGTAGAGCTTTCGCAGCAGAACCAGTGGCAGATGTGGGTACAGCCCGGCCTTGCGCACGGCTTTGTGGTAACGAGCGAAATCGCCCACTTCCACTACAAGTGCACAGATTACTACTGTCCAGAGGACGAAGCGGCCATCCGCTGGAACGACCCGACCTTGGGCGTTGTCTGGCCCGTGGACGAACCTCTGCTTTCCGCCAAGGATCAAACAGCTCCGTTGTGGGCTGAGGCCATGCAGGCCGCAGGCCGTTGAGCCTCTAAAGGCTGGCAGCGGCATACCCCCATCAGGCTTTTACCCGCTTGAGCGTGCGGCCGCTGCATTTAATCACGCGGGCATTTCAAGATAGGGGTCGCTCTGGGCCAGATAGTTGCCCACATAATCCGCAATGCCCTGTTCCAGCGATGCAAAGCGCACGGGGCAGTTTGTTTTCTGCATCCAGCTCATATCCGCTTGGGTGAAGTTCTGGTATTTTCCGCGCAAGGCTTCGGGCATGTCCATATATTCGATTTGAGGCGCTTTGCCCAATGCGGCAAATATGGCACAGGCCAGGTCGTTCCAGCTCCGCGCCTTGCCCGTGCCCACATTGAGAATGCCATTGGTTGCCGGATTTTCAAGCAGCCAGAACATTAACTCCACGCAATCCTTCACGTAGACAAAATCGCGCATCTGGCCGCCGTCGGCAAAATCCGGCGTGTTTGATCTGAAAAGCCGCAAACGCCCCGTAGCGCTGATTTCATGAAAGGCCTTGCAGGCCACGCTGCGCATGTCGCCCTTGTGGTATTCATTGGGGCCGTAGACGTTGAAAAACTTGAGGCTGGCCACGCTCTCTGTAAGTTTGTTATCCAGCAGCCACAAATCAAAAAGGTGTTTGGAATAGCCATACATATTCAGGGGCTTGAGGCGGCGGGTCGTTTCAGCCCTGTCAGAGAAGCCCAGTGAGCCATCCCCGTAAGTGGCAGCTGACCCGGCATTGATAAAACGTGCTCCATGTTCCAGGGCAAATCTGCACAGCTCCACAGTATAGGCCGTGTTGTTGGCCATCAGAAAGTCTGCATCTTTTTCTGTGGTGGAAGAACAGGCTCCCATGTGCACGATTGCCTCTACCTTGCCGCCCAGCGCGTTGCCGCGCAGCATTTCCAGAAATTCAGACCTGTGCGCATAGCGGGCGTATCGCCGGTTAACGAGATTCTTCCATTTTTCCGTTGAACCGAGGTTATCCACCACCAGTATGTCGGTTATGCCTGCCTGGTTCAGCCGCCAGAGCATGGCGCTGCCGATAAAACCTGCGCCACCAGTGATAATATACATACAAACCTCATTGATTCAGCATGTGGGCTCCTTGCGGAGCACGGCGGAGAGCCAGCGTTGCGCAATCGCGCACTCCAAACATATCCCTGCCGGGCCAGACGCGTCAAAGCTCGCTCCGGGCCTGATCCGGGCAGGGCATTATGCGGTTGCGCGTATCTTTGCCCCTGCCACATACCTTTTCGCAAGAAATTTTTTGGCGAAGGGCAATGGCAAGGGGAGAATATTGCAAAGCGGCTGTTACTGCTATAAGAAATTAAGTATAATTCCTGCAAGAGAACCAGCGAGGTAGCCATGGTCAAATATTTCCACACCGCTTTCTGCTGCCTGCTTTTGCTGGCTCTTGCTCCTGCGAATCTGGCACTGTGCGCTACAGATTCTTCCACGGCAGCCAGCGCCGACCCCATTACCATTGTCTGCATGAAGGACAACGAGCCGCTGTCTTTTGTTTCAAAAACAGGAGAACCTGTCGGCCTGATGATTGACCTGTGGCGACTGTGGGGCGAAAAAGTTGGCAGACCTGTGAGATTTATCATGGGCGACTGGCAGGATTCTCTTGATGCCCTCCATTCGGGGCGGGCCGACATCCACTTCAGCATGTATATCACTCCCGACAGAGCCCGCTGGGCAAAGTTTGGCCCGGCCATTTCTCCCGGTATGGGAGGGCTTTTGCTTTCAACCTCTGCCGGGCAAAGGATTACTGACCCAAGCCAGTTGGGGGATGCGACAATTGTCGTGCTTGAAGGCTCGTTGCAGGAAGATTACATGCGGGAGCATTTCCCCAGGGTTCAATTGATGGTGGTGCGCAACGGGGCAGAAATGTTCATGTCGGTGGCCAACGGGCTGGCAGACGGCATTTCGAGCAACTTTCCTTCGGCTTATGGCACCATTGACCGGTTGGGCCTCAACAGCTTTTTTATGCCTCAGGCATTCCCCCTTTTTTCGCGCAACCTTCATCCGGCTGTGCTGCGTAACAGGGATGACCTTGCCCGGTTGATGGATGAAGGGCTTTCGCGCATATCCCGCGCTGAAATGGTGGCGCTTGAAGAAAGGTGGGTCCGTAATCCGGCGCACCGCGTTTGGGGCGACATGCCTCGCTCCCTGCTGCTCACCCCAGCGGAGAGGGAATGGCTGGCAAGCCATCAGACCCTGCGTGTTGCCCTGGAGGATGATTGGCATCCCATTGAATTTATGGATAGCGAGGGCACATACAACGGCATTGGTATGAACCTCATGCAGGTTGTGGGGCGATACCTTAATGTTGCCATACAGCCTGTTTCTTCCAATGTGCTGAAAGAAACCACAGGCCCCCGCCGGGCGGACGTGGAGCCTTTTCTGGAAGGCACGCCGCCAGAGGGCGGCCCCTGGCTGTTTACCAATCCTTTTTTGCAGCTGCCGTTAGCCGTTGCAACGCTTGACTCCGAGCGTTTGGTCACAAGCCCTGGCGATCTGGCCGGCAAAAGTGTGGCGGTGCATGATCATGCAGGCCTTGCAGGGTATTTGCGCGCCCAGTTGCCGCGATCAAAAATCGTGGAGGTCTCCAGCTTGATAGAGGGCCTTTCTGCGGTGCAGGGCGGGCAGATCGATGCTATGGTGGGCATTGCACTTTCTGTGGAATATGCGGTGGTGAACAAAAACCTGCGCGATCTGCGCGTGGGCCTGCTGCCGCAGTTGCAGTATTCCGCCCGGGTGGCCGTGCGCTCAGACTGGCCGCAGCTTGTCGAAATCATGAATAAAACACTGGACAATATCCCCCATGAGCAGATGGCCGCGATCATGAAGCGCTGGGCCAATCTGCGGATTGAGCGCGCCATGAACTGGATGCTCGTTTTGCAGATCGGCGGGGTGGCGGCAGTGTTTCTGGGCAGCCTGCTTGCGGTTATTTTGATCTGGAACCGCAAGCTCGCACAGGAATCGGCAGAGCGGCAAAAAGCTCTGGAAGCGGCCAGAGCCAGCGCCTCAGCCCTATGGCAGCGCAAACAGCAATTGCGCAGCATTGTGGATAACCTGCCAAGCCTCATGATGCTTAAGGATTCGCAAGCCCGCTATACATCATGGCGAACAAGTTTTTTGAAACATTCACGGGCTATGCCGAATCCTACGTTGTGGGAAAAAACATAGCCGATCTGCTTTCCCCTGAACTTGCAGAACAGGGAATGCGCTTGGACAAACTGGTTATAGAAACCGGTAAGGTACATAAAACTGAAGAAGTCCGGTACGATGCCGTTGGCGAACAACATATTCTGGATGTTGTGCGCGTTCCGCTGTTTGAGCCAGACGGTACAGTTTACGGCATGGTCTACATGGGGACAGACGTGACGGAACGCCGGGCCGCAGAACAGGCCCTGCGCCGCGCCCAAATGGAAATGTCACAGATATTCAATGCTGCGGGCAGCGCCATGCGGGTTATTGACCGCAACTATATAGTCAAGGAAGTCAACGATACCTACGTAAACTGCTTTGGTTACTCGCGTGAAGAAATGGTGGGGCACTGGTGCGGCGAATACCCCAGTGGAACTGATTGCGGCTCTGATTGCGTGGGCAAGCGCATTCTTAACGGCGAGCCGCGGGCTGCCATCCGCCAGCAGAGGCGAAAAAAAGACGGTACATGGGTATTTTGCGATCTGGTTGCCACGCCATTTCTTTCGCCGGATGGCGAGCTGCTTGGCATTATTGAAGATTGCCGGGATATTACCGACCTTGTGGAAAGCCAGCAGGCGGCAGAACAGGCCAGCAAGGCCAAGAGCGAATTTCTCGCCAATATGAGCCATGAAATCCGCACCCCCATGAATGCTGTTGTGGGGCTTACCCATTTGACCCTGCGCACGCCTCTTAATGCAACACAACGTAACTATTTGAAAAATATTGATAGTTCCGCAAAATCCCTTTTGCGGATCATTGACGACATCCTGGATTTTTCAAAAATTGAAGCCGGTCGCATGGACATGGAATATTTGGACTTTAACCTGGAAGAAGTCCTTCTGGGACTATCGAGTCTGGATACAACCAAGTCTGGCGGCAAAAATATTGAGCTTTTGTTGCGTATCGACCGGGAGGTTCCCCTGTTTTTCAAGGGCGATCCTCTGCGGCTGGGGCAGGTACTGGTCAATCTTGTGGGCAATGCCATCAAGTTTACGCCTGCTGGCGAGGTTGTGGTGCGCGTTGCGCTTGAGGAGCAAAAAGACCAGAAGGCGCAACTGCGTTTTACCGTGGCAGACACGGGCATTGGCATGGGGCAAGAGCAGCTGGACAAGCTGTTTCAGGAATTTACCCAAGGGGATTCATCCACAACACGGCGTTTTGGCGGCACCGGCCTTGGCCTTTCCATCAGCAAGCGGATTGTGGAGATGATGGGGGGCGAAATAGGCGCAGAAAGCGAACTTGGCAAGGGCAGCACGTTTTACTTTACCGTCAATCTGGACTTGCAGGAAAATCCCCAGCGAAAGCCTGTCCCGGCCATGAAAAACCTTTCCGAGCGCAGGGTGCTTGTGGTGGACGACTCCTTCTCAAGCCGCGAAATACTCCGGCAAGAGCTGGAAGATATGGGTTTGCGGTCCGGCACGGCTGACTGCGGCGATGCCGCGCTGGAAGAACTGGTGCGCGCCGCCGAAAGCGGCGACCCCTATGATCTGGTGTTGATGGACTGGAAGATGCCCGGCAATAACGGCATTCAGGTGGTGCGGCTGCTGCGCGGATGCCGTGAACTGTCCTATATCCCTACCGTCATCATGGTCACGGCCTATGGGCGGGAAGAAATTATGGAAGAGGCGCAGGCCGAAGGCATCAGCCATTTTCTTATCAAGCCTGTCAGCCCTTCTTTGTTGCAACACGCCATCCTGGATGTTTTTGGGCAGCGGGTAGTTGATGAAGATTCATCCGGCCTGCCCCAGGAGTTGCGCATTCCGGCAAAATACAGAGGCCGCAGGGTGCTGCTTGCCGAAGATAACGAGGTTAATCAGCTGGTGGCCAAAGAATTGCTGGAATCAGCTGGCTTTGTTGTGGATATTGCCAGTTCCGGTCTTGAAGCGCTGCAAAAGGCGGAAGGAACAGATTACACCATGGTGTTTATGGATATCCATATGCCTCAGATGGACGGCATTGAAGCTGCAAAATTGCTTCGCGCCCAGGCGCGTTATGCCCACACGCCGATCATTGCTCTCACCGCCGACAGCATGGTGGGCGACAGGGAAAAAAGCCTTGCAGCGGGTATGAACGACCATCTTGCAAAACCCATTGATCCCTACCGCCTGATTGAAGTGGCCGTGCAGTGGCTGGAATGGCGGGCAGATCAGATTGGCCATGCTGGTGATCCAGGCCAGTCCACTCAACCTGAATAAGCCAGAACAACTGGAAATAATCTGTAAAAAGCGATGCGGTCGGCAAGCCGACCGCATCGCAAAAAAGTTCGCCCTCGCAAGAGCAGCAGATACAGTTACAGCAGCGGCAGCCGCTGCACTATCCAGACTGCCACAGGAGCCAGAGCGGCAGTAAGAATGCCTGCCAGAATCATGGCCAGGCCGCCCATAGCCCCCTGTTCCTGCCCTTCCTGCAAGGCAGCGGCTGTCCCCTGAGCATGCGAAATTGTGCCCATGGTCAGGCCGCGCGCAAAGGGATCCCTGATGCGTATGACGTTCAGCCCCCACAAACCCAAAAGGGAGCCGAGCGTACCGGTAGCCACTACAAAGGCCGCAGTCAGGGACGGGATGCCGCCATACATTGATGCCACCTCCACGGCAAAGGGGATGGAAACCCCCTTGGGAAGAATGGAAATTACCACGTCTTCGGGCAGGCCGCCCAGTCTGGCAATAACCCCGGCAGAGAGCATGGCTGCAAAGGCCCCCGCGCACACGCTTGCAAGAATGGGCAAGGCATTGCGCAGCAGCAGGTGTCGATAGCGGTACAAGGGCAGCGCAAGGCTGACGGTTGCCGGGCCGATGAGCAAGGTCATGACCTGCCGGGCTGGCTCATAGGTTTCATAGGGAACATCGCACAGTACCAGCACGGCAATAACTATGGCGGCGCTGCCAGCCACGATATTGATGAGCGGATGTTTGTAACGCATGTACAGGCTGCGCACCAGCGCGTATGCCAGCACGGTGCCCGTCACGCACAAAAAAGTGTTTATGATCTGCATGGTGCTTCTTCCTCTTTCTTTTCAGGCGCAGCGCGGCGCAGGGCTCTGGCCATAAAACCCACAATCACCAGCGGCAGGGCGGTGCTGCCCACTATGGCAGCCGCAAGCACCCATCCGTAATCATAAAAAACGCTCCCCCATTGCATCAGCCCTACCGCAATGGGCACAAAAAAGAAGACCAGATGCTTCAGTAGAAATTCTGCCGCCATGCTGATGTGGCTTTCTTTTACAATGCCGGTAAGAAGCAGAAAAAACAGTACGATTATGCCCAGCACATTGCCGGGGATGGGAATGCCTGTCAGCCTTGTGAGATGATCACATCCCCAGAATATGGCTGTCAGAATTGCGGTCTGCCAAAGCAGTTTCCATGTTGCGCGCATACGGTATTCCTGATGTTCGAGGTTGCTGCCGCCTCCCGTTACCGCTGGCAGAAATTTGGCAAGTGAGGGTTTTCCTGCCAACGACAACGGGCGGCTTGCGGCATAAGTTATGAGATGATAGTCGTCATAGCAAATGAATAAAAATGAAAGAAACAGTCATAAATGGTGAATAAATGGAAGTCTCAGACCTGCGCACATTCATGGCCGTCATGGAAACCGGCAGCATAAGCCATGCCGCAAAGGCTTTGCACCGGGTGCCCTCGGGCGTTACCGCCCGCATCATGCTGATGGAAGAAGAGCTGGGCATCCAGCTGTTTTTGCGGGAAAAAAAGCGCTTGCTGCCCACAGCAAGGGGACAGACACTTTACACCTATGCCCGCCGGATAACCGCGTTGATGGATGAAGCCGAGCTGTGCGTAAGGGGGATGGAGCCGGGCGGCAGGCTACGCATTGGCGCACTGGAAAGTGCGGCGGCGGCGCGTTTGCCCGAAGTTCTGGCCCGTTTGCATGCGGAATATCCCGGCATCGAGCTTGAGCTTGTGATAGGTACCAGCAGTTCCCTGTACGGGGATATTCTGGAAAACAGGCTGGATGCGGTATTTGTGGTTGATGCGCCCACAGATGAACGGCTGGAGAGAATGGAGGCATTTACTGAGCGGTTGGTGCTGATTGCCACCAGGGAGCATCCGCCCATCCATACGCCGGACGACATAGGGCGCAAGGCCGTGCTGGCTTTTCAGGGGGGGTGCGCCTACCGGAACCGGCTGGTGAACTGGTTTCGGGCCTACGGGTGGGAGCCGCAGCATATTGTTGAGCTGGCTTCGTACCACGCCATTGTGGGAGGCGTTATTGCGGGCATGGGGGTTGGGGTGGTTCCGGCATCGGTTCTTGAGCTGTGCCGCACCAACGGCATGCTTTCCGTGCATGCCCTTGAACACCCCCTGTGCAATGCCGTAACCGAGCTTGTGTGGCGCAAGGGCATGGCCTCGGCCAACGTGGCGGCTATCTGTCGCTGCCTCACAAGCTGTGAGAAAAAAACATCTGCCATTCCCGCAGGATAGCTGAGGCGGGCACCCCTCATTTGCCGCCGTGGCTGCGGGACCAGCGGCAAGCCAGAGTCACTCCTTTGGCATTGCCTCAAGACAGCCTGTGGAACGGCCAGTGCTTGCTGTCCACCTGTCCAGCTAAACTGGGCCCGAACCTGTTGCCGTATCTGTTGGGGCAGTCTTGGCCTATACCAAGGGCGCGGTTTCAAAAAAGGTATACGTGTCCTTGCCCTTCTGCTTGGCGCGGTACAGGGCTGTATCTGCACTTGCATACAGTTCGCTGAAGTTTTTGCCATGCAGGGGAAAGAGCGCCACGCCCATGCTTGCGGCAATGTGGTGCTGCCCCTCGCCTCCATACGTGGTGTGGCGGATGCACTTGCAGAGTTCTTCAAGCTTTGTGGTCAAGGCAGCACTGCTTTGCTGGCATGTAAGAACAATAAATTCATCGCCGCCGATGCGGCCTACCAGATCTCCGGGTGCAAAGGCCGCCCGCAGACTCTGGGCAAACTCCTGAATGATCCTGTCGCCCGCAACATGGCCCAATGAGTCGTTGAGTTCCTTGAAGTTATCTATATCAAGCATGATCATGGCCAGGGCGCCAGCGTCGCACTGATGTTCCGCCAGGCGTCTGTCAATTAGCGCTTCTGTGGTCATCTTGTTGTAAAGACCAGTTAAGCCGTCTTTTTGGGCCATATCCTGGAGGCTGAGTTCCTGTCTTTTGTCGTGGTCAATGTTCTGGCGGCAAATGACAATGTGGATGGAATCATTCTCTGCCCAGCGCAAAATATAGCCGGTTTCTCTGAACCAGATGTACTGGCCGTTGCCCTGCATGCACTGGAAATCGCAACTCAGCTTGTTACGCTGCTCCTGAAGGGCAGTGCGTATGGATTCCGGGCTGAAAGTTTGCAGGTACAGGTTTACATGTTCGGGCAGGATATGCTTTGCCACAATGGTTTGCAGCATGGTGCTGTATGATGTGTTTGGCTTGAGGCCCAACTGCTGCATAAACTTTTTCGTGCCCTCACCGCAGGCAACATCATTGGTTATGTCAAATTCAACAATGCTTTCGTAAATATGCGATGTGGCGTTTTGAAGTATGGCATGATACTTTAATTCTTCAGCAATAGTGAGAGAAATTATCTTATTTTTGTATCTACGTATTATTGCTGTTACAATAAAAATGACAATTATCATTGTAAAGCCAACAACAATAGCGCCAGTGTAGTATTTTGTTCTGATCTGTCTGATTATTTCAGAGGTGTTTTTGTCTGTAATGAGGAAAAGATCAGGAGCAGGAAGGTAGCGCGTGACGGCATAGCCATCGGTGCCATGACCAGAATACCATGTGTCTGAAATTTCTGTGCTGTTCTTTTTCAGGGTATTTTTGACTGCGGCAAAGGTTTGCGCGGTATAAATATCCGCGGCAGGCCTGCCCTGAGCGGATGAAGATATCTGGATGGCCCCGTCGGCGTTCACAAGATAGGATTTAACCGCAAATTGTTGCTCATACTTGATAAGCATGGCCTGTATAGTGTTTACAGTAAAACCAACGCCCACAATGCCCACGGTTTCGTTATTCTTGTTTTTAACAGCACAGTTTACAAATACTGTAATGGTGTCGTGCGCAGCTTTGTCGTTATCAATATTGAGTGAAAATTCCTGATTGCTTGCAATAAATTCCCGTACCCATTTGTTTTCAGGATTAGAATGGTCAACAATGCGGTCAACACCAGAAAAGTTGTAGTAACGGTCTGTCTGCATGGAGACAAGAAAAACAGAATCATAATTGTATTTTTTTCTGTAAGCGGCGAGGTATTCCCTGATATTCAGCGTGTACGCCGGGTTTTTCAGGTTTTCCCTTTCCTGCGAGAGAAAATTGATCAAAAAACTGTCGTGCGCCATTGTCAGCGAAATATGTATGGATTGGGCAAAAATGGCGTCAATCTGATACATCATGCCTTCTGAGGCCAGGCGTGTCACGCTTTCCGCTTCTTTTTTCAGGGTGTCCACATTGGAACGGTAGCCTATTACAGAAGTGACGGAAAAGCCGATAACAATAATCAGGCAGATTATGAAATTGGTTCGGAAGGCATAGTTCTTGTGCATGGAGCGTCCTGAAGCGTGAAGGCAGACATGTCTGCAAGGAGTGATAAGACAGTATCCGGATGTGTTGAAAGTGAATGCGCCGATGCTGGACGGGCAAGGCCTCTGCCCTGGGCGTGGCATGTCCCCCTCCCTGCAACACGGAATGCCGTTTTGTATACCGTATTGCAGAAAGGAAGCCAAGGCATCTACTCGGAAATATGCCGATGGGCATAAGAAAAAACCGCCACGGCACAGCAGCCGTGGCGGCACTTTTACCGCTGTTCATGGGGCCTGCCCCGCAGCCAGCTCTCCGTGAGCCGGGCAGGGGGATGCTTAGCCCAGATCCACGTTTGACTTAAGGTAGAATTCGTCCTCGCGCGCCCAGTAACGCAGGCCGGGATGGTCGCGGAACTGCTCAAGCGCAACATTTTGCGACATGGCATCGGGACCTTTGAAACGTATCTTGACCTGACGCATGCCATCGGTTGAAGCCGACGACAATACAGAAATAATGCTCATGCCATGCGCCTTGAGCCTGTCGAGCAGTTCGCGCAGGGTGCCGGGCTGATAGGGAACTACAAAGCCCACCTCAACGCCGGGTTGTTCTGCGCCGCTCATGTCGAGCAGGGCCTTGAATACATCCCAGCCCGTGATGATGCCCACCAGTTTTTCCTCATCGTTCACCACGGGCAGGCAGGCAACGTGCCTGTCGATCATCCTTTTGGCCGCCTGCTCAATCGTGCTTTTATACGTGATGGTCACCGGATCGACCACCATGACATCTCTGGCCTTGGTTTCGCTCATGATTTCCAGAAGCTCAATGATTTCGAGCCCCGTGGACTTGCTGGGAGCAAAACTGCGGACATCGGAAGACGAGATGAGCCCAACCACAACATTGTTGGCGTCAACCACAGGGAGTCGGTTTATTTTGTGTTCCTTGAACAGCTTCCGGCACTGGAGCAGGGTTGCGGTCGGCGGAATGGAAATTACCTTGGATTGCATCCAGTCGAGTATCAGCATGGCATCCTCCCTGGGGGTAGTGCGAGGGTTGCCCCTCCCGTCTGGTGGGAATGGAATGGGCGGACTATGCCAGCCCATTCCATGAGGCAAGCGTTGTTATTTGGAACAGCCGCATCCACAGCCCTGCAATTTGTTGCGTATAAATTCAGGCAAAATACCGCGCACAGATTCCATTGTCACCATGCGGCGCATGATGCCCAGTTGATCCTGAAGCGGCAGTTGCTTGGGGCAGACGTTGTCGCAGGCCAGTAGCCCCATGCAGCCGAATACGCCGCTATCATCGCCGATCAGTTCATAATAGTCCGCAGGTGTGCGGTTGTCGCGCGGGTCAATGTAGAAGCGCGCCATGCGGTTGATTGCCGTTGCGCCGATAAAGTCTTCGCGCATGCGGGCCGTGCCGCAGGCCGCCACGCAGCAGCCGCATTCAATGCAGCGGTCAAGCTCGAATATCTGGGTAGCCAGTTCGTTGTCCATGCGCTCTTCCTGCGCCTTGGGGTCAAACTCCTTGGTGGTGTGTATCCACGATTCGATCTTGGCTCCCACATTGCGAAACCATGTGCCCGTATCCACCGAGAGGTCGCCCAAAAGCTTGAACACCGGCAGGGGATGCAGGGTGATGTGGCTTGGCAGGTCGCTTGTCTGCGTGTGGCAGGCCAGACCGGGCCGCCCGTTGATGACCATGCCGCACGAACCGCAGATGCCAGCGCGGCAGCAAAAGTCAAACTGCAAGGAGGCGTCCTGCGTTTCGCGGATCATGTTCAGCGCGATAAACAGCGTCATGCTGTTATGTTCTTCAAGCTGGAATGTCTGCATATGGGGATGCGAGAGCGGATCCAGCGGATTGTAACGGAATATTTCAAACGTCAGATTGCGTCCCATATGGCTCTCCTTACCCCTGTTGTGCGTACGGTACAATTTTTTCCGGGCTGATGTCGGCGGTTATGATCTTGCCGCCGCCGTATCCACGGTCGCCGGGGGGCAGAATATAGAACGGCGTTGCCGGTTCGTACTTGAGGGTGGGCAGGGTGTCGCCTTCCTTCCAGTAGGCCAGGGTACGGTTGAGCCATTCCTTGTCGTTGCGCTCGGGGTAATCCTCGCGGGCGTGCGCGCCACGGCTTTCTGTGCGCATCAGCGCGCCGTAGGCCGTGCACAGGGCCAGCTTGAGCATGCCCGGTACGCGCAGGGCCATGGAAAGCTCGGCATTGGGGCCGGGGATGTTGCCGCTGGCAAGGCGCATGTTCTTTGTGCGCTCCAGCAGTTCCTGCAACTTGGCAACGCCTGCTTCCAGATCCTTGCCGTTACGGAAAATACCCACATGCTCCATCATGATGTCCTGCATGGCGTTGCGCAGGGTGTAACAATCATCGCCGGTACCGCGCAGCAGGGCAGAGATGCGCTCCTTGACCTTGGTGGCGGCGTCCTTCATGGCCTGGGTGGAGAAAACAGTTTCGTAACCTTTGAGGAATTCCACCAGCTTTGCGCCAACAATGCGGCCAGAAACAATGGTCTCCGCCAGCGAGTTGCCGCCCAGACGGTTGAATCCGTGCATGTCCCAGCAGGCTGCTTCGCCAGCGGAGAAAAGTCCTTCAAGGCCGTAGGCGTGCCCGTCCTTGTTGATGCGTACGCCGCCCATGCTGTAGTGGTGGGTGGGCCGCACAGGTATAAGCTGGTGGATGGGGTTTACGCCCAGGAAGTGCGTTGAGATGTCGTACACTTCGCGCAGGTTTGTGGTGATATGTTTTTCGCCCAGATGGCGAATATCCAGCCACAAGTGCTCGCCATAGGGGCTTTGTACGCCAAGGCCCTTGCGCATGTGCTCGGTCATGCGGCGCGACACCACATCGCGGGAGGCAAGTTCGGCTTTTTCCGGCTCGTAATCGGGCATAAAGCGGTATTCGTTCACGTCCAGCAGGGTGCCGCCGTCGCCGCGGCAGCCTTCTGTGACCAGAATGTCCGTGGGCACGGTGCCTGTGGGGTGAAACTGCACGGCTTCCATATTGCCCAGGGGCACAACGCCCGTTTCAAGGGCCGTGATCTGGCCGCCGCCGTCACAGATGATGGCATTGGTGGTGGCCCGGTAAATACGGCCATAACCGCCCGTGGCGATAAGGGTTGCCTTGGCGAAATAGCCCACCAGTTCGCCGGTGCGCAGATCGCGGGCAACGCAGCCCATGCAGCGCTGTCCATCATGAATCAGGGCCTCGGCCTGCATGCGGTCATGCACGTCAACGCCCAGTTGCAGCAGGCGGTTATCAAGGGTGAACAGCACGGCGTGGCCTGTGCCGTCAGACGTATAACAGGTGCGCCATTTGGCAGTGCCGCCAAAGGCGCGGGAGTGGATCAGCCCCTCGTTTTCCTTTTTTTCCGTTGCCTGAAAGGGCTTGCCGCCCTTGTAGTAGGTGTGTTCACCGGGCACAACGCGGCTCCAGGGAACGCCCATCCAGGCCATTTCGCGCATGGCGATGGGGCCTGTCTCGGCAAACAGGCGGGCCACTTCCTGGTCGCAGCCCCAGTCGGAGCCTTTGACCGTATCGTTGAAGTGCACCTCGGGGCAGTCGCCCTCGCCCATGATGGAGTTGCCCAGCGCCGCCTGCATGCCGCCCATGGCGGCTGATGAGTGTGACCGCTTGGGCGGCACCAGTGAAAGACAGATAACGCTGAAACCCGCCTGCGCCGCTTCCACGGCAACGCGTTCCCCGGCCAGGCCGGCGCCTATGCAAAGAACATCGCTTTCAAAAACTCGCATACGCACCCCCTATCCCAAGAACCACACGCGGGTCAGAGCCGCCGCGCCGAGCAGAAGATAACAGCCCATGACAATCCAGGTCCACTTGCGCCACGCCGGGCGCGTGGCCTTGACGCACACGCCGAACTTGACGGCCAGGCGGTACACGCCAATGCCCGTATGCAGAATGACGCAAGGCAGAAAGAACACGTAGAAGGCCAGCCAGCCCGAGTGCAGGCGCTTGGCGCTGCCCGCCACATTGATGGGCAGGTCTGTCATGACGCTGTAAATGTGGTAGAAAGCGCCAGCCAGAATAACGATGGCCGTAAAAACCTGCACCAGCCACAGCCACGTATCCACTTCCTTGAGGCCCTTGCTGTGTTGCACAAACACGCCAAGTTCATTGGCGCGGAAGGGCATTTTGCGGGCCGCAATGTAAAAGTGGAACAGGATCAGCAGCATGATGACGGGGGCCGCCACCTGCGCGAGCATGGTGACTTCAAGCAACCATGCAATGCCGTTGGTCAGTGCGGGGCTGAGGACGACTGTTCCTTCCAGCACAAGATGCACACATACAAACAGCGCCAGTACAGCGCCAGAAGCCGCTTGCCAGAAATCAAGGCGGGTTCGGTCATCGACAGGGGATCTGCTCAAGGCCATACCTACTCCTTCATAAAGATATCAGGCATTACAATATGGCGCGACAAACTGCGCCAATTCTAAGCATTCAGCATTTGGCATGCACAGGGGCGGCCGCAAGTCAGGATCGTCTGTACGGGGCCTGCCCTGTTTCGTAGTAGTTGTCGCCCGTGCTGTCGATGACCACAATGGCGGGAAAATCTTCCACTTCCATGGCGGCCACTGCTTCGGGCCCAAGGTCTTCGTAGGCCAGCACCGTATATTTTTTAATGCTGCGGGCGATCAGGGCGCCTGCCCCGCCCACGGCGGCAAGATACGGCACTCCATGTTTTTTCATGGCTTCCACCACTTCAGGCTTGCGGTAGCCCTTGCCGATCATGCCTTTGAGGCCCTGATCAAGCAGCCGTGGGGTATAGGCATCCATGCGCCCCGAGGTGGTTGGCCCGGCAGCGCCGATCACTTCGCCGGGTTTGGCCGGGCTTGGCCCCACGTAATAGACCACCGCGCCCTTCAGATCCACGGGCAGGGGTTCGCCCTTGTCCAGTGTTTCCACCAGGCGTTTGTGGGCCGCATCCCGCGCGGCAAGAATGGTGCCCGAAATCAGCACCCGGTCACCAGCGCGCAGTGAACGCGCAGTGGCTTCGTCAAAAGGAGCGCGTATTTTTTTCATCTGGTTTTCCGACATGGTGGCCTCCTACAGCGTAACTTCGGCGTGGCGCGCCGCGTGGCAGTTGATGTTTACGGCCACAGGCAGGGAGGCAATGTGGGTGGGCGCCCACTCCACATGCACTTTCAGCGCCGTAG
Organism: Desulfovibrio desulfopostgatei; assembly: GCF_053570645.1. Lineage (NCBI taxonomy): Bacteria > Pseudomonadati > Thermodesulfobacteriota > Desulfovibrionia > Desulfovibrionales > Desulfovibrionaceae > Desulfovibrio > Desulfovibrio desulfopostgatei. Next base: position 2,408,839 of record NZ_JBRBQS010000002.1, on the reverse strand, counting down.
TCAGCCCGCCAAGGCCCTGAGGGCCAATGCCGGTCTTGTTGATAAGCTCAAGCAGTTCTTCTTCAAAGGCCGCATAGCGCGGATCGTGGTTGCGGCTTTCAAGGTCGCGGGCGGCGGCGCGCTTGGCGCAGATGGCGGCCATTTCCATGGTGCCGCCAAGGCCAACGCCCACCACCATGGGCGGACATGAATTGGGCCCTGCTGCCAGCACGGCATCCAGCACCACCTTGCGCACGCCTTCAATGCCGTCAGCGGGCACGAGCATTTTGACCACGCTCTTGTTTTCAGAGCCTGCCCCCTTGGGGGCCAGGCGCAGGCGCAGCGAATCGCCGGGCACAAGACGGGTGTGGATTACTGCAGGGGTGTTGTCGCGCGTATTTTTGCGATCAAACAATGGCTCCGCCACACAGGATTTGCGCAGGTAACCGTCCACATAGCCTCGGCGCACGCCCTCATTGACGGCGTCTTCAAACGCGCCGCCCACAATGCGCACATCCTGCCCCACATCGGCAAAAATCACGGCAAGGCCGGTATCCTGGCAAATGGGAATGCCGTCGCTGGCTGCGATTGACGCATTTTCCAGCAGTTGTTCGAGAATGTTTTTACCCACGGGCGAGGGTTCAACCTCATGCGCCCTGCGCATGCCGTCCACCATATCCTGCGGCAGGCGGCAACAGGCGCGCACTGCAAGGTCGGCAACGGCGCGCGCTATATCCTCAACATTGATTTCCTTCATGTCTTCCTCTTTATAAGTACGACTGCTGCTGGCTAGGGATGGAAAGGCCAGATCAGCGGGATAAGCAGCCAGCACATAATGAGCGAAATCAACTGCAAAGGCCAGCCAGCCTTGACGTAATCCATGAAGCTGTATCTGCCGGGGCCAAGCACGATGGTGTTGGGCGGGGTGGCAATGGGCGTCAGGAAGCAGCATGAGGCCGACATGGCAATGCCCATTGTGATGGGCAGGGGAGAAATTCCGGTCGCCAATGCGATCGGCAGAGCCAGCGGGGCCATGAGGGCCGCAGTGGCGGTATTGGACATGAAGTTGGTAATGGCGGCGGTGAGGGCGCAGCACACAAACATGAGCATCCACGGGTCATTGACCGTGCTCACCACTGCGTTAGCAACAATGGCGGCTGCGCCGGACTTGTCCATGGCAGCCGACATGGAAAGCATGCCCGCGAACAGAAAAATTGTTGTCCAGTCAACGCTGCGGAAGGCTTCACGCATGGTCATGCAGCCTGCAATGACCATAAGGCAGGCGCCCAGAACGGCGGCAGTGGTCAGGGGCATAAGTTCACTGGCCATCATGGCGACCACAAAGGAAAAAATCAGCACGGAATGCCACATTTTGTGTTCGCGTCGGATCTTGGCGTCAACTTCGATGTCGTCTTCGCTGTCGTCATGCAGCTTTTCCGGCAAGAACTTGTGGCCTATAACTGCGTAATAGAGCAGGCCAACGACCAACAAGGGCATGCCGATAAGGCCGAATTCAAAAAAGCCAAAGGGGCTTTGCCCTGTCTGGGCAAGCATGGAGTTGATAATGCCGTTGGGCGGCGTGCCTACAAGCGTTACCGTGCCGCCCAGTGACGAGGCAAAGGCAACGGGCATAAGCACCTTGCCGGGTGCAAGTTTGGCCTTGATGCACATGCCAAGCACCATGGGGACGGCCACAACTGTGGTGCCGGTGTTGGAAAGCACGGTTGAAAGCAGGCCGATGGCCGCCATGGTGTATACGATGAGTTTAACCGGATTTCCCTTGGAAAGCTTGACTGCCAGGCCGCCCACCTTGTCTGCAAATCCGGTTATAAACGTGGCTTCGCCCACAATGAACATGGCCATGAAGAGCACAACGGTGGGGTCGCCAAAGTAGCCAAAGGCAACCTTGGACGAAACCACATTTGTGAGAGACAGAGCCACCGGCACAAGCAGGGCCGTGATGGGCAGGGGGACAACTTCCGTAAAAAACATCACCGCGGCAACCAGCAGGATGCCCAGCGTGATGTATGCCTTGGTGGGGTCTTCTGGTAGCTTGATGCCAAGACTGGAAGCTGCAAAGGCCTCATGTCCGGCAAAAAGAACAATCGCAAGCAGCATAAACGCCCATAGAGCTGGTCTTTTCATCCGCCAACCTCCTGCATCATGAAATTTACGGCGTCCCTGCTCGACTTTTCGCGTTTATGGTATACAATGGCAGGGAAAATAAATGGATACCTGAAACAATGCCAGATATGAAAAATCGTGGCAACAGTATTATGCTGAATGATTGATCAATCTTCATAATTTATTCAACGTATGCAGCATGAAAGATGGAATTTTTTTTTATATTAAGCAGTATGTAATAAAAATCACAAATACGCATATTATGCGGTATGAATATTTATCGGTCATAAATATTGTAGTGGTTTGATCTTCATTAATTGTCTTTTTGTATAAATTTTATATCGCAATTTTCAATGAAGGTATGCTTTTTTGTGCAAGACACATATTCAGTGCAAAATAATCTGTATGGAGGCCCAAAGATAAAGCGCGAATGCGCGGATAAAACTTTATCAGCCTTACTGGGGACATTGAGATAACAGCAGCCAGCGTGCAGCGCGTGTGAAAAGTTCCGTCAGAGCGCGTAGAAGGCTTATGCGCGGCGATCATCCTGACCGGATATGCTGTTGCATAAAACAGGGGCATATAAAATGAACAGCCAGACAATAAAAAAGGCTGCCCGAAAATATTTCGGACAGCCCTGATCACTGATATTTGCCTGTTACTGTGGTTGTGCGTTTGCCCCGCAAACGGGTAGATAGTGCAGGAATATCTGCACGGTATCTCACATGGTGTCTGGTTCTAGCGAATAAAGTTGGTGGGATCCCACGGCTCCGGGGTTGGAGTTGCCACGCCCGCGGCCCTGCCAGCGGCGATGCACTTGAGCAGCCATGCCATGTTGTCCCCAAGGGTGCGCATGATCTGCAAGCCTTCCTTGTCCTGCATTACCTGCTCCGGCGTATTGCCGTGCACGGCGTTCCAGTACTGGGAAGAAACCACGGGCATGCGCGCAATGGTAAAGTATTTGTTCAGCCGATCAAAGGAAGCGCTGGCCCCGCCACGGCGGCAGCTCACCACGGCGGCGGCGGGCTTGAAGGCATAGTGGAGGGACTTGCCATAGAACATGCGGTCAAGAAAGGAGCACACGCCGCCATTGGGGCCGGCGTAGTAAACAGGAGAACCCACAACAAAGCCGTCTGCCTCGCGCAGCAGGTCAATGGCCTCGTTAACGTGGTCGGCATTGAATACGCAATGCCCGGTATCATTGCATTTGCCGCAGCCAATACAGCACTGTATGGGCTTTGTGCCCAACTGGAGCATCTGTGTTTCAACGCCGTTTTTTTCCAGCTGCGCCGCAACCGTGGACAGCGCGGTAAAGGTACAGCCCTTGGGATGAGGGCTGCCGTTGAGCATGAGTACCTTCATGAGAATCTCCTTTCGGGTGCAAAATTCCCGCCCCGCTGTGAGCGGAGCGGCGAGGCCGGTGCCCCGTATGATTTTGTTGGTAAAAAGCCAGCCAGATGTTGACGCTTGGGAGCGTCAGGCCAGCAGATGCCGGGCTGCGCAGGCTTGGTGAATGTGTTTGCAAGCCTGTGCGTAATTTCGTCCATGATTTTTTGACCTGCCAACAGTACGCAATGCCTTTCACGTGCGCAAGCCACGCAGGGGCCTGCCGCCCCCCTTGGGCTGTGTGCCGCCTGTTCGCGGCTCTGCACCAGCCAGGGATTCAGAAACAGCCATGTCGGCAAGTCAGAATCAGTCTGTCATATTTTTGCGGCCAGCCGCAGGGCGTCCGGCGAGAGGTTTTTTAGAAAGGTCAGAAAGTCCGGCACATTGTTTGCGCGGCAGGCCATGTAGCACAGGGTATATTCCCTGTGCGTGAGCAGGGAGTGGAAGATGGGCCAGCGTTTGTCCGCGCTGGCAAAGGGCAGGTGCAGCGTGCTCCCCACCGCCGGATGGATGGGCAGCCAGAAATCTTCAAGTGGGTGAACATATGACCCGCGTGTGGAGGGGGGCAGAACGCCAAGGCCCAACAGGTGCAGCAGGCTGTCCGCCATGTGGAACAGCAGTTCGCGGCCAGGGTGGTTGACCGTGATGAACATCTGTTCAGCACGCCAGCGCTCGCGCAGCAGCGGCGCGCAACGTATGGGGGCATCGGCCTCCTTGGCTTCCTCACGCGCAAGCGATTCTTCAGCCTGCGCGTTGAGCGCGTCCGCATCGCCCAGCAGCGAGGCTGCGCCGCGCAGATAGAGGGTCAGCGCCTCTTGCGGCGTGACCTTTTGCAGCAGCGTCTCCAGCAGGCTGTCGGCAAAGTTGATGCGGTCATCGCGGGACCAGAAAGGCCAGTAACCCTTGAAAAACAGGTTGGGAATCTCAATGGACAGGCAGTGCTGCGGCAGGCGCGGCAGCATCTGTTCTGTGGAAAGGTCGCCCCACTTGGGCGCAAGGCGCTGGTAGAGAAAAAGCTCGCAGCGTTCAATATCGCTGTCTGCAATACTTTGCCGCGTATAGTTCACATACTGGCGGATGTTAAACCGGCTGGCAAAGGCCGGGGTGTTTTCCAGCAGGGGCCGCAGGGCATCGCCCTGGCAGTTGGCGTGCAGAAGACACAGAGCCTTGGTCATGCTGGTTCCGTCTGTCTTGGGTGTGAGGGGGCCGTATTCTTGGGGTGCGCCAACGTCCATCCCCATTCGCGTCCCTGAATCAGTCGTCCACTTCCATGTAGGTGGCGCTTTGCGCGGCTTTTTCAGACACTGTGACGCTGTAAAGCCGCACTTGCCGGACCTGGAGATCGTCATGTGTTGCCAGCAGCTCTGCCATGCCCCGCCAGATATGCCGGGCAAGGTTTTCTGACGAAGGATTCATGACGTCAAAGGGCGGCGTTTCGTTGAGCAGGCGGTGGTCTAGCGCGTCAAGCACGGTTTTAAGACCGCTTTTGAGCGTTTTGAAATCAAGCAGCATTTCAGTGTCCGGGGTCAGGCGCTGCCCCTGCACGGTCAGTTCCACCGCAAAATTGTGGCCGTGCATGCGCTCGCACTTGCCCTCGTAATGCCGCAGGGCATGACCAGCAGAAAAATCGTCCCGCACGGTCAGCCGCCAGAAAGCGCCCTTTGTCATGACAGTATCCAGTAGACCACGAAGGCCGAAATAATGACAACAATGATCGCCAGCATGATGCGGGCGTTCTGGTTCCATTCAAAGCCTGGATGTGGATCATCCAGATCAGGGTCGCCAGTGGAGGGCGGCGTGAAGAGGCTTTGCATCCAGGAAAAGAAAGACATGAATTTCCAGTTTGTTACAGGTTATTGATTGTGCTTGCCCTTAAGCATAACAATTGCGCCGGATAAGTCAAAATGCACGTCAGAGCGATGGTTTCAGGCAGGCCTCATGCCCCGTGCAGTTGACGAAGCCGCGCAGCCCTGAAACACTTTGGGCATGAAGTGGCGTACAGTACAGATAACCACCGCATCGGGGCCGGCAAGCGCAGTTGCTCCAGAGATCATTGCGGCCAGCCGGGCAACGGATATTCCGGCCTTTTACGCTCCCTGGTTTATCAACAGGCTGCGCGCGGGATATGCCTGCTGGATCAATCCCTTCAACGGGCGGCCCCAGTTTGTGTCTTTTGCCAACACGCGGGTTGTCGTGTTCTGGAGCAAAAATCCGCGGCCTTTGCTGCCCTTGCTGCCGGAGGTGGAGGCGCGGGGCCTCGCCTGGTATCTGGAATTTACGCTCAATGATTATGAGGCTGAAGGCTGGGAACCCAATTTACCGCCGCTTGCCCAACGCATCGACACCTTTCGCCGTTTTGCGGATGCGGCTGGGCCGGAAAGGGTCGTGTGGCGCTTTGATCCCCTGATGCTGGCCGGGCCACTGGCGCAAAATCCTGGCGGTTGCCATGCGCTGCTGGAAAAAATGGCCCGCATCGGCAAAGCCCTGAAAGGCTGTACCCGCAAGCTGGTGTTCAGTTTTGCCGATATTGCCGACTACCGCAAGGTGCGGGAAAATCTGCGCAGGGCGGGCCTTGCCTGGCGTGATTTTACACAGGCGGAGATGCAGACCGTGGCAGCGGGGGTGGCCGCTCTTGCTGCGGAAATGGGCGTGGAACCCTGCACCTGCGGCGAAAAGGGCGACCTCTCGGCTTGGGGCATCAGCCATAACCGCTGCACCGACCCGGAACTTATCCTCAGGCTCACCAACAGACACCCGGACATGCTGCGTCTCTTCGGCATTACGCCGCAACGGCAACTGGGCCTGCCCCTGGAAATGCCCTCAGGCGCGAACCTTGCCAGCACAGCACATGAGTACCCGCGCGACACAGGCCAGCGGGCGGTGTGTCTGTGCGTACCCTGCAAGGATGTGGGCCAGTACGACACCTGCCCCCACGGCTGCGTATACTGCTACGCCAATACCTCTCCCGCCGTGGCTGCCCGAAATTTCCGGCGGCATGATCCAGAGGGGGAGAGCATTTTTGCAGAGCCGGAGAGGCCCGCCTGACATTGGACCTGGTTCGTACGCCTGATTTTGCGGGGGACGCTGAACCCGCTCAGGCTACTGAAAAAATTTGCCGCGTGCGCGGTCAATACGTTCACGCAGCGGTGCATCCACAAAAAACAGCTCGCAGGCAAGAGCCAGTTCCTGCGCCCGGTGCATAAAATACGCGGCTGCGGTAATGGAATGCTCGCTGACCGCGCCAGCATTTACTTCCAGAAAATTGAAGGACAACTGTACATTCACTACGCCGAAGCGGCGGCAGATCTGGAAAAACTGCTCAACGTCGGCGATCTTGTTATTTTCTTCAAAAATTATGTATTTGATATCAATTTGTTCTGGCGTGATTGCTGCAACAAAATACTTTTCCATCGAAGCCATCACGTCATTCCACCAGTCGCCGCCCTTAACTCGGGCATAGGCTGCGGCATTGCCGGAATCAAGACTGATGTTGATTTTGCCGCCGCCGGTGGAAAGCATTTCGTCAATCCAGGCAGAATGACGCAGCGCATTGGTATGCACGTACTGAAAGTAGTCATGCTCGCGCAGCCAGCGGCCTGTGGCTTCAAAATCAGGCAACAGGGTGGATTCTCCCCCGCCCCAGCTTACTGCGCAGTTTTTTTCCAGTGCGTCCTGCTCATACAGGCTCTGTATGGCGGGGAGAATGGCAATGGGGCGTGGGTGCTGTCCAGGCTTCCACAGGTCGCAGTAGACGCAGCGGCAGTTGCAGATGTGTCTGTGGTGATTCAGGGAAAGAACGGCAAATCGCAGCTTGGGCACACAGACAGAATGCGAAAGGGGAACAAGATCGGGGCAGCCCGCACATACCTGGGGATTCTGCTTCTGCACTTCCTGCGCAACGCTGGCGATATGGCGGGTATATGCCTCCATATCCACCGCGCCGCCTGCAAAAGAAAAACTCGGTACAACGATATTGTGCGTATTGCAGCAGGGTTGCAAGGCCCTTTCTTCAAATACAAGTTCCCGAACAAACCTGGAGCAGAATAACACGCGGCCTCCTTCCGGAACCAGATGCCCGGGGCGTCGATCATCTCATGGCGATAACTATGGAGCGGCATTGTCCGCAGAAGCAAAATGCACCGTAACCAGCAAAACCTCGGCGCGGCCCGTAGTGCGCAGGGGCGGCCCCCAAGTGCCTGTGCCAGCGCTGACGATAGAGTGGAAGTTGCCTTTTGTCAGCAGGCCCAGCGGGTTTTCGTATCTCAGTTCCGTCACAAAGTTAAAGGGCCAGAGCTGCCCGTTGTGCGTGTGGCCTGACAGCACGAGCGCAGCGCCTGCATTGCGCGCTTCTTCAAGGGCGGCAGGCTGGTGATCCATGACCACAAGGGGCAGCCCACGGTACTGTTCTGGCAGATCGGCCAAAATTTCCTCCATGCTGCCCCGCTGGATGCCCGTAAAACCGGGCTTGCTCAAATCGTCCCTGCCAGCAAGCACAAAGCTGTTGTCCACCACGGCCCACTGGTCGCGCAGCACATGCATGCCCACAGCGCGCAGAAAATCCAGACTTTTATCGATGGAACCAGAGATATACTCGTGGTTGCCCGGCACAGCCCAATGCCCAAGGCGCGGCTGGGCCACGGCCAGGGCTGCGGCAGTGGCTTCCGCATCCAGTTTTATATGGTCGTCAATGATGTCGCCCACATAGAGGATTGCGTCCGGCTGCTCCGGGGCCAGCAGTTCGATGGCTCTGCCCAGCCGCCCTGCTGTGAGGAGGCGGCCCAGATGTATGTCGGTAATAACGCCCAGTTTCAGCGGCTTGTCAACGTAGGTGCTGGGTACGGGGCCTTGCGTGCGCACAGTGATGTCGTAGTGCCGCAGCACGGGAAAGGCCGCGTTGAACCAGCTGCCCACTCCCAGCAGCAGGGGCAGGCCCATAACCAGCAGCACTGCGCCCCAGCGTGGGGTGGCGGGCGGCATTGCGCCAAACAAACGTGCGCCAAGGCCCCAGATGTCGGCAATCAACACAAGCGCAAAGGCGTAGAAGGCCACGCCCATCCAGAATGCCCCGGCCCGCAGCGCCCACATATGGGCAAGGGTATCGCCATGCCCCTTGTAGAGCAGGGGAAAGGCCGCACCCAAAGCAAGCACAAGGATGCAGAGGATTATGCGCAGCCAGCCCGTGCCGGAAAGCGCGCGCCACAGCCACCAGGATATCCAGCCGTTGATAACGGCCAGGCCTATGCCTGTTACCAGAAAAAATCGGAACATATAGTGTTATGAAGCCCAGGCGGCAAGAGCTTTATCCAGATCCGGCCCGGGGCGTACTTTCAGAGAGTTGTCGAGGTGCAGAATGCACACGTGCCCATCAAGAAAAACCTGGGCATGCGCTTCCACCGGGCCGGGGAATTTTTCCAGAAGATTGCGCAGGGCCAGCATGTCTTCGCGTCCGAGGCGGTGCTGCGGTATCTGCACGCATATGGGGGTGTCGCTCTGGCCGCAGGCTTCGGCCAGCGAGCGGACGGTCTGGCCCAGCAGCTTGATTTCGCGCGGGCCTTCGTCAGCTTCTTCATCCATGTCTGCGTTGTCGCCGTTGTCGGTCTGGCTGTCGAGGCGCGCCACCAGGCAGATGGGCTGCTCTGAGCGTAAAAGATCGCGGCATTCGGCGTACGTGCGTGGAAAAAACGTCACTTCGGCGTGGCCTGTGAGGTCTTCAATGCCCACAAAGGCCATGCGCTCGCCCTTGGACTTTGTCAGCACTTCCTTGACGCTGACCACCAGCGCCGCACAGCGGATTTCCGCACCGGGGAACAGTTCGCGCGCGTCTTCCAGCGTGGTGAGCCCCAGGCGGCGGATTTCGCGTATGAATGGCTGGAGCGGGTGGCTGGTCAAAAAGAAGCCCAGGGCTTCCTTCTCTGCCCGCAGTTTGTCGTCGTCCGCCATTTCGGGCAACGAAGCTTCGGGGCAGTCAAGCCCTATGCCGGGCTGGGGCGCGCTTTCCACAACCGGAGCCATGGAGAGCAGCGAAACCTGATTGGATGTTTTGTCCTTGGCCTTTTTTTGCGCGCGGGCAACCACAATCTCAATGGCAGCCAGCATGGCGGCGCGGGGTACGCCAAAGCAGTCGCACGCGCCGCCCTTGACCAGCGATTCAAGCACGCGCTTGGTGACCTTGCGCAGGTTTACCCGGCAGCACATGTCAAACAGCGAGGCAAAGTCGCCGCCTTCGGCCCGGGCTTCCACAATTTCGCGTATGGCTTCATCGCCCACGTTCTTGATGCCGCCAAGGCCAAAGACCACCTGCCCGTCGTGGGCCGTAAATTCGCGCTGGCTCTGGTTTACAGAGGCCTGCACTACATTGATGTCCATGTCCTTGCAGCACGAGACATACTTGAGCAGCTTGTCCTGATTGCCCATTTCCGAGGTGAGCAGGGCGGCCATGAACTCGACCTTGTAGTGAACCTTGAGGTAGGCCGTGTAGTACGAAATGAGGGCATAGGCGGCGGAGTGCGACTTGTTGAAGCCGTATTCGGCGAATTTTTCCATCAAGTCGAAAATTTCGTTGGCCTTGTCCTTGTCAATGTTGTTCTTTTCCGCGCCGGTAACAAAGTTGACGCGTTCCTTGGCCATGGCTTCGGCTTTCTTTTTGCCCATGGCGCGGCGCAGCAGGTCGGCCCCGCCAAGCGTATAGCTGGCGATGATCTGGGCGATCTGCATGACCTGTTCCTGATAGACGATGACGCCGTAGGTATCGCGCAGGCAGTCGGTGAGCGACTGGTGCGGATACACAACGGGCACCTGCCCGTGCTTGCGCTTGATGAATTCGTCCACCATGCCCGAACCGAGCGGGCCGGGGCGGTACAGGGCCAGCATGGCGATGACGTCTTCAAAGCACGAGGGCTTGAGCATGCGCAGATACTGCCGCATGCCCGAACTTTCCACCTGGAACACGCCGTCCGTGTCGCCACGGGCGTAAAGTTCGTAGGTTTCCGTATCCGTAAGCGGCAGGTTGTCGAGATCTGGCGGTTCATGGCCCTGAAGGGTGATGTTGTCCAGGGTGTCCTGAATCAGGGTCATGGTTTTCAGGCCAAGAAAGTCGAACTTCACCAGCCCGGCTTTTTCCGTCATGGGGCCGTCAAACTGGGTCACAAGTTCGCCGCGTTTGCCCTGATAAAGGGGGAGGTATTCCTCCATGGGCTTGTCTGAAACCACAAGCCCGGCGGCGTGGGTGGAGGCGTGGCGGGCCAGACCTTCAAGGCGGCGGGCCGTGTCCAGCAGGTGTTTGACCTTGGGGTCGGAGTGGTAAATGTTTTCCAGCTCCGGCTCTGCCTCAAGGGCCTTTTTGATGGTCATCTTGAGGTCGGCGGGCACTAGCTTGGCGATGCGGTCAGTTTCCGCAAAGCTCATGCCCAGGGCGCGGCCCACGTCGCGCACAACGCCCTTGGCCTTCATGGTGCCGAAGGTGGTGATCTGCGCCACCGAGCCTTCGCCGTAGGTTTCCACCATGTGCTTGATGACCTCGACGCGGCGGCGTTCGCAAAAGTCCACGTCGATATCGGGCAGGGAGACGCGTTCGTTGTTCAGAAAGCGTTCAAACAGCAGATTGTAGGGGATGGGATCAAGGTTGGTGATGCGCAGAGCCCACGCCACCAGCGAGCCGGCGGCGGAACCGCGCCCCGGCCCCACGGGAACATTGTGGTTTTTTGCCCAGTTGATGAATTCCTGCACGATGAGGAAGTAACCGGGAAAACCCATTTCAAGGATAACGCGCAGTTCGTACTGCAAGCGGTCCCGGTAGAGCTGAACATCAATAGTGTCTCTGTCGGGGTGTTTTTCCAGCCGTTTTTCCAGCCCTTCTTCTGCCAGCCGCCGAAATTCGGAATCAAGGCTGGCCCCTTCCGGCAGCTTGTACACAGGGAAGTAGTGGTGGCCGAAGTCCAGCTCCACATTGCACTGCTCGGCAATGCGCATGGTGTTGGCCAGTGCTTCGGGCACATGGGCAAAGGGTTTTTCCATCTCTTCGATGGACTTGTAGTACAGCTCATGGGTGCCAAAGCGCATGCGCTTGGGGTCGTCCATGGTGGTCTGCGTCTGAATGCAGAGCAGCACTTCGTGGGCTTCGGCATCGTCAGCGGTGAGATAGTGGCAGTCGTTGGTGGCAACCAGCGGCACGCCCGTGGTTTCCGCCAGTTCCAGCAGGGCGTTGTTGGCCTTGGTCTGCTCCGGCAGGCCGTTGGACTGCAACTCAAGATAAAAACGGTCGGGGTAGATATCGGCGTATTCCCGCGTGAGGCTCAGGGCCTTGTCCATGTCGTCCGCAAGAATGGCGCGGGGGATTTCGCCCGCAATGCAGGCCGAAAGGCAGACGAGGCCCTCGGAATACTTGCGCAGCAGGGGTTTATCCACGCGGGGTTTGTAATAAAAACCCTCAAGGTAGCCCTGTGTGACCAGCTTGACCAGATTGTGGTAGCCTGTGGTGTTCTGGGCCAGCAAAATCAGGTGGTTGCGGCGGCGCGCCAGGGGCGAGTCCGTGCTTTTATCCTTGTGGTCGTGGCAGACGTAAACCTCGCACCCAAAGATGGGTTTGACGCCGTAATCCTTGCAACCCTGATAAAAATAGGCCGCGCCAAAGAGATTGCCGTGGTCGGTGATGGCGCAGGCGGGCATGCCGAAATCCTTGGCGCGGGCGCACAGATCCTTGATGCGGATGGCGCCGTCAAGCAGGCTGTATTCGGTATGGCAATGAAGATGGACAAAATCTGACATGAAAACTCCAGAAGCGGAAAAGGCGGGCGTTACCGGCGCAAAGGCCTGACAGGCGAGCGCCTGCACAGGGTGCGGCAGCGCCAGAGCAGCTTATAGCACAGGCAGGGGGGGCCTTCAAGGCGGGGCCATGAGGCCAGAAATGCAGGATGGGCCGCGAGAGGAGATCCAACGCCTCAGGCGCGCTGCAAATGCAGCAAAGTCGCAGCGCCTGCAAAAATGGGGCGGCGCTCGTGCACCAGCGCATTGCATTGGTGCACAAGCCCCTCAATGCCGCCCCTTTGAATAAAACTTGCTTGAGGTGCCCCGTCTGCCGCCGCTGTTCTGCGTGCTTTTGTCAGCGCCATGAGGCCGCGCGCAGCCAGCGTTGCGGGCAGCTCAAGGTTGCGTTCCGCCAGCTTGAAATCAGCCACCAGGACTACTTCAGCGCTTTCAAGCGCGAGCCGCAGCAGGGCTTCTGCCTGCGCCGCAGGCAGATAAAACAGCGTAAAAGCCAAGCGCGCACAGGCCAGGGGCGCATGGCTGGCGCTTCGCAGTGTCTGCACATCTGGGTTGAGCGGGGCATGCGCGTACGCATCCGGCCACGGCACACGCCGCGCCAGCGCCGCCTGTGGAAAAAATGCAGGGCAGGCTGGCAAAGCATCAAGGCTGGCTGCCGTAGGGGCATGCGTCACTGCGCGTCCTCCAGAATATGCAGCAGGCAGTCGCGGGCTTCGGCCTGCGGAACCGTGTCCGGCATGCGGCGCAGCAGATTTTGCGCATGCCCGTCCTCAAGAAATTTGCGGCGGCTTGAGACAAAGTGCAGATCAAAAAACCATGTTCCCAGCAGCAGGCGAAAATCGTTGACGCAGCGCAGGTCGGCATAGGCTGCCACGCGTTTTTCCCGCACGGCATTGAGAACCGCCTCGCTGGCGATGGTGGGGTCGTCCGGCTGTTGCAGCACCACTGTGGGATTATACGGGGCTGGGCCGCTCAAGTGCTCGTCCATGACCCGCAGAATGTCCAGCTTGTCCGCATCACGCACCACATTGGTGACCAGAGCGATGTTCTCCGGCGTCCCCTTGGGCAGGGCAAAACGGTTGTGCATGCCCACCGCCGCCATGACCAGCTTGCGCATTTGCGGTGTCTCGCTGACAAGGCGGCGTTCGGCCTTGAGAACCCGCACGCCCATCTGCCCGTGATTGCACGATTCCCTGTCCCTGAACGTGTGATATCGCAGATACTGCTCAAACCGGCCCACGTCATGGTACAGTGCTGCCAGCAGGCAGGCCCGCGCAGTCTGTGGGTCAAAACCCTCGCCTTCAACGGTGTGCCGGGCATTTTCCAGCACTTCAAGGGAGTGCCGGAGTTTGAGATCCATGGGTGAGGCATCGCCCTGTTCCAGAGCTGTTTTGGCGGCGGCATATGCAGTAAACCACGCCAGATGCAAGGATATGTCGGCGGATGCTGTGACAGTGCAGTTCATGGGTAATCAAATACGCTCTGGTTTTGCGCAATGCAAATGGCTTGACCGGGGCACGTGGGCAGTGGGGTTATTCCCCCGGCGGAGCTGGCGAGAGCAGCTTTTCCGGCACCTCGCCGGGGCCGGGAATGACCAGTGTTTCCGGATTCATGCTGTACCATGCAAACCACATGGAATACGCGCCGTAAAACTGCGGCATGGACGCGCCCTTCATGTTGCCGTCAAGCGCCACGCCCGTGGCAGGATCCCACTGGCTGCGCGTGGTCAGATCCATGAGCTTGCCGTTCTGGGATATGAACAGGAATGGCTCGGCCCATATCTGGCGGTTAAAAAGACGCACGACCTCAAGGCCCCGGTCATAAACTGCCAGAAGGGCATTGGGCCCCACAAAAAAATTCACGGCCCCCTTTTTGCGCACATAGCCTATGTCGATAGCCAAAAGGTACCCCTCATATTCAATGCACAGCATGGGCGTTTTGCGGGCAAAACGTTTGTCCATGCGCTCCACTGGATAAATGAGCCTGTCGTTATCGTAGTAGGTTCCCTTGCGCAGGTAGTTGCCGTAGGGATCGCGCCCGTAGGGCTTGTTGCCATTAGGCTTGGCAAGCACCAAGGCATGCGGAAAGGTGCGCTTTGCCGCGCCCCAGGTTGTCCAGTATACGGGCACCATGGGGAGCCCTCGGCCCAGCAGGGGGCCGTCAAAGGCCATGCCTGTTTCCTGTAGCCAGAGACTGCCGGAATTGCGGTCAATCAGAACGCTGTTGCCGTCGTAGAGGCGGCCTTCCGTGTCAAAAATAAGGTTCAGGCCCCCCATGGAAGAATCATAGGCCATGAAGGTGCCGGTGGTGGGGCAGTAGGTGATGGCGTAGGCCTTGTCGTCCACGATTTCGTTGACAACCTGATGCCATACCATGATGCGTTGCGGGTAAACGCGCGCGCCCCCTTGCAACATGGCGATAAACACCACCTCGTCATCGCTGAGGCTCAGGTTTGCATCCTGAATGCGGTCGTAGCGCGGGCGGTACAGGGAAGGGATGGAGCCGTATTTGACGCCTGTTTCAATCAGCTTGCCGTTGATGGCGGCAAGCTCCTGCAAGCTGCGTGGTCTGGCCTGGGCATCATTGGCATTCCAGAGCGCTGCGAGCGTGAGCAGCGTGAGGCCCGCCATGATCAGGCAAAGCGTGCGCAATGCGGGCAGGTTGGCTGAAAGCCGCGCAGGGCCAGGGCTTGGGCTTGTCACTGCGCCCCGCCTTTGCCGGTGTGCGCGGGCAGATAGTCGCTGAAAACATAATCACGCAGGGCCTGAGGCCACGGGCGCGGCGCTTTGCCAAGAAAGGCGGCCAGCTTGCTGTTGTCCAGCACGGAAAATACTGGCCTGCGCGCTTTTTGGGGCCATTCCGCCGAATCAATGGGCACAACCCGGCACGGGGCACCGGCCAGAGAAACAGCCTCGCAAGCCAGATCACACCAGCTTGCCTGCCCGCCGTTTACCGCATGCCAGATGCCTGTGGCCCTTTTTTCCGCCAGAGCGATGCTCCAGTGCGCCAGATCAAGGGTATAGGTGGGCGAGCCTGTCTGGTCATGCACCACGTTGATGGAATCGCGGCGCTGGCAGGCTGCAAGAATAGTATCCACAAAATTTTTGCGACCAGGGCCAAAAAGCCATGCCGTGCGTATGACGCACGAGCGGTCCGGCAGTGTTTCCAGAACGGCCTTTTCGCCTTCAAGCTTGGTGCTGGCGTATACAGAGGCCGGATGGGGCGTATCTGTTTCTTTCCACGCGGTTTCTCCCGGGCCGGAAAAAATGAAATCCGTGCTGAACTGCACAAGAAATCCGGCCCCCTGCGCCTTGAGGCAGCGCGCAATGGAGGCGGGCAAGGCGCGGTTGAGCTGGCAGGCTTCTTCCTTATGGTCTTCGGCATCGTCAACAGCCGTCCAGGCCACAGTGTTAAACACCACATCCGCCTGCGCCTCTGCAATGGCAGTTTGCAGAAACGCCATGTCCAGCAGATTGCCGTTTTGGCGGCCAAGTGTTGCAACTTCCCACTCGCGGGCTTTAAGCACTCGCGTCAGGGCCTGGCCCAGAAGGCCAGTTGCCCCCCCAAGTACCAGAGCTTTTGCCATGCGACCCCCAAGGTTTGCCCGCCAGCGCTGTGCTGGCGGTATCCAGGCCATTCTCCGGCACATTATCCTCGCATTGATGCCGGGGTCAATACAATACAGGCAGGTCAACATCAATTTCATACGAAGCCGCTTGGGCATTGCCAGCCGCAAGCACTGTCCTTGCTTCAAGGGCGCAAGTGACGTACAAAAAACCCCCATGAGACACGCTATTCTTCTGGTCGCCTTTGGCGCAAGCAGCCCGCAGGGGCAGAACGCCCTCAAGGGATTTGACGCCCTTGTGCGCCAGCGTTATCCCGGTATTCCGGTACGCTGGGCCTATACTTCGCTGCTCTTGCGCGAGCGCATGGCGCAGGCCCGCCAGAAGAGTGATTCCGTGTTCAAGGCAGTTTGCCGTCTTGGGCTTGAGCGGTTCGAGGCCGTAGCGGTGCAGCCCTTGCAGACCATACCCGGTCAGGAGCATGGTGATGTGCGCGCCGCAGTTGAAGAAGCCGCTGAGCACGAGCACCTGCTTTGCCGGATTGGCGCGCCCCTGCTGGCCACAGCGGACGATGTGCGCGCGACGGCGCGGGCGCTGGTGCGGCATCTGCCCGCCGAGCGCAGCGCGGATGAAGACGTGGTCTTTATGGGGCACGGCGCGGAACACGAGGCGGTTGCCCGCTATGTGGATTTGGCCAGCGCTGTGCGCGAGCTTGACAGCCGCGTGCATGTGGGGGCCATGAACGGCGCTGTAACGCTTGAAAGTATTTTGCCCAATCTCGCTTCACGCCGGGTATGGCTTATGCCGCTTTTGTCGGTGGTGGGCCGTCATGCTCTGGAGGACATGGCGGGCGAGAACGGGCACAGTTGGCGCAGTCGCATTGAGGCCCAAGGGCACCAATGCCTGCCCGTGCTCATGGGGACGGCGGAATACGCCGATGTGGCTGAAATATGGCTGCGGCATCTTGAAGATGCCGTGCAATCCCTTGCTGCTGGCTGGGAGAAGAGGTGACGTATGCGCGGATTTTTGGCGGCTATACTGGTTTCAGGTTTGTTGTTGGGGGGGTGCGGCGCTATGGGAACGGGTGATACCGGCCCCAAAGAAAAAGTAAACCTTGCGGCTGGCGTGCAGAACGCCAAGGCCAATGCCTTTAACCCCTACTTGCGTACTACTTTGCCCAACCTCCGCACGAACGATGCAGAGAGCCAGGCCATGCTGCAAAAAATGGGAGGGCGCGTTACGTCCATCGAGGGTGAAGCTGCCTATCGGCCCCAGTGGAAAAACGAGATATATCCCGTATTTTTCGGCGAACCCAAGGCCCCTCACGAAGTTCTGGTGCTGCTTGATTTTGCCTCGCCGCAGAGCGAGAAGGTCTGGCATGCCGTGGCTGAGGCCAGTCGCTCGGTTTCGCCCCAGCAGTGCAAGGTGGCGGTTTTTGCCAACAGCAAGGAATACTACGGAACCGACCTCATGGGCATGGGCATCTGGATTTCTTACTCCCGCCCCGGTCAGGGCATGGCCTACATGACCTACGCGCTCTCGCGCTGGAACGAGATCAAGGCTGCCCAAAAGAAAAAAGGGCACGTTGTGGCCTTTAACAATGAATATGACGCCACGGCGGAATCCACTGACTTCCCCATCCACTACAGCTACATGAGCAAGCTGCGGCCCCCGGTGAACCCCGCCGAGGAACTGGCCGTGGGCAAATACTGCTACAATGCGGGCAATGTGAACCTGTATCAGGCCCAGCAGATTGCCCAGTATTTTGGCATCAAGACCCTGCCTGCCGTGATTGTTGACGGCAACGTGCTGTCGTCCGTCTCTGCCAGCAGCATTCTCAAGGCCATGGAATAGCCGCCTGACGCAATATTCGGACGGCCTTTGGCCTTCTGAAACTGCACGCATAATGCCGCAAAGCCCGCTCGAAAGAGCGGGCTTTGTTTTTACCTTTCACGGACGGCAAAATCCGTTGCAGGGGCAGAAACCGGAATGGAGTGGAATGAAAGGGGCCGCAGGCAGCCAAATGGCGGGCATATGGCAGGCACTGGGTGCAGCCCTTGTTCTGGCTTACCATTTCCAGGCAGGGCAGACTATAAGCTGCAAGATTATTGGGTCTGCGGCAAACTTTCTTCTGTGCAGAAGGGTTGGCTAGCGCGCCCGTAGCGCCGGAGTGCGTGGTGGCGCGGCTACAGCAGGTTGTGGTCGAGGCGGTAGATCATTTCAATGGGATTGAGCAGCACAATGCGCCTGCCTGCGCCCACAATAAGCCCCGCATTGCGAAATTGCTGCAAGGTGGCGCTGACTGTGGGCTGGGTGGAGCCGACCATGGAGGCCAGTTGCTCCTGCGGAATGCTCAGTGGGATTTCGCAGGGTTTGTTCCAGCCCTCGGTGGTGCGAAGCGTTTCGTAGGCCAGAGAAATGAGCAGGCTTGCCAAGCGGTTGGCCACGTCGCTGTTCTGGCGGCGCACCAGATCGCCCATCTGGCGCAGCCTGCGCCCAAGCAGGGTAATGACGCTGCGCGCCAGCGGATAATGCTCCTGAAGCATGCTTTCAAAATCCTGCCGGTTGATGGCGTACAGCACGGATGCGCTGGCCGTTTGCGCGCTGGCCTTGCGCGGGGAATTGTTCAGCACTTCTGAAATGCCGAATATTTCGCCCTTCATACGCAGCGAGAAGGTCATTTCCTTGCCTGCGCGGTCCATGCAGAAAATACGTATCAGGCCGGATTCTATATAAAAGCAGGAGTCTCCCGCGTCACCTTCAAGAAAGACCATCTCATTCTTGGACAGTTCAAGGCGCTGGGCGTTTTTTAAAAAGGCGCTCTTGGCCTCGTCAATGCCCTTGAAAAAGTCTTCCTTTTCCAGATGCCAGAATGTGTCCATGAATGCCCTTCCCTATGTGGTGCGCCAGCGTCCCGCCGTGCAGGAACGGCGGGACGCTGGCGACTATTTTTAATACTACTCTGCGCTATCAGGCCTTGTCCAGCCTGTTCACATAACGGTAGGTCTGTTCCTGCCCGTTGATGTCGCGGCATTTCCAGATAATGAAGTTGGAGCCCATGATGGGGCGCAGCGTGGCCTTAAAGTAGCCCAACTGGTAGGGCATCTTGATTTCAAGCGCACCTGCGGGGCAGGCCTTGATGCAGGACATGCAGTCCCAGCAGTCGCGGGCGGCCCGCAAATAGGCCTTGCCCGTGGCGGGGTTCAGAGCCATGAGATCGCCGGGGCAGATTTCTTCGCAATGGGTTTCTTCGCGCCCGTTACAGCCGTTGCATTTGTGCGTGTCAATTTTTGGCGGCATTGTTTTTCTCCTGACTTAGGGCTTGTACCTGTCGCCGGGCAGCAACTGCTCGTAGGGACGGGTAAAGGTTGTCATTTCTCCTGTGGCGGGATCGCGGCGCGACTCCACAAAGCAGTCAAAGTTTTCATCGTCGCGCTGGGGGTAGTCCGAGCGGGTCTGCCAGCCAGCCCAGCGGGTTTCCTTGCGGGCCTTGAGGTGGTGCACCACGGCTTCGGCCACGTCCACGCGATCCATGGTTTCATTGGCCTGCATGAGGTCGTGCAGATCTTTGGCGCGCAGATGCTTGAACTGGCTTTGCAGAATCTTGATGTGCCGCAGGGCGTAATCAAGCTGCTGCTCGTTGACGCGATAAAACTGGCTGGAACCGCCAGCGTATTCATCCATGAGCCTTTGCAGGCGTTCCTTCATTTCCAGCGGGCTTACGCCTTCTTCTTCGCGCGTGAGCAGGGGAGCGTACACGCGTTCCTTTTCCTGCGCGATCTGGGCGGCATCAAGCTCCGGCGCATCGGTTACGGCCATGTAGGCAAGAGCGCCGCGCGCGGCCAGTTTGCCTTCGGCGCAGCAGCCGCCCACAAACTTGTTGGGATTGCCGCCTGCGGTTTCGCCCGCTGCGAACAGGCCGGGCAGGGTTGTCATGCGTTCCATGTCCACCCAGTAGCCGCCGCCGGTGTGCCCGCCCATGATGTAGGGATCGGAACCGAAGATTTCGATGGGTTCCTTGGACGGATCCTGCCCACGGCTGGCGAGGAAGAGCACGAAAGAAGGACGCTCGTTGAGGTAGTCTTCCATCATGGCCTTGGTTTTTTCCGGGGTCATGTTAGTGGTGTCGCAGAAGCAGGGGCCGCGACCGTTCAGCCATTCTTCCATGGGAGCGTTTGCGCGGATGTAGCGCGGGGCCGCATCGCCGCCAAGGCTTGCGTAGCGGCTCATGACGCGCTCGCCCAGGGAGTTGATGATGGGCGCGCCATAACCCACGGAAATGGTATCCACCGGGCCGCAAAAGTCCTTGGTGCGCGTGGCGACCCAGCGCTGCTCAAGGCTGCTGAGTTCCGCACCCTGGCGCAGGCCCATGGCGTAACCGGAACCAACGCAGTAGGGGCACATCCAGATTTGCGAGCCGCTGTCGGTGGAGTCTGCGGTGTAGGACTTGTAAAGCGTGCCCGCGCCGCCGGTGCTCACCACTGTAGCACGTGCGCGGAACACGTAGAACTTGCCGTCGCGCACGCCAAAGCCCGTAGCACCTGTGCAGCGGCCATTGTGCACCAGCAGGCCCGTTGCTGCCACGCGGTTGTAGACATCCGCCCCGGTTTCAAGGGCTTTTTCAGCCATGATGGGCTTGAGCTGCTCGCCGTGGATGGAAATATCCCACTTGCCGCGGTAGCGGATGTTGCCCTGCTCAT
This sequence comes from Desulfovibrio desulfopostgatei, assembly GCF_053570645.1. Taxonomy (NCBI): domain Bacteria; kingdom Pseudomonadati; phylum Thermodesulfobacteriota; class Desulfovibrionia; order Desulfovibrionales; family Desulfovibrionaceae; genus Desulfovibrio; species Desulfovibrio desulfopostgatei. The sequence goes on along the minus strand of NZ_JBRBQS010000002.1, from coordinate 2,388,327 downwards.
CACGGAGAATGGGCAGGCCCCAGCGCTCCAGGTCTTCAACGCATTCGTTGAGTTCCTGAGCGTTGGAGAGGGCCAGATCTTCGCGCAGAGGGCCGCCGCCAACCTGCGAGCGGCTCCAGCGCACGAGGTCTTCGGGCGTCTTGTTGGGCGGGATATAGGTGTTGATGGCGTCCATACCGGCAGAACACGCGCCGGAACGCATGATGTCGGCCTTTTCCACAATAACGATCTTGGCTGCGGGGTTGAGACGCGCAGTTTCCGTTGCCACAAAGCAACCGGCATTGCCGCCGCCGATGATCAGCAGGTCGGCGGTTACCTCGACGGTTTCAATGTCGTTCAGGCTGGTTGGCCGAAAATCGACCGCATGTGTTGTTTTTATGCGTGCCATAATGTCCTCTCGGGCAAAGGGTTGGGGCGATTAAAAAGGCCAGGCTGCGGCGGGGTTCCACACGGGCATGCCGAGCAGCGCGTACCAGGGGGCCATGATGCAGACGCCGTAGGCAATGGCGATAAGCACGGCCACAGAACCCACCTTGGCGTAATCAGAGGTAGAGAAAGTTTCTGTGCTGTGGGCGATGACGGCGGCGGTAATCTGCGTGGGCAGCAGGTAGGCGAACGTATCCGTATCGCACACCAGCAGGGTAAAGGCCACGGGGTGCAGCCCCAGCTTGGGCGCCATGGCAAATACCACCGGGGCAAGCATGGCCACGGCAGCCACGTTGGAGAGCATGCCAAGGCGGATAATGTGCGTGCCCACCATCATGGTCAGCACTGTCTGCCACCAGTTCATGCCCACAACCATGCTGTGGATGTGGTCGGCAAGCCACTGGGCCACGCCAGCCTGGGTCATGGCGGTGGTCATGGTCATTGCGCCGCCCAGCAGCAAGAATGTGCCCCATATGGTCTTTTGCTGCACGGCCTTCCATGAGCAGGGCATCATGCCGGGGGCAAAAAGCACCATCATGCCCACCAGCCCGATAACGCCCAGGGGCTGGCGGTGCAGTTCATAAATAAAGCTGCCCTTGCCCGTCACAAACATGAATCCGACCAGCAGAAAAATGCCCAGCAGGGTTTTTTCCGCCATGCTCATGGGGCCAAGTTCTTTGTAGCTTTTTTCAATGGTGGCGGAGCCGCCCGCAATGGAAACGCAGTTGGTCTTGAAGTAGTAGCGCGTCCACCAGTTGGTCAGCACAAACATCCCCAGATACGGGAACTGCAGGAGCATCCAGTTGAGAAAGTTGATGTTGGTGAAGCCGTTTTTTTCAAAAATACCCACCAGAATCATGTTGGGCAGGTGGGCGGTCATGATGAACATGCCGCAGATCATGGAGCCGTAAACGAGAGACTGGATGACAAGGGCCTTTTTGGCGGCGCGTTCTTCGGGCGTATCACCCAGCAGATTGCAGATGCCCTGCACTACGGGCAGCAGGGTGGCGGCGCGGGCGTTGGCCGCAGGCACCAGAAAGCCCAGAACAATATTCACAAAGAACATGCCCCAGATAACCCGGCATACGGACGAAGCCTTGAAGCGGGCCAGAATGCCCAGAGCGATGCGGCGGTCAAGGCCGATGAGCTGCATGACCGCTGCCACCATAAAGGCAAACAGGCACAGCCAGATAACGTGGTCGGTGAATCCGGCAAAGATGGTAGCCATGGGCGGCTTGCCGTTGTTCCAGGGCAGGGCCTGGGTGATCAGCAGCATGGTGGGAATGGAAATGCCTGTCACGCCTGCGGGCATGGCCTCGCTGACCCACATGATGCTGGCCCATACCACAATGCCGAGAACGGCCATGCCGTTGTGCGTCAGCCCGTCAAAAGCGGGGATCACAGTCCACAGCAGAAAAAACGCAACCCATGCCAGGGCAAAACCCGTGAAAGCGCGCAGGGGATTTTTGCCCCTATTACGAATATTTTCACAAAGATAGCCCCAAAAAGACCGCCCTGCGGCGGAAGAAACCTGAGTCATATACCTACCCCACGATAAAAGAGTGTCAGTACGCGCGTGGGCACTGACACTAGGTTAGTTTGCTCTTCCATTCCATGTGCTGGATGATAATTCGGAGAAAAATATTTTGGCCTGGCTGTAGGCTTTGCGGCAATTTTTAAGGCTGAGCATACCTCTGTGAATGATGGCAACTTACTGAATTACTATGTAAATACGGCAAAAAAATGGAGCAGCCCGGACCACGTGCTCCGGCTGCTCCATGCCGATTTTTTTTGCCCTGCGCCCAAAATTTTTTTCAGATGAAAAATGCCCGCAGCGAATAATTACAGTTTGAAAAACTCCAGAGCCGGTGCCTTGGCGATCATGCCCGCATCTGCCAGCATTTGATAAAAAAGGCTCAAGCCGCGCTGTTCTTCCTCGCCCAGGGTGTAAACAAGACCCTTGCTGTAGTAGAAGGCCAGCTCCTCGCGCGAGAGGGGGCAGCCGTGGGCCGTGAGGTCGAGGATGACGTCCATGTGCTCAAGGCCCCAGTCGCGGCCCTGCCGCAGCAGCGCGCCGGGGTCGCTGGTAAAGAGTTTTGCCTCGGCGGCGGCGCGGCTGACCACCCACAGGCCGAAAATAAAGGGCAGGCCCGTCCAGTCGCGCCACGCCTCAGCCAGATCGAGACGGTGCGGGTACTCGGGATGGTTGCGCAGGCGCAGGGCTTCATCGCCAATGGCCAGAAAGGCCACGGGCGGGTTTTTGCCGCGCAGGGCCGGGGTCACCTGCCCGGTGGTGAATGTGACGTTGAGCTTGAACCTGTCGCGCATGATGAGGCGCAGCAGGGCCACCGAGGTATGTGTTTCGCCGCTGATGAGGATTTCCTGCCCTTCAAGCTGTTCAAAGGGCACGCGCGAGAGCAGCAACACGCTCATGACCGGGCCGTGGGAGCCGATGGAGAGGTCTTCCACAAGCTGGTAGCGCTCCGGGCGGCTGGCGTATTCAAAACACGAGCAGGACGAAACGTGCAGTTCGCCGCGCGCCATCATGGTGTTGAGCAGGGCTGGCGGGCCGGAAACAAGCTCGTAATCGTGGGGCAGAATGCCAGCTTCCAGCGGATGATAGATGGGCAGTACGTTGAGATAGCCAATGCGGCCCATGCGCAGTACAGGGGGCGTTTTTTTTTGCTCGGTCATGGGGCGGATTACCTTTTGCCAGGGGCAAAGCCGATGGGCGAAATTTGAATGTGCGGCCAAAACGCGTTTCCGGGGGCGAACCCCCGGAAACGTGGATTAACAGTGCGTCGGAAACCTTACACTTCAGGCTGGGGAACCACGGGCGTGTAATCCATGGTGCGCTGCACAGGGGTAAAGCCCGCCGTGCGGATGACCTTGTGGATGTCGCTGCGATCCATGCGGAAGGAAACCCCGGCTGCGGCCACCACGTTTTCTTCAATCATCAGCGAGCCGAAGTCGTTGGCGCCGTAGAACAGGGCCAGTTGGGCCACCTGCGGTCCCATGGTCACCCACGAGGCCTGGATGTTGGCGATATTGTCCAGCACCAGACGCGAGACTGCCAGCAGGCGCAGGTATGCGGGCGCGGGCAGCGGGTCGACGTCGATGCGCGTGTGCGCTGGCTGGAATGTCCACGGAATAAAGGCTGTGAAGCCGTGGGTGCGGTCCTGCACCTCGCGCACGGCAAAGAGGTGATCCAGCCTGTGAGCGGGTTCTTCCTCATGGCCGAACATCATGGTGGCGGTGGTGCGCAGGCCCAGCTTGTGGGCTTCTTCCATAACGCCGAGCCATTGCTCGGCAGTACATTTGTTGGGCGAAACCTGGGCGCGTACGCCCGTGTGCAGAATTTCCGCGCCGCCACCGGGCAGGGAGTGCAGGCCAGCTTCTTTCAGGCGGCGCAGCACTTCCGTAACGGAAAGACCGAATTTTTCGGCCCAGAAGAAAATCTCCGGCGGCGAAAAGGCGTGGATGTGCAGTTGCGGCCATGTGGCCCGCATCCAGCGCAGCAGGTCTTCGTACCATTCCAGCGGCAGGTCGGGGTGATGCCCGCCCTGGAGCAGCACCTGGGTACCGCCGAGGGCAAGAGTTTCCTCGATTTTCTGCGCCATTTCCTCTCGGCTGATGACGTAGCCGCCGTCCTGGTCCGGCGCGCGGAAAAAGGCGCAGAAGCGGCAGGCGCACACGCACACGTTGGAATAGTTGATGTTGCGGTCGCCTACGTAGGTGACAATGGGCTCAGGGTGCAGACGCAGTCGCATGGCATGGGCCAGTTGGGCAAGCGTGTGCAGGCTGGCCTTGTAGTACAGGGCTTCGGCGGCGGCGCGGTCAAGGCGCTGACCACTGGCGGCAAGGGCTGCGGCCTGGCGCACGTCTTCAAATTCTGCGCCCTGTTCGTCAAAGGGGCTGTGCGCGGGAAAAAACGTACTCACTGGCGCGCCTCCGTGGATTCGTCGTTCAGGGTATTGAAAGTGGCGTTGCGGCGCACCGGGGTAAAGCCCGATTCGCGGATAAGGTGCTCCAGCTCCTCAATGGTCATGCCCTGAGCGGACTGCGCGCCCGCCATGTGGCCGATGCGCTCTTCAATGATGGTGCCGTCCAGATCGTCCGCGCCGTACCACAGGGCCACGGGGGCCAGCTTGGGGGCCATCATGATCCAGTAGGCCTTGAGGTGGGGGATGTTGTCGAGCATGAGGCGCGAAACAGCCACGGTGCGCAACTGATCCAGCCCGCGCTGGGGGCCGACCTTGTCTTCCGGCAGCTTGAGGCGGCTGTGATCCGTAAGGAAGGGCAGGGGGATAAAACAGGTAAAGCCGCCGCTTTTGTCCTGCTGCTCGCGCAGACGGCAGAGGTGGTCGATGCGGTGCTCGTATGATTCGATATGCCCGAACAGCATGGTGCAGTTGGTGGCAATGCCAAGACTGTGAGCTTCGCCCTGAATGCGCAGCCATGCCTTGGCATCGGCCTTGTGCGGGCAGATCTGCGGGCGCAGCTCTTCATCAAAAATTTCCGCGCCGCCGCCGGGCATCATCACAAGGCCCGCGTTCTGCAGGCGTTTGAGCACCTCAAGGGTGCTGATGCCTTCAAGGCGCGCAAAATGTTCAATCTCTACGGCGGTAAAGGCCTTGACCGGCAGGTTGGGGTTAAAGGCCCGCACCGCGCGGATCATGTCTTCAAACCAGGCGAGGGGGCGCGTGGGGTGGCAGCCGCCCACAATGTGCAGCTCGTCCAGATGCAGGGGGGTCGCGTCTGCGGCGCGCAGGCGGGCCAGCACGTCGTCGAGGCTCATGGCAAACGCGCCCGGCTCGTCCTCCCTGTCGCGGCGGAAGGCGCAAAAGGTGCAGCCGTTGACGCACACATTGGTATAGTTGATCTGCCGGTTGACCACATAAAAGGCCTTGTGCCCGTGCAGGCGGCAGCGCACGTGCAGCGCAAGCGCGCCCACGGCGGTAATATCGGGGCAGTTGAACAGTGTCAGCCCGTCTTCGGGCGAAAGCCGCTCCCCGGAGAGCACCTTTTCGCGGATAGACGAAAGGCCCAGTGCGGCGTAGTATGTTGCGTCTAGCATATCTGAATCCTGTGCATGGATTGGGGGCAAAATGCCGCTCGCAGATTAAGCCCCGCCGCCGCACACTGTCAACGTGAGGGAAAAATGTCTGCCTTGCCGCCGCCAAATCTGTCATTCGGTCTTTCGCCCTGCCCCAACGATACCTATATTTTTCATGCCATGCTGCACGGGCTGGTGCCTGTTCCTGCGCCCATCACCCCGCATATGGCAGATGTGGAAGAACTGAACAACCTTGCCCGGCAAAAGGCGCTGGATGTCACCAAGATGTCGCTTGGCGCAACCACCGAGATCATGCAGGATTATGCCCTGATGTCTTCGGGCGCGGCGCTTGGCTGGGGCTGCGGCCCCCTTGTGGTGGCGCGCAAAAACCTCAAGCCCGAAGACTGGCGCAATGCCACGGTGGCGGTGCCCGGCCTGCTGACCACGGCCAACCTGCTGCTGACCCTGCACGGCGGTTTCCAGGGGCCGCGCAAGGAAATGCTGTTCAGCGACGTTATGTCTGCCGTGAGCAACGGCGAGGCTGATCTTGGCCTGATCATCCACGAGGGGCGCTTTACCTACGCGCGTCAGGGACTTGTAAAACTGCTTGATCTGGGGCAGTGGTGGGAGGCGGAGTTTTCTCTGCCGCTGCCGCTGGGGGCCATTGCCGTGCGGCGCGACCTGTCCATACCCCTGGCCCGGCGCGTGCAGAATACCATTACTGCCAGCCTGGCTTACGCCAACGCGCACCCCGATGATTCGCGCGAGTTTATCCGCTCGCACGCGCAGGAAATGGAAGAAAGCGTCACCAGCGCCCACATCAAGACCTTTGTGACGGATTTCAGCCTTGATCTCGGCCCGGCAGGGCGTGCGGCCATTGAAACACTGGTGGGCCGGGCTGCGGATATCATGGGCAAGACCCTGCCTTCTGAAGGGCTGTTTTTGCGTTAGCGATCAGGGCAAACCCGGCCCGTAACCCTTTGCCTCCCCATGTTTCGCGCGTTGCGGCGCGGACGGAACACGTTTTACCCCGGACTCTTCCGGCTTGTTCTGGCGCTGGCTTTATGCCCGCCACGGATCACCTGCGAGAACCCTATGTTTGAAAAAATATTCTCCCTTTCAGAGGCCCGCCGTTTTTATGCGGTGGGGCTGCCCATCTTCATTGCCCAGCTTTCGCAAACGGGCATGACCTTTGCTGATACAGCCATGAGCGGGCTTTACAGCGCTCAGGCTCTGGCCGCTGTGGCCGTTGCGGGTTCCATATGGGCCCCTGTGGCCCTGCTTGGCATTGGCTGCCTGCTGGCGCTCTCTCCCCTGAGCGCGCAATTTGTTGGCTCAGGACGGCCTGATCGCGCGGCGCACCTGCTGCGGCAGGGCCTGTGGCTTACCCTGGCCATGAGCGTTGTGCTGGTGGGCTTTTATTATGCCATCTCGTTCCATCTGGAGCTTTTTGGGCTTGAGCCCGCGCTTGCAGACATGGCAGGGGCCTACCTGCGCGCCATCATGTGGGGTTTGCCGGGATTTCTGCTTTTTGTGAACCTGCGCAGCTTTCTTGAGGGTTTTTCCCGCACTCGTCCCGCCATGGTCATAGGCCTGCTCGGGCTGGCGCTTAATGTTCCCTGCAACTACGTGTTCATTTACGGCAAGTTCGGTTTGCCGGAGCTTGGCGGCGTGGGCTGCGGCGTGGCCTCTGCCATCAGCTTCTGGTTTATGGGCCTGTGCATGCTGTATTATCTGCGCCGCGACCCGCAGTATAAATGCCTGGGGCCGCTGTTTGCGCCCCTGTTTCGCGGCGGCAGCGCAGAAGAGCCGCGCTTTGACGGGGCGCTGGTCTTGCGGGTGTTCCGCATTGGCTTTCCCGGCGCGCTGGCTCTGTTTTTTGAAGTTTCGCTCTTTGCCCTCAGTGCCATTTTGCTGGCTCCTCTGGGGACTGTCATGGTGGCTGGTCACCAGATTGCCCTTAACTTTGGCGCGCTGGTGTTCATGGTGCCGCTTTCCATCAGCATGACGGCAACCATACGCGTTGGCCGCTACCTTGGGGCGCAACAGGCCGAGCGCGCCAAGATTGTGGCCCGCACGGCCCTGACCCTGAGCGTTGTTTTTGCGCTGCTCATTGCCTCGCTTACCGTGCTGTTCCGGCATAGTATTGTGGCCATTTATACCCAGGATGCGGCAGTGGCCGCCCTGGCCATGCAACTTCTGCTCTATCAGGCCGCCTATCAGATTGTGGACGGCTTGCAGGTGACGGGCATAGGCATTCTGCGCGGGCATAATGATACGCGGATTATTTCTGTCATCTGCTTTGCAGCCTACTGGATTATCGGGCTACCCTTGGGTTTTGCCCTGGCGCGTACAAATCTTCTGGTCCCCTCAATGGGGGCGGCGGGCTTTTGGATTGCCTACATCGTGGCCCTGGGATTCGGTGCGGCATGTTACCTCTGGCGGGTGCGGCATCTGCATTCGCTTACCACGGAAGACATGCTCCAGCGCGTGAAGCGTTAGAGCGGCATCATCGCGTTATCCCAACGCGCCAGAACATCTTTTTCTGCGGCCGGGCACCAGTATGAGCGTAAAAAGAGGCGCAGGCGGGCAAAGCCCGCCTGCGCCTCTTCAATACTGGTACGCTGGAGAAGAAATACCGTCAGGCCTTTAGCTGTTATTTGCGGAAGGCCTGCTTCCAGGTAAATTTTACTATGGACATCATATCCGTGAGGCTGCTCTTGCCGCCAAGCAGGCTCCCGGAACTTTTGCCCCGCGCGAGCGGGTCGAGCAGCGGCGGGATGGGGGTATTGCCTGAAATGGCAGGCTGCGCATCTTGCGTGGTGCGGGTGTTCTGCGTTGACTGGGCTGCGCCCTCGTGCTCGCCCCACAAGGGGATAACTGGCGAGGATGCGCCCTGCCCGGCGCGCAGATTGCCTGCTCTGGCGGCAGAACCCTGCTGGGAGGACATATCCGGTTCGTCCTCGTCGGCAAGGGCAATGCCAACTTGCCCGCGTTGCCGTGCTCCAGCCTGCGGGGCTGTGCCTGCTGTCTGAGCCTGATTGGCCTGCACATTGCCCATTTGAGCCTGACCCACCTGCATCAGGGGGTCATTTGTCCATTCTGCGGGCGCGCCTTCTGCGTCCCCACGCTCCTTGGCGGCCTGACGGCCTGCCCGCCACTGGCGTTCTGCCGCGTCTTCAAGCTTTTTGGCCTCGGCCTCGCGGGTCAGGGTTTCAAGCGTGGTGCGGATTTCTGCGCTCAAGGCTTCTGCATCAGCCCCCAGAGCCTGCTCAAGGCAGGCTTCCATGCTTTTCAGCATGTCGTCCGGGGTATCCGTTGCAAGGCAAATCTGCGCCATGCGCTCACTGATCTGCTCTCTGGGGGTGATTTCGTACCCCTGAGCCAAAATTCCTGCTGCAAAATCAAAGTTGCCCTGGCGTATCTGCTGCAAGGCCTCGGACAAAAACGGGCTTCGCGCTGCGGGATCTTCCTGAAGCATGCGGGCATAGACAGCGCGGGCGCGGTTCCACTGCCGCGCGCGCACGAATGTGGCTGCCGCCAGCGAAAGATAGTGGCGGTAGCGGGCCATGTCGCCCTTGCCCTTCCACGCCGCAGCCATGCCCAACTCCGCCTTGCCCTGAATAAGCGCGCCACGCATGGCCCGCTGGAAGGCATTGATGGCGCTGTTCCATTTGCGCTGTTCAAGGCACTGCATGCCCACGCGGAAATAGTCTTCAGGCTGGCGAATGGGCTTGAGCAGGATACCGTAGGTGGCCACGGCCTCGTCAAAGGCTCTGGTGTCTGCAAGGTGGGCGGCTTTTTCCAGATCATCAAGCGAAGAACGCGAGTTGGCCAGAAAATCAAGATGGGCCTTGAGCTGGCTGAAGGAGTACGGCCTTGATATGAGTGCGCTTGCGCCGCAGCCAAGTGTGCGGAGTTGCTCCACCTCGCTGTCGTGGGGCAGAATCAGCAGTACGGGCATGTCGAGCAGCAGGGGGTGCAGGCGCAGGATGGCGCAGAACTGTTCGCCGTCCATATCAGAAAGGCGCTGCGAGCAGATGACCACATCGGGCTTGAAAGAAGGGGGAAATTCGTCAAGGCCAGCCAACATGCGCGCTGCCGCCACGCCGGAGGTCAGACCTTCAATGCGGTCAACCCCGACTTCGCGCAATGCGCGTCTGTCCAGAGCGGCCATTGATTCGCTTTCGCTGAGAAGAAGAACATGGATCTGCCGTGGGCGGGTCATGCTTGTCCTTGTCGGAATAACCAGTTGAAAAGCTGCCGGCAGGAAGGGCAGGCAGTGGCTTCCGTAACTGCACTATACCCGCTGGAGCGGGCTTGCGCAAGAAAACAGGGCCGTGAAATTTAATGAAAGCCTGTCGCGAATGGGCGTAATGGCTTGTGCCTCCATAAAAAACACCTTGTCGCTGGTCGTGGCGGCAAGGTGTTTATGTGTCTGATCTGTCAAAACCAGCCTAATTGGCAAAGGGTATTATGCGCGCACGTTGCTGCGCATCCTCGCTGCCGCAGAATTCTGGCGGGCAGGAGAGAACTGCGTGGCAGTATGGGCAGTGCAGCGTGCCATCTGCCCGTTCAAGGCGGATAAGCCCTCCCTCGTTTTCATAGCAGCGCGGGCAGAACGGCCCCAGATTTATGTCCTTGGCCTTGAGCCAGTAGAGGCCGTTGCGGCGGAACAGGTTGCTGGCAAGCTCAACGATTTCTTCAAGGGTCTTCAGGCGGGTCTGCAACAGATTGAGCTCGTCGTGCAGGGCTATGCTGCGCGATTGCACTTCCATAAGCAGGCGGCGGGCCTGTTCGACATGCCCGGAGGCAAAAAGGTCGTTGATTTCTTTGAATAGTCGATAGTGCAGCATGGTTCGCTTCCCCATTGCTGCTAATAATCGGAGCAAGACGCTATATCTTTAGGGAACGGAAATCGGCTATTGGCGCGGGCTGAAAAAATTTACCCATGATTTTAGCCAGTTGGTGAGGCATTTTTTATTTAGAATATTTTTAGAGTTCTGGAAAAAAACTGGATTTGCCGGGTGCAGGCTTGCCCGCAAGGGCTGCCGTATTGTCTCTGAAAAGTGCTGCCTGTATGAAAAATGGGGGAAACAGGAGGTGCCCAAACCCACGCGCGCAATCAAGCAACGCGGATGTGGTAAAGATAAAGAGAATTGTTGCGGCTGGTTACATCTTGCGGCGTGAAACCGGGTCAAGAGAACGCAGCATCTCGCGGTATCGGGTTTCTTCATCCGCGGAGAGGGAGGGGGGCAGCTCGCCGTGGCGCAACAGGGCGCCGCCCAGCATATCCGCCTCTTTTTGGGCGCCGACGCGGCGCACCATGTCGGTGGCGGCATCAGGAATCGGCGTGGTAACTTCCACGGCAGTGCTTTGTTCTGCCCGCTGCTGCTCCTCGGCAGAAAGGCGCAGTACTTCCTCCTCCACCAGAATGGGCGCCCCTGCGCGCATGGCCAGGGCAATGGCGTCCGAGGGGCGGCAGTCCACCCGGGTTCTGCCTTCCGGGCCGGAAAGCACAAGCACCGCGTAGAAGGTGCCTTCGCGCAGGTCGTTGATCTCCACGCGTCGCAGTTCGGCCTTAAAGGCTTTGAGCGTCATGAGAAAGAGGTCGTGCGTGAGAGGGCGGGGCAGGCTTTCGTTGTTGAGCACCAAAGAAATGGCCATGGCCTCCATGGCTCCTACCCAGACGGGCAGCACGGCATCGCCGCTGGCTTCGCGCAACACCACGATGGGCGTTTTGCTCTGCGGGTCGATGGTGAGGCCGAAAACGCGCATTTCTACCATGGTTCCCCCAATCGTTGGGCCATGAGGCTGTGTTTCTTTGCCTCGGTAATGCTCACCCGTACCATGCGGCCCGTGTGGTCCACTTGCGGCGGCAGTTCCACATGCACGGGCGCGCCGTAGGGATCGCGGCCTTGCCAGCTTGGCTCCGGCCCCTGGCCTTCCTTGGGGCTGCGGTTTTCGATCAGCAGGGTGGTTTCCCCGCCCACCCGTTGCTGCAACCAGCGCGCGCCAAGTTCATCCTGAAGGGCCTGGAGGCGCAGCAGCCTGTCCTGGGCCACATCGGCGGGAATTTTGTCGGGGAAGAGCGAGGCCCGCGTTCCCGGCCTGTCCGAGTAACAAAAGGAGAAGCTGGACATGAAGTTGCTGGCGCGCATCATCTGCAGCGTGTCCTGAAAATCCTGCTCGCTTTCACCGGGAAAGCCCACAATAAGATCAGTGGAGAGGGCCAGATCGGGCCGGGCGGCGCGCAGGCGCTCCACCAGATTAAGAAAGGCCGCGCTGTCGTAGCGGCGTTTCATGCGGGCCAGCACAGCGTCCGAGCCTGCCTGCATGGGCAGGTGCAGGCGGGGGCAGAGCTGGGGCAGTTCCGCAAAGGCGGCGATATCTTCCGGCCCCATATCCTTGGGGTGCGGGGTAACGTAGCGCAGGCGTTCAAGGCCCGGCAAGGCGGCAACCTTGCGCAGCAGAGCGGCAAAGCTCGTGCCGTCGCCGCTTTTATCCTGCCCGAATGCGTTGACGTTCTGCCCAAGCAGGGTGATTTCTCTCGCGCCGTTGTCGATCAGCGCCTTGCATTCGTCAAGAATGGCCGTGCTGCTGCGCGATTTCTGGCGGCCCCGGGTGAAAGGCACAATGCAGTAGGCGCAAAAATTGTCGCAGCCCTGCATTATATTGGCATAGGCCACAGAGCCGCTGACCACGCCGGGTTCGGTTGTGCCCTCGCGCTCCACATACTGGCTTGTAAAATCAAGCAGGGAGAGGCGCTGGGCGGGGTTTTCCAGCAGACGCTCGATGGCTTGCGGGGCATTACCTATGCCGTCGCTGCCCGCCACAAGGCGTACCTGGCTTTCTTTTTCAAAGATGCTTTCGCCAAGCTGCTGGGCCACGCATCCGGCCACGCACACCAGCACTGCAGGGTTGCCGCCCGAAACCTGACGGATGCGGCCAAGCGTGCTCATAACCTTTTGTTCCGGCTTTTCACGCACGGAACAGGTATTGACCACCACCACCTGGGCGTCTTCAAGCGGCGCTTCAAAAAAACCGCGCGCGCCGAGCGCACGCCCCAGCCAGTGGGAGTCGTGCACGTTCATCTGACAGCCAAAAGTGATGATATGGTAGGTCTTTTCAATCATGATCTTGTATTACTGCTCAATGTCCAGGTCTGCATCGTACATGCCATGCGCGCCTTCTTCTTCAAGGGCGGCCACGCGGTCTTCAAGCCAGTCAAGCACGGCGCGGGCCGTGTGGTAGTTGAGCAGCACACGGCTGTGGATGCAGCGGTTCACTTCGCGCGCGTCCACCTCGCCGGGGGTCATTTCGTGGCCGATGGAGCCGTCGGGGGCCACCAGCTGCTCAGAGAAAGCGGGCAGGGCATCGCTTTCGTGATAAAAATTCATTTCGATCTCGCCCTGCGGGTTTATGCCGCCCCAAACGCCGTGGGCTGTTTGCAGTCTTGCGTTTTCATCCATCTGATATTTATAGCGGATCTTTGCGGGGTGGTCACTGGGCTTGTTCATGCGGCATCCTTGTGGTGTGTGGTATCAGGGGCCTGGCCGCAGGCTGAGGCTCCGTTAGCAACGACATCAGCTGTGCGGCAATTGCATATGATAAAAAAGAGGCCCTGCCAAGTAAAGGCAACATGCTGTCCGCGCAGGGGGCGGCATTGCTTCGCATGCATCATGCCCGGTCGGCCCGCTGTAAAAAATTTGGAGCGAAAGAATCAAATCACCGCAAAAAGCAGCGCCAGCCCGGCTCTGCGGCCCATGCAACAGCCTTGCTGCGGCAAACATGCTCTTGACGATGTGCCTTGCATGGATAGAATATCTGCTGCGGCTCATAAGCACGGCCATGCGCGGCAGCGCGCGGGCTAATCAGGCAATGAGCATCCAAGGAGAACAAGTGAGCGAGGCAAGCAGCAAACCGTATGAAATCCGGCGGCATGAAATGCAGCCCTACTTTGATCTGGAAGCCTTCATGTCCATGAGCAAGGAAACGCGCCTTGGCGGTGCGATTCTTGAACGCCTTGTGGGCCTGTGGGGCGAATGGCTGCCGCAACTGAACGTCTGTGAGATTGCGGCTGGCAAAATTTCGTATCTGGCTGTCTGGCTGCCGGAAGAAGTGGAAAATTTTGTGGATGAAGCCTGGGGCAAATCTGCCTCTGACGGCTTTATGATCAACAACCTTGCCCAGTTCATGTGCATGGCCGCCGTGCAGGAAGCCCTGCCCCAGGTGGAAGACGCCGGTTGCGCGCCTTCACCGCGCCCTACAGAAACGCTGCGCGAGGCGCTGGCCTCCTTGGGCATTGAATACCGCGAGGCATTCGGCACCCTTACGCGCCGTTATGCCGTGGTGACGCACTATCCCTTCAAGGGCGGCTGCGAGATTTGCCATCTTCAGGCCCAGTGTCCCAAGGGGCAGGGTCAGGCTGAAAGCCCGAGCATCCTTTTGCCGGGGCATGAGGCGGAAGCGGGCGATAACTAGGTGCTGGAACGGGCGGCTGTTTCTGAAAATGCCGTTTCTGCTCCCGGCTGCGCGCCGCAAAGCGCGGGCCACAGCCATGTGGGGCACAGAATGCTTTTCGGCAACAGCCGCTAACGGCCTTCCATCACTAGGGTGCGGGTTACTCCGGCCGGGGTGCGCACCACAAGTTCCACAGTGCGGGCATTGCGGGCAACCGATTCAACGAGGCAGGTTTCCGTGGCGTCCTTGTCATAGTTGCGCACATCCACCGTGTCGCCCTTGGAGGGAACACGGTCGGGGATGACCTCGACAAGGTCGGCGGAATCGGCGTCAAAGCCGTCCCAGGCCAGCGCGGGTATGGTCATGCAAAGGCAGCCCAGCAGGGCGGCTCCGAATAGCAGGTGTTTCATGCAAGCATGTGTAAATCCATTTGCCCCTCTTGGCAACTGTGCCGCCCCCGGTGAAGAACTCGCGCCACTGGCGCACCCCGCCCCCCTGTGCGATGGTCATGGCCGCGTGGTGCGGTATCTGCGTCTTTCGGTCACTGACCGCTGCAACCTGCGCTGCGCCTATTGCCGCAGCGAGATAAACCAGAAGTTCATTCCTCACCCCAAGGTGTTGCGCTATGAAGAAATGGCGCGCCTTGTGGGCATGATGGCCGCGCTGGGCGTTTCCAAGGTGCGGCTTACCGGGGGCGAACCCTTTGCCCGCAAGGGCTGCGACGAACTGCTGCATATGCTGCATACGCGCTACCCATCCCTTGATCTGCGCCTGACCACCAACGGCACCCTGCTTGAGCCGCACATTTCGCTGCTGCGCTCAGTGGGGGTGAGCGCCGTAAATCTTTCCCTCGACAGTTTTGACCGCGAAACCTTTGCCAGAGTGACCGGGCGCGACCTGCTGCCCGCTGTTCTCGCCTCGCTCGACGGGCTGCTGCAAGCGGGTATTCGCGTAAAAATCAACGCCGTTGCCATGCGCGGCGTCAATGACGGGCAGATGGACGATTTTGTTCATGCCGTGCGCACCATGCCCGTTGACCTGCGCTTTATCGAATTTATGCCCATGGGCAGCGGCACCCTCTGGGGGCCGGAGACGTTCTGGTCTGCCGCAGACATCCGGGCCGAGGCCGAGCGCCGCGTGCGCCTTGATCCCGTGCAGGACAGCAGCGCGGAGGCTGGCCCCGCCAAGATGTTTGCCGTGCAGGGCGGCAAGGGCCGCATGGGATTTATCACCGCGGTATCCTGCCATTTCTGCGGCACGTGCAACCGGCTGCGGCTCACCAGCGACGGCAACCTGCGCACGTGCCTGTTTGACGACAGGGAATATCACTTGCGGGGGCTTCTGCGTAATCCGCGTTTTGATGACGAGCATCTGGCTCGCGTGGTGCGTTTGGCCTGTGCTGGCAAGCCCATCGGTGCCGATCTGCTCAAGGCCCGCAAAAAAGGCTCCGCCGTGGCCGATAAACAGATGGTGGGCATTGGCGGTTGATGTCGGCGATCTGAGCGTAACCTCACGGCTGCGGCTGCCTGTCAGCCTTCACTGGCCGGGAGCTTCTGTTGCAGGCAGACTGGCCCTCAGCCCAGCCGCACGGCAAGATTCACGTCGTCATCAAAATCCAGCGTCATGTATCCGTTGGCGGGATCGCGCACGTAGGCCAGGTATTCCGGGCTGTCGGCCGCGTCATCGGCGATCACTAGAGCGCCGGTGCGCAAACCAGTTTCTGCCAGTTTCAGAATATCGCAATACAGGGCCTTTGCCCCGTCGAGCAGCAGCATGTCTATATGCTGTGGCAGGTTGCTGCCCAGGGTTTGCAGGGCATCGCCAGAGCGAATTTCCACCAGATCGGCCAGTCCGGAAGTTTGCAGATTCTGCTGCGCCCGCGCCACTTTTGAGGGTTCAAACTCGCTTGTAATCATCTGGCCGCCACCGTTGTCGCGCAGGGCTGCGGCAAGAAACAGGGTGGAAATGCCGAATGAGGTGCCAAATTCCACCACTACTCGCGCATTGCTGCAGCGCGCCAGCATGTACAGAAGTTCGCCGGTTCTGCGGGAAACGGGAATGGCAAAGTTTTTCAGGCTGGCATAAAAACCGGCATATGCGGTTTTGCAGCCTTTTTGCTGTTCCAGCGCTTGGGCGCTCAGGCCTGTTGCCGCACAAATATCTTCGACCGTGGTTGTTTCCGCCTGGGTAAGCAGGGTATCAAGCAGATGGGCCAGTGGTTGCGTGCTGAGGCTGTTCATGTGTTGCTCCTTGTTATGGTTGCACGCCTGTGCGTGTATGGGTAGAATATGACGAAATATTCACATTTTACCATTCGCATTGCGCCGCATCCATGAGCAAACACCAAGAAACGAAAATTATTCAACGAAAACAACCACGTCAGGCACGGTCTGCCGATGTGGTGGCCGCGATTCTTGAGGCTGCCGCTCGCGTTTTAGCCACTGAGGGAGCGCAGCGTTTTACCACTGCACGCGTGGCCGAACGGGCCGGGGTCAGCATTGGTTCGCTGTACCAGTATTTTCCCAACAAAGCGGCCATACTTTTTCGGCTTCAGTGTGAGGAATGGCGGCAAACCACCAGCCTTTTGCAAACCATTCTGCAAGACGCGGGCATGCCGCCGCTGGATCGGCTGCGTACACTTGTGCACGCCTTTGTGACGTCGGAATGTGAAGAAGCAGCCATGCGCGCGGCCCTGCACGACTCTGCGCCCCTGTACCGACATGCGCCGGAAACAGCAGAAATCAAGGCCGAGAGCCGCCAGGTTTTTTCAGATTTTGTGGCCGAGGCCTTGCCCCTCGCCACAGAAAGCCAAAGGGCATTGGTCGCGGAGTTGACCTCTGTAACTCTGGCTGCGGCGGGCAAACACTTTTCCTCGCAAGGGCGCAGCCCGCAGGAAAACGAGGCCTGTGCCACAGCCGTGGCAGACATGCTTTGCGCCTATTTCAGCGCCATTGCTCAGGGGCCGCTAGCCTGTCCGCAGGCGGGGGATGGGCCATGCACGGCAAGCGCCATTTGAAACCCTTCGCCTTTCAGTCTATGCTCTGGCGGTAGCAACCTTTACTTCTCGCAAGGAATCCATGATCGCCTATCTTGAAGGCCGCCTGGCCGAAATATGGGGCAATGCCTGCCTGATCGTTACCGAAGGGGGCGTGGGGTACGAAGTGGCCCTGCCCGCCCACACGCTTGCCAGTCTGCCCGGCAGGGGGGAACCCCTGGCGCTGTACACCAGCCTTGCCGTGCGTGAAGACGCGCTGGAACTCTTTGGTTTTGCCACCTTTGAAGAGCGCCAGACCTTTGAAGTGCTGGTTTCCATCTCCAAGGTGGGCGCGCGCACTGCCCTTGGCATCCTTTCCATCTTCCGGCCCGACGACCTGCGCCGGGTTGTGTTTGAGGATGATGTGCTGGCCCTTACCCGCGTTTCGGGCATCGGCAAAAAAACTGCCGAGCATGTTTTTCTTGAGCTGAAATACAAGCTCAAGGTCGAGGACGCCCCGCAGGCGGCGGCGCTGACCACCGGGGTGCGCCCCGGCTCTGTATTCCGCGATGTGCTGGACGGCTTGGGCAATCTTGGCTACGAGCCGGACGAATGCGCGCCCCTGGTCAAAAAACTGCTGCACGAAGAGCCTGATCTGGACGTGACCGGCGCTCTGCGCGCCACCCTCAAGGCTCTTGCCAAGGGGAAGGTCTGATGACCGATCTTGCGAACCCGTGCGTTGCGGAGTGCACCACAGGCATTGACGAAAGTGTACGCCCGCACAGCCTTGACGACTTTATCGGGCAAGATGAACTGCGCGCCAATCTGCGCGTGTATCTGGGGGCTGCGCGCGAGCGCGGCAAGGCGCTGGACCACACGCTTTTTTACGGCAATCCTGGGCTTGGCAAAACCACGCTGGCGCAGATCATGGCCTCCGAGCTGGGGGTCAATCTTATCTGCACCTCCGGGCCGGTGCTTGAGCGCAGCGGGGATCTTGCCGCCATCCTCACCAATCTGAACAGGCACGACATCCTTTTTGTGGATGAAATCCACCGCATGCCCATTGCCGTGGAAGAAGTGCTGTATCCTGCCATGGAAGATTTCAAGCTCGATCTGGTCATCGGGCAGGGGCCTGCGGCGCGCACGGTCAAGATTGACCTTGAGCCTTTCACCCTTGTGGGGGCAACTACGCGCATGGGCTTGATTTCTTCGCCCCTGCGTGACCGGTTCGGCATTGTGGCGCGGCTGGAATATTACAGCCCGGACGACCTTGCCCGCGTGGTGCAGCGCACGGCGCGCATCCTGGGCGTGGAGGTCTCCACTGACGGCGCGGCGGAAATTGGCCGCCGTTCACGCGGCACGCCCCGCATTGCCAACCGCCTGTTGCGCCGGGTACGCGACTTTGCCCTGGTGCACGGTGACGGGCTGGTGACTGGCGAGCAGGCTTCGGCGGCGCTCAAGCGCATGGACGTGGACGAGCTGGGGCTGGATCAGATGGACCGCAAACTGCTGGAGGTGCTCATCAAGCACTATGACGGCGGTCCGGTGGGCATCAAAACTCTGGCAGTGGCCTGCTCGGAAGAAGTGCGAACTATTGAAGATATTTACGAGCCATATCTTATCCAGTGCGGCTTTTTAAAGCGCACCCCGCGTGGGCGCATGGCAACAGCTTTGGCCTACAGGCACTTGAAAATGCTGCTTTCTTAGGTGTATGATCTGCCCGGCCAGTTTTTTACACCGAACTGAATGAAAAGGCGGAGAAAGCATGCTGTTGCAAGTAATTGAAGGAAAATTCAGCGTCTGCAAGGTGGAAAACCTGCGCGCCGTCAATTTCCATGTGCCGTGGCTGTTTGTGGGCAAAACTGATGCGGAAATTTCGGTGGTCTGCCTGACTGCGGATGTTCCCCACGCCACCCTGGCAAGGGAGGACGGCTGGCGCGCACTGCGCGTAGCGGGGCAGATGGATTTTGGCCTTACTGGTGTTATGGCGGGTTTGTCCACTGTGCTGGCGCAGGCGGGCATCAGCATTTTTGCCGTGTCCACTTTTGATACGGATTATATATTGATGAAGGCTGAAAAGCTTGCCCCGGCCATTGAGGCGTTGGAGGCGGGCGGCCACACCGTGGAACGCGCTGCCGTGTAAAAGATCGGTCGGCGTACGCAGGATGCCGGATTCCGTTTTTGAGAAGATTTGCCGCCGGTGGCGCAGAGGCGCAGCGGGGGCAGGACAGAATATAAAACTCGGGGGAAGGGGGCTTTGTGGCCCCTTCCCCCGAGTTGCTTGCTATACGTCGATCTTGCCAGCGCGAGCCGCGTTGAGCACGGCCATGAGGGCCACGCCCACATCGGCAAAGACGGCTTCCCACAGGCCGGAAAGGCCCACGATGCCCAGCGCCATGAACAATCCCTTGATGCCCAGCGCCATAACAATGTTCTGCCACACAATTGTGCGCGTGCGGCGCGCAATGCGCAGCAGCTCTGGCAGGCGGGCGGGGTTGTCGTCCAGAATGACCACATCGGCGGTTTCAATGGCGGCTTCCGCGCCAAGACCGCCCATGGCCACGCCCACCCCTGCCGTTGCCAGCACCGGGGCATCGTTGATGCCGTCACCCACAAAGATGGTGTTCTTCACCGGGCCAAGGGCTTCAAGCGCTCCGGCCTTGTCTTCGGGCAGCAGGTCTGCGCGCAGGGTGTCCAACTTCAGGCGCTGGGCCACGGGGCGGGCCTGTTCTTCCCTGTCGCCCGTGAGCATGGCGATATTCTGGATGCCCAGGCGGCGCAGTTCCTGAATGGCTTCGGGCGACTGCGGCTTGATGCGGTCTGCCACCACCAGCGCACCCAGCAGCTTGCCGCCCTTGGCGACCTGCACCACGCTGCCGGGCATGGCAACTTCCATGGGGGCAATGCCACGGCTTGTGAGCAGGGCTGCGTTGCCCGCCAGAAGTTCATCGCCGCCAGCAGCGGCAGCCACACCCATGCCGGGGATTTCTTCCATGCTGGTGAGCAGTGCACCATCAACCGTGATGCCTTGCTGTTGCGCCGCGCGCATGACAGAGCGGGCAATGGGGTGGTTGGAGCGGCTCTCTGCCAGCGCTGCGGCGGTCAGCAGTTCATTGGGGGCAATACCTTCGGCGGGCAGCACGGCGTTTACTTCAAATACGCCTTCGGTGAGGGTGCCGGTTTTGTCCAGCGCAGCTACGCGGATGTCGCGCAGGCTGTCGAGCACCGCGCCGCCCTTGATGAGTATGCCCCGGCGCGAAGCAGCGCCAATACCGCCAAAGTAACCCAGCGGAATGGAAATAAGCAGGGCGCAGGGGCAGGAAATGACCAGCAGCACCAAAGCGCGGTAAATCCACTGGGAGAAGGGGCCAAGCCCGAACAGAGGGGGCAGCACCGCCACCAGAAAAGCAATGCCCGTCACTGCGGGGGTGTACCAGCGTGCCATACGAGTGATGAAGCGCTCCGTCGGGGCCTTGCGGGCCACGGCGTTTTCCACCATTTCAAGAATACGGGCTATGGACGAATCGGCAAAAGCCGTTGTCACTTCAACCCGCAGGGCAGCGTTAAGATTGATGGTGCCAGCAAGTACACGACTGCCGGGAGCTATGCGCTGGGGCACTGATTCGCCCGTGAGCGGGGATGTGTCCACCTGCGAATCGCCTTCAAGCACGGTGCCGTCCAACGGAATTTTTTCGCCGGGGCGCACAAGAATGTGACTGCCGGGGCCAAGGGCTTCGGGTTCCACATCGCGGGTAGCGCCGTTATCCAGCATTTCGTGGGCAATGCTGGGCCGTGCGGCCAGCAGGGCCTTGACCGAACGGCGCGAGCGCCCGGCGGCGCGCTCCTGCACAAATTCACCCACGCAGTAAAACAGCATGACGCCAACGGCTTCCGGCAACTGCCCGAGGGCTATGGCAGCGATTGTTGCGCCGCCCATGAGCGTGAATTCGTTGAAAAAGTCCTTCTTCAGGATGCTTTGCGCCCCTATGCGCAGGACATCATAACCACACAATATATATGGCAGGGCGTAGAAGATGCCAATGACCAACCAGTTGGGCATGATCTCGGCAAGACGTTCATCCGCAACCATACCAATGGCGAAAAGCACGGCGGATATTGCCATAATGGCGATTTCGCGCCTTTCGTGGTCGTGCCCGTGTTCATGCTCGTGCCCATGATCATGGCAGCAGGCGCAGGCGTGATCCTGGTCGCGATCGCTCGGTTCTTCCGGCGCGCATGAAGCGCAGCATGCCTTCATGGGCAAGGGGCTAAGCTTGGTGGATTCCATTCAAATCTCCTGACTTTATGCGGGGCTGCCAGCGGTTTGCGCGGCATCGTCTTCTGTGTCATCTGCCTGATCGGCTGGGACGGGAATATGCTTCTGCTTGAAGAATTCGTGGATGCTGGTGTTGTGCGAAATACCCGGCAAGGCCGCTGCATCCTGAGCAATCTGCGGGCAGTCGGCCAACTCGCGGGTTGTCAGCGCCAGAGCATCGCGCACACAGTCTGTGGGATTCTGCGGCAGGCGGTAATAAACCCAGCGACCATTCTTGATGCTCTCGATCAAACGCGCCTGCCGCAGGATAAAGAGGTGTTTGGAGGTGGTGGATGCCGCGAGCCCCAGGAGCGTTGTTATCTCGCAAACACACAGGGGCCGCAGGCGCAGGGCCATGAGTATTCGCAGGCGGTTTTCGTCGCCAAGCGCCCGAATAGCGGAAATGTAGCTGAGCATAAGTACTCCGTAGGGATGGTGGAGGTGGATGTCCTTTTCATTTCGCTGTGTGACGAAATATAAGAAGTGGGGCTTTTGAAGTCAAGCATATTTCGCCAACTGACGAAATGATAGCCTGGGCATCTATAAGAAGGGGCAAACGATTGAGTGGCAAGTTTGTGGGGGGGGGTGAAGTGTGCCCTTGCTGTGTGCCATGCGAAGATTGATCTAGCAGTGCGGGAGTGTTGCGCATTGAACGGCGATAGGCGCGCTGGTGGATGAGCAATGGCTGTGGCAGGGTGAGGGGATGGTTGTGGCAGTGTGGAAATCCCCCTGAAATTGGCTTTTGGCGGGGGATTTGCCTGAACATTTGTGCAAAAATGGTTTTTGTGTTGACACGGAGGGGGTGTTTGCTTAGAGTGCATTTCTCGCGTCACGGGATCGACACATTGAGTCTCGGCGAAATT
>NZ_JBRBQS010000002.1:2091230-2363730 GCF_053570645.1 Desulfovibrio desulfopostgatei | reverse complement strand
GGCGGGAGTCATGTCCCGTCACTGGTAGACGAATACATAGTCTGCCAAGTGCCAACTCAGGGAAGTGAAACATCTCAGTACCTGAAGGAAAGGAAATCAAACGAGACTCCCTCAGTAGCGGCGAGCGAAGGGGGAATAGCCCAAACCGTGTGGATCCGTCCATGCGGGGTTGTAGGGCCGGCATACGTGATTCTGGAGTAGGCAGGGGAAGGAAGCTGGAAAGCTTCGCCAGAGCGGGTGATAGCCCCGTACCCGAAACTGAAAAGGACACAGCCGGTACCTGAGTACTGCGAGGCACGTGAAACCTCGTGGGAATCTGGGAGGACCATCTTCCAAGGCTAAGTACTAACCGACGACCGATAGTGCACCAGTACCGTGAGGGAAAGGTGAAAAGAACCCCTGTCAGGGGAGTGAAATAGAATCTGAAACCTGATGCTTACAAGCTGTGGGAGCACCCTTGTGGTGTGACCGCGTGCCTTTTGCATAATGAGTCAGCGAGTTAATCTGTACTGCAAGGTTAAGCGTAAGTGGAGCCGTAGCGAAAGCGAGTCTGATAAGGGCGTTTAGTAGTGCGGATTAGACCCGAAACCGGGTGATCTATCCATGAGCAGGTTGAAGCAAGGGTAAAACCTTGTGGAGGACCGAACCATTAACGGCTGAAAACGTTTTGGATGACTTGTGGATAGGGGTGAAAGGCCAATCAAACCCGGTGATAGCTGGTTCTCCCCGAAATATATTGAGGTATAGCCTCATGGATTGTCTACCGGAGGTAAAGCACTGACAGAGCTAGGGGTCCTACCAGATTACCAAACTCTTTCAAACTCAGAATGCCGGTCAGATGTACCATGGGAGTCAGACAGTGGGTGCTAAGGTCCATTGTCGAGAGGGTAAGAGCCCAGATCAACAGCTAAGGTCTCCAAATCTATGCTCAGTGGTTAAGGTGGTGACGTTGTAGAGACACCCAGGACGTTGGCTTAGAAGCAGCCATCGTTTAAAGAAAGCGTAATAGCTCACTGGTCTAATGACGTTGCGCCGAAAATGTAACGGGGCTAAGCATAGTACCGAAGCTTTGAATTCCACGTATGTGGTCTGGTAGGGGAGCGTTCTTCACGGGCTGAAGGTGTGTTGTAAAGCATGCTGGACTGTGGAGAAGTGATTATGCTGACATGAGTAACGATAAAACGGGTGAAAAACCCGTTCGCCGTAAACCCAAGGTTTCCTGGGTAAAGGTAATCTTCCCAGGGTTAGTCGGTCCCTAAGGTGAGGCTGAAAGGCGTAGCTGATGGGAAACGAGTTAATATTCTCGTACTTGTACATCTGTGCGATGGAGGGACGCAGAAAGGTAGACAGGCCGGGTGTTGGTTGTCCCGGTGCAAGCAGGTAGACGTGTGGTACAGGCAAATCCGTACCGCTCTACGTCGAGACGCGAGTCCGTGACCGTAAGGTCTGAAGCTGTTGAGCCTATACTGCCTAGAAAATCTTCTAAGTTTAGGATGTGCAAACCGTACCGCAAACCAACTCAGGTGGGTGGGATGAATAATCCAAGGCGCTCGAGAGAACTCTGGCCAAGGAACTCGGCAAAATAACCCCGTACCTTCGGAAGAAGGGGTGCTCCTCCGGGTGAAGTTAATTCACTTAACGAGCCTGAGGGAGCCGCAGAGAAATGGTGGTGGCGACTGTTTACTAAAAACATAGGTCTGTGCGAAGTCCTAAAGACGACGTATACGGACTGACGCCTGCCCGGTGCCGGAAGGTTAAAAGGAGAGGTCAGCGCAAGCGAAGCTTCGAATTGAAGCCCCGGTAAACGGCGGCCGTAACTATAACGGTCCTAAGGTAGCGAAATTCCTTGTCGGGTAAGTTCCGACCTGCACGAATGGCGTAACGATCTCCACACTGTCTCGGCCAGAGACTCGGTGAAATTGAAGTCGCGGTGAAAATGCCGTGTACCCGCAGAAAGACGGAAAGACCCTGTGCACCTTTACTATAGCTTGACATTGGGATTTGGAACTGCATGTGTAGGATAGGTGGGAGACTGTGAACTCTGTACGCTAGTATGGGGGGAGTCATTGTTGAAATACCACCCTTGTTTTTTCAGGTCCCTAACCCTCGACCGTTATCCGGTGAGGGAACAGTGTCTGGTGGGTAGTTTGACTGGGGCGGTCGCCTCCTAAAGAGTAACGGAGGCATGCAAAGGTTCCCTCAGGCTGATTGGAAACCAGCCGTCGAGTGCAAACGCATAAGGGAGCTTGACTGCAAGAGAGACATCTCGAGCAGGTACGAAAGTAGGTGTTAGTGATCCGGTGATCCCGAATGGAAGGGTCATCGCTCATTGGATAAAAGGTACGCCGGGGATAACAGGCTGATCGCATCCAAGAGTTCACATCGACGATGCGGTTTGGCACCTCGATGTCGGCTCATCACATCCTGGGGCTGAAGCAGGTCCCAAGGGTACGGCTGTTCGCCGTTTAAAGTGGTACGCGAGCTGGGTTTAAAACGTCGTGAGACAGTTTGGTCCCTATCTTCTGTGGGCGCTGGAGAATTGAAAGGGCCTGTCCCTAGTACGAGAGGACCGGGATGGACGCACCCCTGGTGGACCTGTTGTCGTGCCAACGGCACAGCAGGGTAGCTATGTGCGGAAGGGATAACCGCTGAAAGCATCTAAGCGGGAAGCCTGCCTTAAGATAAGTTCTCCCTGGAGCAATCCCTAAAGGGCCGAGGTAGACTACCTCGTTGATAGGCTGGAGGTGGAAGCGCCGCGAGGTGTGGAGCTGACCAGTACTAATAGCCCGTGCGGCTTGTGTTTGAAAAAATCCTTCCGTCCCTGTCAATTAATATTTTGACAAATTTCGTTGATAGCCATGGAGGAGAGGGTACACCCGATCCCATTCCGAACTCGGAAGTTAAGCTCTCCATCGCCGATGATACTGCATAACGTCATGTGGGAAAGTAGGCCGCTGTCAACGATCGCTCCAAAGCCCCTTGCTGCTATTAGCGCAAGGGGCTTTGTCTTTTATTCCCCCTTGCTCCTTCCTTCCAACTCCCCCCTTGCTCTTTGGAGTTTTTCCTCGCTTTCTCCTGGTTGCGTCCAGAGCACGTCAGCCGCATTTACGCAAACCCGTCTTTTTGGGCCTGACTGCGTCAAAATTGGTTTTTTAATGCTCACGTACTTGAGTACGCTGCGCTTAAAAAACTAATTTTTCCTTGTCAGTCCGCAAAAATGCGTATTTTGCAAATTCGCCCAACACCAGCACGTCGCCTCCGCTCACGCTCCGGCGAGTCTAAGGAAGGCAACTCCACAACCCTCTCCTGATCACGACCTGCGAAAGCCAAGATGGAAGGCGGCACCACAACCATTTCACGTCATTCCCGTTGAAAGGCAGGGTGTCCTGTGCCGCGTGCGGTGTAATTTCATTGCAACTTTGCGCATTCAAAAGGTGATGCAATGTGACCCTGAAACCATTTATTAATTACTCCCCATAAAGACAGGATGGAAGGTGGTGCTACAGCAATCTCCTGACCATAAACAATCTAGGGACTCAGGCTCCATACGGTTACACTAGTTTATCGCAACAGTTCGCCCGTATGTGCTGAACGTGACTCTGCAACCTTTCTTTAACTACTGACTGCCAAAGACATATGATGTTAACGACTCGCCATTGGCTTCTAGCTGTGGGGCTTTCGCTTCGAGGTGACTAGGGGATTAAGCAATACGTCTTGCTTGTAATGATGCCCGCAGCGAAGCTAAGTATGTTGAGAGACAACAATTATTGTGGCGAGACAGCTTGAGCCAACGACCAGTTTTAACAGTATAATTGTTATCAGGATAGTCGGCTGAAACGGACTTTATCCAAAGCAAATGCGCCATCTGGCATTTACGCGGCGCGGAGGGAGATCGCCTGACCGAGCGTAGCGAGGGAAGGAAGCTCCCGGAGCTACAGCCGCGTTGCCCTCGCCACTCTGGGGTTATTGACAGTCCCTCTTTGGGGGTGCTTCGGGGGGGATGCAAGGGGGGCCGAGAAGGGGCGTAGCCCCATAACCGGCCCCGCCTTGCTGCGCGCCGCACAGGCGTCCCAAACTCCGCCGGGCGGCGGAATACAATGCCCGAAGGGCAGCAAAAGACTCAAACTCTACGATGAGCAGAAATTGCTCTGCACCCGCGTCTCATACTTCGCCGGATGGCGGAATACAGTGACTGAAGGGCAGTAAAAAGACTTAATCTTCACGGGGAGACGAAATTGCGCGCCGCACAGGGTCCCAACTTCCGCCGGACGGCGGAATACAATGCCCGAAGGGCAGCAAAAGATTTAAGCTCCACGAGGAGGAGAAATGGCTCGTCTCCAGGCGTCCCAAACACTGCCGGATGGCGAAATCTCTTTCCCTAAAGGTGATAAACAAATCAGGTTGAGCTGAGTAAATCAGACTGCTACACACTCAACTCCTCCCCCAGTATATTGATGCTCTTCCTTGCATCAGCAGAAGCTTGGATTTAAACTAATTTTCTGTATGATTCTGTATGACGTACGGGCAATATTCAAACGTGTATGCCAGTCTCTTGGAACACGGTTTTTTTGATACGCTGCTATGGAGGTGCAATGTCTGATCTTGAGAAGCGACAAAAAGTCTATGACTACTTGAAGCGGCTTGAAGTGAAGTACACCGTGACGGAGCATCCGGCCGTTTTCTCAATTGATGAAATAAAGGCCCTGAAGATTAATCTTAAAGGTGATGTCTGCAAAAATCTTTTTTTGCGAGATTCCGCTGGGAAGCGGCATTTTCTTGTGACCATGCGCAACGACAAGACAGCACCTTTGAAGGTCTTGCAGCAAAAACTGGGTATTTCACGGCTAAGCTTTGCCTCGCAAGAGCGCCTTGCCAAGTATCTGGATTTGGCCCAAGGGGAAGTAACTCCTTTTGGCATTCTTAATGATGAAGGCTGCGAAGTTGAGATTGTATTTGACTCCGCACTAGAGGGTAATCCCTGCCTTGGCGTTCACCCCAATGACAACACGGCAACCGTCTGGATTTCTTTTGATGACCTTTACCGTTCTGTTTCGGCGCATGGAAACCGTATCCATATGGTCGCGCTGGATGGCTGATTTCTTGCAATTTTAAATGTACGCTTCATTAATGCTGGTTATATTGCCATAGTGTTTGCCCGTGTTTTGCCCTTTGCCGGTTAAGACTTCTGGCTCATGCGGCATAACGCAAAAAAGCCGGGTTGCCCCGGCCTTTTTCACATCTGTAATAATATGCTTACTTCACCACAATCAGATCATATTCGCGTGTGCCAAGGCCGATTTTTTCGGCATGCTCCATACAGGTACGCCACTCGGATTCAGGGCCAGAATTTTTAAAGTGGTCGTGGTGATCCACAAATCCTTTTTTCGCAAGATTTTCCACAAGCTGACTGCCGGGCAAGGGTTTGGCCTTCATGCAGGCATCCACGCAGGCCTGATCAAGCGCCAGCGGGTCAAATGAGGCGAACATGCCGATGTTGGGCAGAATGGGCGCGTCATTCTCGCCATGGCAATCGCAGTTGGGTGAAACATCCACAATCAGCGAAATATGAAAGTGTGGGCGACCGTCCAGCACGGCCTTGGTGTATTCCGCCATTTTGTAGTTGAGCATTTCGATGGCGGCATCATGTGCGAAAGAAATGGCGTCAAAATTACACGCTCCCAGGCAGCGGCCACAGCCCACGCAATTATTGTGATCGACCGTGGTTTTCTTGGTTTCGGCGGAGTAGTGCAGGGCGTCATTGGCGCACTG
This sequence comes from Desulfovibrio desulfopostgatei, assembly GCF_053570645.1. Taxonomy (NCBI): domain Bacteria; kingdom Pseudomonadati; phylum Thermodesulfobacteriota; class Desulfovibrionia; order Desulfovibrionales; family Desulfovibrionaceae; genus Desulfovibrio; species Desulfovibrio desulfopostgatei. The sequence goes on along the minus strand of NZ_JBRBQS010000002.1, from coordinate 2,357,961 downwards.
CTTGATGCAGGCCTTGCAGCCAACGCACAGCGATTCGTTGATATTGGCCTGACCGTTGCTGTGCTGCTCCGTTTTACCAGCGCGCGATCCGCAACCCATGCCAATATTTTTGATGGCGCCGCCAAAGCCGGTCATCTCATGCCCCTTAAAGTGGGTGAGGCTGATGAAAATATCGGCATCCATAACGGCGCGGCCAATCTTGGCTTCCTTGACATATTCACCGCCCACCACGGGCACCAGGGCTTCGTCTGTGCCTTTGAGCCCGTCGCCAATGATGATGGGGCAATTCACCGTGAGGGGCGTAAAACCGTTCTGCCATGCGCATTCCAGATGTTCCAGGGCATTTTTGCGGCTACCGGGATACATGGTATTGCAGTCGGTCAAGAAAGGCTTACCGCCAAAATCCTTGACCGTGTCAACAACCGCACGCGCATAGTTGGGGCGCAGGTAACTGATGTTGCCAAGCTCCCCAAAATGCAGTTTGATGGCAACAAAACGGCCCTTCATGTCAATGTGGCCGATGCCAGCTTTTTTGATCATTTTCTTCAGCTTGGTGGGCAAACCATCGCCAAAAGCCTTGGTGCGAAAATCCGTAAAATACACCTTTGCTTTTTCCATAAGTATTCACCTTCGCGTTTAGCAGTGTTGGCCGTAATGATTGCATTGCACAATTGTGCGCAAGTTAAAAAGGGCGGCACATGGCATTCAATTGCCCCATGTTGTTTTTCGCCATCATGTCTGCATGGCTTCCAGTGGGAAAATACAGCCTGCGGCAGGGAACTGCCAAGAGCGGGCACGCCATGATCCCGACATTCTCATACCTCTGGCAGGGCGCTGCTTGCTAGCACGATCCTCCTGTTTATTTGCCTGATCCTGCAAAATCATAAAGTTATGCTAACGGTTACGCTCTCGTGCCTCCACCATATGGAGTTTGAAATAAATCTGCTTGACTTATTATACGACCGGTCTAATAATCATATGGCAAAACACGGAGCACAGATATTTTTGTATGAAAAAGTATGAACTCGTCCACTTGAGCCGCACCTCCCCAACTATCGTTCTGGCTGCACCCACAAACCTGCCGGCGGGCTTTTAAGCCCGTAGTATATTACCACACAAATGAGGATTGAATTATGGAAAGGAAAAAAATTATTGTTGCCGAATACGCCAAAAATATTCTTGAAGCTCTGCCCAAGGGCATACTGCTTACCTCAAAGGCGGATGGCCGGGTGAACAGCATGACCATTGGCTGGGGAACCCTTGGCATTGACTGGTCCAGCCCGGTATTTGTTGCCTATGTGCGCGAGCACCGCTTTACACGCGAATTGCTGGATAAAAATCCAGAATTTACGGTCAATGTGCCCTTTGGCGAATACAGCAAAAAAATCCTCGGCATTTGCGGCTCCAAATGCGGGCGCAATCTGGATAAAATTTCTGAAGCAGGCCTGACTCTTGTGGATTCAGAACTTATTTCTGTGCCCGCAATCAAGGAGCTGCCCCTCACCCTTGAGTGCAAGATCGTGTACAAGCAGAAGCAGGATCTCCCCAGCCTGATCACCGAATACCAGTCAAAGTTTTACCCTCAGGATGTTGACGGCTCCGCAGTTGGAGCAAACCGGGATGCGCACATCGCCTATCATGGCGAAATTGTCAGCGCATACATTCTGCAATAAGTTGAATTTGGCAGCACAATAACCAAGGGGGTTCCCATGAAGGAGATTTTCCACAGGGTCAGCGTGCGCAAGTTTGAAGACCGCGCCGTTGAAAGTGACAAGGTCGAGCAGATTTTGCGTGCCGCCATGGCCGCACCTTCTGCAGGCAATCAGCAACCGTGGGATTTTTATGTGGTGACATCCAGAGAAAAGCTGCACGCGCTTGCTCAGGTCAGCCCCTATGCCGGGTGCGCCGCAAATGCCCCCCTGGCCATTGTGGCTGCCTATCGGCAGGATGGCTGCCGCTTTCCACAATATGCGCAGATTGATCTTGCCATAGCCATGCAAAACCTCTGGCTGGCGGTGGATTCGCTGGGCCTGGGCGGCGTGTGGCTTGGTGTGGCCCCTGACGAAGACCGGATGGAAAAGGTAGAGAAAATTCTGCCTGTGGCAGCAGGGCAGAGGGCCTTTGCCATCTTCCCCCTGGGCTATCCTGCGGAGCAAAAAACGCAGCAGGACAGATTTAATGCAGAGCGCATCCACTACGTGAAATAATTTGTGGCCCGGCTTCCGGCCTTGTGTCGAAGCCGGGCCAAGGCCAACGAAAAGCGCCCGGTTCCCCTGAGTAATGGGGAACCGGGCGTTGATGTTTTTGTACGAGATAACTTAGCGCAGACGTTCAAGAACCGCCTGGGCAATGGGTTCGCTGGAGGCCGGGTTTTGCCCGGTTATGAGCTTGCCGTCCACTTCCACATGCGGGGCCCACATGGGGCCGACTACAAAGTTCGCGCCTTCGCTGCGCAACGTTGTTTCGAGCATAAAAGGAACTGCCTTTTCCAGCTGCATGGCAATTTCTTCATCATCGGTAAAGGCCGTTATGGTTTTGCCCGCCACAAGGGGGGAGCCGTCAGGCTTTTTGGCACCTACCAGCCCGGCCGGGCCGTGGCACACTGCCGCAATTATCTTGTCTGCTTTGGCAAAATCGTTGAGCAGGCGTTTCAGCTCGGCATCGGTGGCAAAATCCATCATGGTGCCGTGCCCGCCAGGCAGGAAGATGGCGTCAAAGCCCTCAGCCTGAATATCCTTGAGCTGTGCAGAATTTTTCAGCAGTTCAAGGATGTCGGGCCATTTGGCAACAGAGGCATCATCAAGGCTGTGGGGATCAACTGGCACTGCGCCGCCCTTGGGGCTGGCAACGGTTATGGAGAGGCCTGCCTTTGCCAGCGCAATATAGGGAACCGCGATTTCTTCAAGCCACACGCCTGTTTTTCTGCCGTTGGTCAGGGCATCGGCGCTCGTCGTAACCATGAGTATCTTTTTCTGCGCGTTCATAAGAATGCTCGCTGTTGTATGTGTGGTGTGGTTGGGGATGCCGCAGATTTTGGCTGGCAGTGCCCCGAGCATGCGCGGGATTGGCCAGCAGCTTCAGGCTCAGCCGGTTTTGCTGCGGCATCACAAAACCCTTGTGAACAGCACGTTCACAAATTGTTTCAGTGGCTCGGGCGAGCGCATGACCTTTGCCCGCAAAATGGCTCCTTCCCAGCCAGAGAGGAGAAAGCCTGCAAGCGACTGGGGATCAAGCCCCGGATTCAGTTCGCCAGCCTGTTGCGCTTCGTGCAGGCACTTGGCAAACAGCCCGAGCCAGTCGTGGAAGACTTCTTCCAGGCGGCATCTGAACCGTTCGCTCTGAGCGGCCAACTCCTGCCCCAGATTCCCGATGAGGCAACCCTTGCTGAAGTTGTCCTGCACTGTACGTTCAATGCTTTCTTCCAAATACCTGCGGATGCGCTGGAGCGGGGCCAGCGCTTCATCATCAAGATAGCCGTGCAATTTTTTTGTGTAGTTTTCAGCAAAGAGGTTGATGACTTCAATGCCGAAGTTTTCCTTGGTGCCAAAATGGTGGTAGAACGAGCCTTTCGGCACGCCCGCCGCCTTGAGTATGGCGTCTATGCCTGTGGCGTTGAAGCCGGAAACAGCGACTATTTCAACACCTACAGCGATGATTTTTTCTCGTGCGCTTTCTTTCATGACTAAAAATTAGACCGGTCTGATAGTGATGTCAATATCTGCTGCGGTCAGTTTTTATCAACTTGGACGGGCAACTTGCCAAGAGTCTGGTCTTGTTCGGTGCAGGGAGACGTGGGCAGAAGTTTATCTGAACTTGCTAAAGCTGTTTCAAAATAAGCGGATTTGGCAGAAGCAGGGCAGAAAATAAGGAGGGGAATGCAGGTATGATGGCTTGATTTCAAGAGGGTGCCGGGACTGCCGACCCGATGTCGGCAGCCCCGGCCCGCTTGCGCGGGTGTTTCATGTCGGGAAACACTATTGGGTAGGATTCACCGAGCCGGCAAAGGGATACGGCCCGGCAAACGTGGCCTGCACTGCAATCTGGCAGATGTGGGAATTCCACACGCCCTTGTCAAAGTGGTGGAGCAGATAGCCCGGCGTTTCCATGCGGAAGGTGTCGCCGCCCTCGGGGGAGAGATCAAGGTCTATCTGCATGGAAACCGCAGGTGCCGTCATGGCGATCCGCCCGTGCCATTCTGTGACGATGGGGCGGTGCATGTGGCCGAAACACAGCCGCATCTGCGGGTTGCGTTCTACAATTGCTGCAAAGCGCTCCATATTTTCAAAAGGTTCGTCCATGGCACCCATGCCCGTAACAAACGGGGGGTGGTGCATGAAGAACATGGTTGGCGTATCCGGACGCTTTGCCAGCTCACGTTCCAGCCAGTCGCCGGTTTCGGCGGGGAAGTGGCCGGAATGGGAGCCGGGGCTCATGCTGTCCATCATGATCAGCCGCTGGTTTTCTTCTTCCACCGTATAGCAGAGGTAGGGCGCAATATCTTCCTTGGCCGGGCACCAGTGGGGCATTACCTCGCGCAGGCGGTCGCGCCTGTCGTGGTTGCCGGGCACGGCGTACACGGGCACCCCAAAGGGCAAGAGTTCGTCGTGCAGGATGTGATATGCGTTAAGGTCTCCGCTGTCGGCAAGATCGCCTGTGATGACAATAATATCCGGCTGTTGCGTCAGGCTTTTTACGTGAGCCACGGCTTCGTCCAGGCAACGCCGGGTATCTACCACCCTGAAAGACAGGCTGTGGTCGCCCCGCAGGTGCGTGTCTGAAAGTTGCAATATACGCATGATGCTAACCCTGTGCGGTTCCTGCAGCCTGCGCAGCCAATCTGTTGTGCCGCGCCTGGATGGTAAAGGCCGAGAACGCGCTGGTTGCTGCGGCTACGAGTACGAAGATGCAGATGTAGAAGGGATCGCCATCGTTCCACTGGATCAGGGCGGTGCACACGCCGGGCACTATGCCCGCAACCAGGAAGCCCGGGAACTGGTAGACGATGGAAATGCCCGTGTAACGTACTTCAGCCGGGAAGAGATCCGAGAACAGAGCGGCCTCAGGCCCGAAAACACCGGCGTAAAAGATGCTCAACGGGATGGCGATGGCAAGGCCAACCAGAAACATATTGCCGCCGCTGCTTTGCATAAGCCAGAACGAGGGGAAGATGGAGATGCCGCAGGCAAGGCTGGCAAGGCCATAAATGCGGCCCCGGCCAAAGCGGTCGGCCAGTCGGCCAGCGATCAGAATAAAGGGGCACATGAGCAGGGCCGCAAACATGACCGCCGTAAGTGCCTCGGTGCGGGTGGTGTGGATCTGCTGCACAAGATAGGTGATGGAAAATACGGCCAGCACGTTGAAGAACACGCCGTCAATCCACCGTGCGCCAACACCCAGGGCAATGTTGCCGGGGTAGTTTTTGCATACGGTCACGATGGGCAGGGCCTTTTTGCTGGTTTCGCCCTTGGCTTCGGCCTTGCGGAATTCGGGGGTTTCCAGAATGTGCGTGCGCACATAGAGGGCAATGGCGATGAGTACCACGCTCACAAGGAAGGCAAAGCGCCAGCCCCACTCCAGGAACTGCTCGTTGTCCAGCAGCCAGGAGAGCAGGGCAACCATGCCGGAAGAAAGGCACAGGCCGGTGGCAAGACCCATCTGGGGGATACTGGCGTAAAAGGCCTTTTGGCGATCACTGGCGTATTCGTAGGTCATGAGCACCGCGCCGCCCCATTCGCCGCCAAGGCCAAGGCCCTGACACAGGCGCAGCGTTTGCAGGATGATGGGCGCGGCAATGCCAATGGAGGCATAGGTGGGTACAAGGCCAATACCCATTGTGGCAATGCCCATGATGAGCATGGTGAGAATGAGCATGCGCTTGCGGCCCAGCTTGTCGCCGTAATGGCCGAAGATAAAGCCGCCAAGGGGGCGTGCAAGATAGCCGATGGCAAAGGTGCTGTAGGCCATGATGGTGCCGATGAAGGGGTCGGCGGTGGGGAAGTAGAGCTTGTTGAACACAATGCCCGCCACCACGCCGTAGAGGAAAAAGTCGTACCATTCAATGGTGGCGCCAAGCAGGCTGGCAATTACGACCTTGCGCATTTCTTTTTTGGAAGGAACGTATTTTTGCTGTGAGCTGTCGTCCATACAGACACCCTCCGTGTGGGCTGTCAGCACCGCAATTCTTTTGCGGGTGCAATTAAAATTTTAATTGAATTTTAATCATGCGGTGGAATAAAATTTTAATATAAAATTTTTTAATTGCCTCCACTTCAAAAATAATGTTGAATATGGCTAAATTTAGGGTTTGATATCACGCTGAAAAAAATTGTGTCAATTGAATATTTATTAAATAAAAAATAATTCTTTTGATACATAAAAATCTGAATAAAGCCTTAGGCCTGGTTTCCATGCGTCGCCGTGTGGGATCGCCCATGACTGAACAGGAGGCTGCCATGACGGCAGAAACAAGCAGCAAGAGCCGCGTCAGGCATACCGCCGCAAAAAAAGTTACGCTTGCCCATGTGGCAAAAGCAGCCGGAGTTTCCCAGGCTACAGTCTCAATGGTGCTCAACGGGCGCGAAGGGGTTTCGTTTGCAGACGAAACCATTGCCGCAGTCTTTGCGGCAGCGGAAAGCCTGGGTTATCGGGGTGCAAGAAGGGCAACGGGGTGCGCAAACGTTCCCTCAGTGCTTGTGGTGGCCCCTAACGTCACCAATCCATATTATTCCACTGTTATTCAGGCCATGCAGCAGGCTGCCGCGCTCAAGGGCTATGCCACTAGCATATATACCACCTACCGCAGTCTTGAGAGCGAACTGGCGGCCCTGCGCCTTGCCCGCAATATGGGCATGGCGGGTATTATTTTTGCCATGCTGGCCCATCCGGAAGAAGTACTTGAAAAGGCTGACCGCAAGTTGCCCATGGTTGTTATTGGCGACAGGCGGCAGGATCTTAACGTGGATACGGTGGAATTGAACAATTATGATGCTGGCAGCCTCATTGCCCGGCATATGCACGATCTGGGGCATCAGCATCTGGCCTACATTTCCACCACGCTGGATCAGGCCAATCCCATCCGCATGCAGCGATTGCAGGGCCTGCGCGACACCTTTGCCCAACTGTGCCCGCAAGGCTCGGTGCTGGTAAAAAGCCGGGATATCAGCCCCGAGACAGAGCTGGAAAATTTGCAGATAGAACACATTGTGGGTCTTGAACTGACGCGCAAGTGCCTTGATGACAAAAAAATCACCTCCTTTGTGGCGGTGAACGACATGGTGGCTTACGGCGTTATAGATGCCGTGCGCGGAGCAGGTTTTACCATTCCCGGCGATTACAGCGTTTGCGGCTTTGACAATATCTTTCCCTCAGGTTTTGCGGGCGTGGCACTGACCACGGTTGAGCATTATATGCGCGACAAAGGCCGCAACGCGCTGGAAATTTTGCACAATAAAATCAGCGGTGCGGCCTCTGACCGAAATATCACCCGCGTGGAATACAGCCATAAGCTCATTACGCGCACCTCTACTGCTGCGCCACGCGCTGGCGGCTAGGGCACGCCCATAGGCCTGAATCCGGAGGGCCTTGCTGGCAATAAAAACCTGGAAGCAGGGGGGCATTCCACCGTGGGGAATTGCCCCCCTGACCTGTGATGGTAATGTTGTCCCTCCTGTGTTTATTCAAAGTAATTATCTGGTATGATTAGTAAAAATATTTATTTGACATTTTATAACTAAAAAACTAGTTATATAGTTATGAGAACAACGTACCTGAATACCCTCCCCGAACATTGGCAGCCCGTGGCCGCAGTATTCGCAGCCATGGGGGATACCACCCGCCAGCGCATCCTGCTTTTGTTTGAGCCCGGCGAGGAACTTTCCATCAAGGATATTGCCGCAGAATTCGATCTTGGCCGTTCCACCATTGTGCATCACCTTGCAGTGCTGGAAAAAGCCGGGATACTCGCCGTGCGCCGCGAGGGCAGGCAGGCCCTGTATTCTGTATGCCACCATGTTGTGCTGGATTCTCTGGAAAAACTTCGTCTCTTTATTGAAGAAGACCTGCAAGAAGGGGCCGCGCAGCCCCAAGCCGAAAAGGGAACAAACGCATGAGCCAGTCGCCCGAATCACTCCCGGCAGCCAGTGGGAAAAAAATACTGCTGAGCATGGGCACAACCTATGCCATGGGCACATTCAACGACAATTTTTTCAAACAGGCAGCCCTGTTGCTTGCCGCCAGCGCGGGGCTTGAGTCCATTCAGGGCATTGCCTCCGCCATGTTCGCCTTGCCGTTTGTGGCCTGTTCTGCCTGGGCAGGGTGGCTGGCAGACCGCATGCCCAAGAATAAAATGGTCATCTGGTCAAAATTTATGGAACTGGCGGCCATGCTCTATGGCGTGTGGGCGCTTGTGGATATGAACTGGGCGGGCATGGTTGCTGTAGTTTTTTTGATGGGCCTGCAATCCACAATCTTCAGCCCCGCCCTTAACGGAGCCATACCGGAAAACTTTTCTCCGCAGGAAGTGCCACGGGTGAATGCCCTGCTCAAGCTGGCAACCACGGCAACCATTCTGCTGGGTATCGCCGCCGGGGGAGTTGTGCTGGATCTGCCCGAATTTTCTGCATTTGCTGCATTCATCCCGCAGGGGGATCACGGTTTTGGCCGACTGGCCGTGGGGGCGGTGGCTGTGTTTATAGCTGTTATCGGGCTGGCGTCCGCCTTTGGCATTGGCAAAAGCGTTGTTTCTGCCGGGGCAAACGCTCCCTTTCCCCTATTGGGGCCTGTGCATTCCGTGCTCCATGCGCTGGAGTGCCGCGGGCGCGACCCGCACCTGTTTCTCACGCTGGCGGGGGAAGCTTTTTTCTACTGCCTGTCGTCCTTTGCCCTGTTGTGCATCAATAATCTCGGCATCATCCAGCTTGGTTTTTCGCTTACCGTTACGAGCCTGCTTTCCGTGGCGATGATGATTGGCATATGCGTGGGTTCCGTTCTGGCCGGGCGGTACGAAGCCACAAGCTGGCAGCGCATTATGGTTCCGGCTGGCGCAGGGCTTGGCCTTGGCCTCATGCTCTCCGGCCTTGCCCCATTGCTGCCGGAGGCGCTGCAATTTCCCTGGCTTTTCTTGTTGCTGACGTTTTCCGGTATTTGCGGTGGATTGTACCTCATACCACTTGTGAGCTTTATTCAGGTAAAGCCAGCCGCCACGGAGAAAGGAAAAACTCTGGGGATTTCCAACTTTTCGTGCTTCAGCGGTATCCTTCTTTCCGGTTTGATTTTCGCATGGCTGGGCAAGTTGCCCCCGGCATGGCTGCTGGCTGGCAGCGGCCTTGCGGCGCTGGTTTTCATCAGTTGGGCCGCTGTGCGAATTAGCCGCATGTTTTCTTGCGGTAAGCGTTTCAGCCTTTTGGGGCTATGTTTGCGTCTGCTGCTGGGCCTGCGCTACCGCGTGACCGCGACCGGACTGGAAACCATATCCGGCCCCGGCCCAATCCTGTTTATGCCCAACCATCCCGCGCTGATTGACCCCGTCATTGTATATTCGCTGCTGGCGAATCATGCGCCACGCCCTCTGGCCGACGAGCGCCAGATGGAAGGCCCGCTTGGACGGCTGGCGGCTAAGGCCCTGCGCGCCGTGCTTATTCCTGACGCCATGAAGGATGGGGCCAAGGCCCGACAGGGCGTTGAGGCTGGCATGCAGGCCGTGCTGGATGCCTTGCAGGCCGGGGACAACGTATTGCTGTATCCCGCAGGGAGGGTTTATCGCTCAGGCCGGGAGAGCCTTGGCGGCAACTCCGGGGCAGCGCTTATTCTGCAAAAAATGCCCGGCCTGCGCGTGGTGCTGGTGCGCACAACCGGGCTGTGGGGCAGTGCTTTTGGCTACGGAGCCACGGGCAAAGCGCCGCATTTTGGCAGGGTGCTGCTGCGTGGCGCGCTGGTGGTAGTTGCCAACCTGCTGTTCTTTACGCCCCGCCGCCCCGTGACGGTGGAGTTTGTGGAAGCCGGCGATCTGCCCCGCACGGGCGACAAACGTGTGCTCAACCCCTGGCTGGAGCAGTTTTATAATCAGGCGGAGCGCCCGGCGCAGGAAATTCCCCATTTTTTCTGGCAGGGAAGCGCGGCGCGGATTCTGGATGCCGTGCCGCAAAACCGAGCGGCAGAGGCGGCGGATATCTCTGCGGAAGTGCGCGCCGCCGTCTATGCGGCCTTGCGTGAGGCGGCTGATCTGCCGGAAGCTCACCCGCTCTCGGACGACATGACCCTTGGCGGCGATCTGGGGTTGGACAGCCTGGCCCTCATGGATCTGGCCCTCAGCCTTGAAGGTGCGCAGGGTGCAACTATAGCAAATCTGGAGCTTCTGGTTACGGTGCGCGATTGCCTGCTGGCGGCGAGCGGTCAGCTTGGCGAGACCTGTGCGGATTCTCCCGCTCCTGCTGGCTGGTTTGCGCCTGCCGCTGACCAGAAGCTTGCCATACCCGAACACGCCGCAACCATAGCCGATGCCTTTCTGACCCAGGTGCGTTCCGCCCCTGCCCAGCCATTGCTGGCAGACCGCGCAAGCCTGCGCAGCCGGAGGGACATTCTGATGGGCGCACTGATTCTGGCTCGCCGTTTACGGACGCTGCCCGGCGAGCGCCTTGGCATCATGCTGCCCGCCGCGCCCGCAGTGGTCACGGTGTGGCTTGCGGCACTGCTGGCAGGCAAGACGCCTGTGCTGTTCAACTGGACGGTGGGGCAAGCCAACCTCCGTCACTGCATAACTATAACCGGGGTCAGCCATATTCTCAGCGCAACGGCCTTGCAGGATCGCCTGGAACGTCAGGGGCTGGGCCTTGCATCCCTGCCTGTGCAGTGGGTGCTGCTGGACAAGCTGGCGGCATCGCTGACCATCTGGGAAAAACTCTGCGGCGCGCTCAAAGCCCGTCTGCTGCGTAATCTGAAAGAATACGCGGTGCCGGAAACAGCGGCGGTGCTCTTTACATCCGGCTCGGAATCCCTGCCCAAGGCCGTGCCCCTGAGCCACGCCAATCTGCTCGCCAATGCCCGCGATATTGTGGAGGTGCTGCACCTTGAGCCGGACGATAGCGTGCTTGCCATGCTGCCGCCTTTCCATTCCTTCGGCCTTATGGTGAATATTGTGTTGCCCCTGTCGTTGGGCATCCGCGCCGCCTCTCATCCCAACCCCACTGAACCCGGCCCGCTGGCGGCCTTGGTGCGCGATTACAGGCTTACGCTCATGGCCGCGCCGCCCACATTTCTTGGGGCAGTGCTGGAGCGGGCCGCAGGGACGGAAAATCTTGCAAGTTTGCGCTGCGCTTTTGTGGGGGCGGAAAAATGTCAGGATCATGTCTACCGCGCTTTTGCAGCGCAATGTCCGCACGCGGCGCTTTGCGAGGGCTATGGCGTTACGGAATGCTCCCCGGTGGTTTCAGTCAACAGACCGGGCGACATTGTGTGCGGAACCATAGGCCACGCCATGCCCTCGGTAACACTGGCCCTTGTGCGCGAAGAGGACGGCAATATCTGCGGGCGCGTGGAGGCGGGGCAGACCGGTATGCTTCTGGTGCGCGGCCCCAGCATCTTTGGCGGCTATCTGAGTGATGCGCCCTCGCCCTTTGTGGAGTTTGAAGGCCATACATGGTACCGCACCGGCGACCTTGTGCGATTGGATGAAACTGGCCGCCTGACCTTTCAGGGACGGCTCAAGCGCTTTGTGAAGATTGGCGGAGAAATGATTTCTCTGCCGCAGATCGAATCCGTGCTGCTCGAAATATTCGGCAAGCGGGGAGATGCGCCGGAGCAAGGCCCAGCGCTGGCTGTGGAAGCCACAGCGGAAGAAAGCGGCTCGGCAATTATGCTCTTCACCCCGATGGCGCTCTCCCTGCCGGAAGTGAATGCCGCCCTGCGTGGGGCGGGGCTTTCATCCCTGTATGCGATAAAGCGCATTGTGAATGTGGAGGCGATTCCCCTGCTGGGCAGCGGAAAAACGGACTACAGAGCGTTGAAAGGGAGTGTTGATGCGGTTTAGCTTGCGTGTCTAGGATGCTGTTATGCAAAGGGCCGCAGGAATAATATATGTTCCTGCGGCCCTTTTGTGATCTTTTTGATCGGCACTGCAGTGGGGATGTGCAGCTTGCTTACATTTGCACCTTGTCCGTTATGAGGGGGAACGCTCCGAGAGTGGCTGCATTTCAAGGTTGCTGCATTACAGCGTAAAGCAGAGAGCCGAGCGCATAAAAACCGAAACCCATGAGGATCACCCCGGACATTCTTGATACGCAAAGGGAAAATCCTTCGGGCAAGCGCCGCTGGGCCAGAGCAACCCCGCCGCTCAACAAGAACCACCACAATAACGACCCCAGAAATACTCCGGCAACAACGGCAAGAGCATTGGTTGCCCCCGGCGTATCGGTCAAGCCGAGGCCAGCGAACAGTGCCGCAAAGGAGAAGATGGTCACCGGGTTGGTGAGCGTAAGAAGAAATGTAGCGGCGATAGTTCCGGAGAGTCCCCTGAATTCATTGGTGCGGGCAGGTGTTGATGCCCGCCGGGGATTTGGCCGCAGGCTGCTACAGCCAAGCCACAGCATGAACAGACCGCCTGCAAGCTTGAGCCACGGGGCAAGCGTCGTCAGTGTTGCCGTTAAAGCTGAAAAGCCGATCGCCGCAAGGCTCGCGTAGATGGCATCGGCCAGGGCCGTTCCCATCCCTCCGGCTACCCCAGCCCAAAAGCCGCGCTCAAGCGTGCGGTTTATGCACAATACGCCGATGGGCCCGAGCGGAGCTGCCACCGCCAGGCCGAGAAGCATGCTTTTACAGAATAACAGGAGTTCCATCAGGCGTTCTTTTTGCGGTGTTGACAGTATGCTGTTGATGATCGGGCATATTCATTGCTGGGACCTTGCTCTACGGGGTTAGCCAATCGTCCGTGCCGTGGTCCCTGTGGTAGCCACCGGAATATCTGGCCCACGTGCAGCCATAAATTTTACCGTTTCTGTCCGTGTACAGATTGAAAACAGTCATGCGCTTGATTGTAAAAGAGTCCATCCTGCTTGGTGCAGCAGGGGAATCGTAGTAATATGCCCAGGTTTTGTCACCATCGTCATTGTATTTTTTGTATATTGATCTTTGGAATGAAGAGAACTCATCAATATGCTTGCCCAGATAGTCCCCATCTGAACACATTCGTTCCTCGGCTCTGGCGATATATTTCCACGTTTCAACTCGCCGCATTTCTTTTGGAATCCACATGTTGAGGGCTTTCCCGGTATTGACATCTATGACAGGCTTGCTGGGAGGTGGTCAGTCGAAATAGCAGCCAGGTCTGGAAGGCACCCGGCAAGAATGACTATGATGGATGCGCAGCATTTCAGATCCCCGCCATAGTTTGCATCGCGGGAGTATACTGGCAACTGATGATAGACGCAACGGTTTGTAATTACTGGATTGTTAGTCTGTTTTTGTAGCCAGTGAGAAGTAAAATATGCTAACTTGCTAAAACTAATAGTATAAATTATTGAGTTATTTCGGTATATAAGAGTGACAGAATGTTGTTTGCACATAGAGCGCCGCTGCTTCGCCTGTTGCACGAGAGGCGGGCACAAAAAAGCGCACCCCCAAGGATGCGCCTTTGCATGTCATTGATTTGCACCAGCCGTGATGCCGGATTTTGTTCGCTACTGTTCGGCGCTTTCCTGCAAGACGTCAACCCAGCGCGTCATGCGGGCAGTTTGTTCCAGATACCACAGCGATGCCATAAGCGGCGAAAGGGTACCGCCGTTGGGGTCAAACATGGCAAGGGAACCGCTCTTGCGCAGGGTGTCCCACGCGCTCAGAGCGTCATTAAAAGCCTTGGCGCGTTCCGGGTTCAGGGTGGCGGCAACGCGCGCGCGTTGCGCGTTCAGGCGGGTTTCAAGCCGTTCCTGTTCCGCACTCATGCAGTCCTGCATGCCGGTTGTCACCCCAGCAGCTTCGTCCATGCAGGCCTGATAGGTCTGGCTGAACAGATTCTCCGCCGGGAGGGCGGAGTCTTGCTGATCAGGGCTGTCGGCGGCAGCGGCGGCGCTGGCATCCTGCTGCGCCGGGGGCGCAGCTTGTGGCGCGGCCTCTGCGGCAAGGGCGGGGTGGGCAACAAGCAGCACGGCGCAGAGCGCACTGAATGCGGCAAGATTGGCAAAGAACGTTGCAAAGGATCGACGAGCAGACGACATCCCAGACTCCTTGGCGAAAAAACCTTATATGTTGAAAGTGTACGCGCGCCGGGTGCCGTGCGCAAGCATTCTTACCTGTATTCCCTTCCAGACCACAGCACGCGACCAATAACCCTGAACTGGTCGGCGCAGTCGCCGCGCAGGTCAAGGCTCACAGGTGGATAGGCCGGGTTGACGCTGTTCAGAACAATTTTGCCGGGGAGTTTATCAATGCGTTTTATATAGATGGCGTCTTCAAAGCCAACGGCATAAAGCCGCCCAGGGCTGATTTCCGTCTGCCCCCGATCCAGCAGCACCAGATCGTTATCAAAAATTTCCGGCACCATGCTGTCGCCAGAAACACGCATGAGCACCATACGCCGGGGGTTGCCCTTGCGGCGTAAAAAATCGCCTCTGAAGGCATAGCTGCCCTGGCTGTGACTGTTGACCTCAAGACTGCCCGTTCCGGCAGAGAGCCGCGCTTCTGCCAGCGGCACACTGATAAGATCAGTTTCACAATCCGCCTGAATGCTGGGCAGTTCGCCATCCGCCGCCTCCGGCAGCCGCATGGGCCCGCTGCCAAAAAAAAGCCAGTGGGCGTTTACGCCTGTCTGGGCGGCGCAGGTCTGAATCCACGCAGGCGGCACTTCGCCGCGTTTGCGCGCTCCACACACGGATTGTGGGGTGATGCCCAGCGATCTTGCCAGTTCCGCATCGCTGACCACGCTGAGGGCCTGCATAAGCCTTTGCAATGTTTCTTTGAACTCTGATTTTTCAGGCATTGCGTTCCTCGCTTCCGCGCGAATGGGTGATTGCCGCACACGCTTTCGGCGGGGTTGTTTCAACTTTTCATTCAGGGTATCAATCTCAGGCGTTGCTTGCAAGGAGAAAATAAGCTAAAAACTGATGGTCGCGTGGTTTTGCCCCACATTTTTGCAGATTTTGCCATCCGCATCCGTCGGGCTGCGGTGAACCGATCCACAGGAGGCGGTATGGCTTTCATTTCGTCTTCACTGGAACTGCTGGCTCCGGCAGCGGCCGTTTCTGACCACAGGGCGGGGCTGCCCCTGTATCTTGCGCCTGTGGAGGCGGGTTTTCCTTCTCCGGCGGAGGATTACCTCGACTGCAAGCTGGATCTGCACAGGCACATGGTGCGCAACGAGGCTGCCACCTTCTTTTTGCGCGCTCATGGAGAATCCATGCTGGGCGCGGGTATCCATGACGGAGACCTGCTGGTGGTTGACCGCTCGGTAGAGGCAGGGCACCGCAAGGTGGTTATCGCCGCACTGGAAGGGGAACTGACCGTCAAGCGCCTGCTGCGCCGCGATGGACGCGTCTTGCTCGCCCCAGAGAATCCCCGGTTTGACCCCATCGACATTACAGAAAGCGAATTTGTGCATATATGGGGCGTTGTTACCTATGTCGTCCACAAGCTCTGATTCGCCAGCGTCTTTGTGGGCGCTTGTGGACTGCAACAATTTTTACGCCTCGTGCGAAAAACTGTTCCGGCCCGATCTTGCCGATCGCCCTGTGGTTGTGCTCTCCAACAACGATGGCTGCATCGTGTCGCGCTCGGCTGAGGCCAAGGCTCTGGGCATCCCCATGGGCGCGCCGGAATTCAAGCTCCGTTCCCAGTTGCGCGCGCTGAACGTAGCGGTATTTTCCTCTAATTATGCTCTGTACGGCGATATTTCCGCACGGGTAATCAGCATCCTTGAGCAGTGCTGCTCTCTGGTGGAGCCGTATTCCATTGATGAATCCTTTTTGCGGCTTGAGGCCCCCCAGCGGGCCAATCTGCCCGAATTCTGCCGCGATGTGCGGCAACGCATTCAGCGCTGGACGGGAATCACAGTTTCCGTTGGGGTTGGAGCAACGCGCACCCTTGCCAAGATTGCCACACATGTGGCCAAAAAGCATCCGTCCTACGGGGGCGTGTTTTCCCTTGTACGGCAAGAGCGCGACATCGACCGCGTGCTTGCCGGTACGCCCGTTGAGAATGTTTGGGGCGTTGGGCGGCGGCAGGCGCGGCGCTTGTGGGCCGAGGGCATCTGCACGGCCCTGCATATGAAAAACGCTGACGACATCATGCTGCGCCGTCTGCTCACCGTGACGGGCTGGCGCACGGCTCTGGAATTGCGCGGTGTTCCCTGCCTTGGCAACGAGACCGCTCCTGTGGCGCGCAAAACACTCATGTCCACGCGTTCGTTTGCGCAGCGCATCCACGACAAGGCCATGCTGGCGCAGGCGCTCTCAACCTTTGCCGTGCGCGCGGCCACGCGGCTGCGGCGCGAGGGCCTTGTGGCCAGCGGGCTGGGCGTTCATATCCGCACGGCGCGCCCCGGCCAGGCGGCAGCGGAAGAGCGGCTTTACGACCAGACAGCCCAGTGCCCCCTGCCCCTGCCCACGGCTGACAGCCAGATGTTCATCCGCACGGCGCTGGAGGGGCTGGAGCGCATATTTTTGCCCGGCTTTGCCTATGCCAAGGCAGGGGTGATGCTCTACGGCCTTGAACGGGCCGATGCCGTGCAGGGCAGCCTGCTGGCCCTTGCGGCCGGGATTGAATCCGGCGGCGATGGGCGGCGGCAGAGCCTCATGCGATCGCTGGACAGCATCAATAACCGTTTTGGCCGGGATACGGTTATCTTTGGCGCGCAGGGCATGGGCGAGGCTCCCTGGCATATGCGGCAGGAACACCGCTCCCCCCGGCTCACAACCTGCTGGAATGAACTCCCGCTTGCCCGCTGTTGAAAACGCCTTCCCCTTCCTTCTTCAATTTCCCGCCCCTTGAGTGCATATGCTCGTCATGGTGGAAGTGTCATTTGCGCTTTGCCTGTCTTGCATAAATTTATGATGCAACACATTATTTATGTTGTATTACACAGCAGCAAATTGCCATATTTGCACAAAATTTTAGTTTATAGTATGGTGTCATTATCGGTACAAAAATTACAAACATCATGGGCACGTGGCATGGTATGCTGTGTGTAGAATTGTGATTTTTTCTGTTGTGGTTGTTTAACGATTTTGTGTTAACATTATGGAAGTTCGGTAGTAACCGAGGAGGCGTTCAAGAGCTGGTGCTGTCTGCGCTGATGACTCCAGCCCGTTCGTTTTGACGGCCATATTGGGGCCGTGCTTCCATATACTCGTCCCTCCTCAGGGGCTACACCCGCAGCGGTTTTCTGCTGCGGCAGAAGGAGAGTATATGGCGAAGATTTCCGTCAAGAATCTGTTCAAGGTCTTTGGGCCAAATCCGGAGCATGCCCTTCAACTGGCATCCAAGGGGCGTTCCCGCGAAGATATTTTGCGGCAGACCCGCTCCACTGTGGCACTGCGTGATGTTTCCCTCAATATAGCTGAGCGTGAGCTGCTCGTGGTCATGGGGCTTTCCGGCAGCGGCAAGTCCACACTGCTGCGCTGTCTCAACGGACTCATCATGCCTACGGCTGGTTCCGTGCTGGTAGATGATCGGGACATCATGCAGATGAAACCGCGCGAGCTGCGTCGCGTGCGGCAACGCTGCTTTGGCATGGTTTTTCAGAATTTTGCCCTTTTTCCGCACCGCACCGTGCTGCAAAACGCGGCCTTTGGCCTGGAGGCCATGGGGGTTGGCGAGGCCCTTCGCCTGAAAAAAAGCGGCGAAATGCTCGAGCGCGTTGGCCTCTCCCAGTGGGCTAACGCCTATCCCCGGCAGCTTTCCGGCGGCATGAAGCAACGTGTGGGCCTTGCCCGCGCCCTGGCAATGGAGCCGGAAGTGCTGCTGATGGACGAGGCTTTCAGCGCGCTTGATCCGCTTATCCGGCAGGAAATGCAGGAAGAACTCCTGACCCTCCAGCAGGATATCCGCAAAACCATCATCTTTATTACCCATGATCTGAACGAGGCCTTCCGGCTTGGCGACCGCATTGTGCTGCTGCAGGACGGCGCGGTGGTGCAGACCGGCACGCCGGAGCAGATACTGCAATCGCCAGCCAACAGTCACGTGGCCCGCTTTGTGGCCTCCGCCGACGTGACCCATGTGCTCACGGCTGGCGGCATCATGAAACGGTCAGAAGACTGGGCCGTACTGGGCCTTGACGGGCCGCATTCCGTTTTGCGCAAAATGGCCGCGCATTCCATAAGCTCGCTGTTTGTCATTGATGCGCAGCGGCGCTTTGCGGGCATTCTGTATGCCGCCGACGCCGAGCGCATGGTGGCCCAAGGCAAGACGGACATTGCCGCCATCACCCAGCGCGACATAACAACAGTCGCGCCCTCGACCCCCATTGCAGAAGTGATGCCCATCATGGCTGAGCTTCCTTATCCGCTGGCCGTTGTTGACGAGCGGCAGAGGCTCCAGGGCGTCATCGTGCGCGGCCTGCTGCTGGCGGCAATGGTGGAAGGCATGGAAGCGGGAGGTCAAAATGCTGCCTAGAATTCCCCTGGCCCAGAGCATTGACGCCTCCGTAGACTTTCTGGTGGAAACCTGCTCGGATTTTACCCGCGCTGGTTCTGCGGCAATGGGCACGCTGCTGGACGGGTTTGAAAATCTGCTCATGTTGCCCCAACCCTGGCTTTTCATCATCCTGCTGGGCCTTGTGTGCTGGTGGGCCACGCGCAGTATCAAGTTGCCCGCCTTTTCCATGCTGGGCTTTGCCCTGCTGTGGAACCTTGGCTTGTGGGAACCGACCATGAGCACGCTTGCCCTGGTGCTTTCCGCAACCTTGCTTTCCGTGCTGCTGGGGGTTCCCTGCGGCATCTTGGCGGCGGTGTCGGGCTGGGGCAGGCAGATCATCATGCCCGTGCTGGATGTTATGCAGACCATGCCCGCATTTGTGTATCTTATCCCCGCCATCCCCTTTTTCGGCATCGGCAAGGTAAGCGCCGTTGTGGCAACGGTGGTCTTTTCCGTGCCGCCAGCCATTCGCCTCACCTGCCTGGGCATCCGGCAGATTCCCGCAGACCTTGTGGAGTGCGCCGAGGCTTTTGGCCTCACGCGTGTGCAGCGCCTGCGCAAGCTTGAGCTGCCCCTCGCCATGCCCACCATTGTGGCGGGCGTAAACCAGACAATCATGCTGGCGCTTTCCATGGCGGTCATCGCTGCCATGATCGGTGCGCGCGGCCTTGGCGGTGAAGTCTGGAAAGCAATTCAGAGATTGCAGATAGGAAATGGCTTTGAAGCCGGACTTGGAATTGTTATCGTGGCAATCACACTTGATCGCCTCTTTCGTGCGTTGGCGCAAAAATGCGCCGGACAAAACTAGACGGGAGGACGCAATGACACGCAGACTTTTTATAATGGTTCTTGCCATCATGGTTTTGTGGGTGTGGCCTGCTCAGGCCGCTGCCGGCAGCAAACAGAACAAAACCCTTAAAATTGTCTATGTCGAATGGGATTGCGCCACTGCCTCCAGCAATCTTGCCAAGGCCGTGCTGGAAGACAAGCTCGGCTACAAGGTGGAATTGCTGCCCGTTACCCAGCCAATATTGTGGACGAGTATTGCCACCGGCGATGCCGATGCCATGGTGACTGCCTGGCTGCCTGACACCCACGCCGCCATGTACGGCAAGGTGAAAAATCAGGTGGAAATGCTGGGCAAGCTTGTGGGCGGCGCGCGTCTGGGGCTGGCCGTACCGGATTATGTGCCGCTCAAGTCCATTGATGAACTGGACGCCAATGCGGACAAGTTCAAGGGGCGCATTGTGGGCATTGATCCGGGTTCCGGCCTGATGCAGCTCACGGAAAAAGCCATTAAAGACTATGATATAAAGCAGTTGCAGCTTGTGGAGGGCAGCGGAACCATCATGACCTCCAGCCTGGCTGAGGCCATCCGCAAGCAGGAATGGATTGTGGTGACGGCATGGTCGCCCCACTGGATGTTTGGCCGCTGGCAGATGCATTATCTGGATGATCCGCTGGGCAGCCTGGGCAAGGAAGAAGGCATTTTCAAGGTTGGCCGCAAAGAGCTGAAAAAGGATCACCCCGATGCCTGGGCCTTTTTGACCAACTTCCGGTACGAAGATCCAAGCCAGCTCCAGAGGCTCATGAACTGGAATCAGGAAAAGGGCGCAGATCCTCTGGAAAACGCCCGCCGCTTCATGAAGGAAAATCCCCAGATGGTAGAAGCCTGGCTTAAAAAATAATCAATGCCTGCAAGAGGCCTTGTTGTTCCTCCTGATGCACCCCGGTTGCCCGCAAAGGCCGCCGGGGTGTATGCGTTCAGGGCCGCGCGGAATGAACGGCTGGCGGGCCAAGACTGTCGCCGCGCGCGGGCCAGATAATCCGCACAGCGCCGTCGCGCCCTGTAAAGTACAGCGGCACCTTGGCGGCATCGCACCATGCGCGTAGTGGTTGTGAAGGGTAGCCATAGCGGTTTTCAAATCCGCACGAGGCGGCCACAATACCGGGGTGCACCGCCTCATAAAATTCCGGCAGAAATCCTGTGGCAGAGCCATGGTGCGGCGCAACAACAACCTCGGCGCGCAGGTCATCGCCATTATCAATCAGACGGCGCAGCACCGGGCGTTCCGCATCGCCCAGAAAAAGGGCCAGACCACGGCCATGCTGAGTCAGCCGGGCCACTACCGAGGCATCGTTGCCTTGCCATGCGTCCCACTCGTTCAGTGGCGGGTGCAGAACTTCCAGGCGCAGACCCAGAGACGGTTTGCCCAGTATCAGAACATCGCCACGGACAAGGGCGCGGCTGTTGTGGGCCGTGCGCGCCGCGCGCCACTGTTCGCCCCAACTGCCCTTGCCTTCGCGCCCATTGTCCAGCAGGTGATCCACACGAAAAACGCGCAGTATGTGCAGCAAGCCGCCCATGTGGTCCAGGTCGGGGTGGGTGTTGAGTATGGCGGCCAGGTGCGGCGCGTCATTATAGGTCAGGGCCGGGGCCACCAGCGCCTGCCCCGGATCAAAACGCGGCGAGGCGCTGCCTCCGCCGTCCAGCAGCAGGCGCACATGCCCCGGCAGACGCAGCAGCAGGGCCTGACTCTGCCCCACATCCAGCACATCAAGACGGATATGGTCTGACAGGCGCTCTGCGGTGCGCAGGGCCGGGCCAACGCATAACAGCAGCGCCCCGGCCAGCAGCAGACGTCGCGCCGCGCGGGGCAGGTCTGCGCGCCCCGCCTTCAGCGCCAGCGCCCCAAGCAAGGCCGCAAAAGCTGGCAGGGCTGTCCAGTGCGGGCGCAGCAGGGCCGGGGGCTGCAACAGGTTTGCGCCAGCCAGCCACGCAAGGCAGTCTGTAAGCCATTGGCAGGGCAGAGCCGCCATGTCCAGCACTGCCCGCGCCGCAAGGTCAAGACCAAGAGCGGACAGGAACAGGCCGAGCACAGAGGCGGGCAACACCAGCATGTCGGCCACGGGCAGCCAGAGCACATTGAGCCAGAACCAGTGCCCCATATTGTTGAACAGCAGCATGTTCAGAGGCAGCAGGGCAATCTGGATGCCCAGGGAAACCAGAAATATCCGCGTTAATACCCACGTTCCCCGGCGGATCTTTTGATTCACATGTCTGCCAAGGCCGTTGCCCTGCCGTATTTGCGCAGCCGCATCCGGCTCCGGGGCCAGCACCCGCAGCCAGGGCAGGCTCATGCCGATGACCGCCACGCACAGCACGGAAAGTTGCAGGCCTGTGTCCAGCATGCTCAGCGGGGAGACCACGCTGATGCAGAGCAAGGCGGCGCAGAGCACATCAAGCGTTGTGTGGGGCCGCCCGCGCAAAAAATAGACGGCAAGAAGCAGCAGCATGACGGCAGCCCGCAGCAATGACGCCGGGGCATCGCCCAGCCACAGGTAGGCCAGTGCTGGCGGCAGTGTTGCCAGCAGCGCCCAGACGGCGCGGGGGCGGCGCAGGTATATGCCGGGGCGAACCCGCGCGGCGGCAAGTACGCAGAGCAGGCCCACAAGGCCCGCCACTGTAAGGTGCTGGCCGGAAAGGGCGAGACTGTGCACAAGCGTGGCCGAGGCAAAATTGTTCAGTGTCTGCTGGTTCAGGTATTGCCTGTCGCCAAAGAGCAGAGCCAGCAGGATGGCCTTGCCCTGTGAAAGCTTGTACGGCGTGGGTTTGTTATGGGCTGGTGGAGGGGAAGCGTCAGCCGCTATGGTTTCGTCTGCTCCTCCCGTATGGGACTGTGCCGCCGCCTGGGCCGGAAACAGCGCGTGCACAAAATCCTGCCGCAATGATTCGCGCCAGCGGGCGGAGAGGGTTGGCTGGCCGGAAATGTGCGGCTCTCCCTGATTGCCCAGAGTCCACATGCGCCAGCGCACACCCTGAGCCGCCAGCCACAGGCCCCAGTCGGTCTGGCCTTCGTTGGCAAAGCCCTGCGCGGGCATGGGGCGTCGCGTCAGGCAGACTGTCTGGCCGGGGAGCGGAGGAGAAAGGGCAATGGCGGCTGTGGGCGCTTCCCATGTCCAGGCCAGTTTGCCGGGCAGAGGGCGAACAGTTGAATTTGCGGCGCCTGGCGGTATTGCGGCAGCATCAGAGGCAGAGGGCAAGCCGTCCCTGCCGTCCGTATCGGCGGGGCGCACATCGCTCAGCAGCAGGCGCAGGCGGTTGTCGGGCAGGCCCTGCATATCGCGCACAATGCCGCACACTCGCGGCGGCTGGGCAGATTCGTGCAGCCATTGGGGCGGCTGGCCCGTTTGCCTTGCCTGCTCTTCTGTTGTGAGCAGGGTTTGCCACGGGCAGCCATAGAGCTGCCAGTATCCTGTCAGAAATCCCGCCAAAAGGCACAAGGAGGCCAGAGCCGTGCGCGCGGCGCGCCACAGGCGGGCATCCACAAAAAGCAGCAGCAAGGCGCAGCAAAGCGAGGGCAGGGGCCAGGGGGCCGCGGTAATGCCCGCTATCCAGAAGCCCAGATATGTCTGCCAGAGCAGGGGGGCTTGCAATGGAGGGTGCCGCATGAAGAGCCTTGGGAGAGATGTGAGGTGTCGCGCCCTTGCAGCAAGAGCACCTGCTCACGCAATCGCAGTTTATCTGCGCTGTTAAACGCCGAAGCGGGAGTCTTGCAAACTTTGAAAATGCACATTTTCGAAGGAAATTTGCATCTAGGGGTTGTTTCTAAATAAAATATTTTGCGCCGAGGACAAGGAAAACAGTATTTTTTACGACAGGAGTGGACTTTTTCTGTCCATGACTGGAGTAAAAATGCTGGATGACGCAGTGATCGGCCAAAAGAATTATTTAGAAACAGGCCCTAGGACAACTCCCGGGCCATATCCCGTTCCTCCGCCCTGCGTTTGAGTGTTTCGCGGTGGTCGTGCAGTTTTTTGCCCTTGCCGAGGGCAATTTCTATCTTGATCTTGCCCCTCTTGAAGTAGAGGCGCACGGGCACAACCGTCAGGCCCTGCTGGGCCACCAGCCCCGCGAATTTGGAAATTTCCCGCTCGTGCAGCAGCAGTTTGCGCGCGCGGTCCGGCTCCTGCGACACATAGCCCGCGTTGGCGTAGGGCGCGATGTGCAGCGAAACAAGCCAGGCTTCTCCCTGGCGAAAGTCTACATAGCTATCAATAAAGTTGACCTTGCCCGCGCGGATGCTTTTGACTTCCGGGCCGGTCAGTACAATGCCCGCCTCGGTGAACTCGGAAAGTTCATAGAGGTGGCGGGCCTTTTTGTTCAGGGCCACAGTGGATGGGGGTGTTTTCTGGCTCATGGGTGACTGTATGTGAAAAGGCTTGTGGTGTGAAATGCCAGTTCCTGTCCCAGTGACTGTTGCAACGCTTCGCGCACCATGCGCTTGGAAGCGGCCACATCGGTGCTGAGCAGCACGCTGTTGGCCAGATCCATGCAGGTCTGGGCGTTGAACTGGCGTATAAGGTGCTTCATGCCCGGTACAAATCGGGGGGCGGCGGACACAGTGTCCACGCCCATGCCCAGCAGCAGGGCCAGGCCAAAGGGGTCAGAAGCAAGCTCGCCGCAGACGGAAACACCTATGCCCTCGCGGTGGGCGGCGTCAATGATGTGCTTGAGCGAGCGCACGATAGCCGGATGCAGCGGCTCGTTGAGGTAGGCCACATGGCGGTTGTTGCGGTCAATGCCCATTATGTAGTGGATAAGGTCATTGGTGCCGATGCTGAAAAAGTCGCATTCCCGCGCAAGGGCATCGCAAATAAGGGCCGCAGCCGGGGTTTCAACCATGACGCCCAGGGGCAGCAAGGGGGCATGGGGCAGGTTTTGCGCCGCAAGCTCCTGATGCAGCTCCTGCATGATGCGCCGTACCTGCTGCACTTCATCCAGGCAGGAAATCATGGGCAGCATGATGGCCACATTGCCCATGGCCCCGGCGCGCATGAGCGCCCGCAACTGCGTGCGAAAAATGCCTTGATGGCGCAGGCAAAAACGTATGCCGCGCAACCCCAGCGCGGGGTTTGGCTCCTTGAGCACTGCCTGCGCGTGGAGCATCTTGTCTGCCCCCACGTCAAGCGTGCGGAATACCACGCGATCCGGCGCAGCTCGCTGGGCCACTGACGCGTATTCTGCCAGCAGGTCTTCTTCTGACGGCAGGCGGTCGGTAAAATAGGCGAATTCGGTGCGGTACAGGCCCACGCCGTCGGCCCCGCACTGGGCAAGAGCAGACAGCTCGTTGGTGCCTTCAAGATTGGCCTGCACTTCCACGCGCACGCCATCGCACATCTCGGCGGGCCAGCGGGCAGATTTGAGCGTGAGGTCTTCCCACGCCGTATATTCCTCGCGCCGGGCCGCAAAGCGGGCCTCGTCAGCCTCATCGGGGCTCAGCAGCACGCTGCCGCCGAGGCCGTCAACTACCAGCGTCTCGTTTTCGCGGGCAATGTCCATAAGCCCGGTAACGCCCGCAAGGCAGGGAATGTGCAGCCCGCGCGACAAAATGGCCGTGTGGGAGGTGGGGCCGCCTTCTGCGGTCAGAATGCCCAGCACCCGGTCGAGGTTGAGTTCCATGACATCAGCAGGGGAGAGGTCCTCCGCCACCAGCACGCCGGGGGTTTCATCCTCTCCCTTGTGGGCCGGGTCTGCCGCCAGATGCTCGCGCAGGCGCAGACCCACGGCGCGGATATCCTGGGCGCGGTCGCGCAGGTAGGCGTCGTCCATGCTTCTGAACAGCGCGCACAGTTCATCCACCGTGAGCTTGAGGGCCCACGAGGCGCACACAAGGTTGCTTTCTATGCGGGCCAGCGCGGCCTTGAGCAGCTTGGGGTCGCGCGCCATTTCCATCTGGGCGGCGATGACGTCGCGGTATTCCGAAAGGTCTTCCGGCACATTTTCCATGGTGGCGGCCAGTGAGGCGCGCACGCCTTCAGCGGCGGCGCGCAGGGTCTCCTGCTCCGCAGCTACTTCGGCGGCAGTGATGCGACGTTCGTCATCCTGCCGTGTCTTGTGCATGAAGCGCACCCTGCCTATGGCTATGCCAGGCGAAACAGGTGTGCCGAAAAGTACCGCGCGGGCCATGTCAGTCCTGTAACTTGGTTAAAAATTGGGCCAGACCACAAAGGGCCTCGCGGGCATCGTCACCCTGAGCCACCAGGGTCAGTTCTGCATTGGCGGGCGGCGCAAGGGAAAGGATGTCGAGCATACTTTTGGCGTCTACTTCGCCTGTGTCGCTGACAAGCAGTATATCTGAGGCATAGCGCTGCGCCTCTTGCGCCAGACGGGCCGCCGGTCGGGCGTGCAGGCCGTTGCGCAGGCCAATGCATACCCGTAGCGCCAGCCCGCGCGGCGTTTGTTCTATGGCTTCTTCCATCATCTTACCTTATGAGCGTGTTATCGGCCAAGGGGGGACAAAGCGTGTCCACTACCGAAAAACACGTATATTCTACATGCCTATGAAGCCCAAGTCCACGAGAATAAGGGCTCCTGTTGTCACAACCCAAAGCAGCAGCCGTGGCAGGCGCATTCGCCCTACGAGCCATGCGGCGGCAAGCACCGCTGCGGCGCCCATGGCATAGGCAGTCCAGGGAAAGGGCTTCATGGTGCTGATGGGCAGATGCCAGATGACCAGGGCAGCCAGCGCCGCATTGACCATCTTGAGCCTGTCCACCCAGTTGATGAGGTTGAGCTTGCGCAGGCGGGCGAGCGTGGTCAGCCCGTACCGCAGGCCGGAAACAAAACAGATGGCCCTGAACAGCAGCAGGGAGCCGAACAGAATCACCGCCAGCAGCATGGCCATGTTGGTAAAGCCAGCCAACAGCAGGCTGATGCTGAGCAGCGACCACAGGGGCAGCAATGTGCCGCTGAAAAATGAGTCGCCCAGGGCGGAAAGGGTTGTGGCCAGTGTTTCGCGCACGGAATTCAGCACGCCCTCCGGCAGCGCCCCCTTGGCGATGGCCTGTTCGAGCGAGAGCAGGATGCCCACGAAAAGGGGAATCATGAAGGGATGGGTGTTGCTGTGTCCCGCGTAACGGCTCATGGCGCGGGCAAAGGCCTGCGGCTCGGGATACAGCTCTCGCAGGGCAGGTTCCAGCACGTAGGCCAAACCTATCTGCTGCATCCCCCGGGCGGTCATGGCTGCATTGATGCAGCTTGTGCGCGCGAGGCAGGCAAGTACAACGCGTGTGGGATACATGGCAACCCCGTGGCATGCCGGTTTGGCCGTTGCAGCGAGGGCGCGTTCAAAAGGAAAGCGCCGCCTTATGATCACTCAGCCACGATCTGCTGCCGCAAGCTGGTTCCGCAGCATGCGCAACTGCTGGCCTGACGCAAGCAGGAGGCAAAAGAGCCCTGGAGTGAACAGCCCCTAAGCTTCCGGCTCTGCTGGCTCTGTACCCGTCAGCAGGGCGTAAATTTCCTTGCCCGACCAGCCGCGCACGGCATCTTGCACCCTGCGGGCAATCTGACGGGGCTTGCCGCCCTGAGCAAGTTCCTCTTGCGCCAGCAGCAGCACATCTTCCCTTGGGGTGCGCTCTGCCTGCTCCGGAGGGCCGACAACCACGGTGATTTCGCCCAGCAGTTCATCGGGCAGCAGCTCGCTGTCTTCCAGACGACCTACTATAAATTCCTCGTGTTCCTTGGTCAATTCCCGGCACACGGCCACCTCGCGGGGGCCAAGAATGCGGGCGGCCTGGGCAAGGCTCTCCTTGAGGCGATCCTTGCGCTCAAAAAAAATGAGTGCGCCCGGCACATGGGCAAAGGCGGCAAAAAGGGCATCGCGCCCTGCGGCATCGCGCGGCAAAAAACCCAGAAAACTGTGCGGCAGCGGGGGAATACCAGCGGCGGAAAGGGCCGTCACAGGAGCCGAAGGCCCCGGCAGGGGGGATACGGCAAGGCCCTCCTTGCGGCAGGCCCGCACCAGCCGGTAGCCGGGATCCGCCAGCAGCGGCGTTCCGGCATCGGAGACAAGGGCAACTGTCTGGCCTTCACGCAGCATGCGCAATACGCCCTCTTGACGTTCGGCCTCGTTGTGATCGTAAAAACTCAGCAGCCGACGGGCTTCAATGCCGCAGTCGCGCAACAGGCGGGCAGTGCGGCGGGTATCCTCTGCTAGCACAAGATCGGCGCTCGCCAGCACTTCGCGCGCTCGCGGCGAAAGATCACCAGGGTTGCCAAGTGGCGTTGCCACTATCCACAGACGGTTCGCATTCAAAGGCATGGCGGCAGTGCTCCAGGTGCAGGGTATCGCCCTCGCGCACAATGCAGACCACATCAAACCGGCAGGGGCTGCTCCATGCATCGTGGGCCGCAAGCCACGCCCTGGCCGCCCGGCACAGGGTACGCTGCTTGGCAGGGGTCAGTGCGGCGGCGGGGCCGCCGTAGGTTGAACCGCTGCGGGTTTTTACTTCGACAAAAACAACGGTGTCGCCATCGCGGCAGACAATATCGAGTTCAAGCCTGCCGCTGCGCCAGTTACAGTCCAGCAGTTCCATGCCGTTGCGTTGCAGCAGCTTGCGGGCGGCTTCCTCGCCTTTGCGCCCAAGGTTCAGATGGGCCGGGGCGGCGGCTTGTTCATCCTTGCCGCCAAAAAGTGTTTGCAGCCAGCGCGGCGTCACAACAGGCTGCCCTGCTGCGGGCTGGGCTTTTCAGGCAAAACGCCGCGAAAGGTCAAGCGGTGCTGGGGGCAGGGGCCAAGGCGGCGCAAGGCTTCGTAATGATCCTCTGTGCCGTAGCCTTTGTGCGCTTCAAACCCATAACCGGGCCAGCGTTTTCCCAGCCGGGTCATGAGCTTGTCCCTGTAAGTTTTGGCAAGGATGGACGCGGCGGAAATGGCAGGTTCGCTGGCGTCGCCGCCAATAATGCAGCACTGCGAGGGCAGGGGGGCTGCGTGCCCCTTGCGCCAGTGGAAGGCAAAAACCTCGCCGGGCACGGTTTTGTTGCCGTCAATGAGCAGATGCGCTGGCGCGCACCGCAGGCAGCGCACGGCCCTGCTCATGGCTTCAAAGGTAGCCTGCAAAATATTGATGGCGTCAATGCGGGCGGGCCACACCACGCCCAGCCCCCAGGCTACTGCGCACTGACGTATGCGCGGGGCGAGCATTTCGCGGGTTTTGGCGCTGCATGCCTTGGAATCGTTGAGGCCCGGCAGGTCGTAGCACTCCGGCAATATGACCGCAGCGGCTACTACCGGCCCGGCCAGACAACCGCGACCGGCCTCGTCTATGCCAGCGGTAAAAATTTGCGGGACAGTCTGGCTGTTTGCCTGCAAAAGGGAAGAATCATCCTGAGGCAGCGGGGCGCTCGAGGTGCTCACCAGTTGGACAAGGCTCGCCTGTGCCTGCTGGTTGCGCGGCTTTGCCGGGCGGCTCGTTGCTTTTCTGCCCATGATTTCTCCGCTGCGCAGCAATGGCCGCGATCCCATGGTCAATGCGTGATGGTCAGCGCGTCGGTTTAAAGCCGTTTACGAATGAAATGAGTTAACTGCTCTGCAAGGATTTTTCTGAAAATCCTTGCCATGAAATGCGAGCAGGCAGGCTTTGTCTACCGTACGCGAGCATTTCAAGTGCTAGTGTTCTAAAGACGCGCGAACAGCGCGCCAGGGATTTTGCAGTTGCCTGCATGCCCTGGCGCGCCGTAAAAACGCTCGCTGCGATTCTGATGCCTAAAAAAGGATCAGAAGCGGCCACGCGGCTTGATGCGCGCGGCTTTGCCCTTGAGGGCACGCAGGTAGTACAGGCGGCTGCGGCGCACGCGGCCCTGCGTGATCAGCTCAACGCGGTCGATGAAGGGCGAGTTGAGCGGGAAAATACGTTCCACGCCCACGCCGTCGGAAACCTTGCGCACCGTAAAGGTGGCGCTGGTGGTGCCGCGCTTGATGCGGATAACGTTACCCTGGAAGACCTGGATACGTTCTTTTTCGCCTTCCACAATGCGCAGGTGCACTTTCACCGTGTCGCCGGAGCGAAACGCGGGAAGATCCATGCGCTGGTTTTCCAGTTCAATTTTCCTGATGATGTCCATCGTGAACTCCTTGCAAATCCGGGCGGATTGTTGCGTCGTTGCAAAGCGGCGCCGATGCGCTCAGGCCGCCGTGTTGCGTCAGTAGTAGTCGCCTAATATCCTGTCGGCCAGAATGGCGGCCGCGCTGCGCACCGAAAGATGGTTGTAGCCCAAAAAACGCACCGGCCTCAGAGTGCCTTCGCACTGTTCGAGCACCTCCGGCGCAAGCCCTTGCGCCGTGCCCAGGCAGAGCATAACCGGCCCCTGGTCGCACCAGCGCCGCACGTCACGCGGAGTCATGGGCATGCGTCCCGGTTGGGATGCCTTGCCCTTGGCAGGCCAGACGGCAGAACTAGCCACCAGTCTGGGTCGCGTTCCATGCTGCGCGGTCATATGCGCCACCGCTTCTTCAAGCGAAGTCGCGGGTTGCACCAGGCCGAGGGCCTGAGCGCGGTCGGCGTTTCCTGTACCGCCCGGCCCCCGCGTCCAGTGACGCAAAATTTCTTCCAGCACCCGCAACTGGTCGCGAAGAGGGGTCACCGGATAAAAGGAACCCATCGCATAGCTGCGGGAAATTCGGGCTATATCGTGTATGTCCAGATTTGTCAAAGAGGAAGCGCCGATTTTTTTTGGCCCAAGGGAAACCGGGTAGTGAACAAGGCAGAACGAAAGGTTGCGTCCGGGCCTGTCACGCGGGGTTTCAGCCAGCGTTTGCACGTCTTCGCGGTAGAGCGGCGCTTCATTCAACATTTCCGGGCGCATGCGCAAGGTGGCGCGCACGGATTCCTGCCTGCGCCACTGGGCAATGCGGGCATGGTCGCCGCTTTGCAGCACCTCGGGAACAGACAGGCCTTCCAGGGATTCTGGCCGCGTGTAGTGCGGATATTCCAGTAATCCGTGAGAAAAACTTTCATCGTCGCCGGATTCTTCCTTGCCCATAAAGCCGGGCATGAGTCGGGCCACGGCCTCCAGCACGGAAAGAGCCGCGCTTTCGCCGCCGTTGAGTACAATATCACCCACGCTCACAGGTTCAAGCGGAAAAAGCTGCAACAGCCGTGCGTCAATGCCTTCGTACCTGCCGCAAACAATGGTCAGGTCTTCCTCGTGGGCAAGGTCGCGCACCATGTCCTGCGTCAGCGGGCGGCCGCCGGGGGCCATGAACAGCATCCGGCCTGGTCGCTCAATGGAGCGCAGGGCACGGGCCAGAGGCTCGCCCTGCATGACCATGCCGGGGCCGCCGCCGTAGGGGCGGTCGTCCACGTGGCGGTGCTTGTCGGTGCTGAACTGCCGGGGATCATGAAAGCTGCATTCCACAATGCCAGCCTCCCGCGCACGGCCCATGAGGGCGGTGGACAGGGGCGACTCGAAAAATTCGGGAAAAAGCGTGACAAGGTGAAAACGCGGCATGGGCGGAGAGTGCCGTAAAAACGTTCGCCTTGCAAGAAAATGTCTGCCGGGGCGCTTAGACGCGCGGGCGTAAGGCGGAAAGGGCGCGCAGCAGGGTAGTCGGGCTCTGGCGGAGCACCAGTGGTCGAAAAAATTCTGGTGGAAAGGCTGTTTTGGCGCTCACCTGCTGTGCAACGCTCAGCCAGTGGCCGGGGCTGGGCAGACTGCGCCAGTAAAATACGCCCATCGGCCCGTGCCAGATCCCGGCTCTTTGCCCGAAACCGCCTGTGGGAACCCTGGCAGGATCCATGCCCAGCCCCAGACCGGATGCCTTGAGCAGCGCCTCCTTGATTGTCCAGCGGCGCAGGGCTTCGCGGTTGATGCTCTGCTGTGGAAAACCGGTCTCGCGCCGGGGCAATTCTGACGGGGCAAAGGCATTGGGGGCAGGCGGCAGGGAAAGCAACGATTCGGCATCCAGCGCGTGCGGGGGCATGGCATGAGAGGCCAGCTCTGCATCTGCTGGCCCAGGGCAAAGGGCGCAAAAGGCCGCCTCGCCGCTGTGGCTGAAGGCCGCATGCCAACCGGGGAGCAGGGGACGGCCCTGAGTATCCATGCCCAGGTGTGGCAGCGGCCCAGTTGCGGTTGAGAACTGTGTCTTGGCCTGCTGCGCGGCATGCGTCACCAGTTGGGCGCGTGCGAGCAGCCGCGACAGAGCCGCCCGCAGTACGTTCTGCTGCGCCTCCGGCGTCTCGGCCTGCCCGTTGGGCGAGCGGCCAAAGCGGCGCACATGGGCAAGCTGCCTGTCGTCCAGCCACGGTTCCAGCGCCGCTTCAAGGGCACGCCGCCAGCCTTCCAGCTCTATAATGGAGCCAGCGGGCAAGGGCGTGCAGAATATTGTAAGCGGTCGTTCCATGATTTTTCGTATTTTGCTGTTTGCGGCAAAGACGCGCAAACCGGCTGTTTTACAGAAAACAGCCGGTTTGTCATCTATAAGAGGAAGAGGTGGTCTGCCCCACCCCAGTGGTTATTCGGCAGCCTTGTGCTTCTGGTGCTCGGCAATGACCTTTTCCGCCACGGGTTGCGGGGCTTCTTCATAATGGGCAAATTCCATGGTGAAGAATCCCTGTCCACCGGTCATGGAGCGCAGGTCGGGCGCGTAGCGCAGCACTTCGCTCATGGGCACGTGGGCCTTGATTTCCGTGCTGCCGCCCTGCGAATCCGAACCCAGCACCTTGCCCCGGCGGGAGGAAAGGTCGCCGATGACATCGCCCATGCTTTCATCGGGCACGGAAACGGTGAGCAGTACAATGGGTTCGAGCAGCACGGGCTTGAGCCCTTCCATGGCCTTTTTGAAAGCAATGGAGCCAGCCACCTTGAAGGCCATTTCTGACGAGTCTACCGTGTGGTAGCTGCCATCGTAGACCTTGACTCGGAAGTCCACCACCTGGCATCCGGCCAAAAATCCGCGCGCGGCGGCTTCCTGAACGCCCTTGTCGATGGCGGGAACATACTGGCGGGGGATAACGCCGCCCACGATGGCGTCTTCAAACACATAGCCGGAGCCGCGCGGCAGGCCTTCCATTTCAATCCAGCAGTCGCCAAACTGACCACGCCCGCCGGACTGCTTTTTGTGGCGGCCCTGCACCTGGCATTTGCCGCGCACGGTTTCGCGGTAGGGAACCTTGGGCGTTTTGAGTACGATATCCACCTTGAAGCGGCGTTTGGCCTTTTCGACCGAAAGCTCGATATGCAACTGCCCCATGCCGGAAAGCAGGATGTCGCCGGTTTCTTCATCGCGTCCCAGACGCAGGGTGATGTCTTCGTCCAGCAGCCGCTGCATGGCGGCGTAGACCTTGTCTTCCTCGCCTTTTTCCTTGGGGGCGAGGGCGTAGGTAATGAGCTGCGGGGGCAGGGTGGGCATTTGCAGGGCAAAGGGGGCTTTTTCATCGCAGAGGGTGTCGCCCGTGCGGGTGTTCTTGAGCTTGGCAACGGCCACGATGGTGCCGGGGCCAATGGGCTCTTTGCAGGGAGTCTGCGTTTTACCCTGAATGTACAGTAGGTTGCCAAGACGTTCGTTTTCTTCCGTGCGGGAGTTTTTCAGCGTGGCATCACCGTTGATGGTGCCGGAAAGAATCCGCAAAAGGGAAAGCTGCCCCGAAAAAGGATCGGCCAGGGTTTTGAAAACAAAGCAGGCCACCGGCCCATCCGGGTCAGCGGCGCGTTCTGCGCCATCGCGGCCAGCAAAAGGCGGGCGATCAAGGGGCGAGGGCAGCAGGGCTTCAATGGCGGCCAGCACTGATTCGCCGCCCTTGTTTTCAAGAGCCGAGCAGGCCAGCACCGGCGTAAGCTCACCCTTGAGCACGCCCGAGCGCAGGCCGGTTTTGAGGTCATCTTCTGAAAGAATGCCTTCTTCCAGATACTTTTCCATGAGTTCTTCATCGCTTTCTGCGATATTTTCTATGGTCACATCGCGCAGCAGGCTGACATCGTCAGCCAGGGCAGCGGGGATTTCAGCCTCTGCGGCTGCGCCGTTTTCGCCAAACATGCGGGCCTTGCCCGTCAGCACATCGGCAACACCCACAAAGGATTCGCCCTGGCGAATGGGCAATTGCAGCACAACGGGCTTGACGTTCAGGCCGGAGAGCCCGTCAAGGGCCATCTGAAAATCGGCGCGGTCGCGGTCAACCTTGTTGACCACTATAATGGAGGGCAATCCGGCTGCGCGGACCAGATTCCAGAATTTTTTGGCAAGGGGGCGCACGCCGTCCACGGCGTCCAGCACAAAAACAACGCTGTCCACGCCTTTGAGCAGGCATTCCATGTCGCCTGTAAAGTTGCCGTCACCGGGGATATCCAGAAGGAAATGGCGGTTTTTATTCCAGAGATATGTGGCGCAGGAGGGTTGAACGGAGCCGCGTCGGCGGGTTTCTTCGGGTTCGTAGTCAAGGCATGTGGTGCCGTCTTCTACAGCCCCCAGGCGATTTACCGCCCCGGCCTTATAGAGAAGCATCTCTGCCAGGGATGTTTTGCCGCAACCGCCGGTTCCGACGATGGCGAACGTGCGTTGCATTTCCAGTGGAGTAGGCATGGTTTTCTCCCTTCGTAAGCGATATGGCGCGCCCTTGGCGGCCTGGTGAACGAAACTAGGGAAAGGAACAAGTCTTCCATCTGCTATTGGTTCCCACGTTACAGGCTTGTCGCAAAAAAGGAAAGAGGCCGCGACTTTTAATGTAAGGCTTAACGCTTGACAGCAGAGGCCGCCGCTGTGACAGTTGGTCGGATATATATTGGAGCAGGCGGAGGGAGCGACCATGGCGCTATGGGAATGGGCCGGCGCTGGTGCGGTTTTTTTGGCGGCTGTGGTTTTTTGCGTGCGGCTGATGAAGCGTGGTTTGACCACGCTAGAGGACGAGCGCGCCCAATGCCTTGAGCGCATTCGCCAGATGGAAGAAAAAATTCAGGAAGATCAAAAAAATATGGCTTCCAGCGAACACCTGCGCGTAGCCCGCGCCGGACTGGAAGACCTTTTGCGGCTGGCGGGCAATCCGCCCGGCATGCGGCTTGAGTCTCTCGCCAAGGGGCAGGGCGAAGCGCGGGGCGAGGCCCTTGTGCTGCACTTGCCCGAGGGCGAGGTGCGCATCAGTCTGAACATGCGCGAGCGGGAGCTTAAAGGGGTGCGCAAGGTGGTCCATGGGCATGGGCGGTGGCACCTGAACGGTTTGGGCCTGAATGAGGAATATACAGACCTTGTACCGCTCATGCGCGCGCTCAGCGCCAGGCTGGCCATGCATCTTGGCGGAGGTGAGAGCACAAGCGCCCCGTTTTGCCCCCTTGGGGATCCCGCAGCCGATGTGCCCCCTGAACTGCCGCATCTTGCGCGGCGTTTCAGCAGCGCGCGACCTGTGCGGCAGAAGCGACCGCCTGTGGTGCGGCATGACGAGGAGGAGGGCCGCCTCGAAAGGCTGCGGCGGCTGGAGGATGCCCGTGCCGCGCGCAAGCAGTTGCGGGCCAATCCCGGGCCCACCGGGAGCAGGCACCGTTAAGGCCTTGGACAAAATATTTTTCTGCCGCCGCATGTGGTTTTGCGGCGGCAGATCACGCTGGCATAAATGCGGTGGAATAACGCGGCATCATCGCAGGCAGGGGAGGAAGCTGGCGGTTACTCCGTAAAGGTGAGATTACGGAACCAGTCCGGCACAGGAACGGGGCGACCTTCGTGATTGACCAGCGCGTGCTGGGTCATGCCCGTGGCCAGAAGTCTCGTCTTGTCCTCGTTCAGTATCTCATATACAAAGCGCAGGGATGCGCGCGCCCATTCGGCTATGCCAGCGCGCACAAGTACAAGATCATCATAGCGGGCGGATGAGCGGTAACGGCACTGGGCCTCGCGCACAGGCAGGATAAGGCCTTTCTTTTCAACTTCCGCATAGCTCATGCCGCAACGGCGAATGTACTCGCTGCGTGCCCGCTCGAAAAGATGCAGATATTCCGCATAATAAAGTACGCCCATCGTGTCTGTTTCACCATACGACACGCGGTGCGGCATCCAAATATCAGGGGTGGGAAATTGGTCATGCACGAAACGGCTCCTTGTTACGCGTTTTCCGGGCGTTGTTGCAGCGGATTTGCAAACCGTGCAGGCGGCATGTTGCGCCTGTTGCTGCTGCTGGCGGTCACAATGGCTTTGTTTGCCTGCGCCAAGCAGGCCCCGCCGCCAGTGGTGGAAAGAACCTTGCCGCCGGTAGGGTTTGAAAGCCCGGAATTTTTTGTGAGCAATCTTCTTCCTGCCAGTCAGGATCTGACAAGCTGGAAGGATATGGCCCCCAGTGTGCGTAAGTCGCTGCGTTACGTCAACAGCAAGCCCAAGGACGCCATCGCTGTGCAGCGCCCCGGCCTGACCGTGACGTGGGGCGATCTGTCGCGTACGCTTGAACGTTTGCAGGAACTTTTGCCCCGGCTGGACAAGGAACCGGAACTGCTGCTGGCAAACTTCCGCTGGGCGGAAGTGACGGGCGGCATCAACTATTCTGGTTACTACGAGCCTGCCGTCCCCGCCAGCCGCACACGCAAACCGGGGTACACCCAGGCCATCTATGGCCTGCCCCCGGATCTGAACAAGGTCGTTGCCAAGCGTGGGCAGTACTATGACCGCCGCACCATCGAAGAAAAGCAGGTGCTCGCGGGCAAGGGGCTGGAACTGGCCTGGGCCGCAGACCCCGTTGACGTATTTTTTCTTGAAATTCAGGGTTCTGGTCGCCTGATTTTTGACGATGGCACTCAGGCCTATGTCAACTACGCGGGCCAGAACGGGCACAAATACAAAAGCTCTGGTCGCATCATGCGCGAAAAAGGCCTGCTCAGGCGCGGCGATATTTTTGAACAGCGCGAGTGGTTCAAAAACAATCCCGACCGCGTGCGCGAAATTCTCAATGATAACCCGAGCTATGTCTTCTTTAAATACGGCATGCGTGGCCCCACCGGGGCCATGGGCTATCAGGTGGACGACTGGCTGACGCTTGCAACGGATCGCGGGTTTATCCCGCTCGGCTCCATTGTGGCCTACGGCGTCAATATACCGGATGAAACCAAGGGCAAGATGCCCCTGCGCGGCATCGGCTTTGCACAGGACGTGGGCGGGGCCATCAAGCGTAACCGCATAGATATCTTTTGCGGCGGCGACCAGCGCGCCAACTATGTGGCAAGCCATCTGGACGCCAAAGGGCCTGCCTGGGTGCTGCTGGCGCGTTAGGGCTGGCGAATATATCTTTTGCCGCCAGCAGCAATGCTGACGGATTTGGTTGAAAATTCAGAAGCATATGAGGCCGGAGCGATTGAAACCCGCTTCGGCCTTTCTGGTCTGCACGGTTTTTTTGAAACCGCATATTTTTATTATTCTATTATCAGATATTATTCTTTCATATCTTATTAATTTTACACGCAGGCTTGCCTGACAAACGGACATTTCAGCCCCATAAGCGGCCAAAAACACGCATACCTGATAATTAAACTCCTTGACTTATCTCATGTTGTGGGTATTTCTTTAAGCGTACACTGACAGCCACTCCAGAGTTGCGATAATTTTGTTTCGCTGGTTTGTCTCAATGTGTACGGGAGCCGCTTGCGGGTTCCCCCTACTCTCCCCCTTGGGGCTGGAATTTTATTTCTGCCTCACCAACCCGGTTGCGACCTGCAGGGCTACGAAGCGTTGGCGTATTGTCACGGCTTTTTAGGCAACTGTGATGGCTGCACGGAGTCTATGTCAGTTCTCCCGGCTGTTGCACTGTTCTTTGTGCAGCAATCCGTTGGCCTGTTCCACTGTCCAGACCGCTCCCTTTCAGAAAAGCATCCTCGCGTCCGTTTTTATGGGTTTGCCACATCCTGGCCAGCACAATAAACGCGCATCTGAGCATCCGCTCGCCGCACCCGGTTCCTTCGTTTCAACACGTTGATAATTCCGGGCATTTTGCACGCCTATAGCGTACAGAGGAGGCTCTTCCAATGAGTGGAAAGGTATTTGAGTATATGGCCATTATGGATCGCATCAAGAATGTCACCCAATGCAGAACCCAACAGGAACTTGCGCAGTTTTTTGATGTTTCGCAATCATGTATTTCTGATTCCAAAAAGCGGCTGGCCATCCCGTCCAAGTGGCTGCTCAGTCTGCTGAAGAAAAAAGGCATCAATCCCGAATGGGTGCAGAAAGGCGTTGGCCCGAAGTTTTTGCTCCCCTATGACGAAGACCGTGGGGCAGTGTGCAGCATTTATGCAAGAACGCCCGACAAGTGCCCGCTGCAACATATTGTTTCGGACATTGGCAAGCTGGTTTCGCGGGCTGAGGGTATGGGGCGCAGCGCGTAGGCTGGTGAATCTGCCGCGTCCGCTGGGCGATGGTTTTGCAGAACGGGGCAGAGCCTGCCCCAGATTGAAGCCCACCCGCATGTTTCAGCAAAGGCAGTTGTCTTCATGCCCGCATGCGGCTTGGGCAACAGGGTTGCATCATACCTTTGGCTGTTGCGGCAATAATTTTGATCTGCAAAGACCTGCGCCAGTTTGACGCAGGTCTTTGCATACCTTGAGCATTGGTGTCGCCGGGAGTGCCATGACCATACCTTCCACGCGTCTGGCCCAGCTCAACAGCGGGCAGGACGCTTCAAAAAATCTGGCAGAGGGCTTGGCGGTGGATTTTGCCGCCCTCATGGCTGCGGCCTTGCCGCAGGCTGATGCCGCGTTGCTGGATGAAATGCGTGCTGCCGCACCCCTTGGGATTTCAAAGCGCATGCTGCTGGCTGGCGAGCTGGTGTACCGGGCCGTGGGCGCGCAGGGATTGGCAAGGCTTGCTGCGCACAGGTCGGATACTGTCCGGGGCTGGATATGTTATGCTCTGGCGCACGAGCATGCCCTGCATTCTCCGGCGGAGCCGCTGGAAAATCTGCTGGAAGCCGTGCGCCCCTTTGCGGATGATGCGCATTTTGGCGTGCGTGAATGGGTATGGATGGCAGTGCGGCCTCATCTGGCAAAGCAGCCGGAACACGCCCTGCGCCACCTCGCAGGCTGGACCGCCGACCCCTCGGAAAGGGTGCGCCGTTTTGCCAGTGAAAGCACCCGCCCGCGCGGCGTGTGGTGCGCCCATCTGAATATCCTCAAGGAGAATCCTGCTCTGGGCTTGCCTGTTCTTGAACCCTTGCAGGCCGACCCCTCCACCTATGTGCAGGACAGCGTGGGCAACTGGCTCAATGACGCCGCAAAATCGCAACCGCAGTGGGTGAGCGCGCTCTGCGACGTCTGGCTTGCGCAAAATCCGGGCAAGGCGACCGCGCGCATCTGCAAAAGAGCGCTGCGCAGCCTGCATAAAAAATAGAGCGCATTCCCAAGCGCCATACATGGACTGCCCTTGCGGGCTGGCTGATTTTTTCGCCAGCCTGCAAGGGCAGTCTGTTATCTACGTAGCTTTATGCAGCCGGGGCGGGAAGCATCTGTTGCCCAGATGCCCGCTGCCCAGGCCTGCCCGGCTATAGCTGGGCTTCCAGAAATGCGCGGAATGCCTGCTTGGTGGCGAAGAGGTCAGCGCTGCTTGCCAGTTCAAAGGGGCTGTGCATGGACAAAATGGCAGGGCCGAGGTCAATAACCTGCATGCCGTAGGCCGCAAGGAACAGGGCCACGGTGCCGCCGCCGCCAAGGTCTACCTTGCCAAGCTCCGCACTCTGCCATGCAATGCCCTTGCCGTTGAAAAGCCCGCGCAGCGCGCCGAAAAATTCGGCGTCGGCCTCGCTGGCGCCGTACTTGCCGCGCGAGCCGGTAAACTTGGAAAACACCGGGCCGTAGCCCAGCAGGGCGGCGTTCTGTTTTTCGTGCACATCCTGATAATCTGGATCCAGCGCTGCGGAAACGTCGGCAGAAAGGGCGCGGGTTTCAAGCAGCACATGCGAGGGCTGAACATCCTTTTCCCACGCACGGGCGAGGTCTTCCACGCAATACTGCATAAAGCGCGAAGCTGCGCCAGATGCGCCGTCCGAGCCGATTTCTTCTTTGTCCCAGAAAATAACAGCCATGCTGCGGCCTGTGGCTTCGGCCTCAAGCAGGGCCTCCAGCGCGGTAAACACGCAGATGCGGTCGTCCTGCCCGTAGCCGCCGATCATGGCCTTGTCAAAGCCCACAAAGCGGGCCGGGCCAGCGGGCACAGCCTGAAGCTCGGCAGTGATGAAGTCTTCTTCGCAGATGCCGTATTTTTTGTGCAGCAGTTCAAGCAACTGGGTTTTGATGGGGTCTTTGGGTGCATCGTCCTTGCTGGATTTGCCAGCCTTGGGCGTGCTGTGGGCCAGAATGATATTGAGTTTTTCGGCCTCAAAGGCTTCGCTGACAGGCTGCGTAACCTGCTTCTGGGCAAGGTGGGGCAAAAGGTCGGCAATGCAGAACACTGGCTCGCCGGGTTTTTCGCCAATGGTCACCGTGAGGGTTTCGCCGTTTTCACGCACGATAACGCCGTGCAGGGCCAGGGGGCGCGCAAGCCACTGATATTTGCGGATACCGCCGTAGTAGTGGGTCTTGGCCTGGGCAACGCCGGGCTGCTCAATAAGGGGGCGCTGCTTGAAATCAAGGCGCGGGGTATCGGCGTGTGCAGCCAGCAGCGAAAGCCCCTGACTCAGGGGCAGCGCACCCTTGCGGGCCGCAAAGATGGCCTTGCCGCGCAGGGACCGCATAACGCGGCCGCCGCTGAAATCTTCCGCATACCCATGCTCGGCAAGGCGCTGGCGCACGTATTCCACGGTTTCGCGCTCGGTCTTGCAGTGGGTGATAAAGTCGATATAGCGCTGGGCCAGAGCTTCCATTTCCTTGCGGGTTTTGGCGTCGGCGTTGTCCCAGATGCTTTTGGGCTTGTAGGCAAGATTTTTTTCCATGATGCTGTTCCTTTTATCTCACGCTTTATGTTTCGCGTATTATGCCTGTTGAGGGATTGCAGCGTTCAGCGCCTGACGCAGTACGCGCAGTACCTCGGGGTATTCTTTGACATCAAGTGTGCGCGGGTCAATGCAGAAGGCATCGTCTTCCAGCCGCCCGATGAGCGGGGGAACCGTTTCAAGCAGGGCCGCCTTGAGGGCCGTGGGGCTGCATGCCGTGGGTCTGAGTCGCACCAGGGTGGTGGGCAGGTCGTACTGCGGAAACGCGCCCCCGCCCACGCGCGACACATCCTCCCGCAAGCCTACCTCGCACAGGGTACTTTCTGCATTAAGCCCCTTGCGCAACCGTTTTGCCAGATTGCGCGCTGCCCTGGCCAGTTCATCGGGCGGGCAGGTTATCATGCGCAGGGTAGGCACGCTCTTGCGGGCTTTTTCCGGGTCAAGGTACAGGCGCAGGGTGGCCTCAAGAGCGGAGAGGCACAGCTTGTCGCAGCGCAGCGCCCGCGTGAGCGGATTGCTCTTGAGTTTTTCCACCATGCTCTTGCGCCCGGTGATGATGCCGGCCTGAGGGCCGCCAAGAACTTTGTCACCCGAAAAAGTTGCGATATCCGCGCCCTGCGAGAGCACTTCAGGCACGGTTGGCTCGTTGGGCAGGCCGCAGGCAGAAAAATCCATAAGGCTGCCGCTGCCGAGGTCTTCAATAAGCGGCAGGTTGTGCTCGCGCGCCAGTTCCGCCAGCTCGGGCAGGGCCACGGCGGCATGAAAGCCCACAATCCGGTAGTTGGACGTGTGCACGCGCATGAGGGCGCGGGTATTCTCGTTGATGGCGGCGCGGTAGTCGCGCAGATGCGTGCGGTTGGTGGCCCCCACCTCGCGCAGGGTGGCCCCGCTTTTTTCCATCACTTCAGGAATACGGAAGCTGCCGCCTATTTCCACCAGTTCGCCGCGCGAGACTATAACCTCGCCGCCCTTGCAGAAGGTGTCGAGCACCAGCAGCACGGCGGCGGCATTGTTGTTGACCACAAGGGCAGCTTCGGCCCCGGTGACGCGGCAGATGAGTTCTTCCACCAGCGCGTGACGGCTGCCCCGGCCGCCTGTGGCGAGATTCAGTTCCAGATTGCAGTAACCGGTAGCTGCCCGCAGCACGGCCTCTCGGGCTTCTTCGGCAAGTACGGAGCGCCCCATGTTGGTATGTACCACAACGCCCGTGGCGTTGAGCGCCGACCGGAACCGGGGGCGCAGACCGCGCTGCACAAAGGCCAGCAGGCCTGGCAACTGGCGTTCAAGGTGCAGGTCTTCGGGGGCGGTGCAGCGCCCGGCGCGGATGTCATCCCGACGAATGTCCCAATAGGCGGCCACAAGATCGCGTAGCAGCGCGTGCGGCGTTTGCTGGCTGTCGCCCAGTGCGGCATCCGCGCGGTGCAGTGCGGCAATGCTGGCGTCTACGGCGGGAATGGCGCGAAAAAGATTTTGCATGGGCGTCCTTTATACTGCGGTTACCGCAAAAAATAAAAAATGCGCGAGCACGGCGGCTTGGGCTTTGTCTGCCATGCAGCGTCGTCAGCCGGGCCAGCGGCGGGCTTGCCTGCGCCTACTGGAGCTGCGGTTGCAGCAGCCATTGGGGGTGCTGCGTAAAAAATTCTGAAAGCAGGTACAGCGAACCCGTCATGAGCACTGGGCGGGCTTCGGTGGCGGCGGGCAGAGCGCGCGCCAGTTCAAGCGCCTTTGCCAAGCCTTGAGGGCCTTGGGGCAAGGCCTGCGCCGTGGCCGGGGGCAGGGCGTTGCAGGCAGCGGCTATGTCTTGCGCCGCTGCGGCCCGGTGGTTGCCAAGCGTGACCACAAACATGGGGGCTTCGCCCAGATAGTGCTTGAGCATCTGGGCGGCGGGCAGCCAGTCTTTGTCTGCAAGGCAGGAAAATACCGCTCCGGCGGGTTGCAGGCCTTCGGCGCGCAGGGCCTTGATCAGCGCGGCCATGCCGTGCGGATTATGGGCGCCGTCAAGCAGCAGGGGAGGGTACTGATCCGTACCCGGAACCCGTTGCAAGCGGCCCGGCATAAAGGCTTGCGCCAGCCCTTGAGCCTGGGCCTTCGTGTCGTCCGCGCTCTTGCCCAGCATGGGGGCAAGCTCGCGCCATGCCGTGAGGGCCAAACCTGCGTTGGCGCGCTGGTGAGGGCCGCTGAGGCCAAGGCGGGTATCAGCGGAAACCGGACAAGCCCTGATGAAGGGCGCATTGTGGCTGCGGGCCGCGCGCTCAAGAATTTTTGCGGCTTCGGGAAACTGCGCAACACTGCATACGGGCGCTGCACTGCGTATGGCTGCGGCCTTGTCTGCCGCAATGTCGGCAAGGGTGGGGCCCAGGATGTCCTTGTGGTCAAGGGCAATGGGCGCATAGCACATGAGGTCGGCGGCGACGGCGGTTGTGGCGTCGTGTTTGCCGCCAAGGCCAGCTTCAAGCACTGCCAGCTCCACGCCCTTGCGGGCAAAACCCAGCAGGGCCAGCACCGTAAGAAATTCAAAGTAGGTCAGATCGGGCGCGGCAGCCATGACCTGGTTGGCTGGCTCAATCCAGTCATCCA
This sequence comes from Desulfovibrio desulfopostgatei, assembly GCF_053570645.1. Taxonomy (NCBI): domain Bacteria; kingdom Pseudomonadati; phylum Thermodesulfobacteriota; class Desulfovibrionia; order Desulfovibrionales; family Desulfovibrionaceae; genus Desulfovibrio; species Desulfovibrio desulfopostgatei. Next base: position 2,315,100 of record NZ_JBRBQS010000002.1, on the reverse strand, counting down.
CAGGCCAGGGGGCGCAGGTGGCATCATTTGGCCCGCCAATGCGGATGCGCTCTGTGGGGCTGACAAAGTGCGGCGAGGTGTAGAGGCCCACCCGACAGCCGTGAGCAAGGGCAAGGGAAGCCAGAAATGACGATGTTGATCCCTTGCCGTTGGTGCCGAGCACCTGAGCCACCACAAAGGGCGGGCGAGCCAGATCAAGGGCGGCCAAAGCCCGGCGCATGCGGCCCAGGCCCATATCCATATGAAAAAGCCCCAGGCTGGCCAGATGGCGCTGGATATCTGCGGGAGTGCTGAACGTGTTGCTCATTTAGATATGGTAGCGCAAAGCGCGCTGTCTGTCAGCGGGCGTGCACAGGCAAAATCCGCGCAAATCTTGCCCGATGCTTGCGTAAAAACGTGAGCCATCGGGTAAACACCGCCTCATGGGCATGTATGCCTGAATGCGCGGGAACGCTTGACGCAGTGGGGCGCTATCAATATATTGGCCGCCACACGGCAGGGCACTGCGCCCTTGTCATGTGCGCCCGTAGCTCAGTTGGATAGAGCAGGAACCTTCTAAGTTCTTGGTCAGGGGTTCGATTCCTCTCGGGCGCGCCATAAATAAATCAGGATGTTACATGGTTTTTCATGTGACATCCTTTTTGTTTTTGGGGCAAAATATCTGTTTGGTTGCCCGCCAGTCACCTACCTGTCTGTTTTACATGATCGCGGGGTGGTTGGCACTGATTGGCCACGCGTTGGCACAGCGATTCTGTTTAGCTCGGCCTGCTTCAAGCCGCTATTCTTCATCATCAGGTGAACTGCAAGGTAATCAGCGCAACCATGATATAGCGGAGAGTTTTTGCCACAGCCACAATGGCGATGAATGAGGGGAAGGGTTCGCGTAGAATCCCCGCTACGAGCGTGATGGGGTCGCCCACAACAGGCATCCAGCTTAAAAGCAGCGACCAGCGCCCGTACTTGCCATACCAAGCTTCGGCCCTGGCAAGGCTGTTGCGCTTTATGGGAAACCACGAACGATCCTGATAATGGATAAAGAACCGTCCGAGCAGCCAGTTGGTGGCAGAACCCAGTGTGTTGCCGAGGCTGGCGGCGGCGATCATTGCCCACAGCGGCGCGTAATCCTTTGCCAGCGCTCCTGCCAGAAAAAGTTCTGACTGCGCAGGAAAGATCGATGCTGCCACAAATGCAGAAATAAATAATCCCCAAAGTACGCTCACGCTCATTTCCGCATCCTGTCTGCAAGGCTTTATTGATTGCGCTGCGGCATGCCAGCACCGCACCATATAAAAGTGCCGCGCAGCGCACAAGTAGCATGAATCCTTGCCATGAATAGCTGATGTCTTTTCTCATCCATCATTATTTCTTCTGCCGTTGATAACGATCCTGATCCCATATCTATTTCTGATACGATAATGTTGGGGGTATTGTATTAAATATTTTAATTATGCATGTAGAAAAGAGCTATTTTGTGAAGACAGGACGTGATGATCGTATATTGTTTTTCGTTGCATTTTTGCAACACTATGTTGCAAAATTACAACATATGAAGATATTTTTGCTGTGTTTTTGCAACAGCATTGACTGAACAAAAAAATTATATAGTGTTTCCGGGTTGACTCTAAAGAATTTTAGCGAGCATTCGATACTATTGCAGTGTTTTGTTGAAAATAAGTTGATGCTCAATAAGGAGAACGTGACGTGGCAATGAGTGCAAAAAACAAAATCCTCCTAAGCGTAGTCGCATTCTTTTCGCTGGTCATCATCGCGATGGCCTACAGCTCGTACCGGAGTTTCTGTGCCTCGTCATACGACTCTGAAATGGAGCAGCTTGACACCATGTCCCAGGCAGTGGGCAAGGCTGTGTCGGAAAAGATGGATGTGTATTTCAATGTGCTTGAGCTTAGCTCGCGCATGCTGACGAATCCTGTGGGCGCTTCCCCGGATGAACTTTATGAATATAAACGTAATGTTTTGATACAACTGCTCAAGCAGGTGAACCTTGTTGAAGCCTATTATGCTTTTGACAGCGGCGAAACGCATAATGATAAGGGCATGATCAAGAATTTCAACGCCAAGACCCTTGGCCGCGAGTGGTTTGTGCGGATGTTTAATGGTGAGAAGAGGGTTGTAACAACCCCTTATACCTCGTCTATCGGCGCAACAGTTATGGCTGTGGGCGTGCCTTTGATAGATAACGGCAAGATGGCGGGTACGCTCTGCATCAACCTTGGCCTGACGGACATAACCAATTTTACCAATCATGTTCTTGAGTTCGACAACATTTTTCTTACGCGGGCCGATGGCTACATCATGGCCAACCGGGATGACAAGCGCATTGGCAAAAGCCTGTGGGAAGTTATCCCTGATATGAAAAAATACAGCGGGTTGCAGCAGAACAGCCGCATCCAGTTCACCAGCAAAGACAGGGTGTTTGAGGGGAGCCTATATATTATTCCGGGTCTTGGCTGGAAAGTGTGGACGTACAAGCCGCTGGAGGAAATTCAGCGTGACTCAACCGCCAATCTGCACTCCAGTGCCATAACCGCAATTATCGCCCTGGTGCTATCTGCCCTGATGGTGCATTTTCTGGTATCCATGCTGATTTTCAAGCCGTTGGGCAAGGGCGTTATTTTTGCCGCAGCGGTTGCCGAGGGGAATCTTGATGAAACCCTCGATATCAAGAGCAAGGACGAAGTGGGGACACTTGCCGATGCCCTGCGCAACATGGTTGCGCGGCTGAAAGACATGATCCGCACGACAGAAGAAAAGGAACGGCACGCCCTCTCCGAAGCCGAGCGTGCGCAAAAAGCGGTTGCCGAGGCGGAGGAAGCCCGCAAAGAAGCGGAACTGGCCACCCAGCGCGGTATTTTGCAGGCTGCCAGCCAGATTGAAGGCGTTGTGGCGCGCATTGCCTCCAGCACGGAAGAGCTGGCGGCGCAGTCCGAGCAGATATCCAATGCTGCGGAAATTCAGCGGCAACGCATGACGGATACCTCTGCCGGGATGGAGCAGATGTCCGCCTCCATTGTTGAGGTGGCGCGCAATTCCGGTCAGGCTGCTTCCAATGCTGTCAAAACGCAGCAGGAGGCTGGGCAGGGCGCGACTCTGGTTCGGCAGGTCATTAACTCGGTAAATCATGTGCATGAACAGACGCAGGCCATGAAGGTTGACCTGACAGCCCTTGGCAAACAGGCCGACAGCATTGGCGCTATCATGGACGTCATCAACGATATCGCTGACCAGACCAACCTGTTGGCACTCAATGCAGCCATTGAGGCGGCGCGGGCTGGCGAGGCTGGCCGTGGTTTTGCCGTGGTGGCAGATGAAGTGCGCAAGCTGGCAGAAAAGACCATAGGCGCCACCAAGCAGGTGGGCGAGAATATCTCCGGTATGCAAACCGCCGCCAGGCAGAGCATCTCTTCCATGGACAAGGCCAGCCTTGTGGTGGAGGAAACAACCTCCCTGTCGCACAAATCCGGTGAAGTTCTGGATGCCATCCTGGTGCTTGCCAAAGAAAATGCCGACCAGGCGCAATCCATAGCAACAGCGGCAGAAGAACAGTCATCCGCTTCGGAAGAAATCAGCCGCAGTCTTGATGAAGTTTCCCGTCTGACCACAGACACCACACGTGGGCAGGCTGAATCTGCAACAGCCATTCAGCAGCTTGCTGAAATGGCTGGAGACCTCAGCAGTATAGTGGATAAACTGAAAAAATCGTAGACGCCTTCACTTTTAAGAACAGGCCGGAGTGGAAACGCTCCGGCTTTTTTTATGTCCTTTGAATGCAAGAGCAGGGCTGTGCCTGTGAGGACGCCCTCCATGCTTTTGCTTCAGTCGCTTCCAAGGAGTGCGTGGCTTGAAAAGTGATAGTGTGTTAATTTTTTACAGAAAACTGAAATTGGAATTTGGGTGTGTGCTCAATGTCTGTGTCAATTTTCAGATCAGGGTTGAGCTGGCAGTCAAGGCATATTCTTTGCGAATGTGATATTATAAAAGTGTATATTTGATACTGCTATATTAATCTAAAATAGCAACAGATAAATTTATTTTTATTTGTGTATTTGTTTACTATGTTGCTATTAAAATTGGTAATCGATTCTACTGTTTTGAGAGATGTTAGATAGCTATTTATTACTGCAACAAAATTTTAAATTTCATATCATACTGAAATTTTATATTTTTATTTTATTCCAGAAGTGTTGAAAAAAATCACAAGCGGGCATAATGCAGGTAGCGTTATAGCCGATAGGCTATATTTGATGGCGGTGTGACGCTCATGATCTCCATCGTGTGATTTTAACTTCAGCGCCGAGTAGAAAACAATGAAGCTTGTAACAAAAATTTCTTTCGGGATGGGGATGCTGGGTGTTTTGATGGCTCTATTAGCCGGATACATGCTCTGGCAAATGGCAGAACTCAACAACATCACCTCTGTACTGGCGCATCGCAATGTGCCAGTTTCAGAGCTTGCGGGTGAAATTAATACGGATACTGCAGAATACAGAATTATGGAATTTCGCTACCTCATTGAAAATGATATGCAAAAATCCTCGGCGCTAAAAGATAGACTCGATGAAGTTCGCAAAAAGTTTGAGCGTGAAGTACGTCAGATTGGAGACCTTTGTATTTCTGGCAATGCCAAACAATGCGTGATCGATATTGAACGTGATCTGAAAAAATATCTGGATATTTCCAAAGACGTGTTGGGGCTGCGACACGATGGCAGGGTAGATGATGCCTTGGCCCTGCTTACGGGTAAATCCCATGCTGAATACGAAGCCCTCTCCAGATCCATAGACAGTTTGGTAAAGGTTTCACACGACAACGCCCACGCCCGTGGCCTTAATGGGGATAGTCTGTACGCCACTAGCAACGCTATGGGCATCGGCTTGACCCTCTTTGCCATTGTGCTTGCTGCTGCATCGGCCATGGTTATTGCGCGTGAAACAAACCGACAGCTTGGCAGAGACCCGGGGGAACTGCTGGTGGTTGCGCATCGTGTGGTGGATGGGGATTTTAATGTTGACGATGGCCACGCCAGAATTGGCGTGTATGGATCAATTATCGCCATGGTGGAGGCCTTGAAAGGCCATATAGAAAAAGCCCGGCGCGAATCAGAAAACGCCAGGGAGCAGTCGCGTCAGGCGCACGAAGCCATGGAAAGCGCCAATGCGGCCAAGGATGAGGCGCAGCAGAAGACGGAAGCAATGATGCGTGCCGCAGGCAAACTGGAAAAAGTCGTGCAGATTGTCAGCTCGGCTTCCACACAGCTTTCTGCCCAGATCGAACAGGCAGGCAAGGGGGCCGGGCATGCTGCGCAAAGGCTTGCGGAAGCGGCCACGGCCATGAACCAGATGAACGCCACCGTGCAGGAGGTGGCCCGCAATGCCGGTCAGGCCTCTGTGGCATCCACCGATACAAAGGACAAGGCTGAAGCCGGGGCCGACATTGTGCAAAAATCGCTTGTCAGCATCGGCCAAGTGCAGAGCGTGTCGCAGGAACTCAAGCAGGATATGCTGCAACTGAACACGCACGCCCAGGCCATCAGCCAGATTATGGGCGTAATTTCAGATATTGCGGACCAGACAAATCTTCTGGCGCTCAATGCCGCCATCGAAGCCGCCCGTGCTGGCGATGCCGGGCGTGGATTTGCCGTGGTCGCCGACGAGGTGCGTAAACTGGCAGAGAAAACCATGGCCTCAACCCATGATGTGGGTAATGCCATAAATGCCATACAGGAGAGCACTTCAAAGAGCATGGCCTCAACGGATAACGCGCTTGAGCAGGTTAATCAGGCAACGGGATATGCCAGCCAGTCCGGGCTGGCTCTCAATGAAATACTGGAAACTGTTCTGGGTATGGCAGATCAGGTCAATGCCATTGCCACTGCAAGCGAGGAGCAATCTGCCGCCAGTGACGAAATCAACCTGTCGATCGAGAACGTGAACGAAATGGCCAAACAGACCGCCACCGCCATGGCCGAGGCGGCCAGTGCGGTGGCAGAGTTGGCGCGTCAGTCGCAGGATCTTGAGCTACTGGTCAATGAGATGCGGCAGGGATAGGCAAAATTACTACTTCATTCAAAAATATGAATATAAAGGCGGTCTGTTGCATCTGTGCGGCAGACCGCCTTCATGCTTTGAATCATGGTGCATAATTACAACATATATCACTTTGTTAGATGCAATAATGCGACAATTATCGTTGCGTTGTTGTGATTTATAATTGTACTTGGCATGGTGTATATGTATTGATTGTATTTTTTGGGGAGGTTTGGTATAGAGACCCCCAATATCCTATGGTATGTAATGCTTATCTTCTCAGGAGTGCATATGGCAAGATTTCTAACTGTGCTCGGCGCCCTGTGCGCCGCGCTTCTTGTGCCCGGTGTCGTTCTCGCAGGGGAGGGACATCCCAATATCCCTGGTGCGCAGCTTTCAGTCCTTTGGGCAATCCCCTTTGTGTGCATGCTGCTTTCGATTGCCATAATGCCTTTGGCATTGCCCCATTTTTGGGAAAAACACTTTGGTAAAATCGCGGCCTTCTGGGGCTTGGCCTTTTTAACGCCCTGTCTTCTGGTTTATGGGTTCAATGTGGCCCTCTACGAGTTTTTGCACATTATTCTTCTGGATTATGTTCCTTTTCTGGTGCTGCTGTTTACACTCTTTACCATCGCAGGCGGCGTGCGGCTTACCGGTTCGCTGGTCGGAACCCCCGCAGTCAATACTGGGCTGCTGGCGGTGGGCACTGTGCTGGCCAGCTGGATGGGAACAACCGGCGCGGCCATGCTGCTTATCCGCCCCTTGCTTCGGGCTAACGCGCACCGCAAATACCGTGTTCACTCAGTTGTATTTTTTATTTTTCTTGTGGCCAATATTGGCGGCTCGCTCACGCCTCTGGGCGATCCGCCGCTGTTTCTGGGTTTTCTGAAGGGTGTGGATTTCTTCTGGACCACAACCAACCTGTTGATGAAAACAAGCCTTATGTCGGCAGTTTTGCTGGGTATCTTCTTTGTCCTTGATACGGTGCTGTTCAAGAAAGAAGGCAGCCCCAAGCCTGAGGCCCCGGCTGGCGCGGCAGAAGAAAAGCTCGGCCTTGACGGCAAGATCAACCTGCTGTTTCTTCTGGGCGTTGTTGTGGCCGTGCTGCTTTCTGGCCTCTACCCTCTGGGCGAACTGGTTTCGGTCTTCGGCGTGTCGGTCGAAGGGCAGAACCTGCTGCGCGATGTGGCGCTGCTGTGCCTGGCCGGGCTTTCGCTCAAGTTTACGAGCAGGCGCTGCCGTGAACTCAATGGTTTTTCCTGGGGCCCCATTGAGGAAGTTGCCAAGCTGTTCTTTGGCATTTTTATCAGTATGATTCCCGCCATTGCCATTTTGCGCGCAGGTGCTGACGGTGCGCTTGCTTCCCTGATTCACCTTGTTTCGCACGATGGGCAGCCGGTAAATTCCATGTATTTCTGGCTCACGGGCATCCTCTCCAGTTTTCTGGATAATGCGCCGACCTATCTGGTATTTTTCAACACCGCCGGCGGTGACGCGCAGCACCTTATGCACGATATGCCCGCCACCCTTGCCGCCATATCAGCGGGTGCCGTGTTCATGGGCGCCAACAGCTACATTGGCAACGCGCCCAACTTCATGGTCCGCTCCATTGCAGAAAGCGATGGCGTGCGTATGCCCAGCTTCTTTGGCTACATGGCATGGTCGGTAGGCATTCTGGTGCCCCTGTTCGCACTGTTGACCTGGCTGTTCTTTATCTAGCCAGTGCAAAACCCGCGAGGCGGGATTTGTAATCAGTATAAAACAAGCCCCTCCGCCTTAAGGCGAAGGGGCTTGTTTGTTGTGTGCCAACATATTCCCAGGCATGCTTATACCGCGCCCAAGGGCATGCCTCCCTCAAGGTAGCGTCTGCACAGGCGCACCGTGTGTTCAAGCCAGTGCGCGCCGAGGTTTCGGGCGGTCTCGGTATTGGCGTGCGTGGCCATCCATGCTGTCATCTGGATACGCCGCTGCATGATCATATGCGGGATCATGGCTTCATCCTGAGCGTCCAGATGGCTGACCTGCTCATATCCCTGAAGCCAGTTTTCCAGCCAGCGGGGGGCCTGCGGGCAGTGTTCTTCAAAGCTCATGGCCGCGGCAATGTCGTGAACAAACCAGCCCATGCCGCAATCGTCAAAATCAATGACGCGCGTACCATCCTTGTGCAGCAGCAGATTGGTAAGGCGCAGATCAGCATGGATCAGGCCATAACGCCGGGCAGACTGGCCGTAGGCGCGCAGTTTTTCGCCAATACAGTTCAAGGCCGCTTCCAGAAGCAGGGAGTCCTCGCGTGGCAGGCCGGGGCTTGCCCGCCAATCCCCCCAATGGGCGCGCGGGCCAACCATGCTTTCGTGGTTCCAGACAATGCGCTGGAAGCCTGCCGGTTTTTGCCATTGGCGGCTATGCTGGTGGAGGCGCGCCGCGACCTCGCCAAGCTGCCGAAAGGCGCGCGGGTCTAGGTGCACGGTTGGCATCTCGCCGTCAATCCACTGAAAAAGAACGATATTTCTGTGCGATCCATCTGGGAGGTGCAGGGTCAGCACCCTTTGCCCCCCCATGCTGGGCAGGGCCTTTGGCGTGACGATGCCGGTATCTTGCTGCAAGGCATCCAGCCACATCAGCTCGCCCATTATATTGATATGCGAGTGATAATTTTCGCGGTGCACACGCAGGGCATAACGGCTGTTGCTGGTCTGGACAAGAAATGTGGCGTTTTCTGAACGGCAGAGCAGGTGCAGGCTTCCCTGCATTTCCGGGGGGTATTGCTGCAACGCCTGCCGTGCCAGTTGCGTCACGGCCTGATCGCTGAGCGAGTCATTTTGCTGAAGTGCCATATTCCCCCCTGCGTTGGGTATGGGTGCCAGTTTGTTCCATCGGCTGCCGGGGGGGGGAGCTGCGCGATTATAACCAGCATCGCCTTTCATGCCTCGCAAACGGCTGCTTCAAAGCAGTATTGCGGCGCGCGGCGGATGGTAAAAACAGATGCTCAGGCCAGAATGACTTTTGGCAAAATTTCTTTCAGCTCCTTCAGACATGGCAAATCTGAAGCTGCGGCATCGGTAATGAGCATGGAAATTTCGCGAGGTGAGGCGTAGTTTATCCGGCTGATAACGCCAAGCTTTGTGTGATCGGCGAGTATGCACAGCCTGCTGGCGCGCTGGGCCATGCAGCGCGCCACGGCGGCTTCTTCCGGCAAAAAACTGCTTGCCCCGTGGTGTGCATCCAGCCCCACAGGCGAAAGAATCGCCATATCTGCCCGCCAGCGCTGAATTTCTTCAATCACACCCTCGCCGCAGGTCTGCTCCCGGCCGGCAAGAATGCGGCCTCCCACCAGCACCACTGTACTGTCGTTTTTTTTATCTTCATCCCTTTCACTCAAAATAATGGCCGCGCGCAGGCTGTTGGTAACAATGGTAAGCCCAGGCATGGTGCAGAGTTCCTCGGCCAGAGCCGTTGTTGTGGTGCCTGCGTCCATAAAAACCGTTTGCCCCTGTTGCAGTTGCAGCACCGTGGCGCGGGCAATGGCGCGTTTTTCCCGTTCCAGCCGGGTTCTACGCTCTTTGAGAGACGGTTCGGAAGTAGAGGAATCCAGTGCCACAAGCCCGCCGTGCACACGCCTTGCCGCGCCCTGGTTTTCCAGCTCGATAATATCCCTGCGGGCAGTTTCCCGGGAAATTCCCAGCTCCTTGATGAGCCGCTCTGTGCTGATATGGCCGTTGACTGCTATGAGGGCAAGTATGCGGTGCAGGCGGGTTTCGCGCAGCATGTGTTTCAACCTTGTTAGATATGCGCTGACATTCTGGTTAGCATATAGCTTTTTTCTGTGTCTGCAATATGCATTTTTGTGCATTTGTGCGTTTTATTGTCGTAGCTGATGAAAGGGGCAAAATTGCTGGGGCCGGGCATTATTGATGGCTTGCGTCCAAAGGATGCAAGACCATGAATGCCCGGCAAATCTCCATCAGGCCGCGTGGCTTGTCTCCCCAATGCTTTCAGCGGGCCAGAACCGCAGTGGACTGGGCGGTGCCGTCCGCTGGGGCAAGTGCCCCCTTGCGCGTCAGGCAATGAGATTTTTTCAAAATTGTATTGCCAATAAGGGCGCATGCCCCTGTTTTTATGTGGATGCCTTGGTGTTTCATTGTATTAGTGTGTTTTTGTGTAAAATGTTGATTAACAAAAATGTGCTAATCATTACAAAATTGTTTCAGAATATGGGCCGGTATTCTTCGCTCTGAATGTAAAAATGTGCTGAATAAAAACATAAAATTAATATATTTTAATATATTATCAAAAAAAATTTCGCCTCACCATCCTCTGGCTCGCAATTTGCTTAGTGCCATTTCATGAGTGCAAGGCTAGGGCAGTAGCCTGAGTTAAGTGCATTTTTGAGGCGTAGGCGCTTGCGGTGAATAAACAGTTTTTGTTTTGAGGAGGTTAGTATGGAGAGGCGTGAGTTTTTGAAGACAGCGGGTATGGGCGCCACGGCGGCGGTTGCTGCTACAACTGGCATTATGGGGGCCACTGAGGCAAAGGCCGCCAAGGCTCCCATCAAGTGGCGCATGCAGACCTATGCAGGCGCGGCGCTTGCCGAGTTTGTCATCAAGCCGCAGATCGACGCCTTCAACAAGGCCGCCAATGGCGAAATGGTCATCGAACTTTACACCTCCGACCAGCTGGTTCCCACCAGCGAGCTTTTCCGCGCTGTGCAGAACGGTACCATAGATGCCGTGCAGTGTGACGAAGACTCCATGTCTTCCCCTGCCGATGTGGCCATCTTTGGCGCGTATTTTCCCTTTGCCACCCGCTATTCGCTTGATGTGCCCGCTCTTTTTGAACACTGGGGCCTGAACGACATCTGGAAAGAAGCCTACGGCGAGATCAAGGGCGTTGAATGGCTTGGCGCAGGCTCATGGGATCCCTGCAACTTTGCCACCACCAAGCCTATCCGCAGCCTTGCCGACCTCAAAGGCAAGCGCGTGTTCTCCTTCCCCACGGGCGGCAAGTTCATGAGCCAGTTTGGCGTGGTGCCTGTTACCCTGCCCTGGGAAGACATTCAGGTGGCCCTGCAAACCGGCGAGCTGGACGGCGTGTGCTGGTCGGGCATTACAGAAGACTACACCTCCGGCTGGGCAGAGCAGTGCAAGTATTACCTCACCAACAACATCTGCGGCGCGTGGATCGGTTCGTACTTTGCCAACAGCAAAAAGTGGGCTGAAGTGCCGGAACACCTCAAGACGCTGTTCAAGCTCACCTGCGACAGCTCCAACTATTTTCGCCAGCACTGGTACTGGTGGGGCGAGGCCCACTACCGCGCCACCGGCGGCAAGATGGAACTGACCTCCATTCCCGATGCTGAATGGGGCACTGTTGAAGAGGCCGCCCACAAGTTCTGGGACGAAACAGCCAAGAAAAGCCCGCGCTGCGCCAAGGTTGTGGATATCCTCAAAAAGTACAATGCCGAAATGGCTGTTGCGGGCCGTCCGTACCGTTATTGATTGCAAACCCTGTGGGGGCAGAACCTTCCGTCTGCCCGATGTGCCGCCGTCAGAAACACCCGGCGGCGGCGCATCAAAGCCTGCCCCAGTCAAAACGAGCGGCGGGAAATTTGCGGAATAAAGGTTTGGGAGGAGAGCGTCATGCCAAACTGGATCAAGCTGTTTGTCAAATATGTGGATGCGGTTAACCGCCTGGTGGGGCGGGGGGTTCTTTATCTTGTGTTCGTCATGATGGGCATTTTGCTCTATTCGGCCATATCCCGTTACTGCTTTGATGCGCCGGTTATCTGGGGCGTGGAAATGGCCCAGTTCACCATGGTGGTCTACTACATACTTGGCGGCGGTTTTGCCCTGCTTACCAATTCGCACGTGCGCATGGATGTGTTTTATGGCCGCTGGAAGTGGAGAAAGCAGGCAAAGATGGATGTGATCACGTCTGTTTTTCTGGTCGCGTACCTTGCGTTGCTGTTCTACGGTTGTGTTTCAAGCACGTGGTACTCCATAGAGTTTGATCAGCACAACAATTCTGCCTGGGCCCCGGCTTTGGCCCCCGTCAAAATCATCATGGGCATTGGTATTTTTCTTACGCTGTTGCAGGCCTTTTCGGAATTTTTCAAGGCGCTGGCGCGCTCGCGCGGCCTGCTGCTTGGCGAGGAAGTACCCGAACGTCTTATTGTAGAAAGCGGTTATGTGGAACCAGAAGCGGAGCCTCAGCTTGTTGGTGTTGTGGCTGATCCGGTTGCTTCGACGCAGGTTCTTGCCCCGGCGCAAGCGCTGGGTGGCTCGCGGTAACGCCCCAATTTTCATTTTCCAGCTCCGGCGTATGCGAGCGCCGTAAAGGACGCGAGGACATGTTCGATCTTACGTTCACTCTTTCTCATGAGGGCATTGCCCTGATGCTCTTCGCATCCATGGGCATGCTCATGCTCACCGGACAGCGGGTGTTTGCAGCCATCGGCTTCACCGGAGCCATCGCGGCCCTCTTTCTGTGGGGTACCGGCGGTTCGCAGATGGCGTTCAACGCCAGCATCACGCTGATGAAGTGGTTCCCCATGATCACGCTGCCCCTGTTCATCTACATGGGCTACATGCTCTCGGAATCGGGCATCGCCAACGATCTTTACCGAATGTTCCACGTCTGGATGGGGCCCTTGCCCGGCGGCCTTGCCATCGGCACGGTCATTCTGATGGTGGCCATTTCCGCCATGAACGGCCTGAGCGTTGCGGGCATGGCCATCGGCGCAACCATCGCCATGCCGGAAATGCTCAAGCGCGGATATGACAAGCGCATGGTTTCGGGCGTTATTCAGGCAGGCAGCTCGCTGGGCATCATGATGCCGCCAAGCGTTGTTATGGTGCTCTACGGTATGATCGCCCGTCAGCCTGTCAGCAGTCTCTGGATGGCTGGCATCGGCCCCGCCCTCATGTTTGCGGTGATACTCATTGGCTACATTGTCATCCGCTGCAAGCTCAATCCCGCCATGGGCCCTGCGCTGCCCAAGGAAGAACGCGAATCCATCACCTCGGCGGAAAAGTGGAAGAGCCTCTGGGCTGGCCTGCTGCCGCTTGCCATTATTTTTTCTGTGACCGGCGCGTTCATGACCGGCATCACCAGCCTGGTGGAAAGCTCCGCCGTGGGCGCTCTGGTGGCGACCATCGCCGCCCTGGTCAAGGGGCGGCTTACGGCCAGGGTGATGCGCGTGGTTCTGGTGCAGACCCTCAGCGTGAGCTGCATGTTCATGTGGATCATCATGGCTGCCCTGTGTTTCAGCTCTGTTTTTGACGGCCTTGGCGCAGTGCATGCCATCAAGAAGCTCTTCATCGACGGCTGGAACCTCAGCCCCTGGGGCGTGCTTATCGTCATGCAGCTTTCGTATCTTTTCATGGGCATGTTTCTTGACGATACGGCCATGCTGATCATTGTGGCCCCGCTGTATATTCCGCTGGTCAAGGCGCTGGGTTTTGACCCCATCTGGTATGGCGTGCTCTACACCATCACCTGTCAGATCGCCTATATGACGCCGCCATTCGGGTACAACCTCTTTTTGATGAAGGCCATGGCTCCAAAGGGAGTCACGCTGAACGACATCTACGCCTCCATTGTGCCAATGGTCATAATAATGCTGGTGGGGCTGGTGCTGGTTATGCTCTTCCCTGATATTGCCATGTTCCTGCCCAGAACATTCCTGTAGCAGAGGCGGACAGCATGAATGCCCACAGCACCCTGCGCGAAATCCTGGCCAAGGCGTCGCCCCTCAGATCGGGCGACGTGCTGGCCGGGGTGGCCGCCGCCAACGACGAGGAACGCGTGCGCGCCCAGATGGTGCTGGCCGATGTGCCCCTCAAACGCTTCCTGAACGAGGAGGTGGTGCCTTATGAAAAGGACGAGATCACCCGCCTTATCCTTGACAGCCACGATGCTGCGGCCTTTGCGCCCATAAGTTCCTTTACCGTGGGGCAGTTCCGCGACTGGCTGCTGACCGATGCAGCCAATGCAGAAAGCCTTGCGGCGCTGACGGCGGGCATCACGCCGGAAATGGCCGCAGCCGCCAGCAAACTCATGCGGTTGCAGGATCTCATACTGGTGGCGTCCAAATGCAGCGTGGTAACGCGCTTTCGCAATACCATAGGATTACCGGGGCACTTTTCTGTCCGCCTGCAACCAAACCACCCCACGGACGATGCGCGGGGAATTCTGGCATCAACCATTGACGGGCTGTATTACGGCTCCGGCGATGCGGTTATCGGCATCAATCCGGCTTCCGACAGTCTGGAAAACATCGCAAGGCTCCTGTGCCTGCTGGACGAGCTCATTGCGCGCTATGAAATACCCACCCAAAGCTGCGTGCTGACCCACGTAACCAATGCCGTGGAGCTTATCCGCAGGGGGGTGCCGCTGGATCTGTGCTTTCAGTCCATAGCAGGAACAGAAAAGGCCAATGCCAGTTTTGGCATAGACCTTTCCCTGCTGGAAGAAGCGTGGCAGGCAACGCTTGAACTTGGGCGCGGCACCGTGGGTGATGATGTGATGTACTTTGAAACAGGGCAGGGCAGCGCCCTCTCTGCCAACGCCAATTTCGGGGTCGATCAGCAAACTCTGGAATGCCGCGCCTACGCCGTGGCCCGCAGGTTCCGTCCATTGCTGGTGAATACCGTGGTTGGATTTATCGGGCCGGAGTATCTGTTCAATGGCAAGCAGATTATCCGCGCCGGGCTGGAAGACCATTGCTGCGGCAAACTGCTGGGTCTGCCTATGGGGGTGGACATCTGTTACACCAACCATGCCGATGCCGATCAGGACGACATGGATGCACTGCTGACCTTGCTGGGCGCGGCTGGTTGCAATTTTATCATGGGTATTCCTGGTGCGGACGACATCATGCTCAATTATCAATCCACCTCGTTCCACGATGCGGCCTATCTGCGCAAGCTGCTGGGCAAGCGGCCTGCACCGGAGTTTGAGGCGTGGCTTGAAAGCATGGGCATTCACGATGATGCCGGTGCATTGCTGCCACCGGCCGGCGCGTTGCGCGGGCTTGAGCAGCGCGTCAGACAGGCCACATAGAGTATTTTGCGGTGCGGATTTCCCAAAAATCCGTGCAGAGCAGACTTGATCTCTCCTAAAGGATGTTGCCATGAACGGCATGAAGCAGGAGTATTTGCCAGCATCAGCGGCAACAGTTTTGGAAGACCCGTGGGCCGATCTGAAACGCTATACGGATGCCCGCATTGCCCTTGGGCGTTGCGGCGTCAGCCTGCCGCAGACGGAGTGGCTGCGGTTTCGGCTGGCGCATGCCAGAGCGCGCGATGCCGTGCTGACGCCTTTTGACAGGGCCGGCGTGCGTTCAGATATTGAAAGTGCAGGGTTGCGCTGCCTTGAGCTTGCAAGCGCTGCTGCAAGCAGGGAGGATTTTCTGGCAAGGCCCGACAAGGGGCGGCGGCTTTCGGAAGCCTCGCGCGAGCTGCTTGCAAGCCAGTACGCAGGAGCTGACAATCAGGGGGCGGACATTTGCCTTGTTATCAGCGATGGGCTTTCGGCCCGGGCTGTGCATGAAAACGCGGCTCCCTTTGCCCGGCTTTTTCTGGCCAGCGCGGCAGATGCCGGCTATAGCGCAACTCCCGTGGCTCTGGTGGCGTTTGGGCGGGTTGCCGTGGCGGACGAAGTTGCTTCGCTCATGAAGGCAAGGCTGGTGGTGATTCTTATTGGTGAACGGCCGGGGTTGAGTTCGCCCAATTCTCTGGGAGTTTACCTGACCTATGCGCCCTTTCCCGGTTGCACCGATGAAGCGCGGAACTGTATTTCAAATGTGCGGCCTGCGGGACTGAGCATTGAAGAAGGCGTGCGCAAACTGTGCTATCTGGTACAGGGGGCCTTTGCACGGCAATTGACCGGGGTGAACCTCAAGGATGACATGCCCGCCACGTACTTGCCCTTTGGTAAGGATCCTGCTGCGATTGCATAGAATTTTTATGTTCAGTGGGTAAATTCTCCCCGTGCTCATAGCACAACAGCCGGGCTGCACAAGGCAGCCCGGCTGTTGTTATATGCCGGTATGCGAAAGCCCTCTTAGGCGTCGCGTTCTTTCTTGAAAACAATGAGAGGGCAGTTCTTGCACACGGCTGCGCCGGGGAAGGGTTCGCCAAGGCGGGTGATGGACGCGCCGCCCTTGTTGGTGACGCGGTCTTCAAGGCGCTTCACCAGAGCTTCCATGTGCTCGCCGGGGATGGATACGTTGATTTCGCCCCGCTCCGTCTTGCCGGAATTGTAGCTGCCGCTGCAAGCGAGGTACAGGTTCGCCTGCTTGGTGTTCAGCGTGTAGACATTGCCGGAGCAGACGGCAGAGTTGACGCTCATGGACGGGTGGAAATTGTCGATGCGCTGGGTTGCCATCCAGTCGCCAATGATGTGGTAGGCCTGCATGGTATCGCACACAAAGTGCACCACATCGGGCTGGGTGGTAGCTGCCGCAAGCGGGCTCACGGCTATGGCCAGCAGATTGGCCGGAACATGCGGCTTGGCTTCAAGCACCTTGCGGGCATGGTCGGCATCGGCGCAGTACTTGAGGTGGCTTTTGATTTCGGGTTCGTCCAGCTCTTTCCAGCCGAACACAAAGCTAGCATTGGTACAGCCCATCTTGTCGCGTTCCACAATGACTGTAATACCTTCCATGCGCGCGCCGACTTCGCTCTGGCAGAAGGTCAGCGGCTTCATGGGGGAGTAGTGGGGCTGAGTTTCCTTGAAGGAATCCAGCTCCTTCTGGTCGTAGAAATATTTGATTGCAACGGGTGCATGAATGAGGCGCAGCTCACGCATCAACGTTTCACTAAGCTTTTCAAATGTGTTCATATAATCCTCTGGTCTAGATGCTATTATACAAGAGTTAATTGTTGCGGCTTATTTTTTATTTCTTTATGTCGTTTATGTCAATATAATCCCACTAATTTCACAAGTGGTATAATTGCCCCTTGTTTTGTTTTATTCTTAAAATTAACCATTATAAAACAGCATGTTATCTGTGGTGCTTTTTTGAGCTACTAACTTTTTTTCATAATTAGATTGTGAAAGTTATTATTTTCATATGCTTACGCATTTATGATTTTTCTTGATTGGCGCGGGTTTTTTGTTCATTTGCGGAAGCTCGGCGGCGGCAATGTCTGCCTTGCTGTGCAAAAAATGGCGAGCAGTTTTATCATAATGGGCAGGGCTGGAATTACCGTGCAGTCGCCGCGCCATATAAAACACCAGCCCTGCTGTTTTGCGCAGCCGGGCTGGTGTTTGTGGGCATAATGTATGAGCGCCTCCCCTGTGGAGGAGTCGTTGTTTCTGGTGGGGGTCAGGCCACTGCTTCCACGCTCTGGGCAGCGGCGGTGGTCTGGCTCACGCTCTGGTAGGCGCTGTTGGCAATGGCTGACAGAAAACTGCGGGCCATGGCGGTTCGGCTTGTGCTGGTCTGGTCCGTTCCCATTGCTGCACGTTGCTTTTCAAGCGCGGTAGCAAGCTCGTCAGCAGAAACGGAGCCGTCCTGGTTCACATCCATAGAGTCGAACACTGACTGGCTGAGACCTGTCTCGTCAACGCTCAGGCCGTCACTGCCATCGCTGTCCAGGCTCGAGAAGAGTTTGGACGCCACGTGGGATGATCCGTTCTGACCAGACGAGGCAGACTGCCCCTGCGTGGGAGGCGGCGGGGGCACCTGGCCGTTCATGATGGAGGACAGCAGGGTTTTTGCGTCCATTTCGCCCGAGGAGTTCTGCTCGCTGGACTGGTTTTGCGGATTCTGGGAGTTGTTGTTCATGGCTTCGCGCTGCTTTTTCAGCGCTGCCGACAGTTCATCGGCAGAAACGGAGCCATCCTGATCGGTGTCCATGGAGTCAAACACGGACTGGCTGAGGCCCGTTTCCTTGGCGCTCAGGCCGCCGCTGCCGTCACTGTCCAGCGAAGAAAAGAGTTTGGACGCAAGGTCGTCACCCTTGCCGCCGCGCCCTGCGCCCTGCATGCCGCCAGGAACCTGCCCGCTCATAATGGCGGAAAGCAGATCCTTGGCAGTGGGCTGGGTTGACGCAGCCGTTTGCGCGGCCTGGCTCTGCCCCATCTGCATGCTGGTGAACATGGCGTTGCGTTGGGTTTCGATGGCTTTTTGCAGTTCAGTCTGCGAAACGGCTCCATCGCCATCTGTATCAAGTTTGTTGTAGAGTTCGCCGCTGAGCCCTGTTTCATCAAGACTCAGCAGGCCATTCCCGTCTGAATCCAGATCCCCGAAAAGCTTGCCTGACAGATTGTCCTGCGATTGTGTTTCGCTGGAGCCTTTCATCTGCGCAAGCATCTTCTCCCAATAGGAGGAAGAGGATGATGATAACGCACTGACGCTCATACTGTCTCCCAGTCCTTGCGGACATTGTCGGCATTGCCTGCAATCCCCTGCGGGCGATGCCGAATACTGTAAGCGCACCTCCCTGTGTCGCGTATCAGCCGGGGAAAATTTTTCCCAATCTGATTATGCAAAAAACATTCCTTTTTGTTTGGGGGGAATTTTTGCCGCAATCCTGTTTTTTCCGCGTCAAAAGCCAGTATGCGGCGCTGGAAAAAATGAAAAACCGCCGCATCAAATGATACGGCGGTAGGGAATGCAGCGGGGGGTCGTGGGGGTCAGCGGGTTTTTACTGGTGAAGAAGCCTCAGCGGAAGTGGCCGCGGCGGGGCCGCTGTCCACATCGCTGTCCACCCGCAGGCGCAGCGGGGGAACCTCTTGCGGAATCAGGGGGGCATTACGCAGTGCTTTGTCAACCCGCTGTGAAAAGTTTTCAAGGCTGAAGCGGGCCTCCCCCACAACAGGCGGCGCTGTTACCAGAGCCGCAGTTGCCTTGTGGGTTCTGGCCGGATCGGTAAACTGGGGGATGGTCAGGCCGCTCACAGGCTGCGGCGGATCAACAAAGGGTTCATGCAGGGCTTCCAGCGACTGGGCAAAAAAGCGCACGCGCACTTCTTTTTTACCGCCCATATCCCACAGCTCAAGCATAAGGACTGATCCTGGCGGGGTGGCGTTATCGGGGTAGCCGGGCAACTGCCAGTGTACGCCCAGCAATTCGCCCACATTGGCAAGGTTGGTGTCGTGCCCCACAAAAACAACCAGGGAAGCCGCGTTGCAGCGTTGATCCCTGTGGGTGCCGTCAAGGGCCGCAGCCATTTCTGAAAGCAGCGATGCCCCCTTGAAAAGAGCCACAACTGGAGAGCGGTTCACAGTGTTGAACACGCTTGTGTGCACGGGCAGCACTTCACGCAGAACGTGCGCGTCCACCTGGCCCCACCCGGCAGAAATTTCAGGCCACTGGGCGTATTCCAGCAAAAAAATTTCCGCCATGCTTGATGCGGTAGCCAGCGCGCCGGAAAGCCCTGCGCCCTTGCCGTCAGCATCCACGCTCACAGAATTGGGCAGGTCTGCGAGCCCGCAGGTGGGCGGCAGATTGTAGCGCGCGCACATCTCCGGGGCCACGGGAGCGCTCAGGTGCTGGATGTGGGTCAAGGCTCCTGCATTGTCCTCATGCAGCCGATCAAGATCGCCCCCGGCCGTGGCCATGATGCTTGCGGCGACCGAGGCAGGATCAAAACGCTGAAAACCCGCCTGCACGGGATGAAAAAGCGGATCGGGCGTCTGGCTTGAAACGGCATAGGTCTGCCCGCCCCCCGGGCAGAGGCCATCAAGCAGGGCTTTGGCTGTTGCTCTGGTGCGTTGATCCACATCGGCGCGCACAAATACCTTGCCGGGCGGCGGACAGACGCTGTCGGGCAGCAGGCCAAGATTCAGCATTTGCCCGCGCATGTCTTCCCACATGGCGGTTACCAGCCGCGCACCGCGCGGCGTGAGGAAACCCCTCGGCACAGGCCACTGGGGCCAGTTGCGGGTGCTCCACTGCGAAAGCGTATCGGGAGCCTGCGTGGGCGAGCGCACCCCGTGGCGGGAAAGCGCTACAACTTTCATAAGGCGGGGTTGATCGTCCCCCTGCTGCGCCGCAATGCCAGATAGGGGCAAATGGCAGAGCAGTGCGCAGGCAAGGCAGACAATGATTAAGCGTGGTGCAGTGCGCATGCGTTCTCCTTGATGGGGGGTACCATAGCCAGAAAGGCCGGTGCGGGCAACGCCGATTTGCATGCGGGAGGGCTGCGGGCACTGCGCCAGTGCAAATTTTACCCGCCTCACGGGCCGTAATTGCTTGCACAGTGTGGGCCTTGTTATTATGCTTATTCTTTGCGGCAGAGTTTGGCTCTGGCTGCTTTGTGCGTAACCTTTTTTGGCTCCTTTCCCTTCAGGGGCGGAGCGTATCCAGATATCGAGGCGTATAATGCCCATTGCCGTTCCACGCGTTGGCGTAGAAGACAAACCTCTTGTTCAGGATGTTCGCGTAGAAGACCTTTCAGCGCTGGTCATCCGTTCGGCCACGGTGCGCGACGTGCACGGCATGTCTGCGCTTATCAACCATTATGCGTCGTCCAACGTCATGCTGGCGCGCGGGCCGCAGTACCTCTATCAGCATATTCAGGACTACATGGTTGCCACGGCTCCCTCGGCCGACGACGGGCATGAGGTTGTGGTTGCCTGCGGCGCTGTGCATGTGCTGTGGGAAGACCTGGCGGAAATACGCTCGGTGGCGGTTCACCCCCTGTGCCAGGCGCAGGGCTTTGGCAAAAGGCTGGTGGCCGCGCTGGTTGACCGATGTCGCGATCTCGGCTTGCCGAGGGTTTTTGCCTTTACTCTGGCTGCGCCGTTCTTTTCCAAGTGCGGTTTCAGCGAGTTTAAACGCGATGATATGCCCGCCATTGTGTGGGTTGAATGCAGTAAATGCCCCAAGTTTTACTGCTGTGACGAAATTGGAATGATACTCGAATTATAGTTTTCAACCTGCGGCATAATCGCAGGGATTCACACTGTCTGCAAAGGGTGGGAATGCGTCATGAGCAACAGGCTGTATCACCGGGATTTTCTGAAAGAAATAGACTTCACGCCGGAAGACCTCACGTATCTGCTGGATCTGGCGGCCCAGCTCAAGCAGGCCAAAAAGGTCCGGCGCGAGCCGAAGTTTCTGCAAGACAGAAATATTGTCATCCTTTTTGAAAAGGATTCCACGCGTACCCGCTGTTCTTTTGAAGTGGCAGCCTATGATCAGGGCGCGCGCGTGACCTATCTTGGCCCCTCCGGCTCGCAGATGGGCAAAAAGGAATCCATGGCCGATACCGCCCGCGTGCTTTCCCGCTTTTATGATGGTATTGAGTATCGCGGTTATGAGCAGGCGAGGGTAGAGGCTCTGGCAGAACACGCTGGCGTGCCGGTGTGGAACGGCCTCACCAACGAATGGCACCCCACGCAGTTTCTGGCCGACATGCTGACCATGCGCGAGTGCTGCGAAAAACCTTTGAATCAACAAACGCTGGCATATCTTGGGGATGCACGTTATAATATGGGCAATTCCCTGATGGTTGGTTCTGCCCTGCTTGGGCTGGATTTCCGTTCTGTTGCTCCCAGGGCTTTGTGGACATCGGACGAAGTTTTTGAATTGGCCCTCCACATAGCCAAGAGCACTGGCGCGCATATTACGCGCACGGAAAGCGTGCCCGAAGGCGTTAAAGACTGCGATTTCCTCTCCACAGATGTCTGGGTGTCCATGGGCGAGCCTGATTCCGTATGGAAAGAGCGCATTGATCTGTTGACGCCGTATCGCGTGGACGCGGCAGCAATGGAACTGACGGGCAATCCCCAATGCAAGTTTTTGCATTGTCTGCCGAGCTTCCATAACCGTGATACCGCAGTTGGCGAAGACATTTATCAGCGCTTTGGCATTGAATGCATGGAAGTGAGCGATGAAGTCTTTGAATCGCCGCGCAACATGGCTTTTGAAGAGGCGGAAAACCGCCTGCACACCATCAAGGCCGTCATGGTCGCCACCATGGCTGAAGGCCCTTTGGTGTTCAACCCCTGATCCCATATTCCCTCCGGCACTGACCGGGGGAGAGTGTAGCTGTTTGAGCCAGCCGTTACGGCTGGCAGCAAGCGCCCTTGCAGCACAATGCCATGTTTTTCGCATGGCTGCGCCGCAGGGGCGCTTGCGTTTTTTCTGGGGGGTAGCCCACAGCTACCGCCGCTATCTATTATCCCCGCTAGTTGCTCTGAAAAGTAATCTGGTCAGGTTTTGCCTGCGTTTTCTAGAAACCGTCGTTGTGAGCAGAAAAACACAGGTGTTTTGGCGATTGGCAATTGGGCCGTAAATCAGAGCGTTAAAATATTAGCATTTTGCTATGAATTGTTCTTTGAACAATCAATGTAGGCAAATTAATCAAATATGTTGACGCAAAAAAGTACATAGATTAACTCTAATAAAAATAATATGTGCAAATAATGGAAGGAGGGGGACAGTTTTTTTATGTTGTGAGGAAGTTATCAAGAGTGAAGTTTTTCACAACTCGCAATGTAGTGGGGCAAAGAAGATGAGTACACTTGTTTTTTGTTGTGTAGCACTGCCGTTTATTATGGCGCTTGTGCTGTATTTCACGCAAAGCAGCAGCGCTCGCAAGTTGATAGTGCCTGCAGCGGTCACAGTCATGGCGGTGGCAGCCGTGATCCTGGGAGCGAACGGCGCTTTTCGGCTTGAGATAGACACCATATTGGGTCTGTCTGCCGATTCCGTGTTCAGCGTGCTGGACTTGCTGTTGCTGGTTTACATTCTTGGCATAGGTTGGAAGCTGGGCAGCCGCCTGATTATGGGCATGACCCTGCTGCAACTGATTGGTCTCTTATACCTTAAATTCGTTCTTCCCGGGCATGAAGTGCCCATCACTGCCTTTGTTGCAGACGGTCTGTCGCTTATCATGGTGATCATCATCAGCGTGGTTGGCGGGCTTATTACCATTTACGGCATGGGCTACATGGATCTGCACGAAGAGCATCTCCATCTGCGTGTTTCGCGCCAGCCCAGATTTTTTGCCATTATTTTCTGCTTCCTCGGCGCCATGAACGGCCTGGTGCTCTGCAACAACCTTTCATGGATGTTCCTGTTCTGGGAGATCACAACGCTGTGTTCCTTCATGCTCATAGGGCATGACCAGACAGACGAGGCCAAGGCCAATGCCCAGCGCGCCTTGTGGATGAACGTTCTGGGCGGGCTGGCCTTTGTTTCGGCCATGCTGTTTATTCAGAAAAGTCTTGGAACGCTTTCGACCGAGCTCGTTCTGCAAAAGATGACCTCAATGGACGTAAAGAACACGGCCATTCTTTTGCCCTTTGCTTTCTTCTGTCTGGCGGCCTTTACAAAGTCGGCGCAGGTTCCTTTCGAGAGTTGGCTGTGCGGCGCAATGGTTGCGCCAACGCCAGTTTCGGCCCTGTTGCACTCGGCTACCATGGTCAAGGCGGGCACTTACCTGCTGTTGCGCATGGCTCCAGCCTTTGCGGGAACCACCATGTCCACCATCGTGGCCCTGTTCGGCGCATTTACCTTTGTGGCCACATGTATTCTTGCGGTCAGCCAGAGTAATGCAAAAAAGGTTCTGGCGTATTCCACAATCGCCAACCTCGGGCTTATCATCGCCTGTGTGGGCATCAATACCGCCGCATCCATGATGGCGGCAACGACCATCATCATTTACCACTCCGTATCCAAGGGCCTGTTGTTCATGTGCGTCGGCGCCATTGAGCAGCGCATCGGTTCGCGTGATATCGAAGACATGCGCGGCCTCTACGGCATAATGCCCCGCACGGCCATTATCACCGTGATCGGCATTTTCACCATGATGCTGCCGCCCTTTGGCATGCTCATAGGCAAGTGGATGGCCATAGAAGCCATTGCCCGCGCCACCCAGGCCATGACGCCCATCGTTTTCTTTGTGGCGCTTGGCTCGGCCTTTACCGTGCTCTTCTGGGCGCGCTGGGCCGGTGTGCTGGTGTCGTCCTCCAAGATGCACGAACATGCGGCTCACGGTAATCCCAAGCCCTCGGTCATGTTTGCGCTGCGTTCGCTGTGCGGCCTTGCCGTGGTGTTTTCGTTCATTTCGCCCCTGGTGCTGAAGACCTTTGTGGAGCCTTCGGTTTCGGGCGTTTACGCGCGCTTCAACTTGCAGATCGAAGGCTTTATCCCCGGCGCCAACCTGACCGGCGCAGAAGGTTATGTGTGGATTTACCTGCTGTTCCTTCTGCTTGGTCTGGGCGTGTGGTTTGCATGGCGTGAAGCCCGCAGAACACCAGAGTCTGCCCATGCGCAGCCGTATTTTTCGGGCCTGGCGGCTGAAAAGAACGGCGTGGTTGGCTTCAAGGGCCCCATGAATGCCTTTGAACCCGTGCGCGTGGCCAACTTCTATCTTTGCCAGTATTTCGGCGAGAGCAAGATCACGCGGGCCATCGACATGATTTCCATCGCATTCCTGGTCGTTCTGGTAGGAGGTCTGCTGTAATGCTCACCATCTTCAGCGCTATCGGCGGGTTGATCCTGTCGCCCCTGGTGGGCGGCCTGCTTACCGGTCTGGATCGCCGGATCACGGCGCGCCTTCAGTCGCGCCTTGGGCCGCCACTGCTCCAGCCCTTTTACGACATCTTGAAACTGCTGGGCAAACAGCCCCAGGTTACCAATGCCTGGCTGGTGTTCAGCGCGTACATCACGCTGATTTCATCGGCGCTTGCTTTGCTGATTTTCTTCATGGGCGGGGATTTGCTGCTGCTGTTCTTCGTGCTCACAGTGGGTGCGGTGTTTCAGGTGGTTGGCGCGGTATGCGTGCCTTCGCCCTACAGCAACGTGGGCGCGCAGCGCGAGCTGTTGCTCATGCTTGCCTATGAGCCTATCCTCATCCTGGTGTTCGTTGGCTTTGCCATGTGCACGGGTTCGTTCTCCATTGCCGCAGTATTCCAGCTCGAGCAGCCCCTGCTGCTCAAGATGCCCCTGCTGTTTCTGGCGCTGGGTTACGCCCTGACAATCAAACTGCGCAAGTCGCCCTTTGATATTGCTGCCTGCCATCACGGCCACCAGGAACTGGTGCGCGGCGTACAGACCGAATACTCCGGCCCGTACCTTGCGCTGATTGAAATTGCCCACTGGTTTGACCTTGTGCTTATTCTTGGGCTGTGCGCCATGTTCTGGCACACCAGCTTTGTGGGAATGGCCGTTCTTGTGGGCGCCTCGCTGTTCACGGAAATTCTTATCGACAACATCACCGCCCGTCTGACGTGGCAGTGGATGGTGCAAAAGAAGTCTCTGCTGCTCGGCATGGGCCTGGCCCTGGTTAATCTTTTATGGCTGTACGTGGCGTAAGGAGGCCGGAATATGGGTTTCGTCGACAATATGATCAAGCGGAGCCGCCTGAAGTCTCCGTGGATAGTTCATTTTGACTGCGGTTCCTGCAACGGCTGCGACATCGAGGTGCTGGCCTGTCTGACGCCCATGTATGACGTAGAACGTTTCGGGGTGGTCAACGCGGGCAACCCCAAGCATGCCGACGTGCTGCTGGTTACAGGCACGGTGAACCACCGCAACCAGCATGTGCTCAAGCAGATATACGAACAGATGCCTTCGCCCAAGGCCGTGGTTTCCATCGGAGCCTGCAACCTTTCCGGGGGCGTGTTCAAGGATACCTATAATGTGCTGAACGGCGCGTACAATATCATTCCTGTTGATGTGTTCGTGCCCGGCTGCCCGCCCAAACCCGAGGCCATCATTGACGGCGTGGTGCAGGCCCTTGGCGTGCTCAAGGCCAAGATGGGCCTTGGCCCCGAGCCTGTGCCCACCTTTATGCCGGGCGATGAGGACGGCACTCCCGACATGACGCCGCAGGCGGAGTCCGCGCCGGAAGAAGCCCCCGACAAGCCACAGCAAAACGCGGGTTAACCCGGAAAGGATAGAGCCATGTTTTTTGAAGCCAAGGAAGTGACGCCGCAAACGCTGCTTTCAGAAGTGCAGCAGCTTGCCAACGCCAAATACCGTTTTGTGACCATGTCGCAGACCGTCATGGACGAAAACACGCTGCGGCTTTTTTATCACTTTGACGTAAACCTCACCATGTCCGACCTGCGCCACAACGCCGAGCTGTGCGTGTGGGAACCCACGGACGCCAAGGGCATGGTGCATCTGCGCATGGATGTGAACAAGAACGACGCCATCCCCAGCATTACGCCCGTGTATTTCTGCGCTGTCCTCGTCGAGAACGAAACGCAGGATCAGTTCGGGGTGCATTTTGCGGATCTGCCCCTGGATTACCAGGGGGCCATGTATCTGGAGGGCGAAGTCACCCACGCGCCGTACTTTACCATGACCACGGTCCGGCGGCCCGCCGCCAAGGCCGAGGCCGCCAAGGATGACACGGCCAAAGGAGAGAAGGCATGAGCAACCGCACAACCGTGATTCCTTTCGGGCCGCAGCATCCCGTACTGCCCGAGCCGCTGCACATCAAGTTTGTGGTGGAAGATGAAACCGTGGTCGGGGCCGTGCCCCAGCTTGGTTTTGTCCATCGCGGGCTTGAAAGCCTTGTGCGGCTCAAGGACTACAATCAGATGGTCTTTGTGGTCGAGCGCATCTGCGGCATCTGCTCGTGCATCCATGCCAACTGCTACTGCAACGCCATTGAAGACATGATGGGCATTACAGCGCCGCCGCGCGCGCAGTTTTTGCGGGTTATCTGGTCAGAACTGCACCGGATACACTCCCACATGCTGTGGCTCGGCCTGTTTGCCGACTCGTTTGGCTTTGAAAGCGTGTTCCAGCAGTTCTGGCGCATCCGCGAGCATGTCATGGACATCTGCGAAGCCACGGCGGGCAACCGCGTTATCCTTTCGGTCAACGTGGTTGGCGGTGTGCGCCGCGACCTCAGCCCCGATCAGATCCGCTGGATGCATGGCCGTCTGGATGAACTGGAAAAGGGCATGCGCGAACTTACCCGCACCATGCTTGACGACTACACCGTGCAGGAACGCACGCGCGGCATCGGCATCCTGAGCAAGGACGATGCCCGCCTGCTGGGCGCCGCCGGTCCCACCCTTCGCGGCAGCGGCTGGGAAATCGACGAACGTATGCACGGCTACGCCGCCTACAAGGATCTCAACTTCATTCCCGTGGTTGAAAATGACGGAGACTGCTACGCCCGCTCCAAGGTACGCTTTTATGAAGTGCTGCACTCCATAGAGCTTATCCGCGAGGCCTTGAACCGCCTGCCCGAAAGCGAGCTGACCGTAAAGGTCACCGGCAACCCCGAGGGCGAATCGGTCTTTCGTGTGGAGCAGCCTCGCGGCGAGCTGTTCTATTACATCCGGGCCAACGGCACCAAGAATCTGGAGCGCATGCGCGTGCGTACGCCCACCTTTGCCAACGTGCCGCCCCTGCTGCACATGCTGCCGGGCTGCAAACTGCCCGATGTGCCGGTTATCGTGCTGAGTATCGACCCGTGCATCTCCTGCACAGAGAGGTAGCCCATGTATATGCTCCCAAACGTGCTGCGCAATCTTTCGGGCAAGCCAGCCACGCGGCTGTATCCTCTGGAAGAACGCGAACCCTTCCCCGCCTATCGCGGCGTGATCACCAACGAGGTTGAAAAGTGCATATTCTGCAATTCCTGCGCAAGAGTATGCCCAACCGATGCCATTACCGTGGATGCAAAAGCCGGAAAGTGGAATTATGATCCCTTCCTGTGCGTATACTGCTCCGCGTGTGTGGAAAAGTGCCCCACAAAATGTCTGCATCAGGAACCAGTGCACCGCAAACCTTCCATCAGCAAGTTTGTAGTGCACCGCACCGGAACCCCGCGCGTCAAGAAAGCCAAGGCCGAGGCCAAGGGCGGGGAAAATACGGAAAAATAACTGAAAAAACGAAGGGCCTGCAAAGGCCCTTCGCTTTCAACAAATCCTGGTTTCTTGTTTTTGCTCAAGTTGATCTTGCCAGCTCTCTCACCCCGTCTATTTGCCGGACGGGGCAGGCGGCGCGTTTTTCCGGTTATGGAGATCCGCGCCGCCTTTTGCGTCTGACCGATAATGAAGAACAGACTATGCTGGAACCGCTGGAAGGAGAGGCCTCTTCGACAAGATATTCAGAAACCTGAAGTAACTTGGGGATTACGCGCCAGCCTGAGCGTCCATTTCTGCGCACCGGGGGCAGATGCCCGTCAGTTCCACGGTGTCGCCCTGTAGCTGAAAGCCCTGCTGCTGCATGGTGGAAAAGATGGTCTGATAAAGAGCGGGATTGTTCACCTCGCGGCTCTTGCGGCAACCAGGGCATACCAGCATGAACACGGGTGCATGTTTTTTGTGGCAGGTTTCCGCGCAGGCCACAAAGGCATTGAGCGAGCCGACCTTGTGCACAAGACCCTGATTGAGCAGAAATTCAAGCGTCCTGTAGACGCTTGCAGGCGTGAGGGCCTTGGAGGATTTGCCGCGCAGGGCATCAAGAATGTCATAGGCCTTAACGGGTTCCTGTGCCTGTTGCAGATAGTCAAGCACCATGCGCCGCAAGGGGGTAAGCCGCAGGTTGGGCCCCATGCGCGGCTGGTCTGCCTGACAGCACGATGTTTCCGCCTGGCAACAGGCTGGTTTTGCCTGATCAGTTGTTTTCGTCTTCCACATAGGGTTCCACCGCCTCAGCCTTGATGCGGTATCCCGCATCGCCGATATCGCTTTCTGTTTTCTCGATTTCAAGCTTTCCATAAACCCATACGGTGTCCATCATCTGTATGCCGCGTGGTTTGTCCAGTGTGACGTATATGATCTGGTTGGCCGGGGGCGGCGGCACGTGGATGCACGCGCCGAAATAGGGAACCAGCAAGAATTCTGCCAGTTCATCGCCGCCCAGAAAATCAAGCGGAGCCACAAATCCGGCTATGCGCACCAGCTTGCCGCCCAGGGCCTTGTTGGCTGGCGCGTTGCTCCACAGGGCCTGAAATTCTTTCAGGGCCTTGTCGGCTCTGGGGTCGTCATCGCTGAACTTGTCAAAATTGAACTTGTCAAAAACTTTTGCGGGATTCCATGATGGCGGAATCAGCTTGTCCCATGTGATTTCGGTGTATTTCCCGCTCTTTTTTGCGGCTGCGGCAGTGTCCGCATCCTCGCGCGAGGGCTGCCAGTGTTCGATTTTTTGCCGCTCGTAATCGTCAGTCAGGGCAAGGGCGGTTGCGCTGTGCCAGCCGCACAGCAATGCTGCCAGCATGCAGAGGATGCGCCCTGTGGTCGAGGCTGTTTTCATGGCAGGTTCCTTTATTATACAGAGGCGTTGAGGCCGTCTGCCAGACTCATGCGGTAGGCCCGCCATGCCGGGATAAGCCCGGCGGCAAAACCCGCGGCCACAATCCCGCCAAGCAAGCGCCATTCGGCGGCTGTGGGCAGAGTGAGCGTAAGGTTCAGTCCATAGCCCGAAGCCAGCACAGGGCCAAACACGGCCAGCAGAGCGGCCAGGGCGGCAGTTCCAGCCAGAGCGCCTGCAACGACCAGCAGCGTGCTTTCAAACGCCAGAAGGGCCACAATATCCAGAGGGCTTGCCCCTGCCGCACGCAGCACGGCCAGCTCGCGCCGCCGTTCACCCAGCCCTGCCAGAATGGCGGCCACAAGACCAGCCAGCCCAGCCACGGTTACCAGCCAGGAGAGGACGTGCAAGGCATTTTCGCCCGCGCGCAGCAGGCTCCATAGCTGATCCAACGCCACCCCGGGCATAACAGCCATGAGGGCTTCCTGCTGGTCGGCGTTGATTTCCCTTTGGGCGGCAAAAACACGGGCGCGGTTTTTCAGACCAACCAGCACCGCTGTAATACTCTTGGGCGCGAGGCTGAACTTGGTTACCTGATCTGGCCGCACATGAAAACCCGGCACAGGCGCGCCGCCCTGCCAGTCGATATGGATGGCCACCATAGCGGCAAGGCTGATGTACAAAGCCCTGTCCACAGGGGTACCTGTGGGTGCAAGAATGCCGCACACAGTAAAGGGCTTGTCCGTATGCTGGGCAAGGTGGGCGCTGCCTGAGCCGTGGCTGAGCACCAGCCTGTCGCCCAACCTGTAGTGTTCTTTGCTGGCAACCTCCGCCCCCAGCACAACATCAAAGATGCCGTCAAAAGGCGCGCCCTGCGCCAGTTGCAGATGCATGCGCCTGCTGTATTGGTACTGGGTAAAAAAATCGCCCGTAGTGCCCACTACGGCAAATCCTTTATGCGAATCGCCGAGCGACAGGGGGATCGTCCAGGCCACGTCCTTGCGCTGGGCAATGCGCTGGGCGCTGTCCCACCCCATGTTGTTGGTGGCCTTGCCCATGTGGAACACGGCATAGAGCAGCAGTTGCAATTCGCTGCCGCGCGCGCCCACCACCATATCCGTGCCGGAAACTGCCTGAACAAAATTATCGCGCACCTGAGTGCGCACACGTTCCATACCGAGCAGCAATGTGGTGGAGAGCGCGATGGAAAATACCACAAGGCTCAGGGTTCCCCGGCGGTTCCAGGCGCTCGACCAGGCAAGCCCCAACAAAAAACGCCAACGGCTCATGCGGTTTCCCCCTGCGGGATTGTCCCTTTGTCAGCCCTGCTGGCATCGGCCAAGTTAATCTCTGCCAGTCGGACCCGGCGTTCAAAAAAATCTGCCAGAGACAGGTCATGGCTGACAAACAACAGGCTTGATCCGGCCTCGGCGCTTTCGCGCAGCAACAGGTGCAGAAAATCTGCCCGACGTTCCGCATCCAGCGCGGAGGTGGGTTCGTCAGCCATGACCAGCGGGGGTGAACCCACAAGGGCGCGGGCGGCGGCAACGCGTTGCTGTTGCCCAACGGAAAGGCGGGTTACGCTTTTGCGCCACAGTTCCGGCCCAAGGCCAAGACGCTCAAGCAGGCGTTGCGCGGATTGCTCCGGGCTTCCATCCTTTTCCGTTGCCCGTGTGGCGCGTTTGGGCGAAAAGCGGCAGGGCAGCAGCACATTATCCAGCATGGAGAGATGCGGAACAAGATTGAACTGCTGAAATATCAGGCCGATGGTGTCACCGCGAAAGGAATCTCTGGCGAATCTGGGCAGGGTGTCCACACGAATTCCGTTGACGCGCACACTGCCGGAAGCTGGTTGCAGTATCCCTGCAATGAGGCTGAGCAGGGTGCTTTTGCCCCCGCCGCTGGGGCCGGAAAGAAAGACCGTCTCCCCTTTGCCCACGCTGAACATGGGGATGCGCAGGGTTTCTTCCTTTTGGCCGGGCCAGCAAAAGGTGCAGTTTTCAAGCAGGACTGCCTGCTCGCCCGCATTCATGCTGCAAGGCGCTTGCGGTGGTGTTGGCGTAACGGAATTCATGGGACTTACCACTTGAGGGTGTGGGCCTGTTCGTTCAGTTCGGCGGCATGCTGCCCAGTGGGGCTGACTATCTGCACGCGCAGTTCATGCAGGGCTGGCCATGCGGAGAAAAGACGCACGTCCATGCCATGCAGGGCTTCAGGCTGGGCGCATTCAAAAGTAAAGGACGCGTCCATATCCGCATGACCGCCGTGTTCATCGTGCCCGGCATGTTCGTCATGGTCTGCATGCGCCTTGGGTTCAACAGCGGGGGCGGCAGACGCGTTCTGCTTTGATGCTTGCGCCTGTTCCGGCTGCGCGGCTGTCTTTGCTGCCAGCAGGGCCTCGGGCAGGGCTTCGGATTCCAGTGTTACCTTTTTGATGCGGCACTGGGCCTCGGCAGGAAAAACAAAAATATTTTCCGCCTTATGCAAGGTCGCCGCCATGTTCTGCACTGCCTGCCGCTGGGCCGCATCCCGTGGGGCGTGTTCAAAGGGCAGGGCGTTGGCAAGGGGGCTTTCAAGGCTGATTTCTACAATATTGCCTTCCACAGCCACGTCCAGGCGGGCCGCGCCATGTTCATGCGGGCCATGTGCAAGCGCGGGGGCGGCTGCGAGCAGAACCGTGCAGGCCGCCACAAGAATCAGGTTTTTCATCATTTCTCCCATATTTCTGGTTCAGAATATTAACGTTTTTTGAACCAGAAACTGAAATGATATATTATTGCATTTTTGTCAAAAGCGACATTTACGTTCGTCAGCGCATGGCTGCTGTTGACCGGATTCTTGCCACGCGCTTGCAGAGTCTGGAGCCTAGGCTATGTGGCGGCCCTGCCGTTGCCAGTGGGCAACGCGCAGCTTGTCAGCCACCATGGAAAGGCCGCACAGACCGATGGAAACTGCCGTGGCCACAAAAACACCCCGGTAACCGAAGCCCTCGTACATGACCAGCCCGCCGATTATGGGGGCAAAGATGCCGCTGGAATCGAAGGTGGCCATCATCACATTGGAGTTGATGGAACGGGTGGTGGGTGTGGAGCGGTCATAGACCATGGCCGCCAGCAGGGGGTAGAGCAGCCCCAGACCCAACCCGTACAGGAAGGTGAGGGGAATGAAGGCCCACAGCGGCCCCCAGGCCAGCCCCAGCATGCAGCAGACCAATAGAACGCTGCACAAAATGGTAATCCTGTGGCGCGGCAGCGTATCAAGCCTGTTGCTGCCCACCAGACGCACAAGAATGATGGTGAGCGTATAGGTGCTGAAAAACCACGCCGGGTGCGCGCCGGTGATGGAGCATAACCCTTTCATGAAAAAGATGGCCAGTACGGTCATGATGCTGAATGTCATGCAGGCCATATACACAAAGAACAGGCCGGAATGGCTCACCGCATGCCACAGTTCCCGACCAGACATGCCGCCTTCTGCTTCCTGGGCCATTTCTGGCTTGCGCAGGCGTGGCGCCAGCGGCACCAGCATAAGCAGGGAGGGAATGCCCAGCAGGGCCGTGAAGGCAAAGAGGTGCGGTTCGCCCCCAAGCAGGGCAAGTATCTGTTCCCCCACAGCCGGAATGATGGAGTAGGGCAGCAGCAGGGTGAGCGAAAAAATGGCAAAGCCGCGCGCGCTTTGGCCCTTGGGTATGCAGCTCACCAGCACGGACACCGTGCAGCAGGAGAACACGGCAAGGGCAATGCCCTGCACCACGCGCAAAAGCAGAATCAGCTCAATGATATGGGGGCCGCCCACATAAGGGTAGGCCAGCATGACGCCGCTTGAAATGATGATGGCAATGCCCATGGGCAGGAGTTTGCCACGGCGCAACAGAACCACGCTTGCCACCTGCCTGAAAATCAGAACCATGACAAACATGGAAGAGAGCAGCACTCCCCGCCAGTTGGGGCTGACAGAGAGGCCTTCGAGCCATTGCTCAAAGCAGTAAAAAACGGCCACAAAGCTGTTGCAGCACATGGTCATGCAGAACAGCAGAACAAAATCACGGCTTAATAACGTCTGCGGCGGGTCAGGGAAGGCAGCGCCTTCCGGAGTTTGCGCAGGCGATGCGGCTAGGGGCGGCATGGGGCCTCAATCGTGTTGCGCCGCGTTGGCCCAGGCCGCCGTGCGGGGCCGGGTCCACCCCCGCAAAGGGTGTGCGGCTAATGATATTCGCCATTCAGGAACTTGGTGGCGTAGGATTGCACTGCTGCATCGTCCACCATGAGCATGTCCATCTGGCGGGTCATTATCAGGAGTCGTCCCAGTTGATCCAGGCGCGCGCACAGCTCATGCCTGGGGTATTTCTGGTAACGTGCCCGCAGTCTATCACCCGTTATCTCAACGGTAAAGCCCAGCTCTTTGAGGATCAGGCCTATGCACTGCACACGCCTTACGCGCTGGGCGTTGGCGGCAGCGCCCCCGGCAAATTCAAAGCGGATGTAGTTCTTGCTCAGGGTTTCGCCGCACCAGCAGTCAAGAATGGCATAGTGGTAGCCCACGCGGGACGAAAAATTGAGATAGCGGTCGGAAACTATGGCATAGCTGCGCTGGCCAAAGCGTGAACAGCCCTCCTCATTGCAGCCAATGGCGGTTTGCCCCATGACCGAAAGAAAACCGCGCATGTTTACAGGCCGTGGCCCACGTGCCTGCACCGCCGGATTGAGCATGCCGTCCAGCACGCACTTGAAAGGCACGCTCAGCACATCGTTGGGCGTTGTCTGGCGAGATTCCGGGTTACGCAGCCCGCCGCCCAGATCAATCACATGCAGATCAAGCGGCACCGTGCAGACCAGCTTGCTGGCAACGCCTGCGCAGTGGTCCGTAACCCTGTCGGATATCTGGAACATCTGGGAATAGCTCAACTCGTGCACATAGCGCATGATGTCGTGCAACGATGTGCAGTGGCGGGGCGTGAATGTCTCCGCGCGCGGATCCACCAGATGCAGCGGCAGAATGTAGGGTGCGATGCGCCGTAACAGCACCAGAGCCGGGCTGCTGGGGCGTGCCTGTGGCTTCACCAGCCGCAGGGCCAGCAGCTCCTGCACTTCGCCGTCAAAAATTCTGCCGGTGAGCGCATCCACGGTGACAATCTGCTCCTCGCCCAGAATACTGTTGGCGCCCGGCAGGTTCATGATGGTCGGCACGCCAAATTCGCGGCAAATGGAAGCCATGTGACCGGTAAGACTGCCAGTTTCAGCAATGATGGCCGAGGCGCGGCGCATGGCAGCCATGGCGTTGGGCGATGAATGGGCAAGCAGCATGACGGCCCCTTCGGGAAAGTGCGTCATGTCCTCTCCTTCACCCACATGAATAACAGGGCCGCAACCTACGCCCCGCGCGGCAATGTCGCCGCCAGAAAGCAGCGGACGCAGATGCCGCAGGGCCGGGGCCGAATGCTCCTCAGAGGCGCTGTCCAGCCCCATGGGGCGGGTTTGCAGCAAAATAATCTGGTCGTCTTCGTCCACTGCCCATTCCATATCCTGCGGATACTGGTAGTGCCGCTCCAGCTCCATGACCATTTCAGCCAGTTTGCGCACCTGATCATCGCTGAGGCAGGGAACATCGCGCAGGGGATCGGGAACGGATTCGAGCGTGCTTTCCACAAGGCCGGTTTTGGTGCGTACAAGGCGCAGTCGCACTGTTTTATGGGCAATGGTGGCCATGGTGATCTTTTTGGTGGCGCGGGAAACAAGCCACTGGTCGGGTGTTCCCGAGCCGTCCACGACCATTTCGCCCAGACCCCACAGGCCGTTGATGACAGTGGCGTTGGAGCGCAGGTCTACCGGATGGCGCGAAAAAGCCACGCCAGCGGCCTTGGCCCGTACCATTTCAACGCAGCAAAGGCCCATGCCCGTAGCGTCCAGATCATAGCCGTGCTCGGCGCGGTAGGTCAGGGCGCGGGGCGAAAACAGGCTGGCAACCACCTTCTTGAAGGCGGACAGCATATCCTGGCGGGTAACGCCGAGGATACTGCGGTACTGACCGGCAAAGGATTGCACGCCGTCCTCGGCAATGGCGCTTGAGCGCAGGGCCACAACCACATCCGCGTTCTTGCCGAAAGCCGTGTCCCATTCTGCAAACAGGGCTTGCTCAACCTCTGCCGGGATGGGGGCTTCCTGCACGAGCTGCTCAATATTCTGGGAAATTTCTGCAATCCGCGCGGGCTTTTCCGGGTCAACGGATTTCAGCAGATGGAAGAGGTTTTTGAACAGGCCCGGCGTGCGCAGCAAAAAATAGCTGCAAGCCCGGATAGTGATGGAAAATCCGCGCGGCACCGGCATATCAAGCATGTTGCGCAATTCGCCGAGGTTGGCGTTTTTGCCGCCAACGCTGTAAGCCATGCTGGCGTCAACCTCAGAGAGGGGCAGGGTAAACTGCGGCACATCGCCGCGCGTGTGCTGATCCAGCTCGTGCTCAATGCGCGCCGCAATGGAATGTACGGCGCTGCCCAGTGATATGTCGCACTGGCCCGACATTTCGCTGAGGGTCGAGGCCATGCGCTCGCAGTGAAATATGGCCCGTCGGGCCTGCTTGCGCACTTCGCTGGTTTCCATGTGCTTGTCGCCGCGCAGGGTAGCGTCCAGCCCGGCCATTACCCCGGCCAGATCTGCATTGGCCTGGAGCAGTTCCTTGAACGAAACATAGCGCTTGTTGAAGGCGTCCATGGCCGCCTCGCGGCCAACCCGGGGGGCAATGCCAAACAGTTTTTTCAGCAGAGAGGCCATACGGATATCCTTGATCGCAGATTTTCGTCATGCCCTGAAACTGATGATGCTGAATGTCTGATGCGTAAATGTCGCTCGTTAGCGTCCCTGCCCGATTACAATATATCTCTGCGCAGGGCCGCGTCCGTCCTTGCGCACAAGCCCCAACTGCACAAGCAGTTGCAGATCGTACTGGGCCGTGCGCATGGAAATGTTTTTTCCGGCAAGCGCTTGATATTCCTGCCTGCTGATGCTGCCCGAGGCCGCGATGGTCGGCCAGACCTCCATGACGCGCCGGTTGAGCTTGTCCGCAGAGTCCTTGCCGCGCAGCAGGGTATCCAGTTGTGCGGGGGCCTCGCTTTGCGGCTGAGGGGCAGGCTCGCCCACAGGGGCCTGCACGGGAATATCCGCGGTAGCAGGGTTGATCAACTTGCCGGGCAGACCTTCTGCCGGTGCAGGATCTTCGGCAGTGGGCGTTGCGCAGAATCCCTGTTCGCAAGGATCCTCCTGCGGTTTGCGCGATTCCTGCGCCGGAGCTGCCGCAGTTTCGCTCTGGCCTGCCGGAATGGCGTCGCTTTGCGCCTGGGTAGCCGCGCCAAGCTGAATATCTTCTGCAAGTAGAATGCCACCTTCGCAGAATGTCAGGGCCCGCGTGAGGGTGTTTTTCAATTCGCGCACATTGCCGGGCCAGTCGTAGTCCATCAGTTTGGCCATGGCTCCTTTGCTGACCTGCGGCATGGCGGCGGTCATTGCAGCCAGCCCGCCAGCGGGCTGTGCTCCGCCCTCGGCTTTCAGCCTTGCCTTGGCCTTGAGAGCTTCCGAAAGAAAATAGACAGCCAGCGAGGGAATGTCCGTCTTGCGATCCCGCAGCGGCGGCGTGTTGATGGTGATGACGGCCAGCCGGTAGTACAGGTCCTCGCGGAAAGTGCCTTTTTGCGAATCATCTATAAGTGATGCATTGGTCGCCGCAATGATGCGCGTGTCAAAAGGCACATCTTCATCGCTGCCAAGCGGCCTGATCCGTCTTGTGGAGAGCGCCCGCAGCAGGGCCTGCTGCACCTTGGGGGCCGCATTGCCCACTTCGTCCAGCATGAGCGTGCCGCCCTGCGCCGTCAGAAAAGCCCCTTTACGTGGCGCGCGCGCCTCGGTGAAGGCGCCTTTCACATGCCCGAAAAGCGTATCCATAAGCAGGTTTTCATCCAGCGCCCCGCAATTGATGGTAATGAAAGGCCCCGCAGCCCGCGCACTGAGCCTGTGGATGGCCTCGGAAACCAGCTCCTTGCCTGTACCGGTTTC
Organism: Desulfovibrio desulfopostgatei; assembly: GCF_053570645.1. Classification (NCBI taxonomy): domain Bacteria; kingdom Pseudomonadati; phylum Thermodesulfobacteriota; class Desulfovibrionia; order Desulfovibrionales; family Desulfovibrionaceae; genus Desulfovibrio; species Desulfovibrio desulfopostgatei. The sequence continues at coordinate 2,277,832 of NZ_JBRBQS010000002.1, read as the reverse complement.
ACCCACAACCAGCACATCTGCCATCACCTGCGAGGCCTTGCGGACATTGTCGCACAAGGCAAGCATGGTGGGTGATGTGCCAATAAGGCTGTTGACGGGCAGGTCTTCGGGATGCGGCAGATCTTCCACTGGCTCGCGCTGTTGCTGGGCATCATCCTCTGCAGCTCGCAGGCGGCGGGCCTCCGCGGCAAAGCGCAAGCGTTCAAGCAGGGTGTTTATGCCAGCCTTGAGCCGTTCCAGTTCGCGCGGCAGTTGGGGCATATCTATATTCTTGTCGTCCCCTTCGGCGTTGCAGCGCTCAAGTTCCGCCGTTACGGCATTGAGCGATCTGCCCGTCTGCCGGGCCAGCCACCAAAGGCTAAGACCCAAAAGCAGCATGCCGCCAACAAAGGCCCCCACATAGATGCCCATGAGCTGCACGCCCGTGCGTGTGGTGGTAAAACTGGTGTCCAGTACCGCCAGACCGCCCAGTACGATTGTTGCCTGCGAAACCGGGCTGAAGGTCACCGGCACGTAGCTTACCCTCTCCACCCGCATCTGGCTGCTGCTCCACAGGGAGCTGTTTTCAGAGAGGGGAAGCTGGCCTGACTTGCCCTCCTGCACATCTGATACCATGTTCCAGTAATTGATGTGCTCAGGGCCGGGCCGGAATGCGGTGTTAAATCCCGGCCTGCCAAAATCGCCGATAAAGCCAGCGCGCACGGCATCCGTGCCCAGGCTGCGCTGGGCCAGGCCAGCATCCGGCACCTCGGACTGAAAGAGCATCCAGCCATCGCGGTCAAAAAAAAGTGTACGCACACGCCCCTCATCGCCTGATGCGGCAATGGGGGCATTGGGGCCGGAGTAGGTGGACAGGATGTCCCGCAGCTCCCGCAGATCCAGCGAAAGCATCAGGTAGCCAGCAAACGTGCCTTCCGCATCATGAACCGGGGTGGAAAAACGCAGCACGTGCAGGTTGATATTCTGGTTGCTGCCCTTAACCGGCACCATGGAATAGGTCACTTCCACGGGCTGGGCAACGCTGACGTGCCCGGTGCGGTGTTCAGAAGCAATGGAGTGGAAGGGGCCGGTGGGGCTGGCAAGGGCCTGCCGCATGGGAACATTGATGATATCTCCGCCCGTGTTGACAAGCAGATAGCGGTTGTCAGGGGCCAAACCCTCAAAAGCCAGTTCCCTGTAGCGCAAGCCGCCAGCCTTGGCGCGGAATTTGAGCCGGTTGGCCATGTCTTTTTGATCCATGGAGCCAGCAGCGAGAATAAGAAGCTGATTGCGCGTTTCTTCCAGGGCCTGTTCCAGCGCAAGGCTCATTGCCTGTGACTGAAGCTGTGCGTTGCGCGCAATTGCGCGATCAAGAATGGCCTCGATACTGCTGCCCGTGGCAGTAAAAATAATCAGCAGTACGAGCGCCAGCAGGGGCAAACCCAGCATCAGCATGCGGCTTGCAAGGCTGCGATTCATAAAGAATGCCGTGAACTCCAGCGAGCTGCCCTGGGGAAGTGTTCTGTGTAAGCGCATGGTGCTCCCCTATTTTGTGCAAAAAAGCGCAATCTTTGAGCTGAGTATAAAAAACATTGCCCTTCGTGACAAGATTTTTCGCGCAAAAATAGAAAAAAAGGCGCAATTACAGGCAATAATTATGCAATGGCACAGCCTTTGCTAATACTTTCACATTCGAGGCAACGAGGCGGTGCCTGCCCCCGGCGGGAGTCATCGCAAAATGGGTAAGTGGTTGAAGTGGAGATGTCACATTTTGATGTGGAGGAAGTTATGAAAAGAATGCAGAGGCTCTGGACATGGCTTACAGGTTGCGCGCTGCTGGTTGCGGCACTGCCCGGCGCGGCCTTGGCTGCTGGCGGCGGCAAGGTTGCCAACGTTGTGGTGGTCGCCGATACGCGCAAACTTGACGGTATATTGTACTGGTGGGCTGAAATGTATAATGAAAGCCACTTCTTTTTTGCCATTCTGACTATGGCCATCATCCCGGTTACAGGTTGCATCCTGGGTTGGCTGGCGGATGTCGTCATGACGCACATCGGCATTGACCTCAAGCACCGCGAATTGTCCGAAAAGTAGTCGGAAGGAGGCAAGTTATGGAATGGTTGTATATTTTGATGCCCATTTCCGGCGTGTTCATTTTCTGGCCGGGCCTTGTCATTCTTGGTTTGGGCGTTGGCATTATCGGTGGCTTCTTCGGTATGGGCGGCGCCTGGATGGTTACCCCCGGTCTGAACATTCTTGGTTTCCCCATGGCCTTTGCCATTGGTACCGATGTGGCGCAGATGGCGGGTAAATCGCTTATCTCCACCATGCGGCACGGCAAGTTCGGCAACGTTGACTACGGCTTGGGCCTGACCATGCTGGTTGGTACCATCGTGGGCGTGGAAGTTGGCGCGCAGATGGTTATGTGGCTGGAACGCCTGGGTTCCGTCGACAAGGTCGTGCGCTGGTTGTACGTTGTCCTGCTTGTGCTGCTGGCATGGCTTGTATTTCACGATATCGCCGCCCGCCGCAAGAAGGAACGCGAAGCCAAGGCCCAGAACAGGGAACTTGACCACGCGGCCACCGGCGTTGACTGGGCCTCCCGCCTGCACGCCATCAAGATTCCTCCGGTGTTCCACTTCAAGCAGGCCAACATCACCTGCTCCGCATGGCTGCCCATCTTCGTCAGCTTCTTCACCGGCTGGCTGGCTGGTATCCTCGGCATCGGCGGCGGTCTTATCCGCATGCCCGCCCTGGTGTATCTTGTCGGCTGCCCCACCCATCTGGCGGTGGGTACGGACCTCTTTGAAGTCGCCATCTCCGGTCTCTACGGCACGGCTTCGTACGCATACAAGGGCCGCGTGGAACTGCTTGCCGCTCTCATCATGCTGTGCGGTGCGGCCATCGGCGCGCAGATCGGCGTTGTCGCCACCAAGTATGTAAAGGGTTACGGCATCCGCTTCGTGTTCGGCCTGGCCGTTATCGGCTGCCTCATTTCGGTTGTGTGCAAGCTGGTTGAAGCTGAATTCCCGGCTTGGGGCTGGCTGCTTGGCCCGGCTGCTACGATCGACGTGCTCGGCTTCGTGTCGGCTATCTCCCTTTACATAACCGTCAAGATGGTACAGGGCGCCAAGGCGGAAATTGCCGCCAAGAAGAACCAGCCCGCGGCCAACTAGAAGGAGACCCGCCATGAAGATTCGTAACCTGATGCTTATGCTGGCGATGGCCTTCTCTGTTGCACTGCTCACCGGCTGCAACTTCGACGGAGGCGTGGAACAGGGACGTTGCGTGGCCTTTGATGCCAACGCCAAAACCCTCACCATCGTGGTGGACGTGACGCACGATCAGTTTAACCCGCATTACAGCGGCGGCACGCATACCTTCAAACTGCCTGTCGAATCCAGAGACATGGGCCCCGCCCCCAGCGTGGGCGGCCGCCTGATGATCGACCTGGCCAAGAACACCGTGCTTATCTATGACCAGAAGACCAACAGCGTGCGCGAACTGGCCGTGCAGTTCACCGATGTGGAAAAGAACGTCGGCTCCGACCATCCCAAGGTCAAGGGCAAGACCTTCCCCATTATCGACAAGGAGCAGCAGACCGTCACCGTGTACTCTGGCCGTCAGAAGTCTTTGATTACCTTCAAGATTCCTGCTGAAGCCCAGGATTACCCGGCCTATGTGTGGACCGCTGGCGATGAAATGCGCATTGCCTACCGCAATGCCGACAAGGCCCAGGCCATGCGTATCATGAACGTGTCCAAGACCAACATCTTCAAGAAGTAAACCCCCAGGGTGCCTACCCCCACCCTGCGCGCCCGCGCGGTTCGCCCCGCTCCGGCGCACCTCGGGTGGACAAACACACTCAGGAGAGCATCAATGAACAGTTACCGTCAGACCCTCTATTCCAGCATAATCCGGGTTGCGGCCAACGCAGTCATGGTTGGCGCGATCTTTGTGGGCATGTATCAGTCGGCCCACAGTTCTGGGGCCTCGGAACTGGTTTTCTGCGCATGGTTTTTTGGCATCACGGTGCCTACGTGGGCAGGGGCCTTCTGGCTCACCAAAAAGGTGCGCCAGGTATATCCCGCCGAGTTTCAGAGCCTTGTGGAACTGCCGCGCCTCGGGCAGCGGCTCGTAAGCTGGCACGTGGCCGAAACGTCCATGTGTCCTGTTATTGATCGCCGATAAACGGGAGCAGCAGCATGTCGTGTGTCATGACCATACCACAGGCGGGCAGGAAGGAACCTATGGGGGAATTCATCAAGAGTCAGGGTTGGCAAAACTGCCTCCAGACCCGTGCCCGGCAGCGTTATTGGGGTGCCCTGTGCGCCCTGTTGCTGGGTTTTGCCCTGCTGGGAATGCTTGACGGCCTGCAAGGCCTTACAAGGTCTGGCGCGGATGTGATCGAATTGCTGCCCGGCGGCAGCGTGTCCATATCCGGGCCGCTGACCATCAAAAATCCCGTCAACAGCGACCTCAAGGCGCAATTTACCCCGGAAAATCCGGCCCTTTTTTATGATCTGGAAGGATTCTTTGCGGGCTACTGGTTTGGCAACGGCATGTGGCGAGGCAGTGTGCGCGCCGATGCCGTGGCGGAACCCGGTAGTTACGGCCTGAAGGTTTCCTTCAGGGGTGCGGCTGCCAGCACCACGCAGCACTATACTGTTGTCGTGCATGCCGATGAAGCCGCCATGCGGGCTGCGTCCACCTCGTATTTGCGGCGCATTACCGGCTATAACCCCTTTGTGCTGGCTGCGGGCTGCTGCGGTCTGGCCCTGCTGGGCGGGGTTGTGGTGTTCAGGCTTGGCAGCAAGTACATACGCCAGTTGACAACCCTTGGCTGCGGAGAAATCGTGCGCGTGGAACAGAATGCTGACACTGCCGCGCAAGCGCAATCCGGCCACATCTGGTGCCTGCTGTATGGTCTGCGCGCGCCCGCAAAGGGAACGCCCTGCGCCGTTTATGATGCGCAAGGCATGCCCCTTGGCACCGCCCGCGCCCAAGAAGCAAAGAATGGCACGCTTGAACTGAGTTTTGACTCAATCACAAGCCCGGCGGCAGAAGCCGGTGCGACCAATACCGCCGTTCGTCCTGGCTGTCTTGTCCAATTGCGGCCCCCAAGGCCGCTCTCTCCTCCGGTCACAGACAGATAAGGTCGTTCGGTCTCCTGCGGCATGCACTTGGCGCGTCACCTGTGCATGCCGCTTTTTTTTTGCCCACCGCATTCATCCCGCCTTGCCGCTCTTGCCGCCTGCTTTGCCATAAGCTATGCTTATTGTGTTGCATATGCCCCCTGAGGGCTTAAACCAAGGCGGAATTTTCATGTCTCAACTTTGCCCCTGCGGCAGCGGCCAGTCTCTGGACCAATGCTGCGGCCCCCATATTGAAGGCGCGTCCTGGCCCCAGAACGCAGAAAGCCTCATGCGTTCGCGGTATTCGGCCTATGTGCTTGGCCGCCATCAGTGGCTTGTGGAAACCACGCATCCCGACTACCGGGAAAATGTGGACGCCGACAAGCTGGCCGAGCAGACCAGGGATATAACCTGGCTGCGTCTTGATATTGCCGCGACCGAAAATGATGTTCCCGCCGGAGAACACGGCGAACTTTTTGATGTTGTTGAATTTTATGCCTATTATGAACTGGAGGGCATCCCCCGCCAGTTGGGCGAGCGCAGCTTTTTTCAGCGCAAGGACGACAAGATTTATTATGTGGACGGCGTGGCCCTGCGGCCTGACGCCTACCGCAGGCAGGAACCCAAGGTGGGGCGTAATGATCCCTGCCCATGCGGCAGCGGCAAAAAATACAAGAAATGCTGCGGGGCTTCCAAATCCTGATGATCACGGACGCAGAACGCGCAAAAAATTCCGGCAGGGGCAAGAATGGTTCTCTGACAGCCATCCGGCAGTTTTGTCTGGAGTGCCAGGGTGCGTCTGCCAAGGCGGTTCGCGCCTGCGCGGATGAAGAGTGTCCCCTTTGGGCCTGGCGGCTTGCCACACTGGCGGGCGAGGAATGCCCCGCCCCGGCGGAAGAAGCCGCGCGTCAGGCCTTGCGGGCCATTCGCAGGCAGTGCATGGGCTGTGCTGGCGACAGGGTAGAGGTGCGCGCCTGTGCGGCGCGTGATGCCTGCGCCCTGTGGCACTGCCGGTTTGGTGTGCGTCCGCAGACATACAAGGCCGTGCGGCGGCGTTTTTTTGCTCCCAAACCCTTGCGACTTTTGTAATGCGCCGCCAGGAACGCGGCGCAACACCACAGGAGGTATCCATGCCTCATTTGCTCGAATGGTCGAGAGCGTATGCTCATCGCCTTGACGCTGATTCTGCTGCGGCCCTGAAGGCGCGCGCGCCGGAAGTGGCCCAGAGGCTTCAGTGCGAGCTGGCATCCGGCGAGCTGCCCTTTATTTCCATGCCCTTCCGCGCCAAGCTGGAAGTGGAAATGGCCCCGCTGATTCCCCGCATCAAGGCCTACAAGCATATGCTGGTGCTGGGCATCGGCGGCTCTGCCCTTGGGGCGCGGGCCATGCAGCAGGCCTTTGCGCCGGGGCAGGACGGCCCAGCTCACCGCGGCCCGTGGCTGTGGATTGCGGACAATGTCTGTGCGGAGCGCTTTGAAGCCCTGCTCGGCAAGCTCAATCCCACGGAAACCGTGGTGGTGTGCATCAGCAAGTCTGGCGGCACCATTGAGACCATCTCCCAGTATTTTCTTGTGCGCGACTGGCTTAAGGCCAGCGTGGGAGAGGGCTGGCAGGATCAGATGATCGTTGTCACCGACGAACGCAAGGGCTACCTGCGCGAAGAAGCCAACCGTTATGGGCTGACCGCCCTTGAAGTGCCGGATTATCTTGGCGGCCGCTATTCGGCCCTTTCTGCTGTGGGGCTTTTGCCCGCGGCCTTTCTGGGCATAGACTGGCAGGCCCTGCTGGACGGCGCAGCCGATGTTGCCCGCCCCCTGCTGCAAAATCCGGATCAGGTGGCCGAACATCCTTCGTTCGCCCTGGCCTGTTGGGCCAAGGCTCTGGAAGACAAGGGCTACAGCCAGTTGATATTTTTCAGCTACATCCCGCAATGGGCCGCCTACGGCGACTGGTTTGCCCAGCTTTGGGCCGAAAGCCTGGGCAAGGACGGGCAGGGCAGCCAGCCTGTGCCAGCCACCGGGGTGACGGATCAGCATTCCATCAACCAGATGTTTTTGAGCGGCCCACGCAACAAGGGGTGCATTTTCCTGACCAGCCGCGATCAGGCGCAGGGGCCCAATTTCGGCATGGATGTGCCGGATCAGTGGGCCTGGCTGCGGGCCAAGCCCTTTGGCAGCCTGCTTGAAGCCGAGGCCCTTGGAACCCGCATGGCCCTGTGCCAGAGCGGCGTGCCCCTGCTGCATGTGGAAATGCACAACAACGGCCCCCGCGCCGCCGGTTCTCTCATGCTGCTGCTTGAGGCGGCCACCCTGTTTACGGGCTGGCTCATGGGCATCAATCCGCTGGATCAACCCGCAGTGGAGCTGGGCAAACGCCTTGCCAACGCGCGGCTTGGGGCTGGCGGCTATGCGCAGGAAGAAGCCGATCTGGCCGAATACCTTGCCGTACCCAGAATGGAACAGAAGTTTTAAGCAAGTGAACGGCGCGGGGCCGTTGCCAAAGGCAAAAAAACGGTATCTCGCGCTGGTTGCAACCCTTTGCCTGTGTGCCGAAATGTGCTTCAGGAATGGCGGTGGCCGTCAGGCGACGGCTTTCGGATATGCCTGGGGTTTTTATAACCTGTCGCGTAGCGGCGGCTTTGCGGCGGGGCGCAGCGGTCGTTTTCCCTGCGCCCCGGCGGTGGTGGCAGAAGTGCCGCGCCGCCCGGAGCCGCCGCGCGCGCAAAGGCATTGTCATGTTCAGAAAAAAGCAGCGTAACGAAGCCTGCATCCGCCAGTGCGAGGATGCCTGCGCCCAGGCCGTAGACACGGATAGCGCGTTGCCAAGTTACGCCCGCACATTATCCTGGCTCTCGCTGGTGGTCATTTTGCTGACCAGCCTGGGGCTTTCTTTCTTTATTTCCAACTCTGCGCGAGAGACTCTGCTTACACGGCAGGAGAACTTTGCCCAGCAGCTTGTGGAAAACCTCAACAGCCAGATATTCCGCCGGTTCGCCTTGCCCACCTTGCTGGGCTACGGGCGTATCGCCCTGCGTCAGCCAGAACAATATGACAGGCTGGATCAGGTGGTGAAGTCCGTCATCCACGGCTTGCCGGTCGAGCGGCTGCGTATTTATGATTTTTCGCGTCTGGTGGCGTATTCCACCAAGAAGGAAGATCTGGGCCGCGCCGGTTTATCCCCGCCATATCTGGACGACATTCTGCAAGGCGGCGCGCCGAGGTCGGAAATCATTTCGACCATGCCTGGCTGGCAGGCTCCCTTTCGTGTACCGTTGCAGGAAGGCTCGTTTGTGCTGCGCATTCTCTACCCCCTGCGCGGCGAACCCCTGCACCCAGGGGAGGAAGCGCCCATCATGGGCGCGCTGGAGCTCACGCAGGACATTACGGGCGACTATGAGCAGGTGCTCACATTTCAGGGCATCATTGTTGTCATGTGCCTGCTTTCGTCTGTGATCATGTTTGGCCTGCTGCTCATGCTGATCCACAGGTCGGAGCGGGTGCTGGCGGCGCGCATGTACAAGAACAGGCTTCTTGAAAACCAGCTGCACAGTAACGAACGGCTGGTGAGCATGGGCAGGGTGGTGGCCAGTATCGCGCACGAAATTCGCAATCCGCTGGGTATCATCCGTTCCAGCGCCGAGTTGCTGCAACGCCGTACCGACAAGGCCGACGCCAGCACCCGCCGCATTCTTGGGGCGATTTATGACGAGGCTGTTCGCCTTTCGCAGACAGTCAACGACTTTCTGGACTACGCCCGTCCCCGCCAGCCCAAGCAGGACGTTGTGGACGTGAATGTGGTGCTGGATCAGGTTCTGGCCTTTCTTGAAGGCGAGATGGGGCGCTGCGGCGTGGCGCTTGAGCGGCAGTGCGAGAGTGGGCTTTTTACACCCGGCGACAAGGATTTGCTGTACCGGGCTTTTTACAATATCCTTGTAAACGGCCAGCAGGCGATGGATGGGCCGGGCGTTGTGCGCATAAATGGGCGCATTGACGACAACGGCCACGTTTGCATTGAATTTCTTGATTCTGGCCCCGGTTTTGACCCCGCTACGCTACCCAACCTGCTGGATCCATTTTTTACTACCAAGGACGGCGGCACAGGGCTTGGTTTGCCCATTGTGCAGTCGATCATCTCAAGCCACGGCGGTGTCATCAAGCTTGAAAACGGCCCCGAGGGCGGGGCGCTGGTAAGGGTTCTGTTGCCCAGAGCCCAAACTGGCGCATAGGATACATAATGAGCGAAAAAGCGCATCTTCTCATCATCGACGACGAAAAAAACTATCTGCTGGTGTTGCAAACCCTGCTTGAAGACGAGGGCTATGCCGTCACGGCCATCAGCGACCCTGAAACCGCTCTGGCATTTCTGGACGAAAGCGAAGTGGACGTTATTGTGACCGACATGAAAATGCCCAAGGTCACAGGGCGAGAAGTGCTTGAGCGGGTTAAAAAGAACTGGCCGTACATTCCGGTGCTTATCATGACGGCCTTCGGCTCCATTGAAAGCGCTGTTGAGGTCATGCGCTACGGCGCATTTGACTACATCACCAAACCTTTTTCCAACGACGAACTGCTGCTTTCCATCCACAATGCCGTGGAACTTTCACGGGCGCACCGCCAGTACCGGTTGTTGCAGGAAGTTATGGAAGACCGCTACGGCGTCCACAAGATTGTGGGCCGCAGCAGGGCCATACGGGACGTTTTGCTGATGGTTGAGCGCGCTGCGCCCAGCCGCTCCACGGTGCTCATTACCGGTGAATCCGGTACGGGCAAGGAGCTGGTGGCCCGCGCCATCCACTATACCAGCCCCCGCAAAGACAAGCCCTTTGTGTCGGTGAACTGCATGGCCCTGAACCCCGGCGTGCTTGAGAGCGAGCTTTTCGGGCATGAGAAGGGATCATTTACCGGTGCTGTCGCCATGCGGCGCGGGCGCTTTGAGCAGGCGGACAGCGGAACGCTGTTTCTGGATGAAATTGCGGAACTCACGCCTGACCTTCAGGTCAAACTGTTGCGCGTCCTGCAGGAGCGGCGTTTTGAACGCGTGGGCGGCGGCGAGGAAATTGAGGTGGATATTCGCGTGGTGGCGGCCACCAACAAGGATCTTGCCGCGCTGGTGGAGAAGGGGGCATTCCGCGATGACCTCTACTACCGCCTTAACGTTGTGCAGGTTCCCCTGCCGCCCCTGCGCGAGCGCAGGGAAGACATCCCCCTGCTTGTGGCGCACTTTGTGGAAAAGGTCTGCACAGACAATTCCATGCCGCCCAAGACCTTCAGCACGGAAGCGCTGAACTACCTCACGGGCTACGAGTGGCCGGGCAACATCCGCCAGCTTGAAAACGTGGTGGAAAGCTGCCTTGTGCTGGTGCCGGGCAATGTCATTGACGTGGACAATCTGCCCGCCGAGATCCGCGATGAAGAATCGCAGTTCAAAAGCGCGGTGGACCTGCTGCCCGTACAACTTGATCTGGCTGATACGCTTGAAAAGATTGAAGCCGCGCTTATCCGCCGTGCCCTGGTGAGGGCGGAGCTTGTGCAAGTCAAGGCGGCAGAATATCTTGGAATTTCAAAAAGCCTGCTGCAATACAAGCTCAAAAAATATGGCATCACCGGCCATTAATTAGTTTTTGGGGCAGGGAAGGGGGCAAGCATTTTTGCCTGCATTGCTTTGGGAATTACAGCCAACACACAGTTTTCGCAGACATGCTGTCTGTGTTTCAGCCCCTCCATAGATATGGAAAACAGGGCGTCCTGGCTTCGGCTGAGGGCGCCTTTTTTATTTTTTTTCATGTCTTGCTGAGTAAAAAAAACTATTTAAATACCGCGATGGTATGTTGGGCAAAACAGGGCGAATATGCCAGACCAGTTGCAAATTTGCGTCAGGGGTCTTTACAGAAATGATATTTTTTTATAGGTTGAGCAACCAGTCAATAGACTGAACGGTTTTGACATGCAAAGGCTCACAGCAGGTAATTGCCCACAGGCATATTGCGTGGTATCACTTCTTAAAATGCTGTATTATCGACAGAACGAGTGATCAAACAGGCGGTATTATCTCTGAGTGTTTTGTTGGCTAAGGTTGAAATCTGACCGTGGTTAATATTTGCGTGACGCTGGATTTTGATCCCGTTACATCTGGCAGAAAAAAGGGCCGCGCTGCATGCGCGACCCCCGAATAGTGATGACAAAAAAGCCAGCGACCAGAAGTTTTACCCCCGGCGCTTGGCGAGACGCTTTCTGAGGTTTTCTGCCACATCGGCAGGATTCATGTGGACGCGGGCAATGCCGCTTTCCATGGCGGCCTTGGCTGTGGCGGCTGCTACCAGAGGAGCCACGTCCGGGTTCAGGGTCGAAGGAATGATCATGCCGGGGCTGAGCTCTTCAGGTTTGACGAGTTCGGCAAGGGCCTTGGCGGCGGCGATCTTCATGGCATCGTTGATGTCGGTGGCGCGCACGTCAATGGCGCCCCGGAAGATGCCGGGGAAGGCCAGCACGTTGTTGATCTGGTTGGGGCAGTCGGAGCGGCCCGTTGCCACTACTTTTGCGCCGCCGTCAAAGGCGCGCTGCAGGGGCCAGATTTCGGGGATGGGGTTTGCCTGGGCAAAAACAATGGGATCCTTGGCCATGCTGCGGATCATGTCTTCGTTCAGGGAATTGGGCGCGGAAACGCCAATAAAGACATCAGCGCCCTTGATGGCCTCGGCCAGGCCGCCCTTGATCTTGTTGGGATTGGTGTGCTTGGCGATTTCATCCTTGTAGGGATTCATGCCTTCGGGGCGGCCCTGCCAGATAGCGCCCTTGGAATCGCACATGATGACGTTTTTGAGTCCCACGGCCATGAGCAGCTTGATGATGGCAATACCCGCAGCGCCAGCGCCGCTGGTGACAACGGTTACTTCATCAAGTTTTTTGCCAACAATTTTCAGAGCGTTGATAAGACCGGCCAGAGTAACAACAGCGGTGCCGTGCTGGTCGTCATGGAAAATGGGGCCTTTGAAGATGCCGTTCTTTTTCAGGGTGTCTTCAATGACAAAGCATTCAGGGGCCTTGATGTCTTCAAGGTTCACGCCGCCAAAGGTCGGGGCCATCAGTTCAACCAGCTCCACGATCTTGCCGGTGTCCTTGGTGTCTACGCAGATGGGGAAGGCGTCCACATCGCCAAAGGTTTTGAACAGCAGGGATTTGCCTTCCATAACGGGCATGGCTGCGGCAGCGCCGATGCTTCCAAGGCCCAGCACGGCAGTGCCGTTGGAAACAACGCAGACAAAGTTGGAGTGGTTTGTATAAACATCAAGCATTGCGGAATCTTTATGAATTTCCATGCAAGGCTCGGCAACGCCGGGCGAGTAGGCCAGGGTGAGGTCGTCGTTATCGCGCACAGGGGCTTTGACCCGAACCTCTATTTTCCCCTGATATTCCTTGTGCATGGCCAGGGCTTCTTCCCGCAGGTTCTTGATACGTGACATCACTTGCTCCTTCATCTGTTTGTCTGCCGTGACAGTGTAAAAAGTGCGCCTGTCGGCGCGGGGCAGCCTCAGTTGAACATGCTCGCAAAAAAGTTTTTGGGCCAGCAACAATGTGGCATTGCGGGCAATCGCCGGAAGTAACCGGCCAGCCGCAGCATTTTGTGTCGGCCTTCTTGTATAAGTATACAGAAATTCATGGGGTAAGGAAATATCTTATGAAAATTTTGTAAAGGTTTATGGGATTACTGCTTTTTTGATGCATACAACTTCTTGTTTTTTCAAAAAGATGCGATGTACCGCAGACCTCAAGGAGAAACGAATTTCGCCATGAATACCGAAAATTCGAAAAATATGGATGCCGAGGCACAGGCCGGAAGAAAGCGCAGTATCCAGCGGCCCAGAGTGCACACCGAGGTGCTGAGCTGCCTGCTGGATGACATTCAGAGCGGCGTTTATCAGGTTGGGCAAAAGCTGCCCTCAGAGCGCGAATTGATGGACGAGTTCGGCGTGGGCCGACCTGCTGTGCGCGAGGCGCTTTCCGGTCTGGCGCGCATGGGCCTCATTGAGGTATCACCCGGCATGCGCGCCCGCGTGTGCCGCCTGACGCTCAAGCCCCTGCTGCGCGAAATGAGGGCTACACTGGAGATTTACTCCAGTTCGCCTGACGGCTGGCGTCAACTGCACGATCTGCGGCTCTTTTTTGAAACCGCCGTGGTGCGCCGCATGGCCCTTGAAATAACAGATGAACAGTTGACCCACCTGGATGAGCTGCTGCAAAACCAGCGCAGATTGCTGGATGCATCGGAAATACGCGCTTTTGCCGAAGCGGATATTGATTTTCACCGCTATCTTGTGGAGTGCATGGGCAACAACTTTCTCGGTCTGTTGGCCGAAGGCTTTGCCGGATGGCTGATCACGCCTCTATACGCCTCCTTGCAGGTACGCAAGCAGAGCGAACGGTCATACCGCGCTCACGTAGGCGTGTACGAAGCGCTTAAAAAGCGTGATCCTGACCTGGCGGAAAAGGCCATGCGCACCCACCTGGACGAAATGCGCGGTATTTATCAGGTGGATGTGATGGTTGATGAGGACGAGCCAGCGAAAGATCAGAACTAGTACGGCTTCTGCCCGTATATTGCAGCAGAACCGGAACTGCCGCTGTGCTCTCTGGGTGCGGCGGCAATTCCATTTTGCGGGGCCGGTGGCTGGCGTGAGTTCGCAAGGACGCAAAAAACCGCAACGGGCTACCGTTGCGGTTTTTTGTGGGCCGGACACCCGGCAACGTCTGTTGCCGCTGCTTCCTTTCGGACCTGACGGGGTTGGCAGTGCTGCCGCCGTCCGGCTTGGCAAGACACTTACCCGCAAAGAGGGTCGGCTGTCAATGGCTGTGCTGGCTTTTCGCCTGCGTAGCACTGTCGCCCAGCAGGGACGTGGCGTTGCTCATGATGGTTTCCATCTCCGCATCCGTGAGGCTGGCAAGGCGTTGCAGGCGTTGGCGCTCTTCCACAGGGTCGTACAGCGGCCAATCTGTGCCAAAGAGAATACGTTCTCGTGGAAATGCCCCAAGAAGTTTTTTGGCAAGCAGTGGCGTTGCAAAGGGTGTTGTGCTTGAGGTGTCAAACCAAAGGTTTTCAAACCTGTTGCCAGCAAGTGCATCAAGCGCATGCGCCCACATGCGGTAGCCGCCAAAATGCGCTGCAATCACCCGCATGCCGGGGAACTGGCGCAGAATGGCCGCCAGTTTGTAGGGGCAGGAGGGGTTTTGGGCGGGCGTTGTTTTGTCGCCAATGTGAATTTCAAACACAAAGTCTTTTTGCGCCGCTTCAAAAATGGGCAGAAGGCGAGGGTCGTCCAGCCAGAAGCTCTGAAAATCCGGGTGCAGCTTGATGCCCCGAATGCCGGCGGCCTTGATGCGCTTAAGCTCGGACTCCCAGTCTTCATAGCCCGGATGCACCGTACCAAAGGCGATGACCCTGTCCTCGTGCTCCTTTTGCAAGGTGATGGCATAGTTGTTTGCAGGAATAACCTGGGCCGGCGCTGTGGCAGCGCACAAAACCACGCACTTTTCCATTTCGGCCTTACGTTCGCGCTCCAGCAGGTGGGCGATGGTGCCATCGCCCGCGCAGTTGACGCTATAAAAATCATTCAGGTGATCCACTGCCTTGTGCGCTATCTTGGGATGAAAGGCGTGGGTGTGTATGTCGATGTACATGATTGACGCTTATTTTACCCCATTCACCACATTGACGGGGGTTCCTGCATGCCAGCGCCGGATGTTCTCCGCCATGAGGTCAATGATGTTTTGCCGCGCACGTGTGGTAGCCCAGGCAATGTGCGGCGTAATCAGCGTATTGGGCGCTGAAAATAGGGGATTGTCGTCCTGCGGAGGTTCCTGCGCAAGCACGTCGGTGCCAAGGCCCCGCAGATGCCCGGATTTCAGGGCTTCGGCAGCAGCGGCTTCATCCACCAGCGGCCCACGCGAGGTATTCAGCAGAATAGCCCCTTTGCGCATGGACGATAACGTTTTGGCATTGATGATATTGCGTGTTTCCTTGGTCAAAGGGCAGTGCAGGGAAACCACGTCTGATGCGCAAAGCAGGTGCTCAAGCGTGGCAAAGGCAAAGGGGCCGTAGGACGGCGGATCCTTGGGGGTGCGGCAGTAGGCGAGTACGCTCATGCCAAAAGCGTGGGCCAGTTCACCCATGCGGCGGCCTATGGAGCCAAAGCCAATGAGGCCCATGGTCAGACCTTCGAGGCACAGAGGCGGGATCTTCCAGTAGCACCAGCTTTTTGACTTGAGCCAGTCGCCGTTTTTGACGCTCTCGGAATGCAGGCTTGTATGGCGGCACAGCTCAAGCAAGAGCGCCATTGCATGCTGTGCCACATCGCTCACGCCGTAAGCAACAACGTTGCACACAGGAATATTGCGGGCGGCCAGCGCATCAACGTCTACAATATTATAGCCGGTGGCGAGAACGCCAACCATGCGGACATTGCTGTCCAGTTGCTCAAGATTTGCGCCAGTCAACGGAGTTTTGTTGACAAGCACCACGTCTGCCCCCTTGGTGCGCTCTGCAACCGCTTCGGTGGGCGTGGTTTCATAAATGGACACATCGCCAAGGGATGCGATCGGACCCCAATCCACATCGCCGGGATTGAGCACCGCACCGTCAAGAATGGCTATTTTCATGCAGGTAACCTCTGTTGCCTGCACTGTATCCTGTGATGCCGCTGCCCGCAAGTTCCCGGCGCAAAGTCATATATCCGTAACATTTGGGTGCATTTCTTGCTGCGGTAACAGTTCGTTGCGACGGTAAATTTGCACTGTCGTGTTCATCAAAGGGGCAATGGTTTGCGCGATATCCCTGCACAGTGTGAAACAAGGGGGAGAAGGATACACAGGCAGTACCCCCACTAGGTGCTGGTGCAGATGTGGCGCGCAAGGTTATGTCCAAGAAAAATTTGCAGGTCGTACGCAGAGCAAAAAAAGAGCCGCCCCGAGGGACGGCTCTTTCAGTACTGGTCTTAAAAAAGACTAGTGGGCGATCACGCGGAAGTCGTCGCGGCGGTTCTTGGACCACGAAGCTTCGTTGTTACCCTGCACGGCGGGGTTTTCCTTGCCGTAGCTGATCATTTCCAGCTGGCTGGGATTCACGCCAAGCGTAACCAGGTATTCGTAGGAAGCGCGGGCGCGGCGTTCGCCGAGGGCGAGGTTGTATTCCTGGGTGCCGCGTTCGTCGCAGTTGCCTTCGATGCGCACGCGGATAGAGGAGTACTTCTTCAGCAGATCGGCCTTGGTCTTCAGCATTTCTTTGTATTCGGGCTTGATGTCGAATTTGTCGAAAGCGAAGTAGACGCGGGCGTCAGTGATCTGCTGGATGGCCGCACGCATTTCGGGGGTCAGGCCATCGTCATAGCCGGGTTCGCTGGTGGTTTTCTTTGCGCAACCGAAGCCGGCGGCAAGGGCCATAACCAGAGCGAGAATAAGAGCATAGCGTTTCATTGTGTGTCCTCCTGAACAGCTCATTCTCCAAAAAAATTGATACCTTTCCTTTCTGCACACGCGAGGCCGTTTCGTCCTCGCATAACAGATGGTATCTGGCCCGCAATTTTTGTCAAGGCGTGGAAGGGGGTTTCGACGCACTTTCGTAAAATATTTTTTACCCATTTCGTCCCGTGAGGGCCGTAAAATCGAGTAAAAATGCGGGTAAGAGGCCTATCTGTTAATTTCTAGCTATTTTTGCTGACCGGGCATGCCCCAGCGCGGGAAGTAGACGGAACCACCACCGGTGGGCACCTGCTTCGCATCACCGCCGTGACGGGTGGTCAGGTAGATACCGTGACCGCTGCGCGTGGACGAGAACGCAATAAAGTAACTGTCGGCGCAGAAAGCGGGCTGTTCATCGCTGCCGGGGCCGAAAGTGACCTGACGTTCCATGCCGGTAAGCATATCTTGCACAAAAATACGGTGACCATAGTCGGTCATGCGGCTGTATACCACCAGAGTTCCGTCAGGCGACAGATTGGCCTCGGTGTTGTACGTGCCGTTTTTGCTCACGCGTGTGACCGATCCGCTGCTCAGATCCTTGAGGAAAATCTGCGGGCCGCCCAGGCGCGAAGAGGTAAATGCCATCTTGGTGCCCGTGCTGTCAAATGTGGGCGAAACATTGATGGAGTCGTTCTGCTCAAGCACGCGTTCTTTCTGGAAAACGTGGTTCAGCTGGAAGATAACAGGGTACTTGCCGTTGGAAAGCGCCACGGCAACCTTGTTGTCGGGCATAAAGGCAGGGCCGATAACCACGTTGCCGGGAAAGCGGATGCGCTGCACTTTGCCGCTGGAGCGATCCCACACGCCGAGGGCATGGGATTTTTCGTCAATGTGGGTAAAGACCACAAAGCGGCCATCAGGCGACCATGCGGGCGACATGGACTCGCCGGGCATGTTGGTGATCTGCCGCAGGTCGCGTCCGGTGGGCTTGACCAGCCACACGTTGGCGCTCATTTTGCCCGTCTTTTTTACAAAGGCAAGCGTGGAGCGGAAGAAGGCGCCATTGCCCGTAAGGGCTTCAAGCAGGTCGGCGCAGAATCGGTCGGCCACTTCGGGCAGGTCTTTGGAAGTAACCTTGGGGTACTCCTTGCCGAAAAGCCGCCCGCCAGTGTTGGTTTCAAAAGCGCGGATCTGCACGGGGCGGGTGCCGCTGTCGCCCTCGGGCCAGTAGGTCGTTACCACAATGTCCGACCCGGCAAGCTGGAAGCGCTTGAAATCGAGGGACGGCGGCTCATACCCGGGCAGAACAACGCCGCCAAGCACTGCTCTGGGATCGGTAAGGCGCATAAAGGGCAAAAAACTCAGGTTTTCCTGCACGATTTTTTGCAGGTCGGTGCCCATGCTGTTCGCTTCAACAGAGGGGCCCTTGATGGGGGCCGCCAGGGCAAGGTTAACAATGTTTTGCCCCGGACCGTAAATGTCCACGCGCATGGCGGCCTGCGCCCCGCTTCCGAGAGCCAGCCAGAACCCCAGGGTCAGGAGAAGAAGCTGTTTTTTCATGGCGTCAGTATTCCTTGTTCAAGCAGCACGCCTCAGCGGCGCACCAGTGTAAGGGTGATGTCCAGCGTTCCCCCAAGTTCGGCGGGCGGAGGGGGCAAGCTGCCTGCTCGGCGTATGCCTCGCTGCACATATTTGTCAAGAAGCTTGTCGCCCGTGGGCGATATTACCTTGAAATCAGTGATTTCTCCCTGAGGGGAAATCGTAAGCCTCAGGCGTGTCTGGTATTCACCCGGCTCTGTATCGGCAGGGATCAGGATGGCGTCGCGTATCTGCCGCGCCGCATCACGCCGATATTTTACACGATCAACGCCAGATGCGCCAGATGTAGTTGGGCCTGGTGCAGTCGCGCCAGATGCAGTCACGGCAGGCGCTGGAGTTCCCGAGGCTGCTACCGCCGCGCGACCAGAGGACGTGGCTGCCGAATCAGTTTTTGCCGGAGGCTGTGCTTTAGCCTGCACCTGAGCCTGCGCCGACGCTGCCGCTGATGCCGCCTCCATGTCCGGGTCGCCATAGGTGGGCAGATTGTCCGCCTGTCGGGTCAGCTTTTCTTTTGCCGCAGGGGCGGCCAGTTCTGCAGCGGTGGGGCTGCTCCTGCCAATAAGCTGCGTTGCCGGTGCATTGTCGGCCTGAGTCGTGGCCGGGCCCTTTGCGCCTTTCTTTTTGCTTTCAGCGCCCGCCTTGGGGGCTGGCGCCGGGGCCACTGGCGCGGGCCTTACTTCCGGCGCGTCCTTGCCGCTGGCCTTGGCAATAGCTTCGGCCCTTTCACGTGCGCGGTCTTCTGCGGCTTCGGCTCTTGTGTCGCCAAGCGCGGCTTCAGCCTTGTTTCTGGCCTTGACCTCGGCTCGCAGCGCTTCTTCCGAACTCAGGGGTTCCGCCTTGGGTTTGCCCTTGGGGGTGCCGTTCCAGAATGTCAGGTGCACGTCCATGGGTGCGCCGTAAGGCGGTGTTCCAAAAGAACCAATTTGCCGCACTGCGCCGCATACCGAACTGTCAAAAGCTTCCAATCCCGAGGATTTGACGGGCTTGCAGTCTTCAACCTGCCCACGCCCGTTAACCGTGACCTTGAGGCGCACCTTGAAATCGCTCTTAAGCGCCGGGGGCGGAGCCCATATTTCAATAATCTTGTCCAGCATGTTTCCGGCATAGGTGCTTTGATCAGCACTGGCGGCAGAAGCGGCAAAAGCCCCGACCGCCGTGACGTAAAAGAACGTCACGGCGATGAGGCTTGAGCATATGCAAAGACTGCTGAGGTGCGTGCGCGGTTGGGAAGGCATATATCCTCCTGAATGCGCACGTTACCAATTGCGCGTTTAGGTGGCCGCCTTAGCGGCCCATGAGTTCATCAAGCGTAAACACCAGGTCAAGGTCACCGTAATCCGCAGAAGGCGGGGGTGGAAACTGGCCGCTGTTGGCAGTGCGCACGATGGCGCTCGCTGCGGAAGCGTCAAACTGCGCATTGCCCGAACTGTGCGTTACTACGGGATTCTGCAACAGCTTGCCCTGGGCGTCTACCTTGACGTTGATGATGCAGCGCAGGTTCAGGCGGCTGGCCGAGGTAAAGCCCCAGTTGGGCCGTACAGCAAGCATGACCTGCCCCATGTACACATCTCCAAGGCCACCGCCGCCAGGGCCGGTGCCTTCGCCGCCACCGCCGCCCCTGTTGCCGCCTGCGCGGCGCTGGGCCTGGGCGAGAGCCTGCTCCACGGCATTGCCCCTGTCGCCGGAATCAGCCCGCGAGGTGGCTTTGCGCGCCTGTTGCAAGGCCGCTGCCACAGGGTCAACGTTGGACTTGGCGTCCTTGGATTCCTTGGCGTCCTTCTTGGCGTCCGCCTTGGGAGGCTCCGGCTTTTTCTGATCCTTGGGAGCTTCTTTCTGCGGTTCTTCCTTGGGCTTGGGCTTGTCTTCTTTTTTCTGCGCGATGGGTTTCGCTTCTTCCTTGGGTTCCGGCTTGGGCTGGGGCTTTGGCTCGGGCTTGGGCTCGGGCTTTTTCACCGCCGCTGCATCCTGCTTGGGCTGGGGCGGAACAGGTTTGGGCTCTTTAACCTCAACGCGCTCGGGCGCGGCCACTTCCGCCTTGGGGGCGGGCGGCGTAGGCGCAAGGGGGCCATCGCCGGGCTGCCCCATATGCCCGAGTATGGGCGAGGGGGTACGGTTGCCGCCTGTGGCGCCCTCAACCAGGCTGATCATGACCGGAGGCGTGTCCAGCTTGATGGGCGGGCTGCTGGGCCAGAACCATATCAGCAAAAATATGGCCGCGTGCAGGCAGAATGAAAGAACGTATGAGGCCAGGCGCATAGAGCAATCCTATTTTCGGGCGCGTGCGGGCTTGCCGCCCTTGGGCGAGGCATCATCGGGCTGTTCGGCTATAACGCCGAGCTTTTCGATGCCCACGGCCTTGATGTGACCCATGACTTCCACAACGGTGCCGTAAGGCACTGCCTTGTCGGCCTGCAGAAAGAGCGTCTTGTTCTTTTCCTTGACCAGACGCTGCAAGTACCCCTCAAGGTCTTCCATGGTGTCCACGGGGTACTCGTCAAGGTACATCTTGCCGTCATTGCGCACGGTCAACACCATGTGGTCGGCCTCGGTAGAAAGCACTTCCACCTGCTTGGTCTGCGGCAGATCCACGTCCAGCCCCTGACTCATCATGGGGGTCGCCACCATGAAGATGATCAGCAGCACCAACATGACGTCCACGAAGGGCGTGACGTTGATGTCCGAAACAAACTTGTTGCCGCCGCCAACACTAGCGCCCATGCTACATCTCCGTTGCGCCCGTGCGCTGCACGGGGCGGTGGGCGTTGATTTCGCGCTGGACGCGGTTGAGGAACACGCCGGCAAAGTTCACCAGCAGCGTATCAACCTGCGAAAGCTTACCCATGAAGATATTGAAGCCGATGGTGGCCGGAACAGCCACTGCCAGGCCGATGGCCGTGGCAACCAGAGCTTCCGAAATACCGGGGGCAACGGTAGCCAGGGAGGCCGACTTGAGCATGCCGATGGAGTGGAAGGAGCTCATGATGCCCCAGACCGTGCCAAACAGGCCGATAAAGGGGGCCGTGTTGGCGCAGGTGGCCAGAATAGACAGCGAGCTTTGCAGCCGGGCCAGTTCCGTGCCCACACCCTGACGCAGCGCGCGGCGAACGTTGTCGACCACCACTTCACTGCTGTTGCCAAGTTCTTTGGAACGGTTGAATTCAAGAACGCCCTGATGGGCGATGTAGTACAGCGGGGAAGTTGGGTCGGAACCCAAAGACTGCACGGCTTCGCGCAGATTGGCCGCCTTCTCGAACCTTTCCGTGCCGCTGAGAGCCTTTTTGTTAGCTGCGCTCAGGCCGATGAATTTCTGGATCATCAGCCCCCAGCTCCCAATGGACATCATGACCAGAAACGCCAGCACCGCCTTGGCCACCAGGCTTGCCTGGGCGATCATCGAAAAAAAACTGAATTCCATGAGGTTCTCCATATCTGCGCAACAACTGTGGTCTGTTTCAGTGCGCCGCAAAAAATGCCAGCACGGCAGACGCAAAGATGCGCCAACCGTCACGGCGGAGCTGCGGAATCCCGCAAGGACTCTGCTGCGCAGCATGCTACGACTGGGGTAAACTTTCAAGAAATTTTTTAGAATCCTCTTGCGGCTCCTTACGGGCATGGAATTTCGGGTTTCACTGCAAGCCTGTTGGGCGGGGTTTGAAACAGATGCTGCAATTTATGAAAAATTCAATTTTACACGTAAGTCTGTTTGTTGTTGAAATTGGCCATATTTTATGTATATTAGGGCACAAGAGTTACGCTTTATGGTTCTTTATTCAATAAACAGTACATGTGAAAATGGTTGTTGTTCAGCGCGCACTGTATAATAATACCTTTTAAAGAATGTCTGTTTTGCCATTTTGCGTAAAATTATCTTTTTCCATGAAGTGTTGCCAATGCCGTCTTCTGCGGTGTATGTAATCCGGGTCGAAGTAATTTTTAAAAGGTAGCGGAGCCATTCCGTCTGTAAATATATGAAACGCATTCCTGAACTGGGCCTCGTGTTTCTTGTTGTTGGTGTGCTTGCCGGGCCTGTGGGCGGCAATGCAGCGCTTGCCGATTCTTCTGTTGCCGCGCGCCCTTCTGGCAGCGCCGCCGTGCCGGTTTTTAGCGGAAGAACCTTGCCTTCAGGCAAGGACAATGCTTTGCCTACCGGGGCAGTTTCCATGCCCGAGGCTGTGGATCGCGCTTTGCGTCATAATCCGAGCCTGGGTTCGCAAGAGGCGCAGGGGCAGTCTTCTGAAGAAGCGCGCAAATCTGCGCGCGGGGCTTTTGGCCCCAAGCTTGGCACGACGTATTCCGCCTCCAAGCAGGAGAGAAAAACATCGCCCGCCTTGCCCAGCAGTAGCAGACCGGCGGAAAACGGCACATATACCTGGGCCGTGGAAATCTCTCAGCCTGTGTTTCAGGGGTTTCAGCTTCTGGCCAATTATCAGAAGGCAGCCCTTCAGGCGGACAGTGATAAAGCCTCAGTGCGCAATGCCGAACTCTCCATGACAGAAAATGTTCAGACCCAGTTTCTGAACTATCTGCGCTATGAAGAAAGCGTGCGCAGCCAGCGTGACGCTCTGGCCCGGTTACAGGATCAGCTGCGCATCACCACGGCCTTTTTTGGCGTAGGTCTTCGCCCCCGGCTGGATGTGCTCCAGGCAGAAGTGGACGTGCGCCAGGCCGAGAATACCTTGATTCAGGTCGAAAACAGCCGCGACACCAGCCTTGCCAAGCTGAATACCTTGCTGGGGCTGCCCGCCACGGCCAAGATCAAGTTTACCGGCAAGCTTGCCCATGTGCCCTTTACCCGGTCGCTGGAGCAGTGCCTTGAAGCGGCCTACCGCCAGCGGCCCGATCTTTACATGGCGGCGCGCTCGGTGGAAATCGCGGGCAAATCGCAGCAGGCCGTGCAGAGCGGCTATTATCCGCAGGTGGAAGCCTATTACAATGTTTCGCAGAGCGGCAATTCGCTTGATCTGCAGGAAAAGGGCGACCGGGGTTCACGCAGCTCCGTATGGGAAGTGGGCGCCCGGGCCACCTGGGACGTTTTTCAGTGGGGAACCACGTACTATGCCGACAAAGAGGCAGGCTGGCTGGTCACAAAGATGCGCTATGCCGAAGAAGACCTGAAACTCAGCGTTGGCTACGACATCAAGTCGAAACTGCTTGCCGTGCAGGAAGCCGCCAAACGGATAACCGTGGCGGAAAAGGGCGTGGAGCAGTCTACTGAGGCATACAATGTGGCATTGGCCCGTTATCAGGAGCAGGTGGGCACCAACTTTGACGTGCTGGACGCTTCGTCCAAGCTCACCACCGCTCAGGCGACGTTAACAGGAGCAAAAGCCGATTATCTGACCGCTCTGGCGCAATTATATGTGGCCATGGGCGAATTTCACCCTGATCTTATGCGGCGTTGAGCGACGGCACGACCTTAGCCGCGCCGCCAAAAGCGATTACGAATGAATGAACCTTATTTGAACATTACCCCCCTCGGGGGGCTGGGAGAGATCGGCCTCAACTGTCAGCTGTGGGAAACCTCTGGCGGCGTGGTGATGGTTGATTGCGGCCTCATGTTTCCTGACGACGCCCACCTTGGCGTGGACGTTGTTATCCCGCACTTTGGCGCTGTCAGCGGCATCAAGGACAAGCTGCTCGGCATTGTGCTGACGCACGGGCATGAGGATCACATTGGCGCACTGCCCTGGATTGTGCCTGAAATCAAGGGTACCCGCATCTATGGCTCGCGCTTTACCCTGGCGCTTGTGGAACACAAGCTCAGAGAGCGGGAGATTCTGGATTGGGTGGAACTGTGCCCTGTCGATATCAATACCGTGCTGCCTCTGGGCGACCTGACCTTTCATTTTTTCCCCGTCTGTCACTCCATTCCCGAAGGCTTTGGTCTGGGCGTAGAAACGCCCGTGGGCCGTGTGGTGCACAGCGGCGATTTCAAGATTGACCCGCACCCTCTCGACGCCACAGGCACCGACCTGAATCTTTTCCGCAATTTTGCCGGGCCGGACGGCGCACGGTTGTTGCTTTCGGATTCCACCAACATCGTGCGCGAGGGGCGTTCCCTTACGGAGCGCGAGGTCAAGGATTCGCTGGATAAGATATTCGCCAAGGCCGAAGGGCGCATCGTCATCACGCTCTTTTCCAGCCATATCCAACGTATTCAGGAAGTTTTTGATCTTGCGCGCGAGCATGGGCGCACGGTGGTCATCAGCGGCAAATCGCTGGCGAACAATATTGAAATGGCTCGCGATCTTGGCATTGCCAAGCTGCCGCCTTCGTTTTTCAACGCGCACAACGGCGTCCCCGACCTGCCGGACGACCAGATCGTGCTGGTGGTGACAGGCGCGCAGGGCGAACCGCTCTCCGCCTTGTCGCGCATGGTGCTTGGCGGCCACAGACAGCTGGAGATCCGCAAGGGCGATACCGTGGTCATGAGTTCGCGTATGATCCCCGGCAATGCCAAGGCCATCTCCCGGCTGATCAACGAAATGTACCGCATCGGCGCAGAAGTGCTTTATGAAAGTGTTCACGCCATTCATGCCTCGGGGCACGGCCAGCGCGAAGAACTGCGCGACATGCTTGAGGCTGTGCGCCCCACGCTGTTTGTGCCTGTGCACGGCGAATACCAGCATCTGGTCAAGCATGGCCGCCTTGCTGTTGAATGCGGCGTGGAGCAGGACAACGTCATCCTGCTGGAAGACGGGCTGCCCCTTACCCTGCTCAAAGACTCCTTCCGCCTGGAACAGCGCGTTCCGGTCGAGTGTACGCTCGTGGACGGCAAGGGCGTGGGCGATGTGGGCTACGCCGTGCTCAAGGAGCGCCGTATCCTGGGTGATGAAGGCATGGTCATTGTGGTGCTGGTGGTTGATTCAGAAACCGGCAGCATACTGCACGGGCCGGAAATGATCTCCAAAGGCTTTGTGTTTGAGCAGCACTACAGCCACTTGCTGGAAGACGCCAAGTGCCTGGTGCTGGATGAGATTGAAGCGGCCCGCCCCGGTCAACTTGGACGCTTGCAGGAAGGCATTCGTTCTTCGCTGCGGCGTTTCTTCCGCCGTGTGCTGGAGCGTGACCCCGTGGTCGTGCCCGTCATCAGCGAAGTCTAGGGCAAAGCTACAGATAACTATCCAGATTATTGCGGGGCTGAGGGGTAATCCTTCTTCCCTAATAGCTTCAGTACCGCTCAAAAGCCGCTGCCGACTGCCTGTCGGTGGCGGCTTTGCTTTTGAGGGAAAGATGGGCAGGCGGAGTAGGCACGTGTCCTGCTGCGGCTCGGGAATACACGCGGCAGGAGCATGCACGCTTCAGTTTGGCTCCGCACATAAAACGCGGTGCGTTTGCCAGGCAAACGCACCGCGTTACTATCGATTGCAGCAAGGGTACTGGTTTCGCGCCGCTATGGGGACAGCGGGCTACATGCCCAGATAGGCTGTGCGCACTTCTTCGCTGGTGAGCAGGTTGGCGGCTGTGTCGTGCATGACTATGCGGCCATTTTCCATAACATAGCCGTGGTTGGCGATGCGCAGGGCCTGGTTGGCGTTCTGCTCCACCAGAAAGACCGTGGTGCCGTTGGAATTGACCTTCTGGATGATGGAAAAGATCTGCTGAATGATGATGGGGGCGAGGCCAAGGGATGGTTCGTCCAGCAGCAGAAGCTTGGGACGGCCCATGAGAGCCCGGCTGATGGCAAGCATCTGCTGCTCGCCGCCGGAAAGGGTGCCGCCAGCCTGCTTGCGGCGCTCGGACAAAATGGGAAAAAGGCTGAACACATAGTCCAGATCGTCCTTCACGCCTGCCGGATCACGACGCAAAAATGCGCCGAGGTCGAGATTTTCGCTGACGCTCAGATCGGGGAAAATCAGGCGGCCTTCCGGTACCTGCGAAATGCCCAGAGTCACGATTTCGTGCGGGGGCAACTGGTGAATGGGCTTGCCGTACCAGAGTATCTCGCCTTTTCTGGGGCGGTTGATGCCGCAGATAGTCATAAGCGTGGTGGATTTGCCCGCGCCGTTGGCCCCAATCAGGGTGACAATTTCGCCTTCTTCAATATTCAGCGAAATATCGCGCAGGGCCTGAATGTTGCCGTAATAGGTGTCTACGTTACGCAGCTCAAGCATCGCTTTCTCCCAGATAGGCCTTGATGACGCGGGGGTTGGTGCGGATTTCAGCGGGGGTGCCTGTGGCGATGCAGGAGCCGTATTCCATGACGTAGATGCGGTCGGAAAGCGACATGACCATGCCCATATCGTGCTCGATAAGCAGGATGGAGAGCTGCTGGTTGTCGCGGATGGAGCAGACCAGCTCCTTGAGTTCGTTGGTTTCCTGGGGGTTCATGCCCGCTGCGGGTTCGTCCAGCAGCAGCATGCGCGGCTCGGTCGCCATTGCGCGGGCGATTTCAAGCCGCCGCTGTGCGCCGTAGGGCAGGTTGTTGGCCGTTTCGTTCCAGAAATCCTGAAGCTTCACCAGTTCCAGAAGTTCATAGCTGCGGTCGATGCAGTCCTGCTCTTCACGGCGGGTGCGGCCATCGCGCACGATCGCGCCAAAAATGCCCGCCTTGGTGCGGCAGTGGCGGCCAATCATCACGTTTTCAAGCACGGTCATTTCGCTGAAAAGGCGGATGTTCTGGAACGTGCGGGCCATGCCCATCGCCGTGATGAGGTGGGGCTTTTTGCCGTTGAGCAACTGCTTGTCGCCCGAGGCGTCGTGCAGAAACATCTGCCCCTCTGTGGGGGTGTAGATGCCGGTCACGCAGTTGAAAAACGTGGTCTTGCCTGCGCCATTGGGGCCGATAAGGGCAACGATCTCGCCGCTGTTCACGGTGAGTGAAAGCTCGTTAAGCGCGCGGAGACCGCCAAAATCCTGAGAAAGATCCTTTACTTCCAGTACCGGTTTCATCAGCGGCCTCCTTCAGCACCGTGCAGGTTGCTGATGCGGTAGCGGCGTCGTTCGCCGCTGATGAGGCCCTGTGGCCGGAAGAGCATCATAATCACCATGATCGCTCCGAAAAGCAGCATGCGGTAGTCAGAGAAAGCCCGCAGATATTCCGGGGCAAGAATGAGAATCAGCGCTGCAATGACCACGCCCGCAATGGAACCCATGCCGCCCAGCACCACCATTGAAAGAATCATGGCTGATTCCATGAAGGTAAAGCTGGAGGGATTAATATAGGTGGTCTTGGCGGCAAAGATTACCCCGGCAAAGCCAGCCCAGCAGGAGCCGAGCGCAAAGGCCGAAAGTTTTACCCGCGTGATGTCCACGCCCATGGCCTCGCAGGCTATTTCGTCTTCCCGCAGGGCTTGCAGGGCCAGCCCCACACGTGAATTCTTGAGCCGGGTGATAACCACAATGGTAACCACAACTGCGGCCAGCACCAGATAGTAGATGTAGGTGGTGGACGCGGTGATGTCCATGCTCATACCAAAAAAACCGGGGCGCGGAATGTCGCTGACGCCGCGTGGGCCGCCGGTGACGGTGTTCCAGTTTTGCAGGGTGAGGCGCACAATTTCGCCAAAGCCCAAGGTCACAATGGCGAGGTAGTCGCCACGCAGCCGCAGCACGGGAAAGCCCAGGCCAAGGCCGAAAAGCACGGTGAGGAAACCGCCGATGGGCAGGCAGGTCCAGAAGCCGAGGCCGAAATACTGGTTCAGCAGGCCGTATGTATACGCGCCAATGGCGTAAAAAGCCACGTAGCCAAGCACAAGCTGGCCCGCCAGACCCACAACGATGTTCAGGCCCAGCGCCAGCATGACGTACAGCAGGGCGGAGATCATGATGTTGGTCTGGTAGAAGGAGCTGACCAGAGGCATGCCGATGAGCACAACGGCAAGCACGGCAAGCCCGCCAAGGCGGAGGCCAGCGCTGTTTCTGAATGATTCAATAATCTCTGCCAGATTGAAGCACTTGGGCAGGGTGATGATCTTGGCGCCAGCAGCTTTACGGCTGAAGCACCAGTCCCAGATAAGTGCAAGCACAAAAATGCCTGCGCCAAGAGCCAATATGCGGTCAAAACGCCAAACAACGGTTTTTGCCGCCACGTTCAGCTTGATGCCCAGCACCGGCAGGGTGAGCAACATGAACCACAGGGCGGCGATGGCGGCTTTAAGTATGCGCTGCATGGCTACACCTTCTGCACTGTGGCTTTGCCCAAGATTCCGTCGGGCCTGAAAATGAGAATGAGGATAAGAATGCCGAAGGCCAGCATGTCTTCGTAGTTGCCGGAAAAATAGCCCGTGGTGAAGCTTTCGGCCAGGCCAAGCACAAGCCCGCCCACCATTGCGCCGGGGATGGAGCCGATGCCGCCGAGCACTGCGGCGGTAAAGGCCTTAAGCCCAGCCAGAAAACCGATGCCAAAGTTGACCTGCCCCATGTGCGAGGCGATAAGCACGCCGCCAAGGGCCGCCAGGGCGGAACCGATGATGAACGTGAGGGAGATGATGCGGTCGGCATTGATGCCGAGCAAAAGGGCCATCTTGCGGTTTTGGGCCGTGGCGCGCATGGCTTTGCCCATGCGGGTGTAGCGGATGAAAAGCGAGAGCGAAACCATGGCAAAGGTGCTGACCATCAGGATGAGAAAGTCGCTGGCGCCCATGACGTAGTCGATGTGCTCAAGAAAATCCATTTCCGGCAGCAGGTTGGGAAAAGGCACAAAGTCGGATGTCTGCGCAAGCAGCACATAGTTTTGCAAAAAGATGGACATACCGATGGCAGAGATAAGCGGCGACAGGCGCGGCGCGCCCCGCAGGGGCTTGTAGGCGACCTTTTCCAGCGTATAGCCGTAGGCGGAACACCAGACTATGGCCGCAAGAGCCGCCACAATAAGAATGCCGCCAGCAGGGAAGCCATAGACGCCAAGCGCGCCAGCTATTAGCAGGGCCGTGAAAGAGCCCAGCATATACACTTCGCCATGGGCAAAATTGATGAGCCCGATAATGCCGTAAACCAGCGTATAGCCGAGGGCGATCAGCGCATAAATGCTGCCTCGGGTCAAACCGCCGAAAAAGAGCTCTATAAAAAATTGAATGTCCATGCAAACTCGCGCGCGGTACGGGGGGTGTCCCTTTTCGTTCCGCCTGTCCCGTTAATGCCGTCAGCTTCCGGCGATGCGTGAAAAGCCGGGGCGCGGCCATGGCCGCGCCCCGGTAGACGTTTAGTCCAGGGTAATGCTGTGATTAAGCTCTACAAACTTGCCATCTTTGATCTGGTAGATGGAAAGGCCCATACCGGCGGCATCGCCGGTCTTGCTGAAGGTCAGCTTGCCCAGCGGGGTTTCCACCGGGGTGGTGCGCAGTGCTTCCACAATCTTGGCGGCATCGGTGGAGCCAGCCTTGGCAATGGCGTTCACCAGAGCCTGGGTGGCGGCGTAGCCGTTGTAGTAGAAGGAGCCGGGATCGCTGCCGAACATCTTCACATGGCCTTCATGGGCATGTTTGTAGGCGGGCAGGTTACTGGTGTCCTTGGGATAGGAGGCGTACACGCCTTCGGCGTCCTTGCCAGCCATCTTGATGAAGGCGTCGTCCTTGAGGCCGTCGGGGCCGATCATGGCGGTGGTTACGCGGTCGCGGCGCATCTGCTGCAGCAGCTTGGAAGCAGTGGGCTGGTAGCCGCCGAACACGAGGATGTCGGGCTGGGCGCGGCGCAGCTTGCGCACAACGGCGGAGAAGTCCACAGCGTCAGGGGTAACGGCTTCGTACAGAACGGTTTCCACGCCAGCCTTTTCAAGGGTTTCGCGGTTGTTGTCCACAAAGCCCTTGCCGTAGTCGCCATTGTCGTGCAGGTAGGCGACCTTCTTGGCCTTGAGGCCGTTCAGGATGAAGTCGCTGGTCAACTTGGCCTGGGCCTTGTCGTTGGCGATGGTGCGGAAGAAATAGGGGTTGGTGCCGCTTTCAGTAAGGCTGGGGGTCGTGGCAGAAGGCGACATGGAGACGATCTTGGCCTCGGTGTACAGCGGCAGGGTAGCCTTGGTAGCGCCGGAGCAGATGTGGCCCATGACCACGTTCACCTTTTCGGAAATAAGCTTGGTGGCCGCGTTGGTGGCCAGTTCGGGCTTGCACTGGTCATCCTGGGCGATCAGTTCAATCTGACGGCCAAGCACGCCGCCGTTGGCGTTAACTTCGGCAATCACAACCTTGGCGGCGTTCAGGCTGGGAACGCCGTAGGAGGCCAGGTCGCCGGAGTGCGCGCCGGCAACGCCGATTTTAATGGGATCCGCAGCCATTGCGGGCGCGGCAATTGCCACGCAGAATGCCATTGCAGCAAGCCAAGTCATACCTTTTTTCATCTCCGCCCTCCGCGAGAAAAGATGTGCGCACAAATGATGCGCCGCTTGTGGATGAAGGCTTTTCTATTGCCTCATTGCGGGCATCCTGTCAATGCGCGCACGGCGCGGCGATTGAAAGGCCGCAGGGCGGCAAACCGCCGAATGCCTTGCAAAAAAAGATATTCCATTAAAACTGTCTGCTCATTGCGCAAGGGCCTCTTTCAGGGCCTGCACCCCACGCTCCATGGACTGCTCCGACAGGTGAGCATAGCCCAGTATCAGTTCGTGCGCGTGCGCGCCGTTGCGGCACAGCGAATGGTGCTCCACCGGCACGGCCCGAACGCCCTGCGCGCGCATGGCCGCGAGCACTTTGTCTGAAAAATGGATTCCGCGAAATCCCGCCACCAGATGCAGCCCGGCAGCCTGTCCGCTGGCGGTGAAGCTGTCGCCAAAGTGCCGCCGCAGACATTCCAGCAGGTAGAGCCTTTTGCCTTTATACAGCTTGCACATTCTCCAGATATGCCGCTCAAGCCCCCCGCTGGAGATAAAGGCGGCCAGCGTGCGCTGCGAAAGCGCATCGGTGTGCACATCCGTGTACTGCTTTTCTTCGGCCCAGGGGCGCACCATGTCCGGTGGTATCACGGCAAAGCCCAGGCGCAGGGCTGGAGCCAGAATCTTGCTGAACGAACCAATATATATGCCCCTGTCGG
This sequence comes from Desulfovibrio desulfopostgatei, assembly GCF_053570645.1. Lineage (NCBI taxonomy): Bacteria > Pseudomonadati > Thermodesulfobacteriota > Desulfovibrionia > Desulfovibrionales > Desulfovibrionaceae > Desulfovibrio > Desulfovibrio desulfopostgatei. Next base: position 2,246,709 of record NZ_JBRBQS010000002.1, on the reverse strand, counting down.
GCGCAAGCTCGCGCAGGGCGCTGACGGGCGTTCCCTCAAAACGGAATTCGCCATCATAGTCGTCTTCCACCACCATGCAGCCGCGCTGTCGGGCAAAGTCCACCAGCGCCTGTCGCCGCTGCGCGGAAAGGATGCCCCCGGTAGGATACTGGTGCGAAGGAGTCACATAGACAAAGGCGCATCGTTGGGTGGTCTGCTCCGAGAGATTTTGCAGGCGGCTGACGTCCATGCCTTGCGCGTCTGCAGTTATGCCTTCAATGGCGTACCCGGCGCGCGATATCACCTCCACCAGCCCCCGGTGCACGGGATCTTCCACAATTGCCAGGGCATTCGGGCGGTTGAGCAGGCGCGCCACAAGCCTAAGCCCCTGGGTTGCGCCTGTTGTGATCATTACCTGCTCCGGTGCGGCGCGCAGGCCCCGCATGCGCAGCAGCCATCCGGCAATGGCCTCCTGCAGTTCGGCAACCCCTTGAGGCCTGCAATAGCGCAGAGCCGAGGCGGGTAAAGTATCGCACACCTGCCGATACAGCCGGCCCCATTCCGCCGCAGGAAAGTGCTCCAGCGCCGGGATGCCGGACTGAAAGTTCACAAGCCCAGGCGGGTCGGCGCGGGAATCATCGTGCGCATGCTCATCTGTCGTAGATTTTTGTCCGCACACTTGCGGCTGGGGCCGGATACCTTGCGCCACGTGCGTTCCCGAGCCGCGCTGCGATTCAAGATAGCCTTCGGCAAGCAACTGATCATAGGCTTCAATAACAGTGCTGCGGGCCACATGCAGTTCTTTGCCCAGTTGCCGGGTGGAGGGCAGACGGTCGCCCGCAGCCAGATGACCGCGTAAAATCAGTTCCCTGATCTGCGCGCTGATCTGGCGGTTCAGCGAAAGCGGGCTGTCTGCATCAAGACTGATCCACATGGCGCACCTATAATTGGTATGATAAAAAATGCCAAAAAGTGGCGCTTATCAAAACCACTTTAGCTACGCTAGCCTTTCAAACGTCAGATGGCAATACGTGCCGGAAGACGTTCAGCATGCCGAGGCATTGTGCGGGCATCACAAGGAGAGGAAGTAATGAGCGTGTGTAAAAACAGTGCGCAAGGTGCTGCGGTTGAGAAAGCTGCCGGGGGAGCGCAACCACTGGTGCAACAGGGGCAAGCGCGCCCCTGGGGAGCCTGGATCAGCCTGACCCTTGCCATGAGCATCGCTGGCAGCGCCGTGGTGGCGGGAAAACTGCTGGTGGGTAGCCTGCCTGTGTTTCTTGCGGCGGGGCTGGGCCTTGGAGCAGGGCTGCTGGTGATGCTGCCCCAGTTGTGGCTGCGGCGTGAAAGGGGAACGCTTGATGGGCGCACCCACGCGACATTGGCGCTTCAGGCATTGTGCGGCATTGCTCTGTACCGGATTTGCACCTTTGAGGGGCTTCGCTTTACCAGCGCGGCTTCTGCGGGCTTGATGAGCAGCGCAGCGCCAGCGGTCATTGGCTTGCTGGCATGGGGCATGCTGCGGGAGAGGCCGCCGCTGCGGCGTATTGCGGGCATAGCCTGCGTGAGTCTGGGCCTGCTCGCCATTAATCTTACGCCCTTTCTGGCAGCGCCGGGAGGCGCTGGTGTGGAAGCCACGCCAGCAAGCGGAGGCGAGGCCTGGCGCACATTGCTGGGCAACGGCCTTGTGCTGGTGGCCGTATTGTGCGAGGCGGCATTTTCCGTGCTCAGCAAAGCGCGCTGCTGCCCCATGTCGCCCTTGCGGCGCACGACAATTGTGTCATTTTATGCATTTGTCATGCTGTTGCCCATGGCCCTGTTTGAGGCCCGAGATTATGATTTTACCTCATTGTCTGCCTCAGCCATATGGGGGCTTGCCTATTATGGCGCTGCGGTTTCTTACCTGTCGTATGTGCTGTGGTTTCGTGGGATTGCTCAGGTGCAGGCCAGCGCAGCCGCGGCATTTACAGGCTTGGTGCCTTTGAGCGGCGTAGCGCTTTCGTGGCTGGTGCTTGGTGAGCAGATTCTGTGGACGCATCTTGCGGGTCTGGCCTGCGTGACGGCGGGTATATGGCTTTCGTGCGCTGCAACCAATGCGCCGGATGCCAAGTAGTGCGCGGGCAAGCCGCGACCTGCTACTGATTTCTGGCCGCATTGCCGTTGGCAACGCTTATAAATAGAAAGAGGGGCTTTCGCCCCCCCTTGCCATTCAGATGACAAACCCCGTTGCACGGGTTTTGCGCTGCCAGCGGCGGCAGACCGCCGGGCAGTAAACACAGAAATCAGTCGCTCGTCAGCGCGGGCAAGCCGCAGCCTGCTCCTGATTTCTGGCCGCATTGCCGTTGGCAACGCTTATAAATAGAAAGAGGGGCTTTCGCCCCTCTTTCTATTTATCCCACGGTCGGGAAACTATTCTTCTTCGCCTTCAAACTTGATGAACCCGGGGTTCACGTTGACCATGGCGTTGACGATGAGTTCCACCAGGCCGCCGTAAGCGAAGTTGTTCTTGGTGTACAGATCGTTGTGTTCCAGCATTTCGCGGATCTGGCCCTTGCAGTTGGAGCAGGGAGCGCAGATGTACTTGCGGGTTTCCGGTCCAAGGCAATCCTTGAAGGCTTCGGCGATCTGCCACATCTTTTTGCGGCCAGAGATGTTGCCGCGCCATTGCTCGATGTTGTTGCGGGTCATGATGGCAAAGCCGGAGCCGCCGCCGCAGCAGTAGTTGTCCACACCGTGGCAGGGCATTTCGCGGAACATGGGCGCAATCTTGCGCACGATTTCGCGCTGGGGTTCAACAATGCCCATGAGGCGCACGATATTGCAGGGGTCGTGCAGGGTCACGGGGAAGTTGTTGCGCGAAGGATCAAGCTTGAGGCGGCCCGACATGACGATGTCGTGCAGGGTCACGTAGCAGCTTTCGCGCGGCACCTGATATTCGAAGGGGATAACGCGGTCGGCGATAACGGTCAGGGCCTTGTGGGCGTGGCCGCATTCACCGATGACGATCTTCTTCACGCCAAGTTCCTTGGCGGCCATCATGTGCTGGAGGGCAATACGGGCGGTCTGGGCGTCGTCGTAGAACACGCCGTAGTTCACGCCGTCGTACGCCAGAGCCTTGCTCGAGAGCGTCCATGAAAGACCGGCTTCCTGGAAGATCAGCGAGAAGGCGGCGATGTTTTCAGGCCAGGCCATCACTTCGCCAGCGTTGTGCAGCAGCATGATGTCTGCACCCTGCACGTCAAAGGGAGTGTGGATGCCCACGCCGGTGATTTCGGTGTAGTCCTCGTCGATGAACTCCACGTTTTCTTTCACCACTTCAGGCGTCATGCCGGTGGAAGACCCGCACTTCATCTGGTTCATGGTGCCCTTTTCGTGCAGTTCGCGGGCGTAGATGCCCATCTCCTGGCTGAAAAGCTTGCGGATTTCGCGGGCCAGCAGGCCGTTGTCCACACCAATGGGGCAGGTCTGCGCGCAGCGACGGCAAAGGTTGCAGCGGTAGGCCAGTTCGCCCAGGCGGGCCACGGTCTTCCAGTTCAGGCCCATGTCGCCGTAGCGCCATTTGGCAAAGGGTTCTTTCTTCACATACTGCTTGTAGATGCGGCGGAAGATTTCAGACCGGAAGTTGGGCCGGTACATTTCGTTTTTGCCAGACATCTCGTACAGATGGCAGGCATCAGAACAGGAGTTGCACTGGGCGCAGTAGTCCATGCTGGTTTCGAGCATGGGCAGGAAGGTCCAGTTGTTTTCCTTGGTGAACAGCTTGCGCATGCCGTTGAGGAACTTGTTGACCAGTTCCTCTTCTTCTTCCTTGTTCTTGGGCACAGGAATGTTCAGCACGCACACATCGTCAAGGATGCAGGCGGTGTTCTGCTTCTGCTCATCTGTAAAGGGCTTCCAGGGCATGGTATGCACGTCCAGGGGAAGCTCAGGAATATCCTTGAGGTCAATGCTGACCATCTGCCCTTCGGCAGTGGAAACATCTTTCAATTGCAGTTTATCTTTCATGATGGAACTCCCTAGTCTTCCTTCTTGGGGGCTGCGGGATTGGTGGTGGCCACATCAACCCAGGTCTTGGGCTGGCCATCGCCATTGATATGATCGGCAGACCACGTGACGTTGAACTTCAGGGCGTCCATGATCTTCTGCTGGTTCTTGGGGCTGTAGTTGGTGGGTTCGTCACCCCAGCGGATGTCGTGGTAGGTGAAGTACTTCATGAAGACGTGGCCCATGTGGGTCATGGGAATCCAGATCAGCAGGAAGAAGCCCACCAGCAGGTGCAGGCTGAACAGCACGTTGGTCTGCGGGGCAAAGTGGAACGTGATCAGGTTGTACATGAAGGTGCGGGCCAGCTCGAAGTAGGAAGGAGCGGTAGCCCAGGCAGCCAGGCCCAGCACGCCGAAGAGCACGAAGACAAGCAGGTTGAAGTAATGCTCGGGGGTGCTGTAGCGGCGCAGGCCTTCATCGGCGCGACGGCGCAAAACAAGGCTGACGCCGCCCACAATGATGCACAGCGTGCCAGCCAGGGCACAGGCGCTGATAACATTGCCGACAAAGATCATCAGACCGCCCTGGGGGTTGAGGCCCAGAACCTGCGCGATGGCGGCAAACAGCACCACGATGGTGCCCCCCATGAGCATGTACATGCCCACATGGAAGGGATAGGTGCGCACCCAGAGCTTGAGGTTGTGTTCAAAGGTGGCGTGCAGGAAAAGCACTTCGGTCAGCAGGGCCTTGACGTCGCCCATGTGAGCGATGTGACGAGGCTTGGTCCACCAGTCCTTTTCTTCCATAAAGCTGCCGCCGTACACCGTCTTGGAGCCTTCGTGAGGCACGGGGTACAGCTCCCAGCGCACGTGCAGGGGGCTGGCTGCAAGATACGATTTGATCTTGAGGTAGGCCATGCAGAAAAAGCCGGCTACCGCCAGATAGCCAAGAATGTAAAAAAGTGTGGTCATGCGTTTACTCCCGTGGGGTCAAGATGCCGCTAAATCGTGGGTTAGTTGCGGCCGGCACAGCCGACACGCTTTCAAGCCCGGCATGCGTCTGCCTGCCTGCAACCTCTCCTTTTAATGGGCCGACGCCTGAGTTAAATCTGACCGTTGTAATCAGGAATTGATCACAATAGTCGACATAGTCAAGGTGTACGGTGACCCCCCTGATACTCAAAATTACAAAAAATGCAAAGATGTCAGATGGAAACAATACAGTAAACTTAATCTGGATTAACCTAATTTTATTTAACTAAATCAAGTAGATTACACCTATAAAAAATTTTTTTCAACCAAACTAAAAAATTTTTTTAACAAGCTTGGGATGAAAAATTATATACTTTTTTAGTACGATAAAATTTATCAGTGATATTGAGGCAATAAAAAAGGTCGGCTCATGCCGACCTTTGTGTGTCAAATGGTATGCTTGTATAAAAGGATTCTGCGATTGAAACCGTGCTTCCTACAGGAGAATGTGCGGGTCGTGCATGAGATCGCGCAGTGTAATTGACTCAAAAACGCCATCAAGTGTCGCCTGCAGGTTCTCCCAGGCTTTTCTGACTTCACATCCATCAAAACGCGCGCACTCGCCGGGCTTTTCCATGCAGTTTGTCAGTTCGATGCCGCCTTCCATCAGTTTGACAATGCACCCAAATGTGAGTTCTTCGGGCTTGCGCAAAAGCACATGGCCGCCCTTGGCCCCGCGGATGCTGCCCGTTATGCCAGCCAGACGCAGCTGGCGCAAGATCTGTTCGCTGAATTGTGAGCTTATGCCAGTTTGTGCAGCCAACTGGCTTGAAGAGACCGGTTTCTCAAGACCGTTTTTTGCCAGAAAAAGCAGGATCCTGGCGGCATACCGGGTTTTTGCAGAAAGCTTCATTGCGGGTCCCTCTTGTGTGCAGATTGAATAGGTTCCATCTGCCATGACTGCCGGCGTCTCTACGCCGATGCTGCGGCTAGCTATGACTAATGACGCACAAATCTAACACATTATATTTGCTATGGGCAGTATTTTTTTTTCTTCGCCAAAAGGTTGCGAAACTATTCACATCATTGAAAGCATGACGAAATCTGGGCATTGGCGCTCATTTTGGCACGCCCGCACCCGCTTGACGCCGTTATTATGGTGCGCTAAAAAGTTGAGTAGAACAGTCTAAATTAGACAGATACGGTTTAGAGATAGTTATTGTCTCCTGCAAAATAAGGAATGACTATGCGTATTTCGACAATGGCCTGCCATGCTTTGCACTTGTTATTGTGCCTTTCTGAACAAGATGACGACATTCCTGCCTCTGCGTCCGAACTTGCGGTCTGCACAGGCATATCTGAAAAGTTTGTTCAAAAAATCATGCGGCTGCTTCAGTCAGAGGGCATTGTCAAAAGCGTTCGTGGCATTGCCGGAGGCCACATGCTGGCGCGCACTCCTGATGAGATAACGCTGGCCGACATAATTATTGCAGTTGAAGGCGGCATTTCCCTGCCCGGTGTGAGCAATGTTGCCCCCAGGGGCAAAACTGCGCTGGACGCCTGGGATATGGTCGCCCGTTCCATGAACAGTTCGCTCGAAGCTGTGACTCTCAGTTCCGTTCGACAGAGTAGTGCTTCAGCGCCGCGGCAAGCCACCCGCCGCAGGGTGGCGCAACCCTCTTCTCCGCTTCTGCCGGAGACCGACTTCGGAGGCACCAATGCAAAAGCATATTCTCTTGGTAGACAGCGATGCCGAAAGCCAAAGCAGACTGTCCCAAACCCTTCAGCAGTGTAATTACCGGGTAAGCACCGCCAGCACCTGTGCTGAAAGCCTGGCCAAGATTGCCAGCGACAGGCCCGACTGCGTTGTTTTTGATGTGGAGCTGGAGGGAACGTCCGGCACCATCATGTACAGTCGTTTGCGCCGCAATGCGAGCACCAGGTCGCTCCCGGCGGTGGTGTGCACATCTGTTGGGCCCCGGCCTGTGTGCTTTGGAACGGGGATTCCTGTTCTTTCAAAAAACTGTTCGAGCGAAGCGCTGCTTTCTACCGTCAGCGCCGCAATGGCATAGCGCTCTTGTTTTTGATACTCGCCTGACGGTCGGGCTGGGATAGTACCCGACCGTCAGGGCTGTGGTTCGCTCCGTTATACGCGTCAGGCAAAAGGACAAATGCTGGCGCGGCAGACGGCGAGTTTTTTCAGGTCCCTTGGGGAACCCTTGCTTTGTTGGGCCGTCTGCCACACAGACGGCCCATCTTTTTATACTTCGTTGTGGTTGATGTGATCCGGAATGATCATCATATCAACCAGCAGCGGCTTGAGGAACGACCACTTGATGTTGTGTTCCTCGTATACTTCCATCATGTCGCGGATGGCGTCCCAGCAGTTATGGCAGGGGCTTATGACCAGTTCCGCGCCGGTTGCCTTTATCTGGTCCAGCTTGTTTTTCAGGCCCACGTTGCGCTCTTTGCGGTACAGGCCGATGCCGTTAAGGCCGCCGCCGCCACCGCAGCAGAAGTTGTGGTCGCCCTTGGGGTCCATTTCGCGAAAATCTTCTGCAATGTAGCTCATGATTTCGCGGGTGGCCTTGCCAAGCCCGTGGCTGCGCACATAGTTGCACGAATCCTGAAGGGTGCAGGGCATCTTGAGCTTTTTGGCAGGATCAATCTTGATCTTGCCTGTGCGCAGCATTTCTGCAACCCATTCCACATAGTGCATGAAGCGCACCGGCGGATCACCGCTTTCGCGTCCGGCCCAGTAGGGGCCTTCAACAACTGTGGCGCGGTGGGCGTGGCCGCATTCCGTGCCCACAACCACCTTGGGCTTGATGCGCTCAATGGCGGCGTAGATACGTTTGACGTTCTGCGCGCAGCCTTCCCAGTCGCCAGCGAACATGGTGAGAGAGGTGTTCTCCCAACCTTCGCGCGGCACTGTCCAGTTGGTGTCCGTCACGTGAAAGAGAATGGCGGCCTGAGCTATGTCTTCAGGGTAGTGCTTCACTTCGCGGGCGTTAAGAATGTACATGACGTCCGCGTTTTCTTTTTCAACAGGAATTTCCAGATCGGGCCATTCATCCTGTTGTTCTTCGACCATCCATTCGCAGGTTTCAACCCAGTCTTCTTCGGTCACGTCCATCTGCGCCCCGTAAACGCGGTGCATGCCGGAGCCGATTTTCATTTCCCACGGGATGAAGCCGTGCTTGAAGAGGATGCCGCGCAAATAGCTGAACATAACGCCTGTATCAATGCCGTGCGGGCAGTAAACGGCGCAACGGTTGCAGCAGGTGCACTTGCCCCAGGCCGCGTCCATGCACTTGATCATGAACTCGGCGTCAACCTTGCCTTTGCGGCGCAGCAGCTCGCCCAGCGTAGCCTGAATCTTGTACGAGGGAATCTGCGTGGGATCGTTGTTGTTGGTGCGGTAGAAAAAGCAGCTGTCCGCGCACATGGCGCAGTGCGCGCAGACGCTGAGCCATGTGCGGGTGCGCGATTTGCAGGTTTGCTCAAGGTCGCGGGCCAGGGCTTCCTGATCGACCTTCATTTCCTTCATCTGGGCATAATATTGCGCCCCGCCCTTGTCCTTCAGCAGATCAAGGATGCCTTCCTTGGTGGTGACGGGGGTTGGGGTGCACAGCAATTCGGACATGGTTCGCTCCTTTCAGGCGAAAAGATAATTCGTTTGCCCCGATTACCAGGGGAAAGCGCCGCCGCGCGTTGCGCCGCCTCTTTTAATGGCAAAGTCCATGCCGATCTGCGCACGGGACATAAAGAAGAGGACAATGTGCGAAAGCTTGGTGAAGGGGGCCAGCAGAAGAAACAGTTCGCCGCTGAGCACATGGGCTATCATCCACGTCTGATAGGCGCCGCCGTCAAGGCGCGCCATAAGACCCGTGGCAAAGGGCAGAAAGGTCAAAAGCAGAATAAGCCAATCCTGGCCGCTGTTGAGCTGCCTGAGCGCCGGTGAGGAAAGACGCCGCAAGGCAAGCAGAACAATGCCGGAAAGAGCCATGATGGCAAGCACATCGGCAACGCCGCCAGGGAGCGACGGCAGGCTTATGCCCACATAGGTTTCAAGCAGAACCGTGTGCCCAAGAAGAAACAGCGGTATAAGCACAGCGCCGAAATGCAAAAGAAAGAAAAGAATGGTGGCAACCGGCTGGGCGCGCCAGCCGCTGGTGCCGCCAGGGATAAGCCATTTGAAAATGGAAGCAAGCGCGCCGGGGATGGAGCGCTCGGTATGATAGCTGTATGCCACGCGCTCAAGGCGTGCATCCAGACCGCGCACGTACAATACTGCGCGTACAAGCAGGCCGACGACAAATACGGCAATTGAAATAATGAAAAGTGGTCCGGTAATGAAATCCAGCATCTGATCTGCCTCCTAACGTATTCTTCGGTGTACCTTGAGCCTACTGGCTATTTCTTCTTGCCGGCAAACTCAGATGCGGTGCGTTCGCTGTGGCAGACTCGGCAGTCCACAAGACGCGGGCCCTTGCCAGCTTTGACGTGGCAATCGGTGCAGGCGGTGTGCATGTAAGCAACCTGCTTTTTCGCCGGAACCGATGTTACGTCCTTGAGGGTTTCAGACATGCCTGCATCTGTCATGTTGTGGCAGGTTGAACAGTCGCCGTTCCTGGCCTCCACTGCGTCCACATGCTTGTCATGGGGAAAAAAGACCTTGGGCATCTCTGGCTTGCTCACGGCGGGCGTGGTAACGGGCACAAGCTCGTTGCCACACGCCGCGCCGGGCAAAGCCGCCAGGCCGCAGATCAATAATAACAGGCAGGGGAGAGTGGTTCTGAATCTGATAAGTTTTTCCCGCATGATGGATCCTTGCTTCCTGACAAAATCCAGATGGTGTTTCCCCGGCCTGAATTGTGCCGGGCACAATTGGGGAAATCCCGCGCACATGCGTCGGGATTTCCCGTTGTCGACATTCGCCTAGTCCTGGGGCTGGCTAAGGGCCTCGGCCGCGCTGCGCATGAAGACGGCGCACTTGTAGGGTTCGCCCTTCATGCAGCGCATGGCAAAAGCCGCCGCCATGTACATGAAGAGGCGCGATTCGTAGTCAAGCCTGGTGGTGTGCAGCCAGTGATCGTGAGGGTTTCCCCCTTCGGCCAGCTTGCGCGCACGTGCCATGTCTTCGGCATACGCATCGCCTGTGAGCTTGGTGAACAGTTCGCAAATTTCATCGGCCAGATAATCGCGTTCTGACAAAGCTGACATAACAACCCCCTGCGTCTTCCGCAGTCGCGCCCCAGTTTATATGAGGCGGTTAAAAAGAGCAATTAATTAATAAAAAACTTGATGTAATTAATCCGTACAAAACTATTCTCATATTAAACATACTGTGTCAACGAGGTATGGATTTTTTTATGCAAAAAACTTCAAGTTAAGCTCAAGTATTGAAAGGATTAACAATCTATCTTGAATGAGAAAATTTGCACAATCGGCGCAAAAGCTAATGTATTGATATTGTAATAAACACAGGTATAGCATAGTAAAATAATACAGTTAATGTTTTAAAAAATATTTTTATGAAAAAGTGCATATGATTTGCGTATAAACGTAGTTAAATGATTGCTTATTGTTTCTATAAGTAATGGTGTTTGTGTGTACAATCTCCAAAGAACCGCAACGCAAATGACCAGTTAGCCTCTTGATAACCTGCACAATGCATAACTGTGGGGAACTTGCGGCTGCGTAAAGGGGGTCGGCTTATTCGTGGCGCTCAATATGGATTGTGCTTCCTGTGAACCTGATTGGACGGTTCCAGGGGGCAGTGTGGGGCGTGAGGAGGCTCTGGCTGATGCAGAGGTGCCCAAGGCGGGAGGCGACACGTGGCGGCAGGGTTTTGTGAATAGTGAAGCTTGCTGAGACGCGACATGCCGTGGGTGAGCCTGCCTCCGTAGAGGTTGCATATTGGGGACAAGCCAGAGCGTGGGAGTGGATGCGCCGCTGGCTCTATGCGCGCCAACGTAAAGCCCCCTTCGGAAGCGAACTTCCGAAGGGGGCTGTCAGAGTCTCCAGGCCGTGGCCCGGTTTATTCTGTCTGCCTAGTTGTTCAGGTCAACCAGGACAGGATTTTCTTCAAGGTCTTCAAGGAACTTGTCGGGACGTTCCTTCTGGTCGGGAACCACGATATCGCCGTTGACGTATTCGCGGTAGCCGGTACCGGCAGGAATGAGGCGACCCACGATGACGTTTTCCTTGAGGCCGCGCAGGTAGTCCATCTTGCCCTTGAGCGAAGCCTCGGTGAGCACCTTGGTGGTTTCCTGGAAGGAAGCCGCCGAGATGAACGAGGATGTGGTCAACGAAGCCTGGGTGATACCCAGCACCAGCGGTTCCGCTGTAGCGGGTTTGCGGCCTTCGGCAATGACCTTCTGGTTTTCGGCCTTGAATTCGGCCTTGTCCACCTGCTCGCCCACGAGGAAGCTGGTGCCGCCGCAATCGAGAACCGTAACCTTCTTGAGCATCTGACGCACAATAACTTCGATGTGCTTGTCGTCGATACCCACGCCCTGGAAACGGTAGACTTCTTGGATTTCGTCCACAAGGTAGCGGGCAAGGTACTTTTCGCCACGGGTGCGCAGAATGTCGTGCAGTTCGGGGTAGCCTTCGGTCAGCGGATCGCCCGCTTCCACAAAGTCGCCGTCAGCAGCGGTAATGTGCTTGCCCTTTGGCACAAGGTATTCCTTGGCCTCGCCGATTTCAGGCGTAACAACCAGCTTGCGCTTGCCCTTGGATTCGCCAGCGTAGGTGACAGTACCCGCGATTTCGGAAACCACGGCCATGTCCTTGGGCTTGCGAACTTCAAAGAGCTCGGCCACGCGCGGAAGACCACCCACGATATCCTTGGTCTTGGATGTTTCGCGGGGCTTACGGGCGATGATGTCGCCAGCCTGGATGTCTGCGCCGTCCTTGATCATGATGATGGAGCCGACGGGCAGGGTGTAGACCGCCGCAGTGCCGCCGTGGCTACGCTTTTTGACGCTGCCGTGTTCATCGCAGATGGAGATGGACGGGCGGAAGTTGGTGGTGCGGTATTCCATAATGGTCAGGGATGCCTGACGGGTAATATCGTCCACCTTTTCCTGCACGGTCTTGCCGTCGATGATGTCCGTAAAACGGATAACGCCTTCTTCTTCGCAGACAAAGGGTTCGTTGAACGGATCCCATTCGGCCAGCACAACGCCCTTGGTCACTTCCTGCCCGTCATGGACAAGCAGGCGTGCGCCGTTGGGCAGAATGTATTTTTCGCGTTCGCGGCCCTGAGCGTCCACAATGGTGAGCTGGCCGCTCTTGCCGAGCACCAGTTCCACGCCGTCGCGGTTGGTGACGGCGCGCACGCGGTTCAGGATAACGCGACCCGCGTTCTGGGCTTCAAACTTGTTCTTTTCAATGGTGCTCGAAGCCGTACCACCGATGTGGAAGGTACGCATGGTAAGCTGCGTGCCAGGTTCACCGATGGACTGGGCCGCGATGATACCCACGGTTTCGCCCGTGTTGACCAGGTGACCGCGGGCAAGGTCGCGCCCGTAGCAGAGGGCGCAGATGCCGCGTTCGGCCTGGCAGGTAAGGGGCGAGCGCACGGTGATGGAGGAAATGCCCTTGTCGCTGATAAGCTGGGCTTCCTTTTCCTCAATAAGCGTGTTCTCGGGCATCAGCACGGTGTTTGGATCATCGGGATCAAACACGGGGTAGAGCAGCACACGGCCAATGACGCGCTCGGCCAGCGGGGTCTTGATGTCGCCGCCGTCCTTGAGGTGGGTCAGTTCGATGCCGTCCACAGTGCCGCAGTCGTGTTCGCAGACAATAACGTCCTGCACAACGTCAACCAGACGGCGGGTAAGGTAACCGGAGTTGGCCGTCTTGAGGGCGGTATCGGCAAGACCCTTACGAGCACCGTGGGTGGAGGTGAAGTACTGCAACACCGACAGACCTTCGCGGAACGAAGAGGTGATAGGCGTTTCAATGATTTCACCAGAAGGCTTGGCCATAAGACCGCGCATGCCCGCGAGCTGGCGCATCTGGTCCTGGTTACCACGAGCGCCCGAATTGGACATCATGAAGATCGGGTTGAAGCTCTGGTTCTTTTCCTGCTTGCCGGTCTTGGGATCGGTGAGGATGTCGTAAGAGATATCTTTAATCATCTCTGCCGAAACGTCCTGTGTGGCCTTGGTCCACACGTCAACCACCTTGTTGTACTTTTCAGTACGGGTGATGATACCGTCGCGGTACTGATGTTCGATGTCGTCCACTTCCGCCTGCGAGGCAGCCAGAATGTGCTTCTTGCTTTCAGGAATGGTGAGGTCTTTCACGCCGATGGTCACGCCCGCTCTGGTGGCGAATTCGTAACCCATGTCCTTGAGGCGGTCGCACAGGATGACCGTGGCCTTGATGCCGCAGTGGCGGTAGGCCGCGCCCACGAGACGCGCAATGTTCTTCTTGGTGAGCACGCAGTTGACGTGTTCGAAGCCCAGCTTCTCGGGCAGGATGTCGCTCACGAGCACACGGCCGGGGGTCGTGTCGTACACGTGACCATCGGGCATGCGCACCTTGACGCGGGCATGCAGCGAAACCTGTCCGCCATCATAGGCGGCTTCCACTTCCCAGGGGGCGCAGAAGGTCATGCCTTCGCCCAGCTCAAAGCTGCGCTCGGCGGTCATGTAGTACAGGCCAAGCACGATATCCTGAGAAGGCACGATGACAGGGCCGCCGTTGGCGGGCGAGAGAATGTTGTTGGTGCTCATCATAAGCACGCGGCATTCAATCTGCGCTTCCACCGAAAGGGGAATGTGCACGGCCATCTGGTCACCGTCAAAGTCGGCGTTGTAGGCCGAGCAGACGAGCGGATGCAGACGGATGGCCTTGCCTTCAACCAGCAGGGGTTCAAAGGCCTGAATGCCCAGACGGTGCAGGGTCGGGGCGCGGTTGAGCAGAATGGGGTATTCGCGCACCACTTCCGAAAGGATATCCCACACTACCAGCTCTTCACGCTCCACCATCTTTTTGGCGCTCTTGATTGTGGAGGCGTGGCCTCTTTTTTCAAGTTCGGCATAGATGAAGGGCTTGAACAGCTCAAGCGCCATCTTTTTGGGCAAACCGCACTGGTGCAGCTTGAGGTAAGGGCCAACGGTAATAACCGAACGGCCGGAGTAGTCAACGCGCTTGCCGAGCAGGTTCTGACGGAACCGGCCCTGCTTGCCCTTGATCATGTCGGAGAGCGACTTGAGCGGGCGACCGTTGGTGCCTGCAATGGCGCGGCCACGACGACCGTTGTCGAAGAGCGCGTCCACAGCTTCCTGAAGCATGCGCTTTTCGTTGCGGATGATGATTTCGGGCGCGCCCAGTTCCATCAGCCGTTTCAGACGGTTGTTGCGGTTGATCACACGACGGTAAAGGTCGTTGAGGTCAGAGGTGGCAAAGCGGCCACCGTCCAGCGGCACCAGAGGACGCAGTTCCGGCGGGATGACGGGAATGACTTCCATAATCATCCATTCGGGCTTGTTGTCCGACTCAAGGAAGGCTTCAACAATCTTGAGGCGCTTGGTGATCTTTTTCTTCTTGGTCTGGCTCTTGGTGGATTCGCCTTCTTCGCGCAGTTCGGCGCGCAGCTTTTCCAGCTCCAGTTCTTCCAGCAGGCTGCGCACGGCTTCCGCGCCCATGCCCACGGTCAGAACTTCGTCCGTGCCGTAGTGGTCAAGAATCTGGAGGTACTGGTCTTCAGAGATGACCTGACGCTTCTGCAGATTGGTCTGACCGGGATCAAGAACGATGTAGGAGTCGAAGTACAGCACCTTTTCCAGATCGGCCATGGTCATGTCGAGCAGGGTGCCGATCTTGGAAGGCAGGGTCTTCAAAAACCAGATGTGGGCAACGGGCGCGGCCAGCTCAATGTGGCCCATGCGCTCGCGGCGCACCTTGGAGGCAATAACTTCAACGCCGCACTTTTCGCAGACGATGCCGCGGTGCTTCATGCGCTTGTATTTGCCGCAGTTGCATTCATAGTCCTTCACGGGGCCGAAAATCTTGGCGCAGAACAGGCCATCACGTTCCGGCTTGAAGGTACGATAATTGATGGTTTCCGGCTTTTTCACTTCGCCGTAAGACCATTCACGAATGGCCTCGGGCGATGCGATGGAAATCTGGATGGCTTTCAGGTTGCGGATGTTCGTCACGTTGGTCGACGCGCCGCGTGCGGTGAAAAGATCGTCCAGGCTCATAGTATACCTTGCTTTGTAAAAAGCTCGTTGAAATCGTTAGCCATGCTGTCGTTGGCCGTGAGAGGCAAAACCGCTCACGGCCAACGCAACGCGTTTCCGGGGCCGCAGAAAGGGGCTGTTACGCCTCTTCCTCGCGTTCTCTCATAAAGCCCACGCGTTTGGGCTTTTTCTTGCCTTCTTCCTGATGCAGGGTCACGTTGAGGCCAAGGCTCATGAGTTCCTTCACCAACACGTTGAAGGATTCGGGCAGACCGGCTTCAAGGAAGTTGTCGCCCTTGACGATCTTCTCGTACATCTTCACGCGTCCGGTCACGTCGTCCGACTTGACCGTGAGGAATTCCTGCAGCAGATAGGCCGCGCCGTAAGCTTCCAGAGCCCACACTTCCATTTCACCAAGACGCTGACCACCGAACTGGGCTTTACCGCCGAGGGGCTGCTGCGTCACCAGCGAGTAGGGGCCAGTGGAACGGGCATGGATTTTTTCGTCAACCAAGTGGTGCAGTTTGAGCATGTACATGACGCCCGTGGTCACGCGGTTCTTGAAGGGAACACCCGTGCGGCCGTCGTACAGGGTGGTTTTGCCGTCGTTGGCAAGACCAGCCTTGTCCATCCAGCCCCAGATTTCTTCTTCGGTCGCGCCGTCGAACACCGGGGTCTTGGTAACAATACCGTTGCGCAGCTTGAGGGCAGAGGCCTTGAATTCCTCATCGCTCATGCTGTCCACCAGAGCGCTGATTTCAGGCGAATTGTAAACGCCCTTCAGTTCTTCGCGCACAACCTGCATGGCCGCGCCGGAGTCAACCAGTTCGGCCAGTTGCCGGCCCAGTTCCTTGGCACCCCACCCAAGGTGGGTTTCCATGATCTGCCCGATGTTCATACGTGAAGGCACGCCCAGGGGGTTCAACACGATGTCCACGGGGCGACCGTCGGCAAAGAAGGGCATGTCTTCTTCCGGCAGAATGCAGGAAACAACACCCTTGTTACCGTGGCGGCCAGCCATTTTATCGCCCACAGAGAGCTTACGCTTGATGGCGATGTGCACCTTGACCATCTTGATGACGCCAGGGGGCAGATCATCGCCTTCCGTAACCTTTTCGCGCTTGGAGTCGTAAATGGCCTTCAGGTATTCAACCTGCTGGTCGTAAGACTTGAGCACATCGGCCACGGCGTCGTTGACTTCCTTGCTCTTGAACAGGCCCGCGAGCTTCTTCACGGGAATCTGCTCAAGCACGTCTTCGGTCAGGGCTGCGCCCACTTCGGCCAGCACTTCGCCCTTTTTCTTGCCCGGCACTGCGGCGGCGATCTGCTTGCCCAGCACATGCGGGGCAATCTGAACGCGGGTGCGGTCGGACAAAGCGCGAAGGTGATCAGATTCCTTCTGGTCCAGCACGGACGTGTCGTGGCTTTCAATGGCCAGCGTGCGGTCGTCCTTCTCGCCGGAGCGGCGGTTGAAGACCTTCACGTCAATGATGGTGCCTTCCACTCCCGGGGGAACCTTGAGGGAGGTGTTTTTCACATCCCTGGCCTTCTCGCCGAAGATGGCGCGAAGCAGCTTCTCTTCAGGGGTAAGCTGGGTTTCGCCCTTGGGCGTGATTTTGCCCACAAGGATATCATCGGGCTTGACCGCTGCGCCGATGCGGATGATGCCGCTTTCGTCCAGGTTGCGCAGCATTTCTTCGCTGACGTTGGGAATATCGCGGGTGATTTCCTCCGGTCCAAGCTTGGTGTCGCGGGCCACTACCTCGAATTCTTCAATATGAATGGAGGTAAAGGTATCCTCGCGAACGGTGCGCTCGGAAATGAGGATGGAGTCTTCGTAGTTGTAACCGCACCAGGGCATGAAGGCGACCACCAGGTTTTTGCCGAGGGCCAGTTCGCCTTCGTCAATACCGGGGCCGTCAGCCAGAATCTGGCCCTTTTTCACGGGCATGCCGGGGTAGCAGGTGGGCTTTTGCCCAAAGCAGGAGTTCTGGTTGGACTTGTGGAACTTCAGCAGGTCATAGGCGCGCACGCCGCCCTGCTTGGGGAACACGTCGCCTTCGTACGAAACGATGAGGCGGTCGGCGTCCACATATTCCACCTTGCCCGGCGCGGGAGCCACGATGCACGCGCCGGAGTCGCGGGCCACGTCCACTTCCATGCCGGTACCCACCAGGGGCTTTTCGGCGCGCAGAAGCGGCACGGCCTGACGCTGCATGTTTGAACCCATGAGCGCGCGGTTGGCGTCGTCGTGTTCCAGGAAGGGAATGAGCGCGGCAGAGATGGAGACCATCTGGCTGGGCGAAATGTCCATCAGGGTCACCTCTTCACGCGGGTTCATTTCCACTTCGCCCTTGACGCGCACGGTAACGTATTCGTCAAGCAGGTTGCCGTCGGCATCGGTGCGGGCGTTGGCCTGAGCCACAACCTGACCGCCTTCGCGCGAGGCGTCGAGGTGCACAACTTCATCGGTCACGCGGGCATCGCGCACAACGCGGTAAGGCGTTTCGATAAAGCCGTAGTCGTTCACCTTGGCAAAGGTAGTCAGTGAAACGATCAGACCGATGTTCGGGCCTTCAGGCGTTTCAATGGGGCAGATGCGGCCATAGTGCGAGGTGTGCACGTCGCGCACTTCAAAGCCCGCGCGTTCACGGGTAAGACCGCCGGGGCCCAGGGCCGAAAGGCGGCGCTTGTGCGTCACTTCGGAGAGCGAGTTGGTCTGGTCCATGAACTGCGAAAGCTGCGAGGTGCCGAAGAATTCTTTCAGCACAGCCGCCACAGGCTTGGGATTGATAAGGTCGTGGGGCATGAGCGTGGA
This sequence comes from Desulfovibrio desulfopostgatei, assembly GCF_053570645.1. Taxonomy (NCBI): domain Bacteria; kingdom Pseudomonadati; phylum Thermodesulfobacteriota; class Desulfovibrionia; order Desulfovibrionales; family Desulfovibrionaceae; genus Desulfovibrio; species Desulfovibrio desulfopostgatei. Next base: position 2,228,755 of record NZ_JBRBQS010000002.1, on the reverse strand, counting down.
AATTTCCTGAAGGCTCATGCGCTCCTTGATGGCGCGTTCCATACGCACAAGGCCGATGCGGTACTGGTTTTCCACCAGTTCGCCCACCAGACGCACGCGGCGGTTGCCAAGGTGGTCGATATCATCGGCGGGGCCGTGGCTGTCCTTCAACTGCACCAGCACCTTGATGGCGGTGAGGATGTCGTGGTCGGTCAGCGTGCGCAGGTCGTCAGCCTCATCCAGGTTCAGACGCTGGTTGAGTTTGTAACGGCCCACGGGCGACAGATCGTAGTAGTCGCCGTTGCGGAACAGGTTGTCAAAGAAGCTGGCCGCAATTTCCGGGGTAGGCGGAGAAGACGGACGCAGACGACGGTAGATTTCTTCCTGCGCTTTCTGCTGGTCGGGAATGCGATCCTGAACCAGAGTGTCGCGGATGGACGAAGACGTATCCGTGCCCTTGGTGTGCAGCACGGCAATGCGCGTGATGCCCGCTTCGCGGAAGCGGTCGAGCAGGCCTGCGGTGATTTCGTCCGCAGCTTCTGCCAGCACTTCGCCGGTCTTGGGATCGGCCACGTCCAAAGCCAGGAACATGGCGTCCAGCGTGTCGGGGCGAACTTCGATAGCTTCAATGCCCGCTTCGCAGATCAGACGCCAGCTGCGCTTGGTGATGGGCTTGCCAGCCTTGACAATGACATTGCCCTGCGCGTCGATGATGTCGGCGTAGGCGTTGTCCTTGCGGTACAGGTCCTTGCGCACTTCCCAGAACAGGCTGCTGGCCGACTCAATGCGGTAGTGCTCCTGCGAGTAGAAGTATTCAAGAATCTGCTCCTTGCTCATGCCCATGGCCTTGAACAGGATGGTGGCAGGCATCTTGCGGCGTCGGTCGATGCGGACGTACAGAATATCCTTGTGGTCGAAGTCAAAGTCGAGCCACGAGCCGCGCATGGGGATGATGCGGCAGGAATAGAGCACCTTGCGGCTGGTGTGAGTCTTGCCGCCATCGTGCTCAAAGATGATGCCCGGCGAACGCTGCAACTGGTTAACGATGACGCGCTCGGTGCCGTTGATGATAAACGTGCCCTTTTCCGTCATCAGGGGCAGGGTGCCAAAATAGATATCCTGCTCTTTGATGTCGCGGATGGTGCGGTTGCCCGAAGCTTCATCGGTGTCATAGACAACCAGGCGCACCTTGATGCGCATGGGTGCCTCGTAGGTCAGCCCCTTGGAAATGCACTCGGCCTGGTCGTACTTGGGTTCGCCGATTTCATAGCTGACGAACTCAAGACTGGCGGTCTTATTGAAATCCTCAATGGGGAAGACGGTGTGGAACACACCTTCCAGCCCTTCCTCTGGGCTGCGGTCGGCATCTGAAACGCCTTCCTGAAGGAATTTCTGGTAAGAATCTATCTGCAGATTCAGCAGATGTGGGATAGGGAGGGAAACCTTGATCTTGCCGAACTGTTTGGTGAGCTGGCCCATGGGTACCTCAAGATAGGTAGCGGTTGCGCCCCGGCTGCGCGAGACAAATCAGCATGCCTAAGCCGGCGGGCAAAAAACTTGCTGTCACTGCACCCTGAAAGCGTAATCTGGTGGGAAGGCTAAAAAGAACTTACTGCGGGCAAGGCGTAAAAAACCCATCCCTGTCTGGGTAAACAGGGCTGGGATCAGGGCATTACCTTTAATATATATGCTTGGTCAGTAAGTTATTGAAAAACAGAAAGGAGCCTCCCGCACCAATCGTTGAAAGAGGATGCATACTAGGAATCCGAGTCCTTGGCAAGCAAAAAAAGCGGGAGAGAAAAATAAAAAAGCCTCTGTTCACTAATTTACCTCAGTGGGAACTTCATGACAAGACAAAAAAATTGCCGGGTGGAGCGGTTATTCTCGTTTGAGCACACAAACCGTGCTGGCAGGACGCACAAAAGAACATTTTTTCCAGCCTCCTCAAAAGTTGCCGCGACCTAGCCTATTTCAAACAGGGCTTGCCCCTCCTCGGCTCTCCGGCTCCAGGCAGTGATATGCCCATCGTTGGAAACCTTGATGCCGATGCCGTGTTCGGCCAGGGTCATGGCTGCCGCCTTGCGCCCGCCGCTGCTGCTGCCGCCGGGAATCTTGAGGATAGCCCCCACCGCAAAAATGCTGCCATCGTCAAAGATCAAGGTTGCGCCATCAATGGAAAGAAGCTCGGCCCGCAGCTTGCGCGGAATCTGCGCAAAATTCAGGCTTGGCAGGGCCGAGCGCAGCAGCGCGGCTTTGCTGCTGGCATCGTGCGCCAGCATATCACCCTGGCTGACTATTTCGTTCAGGTAGCCGTGCAGCCTGTCTTGCGAAACTCGCACCAGTTCATCCTGGGAAATATTTTGTCCAATGCGCTGGTTACGGCGCTCGTTTATCATCCACGGGGTAACGGCATTTGTGCGGAAAAAGCCGATACACGCACCCTTGCGCCTGAATGAAACATCAAGCAGGCTCAGGTACAGCGCCTCAATGGTGCCCCTGCTGCCGCCTTGCCCCTGATAGCCAAGCTCGGCAAGGTAGGCCTGATGTGAAAAATGCAGCCACTTGCCGCGCCTTTTGGCAAAAAAGAGCTGCCTGTTTTTGAAGATAAGGATGTCGCCGTTTCTGCTGAGGCAAAAGGCACACCTGTTTTGTGAAGTCCAGTAGGCCACGGGCAGAAAGGCCAGTGGCGCGTAAACATGGGCCGCCTCGGCCTCTGCGGGCAATGCCGCCTCGCAGTATGAGGTTATGCCGCCCTCTGCGTTGCACACAAGCAGGGTGTCGCAGCCGGAGGTGAGCACCTTGGCGTAGTCCTCCTTGCTGGCATCAAAAAAATTCACACAGCCGGGCCGGGGATCGTCTTCGTCAATGCCCACGCAAAAGGAAATTTTGTCGCCTTCATACGTTTCGCTCGACCAGAACGACAGCAGATTCAGCATGCGCAGCACCGTTGTGTGGCGCGCTGGCGAGAGTATTTTGGCAATGCCGATGATCTGCGCCTGCCGTATGCACACGGCGGCGTAATCATCTATGTGGGGCGTGGTGAAGATTTTTTCCCATTCTTCAAGGATGTTGTGGGCAATGGCCTGCTCCGTTTCCGTAAACGGAATGGCGCGGAACAGGTACACTTCATCCTCCGGCTGACCGGTAAGGGCAACCCGCAGCATAAAGCGCCTGCCGTTCATTTCGGCAAGGTCTTCAAAATTTTCTCTGGTATAGTCATCGTCCAGAATTTCGGTGGCGGGGCCGAAGAGCGGGGCAAGGTATTCTGCCACTGCCTCGATGATGGATTTTTTTGCTTCCATGATGCTACTCCCTGTGGGCATTGGCAGAACTGGCAATAACGCGGCGAGGATGCCGCACCTGATGCAGAAGGCTGGCGCGGGCCGGATCAGACGGGCCGCGTCCGGCCCCGACGATCAGTCGTCTTCCTGCTTCCAGAGGGTTAAAATGTTCTTGCCGTCTGCAGTGCGGGCATATTCCATCCTGCTCATGATCTTGCGCATCATGGCAATGCCCAGCCCTCCCTCGCGGCGCTGCTCGGCGGGCAGGCTTGTATCCGGGTCCGGCTGGTGCAGAGGGTTGAAAGGGCGGCCTGTATCCTGAAACTGCATCACGGCCTGAAAAGGCCCGGAGCGCATCCGGCAGCGCACCAGCACTGTTCCCTGATCAGGTGCGTAGGCATAGTGGGCGATGTTGGCAAAGACTTCTTCCGCAGCAACCAGCAGCATGGGCAGGGTGGCGGCAGGGCACTGGGCGACCTTGAGCTTTTCTTCCAGAAAGGCCAGCAGTGTTTCCAGATGGGCGTCGTCCGCCGTTATGAGCAGTTCATCCCATGCCAGACCAGTAAATTCCAGAGCCAGAATGGTAATGTCGTCCGCCTGTTCCACGCCGGAGGCAAAGTCGTCCACCCGGCGTAGCAGGGCCTGCACGGTCTGTTCCGCATCCATTCGCTCGGTGCCCAGCACGGCGCTTTCTATGCCGCTGAGGCCAAGGCGCTCGCCCTGGCTGTTTTCCGCCTCGCTGACGCCGTCAGTATAGAGCAGCAGACGGTCGCCGGGGGCAATCTGAAAAGTCTGCTCCCTGTAACGGGAATTGGGCATGGCCCCCAGCGGCAGGCCGTGCCCTGCTTCAAGCCATGCGTAGCGGCCCTCGGCGCGCCTGAATATCAGCGGATGTTCATGCCCGGCATTGGCGCAGACCAGCCGCCCGGTAGTAAGGTCAAGCACGGCCAGAAAGGCAGTGAGAAAGATATCCTGATCGTTCTGCGCCGTGAGGCGCTTGTTGGCCTGCGTAAATATCTCCGCCGGGGAAAGGCCCGATTCCGCAAGGCTCTTGATCAGGGTTTTGGCCGTCATCATGAACAGGGCCGCGCCGATGCCCTTGTCCGCCACATCGGCCACCACAATCACAAGCTGGTTTTTATCCCGCAAATAAAAGTCGTAAAAATCACCGCCCACCACCTTGGCGGCGCGCATGACGGCAAAAATGTCAAAGTCTTCCCGCTCGGGATAGGCGGGGAAAACACTTGGCAGCGAGGAGCACTGGATGGCGCGGGCAAATTCCAGCTCTGCGTCTATGCGGCCCGCTGCGGCGCTGATGGCTGCCTTGAGGCTCTGCACGGTTTTGTTGATGCCGTCCGAGAGCAGCCCGAATTCCGGCGTGGTGCGCTCGTTGAGCACCACATCCAGATTGCCGGACGTGATTTTTTGCAGGTCTTCGTTGACGCGGTACACATCATTGATGACCAGCCGTTTGACCAGATGCGACACCATCCAGAAAATCACGGCGAACAGCACCACATTGCAGGCCGCGATGTACAGGAGCATGCTGTCGCGTGAGAAAAACACCTCGCTGCGCGGCAGCAGGGCAAAGAGGGTGTAGCCCTCCACCTCTATGTTCTGGCAGATGTACTGCTTGCCGAGAATGGTAACCAGCCCCTTGCCGTCTGGCTGTATGAGACCGAGGGCATCCACATTCGCCCCAAGGGGGACGGCGGCCTCGTTGCCTGTGCTGATGACGGCCCCGTAAATGGAGATGGCCATAAAACCGTTGGAGCCAATATGGTAGCGCGGGGCGATCTGATCCACCGCAGCGGCGCGCAGAGCGGCTGTCAAGCGCTTGGGGGAATAACCGATCTGCACAATGCCCGTGCAGTCGCGGCGGGCCACCCCGGCATACTGAAAGGGCATGCGGTCAGCACCGCGCTCTTCAATATCCTGCACAAGGGCAAAATCCAGATCGCGCAGGGCTGGCAAAAATGCCGCGGACTGCGGCGAGGAGGCCATGTCGTAGCCCGCAAAGGGGCCCGTGGAGGCTATGATCACGCCCCGGTCGTCCGCAACGTTCAGCTCTTCCACATCCAGCAGTTTGCGCAAAAAATGCAGGATGGTTGGGACGTTAAGGATATTGGGATTTTGCGTGATTATGGCTGCAAAGGCCCGCGCCTTGGTCAAAGCGCCAGCATCGGAAATTTCGCGGATGTGGGCGGCATTGGTGATGACCATGCGCAGATATTTTCCCCCATCGTCCAGATTGGTGGAAAGCATGTGGCGGGCGTTTTCTTCGGCCTGACGGGTCTGCAACAGATAGGATGCGGCAAGCGTAAGGCAAAAGGCGGGAAAAATGCAGATAAAAAGCCATTTGTGAAATAACTTGTGCATGGCGGCCCGCCTTTGCGGGCTTGCCCGCTCTGCATTAGGAAAGCCCGAACCTGATGCGGCGCGGGCTTGCGGGGGTGCGGCTAATCTATGGTAAACAGATCCACAAAACCTGTGATGCTGAATACTTCCCTCACGGTTTCATTGGAGTGGATGATGCGCATGCCCTTGCGTTGAACCATGCGCTTGTGCAGGCGCAGCAGAATGCGCAGGCCCGCGCTGGAAATATAGTCCACCTCGCTGAAATCAAGCACCAGCTCGTCCGCCGCGCCGCAGTCTTCCTGCAAATCCCTGTCCAGCGCCGGAGCCGTCACTGTGTCGATCTTGCCCGCTATGCTGACATGCAAAACGCCGTCAGCCATTTTCTTGCAAACCTGCATATGGGCCTCGTAGTTATTTAGGTGGAGCAAGCGTATAGCTCTTGCATATTTCTACGATTACAGCGCCCCGCCCGCAAGAGGAAAATACGTATCGGCGGGGCGAGGGTGCACGGGCCTTGCTGGCGGGACGGGGAGCCATCAATTGAGGCCGTATGCTGCTATTCAACCCGAATGGCGTATTTCACCGCGTAGCAGTCGCCGCCCTCCTGCATGACGTAACTCATCATGTCGCATACATAGACATCGCTTTTCATGGTCAGGCCGGCGGCGCTGACCTTTTCCAGCATATCGGCAAGGGCCAACCTGTGCGAGGCATCTGTGCCGTTGTGGGCCAGAATGGCGTATTCTCCCTCTGGTTTTATATGAAGGAGGGAGGGCGGCGTGGAGCGCCGCACCCTGGTGAAGTAGTAGCGCTCAACATAGCTGCCCTGCCGTATGTCATCCAGGCAAAAGACAACGCCAAAGGGATAACGCGGTTTTTCTTCCTGCTGCTCGTATCCTCTATTATATTCCACAAAGCGCTGCACAAGTTCCCATTGCGACTCTGAGGGGCTTGCGCCTGTGGGCGTCATTTCCAGCCGTTCTGCCTTTTGATGCCGCACTGTCATGGTGTCGTACTCAAAATCCAGGGCTTCGCGCAGGCAGGCGGTCATGTCCTTGAGCATCAACCTGCGCTGGGCCAACTGGCGCAGCTCCTTTTCTGTATCGAGCTGTTTTTCCTGCAAGAATGACAGGAAGTCCTCGCCGTTCATGTTATGCAGGTGCGCCTTGATTTCCTTCAGCGAACTGCCGACCTCCTTGAGCATGGAGAGCAGGTCAAATTCAAAATACTGCTCAACCCCGTATCGGCGGTACCTGTTTTCTGAAACGTGCCTGGGTTTCAGCAACCCTTCCTTTTCATAGAACAGCAGGGTGCCTTTTTGCGTGCCGCAAAGGCTGGCAAATTCGCCTGAGGTGAGCATGTTCTTTTTCATTACATTTTTTCCTTGACTCTAAAGTAACTGTATAGTTTACGCTGGCAAATTACAGGCAAAAGGGCAAGCCCGGGATTGCTTGCCAACATGGGAACAGAGGTGTTTGTAATGCGCTGGTTTAGTATGAAAAAATTTCGACTGTGGCTGCTCGTGCCCTTGTGGCTGACCGTTCTCGCGCTTGGCTGCAACAAGGCGGAGGAGTCTGGCCCAGCCCATGCCGAGGTGCAATTCCTTGTGCTGGGGGAAGAAAAGCTGACCCTGAGCAGTACGCTGCCGGGGAGAGTGTCCGCGCTGGTGACGGCGGAGGTTCGGCCTCAGGTTGACGGCATTATCATTGAGCGCCTGTTTGAAGAGGGTGCCGATATAAAAAAAGGGCAGGTCTTGTACCGCATAGACCCGGCCATCTATCAGGCGGCCCACGCCACAGCCAGAGCATCGCTTGCTGAGGCAAAGGCCGCTGTTACCGCCATTGCCCTGCTGGAAAAACGCCAGCGGACGCTGATCAAGCAATACGCCGTCAGCCAGCAGGAGCTGGACAATTCCATCTCGCAGCACGGTCAGGCCCGCGCCCGCGTTGCCAGGGCGGAGGCCGAGCTTGAAACAGCGGCCATCAATCTTGCCTATACAGAAATAAAAGCCCCGGTGTCAGGGCGCATTGGGGCCTCTGCCGTTACGGTCGGCGCTCTGGTTACTGCCAACCAGTCATCCCCCCTGGCCGTTATCCAGCAGATTGACCGCGTCTATATTGATATGACGCAATCCAGCGCGGAGGCTATCCGCCTGCGCCGCGCCCTTGCGCAGGGCCGCATATCCGCCAACGGCAGTACAGCAAAAATCCGCCTGATGCTTGAAGACGGTTCGCCTTATACGCCGGTCGCCACAGCAGCGCATGCTGGCGAATCGGCCTGGATACAGGGCGACCTGCTGTTTTCTGAAATATCTGTTGCGCAGAGCACGGGGAGCATCATGCTGCGGGCTGTGGTCGATAATCCTGACGGGCTGCTGCTGCCGGGCATGTACGTCAAGGCTGGCATTGAAGAAGGCTCGGTGGACAAGGCCGTGCTGATCCCGCAGGGGGCCGCCTTTGTGAACAACACTGGCGGGCACTCTGTTTACGTCTTGCAGAAAGAGGGCGCGGAAGACGGGATTTTTCGTCTGACGCGGCGCGATGTGAGCATTGACCGCGCATACGGCAACCGCTGGATTGTGGGCGCGGGCCTCAGCGCTGGCGACCTGCTGGTGGTTGAGGGCTTCCAGAAAGCGGCCCCCGGCGAGCTTGTTCGGGGCGTACCTGTGCAAGCATCGCAGGCCAAGGGCGCCCTTGCGGCGTCTGTCACCGAGGTGCGGTAGGGTATGGCAGCTTTTTTCATCAATCGCCCCATCTTCGCCTGGGTGATTGCCATCATCATTATGCTGGCCGGGCTGCTTGCTCTTGGCAGGCTCCCCATTGCGCATTACCCGGATATCGCCCTGCCGCAGATATCCATCTCGGCCCAGTACACAGGAGCGACCGCGTCCATTGTTGACCGCAGCGTAACGCAGATCATTGAGCAGCAGATAAAAGGCCTGGACAATTTGCTGCACATGAAATCAACCAGCAGTTCCTCCGGCGATACGGAAATTATCCTCACCTTTGCAGCGGGCACGGATGCCGATACGGCGCAGGTGCAGGTGCAGAACAAGGTGCAGCAGGCTCTTTCCCTGTTGCCAGATACCGTGCAGCGGCAGGGCGTTCAGACGTCCAAAGCCGTGGACAATTCGTTCATGACAGTGGCTTTTTACGATGCCAGCGACACCATGCGCCCCAATGACATAAGCGACTATGTGGCAAGCTCGCTGGTTGACCCCTTGAGCCGCGTTCAGGGCGTTGGCGCAATCACCCTGTATGGTTTTCAAAATGCCATGCGTATCTGGTGCTATCCGGACAAAATGCGCCAGTACAAGCTGAATCCGCAGGACGTAGTTGCTGCCGTGCGCGCCCAGAACGCCCAGGTTGCTGGCGGTCAGGTGGGGGCTGCGCCAGCCATGCCGGGGCAGGAGATCAATATTGCCATCAACGCCTCATCCAGCCTGGAAACAGCGGAACAGTTTGAACAGATTCAACTGCGGGTGGAAGAAAACGGCTCCGCAGTACTGCTCAAGGATGTTGCCCGCATCGAACTGAATGAAGAAAGTTCCATGGGCACCACATTTTTCAACGGGCATGCGGGTACGGGGTTGGCTTTCAAGCTTTCATCGGGGGCCAACGTTCTGCAAACTACCAGGGGCATCAAGGCCGAATTGCAGTCGCTCGCCAGCTTTTTCCCGCCGGGGCTCAAGTATGCCTATGCTGATGACCGCGCGCCTATTGTGGAAAAATCCATACGCTCAGTTGTGCGCACCCTGTTTGAGGCCATCGCGCTTGTGGTCGCGGTGATGTTTGTGTTCATGCAGAGCTACCGTGCCACGCTTATTCCGGCCATTGCCGTGCCTGTGGTGCTGCTTGGGGTGTTTGCGGTATTTGCGGCAACTGGGTTTTCCATCAACACACTGACCATGTTCGGCATGGTGCTGGCTATCGGCCTTTTGGTGGATGACGCCATTGTTGTGGTGGAAAATGTGGAACGCCTCATGCGCGACGAGGGGCTTTCCCCAAAGGAGGCCGCGCTCAAATCCATGCGGCAGATAACCGGGGCACTGGTGGGCGTTGCCGTGGTCATATCCGCCGTGTTTGTTCCCATGGCCTTTATGCCCGGCTCCACCGGGGCAATCTTCCGGCAGTTTTCCGTGACCATTGTTGCGTCAATGGTGCTTTCTGTAGTGGTTGCCATTGTGCTTACGCCTGCCCTGTGCGCCACCATGCTGCGTGCGCATGCCAGTGGAACGGGCGAAGGCTTCTTTGGGCGCTTCAACCGATGGTTTGCCGCCTTTACGGAACGCTACAGCCGTGGCGTGAGCGGCATGGTGCGGCACCCCTTGCGGTGGGGCGTGGTGTTCGCGGCATTGGCGGCAGGGTGCCTGGCTTTGTTTATGCTTTTGCCTTCGGCATTTTTGCCGGATGAAGATCAGGGCATCCTGTATGTTGACGTGCAGTTGCCGCCGGGCGCGTCACTTGAGCGCACGGAAAAGATTGTCAAAGAGGTTGATGCCTACTTTCGCAACGACGAAAAGGATTCCATAGAAAGCGTCATGTGCGTTATCGGCTGGGGATTCAGCGGTTCCGGCCAGAATTCGGCCATGGTGCTTCCCCTGCTCAAGGACTGGAGCAAACGCGGGCCGGGGCAGAGCGCCTTTGACGTGATGGAGCGCGCCACGGAACGGTTTTCATCCATAGCCGGGGCGGAAATAGTTGTGATGTCGCCCCCGGCGGTCATGGAACTTGGCACTTCCTCCGGCTTTGAGCTGGAACTGATGGATCGCGGCGGCAAAGGGCACGCGGCCTTGCTCGATGCAAAGGATGCCCTGCTGGAAAGTGCGGCAAAATCCGCTGCTGTTACCAGCGTAAGGTATAGCGGCATGGCCGATACCGAGCAGTACGATCTGGTCATCGACAACAGCAAGGCTGGCGCTTACGGCCTGACCAGAGCTGAAATAAATAGTGCCATCAGCGCCTACTGGGCGGGCGAATATATCAACGACTTTTCGGACAAGGGCAGAACAAAAAAGGTTTACTTTCAGGCGGAGCCTTCAGTTCGCTCCGGAATAGGCGATTTCAGGCGCTTTTATCTGCGCAACACCAAGGACGAGATGGTGCCGTTCTCCAGTTTTATCGGCGTAAAGTCCGTTCTGGCTTCCCCAAGTCTGACCCGCTATCAGGGCATACCGTCCGTAAAGATTGAAGGGGCCGCCGCGCCGGGGCAAAGCACCGGGCAGGCCATGGTGGCAATGGAAAAAAGCGCGGCAAGTCTGCCCCCCGGCTTTGACTATGCCTGGACGGGGCTTTCCTATCAGCAGCGCGTGTCCGCAAGCCAGGCCCCTTTGCTGTACGCTGTTTCCATTATCGTGGTTTTTCTTTGTCTGGCTGCCCTGTACGAAAGCTGGACTATCCCGCTGGCTGTGCTGCTGGCTGTGCCCACGGGCATTGTGGGCGCCTTGGGCGGCGTGTACCTGCGCGGCATGAATAACGACATCTACCTGCAAATTGCACTGCTGACGATCATTGGCCTGTCGGCCAAGAACTCAATCCTGATCGTGGAATTTGCCAAGGAAATGCACCGGGGCGGCAAAGACCTTGTTTCGGCCACGGTGGAGGCATCCCGGCTTCGCCTGCGGCCTATCATAATGACCTCACTATGCTTCATTCTTGGTGTGGTACCGCTGGCGCTCAGCAGCGGGGCGGGCTCCGGCGCGCAAAACGCCCTTGGCACAGCAGTGCTGACAGGCATGATCACCGCAACAGGTTTGGGCATTTATTACACGCCGCTGTTCTTCATAGTAGTGACCCGCTTTTTCAGCGGAAAGCTGCGGCGAAAAGAGCCTTCTGCCGAACCTGCGGCGCAGCAAGAACAACCTTGAGCATGCCATGATCAGAGATGATGATTTTGAAATACAGGAGGTTGCTGTGGCAAAATTTGAAACGGAACGTCTTGTCCTGAGACCTTTTGAAGCCAAGGATGCGGCAGGCTTGTTTGAAATGCTTTCGCACCCACGCGTCCACTGTTTTGCGTCTGACCGTCTGGATTCGATGGAAGCGGCGGTTGCCGACGTTGCGCGGCGAAGCGCAGACCCCGTGCAACTGGCGGTTTGCCTCAAGGAGCAGGATGTGATGATCGGGCTGATGTTTGCCGCGAATGATGAGCCGGATACCTATGGTCTGGGCTGGCATCTGAACGCCAGCCATGAGGGAAAAGGATACGCAAGCGAGGCCGCAAGGGCGTTCATTGATATTCTTTTTACCCGCAAGGGCGCACGGCGGATATATGCCTATGTGGAAGATGACAACATCCGCTCGCAAAAACTGTGCGAGCGGCTGGGCATGCGCAGGGAAGGGCTTTTCAAGGAGTTCATTTCATTTGTCAGCAATGCCGATGGAACGCCCAAATACGAAAATACATGCCTCTATGCCCTGCTGAAAAAGGAATGGGAAAACAGCCGGTAGCGGGCGCAGGGGGCATATGCCCCCCCGCGGGATGTGGGGCGAGGGAATCCCGCGCCGACAGATGCATAGTTGATGGGTGCGAGGTTGACGGGTGGGGCTGTTGTCAGACGCATTCCTCATCCGCATACGCGCCCTGCCAGACAATCTTTTTATAGATGTGCGGCACAGTGTCGCCCTCGGTGCTGATGAGCAGAACCGAGGCATCGGCGTTCAGGCCCAGAGCTGTGCGCTGGTCTGCTGCCTCGGGGCTGCTCATGAGCCAGTGCAGCGCGCCCGCGCCAGCCGCGCCAGATTCGCCGGAAACAATGGGCTGATCGCCCCTCACGGGCGCTGCCAGCATACGCATGCCGTTGGCTGCCATGTAATCCGGGCAGGACATGAAGGCCGCGCTGTAATCCTTGAGGATGCTCCAGGCCAGACTGCTCGGCTCGCCGCAGGCAAGCCCGGCCATGAGGGTTTGCAGGTCGCCGCCCACGGCATGGGCCTTGCCGTCGCCCGCCAGCGCGGAGCGGTAAAAGCAATTGGCGGCATGCGGTTCCACCACGATGAATCGGGGTGCCTTTTCGCCAAGGGCCGCCACCAGAAAACCCGCCACAGCAGCGGCAAATGACCCCACGCCAGCCTGAAGAAAGCAGTGCGTCGGGCGAATGGCGGCTGCGTCCATCTGCTCCAGAATTTCTGCGGCGAGGGTAAGGTAACCCTGCATGATCCATGCGGGAACCTGTTCGTAGCCGTCCCACGCGGTATCCTGCACCATCACATAGCCTTTTTCCTGCGCCAGATTCCAGCTCATACGCACGGTGTCGTCATAATTGAGGTCCGTGATGCTGCACTGCGCGCCAAGCGCCAGAATGTTGTTCTGACGGGTTTTGTCCGATCCTTTGGGCATGTAGATGATGCAGGGATAGCCCAGCTCGCGGGCTGTCCATGCCAGCCCCCTGCCGTGGTTGCCGTCCGTTGTGCTGATAAAGGTAATCTGTCCTGCGGTTGCTCTGGCGGCGGGGGCGTCAAGCATGCCTCGCGCAAGGCCTTCGGCTGGCAGGCGCATGCGCTCGGCAAGGCAGCGGGCCACGGCGTAAGAGCCGCCAAGCACCTTGAAGGCGTTAAGCCCAAAGCGGTGCGATTCATCCTTTACGCAGACGTTTTTCAGGCCAAGGCTTGCCGCCAGCCCCGGCAGGCTCACCAGTGGGGTGGGGCAATACTGGCTGAAAGAGGCATGGTACGCGCGGACGTGTAGGGCCACGGCGGGCGAAAAATCGGTAACGGCCACGCCTTGAGCAGGCGCGGTGCGAAAGGGATTGAGCAGCAGGGATGCGGACATGGGCGGTTTCCTTGGTGGGATTGGCCTGCGGCCTCAGGGCCGGGCAATGGCAAGTATAGCGGCGGCTTGCCCATATGGGCAAGGGGGACGCTATCTTGAGGTAGCGCCGCGGCTCCGCAAAAAAATGGGAATACCAACAAAGCTGCTTGCCCTCACGTGCAGAAGGCGCCAAAGCAAAAGAAAATGAATGTTGCGGGGGACTGCGCCCTTGGGACTGTAGAAAGCGCACGAAAAAAGGGTTACATTTTTCAATGTAACCCTTTATTCTCAAGTGGCGTCCCCAAGGGGATTTGAACCCCTGTCGACGGCGTGAAAGGCCGTTGTCCTGGGCCGGCTAGACGATGGGGACGCGGTGTTGTTGGCTGGGCTGCAAGGACTCGAACCTTGATTAACGGAGTCAGAATCCGTCGTCCTGCCAATTGAACGACAGCCCAACGCGAGAAACGTGTATATGTGAAACTGCCGGGTAGTGTCAACAGAAAATCTGAAAAAAATGTTTTAGCCTGCATTTTTATGCTATGCCTCCAATCTTCAACGAGGTTTTGGGAGGCGGCACATGTGCAGGCACGTGAATGGAAGGGCGAGGAGGTGGTGCGCTTTTTTTGCTTTACCCGCTGGCGAAACAGCTCTGGGACCTGCTTACTGATTGTTAAACTTTGGACTTAAGCTTGACAATATCTTGCATAAAGGTATGTTTTTCCACGTGCGCCAATGGTCGGCAGACCAGAGAATTGGTGCTGCAAGTATCGGTTTCCAGCTGTTTCCGCGGCAAGACGCCTCTTGAAGACCGCTCTGTTCTTTATAGAACAAGGTGGTCTGTGCGGCGTAGGTGCGGCTGGAGTTTGTTTGTTTAGCTTAACCTGTACGGAGGAGTTTGGGTATGGCATCAACAAAAGCCTATAATGAAGACAAAGTAGCCCTGCTTATCGGCTGCTTCATCTTCTTGCTGGCGCTGGGCAAGTTCGCTGGCCTGGATCTGCTGGGCTGGGGCCTCAAAATGGGCATGTGGGTCAAAAGCCCGCTTGATTGCTGGGCTTCGGCCTCTAAGGGCGCATTGCCTGGCGTGGGGGCTCTGATCGCCAGCTATGTGTTCATTGCCGCCGTCATGTCTGTGGGCATCAAGCTCATGAAAGGCAACATCGGCAAGTTCCTTTACGGTTTTACCTGCATTTTCTTCATCGCCATCGCCTGCTACACTGTTGGCGCCAACGCCTACATTGCAGCCAACCCCACGGAAATCGCCAAGCAGGGCATCACCTGGTCGCTTGGTTTGAGCACCGAGGCTGGCCTTATTGTGGCCCTGGTCATGGGTATTCTGCTGGGCAACCTTACGCCCGGTTTTGCTGAATCCCTGCGCGAAGCCTGCCGCCCCGAACTTTTCGTCAAGATCGCCATCGTTATTCTTGGTGCCGAACTTGGCGTGAAGGCCGCCGACGCCGCCGGTTTTGCCGGTCACGTTATTTTCCGAGGCCTGTGCGCCATTGTTGAAGCTTATTTGCTGTATTGGTCCGTTGTTTACTACGTGGCTCGTAAGTACTTCAAGTTCAATAAGGAATGGGCCGCTCCCCTTGCTTCGGGCATTTCCATCTGCGGCGTCTCGGCGGCCATTGCCACCGGCGGCGCCATCCGCGCCCGGCCTGTGGTGCCGATCATGGTTTCCTCGCTGGTCGTGGTGTTCACCTGCATCGAAATGCTGATCCTGCCCTTTATCGCGCAGCACTTCCTGTACACCGAACCCATGGTGGCCGGTGGCTGGATGGGCCTTGCCGTTAAGTCTGACGGCGGCGCTATCGCCAGCGGCGCCATCACTGAATCCCTGATTCTTTCCAAGATGGCTGGCCTTGGCACCAAGTGGGAGCCAGGCTGGGTCGTGATGGTGACCACCACCGTCAAAATCTTCATCGATATGTTCATCGGCGTGTGGGCCTTGGTCCTCGCCTACATCTGGACTGCCAAGTTCGACAAAACCCGTGGCGAGCGCACCATGACCTGGAGCGACGTTATGGATCGTTTCCCCCGCTTCGTGCTGGGGTACCTTGGCACCTTCCTGATCCTGCTGTTCTTCTGCCTGTCTTCGCCTGAACTGCACAAGCTCGGCAAGTCCATGGCTGGCGCCCTCAACGGCTTCCGCGTCATGTTCTTCCTGCTGACCTTCTTCAGCATCGGTCTGGTGTCCAACTTCCGCAAGCTGAAGGAAGAAGGCATTGGCCGCCTTGCAGTTGTGTACATCGTGTGCCTGTTCGGCTTCATCATCTGGGTGGGCCTGTTCATTTCTTATGCCTTCTTCCACGGCATGACCCCGCCTGTGATGGCTGGCTAGTCCAATATACGGAGTAAGTTATGGAAACGAAAACGGAAGTTAAGCTTCACGAAGAAATCGAGAAGATGGAATACGAACCGCTGGATCCCGTTGAACTCAAGCTCGTTCACTGGAGCTGGGGCATCGGCGTGGTTCTGCTGGTTGTGCTTTTTGTCATCAGCAAGTTTGTCATGACCACGCACTAGACGTGCCTGACGCCCATTGATATGAACGCCGGGGAGGGTTTCCTCCCCGGCGCTCTTGTGTGCTGCGACTGTAACGAGCTTGCAGCCCCAGCATGGTACAAATGAATACGTCCGGCTGTCACGGCCAAGGTTGCGCGCCATTGGCCATTCAACGGGTGGGGCGCGACAACGTCCACCCCGCATGACCAAGTCTGCGGCGCATGACTGCCCCTTGCTCCGGGCTTGATAACTGTTCGTCCGGTATTACCGACGAAACTGTGCGAAGGATAAGGCTATGCCGCATTATCATCTGCGCTTTATGAAAGGCCCCAATTATACGCTGAATCTGGAATTTGAGGCTGTTGTGGAGGCCCCTTCCTTTGAGGAAGCCTTAAAGCCCCACACCGACTGGCCCATAACCGAAAGTTATGACCACGCCACGGCCACGGCCTGGAACCCCGGCACCTGCATGTATTATCAGGAAATGTGGGAAGCGGCCCTGCTGCCCGAAGGTGAAAGCAAGTAATGCCCCAGCGCTACATAGTCAGCGCCTGTCTGGCAGGAGAGCGTTGCCGCTATGATGGCGGCGACAATACCTGCGCGTTTGTGGTGCGGCTGGTCGAAGAGGGTAGGGCAGTGCCTGCCTGCCCTGAGATCCTGGGCGGGCTTGAAACGCCGCGCAGCCCCTGCGAACGGTCGGGCAACCGCGTTGTGAACCGTGACGGCCAGGACGTGACGGATGCTTTTGAACGTGGCGCGGCCCTTGCTATGGAACTTGCCCGCAAGAATGCCTGCACAGCCGCAATTATAAAGAGCCGCTCGCCATCCTGCGGATTTGACCGTATTTATGATGGCAGCTTTAGCCATACATTTTGTGCGGGGGATGGCGTGTGGGCAGAAATGCTGCGCGCCGAGGGCTTTGCCCTGTTCAGCGAACTCTCGCTCCCTGACGAATCCTGACCAGCATCAGACAAAAGCTGACAGTGCAACAAAGCCGGGCGCGAGTCGGAAATTTCCGATAGCGTGCCCGGCTTGTTTTATTGTAAGGCAGATAGCTGGCTGGCGGGTCGCTGCGATGCAGGCAATTCGAGTTGCGCGATTCCCTCACGCAATGAATTCGGGCCTCTACCTGACGACATTGCGTCAAAAAAACACAGAATACCCGGTTGCAGCGAGTTTTCTCAGGCAACAGGCTGCGCGGTGGCGATGTCGCGCTCTGCAAGCGCAGCAACAACCTTGGTGCAAAATTCCGGCAGCAGTTTTTCGGCTTCCGGGGTCAGCCCAACCTGCATGGTGTGGTAGTCAAAAGGCTGTAGGCCAAAAACAACGGCCTGCACATCGTGCCCGGCCATGCTGCATGTGATCAGAGTGTCCAGAAGGTCTGTCTGGTGCATGGAATCGCGGAAGCTCAGGCTTTTACGCAGGTCTTCGCCTTCCAGCATATAGATGGTGCCGGGTTTTTCCGGCCCGAGCACCACGTCAAGAACCACTAGCGTATCGCAATCCATCAGCGTGGACATAAGCAAAAGGCCTTGCGTGCCGCCGTCTTCAAGGCGAACATTTTCCGGCCATGTGTATCTGGCCTGCAAATATTCCACGGCGCGTACGCCGAAGCCTTCGTCTGTCAGCAATATATTGCCGACGCCCATAATCATTATTCTTTTTTGTTCCACGTTGGCGCTCTCATGTGGGGGTTGCTGCCAGTGTGCGCACGGCGTCCCATGTGGATGCAATGCTGCATATCTGTGCAGTATGCCAAAATATTTTTCTCTGGTCTATGCTGTTCGCGCAACTGTATTGCAGGCTGTATGCGGAAAAGTTCTGCTGCTGTGCCGCAAAAATAAAAAAGGGCGGGGAATGCCCGCCCTTTTCAAAGCCAATTTACCGCAAGTTCAATGCGCTGTTACAGCACCTTGAACTTGTGCACTTCGTTGGTTTCTCCATCGATAACATGCACTGCGCAGGCGATGCAGGGGTCGAAGGAGTGGATGGTGCGCAGGATTTCAACCGGGCGCTTGGGATCGGCCACAGGGGTGCCGATAAGCGCATGCTCGGCAGCACCCATGACGCCCTTGGCGTCCCGCGGTCCGAGGTTCCAGGTGGTGGGCACCACGAGCTGGAAGTTGCCGATCTTGCCTTCTTCAATGCGGATCCAGTGCGAAAGACCGCCACGGGGGGCATCCAGGAAGCCCACGCCCTTGGCATTGGCAGGAACAGCATAATCTTCGACGATCTGCTTGTCCTTGGCAATGTTGTTTTCGTACTCGTTGAGCCAGTTTTCGGTCTGCTGGGCGATAACCAAGGTCTGGATGCCACGGGCAGCAGTACGGCCCAGAGTGGAGAAGAGGGCTTCGGGGCCAACGTTCAGGGCCTTCAGCACGCCGTCAACCGCAGGCTTGATGGTCTTGTGGTTCTGACCGTAGGCCACCAGCACCTGAGCGAGGGGGCCGGTTTCCATGGACTGACCCGCATAGCGGGGAGCCTTGAGCCAGGAATAACGGTCGGTGTCGCCCATCTTGGTGAAGAAGGGTTTGGTTTCGCCTTCGTAGGGGGCACGGGCCTTGTCGCCTTCGTACCAGCTGTGGCGCACGTGTTCTTCGATCTTGGAAGGATCAAAGGGCTGCACCGAGCCGATTTTGCGGTCATAGATGACGCCGGGCTTGTACCAGCGGCTGTTGAGGTCGCGTTCGCCGCCAGCAGCGGGGAATTCGCCAAACGCCATGAAGTTGTCGGTGCCGCCCAGAGCCGCCCAGTCCTTGTACTGACCGGCAACCATGAGCAGGTCGGGAATGTAGACCTGTTCAATGAAGGTGCGGGCCTTCTTGTACAATTCGCGGAATTCCTTGATGCGCTGGGGCGACAAGGCTTCGTAGCAGGTCACGCCGCCAGCCACGGTGAACTGGGTGTGCGGGTTTTTGGCGCCGAACACGGCCATGCCCTTGGCAATTTCCACCTGGGCGCGCAGGGCTTCCAGATAGTGGGCGGTGGCGACCAGGTTGGCTTCCGGCTCCAGGTAGTAGCTCGGGTGGCCGCCCAGGAAGTAGGCGTTGGTGAAGGGACCAAGCTGGCCGCTTTCGATAAAGGTCTTCAGTTTGGCCTGCACGGCGGCAAAGTCTTCTGCCTTGGCCGGACGCGGCGAAATGGACTGGGCCAGCTTGGCTGCCTTGGCCGGGTCGGCCTGCAGGGCATTGGCCACGTCCACAAAGTCGAGGGCGTGCAGGTGATAGAAATGCACCACGTGGTCATGCATGAACTGCATGGCCATAACGAGGTTGCGGATATAGGTGGCGTTGGCCGGAATGGGCTTGTTGATGGCGTCTTCAAGTGCGCGGGTGGAAGCAAGGGCGTGCGTGTATGTGCAGACGCCGCAGGTGCGCTGGGTGAAGTGCTGGGCGTCGCGCGGATCGCGGCCCTTCAGGATGACTTCAAGGCCACGGTAAAGTGTGCCGCAGCTACGGGCGTCCTTGATTTTGCCGCCTTCAACTTCAACTTCAATACGCAGATGCCCTTCGATGCGGGTCAGCGGGTCCACCACAATGGGCCCGGTGTAGCTGCTCTGGGGCGTTTGTTTGATCTGGCTCATGATTCCCCCTAGTTCTGGTAGAACGGCGACATTTCGTCCCAGAAACCGGGTTCGCTGCAACCAATGCAGGGATGCCCGGCAGCCACCGGCCAGTTGGTCTCATTGAAGAGAACCTTGGGACAGTTGTTGTACGTCTGCGGGCCTTTGCAGCCCACTTCGTAAAGGCACCAGCCCTTGCGCGCTTCTTCCGAATTGAAGGAAGGCGCAAACTCGCCGGCGTCGAAGTGCTTGCGGCGTTCGCAAAGGTCATGCACGCTCTGACCAAAGAACATGAGCGGGCGGCCCAGTTCGTCCAGTTCGATCTTCTGGCCCTGCAAGAAGGCCACAAGTGCGCCGACCATATTGAGGGGGTTGGGGGGGCAGCCGGGAATGTTGATGCCCTTGACGCCCAGGCTGGCAAAGCATTCGTTTACGCCCTTGGCGCCGGTGGGGTTCGGCTTGGCAGCCTGAACGCCGCCGTAGCAGGCACAGGTGCCGATGTTGACCACGGCCTTGGCCTTGGGCAGAATTTCTTTGCAGATGTCGTACATGGTATGGCCGCCAATGTAGCCATACTTGTTGTCCATACCCGTAGGAATGGCGCCTTCGACCATACAGACAAAGCCATTGGGGTTTTCCACGGCGGCATGCAGGGCCTGTTCGGCGGCTTCGCCAGCGGCGGCCATGATGGTTTCGTGGTAGTCAAGAGAGATGGTGTCAAGAATGACGGCATCAATAAAGGGTTTGTAAGTGCGCAGCAGCGCTTCGGAACAGCCCGTGCATTCAGCGGCGTGCAAATACACCACCGAAGGACGACGCCCGGTCAGCGCAGCGGCCACCTCGGAGGCGAATGAGGGGCCAAAGCCCATCGTCACCGCCACCGCCGTGCAGAATTTCATGAAGTCACGGCGGCTTATGCCCTGGCGCTCTAAACGCTCTTCTCCGCCTTTTTTGCCCAGACCCACGGCAATACGCATAATAGCCTCCTGGCAAAAGTGAGTGAAAGGCTTTGCTCGGCCCCGCCACAGGGCCCGCTTGCGGCGCAACAAAATCGCGCCAACTCCGCATCAAGACAGCGGCGCTACAACGTACGAAAGGCCGCTCTTTTTGCGGCGCTGTCAGCAAACAAAAATCAGAAACTCGGGCGGTGCGTCACAGAGCGTATTGTCATGGCTATCCCCAGAATGCCTCACGCCACAGGGCGACCACCTGCTTCTTAGAATCCTATACTTCTACATGCAAACGGTCAATAGGAAGGAACTTTTTTTGCTTTCTCTTCATCAGCCGTACAGGAAATTTCTTGGGCTGGCTTGGTGGTTGCCTCGCCCCTTTGCTTGCGCTACGGTGCCTGAATCGCACGGCATTGCAGCCGGAAACATGCGACAATTTCCAACACAAGCACAGCAGAGGACGGCATGAAAACGGAATCTCTTTGTCTGCACGCGGGCTATGAACCGGGCAATGGCGAACCCCGCGTTCTGCCCATAGTGCAGAGCACTACCTTTAAGTACGCCACCACCGCCGAAGTGGCGAAACTTTTTGATCTTGCCGAAGCGGGCTTTTTTTATTCCCGCCTTGGCAATCCCACGGTTGACGCCGTGGAGCAGAAAATCGCCGCTCTTGAAGGCGGCGTTGGCGCGCTGTGCACCTCGTCCGGTCAGGCGGCAAGCATGCTCTCCCTGCTCAATGTGGCCCAGAGCGGCGACCATGTGGTGAGCGCCGCCAGCATTTACGGCGGCACGTTCAACCTCTTTGCCGTTACTCTTAAAAAGCTGGGCATTGAAGTCACCTTTGTGGATCAGACCGCCTCCGAGGCCGAGCTGGAAAAGGCCTTCCGGCCCAACACGCGCGCCGTGTTTGGCGAAACGCTCTCCAACCCCTCCATGGATGTGCTGGATATTGAGCGCTTTGCCAATCTGGCCCACAGACACAGGCTGCCCCTGATCATCGACAATACCTTTGCCACTCCCGTGCTTTGCCGCCCCTTTGAATTCGGGGCCGACATAGTAGTCCATTCCACCACCAAATATATGGATGGTCACGCCCTTCAGGTGGGCGGCGTCATCGTGGACAGCGGCAATTTTGACTGGGCCTCCGGCAAGTTCCCCGAATTTACCGAGCCCGATCCTTCCTACCACGGCCTCGTCTACTCCCAGGCCTTTGGCAAGGCCGCCTACATCGTCAAGGCGCGCGTGCAGCTCATGCGCGATATGGGCTGCTGCCAGAGCCCTCAGGGCGCGTTCTACATCAATCAGGGTCTCGAAACCCTGCCCCTGCGCATGGAACGCCACTGCCGCAATGCCGAAGCCGTCGCCGCCTATCTGGAAAAGCATCCCGCCGTGGAATCCGTCAATTATCCGCGCCTGCCCGGCCACCCGCAAAAAGCCCTGGCCGACAAGTACATGCCCAAAGGGTGCAGCGGCGTCATCTCCCTCTCCCTCAAAGGTGGACGGGAAGCCGGCGCGCGCTTTATCGACAGCCTTAAAATGATCTCCCTCCAGGTTCACGTGGCCGACATCCGCACCTGCGTTCTCCATCCCGCCAGCTCCACCCACCGCCAGCTGACCGATGATCAACTGCGCGAAGCCGGTATCACCCCCGGCATGGTGCGCCTCTCCGTGGGCGTTGAGCATGTGGATGATATTATCGCCGATCTGGAGCAAGCTCTGGGGCGCTAGGGGCTTTTGGACCGCTGACTGCGTCAGGCGGATTTTCTGTTTGGGTCGTGCATGTCTGTGTGCGCTCCCCGCGCAGAGAATCCGCCTTTCTTGTCAGTGGGAACCAAAAAGGTTGTGGAAAAAATGACCTTCCGAGCGGTCAGTTTTCCACAACCTTTTCACGATAAAACTGTTTTGAAGCCTTGAGATTTTTTTTCTAGCGTCTGTAGCCCATGGCCCGCCGGATTTTCTTTGGGTCACCGCCGCCGTCAAAGCCTGCTTCGATCAGTCGCGTTGCCATGGCATCCCTGGCATTGCGGCTTGTGCCGCCCATAACCACGGCCAGGATGCGGGTATTGCCGCGCTGGGCCGTAACAATAAGATTGTAGCCCGAGGCCACCGTCCAGCCCGTTTTCAGGCCATTGACGCCCCGCACAGAGCCGAGCAGGGCGTTTGTATTGGCCATTTGTCTGTTCCTGTGAGTAAAAACGCGGGTGCTGTGAAATTTTTGCGCGCCGGGGTGCGCACGAAGATAGGCGCGGGTAAGGCTGGCAATATCGCGGGGGGTGGAGCGTTGCCCTGCGGCGGGCAGGCCCGTGGGATTTTTGAATTCCGTGCGGCTCAGGCCCAGCCCTTTAGCTTTTTGATTCATGGCGCGCACAAATTGCCGCTCGTTGCCAGCCACACGCAGGGCAAGCGCCGTAATGGCGTCATTGCCGGATGCAACGGCAGCGCCGGTGAGCAGTTGCCTGACCGCCACGCGCTCCCCGTTGCGGAGGTGCATGGACGAGCCGCCCACGGTGGACGCGGCAGGAGTGATGCGGATTTTTTCGTCAAGGCTCAGCCTCTTGGCGCTGACGGCATCCATGGTCAGGAACATGGACATCACCTTGGTGAGCGATGCAGGCGGGATGGACATATCGGCATTTTTTTCAAAAAGCACCTTGCCCGTATCCATGTTGACCAAAATGGCAGCGCGCACGCCCCTGGCTGCAAGGGCTTCCGTTGCTCCTGCAAGCAGAGTGGCGCATATGGCGCAAAAAAGAATGCTGAATACCGCCATGCGCCGCAAGCAGTCCATAGCTGTCGGTTCAAACCCAGCACTGCGGGGTTTGTCGTCTTGCTGTAGTCTGCCGGGCTGTGGCCTGCCGAGCTGATCGTCGGGAGCAAACCTGCCAAAACCGGAATGTATGGTGTCTATCTTATCCATCGTGCCTATAGGTGCGGTTGCCTTCTTCCACTGCCTGAATGGCAAAAGCCAGCAGTACAGGGCCCACAATAAGGCCTACCGGCCCAAAGCTCGCCAGACCACAAAGTATGGCGATGATCAACACAAAGAACGGGGCCTTGATGCCCTGCTGCAAAAAGAGCGGCCGCAGGATGTTATCCACGCCAGCCACCACCACAACTCCCCAAAGGGCCAGGCCCACTGCGGCCATGCTGTTGCCCGTGAACCAGAGCGAAAGGCAAAGCGGCACCCACACTATGGCCGTGCCAATGGCGGGAATGGGGGCCACGAGCGTGGCAAGCAGCCCCCAGAATGCTGGCTGGCGTACCCCTGCGAAAGCAAAGGCGATGCCGCACAAAATGCCTTGCGCCGCAGCCACCAGCACAACACCCAGCAGAATGCCCCGCAATGCCCGGTGGATGGCAGCCGTAAAGCGGCAGAGCATTGCTTGCGGTATATGGAATATCCTGCCGGAAATTTTGCGGATATGGCGGGCATAGGCGGTAAAGATCACCGTGAGCGTAAAGAACAGAAAGCTTGTCCACAGCACTGTCATGGTGCCGCCGAGAAAATCCATGCTTCGGCTCAAAAGCAGGCTCATGGCATCGCCGAAAAAAGCATCCAGTTTTTGCAGAAAATCGCTGACCATTTTTTCTGCACGCGGGTATTCTGCAAGGTTTAGCCGCCATTGCTGAATATTGGCCACCCACTCGGGCGGCAACTGAAAGTTGTTGGCTTGCAGCTCGCGCAGGCGCGCAAAACCAGCCGCCGCCTGCGGCGTCACCAGCAGGGCGAACATGGCAATGGGAACTAGTATGGAAGAGAGGAGGGTGGTTATGTACGCATAAAGGGGCAGGCTGCTTGAAAGACTAAGCCGGAATTTACGCCAGCGGGGGCCGCTCCGGGTTTTTTCAAGGCGTTTGCGCCACATCCGGCCCTTCATTTGTAGTGTCCGGTAGAGCGGCAGCGAAAGGCATGACAGACAGGCAGCCATAAATATGGTCACCGGATTGTGCCAGAGCAGCATATACAGCGCGAGCGCGGCCAAGAGGTAAAGCAGACGCGGCAGCGTTAGAGTCATAGTAGGCCTTGGGTTATGTGGGCGCGGCTTTTTAACCAGCGCCGGAACGTTGGAACGCGCAAGAGTAGCAAAAGCGGGCGGGGTCTGCCAAGAGGCGTAAAGGTATAAATACGCCCGCGCGGGTCTGGGCTGGCAGCCGTACGTCATATGCCAGTGCGCCATCACGGCGCTACGGCCCGACCGGAAAGTTTTTGTCAGGCGCGCCCCGCCGCCCTGCGGTTGTGCAGAGAGGCCGGAGCGCGCCATAAGGTCGCACTGCGTTATGTTTGCGCGTTAACGCGCTGCGGAAAATACGTCTGGGATAAAACCGTTGCCGCGAAGCCAGAAAGGCGCGGCGTCGGCTGGTGGAGACCAGGGCAGCAGCCCAGGCCTAGTTCAGCACGTTGCTGCCTTTAAAGCTGATGTTGATCACTTCGTAGGTAACGCGGCCACGCGGGATATCCACGGTCACTTCATCGCCTACTTCGCGGCCCAGCAGAGCCTGACCCACAGGGGAAAGAAACGAGATGGAACCCTTGGCGGGGTCGGCCTCGTCGGGGCCGAGAATGGTGAAGGAGCGTGCTTCGCCGCTGTCCACATCCTCAACCTCAACCGTAGAACCAAAGATGACCTTGTCCCCCTTCAGGGAATCAAGATCAACGACCTGATAGAGCGCCATGCGCGATTCAATGTACTTGATGCGGGCTTCAGCCATGCCCTGACGTTCACGCGCGGCGTCGTACCCGGCGTTTTCTCGCAGGTCGCCTTCTTCACGGGCTTCTTTAATGGCCTGGATGATGGCGGGCCGTTCGCTCTTGAGGCGGGCCAGTTCGTCTTCCAGCTTTTTGTAGCCTTGCACGGAAATGGGGATGCTTGTCATGGTTGCCATAATCTGACCTCACAAACGAAAAAAAAGCGCCGCTGCCCAGGCAGCGGAGCAAGCAATGGGGGGTATTTTCCGAAAAAAAGGCTGCACGGGCCGCAGTGGACTGTGCGCTAAACCCGGCTGTGTAACCGGGTGATTATCCGTAACAGCAAGTACACCCTACCTACTGGGCGCAAAACGGTCAAGCCCCGAAGCGCGCGGGCTGGAGAAGACCTGCCCTGCCTCTGCATAATGTCATGTAATCGACATGAGGTTCAGGCTTGCGCGGCAGTGAGCCAGCGTATATGTTGGAGTTGCGCCCAACGCGGCAGGCGCTTGCGCCAGCACGGCAGAGCTGCGTAAAACGCTTGGTTTGAGCGGCATATAACAACTGTATGAACAACGGCAGACTATGAAAAAATATTTGCGTTATCTTGGGTCGGTGCTTGTCACGGCGGTGTTTTTTCTGGCTGTGTACCTTTTGTACCATAAGCTTAAAAGTTACAGCATAGCCCAGATTCGCGAAAGCATAAGCCAGATATCGCACGGGCGGATTCTCTGCTCGTTGCTGCTGATGGTGATCAATTACATCATACTTGTGGGCTACGATTGGCTGGCGCTCAAAGCCATTCACAAAACCCTGCCTTTGCCCCGCGTGGGGCTTGTTTCATTTGTGGGGCAGGCTGTGAGCTACAACTTTGGCGCGCTGCTGGGCGGCACCAGCGTGCGTTACCGTTTTTATTCGGCCTGGGGTTTTTCGCTGGCAGAGATTGTGCGCTTGGTGCTGATGCTGGCGGTCACATTCTGGGTGGGCGCTCTGGGGCTATGCGGGCTGATCTTTATCATAAGCCCGCCTGTCATCCCTGACGACCTGCTGGCAAAAATGCCCATGACAGACGTGCGCATTCTGGGCGTAGTGCTGCTGCTTATTGCCTGCTCCTACCTGATCTTGTGCTGTACCGTGCGCAAGCCCGTGCATCTGTTTGGCAAGGAATTTGTCTTTCCTCCGCCGCACATTGCCTTTGCCCAGGCTCTTGTGGCCGGAGTGGACATTATCGCCGCAGCAGGTTGCATGTATGTGCTGCTGCCCGGCAACATGGGCATATCGTTTCTTGATTTTCTGCCAAGCTACCTCATGGCCCAGGTGGCTGTGGTGCTCACACACATCCCCGGCGGGGTTGGCGTTTTTGAGCTTGTCATACTGCACCTTACCCACACCACGCAGGCGCAGGCCGTATTTGCGGCGGTGCTGCTGTTCCGCATCATTTACTTTATCATTCCGCTGCTGGCAGCCGCATTGCTGCTGGCGGTTTACGAGGTGCGCCAGCGCAGCGACATGCTGCGCGAAACAGGCCGCTGGCTTTCCGTACTTTCGCACTCCATTTCTGCCTACATGGTTTTTGCAGCGGGCGTGATTCTGCTTGTCTGCGCCATGCTGCCGCCAGGCAAACACATGCTGCACGCCCTGCGCAGCATGATTCCTTACGAGGCGCTGGCTGTGGGGCATTTTCTCACGGCAATTTCGGGCGCCATGCTGCTCTTTGTTTCATACGGGCTTGAGCGGCGGCAGTCGCGCGGGTTCCAGCTGGCGGTACTGTGTCTTTGCCTGGGGATTGCGGGAGCTCTGCTCAACGGTTTTTCATGGATCACCGCATCCATGGTCAGTATTGTGCTGCTGACCGTGTGCATGGCCCGGCGGCGTTTTTACCGTTCGTCCTTTTTCTGGGAAGAACCCATCCCCGGCTACTGGCTGTTCGGTGCACTGGGTGTGCTGGCCTTGATGGCCTCTATTGCATGGGCGCTTTATCATCCCTCGTGGAATAAAGCCGCTGCCTGGGGTTTTGACCGCCCGCATATGGCCGCGCAAACACTGCTTGATTTTCTTGGCATTGCCGTGGGGCTGGCAGCAGGCTGGCTGTGGCGCGTCGCCTTGCGATTGCGCGCCCGGCGGCAAAAGGCCGCGCATCACGGGTAGCGCGCTGAACGCATATCATTATTGCAGTGTGTTTTATTAAAGACGAGGCCTTCCGTGCTGACGGAGGGCCTCGTCTTTTGTAGGCGGGGGTGCTGTATTTGCTGATCTGGCGGGTAGGGGCGCGCGCCCGCCTGCACGAATCTGATTGCGCGGGGCATGTCTGCGCCTTGCGGCGCGGACTAGACGGATGATGCAGAAAGAGTGGTCGGCCACACTGAGCGCGCGCTGCGCATGGCTTCTGGCAGCATTTCAATCAGTTCGCCAATCTGGGTGCCGGGATTGGGCGCGCAGAGTTGCGCCAGCAGGCGCGCCATGCGGGCCGCCGCCGTGCAGGCTTCGTCCATTGCCGCGCCTCCGCACAAAAAAGCCGTTGCAAGCCCGGTCACAAGATCGCCTGTGCCGCCAATGCATTCCATGGCCGGAACAGAGGGCGCGTCCACCGTGGCGATCACGCGGCCATCCACGACAATGTAGTCTTTTGATCCCTTGATAATCAGATTTTTCGGGCAGTTGCCATGCTCAAGAGCGCGTTGCAAAAGCGGCGGCACGTCATCCTCCCGCGCCAGCAGAAAACCGCGCGTATAAAAGGGGTGGGGGGCTTTTTCATCTGCCAGAAAGGCCAGTTCGCCCAGATCAGGGGTAAAAAGGTCGTAGGCATCGGCATAGCCGCTCATTTTTGCCACATACATAAAGCCCGCGTCTGCCACCATCACTGGCGGCACGGCAAGGGCCTGCGTGGCCATGAGCACCCGGTTGTGCCAATCCTGATCAGGGAAAAGATAGTGAAAGGTCAGCCCCGCAGGGGAGAGGCCCGCCAGATTCTGCTCCAGCCATGCGTAAATGGCGCGGCTGCCCGCGCCGGAACCCGGGTCGCCCGCGAGCAACAGACGCGGCGGCGCAATGCCCAGCTCCCGGCAGGCAAGAATGGCTGTGGCGGCAAGGGCCGCAGTCCCCCGCTGCACGGGCACGGCCTGACCATCCGGCAGGTGGAGCAAACCGCCAGCAACCGTGCTTTCGCCCTCAAGGCCAGCAGGGCAGAGGGCAAAATCAGGGTCGGGCAGGGTTCCTGCTATGCACCACATGCGACTTGCCTCCGCAGTTCTTCAAAGGCCTTTTGCAGGCTGTAGCAGCAGAGGGTCTGCCCCATGGTCAGGGGGGCCGGGGCTTCATCAAGGCGCAGGCCGCACAGCCGGTGCGCCACCCACGGCACATCAGGGCAGCCGCCGCCTGAAATATTCACAATGCGTCCGTCAGCAGCATCAAGGGTAATTTTCATATTGGCGGCGCGAACCATCAGCCAGCGGTCATCCAGATGTTTTATCTGAAACAGGGACACAGGCTCCAGCAGCACATCGTGGGCGCTGACCACCTGACTGGGCGCAAGCCCTTCCCGTTCCAGAACATCCAGAACGCGCGCCTGGCTCACCAGCTCAAAAACCACCACCATGTCGCAACCTGTGCGCAGTTCCGGCGGCGGCCCCTTTACTTCCACATCCAGCCCGGCCTTGCGCAGCAGGCGCTCGGCGCGGATGACCTCGCCAGTGTGGTCAAAAACCAGCAAGCCCCTATCGTTGCAGCCGCGTTTGCCGCCGCTGCCAGAATCCATATCCGAACCTTTGCCGCCGGGAGAAAACAGGCCGCGCAGTTTTTGCGCAAAGCCATGCAGCAGGCTGGTCTGAGAACTGTTCTGCGTCATGATTTCCCCTGAAAATTCTGGCTCGCTGGATCCGCTACAGCACTCATGACGAGAACTGAGGAATGGCAGATTTCAGCCATCACGGGCTGATATGGGCGACAGTGGCGGCTCGGGAGTTTTTGCTCACCCGCGCCGCCAGTCCCCCAATCCGAACGCTAATCCTTGCGGATGTCTATGCGCGTTATGCCTTCGCCTTCTTCAGTCGTGCTGACGGCAAATCCCCGGTTGCGGGCAGCGCGGCTGACATTTTCAAGGCTGGCGTCGTTATCCACCAATACGCTGAAAGGGCCGTGTTCATCGGCTTTGGCAGCAGTAAGAAACATGAGTACGGGCTGCGGGCAGGAAAGCCCCCGGGTGTCGATGGTGGTAGACATTACGCGCCTCTCTTGCAGTTGAAAAATCCGATGCACAGGCAGATGGCAAGACCGGCAAGGGTGGCTGCCATGCCGTGAGGGCCGACCCCGGCAGGGCTGGAGGCCAAGCCGAAGTTATGGGCAACAGCGGTGCCAACGATCAGGCCAACGGCAAAAACGGCGGCATCGTTGTCGCCTTCGCCAGCCATAAAGAGCTGACGGCCAGGGCAGCCGCCCGCAAGGGCAAAGGCCAGACCGGCAGTAGCCATGCCGAGGAAGTTCCAGAGATTGTCTGGCTGGGCGATGGGCTGGTTTTCAAAGCCGGGCTTGAACGCGCCAAAGTACAGGTTCAGAACAAGGGCCGCACCCAGCATGGCCAGAAAGCCCAGCGCCAGATGCCATTGCTTGAACAGCATCACGTCGCGCAGGGCCCCCATGGTGCAGAAGCGGCTGCGCTGGGCCAGAAAGCCCACGATCAGGCCCACGCCAATGGAGAGTATAAAGGGTGCATGCTGCGCGCCGGGGCCTTTGACGGAATAGAAAAGCACACCGCTCTGCGGCTGTTCTGCCACCTGCGGATTGAGCAGATACAGGGCCACGAAGGAAAGCATGATGCCGGGCAGCACCAGACCGGAAATTTTACTCTGGCCCTGGCTGCGCCCCAGCGAAAAGCCCATGCGAAAAAATATGGTGCCAATGCCCACGCCGCAGATCAGGCCCGCAAGGCCAAAGAGCGCAAAGGCGTCGCCGCCCGCAAGGCGCAGGATAACGCGCCAGGGGCAACCGAGAAAGACCAGCGCGCCAATACCCGCTATGCCCCCAAGCAAAAAGCGGGTGATGGGGGCCGAGCCGCCACGTGGCTTGTACTCGCCAAAGGCCAGCGCCGCGCCAAATGCGCCCAGCACCATACCCATGATTTCGGGCCGCAGATATTGCACGACGGCAGCACGGTGAAAGCCCAAAGCGCCCGCGATATCACGGTTAAAGCAGACCACGCAGATGCCCATGTTGCCGGGATTGCCCATTTGCTGGAGCAACACGGCAAGCACGCCGAACACAAGCCCGGTGGCAATGATGCCTGTTGTGGTGGAGAAAAAATTGAAGCCTGATTTCATGAAATCCTCCTTTTAGGGCCACAGGCCCGTGGCGAAGCCGATGTATGAAACGGCAGCGCGAACGGAGGATTTGTCGGGTCAGTGGTGCAGGGTAGGGAAACCATGCGCCAGCCGCAAACCGGACCGCCGTTCGCGTAAGCTCCACAACGTGAAGCTCCTTGCTGTGCGTCAGGTTTTGCGCTTGGGCATGGTTTCCTCTGTTCTGTATCTGCTGCCGCAGCCCGGTGGGGAGCGGCACGTCAGCGTGGTGAATGAATTTCTGTTCCTGTGCTCTGTCTAGGGTCTGTTAACGCTCTGGCAATGCTTTTTTCTGGGATGGGCATTTCGCAAGGCCGTGTCAGCCTTTTCGCGTCTGCTTTACGATGCGGTGGTCAGATTTACGCTGTCTTCACCATCGCGCTCGGCCAGCATGACATCCACGTGTTCCTGCCTGCTGGTATTGATGACGCGGCCCACATAGTCCGCATGGATGGGCAGTTCGCGGTGACCACGGTCGATGAGGGCCAGCAGTTCCACGCAGCGCGGGCGGCCGTAGTCGAGCAGGGCCTCGAGAGCGGCGCGGATGGTGCGCCCGGTGTAGAGCACATCGTCAATCAGAATGATAACCTTTTCGTCCACGCTTTCGGTAATGCGGGACTGCCCGATGCTGGGCTTGCCCACAAGGCTTGTCCAGTCATCGCGGTACAGATTGATATCCAGGGTTCCCAGGGGCATGACGCGGTCAAGCCGCGCCTGCAGCAGGGCGGCTATACGCCGGGCCAGGTCTGCTCCGCGCCGTTCAATGCCCACCAGCATTACATCCTGGCACGCAGCGTGGCGTTCGAGTATCTGCGAGGCGAGGCGTTCAAGTACGCGCGCCATTTCGTCTTTTTCCAGTAGCCGGGTCGTGGACATGGTTCCTCCAAAGGTGGATATGCCCGTCATTCTAGCCGTTTTCGCCTTTAAAGAAAAGCCCTGCGGCAATTGACAAGCCCCACGCATGACCTTAGTTAGTAAAACACTCGAATCATGGAGGACGTATGATCGAATTGACCGACAGCGCCCGTAAGGAACTGGATTCGTTCTTTACCGGCAAGAAAAAGGAACCCATCCGGGTCTACATGACCGCAGGTTGAGGCGGCCCGCGCCTTGCCCTGGCTCTGGATGAGCCTAACGACCAGGATCAAACCGAGGAACAGGCCGGCTACACCTTCTGCATTAACAGTGCCCTTCTGACAGAAGTGCAGGGTGTAAAAATTGATTTAACCTACATGGGCTTTGCGGTTGAACCCGTAGTGCCCTTCGCTTCTGAAGGCAACGGCGGTGGTTGCAGCAGCTGCTCAAGCGGCTGCGGCAGCAACGCGTAAGGCGGGGTGGTTTCCCGCTGGCCGGACGAAGCAGGCCAGCCTGTTTTTCGTTACTCTACCATATAATACATATCGAGCGTATCGAAAAACATCGGAGGAACCATGCTTGAACTGACCGAAAGCGCCCAGAAGGAACTGGCGGCCTTTTTTGAAGGTAAAGAAAAAAGCACCATTCGCGTTTACCTCGCCCCCGGCGGGTGCAGCGGGCCGCATCTGGCCCTTGCCCTGGACGCCGCGACGGATGAAGATATGAGCGAAGATCAGGGCGGATTCACCTTCTGCATCAACAAGGAGCTTCTTGCTCAGGTTGAAGGCGTGAAGATTGATCTTTCCTACGCGGGCTTCACAGTTGAACCCACGGTGCCCCTGCCCCAGACGGGCGGTGGATGCAGCGGCTGCTCCGGCGGCTGCGGCCACTAGAAGCAAATGACTTGCAAACCGGACGGCAGCAAAAAACTGTCGTCCGGTTTGACCATGTTGACAAAGTCAGCATGGTCGGAAATCAGGAGCAGGCTGCGGCTTTGCCGCGCCGTTAAGCGACAGATTTCCGTGTATTTCCGCCCGGCGGCTTTGCCGACGGTGGCGGCGCAAAACCCGTGAACGGGTTTTGTCATCAGTACAGTGCGGCAGCAGAAAGCTGCTGTCCGGTTTATCGTCGGGGCGGCGCAGGCTGCCCCTTGTGCTGTTATATAACCCCCCACAGGTTCATGGACACTTTTGGCGCATTGCTCTCAAGCAACGACAGGCAGATATATCTGGAACGTAGCGGCATGGTCACGCGCTGCCGCCTTGCCTGCGAGGCTCTGGACAAAGGGCGCAGCGTGGCCCTTGTGGCCCGCACCCGCGAAGAATTTCACGCGGCCCGCTCCCTTGCGGCCCTTTTTTCTCCCGAAATTTCTCTGGCGGATCCGGCAGTTGTGCGCCCTGCGTGGCAGTGGCCCTGCCTGGGGCTGCCTGCCCTGAGCCAATGGCAGGACAAACCCTCATGGGCTGCCCGGCTTGCCGCGCTGTATTCCCTCACCCTTGGCAAGCCGCGTGTGCTGGTGGTCAGTGTTGAAAGCCTGCTGCTGCGCTACATGCCGGTCAATTTTTTCCACACGCGCACGCTGGAGCTTGGCAAGGGCAGCGATTACGCCCCCGAGCTGCTGCTGGAGCAGGCGGTGGAGTGGGGGTACGAGCGCGTTGCCATGGTCACGCGCCCCGGCGAAATGGCCCGGCGCGGCGACATCCTTGATCTGTACCCCTCTGGCTATGCCCGACCTGTAAGGCTGGAATTTTTTGGCGACACGCTGGAGGAAATGCGCTTTTTTGACGCGGAGACCCAACGCTCCTTGCAGGGCTGCGATGAACTGACCCTTCTGCCTGTTAGCCCGCTGGCCTTTGATGCGCGCGAGACAGAGGCTACTCGCAAGCGCTTTGACCGCATGTTTGCCGAAGGCCGCATTGGCGAAAACGACTGTTATTCCTTTAAAAAATCACTGGATGCTGGCGGCGTGGGCCTACTGCCCGGTTGCGCCGTGGAAGCTCCCAGCCTGCTGGAAGACTGGCTGCCGCAGGACTGCCTGTGGCTGCTGCCCGGCGAGGCCGACAGCGGCGAGGCCCTGCGGGATGGCCGCCTTGCACTCAAGGAACGGCTGGAGGCCGAGGACGCGCCCCTGCCCCAACCAGCGGCGCTGGCCCTGCGCAAAAGCTCGCAGCCCGCGCCGTGGAACACCTTTCAGCGCGTGTACGCCGAACCTCTGGTCATGGGCGTGGAAGAACGCGGTCTGGATTTTGCGGAAAGAACCCTGCATTCCTTCAGCGATCTTTTTCCTCTTGCTGGCGCGCAGGATCGCCCCTGGCAGCATCTGGCCGCCGCTCTCAAAGAGTGGCAGGGCGCGCGCAGACAGGTGGTGCTGAGCTTTTCATCTGGCCGCAGCCGAGCCAAGTTTCTGAAACTGGCAGAGCAGGACGGCATCCTTCCTGCGCAGCGTTACGCGCCCGATCAGCGCGGCCTTTTCGCTCTTGTTTCGCCCTTCCGTCAGGGCGCGGATCTGGCGTGGGACAACTCCCTGGTTCTGGGCGAGGATATCCTTTACCCCAAGGCGGAAAAAACACCCCGCGTTTCTTCGCGCGTCTTCAAGGGGCTGGATTCCTTTGACGATCTCAAGGCTGGCGATCTGCTGGTGCACCGCGATTACGGCATTGGCCGTTTTGCCGGTCTGCATCACATGGACGTCAACGCCGTTGCCAACGATTTTCTGCTCATCGAATACTCCGGGCGCGACAAGCTCTATGTGCCTGCCGACCGCATGGGGCTTATCCAGCGGTTCAAGGGTTCGGAAGGCGTAGAGCCCGCGCTGGACCGGCTGGGCGGCACGGGCTGGACTTCGGGCAAGGAGAAGGCCCGCAAGGCTATTGAAAAGATCGCCGCCGACCTTGTGGAAATGTATGCCTACCGCAAGGTGACCAAGGGCTTCCGCTATGACCCTCCGGGCGAGCTGTACCACGAATTTGAGGCGACCTTTGGTTTTGAGGAAACGCCCGATCAGGCCAAGGCCATTCAGGACGTGCTGGACGACATGGACAAATCCCAGCCCATGGACAGGCTCGTGTGCGGCGACGTGGGCTTCGGCAAGACGGAAGTTGCCCTGCGCGCAGCCTTTCGCGCCGCTTCCGAGGGGCGGCAGGTGGTGCTGCTTTGCCCCACCACGGTGCTTGCCGAACAGCATTATCAGACCTTTCGCGCGCGTCTGGCGGGCTTTCCCGTCAATGTGGGGCTGCTCAGCCGTTTTGTGACGCGCCCAAGGCAAAAGGAAGTGCTCAAGGCTGCCGCCACCGGGCAGGTGGACATTCTCATCGGCACCCACCGCGTGCTTTCAAGCGACGTCAAACTGCCCAATCTTGCCTTGCTGATTCTGGACGAAGAACAGCGTTTTGGCGTGCGCCACAAGGAAAAACTCAAGGCCCTCAAAAAGAACGTGGATGTGCTCACCCTGACGGCCACGCCCATTCCGCGCACTTTGCAGCTTTCCATGTCCGGCATACGTGAGCTTTCCATCATTGAAACCGCGCCGCAGGATCGCAAGCCTGTGGCTTCGGCCGTGCTGCGGCGGGATGATTCCGTGCTGCGCAAGGTGCTTGAGCGGGAGATTGAGCGCGAAGGGCAGGTGTTCTGGGTTTACAACCGCGTGCAGGGGCTGGAGCGGGTGGCCGAATACGTGCGCACCCTTGTGCCCAAGGCCCGGGTGGGCATGGCGCACGGGCAGATGTCTGAAACCGAGCTTGAAGATACCATGCACAAATTCTGGCATGGCGAGCTTGATGTGCTGGTATGCACCTCCATTGTTGAATCCGGGCTGGATTTTCCCCGCGCCAATACACTGGTGGTGGATCAGGCCCAGATGTTCGGCCTTGGGCAGCTCTACCAGCTGCGGGGCCGCGTGGGCCGCAGCGACAGGCAGGCCTACGCCTTTTTTGTGGTGCCGGATGCGGAGCGCCTTACCTCCATTGCGGAGGAACGCCTGCGCATCATCATGGATATGGATTACCTGGGGGCCGGTTTTCAGGTCGCCATGGAAGACCTGCGCCTGCGCGGCGCGGGCAATATCCTCGGCGAAGTGCAGTCGGGCCACATGTGCCGCGTGGGCCTTGACCTGTACCTTGAAATGCTTGAGGAGGCCGTTGGCCGCCTCAAGGGCACGCCAGAGGCGCAGACCGTGGAAACGGAACTTACTTTGGGCTTGCCTGCGCATATTCCCGCATCGTACATTGAGGACGGGCGCGAAAGACTGCGCTGCTACAAAACGCTCACATCCGCCACTGGCGGCGCTGCGCGTGAAGAAGCGGCCCTCGGCATACGCGACAGGTTTGGCCCCTTCCCCGAAGAACTGCGCAATTTTCTTGCCGTGCTGGACTTCAAGCAGTTCCTCACCGAGTTGCAGGTGCAAAAGGCCGATGTGCACATCAACCATGTGCGGCTTGTCTGGCCGGACGGGCAGACCGCCGTGCAGCCCGAGCGCATTGTAGCCCTTACGGCTTCCATGAAGGACGCGCGCATGCTGCCGCCTGCGGGGCTGCACCTGCCGATGCCGTCTGGTGTTTCGTTCCCCGAGGGGCTGGACAGGTTGCGTACCGCCCTTGAGGGTATCCGTGTTAAAGCCGGGGCATAGGTGCTGGTTTGCGGCTGTGTCTGTTTTTCAGGTCATAAAACTGGTCTGAATATATGGGAAAAATGGTGGACGGATTCATGCAGCCCCTCATAGCTTTGGCGCGTTTTTTCCAGATCGGCGCTCGGTCTGCCCGGCTGGCCCGCCCACTAGGCGTGGCGCTGGCCTGTTGTTTTTGCCTGTTGCTGGCGGCCTGTTTTGAAACCCGCCTCCCCGACGGCGTGGTGGCTACCGTCAACGGCGAGCCCATCAGCCTGCGCAGATTGCAGACCCTGCTCGACAGCCGTTCTCCCTCCCTTGGGGCCATGCGCACTCCTTCACTGGAAAATATGCGGCGCGAATACGGCGAAGGGCTGGGCACACTGATCATTTACGCTCTGGTGCGGCAGGATTTGCAGCGGCTCCAGATGTCGGTCAGCCCTGCCATGCTGGAAACAGCCGTGGCAGAAGTAAGGAATGATTACGGCGGCGCTGACGGGCTGGAAAAATATCTGGCCGAAGAATCAATTGACTCTTCAGAATGGCGGGCTTTGCTGCTTGACCATCTTTCCATGCTCACATTTGAAAAGCGGGTTCTTGCAGCGGGCATCCGTGTTTCTCTGCCCGAACTGCGCGACTACTACCAGACCCACGAAGACGATTTTCAGATGCCGGAAACCCTGCGCGTGTGCCTGATTTCTGGCGAATCGCGCAAGGACGTGGAAGGCTTTTGCGCTGTGTTTCCCGGTGGCATAAATGAAGCGCGCGGCAAAGTGCAGCTCCAGTGCCAGAATGTGCGGCCAACCGATCTGCCCCAGGGATGGCGCAAGGCCGCTGCCGGTCTGAAGCCGGGCCAGTGCGCGCCCGCACGGCTGGAGGAAGGCCTGTGGCGCAGCCTTGGCCTGATTGAGAGCCGCCCGCCAGCGCACATCAGTCTGGCGGAGGCCTATCCGCTGGTGGAAGGCATCCTGCGGGAGCAGAAGATGTCCGAGGCTTTTGAGCGCTGGCTTGAAAAGGCTCTGGCCGATTCCGTCATCATGGTGGGCAAGGAGCTTGTCCCCGATCTGCTAGCGCCCCCGGCGGCTCACTCTGGCGGGCAGAGCAGCGATGCCCCGGCCGTGCCGGATGTTTCTGGCGCTGCGGAGGACATTAAGGCGCCGCCCCCAGGCAAGGATGATGTTTACGAGGGCGATGTGCTTGAAGGTTCCCACGATCCCAAGGCCAATGGAGCATTGGAAAATCAGGGGCATAATCCCGAAGCGGCCCCTGCTTCAAAAGCCTCGGGCGACCAGCAGCGCAAGCGCGACAACGGCGGCTCCGCGCGGCGGCGTTGAGGATTTGCATGCAACACGCCCCGGCTGCTGGCTGCCTGATGGCTGCACTTGCGGCAGTTGCATTGCATGTTGCGCTGGATTGGGATATAATTTTACAGATAAAGCGCGGAATTTTTGCGCGCAAGCAGGGAGTTTAACGTGAGAAAAACGCTTATTTTGGCGCTGGTTATCTGTTTTATGACCGCTTTTGGCGCTCAGGCCGCACAGATCAACAAGGTGGCGGCCGTGGTGAACGGTCAGGTTATCACCATGTTCGATCTGCAGAAAAACGCTGTTCCTGATCTTATGCGGGCGCGTATCAATCCCAACGATCCCGCCCAGGCCAAGGCCGTGGACGCCGTGCTGCGCAAGGCGCTGGACGGCATGATCATGGACATCCTGGTCGCGCAGGAAGCCAAGCGTCTCAAGGTTTCCATTTCTTCTTCTGAAATTGACAGCGAAATCACCAAGATCATGAAGGGGAACAACCTCACCAAGAAGCAGTTTGAAGAACGCCTGGCCCAGCAAAAGACCAGTGTCAGCGAACTGCGTGGAAATATTGAAAAAGGCTTGATTCGTCAGCGTGTTATGGCAATGGAAGTGGGCCGCCGGGTTGTTGTGACCCCGGATGAAATCAAGGCCTACTATGATGCGCACAAGGACACCATGTACGACCGCTCAGGCCTGCACATGGCCCTTCTGGTGTATCATCCCAATGCCAACGCTGCGGCTTTGGCTGCGCAGATCAAGTCTGGCGCGGTTTCGTTTGAGGAAGTGGTGCGCAAGTATTCCATCGCTCCCAACAAGGAAAACGGCGGCGACATGGGCGCAGTGGAGTGGGACAAGCTCAACCCCGAGTGGGAGGCCCGCCTCACCAGCATGAAACCCGGCGATGTAACGGATATTTTCGAGCTTCAGGGCCGCAAGGCGCAGGTGCGCCTGTACCGTCCTGGCGGCGGCGAAATCAAGATGCTCACCTTTGAGCAGGCCAAGCCGATGATCGACGGCATCCTGCGCCAGCCCAAGGCTATGGAGCGTTTTGAGGACTACACCAACCAGCTTCGCAGCCGGGCCGTTATTGATATCAGAATGTAGCGGGGCCGCCACGGGTGGTTCCGGCTTTTTGCTGGCAACCGCCGCCCCCGCGGGGCGGCAAGACCATTATCGAGGCTTTTCATGACCTTAGTGGAATTGGGCGCTGCTTTGCGCGTTGAGCGCGAAAAGCGGGGTCTGGACATGGAAGATGCGGCAAACAGGCTGAAAATCAGCGCCCGTCTTCTGCGCGCTTTGGAGGAAGGGGACGAGACGTCCTTGCCCCCACTGGCGTACACCAAGGGGTTCATCCGTTCATACGCGTCCTATGTTGGCCTTTCGGCTGAGGAAGTCAGCGAGGCGCTTGGCGCGCTTGAAGCCGCTTCCGAGCCTGTTGCACCGCAAAATGTTTATGAGCCCGAAATGGTTCTCACCCCGCGGCGTAACCTCAAGCCCATTTTGGCCGGGCTTTTTATGGTGTGCGTGGTTGCTGTGGTGCTGGTTGCCTGGCAGCAGGGCGTGTTTGATTTTTTGAGTCGGCAGACGCGCCGTCTGGCGCAGCCCGCCCCCTTGCAGAGCGCCGAGTCTGTTGACCCCGGCAATCTGGCCAGTCGGCCTTCTGCCCCGGCTGCTCCCGTTCAGGGGCAGGCCCCGGCCCAGACGTCTGCCCCGGCCCAAGCTCCGGCGGTTGCCAGCCAGCCGCAAGGCTCTGTTGCTCCTGCACAGGGACAGGCTCCGGCCCAAACGCCTGGCCAAAGCTCTGGTCAAACTTCTGCACAGGCTTCGGTTCAGCCGACAGGTCAGGCTGCCCAGCCTGCTGCCCCTGGTTTGCCTCCGGTGCGCGGCACGGCCGCAAATGTGCCCGCTGCGGGGACGCCTGTTTCAACGGCTCCGGCGACTCCGGCGGCCTCCGCCGCTGCGTCTTCTGCCGCTTCGCAGGGCAGCGATGTGCCAGTAGGCGCTCACAAGCTTATCATTACCGCCACAGAAGAATGCTGGGTACATTCCAGCGCCGACAAGACCGACACCCGCCAGTTTTCGCTGCATAAGGGCGATACCTTTGCCCTTACGTTCAGTAAGAGCCTGGAATTGAAGCTCGGCAACGCTGGCGGCGTGCGCCTGCGGTATGACGGTGAAGAACTGCCTCCGGCGGGGCAGAGCGGCCAGGTGCGCAATCTGGTGTTTCCCCCTGCGGACAGGCCATGACCGAATGGGCAGATCACGCGCTTGTGCTGCGAATCGGGCACTTTCGCGAGGCAGATCTGTGGCTGAAAATGCTTTGTCGCAAACACGGCCTGCTGACGCTGTTCGCCTTTGGCGGCAGCCGCAGCAGGCGTCGTTTTTGCGGCTGCCTGGATGTACTCAACAGCCTGCATTGCAGGGTAAAAGCCTCGGGGCGCGGCAGCTTTCTCAATCTTGAGGAAGCCGTGCTGCTGGGTGGGCCGCAAAGCTTGCGCGGAAACTGGCGGCGCATGGGGCTGGCGGCCAACTGCCTGCGGTTTGTGGAAGCGCTTGGCGTTAACGACGAAGGCGCGGACGAGGCCTTTCTGCTGGTTGAAGATTTGCGCAAGACGCTTGAAGAAGCGGAAAACGTGCCTTCGCTGCTGCCCCAGTTTTTCCGCCTGCGGTTTGCTGGCGTTTTGGGTTTTGCGCCCGATCTGGGCCGATGCGGCACCTGCGGCGCAACCATAACCGGCCCCGCGCAATTTGTGGTTGACGAGGCCCAGTTGCGCTGCCCCTCGTGCCGCGCGACAGCAGGGCCAGCGAGGTATGGCGTGGAACTGGGCGCGTCCGGGCTTGACCTTTTGCGTCATGTGCAGCAAGAATTTCCCTCCGGCTGGCATGCGGAAGAACTGCCTGCGGCAGATCGGCGCGCCTGCGCCAAGGTTATTGACGGTTTTGTGCAATATCACCTGGGTCTCTCGTGGGAAGGGGGCTACTTTCGCCACGTGTGACCGTGTTTGCACCGAAATTTTCGATTCGGTTTGGGATGGTTTGGGGCGGCGATTATTGAACAGCCGCGCGTATGCGTCTGAAAAAGGCTACGAACAAAGGACAGCGCATGTATTTTCAGGATGTCATTTTAACTTTGCAGAACTACTGGGCCAACCAGGGTTGCGTCATCGAACAGCCTTCGGGTGTGGAATGCGGTGCCGGTACGTTCAACCCCAACACGTTTTTGAGGGTTATTGGGCCGGAACCGTGGAGCGTGGCCTATGTGGAACCCTCCCGCCGTCCTACGGACGGCCGCTACGGCGAAAATCCCAACCGCCTGCAACGGTATTTCCAGTTTCAGGTGATCATGAAGCCCTCGCCGGACAACGTGCAGGATCTGTATCTGCAAAGCCTCAAGGCGCTGGGCATCAATCCCGCGCAGCACGACATCCGTTTTGTGGAAGACGACTGGGAATCCCCCACCCTGGGCGCCTGGGGCCTTGGCTGGGAAGTGTGGCTCAATGGTATGGAAGTGAGCCAGTTCACCTATTTTCAGCAGGTGGGCGGCATTGACCTTTCGCCCATCAGCGTGGAACTGACCTACGGCCTTGAGCGCCTTACCATGTACTTGCAGGGCGTTGAATCCGTGTATGATCTGGCCTGGAACAAAAACGTCACCTACGGTCACATCTACCACCAGAATGAAGTGGAGCAGTCACGCCACAACTTTGAGGCCAGCAATCCTGAAATGCTGTTGCGGCATTTCAGCGATTTTGAAGGGCAGTGCAAAGCCCTGCTGGAGCTGGGATTGCCCTGGCCTGCCTATGATTACTGCCTCAAGTGCTCGCATACATTCAACCTTCTGGACGCCAGAGGAGCCATCTCCATCACGGAACGCACCGGCTACATCGGCAGGGTGCGCGCCCTGGCGGCTGGAGTGGCGCGACTGTATGCAGCCCAGCGTGAAGAACTGGGCTATCCCATGCTCAAAAAGGATGAGAGGTAAGCCGTGGCGACCTTTGTGCTTGAAATCGGCAGCGAAGAGTTGCCTTCCCGTTTTCTGGCCCCCGAAGAAGGGGAGCTGGCCTCCCGTTTTAGCGGCGCTCTGGACGAGGCCGGGCTTGAATACGGCGCGCTGCGCGTCATGAGCACGCCCCGGCGCGCGGTGGTGATTGTTGAAAATCTCAACCCTGTGCAGGTGGAGAGGGAAGAGGTGGTCTCCGGCCCGCCCGTGCGCGTGGCCTATGACGCCGAAGGCAAACCCACCAAGGCCCTTGAGGGTTTTGTGCGCACCAATGCCTGCGCTCTTGAAGACGTTTTTCGTGTGGAAACGGACAAGGGCGAATACGTGGCCGTGCGCAAACGCACCGGCGGCGCGCCCGCAGCCGACTTGCTTGCTGATATCTGCCCCTCGGTGATTACCGCGCTTTCGTTCCAGAAACGCATGCGCTGGGGCGCATATTCGCTGGCCTATGCCCGTCCGTTGCGCTGGATACTGGCGTTGCTTGATGATGCCGTGGTGCCCTTTACCGTTGGCCCCATGACGTCTGGTCGTGAGACCTGCGGGCACCGCATCCACGGCGCTGGCCCCTTTGCTGTGGCGCATGCCAATGAATTTATGGCCACCCTCGCCGGACCCTGCGCCATCACCATTGATCCTGCCCAACGCCGCAATGTCATTATTGATGGCGGCAATGCCCAGGCGGCTGCCGCTGGCGGCAAGGTGCTGTGGAAAGACAGTCTGCTGGACGAAGTGCAGGGCCTTGCCGAGCACCCGGTGCCGCTGCTGGCCGATTTTGATCCCGCCTATCTTGAGGTGCCGCGCGAAGTGCTGCTTACCAGCATGGAAAGCCACCAGAAGAGCTTTGGCATCGAAGGGGCCAACGGCGAACTGCTGCCGCATTTTCTCACCGTGCTGAACCTCACCCCTGAGGACATGGGCGTGGTCAAGCGCGGCTGGGAACGCGTGCTGCGTGCCCGGCTTGAAGACGCCCGCTTTTTTTGGCAGGCCGACCTGCGCGATACCTTTGATCACTGGCTGCAAAAGCTGGATACGGTCATCTTTATCGGCGGGCTTGGCAGCATGGGCGACAAAACCCGCAGGCTTGAAGCTCTGTGCCGCTGGCTTGCCGAAAGTTGCGCGCCCGAGCTTGCTGACGATGCCGCGCGCGCCGGACGCCTTTCAAAGGCGGATCTGGTGAGCGGCCTTGTGGGCGAGTTTGATACCCTTCAGGGTATCATGGGCGGCATCTATGCAGGCCGCAAAGGCGAGAGCAAGGCCGTGGCCGAAGCTCTGGGCGAACAGTATCTGCCCGCCGGGCCGGATTCTCCGCTGCCCAAGAGCCTTGCTGGCGCGCTGCTCTCTATGGCGGACAAGGCCGACACCCTCGCGGGTTGCTTCGGCCTCGGCATGATCCCCACTGGCGCTGCCGACCCCAACGGCCTGCGGCGCTGTGCGCTGGGCATCATCCGCATCATGCTTGATTTCGGTCTTGCGGTTGACGTGCGGCAGTTCTTTGCCAAGGCGCAACAGCTTTATGGCGATCGCCAGTGGAAGCTTGCCCCGCACGATGCCCTGGACAAGCTCATGGAATTTTTTGCGGCGCGTTTGCGCAACTATTTCATGAGTCAGGGACAGGACACGCTGCTGGTGGATGCGGCCCTTGGCGCGGGCGCAGAAGACGTGAAGGACTGCGGCGCTCGTCTTGCTGCGCTGGCGGCCTTTAGTCAGACGGCGGACTACGAACCTGCGGTGCAGACCTTCAAGCGCGTTGCCAATATCCTGCGCAAGCAGGGTCAGGCCGAGGAACTTTCTGACCACTGGGATCCTGCCTTGCTGCGTGAAGACGCGGAAAAGGCGCTGGCATCCACGCTGGAAGAAATGCTGCCCCGCCTTGATGCCCTGTGGGCCGCTCACGATCATGCCGCGGCACTGGCCTGCCTGAGCGCGGTGCGCCCCGCTGTGGACGCCTTTTTTGCTGGTGTGATGGTTATGTGCGATGATGCGGATATGCGCCGCAACAGGTTGAGCATGCTGCGCGGCCTTGGCTCGCGGTTTGCGCGTCTGGCCGATTTTTCGGCCTTGCAGATGTAGGTTGTTCAATGGTTTTACCGGGGGAGAGGGGAGCTTTTGACGGTTCCCCTCTCCCTCAAACAAGAAAATATTAGATAAAAAGACACGATTGCTTGACAGCTAATCGTGCCAGTGGTAAGAACCCTTCTTCGCGACAACGCGCTAACTTTTGTTTTCATGGCTTGCGCGGGCAAGCCCAACATATGTGGAGGATTCAAAGTGGCCAACCATAAGTCAGCCCTCAAGCGTCACAAGCAGAGCTTGCAGCGGGCAGGCCGCAATCGCGCCGCCCGTACCCGCGTGAAGAATGCCATCAAGCAGGTTCGCGCCGCCATCCAGAACAACGAACAGGGCCAGGCCAGCGAAGCTCTGTCCAGCGCCACTTCCGTGCTCGCCAAGGCTGCCGGTAAGGGTGCCCTGCACTGGAAGAAGGCCGCACGCAAGATTTCGCGTCTGGCTCATGCCGTTAACGGCATCAGCGCCCAGTAGTTTTTTTATTGGTTTGAGGCGTGCTTGCCCAAGGGGCAAGCACATTCCCTTACGGGAAGTTGCAGATAATAATTTTTAACAAGTTCACAGGCTTTTCAAAAAATATTTTGAAAAAAAGCTTGACGGCGACTGTGACTTGCGTTAGTTTCCTCTTCGTTGAACGCGCTCGTAGCTCAGCTGGATAGAGCAACAGGCTACGAACCTGTAGGTCAGGAGTTCGAATCTCTTCGGGCGCACCAGTAAATTCAAGCCCTTACGGTAAATCACCGTAAGGGCTTTTTTGCGTCTTGCTCACTTTTGACCACATTTTAGCCACAAATGGTGGTGACAGGCCTGAGCCCTGTAGGTGAGTGACGATTGACCCTCCCCCCGAAAAGTATGCCATTGAAAAGTTAGTGTTCCTGACAGAGGAGCACAAGAATGAAACGTAGCAGATTCACCGAAGAACAGATTATTGGAATCTTGCGGCAAGCCGAGGCTGGAGTTCGCGTTGTCGATCTATGCCGTCAGCATGGCATCTCGGATGCGACCTTTTACAAGTGGCGCAGCAAGTTCGGAGGAATGAACATCTCTGACGCAAAGCGATTACGCCAGTTAGAAAAAGAAAACGCACGGCTGAAAAGACTTGTAGGCGAGCAGGCACTTGATATTGTCGTCCTGAAGGACGTGATCTCAAAAAATTTTTGAAGTCCGCAGCCAACAGGGATGCCGTGCATCACATTCAGGCTGCGCATGGCTACTCCGAGCAGCGGGCTTGCCGAGTGATTCAGTTTAACCGCAGTTCAGCCAGGCGATCACCATCTGAAGACCGTGATCTTCTTTTGCGGACTCGGATGCTGGAACTGGCAGGAAGATCGGCGGCGTTTCGGTTCTCCGCCCCTGCATGAGTTATTGCGCCGGGAAGGGCTGGTGCAGAACCACAAGCGGACAGAAAGGATTTACCAGGAAGAAAACCTTTCGTTGCGTATCCGCAAACGCGTGAAGCGTCCAAGCCATGCCCGTATTGTCCAGGCTGGCCCTGCTGGCCCGGATGAACAATGGGCGATGGATTTTGTGAGCGATTCCCTTATGGGTGGGCGGCGCATCCGGATTTTGACAATTGCCGATCTATGGGATCGTTCAAGCCCCGCGCTCGAAGTGGATATGAATTGCCTGGAGTGCGGGTAGTGAGAATTCTTGAAAGACTACGCCTTCAAGGTCGGCTGCCGCAACGTATCAAG
This sequence comes from Desulfovibrio desulfopostgatei, assembly GCF_053570645.1. NCBI lineage: Bacteria > Pseudomonadati > Thermodesulfobacteriota > Desulfovibrionia > Desulfovibrionales > Desulfovibrionaceae > Desulfovibrio > Desulfovibrio desulfopostgatei. The sequence goes on along the minus strand of NZ_JBRBQS010000002.1, from coordinate 2,183,837 downwards.
GTTGATAACGGGCCAGAAGTTAGCGGTAATGCCCTGGATACATGGGCTTTTGAACACGGCGTGCAGATAGAGTTCACTCGTCCAGGGAAACCCACAGATAATGGACACATTGAAAGCTTTAACAGAAAATTCCGAGATGAGTGCTTAAATCAGAACGTGTTTCTGTCCCTGCACAATGCCCGCAGAACAGTCGAAGCCTGCGGCAGGATACAAACCAGCGGCGACCGCACAGTTCCTTAGGCTGGCTGACACCGGAAGAATTTCGGGCAAAGAATTATAACCTGCAACCCATTGAGAATCACTAACTTACAAGTGGTATACGCAGTGGGGTAAGGTCAAACAGGCAGGCAAGCCCCTAAAATACTTAGAGACTGGTTTCAGTTCTATAACGAGTAGCTCCCGCATACAGCTTTTGACGGCCGTCGGCTAATTGAAGTATACTATGAAAGAATCCAACCCTAAAGGCGGCATAAGACAAACCGGGCTAGAGCTTAACAACGTCGCCAACCTGTCCAAAAACCGGACCACCTCAGAGTCTACCTATTACACCGGATGGTATAACTATGATCCATCGTTCAAAACTCACAGGCATCACCCTTTTCGTTTCATGCTTGCTGGTCATCTTGGGGTGGATACACACTTCTATCACTTTGGCCAAAGATATTGTGCCGGTTGGTGAAAAAATTGCTGTAGATGCCAAGGGACATGACATCTATCAGATAAACGCTAACGGGATCAAAATAGGATATAAGTTGATAGGTACAGGCGAGCCGCTGCTGTTGATTACAGGACTAGGGGCAACCATGGAGAGGTGGGAACCAGAATTTATCGAAGAAGCATCAAAAAAATATCAACTGATCCTCATGGACAACAGGGGAATGGGGTATACTACGGATAATGGTCAACAATTTACTTATCGTCTCTTTGCCCAAGACGTTATTGGCCTGATGGATTCACTTGAAGTCAAAAAAACAAATGTACTTGGATATTCTCAGTCTAGTGTGACCACGCAGAATTTACTTCTTTACTATTCCGAGCGCTTCAATAAAGCCATAATCCATGCCACTTCAATCGATGGAAAAGCCGTTGCCACAGCTTTAAAGCACATGGCTTTACCTGACAATCCTACGATAAAGAAACAGCTTCAGGCAGCCATTGCGTGGAAGACTCCTTTGGAAAAAATGTCGCTGATTAAAAATCCAGTCATGCTGCTGGTTGGAACGGCGGATACTGTTGTGGGAACGAAGAGCTCGAAAATTCTTGCCAGTTTGATACCTGGAGCTTGGTTAGTTCAGTTCAAAGGTGGATCGCACCATTTGCAATATGAAGCCCCATCCGCCTTCACCCAGATTGTCTTGACCTTCTTGGCAATGGACGAGACGGTTCCTGCCAAGCAAAATCCATAAAGTGGGGCAAGGTCATTTTAGCCACTCTTTAGCCCCAGAATTTGATTTAAGTTGAATAAAATTGATGCAAGTTGATACAACTACAGGTGGGAAAAATTAATTTTTGCAGCTTGTTGCCATTGATTTTGGCGTTTTCGTAGGGTGCGCCAATTTATGCTTTGGCTGGCTACGAACCTGTAGGCAGGAGTTTGAATCTCTTCGGGCGCACCAGAAAATGCAAGCCCTTACAGTTAATCACTGTAAGGGCTTTTTGTTTTGGTGACGGTTGGGGGACCATAACAGTTCAGTGCTAAAGGCTAAAGCCGTTCAGTTGACAGCTCGTCCATTGTTAAGCGACAGATAGACTTGGAGAAACAAGAGCCGGAATATACCGGAACATAGAAGGATATAGAGGGACGGGAAAGCCGCATGGGCCGTTGATTTGGAGAGTATAGGAAAGGGCCGGAACGCGGTCAATGTCAGAATAGCACGTGACGGTTAACTCGTAACACACGGCTAACAATGACAGTTAATTTTGACCATATGACGTAAGCCTCGCAAGTGCCAAAAGCGGCACAAGCGAGGCTTGTTTTTTGGCAGTGTGCCCTATACCGTTTACGGAACGACAAAGGGGCTGCACATGAGCGGAAGCAACGAGCAAAGCTACAAGGTACGTCTAGTTCTGCGCAAGGCCGTTTACGACGCCGAGGGCCGTGTTACTGGCTATGATTGGGACGATTGCGAAGTGGCTTTTACGTCGTGCTTACTCGATGCCGAGGTGGTGGGCATAGAGCGCTTGCCAACAGGCCATTGCGCAGCCACTACGGGCGCGATCAGCGCCGAAGTGCTGTCACGAGATGCCGACACGCTTGACCTCACCACCAGGGCGCGGACGGGCCTTTTGCACGCTGGGATACGCACCATCGGCGACTTAGTGCGGAGTCAACCCTATGAATTGTTGAAGGTTAAAGGCGTTGGCGAGACCGTGTTGCGCGAGTACGCTGAAGTGCTCGCGCCACTAGGTCTAAACATTGGAATGCCACTGAAATAAAAAGAAATGCACCAAATTCTAATAGCCCTGCATGTGCCAGAAGTGACACATGCAGGGCTATTTTAGGTCTAATCACTGGTATGGGCGATTGAACGGACAGATGGCACAGAGGCGGGCACAGTGGGGTTTGTAAATCCCTGTTTTAAGTCATTATTCGAGGTTTTGGCCTGTTCTTCTAGACGCGCAACTCGTTCGCGCAGATCAGCTATTTCTTTAAGCAATTCAGTTTTTTCACGGTAAAGCTGTCGGTTCTCAGTGCTGAGTTCACGCCTTTCATTTTCTAAAGCCTCAATGCGTTTTTCTTCGTGCGGAGATGTTACCAACGAGCTATTTTCAAAGTTCTCTGGTGCTGATTCACGCCCAAAGAGAAGCCAATCTGCACTAACCTTAAATTCAATACAAAGCTGATCAATTAACGCGAAATCCGGTTTGTTTTTATCTTTTTCATAATTGCTCCACGTTGTTTGCGGTATGCCTAAGCGATCCGCGAGCGCGGCCTGAGATATGCTTCCTCGAAGAATTTTGAGCCTGCCACCGAGGGTTTCCATAGCGTAATATTATCCTGCCGTTATTATTACGGTTATTATTACGCTGCAAAATTATGAAAGTCATAAAAACCAGATAGTTATGCTGGTGATGCGTGACATTTATTTTTACCCGAAATTCGCTTGACTTTAAGCTCATTTCGCGTAAAAACTATTTTGCGAGCGGTTATTTCTAAACATTCTGTAAACAACATAACAGCCCGCCTTGACTAGGGTCAACGTCCAGTACCGGACAAAGTTTGGACAGGTGGAAGACATGCAGCGGCAGATATCCCTCTTTGACGAAACGACACGCCTTTCTGGCGTAATGGCTGCCATACGGGCCGCCATGCGGTCGGCTGCGTCTGAGGGAGAGGGGCGCAAGGCATTGCCTGACAAACTGAACGCTATAGCACGGTCCAGCGGCATCAAACTGACAAGCGGCAATGTGCGGGCTGTCAGCGAAGAAACTTTGAATAAGTGGCTTTCGCCATCTGACGACAGCCACCCACCGTCCATCCATGCGTTGCTGGCATACTGCCAGGCAACTGGCAACAACGAACCCCTGCGTGTTATGGCGCATTGCCTGGGCGTGGACCTGATGACGGACGAAGACCGCCGTTTACGTGATTACGGCAAAGCAGTGCGAGACGCCAAGGCCAGCCGAAAGCGCCTGAAGAGAATTGAGGAGGATTTGTAATGGCCATGACCCCGAGCCAACGCGCCGTACTGGGCGCACGACGCTGCACGCACCGCTACCGCTTTCGCGAGAAGCTGGACGAGTGCGGTTATGACAGCACGACTCTGGCCGAAGAGCTGGGGGTTAGCCCGGTAACAATTAACCGCACCATAAACGGCAGTCTGCACAGCCCCCGCGTGTTGAACTGGTTTCGGGATCGGGGCTTGGCTGAGCGGTTTTTGTGCGATCCGCGCAAGTGCGGAGAGGAGGCAGCGTAATGGATGCAGAAGCCAACGACCTCGCGGCAGCAAATGCATTGTGGGATTTGTCGGGAAAGGAGCTCCAATCTCTGAGCGTAAAAAGAGGGGGGCAAAGTATTGGGCTGGATATGGTTGCAAGTGACCGGTTCCAAACTGCCCCCCGCGAATGCTTGCACCTGATTGTTGATCGTCTCCAAACACACGAGCAACAAATGATGGCCGCTGTTTATCTTATGATGGCTTTTGAAGCGAAGCCAAGAACTCATGGGCAGGAATATAAAAATCCTTAGCCATTTCATTCTGCCCATGTAGGGCTTCGGCGAGGGTTTCCGGCGTTACGGGTTTACCAGCTTTCAAGAGGGCAACAGTTACTTTCCCGATTGTAATATCAAGCAGTTGTTCTCCCATGTATTGCAAATTTTTAGACGCGCTATCGGGATCATTTTTTTGGGCAGGCTTTCTAGGCATTTCCGGCTCCTGTTGTTGGTTGAAGTGAGTGGTATCCATCAGCATAGCAGAGGAGCCGGAACAATTGAAGAGGGACAGCGCCCCACGCGAGCCAGAGCCCTCACACTACCGCGCCCGTGTAGACCCTGACTTTAGACATAGGCCAGGCAAGGCGCGCGATGCGGACGCTCTCCGTAGCTTCCTGCATCGCAACGGCCAGTGCAACGGCGAATCCCCTTACCCTGAGATGGGGGGACGCGGCCACCCCGGACGCGGCATAAGGCCGGGGAAACATTTTTTGGAAAGTTGGAGACAAGGATGAAGGACGCATACACCACAAAAGCCTTGGCGGAACTGCTCGGCATCGCGCCAAAGAGCGTCCTTGTCCGCTCCCGTTTTGAGTGCTGGGAATGTATTGAGCGCGCCAAAAAACTTGGTGGTCCTTTATGGATCGTGGCGTCCATGCCTGAGCGCACCCGCCTTGCCATAGCGGCGCGCGCCTGCCCAGATGCTTGCAGCACCGTAAACGCCCCAGCAACCCCTGCGTCTCCTGCATCTCCTCTCACCCTGCAAGGCGCAGCCAAAACCCGCGCCCATGCGCGCGCCGCCGTAGTGCTGGCCGCACGCGTGTTTACAGCCGCCAGTAAGATGGCCCGCACCCGCGCCCTGGACGAGTTTGTGGTGCGCTATAACGCGGGCGAAATAGCCGTGGAGCCAGACGTGCGCGCGGCCCTGCCAAGCCTCTGCCGCAATAGCCTCATCAACTGGGAACGCCGTGCCCAAAATCAAGGAATGGCCTCGCTGGCGGGAAACTTCGGGCAGCATCGCAAGGGCGCTGGCATCATAGACAGCCAGCCACAAGTGCGTGAGCTTGTACTGGGGATGATCGCCGAATATCCCACCATCAGCGCCGAACTGATTCGCGAAGATATAGAACGCCTGGCCAGAGAGCAGTCCGGCATCCGTGTGCCCTCATTGCGCCGCATGCAGGCCTGGCTTGCAGCCTGGAAGGAACAGAACCCGCAGCTTGCCCTGTATATGCGTGCGCCGGATAGATGGCGCGGCCAGTTTATGGCGGCCTGCGGCAGCATGTACGAGTTGATCACCCGGTACAACCAGCGGTGGGAGTATGACGGCACGCCCTCGGACATCATGCTGAACGACGGTAAACGCTACGCCATTGTGGGTGTGATTAATGTTTACAGCCGGGAGTTGCTGCTGGAAGTGGCGGAGACCTCCACGGGACAGACTGTAAACAACCTCACACGCCGTGCCTTGCTGGATTGGGGCATAGCCGAGGAAGTTGTTACAGACAACGGCAAGGAATTTGTGGGCACTGAGGCGCAAGGGCTGTTTTTGGATCTTGGCATTATGCCCACCATCCTGCCGCCGTTTCGGCCAGACCTCAAACCTGCCATTGAACGCGTGTTCCGCAGCTTTTCGCACCATTTGCTGACCCTGTGCCCCTGCTATGTGGGCCATAACGTGGCAACCCGGCAAGAAATCCGCGAGCGGGAAACGTTTGCCAAGCGCCTGATGGACCGCAAAGAGACGCAGGAACTTAGCATGGCCATAAGCCCCGAAGCCTTGCAGGAATTTTGCGACGACTGGTGCAAGAGCGTTTACGCGCACCGCGCCCACAGCGGGCTGAAAGGTAAAACGCCCTGGCAGATGCGGCAGGAATACACCGGGGAGATTGCCCGCATCGAAGACGTGCGCGCCCTGGACGTGCTGCTGACGCCGCTGGCCACCAAGGGCGGCTGGCGTCCGGTGGGCAAAAAAGGCATCCGCGCCGCGAACGGGCACTATGACAACGCGGCCCTTGGCCCCTACGTTGGCCAGCAGGTGCAAGTGCGCGTGAACACGGCGGATGCCGAGCACGCCTACATATTTGACGAGCGCGGAAAATACATTTGCGAGGCGGTGCTTATGCACGGGCTGGAGAGCGACAAACGGCGCGAGATGGCCCTGGCCAAGCGGCGCACGCAAAAATCCGCCGTCAGCGCCGCAGCCAAGGAAATGCGCGCAGCGGCCCGCAATGTGGACGCCGCCAATGCCGGGCAGCGCATCATGGACATGCATAAGGCCCGCGCCGCAGAAATCGAAGCCGCAGCCGCGCCTGCCGCGCACACGGAAACCACGCACACCACGCCCATGCTGGACAGTGCAGCACGCGCAGCGCGCCTGCGCGAAGGTGTGCCCCCACGCGCACACGAGGCCGAAGTGGCGGCCGCCCGTGCCCTGGCAGTGGCGCAGCAAAGCGCCCAGGAAGAGCGCTGGCTGCCTGAAAGCCCCAAGGCCCAATACAAACTGTGCCGCCGTTTACAGGCAGCACTGGAACGTGGGGACACTGTGCCCCAGGAGCAAGCCGAATGGGCGAAAATTTTCGCAGGCAGCAATACTTATACGGGCTTTGCCATGCTTGAGCAGATGCAGCCCATTGCCGCCAACGGATAGCAATAAAAACGGGGCGCACCGTACCACCGAACACGCCCCAAAGAACCAAGTGAGGAAATTATGCAGGAAGCAACCGCAACCGTCAACCTGCCCGGCAAGGCACCGCTTGCCAACGTTGGGCTTACCTTTGGCGCGCTTACTGGGGCCATCAACCGCCCTTCGCATCTGCCTGGCATTGTGGTGCTGTACGGCCCCTCAGGTCTGGGCAAGAGCACAGCGGCGACCATCGCCACCGTTCAACTGCGAGCCTACTATGTGCAGGCCAAATCAAGCTGGACGCGCAAGGCCGTGTATCAGTCCATCCTCAAGAGCATGGGAGTGGACCCGGCCAAGACCATCTATGAAATGGAAGAACAGGTTACGGCGCAGCTTGCGGCCAGCCGCCGCCCGCTCATTGTGGACGAATGCGACCATCTGGTTGCCAAGGGCATTATCGAAGTGGTGCGCGATATTTACGAGGGCAGCGGCGCAGCCATCCTGCTGATCGGCGAGGAGCATCTGCCCTCAAACCTTGCCCGCTGGGAGCGCATCCACAACCGTGTGCTGGAATGGGTGCCCGCGCAATATGCCGACCTTGATGATGCCCGCGCCCTGCGTGACCTCTACTGCGCCAAGGTGAGCGTGGGTGATGATCTGCTGGAACATATCCACGCGCAAAGCAAGGGCGTGGCCCGGCGCATCTGCGTCAACCTTGAACGCGTGCAGCAGGCGGGTCTTGAGCTTGGCAAAAAGTCCATGGACCTGGCCACATGGGGCAAACGCCCCCTGTACACCGGCGAGGCTCCGGTGAGGGAAGGCCGTTAGCTATGGCAACCCGCAAAACGGCAAAACCTCGCCTCGCTCTTGTGGGCGTGCTCACCACGCGGGAAAAACTGTGGGCAGCCATGCGCGAGCTGCACACCTTTAGTGTGTCAGATTTGGCACATGCAGCAGGCGTAGACCGTCATGCGTACCGCATGGACGATTACCTGGGCAGCCTGGTGCGGGCGGGCATTTTGGGCAAGGACAAGCCAGCACGCTTTGCGGCGGCGACCTACACTCTGCTGCGCGACCTGGGCGTGGATGCCCCTCGCGTGCGCAAGGACGGCTCCATGCTGCCGGATACCGCCCAGGAACGCATGTGGCGGGCCATGAAGGTGCTGCGCACGTTCAGCGTGCAGGATCTGGTGGTGCATGCCTCTTTGCCAGATGACGCCATAGCCTCCAGTGCCGCAGCCGTATACTGCCAGTGGCTGGCGCGTGGAAAGTATCTGATCAGTATGACGCGGTCTGGCAACGATGTTGTCCGGTATCGGTTTGTGTACGACTCCGGGGCAAAGGCCCCGCAAATCCTGCGCGTCAAGCAACTGTACGACTGCAACCTGGGGAAAATCGTTGTTGGCGATGAAATTCAGGAAGCCCTGGACGCCGCCGATGTAAACGGGGCCGCATCATGACTGCCGTAGCCAAACCCACCAATGCAGACAAAGCCCGTGACGCCTGGGGCGAAGTGCCTGATTGGGTGCAGCGTTTGGCCGAAGCCTGCGACACTGGCGGGCTTAACCAGACCGCCAGAAAAATCAAGATGTCCCCGGCGCTGGTGAGCCTGGTTATCCGCAAGCGGCACCACGCCTCATACGCCAAAGCCGAGGCGCGCGTGCGTGAAATGCTCATGACGCCCATTATATCCTGTCCGGTGTTGGGCCTTATCAGCGCCGAGCAGTGCCACTGCGAACAACAGAAACCGTTTACAAGTATCAACCCCCTGGCCGTTGCCGTTTACCGTGCCTGCCGGGGAGGCTGCCGCCACTGGGCGGCAAAGGAGCACGAGCATGCTGCATAAACATATCAGCCGTGTAGCGGATAAGCTGGACAATATATGCGCCGGAACAACATCCGACCAGCAACTGCTGGCAATGTCTGTGCGCAACCTCCGCGCGATCTCTGAGGATGTGGAGTGCCTGGAAGCCCACTTTACCCCTTGCAACCAAAACCAGCAGGAGGAGGACACCCATGCTGCATGAAAAAATACGTTCCGTGGGCATTGCCCTGGGTGAAATGGCCGGGCGCGTCAACCCCGATGATTGGCGCAAACTGTCTGCGGTGCGTGACGAACTGGCGGCGTTGGCAAACGAGGCCGAGGCACTGGAAACCCAGGGCGAGGCCGCAACCAGCAACAAAAAAAGTGGCAAGGCCGCCAAGGAGGGTGCGTAAGCCATGAGCCAGGCAGCGACCATCAACACCGACGACTACATGCGTGATGCCTGCGGCAACCTGATCGCCAAGGAAAACGTCAAGGATATTGATCTGGCACGGACGGATCTCGTGAATGAACTGGCTGTCACGGCATTGGATCTCAGTGACAGGCTCGCCATATTCAAACGTACTGCAATGGGAGACATCGACAGCTTCGTTGAGCTTTCGGCAGAACGCTATGGCGTTAAGCTCGGCGGCAAAAAGGGAAATGTCACGCTGGACACCTTCAGCGGTCAGTTTCGTATTGAACGGCAGTTCTCCGACCACCTCACGTTTGATGAAGGTTTGCAAGCTGCAAAGGCATTGATTGACGAATGTCTTCGGGATTGGACCCAAGGCGGCAATGCCAATGTCCGTACACTGGTGGATCATGCCTTCCGCGTGGACAAAAAGGGCAAGCTGAACACTGGGGCTATCTTGGGGTTGCGCAACCTCAAGATTGAAGATGCGCGCTGGAAAACCGCGATGACTGCCATAAGTGAGTCCATCAAGGTTGTTGGCACCTGCCAGTATGTGCGGTTCTACCGCCGTGATGAAAACGGCAAATACATCCTTATCCCGCTTGATATAGCAACGCTGTAGCCTTGGAGGGCTTATGAAGGAAGATACCATGCAGAAGGAGTCTACGGGAATAACGGATATCGCCACAGCGATTGAGAGTAGCCTTGAAAATCTGCGTACAGGGCTGAACGACTCAAAAGGGTTCGCAATTGTATTTGTATCCACCACTGATGACGGCACCATGCATGGTGGCAGTGTCTTTGGCAAAATCTCGAATACCGCCATGTCTACACTGTGCCTTGAGGCCTTGAAAACGGCAGGCCGCGTGACCGCCAAGCGTGCCCAGTGCGACTGCCCCGATTGCCGCGCAGAACGGGCCAGCCAGACTACCCATTAAACATAAACCGACCACACGGAGATAAAGCTATGACCAGAGCCGAACTTGTGAAGACGTTTCAGGAAGCCACCCAACTGCCCGCCAACCAGGCCCAGGAATACCTTGAACGCTTTGGGGACATCGCTGCCGCAGAACTGCTTGGCGGCGGCGAGATACCCCTGCCTGGTGTGGGCAAACTGGTGATCAAGAAGCGTGCCGCCCGCAAGGGCCGTAACCCCCGCACCGGCGAGGCGGTGGACATCCCGGCCAAGAGGGTGCTGGCCGTAACTTTGACCAAAGATTTCCGGGAATCCTTCAACTAATGCGAAACCGCCCTGCGGGGCGGTCGTCGGGGCGTGGCGGCCCCGGCCTGATGATGCAGCCGTAAGTTTAACCACCAGGAGATACATTATGACCAGGACACAAAAGGAACTTTTTGACGGCATGAGCGAGGAACAGAAAGACTTTTTTGGCGCAGTGCTTGAAGAGATGAGCCGCGCTGAAGAAAAGCACAAGGGTTGGCCTGATGACGCCGTACACGCGGCCTCTATTCTCAATGAGGAGGCGGGCAAACTGACACAGGCATGCAACGACTACAAGTTTGGCAATAGCGTGGCCGGAGATCCCTATGACCGGATGAACAAGAAAGCAGTCAGCACTGCGGCTATGGCTCTGCGGTTCTGGCATGGCATGGAAGCTTATTAATTTGCGAAACCGCCCTGCGGGGCGGTCGTCGGAGCGTGGCGGCTCCGGCCTGATGATGCAGCCAAGGGAGAGCGGCATGAAATACAGTAAAACTATGGCGGGTATGGTTATGCGCGGGACGGCCCTACGCTTCCTTGAAATTCCACTGGCACGGCGCTTTGTCTTTTTTTGCCTTGGCCAGCGCAATGCCCTGAGCTGCATGGACACCTACACATGGCCTGTATGCCGTGCCTACGAGGCAGAACGATTGGATCTGCGCATGCGGTGGAATGCTGATGGAAAGCTTCTTGAGCATGAGAGCATGTGAGGACAAAAATAGCCATGACCTGCCCCGCCCGTACCCCCAAAGCGCCCAGATATACCTGCTGGGAACGTATCCCGCAGATTACTGATAGGCGGGAAATACTGCTGTGTCAGCAGTGTCCATACGGTCGGCAGCTTATGGCCACTGTAGCGAAGGCACCAGAATTTGACCCGCAAACCTTAGGCGGTGCCGTTCAGGAACATATTACGTCAAAAAAGGAGAACGTCATGGAGGCAAAGACCTACACGGTGCCGCAACTGGCCGCAGAGCTGGGATTTGCACCCGCATATATATACACGGCCAAGGCCAGTAAACGTGAGCCCATGCCGGGGTCGAAGAATCATATGGTGCTTGAGGCCATGCGTGAGCGTGGCATTACCTGGGACAATGTCGTGCCTGCCCCCAGGGGACTGAAAAAGGCCCACGTGGAGGCTGCTCCGCTTGTCGATTCTGCACCGAGTATCGATTCCGCGCCGAACGTCACCCCCGAAGTGATCGCCCCGCCACGGGCTGTGCTCGTCAGGGAGTCGTTAGCTCCGGCAATCCATGGTGAGGCTGATATATCTGATGATACTGACTGCGGCACAGATGCCTCCAGCTGTCAGGACGATGGTGACTGCTGCGACTGCGAAGCACAGCCCGTGCCGCTTGAACTTGTCCTCGCCGAGTTGAAGCGCCGCCTGCCTGGTGCATCCATCACTATCACCATCGCGTAAACGGGGCCTATCATGTCCGATAATCGCAAAATAACCGCATCCTGCCTGCTCAAGGTTAACGGCAGCGCCGTGCGCGTACAACTTTCACCCGCCGCTATTTACGGCGGGCAAGAGGGGCGCTACCGCGTGCGCGTAAACAGGATATGGCGCAATGGGCATGACGGGAACCCGTTGTTTGTTGACCGGGCGTCATTAGGCGTACTGCTGGCAGATCTCATGTGCGCTGCGCCAACGCAAAAGACCACATGCCCCAACCTCCCTACCGACGCCCGTGTGAGTGTGACTATATGGCAGGGGGATGAACCAAAGCAGTTTAGCGGATGGACGTACAGCACGCCGATCAGGGCCGATGACGGGCTATGGTACGTTGTGGTCAGTGCCGCCGGTCGGCGTTTTTTTGCCCGGTGTGCCGATGTGCGGCTGCTACCGCCAGCAGCACAGCCTGGGGGCCTGCGGAGGCGGCTATGTCAGTCATAGACTTTCGCACGGGTAGGTCGCTGGAACGGCATACGGCTACCCCAAAAAAGGCGAAGCCTTCAGCCCGCAAGCGCGGCAGCGAAGACGCCGAACAACGCAAGGCGCTGCTGGCCAAAGTGCATATTGCCAAAACGCAACTGGGCATGACGGATGGCGAGTATGCTACCCTCCTTGAATCTTATTACAATGTGAGCAGCGCCGGTGTGCTGGACTTGGCCGAGCTGAAAGGCCTCGTGCTTGTTATGCGGGGATATGGTTTTAAACCGACGAAGGGCAGCGCAAAGCGTAAGGCAACACGAAAAAAAGCCATACCAGCAACATTGCAATCGGGGGCGAATGATCCCCTGGATCGCAAGCCGCTTATGGAAAAAATTGAGGCCCAGTTGACGGAAAAGGGCCGGGTCGAGGGTACGCATGTGCCCTGGGGCTATGCTGTGGCCGTCCTAAAAAAACAGTCCGGTGGCGTAACGCGTTGCTTTGAACACGCGACAGCGGAGCAACTGCGCGGGGTTATCGCCGCGTTGACGCGCGACGCCAAAAGGCAGGGACGGAGGGCATACTAATGGCCCGTGTTTGGATCAGCTATGGAGAACTTGTGGACATCATCGGCGCGGACATGGCAAAAACATTGTGCATAACGCGCGGGGGCGTCTATATTTATGTCCCCAAGATTGAATCCACAGACACGGAATTGGCGAAAATCGTAGGAATACCCGCCTTACGGGCATTGATAGCAGTGTATGGCGGTGAGGTCATTGTGGTGCCTAACCACCGTAAGGGTACACCACGCAAAGGTGACATCATAAAAATGCTTGATGCCGGGGCCAGCGCCAGAGAGATTGCCATACGCCTTGACGTTACACAGCGATATGTGGAACATGTATCCACGGTGAGCAGGCCTAAGGCCAAGCAAGCCAGTTTGTTTGAGTGATACCCCGAACAATATCGGGGTGCGAATTTAAGTCCTCCTGCGGCATAACTAGCTGCAAGGAGGGCTTTTTTATGCCCATTGATACGTCATACGAGTCTTTGTACAGCAAGTTGCGTCTTACCCTGCGTCCCCTCTATGACTTTCGGGTCTGGTTGCTGCTGCTGATCTGCTTTGGGGTTGGCATGCTTGTGGACCCGTTGGGCACATTAGGCCTTGCTGGCTATCTGACTTATGTCATCGGCATGTGGGGCGCTGCGCTCATGCTGTCGAAAATCCTCACGCCGTATATCCGCATGTCTGCTTACGCCAGATCGGCTCTGAGTGGTAATGTGGCCGCCGCCCTGGTGGTGCTGGCCCGCGTGCTGCTGCAGATCTGCATTGCCATCAGCATCATGATTTGGGGCAAATGATGCTTCGCGCATCAATTCTGCCCGTTCTGGCGCTGCTGTATCTGCCCATGCTTTGGGCTGAACACCAAGCGTACAGTCCCGAATTTTATGACCCCGCCATCTATGCCGGACAGGTGGAGCAGGAAACCTGTTACGGCCTTGAGTCGAAACGCTGCTGGAACCCGCGCACCGAAATGAAAACTAGCCGAGAATACGGCTTTGGACTTGGCCAGCTCACTATTGCATACGACAGTGCCGGGCGCGTGCGCTTCAATAACTTTGAGGACGTGCGCAAACTTCACAAGGATCTGCGCACCTGGGCGTGGGAAGATCGTTATAACCCGCGCCTACAACTACGAGCGCTCATACTCAAAGACCAGCAAGCTTGGTCTGCGTTTACAGGGTGCGCCACGGCTGAAGACCGTGCAGCCATGATGCTGGCGGCCTACAACGGCGGTATCGGCGGCGTGTTGCAAGACCGGGCCTACTGCCGCCAGGTCAAAGGTTGTGACCAGACCCGCTGGACGGGTCACGTGGAAACCCACAGTCGCAAAAGTCGGTCAAGCCTAGGCAAACAGTACGCAGATAAAAGCCCCTACGCCATTAACCGCGCCTATGTGCGCAACATTATGGGTGACAAGCGCGAGCGATATCGTCCTGCGCTGGACACGTTGGCATCAGGAGGCAGCTTATGACCACGGGCATAAAGGCCGCACTGACGATCCTGGGCGTGCTGTTGATACTGGCAGGAGGCTCTGCCGGGTGGCAAACATTACGGCTTGAGAAGGCAACAGCACGTGTTGACGCGCTGGTAAAGGATGTTGCCAGCGCCAAGGCCGACACCGCGCGTTGGGAGGCTTTGGGCAAAAGACTTACCACAAACGCCGATGCCCAGGCAAAGCTGGCGGAGGCTTGCCTGAAGCGCGAGGGGCAGGCCCAAAAAGACGCGGAGACCATTGCCGACATTATGGCCCAAGCCAAACCGAATGATATTACGCCGGAACAGGTCCGGCAGGGGGTGGACGATGCGACGCGCCAGCGTGCTGCTGATATGCTCAATCGGCCTTGGTAGTTTGGGCGGGTGTGCCGCAACGGGCAGCGTGTCCACGCCCGCGCCGGAAGTTGTCACAACACAGCGTTGTCCCCGCCCGGCTAAGCCCACGCTGCCCAAAATTCGCGGGGACATACCTTTTGATCACCCCGACCAGGTGGAGGCGATACTCACCCGCGACGCCCGTCTGCGTGTGTACTCCGCCCAGTGTAACGCTGCCCTGGATTGCTACGATGCCCAAGCAGAGGGGGGCAGATGACACTCTGGGAAATTTTCTGGAAATACGGCTGGGCTTTTGTTCTTTTGCTCCAGGCTTTGGCCCTGTGGGTAAGTTGGAGCATGTCTCGACAGTTCGTGACGCACACATTTTTTGAAGCGTTCAGTAAGGGAATGGATGAACGCTTCAAGCAAATCGAATTGCGTCAAGCTGAAGCTGATAATGTCCATACCCAAATTGCGGCAACACTTGCAGCTCTCCCCACAGCAAAGGATATACATCGTCTGGAAGTAGGCCTTACGGCTATCGAGGGGTCCGTAAAGGCCAGCCAAGCGGAAGTGCGCGGGCTTGCCAGTGGTGTGGGCCGTATTGAACGAGTAGTAGATATAATTACGGAATCACATATTGGAGGGAAGTAATGTCGCATAACGAGGAATTCCAGCGCCGCATGGTGGAGGACCGCCGCCTGGTGATCCTGCGCTACCTGGACGAAGAACCCGACGGCCGCATGAGTGTGAGCCTCATGACCGACGCGCTGGAGATTATGAGCCATCGCGTGCCGCGCACCACGGTGCTGGATGATGCTGGCTATCTGGAAGGCTTGGGGCTGCTGCGCGTGGAATATGTGGGCGACGTGCCCATGCTGCGGGTGACGGGGCGCGGTGCCGAGGTGGCCAAAGGGTTGAGAGAAGTGCCCGGCGTCAAAAAGCCCGCACGCGGGGAATAGCTATGGCCCGCAAGAGCAGCGTCACCCGACTGTCGCCTGATCTGCGCAGGCAGATAGACAAGGCCCTTACCGATGGCCGCATGACCCTGGACGAGCTGCACGAGTTTGTATCGGGCAAGTGCGCGGCTGCCGGGGCCGATGCGCCATCGCGCACGGCGTTGTGGCGGTATTCCACCAATTTTTCTGCCGCTGCCCAGGTCATGCGAGAGAACCGCGACATGGCGCGCGCTCTGGCGCAAGAACTCGGACCGGACAGCGTAGAGGGCGAGCAAGGGCGCTTGCTGGTGGACATGCTGCGCGGTCTGCTGTTCCGCACGCTGCAAGATCGGACTGGATCTCCTGATGCAAAATTTGACGCCGCCGAAATAGACAAGATCGCACGCAGCCTCAAGAACCTGTCTCAAGCCATGAGCCTAGAGGCAGACTTTGCCAAGCGCATCAAAGATGAAGCGCGCCGTGAAGCGCAGGCGCAAATACGCGACCGCATAAAGGAACTGGGCACGGCAGCGGAACTAAAAAATTTGTCAGACGAAGAGCTGGCGCAAAAACTGGCGGAGCTGACGGTCGAAAAAGGGTTGGTATAGGCAAACGGCATGCGTAAACACTCTCCCCAGGCTGAACTAGCAGCCCGTTTACAACGGGAGCAGCAGCGGCGCGTGTTGCTGGCGGAGCAGGCCCGGCGGCATATGGCCGATTTTGTCAGCTATATCATGCCGGACTATATCCACAGCCCATTTTCTCGCGAGGTCTGCGGCGCGCTGGATGAATTTCTGGAAGAAGTTGTGGCGGAAAAGCGTCCGGTTTACCTGTTCCAGGCCCCGCCCCAGCATGGCAAAAGTCAGCTTGTCAGCCGCATGTTCCCCCCCTTTGCCCTGGGGCGCTTCCCAGATTTGCGTAACGCCGCCTGCTCCTACGCCGCCGACCTGGCGCGGGACATGAACCGCGACGTGCAGCGCATCATGCTGAGTGAAGAATACGCCACGCTCTTTCCAGAATCATCCCTCAATCCCAAAAGAACCGTGACTATGGAAGGACTTGCCCTGCGCAATTCTGACCGTTTCGATATTGTGGGGCGGCGCGGGTATTATGTTTGCGCAGGTGTCGGTGGTCCACTGACGGGCAAAAGCGTGGACATCGGTATCATTGACGACCCTATCAAAAACGAGGAAGAGGCGCGCTCGGCAGCAGTCAAGCGCGGCATTGAGGGTTGGTACAACACCGTTTTTCTCACGCGTCTGTCCCGTAAAAGCGGACACATCATCATGGCCACCAGTTGGGCAACCGACGACCTGATCGGAGTGGTGGCAAAAAAAAACAGCCGTGTAAAGCACTACAAGTTTCCAGCTATTGATGCTCAGGGGAACGCCCTGGTGCCGGACCTGCACCCGCTGGAAAAACTGCTGGAGACAAAAGGCAACCTGTCCCCGACCCAATGGAGCGCCCTGTACCAGCAAAGCCCGGTGGCTGATGGCGGCAATATTTTTGAAGAGGGTTGGCCCAAACTCTGGACTCCTGAAAGTCTGCCAGAAGGGTTTGATGAAGTTATCCAGTCCTGGGACATGACGTTCAAGGATACTGACGGCAGCGACTTTGTTGTGGGAGAGCTTTGGGGCCGCGCAGGCGTCCGCTACTATCTGCGGGAACAGGTGCGCGCCCGTATGGGCTTCACGGCCAGTAAGGCGGCGGTACTCTCCATGTGTATGCGACACCCGGAAACCACAGCAGTCCTTATTGAGGACAAGGCCAACGGCCCGGCCGTTATGGACGCGTTACGTGAAGATGTGCCCAACCTGGTTCCGGTGGAGCCTGACGGCTCCAAGATTGCTCGCGCTTATGCGGTCACGGCATTGTTTAGCGCCGGTAATGTTTTTCTACCGGCACACGCACCGTGGTTGGCTGATTATCTAGAAGAATTAATAGCTTTTCCTGCTGGCGCACATGATGACCAGGTGGACGCAACCACCCAGGCCCTGCGCTATCTGAAAAGCCACGCCCTCAGTACATGGGAGAAATTAGCCGATGGTTAAAACCCGCACATCTCGCCCGGCTCTTCGGGCTACAAGCCGTCGCAGCATGCGCGACGGTTTTCAGAATTTTACAGCAAAACTTGGACTTGGTCAGGACAATATGCTGGCCAAGAGTGGCTATGAGCAGGGAGCATACCTGACTCGTGACCGGCAGCAGCTTGATGATATGTATCGCACCAGCTGGCTTGTAGGCCGCACCGTCAACGTGGTTCCCGAGGACATGGTGCGCGGCGGCGTGGACGTGCGCGCCCAGTGGGACGCGGGCAAAACGGACGAGCTGCTGCGTGAGCATCGGCGTGTGGGCTGCCCAGGGCGATTAAGTGACGCTCTCAAGTGGGGCCGCCTGTATGGCGGTGCGCTGGCCGTGCTACTGATAGACGGCGATGACCTGTCCACCCCACTGGAGATAGACAGCATCCCGCAGGGCGGTTTTTTGGGCTTGCACGTGCTGGATCGCTGGCAGGTGCAGCCCAGCAGTGAGCTGATCACTGACCTCGGCCCCATGCTGGGGTATCCAGAATTTTACAACGTAAACACCACAAGCGGCATGGATGGTGAGTGTATACACCACAGCCGCGCCCTGCGTTTTGTTGGTGTTGAGCTGCCATACCAGCAGCGGATCACTGAGCAACACTGGGGAGCCAGCGTCGTGGAACAGATGGAATCCCGCATGCTGGCATATGACAGCGCCACTGAAGGCAGCGCAAACTTGCTGTATAAAGCATTTTTGCGGGTCATACGCGTGGATGGCCTGCGCCAGATACTTGCTGCAGGCGGCAAGGCCGAACAGGCGCTTATACGCCAATTCGAGATGATCCGTCAGATGCAGAGTAATGAAGGCATTACCCTGCTTGATAAAGCTGATGAATTTACCACGGCGGGCTACACCTTTGCGGGTGTTTACGATGCAATGCAGGCATTTGCCGAGCAGATTGCCGGGGCCACCGGTATTCCCCTGGTGCGCCTGCTTGGTCAAAGTCCCAAGGGCTTTTCTACGGGTGAATCAGATTTGCGCACCTACTACGACACAATAGCCACCTTGCAGGATGACGACCTGCGGCCCGCGCTTAACGTGATCTTTGCCGTGTTGTCTCGTCACCTGTGGGGTGAAAGCCTGCCGGATGGCTTCAGCTTTGAGTTTGAGTCCCTGATGCAGCCTTCTGAGCTTGAGAAATCACAGATCGCAACATCTGATGCCCAGGCTGTGGCGGCGCTCGTTCAGGGCGGCATTATTACTCCCAGTCAGGGGCTTGCCGCCCTGCGCGACAGCGCCCGAGTAACTGGGCGTTTTGCGGGTATCAGTGATGCGGACATTGACCGCGCTGAAAAATCCGAGCAGGCACCGCCCCTGCCACCATTGCCCACACAACAGTCCACTACGGCCTTTGCGCCGCTGAGCATGGCCAATGGCAACCCCGCTGCTACCCAATAGCTCCGTAGCACCATGGCCTCGCCTGGCGTGGACGTGGGCCGATGCCGCAACGGCCAAGGCCGGAGTGTTTACACCCTCGCGCGCGGCGGAGCGCAGTTATGAGCGCACCCTGCGCAGCCTGGCCGGACAGATATCCCAAGTGTTGACCAGCAACCGCCCCCAGGATGCAGAAGACATTCTGCGTACCTACGCCGATGCCATCACGCCCTGGGCGCAGCAAAGCGCTGCCAACATGCTGGACGGCGTGGCGCGCGGCAATCTGGATCAGTTCCGCCGTATTGCCGACCGTATGGGGCTGGACATGCGCATGTTTTTGGAGGGGGATCCCATTGGCCAGACCGTGACCCAACGCATAGAGGCCAACACAACCCTGATCAAGAGCCTGCCTTTGGAGGCAGCCATGCGCGCGGGTGCGCTGGCCCACGAGGGGCTGATCAGCGGTATGCGGGCCGAAGACATGGCGGCAGAGCTGGCCAGCATAGGTGGCACAACCATGAGCCGGGCGCGCTGCATCGCGTTGACCGAGGTCAGCAAGGCCAGCACTGCGCTTACTCAGGCGCGGGCCGGATCAGTGGGCAGTGATGGCTATATCTGGCGCAGTGTCCGCGACGGGGCCACACGCCCCAGCCATAGGGCGATGGAAGGCAAGTTTGTATCCTGGGACAGTCCTCCAACACTGGACGGCATGACCGGGCACGCCGGAGAGTTTCCGTACTGTCGCTGCTATCCTGAGCCAGTTATCCCCAAAGGTGATGACACACGCAAAACTTTTGCCGTCAGCAGTTTGCCCACGCAAGAACAGGAAAAAAGCAGCGGCGAACAGAAACTCTACACCCAATGGGAAAAGAGCCAGGGGGCCGAAGTCGTCCGCCATGTGCCAGGCGCACCATTATATAATGTTGAGCGGGCGCAACTGGACATGGGCAAATTGTCGGCCTACGCGCTTGACCCTGACCATCCGCGTGGCGGCGATAAGGCCCGCGTGTTTGCGTCCGCCCTGGGGCTTGGCCCACAGGATGCGGGATGGCTGCGAGACCAGGTTATGCAGCAGCTGCCCACCGTGGCCGCCCTTGTCAAGCCCGGCACGGAATACGGGCAACGGTTTGACGCATTGGTCCCCGTTACCGGGCGCAACGGCAGAACAGTTGCGGTCAAGACCGTATGGCAGTATGATTACACGGATGGCGGCATACACACCGCCCCACGGCTTATAACCATGTATGTGGACAAATAATATGTTGCGGGAACTTGACGACATTCGTCTGACTCAGGCCATCACCAGCAAAGGGAGCGCTGATCTTGTGCGCTGTGCCGTTACCCTGCCTTCGGGCACAGAAGGCACGGTCATGAGCGCGTATCCCAACGGCGCGGTAGATGTCGAGTTTTACGTTGGTGTCAGCGATAATGCTCCCTATGGCTACGTGTTGGTCACGCTGGAGCCGACACAATTTGAGAGGATCGCCAAAAACGCCGCCTAACGACCTATATATGGCCGGAGCGTATCACCGTGCCAAAATGGCAAACCAACCGCACACGCGACACGGTAAACACCCGTAAACACTACGAGCGAGACAAGGCACCCCGAACAATTTCGGGGTGCCTTTTTTTGCGTCCCACGTGCATGGTCTACCCATGCGCATCTATACCACTGCCAAACTCTCCGAAAATATCTCGCGAACCCCGGAAGGCTACCTGCTTTGCAAGGGGGCTGCCTTGGCGCGTACAGGCACAATGGCTTACCTGCCGGAAGAGGTGCCGCCGGAAGTCATCAAAGGTTTCCGTGGCGACCAGGTGCTTATTACCCGCGACGCGGCCGAAGTATTCCGACCAGCCACCTTGGCCAGTTTTGAAGGCAAGCCCTTCACGCTGAACCATCCAGACGAAGACGTTAATCCCGACAACTGGTCAGACTTGGCCCACGGATTTGCATTCAACGTGCGCCGAGGTGACGACCGCCAGCAGGATCTGATGCTGGCCGACATCCTGATTACCGAGGCAGATGCCATTGATGCGGTGCTGCATGACGGCATGCGCGAGCTGTCGTGCGGGTATGATTGCGATTTTGAGGTAATCCGGCCCGGCGTGGGACGGCAAATCAATATTATGGGCAACCATGTGGCGCTTGTAGACCACGGCCGGGCCGGGGCGCGCTGCAAAATTAAAGATCAAAGGGAGATCCCTATGGCTATGGGCACCAAAAAAAAGAAGCGCAGCATTGCGGACATGCTGCGCGGAATGTTGAAAGACGCCGAAGCTGCAGAGGCCAAGGCCCCGCAGGACGAGGACACGCCTCCCCCGCAGGATGAGGACAATCCCGTGGCCACCACAGATGACGACGTGGCCGCCAGCCTGGAAGAAATCAAGCTCATGTTGCGTACCCTGGTGGAAGCTCTCAAGCCGCAGGGCACGGATGAAGATCCGCAGGCCCAGGACGAAGACCCGGATCAGAGCGCGCAGGACGAAGACGATCCCCAGGCTGATGAAGACCCGGACCAGAGCGCGCAGGATGAAGACGATCCTCAGGCTGATGAAGACCTCCCGGTCAAAAGTGCAGACCGCAAGCCTGGCCGCATGGCCGACGCCGCCACTGTGCGCAGTGCCAAACGCATGGGGCTGTCTGGCTGCCGCGTGGGCGATAACGCTGATGTTGTACGCCGCACTGCGTTGGGCATGGCCTGCCGCAACCCCAACACCCGCCGCATCGTGGACAGCGTTCTTGGGGGCAAGGCCATTGCCAATGCCACCGCTGCCGAAGTGCGCGCCGCATTTGCTGCTGTGGGGGTGCTTGCCGGAGCTGGCAACAACCGCCGCACTGTGGACAGCCTTTCCAGCCCCGGCGCTGGCGGCAAAATGGGGCCGATTACTCCCGCCGACATCAACAAAATGAATGCCGCGTACTACGGCAAAGGGGGCAAGTAATGAGCAACGCCTACCTCAAACGGATGCCCGCCGGTTTCCCCGGCGATGTGAGCCGCAAGGCTGAAGCCACAGTGGAAGCCGGGCTTATGGGCGCAACTGTTGCCTTTGGCGCTCCGGTCAAAATGGACGGGGGCAAGCTTGTTGCGCTCTCGGGCGCGTCCGATGCCGTCTACGGTTTTGTGGTGCGCCCGTACCCGACCATGGGCAGTGCTGCGGTATCAGGCAGTATTCAGGACGTGCTGCGCCGCGGTTATATTACCGTCAAACTGATCCAGGGGACAGCGGCCAAGGGCAGCCAGGTCTATGTGCGCCACACGGCAGAGACAGGCAAGGCCGTGGGTGACATTGAGGCCGCCGCAGTGGAGGGCAAAACCCTGGCCGTGCCTGGCTGCATTTTTATGGGCGAGGCCGATGGCAACGGCAACGTGGAAATCTCTTACAATCTGTAAGGAGCAGCAATGTTTACTCTTGATAAAAAGACCATCCGCGATGCTGGCGCATTTTTCGTCGGTGAGCTGGAGCGGCTGGATCAGACGATCCACAATCCCCTTGCCGTGGTTACCTGGGGCCGGGATATCGACCTTCGCGACGACGTGACCTTGGGCGATGAGCTGAGCAGCTTTACAAACTCCTCCTTTGCGGCCGCTGGCGGCATCTACGCCAACGGCATCAACTGGGTGGGCAAGGACAGCACAGCCATTGCCGGCATGGCCGTGAGCATCGACAAAACCAGTAAGCCCCTGCGCCTGTGGGGCCAGGAGATCGGGTTTACCGTGCAAGAACTCGCGGCCGCCCAGCGTGTGGGCCGACCCATCGACCTGCAGAAGTTTGACGGTCTTAAGCTCAAAAACCAGATGGACATCGACCAGATGGTCTACCTGGGCGACGATGTGGTGGGGGCCACCGGGCTGTGTAACAACGCGTCCATCACCCCCCTGACAGTGGCAAAGACGTGGGCAACCTCCACCCCCATCGAAATATTGTCCAGTATCAACAGTGTGCTGGAGACTGCCTGGGCACAAAGTGGCTATGCCATATTGCCGGACCGCCTGCTGGTGCCGCCCACGGCCATGAGCAAATTGACCCAGCCCATCACGGAAGCTGGCAGCATGAGCATACTGCAGTATGTTCGGGAGCAGTGCCTGTGCAACTCTGTCAACGGTCGTCCGTTGGACATTGCCCCGGTTAAACATCTGGCGGGCGCTGGTGTGGGCAAAAAAGACCGCATGGTGGCTTACACCAAGGATCGCCAGTATGTGCGCTATCCCCTGGTGCCCTTGCAGCACACGCCCGTGGAATATCGGGGGCTGTACCAGATCACCACCTACTACGCGGCCCTGGGCGAGCTGGAGTTTGTGTACGCCGAAACTGTGGCCTACGCGGACGGCATCTAGTTATGGACATCGCCGCCTTTCGTGACTCTTTTCCGCAATTTTCTGCGGAGCTGGTGCCGGACGCGCGCGTGCAGTTTCACCTCACCGTGGCGGGCAAACTGTTGCCCGCCAAACGGTGGGACGATCTGCTGGATCAGGGCTTGGGTCTGTATGTTGCCCACCAGCTCACGCTGGAGCTGGAGGTACTCAAAGCTCAGGGCGGCACAGGCGGCATTGATGCCGCTGCTGGTCCGGTGACGGCAGAGACAAAAACGGTGGGCAGTATGTCCCACGCTGTAACGCGGGCCGGTGCATCGGGTCAGGGCAGCGCCCTGGTCAATGCCGGGCAGTACAACAACACAATCTACGGCCAGCAGTTTTGGCAGCTTATGCAGATTGTAGGCGCGGGCGGCCTGGTAGCATGAAGCCGACTGTAACCGTCAAACAGACTGCGGATATGACAAAGCTGATGAACCAAGGCGTCGCAGCCCTGACCAAGGTAGACGTGTACATCGGCGTGCCCGCCGAAAACGCGGGCGCCCGCGCCGGTGGCATCAATAACGCGGAATTGTCCTATATCCACGAGTTTGGCGCACCAGCGGCGGGTATTCCGGCCCGCCCCCATCTTGTTCCCGGTATCGAGGATATCAAAGGCGAAGCCGCAAAAACCATGAAAGACGCGGCAAAACAAGCTCTGGAAGGCAATGAAGGGGCTGTAGAGACAGCTCTGAATCGCATCGGTCTGCTAGGGCAAAACGCCGTGCGTGCGCGATTCCAGAACAACGACTGGCCGCCACTTAAAGATTCTACCCTGGACTACGCCGCGCCTAAAAAGGATGCCGAGGGCAACACGCTGACGGACAAGAAAGGCCGGGTCAAGAGGGGCAAATCCCGCCGGGACGAAGGCAAGACCAACCCCCTGCTGGACACCGGGCAGCTGATGAAAAGTCACACCTACGTGATCCGTAAACGCGGTCAGGGCATGATCACCCCAGGGGACAAATGATGTTGGATGTATCGGCACTGCTGGACGACACGACGTTTTGCACACTGTTTACGGTGCTGCGTCTGACGGAATCCGTAAACGACAAGGGGCGCGCTGTATATGAGGAGGGACACTTCCCAATGACCGGCACGGTGCAGCCAGCCACGGCCCGCGAACTTGACCGCCTACCTGAAGGCGAGCGCGACAAGGAAACGCTGACAATCTACACGCGGGAGCCGTTGCACGTGGGCAACCTGGCCGACGGCACGGCAGCCGATTGTGTGCTGTACAACGGCGCGCGCTACACGGTGGCCGCAGTAGAGACATGGCCAGGCTATACCCGCGCCCTGGCACAGAAGGAACTGGATAATGCCTGATGCCGTCAATCCCAGCAGCCTGGAAGCCGGATGGCTGCGCCCGGCTTCTGGGCCGGACGAGGACGCGCTTGAAAATGCGCTGCACGACATGGTCTGCGGGCTGACAGGATTGCCTGGTCAGATGGTACGCCCCCGCTGGCAGCCCACCCCCCCCAAGACGCCAGGCCCTGACCAGCCTTGGTGCGCGTTTGGCGTTATCAATGAGGGCGCACCAGGTGGTACGGCCTGGCACCAGGGCGGTGCCACACATGTGGAAATACACGAGCGCCTGGTCGTTATGTGCAGTTTTTACGGCCCGCAGGCCAGGGCATTGGCCAGGTCGCTACGGGATGGCCTGTATGTGGAGCAGAATCGGTCGATGCTGCGTGATCTGGCCAACCTGGCCTTTGTGGAGGCTGGGGACATTGTGCCCGCGCCCGACCTGGTGAACCTGCGCTGGATACGCCGCCAGGACATCACAATCACCCTCACACGTGGGCCTAAAATGGATACGGATGAGGGCCTTACGGACATCAGAGATATCGACAGCGTTAAGGCATGCGGCCTGTGCGGTCGCTCGCGATAGGAGAATTTTATGGCAACAAAGGCACTTGCCGTTGACCGCGTGGTCAACGTCACGATTAACTTGCAAGCCTTGGCAGCCAGCCGCCGCAACTTCGGCGTGTTGCTGATTGTGGGCAGCTCCGAGGTTATTTCGGCCAGTGAGCGCATCCGCAGCTACACCGGCATTGACGGCGTTGCGGCAGATTTTGGCGTGGAAGCGCCCGAATATCTGGCGGCGGAACTTTTTTTCAGCCAGTCCCCGCGCCCGGCAATATTGCAGATCGGGCGATGGCTCAAGCAGCCCACCAGCGCCATGTTGCGCGGCGGCATCCTGACAGCAGATGAGGCGGCGCTTGCGCAGTGGACGGGCATCAGTGATGGCAGCCTGACTGTGCATGTGGCTGGGGCCACGCATGAGGTGTCTGGCCTGGACTTCCGGTCTGTCACCAATCTTAATGCCGTGGCATCGGCCATCAGTGCCAAGACTTCTGCCAATGGCGTGGCCTGCACCTGGGACGGCGAGCGGTTTACGCTCGCAACTACGTCCACAGGGCCGGAGGCCACACTCACATACTGCACGGACGCCACTGCCGGGGGCACGGCCCTGGTCGCAAAACTCAAGCTGACCGAAGCCACGGCCCTTGCCCCGCTGGATGGCCAGGCGGCGGAAACCATCAAGCAGTGCGTGGTTGAGCTGGCCGACCGGGGGGACTGGTACGGGCTGGCCATCGCCGACAGCAGCCTGACTGTGGATGATCATTTGATTGTTGCCCAGTACATCCAAGCGGCTAGCAAGAGCCGTATTTACGCGGCCACTATCACGGACACCCGCGTGCTGGATGCCGCCTATACGGATGATCTGGCCAGCCGGGGCAAAGCACTTAAGCTGTCGCGTCTGTTTGTTGCGTACAGTACCAACAAATATGCCGCTATCAGCGCCATTGGGCGAGCGTTTACGGTCAACTTTAACGCCAATCGCAGCACCATCACGCTCAAATTCAAGCAGCTCCCCAGCGTGGAAGCCGAAGGGCTGACAGAATCGCAGGCTAATACCCTGGCTGCCAAGCGTTGCAACGTTTTTGCCGCCTACAACAACGATACGGCAATTCTCCAAGAGGGTGTCATGAGCGGCGATGCATGGTGGGATGAGATCCACGGCACGGACTGGCTGCAAAACGCCGTACAGACCGAGCTGTGGAACCTGCTGTATCAGAGCAAAACCAAGATTCCGCAGACCAACAGCGGCGTGCATCAGCTCATTACCTGCATCGAATCCGTGCTGGATCAGGCCGTAAACAATGCTCTGGTTGCCCCCGGCACTTGGAACGGCGACGGCTTCGGCCAATTGGAGCGCGGCGATTATTTGCCCAAGGGATTCTATGTCTATTCAGAACCCATCGAACTGCAAGCGCAGAGCGAGCGCGAAAAGCGCGTGGCTCCGCCTATCCAGTGTGCCATAAAACTGGCCGGAGCTATCCACTCTGTGGATGTGGCCATAAACGTAAACAGGTAAGAACATGGGATTCGCATATTCTTTTCTTGATGTTCATGCGGCTATCAGCGGCCCTGGCGGGAACTTCCCGCTTTCGGGTGACCGGGCGGGCATCGCCCAGGAGGGCCTGACCATCGTCCCCACCGGCGATCAAAACACTATGACCGTGGGGGCAGACGGTTCCGTCATGCATAGCTTGCTGGCAGACTCCAGCGGCACTGTTACGGTTAATCTGCTGCGCACCAGCCCCGTAAACAGACAGTTGCAGGAAATGTATAATTATCAACGTCAGAGCAGCGCCAACTGGGGCCGTAACACCATAACCGTGCGCGATGTGGCACGCGGCGACACCGCGACTTGCCAGGAGGTGGCTTTCGCCAAACAGCCGGAAAAGCCCTTTGCCAAAGAAGGTGGAACGCGGCAATGGACGTTCCACTCAGGCAAAATCAATATCCAGGACGGCAGCGGCACGCCGGAAATCTCTTAGGAGTAAGCCATGAATGAAGTTGAAATCCAGGGCACTGTTTACAAAATCGGCAAACTCAACGCCTTTGCGCAGATGTACGTGCTTAAGCGCGCCGCCCCTGTGCTTGGCAAGCTGCAGGGCGTACTGGGCACGCTACAGATGGCGCTTGACGATGCCAAGCTGGGCGATGGTAAGGATGCCAAGCTGGCTGAAGTCCTTGGCTCTTTGGGCGCGACCATCGGTGAGCTGCCGGACGAAAGCCTGGAATATGTGTGCAATGCCGCTCTGGACGTTGTGGCCATGCGCCAGGATGGCGGCGGCTGGGCACCCGTGCGCAGCAAGGGGCAGCTCATGTACCCGGACATGGATCTGCTCACCATGTTGTCCCTGACGGCCCACGTGCTCAAGGATAACCTGACCACTTTTTTTCGCGCACTCCCGGCGTTGCAAACGCCGGGACAGGAACCGAAGACGACGTAGACGTTGACTGGGTATGCCTGCCGGGCGGCGAGGACTGGCTGTTGAGGCCCGTGCTGCGTGGCATGTGCCGGTACGAAAGCCTCAAAGATTGTACCCTTGACTTGGCGGACATCGCCTTAATGAATGACGCCTGCAATGTGCAGGACGAAAACGAACGCCGTTACATGGCGGCGCTCAAGAACAAGGATGCCTGATGGCCGTAACCATCGCCGAATTTTTGGCCTCTGTGGGCTTTCAGGCTGACGAGGCCAGCCTTAAGGGCGCTCTGGCCAAGGTGACAGGCTTTGCGGCTGGTATCACGCTTGCAGCTGGTGCAGCCTTTGCGGGCATCATGCGTATTGCCCAGGGCGAGGTTGCACTGGCCAAGCAAGCGGACGCCTTGGGTGTACCCATCCAGAAGCTGGAAGAACTGGGCTATGTTGCCGAGCAGACCGGCAGCAGCTCCGAGGCCGTGGCCGCAGCCCTGGGGGGCCTGAAAGAAAAATACCCCTACATCAAAGATACCAGCGTGCTCCTTGAGCGCGTGGGCAACAACATGCGCGGCATGAGCGACCAGGCCGCAAAACTCTACGCCAAGCAAATGGGCATTGATCCCACATTGGTGCCCATGCTGACGCGCAACGTCAGCGGCCTCAAGAACGAGTTTGCGGCCATGTATGAAGTGGCCGGTCGAGATGCTGCCAAGGCGGCAGAAGACAGCCGCGGATTTTTGGCCGAGCTGAACAAGTTGCACACCATGAGCGGCCTGCTGGTCAAAGCTGTGGGCGGCGTATTTTTGGGACAGCTGCGTGGCGACGTCGAAAATTTGCGCCGTGTCATCATGGAAAATTTCGGCAAGATCAAGGCCATCTTTGAAACCGTGATCGGCGTTGTCTTTCGGGTTGCCGGAGCTATTGGAGCCTTTGTGCGCCGCATGGTCACCTGGGCATCTGCCCTGGTAGGCTGGTACGATAAGCTGGATGGCGGGCAAAAAAAGATTATCCAGGGCCTTGTGTTGTTTGCTGCCGCCTGGAAATTTTTAAATGCTGGTTTCTTGGCCACGCCGTTGGGCATGCTTGTGGCCGGTCTGGCCGCCATCGTAGGATTGATTGACGATTACCAAACGTACATGGAGGGGGGGCGCAGTTATTTTGACTGGGGGCCGTGGGAAAAAAGCATTGAGGGTGTGCGTAACGCAATCAGCAGCGCCATCGACAGCGTGACCAATTTTTTCCGCGAGCATGAAAAGCTCATTACCGGATTTGCTCAAGGCATAGCCATAGCCATGGGGCTAAAGGCTGTGATGATGCTCCTCAAAGGCGCTGTCGGCGGTGTGGGTATGGCCTTCCGTGTTTTGTTTGGTCTGGTCAAAGCCAACCCCCTGGGGTTAATCATAACAGCCGCCGCCATGATCTGGGAAAACTGGGACCTCATTCGTGAGAAATTTCCAGACTTCGCAGCCTGGGCAGAAAAAGCCGCTGCTGCAATAAAGAACTTTTTTGCGCCTGCTTTGGATTGGCTGAAGGAAAAACTCTCCGGCATGACCGATTGGCTGCCTGATTTTGTAAAGGAAAAAATGGGATTGGCCGTAAACGCCAATGTAACCCCGCCGCCAGACGGACCGGCGCTGAAACCGCAGCCCATACCAGCTATGGCAGCCAGCCACACATCCCGCGAGGTTAAAGTGGATTCAAAAACGGAGATTACCCTTAATGGCGCGCAAAGCCCCGAGCAAGTGGCCGGACTGGTGGCGGGCAACCAAGACCGGGCAGCAGCAGATATGGCGCGGCACATGCAGGGGGCTACACGATGAGCACTAGCGGAACTGTTATCACCGGGCGAAACCTTGGCGGCCTGCAATTCGCGGTGGTCGTGGAGGAACAACACGAGGACAAACTGAATATTACCGAGCACCCTGTGGAGCAAGGCGCAAAAA
The DNA here is from genome assembly GCF_053570645.1 of Desulfovibrio desulfopostgatei. NCBI lineage: Bacteria > Pseudomonadati > Thermodesulfobacteriota > Desulfovibrionia > Desulfovibrionales > Desulfovibrionaceae > Desulfovibrio > Desulfovibrio desulfopostgatei. Next base: position 2,154,396 of record NZ_JBRBQS010000002.1, on the reverse strand, counting down.
TAAACGACCACGCCTATGTTAACCCCGCCTCTGTTACTATACGTGCGGGCGTGTCGGACACCACCGGAGAGGGCAAGGCGCGGGAGATGTATGACAAGCTGCTGGACCTGATGCGCAAGCGCGAGCCGATCAGCATTGTTACCGGCAAGCGTCTGTACGACAATATGCTTGTCGAGGGAGTCAGCTGCACTACGGACAAAAATACTGAAAAGGCCCTGCTAGTGACCGCCAATTGCAAGGAAGTCATTATCGTGCGCACGCAGACGGCCAGCGTGCCGCCGCGCAACAGGCACAAAAACGCCGCCAAAACTGGCGGCGTTGCAGATAAAGGGCAGAAGCAGCCCAATAGTATTTTAAATGCTAGTGCAGGTAGCGGCGGCTACACTCGTCCAGGCGGCGCGGCACAATAAGACAACAGGATGGGGCGCAAAGCCCCTTTATTTTTTTGCTGGGAACTCGCAATCGTCCACACTCAGCAGCGCGCCAAGTGTAAACGCCTTAACCGTGCCAATTAAAACCACACGTTGCCCTTTGGACATGTTGGCAATCCTGTCCATGTTATCCTTGGAAAATTGGCATTTAACGGTATTGATTCCATAGCTCACATCAAAGACCAATTCGGGATAGCCTAACGGGGATTTTTCTATTTTGTAAATAATCCCCTCAATGGCCACGCGCTTGCCTTTATATTTCTGATCGGCTGCCACTTCATTTTGGGCAAATGAATTAAACAGCGCTGGAGCCGATACCACCGCAAATTTTTTAATGTCTTCCTTCGGCTTGCACTGGGAATTGTTGGTACGCCAAAGGGTGCTGGCTTTATTCCAATCCTCAATGGTGTTCACACCCGCGCACGGATTAGCGGCAGCACTGCTTTGTTCTGTGGTCGGTGTCGCGGCGGTTTTTTTGTCCTTTGGCCCCCAAAGGGCAGCGAGGACTAGCAAAAAGAATGCCCCTGCCAATATGGACTGCCAGCGCTTTGGCTTGGCCGGTGGTGTGCGGTCAGCATCCGTCACTGGCCGTCCGCATTTCGGGCAACTTTCAGCTGCAGTCGAAATCTTAGTTTTACAGTCAGGACACTTGAAGGTTGCCATATAATGCTCCTTGATTAGAGTAATGCGTAATTTATAGGAGCATTTCTATTTATGCGCAACCCCAGATCGTTGCAGCCGTCTCCATGTCCAGGGTGGAGTCGGATTCTCCACAGACCATAAGCCTCTTTTTGCGGCCTTGGCGTCAGCCTGATGCTGTCGCCATGAATCACATACGGCCATATGGCAAAATCGGTCATCCACCCAGGCCAGCCCATCACTTATAAGCGTATCTTGCAGCACAATCATATCATCCAGCAACACAACCCCGGCGACCTCGCGCTTGTATGATTTGCGCGTTTGGGCCGGGATTATCTCCACCCGCCGCCCGTTGAGCAGCTTGGTTGTCATGTCGCGGGCCTCTGCGCCGTAAGGCTGTCCCAGTTCTGGGCAATCCACGCCATACACGCGAATTGACACGGCCTCACCCTCTGCCGGTTGCACACGCACGGTATCGCCGTCATGGACTGTCAACACATCACCAGGCCAGGCAATTGTGCTTGCTGGCATAACCAGAACTAGCCAAAATATCAAAGCCCGTAAGCACATAATATTCCCCAAATACGCATTACAGTAGTATTCAAGCAGTTGTTACCCCGAACAAGTTCGGGGTGTCCACTTATCATATCCATTCAGTACAGTGCCCTTATGGCACTGTACGAAATACCCCTAACTCCTGAACCGCAAGCCTTTGGCATCAGTCTGGCCGGGCGCTCCTTGCGTCTGGTGCTGCGCTGGGCCGAAAGCCCGGCAGCGGATGTACCCGGCGGATGGGTGCTGGATATTCTTGATCAACCTGACGACACCATCCCCCTGATTTGCGGCATTCCCCTGGTAGCTGGCTGCGACCTTTTGGCCCCCTATGCCTATCTTGAGCTGGGCGGTGCATTGTACATATCCGGTGATATGTCGCCAACACTGAATAACCTGGGCGATACCGTGCTGCTGATTTTTAAAACGGAGGACGCATGAGCGCCAAGAACAAAGACGAACAGGGGCGGTGTTGGCTACGGGCTTGCTCACTGGTGGTGGGGGGCAATTCCGGCAGCGGGCTGGATCTGTCGGAGTTGCGCATCACGTTCAAGACGAAAAAAGGGGACTTGGAAACCCCTAACAGTGCGGAAATAAACGTATACAACCTGTCAGAGGCCACAGCCAGCAGGATACAACGCGAGTTTACGCAAGTGCGGTTGTCTGCCGGGTATATAGATAATTCTGGGCTGATCTTCCGGGGGAATATACGGCAGGTACGAACGTGGCGTGAAAACGGCGTGGATACGGTGCTGGCCATATTGGCGGCCGATGGCGACCGTGCCTACAATTTTGCCACGGTCAACACCACTCTGGCGGCGGGCAGTCTACCTGCTGATAGGGTGCGAGTGTGCCAGGGCAGCATGGCGGATAAGGGTACAGAGGCGGGATATACCCCCGACCTCGGTGGGCAAGCGCTGCCGCGCGGCGTGGTCATGTACGGCATGGCCAGGCAGTACATGAGAGATGAGGCGCAAAACACCGGCACGGACTGGAGCATACAGGACGGCAAGGTGCAGATGGTGCCGCGCAAGGGCTATTTGCCGGGTCAGGCCGTGTTGCTGACCCACGAGACGGGCCTGATCGGCACGCCGGAACAGACGCAGGAAGGTATAACCGTGCGCTCGCTACTGCTACCTAATTTGCGCATCGGCGGGCGCATCAAGCTGGACAATAAGAGCGTCAAACGTATGCAAAGCCCTCTCAAAATGGCTGCGGGGCAAACCGCACCACGTCTGGACGATGACGGCGTTTACAGAATTTTAAAAGTCGAGTTTAGCGGCGATACGCGCGGCAACGACTGGTACGCGGACATGCTGTGCATTGGCATTGACGACACTATGCGCCTGCCGCTGGATATGGCGAGGTAAATAATATGGATAGAAGCGAACGGCAGAATGATCCCATAGAGAGCCAGCGCCTAGCGCAAGAAGGTCATCAGGCCCAAATGTGGACGGCCCTGCCTGGTATTGTGACAGGCTTTGATCCTGTGGCTATGACCGTGAGCGTGCAGCCCGCCGTGCAAGGCAGCGTGCGGGACGAAAGCGGAAAAAGCAAAAACGTGCAGATGCCCCTTCTGGTAGACGTGCCCGTGGTGTTTGTGTGTGGGGGCGGCTTCAGCCTGACATACCCGATAAAGGTAGGAGACGAGGTTCTAGTAGTATTTTCCAGCCGCTGCATAGACGGCTGGTGGCAAGGCGGAGAATCCACGCCGCCACCCAGCGGGCGCATGCATGATCTCTCGGACGGTATGGCCATCATTGGCCCCAGATCACAGGCAACAAAACTAGACCCCCCAGTGGACAAGGAAAACGTCCAGTTGAGGACAGATGATGGCAAGGCCACCCTGACCATGAAGCCTGATTATACAATTGAAACCAAAAACCCGCAAGCCACAGTAACACTTACGCCTGCTGGTGCAATCACGCTGGAGGCGGCAGCACAGGTGACAATTAAGGCCCCACAGATCACCCTGGAGGGCAATGTCACCACCACCGGGGCAGGCGGCGAAGCTGGCACGGTGCAAATGAAGGGCACGATTGCCCTTGATGGCTCCCTCACATCCACGGGCGACCAGGTGGCCGAAGGCAAAAGTACAGCCCATCATACACACCCTGGCGATAGTGGTGGGACAACGGGAGAACCCAAATAATGCGATACCGCAAGCTGGACGCCAAAAATGATTATCAGCTTGGTCACGGCCCGGCAGACTATCATGTTGATACGCCGGAATGCGTGGCTCAGGCCGTCAAAACCCGTCTGGCCCTGCTGGCTGGTGAATGGTTTCTGGATCTGACCGAGGGTACACCCTATGTCACCCACGTTTGGGGCAAACATACCAAGGACACCTACGATCCGTTGCTGCGCAAGCGCATATTGCAGACCGAGGGTGTGAGCGAGCTTGTGAGCTACGAAAGCACATTTGATCCAAACACACGCAAACTAACGGTATCAGTCGAGATTAACACCATTTACGGCGGCACAACCGTAAACACCATATTATAAGGATTCGCTATGGCTGACGGCGCATATATCGACCGCGACGGCATGCACCTGCCGGACTACGCCACCACGCTGACCGCACTGCAAGCCAAGGTCAAAGCCATTTTTGGCGAGGATCTGTATCTGGAGCCAGATAGCCAGGAGGGCCAGCTGGTGGCTGTCTTTGCCTTGGCCCAGCAGGACACATATAGCCTGGCAGCCAGCGTTTACAACGCATTCAGCCCGCATACAGCCCAGGGGGCGGGTCTCTCGCGCATGGTGGTGATTAACGGCATCCGTCGGCAGGCGGCAAGCTATAGCACTGTGATTGTGGTCTGTGTTGGCACTGCGGGCACCATCATCAATGGGGGCATTGTAGAGGATACCGCCGGACAAAAGTGGGATATGCCCGCAACCGTCACCATCCCTACGTCAGGCGAGATAAGCGTTACAGCCACTGCCCAAGACATCGGCGATGTGCGCGCCGCAGCTGGCGAGGTCAATAAAATTGCCACGCCCTGCCGTGGCTGGCAGAGCGTCAACAATCCCCTAGCTGCCACACCAGGTGCGGCAGTTGAGACGGACGCTACACTGCGCACCCGCCAGGCGGTATCTACAGCACTGCCCAGCCGCACAGTTTTTGAAGGCACGTTGGGGGCCGTGGCAAACCTTGAGGGCGTCAGCCGATGGCGCGGCTATGAAAACGACACCTCCACCGTTGACGCTAACGGCCTGCCCCCACACAGCATCTGTCTGGTTGTGGAGGGAGGCGACAACGCGGCCATAGCCGAGGCCATCGCCCTCAAAAAAACGCCGGGCTGCTACACACGCGGTGACGTGGAGGTTATGACGCGGGACGCCAAGGGGCTGCCCAATGCTATACGATTTTATCGCCCCACGGCGGTACGTGTGCGGCTGCGCGTCACTCTCAAGCCACTAGCAGGATATTTATCCACCACGGGGGCAGCCATAAAGGCCAATCTGGCGAAATATATAAACGCTATGGCCATAGGCGATGATGTGCTGGCCAGTCGCCTGCTTACACCCATCAACGCGGCTGACGCGTCCGGCTCAAGGACGTTTGACGTGTTGTCCATCGCGTATACCACAGGCGACCTGGCCGATGCATCTGCCACGTGGACGGAGGGCAATATCCCCATTGCCTTTAACGCCGCCGCAACATGCAAGCTGGCTGACATCAGCCTGCCGGGGGTTGAGTGATGGCTGATAACGCCTACCCCGGCCTCGTAACCAGCCAGCACCAGCAGCCGCGATTTACGGCCCTGGTTGCTGTGCTGACGCAGCCGCTGGTTGACGCCCAGGCGCTGCTGGCAACATTGCCCACCGCCTTTGACGTGGACACAGCCGTGGGAGTGCAGCTTGATGCCGTTGGCTTGTGGGCGGGCATTACACGAGTGCTGCGCGTGCCCCTATCGGGCGTGTATTTTGCTTGGGGCGCTGAAGGCGTCGGCTGGGCGCAAGGCATCTGGAAAGGCCCGTATGACCCAGAAAGTGGTCTTACGAGCCTGCCGGATGACGTATTTCGGCGACTGATTAAAGCGCGCATTGCCGCCAATGCTTGGGACGGTTCAATACCGGGGGCTTATGATGTGTGGGAATCCGCGTTTGCAGATACAGGCAGCATCATAATGATACAGGATAACCAGGACATGAGCATGGTTGTCGGAATTGCGGGCATGCGACCAGATGCCGTTACCCAGGCTTTGCTCATGGGCAATTACATTCCACTCAAGCCCGAAGGTGTGCGCGTGAGCTGGTATGCCGTTACGCAAGATGGCGGCCCGCTGATGGCCTGGGGTTGTCAGTCAGATGGGCTAGCTGGCTGGGGCGCGGGCAGATGGCCCATTGTGCTAAGGCCAGCCGAGTAGCCCCGAACTATATCGGGGTGGCTGCTGTAAGCCGTCCCCGGTTACACCGGGGACACGGAGGACACTATGCCCATTACCAAAGACACTGGCGTAACCGTTGAAGCTGTTGATGTTATCAACGATATTTTGCCGTTTTGCCATCAAGGCGTTGATGGCCGAGATATGCTCGCACAGGCGGACTATGCCGCTGATCTGCAGCGCACTATTGGCCATCAGCCGGGCATTGCACGACAGGAGCTAGCCAACAAACAGGCCCGGCAGGTCTCACACATGTCCGCTGGCTTGGCGCAATTTTTGGCCCGTCGCTATGCGGCTGGCGTTAAAGACGATGGCGACCTGGATAAAGTCGAGGCGGCAATTGTTGAGGCCTTATATGCGGTAATCGGACCGAGTTTGCCAGGTCTGGCCAAGGTAGGCACTCCAGGCATTGTGATGCCCGATGGAACAACCATCGTAATTGATGCTACAGGAAAAATATCCACCAAAGCCCAGGCCATGGACCCCGTGGGCGGCATCCGCTTTTTTGAAGATGAAGCGCCTCGTGCGGGCTATGTGCCTTGCCTGGGCACTACGATTTCCAATTTTTCCACGACCTACCCCGAAATGGCTGCATACCTGTCAACAACATATGGAGCCGCGCGCCTGGTTACGCTGGCGCAGTACAATACACTGCACACAGCCATATGGGCCACCTTGGCTGATGGGTCAACAGTTGGATGGAACGGCATTGGCGGTGTGACAAAATTTGTGTGGGACAAAGCCGCCGACACCCTCAAAATGCCAGACCTTCAGGAGATGTTCCGCAGCTCCACAGGTGCGTCTCTCGGCGTGGGAGGGACACATATTGATATGATCCGGCCTGCCACTGGTAAAGTTACGGCTGTTTATGGCGCGGCGGGCGAATCCGTCATGGGGGTGTTTTACCGACAAGATAACTCGGCTGTGCATACAGCATCGGGCTACGGTGTTAGCTACTCCGATCTATATTTTGACATCAGCCGCAAAACACCGGTTGGCAATGCAAACAAGCCGAGAGCATGGGGTGCGTTGGCATGCTGTTATCTGGGGCAACCTGCATAACTATGCCGCAGGAGTGCCAAGATAGGCGCAAGCCAGCGCACCCCACCCGCGCGGTTTGTTGGCGTTGCCCGTGAGCGTCACGCGGGCCGTATCAAATTGCACTGAGATCATCACACTGGGATTGTACCCTGCGGTCGCTAATTGCCGTCCTCCCGTATCGCCAGCACCAAAAGCACCAGTGGGAGCAATAAATTGAGCGTTATCAACAAAAATCTTCCCCGTTTGTCGCCTTTGCGCATCCATATGCACGCCTCCCACGCCGAGAGGCGACCAAAAAATTCAAGGAGTAAACAATGGCCCTAGCCCACAGATATACGCTGCCAGACCAGTATTATGCTTGTACCGTTGAAGACCACGGATACCAGCCCGGCAACAGCTTATATGAGCCTTTGCCTCCATTGCCATGGCCCAAACAATGGCCGAAAAATGTTAACGGCAAGTGGGTATTGGTCGAAGACCATCGCGAGCGCAAGGAGCCGTTTTTTGATGCGGCCCTGACACAGGACGCGACCGACTACTGGTTGCCGGATGACACCAACGCCAATCCCGCGCGCCGCATGACCAAGCCCGGGCCTCTGCCGGAGGGTGCTCTGATCGAGCGCCCCGCCAAAACTGATGCCGAGCTGCTGGCCGAGAGCAAGGCCGCGAAGACGGCGGAGATAAAGGCTGGCTACGATGCCGCCGTGGCCGCGTCTCTGACCATGCCCACGACGTCCCCGACGGAGCAGGATGTCACCATCGGCGCAGCCGCGTTTGCGGCGGAGGATGCGGAGGGCCTCGCGTATGTCATGCAGACGCATGCCGCCCGCCGCGACGAGCTGCTGGCCGCCGTGACCGCCGCAACCACGGTCATTGCCGTGCAAGACATGGTCGTCAGCTACGCGGTATGAGCATAATTAACCAGATCACCGGCGGCGTGTGTAACGGCCCGGCCAACCCCAAGGATGACGGCCTGACTGTTTACGGCTCCACGCATCGGCACACGGAGATAAGTCAGCGGGTGTATGATTTCCGCAATTATCCCAAGGCTGATCAGGATGAGGTGTTGAGCGGCGTGGATGGGGCCGAAGTGAGGCTATCCGGCGTCGTTATTCTGGGCGGCATAAAAGCGATTTTGGCTGGCAACGGTGACCACCCAGGCAATGATGTGCACAATGCACGCTGGGAGCTTGAGGATTGCGTTATCATCGGTGCAGGCCGACGCTGCCCTGAAGCCCAAGACGGCACAACTGTCATTATGCGCCGTTGCTGGATACACGATTTTGGCCAGACGTTTGACGTGCGGGCATTCGGCGGCTGGGCACACAGGGGCGCGCGGATTATTGCGGAAGACTGCCTGTTTACGCAGAGCGATTTATGGCCTTGGGGTCTGGATATTCTTACGGCAATCAAAGACATGGGCAACCACATCGGGCAGGCGGTCAATGATTATGGCCTCGGCGCAATGCTGTACCCGCGTACATATCTGCCCGGCCCATGCCGTGGTTTGACGGCAGACACTGGCGGTCTGGTGCTGGCCACGCGCTGCTATCGCAACCGTCTTTGGATCACGATTGACGGATGTAACAACTATATAGATAGGGCCGCCGCCAGAAAGATCGTTGCACATATTGAAACAGTATGTCCGGATATGACAGGGAAGCTCGGCCAGCCACTGACAGACTTTTTTGATATCGCTACGGTCTGAACAGGCTCTTTAATAATTGCATAGGGATTGTAAATGATTGGCAATGTGCCATAAGCCTTCGTATAAGGAGGGCTTATGGCATCGACGGTTACATTTGCGACTGTTGCGCGCGACTGGTGGGAGCGGTACATGCTCCAGGGAAATACTGAGTATGCGGAGGAGTCGTGGCGGCGGCTGGAGCGTGAGGTTATACCCCGACTAGGCGATAAACCTCTGACCAAGATTACCGCACCCACCATCCTGACGATTTTACGTCATATCGAACAGCGAGGCACACTGGTGGTCGCTCGCAAGGTCAAAAGTCATATATCCCAAATCATGAGATATGGCATAGCGTGCGGGTTTGTCAGCCGCGATCCGGCCCGCGACCTAGGTTGGGCGCTGACCCCTCACAAATGCAAACCCCGCGCAGCCATAACCGAGCCGCGCCAAATTGGACAGCTCATGGCCAGCATAGAGCGTTACCTCAACCACCAGCGCAGATGTTCCCTTAAGCTGGCTGCGTTGCTATTCGTCCGGCCCGGAGAATTATCGTCCGCTGCATGGAGTGAAATCGAATGGGACACGGCTACTTGGCGCATCCCAGCAGAAAAAATGAAGATGAAGCGCCCGCACAACGTGCCGCTAACGCGCCAGGCATTGGATGTTCTACGAGAGTTACAGCCAATAACGGGCAAAACCCAGTGGCTGTTTCCTTCGCGATGGGACAAAACGCGGCACGAGACAGGTCATGTGCTTAATCTGGCCTTACGTCGCATGGGGTACGGCCCGGAAACAATGACAGCCCACGGTTTCCGGGCAATGGCGGCCACAACTCTTTCTGAAATGGGTTGGGCAAGCGAGGTAATAGAAAGACAGCTCGCGCACGTAGATAAAAACCAAGTGCGCGCGGCATATCAACGTTCAGATCTGCTGACGGAGCGGCGCAAGATGTTGCAGGCGTGGGCAGATTATCTCGATTTACGTTGCGCTCAGGCGATTTTGGGGAGGTAACGATTGACAGTGGCGGGGGCGCGTCAACGCCCCCACCGGCGCGGCGTAGTGCCGCCGCACCACGGCCCTACATGGCGTTAGAGCGCTAAGCAGGCTGATCCCGCAAGCAAGTATCAGTCATCTGGCGTCAAACGCCAATATCCCCCGATGTTGGGAGATGCCAAAGACCAGCGTAGCTGGACGCACTGGTGCATGCTATGGCTGGCTGAATGCTGGCGTGTCAGTCGTGATGGCGCACCGCTCATGGTGTTTACGGACTGGCGGCAGCTTCCAGCGCTTACAGATGCGGTACAAGGTGCTGGCTGGCGTTGGCTCGGCATTGTGCCATGGGATAAGCGGACCGCACGCCCACAACTCGGCAGGTTCCGGCAACAATGTGAGTACGTGGTGTTCGCTGCCAAAGGCCGCCTTAAAAGCCCCACGCGGGCGTGCCTACCAGGCTTGTATGCGCACCCCGTGACGGCAGCCCGGACGGTTCACCTGACCAGTAAGCCAGTGGCGCTCATCCACGATTTGCTGGCAATCACGCAACAGGAAGGCACCGTACTGGACCCGTTTATGGGCGGTGGTTCGGTAGGCGTTGCTTGTGCCGAATCCGGTCGGAGTTATGTCGGTATTGTTGAGTTGTCTGCAGAGTATTTTGCTATCAGCTGGGATCGTATAGCTACCGTAAAGTAAATAAAAATGGGGCGGGATTTGTCCCGCCCCTACAATTCCAATAAATATATTCTGTGTGCCACATTTGGCACGGGTTAATCTGCTGTCATTTGTGCAAAATTAAGTGGCGTTTGGTCCAAATGTAAGGGGCGCGTTACATCCATCAGCCATTTCATCAGTGCAGAAGGCACACAAATCTCTCATGACATACAGTTGCGGCGAGGCGGGGGAGAGTGGTGAACTCTCATGCAAGAGGAATTTGCGTGGAAACCTCTTGCCGCAGCGTGGTGGTCAATTCCCATTTATCTTAATGGCAACCAAACTGATGCCGGCACTCTTTCGCCAGAGGCGAGCTGCGATGGGACTGTATTTTGCCTAATGAATCAGCTTGTCTCGTGTTTTTGGCAGGAACCTGCACAATCTGCGCGCGCAGATCTCCCGCTGTGCGGCAACTGGCCGCAATGCATCACCGCAAAGTGACTTTTCTGTCTTTATGTCGAAGCGCATCAGCTCCTTGCCAGCATAAAAAATTCTTCAGGGCGCAGAATTGTTACGGTTTTGCCGGAGAATGGCCCGAACAGACCGCTTTCCTCCTGCTGTCGCAAGATTTTGTACAAGGAAATTCTGTGTACGCCCAAAAGGCTGGCCATCTCCTGCTTGGAAACCCCCATATTGGCTGTGAGGGGGTCGCTGCCGGGGATTATGTGCTGCGCCAAAAATTTGCAGGTACGGGCCAGCACGTTATCAAGGTAGAGAGACGAAGCCTGATTTGAGAGCACCCGCAATTTTCGGGACATGGAGCACAACAGATTGATGAGCAGGTGGGGATAGTCCTTGCAGATTTCTTCTACATTTTCAGCCGTAAAGGCATAGCTCACGCAACCGGTTGCACACGAAAAATAACTCTCGGCAGGCATGGGATCAAAAAACGGCGTTTCACCAAAAACGCATCCCTCGTGAATGTACCAGAGGATTTTTTCTACCCCTTCCATGTTCTGATTCGTCAGCCGAACCCTGCCTCGATCCAAAAAGTACAATTCCTGCCCAAAGGGTACGCGATGCCCCTTGGGCCAAACCAGCTTTCGCCCCAGATGCAGTACAGAACGCCAGCTGGAGTTCATTTCGCGCATTTCCTTGAAGGCCAGGCTGCGTCCACAATTGATGCCGCGATTTTCCATTTTGCCTCCTTAGAACAGTTGCTCTGGCATTCTGATAACAGGGTTTTGCTCCAAAATGCAATTAATTGTGAAAAATGTTGCAAATGAAACACGTACCTTCCCTGAATCCGTACTATCCTGCCCAATAGAGTGGATCAAATACCTTGTGCGCTGTTCCTCGTCTTCTGCTGGATACTGGCGCATTCCGCAAACATCAATTGATCTGGAGGAATTTAATATGGGCCATCCAACAATTTACCCCACAGGCGTTACCATATTCAAACCTGAAAAATGCTGGGGCGGGTACACCATCTTTCAGGCTCAGGAAGTTGGCGCTGTGCTTATGGATATGAACGGACATGAAATAAATGTCTGGAAGGGCGTTCACGGTATGCCCAATAAAATTTTCCCCGGCGGGTACCTTGTGACAAGCAGAGGACGCCGCAGTGGTAAATTCAGTGTGCAGGACGGCCTTGATGTTGTCCAGGTTGACTGGGACGGCAACATAGTATGGAAATTCGATCAAAATGAATTTGTTGAAGATCCTGGCTATCCTGGCCGCTGGCTTGCACGTTATCACCACGACTTCCAGCGCGAAGGCAACCCCGTGGGCTACTATGCCCCCGGCATGGAACCCAAGGCGCTTGAAGGCAAAACCCTTATCCTGGCGCACCGCAACGTGCGAAATAGCGCAATCAGCGACAAGCAGCTGCTTGATGACCTCATCCTTGAGGTGGACTGGGAAGGGAACATCCTCTGGGAATGGTCGTGCAACGAGCATTTCGACGAAATGGGTTTCCGCGAAGGCCCCAAAAATACGCTTTGCCGTAACCCCAACTACCGTCCGACCCAGCCCGAAGGCATGGGCGACTGGATGCACATCAACTCCATGTCTGTGCTTGGCCCCAACAAATGGTACGATGCTGGCGATGAACGCTTTCATCCTGAAAACATTATTGTTGATGGACGCGAGGCAAACATCATCTTCATCATCAGCAAAAAGACCGGAAAGATCACCTGGAAGATCGGGCCGGACTACGACACCTCCCCCGAGCTCAAGGCCATAGGCTGGATCATCGGTCAGCACCATGCGCACATGGTGCCGCACGGCTTGCCGGGCGCAGGCAACATCCTTGTTTTCGACAACGGCGGCTGGGGCGGCTACGACGTGCCCAATCCCGGCTCGCCCACGGGCGTGAAAGCAGCCCTGCGCGACCATTCCCGCGTTCTTGAGATAGACCCGGTTTCTCTCAAGATTGTCTGGCAGTACACACCCAAGGAAGCCGGATTCCTTGAACCCATGGACAGCAACCGCTTCTACAGCCCCTTTATCAGCGGCATGCAGCGCCTGCCCAACGGCAATACCCTCATCACCGAAGGTTCTGACGGGCGTGTATTCGAGGTTACCCCCAACCACGAAATCGTGTGGGAATTTATTTCACCTTACTGGGGCAAGCATGTGCCCATGAACATGACCTACCGCGCATACCGCGTGCCTTACGAATGGGTGCCGCAGGTGGCAAAGCCAGTAGAAACCCCCATTGAACCGCTGAATGTTTCTACCTTCCGTGTGCCCGGGGCAGCCGCAGCCGGAGACCGCGCCAAAGAAGTGACCGTTGAGGGCTGCCAGCCCTACGAAGGCAGTAACGCGCTTTGCGTGGCTTCTGTGGAAGATCCCAAAGGCTAGGGCGTTAGAGAAAATTCGCGTTGAAGTGCTTCCGGGTTCGCCTCTGCCTAGTAGCGGGGCGAACCCATGATCCCCACTTTCACAGGAGATCCTCATGATTATCAAGACTTCAGACCTGACGCCCGGGCTGCTTGCCAAATGGGGCATCAACCTGGCGCTCCCCCTAGCCTTGTATTTCGCCCTTCCTCGCAGCGAAAGCCTTACTCCCCCCATGATAGCATTTCTGGCGGTCACGCTCTGGGCTGTAATTGCCTGGGCCCTGGATACGCTGAACGACATTGCCGTGGGTATCCTGCTGCCCATCCTTTACATACTGCTTTGCAGCACACCACAGAAGGTGGTTTTCGCTTCGTGGCTTTCCGAGGTGCCGATCATCGTTATTGGTGGTTTTACCCTGGGCAAGATCATTCAGGTCACCGGCCTTGGCAAACGCATTGCGCTGACATGCGTCAAACTTACGGGCGGCAGTTTTGCCGGGGCGCTTGCAGGCATTACCCTTGGGGCCGCCATTGTTTCTCCCCTTGTGCCTTCCATCATGGGCAAGGCGGCAATTTTTTGCGCCGTGGCGGTGAGCCTGTGCGATGCCCTCGATTTCAGGCCCAAAAGCCGCGAAGCCACAGCCGTTGTGCTTGGCACCTGCATTGCCGTAGGGGCAACCAAGCTGGCCTATCTTACGGGAGCTGGCGATCTGGTTATGGGCATGGGCATAGTGGACAAGGTCATGGGCATTCAAACCAGCTGGATTGAATACGCCAAGTTCAACTTCCTTCCCGCCATGCTGTACACGGCCATGTCGCTGGCAATTGTACTGCTGGTACTGCGCAGCTCGGTCAACAGGAGTGTTCTGTGCGCCGTAGTGGAGCAGAAACACGCCGAGCTGGGCGATGTTACGGATGAACAAAGGCGGGCGCTTATCCTGCTTTGCCTCACCCTGGTGCTGCTTGCCACCGACAAACTGCACCATCTGAGCGCAGGGTCAGTGCTGGTTATCATTACGGCGCTGGCCTTTATGCCCGGTATCGGGCTTATGGACGGCAAGCGCATGACTTCCATCAATTTTGCCCCGCTCTTTTTCATCATGGGTTGCATGGCCATCGGCAGTGCGGGCGGATTCCTCAAGGTTACACACTGGCTGGCAGGCCTTGTGTTGCCTCTGTTCAGCGAAACAGGGGCCTGCCTGGCCTCTGTATGCTCATATGTTGTGGGCGTTGTGCTGAACTTCCTGCTCACGCCGCTTGCGGCCACTTCGACTCTCTCCGCCCCCATTACTGAACTCGGCATGCAGATGGGTCTGGATCCGCGCATCCTGTACTTCTCGTTCCAGTATGGTCTGGACAACCTGATATTCCCCTATGAATACGCCTTGTATCTCTATTTTTTCAGCAGCGGCTACATCAACTTCAAAGAGATGGTTCTGGTCATGGCTTTGCGCATGCTGCTTACGGGCGGGTTTGTGGCCTTTGTGGCCATGCCCTACTGGCGCATGCTTGGATAACTCGCACACTGACAAAAGGAGGCGGGAGGATGAAAAAGCTGGGCATATTACTTTTGGCAGCAGGATTGCTGCTCGGAAGCGCACCCCAGTGCAGGGCGGTCGATTTTGACGTCAAGGGAAGCTGGCAGTTTGCCTTTGACTACATCAACGGCGGAAATTTCATGGGAAAGGACCGCAACGGCAACAACGTTGTGGGGCAACAGTGGGCTGCCATACACCAGCAAAGGGACGAGTTTGAAGCTATCCAGAGGTTGCACCTGCAACTGAACGCCAAGGCTTCCGAGAACCTTGCCGGCACCGTTTTTTTTGAAATTGGCGAACAGCGGTGGGGCATGGCAGCTCAGGGCGGCGCGTTGGGGGCAGATGGCAGCAACGTTGTCAAAGTCAAAAACGCCTATCTCGACTGGGTCGTGCCCAATACTCCGCTGAAGCTGCGCATGGGCCTTCAGGGCATAAAACTCCCCGGATTTGCTCTGGACAGCCCCGTTTTTCAGGACGATGTGGCCGGAATAGCGGCATCGTGGAAAATGAACGATGCCGTCAGCATCACCGGTGTGTGGATGCGCCTGCTCAACGACAACTGGAGCGGTACAGCCTCACAGCCTGCCAGTTACATGGATAATTTCGATCTGTTCGCGTTGACCGTGCCCGTGACGGTGGACGGACTCAAAATTACGCCCTGGGGCATGGGCGGCGCCATGGGGCCAAACAGCCTCATGCCTGCCGCAGTTACCAACATGCCTGGCGGCAGCAAAAAGGTCGCCTTGACCAATCCCATAACCGGGCAGGCCATTGACGGTCTGGAATTGCGCGATGGTTTGTATCCGGCTGCTTTCAGCTCCGCCAGGGGCACCTCCAGGCTGTGGAACGATGATTACAGCTCCATGTACTGGGGTGGGCTGACCGGGCAGTGGACCAGCTTTGAACCTCTCAGGATTTCATGGGATTTCATTTACGGCAGCGTTGACCACGGCAAGGAAGACCTGAACCGCCGGGGCTGGTTTGGCATGTTGCTGGCAGAATATGCTTTGGATTGGGGCCTTCCCGGCCTGTACGGCTGGTATTTCAGTGGCGATGACGACAACCCCAATAACGGTTCGGAACGTCTCCCTTACCTTGCCACCACCAATAACCTGACCAACTCGCTCTCCACTTTTGGCTACCGGGGCAATCCCATCATGGGCGGCGGCAAGGGCGTGCTGGGGGTTAACCCCAGCGGCACATGGGGCGTAGGCGCGCGCATCAAGGACGTGAGCTTTCTTGATGACTTAAGCCACACCCTGCGCGTCAACTATTTTGGCGGCACCAACGATACAAAAATGGCCTCATACATCACCGGGCGGCATGCCACTGATGCTTCAGGAAGGCAAATCTACCGCAATAACACTGACTTCAACTCGTTCGGCACGTATCTCACCACAGCCGATACGGGTATGGAAGTCAACCTCGACAGCAAGTACAAGGCAGCGGAAAATCTGACGTTTATCCTGGAACTGGGCTATATCCACCTTTGGCTGGACAATGACGTATGGGGCCACTACCAGAACATCTCCGGCACAAGCCTCAATGTCAAGGATGCATGGAAGGCGTCGTTCAATGTGGTCTATTCGTTTTAGACCCGAGCGATATTTTCGTACATGCAATGTTCACGAACTCGGAGGAATATGATCATGAGATTTCGTGCTTCCATTTCCCTGTTGGCAGGTCTGCTTGCCCTTGGATTGTCCACGCAGGCTCCTGCATATGAGGTGCATGACGGCCCCACCGGCGTCATCAAGCTCGTGCCCGAAAAAACCTTCAAGGGCTACACGCTCTTTGCGCCCACGGTCAAATGCACAACCACCTATCTAATTGATATGAACGGCGATGTTGTGCACACGTGGAAGAGCAAATACCCTCCCGGCCTCTATGCCACGCTGTTGCCCAACGGCAATCTGCTACGCGCAGCCGCCCCCAAGGATCAACCGGTTAAAATTGGCGGCGCAGGCGGCATTATTGAAGAAATGGACTGGAACGGCAATGTGGTGTGGTCGTACACCATGCTTACGGAAAACGAGATCCAGCACCACTGCTTTGACCGCATGCCTAACGGCAACACCATGATTCTTGGCTGGGAGCGCAAAACTCCCGCCGAATTCCAGGCCAAGGGCCGCAAGCCCGGCACGTGGCCTGAAGAAGTCAAGATCAAGGGGCAGGCCGTGCGCGACTTCTGGGTGGATTTTGTGCGCGAGGTGGACAAAAACGGCAAGACTGTCTGGGAATGGCATGCCTGGGATCATATCGGCACCGGCCCGGACCAACTGGACATCAACTTTGCTCTGCCCACACCTGTGGGGCCGGGATACGACAGCTTTGACTGGTCGCATTTCAACACAGTGCAGTACCTGCCCAAGACCGACCAGATTTTGCTGAATTCCCGCAACTTCAGCGAATTTTATATTGTTGACAAAAAGTCGGGCAAAATCGTCAAGCGCTGGGGCAACCCCGCCGCCTACGGCAAGGGGACGCGTCCCGAATGGTACTACGATGGCACCCAGCAGGTTTTTGGCGAACACAACGCCACCATGTTGCCCAACGGTAATGTGCAGATATTTGACAACGGTTCGGAACGGCCCGAAGGCAACCGCTCCCGCGTGATCGAGGTCGACCCTGCCAGCGGCAAGGTCGTATGGCAGTACGCCGCCAATGGGTCCAACAGCTTTTTCAGCTACCGTCAGGGCGCTGCGGAAAGACTGCCCAATGGCAACGTGCTTGTGACATCCACGCATCAGGGGCATCTTTTTGAAGTAACCCCCGCAGGCGAGGTTGTATGGGAATTTGTGAACCCCATCATGGCAGGGCAGGCCAAGCCTGTTTTCTCCGACCGTGAGGATGCCGTGCCCAATGCCCATCAGACATTTACCAATATGATCCACAGGGCTTATCGCTACGCTCCCGATTATCCCGGCCTCAAGGGCAAGGATCTGAGCGTTAAGGCTCCGTTGTTGCCCGGTTATCCAAAATTCTTTGAAGTTTGGAAGCCCACCGCAGTAAAATAAAATCCGCTCCACGAAAGTTCACAGCCCCTGAGTCTTTTACAGACTCAGGGGCTGTGCGTTTGTACGCCAAAAATTGTTGTTCAGTCAGTTTCGGCAGCGTGGTGAGTGCACATGAAGAAGAACGTTGCTACCGCGTGATAAAAGAATAGCCCCGAAGGGCAATTCTTCGGAGCTATTGCTGGGGGAGCTTAACAATGGGGGAGGTCAGCTTGCCACAGCCTGAGCGTATTCCTCGGCTGTAATGCATCCGCCTTCATCGGGGGCCGTGGGTTGCACCTGTATCAGCCATCCCTGATTGTAGGGATCGTCGTTGAGCAGTTCCGGGGCGTCTGCGAGGGCTTCGTTAATGGCCGTAACCTGACCGGAGACGGGCATGATGGCCTCGCTGGTCACCTTGACGGATTCAATGGAAGCGCAGGATTCCCCCTGCCGGAAGCTTGCGCCCACAGCGGGCAGGTCAACAAAAATCACCCCGCCCAGTTGATCCTGGGCAAAGTCGGTAATGCCGATGATGCAGGTGCCGTCAGGCTGGCTTTGCGCCCATAGATGTTCTGCATGATATTTTCTGTCGTGAGGAAAGTTCACGGTATTCTCCTTGGTGGTCGCCGGGTCAGTTGGATTCCACGCGCACCTTGGGCGCTAGAATGGACATGGACACAATTTCATCCAGCGTGGGATGGGCAAACATGATTTTGTGCAGGTTTTGCGCCGTATAGCCTTCCTTGATCAGCAGCAGGGCCACCATCACGAGGTGCGAAACTCCTGCGCCAACAGCGGCAATGCCTGCAATTTTGCCATCGCTCCATACTGTTTTGACAAAGCCGGCTGTGCCGCCGCTTGCCTGCGCAATGGGATTCAGGGACAGGGCCGCCTGGGAGACTTCCACGTTCTTGCCTTCGCGCAGGAGGGCCTCCGCCGTCTGGCCGACGCGCATGACTTCCATTGCCCCGTAAACGCATGAGGGCACCGGGCCGGACTGATATTCTCCGGCGCTTTCGCCAAGGATGCGTTCCGCCACATACACAGCCTGATGTTCCGCAGAGTGGGCCAGCAGCACAAGGCCGTTGACGTCGCCCACGGCGTAGACGTTAGGGGCGGCTTCAAGAAAGGCGTTTGTCTCAACATAGCCGCGCTTGTTGAGATTGCAGCCCCATTGCTGGGCGTTCAACCCGGCGGTGTTGGGCGTGCGGCCTACAGCCACCAGAGCCTTGGCTGCGCTGATGACCGTGCCGTCTTCCAGGGTGAGCTGCGCCTGCCCGTCAACTGTGCGCAAGTCTTTGGCCCGTGCGCCTTCGTGGCAGGTTATGCCGTTTTTTTGCAGTGCCCGGCGTAATTCTGCGGCGATATCGGTATCTTCCAGAGGTGCGATGTGGGGCGCAGCCTCCACTATGGTCACCTTGCTGCCCATGGCCGAGAAAAAATCACCCAGTTCAAGGCCGATGGCCCCGGCACCAATAATGACAAGACTTTCAGGAATAGATTCAATGCGCAGCAGGTCGGTGCTGTCCAGCACGCAATCGTGATCGGGCGTCAGACCGGGAAATGCCGCTGATGATGACCCGCAGGCCAGAATGATGTGCTGGGCTGTCAGATCCGTAGTGCCGTCTTCGGCATGGACGCGCACTGTGCCCGGCGCGATGCCTTCGCCGCGCCCGGTAAAGATCGTCACGCCCATGCTGGCAAGGCTTTTGCCAAGCGTTTTGCTCGTTCCTGAGGTGAAGCGGCTCACGCGCGTTTGGAGCGCTGCAAAGTCAACGGCAATTTCGCCCTTGGCTACACGGGTTCGTTGCTGGGCATGCAAGAGGGCCAGCGGGGCCACAGCGCCGAGCAGCATCTTGGTGGGGATGCAGCCGCAGTTCAGGCAGGTGCCGCCAAGGTGTGTTTTTTCCACCAGGGCAACGCTCCTGCCTGCCTGGGCAAGAATACGCGCTGCCGTGGTTCCGCCGGGGCCGCCGCCCAGAATGACAGTATCAAAAGATTGCATGACGCCCCCCTATTTAACGATGTCTGCCTTGAACAGGTGCTGGCGCGAGGCGGAGCGGTACATGAGCAGGTTCTGCTCCGGCAGGGGCTCAAGCCCGCGCATGTCCCATACCATATCTGCCGTGACGGCGGTGATGCTGTAGGGCATGGTGGGCTGACCGCATGCCTCGGCCACCAGTTTTGCCGCCGCTGCGGCATCTTCCCTCTTGGGCCAGTCCCAGCCATCGCCAGCGGGAAGCGGCATGGCCAGAAAGCGCACCGAGCCATCGGGCGTGGCCTGCACAAGGGCTATGGTTTTTGCCAGTTCTTCCTTGCTGGGCGCGCCGCCAAAAATTTTTGTGCTTGCCTCAGGGCCGCCCACAAGATTGCAGACTACGTGCACATCCTTGATCTTCAGCAGCTTTTCCAGCAGCTCCGGCTTGCGGCCATCGGTCTGCAACCAGACCTGCAAGCCGCCAGCAGCCAGGCGATCAACAAGAACCGCAAAATTATCTTCCTGCCCGGCAGGGCATTGCGAAGGGTAAAGGCCCGCAATTTTGCCGTGGAGCATGTTGCTGCGGGTTACGCAGGCCTCCAGCGTGTGGCCCGAGAGCAGGTAGGCGATGATTTCGCCGGAACCCTGCTTGATGACCTCGCCATCGGAGAACAGGGGGAATTCCACCCCTTCAGGATTGCGGTAAATGGCCTTGCGGTTTGTGCGATAGAACGTGTTGAATTCCTGCGCGTCAGCCTTGAAATCTATGGTGTCGTATGCAAGCCCGCGTTCGGCAAGAAAGGCTTTGACAATCTTGCAGCGGATGCAGTCCGGCGCTGTATAAAGGGTTATGCCCATGTGAGCCTCCTGTTACGAAAAACCGTGAATGCAGATGCGTAAATTCCTGTTTTAGCCGGAGGTTAGGCAATGTCTTCGAGCGACTTGCCACCCGTGCGCGCACCCCATACGCCAACGACAATGGCGGGGATGATGCACAGCATGCTGAAAATATAAAACACTCCGTCAAAGCTGTATGCTGCATAGACAACAGGAATGAGAGGTTGTGAGAAAGCAACGGCCAGACGGCCAATTGAGGAGTGGAAACCCGTGGCGGTGTTGCGAAGGTGGGTGGGGTAGGATTCCGCCGTGTAGGAAAATACGGTGAAACCCATGCCCATCACAAAGGCCGTAAGCACTGCGCCGGTAAGTACCACTACCCAGTATTGGCTTAAATTGCCGAAGATGGGGGCCAGCACGGCCATCACAATCAGCATGATGACAATGGGTATTTTGCGTCCGCCCTTGTCGGTAAAGGCGCTGGAGGCAAACAGCCCGAGCGGTACGCCAATGGAAATGAGCGTGGTGGCCATAAGTGTATCTTCAAGCGGGAAACCGTGGGCCTTGAGCAGAGTGGCAGTCCAGTTGGTGACCACAAAGGTGGCGGGGTTGGTGCAAACCACCAGCATAAAAATAACCAGAGTGCGCTTGAGATACTTGGAACTGCACATGCCGAGCAGCACTTCCTTGAGCGGGGGCTTGCTGGTCAGACATTTGCTGGCCGCATCGGCAAGGTCAACATCCCTGCCGGTAAGGTCTTTCATGACGGCTTCCGCTTCTGCAATGCGGCCACGGGCCACGAGCCAGCGGGGGGATTCATCAAGGTAGCGCCAGGCGATGATGAGAGCGATGTAGCCAACGCCGCCCATATAGAAGATGTAGCGCCAGGCTTCTTCGTGCAGGGGAATGATCAGGCGGCAGAGCATGCCCACGACCGGCACGGCGCAAAAACCAACGCCAGCGATCATGTTTTGCCATTTGCCGCGGCTTTCAGCAGGAGCCATCTCTGCAATATAGGCTTGCGAACACACCATGAGGCAGGACACGCCAAAGCCCGTCAGGGCGCGTGATGCCACAAATACGTGGAAGCTGTCTGTGAGGCCGTTGATGATGGAGGCAGTGGAAAACAGAGTGATGGCAATGAGGAAGGTTTTGCGCCGTCCGATGATGTCCGAGATAAATCCGCCGACAAATCCGCCGAGGGTCATGGAGGCAAAATACCAGAAGGTCACGGTTCCGATGTCCTTCATGGTCAGCCCCCAGTTGTGCATCAGCGCCGGGGCAATAAAGCCGAAGTTCCAGTTATCCATCTGTTCGCAGAAGTATGCGACCATGATGATAAAGAACACAGCCTTGTGGCGTCCTGTAACAGCAAGGCCGTCAAAGTAGTTATTGCTGATGCGCGGCGAATCCTGCATTGCGCCTCTCCTTTTCATTGTCTGCCATTTTGCATTTTTTGTGAAAAAAATCATCCACTGCCGTATTGGTTCAAAAACCTAGGCTAGCAGTGGTGCTGGTGACGTTGTTACGGCAACCTTTTCTGAATATTTTTTTCACATTTATAAAAATATTCTTTTTAAATAGCATGTTAAGTAATTTTTGAGAGGTGATGCCTGTTGATTGTGAAAAAATAAACTTTTTTCAAAAAACGTTGTTGCGGCAACGGTGCAGGCCCCCGGAAAGCGCCATTACAGAGCATTACTGGAAGAGGTTTCTGTATGGTTGCACCAACTTGCACAGGAGGAATGATGAAAGCTGTTCGCAACAACGTACTGGGAGTGTTGCTTGCCGGGGGCTTGCTGCTTGCGCCGGAAGCGGCCGAGGCGGTTGATTTCAAGGTCAAGGGGGCATTTGATGTAAGCTTTGAAGCATCCAATGTCATGCCGCGCGGGATTAAGGGGAGCGACACCTTCGGCGCCATCGAGCGCCTGCGCACCCAGATAGACGCAATTGCCAGCGAAAACGTGTCCGGCAGCCTGATGTTCACCGTAGGCACCGGCACCATGAATTGGGGCAAATCCGGCGATGGTGCATCTCTTGGAGCGGACAGTTCAAAGAATCTTGGCGTCCGGCATGCGTACATTGACTGGCTCGTGCCCAGGACTGATATAAAGGTGCGCATGGGTATGCAGCCGCAGCTTCTGCCCGGTTATGTGACTGGCTGGAGTGCGGTATATGGTCAGTATTCCACCGGTGTAACCGTCAGTTCTCCTCTGGTGAGCAGCGGGGATTACAAGATGGGGCTGACGGGCTTCTGGGCGCGGCCTTATAACGACAATTCTGAAATTACGCAAAACGGGCAGACGCAGAAAAACTACCTTGATAACCTTGATCTGCTGGCGCTGACCTTGCCGATCACCGGCAACGGCCT
Organism: Desulfovibrio desulfopostgatei; assembly: GCF_053570645.1. Taxonomy (NCBI): domain Bacteria; kingdom Pseudomonadati; phylum Thermodesulfobacteriota; class Desulfovibrionia; order Desulfovibrionales; family Desulfovibrionaceae; genus Desulfovibrio; species Desulfovibrio desulfopostgatei. The sequence continues at coordinate 2,131,445 of NZ_JBRBQS010000002.1, read as the reverse complement.
GAAAATAACCCCTTGGGGCATGTACGGCCTCATTGGCGAGAACAGCCTGCGCGGCATCAACAACAATACCGACCAGCGCGAACCTGCCATTTACGCCCCGCGCGGCGGGCTTATGCCTGTGCTTGGCAGCGGCGGCAATTACTTCAGCACGTTTGAAAAAAAATACCGCAACGCAAACAATACCTGGGGTAATGGCTTCTGGGGCGGCCTGACCTCTGACGTCACGGCTTTCGAGCCTTTTGATATCGCGGCGGAGTTCACGTATGGCCGCGTGGATATGGGTGAGTTGAAAGATTACACCCAGTTCAGCTCCACGGGACAGACCAAGACCTTTGATCTCGTGCGTCAGGGTTGGTACGCGGCCTTGCGTGTGGATTACAAATGTGACTGGGGCGTCCCGGGCATCACCGCCTGGTACGGCAGCGGCGACGACAGCAACCCCTATAACGGTTCGGAACGCTTGCCTGTGTTCAACTCTCCCTGGCCGGTCACGCCCCTGGGTTTTGGCGGCGGTTTCTTTGATCTCAATACATGGAAGGTCCTCGGGCACAACCCCGGCGGTCTGGCTGGCGTTGTGGGCACCATCAAGGATGTCAGCTTTATTGACGACCTTACCCACACCTTCAAGCTTGCGTATTTTCATGGCACCAACAGTGCGGAAATGCCCCGCAAGGCCAATATGACGAGTTATCCCAGCAGGGCCGATGGCCCCATGGCCTACCTCACCACCACCGACCATGCCTGGGAAGGCAGCGTGTCCAATACCTACAAGATTTACGACAACCTGCTGATGAATGTTGAAGCTGCCTATGTGAACCTGCATCTTGACGGCAGCACGTGGCGTGGAGTGGAAGATTCGCAGTATCGGGATAACTGGCGGGTTTCGCTGACCTTCCGTTATCAGTTCTGATTTTTTGCAGCCCTTGGGCTGATGTGGCGGGGGAGCTTGCTCTCCCGCCTTTTTTATGGCGAAAATTCGTGAGGGTAAGATTTGTTGTGGGGGGCTTCCTTAAAATTTTTGCCTTGTCCTGCGTTGTTGCGGGCTGCCTCCTGATCTGAAATTAGGGAGGGAAGCTGGCTTTCCGGTGATGTTGACCCCGCGTGGGAGGTGTCCTCATTCTGCAAGAGGCACTTGTCTGCATCATGAGGAACAGGCTTTGAGCGGGGGGGCATCCATAAACGGACAGAGGCCCCGCCCGAAGACGGAGCCCCTGCAAGGAAGGTATGGCGGACAGTTTTTTATTCCGTGGCGGCAACGCAGTGCCCTGCGCCGCTGTAGTACCCGATGGTGCCTTCAACCTTGACTTCAGACATAGGCCCAAACTGGGCCGCGCCGGGTACGCGGAAGGTTTTGACTTCCAGAGGTTCAATGGCTTTTTCTTCCGGCACGTCAGCCTGCGGCACCCAGGAATAGGGCAGGCGATAGGCGCGGTACACCCAGTTCATGGGCAGGCTGATGTGCCCCTTGTAAGGGCAGATGTATTCCCACACGATTTCGTGTTCTGCCGTCACTTCAAAAACGCGGCCATCAGAACCTTCGCAAATAAGCGTGTTGCCGTTGGGCAGGCGCTGGGCAGAGCTGATGAAGGGGCTGTAAAAACGGCTGGCGTCCAGAGGCACGAGGAAGCCTGCTTCGTGCGGCGTGTACTGCCACACAATCTTGCGGGCCACGGGGTCTATTTCGAGCACGCGGGAGTAGTCGCGCTGGGCAGCCTTGACGCCCTTGGGCGCGCCGGGATTGGGGTTGCCGTATCCGCCCCAGCCGCCGTTGTCGTATACCAGAATATTGCCCTCGCCGGGCAGGCCACGGGGGATCATGTGCGCGTGGTGCTGACCAATGATCCAGCCAATGGCCTTGTCTTCAGGGCTGCGGTCATAGTCCGGGCCAAGCTGCCAGACAATCTTGCCAGTTTTTTTGTCCAGAATGAGAATAATATTGGTTTCCCGGCCATCAATGATGATGTTGTCGGGGTGGAAGCGGGCATCGCCAGCTTCAAACCATTTGTTTGGACCAAGGGTGGACATGGAGTTGACGTGCATCCAGTCGCCCACACCGGGGGCGTCTTCCATAAGGGTGCCACCACGGTAGTTGGGGTCGCGGCACATGGCGTTGAGTGCAGCCTCGGTGAAGCCCATTTCTTCCGCATGGTCAGAGCAGTTCCATTCCCACACAATGTCGCCGTCCCAGGTGACTTCGTAAATCACGTCGTCAACCAGCGTTTTGTCGCTGATGTAGGGCTGCACAGTGTTTTTGTGGCAAAGCACAAGAGTGTTGCCGGAATCAATCTTGGGTTCCTGGCCGGGGGCGTAATAGCCAGTGGAGCTGCCTTCACGCTGAAAATCGTGGTGCTGGCGCGCCATCCACTGAGCCTTCTGGCCGGGATCTTCGACAAATTCGGCGCGGTCGAACTTCCATACGATTTTCCCGTCCCAGTCTATCTGCACAAGATCAAGCTGATCCTGAAGCCCGTGCTTGGGGTGGCGGGTGCCGGTGCTGCCCATGAGCATGCCGCCGGGGAACATCTTGTTGGGAAAGCCGTGAACGTCCTTCCACATGCGGATTTCATGACCGTTCATTCCAAGCAGCAAAGCGCCGTTGTCCGGCGCCTGGATGATGGTGAATCCACTCCAGGCTTTTTCCGGGTTATAGACAGTTACGCCTGTGGGATAGATAGTCGGGTGTCCCATGACAACCTCCTCGGATGGGCTGAATGTGCTTACATTGAACCGTTGAAGGCTTTCCGGCAAGCAGTGCAACAACACGCAATGCCGAAGTGAAAGTCTCACGATGGTTGGTCAATGACCTGAGGCCGTTGACCGTGTACGCTGGAATGCTGCCACAAGATAAATGGCCAAAACGTTGTCCTTGCAACATAATTCACAAAAAGGGTACGGTAGGTTCCAAAACATGATGTGGAACTCTGGAATGGTATAAGCCGGAATTCCGCTTAACGCCTTGAGTTCACCGCTTTCCCAGGGGGCTGACGTGTCATTTACTGAATTGCTCAGACAAAATGAGTGTTGGCGAAGCGTGGCACTGACAAAGCCGCGTCTGTTTCGTAAGGGGCATAAATTTTATGACAATCAGCCAGAAATGTACTTTCTGGTAAGCGGCAGGGTTCGCCTCATGGCTTTGGCCCCTGATGGAAGTGAAAAATCGCTCTGGTACCTTGGCGATGGTTCATGTTTTAATGAAACACCAATGTTTATGGACGGGGATAAAAATATACCCTCCGGGCAGGGTGAGGTGCGGTTTTTTCATGACTGTTCAGAAGATTGCTATATCTGCACATTTACCAGGGAAGACGTGCATCGTCTGGGTATGCAACACCCTGAACTCCTTTTTAATCTTTGTAAAAGCTATAGCGTAAAAGTTACATTGTTATCAAAAAATGCTGTTTCATTATGTATGGAATCGCATCTTACACGCATTTGTAAATTTTTGGCTTCGCGGATTGTGCCCGGCTCAGAACCGCTACGCGCCAAACGCGATATTTCTTACCGTGATATGGCTGACCTGCTCGGCATGCACCGCATCACCCTGTATAAGGTTATGCGGCAGGCGCAGGAGCGTGGTTTGTTTTCTTTTGACAAGAACAGCGATGAAATCTTTATTCTCAAACCGGACGAATTTTACAAAGAAGCACATCTGTAGATGTGTTGTGATTTTCAATAGCGGCATCAAACTCAAAAACATAATCCAGAGGAGTTGTGTTGTGTAATAAAATCGAATTATTGTTTATATATTGAATTTATAATTTATTTTTTATTCTAATGTAACTATGGGAATAGTAATGATTTGATGTGCCTATAACATTTTTATATAGCAGAAAATCTCAGCGTTCTCATTGTAAACTGTGCTCTGTTTCTTGCTTTTAAGCGTATCAATAGAATCATACCTGCTCATCATATATTTTTAATCTCTTTTGAGGCGATGCTCTTTTATGTGGGGGGGGCAATATGAATCCAGCCGCCTTGGGCAACAGCCCCAGTTTTATTTTATGCATGGCAGCTTAAGTGCTTGCCCTTTCCCAGAGGGCCTTAGGGGCCTAAAAATACGCCGCCTCAACTTTCCGGCGCGGAATACAAGATAAATTGAGGTATATGCTGCCTCGCCCAAGGACACGCCAGACTGATTTTAATTTTTCCAATGACCCAATGGTCCCGTCCAGAGGCAGGGATGCCCCTGGACGGGATTTGATATCTTCCCTGAGTTCGCTGATGACATTCTGATAAGGGCTTGCTGCATCACAAAGAAGATGAATATAACGCATGCCTGTGCAAAAGCGGCAAGATCAAAAACCATCAATGGCTTTAGCCCTGTTGGCTGATGTGTCTTGCCCTAAAAGCCCTGGAAATTTGAGCAGAAAAGACCGCGCACATTTTACGGCATGCCCTTGGCTGAATGTTATTTGGGTGAGCCGCTGGCGATAAACGCTTTAGACCCTGCATAGACAGCTGTTTCACCAAGGCTCCGTTCAATCCGCATCAGCTGGTTGTATTTTTCAACCCGCTCGCCACGGCAGGGCGCACCGGTTTTTAAGTGACCAGTGCCAAGGCCAACTGTCATATCAGCAATAAAGGTGTCTGTTGTTTCGCCGCTTCTATGGGAAACAAAGGCTCCCCATGCATTGCGCTGGCACAGGCGCACGGCATCAATGGTTTCGCTGACCGTGCCGATCTGGTTCAGCTTGATCAGCGCCGCATTAGCCAGTTTTTCATCAATACCGCGCCTGATATACTGAATATTGGTTACAAACAGGTCATCGCCCACAATCTCGACCTTGCCGCCCAGTCTGGCTTGCAGCAGCGTCCAGCCCGACCAGTCATCTTCGGCCAGCCCGTCCTCAAGCAGCACAACTGGAAACTCGTCAATAAGTGTCGCGTAATACTCGGTCATTTCTGCGGAGGTCAGTTCCCGCCCTTCTGTGCGCAGGTGGTAGCGGCCGTCCTTGTAGAATTCGCTCGAAGCGGGGTCCATGCAGATGGCAACATCTTTGCCGGGGGTGTAGCCAGCCCTCTGAATGGCTTGAACAATAAGTTCCAGCGGTTGACGATTGGAAGAAACAGCGGGTGCAAACCCGCCCTCGTCGCCAACACCGGCGGAAAGGTCGCGTTCAAGCAACACCGCCCGCAGAGCGTGGTACACTTCGCTGCCCCAGCGTATTGCCTCGCTAATGCTGGGGGCGCCCTGCGGCGCGATCATGAATTCCTGAAAATCTGCTCCTTGCCAGCGGGCATGCACGCCCCCGTTGATAATATTCATGCATGGGACAGGGAGCAGCGTGGCTGCTGCGCCCCCAATATAGGCGTAAAGCGGCAGGTTGGAGGCATTGGCAGCCAGGCGGCATACAGCCATGGACACACCCAAGGTGGCGTTTGCACCAAGCTTTGATTTGTTTGGCGTGCCGTCCAGGCTGATAAGTGTGTTGTCGATCAGCCTTTGATTTCTACAATCCAGCCCGGTGACGGCGTGTCTAATCTCTTTGTTGACGTGGTTTATTGCCCGCAAAACACCTTTGCCGCCAAAACGCGCAGTGTCTTTGTCCCTCAGTTCCACAGCTTCTCTGGTGCCAGTGCTTGCCCCAGAGGGAACAGAAGCCAGAGATCTCACTCCACAGTTGGTTGTAACTTCCACCTCAAGAGTGGGATTGCCCCGTGAATCAAGAATTTCTGACGCTTGCACCGTTTTAATGCCATAGTCCATGACGGGCCTCACAATGGTAACAGGACAAAAAAAGGATAACCACCTGTAGCGTGGTTATCCAAAAATTTGCCAACGCGTTCAGTGCCTGGCAGGAGTCATCAGCGAATGCGGTTCAAGGGGAACTCCATCCCCTAATTTTTACTTTGTTCCAACCAACCCAAAAGTCAAGCATGGATGCAATCGGGCTGGCATCGGTTTGTTTTAGGCTTTATCAGCCCGCTCATAAGCAACTGCCGAAAACTGTTCAAACACTTCTTCGCATTTGGCAATTGCGGTGATGGCCTGCTCTTTTTCAGGTATTTCCACAATCTGGCGCTTTTGAATTTTTTTGAACCAGTTTTTCAGCTTTTCCAGTTCTTCTTCGTTTTCTTCGACCTCTGCAAAGATAAAATTCTCGGCAGCGGTCTCCTTTTCTATTTCTTTCAGATAGTCAGCGCACTTATCTAAAAGCTCCGTGTATTCAAGGCGCGAGGCCTCTCCCAGGTTGTCCAGAACACGGCCCTCGTCGGCATCGTTCAAAAGCTTTCCTTCAAATACCAGGGATTCCCCCTCAAGAGAAAGCACCAGTGCTGCCAGTTCCTCCAGCAAAGGGATTCGCTCTTTGTTGAAAGGAATAACCCATAGTCCACGGTAGCTTATGGCCCCGGTTTTTTTCAATTGCCGCCAAACCTGTACACGGCCTTTGGCCGCCTTGGTCGGCAGGGTGTACGAGAAGAAGAGGAAACGCATAGTGCTGTGTCACAGTATGTTAAATGTCGTTTCGTTGGCAAGTTGTAAGCGCTATGCCGCCTCAGGCTTCGCTGTGGCCTTGTCGCTGTGAATGCGGGCATACAGGGGCAGCGCCAGCAATTGCGCCGTTACCGAGCAAATAACCAGGCCGTGAGGGTTGAAATCGTAAAGCCAGCCCATAAACCAGCTGCCCATAAACCAGCTGACCCCAAAACAGGATTCAAAAAAACCAAAGCTGGCCGAACGGTTTTCCTTGGAGGTTAAGCCCACTACAGCCGCCTTGAGAATTGATTCCTGCGCGCCCATGCCTATGCCCCAGAGCGTAACCCCGATGGCAATGCCCCAGAAGGAGCTTATGGAAAAAATGAATACGGCAGAAAAGGCCGAGATAATTCCCGACACAAGCAGCGCTTTGAATTGAATTTTATCATAGAGCGCTCCAAACACCAAGGCTGCAAAGGCGTCCACGATCATCGCCCACGCGTACAGCAAAGGTAATGAGCTTACAGAAAAAATATTCTGCTTTGCGGCATGCATTGTGACGATGGGAAAATCAATGAACCCAAACGCAAACAATGAAATTGCCACAAGGTAGAGGATAAAGGAGCTTTTTTTGTTCACTGCCCCATTGGCTGTTGTTTTTTCAAAAAGTTCAGGGGTAGGGAAGCATTGCTTTGCCCAAAAAAGCCAGCACATGGTGGCTACCGCCGGAATCCCCAGAACTGCAAAACACAGCGCGTAAGACTCAAGCGTGTCTTCACCGCCTTTGAACCACAACACACAAAAAAGCAGCACAGGCCCTAAAAATGCGCCCATCTGGTCAAGGAATTCTTGCAGGGCAAAGGCCTTGCCCACACCAACCTGAGTGGCGGCAAAAGACAGAAGCGTATTTTTTGCCGGTTGCCGTATGGCCTTGCCTGCTCTCTCGGACACAATCAGGATACAAGCCAGCATCCAGCCATTTTCTGGAACCAGCGCCAGAAAGGGAATGGCGACAACATTGACGCCATACCCCAGCAGGGTCATGCCCCAGTAGCATTTTGTCTTGTTGGCTATGATGCCCGTAAACAGCCGGAGCGAATAGCCCACAAGCTCGCCAAAGCCGGAAACAAAGCCGATTGCAGTGGCAGAAGCCCCAAGAAGGGGGAGGTAGGAGCCGTAAATGCTTCGGGCTCCCTCATGGGTCATATCGGCAAACAGGCTGACTATGCCCATCAAGACAACAAAGGTTACGGCAGGTGTGGCTGTTTTTTTGCCCAAGAATTTAAGCACCATAACTTCCTCGTGCGTTCAGAGAATCTGTGGGCTTAATGGGTGCCCAAAACTGCGCTCAGCACTTTGTACAGGGCATACGGAACGATACTGGCCAGAGGGGAAGTAAAGAATCATGAAAAGACGATTTCAGTCAGTGCCTTTTTGTTCAGCGTCTTAAGTCCGCTCGCCCCAGCAGACAGGCAAGCCGGGGTGACTTTATAACGCCAACCCCATAGGCCATGCCAAGCATGGCTTCGGTGTAGTGTGACCCGATGGTCCAGCCAAAAAACAGGCAGGATAGAACCGCGCAGGTCGCGTGGGCGTCTCCAGAAGAAACCTCTGAAAATAAAGTTGAAATTTCCATACGAACATCAGTAATATCTTTCCATGAATAAATTGTTATCTAAATAACAAAAATATTCAATATATTTTAATTAATTTTTGTAACTTTTGTCATAGATGATAAGCATGGCAGATGCCGGGTGCCAGACTGATAATTCTCAGAGCATACCATGCTGATTTTATTCCGTAACCGAATGGCGGATTAAGAAAGAATAACAGCCTATTTTTATTGGGGAATCATCAATGGATGCTATTGAGGCATGCACAGTTATTGAAAAATTAAACATATTAACACGCTATAATATCAGAATAAAAAGTTTAGTCATAAGAATCACACAACCTGCGGTGGCTGGACTTCAGCATTGGATGCACTTAATGTAAAATACAAGATTTAATCAGAAGCCACGAGGTGCGCAGCGCGCACGGCAGGCACCCTTACGCAGATTCCTCGTTTTATAAATGGGCTTGCGATGCAGGGGTGAATAGATGCAATCACTGCTGACAATTGTGAAAATGCCGAAGAGCAGTTTTTATCGTCCATCTATCCTGCGCATTGCTGCAATGTGGCTGGCTACAATATTTTGCGCCATGTTGCTGGATTCTGATGCCAGTTTTTTCACTCTCGCGGCAAGCGCTGCTACGGACAATGCGCAGGGCATGCAGCCGAAAATGCAAACGGGCAAGCCGCAAACATCTGAGCACAAGTCCGTACTCATTCTTTCAGGATCGCAATATGGCCTGCCTGTTACAGACAACATGGCCGCCGGAACAGTTGAAGTCCTCAGGAAAAAAGGCCTGAGTTTCAGCGATATCTACGTTGAAATGCTCGACCTTGTACGCAACGACAGCACCTATTGGCGCTCCAGGCTTGCATCCGTATTGCAGGAAAAGATCGCCCGGGCAGACATTGGGCTGGTGGTAGTGCAAAACCAGGCTGCTCTGGAATTTTTTGCATATGAGTGCGCTGGCATGGTGCCGCTTGATGTGCCGGTTCTGGCAACCCAGATATCCAATCCTGCGGTATTGTGGCGCGGTCGTCCGCACTCTGTTTTGTATGTGGGCAGCCGATGGGATATTGCCGGGACGCTCCGCTACGGGCTCGATCTTTTCCCGCAAACGCGCAATCTGGTTGTAGTTGCCGGAGCATACAAAAAACAGTCGTTGTTCCATACTCAGGTGGTTTCGGCCCTGGCCGCATTGCCGGAAAATATTAAGATGGAGGATACTGCGGCATTGTCCTACGGGGAAATGCTTGAGCGGGTTTCCTCATTGCCCCCCAATACCCTTGTCTTGCTTGGAACCTATTATAAGGACAGCACCGGGCACAGTTTTGTTCCCGCAGAAGTGGCCGCCGATGTTGCCAGGCTGGCAAACGCGCCAGTACTGGCCCTCTATGATGCGCATGTCCTCCAGGGCGCAACGGGGGGATCTGTTGTAATGACCACAGAGGTTGGGCGGCAAGTAGGCAAGGTCGGTTTTGAGTTTCTGACCGGAATCCGCAAAATTGATGCCGACAATACAGATGCCGCAGTGCTGCCGCAGCCCATGTTTGACTGGGTTCAGTTGTTGCGTTGGGGGGCCGACACCACCAAGTTACCCCCAGATTCTGTAATATTGAACCGCCCGCGAACCATTTGGAGCGAATACCGCAATTCGGTGACCGCCGCAGCGGCAGCCATTGCCATTTTGTCTGCATTGTCCATTGCTCTGGCAATACAGAATCAAAAACGCAAAAGGGCAGAGCAGGCCACTGCCGCACTTAACGACCAACTGGAGGCGCAGGTTGCCAGCCGGTCTGCGGAGCTTGCCGCGCGCACGGCTGTGTTGCAGACCATATACGACTGCGCCAGCTCCGGCATAGCGCTGATCGCCGACCGTACAATCATTCGCGGTAACCGCAGAATGCACGAAATGTTTGGCTGGCCTGAGGGCGAGATGATCGGCAAGTCCGTAAGGGTATGGTATGTAGACAACGAGGCCTACCTTGATGCGGGCAAAATCCCTTATGAGCGGATATGGAACGGTGAAACTTATTGCAGGGAAGAAGAACTGGTGCGCCGTGACGGAACCCGTTTTTGGGCTCGCATGACGGGCACGGCGGTTGATCCGGCTGACCACTCCAAGGGGATAGTGTCTGTTATTGACGACATTACAAATGAACGTCTGGCAATGGCCCAGATGACCCTGTCCCGCGAGCAGGCCGAAGCTGCCAATGCCGCCAAGAGTATCTTTCTGGCGAGCATGAGCCACGAAATCCGCACACCCTTGAACGCCATAATCGGGCTTGCCCACCTTTTGAGGAAAAGAACGCAGGATAAGGATACAACGGAAAAGCTGGAGCGCGTTCAGGCATCAGGCAGGCATCTTCTCCGCCTTATCAATGATATCCTTGATTTTTCAAAGATCGAAGCCGGCAAGCTGGTTATTGTTGCCGAACCGATGGATATAAGGGCTATCTCCAACAACGTGGTGTCAATCATGGCAGAAAGCGCGTCTGCCAAGGGCATACAACTGCATGTGGAGTCTGATTCCATGCCCTGCGCGCTCAATGGCGATGCCTTGCGCGTCACGCAGGCCCTGCTCAATCTGGTGAGCAATGCCATCAAGTTTACGCACTCGGGCAGTGTTACCATCCGTACCTTGAAGGACGCGGAAATGGAATCGCACGTGAGGCTCCGCTTTGAGGTGACAGATACCGGCATAGGCTTTGCCGAGGTGCAACTGCCAAACCTGTTTGCTCCCTTTGAGCAGGCTGATTCTTCCATGTCCAAACGGTTTGGCGGCACAGGCCTGGGCCTGGCCATTACCAGAAAACTGGCAGAACTTATGGGCGGGCAGGCCGGGGCCCACAGCACATTGGGACAGGGCAGCACTTTCTGGTTTACGGCAGTTTTTGACAAGGTAGAAGACGCCAGCCTTGTTAAGGCCAGGGAACAGGTCAAGAATGCCTGTCAGGAAATTTCTGTAAATTTTGCAGGCAGCCGTGTTTTGCTTGTGGAAGATAATGAAATAAACATGATTGTTGCAACAGAAACACTGGCAGAGGCCCTGCTTGAAGTAGAGGTCGCGCGTGACGGGCTGGAAGCCCTTGCCATGGTGCGCCAGACCGACCCAGACCACTATGCTCTGGTGCTGATGGATATGCAGATGCCCAATATGGATGGCCTGGAGGCAACCCGCGAGCTGAGAAAGATGCCGTCCGCTCAGCACCTGCCAATCATTGCCATGACGGCCAATGCATTTAATGAAGATCGCGACCGCTGCTTTGCAGCGGGAATGGACGACTTTATTGCCAAGCCAGTGGAACCGGATCAGATGTTTGCAACCATTTTGCGCTGGCTGCGGCGGGGCAAAACGCAGGCTGATCTGGCATAGTGGCGCGCGCGGGCGTTCTAATTCGCGGAGATGTTCCCCCAATTTTTACGAAGCGGTGCCGTGCAGGAGATGTCTATGTTCAAAAAAAGTTACGCCCTTGCAATAACCGCAGGCATTGTCATTTTTGCTGCCGGTTTTTGGGCGGGCGGCAGAGGCGCGGTGCTGTTTGAGCTGGGTCAGGCTGTTGCCGCAGTGGCCCCATCCACGAGCGTGACCAAAACGGTGCTGTTTGAAGCCGATCGCTCATGGGATGGAACGCCCTATGGCGCATACCCAGCCGGGGATGCGGACATCAAGATTGTAAAAATTGTGATTCCTCCCAATTCGCGTCTTGGCAGCCACACCCATCCCATGCCGAACATTGCCTATGTGCATGCGGGCGCGCTGACAGTAAAAAGCGAGGCGGACGGTCTGGAGCGGCAGTTGAAGCAGGGGGACTTTCTGGCGGAAATGGTCAATAAGCCGCACTATGGATATACGGGCGATGAGGGAGTGGAGCTCTTTCTTGTCTACTGCGGGGTTACTGGGCAGGAATTGTCTGTCAGCACAAAATAGCGCCTTTCTTTAGCGCAAATACTTGTGAGGCGAGCCGGGATATTTCCGGCCCGCCTTTTTTATGGCTTGCCCGCCAAAACAATTTTCTACTGTCCGCCAGCCCCAGCCTGATGTTGAGCCGCCTCACGGGCAAGCCGTTCCATCAATTTCTGCATTTTTTGCGCAACGTCGGCGTTTTTAACAATCCCGTGGCGGCTCGCAATCCATGCGGGATCATTCCAGAGCAGGCAAACCCCTTGCGGCGTTTCCACCGCCAAGATGCGCAGGGGCAGATCAAGGGCCGCGTCCGGGGCTTCAAGCATGAGGGCTGTGCCCACTGCCGGATTGCCAAAGGTGATCACGCGCGCGCCAGTCATATCAAGGCCTGCCTCAACGGCATTCTGTTTGTGATCCACTATGGAAAAAACAGGGATTTTCGCACTCTCGATGGCGTTCAGCAAGCGTTTCCAGACAGTTTCCAGGTCATCTTGAGGGGCTGCCAGTACACGCTGCAAACCATTATCAGGGGTGTTCATAACTACTCCTGCTTGCGGGTGACAGGTTTATTTTTCTGCGCACAGGGGCGCCAGCATTGGTCTTCCGGTCAAGGTATCCAGGGGCTGGCGGGTGATGTGCCGCAGGGTAAGGCGAACCAGCGCCGCATGCAGCAGGGTATGGGAATAAGAAAAGGCGGGCTGGCAAAGCAGGCATGCTCAGGATGCCACGTAGGAATTCCAGAGCCGGATGGCGGCAGATTCGCTGACTGACCATTGTAAGGGGCAGTTTCCGCAGTCGCAATAGAGGCGAAAGATGTCGTGGGTTCTGCCTTCAGGTCTGGATGTTTGAAGCTTGGGGAATTTGCCGCATTTTATACAGGGCCGAATTACGGGAAGGTTGTCTTTATTCATTGGTAAAACATAGCCCTTGGCAGAGAGGCCGTCAAAGATTTGTTGTAATCAAATAAATGAAGCTATGTATATTAATTAGCCTATCGATTTGCAATATTATAATTATCTTTCTTCCTCTCTACCATATGCGCGCGTGCGATTGCGCTATCCCCCAGTGCAGAAACACCGCAGCATCAATCCCAATTTTGCGCGGTTGCCAGAACATTTTTTCATCTTTTCCTCATCCAGAATTTATTGAAACCTGCGTCCGTTGCGGAAGACTAAGGATCCGTGCGCTTTTCTGTTTTTTTAGCAGCAAGTTCAGTGAATTACCTCTTGCCATCTGAAATTTAAAGAGATCGCTTCCCAAAGCTTCACCAATAATCACGGTTCCCAATATATCGTGCCACCGTTGCTCCTCTTCAATCGGTTGTTTACACAATAAAATATTAATTATCAGAAGCGGTTTTAAATAATTGGCAGGAAGAGGGCAGGGAAGACGATTCAAATCTGGAGGCACAATGAAACAGTGGCACAGGCATGCGGCGGTAATGGCTTTATTGGGGATCATAGGCAGCCCGTGTGCTGCATCCGCCGGTAATGAAGGTAATGGCGAAGTTCAACTTTCTCCCCTGGAAATGGCAGCTTCCAAGGACACCATCGACCACATCACCCAGGTGGACATAGAGCGGAAAACCGCCAGAAACCTCTGGGAAGCCCTGCGCGGCGTGGAAGGCGTGAACCTGCAAACTTCCGCAGGCCGCAATGAGGGAACCATCAGCATTCGTGGCTCCAACCGCTATCAGGTAGGCCTGTACATTGACGACATCCCCGTTGCAACCGCTTATCGCAACGAATGGGATGCCAACAACATCCTGACCTATGGCCTTGAATCCATCGAAGTCTCCAAGGGCTACAGCTCGCCTTTATTGATCAGCAACAACAACCTTGCGGGTGCGGTGAACCTGCGTACGGCAAAACCCAAAAAAGAGTTTGAAGCCACCGCCAAGTACATGAATTTTTTTGACCGCAACGTGCAGAATCAGGGTCAAATGGCTGCGGCAAGCGTGGGAACCAAGCAGGATCTCTACTACCTCAAGGGAACGTTCATATTCAATAACCAGAACTTCTTCACCTATCCGGCCAGTTTTGACTCCGCGCCCTATCAGCCGGGCAGCCGCGCGCGCAACTCGGACAATCAGACCCTCTCTGGCAACATCATTGGCGGCTGGACGCCAAACGACGATGTGGATGTCATGGTGGGCTACACGCGGCAGCACTTTCAGAAGGGACAGCCCTTTGATGCCGCCCAGACCCGTACGGGCGACTCAACCACCTATCCTTACAAGCGCTTTTGGGAATGGCCGGAGTATGAAACCAGCCGCGTGTATGCCAATGGCAATTTCAATCTCAGCAGCAAGGCGCACCTGAAGGCTGTTGCCTATTACGACTGGCATCAGGACACTTCAAAAAGCTACACCGACGTGTCCATGACCAGGCGGGATTCTGCGGACAAGACGTATGACCAGTTTACCACCGGCGGCCAGTTGACGTTTGACTATACTTTCAACCCCGCCAACAAGATCGCCCTTTCCGCTGGTTATCGCCTTCTTTCGCACAAAGAATACAATGACTACAGCGTGTTTGACGACACTGGCCTGAAACCGAAGCTCAAGAAAAAGGCCGCTGATGTGGGTTCGCAGCTGGATGAGCACATTACGGAAACCTACACGGATCTGGGCGCGGAATACACCCTCAAACCAGTGGACAAGCTCACTCTGGTTTTCGGCAGCAGCCTCAGCACCATGGTTCCGCAAACCCTTGAGAGCCGCGACCATACCACGGGCGACATGTATTCCTACAAGGACGGGCTGAGCGACCCCAAGACCCTGTTCAACTATCAGGTTGGGGCCTTCTATGACCTGACGGAACACCATGAGGTGTTCGCCACCTTTGCCAAAAAATCGCGCTTTGCCACCATGCGCGAGCGCTACATGCGCACGAGCGGCATTCCTGCCAATCCCGATCTTAACCCCGAGCAGGCCTATCATTATGAACTGGGCTACAAGGGTATTTTTGGCGACTGGCTCAAGCTCAACAGCAGCGTGTACTACAGCGATGTGACAGACCTGATCACCTCGCAGGGTACTTCTGGCAACATGTCGTTCTCAAACCTGAACCGGGCCACCTTCTACGGTTACGAACTGGGCGCGGAAGCCGTGTTCAACCAGTATGTGAGCGTGGGAGCGGTGTTCAACTACATGCACTGGAACAACTGCACCAACGACGACAAGCTTACCCAGTTGCCCGAGCTTACAAGCACCCTGTACAGCGTCATCACGCCTGTGGAAGGCTTCTCAATCATTCCGCAGGTCAACATGAGCAGCGGCTTCTACTGGAACAGTGCTCCTTACGATACGTATTACCGCAAGGCCCCCGGCTTCACCACCGTGGACCTCAAGGCCGTTTACGATATCAACAAGAACTTTTCCGTGGAAGCTGGCGTGAAGAACATGTTTGATCAGGAATATGCTTACAGCGCCTATTATCCGGAGCCTGGCCGCAGCTTCTTTATGGGCGTTACCGCAACATTCTAATACGTTAATCCTAATAGGTGGGGCCGCCCGCAGGCGGCTCCACCTGGGGCAATATCATGCAGATTCGCCGTACATTTCTGTTTTGGGCAGTGCTTATGTTTGCAGCTTTTTTGCCTTGCACTGGCGCAGGCGCGGCAGAGGGCGCGCCGCCTGCCGTCAGCGGCGATGCCAGAAGCGTTTATTGCCCCACGCCGCCCTCGGCCTTCACGCTTTACGCCTTTGCGCCGGAGCTGCTTGCAGCATGGAACACCCCTCTGCGGGATTATGAAAAAAAATTTATTCCGCCACAGTATCACGACCTGCCCATCCTGGGCGGCTGGTATGGGCAGGGGTTTATTCCTGACAGGGAAATGCTGCTGGCAAGCGGCATCAAAAAGGCCTTTTACCTCTCCATGAGCATGCACGACCATTTGCCCATAGAGCAGACCCTGACCAGCCTCGGCATGAAGGTATCCACCGCCCAAGGCGGCAGCATGAAGGATATGGCGACCTGCTTTCTGACAATGGGGCGGCTGTATAATCGCGAACAGCGCGGGCAAAGCCTTGCCGCATATGCTGATGCAACGCTGAACCGGGTGGCTGCGGCCATGAAAGACCTGCCGTCAGAACGGCGCACGCGCGTGTATGTGGCGCTGGAGGCCAACGGGCTTGCCTCGGTCTGTAAGGATTCCGAGCGTTCAGAGGTGCTTGAAGCCGCAGGCGCGGACAGTGTGCACATGTGCCCGCCCGGCACGGAAAACGCCCAGCTCAAGGTCACGTTTGAACAGGTCATGGCCTATAATCCGGATGTGGTGCTGGTATTCCACCCGAATCTTATGCGCCGCATACGTACAGACCCCCAATGGTCGGCCTTGCCTGCGGTGCAGGCGGGCAGGGTGTATTTTATCCCGCGCGGCCCCTTCAGCTGGATAGAGCGCCCCGCAACCTATATGCGGCTTATGGGCGTGCAATGGCTGGCAAATCTGCTGCACCCAGATCTGTACGCAGTGGACATCAAGGCCGAAAGCCGCCGGTTCATGAAACTGTTTTTTAACCTGGATCTGAGCGATGCGCAGATAAACGAGCTTTTTGAACCTTATGGCACGTTCTGAAAAAATTTTGCTCTGGCTGGGGGTGATGCTGGTCGCCGCAGTGCTGCTCTCGCTGCACATGGGCCGCTACCCTTTGGACATGGGCGCGCTCTGCCGCGCGCTTGCCGATGCATGGTCTGGAAACACGCTCAACCCCGATCAAAAGCAGGTGCTGTTTCTGTTTTTTAATCTGCGGCTGCCGCGCATTGTCACTGCTCTGCTGGTGGGTGCAAGCCTTGCGGTATCTGGCAGCGTGTACCAGGCCATGTTTCAGAATCCGCTTGTGTCGCCCGGTATTCTGGGTGTGCAGCACGGGGCGGCTTTTGGCGGGGCCGTGGGCATTCTGGCCTTTTCATCCATGGCGGCCACACAGGTGCTAGCCTTTATTGGCGGCGCGCTGGGCGTGGGCCTTGCCCTGTTTTTTTCCATGCTCTACCCAAAGGCGCGATTTCTTGCCCTGCTCATTGGCGGCATGGTGAGCAGCTCCTTTTTTGTGGCCCTGACCTCGCTTGTGCAGTACGTGGCAGACCCCAACAGGCAGTTGCCCGAAATTGTTTTCTGGCTCATGGGCACGCTTTCGCGCACTGAGCCGCGCCACCTTGCATGGGGGGCCCCGCTCATGCTCTGCGCGCTGGCCTTCATCTGCCTTAACGGCAAAGTCGTGAACGCGCTTTCCATGGGCGATGATGAAGCTATGGCTCTGGGCGTGAACAGCATGCGCATGAAGATGCAACTGATTGCGGCGGCAACGCTGGCCTGCTCGCTGACAGTTGTCATGGCGGGCGTCATCAACTGGGTTGGCCTTGTCATTCCGCACGTGATGCGCTTTATCTGCGGGCCGGACAATCGCCTTGGCCTGCTGAATTCAGCCCTGGGCGGCGCGCTTTTTATTCTGCTGACGGATTCGTTCATCCGCACGATCTGGACAGTGGAATTGCCGCTGGGCATCGCCACCTCGATCATCCTGCTGCCGCTGTTTGCCTTTAGCCTGTGGTACGACTGGAAGAGACGCTATGATTGAAGTGCGTGACCTCACCCTTGGCTATTTTGATGCCCCGCCTGTGCTGCAGCAGGTCTCTCTGCGCGTGGGCCGGGGAGAAGTGGTGAACGTGCTTGGCCCCAACGGTTGCGGCAAAACAACGCTGCTCCGGGCCATTCTGGGATTTTTGCCCGTGCCGCGCCGCAGTGTTTTTCTGGAAGGTCGCCCGCAGGAAGAAACTTCGCGGCGGGATCTTGCGCGCACGCTGGCCTATGTGCCCCAGATGCATACGGGCGTTTTTGCCTATCAGGTTCTTGATGTGGTGCTTATGGGGCGCACAGCCCGTAGCCCCTGGCTCAGATTTTCTGCCGAGGATGTGGACAGGGCCATGACCGCTCTGGAGCAGGTGCGCATGGCAAGCTACGCGCGCAAATCCTATCTGGAGCTATCCGGCGGGCAACGGCAGCTTGTACTTATTGCGCGGGCCTTGTGTCAGGAGTGTTCTGCTTTGGTCATGGATGAGCCAGTTACCGGGCTGGATTACGGCAACCAGTTTCATTTGCTGGAGCTGATTGGCGAACTTTCCGGCTCCGGGCCGGCGATCATGCTGACCACGCACCATCCCGAACAGGCGGTGTATCTGGGCGGACGGGCCGTACTGCTCAAGGCGGGGCATGTGGTTGCGGATGGCCCGGTTTCCACTACTGTTACCGCGCCTCAGATCAAGGAACTGTACAACCTGCCCCCCAGGGCCCAGCGCTGGATGCACCTTACAGAACCGGATGCGCCATGAGTATGGAATCCGCAGCCGACAGGCAGATTTTTGCCGCTCCCTGTCTTGAGGAGCCGCCCGCAAAGCCGCATACCAGAGGCCCGTGGTTTTTTGCGGCCTCATTTGCGGCGCATCTTGCCGTGCTGGGGATGATATGGTTTTTGGGCAGCCTGTTGCCGCCCACGGGCAATGGCGATTTTGACGGGGTGGTGATTACCCTGACTTACGGCAAGCCCGGTTCAGGCACCGCCGGAGAGCCATCTGGAGCTGGCGGCGGCAGCGCCCAGACGGAACAGAATGCAGAGCCGCAGGCGGATGCGGCGGCACCTGCCGCAGAGGCGGCAGCCGCTCAAAAAGAGACAAGCCCCGCACACCAAGAGCAGGAAAAACCCGCGGAATCCACAGTGGCGGATTCCCAATCTCCCCTTGCCATACCCCGGCTTGCCGATAAAACAGTGGCAAAAAAAACAGCCGATGCTTCACCCAGGGAAAAACCGCATCCCGCCAGGGTTGAAAAAATTACAAAAGCTACGGCCCGCAAGGAACAGAATGTTCAGCAACGGGAGCAGGCAGACAACAATACGACAGCCAAAGTTGCCGACCTGAAACCGTCTGTCACTACTGCTGGCGCAAGTTCAGGCGCAGAGCCTGGCGCTGGCAGCGGCGCAAACCAGAGCAAACTGCAAGGGCAGGGCATGTCTTTGGCAGAGGGATCAGGGCCGGGGCGCGGCAGCGGCAGCAGCAGTCAGGGCAACGGGGCCGCAAGTGAAGGGCAGGGTGATGCCGGGGGCTACCTTAAGGGCAATTACGAATATATCAAAAAACGCATCCGCAAATATCTGGAATACAGCCCGCAAGCAAAGCGCATGGGCATTCAGGGGCTTGTGTATGTGGCTTTTACCATCACCAGGGATGGATCCGCGCAAAATGTGGAGTTGCGCACCAGCAGCGGTTTTGATTCGCTGGACGAATCAGCGCTGGAAGCCGTGCACCGGGCATCGCCCTTTGCGCCGCCGCCGCAGGCCGCCCGCGTGGTTGTTCCCATTCAGTTCAGCCTCAAATAGCAGAAAGCCCAGCCTGTGGGGCCGGGAGGGTTATATTTTCCAGAACATGACGGCCAGCTTTGACTCCACCCTTTCCTGAATAATCCCGTCGCGGCAGAGGCTTGCCAGTTTCTTGCGCATTTCGGCTTTCAGACTGTCAGAAATTGTCATCATGCTGGTGAAATAATTGAGGTGCATCAGTTCCGCATCCTCAAAGGTCGTTTCGCTTTCCCACGCCCGGTCAAAGTATTCTACCTCAGGATAAAAACCCATCAGAAACAGCATGTTGAAAGCGCAGAAGAAACTGCGGGCAATGCGGGCCTTTTGTTCGTCCCAGTCGAGCAGGCTCTTGAGCTGATCCCTGACAGAATGGCGCATTTCCACATGCGTGATCATGCAGCAGGCGCGGCTGGAGGCGGCAATCATCTTTTCCAGCGTTGCGCGGTTGTTGATGGCTGGCGTGCGCGATGCCAGAACCAGATCGAATTGTTTGCGCCAGCCCATGCTGTCGATGTCTGCCGCCTGCCAGTCCAGAACCCGAAAACTGGCGTTGGGGCAGTTGTCTTCAACGGCATTGGCCTTTGCCAGATCAATCATGTTGGGCGCAAGGTCAAAGCCTTCCACCCGGCCCACCAGCGGGGCCATTTCAAGGCTTTGCGCGCCGGGGCCGCAGCCGATATCCAGCACCGCGCTGTTGTGGTCAAGGGCAGCCTTGCGCGCAAGGTGTTCCATCAGGCGCTGGCGGTGTTCGTCCGCAGTTTTGCGGCGAATGCGCTTGTTGAACGAGGGCGCGCGCTTGTTCCAGAACTCCTGCGCATCCTTGCGGTCTGGCTGATAATCGACCCAAAGCTTCTCAAAAGATTCAATATTCACTGGGCACCGCCGGGCAGCAGATTTACCTTGAGGCCCCCGCTGGCAAAAATGGCCTCGCAGTTGTTGTCTTTAAGGGCGCGGGCCATGCCTGCGGCATTTTCCACCACCAGGCCGGAAAGCGAAGCAAAACCGTGCCGGAACAGCAGGGGATGCATGGGGGTGCTTGGCCCGACCATGAAAACCTTGGCCTTCCGGGTCAGTTCCAGCAGGCGGGTGATGGTTTTATTGATGAATGTTGTGCCCGTGACAAAAACAATATCCTGCTCCGACAGAACGTATTCCGCTGCTGCGTCGGGCAGGTCGCCGGGCTGTGGATTGCGCTCAAGAATGCACATGTCGCAGTGCTGGCGCAGCATGCGCAAACCGGGAAAATGCCCGATCACCGCAACTTTTTTACCTGTAGCCTCTGCAAGAAAAAATTTGAAGGCATCTCCGGGCATGCGGTTTATACCGGGCTGGATGGGGCTTTCGGGCCGCAGGGCCAGAGTGTTGTTGGCTGCATTAAGGGCCGCAAGGCCGATGGAGGCCTGATTGAAATCCCACGATTTTAGGCGTTTGGCCACCTTGCGCAAGGGCTGGCCGACAATTTCATACGGGGAGAGCGAGGGATCCTGCACGCCCGGCATGGTCGGGAAATGCTGGGCCATGCCCACGCCCCCGGCGTCTGATTCCACCATCAGCCAGTGATCGCCGTAAACAAAGGATTTAACCAGCTCCTTTGACGGAACGGAATCAACCAGTTCGTCATACAAATGCCAGCGGTTATGCATGGCTGCCTCCCATGGGGCTGTAGTATGCGCCGTTGAGGCATGCCCGGCAGTATGTTTTGCCATCCTGCACAACTTCCTTGCAATCCAGCACGTCCTCGCCGCAGGCGCAGCAGGTTGCAATGCGCGCTGGTGGGCCGGGCAGTTCGCCCTCCGGCATGGTGATGTTCACAGGCTGGCAGGAAAAAATGTCGCTGTCGGCGTAGCCTTCCCAAAAGGCGAGCTGGGCGGCTTTATCCGCATGGTGGGGCGGTCTGTCAGAGGTGATGACGCTGACCCGCACGGCCTTGCCGCTTTTCAAATCCAGAAACGACATGGCTGTTTTGCCGTAGCTGTACATCTTGACCCGTCTGCGCCCCACGGTCACGCCAGTAACCACGTAGGAAGCATCCGCAACGCAGCGGTCAGTCTCCAGAAAGATAACCAGATCGCGCATATCGTCATGCGGCGACATGCCAAGCGCTTTCAGCGCCATCAATGTCATGCGGATGCCCAGAATCTGCCCGCTGCAAATGTGCCCGTGATACTGTTCGGCCTTTTCAAGGTAAGGTTTTATATCTTGCATTGTTTTTATGTGTAAGAGTGTTTGTATGTTCAAATGCGTACATTTTACTATATGCCCGCACGCTGGTTGTCATGCTGGTATCTGTTTCAATAAAAGCGTGAACATTGTGCGGTAGCAAAAGTGCTGGGCTGCGGGTGGAGACTGGAGGGCAGAAAGGCAGCGGGGCAGGGCGGATAGGAAGAATGCGGGATCTGGCGGTGCTGGGCGGGCATCTGTACGCTCGCTGACGAGCGTGCCAAAGCTGGCGCGGCATGCTGCCGTTGCGGGTATCCGGGCTGGAACTGTCGCTTGTGCACTTGACACTGGGGTGCTAGTAGTAATGTATAGCATAACTCCAGAAAGGGGGACTCATTATGGCCCAGAATACGAGAGTTGATGACTACACCACCTGCCCGGCTTGTCAGGGCAACGGAAAAGACGATGCTGGCATGAAGTGTTTTGAGTGCAACGGAACCGGAAAAAAGCAGCAAGCCTGCACTGTTCCCGAAGGTCCCGAGCATGAAGGCGTTTGCGACTAGCAGCACCGAGCGGCCCCATTAATGAACATAACTTGCCTCCTGATCAAACCTGCATGGCAGGCAGAAATCAGGATGATACAAATGATCGGCTTTCTCCGCTAAGGAGAAAGCCGATCATGTTTTTTGGGGGGAGTTGAAAATTATACACGACCGGGAATGGGAGCTTCCTCAGCGCGTGAGGAGCAATTTCAGAATGAGTTCAATCGTCGCTACAGCAAACTGCCCGAGTACTTTAGCAGAGATGGCAGGAAAGCGGTGCAAAAAAAATCAAAGCCTGACAGCATGAAATGAAAATTCCGACCCAATGATGGGCCGGAATTTTTTGTGGCCTTATCTGTGAGGCGGTGGCGAGCCTTCTCCCCTGCCGGGAAACACATGCAGGAGGTGGATACCAATTTTCAATTTTTATTCCTCAAAATAGCTGCTACACCTAAGGCATGCGGCCTAATACCCCATAGCGCTCACGCTAAAAAAATCAGCACAATCCTATTCGGCTCGGGCATTTTCCGCTGTTTTTTCTTGCATAGGGGGCTGTGCGCCATTTTTGAGCGGGAGCATTTGGCTAATAAGCTCGTTCACCTTATTACCGCCCTTGACCCATTTTTTAGGATTGGCACCGCCATGATTGGAATCATACAGCGCAGCAGCAACAACGCGGTTATTGTGGATGACATCAATTTTTGCATAAGCCATATACAAAGCAAAATCCCATTTCCAATTTGCAGTATAAATAATATTGTATTTGCAATCATCAAGCGCCTTGTCGTTCTTACTGAACACCTTTGGTTTGTATCCGCGCTCAATAAGTGTTTTTTGCATTGCCTCAAGAAATCCATTTCGTACACTAGGATTATCTACAATGCATATTTCGTCAGTTTCTATTTGTTCTGTAGATGGTGTTACATCCTGCCGAATTGAACAAGCAGAGAGAAATAGGCCGACAACAAGCAACAAGGCACCGTTCTTTTTCATTGGCATCCCGCTTTATTTGTCATCTGTATATGACTGTGTGGAGGCAAAGCGCCTGTAGCACTTTAGGTGCCGCGCCCTATTTATTTCGTACGCTCGACCACGCAAGAGGTCACGTGAACTATACTAATCTCCCATGGAAGTGCCGGGCAGTAGAAGAGAGAAGGCAGAAATGGGCAAGGGAAAGGACGTGCTTTTTCATGCTGTGAACCTCTGGCCTCACTATGCCAGAAGTGGGACAAAAAGCGAAGAGATATAGGATAAGCGCAGCAATTTTTTTCACCTAATTGCACCCAGTTCTATTTGTGGTGTTACCCTGGCGTTACCCCAACAAAAAAAGCCCTCGCGGTTTTCACCGTGAGGGCTAAATTCTGTGGAGCCAGCTAAGAGACTTGAACTCTTGACCTGCTGATTACGAATCAGCTGCTCTACCAACTGAGCTAAGCTGGCAACCGACATGAAGTGCCAAAAAACAGGGCCGTTGTCAAGCGGATAGGTCTGCTCGGCTTACGCGCATTCCACCACGAGGGGGATGACGTGCAGCTCGCGGTTCACTTCTTCCGTGTGGCCTAGTTTCCACTTGGTGGATTCCGCAGGCCAGCCGAGGTGGGAGGCAACATCGCGCGCAACGCCAGCCACATTCAGGATGGGGTGCCGCTGAAAAACCTGGGGCAGTCCATAGGTCAGGTTGCAGGCAAGGCACTTGCCGGGGCGCTGGCGCAGTTCAAAAGCCAGCTTGGCCTTTTGCGGCTCAACGCTGCGGCAAACCAGGCCGATGTCGTAAGCGCCTTCTTCCGCGCCGCCAAAGAGCGCGTCAAAAAATTCATCTGCACGGCCAGCGGGAAAAATCTTGTCCAAAAAGGTCTGATCCAGGTTCTGCATGGTCATAAACATCCTCTGTCATTACATGAGCGGTGTTTGTATTCAAATGGCCGTCAGGCCACAAGCGCGCGTAGCATCTCGCGCCCAAGGCGGATATCATCGCCATCAAGGCGCGAAAGCGAAAAATATGGTATCAGCTCCGCAGGGCTGGCGGCATCGCCGCCGGGATTGCACCCGGCAAGCGCGCCGAGCAATCCGGTTATTCTGCGCGGGTCTGCGCCCATTTGCCGCAGGTTGCGCAGCGCGAGGCTCTGGTGCCTTTTGGCAAGGCGTTCCCCCTCGTCATCCAGAAGCAGCGGCACATGCGCATAAGCGGGAGCACCATAGCCCAGGAGCTTGAGAAGAGCAATCTGCCTCGGCGTTGAAATGAGGATGTCGCGCCCGCGCACCACCTGATTTATGCCCATGAGCGCATCGTCCACGGCCACGGCAAGCTGATAGGCCACAACGCCGTCAGAGCGGCGCAAGGCAAAGTCGCCCCCGCAGTCTGCCAGCGTGTACGATTGCGGCCCAAATACCGTATCGGTGAAATTCACAGGCCCGTCCGGGCAGCGCAAACGCAGGCAGGGGCGGCGGCCTGACTCCAGCAGGGCTTGCCGCTGCGCCTGATTCAGGCTGCGGCATGTGCCAGGGTAGGGCGCTCCAGCATCATCAACATGCGGCGCACCTGCCATGCTGCGCAATTCCTTGCGCGTGCAAAAGCACGGATACGTCAGCCCAGCGCTTTCAAGCTGCGCAATGGCCGCCGTATAATGCTGGCCCCTGCGGCTTTGCTCAAACGGCCCCATGCATCCGCCATCCGGTTCCGGCTTGTCCGGGCCATAATCCCAATCCAGGCCAAGCCAGGTCAGGTCTTCAATGAGGGCTGCGGTGTATTCGGGGCGTGAGCGCTGCGGATCAATATCTTCAATGCGCAGTACCACCTCGCCAGAGCTGGCCCGGGCGGCTAGCCATGCAAGCAAAAAGGCCCAGGCGTTGCCAAGGTGGATATAGCCGGTAGGGCTGGGAGCCAGCCTGCCGCGAATAACAGGCGCGGCGTGCATAAAACTATTTTTTGTTCCAGGGCATAGCCGAAAGCAGTATGCCCAGACCGCAAAAGCCTGTCACGCCTGCAAACACAAGCCCCGCGCCCACAAAGGCCGAAAGCCACAGTATTGAGGGCCACGCCAGGGAGCCGAGCACTCCAGCCAGCACCAGGCCGCCAGCGCCAATCTGAATCTGGCGAAAAATGGGCAGCGTCTGTTTGGAGGTTTCCACCGGAAGCCCCTGTTTGGCCCAGGCGCTGACGCCGCCTTCCATCTGCCATGCGGGGCCTGCCGCAAGCTTTTGCAGCAGGTCGCTGTTCTTGGTGGTGCGGTTTCCGGAATTGCAGGTAAATATGATGGGGAGTTCAGCGGTGGCGGGGCGCAGATCCATCCACGAAATAACCGAAAGGGGGGCCGCTTCGGCACCGGGAACGCGCAAGGCGGCGAGTTCGTCCGCCTCGCGCACGTCAACAAGGCGAGCCTTGTTATCCTGCAGCATTTTCAGTGTCTCTGCAGGAGAAATATTGGGAAGCATCGACTATGTCCTATGAATTCTTATCCCGGTTTTTGGCGGGAGTTTTTTTGCTTTTGCCATCGTCAGACTTGGAAGAAGCCACCTTGCCGTCGCTCTTGTCCTTTTTGCCGGATTCAGACTTGGCAGATTCGTGCTTGGTAGATTCGTGCTTGGTAGATTCGCCCTTGGAGGCGCTGGACTTGGAAGAGCCAGACTTGCTGTCGCTCTTGGCGGCTTCCGGCTTATGGCTTTCAGTCTTGCGCGCTTCAGCCTTGGGGGCGTCAGATTTGCGGGCCTCGCTCTTGCGCTCGGACTTTTCAGCTTCAGCCTTTGAAGAACCGGATTTGGACGAAGAGGCGCTGCTCTTTTTGTCTGACTTGTCTTCCTTTACTGATGCCTTGCTTGAAGACCTGGAGGACGACTTGTCAGCTTTTTCCACCTCGATTTTGCGGGTGGAGTGCTTCTTGTCCAGACTGGCCACTTCCACAAACTGGTCGCGTGATTTGGACGGATTTTTGTCTCTGGAGCGGTCTTTGTCTTTTTCCTTGCCGCGATCCTTGCTGCCCTTTCTGTGGTCGTCGTTGCTGGCAACGCTGGAGCGGGAGGAAGGCTTGTGGCTGCGATAAATATCGCGCACGGCCTTTTCTTCCGCGTAGTCGTTCAGGCGGGTCTGGGCTTCGGCCACGAGATTTTCGGTGCCGTCCATCTTGACGCGCCGGGCGCCGAGGAATGTGCCTTTGAAATAGGGGTCGTCCAGAGAATTGACGCGCACGGTGGTGCGGCGGTGGGGGCTGTGGATGAACTTGCCGTCGCCCACATAGATGCCGGTGTGATAGCCCCGGCGGGGGTGGCGGAAGGCGACAATATCGCCAACCTGCATATCTTCCACATTATTGATGCGCTTACCCACAACTGATTGTTCACGAGCGGTGCGCGGCAGGCTCACGCCAACGCTTTTGTATGCCCAGCAGACAAATCCCGAGCAGTCAAACCCGCCCGGCGACATGCCGCCGGGAACATATGGGGTGCCGATGGCAGACCGTGCCTTGCGCAAAAGCTGCTGACTGCCCTGCTGCTCGTTGTTGTCAAAAGCAGCTTCATACGAACGGCGAAAACGCTGTTCCGCTTGTGTGCTGTAGTCATCACGCTGGTTGTTTTTTACTGCGCAGCCAAAGGTCATGGCGCAAGCCAGAGTCAGCGCACACAGTTTCAGGCATCTACCCATCGGCACTCCGTGTGGGTTGCGCCGCAGCACAAGGCAACGGCGGGTCACGCAAAAAAAACGGGAATAACCCCGTTTGTCTGTAGTTGGTCAAGCCTTGATGTCTAAAAGCGTACCCAGCATTGAATCACTGGTGCGCACTACTTGCGCGTTTGCCTCATAGGCGTGCTGGGTGGAGATCATCTGAGTGAATTCCCGCGCAAGATCCGTACCGCTGGGTGCGGATGCTTCCAGGGGAATACCGGAAGTGACATCAAGAACGGCGTTGGCGGCGTTCCAGTTCGAGCTGGGGCCGACTTTTGATCCCGCGTCTTTCATCGCGGCTTCAAAACTGACGCCCTGATCGTTGGCGTTGCTGGAGTAGACGGCACGGCGCGGCTCAAAACCAGCCGTACTGACGTTGGCTACATTATGCGCTGTAACAGCCGTGCCCCACGAAAAGGCATTCAAGGCTGATGCGCCGATCTGTAGGCTACTGCTACTCATCATTCACACCTTACGGCTTAACTAGCACAAGTATTACCCGAATACAAAAACTTTTTTTTTGCCCGGTTGGCGGGTAATTGCGGTTTTTTGCAATCAAGGGGCGAGGCAGGTTTCCAGAGTATTATCGCCTACTCAGAGCATGCTGCCGCAAGGCGCCAGTGTAATCAGCGTCAGCAAGGCATGTCAGCGAACAGAGAGATCGCGCTCAATGCGGGCAAAGGCATTGTGGTTGTGGATGGATTCCATGCTCTCCACCTCTACGCTGAACCACTCTACCTGCCCGTGGGCCGTAAGCTTTTGCGCCACGTTGCGCACCACGTCTTCCACAAAGGTGGGGCGGGCAAAGGAACTCTCGGTGACGAATTTTTCATCTTCGCGCTTGAGCAGGGTGTAGACGGCGGAAGATCCCGATTCTTCGGCGATGTCGATGAAATCCTCTAGCCACGAAAAAGCCCGCATGCGCAAACGCATACGCACCATGGCCCTCTGGCTGTGCGCGCCCTCGCGGCTGATGGCCTTGGAGCAGGGGCAGACAGTCATGACCGGGACTTCGGTTTCAAGAATAAACGACTGGCCTTTGTCGTCCAGCTCGCCTGTCAGGCGGCATTCGTAGGCAACCGTGGCCGGGCTGCCCGAGGCAGGGGCCTTTTTGACAATAAAATAGGGAAAGCAGAACCGGGCATACGCCCGCTGCGCGCCAAGCCGTTCCTTGATATTGACCAGCAGCCGCCTCACGGACTGATAGCTGATCTCGTCGTTCCATTGCTCCAGAGCCTCAACAAAGCGGCTCATGTGGGTACCTTTGAAGGATGAAGGCAAGTCCACCCCAAGGTCTACGGTAGCCACGGTCTGTTGCGTCCCCTGGCAGCGGTCGCGCACCAGCAGGGGCAGCTTCAGCTCGCGAACACCCACGCGGTCAATATTCAGGGCAACCTGCGGGGCGTGGCTCTGTACGTCTTCCATTATGCCAGATCCTGTCCTGTAGTAGTAGCGGTAAAAGTGCCGTGCTTGACGCCGCGGCAGGAGATCAGTTTGTCGGCAAGGGCTCGCAAACGCTTGGGTTCGCCCTTGAGCACCAACACCTCAAGGCAGTTGTAGTGATCCAGGTGCACGTGAAGCGTGGTGACAATAAGGTCGTGGTCATCGTGCTGGATAGTCATGAGCCGACGGGCCAGATCGTTTTTGTGGTGGTCATACACCAGGGTGAGCGTACCCGCGCCAGAGGCGTCGTTGCTCCAGCGTTCTTCCACCAGCGCCTTGCGGATAAGGTCGCGTATGGCTTCAGAACGGTTGGGATAGCTTTTGCGTTTGCACAGCTGGTCAAAAGGTTCCAGCAGATCTTCATCCAAAGAAACGCCGAAGCGCGCCAGGTTTCCCATGGTATTTCCCGTATGGCCCGTGAGGGCTGATTGCTGTGGTTGAAGAACGCCCCGAACTCAGGCCCGGCGGCTGATTTCCCAAACGTGTACGGTAACGGGCACTGGCTGGGCGTAAAGGGGATCCACTGTTTCGTGATACACCCGTCTGCCTTGCCAGCCGCCGTTTTGCAGCGCGTGCAGAAAAGCATCGTACACTGTGCGGCCCGGCTCCGCCACCCATGCCGCGCCATCAGGGGCGAGGGCATGGTCAAGGAAGCGCAGCACCGGAGCCACAAAACGTTTTTCATACATGATATCGCCGCCCCAGATGCGGTGCATGCTCTGCGCCCGCACGGCGGGCCGCCGCCAGTCCATGACTGTCCACAACGGCTGCGGCACTTCGTTGATATCAGCGTTGCGGGCCGCAAAGTGCAGGGCGGCTTCCTCATAATCCATGGCAGTCATTTTTGCGCCGAGCCACTGGCCCACCATGGCGGTGAGGCCCAGGCCGCAGCCTATATCCAGGCAGTGCTGCCCGGCAATGCATTGCCGCTGCTGCGCAAGCCAGCCCGCCAGGGCAACGCTTGAAGGCCAGAGTTCCGTCCAGTAGGGCAGCCGCTCATCATCAAAATCATCGGGCGAGGCCGTCATGGCGTCCCAAAGCTGCTCAAGGTCGGCGGCCCGGCTGAGCCGCCACAGGCGGCCTGCGGCGCGCACTGAAATGTGCGGCGTGTATTCGGTCAGGCCATGCGTTTCAGACTGGGAAAATTCGGAAGTCAGTTCGGTCATTCGACAAGCATAGCGCAACGTGCTGTAGCTGTACAGATATGCAACAGAGGGGCAAGCTTGGGCCGATGTGCCCTGCCGCGTGAAAAAACGCGTCAAAAACAGAATGTAAGTTCGTAAAAGCAGCGCGAATTTTAAAAAGTAAGCACTTGAGAAGCATTTCTTGCGGGTATATAAAGATTGGCCTTACAAAAATGCGTTTTTCGACCGCAAGGGCGGCCATGCGCGAAGCCCCGCAAGGACATTTTCATGGACAAGCACAGCGAATACCTGAACCGTATCCTTTTGAGCCGCGTGTACGACGTGGCGGTAGAAACCCCCCTGGACGAGGCGGTCAGTCTTTCGCGCCGCACCGGCAATAATATTTTGCTCAAGCGCGAAGACCTCCAGCCTGTTTTTTCCTTCAAGATCAGAGGCGCCTACAACAAGATGGCGCACCTTACCAAGGAAGAACTGCGCAGGGGCATTATTACCGCCTCGGCTGGCAATCACGCTCAGGGGGTTGCCCTTGGCGCGCGCAAGCTGGGGTGCGAAGCTACCATCGTCATGCCCGTGACCACGCCCGCCATCAAGGTCGAGGCTGTGAAGCGGCTGGGTGGTCAGGTTGTGCTTTCGGGGGAGTCTTTCAGCGATGCCTGGAAGCACACGCTTGACCTGATTCAGGAAACTGGCTGCGTGTATATTCCGCCCTTTGACGACCCGGATGTCATCGCCGGGCAGGGCACCATCGGCATGGAAATTCTGCGTCAGCACCCCGGTGATATCCATGCCGTGTTTGTCCCCATCGGCGGGGGCGGCATGGCGGCGGGCGTCGCGGCCTACATCAAGAACCTGCGGCCTGAAATCCGCGTCATCGGCGTGGAGCCTGTGGATTCCGATGCCATGCGGCGTTCCGTCATGGCCGGGCAGCGCGTGGAACTGCACGATGTTGGTCTGTTTGCCGACGGCGTGGCCGTCAAGCTGGTGGGTGAAGAAACGTTTGTTCTCTGCCGCGACCTGCTTGACGACATCATCACCGTTGAGACGGACGCCATCTGCGGTGCCATCAAGGATATTTTTGAAGACACCCGCGTTGTGGCCGAGCCTGCGGGCGCGCTCGCTCTGGCTGGCCTGCGGGCCTATGCCAAGGCGGGGGATCTGCATGATGCCACCCTGGTAGCCATTGTGAGCGGCGCAAACATGAACTTTGACCGCCTGAGCCACGTGGTTGACCGTGCAGAAATAGGCGCCCAGCGCGAAGCCTTGCTGGCAGTGACCATCCCCGAAACCGTGGGCAGCTTCCGGCAGTTGTGCGCATCTTTTGGCAGCCGCAACATCACGGAACTCTGCACCCGGTATTCAGACCCGGTAAAGGCCAGGGTGCTGGTGGGCATCAAGATCAACGGGCGCGATGATGTGGCCCAGGTGCTGAAAGAACTGCGCGGCAAGGGCTTTGAGGCCATTGACCTCACGGATAACGAACTGGCCAAAGTGCATGTGCGGCATCTGGTGGGCGGCAACGCGCCCCAGATTCTGCACGAGCGTTTGCTGCGTTTTACCTTCCCCGAACGCCCCGGCGCGCTGCTCGATTTTATGGACGCCATGCGCGTGGATTTCAGCATTTCGCTGTTCCAGTACCGCTATCACGGCGCGGATTTTGGCCGCGTGCTTGTGGGATTTGAAGCGCCCGATGAGAAGAAGGAAGCCTTTGAGGATTTTCTCAAGCGTGTTGAAGCCATGGGCTATCCGCATGTGGAAGAATCCAACAACGATGCCTACAAGATGTTTCTGGGCTGGCACGAATAAGCCCGCCTGAAGCTGAACAATGTAAAACACCGGCTGCCTGCAAAGGACAGCCGGTGTTTTACATTACGGCCTCTTGTTCAAAAGCCGTGTCAACTATGTGCGGATACTGCTTACTGGCCGAGCAGCTTGCGCGTTTCGGGGGTGAGGCCCTTGAGGCTGGCAAAAACAGCTTCGGCCCCCCGCTGATCAGGATCCTGAACAATGGCAATAATGACCTTGTCCGCAGTGGCGTTGACCTTGGTCACGCCGGGGGCGGGAAAGGCCTGGCTGCGCAGTTCGCCGTTGAACGTCCAGAACGGCCCCTGCGGGCGGGGTTGGGAAGCGTTGGCCTGAAGGGGGGCCAGCTTGTTGGCAAGGGAGGCGCTGTCGTCATTCTGAGTATTGGGCAGAACAAAAATGCTGATGAGTGCGGCGTAGTCGTCTTTCTTTTCGTTGGAAAGGCCCAGAATCAGCATGCATTCATCGGGGTTGCCCGATTTGAAGCCCATTTTTTCCTCGCCGTCCCAGCCCTGGGGCAGGTCGGCACTGAAAAGCGTAAACGAGCGCGGTTCAGCCTGGGCTGTGACCGTCAGGCAGAGCATGAGAAGGGACAGAAAAAACAAAGTCCGCATGGGAACCTCCGGGTTGCGGAAAAATCGAATCCGTATGTGCAGTTGGGTATACGCGCTGCCCGTGTGCGGGGCAAGCATCAGCGCCCGAGCGCCAAAAGGAACGGAAAGCTCGCGCCCAGCACAAGCAGCAGAAGCCCAAGAACGTTGAGCCAGTAAAATTTGCGGGGGGCGCGCAGAACAAACAGGGCCACCCAGCAGGCAATGGCGAGGGTCATGGGCACAAGGCCCATTGCCTGTTCCGCCAGCCCTTGCGGCAAGGGCCCCTGGCGCAGGGAAAAGCCGATCACAAGCCCCCAGCGGTCAATGCAGCGGGGGATAAAGCCCACCATGGCCCACAGCGCGCACCAGCGGGCAGCACGCTGCTCGTCCGCCAGCGTGAATGCGGCTCCTCTGTTGCGGGCCACAAGGGAAAGGATGATCAGCGCAACGCTGCCCGCTGGGGCCAATGCGGTAAAGTAGTCGTGCAGGGTTTTGGGAAGCACGGCCAGAGCCACATCCCCCATGCTCAGCCCTTGCGGCAGGCCGGAAAAGGGCCAGTTGGGCAGAACCTGCGCGGCAAAAAAGCAGAGGGCCGCCAGCAGCGCAAGGCCAACGCGCAGGCCGATCTGCCCTGGCTGCCAGTAATCCTGCGCAGCTTGCGG
The DNA here is from genome assembly GCF_053570645.1 of Desulfovibrio desulfopostgatei. Lineage (NCBI taxonomy): Bacteria > Pseudomonadati > Thermodesulfobacteriota > Desulfovibrionia > Desulfovibrionales > Desulfovibrionaceae > Desulfovibrio > Desulfovibrio desulfopostgatei. Next base: position 2,099,154 of record NZ_JBRBQS010000002.1, on the reverse strand, counting down.
CACGGGGGCCGCGCGGTCGGCGGCAAGATACAGCAGCAGGCAGATTATGCCAGCCAGCCATGCGGCAACCGCCGTTGTGTAGGGCAGCATGGCGGGCATCCACAATGATACGCCTTCAAACATGTGTTCCGTGCTGCGTATGCTTGCCAGCAGGGCAAGAACACTGCCAGCGGCCAGCAGCGGGCCAAAAACAGCCAACCCCGCGGCGCAGCGGGCGAGGGTGCGCGCGCCATAGGCGCAGAGCCTGGCCTGGCCCCGTCTGCCGGTGGCCAGGGTGAGAGCGATAATAATGGGCATGGCCGAAGCGGCGCTTGCGCCCAGGGTCAGAACAGCGGCAATCCATTGCCAGCAGAAAAGCCAAGAAGGAATAGTTTGCATACCCAGCCTTGTATCCCGAGGCCGTGTCAGCCGCAAGCGAAAGACCTCTCTTGCTCCTGGGCGGCCCTTGCCCTATAGTTCACGCCACTCTGCAATCACACTGGGCGGTCATTGCGCACCGCAGCATGGGGTTTTTATGTCGTTTTTTGCTGTTCTGCTCCTGGCCGTTGCCCTTTCCATGGATGCATTTGCCGTTGCCCTGGCTTCTGGCTGCGCCCTGCGCGTGCCGCAGGCACGTCATTACTTCCGGCTTTCTGCGGCATTCGGCTTTTTTCAGTTCGCCATGCCGGTGGTGGGGTGGTATCTGGGCATTACCGTGCGTTCTTATATGGAAGCTTGGGATCACTGGATCGCCTTTGCCCTGCTGGCCTGGATAGGCGGCAAGATGGTGCTTTCGGGGTTTTCGGCGCTACGGGCGAGTTCCTCCTGTCCGCGTCCTTCGGTGGATCCCACCGCGGGGCGCAACCTGCTGGTGCTGAGCGTTGCCACAAGCATCGATGCCCTGGCCGTGGGTCTTTCTTTTGCCATTCTGGGAACTTCTGTCTGGAGCCCGGCCCTGATGATCGGTCTGGTCTGCGCGGTTATTACCGCTGTGGGCGTGTATCTGGGCAAGGCGCTGGCCAATCTCTGCGCGGTCAACGGATGGGCTGAACTGCTGGGCGGGCTGACCCTGCTGGCTATTGCCTGCAACACGTTGCGCGAGCATAATGTTTTTGGTTAATCACCAGTAACTGCCGTTTGACCGGCAAAACCGCAGGAGTTTTCATGGCTACCGTCAGCGCAAAATATCTTGGGGATCTGCGCGTGGAGTGCGTCCACAACCAGAGCGGCACAAAGATCATCACAGACGCTCCTTCTGACAATCAGGGGCTGGGTGCGGCTTTTTCACCTACCGACCTGTGCGCCACAGCCCTTGGGGCCTGCGCCATGACCATTATCGGCATTTATGCAAAGACGCATGGCGTGGACGTGACCGGCACAGAGATGGAGATCAACAAAACCATGAGCGCCGACCCGCGCCGCATCGGCAAGATTGAAGTGACCTTCAAAATGCCCGACCGCGAATATTCCGCCAAGGAAAAGACGGTAATTGAGCGCTGCACTCAAAGCTGCCCAGTGCACCACACCCTGCACCCCGATGTGGAGCAGGTGTTTACCTTTATATGGAAGAACTGAAATCGGCGTGCGGGAGTGCTGAAAGGCGCGCCTTGAATCTGCTTGGTGCGCGTTATCAGCACTCCTGCATGGTGCTTACGGCATAACAGGATATCGCATGACTTCTCCTCCATTGGTTTCAGTAATAATCCCCAGCTATAATTACGCCGGTTTTCTTCCTCACGCTGTTTCCAGCGTGCTGCAGCAGCGTTGTCCGCAGGTGGAAGTGGAGGTGATTGTGGTGGATGATGGCTCGACGGACAACACCGCTGAGGTTGCCCGTTTGTTTGGGCCGGACGTGCACTATATTTATCAGGAAAATCAGGGGCTTTCCGCAGCGAGAAATGCTGGATTGCGTGCGGCGCGCGGTGATTTCATCGCCTTTCTTGACGCGGATGACCTCCATGCAAAGGAATTGCTGGCGAGCCAACTGAAAGTTTTTACCGCGCAGCCTGAACTTGATATTGTCATTTGTCGCTGTCTGGATTTTTCAGAAGGCGCAAATAGACAGGTCGATGGGGTGTGGTCGCTGGTCAACAGCCATTGGGATGTGCATGCATGCAACGCCAATCTTGCTCCCGTGCATTGCTATATGGTGCGGACAGATATTGTGCGCCGTGTCGGCTACTTTGATCAGGGCCTCAGATCCTGCGAAGATCAGGATTACTGGTTGCGATGCTACGGCCTGGGGGCCAAAGTGGGCATAAATACAGATGGGGTGGTGTTTTACCGCAAGCACGGCGGCGGTATGACGGAAAATCGCGCCCGGATGTATCACCATGACTCGCTTATGCACGAAAAGGTGGGCCGTATGCTGGCCGAGCTGCCGGAGTTTCCCTTGCAGGCCAAGTGTGCAGGCTGGCTGGCCCATGCCGCTGGCTGCCTTGTTTCTGCCGGGTATCTCTGCGAGCTTGATCCTGAGCGCTCACGGGTCATGCAGGATTTTTTTACAAAGGCAGTGCTCGCAGCCGCGCCGCTGTTCAGCCACTGTGCGCCGCGCAATGATACGGGCAATCTGCGCTATGTTCAGGATTATTACGGGGGGCGGTGTTTGCGCCTCGCCTCATGGTCTGGTTTGCAACTGACGCCCACAGCCGCCAAGGCCCTGATGGTGCTCAAACGCATGTTTCCCCGTATGGCCGATCTCTCGTCAGATGCGCTGAATGCGCGCCTGCGCAGCACCTATGCCAGACTTTGCGTGATTGGCCTGCCATCGCAGGTGGGCACGGGGTAAACGCCCGAGCAGCGCCGCACAGCGCAGACCACCTCTGCGGTCTTGCTGTTTGGCCCGCAAGAGGCTATTGGTCTGCCTGCACAGTTTCCCGCCATATGTGGCGAACGAAGGAGATATTCATGCCGAAGAACGCGGCTTTGATTCTTGCAGCGGGCAAGGGAACCCGCATGCACTCGGACAGGCCCAAGGTGCTGCAAACGCTGCTAGGCGAGCCAATGCTTGCCTGCGTCATTGAGGCTCTGCGCCCTGTTTTTGCGGAAGACGTCTGGATTGTGGCCGGGCATCGCGCCGAAATGGTGCAGGCCGCCTTTCCTGATGCCCGCTTTGTGCTGCAGGAGCAGCAGCTTGGCACAGGCCACGCCCTTATTCAGGCTCTGCCCGCACTGACCGAAGCCGGTTGCACCCATTTGCTGGTGGTCAACGGCGACGCGCCCCTGCTTTCGGAATCTCTGGTTCGTTCTTTTCTTGCCGAGGCCGTTGGTGCTGACCTGGCCTTTGCCACCATTGAGCTGGACAACCCCGGCGCGTATGGCCGGGTGGTGCGCCAGCAGGGCAAGGTCAAGGCCATTGTGGAAGCCAAGGATTATGATTCCTCGCTCTACGGGCCGCCCTCCAACGAGGTCAACGCGGGCATGTACTATTGCAGCCTTGGTGCGGTGCAAAGCCTTTTGCCGCACCTGAACAACAGCAACAAGAGCGGCGAATATTACATTACAGACCTCATCGGCCTCGCCGTTGCGGAAAAATACGAAGTTCTCGGCATCCAGTGCGGCCGCGATGATTCGCTCATGGGCGTGAATTCGCCGCTTGAGCTTTCCCGCATGGAAGAAACCCTGCGCGCCCGTATTGTTGATGGTCTGCTTGCTTCCGGCGTTATCGTACATGCGCCGGGATCGGTGCGTGTGGGGCCTCTGGCGCAGATTGAACCCGGCGTGGAATTGACGGGTCCGTGCGAAATTTATGGACGCACCAGCATCAGCCGTGGGGCCAGCGTTGCCTCGCACTGCGTGGTGCGCGACTGCGTGATCTCCAATAATGCAGAGATCCGCTCCTTCTCCCATCTGGAAAAAGCCCGCGTGGGCGCAACCGCATTGGTGGGGCCCTTTGCCCGCCTGCGGCCCGGCGCTGTGCTTGAAGAACAGTCGCATGTGGGCAATTTTGTCGAGCTTAAAAAAACCCACCTTGGCAAAGGCGCCAAGGCTAACCACCTTACCTATCTTGGTGATGCCGAAATAGGCGAGGGCACCAACATCGGCGCGGGCACAATCACCTGCAATTACGATGGAAAGCACAAGTTCCAGACCAAAATCGGGCGCTATGCCTTTATTGGCAGCAATACCGCCCTGGTTGCGCCTGTGAACGTGGGCGACGATGCCCTTGTGGGCGCAGGCTCGGTCATTACCCGCGACGTGCCCAACGGCGAGCTTGCCATTGCCCGCGAAAAGCAGAAAAATCTGCCCCGCAGGAATAAATAAACGGCCCTGGCGGCCTGTGCCGCAAGGGTTTTGTCTTTTTGCAGCCCGCGTCGGCACAGCCCGGCGCGGGTATTTTTTCGCCCGAGCGTATCCATTCTTGCCAAGGTCATGCCGCGGTGTTATCTACAAATCATGGAACTTTTGGAGCAGCTTGAATCGCAGGTTGAGGCGCTTTTGGCCCGACTTGACCGCCTCACGGCGGAAAACGCGAAAATCAGTGCGGAGTCTGCCGATGTGGCAGCCAGAAATGACGCACTTGATGAAGAAAACCAGAAGCTGCGCGAAGCTCTTGAAAACGAAGAAACGCTGCGTACTGAGGCTCTGAATCGCATTGACGCCTTGCTGCGCAGGATTCAGGAGCACGACAGCGTCGAGTAGGTTTTTGTGAACCAGGATACTATCAACCTCACCGTTCTTGGGCTGAGCATTGCATTCAAGCCTGGAGCCGACATGCGGCGCGTACAGGAAGCCGTGCGGCTGGTGGAGGAACGGTTCGCAGACCAGAAGCTGAGGTTCCACGGAGGGCAGACCAAGGACATTCTGCTGACTTTTATGGCCCTTGGACTGGCGGATGATTTGCTGCAATCGCAGAAAGAGCAGGCGGACGTGCAGAATCGCGTCTCAACCTTGCTTTCAAAAATAGAGGAGTCCTCTTAGGCTCCTTTGGGCGCTTCCCTGGGACGCGCGTGATTTATGCCTCGGTGCTAACCTGACAAGAATATAAAAGGGAGCCGTCACTGTCTTTGTGTGTGCACGCCCGGCAAGACCGGGAAGCCCGGAAAGGACACACAGGCGCCCGACCTGGTTATCCAGGTTCTGTACCGCAAGCATGACACGGCGCTCCGGGGAACGCGCCTTCTTTTGACGTATCTGGCTGCCATTCTTAGTGGCCGATGCTTTTGCGCAGTTCATTCCAGACCGTTAATCGGTATCCAGCCAGGGTTTCAGCAGCCCCTTTGGGCTCATTTTGCTACGGTGTGCGGCAGTCTTGCCGCTTGCCGGTGTTCGTCGGCCCGCGCCTCGTGGCGCAGGGTCCGTATTGATAAAAGAGAGAGGCTGGATTCATGGATCCATTGTTCATTGCAGCGCTTGTAGCTGCGGCGCTGCTGGGGGTTGCGCTGGGGGTGTTTGCGCACAAGCGTTCTGCCGCAAAACGTGTGGGCGACGCCGAAGATCTGGCGAAGCGCATAGTGGCGGAAGCGCGTAAAGAGGCGCAGGCCCAGAAAAAAGAGATATTGCTTCAGGGCCAGGATGATCTGTTCAATCAAAAGCGGGAACTCGAAAACGAATTCAAGGAACGTGAGCGCGAGGTCAAGGCCCGCGAACGCAAGCTTGAAGAAATGGGCGGTCGCCTTGAGGAAAAGCTTGAAAAAGCAACCACAAGGGAGCACGAACTGCTGACTTCAGAGAAAGAACTGGCCCGCAAGGAGCGCCAGCTTTCTGAATCTGAAATGTTTTTGCAGACCCGTATTGAAGAGCAGGAGCAGCGGCTTTCTGAAATTGCTGGCCTCACTGCCGATGAGGCAAAGGTTCGGCTTTTCAGCGAAATTGAAGCCAAAACCCGGCACGAATCGGCGCGCATGATCCGCCAGATTGAAATGGAAGCGCGCGAAACTGCCGACCGCAAAGCCAAAGAAATCCTCTGTAATGTCATCCAGCGCTACGCGGGCGACTACGTCAACGAGCAGACCGTTACGGCTGTGACCCTTCCGAGCGAAGACATGAAGGGCCGCATCATCGGGCGCGAAGGCCGCAACATCCGCGCGCTTGAAGCTGCCACCGGTGTGGATCTTATTATAGATGATACGCCTGAAACCGTTATTCTTTCAGCTTACAGCCCGCTGCGCCGTCAGGTTGCCAAAATGGCGCTTGAGCGTTTGATCCAGGATGGCCGCATTCATCCTGCCCGCATCGAAGACATTGTGCAGAAGTGTGAGCAGGAACTGGACACCCAGGTGCGCGAAGTGGGCGAACAGGCCACCTTTGATGCAGGAGTTCACGGTATCCATCCGGAAATCGTCCGTTTGCTCGGGCAGTTGCGCTACCGTACTTCGTTTACCCAAAACGTGCTCCAGCACTCTCTTGAAGTTTCGGCCCTGTGCGGCATGATGGCCGCCGAGCTCGGCATGGACGTCAAAAAAGCCAAGCGGGCTGGCCTGTTGCACGACATCGGCAAGGCCGTTGACCACGAAGTGGAAGGCCCGCATGCCCTTATCGGCGCGGACCTCGCCAAGAAGTACAACGAAAGCCAGGAGATCATCCACGCCATTGCAGCCCACCATGAAGATCAGCGCCCCTCAACGGCTCTGGCAGTGCTGGTGCAGGCGGCGGACTCCATCTCCGGCGCGCGCCCCGGCGCACGTAAAGAGCTGCTTGAAAACTACGTGAAACGGCTTGAAGATCTGGAGGGCATTGCCACCAGCTTTGATGGCGTCAGCAAGGCATACGCCATTCAGGCTGGCCGCGAGATTCGCGTGATGGTCAACTCCGACATGGTTGATGACGATACCACGTATATTCTCTGCAAGGATATTGCTGAAAAGATTGAGAAAAACCTTACCTATCCCGGCCAGATCCGCGTGACGGTCATTCGTGAACGCCGGGCAGTGGGGCTGGCCAAGTAGAGCGAAAGCCTTAAACAGGCGCTCACGCTGGCAAAGCCCGCATGTGCCTGTTTCGCGGCAATGATTTGCAGGCAAATCCTTGCTGGAGCATTTCATGAATGAAATGGTCTGGCCCTTGGGTGCAGCGTATGCAGAACCTTCCCTTTTTTGTGTTAGATCTGGCGGCCAGCTTCATGCTGGCCGCTGCCGCATCTTGCCGGGCGCGCTCTACGGGTGCGCATTTCAGCGGTGCCGCCGTTCTTGCCTGTCTGGCGGGGATGGCCGCGCCGCTCGCTCGTGATGGGCTGCTCGGCTACGGCGCCATTACCCTCAATCAGGGGGAATATTTGGCCGCAAGCGTGTGCGGCGGCATTGCCGGTATCATTATAGGGCAAAGCAGCCGGGCCTGGATGTCCTTCTTTTGGCTGGATGCGCTGGGGCTGGCGCTTGGAGCTGGCGTGGGAACCGTAAAGGGCGTGATGGCCGGGCTTGGCCCCACAGGCAGTATACTGGTTGGTATACTGGGCGGGCTTGTGGGCGGCATTGCGCGAGACCTTTGCCTTGGGGATATGGCCCGTGCGGTTGAAGAAGATATGTACGCTACGGCAGCCGCCTTTGGCGGCATGCTGGCGCTGACCATGATGCTGCTGACGAATCTGGATTCCTGGCAGAGCGCGCTGTGTGGGGCGTTGCTGGTGGTTGTTTTGCGAGGGGTCAAAAAAGTCAAAATTGTCTGAAACGTCGGCGAGTTCGGCAAATGATTGCGAAAAAACGGCACTACGGCTTGACTCTGTGGTGTCGTTTCGCTATTTTTAACTTCCGCTGAGCAAGAAAGCCATGCTTTTTGTGGTTAATTTGCAAAAAGTTGAAATAACGGTTGACTTGCGGAGTGAGGAGGAGCATAACCGCTCCTCGCGACAAGGGAAAGCGGTTCACGGAAACGCAAGCGAAAAGAATTTTCGCGGAAACGAAAATAACAGTTGACTCCTGAAGCGAAGGGGAGCATAACCGCTCCTCGCGATTGAAGAAAACGACTTGGCTTCACGGTGAAACGAAAGTTTCAGGAAATGAAAAAAAGT
>NZ_JBRBQS010000002.1:83730-2088730 GCF_053570645.1 Desulfovibrio desulfopostgatei | reverse complement strand
GTCACTGGTAGACGAATACATAGTCTGCCAAGTGCCAACTCAGGGAAGTGAAACATCTCAGTACCTGAAGGAAAGGAAATCAAACGAGACTCCCTCAGTAGCGGCGAGCGAAGGGGGAATAGCCCAAACCGTGTGGATCCGTCCATGCGGGGTTGTAGGGCCGGCATACGTGATTCTGGAGTAGGCAGGGGAAGGAAGCTGGAAAGCTTCGCCAGAGCGGGTGATAGCCCCGTACCCGAAACTGAAAAGGACACAGCCGGTACCTGAGTACTGCGAGGCACGTGAAACCTCGTGGGAATCTGGGAGGACCATCTTCCAAGGCTAAGTACTAACCGACGACCGATAGTGCACCAGTACCGTGAGGGAAAGGTGAAAAGAACCCCTGTCAGGGGAGTGAAATAGAATCTGAAACCTGATGCTTACAAGCTGTGGGAGCACCCTTGTGGTGTGACCGCGTGCCTTTTGCATAATGAGTCAGCGAGTTAATCTGTACTGCAAGGTTAAGCGTAAGTGGAGCCGTAGCGAAAGCGAGTCTGATAAGGGCGTTTAGTAGTGCGGATTAGACCCGAAACCGGGTGATCTATCCATGAGCAGGTTGAAGCAAGGGTAAAACCTTGTGGAGGACCGAACCATTAACGGCTGAAAACGTTTTGGATGACTTGTGGATAGGGGTGAAAGGCCAATCAAACCCGGTGATAGCTGGTTCTCCCCGAAATATATTGAGGTATAGCCTCATGGATTGTCTACCGGAGGTAAAGCACTGACAGAGCTAGGGGTCCTACCAGATTACCAAACTCTTTCAAACTCAGAATGCCGGTCAGATGTACCATGGGAGTCAGACAGTGGGTGCTAAGGTCCATTGTCGAGAGGGTAAGAGCCCAGATCAACAGCTAAGGTCTCCAAATCTATGCTCAGTGGTTAAGGTGGTGACGTTGTAGAGACACCCAGGACGTTGGCTTAGAAGCAGCCATCGTTTAAAGAAAGCGTAATAGCTCACTGGTCTAATGACGTTGCGCCGAAAATGTAACGGGGCTAAGCATAGTACCGAAGCTTTGAATTCCACGTATGTGGTCTGGTAGGGGAGCGTTCTTCACGGGCTGAAGGTGTGTTGTAAAGCATGCTGGACTGTGGAGAAGTGATTATGCTGACATGAGTAACGATAAAACGGGTGAAAAACCCGTTCGCCGTAAACCCAAGGTTTCCTGGGTAAAGGTAATCTTCCCAGGGTTAGTCGGTCCCTAAGGTGAGGCTGAAAGGCGTAGCTGATGGGAAACGAGTTAATATTCTCGTACTTGTACATCTGTGCGATGGAGGGACGCAGAAAGGTAGACAGGCCGGGTGTTGGTTGTCCCGGTGCAAGCAGGTAGACGTGTGGTACAGGCAAATCCGTACCGCTCTACGTCGAGACGCGAGTCCGTGACCGTAAGGTCTGAAGCTGTTGAGCCTATACTGCCTAGAAAATCTTCTAAGTTTAGGATGTGCAAACCGTACCGCAAACCAACTCAGGTGGGTGGGATGAATAATCCAAGGCGCTCGAGAGAACTCTGGCCAAGGAACTCGGCAAAATAACCCCGTACCTTCGGAAGAAGGGGTGCTCCTCCGGGTGAAGTTAATTCACTTAACGAGCCTGAGGGAGCCGCAGAGAAATGGTGGTGGCGACTGTTTACTAAAAACATAGGTCTGTGCGAAGTCCTAAAGACGACGTATACGGACTGACGCCTGCCCGGTGCCGGAAGGTTAAAAGGAGAGGTCAGCGCAAGCGAAGCTTCGAATTGAAGCCCCGGTAAACGGCGGCCGTAACTATAACGGTCCTAAGGTAGCGAAATTCCTTGTCGGGTAAGTTCCGACCTGCACGAATGGCGTAACGATCTCCACACTGTCTCGGCCAGAGACTCGGTGAAATTGAAGTCGCGGTGAAAATGCCGTGTACCCGCAGAAAGACGGAAAGACCCTGTGCACCTTTACTATAGCTTGACATTGGGATTTGGAACTGCATGTGTAGGATAGGTGGGAGACTGTGAACTCTGTACGCTAGTATGGGGGGAGTCATTGTTGAAATACCACCCTTGTTTTTTCAGGTCCCTAACCCTCGACCGTTATCCGGTGAGGGAACAGTGTCTGGTGGGTAGTTTGACTGGGGCGGTCGCCTCCTAAAGAGTAACGGAGGCATGCAAAGGTTCCCTCAGGCTGATTGGAAACCAGCCGTCGAGTGCAAACGCATAAGGGAGCTTGACTGCAAGAGAGACATCTCGAGCAGGTACGAAAGTAGGTGTTAGTGATCCGGTGATCCCGAATGGAAGGGTCATCGCTCATTGGATAAAAGGTACGCCGGGGATAACAGGCTGATCGCATCCAAGAGTTCACATCGACGATGCGGTTTGGCACCTCGATGTCGGCTCATCACATCCTGGGGCTGAAGCAGGTCCCAAGGGTACGGCTGTTCGCCGTTTAAAGTGGTACGCGAGCTGGGTTTAAAACGTCGTGAGACAGTTTGGTCCCTATCTTCTGTGGGCGCTGGAGAATTGAAAGGGCCTGTCCCTAGTACGAGAGGACCGGGATGGACGCACCCCTGGTGGACCTGTTGTCGTGCCAACGGCACAGCAGGGTAGCTATGTGCGGAAGGGATAACCGCTGAAAGCATCTAAGCGGGAAGCCTGCCTTAAGATAAGTTCTCCCTGGAGCAATCCCTAAAGGGCCGAGGTAGACTACCTCGTTGATAGGCTGGAGGTGGAAGCGCCGCGAGGTGTGGAGCTGACCAGTACTAATAGCCCGTGCGGCTTGTGTTTGAAAAAAATCCTTCCGTCCCTGTCAATTAATATTTTGACAAATTTCGTTGATAGCCATGGAGGAGAGGGTACACCCGATCCCATTCCGAACTCGGAAGTTAAGCTCTCCATCGCCGATGATACTGCATAACGTCATGTGGGAAAGTAGGCCGCTGTCAACGATCGCTCCAAAGCCCCTTGCTGCTATTAGCGCAAGGGGCTTTGTCTTTTATTCCCCCCTTGCTCCTTCCTTCCAACTCCCCCCTTGCTCTTTGGAGTTTTTCCTCGCTTTCTCCTGGTTGCGTCCAGAGCACGTCAGCCGCATTTACGCAAACCCGTCTTTTTGGGCCTGACTGCGTCAAAATTGGTTTTTTAATGCTCACGTACTTGAGTACGCTGCGCTTAAAAAACTAATTTTTCCTTGTCAGTCCGCAAAAATGCGTATTTTGCAAATTCGCCCAACACCAGCACGTCGCCTCCGCTCACGCTCCGGCGAGTCTAAGGAAGGCAACTCCACAACCCTCTCCTGATCACGACCTGCGAAAGCCAAGATGGAAGGCGGCACCACAACCATTTCACGTCATTCCCGTTGAAAGGCAGGGTGTCCTGTGCCGCGTGCGGTGTAATTTCATTGCAACTTTGCGCATTCAAAAGGTGATGCAATGTGACCCTGAAACCATTTATTAATTACTCCCCATAAAGACAGGATGGAAGGTGGTGCTACAGCAATCTCCTGACCATAAACAATCTAGGGACTCAGGCTCCATACGGTTACACTAGTTTATCGCAACAGTTCGCCCGTATGTGCTGAACGTGACTCTGCAACCTTTCTTTAACTACTGACTGCCAAAGACATATGATGTTAACGACTCGCCATTGGCTTCTAGCTGTGGGGCTTTCGCTTCGAGGTGACTAGGGGATTAAGCAATACGTCTTGCTTGTAATGATGCCCGCAGCGAAGCTAAGTATGTTGAGAGACAACAATTATTGTGGCGAGAGCAGCTTGAGCCAACGACCAGTTTTAACAGTATAATTGTTATCAGGATAGTCGGCTGAAACGGACTTTATCCAAAGCAAATGCGCCATCTGGCATTTACGCGGCGCGGAGGGAGATCGCCTGACCGAGCGCAGCAAGGGAAGGAAGCTCCCGGAGCTACAGCCGCGTTGCCCTCGTCACACAGAGGTTATTGAAGATTCCTCTTTGGGGGTGCTTCGGGGGGGATGCAAGGGGGGGCCGAGAAGGGGGCGTAGCCCCATAACAGGCCCCGCCTTGCTGCGCGCCGCATAGGCGTCCCAAACTCCGCCATCCGGCGGAATAATGTGCCAGAAGGGCAGCAAAAGACTCAAACTCTACGATGAGCAGAAATTGCTCTGCACCCGCGTCCCAAACTTCGCGGATGGCGGAATACAGTGACCGAAGGGCAGCAAAATCTAAAGGTTCACCTCAACTGAGAGGCGAATCGCACGCCGATGTGGTGAGAGCGCGCTACAGGATCCGGAATCCCGTGCCGAAGGGCAGCAAAAGATAAGCTCCGCGAGGAGACGAGATCGCGCACCACTCAGGCGACCCAAACCTTGTCGTGTAGCGAAATCTTTGACGAATTTGCACATGGACTATATGTTTAAATCAGTAGTGAGGGGTTACTGTGGAATGATCGATCAAATGTCGTCATGCTGAGTATCCCTGTGGATCAGTGAGCATGCCGGAAGCAGGAGAATCCCATGAAGTTTACCTCAGTCAATTTGCTGGATGAACTGGCCAAGCCGGAATTCTCCTCGCTGCTTTCCGCTTTTCATGAGCGCAGTTTCCCCAAAAACAGCATGATTTTTACGCCCAGCTATGATGAAGAGCTGGAAAGTTCCCCAACGCCAGTTTCTTCAGCAGGGGAGCGGCTGACAGCCGGCAATTACGTGTTCATTGTGAGCAAGGGCCTTGTGCGCGTATATCTTGCCTATGGCGAAAAGGAATTTACCCTCGCCTTTCTCAAACCGGGCGATGTGTACGTCAGCCATTCAAGCGCGCAGGTGCAGGCTGTGGAAGATACCACAATCCTGCTGGTGGACACGCCCACGTTTAACCAGCGCATGATGTCCGTGCCGCAGTTTACGGTAACTGTTGTGCGGGTGCTTGGCGGTATTCTCAAAAATACGTTTAGTATTGTGGATGGCCTTGCTCTGCGTGATGTTTCTGCCCGCCTGGCTCGTCATCTTGTTTCTGCCGCGCAAGAAAGCGCCCCCGGCCCTGATGGCCGCCGCCGCGTTCGCCTGCAGCTTTCGGGCGAGATGTTGGCCCAGACCCTCGGGGCGTCCCGCCAGACCATTTCCACCTTGCTGACCGACCTGACCCGCTCCGGCATTCTGCTCAAGGAGCAGCGCGGCGTGTATTGCATTCTCGACGAAGGTCGTCTTCGCGAACTTCTGGACTAACCCGCCAAAATTTCCTTCTGCTCAGCTCTTTCCAGTTATTAATTCAGAGTTTTTTACTTTTTTTTGCTGTGTTCATGGTAAAAATATAATTATTTTATGCGATTAGCTTGATATAAAAATCATCATTGCTCCATTGTCGCACATCTGACAGACGCTCTTGCCTGACTGTGATACCAGTATGACAAAGATGGCGGCGCAGACTTGGCGCGCCGTGTAACCTCAAGTTTTGTGGGGCAGCTATGGAAAGCAAGAAGCGCGACATCAACGACATGTCCATATGGGATGATGCCAAAAGTATGCTGGCAAAGGCCAGAGCAGATGGCGTAGAAACAGCCTGGGACAGACTGGATCAGCAAACGCCGCATTGCCGTTTTTGCGAGCTTGGCACCACCTGCCGCAACTGCGTCATGGGGCCGTGCCGCATCAGTGCCAAGGCCGAACCTGGTGGAAAACTTTCTCGCGGCGTGTGTGGCGCAGACGCCGATGTGATTGTGGCCCGCAACTTTGGCCGTTTTATCGCTGGCGGCTCTGCTGGGCACTCCGATCACGGACGTGATGTGATCGAGGCTCTGGAGGCAGTAGTGGAAGGCCGCGCCCCCGGCTACCAGATTCGGGACGAGGCCAAACTGCGGCGTATTGCTGCCGAGCTGGGCGTGGCAACAGAAGGGCGCGATGCCCTTGATGTGGCCGCCGATGTGGTGGATGCCTGCTACAGCGATTTTGGCAGCAGGCGCAAGGCGGTCAATTTTCTCTCTCGTGTTCCGGCCAAGCGCCGCGAGCTGTGGGAAAAGCTCGACATCACTCCGCGCGGCGTTGACCGCGAAATAGCCGAAATGATGCACCGCACCCACATGGGCTGCGATAATGATGCGCCCAATACCATGCTGCATGCGGCGCGTTGCGCCCTGGCCGACGGTTGGGCTGGTTCCATGATCGCCACAGAACTGTGCGACGTGCTTTTCGGTACACCCAAACCCAAAATGTCCACCGCCAACCTTGGCGTAATCAAAAAGGACACAGTCAATATCTTGGTGCACGGCCACAATCCTGTGGTGTCCGAGATGATTCTGGACGCAGCTCGCGACCCTGAAATGATCGAGCTTGCCAAAAAGAACGGAGCAACAGGCATCACTGTTGCCGGGTTGTGCTGTACCGGTAATGAGCTGCTCATGCGGCAGGGCATCCCCATGGCAGGCAACCACCTGATGACGGAGCTGGCAATCGTGACCGGCGCTGTGGAAGTTGTGGTGGTGGACTACCAGTGCATCATGCCGAGCCTTGTGCAGGTGGCTGGCTGCTACCACACCCGTTTTATCGACACAGCAGCCAAGGCCCGCTTTACCGGGGCCATCCATTTTAATTTCCATCCCGAAAATGCACGGGAAGAAGCCCGCAAGGTCGTCCGCATGGCGGTGGACGCCTTTGTGGAGCGCGACCCCAAGCGTGTGGAAATCCCCGCCGAACCTGTCAGCATCATGACCGGTTTCTCCAACGAGGCCATCCTTGAGGCTCTGGGCGGTTCGCTTGATCCTTTGCTGGGTGCCGTCAAGGCTGGCACGGTGCGCGGTTTTGTGGGCGTGGTTGGCTGCAACAATCCCAAGATCAAGCACGATTCGGCCAACGTGGGCCTCATGAAGGCGCTTATCAAAAAAGATATTATGGTTCTGGCCACAGGCTGCGTCACCACAGCGGCGGGCAAGGCCGGGCTGCTGATGCCCGAGGGCGCTTCCATGGCGGGGCCGGGGCTGCAAAGCCTGTGCGGGGCGCTGGGCATTCCGCCTGTGCTGCACCTTGGCAGTTGCGTGGATAACGCCCGTATCTTGCAGTTGTGCGCGCTGATCGCCAATGCCCTGGGCGTGGATATTTCCGATCTGCCCGTGGGCGCGTCTTCGCCGGAGTGGTACTCTGAAAAAGCGGCGGCCATCGGCCTGTATGCGGTTGCCAGCGGCATTTACACGCATCTGGGGCTGCCGCCCAACATCCTCGGCTCGGAAAAGGTGACGGATATAGCCCTAAATGGTCTGGAACAGATTGTGGGCGCATCCTTTGTGGTCAATGACGATCCCGAAACGGCGGCTGATCTGCTGGATGCGCGCATCCGGCAGAAGCGGCAGGGCCTTGGCCTGCAACCCTAGGCCAGTGTGTTTTGCAGAGCGGGTGGGCGGGCCTGCCCGCTCTGCGCAAGGCGAAAGGACACGTACATGAACCACAAGGGGGATTGCATGAAGATTGCCGTTTCTGGCAAGGGCGGCGTGGGCAAAACCTCCATCACCGCCTGGCTTGGCGATTATCTGGCCCGGCGCGGAGAAAAAGTCTGGCTTGTGGATGCCGACACGGCGCTTTCGCTCGGGCAGGCCTCTGGTCTGGCGCGGGCTGATCTGCCGGAGGCCCTCACCCAGCGCGCCGTATTGATTGAAGAACGCATTCGTCCCGCTGGCAAGGGCGGCATGATGGATCTTGATCCGCATGTCAGCGATCTGCCCGAGGCTCTGTCGGCCCCTCTGCCTGTTGTGGGGGAAGGGGCGAAAACAGCAGGCGACAAACGCCTGCTGGTCATGGGCCCCTTGACCAGCGCCGGGGGCGGCTGCGCTTGTGAAAGCAACGCCCTGCTCAAGGCCCTGCTGGCGCACCTGGTGCTCGACAGACGTGAATGGGTGCTGGTGGACATGGAGGCCGGTGTGGAGCACCTGGGCCGGGGAACCGTGGCTCATGTGGATGCCCTGCTGGTGGTATCCGAGCCGAGTATGCGCTCGCTGGAAACAGCGGCGGAGGTTGCCCGTATGGCTGGCAATCTGGGCCTGCACCGTCAGGTGCTGGTGCTGAACAAGGCCACACCTGACCAGGTCGCTGACCTGCCGCCTATTGCCGATCTGCCGCAACAGCGCATCAGCATGCCTGATCTTGAGCCGCTACGGGCGCGCCAGTTGCGGTCCGGTTCTGTTTTGGGGCTGGGCGATGAAACAGAAAAGATGCTGGACAATTTTTGCGCCAGCCTGCTGCAAAAAATCGAAGGCGAATCCGTCCAACGAGGGTAGCGCAGGCTTTGCCCGACTAGTGTCATTGGCCCTGTCTGGCTGGGGATAATTGCGGCAGATTTGGAAAGTTCACGCTATAAAGTTTAGGCCCCGGTTATGCCGGGGCCTTTTGCGTGCTTGGGGCAAAGCGCGAAAAAAACGCCAACCTGCTGCCTCAGGCTTCCAGATCCGTTTGCCCGTTGTAGCGCAGTACAAAGTCCAGGCAGTCCGCACTGGAAAGCGGGCGGCTGAAATAATAGCCCTGAAACGTATGGTAGCCGATGCCCGTAAAAACGCGCAACTGCTGCTCGTCTTCCACGCCTTCCACCACTGTGGTTATGCGCAGGCTGCGGCTCAAATCCAGAATGCTGCGCACGATCTGTTCCTGCACGTTGCTGTTGAGGCTTTCCGTCAGGGAGCGGTCAACCTTGACCGTGGTCACAGGAAAGGCGCGGATGTAACGCAGAGATGTGTGCCCCATGCCGAAATCATCAATGGCAAGGCGTACTCCAAGCACACGCAGCCGGGTGAGCAGATCAAGAGTGCGGGCGTCTGGCTCCAGAATGGAAGATTCCGTAATTTCCAGTTCAAGCTGGGTGGGTGAAAGGCCCAGACCGTGCAGCGTACCAAGCACCATCTGGGCAAAGTTGGCATTGCGCAGCTGGCTGGGAGTGATATTGACGGCGATCACAAGGTCATGCGGAACAGCGGGATGCCATGCAGCGCGCTGTTTACAGGCCTCAAGCAGTACAAACTTGCCCAGTCGGTCAATGAGGTTTGTGTCTTCGGCAAGCGCAACAATAATGGGCGGGGCCACAGGGCCATATATGGGGTGATCCCACCGCAGCAGGGCTTCCACGCCTGCCACGCGCTTTGCCGTGTGGTCGCACTGCGGCTGAAACACAAGATAAAGCTGACCGTCATTGGCGTTTAGCGACCGCTCAAGGTCTGTGGCAAGCGTGTGGGCAAGGCGGCCCACTTCGCCGGGAATGTTCAGGCACTTGCGAGTGTCGGGAGACCCAAAATCACAGCGGCTGGCAATTTGCAGCAGGTTGTGCATAACCTGCTTGCCGTGCTTTTCGCGCACTGCGTCAGAGAGAGCCACAAAGGGCAGATATATGAGGAAGCCAAGCCCAAGGTTAATCATCTGCAAAATGGAGCCGTTGATGCTGCCAGTCGCGACATAGCCGCTGAGCAGTGGGGGGGTGGTCCAGGCAACTCCCACCGTGGTATGCGGCACAAAGGCAATAATTGTTGCAAGGTATGCCACTACGGTTTGTACCGCCGGCACCAGAAGAAAAGGAATGGCAAACGCGGGGTTGAGCATCAGGGGAATGCCAAAAATAAGAGGCTCATTGACGTTGCACAGGGCCGGGACCAGCGCCAGCAGGCAGAGTTTTTTCATACCCCAGTCGCGGCAGCGTACCAGAACGGCAAAGCACAGGGCCAGGGTGGAGCCAGAGCCGCCCATGCGCGTAAAAGTATCAAAGAATATTTTTGTAAAAACAAAAGGCGGCTCGTTGCCATACATTATGGCTTTGGCATTAACCAGGCCCGCAGGGCTGAGGATGTTCACATCCACAGAATTGAGCACGTTGGGGCCATGAGCGCCGAAAAACCAGAGCACCTGCGAGGTGAAGCTGTAGAGCAGGCCAAAGCCGAGGCCATTGCCGCTATGCTGAAAGGGCAGGGTAAGCAGCTTGCTTGTTGCTGCATGCAGGTCTGTTGCTCCCCATAGCGTCAGCAGAAAGCGGATAAACCCGAAAAGCAAGATTGTTGCCATGGCCGCAGGCATAACTGTGACCACATCGCGTACAACCGGATCATGCCCCGCCATTTCTTCCGACAGATGAAAAATACGGTACCGCGCAAGGCGTACAAATACGGCGCTGCCCGCCATTGCCACGCACATGGCAAGCAGCAGGCCTCTGTCCATGGAAAAGCTGATGGTCCAGGAACTTGTTTCTTCCGGTGCAACAATGACAAAAAAGCAGGAGAGAACCACCAGCGAACTCAGCATTGGGCTGACGGCTGGGGCAGAGGGATTGGTCAGGTTGGCCCGCATGGCGCTGGCACCGCCCAGTGCGCAGGCCAGGGCCAGGGCGGATATGCCGAATGTGCCTGCCACAAGGGTGTCGCACGCGCGCATTCCCACGGGGCCGAGCAGTGCGTCAACGGCATTTTGCGCGGCTTCAAAGGGCAAATTGCGTAGCAGCAGGGTGAATGAGCCGATCATTATGAGCGGCAAAACAATGAACAGCCCTCGCCGTATGGCAAGAAAAAATGGCCTCCCGCTCAAATTATCAAGCAGGCACAAGAGGGATTGGGCTAGCTGTTTGCTGTTCATATGCAGAGTGTCGCTTGCAAGTCCACCTTCTACGGCTCAGTGTGTACAGTCAGGCTGAGCCGTTTGATCGAATTCGTGTCAAAGACCTCGTAAAGGCAACGGCATCAGGGGTTGCCGCGCCAGCCTGCAAGCTGTCTGCAATTGCACCCGGCAGAAACATCTGTTTGAGCGATCCTGCCATGCATGTTGGATGACTTATTATCAATCTGTGTAATATCAGGATAAAAAACAATCAAGCGCTCAGGTATGTTAGCGGCAAAGATCGTACGATTTTCAGAAGAAAGGGGAGAGGGGCAGATCGGCAGGCAGTTCAGGTGGTGATTACATATGTGGGCTTGAGCCCAAGAACGAGTATGACCACATCAAGGGGTCACTATCTTCCACCGCATGCGCAGGAAAAACGGCGGCCTACCCTGAACGGTAAGCCGCCGTTTATGCATTTCAAAAGGCTGAATCCGAGTATGTAAAAACAGAGGCTACTTGCCCGGATGTATTTCAGTTATTTTGCTGCCCTGAATACCCAAGCCAGCCATTAGCCCCTTCTGGTTGAAGAAAAATGCGTACACCCCAGAGCGAGCCGTGGTAGTGGTAAACGATCTGGCCATCCCCTCATCCACAACAACCACGCTGGGGCCGACACCTATCTCCCATCCGCCACTGCTTTTCAGATACTTCAGGTCATCATCTGAAAGAAAAAACAGAGCATAGCCAAACTTCTGTATACCGGCCTGCAACCCGTAGGATGCTGCAACGCTACGATAGTAGCCCCTGGTTTTGCCTCCAATCCGCAGGGCGCCTTCGCCGAATTGACCGCCAATGATAAAGCCGCCCTTGACTATATTGGGAAAGACAAGGATTCCCTTGGCTGCGCTTCCCATTTTTTTTGCCGCCGGGCTTGAAGCGTATAACTGGTTTAACGCAGCAGTAACATCATAATTGATGGATGCCGCGCTGTCTGCCATGGAGGGCGCGGGAAGAGCAACGACCATGAGTGCAAGCAGGGATAAGAAGATCATCAAACGCCGAAGAACTTTCCCGTTCATTGACCATTCCCCTCGTTAATATGGCCCGAAGACACCAGGCTTATAAAATCAACGCTTGGAGCCCTGCTTGGCGCTCTGCTTGGAGCTCTTCCGTACGGCGATATCAACAACCTCAAGATAGCTAATACCCAGCGTATCCCCGACCTTAAGCTTTTTGAGGTTCTCTGGATTTTGCACCTTGACTACCACCACAGAACCGTTGGCGAGTTCAAGCTTGGCCAGCTCGTTGACTTTATCCATGGCAAGTATCTTGGCGGTAAAGTTCGATTCCCTTACTCCCATGCCCTGCGGCTGGGATCCGGGTTTGGCCCTGACAACAGCCGTAGCCTGTTCGTCAGCCACAGAACCAGGCTCCGCCAACCACACTGTCAGTTCACGCCCGTAGGAAATATCGACCATATCTCCTTTCTTTACGCGCCGCAGATTAACGGCTTCCTTGCTCACATGAATAATAAACAAATCACCCTGAAGGCTGCTCAAGGTTACCTTGCGCGTTTTCAGATCAACAGCTTCAACCTTTGCCACCGTGCTCTCAATCTCAGAGCTCATCACCAGCGTTTCATTTGGCTGGGCAGAAGGTTGAGGGGCATTTTTGCTGCAACCCACCAAACATATAGCCATAAGTCCTAGCACCAATCCAGAAAATACAATCTTCATGCCTTTCCCTCCCATGGTTGACTTTTTCATTTGATTACAAACATTCTTTGACAAAAATAAAGTACCTCTTGCCTACTAAGGCGTCAATTATATCTGATTTGCGTCAAGGTTAAAATAATGCGCATACCTAAATAAACTGCATATAAAAACTGCATGCTATTGATAACAAGGGTGAGCACGCAGTTAATTATGCTTGCATAAAGCGTTTATATCAGACAGTTGAATATGATATAATGCAACAATGAAGATAGAAGTGAGTTGTGAAAATTGTATAATGTTCTCGTAAGTACTGTTATTTTTGTCATGATGCTTTATTTTTATGATGGTATTCATAAAAAATAAAATCAATACGCATATAACTGTGTTAACTTGTACTTAAATTCAGAATTTTTTTACGAGATTATCAATAATAGAATGGAAAGATATTTCAAGATAATATCTAACTCTCTTTGTGTTGTGGCGTCTTATCAAGAATAAAGATGATGCTGATCAGAAACGCAGTGCCAAAAATCATGAACTGCGCGCCAAAAATCCAGAAAACCAGCGGCACAGTGAAATAGAAGGCGCGCATTCCCAAATAAAAATGGTTTGCACCCATATTCAGGTATTTTTCTGCCATGCTGCCAAGCTGGTCGGAATCCTGTTGTCCGGATTCCGCGCCCAGCATGAAGGCCACATGCGTGTACAACCTGAGCGATGAGGTAAAGCAAAAAAAAGCCAGAAAAAAATTCAGCAAAAGGGCAAGAATCTTGAAGGCAAACATGCCCGGCTCCACAGAACCAAAAAAGTTCAGCGAGTGCCATGTGTGCCGGACATTTTCCCCATTGCCAGTAAGGGAGAGCACGCCCACGGCCAGCAAAACGCTTGTGGAGGCCATGAAGGTAGAGGCCATGGTGGCGTTGCGCAGGGTTTGCACGGCAAGAATGCCATTCTTTTTTTCAAGAATGGACGCCACCCACTGAACCCGTGCCGTTCGCGATATGCCGTGGATTGTGTAGCCAGGATTGAATGATTCCCTGAAACGGATAAAGAGATTGTATGCGGCGTACAGGGCCACGGAAATACAGAAACACAGCAGGTCAAAAGTATACATGCAGCCCCCGAGGGAGAAAAAGCCAATACTGCTGCCCCTTCACATTGACGGCAAATCCCTTTGCGCGGATTTTACGCCGTCAGCACCTGTAAGGGGGCCGGGCGAAATACGAAACAAGTTGCCTGGTGAGGCGGCAAAACCCCAGTCTGCACTTGATTTTCGTTCGTGCTGGCGTTGCCGGCACGTTAGCTCTGCGCCCTCAGTGACTGTATACTCCTGCATGTGTATCTGAAGCAACCGGTCGGCCAGCGGTTCCCTCATTGCCGCAAATCTCACACACTCAGGCAATGGGTTGCACCGCGGCACTCAGTGTTTCAACGGGTTGCGGACGGGGGCGTCATGCTTTCCTCAAGGCGGCGCACGCATTCAATGATGCCGCTCAGCTTGAAGGGTTTGGCCACAAAATCAAAGGCTCCCTTGCGGAACGATTCCTTCGCGGTTTCCAGCGTTGCAAATCCGGTAATGACCACAATCCGCGCCTGCGGCAAAAGCTCTCTTGCGCGTTCCAGAACCTGAAATCCGTCCGCTCCTTCCATTTTAAGGTCTGTTATAATCACATCAAAACCCCCTTCAGCCATGCGCTGCAATGCTGCTGCGCTGTCTGTGAACGTTTCTACTTCATAGCCAGACTTCTGAAATGCCGGTTTCAGGCGTTTACAGACGATTGGTTCGTCATCAAGCACCAAGATGCGCAGCGCCATTGTGCTTTCCTCCTGTGGGCTCGGCAAGTTCAGCCGGGATTGTGGATTTGATGGCCTCCAGAAAGGCCTGAGCGTGTTTTTCAACCAGTTCATCGCTGTTCAGGCGGGCATCAAGCTGGCGAGCGTAACCCACAAGGCCGCCAAGCATGTGCATGCGAACCAGCATGCGCGTTACGGAGAGTTTTTTTATTCTGCCAACTACCAAGTCTCCGTGCACTTCCGCGCGAAAGTCAAACCTGTCAAGAACGTTCGCCACAAACCGGGCCCTGCGGGACCGACGCACAAGTTCCGTTACACCGCCAATAAAGCGAAAGTAGATGTAGTTGTCGTTGATCTGCTCGGAGATATAGGCATCAATGGTATTATAATGATAGCCCAGACGCATGTTGACGTTCATGTAGTCGCGCAGCGCCACGGCAAGGTTGCGCCCCACTGTTTCCGGCCCAGCCATCGAGGCGGTGAACGTGCGGGTAAAGCTGGACATAAAACTGCCCAGATCTACCGGCACGGGGGCAGTGTCCCACATGCCGGAAATGCTCATTCCTTGCAGAAAGGCCAGGAGCGGTACAGAAGTTATTTCTTCCATATTCAGGGTTGGCGCTTCCGGCTGGCAGTTGGTTCCGCCGCCTGCGTCAATGATGGTAAGGCCAAGAGGAGGGCCGTCCATCAGCCGACGGGCCGGAGCGTGGTGCAGGGCGTCGTGCCGCTGGCTTAGCACCACCAGTGCTTCAACGGCTTTCTCATGAATATAACGGGTTATATCGTGGTATGTCTTGCATGCCTGCGGTTTGAAATCGTCCGAATGCGGATCGACAAGATTGAGCGGCGTTATATGCTTGAGCAACCTGCGCAACAGCCTGTATTCATAAGATTCTTCAAACATGTCAGACTCTGAACGCTCAAACCTGTCCAGCTCTGCAACGCGCCCCCGGTAAACAATGTTCTGCGTTGCATCAAGGGTTATTTCATCATCATTGCGCAGCAGACGCGTGGCTTCTTCAGTGTTGACCAGCGCGGGCACGCGCTGCTCCCTGGCAATAGTGGCCATGTGCCCCGTGGGTGAACCAACGTCAGTAATAATACCGCAGGCGCGGCGCATGACACGGGCATAGCGGGGGGAGGTGAACTTGGAAACAAGAATGCCGCCTTCGGGAAACTGGTCGAGATCTGTATTATGGTCAACCAGCACAACCTTGCCTACCGCCACGCCGCGTTGCGCCACCAGGCCCTTGCCAGCAAAAATTATTTCTGCCTTTCTGGTGGCGTCCTGAACTGGAACAGACAAACCCGCGTCGCCGCCTGGGCGCAAAGGGCGCGATTGCAAAATATGCAGTTCACCCAGGGAATCGAATGTCCACTCCACATCTTGCGGGCGTTTGTAATAGCGCTCAAGCGACATGCCAGCCCGGGCGAGCTGTTCCAACTGCCTGTCGGTAAGGCAGGGAATGTTTTGCAAATTTTCCGGCACATCCTCCCATACAAGGTCCCCTCTTGCCGCAGGCACAAGTCTGCGCATTTTTCGCGCTATTGCCCGTGTGAATGATGGATAGGGCGGCGTGCGGCTCAAATAGATGGTATCAGTGGCAGTTTCTCCTGCAACCACGGCAGCGCCTCCACCCCAGGTGGCGCTCACGATCATGGACTCGCACGCTGCGCTGGAAGTTTGCGTGCAGGTAAAAAGCACACCGCTGATGCGGCTGTCTGCCATGATCTGGCAGCCCACAGCCATGGCCACTTCGTTTTCGTGGTATCCACGATCAAGGCGATAGCGCCATGCTTCAAAGGAATAGGTGCTGGCGATAACGGTTTTGTATGCTTCAACAACGCGGTCAGGTGGCACATTCAGCTCGGTTGCGTATTGTCCGGCAAAGCTGGAATCGCCGTCCTCGCCCCAGGCGCTGCTGCGCAGGGCAAGACGCAAAGGGTGGCCAGGGCATTTGCTCAGCACATCAATCATGGCGTCAATCTGAGCTACAAGTCGCCAGGGAAGGGGGGAGTCCATAATGCGCGACTGCATAAGGTCGGCCAGTTCGTGGAGTTCCTGATCAGTGCCGTCCCATTGCTCAATGCCTTTTTGGGCCAGCTCAAGAAGGCCGCTGTGCGACATAAAGGCAAAAAAGGCCGTGGTGGTGATGGCAAAACCATTGGGTGTTTGCAGGTGCAGGCGGTTGGAGATGTCGCCAAGCTGGGAAATTTTGCCGCCAACCTCGTCTTCTGCTTCAATGCCGATGTCTTGAAACGGCAGCACCATGCGGCCTCCTTCCGGATGGCGCCGACCTGCGATTTCTTCCTGCAGGATATGCTGAATGCGTTCAAAGGCCAGAAACAGGGCTGTGTTTTTATTCTGTGTGAGCACGCTCATATCAGAAATGAGCTTGAAAATCTGGTCGTTCAGTTCGAATGTGGCGTCTTCAATATATTTGCTGTCAAAAATGTATTCGCCGCCAAGCTTGTCCCCCATATCGGCCATGAGTTCAAGGATGCGGTTATTGCGTTCAAGAATGCTTTTGAATTTCTTGAACAGCAGGGCAAAGGTTACGCTTTGCTCGTTGCGCCAGCCTGTCAACAGGTTGGCTATGCGCGCCATAATTCCCACGATTGCCCTCCGGCGGGGGGCGTTGCCGCTCCCCCGTATCCGTTCGTGCGGCTAGAGCACGTTTGCGTATAAATGCTCTAGTGCGCCCCGCCCCTGCTCTGGAATACGATGCCAATGGCAAGGCCTCCCAAAATTGCTATCAGGGTGGACAATATGCCGTACAGCAGGCTGTTGTCCCTGGCCATGTGGTCTATCCATGCAGGCATGCCCACAAGCCTGACTGTCACTGGGGCCGAAGCGCTACCTGCAATGCTGCCATTGCGCAGGGCAAAAACCTCAAGCGTGTATGCGCCGGGGGACATGCGCGAAGGAATGGGCATATTTGCGGTAAAACTGCCATTGTCTGCTACGGTGATCCCCCGGGTGCTCTCGCGGTACAAGCCGTCCTGTTGTTTCAGTTTTATGAGTTCAGCGGGAATATCAAGGGCATCGCCCTTGTTCTCCTCTGCAGTTATTGCTTTACGCACGGCCTCAAGCCCCAGATCTGCACCGCCCACATCCGCCAGCGGGCGCGATGACGCAACCAGAAAGACTGACGGCACGTTGTGCAGGTGCACGGTGCCGAGGTTCATCCACAGCAAGTCGAAAACCTTGCCCTTTTGCCTCAGGGCAAGATCTGTTTTTTCGCCCGCAAAACGGACGGCAATGGCGCTGCCCTGTGGGGCCAGCCCTTCCACATGCAGCGTTGTCCCTCTGTAAGAGGCAGAAATGTTGATGTCGGATGGTGTTTCCGTGAGAACTACTGTTTCTGCGGCATGTACGGCAAAGCTCGCAAGGCAAAGGGTTATGGTCAGGGCCGCAGCCGGAATAATGCGCAAGAGTGCAAGATCACACATGATTAATGCCCTCCCGCGTATGCCAGCAATACATCTGGCCGGGCCAACAGGTCGTAGAGAATTTTGCCCATAACCACCAGGACAAGTGTTGCCAGCAGAATTTTAAGCTGGTCGGCCTGGAGCTTTTTGCCAATGCGCGTGCCGATCTGTGCGCCAAATGATGAACCTATGAGCAACAGCAGAGCCAGGATGAAGTCTACCGTATGGTTTTCAATGGACTGCATGACGGTGACATTGACGCAGGTGAACAGAATCTGGAACAGGCTCGTGCCAACCACAACATGCATGGGCATGCGCAGCAGGTACACCATGACAGGTACCATGATAAAACCGCCTCCAACACCCATGATGGCGGCAAGTATGCCCACCAGGGTTCCAAGGCCCAGAGGCATGAGTACAGAGAGCCGTACGCCGGAACGTGCAAAATCCATTTGCCAGGGCAGGTTGTGCAATCCCCGCTGATATGGTGATTCGGCGCGTTTGGCTGTTTTGGTACGGGTTACAGCATTCGGAGCGCGCATGGATTGCAGGCTTTCATAAAACATGTACCCGCCTACAAGGCCGAGCATGAGCACATACGTGATGTTGATGAGAAAATCTGCATTGCCCATAGCACGCAACAGCTTGATGACGCGCACCCCCACGCAGCCGCCAGCCACACCGCCCGCCAGAAGCAGGAATCCCATTTTGAAATCCACATTGCCCAGGCGAAAATGGGCCAGGGTGCCGGAGGTGGAAGCGCCGATAATCTGGTTGGAGTCAGAAGCCGCGGCAACTGTCGGGGGGATGCCCAGCATGATGAGCAGCGGCGTCATAAAAAAACCTCCGCCAACGCCAAAAATGCCCGAGAGCAGTCCAACGGTTCCGCCCAGGCCCAGTATTGCCGCCATGTTTACGCTGTTTCCGGCAATGGGCAGGTACATATACAGCGGTATGTTCATACGTCAGCCTCGCTGTGTTGCATCAACGTTTTTGAGGAGTTACTGTTTCAACCCTGCAAGAAATCCTGTGACGAACAGACTTTAGTACAGAAAAACTGCGCTCGAATGAATGTAAATCTGTATGTTCAAGTTCGTGTATGAACAGGGTTATTCCATTATTTTGTATAAATGAAATAATTGATTCTTCATATCCTCCTTCTAATATGGTATACTCAACATGTATTCCTTCTGTTCTGGCATATGCCACAAGTAATTCAAGGCGCTGGCGTGCCGGATTTGTGACCACGCACGACTTTTTGTGCACAAAGAGCACATGCAGCCGTGCTTGAATGCGTTTTGCCAGAGAGCACGCGTGAGCTATGGCTTCATGCTGGGGATGTAGCTGATCAACGGCCACTAAAATGTGTTCCATGCGCCACCTCGTGGGTGTGCATAGGCAAATGTGATGCCAAGGTGGAGTTTTAAAGAATAATGTTTAATTTAAATGTGTTGTGAATTTTGCACCAAGAGTTTTAAAATTCGTTGTGTTCATTTTGAAAAGAATATAAAAAATCTTAGTGAAAAATGTTTCAAAATGAATAGGCGTTGGCGTGGAACTTGAACACCATGCACTATTGCCTTGGGAAGAGGCGTGGAGGTTGCCAATGGGCGAGGCGGAGATGGGGAAAATTGCAGCCATGCGGGGCATTCAGCGTCTGGTTGTGTCTTCTGGAGATTTTTTTCACTCCATCAAGGGCAAAATATTTATTCTTTTTGCCGTCACCTTTCTGTCTATCGGCGTTTTGGCGGGCCTGAATTACTGGAGCCTGTCCACAGTGAGCCAGCGGCTGCTGCTTGGTGAAAAATATGACGATTTGTTAAATAATATTCTTGAAGTACGCAGATATGAAAAAAATTATTTTTTCTACAATGACGCCAAGAGCCTGAGTGAAGGCATTGTGTACCTTGAGCGTATAAACGCCCTTGCCGGGGAACTGGCCGAAGATATGACCATGCTCGCCGGGAGCGAGCAGCAAAAAAAATTCATGGATCTGCTTTACCACTATGATCAGGCCATGCGGATCCTGGCAAAAGGCGGCGAAGCCGGGCAGCAGACTCTGCGCAATCTGGGAAAAGTGCTGACAGAAGCCGCAGATGACATCCGCAGGCAAAAGCGCGAGCGGGCGCACAAGGCTCTTAAGCAGACCCATATTATGCCGGTGGCTTTTTTGTCGATATTTCTGCTGCTTATGGCTCTGGTCATCAAGCTGATTTCGCAAGGGGTTCTGCGCCCGCTGGGCATGGTGGCGGCGGGTACAGCCCGCGTAGGACGCGGCGATTTCAGCCCCATAGCAACAGGGGCCGAGCAACTTAGCGAAATTGCCAGTTTCATTCGCGCCTTCAACAGAATGTCGCACGAACTGGCTGTAAATCAGGAGCACCTGCTGCAAGCCCGCAAAATGGCAGCGCTTGGCACATTCACCGCTGGCATCGCGCATGAGTTGAACAATCCCATCAACAACGTATTGTTGAGCGCCGAAGGTCTGCGCGAAGATTACAAGGAAAACATCGATGCCGATGGGCAGGAGATGATTGATGATATCATGCAGCAGGCGGAGCGTGCCTCTGACATTGTGCGCAATTTGCTGGATTTTTCGCGCACCGGGCATCCTGCCTCAGAGGGGCTGTGCCCGGCAAAGGTTGTGGGGTCTATACTGAACTTGCTGAAAAATCAGGTGATACTTTCCGGGGTTGTGCTGCATGCTGATGTGCCTGAAACCCTGCCGGATATATGCGGCGATCTGCGAAGCTTGCAACAGATATTCATGAATCTGCTGCTCAATGCCATTCAGGCCACGCCAAGGGGCGGAACGGTTAGCGTCTGCGCCCATGAGGCAGATGCTAACATGGTGGCATTTGAGATCTGCGACACTGGCCCTGGCATACCGGAGTCCATTCAGGAACATATTTTTGAGCCTTTCTTTTCCACCAAGGAGGTTGGCAAGGGCACGGGCCTTGGCCTTGCCGTAACCTATGCACTGGTGCACCGCTACGAAGGACAGATCAGTGTGCGGAGCAGCCTGGGGCAGGGAGCCGTGTTTACAGTTTTGCTGCCCCGCGTGGGTGGCTGTTTGCAGGCTACTGGAAAGGAGTAACAGATGCCCTTGCGTGTCGCCATTGTTGACGATGAGCCTGTTGTCTGCAAACGCCTCAGCCAAGCCCTTGTGAAAGAAGGGTATGCCGTCGAGGCCTTTATGAGCGCCCGTTCTTTTCTGGAGGCGATGATTGAACAGCCTTTTGACGTGGTTTTTTCAGACATGCTGCTGCCGGATATGAACGGCCTTGAACTGTTGCCCAAAATCAAGGGACTGAAGCCGGAAACCGAAGTCATCATTGTAACAGGGCACGGTACTATTTCTACCGCCATAGAGGCCATGCGCGAAGGTGCCTTCCATTATGTAACCAAGCCCGTGAATTTTACGGAGATTCGTACTCTTGCCCGACATGCGCAGGAAAAAATAGCAATGCGCATGGAAAATACCCGTTTGCGGGAGGCCCTTCTGGGGACTACCGGCCTGTCATCCATAGTGGGCAAAAGCCCGGCCATTCAGGAGCTTTTTTCGCTTATCAGGAAGGTTGCGCCAGTTGACTGCAACGTGCTTGTTCAGGGCGACAGCGGAACCGGCAAGGCCCTTGTGGCCCTTGCCCTGCACCATCTGAGCCCGCGCCGCAACCAACCCTTTGTTACTTTCAATTGCGGTGGTTTTACAGAAGAACTCATCAGCAGCGAACTTTTTGGTTATGAAAAAGGGGCCTTTACCGGGGCGGCAACCGGCAAGATCGGCCTGCTTGAGGCAGCATCGGGCGGTACGGTATTTCTGGACGAAGTGGGCGAGATGCCGTTGTCCATGCAGGTGCGGTTGCTGCATGTGCTTCAGGAAAGGCGGATTTTGCGGGTTGGCGGCACACGAACGGTGGATCTGGATATCCGCGTTATTGCCGCCACAAACCGGGACTTGAAGGCCGAGGTGGAAAAGGGGAATTTTCGCGAAGATCTGTTCTTCAGGCTCAATGTGGTCAGCACAACCTTGCCGCGCCTGGCAGACCGGCGTGAAGATATTCCGCTTCTGGTGCAGCATTTTATTGAGAAATACCGATTGGCGTTTCGCAAACAGGTTTATGATCTGGACGATCAGGCTCTCGCGGCCTTGATGGGCTATAGTTTCCCTGGCAATGTGCGCGAACTGGAAAATATCATCGAGCGCGCCGTAGCACTTACCGACAGCGAAACCATCACCCCGGCCGACTTGCCAGAAGATATCCGGCGGCTGGAATTTGATACGCTTGAGGGCGGCGGTCTGCCCACCCTTGCGGAGATGGAACGCCGTTATGTAATTAAAATACTGGAAAAAACTGGATATAACAAAAAACTTGCGGCTGAGGTGCTGGGCATGCCCCGCACTACACTATGGCGCAAGCTTAAGGAATACGGCGTGGAGTAGGGCACCACCCTGCGGCGTCTTCGCCGCCGCGCGCAGTTGGATGATCCATATTTTGTGCACAGGCCCACATGCAACCTCCGTTTTTTTGCGGAGTTGCATATGGGCCTGCGGTGCTTTGGGGGGCTAGAAGCTGAAAGACTGAGGCGGGTTGCCGCTGAAATCAAACATGAAGGCCGTGCCGTGATCAACGCTGAAAACCGTAAAATCAGGGTTTTCTGCCGAGCCATAGATGGAGCGCACAAGGCCGTTGTTTTCAATGATGCGCCGCTTGATTGCCATGTCATCGTCCAGATTGGCCTGACCCTTTACGCGCAGGGTTTCCATCTTGGGCGACATGCAGGCAAACTCCAGCCGGGGGTCGTTCTGCATCTGGGCAAATGTTTCTTTTGAGCGCGCGGTGCAGAACCACAGGCGGCCATTTTCCGCAAACTGAAACTGGAAGGGCCGCACGCGGGCCGCGCCGGAATCAGAGGTGGCAAGAAAAACCGTGGTGTTGGCTGAGAGGAAGTCGATTACTTTTTGCATGATGAGCTCCTTTTTATTCTATATCGAACTATTGTTTCACAAAAAAACATCCAAAGCACAGTGCGTTGGATGCTTTTGGGGGTATCAGAATATGGTTTTCAGGCTGATGTTGCGCAGCACTTTTTCCAGCCCGGCAACAAGGGTTTCCCTGTCGGCTTGGGGCATGTCGCCCCACACGGCATCAAGCAGCGTATGGGAAATGGCGTCAAAATCAGCCTTGGCAGCAAGCGCTTTGCCGGAAAGGGAAACCAGCGTAACCCGCGAATCTTCCTGCGAGGGAGATTTGGTTACGTATCCCGCCTGCTCCAGTTTGCCGACCAGTGTAGTCACAGTGTTTTTTTGTTTGCCTATTGCCTCGGCAAGCGCGCTCATATGCATGGGGCCGCGCGTAAACAGGGCCTGCAAAATGGCGCCGTGAGAGGGGGCCATGCCGCTGTGCCCGCGCTTTTCAAGCTCGGCGACAATAAGGTTGTTGGCCTGCTCGCGCACCCGGCCTATGAGGGCAACAATGTGATCGGTCTTCATGGGGGTAGTTTATTCGATATAGAACTAATGTCAAGCCTGTCATGAGCCGCGCACCGCAGAAGAAGCAAAAATCCCCGGCACTGCCTGATGGCGTTGCCGGGGATGACTGACATGATACGGCGCAATTATCTGCGCTCGTGCAGCCTGCCTGTGTGGGTTGCTTACTTGGATTGCAGCTTGAGGCCCGCTTCAAAATGGTTCAGCTTCATGGCCCGGCGAACCTTTTCGAGAGTTTTGGCTGCCTTGTCATAGGCCTTTTCCGTGCCTTTCTTGAGCACGTCAATGACGAAAGGAATGTCCTGTTCGTATTGCTGCCTGCGGGTGCGGATGGGGCTGAGGATCTGCTGCATGACCTCGTTGAGGAACTTCTTCACCGCCACGTCGCCAAGGCCGCCGCGCTGGTAGTGGGCCTTCATTTCGTCCAGATTGGGGTAGGGCGAATTGAACTTGGCAAAGTCTTCCGGCACGGCAAAGGCGTCCAGATAGGTGAACACGGTATTGCCCTCAATCTTGCCGGGGTCGGAAGCCTTGAGGTGGCCTGGGTCGGTGAACATGCTGAAAATCTTGTCGTGAACTTCCTTCTCGGAGTCGCTCAGATAGATGCAGTTGCCGATGGACTTGCTCATCTTGGCCTTGCCGTCAATGCCGGGCAGGCGCAGGCAGGCGGCGTTCTGTTCCAGCAGGATTTGCGGTTCCACCAGGGTTTCACCGTAGGTGCTGTTGAACTTGCGCACGATTTCCACGGTCTGTTCCAGCATGGGCTTCTGGTCTTCGCCAACCGGCACGGCGGTGGCTTCAAAAGCCGTGATGTCTGCCGCCTGGCTGATGGGGTAGGTGAAGAATCCCACGGGAATGCTCTGCTCAAAATTTTTCTGGGCAATCTCTGCCTTGACCGTGGGGTTGCGCTGGAGGCGCGACACGGTGACAAGGTTCATATAGTGGAAACTCAACTCATAAAGCTGCGGCAACTGCGACTGGATGAAGATGGAGGACTTTTCCGGGTCAATGCCGCAGGCAAGGTAGTCCAGCGCCACTTCAAGGATGTTGTTGCGCACTTTTTCAGGATTGTCGGCATTGTCGGTCAGAGCCTGCGCATCGGCCAGCATGATGTAGATTTCATCAAATTTGCCAGAATTTTGCAGCAAAACGCGCTGTTTGAGCGAGCCGGCGAAGTGTCCGATGTGCAGCTTACCCGTGGGGCGATCCCCGGTCAGAATGATATTGCTCATAATGTTCTGCGTATGCCCTCTGGGCAAGGACATCAGGAACGCAGCCTCCATGCGTGAATTTTTTGCAGTACGGAGCGGGCTTGCTCCATAAATATGCAACCGTGCCGCAATGTTCGCACATTCGGCAGGGCGTAGGCGTTTTCGTATACACCAAGCATGCGCAGGCCACAAGGGGCAAGGCCGGTAAGGACGAGACTTTGGCGTTTTGATTGGGAAATTATTCACTTGCGGGCGGCATTGCGCGGGCGTATGGTCTGGGCGTCAGCAGCAGCTTGCCGCCTGTATGCTGATACGTTTTTATTGTTCTGTGATTTCATTGCGTTATGTGAATTTATAGAGTGTGTTCATGCAACGGGAGTGTGATCATGAAAAAGATGCTTTTTGCCGCAGCGCTGTGTTCACTGGTGTTTGCCGGAACGGCTCTTGCGGGCGAACCGCAGCTCTACCCAAAGGATTCCTTGAAAACCTGGAACCGTGATAAGGTGGCTGGCGGCCAGGGAACCCTGTTTGGCCAGTTCGGCTTTACCCGCAACGATGCCTCCAAAGACATGGTCATCAAGGAAATCGGCTGGATGACCCTGCAACCGGGCGCTTCCATTGGCATGCACAAGCATGAAAACAATGAAGACGCTTACATCATCGTTTCTGGCGAGGGCGTGTTTACCGACAGCGCGGGCAAGGAAACCCCGGTAAAAGGCGGCGACATCACCATCGCCCGTCCTGGCGATACCCACGCGCTCAAATGCAGCGGCAACGTGCCTCTGGTATTTCTGGATGTGATCGGCCAGCGCTAACGCTTCGGATTGTCAGGGCAAGGTCGGCCCGATAAATATACCCCATCAGGCAAACAAAGCACGGCAGTCCGTACGCTGCTTCTTTGAAAGTCTGATGGGGTTTGTATTTGGTGGACGAGGTTGTATTTGGTGGCTTGGGGTGTCAGCGCAATGGCATCCAGCGATCCGCACTATTCGCTGGTTTTGTCAGTGGTCAGCAGAAATACCGCACTGAGAACCAGCGCGCCGCCCAACCAGCCGGACGCGCTGAAACTTTCATTCCAGAACAGCCAGACCCAAAGAGTGCCGAGCACTGGCTCCAGATGGCAGGTAACTGCTGCCCGCACAAGGCTGATGCGTTTCAACCCTTGCCCGTAGCAGATGTAGGCCATGTAGCAGGTGAGCAGCCCCAGGGCGAACAGCCAACCCCATGTGTCCAGGGCGTGATCCACATGCATCGGGCCGCAGAAGCCCAGAGCCACCACACCACCCAGCAGCATGAAGCCATAAATGCTGGCTGTGGAATAACGGCGTTGCCACCAGCGGTAAAAGGGATAGTGCGTGGCATAGCACAGGCCGGAGAGCAGGCCAAAGCCAATGCCCGCAAGGGATGTTTTGCCAGGCAGGCTGCCGCCGGAAAAACAGACCAGCGCCGTGCCGGAAAGGGCAATGAGCACGGCCAGCGCCTTGCGCCGTGTTATGTGTTCGCCAAACAAAAAGCGCGAAAAAACAGCCACCCACACCGGGGCAGTATACAGCAGCACCACGGCGGTTGCGCCGCCGCTGAGCTTGATGGCCATTTGCATGGCACCGAAAAACACCCCAACGCCCCATGCGCCAAAAAGCATAAACGTCAGGGCATGGCGTAAGGGAATGCGCAGCCCCCCGGTCAAAGCGGCGTGCGCCAAAAAGAAAGCGCAGCCTATGGCCGCCCGCCAAAAGGCCGTTTCAAGCGGCAATACGCCCGCATGCTGGCAAAACTTGGAAACAACACCCAGCAGCGACCACAGCAGGGCCGCCAGCAAAATCCATACATAGCCGTTAAACATGTTCTGTCGCATGAGCTTGGTGGAGGTGCAGGGGGTATTCAATGCCGAGCGCACGGCATACAAGCCCTGCAATCTGCGTTTGATCTGTGGGCAGCGGGGTGTTTTTAAACCCTTCGCCCGCCAGCCACAGGGGAACCCGCCGGCTGGCTTCGCTGTTGTCGTTATGGCGGCCGTCGTCGTCCATGCCGTGATCGCTGGTGACCAGCACCGCATAGCCTGCCGCCGTCCATTCCGGCAGCCAGCGGGCCAGCAGGCCATCGGCCCTGCGGGCGGCATCCCGGTATTCCTTGCTGTTTGCGCCGTACAGATGGCCTGCGTTGTCAATGCCCATGCTGTGCGCCAGCAGCAGATGCGGTTCATGGCGCCGCCGCAGGCAGGCCGCATCGTGAAAAATCTCATCGTCCGGGTAGGCATCGGTGCAGTAAAACAGGCCGTGGGCAACGGGCAGGGCCGCATCGTCCGTAATCCGGTCGCGCCCCGGCTCAAAGGGGGCCACGTTGCACAGCTCGCTCATCCAGTGGTAGGCAGCCGCGGCGGTGGTCAGGCCTGTTGCCTGCGCACGGCTGAAAATGGTGGGCGCGGGGCAGAGCCGGGCATCATCATTATGCATAATGCCGCTTTGCGCCGGGCGCAGACCTGTGAGCAGTGTGGCATAAATGGGGCGGGAGAGCGGCGGCAGTTCGCCTTGCAATTCCGTATGGCGCGCCAGACCCGCATCGGTGAGCGACTGCATGAAGCTCATGCAGCGGCGAGCCGTGGCGGCGGCAAGGCCATCCAGCAGCACAAAGACCACGCGGGACATTACCAGTCTCCCTTGCCTGCAGGGCGGGGGCCGAAGTCCAGACCGGGAGCCTGCTCCCGCAGTTGAGCGGCGGTGAGCCCACACACTGCGTAATTGCGCGCCAGCCACGCCAGAAAGTCATAAATTTTTTTGTACAGGGCATCAGCGGCTTTTTGATCGGGAATGTTGGGCGAGCCGCCGGGCAGCATTTCTGACGAATGCCAGAACAGGCTCAAAACCCGCCCGCCGCGCGCCATGTGCAGGCGCGTAGCCGCCCGCATGACGGCGGCGCTGTGCCACACCGGGTTGGGGCTCAACGCTCCCAAAAAATGAAAGGAATCGCCCCAGGCCGCGCCTCTGGCGCAACCATGCCACAGCCGCGCCAGCGTGCGCGAAAGCGGAATCTGTGTAACCGGCGATTCCAGCAGGCCGGGGGCGTCCTCAAGCCAGTACGGGTCGGAAGGCGCAAGAAAGTGATCCGGCCCGTCGTGGAAGACGCGCAAGGGGCACACAGAACTGTCAAAGGTGATGCCTTCCTCCGCCAGCAATGGGCGCACAACGGATTTGAGATCCCAGCGTCCCATGCGGAAGCTGGTCAGATCCGCGCCCTGAAATTCGCGTCCGGCATCCAGCAGGGTGCGCAGGCGCTGGCGCAGCAGTTCGCGCGGCAGGCGGTCTGTGCGGGTGGGCGGCCCCTGTTTTTGCGTGGCGGGCTGTGCCGTGTCGTCCCCAAGGGGCGGTGTGCTCCAGTGGTGCAGGTGCGCGGCGATTTCCGCATTGCAGTGGTCGCGCATCCAGGCCAGATGGGAGCAGGCTTCGGCATTGGCAAAAACCGTGTGCGCGCAAAACAGCGTGAGCGGAAAGCCCAGTTCGCTGGTGAGGGGGGCAAGCCTGCGCAGCAGGGCCACATTGCGCACGCCGCAGCCTTGCGCCGCATAGTTGCCGGAAAACAGCCCCTCTTCTTCCACATCAAGGCTCACAATCACGCGCAGGGCGGGTTTGTCTGCCTGATTATTGAAGGATGTATCGGTGGTGCAGTCAGTCATACTTCAAGTGTAAGCCCAAGCAGGGCGCATGGCAATGCGGGGCGCGCACAGGCCGCTCACCTGGGGGCCTGCCTAGGGCGGCATAAAATAATTGCCTGTATTTTAAATATATTATGAGGGTGTGGCTTGGGCGGCCTTGCAAAACCGGGCGGAATGCATACAATAATGCATACGGCTGTTCGGCTTTTGTGCCGTAACTTTCCGCCGTCCGGTTATCTGAAGGAGAAGCATGACCATCCCACAGCGCATCCTCTTTTTTATGGAGGATCTTTGTTATGGCGGTACGCAACGCCAGACTCTTGAACTGGCCCGCCGCCTGGATCGAACTCGTTTTACGCCGGTCATGCTTACGCTCACTGGCCCCACTGATCTGGATGAAGCCGCGCGGGATGCGGGCATAGAGCTGCACCACATGGGGCATGACCGCAAGGTGCCTCCCCTGTTTTTCGCTGCCCTGTATTCAAAGCTGCGCATGTTGCAGCCAGATGTCATCGTGCCTTGCACGGCCTTGCCCAATATATGGGGGCGCATCTGGGGGCGGCTGGGCTGGCTTGGCGAAAAAAAAGCCCCGCGTATTGTGGGAACCTGCCGTGGCGGTGGCGGCCCCAAGCGGCAGCATGAACGCTGGCTTTGGCGGCTTACGGATCATATGATCTGCAATTCCGAAGCATTGCATGAAATTTTGCTGTATTTCGGCTTGCCGCAATCCCGTTTGAGCTACATCCCCAACGGGGTGGATACAGAATTTTTTGCGCCGTCCGGGGCTGCGCCCTCGGCACGTGCGCCCGAGATTGTCTGCGTGGCGCGCCTTGCGGGCGACAAGGATCATCTGACCCTCTTGCGAGCCTTTGAGATTGTGTTGCAACGCCACCCCTCGGCGCGTTTACGCATTGTGGGGGATGGCCCGGAAGAGGCCAATCTGCACCAGTGGGCCGCGCAACACGCCGCCGGAAGCAACGTGGACTTTATCCCCGGCGGGCTTGATATGCGCGGGCACTATGCCGCTGGGCGCATCTTTGCACTTTCATCCGTGCGCGAAGGTCAGCCCAATGTGATTCTTGAAGCCATGGCCTGCGGCCTGCCCGTGTGCGCCACATCGGTTGGCGGCATTCCACGGCTGGTGGAGAGCGGTCAGAACGGTCTGCTTTCACAGGCGGGCGATGTGGCGGCCCTGGCGGAAAACTGCTGCCGTCTGCTCGAAGACGGCGCGCTGTGCGATGCCATGGGCCAGGCCGGGCGTTTGCGCGTGGAGCGGGATTTTTCCTTCACTGCCATGGTGGAGGCGCATCAGGCCGTTTTTGCTGGCTTGCGCCGCAACTGACGGCTGAACTTGTCAATCAGTCTTCTGCCCAAGTGCGGAAGGCGCAGGAATATATGGAATTAGATCAAAATTCACTGCGTGCATGCTCCAGGGCTGCACAGGCAACGCGGGCAATACGGCTCAGGCGCGCGCGGCTGAAATATGCAGTTTTGTGTCTTGCGGCGCTTTGCGTCTGCCTTTGCCTGATGACCGTAGGTGTTTTTGCGGCTCGCGCTGCCGAAGTTCAAACCGCGCAGGACCAAAATTCCGGCTCCCTGGTGGAACAGCGCGGCGAACAGAAAAATACGCCCCCTCCTGCCGGGGACACAGCAACTCCAGGGCCGTCTGCTGCCAACACCCCTGTGGAAGTGCGCGAACTCTGGACAGGCTCGCTCTATTCATCAACATACCGTGTGGGCGTGTGCGTTTCCGCTCAGGGCACTGTGCGCGGCGTGGTGCACCTGCGTCTGTACAACGGCAAGGTTGACGTGTACCACATAGATGGAACGGTGCGTAACAATGATATTGAGGCGCACCATTCATCCGGGCATTCATTCAAGGGGCGTCTTGCTTCTGCCGATAAAGTCGAGGGCGTCATCAGCCTGAAGAACGGCATGAACGTACGTCTGGAGGGCAAGCGCATCCACGATGCGCCGCTTGCGCCAGAAGACTGCGCCCCCTTGCCCCAATAAAAATTTGCGTTGCGGGCGGGGCGTTTTTACGTCCTGCTCCTGTATGGCTTGCCCGAACATGCTTTTATAGCAAGCGCTGCAAAGGGTTCATGTCCTTGCTGCCGATTGCTGATCCATCCAACGATAACATGAAGGAGTGCCTATGTTCTGGATATGGTTTTTGCTGGCCACCTCCCAATGCGCTCTGTTGTATATTCTGGCCCGCAGGGGCGAAAGCATGCCCCGCCGTATTGAGGAAGAAGCCGAGGCTAACCGCGCCATACCTGAAGACAAATGGCCTTCTGTGGGCATGATTGTGCCCGTGGCCGGGCGCGATCCGCGCATGGAAGGCGCGTTGCGCAGCCTTTTGACCCAGGATTACCCCCGTTTTGTCCCCGTGCTCGTTACTGCGGAAGAAAATGAACCCGCCGCCGAGCTTGTAGGCAGACTCAAACAGGATTTTTCCGCTCTGCGTCATGTGGTGGCAGGCACCGCCACGGGTTGCGGGCAAAAAAACCATAACAGCCTTCAGGGTATTGCCGCTCTGGGCGATGAAGTGGACGTCTATGTGTTCTGCGACAGCACTCACATGGCGGAACCCGATTTTCTGCGGCATCTGGCGGCGCCCATGGCCAGGGGCGAGGCTTCGTTCAGCACCGGTTACCATGTGGTGGAGCCTCGCGACGACCAGCCCGTAACGCTGGCCTATACGCTGTGCGTCATGCTTATGCGCTACCTGCAAGCCATGTCTGCCTTTACCCAGTTGTGGGGCGGCGCTATGGCCATGACCCGCGAGGCCTATGTAAAATACGGCGTGGCGCAGTTGTGGCTTGAAAACGTGGTGGACGACTGCTCGCTCACGGCTCTGCTTCAGGTGCGCGGCGCAAAAGTGCGGCTCTGCCCTGGCGCTTTGCTGCACACCGATGCCGTTAATCACTCCACGCCCGTCTGGCGGGCCTGGATGGACAGGCAGGTGCTTTTTCTCAAGTTTTGCATGCCCGGCCAGTGGAAGCTGCTGGGTCTCATGTGTGTTATGATGGCCCTGCCCATGGTGTGTGCGGCCCTGGCCTTTCTGGGCTGGATTGTGAACGTGGGCAGCGGCGCCGGCGTGTTGCTGGGGCTGTTCTGGCTGGCGGCGATGGTGAGCGCGCTGCATCTGTGGCGTGGTCTGCTTGCCAAGCCCGTGCCGCTGTGGCGCTGGTGCATGGCCTTTGCGGACGCCGTACGCATGTTCACCTCTGTTTACTGGCAGAGCATAAAGTCGTGGGATATTGTCTGGCACGGCATACGGTATGAAGTCGGCAAGGGCGGGGTAGTGCTGCGCTCTGAACACAGTCAGGGAACAAAATAGCAATGTTGAAACCACTCCTGATGGAGGCGTGGTGCGCCAGATCCTTTCTTATTTGCGCATGCAGTCCGTGACAGGGTATGGAAATAGAGGCTTTGACATACACCCATGGTGGCGTGTATCGTCTTTTGCCCTTTTGTCACGGGCCGGATGCAATATATATGTATGCAGCCCGACAGCAGGATGCGGCAATGGCGTTGCGCATGTGCGCGGCATAAGCCACGGCTTTTTTTATCGTTTTTTGTCAGAGTAGTGATTGCGCCATGATTGCAATGTCAGACCTTATTCGCGTCAGCCTCAGGCAGGTTGTGCGCCAGCGCGGCTTCGGGGTGATGCTTTCCATCGCCCTGGGCATCACGGCGTTTATCGTCCTGGCGGTACTTGGCCGCGAAATCCGGTACAAGGTGGGGCAGGACATGGTGCTCATGGGTGGCGTCAACGTCATCCAGGTATACATGGATGATGCCCAGTACCCCGGCCAGCCCGACCGCGAATTTTATCCTGAAACTGTGGAAGCCCTTTCCCAGTTGCCCGGCGTCAGCCTGGTGAGCAGAAACCTGCGCGACAACAAAAATTTCCCCATACGCGGCACCGGCGAGCGCACGCTTAATGTGGATTTTATCGGCATCGACCAGTATTTCGCCGAGGTCTACTCCATTGATCTGGTGGCCGGGCGGCTGCTCAATCAGGAAGATGTGGACGCTCACAGGCGCGTATGCCTGCTAGGCAGGGATGCGGCCAGAAATTTATTCGGCGGTTCGGAAGAAGCCATAGGCAAGCTGCTTTTTCTGGAGCAGGATGTTTTTGAAGTGGTGGGCGTTGTCAGTGGCGTCATGCTCGGCAGCTGGAGCCAGGGCGGTTTTTTGCCCTATACCACCATGGCCGACCGCAACTGGGGCCGGGGCAAGGTGCGCAGGCTCTTTATCCGCGCCATCGGGTGGGAAGACGTGCCGCCGCTTGTCAAAATTATTCCTCAGATGGTGCGCGAGCATCAGTCTGCCCCATACATTGTGGTGCAGACGCAGGAAGATCAGCTCAAACGCATCAAAACCACCTTCATGTGGGTTGAGGCTCTGCTGTGGCTTGGTATTGCCGCATCGCTCATGCTGGGCGGTTTTGGCATCTGGTATGGCACGTTTGCCGCAGTTCGGGCCAGAACGCGCGAAGTGGGCCTTAAAAAGGCCATGGGCGGCTCGGATATAGACATCTTGGCGCAGTTCCTGGCCGAGGCCCTGTGCAAATCGGTTGCTGGCGGCATATTTGGCATTCTCATTGGCTGCGCGCTGGTCGAGATCGGTTCTTTATCGCTTGGAACGGGCGTTTCGTACTCGCTGCTGTTCTTCAGCAGCTTGGGAAGCATCGTTTTTTCTGCCGTCATTGGCATTGCGGGCGGTCTGTTCCCTGCCATGCAGGCAAGCCGTATGGACGTGGTAACCGCTCTGCGATTCGAATAGCACACAATGCGCGGGTTGCCCCGCGTTCTTGCGGCTCTGCCGCACATGCACAAGGTGGATCATGGCACCCGTTATAGTCGCCAAAGATTTATATAAATGCTACGCCGGTTTTTCACCGGTGCTGCGTGGCGTGAATATCGAAGTTGTTCCCGGCGAGATGGTGGCTATCATGGGGCCTTCGGGCTGCGGTAAATCCACCATGCTGCACGTGCTGGGCATGCTGCACGCGCCTGATTCCGGCTCTTTGCAAATTCTTGGCAAGGATGTGCTGACGCTCGACCGTGAGCAGACTGCCAGTTTCCGCCGTGGCACCATGGGTTTTGTCATGCAGTCGAGCAACCTTTTTGACCACTCGACTGTGTTTGAAAATGTTGAATTCCCCCTGATATTTGAGAAGATTCCGCCAGAAGAGCGCTGGGAGCGGGTTATCCGCGCCCTTGAGCTTGTGCGCCTTTCTGCGCGCGTGCACTACCGCAGCAACCGCCTTTCGGGCGGCGAGCAGCAGCGTGTGGCCATTGCCCGCGCCATGGTCAACAATCCGCGTATCCTGCTGGCTGACGAACCCACGGGCGCGCTGGACGCCAAAACCAGCCGTCTTATCATGGATAATTTCCGTTCGCTCTGCCACACGGGCGGCGTTTCCATGGTCATGGTTACGCATGACCCCAAGATGGCCGAATTCTGCGACAGCATCTACACCCTTGAAGACGGCATTTTGCACTGCCGCCAGCGCAACCTGCCGCAGATGCCCGACACCATTTCGCACAATCTGCTTCAGGGGGTTGCCCCTGTGGTGCGCGGCGCCATGGTTGCCGAGAGCTTTCCCGAGGCCTCCGGTCAGTGCCTTATGGATGAGGCCCACCGTATGCACGCGGCGGGCCTGC
Organism: Desulfovibrio desulfopostgatei; assembly: GCF_053570645.1. Classification (NCBI taxonomy): domain Bacteria; kingdom Pseudomonadati; phylum Thermodesulfobacteriota; class Desulfovibrionia; order Desulfovibrionales; family Desulfovibrionaceae; genus Desulfovibrio; species Desulfovibrio desulfopostgatei. The sequence goes on along the minus strand of NZ_JBRBQS010000002.1, from coordinate 2,055,243 downwards.
TCACCCGTATTTACGCCATCCGCGATAATGGATTTCTGGGCAATCCCGAGGGCTACGCCCTGCCGCTGGCTGTGCGGCGTATAGGTGCCTTGCGTGTGCTTGCGGCCTGCCTGGGTATGCTCAGACTCATGCGCGGTTCTTCCTCCCAGTTGTGGGCGCTTTGGCGCAAACTGCCGGGGCGTGGCCGCTGGGGCAGCCGCTGGTGGGATCATCTGCGCGCATTTTGCGCCGGGGCCATGCTGGCGCGTTGGGGCCAGGAAGAAAAGATTGAATTTTTCTATGCAGCAGGGGCCCACGGACCAGCCACGGCCAGCTGGGTTGCCTCGCGCCTTATGCATGTGCCGTATGCTTTTGCCGTGCGCGCTCAGGATATGACGGAACCTGGCCTCAACTGGGCCGCCAAGGGTGCGGATGCCGAATTTGTGCGCTGCGACACAGAAGCCACGCGCGATGCCATGCTGCAATTGCTGCCCGAGCTGAAAGACAAACTGCTCGTGCTCCGCGATCCCCTTACCCTCACGCCGCCGGAGGAAATGGAAGAGCAGATGCCCGTGTCCGCCGGGGGCGATGCCGCCAATGATGCGGATAAGGCTGCGGATTTCAACCTGCTGGCTGTGGGCACCATTGCACGCCGCAAAGGGTACGATCTTCTGCTTCGGGCCTGCCGCCTGCTGGCCGACAGAAATGTGAACTTTTCGCTGACCTTTGTTGGCCAGGGGCCGGAAAAACTGCGTTTGCGCTGGCTTGTCTGGCGGCTCGGGCTTCGTGGTTCGGTACAGTTTGCCGGGCAGATTCCCCATGAAAACATGGCGGATATGTACAACCGGGCGGATGTTTTTGTGGCTCCTGGCCGCAAGACCACTGGCGGAGATGCCGACGGCGTGCCTTCGGCTCTGGTTGAAGCCCTGGCCTTTGGCCTTGCGGTGGTTGCCAGCGATCTGCCGGGCCATGCGGAAGCCATTACGGACGGCGGCAATGGACGCCTTGTGCCGCAAGACAACGTGGGCGCGCTGGCGGACGTTCTGGAAGCTCTTGCCTCCCGTCCCGAGGAGCGCAAGCGCCTTGGCGAGGCCGCCCGCAAGTCGGTAGTTACCCTTGTGGATACCGACCGAACGGAAGCCCGGCTGACCGAGCTGATCAAAAAAGCCTGCGGCAAGGCCTGAACCACGCCGGGAGAGCGTCATGAATTTTGACGGAGTACGCATACTGGTTGTGGGCGATGTGATGCTTGATCATTACATTGCAGGCCAGGTCAAAAGGATTTCTCCCGAAGCCCCGGTGCCTGTGGTGTCTGCGGCAAAACGCTGGTCTGTGCCTGGTGGTGCTGCCAACGTGGCGCGCAACCTTGTGCGCCTGGGCGTTGATGTGGCTGTTGCTGGCGTAGTGGGGCAGGATGCCGCAGCCAACGACCTGCGCGCGGCGCTCGCGGCTGAGGGGATTGCGGACGGCCTGGCCGTTTCGCCCAGTCGCCGCACCACCTGCAAGACGCGCGTTCTTGCGCAGGGGCAGCAACTGCTGCGCCTTGACGAGGAAGTAAGCGCTCCGCTTGGCGCAGATGAAGCAGACGCTCTGAAAAAACAGGTTCTTTCCCTGTTGCCGGGGCGGCATGCGGTTATTCTTTCTGACTACGCAAAGGGCGTGTTGCTTGAATCGGCCAGCGGCTGCAATCTGTGCCAGATAATCATTGAAGAAGCCCGCCAGCTTGGCATCCCCGTGCTGGTTGATCCCAAGGGCAGCGACTGGCGGCGCTACGCAGGAGCACACTGCGTTACTCCCAATGCCGGGGAATTTGACGCAGCCTGCGGGCTGGACGCTGGTGTAACGCTCAGCAGGCCTCGCCGTGAAACCCTTGCCGGGGAACTGCGCTCCCGTTACGGCATTGAACGCCTGCTCATAACGCGGGGGCCGAAGGGCATGGCCCTGTTCACCCCTGACGAAGCACCTGTTTACTGCCGCGCCGCCGTGCGCGAAGTGGCCGATGTTTCCGGCGCAGGCGATACCGCCATTGCCACTCTGGCAGCATGCGTGGGAAAAGGCCTGCCCTGGGCCGAAAGCATGCACCTTGCCAATGCGGCGGCAGGGGTCGCCGTGGGCAAAATGGGCACTTCACCCGTGTCTATTGCAGAGCTTAACGAGGCGCTGCGTGAACAGGCCGACAATCCCAAGCTTTTTAGCGTTCAGAACCTTGTTGAAAAAATTGAAGAATGGCGCAGAAAAAACGAAACTGTGGTTTTTACCAACGGTTGCTTTGACCTGCTGCATCCTGGCCACATTTCCCTTATCCGGCAGAGCGCCGCTCAGGGCGATCACCTGATTGTGGGGCTCAACAGCGATGCCTCAGTGCGCCGCCTTAAGGGGCCGACCCGCCCCATCCAGAATGAAAGCAGTCGCGCCTTGCTGCTGGCTGCTTTGTCAGACGTGGACGCCATTGTGCTTTTTGACGAAGATACCCCGTTTGAACTCATCTCGGCCCTGCGACCTGACGTGCTCGTGAAAGGCAGCGACTATACCATCGACAATGTGGTTGGGGCCGATGTTGTGCAGCAGGGGGGCGGCAGGGTCTATCTTGCCCGCCTGGTAGACGGTTGCAGCACTACGGGCATAGTGCGCAAAATCGATAACCAGCGGGATGTCACCTAGGTCAGCATCCGGAGTTTTCAGCCGTACATGCAACGCATTTTCGCAGCAGATATAGGTGGAACCAACGCAAGGTTTGCCCTGTTCACAGTGTATGAGGGCAATCTCACGCTTATGTCTGCTGTGTGGGCAAAGTCGGCTGATCTGGGCAATGCCCATAATGTGCTGCAAGCCATGCAGCAGCTCTTGCAATCTTCATTCTCTGCGGGTGATTCCCTCGTCATTGCCCTTGCCGGGCCTGTGAGCGGCCTGCGCGGCAAACTCACCAACGGGCAGTTGCGCGTAGACCTTGATGGCGTAGCGCAGCAGTACAACCTGGCCTGCTGCCTGCTGCTCAACGATTTCAGCGCGCAGGCCTTTGCCACGCTGACGCCCTGCGGCGCTGCTGCCGCACTTGTGCGCAGCAGCACCAGATTCATTGACGAATCCAGAGAAACCCGGGCCGTGCTTGGCGCTGGCACTGGCCTTGGCGCAGCCATGCTGGTGCGCTCGGGCGACCCTGACCCTGCCGGAAGCTGGTTGGCCGTGCCCTCGGAGGCAGGGCATACTGCCTTTGCCTTTGTGGGGCCGGAAGAGCAGGCCTATCAGGCTTTTTTGGCCCGCGAACTGGGCCGCGATTATCCCACGGCGGAAAATGTGCTTTCCGGTGAAGGGCTCTCCGTGCTGCACTACTATCTTTCCGGCCAGTTTTTTTATCCCCCTGCCGTGGGCGCTGAGGCCCTGTCGCACGAAACGCCCACGCTATTGTGGTATGCCAGATTTTGGGGCCGGTTTTGCCGTCAGTGGATACTGACCACGCTCTGCCGTGGCGGGTTGTGGATTGCTGGTGGCATTGCCGCCAAAAATCCCCTGTGTCTGACGCATCCGGCCTTTATGCAAGAACTTGGTCTGGTGCCCGATATCGGCGGCATTGCGGCCTCTGTCCCCATTTATCTTGTCACCGATGGCAACAGCGGCCTGTGGGGTGCGGCGTGTGCGGCTGCGGAGCATTTGTCCTGCCGCGTTGCCCGTGCTGAAAAAAGCGGCTAGGCAATCACGGCCCTGCGGACTGATGCAATTTGGGGTTACGCCTTGACGCTTTTCTGAAAGTTATTTATTTACCCGCACTGCGATGGTATGTTTTTATGCGCCTTGTGGGCGTGAGCGCTCTAGCTGGACTGGAGCCGCCGCAAGGCATTTTTTTTCAGCATGGGAACCATATTTCCGATAAGCAGCCATTGCGCACTGTTTTTCGCCAGGCAAAAGTCTTAGTCTTTTGGTTGAGTTTGGGCTTGACAGTAATCCGCGATAACAGTAATTTTTAGCAACACTGGAGGCTGGCATGGCTCAAACACAAACACGAATGACCCGGCAGCGGGCAGTTATTTTGGAAGAACTGCGCAAGCTCAAGAGCCATCCAACTGCGGATGAGCTGTACAGCATCGTGCGCGAGCGTTTGCCCCGAATAAGCCTGGGTACTGTGTACCGGAATCTGGATTTTCTGGCAGACAGCGGCGAGATCCGCCGTCTGGAAGCTGCCGGATCAACCAAACGTTTTGACGGTGACATTTCAAACCATCAGCATGTTCGCTGCATTTATTGCGGCCGGGTTGGCGATGTTGAAGACGTCAAGCAGGCCCCCACAGTTGAAGGCATGCAGGCAATGGGTTTTGCGAGCATTTTGAGTTCGCGGGTGGAATACGACGGCGTGTGCGAAACCTGCGCGAGATCGCTTGAAATAACCCAGTAACTGTTGTCCGAATGTTTTTCCGTGTGCGCGGTGGCTGCTTGTGAGATTTTGCTATTCGTATTATGCAAATAGCATCTTGAACCTGTTATAACCAAGGAGCTTGCGTCATGGCTGAAAACAGGGAAAGCCGGAAGGCTAAAGTCATAGAAGTACTGAACAAGGCGCGCGCCATGGAGCTGTTCGCCATCCATCAGTATATGAACCAGCACTACAATCTGGACGATATGGATTATGGCGAGCTTGCTGCCAACATGAAGCTTATCGCCATTGACGAAATGCGTCATGCCGAAAATTTTGCCGAACGCATCAAGGAACTGGGCGGCGAGCCCACCACCCAGAAAGACGGCAAGATTGTCACCGGGCAGGAAGTGACTGCTATCTATGAGGCTGACGCCAATCAGGAAGAAGTCACCATCGAGGCTTACAGCGGTTTTCTTGCCATCTGTAAGGATGCGGGCGACATTGTTTCTGCCCGTCTTTTTGAACGGATCATTGACGAAGAGCAGGCCCACCTGACCTATTACGACAATATTGACGGGCATATCAAAAAACTTGGCGACACCTACCTTGCCAAGATTGCCGGTACGCCTTCCACAACCGGCCCTGCCAGCAAGGGCTTTGTGACCGCAACGCCCGCAGCGGGCTAACAGGCGGGGCAAAAGATGGCTGAACCCAAGGATATGTGGCGTTGCCAGATGGTTAATTGCGGTTACGTTTACGACCCTGACCGGGGCGACAAACGCCACAAGATACCGGCTGGAACCCGTTTTGAAGATCTGCCTGAAGACTGGAAGTGCCCTGTATGCGGGGCAACAAAAAAGAGCTTTCGCCCTTTGAGTGACGAAGGTTAAGCCAGGAATCCAACACCCTTGCGGTGAGTTTTGAAAAGGCCCGTTCCCTTGTGCTGCCGAGGCAGAGAAGGAGACGGGCCTTAAATTTTGCGCCTGTTGGAGGAGCTTGTGAACGCAGGTTGGTTTACATCCCCTGTATACATTCCCCGCGTACGAGCAGGCGAACCTGACCGCTCACCAGCATGTTGCCGCTGGCTTTGTCCTTGCGGATGCTGATTTCCGAGTCACGCCCCACAAAGCGCCCCTGACGGAGAAGTATTTCCTGTGTGGGCGAAAATCTGTTGTGTTTGTACAGGTAGGCCCCTACCGGCCCTGCGGCGCTGCCCGTGGCCACGTCTTCCGCCAGACCAGCATTGTCCCATGTTCTGCCTTCTACGGCGTTGACGTCAAAAACATAGGCGAATTTTGCGCCGATCTGTGCAAGCCGCGATTCGTAATCCGCCACGAGAATGCGGGCTTGGTCCAGCCCTGAGGCAAGGGGCACCAGCAGATAGGGCAGCCCTGTGGATACTACTTCCAGGGGGAATCCGGCGGCAACATTGTGCGGCGCCAGATTCAGCGGTCGCAAAAAGTGTGCATATTCTTCCGGCTCTGGCGCACAGATGAATTCCGCTGGCCCCTGATCCATACAGCAGTCATAAAAATCACCCTGCGCTGTGCAAAAAACAGAAACCTGCTTGCTGTTCAGGTTGAACAGAACCGTGCTGGAGGCCTCCTGCAAAAATTCGTGCTGCACAGCCGCGGCAGCGCCCAGAATGGGATGCCCGGCGAAATCCAGTTCTTCCTCAACGGTAAAGATGCGCGCATCAAAAGCAGCATCACCGCGCCGCACAAGGAAGATTGTTTCAAACTGCCTGAATTCACGGGCAATCTGCTGCATTACAGCGCTTTGGGGAAAGGCCTTGGCAATAAAAACAGTCAGACCATTGCCGGTCATGGGTTCTTTGCAAAACACATCTGCGTGGTAATACTGCATGCATGATCTCCTTGTCGGATGGGCAGATGGCAGAGCATGCGCTCCGTGAAGTATTGAGATACCCACGCGGCAGCTTGTGATTGTCTGCCCCGGCCGGAGGCTTTATGCAGAAAATAACGGGTGGGCAACTAAATGCGCGCCACTGGTGCGTACTGCCCTTCAACGGCGCGCAGCAGATCATCCGGCTTGAGGCGCAGCTGAACGCCGCGCTGGCCTGCGCTCACAAAGATGGTTTCAAGCAGAATGGCGTTTTCGTCCACAAAAACCGGATAGGCCTTCTTGGCTCCAAGGGGGGAGCAGCCGCCGCGCATATAGCCGGTGAGGGGGCGAACATCCTTGAGCGGAACCATTTCCACATGCTTGTTGCCAGATGCGGCGGCCAGCGCCTTGAGGTCAAGCTCCGCCGCAGCGGGGATGCAGGCCATGAGCACGCCTGTTTTGTCGCCTCTGGCTACCAGGGTTTTGAACACGCAGGCAGGGTCAACGCCAAGATTGTGCGCCATTGTTACGGCTGACAGGTCATTTTCGTCCACGTCAGCAGTGTGCAGTTCGTAGGGAATGCCCAGGCCTTCAAGAATTCTGGCGGCATTGGTTTTGGAAACTTTTGCGGCAGGCATGATTTGTCGGGGTGCTCAGTGGAGCTTAAGCCACTTGGCGAGTTTATTGCGCAGGGTTGCCATGCTGAAGGGCTTGGCTATGTGATCGTTCATACCCGCGTTGATGATTTCGGCGATGTTGTCAGGCAGGGTCGCGGCGGTAAGGGCAATGATGGGCAGGGCTTTTTGTTCGTCATTTCCCGGCAGCATGTTCCGCAGTTCGCGCGTGGCGGTCAGGCCGTCCATGACGGGCATGTTAACGTCCATCAGCACAATATCATATGGGGTTTCCATGGCCATGCGCAGGGCTTCCTTGCCGTTGGGCGCAACATCGCATTCAAAGCCCAGCTGGCGCAACATGGCGCGCAATACTTCCACGTTGATCTCGTTGTCTTCCGCCACAAGAATGCTGCATTCTGCGGCCCCGTCCAGCGGCTCTGCCGTGGCGACGGCCTGCTCCTGCGGGCAATATATATTGCGGGCAGGCGTGCAGGGGATGCTCAGGTGGAAGGTGGAACCCTTGCCCAGCTCGCTCTCGCACCACAGCGCGCCGTGCATGAGTTCCGCAATGCGTTTGCAGATGCTCAGCCCAAGGCCGGTGCCGCCAAAGCGGCGGCTGATGCTCGCATTGGCCTGGGTATAGGGATCAAAAAGGTGCTGCTGGTATTCGCGGCTGATGCCCATGCCCGTATCCGCAATCCTGAAGTGCAGGCTGTCTTTGTCGCCAGAAATTTCGCGGTCAATTCGCAGGGTTATGCGCCCTTCGGCGGTGAATTTGACGGCATTGTTCATGAGGTTGAGCAAAACCTGCTTGAGGCGCAGGCTGTCGCCCCAGAGCTTCAGCGGCACATCGTCGCCAAGCTTGCATTCATACTCAAGCCCCTTCTGCTCAATGGGGAAGCGCAGCGAGGTATGCACGAATTCAAGCACGTCTTCTAGCGGATAGTTGGCGTCTTCCAGCACCATCTTGTTGGCTTCGATTTTGGAAAGATCCAGAATATCGTTGATGATGGCCAGCAGGTTTGTGGCGGAAGTGCGGATTTTTTGCAGATAGTTTTTCTGCTCGTCGCTGGGATTGGATTGCAGGGCCAGATGAGTGAGGCCAATGATGCCGTTCATGGGCGTGCGGATTTCATGGCTCATGTGCGCCAGAAATTCGCTTTTGGCCTGCGAGGCCACCACGGCATCCTGTTTTTCGTGCTGGGTTTGCAGCAGGTCAGTCACATCGCGTGAAATGCTGAGGCGAACCGTTTTGTCGTTGTCCCACCTGATGGCCTTGTCCACCACCGTATAGGTGCGCCTGGTGGTCTTGTTTTCATACGTCCACTGATATGGCTCGCTGGAGGCGGCAATAATGGCATTGGTGCAAAAGGGGCAGGGCGTATCCCGCCCCATGAGCCTCTTATAGCAGATGTTGGACAAGGTGCCGTCTTTGCGCGGATATGTTTCTTCAACACTATTGTTGACGAAAAGAATTTTGTACGTCTCCATATCCACAATGCAGACAGGGTCAGTGAATGCATCAAGAATATCGTGCAGTTGTCTGTGCTTGCGCTGTAACTGCCCGTAAAGACGAAAATGCGTCAGCGTGATGGCAAGGATGCTGCCCAAAAGATAGCAAAGGCTGGAGTCCTCGATGGACCATTGCCCGCGATAGCGGTGGCGCAAAAGGCAGATGCCGCCAAAAAGCTGGCCATCGTGGGCGATGGGCACGCAGATTGCCGATTTGATTCCACGGGAGAGAAACAGGGCTTTTTGCGGGCCTTCGGGCATGGCCGAGGTATCGGCAACGCACAGGCTTTTGCCCTCTTCAAACAGGCTCAACACCGGCGACATGTCGTTGAGCGTTGCCGCTGGCATATCTGCCGTTGCACTGCGAATGCCCGACCGCCAGACTACAGGGGCAGACCACTGATCATCGTCAAATTCTACAAGAGACACCTGCTCACAGTGCAAGGATTCGCCAATACTGGCCATGGCTGCTCTGAGAAAAGGCTCTTTGCTGACGTGCAGAAGGGCTGAACTTGATATTTCCAAGGCCAGCACCAGGGGATTGGCTAGATTGCCCTGATGCGGCTGTTGTGCGTCTGACATGTTTTACTTCAACTGATGCTTTTGGTCTGAAAATTTAAAGATAGCCTATACGCGAATACTGCGAATTGTGTCAAGAAATGGCAAATTAGGTGAAAAACTCATGGAACTTGAGTGGATAGACAGTATCTGACTCCAGTAGTTACTGCCACAGACTTGCGAGGTGCAGCGCAAGGGCCTGTTCATCCTTCTGATCCTGTGTGCGCATGCTTGTCAAAAAATCCTGGGCCTGGGCGCATAAAGATTCCAGCGAACCCTCGTTATCCACAACTGTGTTGCAGGCGGCCATTTTGCGGTCTTGCGTCCATTGCCAGCCCTCAATAGCTTCCAGCTTGTCTTGCGTCCAGCCACGGTTAGCTTCTATGCGCTGCGCGCGCAGGGGCATGGCGCAGCGCACTCCGACAACGTGCGGTTCTGGCGAAAAGCTGTTTTGCCAGCCTGTTTCAAAATACAGAGGCACTTCGGCCACTGCCAGCGGCACACCCAGAGATTCCTGCTGTATCCAGAATGCTTCCAGCGCCTTGTGCGTCAGGCTGTGCACCATGTTTTCCACCTCGCGGCGCAGCACGGGGTTGGTGCGCATGGCCTCAAGCAGCGCGGTTTTATCTACTGCGCCGGCTGGAGTAAGCAGTGCGCTGCCGCCGATCTGCCCGATCCATTGTGCAGCCTCTCCATGGGGGGCGTACAGGGCGGCAACCGTTGCATCAGCGCTGAACACAGGCACGGCCATACCGGCCAGGCACTGGGAAAAGGCTGATTTGCCGCTGCCGGGATTGCCCGTTACCACCACGCGGCGCATGCGGCGGCAGCCCTGAAGCGCGGCCATGAGCATGTCGTCCGGCGGCGGGCAGGCAAAATTCATGGCCGCGCCCGTGGCCGGGTGGATGAAGCTGATGCGCCATGCGTGCAGCATCTGGCGCGGGGCGAGGGCCTGCAAGGCTTTGGGCGCATAGAGCCTGTCGCCAAGCAGGGGATGCCCAATGTGGGTCATGTGTACGCGTATCTGATGCGTGCGCCCGGTATGGATGCGCACGGCAAGCAAGGAGAAGCGCCTGTCGGGCGCTGTCCACAGGGTTTTCCATTCCGTATGGGCTGCGCGCCCGCCGCGCGATTCCGGCACAACGGCCATCTTGACCTTGGCTGTGGGGTGGCGGCCAATGGGTTCGCGGCATTCGCCCTCTGCGGGCGGCCTACCACTCACAAGGGCCAGATATTCCTTGTGTACTTCCCTCTGTGCAAAGGCCGCGCTGAGTACAAGGCGATCCTGCTCAGTCAGTGCCACCAGCAGGATGCCGCTCGTGTCTTTGTCCAGCCGGTGCACTATGCCGGGGCGTTGGCCTTCAATCCTGCCCAGTTGCGGGAAACGCCCCAGCAGGCGCTGCACCAGGGTCTGCTCTGGGCAGGAAGGGCAGGGGTGCACTGTAAGGCCAGCAGGCTTGTTGCACACAACCATGTGTTCGTCCTGCCAGAGCAGCTCGAGGTGTCCTTCCTCAGCCTGCAAGGTCGTGGCGGTTTCCGGCAGGCGCAACGTGATGGTCTGCCCGGCCCGCATTTTGGCATTTACGCGGGTTTCCGGCAGGCCGTCCACCTGACAGTGCCCGGCCTGAACGGCTTTTTGCAACGCTGCCCGCGACATCTCGGAGGCAACCTGATGCAGCACGCGGTCCAGTCGCTGGCCCGCATCCTCGGCTGTTGTTGTATGGCGCAGTTCTGTCACTGAAGGGTATCCGCCGGGGTACTCAACGTGCGGAGCCTGTCGGCAAACGTCGTTGTACGGTAAAGGTTTTTCAGCTCGGCGCCGGGGGTGATGGAAGTGACAACGGCCCTGCCGATAACAAAACGGCCATCAGTGTCGCTGCCCTCAACTGTGCGTACGCCCCACACATTGTGGAAAATGGCGGGGCGTCCATTATACTTGCCCACATACAGCATGATATGCCCGCGCATGCCCACAAGGCTGAGGAAGGGAACTCCGTTGCGCAGAATCTGTTCTTCCTTCTCCTCGGTTGTCATGCCCTCAAGCATGTTAACCGCGCCAGTGCGCGCCTGCGCCACGGAGTTGCGCGGCAGCCAGATGCCAAAGGGCGTGAACAGTTCGCGCGTGAGGGCAGAGCAATCCCTGTCGCCGAACATGCCGCCCCACCCATAAGGCTGGCCGATCATGAAATTGCCCACCTTGGCCACGTTGCCAGGGGTCATGCGCATGGGCCACGGAACGGCGTCTGCTGTAGTAAGCGACGCCGGGGCCAGTTGGGCCATGCCGTCTGCTCCGCGTATGGGCACAAGCAGCTCAATTGCGGCCTGCCCGCCGGAGCTGGCGTCTGCGGGCGAGGAATATCCGCTACGCATGGGCAGCAATGCTCCGATATTGGCTAATATGGAACCTGCAGGCGTGACAAGGTTCACGCGGTCGCGCACCAGGGCTGCAAATGTGCTGTTGCGGTACATGTATTTGAATTCAGGGCTGACTGGGGCCAGATCTTCGTCCGCCACCCAGCCGCCAGCCACGGGGCATTCCACATAGTGCCAGCGGCCATCACGGCTTGTGTGCGCGATAAGCACCGGTGTGCCCACGGGCAGCAGGGAGTATTGAAAATAATCAAAGGGATTGGCTTTGGGATTTGGCGTGGGTTCGGAAAAACGCGCCTCATTGGTGGGCAGTTCGCGCAGATTGGCGTTACGCACGGTTATGGCTGCCTGGCTGCGCGAGGGGTAGGAACCCAGAGCCGCGTTGGCGCTCATGGCATCCCATTCCGGCTGCGTCCAGCGCACATCGCCAATTTTGTAGCCGCGCGCCTTGTTGAACAGCACCGCCACATCGCGCTTGCGGATGGAGGTCTTGGCCATTTCCCACGGGCCAAAGGTGATGCGCATAAATCTGGCCGCCTGATTGGCCTGCTCGGCAGGAGAAACAAGCAGTTTGTCTTCTCCTGCGGCCTTAGCGTACACATCCAGATTCTGCGGGTAGCGCCGGAGGTCTTCCAGTGTCCCCATCCACGTGGGCATGTCGCCGTCGCGCGTGGGAATAACCTTGCCGCCGCATGCGGCCAACAAGGCAAAACAGGCGATAAGCAGGGGAAGGTGAAGACGAGATTTCATGAGGGCTGCTCCTTCCTTCAGATTTGGGCCGCCGCCAGCGGCAACTCCATACCTAGCACCTTGAACGCAGGTACGGCAACGGCTGATTTTACCGCCCTGCATATGAACTGCTTGACAAATAAGGCTTGAGGGCCTTATTTAACTCCTCGTTGTCACCATCGTCTATCCGGTTAGGACGGCGGCCTCTCAAGCCGCTAAGACGGGTTCAAATCCCGTTGGTGACGCCATGTTTCCGAGTGAGGCAATTTGACCGTGTGCTAATTTATGTGGCAATTGCCGTTTTATCGGGCGCGAAGGGTGTGATCTTCGCGCCCTTTCTTTTTGCAAAGACCTGTTCAATTTTGTCTGGTTGTACACCAAGCCGCTAAGGCGGGTTCAAATCCCGTTGGTGACGCCAAATTCAAAGGCGCTTGCAGTTTATGGCTGTAAGCGCCTTTTTTATTTATTTGATTTTATTTCTTCGCGGAGGCTAAGCGCCCGTGTTTGAGGCAGAGTCAACCACATAAAGTGCAACGCAGTTGGTGCAGATTGGCACACGCGGGCATAGAGGGCAAAATAAGGGAACGAGATTACAGCCCAGCTTTATTGTATTTTTTACGCTGCAATCCGGTCGAAAACTGAATGATGTGCCAATTGGGCGTTCTGGCGCTCACCGGAGCAACCTGGGAGGACGCGGCGACAGGCAGCGGAATTGCCGTTTGCTTTACAGCACGGGTAGCGTGCTTGCGTCAGGCAACGGGGGTATTTTTTGCACTCACCAGTTTCAACGATTCGAGAAAATGGCGGGCAAAATCGGGGTACTTTTCGACCAACGTGGGCAGAACTGGATTAAATTCTTCATCTTGTTCTCTGCTGGAATCATACATGAGGCAATCTGCAAACACACCGTTAACAAGATCGAGGAGAATTGATTTATATTTATTGTCAAAGTGTTTATTGATGATGTCGTAAACCTCAATTTCTCTCTGGCCTACTGTAGCCCTATGTTTTAGGCGATCCACTTCTGAAAGATAGTAAATGCCTTTTTTGTGTCTGCGATACACACTCATTATCTTGTTGATAAAGCCGATCTTTCCCAATTCTGCATGCAGCAGATGCCAGTACCAGTCACCAGGGCAGCAATCGGGTCTGAACCACTCGGGCAGTCCGTTCCGAAACCGCCAGCGGTACACAACAGAGTTGGTCTGGATAATATTGCATTTGAGCAAGTCGCTTAAATAATAAAAAGGTTTGATACCGCGCGGAAGCTGCTCCACAGGTGGGTATACACGCTCGCGTTTTGAGTCGTCCTCGTACACGACCTTAACAGGGTGGAAACACAGGGCGCAGTCCTTGTGCTGATCCAGAAACTCTACCTGAATTTGTAGTTTCGCGGGGTCGGTAAAGTAATCGTCCCCATCGCACAGCGCCGCGTACTCCGTACGGCACATGTCAAAAAGAGCCTGAACGTTTCTCCAGCCGGCCTTGTTTCTGTCCTTGCGAAATACGGGCACAATATGTGGGTATCGGGCCGCAAAGTCCAAAATGATTTTCTGCGTGCCATCGGTTGACCCGTCATCGGCAATGATATGCTGAACAGGAAAGCTGGTTTGCTGTGCTAGAATGCTTTCAATGTTTCGGGCAATAAACTCCGCATGGTTGTATGCAAGAGTGAGCACTGACAGCCGTGGCTCTGGCGCTATGCTGATGCTGGAGGGCAACGGTTCTGCTGTGTTGTCGCAAACATCGTGGAGGGCTTGCTGCACAAGGCGCTGGTCGTGCTGGAGGAAATGCGCAGGTATGGCGTCCAGTTCTGCCATGCGTGCCTGGGCGAAGTCCGTATCCAGATGCTGTGCTATGTTGAAGGCGGTTGCTGCATCAAGCCCCAAAAAAGGTTGCCAATCCGGCTCCGGCTCCGGCTCGTCAAAAAGGCGCTCCTGGCCCAGCAGCCGGGCAGCCTCCAGATTGTCCGCCTGCCGCTGCGCCAGCAGCTCCGTGCGGCGTTTTGGCCCAAGCAGACTATGAGGTGAAGCCGGATAGTCGCTGTTTATAAACCGGTGAAGCTGGGTGGGCCAATGGAAGACTGTATTGGGAGGCAGTGGAAGGGTATTATCCATCAACGTTGTCTGGGCAAAACTGAGGACTTCGCGTGGAATCATCGGAAAGCACAGAGGCTGATAACTGTTTACCCAAAGTGGACTTTTTATATCTATATGCAGTAAGTCCGCTACATCTTCAATTGTTATAAGCGAGTTGTTTTTTTGATCAAAAGTGCGAAGCAAATATTTAATGAAATCGCTGAAATTGTTTTCGCAAAAAGTATTTCTTACGTTATAAAAGCGGTTAAATTCAAGATTGCAAAGACGAAACGAAGTATATGAATAGTAACGTTCAAATATTATATCATCGCGTTGTGATTTATCGAGAGCAATGCTCAGCGTCGCGTCCGGAAAAATATGTCTGCATGCCTGCACAAGATTGCGGAAGGCGTATACTCTTGGCCGGATAGAAAGTAGGCCCAAGCATAGTGTATGGGCCTCGTGCCCGGTTGCTTCCTTCTCAATAATTCGTAGAGCTGCTGGCAGTCTGCTGTCTCCATGCTTTTCGCACAGTTCATTTATCTTGGTAATATATGCGGAGCTGTGTGCTGTTGAGCAAAAATCTTCAGCGAAAAAAAATCCTAATTCAGTCAATTTTTCATGAAATGTTTTGTTTAGAAATGAGAAAAAAAACTGCTCATGAGTGCCTGAATAGAGAATTATTTTGTTTATCATGCTGATTTACATGGATTGTTAGTATAAAATGACTGGGTGTATGTTGGCATTGCTTCCAAAATATTCCCATATATTTCTTAGCATGGCGTCGTGATGCTGTGCTCGCGTGAATAAGATTATAGGTATGTTTCTATTTTGGGCTGCCGCAACTTGCGGCGGGATCACGGAAATGCCATCAACGCTTGGCGTTGCTTGTGCAAATTCTGGTGACAGAATCATGCCTTGAGGGCAGAGGCATGCAACGCTCTGTTTGTAATATTCATAAGCTGCTCCAGCTCCCCAAAACCAGACTTTTTCGCCAGAAATTTTTTTAGCCATGCGGAGGTAGCATTCCCGCAATGCTTTGTTTCTTTTGTCGTGTCTTGCTTTGAAGTACGTCAGAACCAGTGCCCCGTCATTGGTCTGAATATCGATTTCATGGAGGCCAGCCTTTTTACATAGCGCGATATGCTCTTGTATTGATCTTTTCCATCCCCATAATTGAACAGGTTTTTTTAGTAAAAAATGATTAACCAGGGTTTGGATTGTTGAAATAAACTGTTCAATGTATCTGCGTATAGAAAAATAATAATGTTCATATGTTGAATGGATTATTATGATGCCGTCTTTATTTAGATAGTCGCCAAGACTTTTTAAAAGATCAACCCATTGTGTATTTGACATGGAATAATCAACTTCAATGATATATATAATGTCAAATTTGTCTTCTTTCTTAAGACATTCTGGAACAAACCCAATACGCAAGTTATTTTTCAAAAAATTCTTGTCTAAAAACGACGGTATTTCTTCAGATAATTCTGTGCAGTATAGTGTTATATTGGGCCGCTCTTGCAATAATCTGTGCTCAACATATCCATTTCCGCAAGAAATACTTAGAACTTTTTTTTCAGAATCTACGTCGATATTTTGGAGAATGTTATCAAGAGATTCCTCCTTAAACAACTTGTAGGTTTCACTAAGTTGAGCTGGGGAAGTGTATCTTTTCTGAAATTCTTCATAAAAGGAGTTATAAAATAATTTATCAGCAATTTTAAAAAAAGAAAGTTTTGAAAACGCAAAAAAAGGAATATAGTGCCAGTGCCATTGATATGAACGCCTCATGACAACACCCTTTTCATAATCTGACTTGGAGTGATTGGTCGCTATGTATGCGTGCGCACCTGAACCAGAGCATTTCTATGCAATTACAATTCATATTGCTTAAATGTTGGATCCAGAAAGCAGGTTATGCCAGCGAGGCATGCCCGGAGTAGTGCAAAAAAAGTTGTTTGCCCTGGTTGATTTTATTGTGTGCAGCGCTTGAACAAGTTCACTTGCATTTTTGACAGAAACTCTTTCCGCCACACCTTGTGTAATGCTCATGTCAAAATTGTTTTCAGGGACGCATTCTATAAGTGGCAATTCTCTATAGCAAGCGAGCAATCCCACAGAGGTTGCGCTGTCGGCCACAACAACCGTGCCTGGCGTCATGTGGCTTTCGATGGAGCCGGAAACCTGCCGCGGTGGCGAAACAAACAATTGGGCCAGCATGGCGTCCACAGGAAGGTATGGGTGCGGTTTGATAAGCACGTTGCCCAGCAGCGGGTGGTCTGACAGGCGCATGGCCTGCGCCAGAATGGTCAGTGTTCGCAGTGCTTCCTGTGCAAAGTAGGAAGTTGCGACAAGAATGCGCCTGAACAGCGTGCCATGCAGCGGCGGCATTGATGCGGATATGCCGATAAAGCGTGTTGCTTCCAGCATGTCAAGGCGGTGCTCGGGAAAGCCGCTCTTGTGCATGGCTTGATACGCGCCGTCGCTGTTGCAGAAAAATTTGTCAGGCATGCACTGGCAAAATTCGTTAATATCCCAGGTAGGTTGTGCAACAAAAAAACGAAAGTCCGCATCCCGGATGACGGAATGCTGGGCAGCGTAGATGCGCCTACAGCCAAGGTTGCGTTGCTCTCGGAATAGCAGCCTTTCCCAGGATTGCAGTTCAGATGAGGTTACTACGGTGTCCTGGGGGCCAACAAGGGCGCAATAGCGGCGTATGCCTTCTAGGGTGAAGCACATGCGCATCAGGTGCTCGCCCTGGGTGGATTCCTTCCAGATGCCAGCCAGCAGGGGATACACGTTGAGGCATGAATCGGGCCAGCGCATCGTTGCTGGCAAATACCGCAATAATCCCCGTGCATTCCAGGCAACACGCATGGCCCACAGCCATGCCCTTAAAGCTCCCCGCGGGGTGAGGCATTCTTCCAGAAAGGTCATATCGACATTGTCTGGTTCGTTCTGCAACAAGTTGTCGCGCAGGCGGATATTTTCCGGGGCCTTGCTCACAGGGTCGCCGTGAATGAAGAACCAGTGCACAGGCTTGCCGCATTCTGGGATAATATCGTGGACACTTTCCCAATATTTTGAACGAAAGCGCCCCTGTTTTGCCGCGTTTGCGTCTACATTGGGAAACCAGGTGCCGAGCAGCAGGCCGGAGCGCTTGGCAACTTTGGGTGCTCTGGGAAATAGTGAACGAACTTTGCGCCACCAGTGCCATGCGTGGCGAGTGATCTGGAATGCGTTTATTGTCCGGTTGGCTATTGCGCTGCGGCGAAGGCGGGTCAGTATGTCCTGAAGGGGGGATGCGCCAGTTGTGGCGGTAGTGGCGGAATCTGTGCTGGAGGGTACGCAACGGCCTGCTTGATACGCGCCCGCGGGGTTTGCCTGCATTGGCGCAAAGTGCTCAAAGGGAATACGCTGGCTTTTGCAGAGTTCGCGCACAGTACGCGCAAGCTGCGTATTGTTTGTGTGCAGGCAAACAGAAGACGGTTGCATGCCGAGCAACAGATGTTCCAGCGCGCGCAGCTTGAAAACTTCAAACAGGTTGGCCCCAAAGAATGCCGGATGCCGTTCAAAAATTCGCGTCAGCCACCAGAGGGAGAAACCGTCAGGCAGCCGTAGATAATCGCGCAATGGGCGGCCATTTATGGAATGCTCTCCAAAATTGTGCACAAAGCAAAGAAATTCCGCCCGTGTATCATGGAAATAGCGTTCTTGCAGGTCAAGAATACTGTCTATGGAATCGTTTTCTGAAAAACGATCCCACAGAAGTATTTTTCCGCTACATTGGGGCGGCGGCATTGCGTCAACAATGTGCAAACATTCCATATGGTATTATTGGCGGTTCCAGATGCAGTTGTAGGTATTTCGATATGGCGATGCGTCATAAAAGTCCGCGTGGGCGCGGACGGCAAGCGTAACATCACTAGCTCTGCTCAAGCCCTCCACATTTCGTTGAATCGCTCAGGTATGCCGGAATAATCGAAATTTTATTGTCTGTTTGATGGTGGATGTTGATGGCGGCGTGTCAATGTCCTCCTTTACATTTAGCAACAATTCATGATTTGGAGATTTATCTGTTTATATGTATGTCGCGTAGCAATGCAAGGCTGGAATAATTTGCAGATGCATCATCGGTCATGGCCTCGCGTGCATTGGCGGCATATCTCGGGTATTTCTTTATCTATCAAATAATTTTTAAACATTGTGTGAATAGATTCCTGGCTAAGGCATTCCGAGATTGTTTGTGATGCAAGATTGCCTATCACCATGCTGTCATATTCTGTTTTAATATACGTGCATCCGCACAACTTCAAGCTTCCATCGGCAAGAGTACATAATTGTGGTGTATACAGCTTTGGGCACAGGCTTTGAGTATTACTGTGATCGACAATCTTTATTCTTGAACCGGCTTTGGAAAAAATTTGCCCAGACCAACTGTCAAACTCAAACCGATTCAGCTCGTTGAAGATGATTTTGTTATCAACAAAGTATTTTACATGTTTTTTGTAGTCATCATCGTTAACGACATCCTCATACGTGCGGTTGGAACGGAAGCCAAAGCCGATATGCGTTTGTGGACAATTTTTTTCTTTATACTGAAAAAAGTTGATAAGCGCAGGAAAGAATTCATCGTAATTGTTAACGCCAAACAATGTGGCATATGCATCAGCAGAAAATCCAGGCGTTGAAATATATATACGTTCAGGATGAAGATTCAGTGTTCTTTCCACAAGGTTCCATTTGTGAAAGAGCGTTCCATTTGTTGTTATATATGCCTTGAGGCCAAGACTCTTTGTATATGCTATTTTTTCAATAATGTTTCTATCGGTAAAAACTTCCCCTGTTCCAATAAAATGGATGATCCCATCCTTCCTTTCTTTATAAAAGTCGTCAGCAATTTTTTTAAAGAGTTCAAAAGACATGATGCGTTTTTTATCAATATTCAGGCTGTATTGGCAAAAAACGCAGTTTGCATTGCATATATTGCTATTCTGAACAGGGATACACTGGGGAACCGGCAGGGGAACAAACGTGTGCCGCAGTGCGCAGCTTGCCTGGGAATGCAGCTCTGCCTTGGTGAGCATGTTTTGCATTTTTTCTTTTATGTCAGGGGCGGCCTGGCCCAAGGCCTGACAGGCCTGGTGCGGGTATTCTTCCGCATACCAGCGCAGAACGGCATCCAGCGGAAAGCCCGCAGGCATGGCTTCCGGATAGGGCAAAGCGTTGCGTAGAGCGGGGATTATGAGTTCTTTCTTGTCTTCGCTCTGTATCTCCGGCAGCGAGGCAAGCCATGCAAAAGCGCCGGATGTACCTGGGGTAAGCAATCTTTGCGCCAGTTCTATGGTGGGTTCCGTTATGTGTTCCAGTGGATCTTGTTCACCATTATTCCGTTTGTCGCAAGCTATGAGCGCCAGTACATGTTCCAGTGCCTTTATGGCGTTTCTGTCTGAATTGGCGCGTTCATACTGCCTGTACAGCAGCAAGGGGTCCCCAGCTATGCTGGCGATGGCGCAGCCGTTTTCAAGCAGCCTATGCCACAAGTCGAAATCCTGCACATAGTTCAGCGCCGGGCAGTATCCCTTCACTTTTTGCAGCGCTTCCGTACGGAACATGGCGGCTGGGTGGGGAATGGCGCGTCCCTGCCATGTGTAAATATCGAGGTTGATCATTTCGGGGGTGCAGGGGGGGCGCCATGACCAGCCATTTGGGGTTCCGTCCTTGTCAATGCCAAGGATACTGCCACCAAGGGCCGCCACATCTGGATGCCCCTCCATAAAAACAAGCTGACGGTAAAACCGGTCGGGCAGGGCTATGTCGTCCGCGTCCATCCGGGCGACATAGGGCGTATCCACTAGAGCAAGCCCCTTGTTCAGGGCGCCCGTTTGGCCGAGATTGCTCTCGTTCGTCACAACCCGGATGCGCGAATCATTGCGCGCGTGCTCGGCCAGGATAGCTGCCGTGGCATCCTCTGAAGCATTGTCGATGATCAGAAAAATGAAGTTGGAAAAGGTTTGGCCCAAAATGCTTTCCACGGCTTCTTTGAGGTGCGCTTCACCGTTGAATACACTCATAAGAACCGTAAGGGGCGGCTTGGTGTACTGCGGGAGCTGTGCCCTCTGGTCACTGCTGCTCGCATAAAAATCTTTATCCAGATGTTGCAGAAAGTGGAGCAGGGGATTGCGTCCAGAGGCCAAAGCGTCTGGAAAGGCGCTCAGATACAGGAGTGGATCAAAAAATTCGTTGGGGCGATAACCCTTTCTGGGGCCGTAGCGCAAAAAATGCACAAGGGGCGGCATGGTGGCGGTACGTACCAAAAGGTAACAGCGCCTGTACCATGCCTCGTCAAATAGTCCGCTTTCTTCCACCAGACGCAGTTCCTGATCTGTGGGGCAGGCATACACGGGAAGATCATCGCAGCAAACGGGCTGGATGTTGGCGCGGGGGATCATTATTCAAATCTCCTTTGAAAGCTTTTCCATAATTTTGAGGCGGCTGTACGCGCGGCCTCGGCATACCAGCGCAGAGTGCCGGGCCATGGCCTACCGAAATCGCGGAATAGCCATTCCCTTCGGGCTGCCGCAGAAAGCCGCGCCATGGATGCAAAGGGTTCTTCGCTAAAGGCGTCCATGCGCGTATGCCCCTTGATGGATGCAGTGCTGAGCAGTAATGCTTCCCACTGGTCGAAAATCGGCCCTGGGGCATATTCTTGCGCGGTCTTTAAGGCTCCCTGAGCAAGCGTGCTGCGTAATCCTGCGCTACCCATGGCTTTGGCCAAGGTGTCGGCAAGGCTTTGCGGGGTCATTTCCGGCGCCAGGAGGCCGTTTTCGCCATCTTTGATTATGTGGTTCACGCCTGCGCACCCGGCAAAGCCAATGGCAGGAGTCCCCTGCGACATGGCTTCAAGAACGGTCAGTCCAAAACCTTCGCAGCGCGAGGGAATGCAGAAAAGCTGCGCCTGAGCGAATATGCCCAGCGCCAGGTCGGCAATGCCGCGCATGCGTATTGCCGATTTTGCCGGACTTTGGGCGATGGCTTTGAGGATGGCGTTTTCCTCTTCGCCATAGCCCCATATATCCAGCATCCAGTCGGGAAAACGGTCGTGCAGCAGGCCAAAAGCTTCAACCAGTAGTGGTATCTGCTTGACCGCAGCAAAGCGCCCAAGGCTTACCAGGGTGAGGGGTTTCGTTTGATGTTTTGCCGCAGGGGCAACCACGTCTGGCGCAGAGTTGGGAATAAATGTCACCCGATCATGCAGCCACGCGGGCAAAGAATTGATGAACTCTGGCAGGAGCAGATGTATGGCGTCAGCTCCACTCATGGCTGCCAGCCTTCCTGGGCGACTCCAGAATTGTTCCACCCTGGCCGGAAAGCTGTGTTCGGAGTATACCAGTGGAATGCCTGTTCCCATGAGGACGACAGCCCAATAGAGTTGCATTGCTCCACCCTGCATGGAGAGGGCAACATCGTAATTTTCTTGTGAGATTTTTTTCCTCAGCAAGGCAATATTTTCGTGCTTGTCTGACAGGCTGACCCTGAACATCCGTATGCGAGCGTCAAATTTGTACGGAGGCTCTTTTTTTGATGTGGCAGAACTGTAAATGCTGACCTCATGACCCCGCGCGATCATGGCATGTGCCAGTTCCCATGTGAACTTGGGCCCCCCGCCATAAAGCCAGTAGTGCATATCAAACAATATGCATATTCGCAGAGAGCGCTGCCCTGCCAACGCGGCAGAAGGCGGAGCCGATAGTCCAGTTTCCATGGTCGGCTCAGATTGACGATTGTTGTATTTTTCTCACGGCAGCGATCATTTTACCTTCCAGCCCTGGCGAAGGCGCAATGCAAAGCCGTTTTAATATGTAGTTTACGTCAATGATGTTGTCTCGAATCAGAGGAGAAAACACATTATAGCTATCATAATTTTTTGAAGAGTCTGGCGGTTGTGGAATAAAAACGTCGTCGCAAAGCAGTATTCCGTCGTCAGCCAGCAGGTGCCAGGAATTGCATAGGTCAAATGCTACATCCGGATAGGTGTGTCCGCCGTCCATCCAGATGATGTCAAATGGACCGGAAATGTATTTGGGGAGCAGAAAACTGTTTTTCTGAATAAACGTAATGTTGTCTGCCTTAAGATTCTTTGCGCGCTGTTCTTCGAGCGTACGTTTTTTGTCGGGATTTTGCCGGCCATAGCTTGAGATGTACCGCTGTGAATCATCAGGCAGGTCGCACGTGACTATCTGCGCATGAGGGTACAGCGCAGAGAGAAAAGCTGCGGTATCACCGGAAAAAGTGCCTATTTCCAGAATCCGCCTGACTTTTTCCGGTGCAATTGCCGCCAGCGCCAGCCAGTGCTGGGAGGCGTTTTCGCACATGTCTTCATGGAAAGGGCCAGCCATGCCCAGAAGCGGCAGGGTTGCATTGGTTCTTTCAATGGCTTTTTTATAATCCCAGCCTATTTTTTCAAAACGCGCGGCCTGCAAAATGAAGGCGCTTTCAGACGGAGTATCTGCCAGCTCTATTTTTGCCTTGATAGCTGCAACGTCCTGGCTGGTCAGGTTGGCAAAACTCGCCGGGATGTCCTCCTGTTTGTCCAGAACACGCCCCGTCAGCCTTTTGTCGATCTCCACGCCGTTCCAGGTGCCCTTGTGCAGGCAGGGGAGGTCTTCAATGCCAAGCCATGAGGTAAGACGCGTCATAACGGTTGCCGTGTCGCAAACAAGATCCGTAAAGTCGATTGTCATAAAGCGGTCAGGCTGCTCGTTGGCAAACCGTGCAGCAACGTCTTTTGCCTTGATCATCCGCCTGAGCCAGTCAGATTTGAATGTTGTCAGCTCCTCCAGCGCCTCCTCGGCCGAAATCCCCCGTGTGAACGCTTCTCTTTTGCTGTGGGCGTACAATACTTCCTGCATGTCGCGCATGATATAGACGATCTTGGCCTGCGGATACGTTTGCAGGATGATTTCAAAACGGAAAAAGTCGACCTGGGGCATGCTCACGCCCCATTTGGCCTGAGGGGCATCAGGCATCAGGTACTGCCCCAGTGCGGAATACACTTCGCTGAAGACAGATTGGGCATCCAGCCGCTCCAGAGTGGCGAGCCTGTCCATAAGGGTTTTGTCGAGCCCATAAAAATCAAGGTTGAAAGGCAGCTTGACGATATTGTCGCCCGAAACGGTAAAGGGAATGTACCCTTGACGGGCAAAGCCCTCCAGGTGGCTCCAGCGCCCAGCGCATGTCAGGGCCGCACGGGCATCGCACAACTTTTCTGTTTTTTCGTCAAAATGATACAGCATGGGCGGCTTCCAGGCAGACAGGTAGCACAGGGCCGAGGCCATGAAATCATGCCAGAAGGAAAAGCTGAGTACGTCAGGATGCCCATTCAGCAGCGAGGCCAGCAGGCCCTTGCCTGAAACCTGCGAGCCGCAGAGGCAAAGAGGGGAAATTGTGCTCTTGTTCATCTATGCCTCCAGGGGGGCCCAAATGATTTCACGCTGTTTCAGGCCGTAGCGTATCAATGCCTGCTCAATGCCGGGCATGTGCAGCCTGCGGGCAAAAACTACAATGGGCAGATTGCCGTCCTTGGCAAACTCTTCCGCCATGTGCTCGGGGTTGCGTATTTCCAGCCCGTCCACCTTGGCCGGAGCGCTGCCCACGTCCACCAGAAAGCAACGGGCGTTCACATTGCTGAAAAACTGGCGGTATTGACGCCATGCGGCACCGCAGCCCCAGAAATAAACTTCTCGACCAGCGAGGGCCCTGGCGCGTTTTTCCACCTCGCCCAACAGAACAGTGTTGAACAGGGTATGTATTTTGTCGGGCAGGGCGGCCAGCTCTTCAAAGGAACAGTCCTCGCCGGGAAGCTGCGCAAAAGCCTCGTCGTCAAGCAGGCAACGCAGATAGAGCATCAGGCCGCGATAGTAGAGATGCCGCTCGTGCCTGTGTTCAGGCAGCACGAATGGATATTGGTCGTACAGGGCATCAAAGGGCAGCCCCTGATACAGAAAGTATCTGCGTTTTGGGGCGAGGTGCGGCCCTTCAACTATGGGCAGGTGAACAACCCTTTTGAGGGCTTCGGCGTATTCCGCGTCCGTATCCACGCAAAACAGGCTTTCATCGTTGTCCTTGAGGCGCAGAGGTACGTTAAAACCTTTGAAAAACGATGGGAGGTCCTCGTCCTCAACAATGTCTTCGCGGTAGTTGCCGGGGTACCAGGTCTTTGCATAGCGCTCAATGGTGTCCACATCGTACTGTTGATCCACAACACTTACCTGATCGTTGAGGCGAATCAGCTTGCGCTTGCGGAAGTCGCCCAGCAGGCCTGGGCTGAAAAGTTCGCCCCTGTGGCCAAGTAATTGACGCTCGCCGGGCAGGCACATGCCGCAACGCGGGCAAAGCTGGCTGACCTGTTCCTGAAACTCATGCGGCTTGCGCTTCCACCATCCGGCCTCAACGGGCCATGCGTTGGCGCCGTCAAACAGCAGCATGTCCAGAGCTGCGCCCACTTCGCAAAAGTAGGCCCCGTGAATGTTGACGGTGGGGCTCCAGCAGCGTTGCAGCCAGCAGTTGTTGATGAGCTTCCACATCAGGGCCTTGTCGGGTACGGCCTCTTCTACTGCAATGGTCAACGGGTGATGACTGCACGAGGTCATCTGTTCTTCGTTATGGGGGTTAAAGCGGATGGTGCGGTAGGTGCGCGTCATGTCCGAATTGGTTTCCGGCCACTGCGTCCACGGATATTCCGGCTTCCAATTGTACAGCGAATTGGGATCCAACGGCGTGGTGCTGACGGTCTTGGGCGTGCTGGGCAGGCCAGACGTGAAGATGTTCAGCTTTTCCTGCGGCAGATGTTTGCGCAGCAGAGCGTTGATTTCGTCAAACTGCGGGTGGAGCAGGGGTTCGCCGCCGATGATGCTGACCTCTGTGGGCCAGTCTTTATAGGCAAGAATAGCGGCCTCTATTTGTTCCAAAGGCATGTGACGCCGTTGATCCGGTCGCAGATGGCGCTCATATCTTGTGCAGTATACGCACGAGTGGGGGCAAACAGTCGTAATGTCGATAAGTGCGCTCCAGCGCTTGTAGATATAGTCCACAATTATACTCCGGATGTAGCAATAAATGTGTTGTAGTCGCGCTCGTCAAGGACGGATTTAGCCTCACGATGCCAGACTGAAAATAGTGGGCCGAGAGGTGTCATCCAGTCGCTGCGGTGTACTGCGCCGGGGGCGAAACGCCATGGTTTGTTGCAGTTAAGGTAGTGCAGAAAAAACGGCACATTACCAGACAGCACAGATCCATTAAACATGTTAAACCTGTCATCAAGCGGCATGCAGAAATTTTCATCCAGCATGCAAAAGAAATTCAACAGAGTTTCTTCATTATAGAAG
Source organism: Desulfovibrio desulfopostgatei (assembly GCF_053570645.1). Taxonomy (NCBI): domain Bacteria; kingdom Pseudomonadati; phylum Thermodesulfobacteriota; class Desulfovibrionia; order Desulfovibrionales; family Desulfovibrionaceae; genus Desulfovibrio; species Desulfovibrio desulfopostgatei. The sequence goes on along the minus strand of NZ_JBRBQS010000002.1, from coordinate 2,029,814 downwards.
AGGAATTCCGGGCCTATCTTTGCATATGCCTGAGTGCTTTGCCGTGAAAACTGTATTTTTGCCAGTGCTGCATTGTTAGCAAAAACTACGCCAGGATTGTTTAGGGGGGCAAGCCAGTTCCGGGGGGGAAGCCCTAATTCCTTTTCAATGCCTGTATGATTGTCGGTAATGGAAAAAGATCTGGCAGCAGGGTTGGCCCCGCTAATGGCAACATAGGGCGTGCGGGCAAAAATTTCATTCGGGCGGAAGGGCTGCACGCAAACAATGTCGGCGTGCAAACCCAGGCTGAAAGTATAGCCCCGCTCGTAGAGCATCTCTGGCGCAAAAAGTTGCACATAGGCTTCGGGCGTTGTGTGCATGTGCTTGATGTCAAAGCTGTTTCCATCGCCGCTATGCAAGACTTCAATATCATATTTGCGCAGCAGTGCCTTTCCTGCGTCTGACAGACGGTGGGCATCGGTAACAAAAAATGCATCGGCTTGTGCTGTTCGACGGCGCGTTGATTCCAGCGCCACAATGGCGGGGAAAAGATAATTTTCATCGCCCGCGCAAAACAGGGCGTAGTCTTTTTGCCTGCTTGCGGTCATCGGCAAGGGGCCAGTTGGCTCTTCTTGCTCAAAAATGTGGCGCAGGCCGTGCAACAAAAGATCCTGGCGGGCCAGAGCGGCCTCGCTGCGCGCTTGCGCCAGGCCAGCTGCAACGCTGCTGCTGTCGCTGTCATCAAAGTCACTGCCGCCGCCACGGAAAATAAGACGCACGTTGGGCAGGGGCGGGGTAGCACCCTGTGCTCTAGAGTCGGCCTGATGCGCCGCTTTGCGCAGCACAAGCGATGCCCAGAAATCAGCGGTGAAGCATGAGCGTGCAGGAGTCAAAGCGTGCTGCGCCGCGGTTGTGACCAAGGTATCAGGGCCGAACGAAACAGGCGAAGGCGTAAGCTGCACAACGCTTTTTCCAAACCAGCGGGCCTCATCAAGCCTTTTGCTGTTCAGACCCACCACCGTGCTGATGGACGGGTGCGACAGCATCATGACAGTATTTTTTAAAAAAAGATGGGGTGCTGGCAGCATTACTGCGTTCAGTTCTTGGCGCAGCAGCGCTTCATCCTGCCCGGAAAGGCCGGGCCCGGGCGTGTACGGCCCGTTGCGGTTCACATATGCCAGAACAACAGGGTGCTGTTCCGCCAGATCCCGCAGTGTTTGCGCGTGCGCGCTGAAGCTGTCGCGCTGATTGTCCGGGGTCAGAGGCAGGGGATCCATCCAGTCCTGAGCCAGCACAAGCAGGGAGTTTTCAGGAATATAGTTTAAAAAAGCATTGGGGGCGTAGCGCGCTTTCTGCCAGTCTGCGCAGCGTTCTATCTCTTCATCCTCCAGGCAGTTGAGGCCCAGAGTTTGAGCGATTTCCGGCACATTGGTGGAAAAAGCAAAAACAAGATCGGGCAAGAAACTCGCCGGATGGATATGGGCATTGATCCAGTCTATACCGCAGGCGGTGAGCACGCTGGTTGTGAATGTGGAAAGGCTGTAGCCAACCACAAGCACATTTTCGCAATGCTGGGCGTTGGTAAGGATGTGCTGCCTGGCAAATGCGCAGGCCTCTTCAGTCACGCCTTGGCGGCACAGGCAAAGCCAGTCGTTCTGCTCGGGGGCCGGAGTGCCGTTGGCGTTGGCGTAAAAACGGCGCACATCCTGCCGGGCCTGATCGTTGTGCTGTACCAGCCGTACGGAAAGCTTCGTGCCCTGAGCTGCTGGGAGGCGGCAAAGATGGAAAAAGCTTTCGGCAAAATAGTGCCAGTGCATTTCTGCTTTTATTGGCGAAAGGGGTCTGACTGGCGGCAGCCGAAAAAAGTCGCCCAGAAAAACCACTTCGCGCCAGTGCGCGGCGGATTGTTGCTTTGCGTCCATGATCAAAACGGCTTGTTGGGCTTGGGTTGCAAGGTTTGCAGGCAACCGAGTATTTTTGCGGCATTGTGACGGTTGCCGAGCAAAAGCACCTTTATGAACGTGCGGGCATCCGTATGCCGCAGCATGGCGTCAAGGGTCGCGTCTGAAATGATCATTCCGTCCTTGTTAACCGCCGCCGTGCTTGCGTGCCCCACCTTTACGCTCAGATGTTCCGTCAGCACGTTGCGTAGCGCATCCTGCAGGGATTGCGGGCATCCGTGCTGCTCAAAGTAGGCGGGCAATTCCTGCAACATATGCCATACGTAAGTGGCGCGTTCCGGCCCTTCAGCGAATTTCATTCTTTCGTTGGAAAAGTCGTAGGCATAGCCGTAGGCTGCGTGCGGGCTGCCAACATATTTTTGGGCATGAAAGGCTGTGGTCAGGCAGATGCAGGCGTCTTCCACAAAGCGCCGCACACTGCTGCGCTCCAACGCATCGCACGCCTTTAACGCAACGCTGCGGGAGAGAAATTTGTTCCAGACCGTGGACTGCTGCTGGAAATTGGGTGAGGTAACGTAGGTTTGAAAGATGTCCTGTCCCGTCAGATGCTCTACGGGCGGATCCATGGTAAGAAACCATGCGGCAAAACTACCATCGGCATTGATGCGGGCAGTGCGAAAGTGCAGAATATCCGGCTGCTCGCGTTGAAAAAGAGCCACGTTTTTGCCCAGTGATTCCGTGCCCCATATGAGGTCGTCGGCATCGGCAAAACCAATGATGTTTCCTTTGGCGGCCCGCATGCCCTCTAATCTGGCCCGCATAGTGTAAATGGGGGCAGTATGCGGCAGAAGGGTTATATTGAGTCCCTTCGTTCTATAGGCTTCGACCAGTGGCAGGCACGGCTCGTCCGAGCAGTCATCGACCAGCACTACCTCAATATCCTTGAAGTCCTGAGCCAGGACGCTGTCCAGAAGATGGGGCAGGCATTGCAGATGGTTGTGGTGCGGTACGATGAGCGAGAGTTCCGGCATGGTCAGTCTATCCTCATTGCCGGGTTGCCCGCCATGCGCCAACCATCGCGGCAACCCTTATAAATGTACGCGCCGGGCGCGATAATATTGCTGTTGCCGATGTTTGCCCCTGGCAGCACAACGGAGCGCACCCCAAAGGCGTTTCCATCGCCAATATGCGTATCGCCCAAAATCAGGGCGTAGGGTCCAAAAAAGTTGCCATCGCCAATGACAGCGTCATGCCCGACAACAACAGCGCCATTGAAATAATTGGCATTGCCAATGATTGCATCGCACGAAAAATGGCAGTTGGCAGTGACAATCATTGCTTCACCCACATGAGCGCTTTCGCCCACGTAGGATGACGGGTGCACGAGGTTGCAAAAGCTCGCGCCACGCGCCTTCCACTTGGCGTAGGCCTTGAGGCGCAGCTCCGGTGAAGCGATGCCGATGACAAATACATCATCCTGTTCAGGAACGAAGGCATCGTCCACGCCTATTTCCATTTCTGCAAGGTTGCGCAGTTTTTGCGGATAGCCTTCAAAGGACAAAAAACCCTTGAAGCGCAGTCTGTCGCCCCAGATTTCCTGCGCCATCCAGTAGCATTCTCTTGCTGCCGAAGAATTGCCGATGATTACAAGATTTTTATCCATCAGTAGCGTCCGCCGTCCATAACTACAGTTTGGCCTGTTATCCATTTACCGGAGTCACTCAGCAAAAATACTATAGTCTGGGCCACGTCTTCGGGGGTGCCAATGCCCAAAGGATAGGCTGCCAGCGCCTGATCGCGTGCATCAGGGCTGAGCATTGCGAAATATTGTTCGCTCATGGGTGTGCGGACCATGGCCGGAGCAACTGCGTTGATCCGTATGCCCTGAGGGGCCAGCTCTCTGCTCAGGCTTATGGTTGCCGCCTGTATGGCCGCCTTGGCGCCGCCATATGCCGCAAGCCCGGCTTCTTTGGCAAGGGCGGCGGCTGAAGACAGAAAAATAATTGAAGAACCCTGGCCCATGTTATTGCGCTTGTCGGCAAAGCCTCTTGCCAGTAGCAGGGGCGCATGGACGTGTATATCATAAAGGCTTGCAGCAGCGTTTCTGTCGTACGCGCGCAGGGGCATAACCGCGGCATAGCCCGCGCAACAGACAAGAGCGGTCAGTTTGCCGTATTTTTGACGCAAACCGGCAACCCATTGCGGCAGTGAATCCATATCCTCTTGCAGGTCGCGTGGCTCAATGTGCAAGGATTCTTGATGCGCGCATGAATTTTTAAGGTTCTGGAGCCGGGGCATGTCGCGTCCGCTGGCAATGACGGTAGCTCCCATCTGGTTGCACAGAAGGGCTACTGCCATGCCAATGCCAGAGCTGGCGCCTGTGACAAGAACGCGATTTTCCGGCGTCAGCATGGTCATGCGATTTTGCCTTCCCCAAGGCTCATGAGGTCTGCAACGGTGTTCACGTCTTTGTATTGCGAAAACCGGGTCTTTACCCCAAGTTCTTTGTCAAACAGGGCAATGCACGACATGATCGACAAAGAATCCCATTCCTCCATTCCTGTGAGCTTTGTGTCGGGAGTAATCGGGGTGTCCGTCTGCAAAATATCTTGCAGAGTTGCAAAGAATTTTTTTTGCTCGAGCATTATAATTCCTCCTTGGGAGGGGGGGGCGTTTTTTTTCCTGTAATTTTGTTTTGCCAGTAGGCCAGGTATTCTTGCTGCGTCATGGTATCTGCTGGGGGATCAAAATCAGAAACACCCGTACAGACAATGTTGTCTGTATCCATAATGGCGGATGCCCAGGCAAGCCCTACGCCGAATCCGCACAGCATCAGGCGCTGTTTTTTACTGAACTCAATCTCCTGCCACGCATCGCACAACGCTGTTGGTATGGAGGCTGCGGCAGTGTTGCCGAATTTGCTGAAAGCCCCCATTATTGTCTTTTGCTGTGAAAAACCAGCAGCTTCCGCAATCATGGACATGATCTGCTTGTTAGCCTGATGGGGTACAAACCAGTCGATGTCTTCCGCGTTCATGCCTGCCCAGGCGAGTGTTTCAATGATATGCGGCGGAACCGTGTTGACCGTAAAGTCAAAGATGGCGCCGCCATCCATAAAAATGTTTGTCAGTCGCCAGGGCGTGCCGTTGGGGTCGTGCAGATACTCGCAGTATGCGGCATAGTCTTCAACATTTTTGGGCAGAGGCAACCTGTAGCCGCCAGCGGGAATCATCAGGGATTCTGCGCCGCCGCCATCAGAACCCAGAGAGAACCACGACCGCCTCTCGATCTCTGAATACTCCACAATGGTGGCGCTGCCTGCATCGCCGAAAACCGGTGTGACTACCCGGTTGTCTCTGTCAAGCGTCTGGCACATGCCGTCGCCCACCAGCAAGAGCACCCGTGAAGCTGCTCGGCTTTCTACCAGAGAGAAAGCAAGCCAAAGACCGTAAACGTAGCCGGAACAGCCCTGATTTACGTCAAAAGCTGCACAGTGTTGCGAAAGGCCCAGCTTTTTTTGAAGAATGCAGGCTGTCGCGGGCAGTATGTGGTCGGGCCGTTGAGTCAAAAATATGATGACATCAATTGACTTACGCTCGATTTTCATATTGCTGAAAAGGATTTCAGCCGCCTGACGGCTCAAATCGGAAGGCGTAATACCAGGTTGAGACACTCGACGGCAATCCATGCCCACTATTTTGGTCATCCGGTTGGCTTTTTTAATATCGCCATTAAAATATTGCAGTTCATCTTCAAGGCGGATTTCGTCTTTGGGAACTACGGTGTGTATGCCGGAAATTTTTGCATGAAAAAATTGTGATTGCGCCATAATCTAACCTTCCAGGCAATGGTTGATGCAGTGCGCTATGCGCTCTACAATTTCTTCCTCCAGCCCCGCATAGAGAGGGAGGCAAAGAACCCTGCGCGCTACGCTTTCTGCCACAGGACACGGCAATGCATTTTTGATGTAGGGCAGCGTGTTCAATGACGGATAAAAGTACCGCCTGGGGAAAATATTATCCTTGGCAAGGGTATGCACAATTCGTTCCAAAATTTTTTCATCATCAAGAATTACGGGGTAATATGCATGATTCCAAATCAGGCCCTGGCGCAGGGCCGGTCGTCGCAACCCCTTGTCTGGCAGAAGGGCATCATACATTGCACTAACAATGCTGCGTTCTGCAATGTTTTCACGCACTTTATCAAGAATGCACAAGCCCATTGCGGCATGCAGCTCGGAAAGTTTGGCGTTTATACCAAGCCGGAAGTGCTGATTCCCCTGATGCCCATAGGCGCGCATCAGCAGAAAGGCCTCTCGCGCTTCGTCTGTTTGGGTGACAAGGCAACCGCCTTCTACAGTATTGAACACCTTGGTTGCGTGAAAGCTGCATGCAGCGGCGTCTCCATAGCTTAATAGGCTACGGTTGTTGTACGAAGCGCCAAAAGAATGCGCTGCATCATACAGGACGCGCAGGTCATGATTTTTAGCCAGTGCATCAAGTGAATCTACATCGCAAATATTGCCGTAAATGTGCACTGGAAGAATACCAGCAGTCTCTGGGGTGAGTCTTTCGGCAACACTTTGGGGATCAAGGCAACAGGTTTCCTCGTCGATATCGGCAAATACAACGTTGCAACCTTCCCAGAGCAATGCTGAAAGAGTTGCAACATAGGTAAAGGGTGTCGTGATGACTGTTTTGCCCGCCATGCCAAGTACATGCAGGCCCAGCTGCAAGGCTATGGTGCCGTTGGCGCATACATTGACTCGTGGCGTTTCCAGAAACTGGGCGAGCCGAATCTCCAATTCTTGTGAAAAGGGGCCATGATTTGTCAAATGCTGGGAAGCAAAAATTCGCGAAACATAGGCAGCATATTCTTGCTCTGTTGGCATCAGTGGACGCGTGACGTAACAAGGAGTGTTCATATGAACCCCGATATTTTGCGGGTAAAACTGCTAGCCTTCCCCCATGTGGACGGGGAAAGATAAATTATGTCTAACTTGCATTATTAAGCGAACGCCCACTTTTCGCAAAGGGTATGGGCCTGAAATACACCGCGCCACTTCAGTGGAACATGCTTTTTCTGCCAAGTTTCTTCGCTATAGACACCCTTATTATGTTCTTCTGCTCGTGAGATTCATCATTGGTGGAATGCATATTTGCAAGCCAACGGTCGTCATATCTGCCGGTGCCCCATATCCCTCCACGCCATGCAGGGTGATATCCAATTCCTTTTAATTGTCCCAAAACTGTCATCCCGTCTATTGGTGGCTGGCGATATATGGTATCCGTCTATTGTTGATAGCAAAAAAAAGATGCCATAAAATCAATATCTAGACAATCTTGTGACTGCACTATTTGAAAATATGTCTTTGTGATTATTTCGAGGGGAATGAATTTCTGATCGTCAATCGTGATCCGCGGGGGCTGCTGGCCTGGCAGGCAAAAAAATGCGTCAATCTTGCGTGTTGATTAGCTCTTTTTCTACAATACCCGTGCAAAATTCAGATATCTGATGCGCGTCCGTTGGCAACCGAAGTGAAAATTTTTTAAAAGTTGTAGCGCGTTTTTTGAAAAGCAATGCTAATCGTTGTGCCGGAGAATGGGCCTGAACCTCTTTAGGCAGCTTGTACAAGGTTCCCAGCGATAATGCGCAAGGTGCATACAAGGTCCGCGAGGTATCTGCTTCCATTGAAAGCGGACAGCGGGATGATTGTTTTAAAATTTTTCTCACGGGCAGCACGCCCGTGCAATATTTGCCTGCGGCGCGCTGAGAGCAATCTTGGCGCGCCTTTTGTTTGGGTTAGTAGAAATGTTTTATGCGACATTTAAGCGTGTTATCGCATGGAAGATGCATTTTGTGGGTAGTCTGTATATTCTGTGCATTAGCCGCATGTATTGAATTTTTGTTATGCAAAATTGATCTTTTTAGTGGTGAATTGAAGATTGATAGCTAACTATTCTTTATAATGTAACATATGTATTTAATATGGTGGTTGTTGTTTGGATATATTATGTTGAGGTTATGTTATAATATATTGTTATTGCATGATAAAAAAATTCATTTAACTTCTAATGTTATCATGGCTTATGCCGATATGCTTGATATTGTGCAGTTTGTATTGACTTCAAGAGTAGTTTGTTGTTTGTATCTATATAAATTTTTACCTTGATCGATAGCAAAAGTGCTGGTTCTAGCAATATGTTTGATTCTGTGCCTGTTTCTTAATTATTTTGAGGCGCATTTTTAGTGATGCATGTTTGATGCCCTAATGTTTTGTGATTCGCAATTGTGGGGGACTTATGAGTATCAAGCTGAAAGTTTTACTTCTATCAATACTCGGGCCAACGCTTCTTGCCATTCTGGTATTTGCATACGCAATGCAGAGCATATGGAAGTCTGAAGAAGAGGCTGTCCTTCAATCAGCACGCGGCATTGTCAGCATGGCTGAATCGGCGCGCCAGGAAATGGCCCTTAAGTTCAATGGTGTTATCAAGCCGCTTGATGAGATTTCGCGCGATAAACTGGTTGATGCCGTGCCGATCATCACGGCAATAAAAATGGCGCGGCAAAATGCGAGCAAGCTTGGTTACCGGTTTCGTGTGCCCAAATATTCCCCGCGCAATCCAGAAAATACGCCCAACGAGCTGGAAAAAACCGCCCTGGACAAAATCAAGTCGCAGGGCCTCACTGAGCTTGTAGTGCGGCAGCCCGACGCCATCCATTATTTTAAGCCAATAGCTCTGACCGCAGAGTGCATGTACTGCCATGGCGACCCAAAGGGTGCGCCAGACCCCATTGGCGGCATCAAGGAGGGCTGGAAGGAAGGCGAAATCCATGGGGCGTTTGAAATAATCTATTCTCTGGATGATGCCGTTAAAAGAACCCAGAACGCTGCCTTTGCTATTGGAGCAGCAACTATTATCATATTGGTTTTAATTGTGTGCGCTGTATGGTTTATCATGCGCAACAGCCTTGTGAACCCTCTTTTGCGGCTTCAGATATTTGCCCACCAGATTTCCGAGGGGGAACTGGATACGCAGCCAAAGGGCTCCTTTAAAGCGGAATTGCAGGCTCTGGAGCGCTCCCTGACAGCCATGGTGTCCCGCCTGAAAGAAAAGATACTTTTTTCCGAGCAAAAAACGGCAGAGGCCGAAGAGTCTGAAGCCCGCGCGCAGCAGCATGCCCAGGAAGCGTCTGATGCCAGGGACGATGCCCTTAAATCGCGTGCTGCGGGCATGGTCGAAGCTGCCAATATGCTTGATAGTGTTGTCGGCTCCGTTACCTCGGCATCGCAGGAAATTTCAGCCCAGGTTGAGCAATCCAGCAATTTCGCCTTGAGCCTCTCAAACAGCATGAATTCTGTTGCCGCTGCCATGGATCAGATGAATACCTCTGTTCATGAGGTATCAACCAATGCTGCGCAGGCTTCATCTTCCTCTGAACTGGTAAAAGTCAACGCGAATAAGGAACTTGGCGAAGTTCGCAATATGGTTGAAGCCATCAAGTCTGTGCAGACCATGGCAAACAGCCTGAAGACCGGAATGAGCGAACTGGGGCATCAGGCAGAAGACATCGGAAAAATTATGAATGTCATTAACGATATTGCAGACCAGACCAACCTGCTGGCCCTGAACGCAGCCATTGAAGCCGCCAGAGCGGGGGATGCAGGCAGAGGCTTTGCCGTGGTTGCTGACGAAGTTCGCAAACTTGCAGAAAAAACCATGCTGGCCGTAACGGAAGTGGGCGATGCCATCAAGGCCGTGCAGCAGGGAACGCGAAACAATGTCAACAGTGTTGATGCGGCTGTGGAGGCCATCTCAAAAGTCAACGGCATGGCGGAGGGAACAGGGGAAGCCATCAGCCAGATCACACTCCATGTGAATGAAATGGCTGGGCAAATTCAGGCCATTGCTCGCGCTGTGGATGAGCAGACGCATGCATCTGCTGAAATAACGCAATCCATCTCCGCGGCAGACCAGAATACGTCCGAGACATCGGCGGCGCTTCAGGAGATATCAACGGCACTGATTGATCTTTCGCAGCAGAGTCAGGTTCTTGAGTCTCTTATTACCAAACTGCGGAGTGGTGCAAAGCAGATTACGGCAAAGCTTGATTAGTGGTGAGCAAACAGCGCGGAAAGGCCGCGTTAGCCACTGGTTTTTATTTGCATGGATAAGCTCGGGCGGGCAAGCATATCGCCTCCAGCACGCCAATAGTTTGTAAATAACGATTGAGCGCGTTCCTGGGGGCGGTGCATTGCCCGCCTTAACTTTGCCTCAGGCATGCGGAATTGCGGAGTACAGGCCTGTGCTATATACTCCAGCCCTATGATTATTCTTGGCGACAGAGATATCAAAACCCTCCTTCTGGATCTGGCGCAACAGCGCGCAGTGGAAGACGTGCTTTCGCTGGCAGTCAAAAGCCTCGGCACCGCGCGTGATTCGGCGCTGGTGCGCATATGGCTTGTGGAACCGGATACTGCCTGCCCCACATGCATGGATAACGCAATCTGCGCGGGCCGGGGGCGATGCCTGCATCTCAAGGCCAGCTACGGCAAATCCCGCACCGATGGCAGGCTGTGGACAGAAACGGAACTGTCTGGATTTTACCGCTTCCCCCTTGGCAGCAGAAAGGTCGGGGCCATTGCCCTGACCAACAAACCACTTGAAGTTGCCCGCATTGACGGCACAGAGCCCTGGATTGCAGACCCGCAATGGATCGAGCGGGAGGACATTGTCAGTTTTGCCGGGCAGCCTCTTGTTTGCCGGGGGGAAACCCTTGGCGTCATAGCGGTTTTTTCGCGCGGCATGCTTGAAGCGGGGACCCTTGAACTCTTGCGCATGGTTGCCGATCATATCGCCTATGCCATTGCCAATGCACGTCTTTTTGAAATAGCCGATGCCAGCAACCAGAAAAAAGAGCTGGAAAACGCTCACCTGCGCGAGGAACTCTGCGAAGCGCGCAAGTTTACGGGCATCATCGGCGAAAGCGCCGCAATCAAGGAAATCCGCGAACAGATTCAGATTGTCGGCGATACGGAAGCAACCGTACTCATTCAAGGCGATTCCGGCACGGGCAAAGAACTTGTCGCCCATGAGCTGCACAAGCACAGCAAGAGAAAAAACAGCCCGTTTATCAAGATAAACTGCGCCGCAATCCCGCCGCACCTTTTTGAAAGCGAATTTTTTGGTCATGCCAAAGGGGCTTTCACTGGCGCTATCAATGACCACATGGGATTTTTCCAGCTTGCTGACGGCGGAACCCTTTTTCTTGATGAAATCGCCGAAATCCCGCTGGAGCTTCAAGGCAAGCTGTTGAGGGTCATACAGGACGGAGAATTTCGCAGAGTCGGCGAAGGCAAAAGCCGCCGCACCGATGTGCGGATCATCGCCGCCACGAACAAAAATCTGAAGCAGGCCATCCAGAACAAGACATTCAGGGACGATCTGTACTACCGCCTGCAAGTCTTCCCCATCATCATGCCCAATCTTAACGAGCGGGAAGAAGACATCCCCCTGCTGGTGCGGCATTTTATCGGCGTTTTTTGTAAAAAAAATGGTCGCTGCACTTTTGACCTGTCGGAAGAACAGATGCTCAGGCTGCGGCGCTATAGCTGGCCGGGCAACATCAGGGAATTGCAGAATTTTGTTGAAAGAATGGTCATCACCGGGCGGCCAGAGCAGGCCCTGGCCTATCTTGCCCTTTGCGGGCCAGCGGATCTGTCGGAAAAAGCCTGCGGCGAGCCTGCCAGCGGCCCGCAAAAGATTTTCACGGAAAAGCAGATGCGGCACATGGAAAAAGCCAATCTGAAAGCCGCGCTGGAGCGCACAAACTGGCTCATATACGGCAACCGGGGCGCTGCGGCCCTGTTGGGGATAAAACCAACAACCCTTATTTCCCGGCTCAAACGGTTTGACCTGTATAAGCTCCGCCCGGCATCCATATCTTTTGACGAACCAAAGGATTTTTCCGGGGCCGACTAATTCATGCAGTTCCCCATGAAAAAAGGCGAAGTTCCGGCGGCAATGGCGTGCTCCGAAACTTCGCCTTTCACATCATCTGCCTGCAGTGCAGATCAGCTCAGGACGAGGTTAATGAGGGCTGTGGAGGAACGGCATTTCCTATCCCTCGCCTTCGGCCTGGCTTTGCTTTCCAGCCCCCTTGAGGCCGTACATGGTTGTACTGCCTGAGGACCAAAATTCCATCACTTCGCATTGCACCATTGAAGTCAGTATCTTTTTTACTTCTCTGGGGCCTTTTTCAGGAAAAATATCCAGAAAGTCTTTGAAGTAAAACTTGGTTTTGTTTTTCTCAGCGATGAAATCAACGATTTTTTGTTGATCCGGCGTCATAGGAACCTCATTGTCGTGGGCACCCCGCAGAGGGGAGCGGGGTGCCCCAGACTGTTAGAACTTGAACTGCGTGCTCTGCCGCCAGGTGTAGTAGGCGGGGTCGCGGAAGTCGTCGATAAGGTGGTGGGTGAATTCAAGGCCGGTCATCTTGAAGAAGGTTTCCCAGCCGATGCGTTCAGCCCAGTCGCCCAGACGTTCGTACTTGTTGGCGTTGGCCGCGTACACATCCACAATATGCTTGATGGTTTTGGTCAGTGTGGGCCAGCGGGGCGGTTCGTTGGGGATGTAACCCACAACGACCTTGGAGAACTTGGGCATGCTGATGCGGTTGGAAACCTTGCCGCCAACCATGATGGCAACACCATCACCCTCGGCATCCGAGATGGGCAGCGCGGGGCACATGGTGTAGCAGTTGCCGCAGTACATGCAGCGGTCTTCCTTGATGGCGATGGAGTTCACCTTTTTGCCGTTATGTTCCACCTTGGTGGGGCGCACAGCGGCGGTGGGGCAGGCGGAAACAGCCAGCGGGATTTCGCAGAGCTGGTCAGCCCATTCGTGGTCGACCATCGGGGGCTTGCGGTGGATACCCACAAGGCCGATGTCCGAGCAGTGCACAGCGCCGCACATGTTAATGCAGCAGGCAAGGGCGATGCGCACCGGGGCAGGCATGCGCATGTCTTTAAACTCTTCAAACAGGGCATCCATCACAGCCTTGACCGGGCCGGAGGCGTCGGTGGCGGGAGTGTGGCAGTGCAGCCAGCCCTGGGTGTGCACCATGTTGCTGATGCCAGCGCCGGTGCCGCCCACGGGGAACTTGAACGAACCGCCGTCAAACTTGCGGCTGTTCAGGTCGTCGCGCAGAGCTTCCATAGTGGCCTTGTCTTCCACCATGAATTCAATATTGCTGCGCGTTGTCCAGCGCAAATGGCCGCCGCAATACTTGTCGGCAATATCGCACAGCTCGCGGATATGCGTGATGGACATGGTACGCGTGCCGCCAATGCGCACCGTGTAGCAGGTTTCGCCGCTTTCGGCCACGTGCACGAGCACGCCGGGCTCCAGAATCTCGTGATAAAGCCATTTGCCAAAGTTTCTGGCAATTACAGGCGGAAAGAATTCATTATATTTGCGGGGGCCAATATCGCTGATACGGCCTTCCATCGGTTTTGCGGGATTGTACCCGGAAGAAATAAAAGCCATGTTCTTCTCCCCCTTTGACTAGCGTTGATGGCGTTTGCGGTAAGCAGCAAGGTCACGGGTCCAGCCGCCAGGCACTTCTTCTTCCTTGAAGAAGATGTACGGGTTGGAACGCGGTTCCTTCACATGGTAGGCAGCGGCGGGAGTGTCGGTGACTTCCAGCAGCTTCTGGAACGACAGGCGCTTCATGGTTTCACCCACGCGCTCGCGGTTCTTGCCTTCTTCCATCCACCAGTCCCAAATCTTTTCGATGACTTCTTTCACGTCATCGTAAGGGGCTTCACAGGAAACGAAAGGCACGAGCAGCGAACCCATCTGGGCGCCGTCCACCACGGGGGCCTTGGCGCCCACGAGGATGCTCGCGCCGCGTTCGTCACCGATGTGCAGAGCGCGGGGCATGGTGTTGATGCAGTGCATGCAGCGCACGCAGTCGGCGGTCTTGATGGAAAGCTTGGAGCCGTCCCACTTCATGCACTTGGAGGGGCACAGATCCACGACTTCCTTCTGGATGTCGAACTTGCCCCAGTCACGGCCGGAGTGAGCGCCGGCGTTGGGGGCGAATTCGCCGCCAACGTAGCCCTTCACGGCGTCCTGGTCGATCTTGATGTCGTCCTTCCAGGTACCGACAACGGCAAAGTCGGAGCGCGCCATGGCGCACACGCAGCCGTTGGGGCAACCGTCGAACTTGAACTTGAACTTGTAGGGGAAGGCGGGACGGTGCAGTTCGTCCTGATAGTCCATGGTCAGCTGGTAGCACATGTCCTGCGTGTTGTAGCAGGCATATTCGCAGCGCGACTGGCCAAGGCAGGCTTCAGGCGTACGCAGGTTGGAACCGGAACCACCCAGGTCGACGTTCATCTTGTGGGTCAGTTCGTGGAAGATTTCTTCCAGCTGGGGGGTCTGGGTACCGAGCAGCACGATGTCGCCGGTGGAGCCGTGCATGTTGGTCAGACCGGAACCACGCAGATCCCAAATGTCGCACAGGTCGCGCAGGAACTTGCTGTGGTAGTACTTGCCGGAAGGCTGGGCCACACGCATGGTGTGGAAGTGCGCCACGCCGGGGAACATTTCGGGCTGGTCGCAGTAACGGCCGATAACGCCGCCGCCGTAACCGAACACACCCACGATGCCGCCGTGCTTCCAGTGTGTTTCCATTTCATTGTAGGAAAGCTCAAGCACACCCAGAAGGTCTTCAGGGCAGTCCACAGGGATCTGATAGTCGACATTGTTGGCATTGGCCGCGCGATGCGCAGCTTCCTGCTTGATATCGGATACAAAGCTCGGCCATGGACCGGATTCAAGCTGATCCAACTGCGGCGTTGCGAATTTTGACATCATCACACCTCAAAAGTTCATTGTTCTGTCCAGCCCAGAGCACAAAGCCAGACATTGATCGAGCAAAATCAAATACCACCGGAAACTGTGCAAAGCACGGCAAGTTGCCCGCACGTTATCCGTGGTTTCCTTTTGCCTGCTTCAGCCCAATATGCTTTCCCCAACGTGTAGGAGGAACAGCATCATTGGTCCGTAGTATTCAAAAACCAAGCCGTTACATATTATTCCTTTAATTGCGGTGTGTTGTCGTATTTTCTGCTCATTTAGCGCTCTCAGCAAAAATGATATTTCATAAATAAAAACGAAATTTCGTTGTTTTTACGCAAATAGTGCTGTGCTTGAGCGCTGTTGCTCTGCGTGGGAATATGGGCAGTTGCTTGATTGGCTCTGGAATCTGAGGGGGAGGGTGGCTAAAAAATATTTTTTTCCGAGGAAGGGCGGGAGGCGATATTTTTTCTGATGGGGCCTGAAGGACACTTCTGCGCATACCGCGTATCAGATTAATATTGCAGATTAAAAAATTTCAAGGCAGGGTGTCACAGGCAGATAACTGTGAAGGTAAGGTTATTTTTTGTCTACTGGTATCTCATGTTGACAGGAATACCAATTATGGCATGATTCAACCACCTCAACTGTTTTTTTCGTGCAATTCCCCGGCTTCTGTCGGGGTTTTGCATTTGTTTTGGTTGTCAGCCAAAGGAAATTTTTCAACTGGCTGCGCGCCGGGAAAACAGCAATAAACAGCAAGGCCGCACAAATAAAAAACCGCGCATACCGCCCTGATATAGGACGGCTGCGCGGTTTTATGTCTTTCAGGCCCGAAGCGCGGTGAACAGGGATTGCTCCCCACACTCCGTCGCGGCTGCCAAACGTCAGCTCTTGCGGATGCGCACCTTGTACTTGCGCAGAAAGTCGGCAGGCAGGTAGGTCATCTTGGCCTGACGCAGACCTTCTTCGTCCAGATCCTGCGCCCGGTTGATGTAGGTAAATCCTGCGCCCGCGTTGCGCGAGAACAGGCAGTTGATGGTCTGGTACACGCCCTTGAAGCCGTTGAGCCCTTTTTCGTAATGCACGCCAAGGTTTGCGCCGTCCAGATTTTCGCCCACGCTGAAGGCCACCATCTTGCCGTCCACATAGAGCGAACCGCCCACAAGCCCGGTAAAACAGTTCCAGTGGCTGAGCACTCGGTTGATGGCTTCGTTCTCGGCCCTGAGCGAAGGCGATTCCTCGCATTCGTGCCACTGGCACCAGTCGTCCTGCACGGCCAGCACGTCTTCAACCATGGCGTCGTCCAGCGTATGGTAGTCCGGCTGGCCGTAGGTCTTCACATAGCTGTTGAGATGATTTTTCTTTTTATGAAAGCGGTTGCCCGGCAGTTCCGCCAGTTCTTCCTGTTTGTACAGGTATTCCCACTGGCCGCGGTCTTCATCCGCATCCACAAGGCCGGGCAGTTCGCGCTGCCAGATTTCCAGCAGCTTTTCCGGCACGCGGGTGATGTTGTGGGCCTCGGGGTTGAAGCCGCAGGGCAGCAGATCCTTCCACGAAACCGCGTTCCAGTCGCCCACAGGGGCCCAGCACACGGCATAGGGCCGGGTCTGGCGGATCCAGCAGAGGTTGTCCTCAAAGCACCATTCAAGGCCGTAGTAATCCTGCCAGCCCCACAGGTTTGCCAGGGTGTAGTCCAGTGAACGCTGGGGAGTGCGGCCCCACAGTTCGTAATACTGTTGGCGTCCTTCCAGGCTGACAGGGGTAAAGGTCTTGCTCACAATCGTCTCCTCGCGTCTCAATGCGCAAATGCATGACAGTGCGCGGGCGCATGCCAGGGTGCCGCCATTGCGGCCTCTCGGGCGGTATTTACGGGGTTTGCGGCTGACGGCAGCGGCTCATGGCAAAGCGCGTCCAGTCGCTGAAAAGCACCACATAAAGCATGATGCTGGTTTGCAGAATCTGGGATACGAGCATGGCCACAAATACGCCCGAGGCCGTGCCCCAGAGCATGTGACCAAGCAGCCAGCCCAAGGGCAGGCGCACCAGCCAGAAACTGCCGCCAAAAATCATGAGGTTGTACTTGGTGGCACCGGCTCCCGTCATCACGCCGCCCATGACAGTGCTTGCGATGGAAAAGGGCGTGGAGAGCAGGTTATAGGTAAGGTAGCTCACAATTTGCGCTTGCGTGCCCGGCTCCTGCGAGAGCAGGTGGGCTACCTCCTGCCGGAAGGGCCAGAGCAGGGCGGCCATAAAGCTCATGGCCACAGCCGCAAGCGTCACCATATTGAGGGCCACGCGGCGGGCCTCGGCGGATTTGCCCGCACCAAGGCTGTTGCCCACCAGCACGGCTACGCTCATGTTGAAGGCCATGCCCGGCAAAAACAGCAGGGCTTCCACCCGCAGACCGGCATTGAGACCGGCCAGCGCGTTGACGCTGTCGGAGGGCAGTGACGCCACCAGAACAAACAGCATCATGTAGCCGGACTGCCATACGATCTGCGCCGCGCCTGCAGGCAAGGCCACCTTGAGCAGGTAGGGCAGGCCAGCGCGGAGCCAGCGCAGGGAGGGCAGGGATTTGCGGTTCAGATAGCCGGAATGCGCCAGCAGCACGCAGTTGCATACAGCGCCAAGATACTGCGCGCCCACATTTGCCCAGATCAGGCCCATATAACCCATGTTGGGCATGCCAAACCAGCCGAGCCCAAGGCCAAGGCAGGCCAGCAGGTTGCACAGACACACGCCGGAGGCAACCCACAGGGGCGGCAAAACCTGACGCGTGGCGCGGAACATGACCCCAGTTGACGCGTACAGATACTGCGCGGGCAGACCAAGCATACTGGCAGCCCACATTTCGCGGGTTTGCGGCATGATGCTTTCAGGCACCATGAGCACGCGCAGTATGCCGTCGCTGAAGAGAGCGGCTGTCAGGGCCACAAGAAGGCCAAGCCCCATGCAGCCGATAACTGTTGTGCCGATATAGCGTTGGGCGCGCATGACCTTGAGCGCGCCCAGCGACTGGCTTACAGCCGCCGTAGCGCCGCTTGAAACAGCCATGGCGACCACCATCAGCAGGATGCTGCACTGGTTCACCATGCCCAGCGCCGCCTGAACGTCCGCGCTGATCTGTCCGGCAACCCACACAGCCACAAAGCCCATGAAGAACATAAGGTACATCATGAGCATCTGGGGCCAGGTCAACCGCCAGACCGCGCGGGGGGAAGTGCTCAGGTCGGGCGCGGGCCGGGCCTGCTGCGCGGATGCGCCGCGTAATTGTGTCACATTAATCCATCAGGCAGCGCGCAAGATCCTCAAGGGTTTCGCGGCGGCGGATAAGTTTGGCAGTGCCGTCGCTTTGAATGAGAACTTCAGCGGGGCGACGACGCTGGTTGTAGTTGGAACCCATAGTAAATCCATAAGCTCCGGCGTCAAGTACCCCAAGCACATCTCCCTCGCACATAACGGGCAATTCGCGTTCCTTGGCAAGGATATCGCCGCTTTCACAAATATTGCCCACAATGGTCTGCACCATGTTTTTGCGGGCCTGGGTGTCGGCCCCGTAGATTTCCACATCGTGGAAGGAATCGTACATGGCGGGGCGCACAAGCACGTTAAAGCCCAGATTGGTGCCCACGTAACGCTTGTCGCCATTATTTTTGACGGCAAATACGGTGCCCAGCAGCACGCAGCATTCGGCGGCCACATAGCGGCCCGGTTCCACAAGAAAACGGCCCTTGTAGCCGGATTTTTCAGACCAGCCCGCAATGAGCGCGTGCAGGCGTTCGCCAAGGTCGGCCATGCTCAGGCGGGCCTGACCTTCGTACTTGTGGTAGGGAATGCCAAAGCCGCCGCCAAAGTCGATGACTTCAAGCTTTGCCAGCATGCTGGCGGGCAGGCGGTCGGCAAGATGCAGCAGCACTTCGGCGGCATCAAGGTAGCCGCCTGGTTCCATAAAGAGCGAGCCGATGTGCTGGTTGATGCCAGCCAGCGTGAGGTCGTGTTTTTCCAGCAGGGCAAAAACCTCGTCCAGCTTGTCGGGGGTGACGCCAAACTTGGTTTCCTTGCCCGCGGTGATGACCTTGGCATGGTGGCCTGCGCCAATGCCGGGGTTAAAACGCACCATGACCTTGCCGCCCTTGTTGATGCGGCCAAGGGTATCAAGCTGCGAGAGGGAATCCACACTGATAAGCAGCCCGCGCGAAACCGCGTTTTTCAGCTCGGCTTCGGAATTGTTGTTGGAAATGTACAGAATTTCGGCGGGCGTAAAACCGGCCAGCTCGTCCATGTACAGTTCGCCGGGGCTCATGGCGTCCACCACCAGCCCTTCTTCGCGCACTATGCGCAGCAGGGCGGGGGTCGCATTGGCCTTGACAGAATAGTTCACGCCGAAACCGGGGTGTTTGGAAAGCCCCATAAGGTCGCGGCAACGCTGCCGCAGCACGTTCTCATTGTATACATAGAGAGGGGTGCCAAAGGTTTCAGCCAGCTCGCGGGGGGTGTGGCGGCCATAAAAGTTGCATTCGTCGGTGTACGTGGAGCGGATATCGGACATAAAAATACCTCTGAGATACCTCTGAAAGATTGCGTGTGCCGCCCGAACAAGAGCGGGGTTTTCCCGTTGAGAGCAATTGCTGATTATTAGTGTCGCATGGCACTCTGTCAAGCCTGCAAGCGGCTGTTACGGCGGAGTGACAGCCGTGTCGCGTCAGGGCGGGATGCAACTGCGGCGGTTGCATTTTTACCGCAATGGCACGCAAAAGATCAAAGCCCGCAAACCCGCGCTGGCAGGGGGATTGAAGGCATTAACGGCAACGTTGCAGATTGACAGAAGGCCCCCGGCGTGTTTTGCTTGCACTTTACAATCGGGCGTTATTCTTTTCGCGGGCGGGTTTCTGCCCTGGCAGCTTCTGCCGACAATGCGGCACACTGCCGCAGACCGCCCACACACACTGCAATGGAGTAGTTATGCCTATTAAAAAAGGCGATACGGTGCGCGCGCATTACACGGGTACCCTTGACGATGGCACGGTGTTCGACTCTTCGCGTGAGCGCGAACCCCTGGAATTCGTGATGGGCAAGGGTATGCTGATCCCGGGTTTTGAATCCGCCGTTGACGGTCGCGAAGCGGGCGAAACCGTTACCGTGACCGTTGCGCCTGATGATGCCTACGGCGAGGCTGATCCCGAACTGGTGTTCACCGTTCCCCGCGCCCAGGTGCCCGACCATATTCCCCTTAACGTGGGCGTGCCTTTGCAGCTCTCCAACGAGCAGGGCCAGATGGACGTGACCATCACCGAAGTTGGCGCGGACGAAATCACCCTTGACGCCAACCACCCCCTCGCTGGCAAGACGCTGACGTTTGAAATCGAAATCGTGAGCGTGAACTAAAGCGGTTTCTGGTTCGCGCTTCCGGTTTTGCCTCTGCCTTTGCCTTATTGGCCGTGTTGATTGATTCTGCATGGCTGGCTTTGTGTGGCGGCAACGGGCAGCTCCAGGGCGCGTTCCGTTAGAGTATACTGTTCCGGGCCTGGCCTTCATGGTCAGGCCCGGAGATCATGGCTTTGGTGCGGGCGTCTGCACGGCGTCCGCAAGGCCTCTGCACCAGCCCCCCTTGTCCGCGTGCGCCAGGGCAGCACGGGCGCGGGCGTTTTGCGGTTTGCATGCAGCGGCATAAATCCAACCGCCATAAGCGGGAATATCGGCACCCCCAACACTGCGTCAGCCCTGAACGCGAGGTTCGTCCATGAGCAGCAAATCCGCCAGACAAAGCGCCATTGAGGCCATCACCACCTACAAACCCGAAGCGGCCCCCCTGAATTTCGTGGACACCAAACCCACCGATATTTTCGGGTGCAACGTGTTCAATGACCGCATCATGCGTGAACGCCTGCCCAAGAGCGTGTACAAGGCGCTGCGCAAAACCATTGAATTCGGCGAACGCATGGACCCCGCCATCGCCGATACCGTTGCCGCAGTCATGAAAGACTGGGCCATTGAAAAGGGTGCCACCCATTTTACCCACATTTTTTATCCCCTCACCGGGCAGACTGCCGAAAAGCACGACAGCTTCCTGATGCCTGACGGCGCGGGCGGCGTGATCGCGGAATTTTCCGGCTCCATGCTTATTCGCGGCGAACCTGACGCTTCGTCCTTCCCCTCCGGCGGCTTGCGCTCCACCTTTGAGGCGCGCGGCTACACCGCATGGGATGTGACCAGCCCCGCCTACATCATGGAGAACCCCAACGGCACCTTCCTGTGCATCCCCACCATGTTCCTTTCGTGGACGGGTGTTGCACTGGACAAAAAAACGCCCATGCTGCGTTCCGGCCAGGCCCTGAACCGCGAGGCTCACCGCGTGCTGGCGCTTTTTGGCGAAGATACGCCCCTGCCCATTGTTTCCTACGCCGGGCTTGAGCAGGAATACTTCTGCATTGACCACAACTTCAATTTTGCGCGTCCCGACCTCCAGATCGCCGGGCGTTCCCTGTTTGGGGCGCGTCCCGCCAAGGGACAGGAATTCAGCGACCAGTACTTTGGCGTTATCCCCCAGCGTGTGCTTTCGTACATGATGGAAGTGGAGCGCGAGCTGTACAAGCTGGGCGTGCCCGTGCGCACCCGCCACAACGAAGTGGCCCCCAGCCAGTACGAAATTGCGCCCCTCTTTGAGGTGAGCAACCTTGCGGTTGACCACAACCACATCATCATGGCCAAGCTGCGCAACGTGGCAAAGCGCTACGGCCTCAAGTGTCTGCTGCACGAAAAGCCCTTTGCGGGAGTGAACGGCTCGGGCAAGCACCTGAACTATTCCATCGGCAATGCGGAGCTGGGCACCCTGTTTGATCCCGGCGAAACCCCGCATGCCAACGCCAAGTTCCTGGTGTTCTGCGCCGCCATGATCCGCGCCGTGCACAAGTTCGGCGGCCTGCTGCGCGCAACCGTCGCCAGCGCCAGCAACGATCACCGTCTGGGCGCCAACGAGGCTCCGCCAGCCATCATGTCCATCTTCCTCGGCGATCAGCTGACGGAAGTGTTTGAAGCCTTCCGCGCCGGACGCGTTGAAAACGCCGCCGGTGGCCGCACAGGCCGCGCCCTCAATCTGGGCGTGGATACGCTGCCGCCCCTGCCCGCCGATCCCGGCGACCGCAACCGCACAAGCCCCGTGGCCTTTACCGGCAACAGGTTCGAGTTCCGCGCGCTTGGCTCCAGCCAGTCTGCGGCGGGTTCCATCACAGCCCTCAACACCATGATGGCCGATTCGCTGGGCTTCGCAGCCGACTGGCTTGAAAAGGAACTGGCCCAGGGCAAGACCTTCAATCAGGCTCTGGAATCCTTTATCAGCCATGTCATTGACGAGCACAGCGCCGTTATCTTCAACGGCGACGGCTACTCCGAAGTGTGGCACAAGGAAGCCGAACGCCGTGGCCTGCCCAACCTGCGCACCACCCCCGAGGCTCTGGCCGAGCTGACCAAGCTCGAAGTGGTCAACCTTTATGAAAAGGCTGGCGTGCTCAACAGGGCCGAACTCAAGGCGCGGCAGGAAATCTATCTTGAGCAGTACTGCAAAACCGTGCGCACCGAGGCCAATCTGGTTATCCGCATGGCCAATACCATCATTTACCCTGCGGGCATGCGCTATCAGGGTGAACTGGCCGCCACGGCAGCCAATATGCGCGCCATCGGCAAGGATCCCAAAACTGTGACCCTGGCCGAAATCACTTCAAATCTGCGCCTCATGCAGGATGCCTGCGGCCAGCTTGAAGAAGTGTTGGCCAAGGCGGACAGCCTGGGCTACGGCTTTGAAGCCGCCCTCAGCTATCGCGAATATGTGCTGCCCCGCATGGTTGAAGTGCGCCGCTACGCGGACATGCTTGAAGTGCGCGTGGCTGACGACCTGTGGGCGCTGCCCAATTATCAGGAAATTCTGTTCGGCAAGTAGGCCTGTACGGCAGGGGAGGGCAAAGCCGTTCAGGGCGCGCCCTCCCGCTTGCCATAGCTGATGCTGTAACGGAAATTTACTGAAAAACCGCCCTGCGTTGTTGACAGCCTGCGGCTGGATGCGTAGTGTGACTTGAAACATAAGGAACTAGGCATTTATATGAACGTTTTCTCCAACACCATTTCTAACAGCTTCAAAGGCTGGTGGTGGCGCATCCAACTGCGTGGGGGAGACGTGCGGGCTTAATAGTTCCGGTACGTTGGCATTGTCGTAAGTAGACGCCGTCTCCCCAAGGGAGGCGGCGTTTTTTGTTTTTCAGGCACAAAAACCCAAAGGATGCGCCAGATGAAAGAGAACGGTGATGCGCAGCATATGCTGACGCTGCAACAAACCGCCCGCTGGTTGCCAGCGGATATGGACACGCCCATCAGCCTGTTTATGGGCATGGTCGGGGCCGGTAACGGCATCTTGCTTGAAAGCGCCGAGGTGGATGGTCGCTGGGGGCGTTACAGCATTCTGGCCTGCGATGCGGCTTTGTTCATCTCTTGCCGCGATGGCAAGCTTGCGCTGGACATCCGCAACGACACCTTAACGCCCCTGGCGCGCTTTGAGGGCAAACCCTTTGTGGACGGCCTGCGGGCGCTCATGGCTGCGCTGACCATAGCTGGCCCGGCCAACATCACAAACCTGCCGCCCATTACCCGCGCTCTTTACGGGTATCTTGGCTTTGGCATGGCGGGTCTGTTCAACCCCAAGCTGGCCCCTGTCATGCCGCAGAGCGAGGCCGACTGCCTGCTCATGCTGCCGTCAACCGTGCTGGTGTTTGACCATCTGTATAACCGGCTCTGCCAGGTGAGCCTGGGCGAACACCGCGCGCTGCAAAGCTCGCGTGAATCGCTGGAAGCCCGCGCCACGGGGCAGGCCGGGGCCGTGCGTATCAATCCCGACAATGTCTGCGCTGAACCCGGCGAGGAAGGCTACAAGGATTACGTGCGCCGCATCAAGGAGATGCTGCGCCAGGGCGAGGCCATTCAGGTTGTGCCTTCCGTGCGATTTTCCACGCCTTTTGAGGGCAATCCCTTTGAACTGTACCGCCGCATGCGCCGGTTCAACGCTTCGCCCTACATGTTCTACATGCGCTTTCCCGAACTGACGCTTTTCGGTTCTTCGCCCGAGGTCATGGTGCGTTGCACCGCGGGGCATTTGCAGCTTTCGCCTATCGCAGGCACGCGCAAACGCGGCGCGGACGACCTTGAAGACGCCGCCCTTGCCGCCGAACTGCGCGATGACCCCAAGGAACGCGCCGAGCACGTCATGCTGGTAGACCTTGGCCGCAACGACCTTGGCCGCGTGGCCCAGCCCGGCTCGGTGAATCTGGAACGCTACATGGAAGTTGAACGCTACTCGCACGTCATGCACCTCACCAGCCGGGTCAGCGCCCGCCTTGAGGAAGGGCTGGACGCTCTGGACGTGCTGGCGGCCACCTTCCCGGCGGGTACGGTTTCCGGCGCGCCCAAGGTGCGGGCCATGGAAATCATCCGCGAGGTGGAAGGCCGCGCGCGTGGCCCCTACGCGGGCTGCATCGGCTGGCTCGGTCTGGACAAGGACAGCGTGAACCTTGATACGGGCATCACCATCCGCAGCATGTGGATGCGTGACGGCAAGCTCTTCTGGCAGGCGGGCGGAGGCATCGTGCATGACTCCGATCCCGATCTGGAATGGAAGGAAGTGTGCAACAAATCAGCCATCATGCGCCTGGCCCTGCGTGCGGAGGACGAAGAATATGTTTCTGCTCATCGATAATTACGATTCCTTTACCTACAATCTTGTGCAGGCTTTTTACGCCCTTGGGCACAAGCCTGTGGTGCTGCGCAACGATGACCCCGCCGTGCTGGACATGGCGGTGAACCCCGAACTTTCCATGGTCTGCATTTCGCCCGGGCCGGGGCATCCCGCCGATGCGGGGCTGTGCCCCGAATTCCTCAAGCGCCTCAGCCCGCGCATTCCCGTACTGGGCGTGTGCCTTGGACATCAGCTTTTGGGGCTGCATGCCGGGGCCAAGGTTGAGGTCGGTCCGTGCATCATGCACGGCAAACAGTCTGAAATCGTGCACGACGGCACTGGCATGTTTTTGGGCCTGCCCAACCCCATGCGCGTGGGCCGCTACCACTCCCTTGTGGTGCGCGCCGATGAAGATGCGGAAAACCCCCGGTTTACGGTCACTGCCCGCGCACCCGAAGGCGAAGTGATGGCTCTGCGCTATAATGACCGCCCGTGGGTCGGCGTGCAGTTCCACCCCGAATCCGTGCTCACGCCGGACGGCCTGCGCCTGCTGGGCAACTTCCCGCAGAGCATCCTCGGCACAGGCGCGGAAACCTCCGACTTCTCCGGCATTCTGGAGCGTCTGGCACGCAGGGAAAACCTCTCCGCCGAAATGGCGGCGGCGGGTTTTGCGGCCCTCATGGACGGCAAGATGACTCCGGCGCAGGCGGGCGGTTTCCTCATGGGGCTGCGCATGAAGGGCGAGAGCGCCCTTGAACTGGCTCACGCCACACGCGCCGCTTTGGCCCGCGCCGTGCGCGTGGACGGCATTTCGGGAACAACCATTGATGTGGTGGGTACCGGCGGGGACGGACGCAATTCCTTCAACTGCTCCACGGCCTCTTCTCTGACGTTGGCAGGCATGGGCTACAAGGTGGTCAAGCACGGCAACCGGGCGGTTTCGTCCAAGTGCGGCAGCGCGGATGCTCTGGAAGCCCTCGGCATCACGCTGGAAAAAGACCCCGCCTCCGTGGCCGAGATGGTCAAAAAGCGTAATTTCGCCTTTATTTTTGCCCCGTACTTCCATCCTTCCTTTGCCAATATCGGCCCTGTGCGCAAAGAGATGGGAGTGCGCACCCTGTTCAACATTCTTGGCCCCATGATCAATCCGGCGCGGCCCAGCCATCTGCTCATGGGCGTGGCGCGGCCCGAGCTGGTGGAGCTGGTGGCCGAAACTCTCATGCAGTCGCCCCTGCACCGCGCCGCCGTTGTTTGCGGCTCTGGCAACTATGACGAGGTGACGCCCATCGGCCCCACCAAGATGGCTTTGCTGCACAATGGCAAGGTGACGCCCATGATGCTCGACCCGCAGGAATTCGGCATAGCCTCCTGCACAGTGGAAGATCTGGCCGTGAGCGGCAAGGAAGAAGCCGTGGCCGTGCTCAATGATATTCTCAACGGGCAGGGGCCGCGCGCCATGATGGACATGGTGGTGCTCAACGTGGGGCTTGCCATCTATCTGCTGGAAGAAAAGATGGATATGGCCCTGTGCATGGCCCGCGCCCGCGAGGCCGTGAGCGCCGGTGTGGGCAGGAAGGTGCTCAATGCTGCTTGAGCGTTTTCGCAAGGCCAAGGAGGCTGAGGTCGAGGCCCTGCGAGCTCTGGAAGCACAGGACGCTCTGCCAGCGGTGTATGAAGGGCAGCGGCCAGATTTTGCTGCAGCTTTAACTCTCCGCGCGCCGGGCTGCCCTCTGGCGGTGGTGGCGGAATACAAGCGGGCCTCGCCTTCGCGCGGCGTGATCTGCGAGAATCTGGATGTGGAAGATGTGGCGCGCCAGTATGCCGCCGCAGGGGCCAGCGCCGTATCTGTGCTGACGGAAGAAGCTTTTTTCCGCGGGCGGCTGGAATATCTGGCCCGCGCCGCTAACCCGGCGCTCTACAATGGGCCGCGTGTGCCCCTGCTGCGCAAGGATTTTATTTTTGATCCTTTGCAGGTGCGGGCCACGGCGGCCACGCCAGCCTCAGCCCTGTTGCTCATCGTGCGGCTGACGCCGGACGCCGCGACCTTGCGGGCCTTGCGTGAACAGGCGGAGGGCTACGGCATTCAGGCGGTGGTGGAGATATTTGATGCGGAAGATCTGCGCCTTGCCCGCGAGAGCGGGGCGCGCATTATACAGGTCAATGCCCGCGATCTGGAAAGTCTGGCGGTGGATCGCGATGCCTGCCTGAAACTGATACGGGCCTGCCCGCCCGCCAGTGGCGAACTGTGGATTGCAGCCAGCGGCATGAGCAGCGCGGATCATCTGCGGGCAGCGGCATCTGCGGGATATCATGCCGCCCTTGTGGGCAGCGCCCTGATGGAAGGCGGCGCTCCGGGCGAGGCCTTGGCGGCCCTGCTGGGAGCTACAGCCAAAACTGATGGAGATTGCACATGCTGATCAAGTTCTGCGGCCTCACACGGCAAGAGGATGTTGACCATGCGGCCAGCCTTGGTGCTGCCATGTGCGGTTTTATTTTTCACCCCCGCAGCCCGCGCGGCGTAACGGTTGCGCAGGCGGCAGCCTTGGACAGTGGCTCTATGCTGCGGGTGGGCGTTTTTGTGAATCAGGGTTCGGACGAAATCCGGCGCATCATGGACGAAGCCCGGCTTGATTACGCGCAACTGCACGGTCACCAGAGTGTGGAATGCGCCCGCGCCATCGGCGCGGAGCGCGTCATTCGGGTGCTCTGGCCCGACCGTTACACCCACCGCGCTTTGTTGTACAATGATTTACAACGCAATGCCGAAGCCTGCGCCTATTACCTGCTTGATGCGGGGCTGAAAGGCGGCGGCAGCGGGCACAAACTGGACTGGTCGGATCTGGCCAGCTTGCGCCCGGCGCATCCCTGGCTGCTTGCCGGGGGATTGAGCGCAGCCAATGTGGCAATGGCCGTAGGCATGTGCGCGCCTGCCGGGGTGGATTTCAATTCCGGCGTGGAAGACGCGCCGGGGTGTAAAAACAGGGAAAAAATGGCGGCTGCATTTATGGCCGCAAACTCCAAAGGCAATGGGTATTCGTTATGAAAGACAGTTACTTTGGTGAGTTCGGCGGCTGCTTTGTTCCCGAACTGCTTATGCCGCCCCTTATGGAAGTGGAAGCGGCCATGCGCGACATTTATCCCACCGAAAAGTTTCAGGCAGAGCTGAAAGACCTGCTGTTCAACTATGCCGGGCGCGAAACGCCGCTGACCTATTGTCCCACGCTTTCGGGCGAGCTTGGTTTTGACCTGTGGCTCAAGCGCGAGGATCTGCTACACACGGGCGCGCACAAGGTCAACAACACCCTTGGGCAGGCTCTGCTTGCCAAATATATGGGCAAAACAGCCCTGGTGGCGGAAACCGGCGCTGGCCAGCACGGCGTTGCCACGGCTGCGGCAGCCGCCCGGCTGGGCATGGAATGCACCATCTATATGGGTGCGGAAGACGTGGTGCGGCAGGCTCCCAACGTCATGCGCATGAAGCTGCTGGGCGCCACCGTGCATGCGGTGGAAAGCGGCACCCGTACCCTCAAGGACGCCATCAACGAGGCCTTGCGCGCCTGGATCGGCAGCCAGAAAACAACCCACTACTGTTTTGGCACCGCTGCCGGGCCGCACCCCTTCCCCAAGCTGGTGCGCATGCTGCAAAGCGTCATTGGCCGCGAAACCCGCGCCCAGATGCTGGAAAGAACCGGGCGGCTGCCTGATGCCGTAGTGGCCTGCGTGGGCGGCGGCTCCAACGCCATCGGCATGTTCCATCCCTTTGTGGATGACGCCAGCGTGCGGATCATCGGCGTGGAGGCGGCAGGCACGGGCGAGACCGGCTGCTTCAATTCCGCCCCGCTGAATCTTGGCACCCCCGGCGTGCTGCACGGCGCGTACAGCATGCTGCTGCAAAACAGCGACGGTCAGGTTGAACCCTCGCACTCCATTTCTGCCGGGCTGGATTATCCCGGTGTGGGGCCGGAACATTCGTGGCTGCAAAAAATCGGGCGCGTCCATTACGGCATGGTCAAGGACGCCAACGCGCTCAACGCCTTCCAGCGCCTGTGCCGCGCAGAGGGCATCCTGCCTGCGCTTGAATCTTCGCACGCTCTTGCCTGGGTGCTCGACCACCCGCAGGAATTCAAAAAGGGCGATCAGGTGGTGGTGAACCTGTCTGGTCGCGGCGACAAGGATCTGGGCATTGTCAACAAGGCGCTGGGCTTTGCGGCGCAGGGCCAGGAAGAGGTGTAGTCATGAATATTCTTGAACAGAAAATCCGCGATGCCAAGGCGGCCGGTCGTCCGGCGCTGATTCCCTTTTTGACGGCGGGCTTTCCCGATCAGTCCACCTTCTGGCCCACGCTGATGGAGCTGGACGAAGGCGGCGCGGATATTATCGAAATCGGCGTGCCCTTTTCCGACCCTGTGGCAGATGGGCCGGTGGTGGAAGAAGCCTCGCGCCGCGCCCTGAGCGATGGCGTAAGCCTGCGCGGCATTCTGGAAGAACTCATTGAACGCAAAGGACTTATTCAGGCTGGCGTGGTACTTATGGGCTACCTGAATCCTTTTCTGCAATATGGCTACGAAAAGCTGGCGCGGGATGCCGCGCGCGGCGGCGTGCATGGTTTTATCGTGCCTGATCTGCCCTATGAAGAAGCCGGGCCGCTGCGCGAAGCCCTGAAAAAAGAAGGTATTGCCCTCATCCCTCTGGTTGGCCCCAATACCAGCGCGGAGCGCATGGCCCTCTACAACAGCGTGGGCGAAGGCTATGTGTACGTGGTTTCGGTCATGGGCATCACTGGCGAGCGCAACGACCTGGCGCCCCAGGTGGCGGTGACCATGCGCCGTGCGCGTTCGGCCTTCAAACTGCCGCTGGCTCTTGGCTTTGGCCTGCGTGAGCCTTCCCAGCTTGAGGCTCTTTCGCCCGATGCGCGGCCCGACGCCGTTGTTTTCGGCAGCGCCCTGCTCAAGCATATCGATGCAGGCAACAGCGCCGCTGAATTTCTGGCTCGCTGGAAGTAGCTGGAAATAGAAGCTGTTTCTATCGTCTTCTGCACAAAATGAGGGCGCTTTTCCGCAGGGGAGAGCGCCCTTGTTATTTGAATTGAAATTTATTTTCAAAAAAATGGTTCAGACTGCTTGACTTTGAAATTCGTTTTCAATTAAAAGAAGGGCACAGAGCAACCCCATCCGCGCAAAATTGAGCAGTGCGGCAAAAGACGGAGGATCATATGTGCGTAACCCTGATAGGCGGTATGGACCGACTGAAAAAAGATTACATGGCAGCGGCGGAGCAGGACGGACATTCCCTGAAGTTCATCACCCGCAATGAGCGCAATTTTGTGGACAAAATCGGCAACCCTGACGCCATGATCGTGTTCACCAACAAAATTTCTCACGAAGCCAAACGCAAGGCCGTGCAGGTTGCGCGCTCGCGCAATATTCCTCTGCAAATGGTTCATTCGTGCGGCGTGTCTTCCCTGCGTGAATGCCTCAAGGGCGCATAGGCTGCTGAAGGAGCGTTCTCTAATGCAGAACTGCCAACCCGGTGACGGGATGGGAGGCCGCTGATCAAGGTCGGCGGCCTCCCTTTTTTGCAGGCACTGTGAGCGACAGTCTCTGCGAGGGAAAGTCTGTGCGAGGAAATCTGGCCAGGAGAGTTTGGCCGGGAGAGTTTGGAAAGTTCGCGGGCGTTTTGCCCCTGGCCAATCGGGTTGGAGTAAAGTTGCGGAAAATTAATATCCATCGCTTGACATTTGGTGGGCAGGTAGCTAAATCAATCAGGACTTTGGAATTGAATTTCAATTTTTTGAGCAGCGTCTTGCAGACGACCCTTCGGCAGGATCGAAAAAGGGTCAGGTAAGACAAGTCGTTTGACGGCAGGGCTGCTGGCAGGAAGGCTGGTATGAACAAATTTTTGTTCGCGGTAATGGCTGGGATGTCGCAAGTGCGGCGTCGGTCTGTTTATAGCATGGGGGAGGTTCGTGCATGAGCGCGGTTCGGCAGTTTAATAATCCCGATGATGCCAATTTCAACGCTGATGGAAAGCTGCGGATAGCTCTTGCTGGCAATCCCAACTGCGGTAAAACAACAGTTTTCAACGGCTACACTGGCGCGCGCCAGCATGTGGGCAACTATCCCGGTGTCACGGTTGACAGAAAAGAAGGCCACATCACCGTGGGCGGCAAGCAGGTTACCGTGGTTGACCTGCCCGGAACGTACTCGCTGACCGCCTATTCCATGGAAGAACTGGTGGCGCGCCGCGAGTTGGCGGCTGGCAATGTGCAGGCCGTTATTGACGTTGTGGACTCCTCGGCCCTTGAACGCAACATGCTGCTTACCGTGCAGATGCTCGAAATGGGCATCCCTGTAGTGCTTGGCTGCAATATGATGGACGAAGCCCGCGCCGCAGGCATCCATATAGATATGGAGCGCCTTGGCGAACTGCTGGGCATCCCCGTGCTGCCCATGGTGGCACGCTCTGGCGAGGGGCTTGATGAAGCCATGGCTGTCGCCATCAGGTTGGCGCAGGAAGGCAAAGCCAATGCCCTGCGTATTTCTTACGGCAGCGATATTGACCCTGTGCTGCTGGATATGGAAAAGCGCATTGAAGACAGTGGGTTGTTGACAAAAAAATACATGCCCCACTGGATTGCCCTCAAAATACTTGAAGGCGACAGCGAAATCATGAGCGAGGTTCGCGCCGCAAATGCCGCGCTGGCCGAAGAGCTTGAGGGTATGCGCAAAAAGGCTGCAGCACATGTGCGCAGCACGCTCAATGCCAATCTTGAATCCATCATCACCGATTACCGTTACGGCTTTATCCGCAGCCTGCTGCGCGACGGCATCGTGACCCAGGATGCTGGCAAGGACCGTCTGGCCCTTTCCGACAAGCTGGACAAGGTGCTCACCAACGCCTTTCTTGGGCCGCTGATCATGATCGGCGTGCTCTACCTCATGTTTCAGGTAACGTTTACTGTAGGCGATTATCCCAAAGGCTGGGTTGAAGACGGCTTTAAATGGCTGGGCGACACCTGCACAATGCTGTTGCCCGAGGGTTTTGCCCAGTCGCTTATTGTGGATGGCATCATTGCGGGTGTTGGCGGCGTGGTCAGCTTTGTGCCGCTCATCCTCATCATGTTTGCGCTCATCTCCTTTATGGAAGACAGCGGCTACATGGCCCGCGTGGCCTACATGATGGATCGCATCTTCCGCTTTTTCGGCCTGCACGGCGCATCGGTCATGCCCTATATTATCGCGGGCGGTATTGCGGGCGGTTGCGCCATCCCCGGCGTCATGGCAACCCGTACCCTGCGCAGCCCCAAGGAAAAACTGGCAACCCTGCTTACGCTGCCCTACATGACCTGCGGCGCAAAGTTGCCCGTGTTCCTGCTGCTGGCCGGGGCATTCTTTCCTGACAATGCCCCCACAGTCATGTTTCTTATCATGATAACCGGTTGGGTCATGGCTCTGCTGGTGGCGCGCCTGCTGCGCTCTTCCATCGTCAAGGGCGAGGCCACTCCCTTTGTTATGGAGCTGCCCCCGTACCGCATGCCTACCCTCATGAGCCTTTTGCTGCACTGCTGGGAACGTGCCTGGATGTACCTCAAGAAGGCCGGTACCGTGCTGGTGGCCATTTCCATCCTGATATGGGCCGCCATGACTTTCCCCGGTCTGCCGGAAGACAAGTCCGCCCCCTTTGACGCCCAGATCGCCCAGCTTGAAGAAAAGATAGCGGCCATCCCTGAAGGTGACGAGGCCCGCGCCCCCATTGAAGAAGAACTTGGCAACGTGCGCAACGAACTTAAGGAAGAAGCCTTGGCCTTCTCCGTGGCTGGCCGTCTTGGCAAGGCCGTGGAACCCGCCACGCGCCCCATGGGTTTTGACTGGCGCACCGACATAGCCCTGCTGGCCGGTGTGGCCGCCAAGGAAGCTGTTGTGGCCACCATGGGCACTGCCTACGCCATGGGCGACCAGGATCCCGAAGACGCCGCACCCCTGGCGGAACGCCTCAAGGGTGATGAAGCATGGTCAAAGGCCACGGCGCTTTCGCTGATGCTCTTCGTACTGCTGTATTCCCCCTGCTTTGTGGCCCTGGTGGTCATCCGCCAAGAGGCTGGCAGCTGGGGCTGGGTGGCGTTCAGCATCGTGTTCAACACTGCTCTGGCTTTTGCAGTAGCCACAGCCGCCTACCAGATGGGACGCACTGTCTGGGGATAGCGCCACTGTCTGATTTCTGATTCCCCTCCTTGATGCCTGTGCCGCCTGCCTTGACAAAGGTCTGGCGGCACAGGCATTATCTGCTGGCGCACATTTGCAGGCCTTTACCGAGGGGTTCAGCAATGCTCAACCGGCTTTTTGCAAGTATAATCCTTATGGTTCTGGCTGTGTCTCCCGCTGCTGCGGCTACAACGTGGAATGCGTATGTGGTAAGGGTGGAAGACGGCAATACTGTTTCAGTCAGCACCAAGAAAGACAGTGAAGAACCAGAGAAGGTGCTGGTTTTTTACGGCATTGAAGCTCCCAGTCTCAGGCAGCCTTACGGGCCTCAGGCGCTGGCCTATTTGCAGCGCATGATGCCCAAGGGGGCCAAAGTGGACGTTGAAGACGTGGGGCAGCTCGAAGCTGGCCCCATTACCGCGCTTGTGCAGGTGGGCGGCGATTCCGTCAACTACAAGCTGGTGATGGAAGGTCTGGCCTGGGTGGACAGGCAGAAGTGCAGGGCTATTTTTTGCCGACGCTGGCTTATTCAGGAACATCAGGCGGTATTGGACAGGCGTGGCATTTGGGGGCTGAACATTGGCACCCCCCCCTGGCAATGGACCCGCTGACACGCCGCCGTAACCCATAAAAGGAGCGCGTATGGAAGTTACAGGTTCCGAAGAACTGCGTAAATTTCTTGATTCCTGGCAGGATGACCCGCTTAACATCAAGAAATCATTTACGGAATACATGGATTTTCTGGCCGCGCACAGCAATATTTCCTTTACTTTCAAGGCCCGGCCCGGCGTAAGTTATTCCCTGCGGGCGCGCCACAGCGTACAGACCGAACGCGT
This sequence comes from Desulfovibrio desulfopostgatei, assembly GCF_053570645.1. Taxonomy (NCBI): domain Bacteria; kingdom Pseudomonadati; phylum Thermodesulfobacteriota; class Desulfovibrionia; order Desulfovibrionales; family Desulfovibrionaceae; genus Desulfovibrio; species Desulfovibrio desulfopostgatei. Next base: position 1,996,307 of record NZ_JBRBQS010000002.1, on the reverse strand, counting down.
ACTCTTTGTGCTGCTGGATGTGGTGGATGATGTACCGGCAAGCCGCTGGCTTTCCATTTGTTTTTATGACGAAATGGTCTCTGACCCCGGCGAAAAGGGCGACTTTGTGCCCGGTGGCCTCATGGGCGAAGACGCCCGTTGCTTTAACCTAGAGGACGACGATGCCGTCATGCGCGACTATATCAAGGCGCGTTTGGCCGAAGCCGCCCACAAAGCCGCAAAAGAGTAAGTGTGGTTTCTACAGATTTGAGCCGTAGTGTAGCTATTGATTTTGAAACTTCCGGCTACTCGGCCCACAGCGCTTGCGCCGTGGGCCTTGCTCGTATTGAGCAGGGCAGCGTGACAGATGTTTTTTACAGCCTCATCAGGCCGCCGTCTTCGCGGGTGATGTTTACCGAGATCCACGGTTTGACCTGGCCCATGCTGAAGGATGCGCCCACTTTTGCCGAACTGTGGCCGCAGATAGATGCCTTTCTTGAGGGGGCGGGCAGCCTGCTTGCGCACAATGCCTCCTTTGACAGGCGTGTGCTTGCCGCAAGCTGCCACGCCGTGGGAGCGCAGGAACCCCGTGCGCCTTTTTTGTGCACCCTTAAAGGCTCCCGCCGCAGTTTGCCGCTTGCCTCCAAAAAGCTCAGCAGCGTGAGCGCCTACTTTGGGATTGCGCTGAACCACCACCATGCCGGATCAGATGCCGAGGCCTGCGCCCGCATCTATTTGCAGTTGCGCGCTCTGGGCGTCACCGATGCCCAGATGAAACTGTAAGCCGCCTTTCGTCCATTCCCGCCAGATTGACCCCGCCCGGATTTTCGGGCGGGTTTTTCTTTTTTTGCGCTTGCACTCTGCCTGCCGATGCGTCCTTGCTTTTGTCAAAATACCGACTTCTGCCTATTCTCTATTTTTTAACACACTTGAATAACATGTTTTTTGCGCAGTGGAACGCTTGTTGCTAAAGGCTTGGCAAGCAGATTTCCGTGACGCACGGGGGTACGTAATATGAAATCAATGTTCAATATGCAGATGGGCCTTGTGGGCAAGGTCATGGATATGCAGTTGCAGCGGCAGAACGTCATCGCGGGCAATATCGCCAACGTGGAGACGCCCAACTACAAGCCGCGCGAACTGTCTTTTGAAAAAGAACTGCAATCGGCCTTGGGGCTTGATGCAAGAGGGGAGATGACCCGTACGGAATCTTCCCACATGCCCACGGCTTTCAGGCCTGATTCTTTTGGGCCGGAATGGGATATGGCGGTCAAACCGCGTGTTGTTCACGGCGAAGACCGCGTCAATATTGATAAAGAAATGGCCAAACATGCCAAGAACCAGTTGCAGTACACAGCGCTTACCCAGGTGATGAGCAAGTCTTTTGAAGGGCTGAACAACATCATCCAGGATGGCAAGCAGTCCTGATTTTTGCCCGCCGCCGCGCCGCTTCCATACGCGGCATAAGAACCCCGGCAGCGGACAGTGTAGGAGGAAGCCATGGACTTCATGACGGCATTTGATATCAGCGCGTCCGGCCTTTCAGCCGACCGCACCCGCATCAACACCATTTCGATGAACCTTGCCAACGCCAAGACAACGCGCACGCCTCAGGGCGGGCCGTACCGTCGGCGCAGCGTGGTGCAGCAAACGGCTGATGTGGATGATCCTTTTTCCATCCACATGCGTTCGGCCCTGGACAGGGCGGTACAGGGCGTGCGTGTTTCTGCCGTGACCATGGATAACCGGCCCTTCAAGCGGGTGTACGAGCCAGGCAATCCTGACGCCAATGCGGAAGGCTACGTCATGTACCCTGACATCAACGTGGTTGAAGAAATGGCCAACCTCATGACTGCCCAGCGCAACTATGAGGCCAACGTCACCACGGTGGATGCCGTCAAGGGCATGTACATCAAGGCTTTGGATATTGGCCGCTAGGGTCTGTTACTAAATAATTCTTTTGGCCGATCACTGCGTCATACAGCATTTTTTACTCCAGTCATGGACAGAAAGAGTCCACTCCTGTCGTAAAAAACACTGTTTTCCTTGTCCTCGGCGCAAAATCTTTTATTTAGAAGCATCCCCTAAGCCACGACCACGATGACAGCATAAAAAGTTTTTTTTGGAGCGCGGAGGTTGTTATGAGCATTCAGGCAGTTGGCATGCGGGCGTACAGCGAGGCAGTGCAGAATTTCAGCAAGGTGCAGAGCAGCCTGCAACAGGGCGGCTCCATCGGCGGCCAGACCCAGTTTGCCAAAACTCTTGACCAGAGCCTTTTGCGCGACAGCGTTGACCGGGGCGAAAATTTTGGCGCCCAGGCGGATTTTATCAAGGGTCATGACTAGGACAGAGGTTTTTCTCTGCACATTTTGAGGATGATTTTATACAAATCCTCACCTCTATGATTAAACCGAAACTCACATTCTTTCAAATGAAAATAAAAAGTCTGTCTTTGTATGCCCCGGAAGCGTACCAAACGAGTTTTGGCATAAGCCCAAAAACTCTCTATGCCATTGATATGGCTATATTCATTGGCAAATTCATTGTCACCATGGTGGACTCGATAATGTTTCTGGTAACCGAGATCTACCAAACCGTTATACCCTCTCCAACCGTCAGAATGAATAATACTTTCGGGATCCACGCGGCCACGGATGATGCCTTGCAGAGTGACCTTGGAGCAATTAGGGACAATCTCTGTATAAACCTTCCCTTGCCTTTTGAAGAGGCCAAAAACTATTGTTTTTCCTCTAGCGCCACGACCTCTGAGCCCTCGGACTCGGCGAGCGCCAAAGTAACTTTCATCAACCTCAACCTCGCCGGAAACAGGCGATTCTACTTCACAGGCAAAGGCAATTCTCTCTCTTATCCCCTGTAATAATCTATTCACGGTATTCCTGTTTAAATCTGTTACCTGGGCGATTTGAGTAGCATTTAAATCAACGCAAAAAAGCCTGAGAAGTTGACGGAATTTAGCCTCAGAAATTTTAGAACGAATGATGTACTTGTTTTTTATTGCCATAACTAGACATTAGCCTTTTATTGGCCTCTGTCCTAGTCATGGCCCTTTATCAAATATCCCACGCAGGCGCACACGCCGGTGACCCCACAGAACAGTTTTTCCGGCACCATCAAAAATTCGCTCAATAAGGTTAACGAACTGGACAGCGCCAAAAATGCAGCCATCGAAGATTTTGCCGCAGGCCGCACCCAGAATGTGCACGAACTCATGATCACCATGCAGAAATCCAGCATGGCCATGAAGCTGACCTCTGCCGTGCGCGGCAAGGTGCTTGAAGCCTACAAGGAAATTTCCCGCATGCAGTTCTAGGTCAACTGCGTGAGCAGATGTTCGCCGCCAGGGCGCAGAGCGTTTATTTACGTTGCGAAACGCCCGGGCAGGTAACTTTTACAAATTCCAGATTTTCCTTTCCGCGCGTGATACTCCTGAACGCCGAATCCCCCACGGGCTGTGCCTTGGGGGATTCGGCGTTTCTGGCGCAGTGTCACAAATTTGAATGAATCAGAGAGGTGTTTTAAAAAGTTATATAATTGCGGCGTGTTGCAATGTGGCATGGCAATTGCTTTGGCAGGGCATATGCCCGGCCAAAGTGCCGGAATTACGCCACGTCTTCGCAGGAGCTACCATATGCCGGCTTTTCTTATGCAACTTGTCAATTCCATCAAGGCAGTCTGGGCCAGAATGAGCGTCATGCAGCGCGTGATGGTCATGGGTGGATTTGTGCTTATCGGCTCTGCGGCCATTGGCCTTTCTGTCTGGGCCTCGCGGCCCGACTTGAAGGTGTTGTATTCCAACCTCAGCGCCGAAGACGCCAGTGTTGTCATCAAGTCGCTCCAGGCAGACAAGGTTATGTACCAGCTGACTGACAACGGGAAAACCATTCTTGTTCCCAAGGAAGTTGTGTATGATGAACGCATCAAGATCGCGGGCGAAGGCGGTCTTGTGGGGCAGGGCATTGGTTTTGAAATTTTTGACAAGGTCAAGGTCGGGCAAACCGACTTTGTGCAGAAAATAAACTACACCCGCGCCTTGCAGGGTGAACTTTCCCGCACCATCAGCGAGTTCCCCAATGTGGAAAGCGCACGCGTGCACCTGGTCATTCCGCACCGCAGCCTGTTTGTGGAAGAACGCCAGTCCCCCTCGGCCTCGGTTGTGCTCAAGCTCAAGCGGCCCAACCTCAAGCCCGACCAGAAAGAAATCAACGCCATCCTCAACATGATGCTTATGGCTGTTGAAGGGCTGGATAAAACGCACGTTTCCATTTCAGACAATGGCGGCAAGGTGCTGTATCAGCCGGAATCAGACAGCCTTGCCGGTGCAAGCTCCACCCAGATGGAACACCGCCAGCAGGTGCAGCGCAACCTTGAACGCCGCATTGAAGAAATGTTGCAGCCCATGTTTGGCCCTGGCCGTGTTATCGCCAAGGTCAACGTGGATATGGATTTCAGCCAGCGCACCATCCGTCGCGAGCTGTTTGACCCCGAAAAAACCGCAGTACGCAGCGAGCAGCGCAGTGAAGAAACCCAGCAGGGCCGCTCGAATCTTGAGGGCGGGTCGCCGGACGCCAACTTCCGTGGCGATGGCATAGCCGGATCTGTTTCACAGCAGAACGGCAGCCGCGAAACCCGCACCACCAACTACGAAATTAACAAGGAAGAGCAGCAAATCGTATCCAATGTGGGCGATTTAAAGCGCATGACGGTTGCAGTCCTTATCGATGGGACGTATGAAAAGACCAACGGGGCGTGGACATTTGTGCCGCGCAAGGCCGATGACCTTGAGCGTGTGCGTCAGCTTGTTACCAATGCCGTGGGTCTGGACAAGGCCCGTGGTGATGCTCTGGAAGTAAGCTCCGCTCCGTTTACGGATTCCGAGCCGCCCAAGGATCCCAACTTTGCCGAAATGCTGGCCGATTATGCCGAACGGCTGGGCAAGCCCCTGCTCAACGCGCTGCTGGCCTTTTTGTTCCTCATGCTTGTGGTGCGGCCCGTGGTTCTGGCCCTCATCCGGCCCAAGGTTGAAGCCGGTGAAATGATCGAGGGGCTTGAAGGCCTGCCCGCAGCCGAAGAACAGCTGGCCCTGTATGAGGCCCTTGAAGAGGCCTCCAAGGCAGATGACGAGATCGCCGCAGACGAAGAAGACGATGAACTGGTTTTCAAAGATATTGAAGCCTTGAAGTCGCACATTTTCACCCTTTCCGATAATCATATGGAGCAGGTGGTGATGCTGGTGCGCGGCTGGATGAAAAACGATGAAACAGCTACCGCCTAAAGCCGCAGACCGTCAATTGACGGAAAGCAACTCGACGCTTTCGCAGCTCAAGGCCTTGCGCCTGGCGCAAAAAGAAAGCAATCAGCGTGTTGAAGAATTGAAAATGCGGCTCTTTCACATTACCGAGCAGCATATGGATCAGGCCGTGCGGCTTATCAAGCGCTGGCTTGCAGACAAGGAATAAGCAACCCCGAGCAGCCTAGTGCGGATCTCGGTGAAGGAGTAGGGAGATGGAGTTGACCGGCAAACAGCGTACTGCAGTGCTGCTGCTCGCCATGGGCGACAAATTCACGGCTGACGTGTTCAAACGCATGGACCGGCAGGAAATAGCCGACATCTCCAGAGCTATCGTGGAATTGGAGCCTGTGCCGCGCGAAATAGTCGAAGAAGTGCTGCGCGAATTCCACGAATCGCTGGTTGAAGGTGTGGATATGATCACGGGCGGTAGCGAAACGCTGAAACGCCTGCTGGTCAAAAACCTTGATCCTGAAACCGCCAAGTACGTTATGGACTCCCTGAGCCTTGAAACCGGCCCCGCGCCCTTCCGCGAGCTGGAATCGGTCAGCCCCAAGCTGCTTTCACAGATTCTGCGCAACGAGCACCCGCAAACTCTGGCCCTTATTATCGGTCACCTGCATCCGGATCAGGCCGCCAATTTATTGACAAACCTTCCCGCAGGCGTGCGCGCCGAGGTGCTCATGCGCCTTGCGCGGCTTGAAGCCGTGCCGGAAGAAATGCTCATGGAAGTGGACAAGGTGCTCACAAGCCAGCTTATCGCCATGGGCGGCAAGGAAGGCAAAAAAGTGGGCGGCGTGCAGTCTGTGGCAGAAATTCTCAATGCTGTGGACCGCGCCACCGAAGAAGAAGTGCTCTCCGAAATCGAAGAAGATTCCGCGCAGATGGCCGAAGATATCCGCAACCTCATGTTTGTCTTTGAGGACTGCAAGAATATTGACGACCGTGGCGTGCGCGAAATGCTGAAGGAAATTTCCAACGAAGATCTCACCCTGGCCCTGCGCGGGGCCAGCGACGACCTCAAGGAAAAATTCTTCAAGAATATGTCGGAACGCGCGGGCAACATGATTCGCGAAGAACTGGAATTCATGGGCCCGGCCAAGCTTTCGGACGTGGAGTCGGCCCAGCAGAATGTCGTCAAGATCGTGCGGCGGCTTGAAGGCGAAAACAAGCTTGTCATCAGCCGTGGCGCTGGCGACGTGTTTGTGTAGCGGCCCGCCGCAGAATCTGTAACCATCGGAATCCGGCATGGCGTCAGACGAGTTGCGCAAAAAATGGGGCACCATCTTCATGGGCGAGCGCGAGGCAACACCTCAGCAGCTTGACGCCATGCAGGAACCCTTGCTCCGTGAACGCGCCCAGCACCTGCAGCAGGAGGACTATCTTGCCCGGGTGCGCGCCAGGGCCGAGGAACGCGCGCGCGAGATTCTAGGCGCAGCCTATGCCGAAAGGCAAAAGGTGCTGGAGGAGGCCGGGGTCGAGGCTCAGGCCCGTGTGGAGCAGTTCACGCGCGAAGTGAAAGAGCTGAAGGCGCAGGCCCAGGCAGAACTGGCCGAGGCCGAGGCAGAGCACGGCAAGGCCCGCGACCTGCGCGAAGAAGCCGAGTTTATCCGCGGCAACGCGCATAATGAGGGCTTTCAGGCGGGCATGGAGCAGGCCGGGGCCGAGCTTAAGGAGTTCCGCGTTGATGTGGGGCAGATGCTCGGCAACATGCTGCGCGCTCTTGAGGCGCAGCGTCACAACCTTGGCGAAGCCTGGCGGGATGAACTGGCAGAGCTGGCCCGCGTGGCCGTAGAGGCCGGAACCGGCTGGATTTTGCAGGCAGAGCATCAGCGCATTTTGCAAAGCCTGGTCTTTAGTTCCCTGCAACTGCTGGAAGACCGCGCCACCGTGAGCATCCGCGTGCACCCCGATGACGAGGACACTGTGAGCGACCTGTTTCGGGCCGCCCGCGAGCGTGTGCCCGAGTTGAGCCAATGGATCGTGAACGGCGATCCTTCTGTTGAGGCTGGCGGCCTTGTGGCCGAGAGCGTCAGCGGTTCTGTGGAAAATCTGCGCGAACATTACCGCGAAATGGTCAACGGCATTCTGGAGCATCTGACCTTGCCGCCGCGCCCCGAGGAAGAAAGGGCGGGGGAAGAAGTGAGCGCCACGGCTGCCCGTGAATCTGAGCGGTTGACGCAAATCGTGCCGGAAGCTGCCCCTGTTGCGGAGCCCGAGCCTGAACTGCCCGTTGAGCCTGTCGATACGATGGGCCAGCCGGAACTGTTGCCAGAACATCCGGCAGAACATCCGGCTGAAACTCTGGCGGCTGAAGCCTCTCCGGAATCTGGGCCGGAATCCGGGCAGGAATTTGCGCCCGAATCTGCACCAGATATGGCCCAAGATGTGCAGCCAGAGCAGGCCTCCTTTGCCGGGCAGGCTGGCGCTGGTCTCACACCCGACGAAATTTTGCCCGCATCCGGGCCTGCTGGCACGGTTGCTGCCGTTGAATCTTTTGAGCAAGGGCAGGAGCCTGCGCCAACTGATGCCGCAGTTCCTCTTGCCAATGCCTCGCCCGAAATGATGCAGGACTCCATGCCAGAACCCGGAGTCCAGGCAGAGGCGCATCCTGCGGAATCCTCCCCGGCTCCGATGGCGCAGCCTGATGCTGGTGTTGAAGGGCAGCCCGCACAGGAGCAGACACCGGAACCTGCCCATGTTCAGGCAGCGGAACACAATGCCAATCCCAGCCTTGCCGAGCTTGAGGACGAGCTCTTTCCCCTGCCGGAAGAGGAAAAGGAACACGTCTCGCAATCTTCTTCCAGCGTCTTTGTCAGCGGGGGCTTTCTGCCCGGCTCGGGCAACGGCCAGCCGGGATAGCCAGCCATGAAGCTTGACCCAGATTCCTGCATAAAGCTGCTCAAAACAAGCACCCCCGTGCGCCTCTTCGGCAAGGTCAACAAGGTCGTGGGCCTTGTGGCCGAGGGCAGCGGTTTGCGCGCCCCCCTTGGGGCCGTGTGCCACATGCTGCCCGATGAAGGCGATGACGGCATTGCCGCCGAAGTTGTGGGCTTTCGCGAGGGTAATCTGCTGTTCATGCCTTATGGCGATATGCGGGGCATCCGCCCCGGCAGCCGCATCCGCAACACAAGTCTGCCCCCGGTGTTCCCGGTGGGCCCGGATTTACTGGGTCGCGCCTTCGACGCCTTTGGTACTCCGCTGGATGCCGGTGCGCCCATAAGCGCGGAACTCTACGTTTCGCCCCTGCCAGTGGGGGAAAGCTCCAGAGAAGACTTTTTTCGCCAGCAGGAAGAACAGCGCCCCTTTGTGCCCCACTGGCTTGAGGAGGCCCGCAAGCACTGGAATCCCGAGCTGGTGCCCATCTATGCCGATCCGCCAAGCCCCCTGCAACGCCCGCGCATTACGGATATTCTTGATGTGGGCGTGCGCTCGGTCAACAGCCTGCTGACCCTTGGCAAGGGGCAGCGCGTGGGCATCATGGCCGGTTCGGGCGTGGGCAAATCCACGCTCATGGGCATGATGGCCCGCTACACCCGCGCTGATGTCAACGTCATTGCCCTCATTGGCGAACGCGGGCGCGAAGTTGTGGAATTTATGGAACGCGACCTCGGCCCCGAGGGCATGGCCCGCTCCGTGCTGGTTATCGCCACATCAGATCAGTCTCCCCTTGTGCGCATGCGCGCGGCTTACGCAGCCACGGCTGTTTCGGAATATTTCCGCGACAAGGGTATGGACGTGCTGCTGATGATGGACTCCGTAACCCGTTTTGCCATGGCTGCCCGCGAAGTGGGGCTGGCCGTGGGCGAGCCGCCCACCACCAAGGGCTATACGCCTTCGGTTTTTGCCCAGTTGCCCAAGCTGCTGGAGCGGGCGGGGCGTTCCGCCAAGGGAACCATCACGGGGATTTATACCGTACTTGTGGACGGCGACGACTTTAACGAACCCATCGCCGACTCAGTTCGTTCCATCCTTGACGGGCATATTGTGCTCACCCGCGATCTGGCCGACCAGGGGCATTTCCCCGCCATTGACGTGCTGCGTTCCATCAGCCGCCTGCGTTCCGACATCTGCGACCGGCAGGATGTTCTCGCGGGCCGCGTTGTCACCCGCTGCATGAGCACCTTCCGCCGCGTGGAAGACATGATCAACATCGGCGCCTACGCCAAGGGCTCCAATGCGGAGATTGACGCGGCAATTGCCAAGATGCCGGACATCAACGCCTTTTTGCGGCAGGATGTGGGCGAACCCCAGTTTGTGGAGCAGTGCATGGCCCAGATGCGCGCTCTGGCTGATATGGACGATGGCCAGCAGGGCGACCCGCAAGGCAATCCGCAGGGCGGAATGCCTGTGCCCCAACAGCCCAACGGCGTTGCACCGCTGTAGTTTTATCCATAATCTTCTTTTCCACATTTGCTTTTTTGAGAATGGGAATTCTGTCACATGCGGCTTGAAGGCGGCTTGGTGCTGTGCTAGGTTCAATGTGTAACTGTTGGCGCTGCGCGGTTTTTCGCGTTGTCGCAGGTTTACAGCCTTATCTTGTGGAGCCGCCATGTCCCTGAGCCGTCTGTTGGGCTTTTTAACGCGAGGCGCCCGCCGGGGCGACGAAGCAGTTTCCTCTTCTTCCGTCAGCGCGGCGGAGGAAGCCCAACGCTTTTTTGCCTTGCGGCACCACTCCTTCCGCCTGTTTCTTACGGCATGGAACGCCTTTCAGGAAACCATGACCGATCTGGAATACACCCTTTGCTGCGATCATCCCTTTGGCCTGTACCGTGTGCGGGCGCTCTGCACCTCTATGGCTACCCAGGTTTTTCAGTGCATCAAGCAGCTTGAGCGGCTTGACCCTGCGCCTTGCCCGGCCCTCTACGCCCGTTTTGGCGAACTGCAAAAGCTGGTGGCGGAAGAAGTGTACGAGCCGGAAGCCTGCCTGCTCGGGCCGCTGGTTGTACCCCTTTGCCAGGACGATGCCGGATGCCTGGCCGCTCTGCAAAGCGAGGGCAGGGTGCTGGTGGATCCCGCAACCGCCCGGCTTGAGAAACTGCGTCCTATTTTTCCCGGTGCCGTGCCGCAGGGATTTGTGGTCACGGCTGCTGGGTGCCAGCACTATTTTCAGAGCGGCGATCTGCAAAGCGAGATCAACCGCTGCATTCAGGCTGCTGGCGGCCTGGCCCCCAACCATCTGGCGCGGCTTTCCAAAAAGCTGGGCGCGCTGGTGGAGGGAACCCCCCTGCCGGAAGACCTTGCCTCGGCCATCCTTGAGCAGGTGCAGCGTTTGCGCGGCCTTTGCATCAAGCCCATGCAGCTCTTGCTGCGCGGGCGCGTATGGCCGCCTGCCGCGGGGGAGGGCGAAGGATGCGGCGTTGTGCTTTGGGGGCCGCCTGTTTCGTTGCAGGCGCATGACGATGATATTTTGCGCGCAGTGCGCGTAACCCTGTCCAGCAAGCAGCGCGCTCAGGCTCTGGTGTACCGCCGTGCGCGCGGGCTGACAGAAGGAGGGGCTGGCGTCTGCCTCACCTGCATGGCGGTGGATGAGGGCTGTTTTGGCGGCATTGCCCAGTCATCCGCGCCATTGACCCCGCACAGCGAAAATGTGCATGTCTACGGTTGTGCGGGTTTGCCGCAGGAGGTGGAATATTCCACCATGCCTGTTGACGCCATAAGTGTTTCGCGCGCGGCGCCACACACGGTGACAGACCGCCGTCCCTATAAAGCCAAGCGCCCGGTGCTGGACGATGCCACCGCCATACGCGCCGCAGAGCTTGCCCTCGCGGTGGAAGAAGCCGCCGGAAGGCCAGAGGTGCTCACCTGGGCATGCAACCCCGAAGGCCAGGTTTTTATGCTCATGGCGCGGCCCATGTCTTTGCCGCAGGAGGAAGAGCCCGCCTTGCCGGAGCCTGCCTTGCCGGAGCCAGCGAGGGCGCTGGACGATGCCCTGCTGCTGGAGGGGGGATTTACGGTCAATCCGGGCCGCGTATCCGGCCCCGCCTGGGTGGCCCGCCGCTGGGAAGACGCACGCAGGTTCCCTACAGGCGGTATTCTTGTGGTGCCGGACGACAACTACATCTGGGGTTCGCTCATTGACCGCGCCGCCGGGATTGTGGCGGAGCGCGGTTTTCAGGGATCGCGCCTGGCTTCGCTGGCGCGGGAGTTCGGCAAGCCCGCCGTCTTTGGCCTCAAATGGGCCACGGAAGTGGTGGAAAGCGGCCAGCGCATCACCCTGTGCGCAGACCTGTGCACCGTGTACGAAAACCGGCAGGATTCCCTGTTGCCCAAGGTACCTCCAGGCAAGGACTACATGCCCGGCAGCCCCGTATACCAGATTTTGCAAACCGCCTCCCGGCGCATTCTGCCCCTGACGCTTGAGGTGGACAGCGTAGACTTCAAGGCCGCCAACTGCGCAACATATCACGACATTGTGCGCTATTGCCACGAAAAGGCCGTGAGCGCCATGTTCAGCCTTGGTTCGGAAAAAAAGTACGCGCCGCAGCGCATCAAGCAACTGCGGGACAAGGTGGTCAAGCAGTTCTGGGTGGTCAACCTCAGCGATGGCTTTGTGCGTACTCCCAACGGGCCTGTCATTGACGTGGAAGACATTGCCTCGCTGCCTATGCTGGCCTTGTGGCAGGGCATGAACGCCCACCCCTGGCAGGGGCCGCCGCCTGTGGACGGCAAGGGTTTTTTATCTGTGCTTTTTGAGGCCACAGCCAATCCCAATCTGGATCCAGCCGCGCAGACGGCGTATTTCACAGAAAAAAATTATTTTCTTATCTCCAGCGATTATTGCAGTCTGCATTCCCGCTTTGGCTTCCATTTTGTTTCGGTCGAGGCGCGCCTTTCGGAGCGCACCAGCGAGAACTATCTGAATTTTCAGTTGCGCGGCGGCGCTGCCGACATTGAGCGCCGTATTCTGCGGGTGCGCTTTGTTGCCGATATCCTTTGGGAATTCGGCTTTTCGCCCGTTGTGCGCAATGATGCCGTGAGCGCCACACTCAAGGATCTGGACAAGGAAGAAGGCGAACGCCTGCTGGCTGTGGCAGGGTATATGACCATCCACACCCGCCAGCTCGACATGATCATGCAGGACCCAGGCCAGGTTGCGGCCCGCCGCCAGGAAATGCTGGCCCACTGCCGGGCGCTTTTCAGGGGAGAATCCCTGGCTGGCGTTGCTGATTCTCCATCCCAGGAGGCCCGTTAATGTCGTCCACCGTGCCTGTCCCACACAGAGGCTACAGGGCCATATACCGCCGCTTGCTGATAACGCTGCTGCTCATGGCGCTCACGCCGCTGGCGGCTCTGGGGATGTTTTGTCTGGACAGGCTCAGCGCCATCTATGACGAAAAAATCACCGCGGGCATCGAGGCTGTCATCAGCAGCAAGCACCGCGCCCTTGATACCTTCATGGTGGAGCGCATCGCGCAGGTCAAAAACCTGGCCTTCACCCACCCGTATTCTGATCTCAGCAATCCCGCGCGGCTGAGCGAAATTTTCAGTGTGATGCAGAGCAACAGCCGTTCGTTTGTTGATCTGGGCATTATCGGCATGGATGGCCGCCATGTTTCCTATGTGGGGCCGTTTGACCTGCGGGACGCCAATTATTCCGAGGCCCCCTGGTTCTCGGAAGTGCTGCGCAAGGGCGTGTACGTCAGCGATGTATTCATGGGCTACCGCCATGTGCCGCACTTTATCATTGCTGTGCTGCGGCACGAGGGCGGGCGCACCTATATCATGCGCGCCACCATCGACATGGACGCCATTGACGCCCTGCTGCGGCGCATATACTCAGGGCCGCACAGTGATGCCTTTATCGTCAGCAATACTGGCGTGTTGCAAACAGGCTCGCGATTCTATGGCCCGATCATGGGTAACTTTACCCTGCCGCAGGAGGATCTGACCCGCAACAACGTGGTGACAATGCGCAAGGTCATTCCCAGCGGGGAAGAAATGCTGGTGGCCTTGATGCGGATGGATTCCATGCCCTGGGTGCTGGTGGTCATGGACGATGTGCGCGACAGCCTCAAGCCTCTGCGGCAGCTCAAGGCGCTGATACTCTTTTTTACCCTGCTTGGCGGCGCGCTGACCTGCATGGGTGCGGAGCTGTGCACCCGGCGGCTTGTGGCTTCTCTTGAAGCCTCGGATCAAAAGCAGGCCCACATTGACGCGCGCATGCTGCAGTCAAGCAAGATGGCCGCTCTGGGCAAGATGGCGGCTGGCGTGGCGCACGAGGTCAACAATCCCCTGATGCTCATTCAGGAAAACGCGGGCTGGATACGCGACCTGCTGGACGATGAAGACCCGTCAACCATGAAGAATTACAAAGAAATTTTCGATAGCACGGAGAAAATCGAGCAGCACGTCAAGCGCGCCAAGGGCATAACCCAGCGCATGCTGGGCTTTGGGCGGCGCATGAATCCGGGCCGCACGGAAATTCTTATCAGTTCCCTGGCCGATCAGGCCGTGGAAATGCTCAAAACCGAGGCCGCCAACCGCAATATAGCCATTGTGCGGCAGTACGATGCACATGTTCCCGTAATTTTGTCCGACCCGGCCCAGCTTGAACAGATATTCATCAATGTGATAGACAATGCTATTGATGCCATGGGCAAGAACGGCACCCTGACCGTCAGCACGCAGCCCTGGCGCAACGGGGTGCGTGTTTCCTTTACGGACACCGGGCCGGGCATGGATCAGGAAACCCTGCGGCAGATTTTCGACCCCTTCTTTACCACCAAGAAGGTGGGCGAGGGCACGGGGCTTGGCCTTGCCATCTGCTACACCATTCTTGAAAAACTCGGTGGGCGCATAGACGTGCAGAGCGAACTTGGGCATGGCACCACATTCAATATTTTTCTGCCTGCGGAACCGCCGCAGCTCGCGCCTGAAGAAAGCGCAGAAGCATAATACCACTAGGCGGCCCCAATGGGGCATGCTGCCATATGAAGGAGGCCTCCATGCGCGCATTGTTTGTGGACGACGAAGTGGAATTTCTGGAACTGATGGAAAAACGCCTTACCCGGCGAGGTATGGAAGTTGTAACCGCCCCCGATGGCCAGTCGGCCCTTGATCTGCTGGATCAGGCCCTGCAATCGGGCGAGATGTTCCAGATTGTGGTCATGGATGTGCGCATGCCCGGCATGGATGGTCTGGAAACCCTCCGCCACATGAAGGAAAAAGCCCCCAATCTGCCCGTTATCCTGCTTACGGGGCATGCCTGCATGGGCGTAGCCGTGCAGGGGCTTGATCTTGGCGCGTATGACTACATGCTCAAGCCCGTGGCCATCAGCGAGCTGATTATCAAGATGGAGGAAGCGGCCCGGTCCGCTATGTGACATGACGCTGCTCGACTGCCTGCGAAAGTGGCTGGGGCGCGATGGCTCGGATGAGCCGGACGCGGAACAGCTTGCGCGTGAGGAGGCTTTCAAGGCCCACCTGAGGGAGCGTTGCGCGCGCTTCCGCCGCTTGCTGTCGTCCAACAAGACAGCCCTTGAGGCCATGAGCGATGTGGAGGAGCACCTCTCCGGAGCGCGGCCCTTTGGTATGGATTACGTGCATGCCGTGAGCACTCGCGCCGTAACTGCGGTTTTTCAGATGGTACGCGACCTCAACGCGCTTTCCGATGAAGGCTATGAGCCTTTGCAGCAGGCCTTTGACCGCATTCGTGAGCAGATGCAGAATCTGCTTGAAGATCAGCCGCATCAGGACGGCCCCAATATCATGCCGCTTGGCGATATTCGCCTGCATCACATCACCCTTGTGGGCGGCAAAATGGCCAATCTGGGTGAAGTGGCGGCCCACGCGGGGCTGGACGTGCCGGACGGTTTTGCCGTGACGGTCAGCGCCTACTACCGCTTTATGGAATACAGCGGCCTGCACAGCGAACTGAACCGCCGCATTCAGGCTACGGATATGCACAGTCTGGATGAAGTTTTCAGCCTTTCTGCGGCCTTGCAACAGGCCGTGCTCAGTGCGCCACTGCCGCCGGAGCTGGAGCAGGAAATTACCGAGGCCGTGGCCGCCATGCAGCGCCGGGCCGGGCCGGGCCTTGCCCTTGCCCTGCGCAGCAGCGCCGTGGGCGAAGATTCGCTTGGTGTCTCCTTTGCCGGGCAGTACCGCTCCGAGCTTAATGTGCCGCCGGAAGAAGCCTGCGAAGTCTGGAAAGAAATTATCGCCAGCAAGTATGCCGTGACAGCCATGAGCTATCGCTATCAACACGGCATCCCAGACGATGCTGCGCCCATGTGCGTGGGGGTGCTTGCCATGGTGCCCGCTGCCGCTGGCGGCGTGGCCTACAGCCGGGATCCTGTTGCTGCCGCGCGCGGGCAGGAGCAGGTGCTGCTCAATGCCGTGCCGGGCCTGCCTCAGGCCGTGGTGGACGGCGCAGTTACCCCCGATGTTTTTATTTTTACCCGCACCAATCCGCCGCAGCCCATAAGCAAGACTCTTGCAGGGCTTGCTGGCGTGCCAGCCAGCCTCACGGATGCGCAGGCCGCAGACCTTGCCCAGGTTGCGCTGGCGCTGGAAGAATACTACGCCGAACCGCAGGATGTGGAGTGGGCGCTGGATTCCCGCAACGGGCGCATTGTGGTGCTGCAAAGCCGCCCCCTGCACGAGGCGGATGCCGCCACGGAAAATCGCGTCGAAGTTGCGGACGGCGCAGCGGTGGGGCCGGGCGAATGTAAAATCCTGGCGGAAAATCTGCCCGAAGGCCTTTCCATGCTGGCCTGCGGGGGCGTTGCCGTAAGCCCCGGCGTGGGCATGGGGCCTGTGTTTGTGGCCCGCAAGGAAGCAGACATGCTTTCCTTCCCCAAGGGCGGCATTCTGGTAGTCGAACGGGCCTTGCCGCGCTGGGCACCTCTGCTTTCCCGCGCATCCGGCATGGTCAGCGAGACGGGCGGCATGGCGGGCCATCTGGCCTCTGTGGCGCGCGAATACCGCCTGCCAGCCGTGTTCAGTCTGCCCAACGCCTGTAGCCTGCTGGACAACGCCGGGGACGCCACGCTGGATGCCGTGCGCTGCGCCGTATTCGCGGGGCTGAATCCCGAGCTTGCCGCACAGGTGACGGAGCCGCCCAATCTCATGGAAGGCAGCCCGGTGCATCAGCGGCTTGAGGCCCTGGCGACCCTGATGGTGCCCCTGCATCTGCTGGATCCGGAATCGCCGGAATTTGCGCCGGAGCATTGCCAGACCCTGCACGACATCACCCGTTTTTGCCACGAAAAATCCGTGCAGCTCATGTTTGAGGAAGGCTCAGACGTCAACCAGCGCATGGGCAAGCAGCTCAAGGCCGGGGTCAAGCTTCAGTACTGGATTGTGGATATGGGCGGCGGTTTCAGGCGGCATGTGGGCGGCGCGGTGGTGGATATCGCCGATATTGCCAGCACGCCCATGCTGGCGCTGTGGGACGGCATGGTGGCCGTGCCCTGGGCCGGGCCGCCAGCGGCTAGCGCCTCGGGCTTCATGAGCGTGATGCTTGAAAGCACCATGAATCCGGATCTGGAAAGCACTGCGCCCAATGCCATGTCCAACAAAAACTTTTTTATCATTTCTGATAATTACATGATTCTGCAGGCCCGCTACGGCTATCACTTTTGTACGGTGGAAAGTCTGGCTGGCGCAAATAATCACGAAAATTTTGTGAGCTTCCAGTTCAAGGGCGGTGCCGCTGACCGTCAGCGCCGCCGCCTGCGCGCCCGCATGGTGGCCGACCTTCTGGAGGCGCATGGCTTCCGCGCTGATGTGAAGGACGATTCGCTCTTTGCCGTGGCGGAAAACTTCCCCGCTGCCGACATTCTGCAAAAAACCCGCATGCTCGGCTACCTGCTCATCCACACCCGGCAGGTGGACATGATCATGCTGGAGCAGGAGCGCGCCGCAGCCCTCAGGGAAAAGCTGGGCGGCGACATGGCCTCGCTGCTCGACAAGCCTTTACCGGCGGGCAATTAGAGTTTTTTTCAGCATACGTTCAAGGTGCTGCCTTCCAGAGAAACCTGTACGCTGGCTATGCCTTTGCGCCGAGTGCGGCCCGCGCCCGCCCCTTCATCTTCCTTGCCATTACATTCCTAGCTGTTTACTACAAAAACAGGCGACTGCGCTGGACTATCCGGCGGGTTGTGCCTCTGTTTGTCCTAAGTTTTTCGTATGCTGGAGTAGAGTTCATGATCAGACCAAGAATTTTTGTTCCGCGCACGGTGGTGCCGGAGGCGCTTGAATTGCTGCAAACCCGCTGTGATGTGGAGATGGGCCCCGGCGGCGGTTTGCCGCACGAAAAACTGGTTGAAGCGGTACGCGGCTGCGACGGCGTTCTTTCGCCGGTGGTGGCCTTGCCCTCGGATGTTATTGATGCCATGGCCCCGACCTGCAAGATCATTTCCTGCTTTGGCGTCGGCTTTGATCATGTGGATATTGCCGCTGCCACCCGCAACGGCATATGGGTGACGCACAATCCCGGCTTTGTCACCGATGACACAGCGGATATGGCCTTTGCGCTCATGCTCGGCGTGGCGCGTAAACTGCGCGCTTGCGACACCTTTGTGCGTAGCGGAGAAAGGCCCTGGCCCATGACGGTCAACCTGGGCTTGCGCGTTTCTGGCAAAACACTGGGCCTCGTGGGCAGCGGGCGTATTGCGCAAGCCGTGGCAGCCCGGGCCGCAGGCTTTGGCATGTCGTTGCTCTACACCGCGCGTCACCGTAACGAGAATTTTGAGGCCAGTACGGGCGCGCGCTACGTCAGCAAGGATGATCTGCTGCGGCTGTCCGACTTTGTCAGCCTGCACATGCCGCTGACGCCGGAAACGGAAAAATATATCGGCAGCAGGGAGCTTGAACTCATGCAGCCCCATGCCATCCTTATCAATACAGCGCGTGGCAAGGTTGTGGACGAGGCCGCTCTTGCCAGCGCCTTGAAAAACGGCGTGATAGCCGGGGCCGGGCTGGACGTGTTTGAAAACGAACCGCTGGTGCTTCCTGCTCTCTGCGATCTGCCCAACGTGCTGATGACCCCGCACAAGGGTGCGGCGACCATGGACGGATTCAGAAACATGGGGCGCAGCAGTGCGGAAAAGATTTTTGCAGCCCTGGACGGCAAACTGCCCACCAACTGCCTCAACCCCGAAGCACGGCAAGTGTCAAACTGATTTATTTTGAAATTTGTTGAGGGAGGGCGGCTACAACCTCGGGATTATCGGCGCGGGCAAGCCGCAGCCTGCTCCTGTTTTCTGGTTGCGCCGACTTTGTCAGCGCAACATACACAGAGCAAAGCCGCGTTGCGGACTTTGAAGCACAGAAACCAGTCGATTATCGGCGCGGGCAAGCCGCAGCCTGCTCCTGCTTTCTGGTTGCGCCGACTTTGTCAGCGCAACAAAAAGGCTCCCGCTTTCGCGGGAGCCTTTTTCATCTAAACGTATGAGCCGTAGGGCTGGCTTAGTACATGCCGCCCATGCCACCCATACCACCCATGCCGCCCATGTCGGGCATGGCAGGAGCAGCGCTCTTGGGTTCGGGCTTTTCAGCAATGGCGCATTCGGTGGTCAGCAGCAGGGAGGCCACGGAAGCGGCGTTTTGCAGGGCCGTGCGGGTAACCTTTTTGGGGTCGATAACGCCAGCCTTGATGAGGTCTTCGTATTCGCCGGTGGCGGCGTTGAAGCCGAAGCCGTCCTTGCCCTGGCGAACCTTTTCGACCACGATGGAGCCTTCAAAGCCGGCATTGTGGGCGATCTGGCGCAGGGGTTCTTCAATGGAACGGCGGATGATGTTCACGCCAGCAAGTTCGTCGTCGTCGGCGGGCTTGATGTCGTTCAGCACCTTGGAAACGCGGATCAGCGCAGTGCCGCCGCCAGGCACGATGCCTTCTTCAACGGCAGCGCGGGTGGCGTTCAGGGCGTCTTCAACGCGGTCTTTCTTTTCCTTCATTTCCACTTCGGTGGCAGCGCCCACATGCACAACGGCCACGCCGCCCACAAGCTTGGCCAGACGTTCCTGGAGCTTTTCGCGGTCGTAGTCGGAGGTGCTGTCTTCGATCTGGGCGCGAATCTGCTTCACGCGGGCCTTGATGTCGTCGCCCTTGCCGGCGCCGTCAACGATGGTGGTGTTTTCTTTGTCGATGACGATGCGCTTGGCGGTGCCAAGTTCGGCAAGGGTCATGTTTTCAAGCTTGGAGCCGGTGTCGTCAGAAGCCACCTGGCCGCCGGTCAGCACGGCGATATCCTGAAGCATGGCCTTGCGGCGGTCGCCGAAGCCGGGGGCCTTCACGGCCACAACCTGCAGGGCGCCGCGCAGCTTGTTGACCACCAGGGTGGCAAGGGCTTCGCCTTCCACGTCTTCAGCGATGATCATGAGCGGACGGTTCACCTTGGCAACCTGTTCAAGCACGGGCAGCATGTCTTTCATGCTGGAGATTTTCTTCTCGGTGCAGAGGATGTAAGGATTGTCCATTTCGCAGACCATCTTTTCGGTGTTGGTCACGAAATAGGGGGAGAGGTAGCCACGGTCAAAGCGCATGCCTTCCACCACGTCCATGGTGGTTTCCAGACCCTTGGCTTCCTCAACGGTGATCACGCCTTCCTTGCCCACTTTGGACATGGCTTCGGCGATGATGTTGCCGATGGTGGCATCGGAGTTGGCGGAAATGGTGCCGATCTGGGCAATTTCCTTCTGGTCGCGGGTGGGCTTGGCCAGGTTGGACAGCTCGGCGATCAGGGCTTCAACAGCCTTGTCCACGCCGCGCTTGATGGCCATGGGGTTGCGGCCGGCGGCCACAAGCTTGGTGCCTTCGCGGTAGATGGCCTGGGCCAGAATGGTGGCGGTGGTGGTACCGTCGCCAGCGGCGTCAGAGGTCTTGGAGGCCACTTCCTTGACGAGCTGGGCGCCCATGTTTTCGAACTTGTCGGTCAGTTCGATTTCCTTGGCCACGGTCACGCCGTCCTTGGTGATGACGGGAGCGCCAAAGGACTTTTCAATGGCGACATTGCGGCCCTTGGGGCCGAGGGTCACTTTAACGGCATTGGCGAGCTTGTCGACGCCACGGGCAAGTTTTTCACGGGCTTTAACGTCAAAAAGAATTTCTTTAGCGGACATTGGAAATTTTCCTCCTGAAATATAATTCGGCAGCAGTGGGAGCTAGTCAATAATGGCGAGAATGTCTTCTTCGCGCATCACAAGGTGATCAACGCCGTCCAGCTTGACTTCGGTGCCAGCATACTTGTTGAACAGCACCATGTCGCCCGCTTTCACAGCCAGAGCGACGCGTTCGCCATTTTCCCCAGCCTTGCCGGGACCGGCAGCAACAACCTGACCCTTGGAAGGCTTTTCCTTGGCCGTATCAGGGATAAACAGGCCACCGGCGGTCTTTTCTTCGGATTCAAGGCGTTTGACCAGCACACGGTCGTTAAGGGGCTTCAGCTTCATGACGTCAAATCCTCCCGGAAATGATATTATTATTGTCCATCTAGGACGCAGCAGCGGCCGCATCGCTGTGGCCGCGCTGGAAATATTGCGCGTTATGAACCGAAGCCAGTTTCACTTCGCTTCAGTTCCGCACCGGCATAGAAATAAGACGCGCTCGGAGCTTGAAAAGGGGTTTGGACTGATTTTTTTACTTTTTTTTGCAAAAAAATAAAAAATCAAACAAATCCAGCATGTTGAATTTAGCCTCGCTCCGGATGCCTTTTTCTCTGCGGCGTAACCGCGCTCAATACTTTGGGCAAGGAGCACTACCGGAGGCAGGGCGCGCAGTCAAGCTCGAGTTGCCCGCAAGCCAGTTCCTTTTCTTGCCCTGGTCCATCCGGGTCAGCACAGGCAGGGGGATGTTCCAAGTTTTGACCGCGCCTCGCGGCGGAGTTCCTTCACATAGGTCCTGTTGTTTTGCAGATAAAAAGCCAGTGCGCGGGCAAAATCTTTTTTCAGCAGGCCCTCAAGAATGAGGGTGCTGATTTCCCGTTCAAGCGAGAGCAGGGCGTGCATGCCAATGACAATGCGCCGTTCCTCCTGCGGCAAGGCGCACATCTTGCGCCAGAACACCTCACGGGCGCGGGGCTGATAATACCACATGTACATCATGTCCAGAAGATGCGTTACTATTTGCCGGGCTGCTGCCCGGTCTTTGCCGTACAGCATGCGCCAGTATTCCGCAGGGTCTTGCAGCATTGTCTCAAGGTCTTTGCTGGGGAACAGCAGTTCCTGTCGCGTCAGGCTTTTGTATATCTGCGTAAACTTGCTGTCGTAATCGCATTGCCGCATGCGCAGATACATGTTGCGATCGGCAAAACCTTCGATAATAGATGCCACCATGTCGGACGAGCACTTGGAAACAATGGCCGCGCAGTTCTGCATCAGGTTTATGGGATCAGGCAGGTGCATTGCGGTAAAGCAGAGCAGCAAACCTTGCCCCATGAGCATGGACAGCGGAATGGAAAGCGCGCTGCGAAAAAGATTGCCGACTATGGCTTCCTTTGGCAGGCCCCGGTAAATGTTATGCCCTGAAATATAGGCGCTGTTGATCATGGCTATGACTGTATAGACTGCAAGCGCGTTGTCCTGCACTGTCAGACCCATGAAGTCCTGCAAGAGCCACAGGCGCACCACAACCTCAAGCAGCGGAACGGATATGCCCGTGTAGAACAGCGAATCGGCCATGCGGCTCCAGCTCACATAGCGTTTCCACGGCACAAGCACAGAACGGGTAAAGGCCCCGCCGCCCACAACCGCCTGTCCCACATTGCGCACCGCGGTAATGGCAAACCATATGAGCGCGCCAAACCACGTGAGCACCCACCAGCCGTCCACGTAGCTGAAGGCCCACTGCGCGGGCAAAAAGCCCGCCAGGATTTTGAGAACATTGACAATGTCGCTGTTCATGTATTCTGGCGACCAGAAGGGGATTTCCCCTTTTTCCGGGCCGGGCGTCTGCTGCATTTCGCGGTTCACGCCCTTGGCGTCAACGCCGCCCAGGGTCACAAGGTTGCCATCATGCCCCACGCTGGTGGTGTTTTTTTCAAGGCCCCAGCCGCGCACCCGGTGGCAGCCCAGATTCCCAAGGCCGGGAATGCGCCTGAGCAGTCGCTGCCACCATGGTTGCGGCTGTGCTGGCTCATGGTAGTGCGTGAATCGGTAAATATCCGTATGTACGGGCAGGGTGAGCCGCAGGGAGTTATCTTCGCTGCGCAGGGCGGCACGGGCCTTGGGAGGCAGCGTTTCCACAAACACAAGCCCCATGCCGTGCGTGTGGTGCGAGCGACTGGTGGAATCTGTGCCGATGCGCGAACCCAGCGGCGAAAGCGCATAAAATTCCTGCAACTGCGGTATATGCCCCAATATCTCCTGAAACAGGGGAATGCGCGGAGAATCCTTGGGTTCCTTGCTGATAATGCTGCGGATGACCTGCTTGAGGCGCGGGGTGCTGCCCTCGTTGACGGCCCGTTGCAGTGTGTTGATTTCTTCCACATGGGCAAGCTGACCGGCTGTCCATTCGCGCAGGTTAAAAAGCTCGAGGTGGGTAATGCGCCCACGGCCCAGCCACAGCAGTTCCAGCACATCCTGTTCCGTCAGCCCTGCAAGATTGAGCACAATCTGACAGGGATGCAGCGGGTAAATGTTTTCCAGCAGAAATTCCGGCGACTGCTGCAAAATAGCGGGCAAATCCTTGTGCGGCTTATAGGGGAACACGATTTCCGGGTTGGCCTCCGGGCCGAGCCAGTCATCGCGCAGCATGTCGGGCACCATGTCTGTCAGTTCCGTCAGGCTTTCGCGCAGCTTGGCGGCACGGGTGGAATTGGTTTCTTCAGCCAGGGCTTGGCGCAGGCGTTCGCCGCGCAACTGCCGCATGGGTTCCAGATGATGGTAAATAAATTCGGCAAGATGTAGCGAGGACGGCTGCTTTTGACCCACATAGGCAAGAAAAGCCTCTTCCTTGATAGGCTCCGGCGCGGGCATATCCCAGCGGGCAGCCAGCGAGGCTGCGTGCCTTTCGTTCCAGGCCCGCAGGAGCTTGAGCACGTAGGCGCGCATCCAGTCGTTGACGGGCGCGTACTTGCGTAGCGCGTCTGTGATGTCCTTGCGGTGCAGCAGGTTGTCAAAAGCCCTGGATGTTTCGGTATTGAGCGGCGACCAGGTAAATTCCACCAGTTTGTCGCGGAACGTGGCCTTGAACTCAATACCTATGCGCACCGTAATGTCCATGATGCGCGCAGCGCGCAGCAGTTCCTGAGCCGCCTCCGGGTCAACGGTATTGTAGTAGATTACCGTCAAAAAGCGGATGCCCTTGATCCACGCATCCATGACCAGATGCGTGGGTTTTTTGCGGCCCTTGGTGTTGGCGTCGTGCACATGGTGGTCAAAGGCGTGCTGGTTCCATTCCTCCGGCATTTCAAGCAGGTGGTATTTGCGCAGCAATGCCCGCACAATGCGCGGCGTACCGCGCACTGCCTGATGAAATTCGTGCGCGAGGGGCAACTGGCGGCTGGCGTCGTTGTGCGAACGCACGAGGTCTTTCATGATCTGCACCAGCACGCGCGCTGTATTGTTTTGCAGCGAAGAATGCGTGGAGTACAGAACCTCGTCGTGCAAGCGGCGCAGAGCCTGCAATCTCTCGCTGGGGCCGCCAGCCTCCAGGCTTTCCAGCAGCACGATAACAGCGCTGGCAAGGCGCAGGGCGTGCGAAGATGTCATTTCAATGATGCCGTGGGGGTGCAGGCCCGGTTCGGGCTGGCGCAGGGCGTGATCCTGGGCGCGGGCGTCCACAAAGGCGTTCACCATCTGGATGAGCTTGTGGTCCTGCCTGTCAAACAGCAATGAAGAAAACTTCCGGTGCGCGTGTTCGCGCCCATCGGTTGAGGAACCGTTGGTAGTGGTACTTGTAGAACTGAGCATGTATAGTGTCGGGAAAAAGTGCTTAAAGATATTTGCAGCGGCTGCATGCCCTGCAAGCTGACCATATTTGGTTATGATGCAGTGCAAGTGCGCGAAAGTCCAGCGTCATGTTTCTGCCATCGGGCATGCGCTCGACTGCATTGATAAAAAGGCCATACTGCCGTTAAATGGCAAAAAGCAGTCTCCTGCGCGGATGCCCGCTCCAACCAGTTACCCCGGAGGATGTATGTACCAGCAAACCAACGATCTGGCCGGAGGGCATGTGTTCGCCTCGGCCCAGGAAATGATGGACTGGCTTGAAAAGGCCATGACTGACAATATCCAGAATAACAAGGATCAATACCGGTTTGAGGCTGATCCTTACGCCTATGTGGTCAACTATGCCGCTGCCGCCGGGCTTGAACTTGACGATGCACAACTGGGCGACATGCAGCGGCGTGTGGCGCTGTGGGCAGAGCAGCACTTTGCCGAGAATATGACGGAAGAATAGCTGCCTTTTCTTTTACTGCTGGCTGCTGCGGTGATTGCAATGCAAAGCGTGGGATATGACCAAAAATTTCACGTGCTTTGCACTGATATTTGCCGACAGCAGTCAGCAATATTTCGTTGATTACAAATTTTAATCCGTTACTGAAAACTGATGGTGCAGGTTGTATTGATATGTCAGTTGCAGTATTTCAGAATGTTACGTAAAACCGTACACAGTAAATGTAATTGTTTTACTGAGGTTATAAAAATTTTATGTGCAATGGTTGCATTTTGGGGTTGCCAAACGCGCATAAATTGATGAAGGTGCTGGAGGTAATTTTTTTACGACAAACACAAGGGAATATGGCTTGTGGATATGGTTTTTTGTATATGAAATCAATGTTCGGACTGCTCAGAACGCAAATTGAAGAACGTCCAACTCGAGCAATATTTTTGCTTTGGTCTTTATCGCTTCCTGTTGCTGCATTATTTTCACTGCTTGTAGCGTTGCACTGGCGTTCAGAAAGTTTGACAGTTGCAATTGATGAAGCAGAATATTCTTTGTCGCAACGTGTTCAACGCGTTGCGGAAATGGCAGACCTTAAATTTGATACAATAAGAAAACTTACCGTACTTCTGGCTACAGACTCACGCATTATTGCCGCTCTGAAGGGAGAAGGGGATTTTGCGGAATGCACCCGCTACCTGCAGAGTGTGGGGGACACGCTCCGGCTGCACCGTGCGTTTTTGCTTGATAAAAATGGTGTGTGCGTTGCTTCCAACGATGCGGGAATGCCCAAAAATCTCCTTGGCGTTAATCTTGCCGACCGTGATTATTTTATCCGCGCCATGGCTGGCGAAAGTTCCGTGCAATTTGTTGTAGGGCGGGTTTCAACAATTCCCGGTTTTCATTTTTCTGCGCCTGTCAGCGGGCCTGATGGCTACCTTGGCGTGGCTGTGCTCAAGGTTGATACGGACACGCTTGCGCAGCAGCTTTACCTGCCCACGGGTTTTGTTACGGACAAGGCGGGCGTGGTGGTGCTCTCCGATTCGCCGGGGAACATGCTGCGCGTCGTGCCTGGCGAGAGTGCCGCCCTGCTTGCCCCGGCCAAGAGTCTGCTCCGCTATCAGCGCGAAAGTCTTGAACCCATGTATCTGCGCAAAGTGGATGTGGACGGCTACGATGCATGGGAGCTCAGCCCCGGTGGCCCGCCCTACTTGTGCAAGACTGTCCGCATAAGTAAGGAGGGCCTCAGTGTATACGGCTTTGAGGGCCTTGGCCCTCTGCTGGCCGACCTTGCGGAAAGCTTCCGCATGCACCTTGCTACCACGTTTATTTTTTTTGTGCTTGGTTTTGCTGTCATAATCGGTACCACAGTGAACCTGCTGCGCGACAGGTATCTGCGCAAAACCTTGCAAAAACTTAATGATACCTTGCGGGTTCAGGCGCAGCATGATTCCCTGACCGGGCTGCTCAACCGCAGAATGTTTGATGAAATGGCCGAGGCGTGGTTTGCCCAGACATTGCGGCTTGGCGTGCCTTTTTCGCTGGTGCTGTTTGACATCGACCATTTCAAGCGACTGAATGATGCCTTTGGGCATCAGGCTGGCGACCATGTTCTGCGCGAAATCGCCAGATATGTGAGTATCCGCCTGTCCCGCCGGGGCGACAGGGTTTTTCGCATCGGAGGGGAGGAATTTGCCGTGCTGGCCAGTGCGTCAGAGGAGCGGCAGATCGTTTCCCTTATGGAAAAGATCCGAAAGACTGTGGAGGATATGCGCCTCCAGCATCCAGATGGGGCAGACAAGGTTGTAACCATCTCTTTGGGCGGTTTACTGGTGCGCGACTGTTGCAACATGTCGTTTGATGAAGCTTTCAGAAGAGCTGACGAAGCGTTGTACAGCGCAAAGGCTCAGGGGCGCAACCGCAGCATATTGGCAGACAGTTGCAGCGAAGAAGAGAATACGGACTGTTTGATACGTCCTCATTCCTGACACAGCGCATTAATGCGCTCTCCATTACGCAGTTTTTCGTGCTCAAATTTCCAGCTTTGCGCTGATAATCCATGTAGTTGCGATCATGCGGCCCGCAACGCGGCAATATTTTTCTTTTTGCATTGACTTTGAATTTCTATTTCATATAATGGAGCCTGTTGCCCTCAATAGGGCCGCACTGTTTACCGCCGCAAAGGCACACAGGAGAACAGGTAACATGTATAACCGTTTTGGAACAACGCAGGAAATGATGATCCAGACCGTTCAGGAAAATGGAACGGAGGCTGTGCTCGCCATCGACAGCAGGGGCCTGTATCTGACCACCGCCCAGTTTGTGGGACGCCCCATTGCCGACCGCAACCGCTATAGCGGCGTGCGCAGGGATGTGCCTCAAAGGCTTGCCGCACTGGGGCTGGATGTGGATGCCCTGATGGCCGCAAACCAGCACCGCATTCAGGTGGAGACCGTCTCCGCCAAGAAGGTCAACCCCCTCAAGGCTTCCAAGCGTGGTTCCAAGGGCTAACCTGGAGCAACTGCCAAGTTTGCAACTATCCTTACTCCAGAGCTGGATGTGGCTGAAAATACCCACCTGCTCCGGTTGACGCCACAGGCCGCGATTTTACGGCTGTATACCATCGCCCGTTGTTGACACGGTTGCCCGTACCGGGATCCGTTCAACAGCGGGCGCTGCTGTTTCAATCCCGCCTGAGTTTCCTTTATCGCGCAAGCGTTGCAGGGCGGATCGGCAGAGGGGAGGCGGCATGGCCCAAGCGCCCACGCCTTGCGCCCTGTGTACTTTTTCCGTAGGCTTTATTCATGTCGAAAACACGTGAAATTTATATATGCTCTTCTTGTGGCTCACAAACCATGCAGTGGCGTGGGCAATGCCCCAACTGCCATGAGTGGAATACGCTTCAGGCGGCTGTGCAGCCCAAATCCGCCCCCGGCGGCAACAGGCCCCGCGCTGCTACGGATTCCTCCAGCCGCCCCATTGCCTTGCGGGATGTGGAAGATGCCGGACACGCGCCCTACGGCAGCGGCCTGAAAGCCCTTGACCGCGTTCTGGGCAAGGGCCTTGTGCCCGGTGCGGCAATACTGGTGGGCGGCGAGCCGGGCATCGGCAAATCAACCCTGCTGCTCCAGGTGGCGGGGCTAGTGGCAGCGCAGGGCAGGCGCGTGCTCTATGCCAGCGGGGAGGAATCCCTGCCGCAGATCAAGGGCCGGGCCGAGCGCCTCGGCATGCTGGATCATAACCTCATGGCCATTGCCACCTCCCGCGTGGAGGACGTGCTCGAAGCTGCCAATACCGCGCCGCCAGCCCTGCTGGTGGTGGATTCGGTGCAGACCCTCACAAGCCTAGAGGCCGATGGCCTGCCGGGCAACGTCAGCCAGGTGCGGGCCGTGGCAACAACATTGCTCGAGGCCTGCCGCCGCCTGTCATGCACCCTGATTCTGGTGGGGCACGTGACCAAGGACGGTGTGCTGGCTGGCCCCCGCCTGCTGGAACACATGGTGGACACCGTTATTTCGCTTGAGGGCGACCGCCGCCAGATGTTCCGCCTGTTGCGCGTGTTCAAAAACCGCTTTGGCCCCAATGAGGAACTGTTGGTTTTTCGCATGGAAGCCTCGGGCATGCAGATTGTGGACGATCCATCCACGTTTTTTCTGGGCCAGCGCGACCCCTCGTTATCCGGCACTGCCGTGGTTATGGCAGTGGACGGGCAGCGCCCGCTGGCAGTGGAGGTGCAGGCCCTTGTTTCCCGCACATTTTTGAGTATCCCGCGCCGCGCCGCCCTTGGTTTTGACGTGGCCCGCCTGCATTTGCTGCTGGCTGTGCTGGAAAAAAGGCTCAAGCTCAACTTTGGTCAGGTGGATATTTACGCCAAGGTGGGCGGCGGCATGAAGCTGAGCGAGCCGGGGCTTGATCTGGCGCTGGTGGCTGCGGTGCTTTCGTCGTATTATGATGTTCCGCTGCCGGAAAAGAGCGTGCTGTGGGGCGAGGTTGATCTCAACGGGCAGGTGCGGCCCGTATCCGCGCAGGATTTGCGCCTCACGCAGGCGCGGCGGCTGGGCTTTGATCCCATTGTCCATCCGGCTGTGGAGCAGGGCGGCATCAGCACCATAGCCGCCTTGCAGCAAAAACTGTTTCATCGCAAGTAAAGGCGGCGGTCATGGGCCTTGAGATTGAACGCAAATATCTGCATGTGAATCTGCAAACCCTGCGTCAGGCGCTTGTGGATAACGGGGCGCACTGCCTTGGCGCGCATTTTGAGTGCAACTGGGTGTTTGACACTGCCCAGGGAACGCTGGTCACTGGCGGCAAACTGCTGCGTTTGCGCAGTCAGGAATGGCAGGACAAAACGCGCCACCTGATCACGCTCAAGCTGCCCGCCACAGAAGACGGCGGCTTCAAGGTGCGCGAGGAGCGCGAAACGGAAGTTGCCGATGGCGCTGCCTTGCGGGGTATTCTGGAAGGGCTGGGCTATACGGTGGCGGCCCGGTACGAAAAAGTTCGCGAGCCATGGCGCATGGACACCGTGGAAGTGGAGCTGGACGCGCTGCCCTTTGCCCAGGTGGTTGAACTGGAAGGCCGGGCGCAGGATATTGCAAGGGTCGAGAAGCGTCTGAACCTTGACAATGCCGAAATAAGCATCAAAAGTTATCATGAGCTGCATCAGGAATGGTTGCGGCAAAACAACAAGCCGAAACAGCTTTCCTTTGTGTTTGACGAAGCGCAGAGGGCGCACTGGCGAACAGTGCTGGGCCTGAACGACAAGGCCGATGTCAACACGGATTCATCGCGGCAGAGCTGAAACGTCTTGGGAGCCATGCATGTCTTTTATCCCCGACAATCAAACCAGCGGCGACAGTCGCGTAATCGTGGAAAAAAAACTCAAGGAACCGGATCGCTACCGGGTACTCCTGCACAATGACGACTATACAAGCATGGAGTTTGTGGTGTCGGTACTGTGCGGCATTTTCCACAAAACCGCCGAAGAAGCCACGGCCATCATGCTGGCGGTACACCAGCGCGGGGTAGGCCAGTGCGGCATATACACCCTTGAAATAGCCGAGGCCAAGGTTCGGCGTGTGCACAACACGGCGCGGGCGGCAGGGTATCCCCTTAAATGCACCATGGAAAAAATCCATTGAGATAAGCCTATGTTGAGTAAAAATGTTCAGTTGGTCATTCGGGACGCCCTCATGGAAGCCCACCGGCGACGGCATGATCTGTTGACTGTGGAGCATGTGCTCTTTGCGCTGACCAACAGCATGAAGGGGCGCATCATTCTTGAGGGCAGCGGGGCAAGCGTGCCTGTGCTGCGCGAGCAGCTTGAGGAATTTTTCAACAAGGAACTGGAACCCGTTTCCCTGGCGGAAAAGCACGAAGTCTCGCAGACGGACAGCGTGCAGCGCGTGCTTGAACGCGCGCTGGAGCATATCCGCTCCTCCGGGCGCGACGCTGTGGAGCTTGGCGACCTGCTCATTTCCATCATGGATGAGGAAGAAAGCTACGCCCACTTCTATCTGCGCAAACAGGGCGTTGAACGGCTGGACGTGCTGACTTTTATTTCGCACGGGCTTGATGAAGGTTCCGGTTCGCGCGGCGTGGAAGCCGGGGCCGAAGCCGGGGACGGCGAAGCCAAGGCAGACCCCCTGGCCCAGTATACCGTTGAACTTACGGCCCGTGCCAGGGAAGGCAAGATTGACCCCCTCGTGGGCCGCACTGCGGAACTTGACCGCGCGGTTGAGGTTCTGTGCCGCCGCCGCAAGAACAACCCCCTCTTTGTGGGCGACCCCGGCGTTGGCAAAACAGCCCTGGCCGAGGGCCTTGCCTTGCGCATTGTGGAAGGCAACGTGCCTGAAATGTTTGCCAAAACAAAGCTTTATGCCCTTGATATGGGCCTTCTGCTTGCGGGCACCCGCTACCGGGGCGACTTTGAAGGCCGCCTCAAGGCCGTGGTGCAAAAGCTCAAGGAGCAGCCAGACTGCATCCTGTTTATTGACGAAATCCACACCATCGTGGGGGCTGGTTCCACCTCTGGCGGCTCGCTTGACGCGTCCAACCTGCTCAAGCCCGTGCTCGCCAATGGCGAAATCCGCTGCATTGGTTCCACCACCTACGAGGAATACCGCAACCATTTTGAAAAAGACCGCGCGCTGGCCCGCCGGTTTCAGCGCATTGACCTTACCGAGCCGACCACGGAAGAATGCCTTGGCATTCTTGAAGGGCTTGAGCCGCGCTATGCGCAGTACCACCACGTGCGCTACAGCCCTGCGGCCCTCAAGGCCATGGTGGATCTTACCGCGCGCCATGTGCGCGACCGCCTGCTGCCCGACAAGGCCATTGACGTGCTGGACGAAACTGGCGCAGCCGTGCGCCTGGGCCGTGGCGTAACGCCTGCCGGAAAGCCTGCCAAAAAGAGCGGCAAGGATGCCCCGCTGGTCAGCGTGGCCGATGTGGAGCGCATTGTGGCCCGCATGGCGGGCATACCCGTGCGCACTGTCTCCGGCAAGGAACGCAACAAGCTGGCAACGCTTGAAAAAGACCTCAAGAGTCTTGTGTTCGGGCAGGAAAAAGCCATTGAGCTGACCGTGCGCGCCATCTTGCGCGCCCGCGCCGGGCTTGGGCAGGAGCAGCGCCCCGCAGGCGCCTTCCTGTTCTACGGGCCAACGGGCGTGGGCAAAACGGAAGTGGCCCGCAGTCTTGCCAAGCTCATGGGCGTGGAATTTCTGCGCTACGACATGAGCGAATACATGGAAAAGCACTCTGTTTCGCGGCTCATCGGCGCGCCTCCAGGCTACGTGGGCTTTGATCAGGGCGGGCTCATGACCGAGGCCGTGCGCAAGGCCCCGTATTCCGTGGTGCTGCTGGACGAAGTGGAAAAAGCCCACCCGGATATCTTCAACGTGCTGCTCCAGGTAATGGATTACGCCACGCTGACGGACAACACCGGGCGCAAGACGGACTTTTCGCACGTTATCCTTATCATGACCTCCAATGCCGGGGCCTTTGAAATGTCGCGGCCCGCCATGGGCTTTGGCGGCACGGCCCCGCAGGATGCGGCGCACAAGGGCCTCAAGGCTGTGGAAAACACCTTCAGCCCTGAATTCCGCAACCGGCTGGACGCGCTTGTTCCCTTTGGCAGCCTCACAGAACCCATGATGTTGCGCATTGTGGACAAGTTTGTGGGCGAAATCCGCACCAGCCTCGAGCAGCGCGGCGTAACGCTTACACTCACGGAGACCGCCCGCAAGTGGCTGGCCCGCAAGGGCTTTGATCCCTCCATGGGTGCGCGGCCCCTGCGCCGCCTGCTGCGCACGGAGCTGGAAGACCGCCTGGCGCACGAACTGCTGTTCGGCTCGCTCAAGAAGGGCGGCAGCGCAAAGCTGACAGTCAAGGGCGAAGAACTGGCCCTTGAACATGAGGGCAGCGCGGCAAAAAGTCGTAAGCCGGTGCCTGTAGACGCCTGATTATATGCACAAAGGCGGGCCGGGGCTGTTGCCGAATGCGGCAGTTCCGGCCCGTTTGCGTTGACGCTGTTTTCAGTGGCATCCGCCCCGTCTTAGATAATATTCAAATGGTACTCTGTCGGCAAAGGACGCTATGATCGGGGCATTTACAGCACTGGCCTCTCAATTTCCGCCGCCGGAAACAGCCCGTGAAGACGGCTTGCTGTGTCTGGGCGGCGATCTGCGTCCAGAACGTCTGGTTGCTGCCTACAGCCGTGGGATTTTTCCCTGGTACTCCAAGGGAATGCCCATTCTCTGGTGGTCGCCGGATCCCCGTTGCGTCATGCCCCTTGAGGGCTTTCGTTTGCCTGCGCGCAGCGCCCGCAAGCTGCGCCTGCATCCTTTTGAGCTGACTCACAACGCCGCTTTCGGGCGGGTTATCCGCGCCTGCGCAGCACCAAGGGACAAGGAGGGCGGCACCTGGATTATTGACGACATGATGCGCGCCTACGAAGACCTGCACGCCCTTGGCTATGCCCATTCCGTTGAGGCCTGGCGCGATGGCGAACTGGTGGGCGGTCTGTACGGCGTGGCGTTGGGCCGGGCCTTTTTTGGCGAATCCATGTTTCACACCCAGCCCGAAGCCTCGCGCGCCGCACTGGCAGGGCTTGTGGCCCTGCTGCGCCAGCGCGGAGCAACCCTGCTTGACTGCCAGCAGGAAACGCCGCACATCATGCGCATGGGCGGCGTGATGCTGCCGCGCGCGGTTTTTCAGGCCGAACTTGAGCGCGCCCTTGCCTCGCAAACGCAAACAGGCGCTGCGCAAAGTTGCGCAACGCCTGAAATGGCTGGAAGCGGTCTGCCGTTTCCGTGGCTGCCCTGGGGAGTTGTGTACAGTTATTCCCCGGACGGCTTCTGGGCGGCCAGATCGTAAAAACCATAGGCCGGGAAGGGCAGCGGATAGTCGCGCACCGCGTCAAAGCGGATGAAGCCCGTGGTCTTGCCTTCGCCAATGCCTGCCAGCGGCGCAACGCCCATGGGCACGGGCAGATCAAGCGGGCAGACCGTGATTTTTTCAATCTGGTCGGCATAGCGCTTTTCAAGGTATTCAACCAGCGCGTGGCTTTCTTCTGCTGTGAAGGATTCAAGCACGCAGCGCAGGGCGGCTTCTTCCGTAGCGCCTTGCAGCACTTCTGCCGGAACGGAAGGGTCAGCCGGGGCCACAAGGCCAAGACCCTTGATGGCTTCCACTTCGGCATCAGTCGCGCCGGGGCGGAAAATCTGCACGTCCAGATGGCGGCAGCCCTTGAAGGTGCTAAGGGTTGCGGCCACAATGAAAACCCGGTCGATGGGCAGATCTATCTGAGAAGGTACGAAGATTTTTTCCATGGCAATTCCCGTTCGTTATTGATGTAATCCTGTCCTCTTACTCCAAAACATAATATTATGGAAGATAATCAGGTCATCCCATTCAGCCTTGAAACGGCGTACACCCCCACGGGCGACCAGCCCACGGCCATTGACGCCCTGGTGGACAATATTCAGGCCGGGGTTCCCTCCCAGGTTTTGCTGGGCGTTACCGGCTCCGGCAAAACCTTTACCATGGCCAACGTCATTGCCCGCTGCAACCGCCCGGCGCTGGTTCTGGCCCCCAACAAAACGCTGGCAGCCCAGCTTTACGGCGAGTTCCGGGGGCTGTTCCCGCGCAATGCCGTGGAATATTTTGTCAGCTATTACGACTACTACCAGCCGGAGGCCTATGTTCCGGCCTCGGACACCTATATTGAAAAAGATTCGTCCATCAACGACAACATAGACAAGCTGCGCCACGCCGCCACCCACGCCCTGCTGACCCGGCGCGATGTGGTCATTGTGGCTTCGGTTTCGTGCATCTACGGCCTTGGCTCGCCGGAATATTACGCCAAGATGGTCATTCCCGTTGAGGTGGGACAGCACTTCCCCATGGACAAGCTCATCACCCGGCTGGTGGAAGTGCACTACGAGCGCAATGATTACGACTTCCACCGCGGCACCTTCCGCGTGCGCGGCGATGCCCTTGAAATCATTCCCGCCTACCATCACGAGCGGGCGCTGCGGCTGGAATTTTTTGGCGACGATATCGACCTCATGCGCGAGATTGACCCCCTCACGGGCGAGGTGCTGGCCGAGGTAAGCAAAACCGTGCTGTACCCTGCCAGCCACTTTGTTTCCGCGCAGGACAACCTCAAGCGGGCTGCCAGCGACATACGCGATGAACTGGCGGTGCGGCTCACCTATTTCAAGGAGCACGGGCAGCTTGTGGAGGCCCAGCGCATTGAGCAGCGCACCCAGCTTGACCTCGAAATGATTGAAGAACTGGGCTACTGCAACGGCATTGAAAACTACACCCGCCACCTCGACGGCCGCAAGCCGGGCGAGCCGCCGTCCTGTCTGCTCAACTATTTTCCCGAAGATTTTCTGCTCTTTGTGGACGAATCGCACATCACCATTCCGCAGGTGGGCGGCATGTACAAGGGCGACCGCTCGCGCAAGCAGACCCTTGTGGACTACGGCTTCCGCCTGCCCTCGGCGCTGGATAACCGCCCCCTCCAGTTCAACGAATTCACCAGCATGCTCAATCAGGTGGTGTACGTGTCGGCCACGCCCGGCAAGTACGAGCTGGATCAGGCGCAGGGCATTGTGGCGGAGCAGATTATCCGCCCCACTGGCCTTGTGGATCCGGTGGTGGAGGTGCGCCCCACCAAGGGCCAGATGGAAAACCTGCTGGGCGAATGCCGGGGCAAGGTCACGCTGGGCGAGAGGGTGCTTGTCACCACCCTTACCAAGCGCATGGCGGAAGACCTCACCGAATACTGCTGCAATATGGGCGTGCGGGCGCGCTACCTGCATTCGGACATTGATACGCTTGAGCGCATGCAGATCATCCGCGCACTGCGGCTTGGGGAATTTGACGTGCTGGTGGGCATCAACCTGCTGCGCGAGGGGCTGGACATCCCCGAAGTGTCGCTTGTGTGCATTCTGGATGCGGACAAGGAGGGCTTTTTGCGCTCCACGGGTTCGCTTATCCAGACATTTGGCCGCGCCGCGCGCAACGCGCAGGGCAAGGTCATTCTGTACGCGGACAAGATCACCGATTCCATGCGCGCCGCCATGGGCGAAACCGAGCGCCGCCGCGCCAAGCAGGCGGCCTACAATGAAGAGCACGGCATCACGCCCACCAGCACCCGCAAATCGCTTGAATCGCCACTTGATAGCCTGTATGTGGAAGATGGCGGCGGACGCGGGCGCGGCAAGGGCAAGGGTAAACAGCGCGACCCAGACGCAGTGCCGCTGACTGCCGAGGATGTTGCCATTCTTGTTGCCAAGCTTGAAAAGGAGATGCGTCAGGCGGCTCGTGATCTGGAATTTGAACAGGCCGCAGAGCTGCGTGACCGCATCCGCATTTTGCGGGCCAGGCTTATCGCCATGCCCGAATAGACGGGGGCGCTTGCCCCTGTGAGCAGTGCCGCCGCAAAGCCCGTAAGCCAAACAAGGGCACGGCGGCTGACCATCAGAAAGGTTTTTTCATGTCGCAGAATTCACGCAATGGCAGGCAGGAGCAGAACAGCCTCTTTGCCACTGGCCCCGCTGGCGGTCCCAGCAGCGAGGAGCGCAACCGCGCCCGCTGGCTGGCCGCAGAGCTGGAGCGCCACAATTATCTGTATCACACCCAGGATGCGCCGGAAATTTCGGACGACCAGTTTGACGCGCTGTTTCATGAGCTGGCCGCGCTGGAAGACCGCTGGCCCGAGCTGCGCTCTGCCCATTCGCCCACCCTGCGCGTGGGCGGCAAGCTGCTGGACGGCCTCGCCAAAAAAAGCCACAGCCGTCAGATGTACGGTCTGGACAACGTCTTTTCTGTGGAAGAGTGGCGCGATTTTGTGGAGCGTATGCGCCGCGCATGGGATACGGAAGTCAACGGCCCCCTGCCGCAGGCCTTCTGGTGTGATCCCAAGCTTGACGGCCTCGCGCTGGAAATCATCTATGCGAATGGCGTGTTGCAGGAAGCTCTGACGCGCGGCGATGGCGAAGTGGGTGAAGTCGTCACCGAGGCCGTGCGCACCATCCGCACCGTGCCCTTGCGCCTCAGGGGCGAGGGGCCGTTTCCCGCGCGGCTTGAAGTGCGCGGCGAAGTGGTGATGTATAAAAAGGATTTTGACGCCCTCAACGAGCGGCAGGAATCCCTGGGGCAAAAGACCTTTGCCAATCCGCGCAATGCGGCAGCAGGAACCCTGCGCCAGCTTGATATTTCGGTTACGGAATCGCGCCCCCTGCGTTTTCTGGCTTATAGTCTGGGTGATGCGCAGTGGGCTCCGGCGCAGCCGTGCCGCCTGCATTCGGAGCTGATGGCCAGGCTGAAGGAATACGGTTTTCTTACGCCGCCAAACGGCAAGCTCTGCGCGAACCCTCAGGATGTAGAAAACTATGTGAACTGGGTGCGCGAAAACAGGCCGGAATTTGCCATGGAAATTGACGGCGCCGTGGCAAAACAGAACGACCTTGAAGCCCAGGAGGCACTTGGTTTTACGGCGCGCGCGCCGCGTTTTGCCGTGGCCTTCAAGTTCCCGGCCATGCAGGCGCAAACCCTGCTTGAGGGCATAGAAATTCAGGTGGGGCGCACAGGGGCGCTTACGCCAGTGGCCATGCTTGCGCCGGTGGCTGTGGGCGGGGTGATGGTTTCGCGCGCAACCCTGCATAATGAGGATGAAATCCGCGCGCGCGACGTGCGCGTGGGCGATACCGTTATTGTGCAGCGCGCGGGCGATGTTATCCCCGAAGTGGTCGGCCCGGTGCTGGATAAACGGCCCGCAGGCGCTGAACCTTATCAGTTTCCCCGCACATGCCCGGCCTGTGGGCAACCTGTGTACCGCGAAGAAGGCGAGGCTGCCTGGCGGTGCGAGAATCTGGCTTGCCCCGCCATCCGGCTGCGCTCCATAACCCACTTTGTTTCCAAGGCCGGGCTTGATATTCAGGGCGTGGGGCAAAAGTGGATCGAGCAGCTTGTGACCAGCGGGCGCGTACAGTCGCCAGCCGATCTGTTCAGCCTCACCGTGCAGGAGTTGCTGGGCTTTGAACGCATGGGCGAGGTGCTGGCGCAAAAGTTTGTGGATTCGCTGGAAAACGCCCGCCACACCGCGACCCTGCAAAGGCTTATCAGCGCCCTTGGCATCCGCCACGTGGGCGAGCAGACGGCCCGCACCCTTGCGGCGCGCTTTGCCGATCTGGACGAACTGGAAAACGCCACTGTGGATAGCCTGCTGGCCCTGCCCGATGTGGGGCCGGAAGTGGCTTCGTCCATACGCAACTTCTTTGACAGCCCTGCCAACCGCGAGCAGCTTGCGCGGCTCAAGGAAAACGGCCCGTGGCCCAAGGGGGCGGATTCGGCTCAGGGCGCGCAAACCCTTGTCGAAGGGCCGCTGGCTGGCAAAACCATCCTTTTTACGGGCACCATCAGCGTGCCGCGCGGCACGGCGCAAAAGTGGGCCGAGGCCGCCGGGGCTGTTCCCCTTGGTGCTGTCAGCAAAAAGCTGGACTATCTGGTGGCGGGCGAAAAGGCGGGCAGCAAACTGGACAAGGCGCGCTCCCTTGGCGTAACCGTCCTGGATGAAACGGAATTCAGAAACCTGTTGCGTGAATCCGGCATTGAGCCGGAATAACGGAAACGGAGAAGCTATGAGTACTTCTATTATTGTGGTCGGGGCCAGCGGGCGTATGGGCAAAACCATCAGCGGGCTTGTGGAAGCCGACCCGCAGTTCACCCTTGCGGGGCTGGTGGACAGCCCGGAGCGCATAGCCGCTCTTGCGGGCGCTGCCTGCCCTGTTTCCGACAGCTTGTCGGCCCTCTTGCCCAAGCTCCCGGGGGCAGTGGTCATTGACTTCACCGCTCCTGCGGTGAGTCTGCAATCGGCCAAGGCCGTTGCGCAGACCGGCAATGCCCTTGTAATCGGCACCACGGGCTTTACCGATGAGCAAAAAGACGAACTGCGCGCCCTTGCCGCCAAGGCCCCGATTTTCTGGGCCTCGAACATGAGCATCGGCGTGAATGTGCTGCTCAACATCCTGCCCCAGCTCACCAAGGCCCTGGGCGAGGATTATGATATTGAAATGGTGGAACTGCACCACAACCGCAAAAAGGACAGCCCCAGCGGCACGGCCCTGACCCTTGGCGAATGCCTTGCCGAGGCCCGCGACTGGAAGCTCAACGATGTGCGCTGCTCCAGCCGTGACGGCATCATCGGCGCCCGCCCCAAGGAGCAGATCGGCATTCAGGCCATACGCGGCGGCGATGTGGTGGGCGTGCATACCGTGTATTTCATGGGCCCCGGTGAGCGTATTGAAGTGACCCACCAGGCCCACTCGCGCGAAAATTTTGCGCGCGGCGCTATCCGTGCCGCTGGCTGGATGGCAGGGCAGAAGCCCGGCAAGCTTTACAGCATGCAGGACGTGATCAAGGATATTTAACGGAGGCCTATGCGCAGCACCGGGCCATATTTTTCTCCGGTTATTGCGGGCTGATATTATTGCATAATCCTCAAGGCTCGTTTCAGTTCAGGCTCAGCGCTTTGTGGCTGAGCCTGAACTGAAACGAGCCTTGTCTGTATTTGCATGCCAAGTTATTGCTATTCATTTAATTCGATAATAATATAAACAAAATATTGAATAATAAGCGTTTCAAAAAAAGTTTATCGTTTTAATATATAATATTTTGTGTTTACAATATAATTGTACGATAATATTTTAATATTTATAGTGTGTAGTGTTTGTAGATATATAAATTTAGTAAAAATAAATTATGTAATTTTTTATGATCCTGCATTAATATGATTTTTTTTGAACATTTTTGCAGATTACTTGTTTTTACACTTTGTCTTTCTATTGGTTTTGTGAGCAATTTTGTGAGGTCGCATCAGTGTAATTACATTGTATGGTGGATCGACGCAAATCCTTAACCGAGTGAGACTGTTATGTTTGCAAAACGTATGTTGGCTGCCGCTGTTATCGCCTCTGGCTTGTGCATTGGGCTGAATTGTACGCCCGCCAACGCCTGCTCGCGTATTTTACTCAACCATGCGCCATATCATGTTGTTGCGCGCACAATGGATCTTTACATTCCAGACCACGCCAAAATTATGGTGTACCCTCAGGGTATGGACAGGGATGGAGGTGCGACAACCGGCCAGTCTCTCAAATGGAAATCGAAGTACGGCAGTGTTGTTGTGCGTTCGTTGAATGCCGGAACTTCTGATGGCATCAATGAAAAAGGGTTTGTGGCAAATCTGCTGTATTTGCACGAATCCCAGTACGAAGCTCGCGACAATCGACCAGGAGTATCCAATCTGCTGGTTATACAATATATTTTAGATACATCGGCCACGGTTGTAGAAGCGCTGGAATCACTTAAGAGTGTACAGGTTGTTTCTGAACTTGCTTCTGGGCGGACATGGCCGCTGCATTTGTCTGTCTCTGACGCAAGTGGCGACTCTGCTGTGGTTGAATTTGTGGATGGAGTCATGGTTGTCCATCATGGCAGCGAGTCCAATGTCATGACCAACGAGCCTCCGCTCGCATGGCAACTCAACAACATGAAGCGTTTCAGATACTTTGGCGGTACAGAAGCTCTGCCGGGCGATATTGATCCTGCCAGCCGTTTTGTTCGCGCCGCAGCCTTTCTGAAAACAATTCCCGCTCCCACTGATACAAGGGAAGCTCTGGCGATGGCCTACAGCATTATCAAGACAGTGTCGGTTCCCAAAGGGGCGGAAAACACCTCAAGTGATATTGAATCCGAGGACAAGTGGCCCACCCTATGGACAACCTTGGCCGATTCCACCAACAGGCTCTATTTCTTTCAGGCTGCCGATTCGCCAAATATGTTTTGGGTAGACCTCAGCAAGGTCAGTTTTTCCAAGGGCAAGCCGATACTCTTTGTGTCGGGCGAAGATCATTCATTGAACGGTGAAATTTCTGGTAAGCTGGTACCGGAAAAGCGGTAGGAGATTTTCTTGCTGCGGCTAAACAGCTTGATGCAGTCTGAAACCAGCATGTACCTGTCAGCTTGAAAATGTTATTAACTGCATCTCGTACTCGTGAAACGGAGACATAAAAAGCCCCTGAACGGTTTGCCGTTCAGGGGCTTCGAGCTTGTTGCAGGGGAGGGCAGGCTTGCGCACTGCCCCGCTGGGTGTTTTTAGGAAACCATCTGCGCAATGAGCTTTTTGAGTTCCTGCGCCTGCTTTGCCAGTTCCGTCACTGCGTTGGCAGATTGCGACATGGCGGAGGACGTCTCTACGCTGATGGTGTTGATCTGTTCCACAGCGCGGTTGATCTCGTCGCTGGTGGCCGACTGTTCTTCTGCGGCGGCGGCAATGGAATGCGCCTGATCCGCAGCCTGATCCACCAGCACCACAATTTCTGAGAGCGCCTCGCCGGAGGTTCCGGCAAGCTCAGTGGTCTGCTCGATGGTGTCTACAGTCTGGTTGACCTGATCAATGTTCTGCGTGGTGCCGCTCTGTATGCCCTGAATGGCGGAACCAACCTCGCGGGTTGCCTGCATGGTCTTTTCCGCCAGTTTGCGCACCTCGTCGGCCACAACGGCAAATCCGCGTCCGGCTTCGCCCGCGCGCGCCGCTTCGATGGCGGCGTTGAGGGCCAGCAGGTTGGTCTGGTCTGCAATGTCTGAAATCACGGTCATGATCTGGCCGATACTCTGGGCCTGATCGCCCAGCGAGGCCATTCCGGTCTTGAGGCCCAAAGCCTGCGTGTGCAACTGGTTGATGCCCTGCACTACCTTGTTGACCACTTCTGCGCCATGTTCCGCCTTGCGTTTGGCATTGATGGTAGTGTCTGAGGCACCGCCCGCATTGCGCGCAACCTCAAGCACCGAGGCATTCATCTGCTCCATTGCGGTGGCGGTTTCAGAAACACGCTGCGTTTGCTGATCCGCGCCACGGCTGGCCTGTTCCACCTGGGTGGAAAGCTCTTCGGTAGCGGTGGAAAGCCTGTCGGCAATGGCATTGGCGTTCTGCGCCACCTGGGCAACGGCGTCACGCTGCTGCTCGATGGTGGCCTGCTGCTTTTTGATTTCCGTCAGGTCGAACACAAGTGTTACTGCACCAACAATATTGCCGTCCAGATCGCGGATCAGCGAGGCATCAATGCGCAGATTTTTGTGCTGGCCGTCTGCAAAGGTCATTGCTGCTTCAATGCCATGTGCGTTTACTCCCTCGCTCAGACATTTATGGCAGATGGTACGCTTGTTGGCATCCCCGTAGAAAAATTCAGCCGCTCCCATGCCCTTATAGTCGTCGGGCTTGCCGCTTTTGCCCACAAGCTTGACCATGGCATCATTCACATAGGTGATGCGCACATCTGTATCTGCAACCAGGGTGGGGAAGGTGATGCCCTGCAATACGCCGTCAGCAAAACCCAGGCGGTTTTTGAGCACTGCGGTCGTTTCTTTAAAATTGCCTGCAAGTTCAGCTAGTTCAAAACTATAATTGCCCGCGAGTGTGGCCTTGAAATCGCCGTGCGCAATCTGCGCGCTGTAGTCCATGATGTTCTTCAGCGGGGCGGTAATGATCCGGCGAACCATAAATATGATGCTGCCCAGCAATACAACAAAAATGCCGATAGCAACGAGAATAAGAATGTTGCGTTGCTCAACGGCGTCTTTTGCAAGATCGTCTGTAAATGCGGAGGTGCAGACAAGCCAGCCTGTTCTTTCAATGGTTTGAAAAACAATTACCTTGTCCTTACCCTGAAATCCGTAATCAAAAGAGCCGTTTTTGAGTTTAAGCGCCTTGACTACAAATTCCAGCTTGCTGACATCGCTCATGTGAGTCTCAGCCTTGGGGTGGGCAATAACGCGACCGTTGGCATCAATAATAAATGCATAACCATGGTCTGCAACTGTTATGTTAAAAACATGGCTTTTAATATATTCAAGCCAGTTCATGGTCACGCATACTGCGCCAATGGGCTTGCCTGTGTCGCCAAAAACTGGAGTAGCGATGGCAAATATTTCTTTTTTTGTGGTTTTTGCAATAACGATGTTGGGGTCAATGGCATCCTTGCCCTGCATGGCAGTTTTGAAATAGCCTCTTTCACTGTAGTTATTGCCAATAAAATTTTCTCCATTGGAGGATGCGCCGGAAACAGCAACGCCCTGCGAATTTAGAACAAAGATGGAATTGATTCCCTTGTATTCTTTGATAAGGGCTTTGATAAGGGTGTCCATTTCGGCGCTGTTACCTTCGATGGCTTTTTTCGCCTGACCGCTCTGCGCCGGAACCTTGATCATGCTCATGTTGGCGTCAATCATGTCATTGACGTTGGCAATGAGGCCGTTGTTTATGATCTTCATGCCGCCAACAGATGTATTGTTGACAATGTGGTATGAAGATTTGCCAACGTAAACAACAAAAATGGAAACGCCGATAAGCAGAATGACGCTTATCAGTGCGGCTATAACAGTATTTACGCTCTTGAATGACAGGCGTGGCATGGTATCCTCCAGTGAGCTCGTGATGCAAGGGTGATTATGATGTGATGATAACGTATGTTAAAAAAATTAGCATTCCGTTAACGCAGCACATCTGACTAAATTTTTTTTATTATTAATAGTCAAAAAAATCGTCAAATCCAATATAAACTTTATATCATTTGTAATAATATTTTGTGGAAATGGCAGTTGTGTAGTATATGTTTATGTGATTATCGAATTAAAAAAAATTAATTGCAGCCCAAAAGCCGCTTATATCATCGCCTGCTGAGTCTGAACACAGCGCCAAGTATGAGTGCGCCGCCTGCAAAAATGCCCAGACCGGGAGCATCGCTAAAGAGCAGCCACGCAGCAATTATGGCGTAAACAGGTTCAAGCGTGATGATAACCGCTGCCTGTCGGGCCTTGAGGGCTGTGAGGCTGCTTACGTAAAGGCTGTAGGCGAGGGCGGTGCATAAAAGGCCCAGGCAGATTATCCACAGCCAGTCCAGAGCGGCGATGCCCGGCACATCCGCTGCAGCAAAGGGCAGAAGGCAGATGATTATTACCGTATTTTGCCACCAGCAGGTCTGCATGCCAGACATGCCCCCGGCAAAGTGCCGGTTTGCTATGGCTACCAGGCCGTAGACCGCAGCGGAAACAATGCCCCAAAGCAGGCCGTGGGTTGCAGTATCAGCCAGCGAAAACGAGGGCGTCAGGCACACAAG
This sequence comes from Desulfovibrio desulfopostgatei, assembly GCF_053570645.1. Taxonomy (NCBI): domain Bacteria; kingdom Pseudomonadati; phylum Thermodesulfobacteriota; class Desulfovibrionia; order Desulfovibrionales; family Desulfovibrionaceae; genus Desulfovibrio; species Desulfovibrio desulfopostgatei. The sequence goes on along the minus strand of NZ_JBRBQS010000002.1, from coordinate 1,952,998 downwards.
CCCAATGCTTACCATGCCAATGCACTGCAATTCCCGGGCGCTTGGGCGCTCGCGGTAGGCTATGGCTTCAAACAGGGCCGTAAAGGCGGGAAAACACGCAAAGCCGAGCGTACCCACCGCAATACCGCCCAGTTTTATGCCCATAAAAAAAGTAACAAAATGGAGGGTCAGCAGAATGCCGCTTACGGCAAGGCCTGTCAGGTCGCGTGCCGCAATTCCATGCCAGGGCGGATCACGCCGGACAAGGCAGATGCAGCCAAGGGCGGCCACTGCAACCACGGCCCTGCCCCAGACAAGATCAACGGCGGAACACTGGCACAATTTGCCAAAAATGCCAGAGATACCAAACAGAACCGTGGCTGCGTGCATGCGGATCAGAGCTGCGCGCACGGCGCTTTGCTGCATTGCGTCCTTGTTGGGTGCTGTGGTAGATTGTAATTGTGGGGGCGCAGCCTGTCTGGCATTCTGCATGCAAGCTCCTTTATTCTGTCTGTGCGCTATGGATACATTCAAGGGCAGCGCGCGGCAAGCAGGGCTAGGCAAGGGGGCATGCATCTGGCATATTTGCCATGCCCGCATCCTGATCTGCGGTAAGCCCGGACAATGTTTCTGGAAAAAAGTCTAGATTTTATCTTGAAATTCACGAGCAGGTAGTGTAGCGCAAAAAGAAAACATAGCGTAACACGATGCTTGGCGAACTTGCGCCAGGCCGCACGCAACATCGGGGGCATCATGCCGCAGGTCGCAGCACGTATTAACGACGATCAGGAACGCTGGCTCAAAGACTACTTCCGCACAAAGAGCGCGGGGGCGGAGTTTATCCTTCCCTGGGCGGTGGACACGTTTTTTCGGGCAATCACGGGCATCAAGCATATCTTTAGTGCTGCGGAGCTGAAAACCATTGTGGAAGCCCACAAGGATATGAAGCTCATGCCCGACCATACGCGGCTTTCGTATCTTTTGCTGCGCGTTACGGATGCCTGCGACATCAACGGTGTGCACCTGCGGCATGGGGCCAGCAAATCCAGCCTTGAAGCCAAGATCAAAAGTCTGGACGACACGCAGGCCACAGCCCTGATGGTATGGGCCTCTGCTTTTTGGGTCAGCCGCAACTGCTCTGCGGAAAATATGGACGAGTACATCAAGGCGTATTGATTTTTTTGCGCCGTCTGCTTAGGTTCACACCGCTTTTGCGGCCCGGAGCGTAGCGACCAAACCGGGGCCGCGCCCGGTGAGGCTTGCGGTGCGCTTCATAGTTGTTGCATGCCGTGCTCATGCGTCCGCCGCTACCGGGCGGCGCGAGGGGTTGCCCTGTGCTGGCAACTCCTGCGGTGCGGGCAACTGCCGGATTCGGCATCATTCATGGTCGCCTGTGCGACCTTTTTTTAGGCGCGTTCAACCGCGCAAGAGAGTTTGTCATGCTGCAAATACTGCGGGCAAAACTGCATTGCATTCGTGTTACCGGGTGCGAACTGAACTACCACGGCTCGGTGACGCTTGACCCGGAGCAGTGCCGCGAGGCGGGCATCTACCCGCTGGAATTTGTGTATATCTGGAACAAGAGCAACGGACAGCGTATTTCCACCTACGTCATCTACGGCGAGCCGGGGTCGCGCTGCTGCATACTCAACGGTGCGGCGGCCCGGGCCTGTCAGCGTGGGGATGAAGTCATCATCAGCGCTTACGAATACGTGAACGGCCCACAGGATCTGTACAGCCGTAAACCCGTAGTGCTGACCTTTAACGAGGACAACAGCATTCATGAGCGCCTGCGCTATGTGGTGGACGGGGAAGAAGAGGGCGACTTTGGCTTTCATGTGGAAACCGAATAGCCGCAGGCTCCGACAGAACGCGCAAAATGCTCTTGCGATGAGCAGACTAGTATAAACGAAAAGAGGCCCCACAGGGGCCTCTTTTCGTTTATACTGCGGCGCGCATGAAAGCGCGTGATCATTCGTTGGTGATAATAAGGTACAAATCGCCTTGCCACGGCCCCACACGCTTGCCCAGCCCGCGCAGCCGGATGGGTTTGCCCACGGCAAAATCCGGCGGCAGGGTGATTTCGACAGTTTTTAGCTCGCCAGAAAGGGCCTGACGTATTTGCAGTCGAATGCGCTTGCCGGGCGCAAGATTTGCCGACGGCAGGGCAAGGGTTTGTTCTTCATCAATCTGACGGCGCAGCCAGCCCTTGACCATACCGGTAACGCCCTTGCTGTGGTCTTTGTTCCACTTGGGCGTGCCCCAGGCCAGATTGCTCTTGTGCAGTTTTACATTGCGCTTTTCTGCCGTGGGTTTTTCCTTGGGCTGGCCAAAAGTGGGCCCTTCCTTTTGGTAAGGCGCTTCCTGCTGGGGGGGCGCTTCTTCCTGATGCTGGCGGTTCAGTTCGCTGTAAATATCTTCAAAAACGCGGCGGGCAAAGGGATCTGTAAGCAGGTCGCGCAGCACGTCATGCTCTGAATAGCCGTTCTGCGCGTTTTTTTTGTCTGCCGTTTTGTCCTTTTGCTGCTCTTGATTCTGCTCTTTTTGGGCTTTCCCGGTCTCGTCTGCGGCCCGTGCCCCGGCAGCGGCGTCAGCCGGGCCAGAGCTGGCTTCTTTTGCGTCAGGTTCCGCTTGCTGTCCGTTGCTGCCTTGAGAGCCATTTTCAGCCTGAGCCTTCTGTTCAGCCCTGTCGTCAGCGGGCTCTTCCTTTGCGGCCCGCGCCTTGCTCTCTGCCTGGGCAGCCCTGCTGGCCTCTGTTGAAGCCCGTACGCCGTCCTCATGTTTGAGTATGGCGGAAAGGGCCACATAGGCCTCGTTGAGCAGCTGAAATTCCCGGCTGGCATCGGGGTTGCCGGGGTTGAGATCGGGGTGCAGCTCAAAAGCGCGACGCCGGTAGGCCCGCTTGAGGTCAGCCGTATCGGCGTCCTTTTTAAGCTTGAGAATGTCGTAGCATTCTTTCAACGATATCTGGCGGGGGCGGCGTCGCATGATTACTTCAGGATAAGCGCATTGGCTTCACAGGTGGCATCAGAAGCAAGCAGGCCGTTTTCGCGCAGATAGTCGCGGCCTTCGCGCGCAAAATCCGCATGCAGCGCGCCAGTTTCGATGCCGGGGCAGAATTCCTTGGCCATGGCAAGGCTGGCCGGGTCTTCGATGTTGCCGCGAAAAAAGGGCCATGCGCGGCAGATTGAAGGCTTGCCCTCGTGCACGCCGCAGCCGCTGCCCTGGCGAAAAAATACGCAGTAGCCGTCTTCGCCGCAACGAATTTTGAGTTTGCCGCCAATGCGTTCGCAATAGCTGTCCGCCACTGCTTCCGGTGCTTGCTGCATGTGCGCTGCCAGCCGGATCAGGTCTGTGGGGCTTACGACAATGCCGCCTCTTCCTTCGCAGCAGTGGCCGCACATGCGGCAGTTGAAAACAGATTCTCCGTGAGCGGCAGACATGGGCTATAATCCTTGACCTTAAAAAGTGAGAGAGGGGCGCATGAGGCGCTCGTGTTCCACCATGATGCAGGAATCTTCAACCACTGTCATGCCTGTACGGGCTAACATCTGACGTGCCTCGATCGAGCGTATGCCAAGCTGCATCCAGAAAACTTTTGGTTTCCAGGGCAGATCCAGTACTTCCTGCGCGTGGGCAGGGCAGTATTCCGGCGCGCGAAACAGATTGACGATATCCACAGGCTCGGGCAGCTCCGCAAGGCAGGTTGCCGCAGGCAGCCCCCATACGGTCTTGCGCACAGGATGGACAGGAAAAATCCTGTATCCCTGCTCCAGCAGATAGCGCCCGACCCTGTCCACGGCCTGTCCGGCTTTGTCCTTGGCACCGATAATGGCGATGCTGCGTGATTCGCCAAACATGGCGCGCATCAGTCTGTCGTCAAGCATAGTACATCCATACCGCAAGAGGGCGGATTATCAGCGGGCAGCCCTTTGGGTTGCTCCCGTTAGTATATCTGTAATCAGTTTTAATAGACGGCAATGGCAAAATGCGCAAGTTCCCAGCCCCGGTTTGGCAGAATCTTTTGCCGTGGCAGCGCTAACACCTTGCCGAGTTTGGCAATTAAAAGGAGGCAGGGCAAGCCCCGCCTCCTTTTACGCAGCAATTGCGAAATGCGCTATGCAGCCTTGGGCGGGGGGCTGGTTTCCTTGCCGGATTCGCGCAAGGGGCCGGAAAAGAGCGGGGCTATTGCCAAAAGTTTATCTGTTTTGCCAAACAGATAAACCACGTCATCGGCCTGGAACTGGTCGTTGGGTTCGGGCGATGCCTGGGTTACGCCGTCACGCAGAATGGCAATGACCGTTACGCCGTATTTGCGGCGCATCTGGCTTTGGGCAAGGCTGATGCCGCAAAGGGGCGAGGCGGCGGCAAGGCGCATGGCCTGAACGCCCATCTCCGGCAGGCGGCTGACCATGGAATCAAGCGAGTTTACCGATGCGCTCATGCGGCGGATCATGCGGTAATTCTCCTGCCGGATACGCGCGGCAAAGGAATCTATATCCTGTCGGGGAACCAGATAGCGCGTCAGCACGCGGCTGAAAACCTCAATGGAAGTTTCAAATTCTTCAGCGATCACCTCGTCCGCGCCAAGCGCGCGCAGAGGTGCCACCTCGCTCACAAAGCGGGTGCGCGCAATGATGTGCAGGTTGGGGTTGAAGCGGCGGGCTTCAATAACAATGGAGCGCACCGCTGCCGGGTCGGAAATGACGATGGCGAGCACACGCGCCCTGGTGACGCCCAGATGCTCCAGCACAATGGGCTGCGAGGCGTCGCCGTGCGAAATGGGTTCCTTGTGCCGATAGCGGGTAACGGTTTCAGGATTCATTTCGAGGATGGTGTAACATACGCCCGATTCTCGGGCCACATGGGCCAGATGTTTTCCGCTGATGCCAAAGCCCACAATAATCAGGTGGTCATCCATGGCGCAGGCGCCTTCGTGGTCTTCGGCCCTGGCGAGCATCCTTTCGTTGCGCTTGCCCGCAACCTTGTCGGCAATACGCGGGGCCACAGCCATAAGGCCGGGGGTCAGCATCATGGTGAGCACGCTTACGTCAAGGAATGTCTGGTAGGCGTTCATGTCGAACAACCCGGCCGCCAGACCAGATGCCGCCAGAACAAAGGCAAATTCGCCCACCTGCGCGAGAGAAAGGGAGGTGATGATGGCCGCGCGCAAGGGATAGCCCTGCACCAGCACCGAAGGCAGGGTGAGCAGGGATTTTATGACAATGAACAGCACTGTCAGAACAATAATGGCGACAAAATGCTCTAAAAAAAACTCCAGATTCAGCATCATGCCTACCGAGATGAAAAACAGGCTCATGAAAACATCGCGGTAGGGCAGAATGCCCGAAATAACGCTCATGCTGTATTCCGACCGGGCAAGCATCAAACCTGCCAAAAAGGCTCCGAGCGAGAGCGAAAGGCCCAGATGGTTGGTCAGCATGGCCATGCCAAGGCACAGGCCAAGTGTGGAGAGCAGCAGTATTTCCCTCGTGCGGGTGCGTACCACGGCTTCCATAAGCCTGTTGAGGCCAAAGCGGGCAAACAGCAGTACGCCGCCCAGTACCACCACCACGCGCAGGGTGGAGAACACCGCTCCCTGGAGAGAAAGCTCAAGCGTGCCCGCGAGCAGCGGCACCGCCAGCAGCATGGGCGCTACCATAATGTCCTGAAAAACAAGGATGGCGAGGGAAAGGCGGCCCGTAGGCGTGTTTGTGGCCCCGCGCTCCTGCAAAATGCGCAGCACGATGGCCGAGGACGAAAGCGCCACCAGACAGCCCCAGAAAAGGCCTTTCTGGTAGGTGGCATCGCGCAGCAGCATGGCTATGCCCGCCACGGCAAGAACTGTCAGGCCGATTTGCAGGCTGCCGCCCAGAAAAACGGGCCGTTTCAGGCGGTTGAGGGCCTCGCCGGAAAGTTCCATGCCTATTGTGAACAGCAACATGGCAACGCCGAGTTCAGCAATATGATCAATGGCCTGCATATCCTTGACGATACCCAGCAGGGACGGGCCGCACAAAACGCCTGTAAGCAGAAAGCCCACGGTAGCGGGCAGTTTTATTCTGTTGCAGACGATGGTGACGAATATTGAAAGAAGAAAAATAATGACGATTTCATAGAGCAAAGGAACTTCCATGCAGCCTCCTGCGGCAATCTAGCACTGTGACCATATACAGCGCAAGACGCGCTGCCGCAACAATGTTTGCGGCAGCGCGATGCTCGTCCAACTGGTTGCAATGTAAGGCAGGGTTGTAGTTGCTGCGCAAAACCTCAGCGGCTCTCGCGCATGTCGGGCAGAGCCACAAAAGGCCCGACAGTTATGCCCTGCGAGGGGGCCTGCATGATCTGTTTGCCATCGTCCATGCGTACCAGACCATTGGGCAGAAATTCTACCCGCAGGGGAACAACCACTGTGCGCAGCATGGTGAGCTGATCTTTTTCCATGCGCGGCGACATGCATTTCTGCTCCTTGCCCTGCTGCCAGCGTAGCGAACAGGCGGCGGTGACAAGGCTGGAAACCGTGCCGTCTTCACCAAAGCACAGGGAATTCATATCGCCGCAGATGGCCGAGGCCGCAGGGTCGTAGGCCGCAAGCTGCCCAATGGAGGTCGGCACATGCGCAGGCCGCGCCGGTTCGCAGCTTCGCAGTGCGCCGCTCTCGTAAAAGGCGCAGCCGTACCTCACGGGCATGGGGCCAAGCGGGGTGACGAGCCTGATTGTTTCGCCGGGCCAGAAGGTGACGCTCTCCAGTACGCCTGAAGGATAGAAACGCAGGCCCTGAACCTTGGCGCTCATTTCCTGCCCGTGCAGGGAAAGGGATATCTGGCTTGCCAGTTTGCGCTCGTCCTGTTCTGTCCAGTAACCGCTGAGTTTGCCCTTGCGCAGGAGTATGCGCTTGAGCGCACCGTTTCCGTGCCATGCCAGCCATTCGGCGGGCATGTCGCCAAGGGGCGTGTTTACGGTTGTTTGATTTTGCAGCTCCAGGCTGCGCCACATGCCGTTGGGGTAGAGGCTGAAGCTCTTGCCGCTGCTGCGGCGCACGTCTTCGGCTTCGTAAAGGGGCGTGAGCCAGCCGTGGGGCGTGGGCACGGTATCTTCTGCCAGCAGGCGGCAATCCTGCGGCGCGCCGCTAGGCCAGCGGGAGAGCACATGCACGTTGGCGATGGTGCCGTAGGGCGTAGCCACAGTTTCAAATTGCAGGGCAGTACCCATATCATTGACTCCTTGGAGCAGTTAACCCGTTTCATCCGTGAACTGCTCTAACGTCCATTGGACGCAGATTCGCCGCAAAGCGCGTGCGAAATACGGGCGCGGACGGTTCCGTCTTCCTGCCGGGTGAGGGCGCATGTCAGGCGCTGCTGGCGCATGTGCTCCTCAAGCCAGGGGGGCATGTGCCCGCAGATGAGTTCCAGTTCCACAAAGGGCGTAGACGCAAAAAAGGGACGCAAGGCTTTTTTTGATGTAATTTCAGGGTGTGCGGCCTGCACTTCCATAAGATTGATGCTGTATACGCCGGGTGTATCTGTGGGCGTGGGCGCGATGGGAACCTGAGCCTCCCCCTGGGCGGAGGCCAGAATCTCGCTGGCCAGGACATCCAGAATATCGGGCGAGAATGCATCCAGCTCGCACAGGCAAAAGCCCATCCGGCTCAGTTCGTTGTAGGCAAGGCCGGAAATACTGGCCCCGGCTATGGCTGCCTCTGCGGGCAGCAGAAGGGCCAGTTGACGCAGCCGGTCTCGTATCTGGGGCAGAGTTGCGCAGCCTTCAAGAGAAAAAGGCACTGGATCAGAGGCATGCCAGCCCTTGCCCGTGCTCCAGTCGCGCTGCCAGAGGGAAAGGTGGGTGCAGTTTTCCATGGCGGTGATTGAATTATCTGTATTTTCCAACACTGCAATGCAGTCGCATTTCATGGCGATCTCCGTAAGCTGGGGCGTCCAGAGTATTGGCGGCAACGAGTGATGTAATTATTAAAAATAACATCTATCTATCTGCCGTAATTATGATAAACTTGTTTTGGCACAAGATGGATTTTGTTCTCTGCCAAGGAAGACAAGCCTGTTTTTGAGGGAGTGTACTCTTATAGTACTCGACCGAAAAAACTGGCGCAGTATGCGCTAGTCGTTGCCCGCTTGTCGGGCTTACGAATAGCGACAGCAATGGACGTGTAAGGTTCATTTTTAACCAACTGCTGCCGTTATCCGTAGCTTCCTGCGTCGCAACGGCTAACGCAACGCTGGCAGAGGACAAAAGACGCTTGTGCCGTTAAAGACCAAAGGGGCGCGTGCCATAGCTGTACCCCAGATGCTTGCCCCAGCCGTTCATGGATTTTTGCGGCAAAAGTGTAGCCGCAAGGCGTTCCAGTTCAAGTGCCTTGCGCGCATCTACGGCGCAGGATGTATTGCCAAGCCGCGCAGCCGCCGCCGTAAAGGTGGCAAGCCCGCAGTTGCCCGCCCGTTCGCCAATGCCCCACAACGTTGTATTGACGTAGCGCGCCCCGGCGTTCACAGCCATGAGTGAATTGGCAACAGCCATGCCAAAGTCGTTGTGCGCATGGATTTCCACATCCACGCCTGCCTCGCGCAGCATGCGCACGGCCCGCCAGACTTTGTCCGGCGTGTAACAGCCCACGGTATCGCTGAGCCGCACCCGCACGACGCCGCACTGACGCGCGGCCTTCGCCGCTTCGCGCAACTGGTCGGGCGAAGCGTGGGAGGCGTCTTCAAAGCCAACCGTCACTTCTGCTCCACGGCTTGCGGCGAGTGCCGCGCACTTGGCAAGGGAGGCCATCACTTCGGCGCGGGTGGTTTTGAGCTTGTCCTTGATCTGCCGGTCAGAAACCGGGCAGCATAGATGAATGATATGTGGAGAGCAGTCAAAGGAGTGGCGCACATCGCTTTCACGCAGGCGGTTCCAGGTGGAAACGCGGGCATTGGAACAGGCCTCGCGGATGGAGCGGATGGTGGCCTTTTCGTTTTCGCCCATGGCGGGAACGCCCGCCTCGATCTGGTCCACGCCAGCTTCGTCCATCATGGCGGCAAGGCGGATTTTCAGGGCAGGGGGGAATGCAAAGCCGGGAGCCTGCTCGCCGTCGCGCAGTGTGGTATCGACAATAATGATCTCAGGCATGGCCCACCTCCACAGAAGCCGTTGCGCCCGAAAGACCGCAACAGTCCGTTCGGGCAGAAGACAAGGATTCGGGGGGATGGCATGCGTGACACAGGTCGAGAAACTGGGCATCGGTCAGGCTGCATTGCTGGCGCTCGGCAAGCTGCTGAACCAGTTCCAGCATATGTTCTTCCGCAGTGCGCGGCAAGTTCAAACCAAGCTGGCGGGCCTTGATGCGCAACGAAACACGCCCTGAGTGCTTGCCCACCACAATCTGGCGTTCAAGCCCTACAGTAGCTGGCGTGTACGGCTCGTAAAGAAAGGGTTTTTTTACAATGCCGTCCACGTGGATGCCGGATTCTACAGCAAAAATATCCGCTCCCAGCACGGCCTTGTGGTGGGAAACTTCCTGGCCTGCCTCCCTGAGCAGAGCTGTTGCTTCTGGCAGTTTGTCCAGATGCGTCAGGCCGGTTTCCAGACCCTGGGCGTACAGGCTCAGGGCCACTTCTTCCAGCGCAGGCCCGGCATCGGGGCCGTGCAGGGCAGAGCCGCCAATGCAGCCCGCCACACGGGGGCCGCCCTTGAGCATCCACAGCACGGCAAGAGCCGTGGCGCAGCCCGCGTGATCGCCGGGGCAGAACTCCACGGTATCCTTGATGGCGGCAAAGCGCGGCCAGAGTTCCGTTTCAAAGGTATAAAGGGCGTCACAGCAACCACTCAGGCGCGCCCACGGCCCGTTAAGGATCGGGCGTTTGCCCGTGCGGCGGGCCTTGACGCTGGCTGCTGCAAATTGCAGGTCTGGGGGAATTTCGACCACAAAACCCATGTGGTGCATGAGGTCGATCCATTCCCCGGCCCAGAGCGCAAATGCGTCTGCGGTCTGCCTTTCCTCTTGCGAGTGCGCGGCTGGCAGCACCCGGTAGAGCAGGCAGAGCGTTCTGTCCACCAGTTGCGGCATGGAAATAACCTCTTGGCAAAGATGGCGTGTGCCCCGGCCTGACCGGTTTGCCTCCGGCCAGGCCGTTGGAATGGGCCGGAATTATCCGCAGAGCGCCCTGGCGGCGTCATTCACGGCCTTATCCACATTTTCATAGAGGGTGAACACGCGGATTCCCTTGGTCTCAAGCTTTTTCAGCGGGCTTTCGCCTATGCGCAGGGCCAGCACGCCCTTGCAGTCGTCCACGGCGGCCAGTATGCCCGCCATGCGCCCGGCCTTTTCGCCGCAGTCGTCCATGCCATTGCAGTATTTGGAAACACTGCGGGTTTCCACGTAGCTGGCGGCGTCGCCATCGCTTTCGTAGATGTAGAACTGTTCGGCCTGACCAAAGTGCTGATCAACCGTCATGCCTGTCTTGGAAGCCACGGCAATGCGTATCTTGCGGGCCACGGCGGGCTTGGCTTCTTCCACCACGGGGGCCTTTTCGGCCACGGGCGGGCGGTAATCAATGGACTTGTCGTCGCCCAGCAGGCCCACGGCGTCGGCGCGGCACTGCTTGCAATGGTACATCTGCTTGAGCGTAGGCTCGCAGCTGCGGCGCATGTCCATGAGTTCCTTGTTGCTCACGAGGGGCATGTTTTCAAAAACGCTGCCCTTGACCGGAATAAGCTGCATGATGTTGGTCATCACAGCGCCCAGCTCGCGCGCGGTTTCCACCACCTGCGGAATGTGCCCGTCGTTGATGCCCTTGAGTAGCACCGTGTTGACCTTGCTCACAATGCCCGCCTGGGAGAGGGCGCGCAGGCCCGCCATCTGGTTTGCCAGCAGGAGGGCGGCTGCGGTTTCGCCCGTGTATTTCTTGCCACGATACATGGCAAACTTGTAAATCTGCGCGCCAATGACCGGGTCAACGGCGTTGATGGTCACGGTGGCGTGGCTTACGCCCACGCGCTTCATGTCTTCCACGTACTCCGGCAGGGCCAGACCGTTGGTGGACATGCAGAAGGTGATATTGGGGTCTTCCTTGCGGATCATCTCCAGCGTGCGGAAGGTTTCCTCGGGATTTGCCAGCGTGTCGCCGGGGCCGGCGATGCCCACAACCGTAAGATTGGGCATGTCGCGCTTTACTTTCATAAAGTGGTCAAAAGCCTGCGCGGGCGTGAGCACGGCGGTGGTGACGCCGGGGCGGCTTTCGTTAACGCAGTCGTACTTGCGCAGGCAGTAGTTGCAGCTCAGGTTGCACTTGGGCGCGATGGGCAGGTGCAGGCGCGCCGAGGTGGCACAGGCCCCACAGGAAAAACAGGGGTGGGACTTGGTGCGCTCCGCATTGACGGCGGCGGCGCTGCCAGCGGCATGGACGGCTGAAGGGGCTGTTACAGGCACAAGAGGCTCCGTGGCCGGGGCCGCAACTTCTATGCGGGAGGCATCAGCTTCCATGACGGCTTCATCCTTGAAGTATTTGTTGAGAAGCTCCTCGCGGAAGCTGCCCTCGGTGAACTGCAACATGGCGTTTGCCGTGGCTTCCATGAGGCTGAGCGAGCCGTCATAGAAGAGCATGCGTGTGCGCTGGCCGCCAACCCTGTCGTGGATGGGAAAGCCGTAGCGCAGCAGCGGAACATGGTGACGCTCCTCAATGCGGCGGCCATCGGAATTGCCAAGCATGAGGTTGGCCTTGCGCGCAAGCAGCGCGTTTTCAATGGCGGCAAAGTCTGCAAAATTGAGAATGTCGTAATCGCCGCTGAACTGGGTTTCCGTAGCCTGAGCCATGTCGGGCGCAAGCGTTTTTTCAAAGGCGGCGCAGCGGCTGCCGGTGGCGGCCACCACGGGGACGGCTCCGTTTTCGCACGAGGCGCGCACAAGGGCCAGCACCATGTCCGGCTCGCCAAATACGGCAACGCGGCTCTGGGCGTTATACTTGTGCGCATCGATCATGGCGTCAAGGTAGCGGGCGCGTTCTTCACGCACAGTGGCAGGAATGGCCCCGCCAAGGGCTTCAAGCGTGGCTATAAAGGCGTCCGTATCGCGCAGGCCCACGGGCAGGTTCATGCGCAGGAGCGGCACTCCGTAAGTATCGCGCAGGTACGCGCCAGGGGAATAGCCTTCGGGGCAGAAGGGCGCAAGTTCTAGCGTCATGCGCGCGCCAGCCATGAGGCCGATGCGGGCAAGCGTGGTGCCATACTGGGGCAGCCTGTTATAGTCGTCTTCATGCCCGCCATCAAGATTCTGCGAAAGGTCGGGCAGCAGCACGTATTCAAGGCCGCTGGCGTCAAGCAGCAGTTTGAGCGCTCTGGTATCCGCCGCAGAGAGGTGCCCGGTGATGATGTTGACCACGTTGTTGGGCGTGGCGTTCATGGGCACATGGCGCACAATGGCGTGCAAAGCGCGGAAAAATCCCTCGTACTGCGAGCCGCTGTAGCCTGGCGAGACCACGGGAATGATGGTGGCCGTCACTTCCGGGTGTTCGTCCTTGAACTGCTTGATGATGGCGGGCACGTCCTCGCCTATGGTTTCGGCAAGACAGGTGGTGGAAACGCCGATCACCTCGGGGTTGTAGAGCTTGATGAGGTTTTCAAGCCCCTTGAGCAGATTCTTGGTGCCGCCAAAGACCGTGCCTTCTTCCGTAAGCGAAGAGGAGGCGATATCCACCGGCTCATTGTAATGTGTTGCCATGTGCCGCCGAATGTAGGTGCTGCACCCCTGCGAACCGTGCAGAATGCTCATGCTCTTGCTGATGCCGTAAAAGGCGCTTACCGAACCCATGGGCATGCACATCTTGCAGGGATTTGTATTCAGGTTGACAAGATTGGCGCTCATTGTCTTCTCCTTATGTTCCAGGCGGCCTTTGGGCCGTGGCGGCGGGCAAACTGCGTGCAAGCCGATTACGCTGTGCTAGAAATGTGCTGCTCTTGCTGCCAGTGCTTCACGCACAAGGCTGGCCTGCGCCTGCGTTGCCTCGGCAAATGAGGCAGAGCTGCGCGTGAACTGCCACACAGGGCTGTTGATGGAAAGGTTCACCTCGCGGGTGAAGTTTTCCACGCCTTCAAAACCGCCCAGAGCGTGCTTGCGCTCGTGATTGTGGTCGCAAAAGGCAATGCCAAGCTTGTAGGCGAGGGGGCGTTCCTTGACGCCGCCAACCAGAATATCCGCGCCTTTCTGCTTCATGAAGGTTTCAAGCTCTGCGGGGTTGGCATCGTCCAGAATGACGGTGCCGGGGTTAACGAGGCTTGAAATGATTTCATAATCTTCAGGCTTGCCGGTCTGGGTGCCGACCACTACAGTTTCAATGCCCATTTCGTTAAACTGACGGATGAGCGATATGGCCTTGAAGCCGCCGCCCACAAAAATGGCGGCCTTTTTGCCCACAAAGTGCGGCTTGTACTGTTCAAGAAAAGCTTCAGCCTTTGCGCCGCGTTCAGAAATAAGAGCCTCAGCCTTGCGCTTTGCGTAGTCGTCATTGAGGCGTTCGGCCACCTGTCGGAGGGCTGTGGAGGTGTCTTCCACCCCAAAGAAGCTGGCGCGCATCCAGGGAACGCCCATTTCGTCTTCCATGCGGTGGGCCAGATACATCATGGAGCCAGCGCACTGCACGATGTTGAGCTGTGCAGCCGGAGCCTTGATGAGCGTTTCGTACGCGGCGTCGCCCGTGAGGGTGGCGACAATGGGAATGCCCATCTCGCGCAGGTAGTTGCGGATAATCCACATTTCGCCCGCAAGGTTGTAGTCGCCAAGGATGTTGACGCCCTTGATCTTGGGCTGTTCCTTGTGCGGTTCCATGAGTTGCACAAGGGCGTTGCAGGCCATGCGGTAGCCTGTGGACTTGGTGCCCGAAAAGCCCGGAGCCTTAACCGCGATCACACGGATGCCGTGCTTTTTTTCCGCATTGCGGCACACGGCTTCCACATCGTCGCCGATTACGCCCACAATGCAGGTGGCGTACACAAAGATGAGCTTGGGCGCATAGTTGACCACGGCCTCGTCAATGGCGCGGGTGAGCTTTTCCGCGCCGCCAAAGACGATGTCCTTTTCCTGCAAGTCAGTGGAAAAACTGTTGCGGAACAGTTCCGACCCGCTGGTGAGGCTGCCGCGAATGTCCCAGGTGTAGCTGGCGCAGCCGATGGGGCCGTGAACGATATGAAAAGCATCGGTAATGGGGTTTAACACCACGCGCGCACCGCAGTACACGCAGGCCCGCTGGCTCACGGAACCGGCCACGCTGGCCGTATCGCAACGCAGGCCGTCGCCGCTACAGCAGCCCCCGCCCTTGTTTCCCTTTTCCTTGATGGACGTACGGCGTTCTTCAAGTATTTCCATAGCCATGGGAACCCCCTTGCAAGGGCGGGGGGATGCCCCCCCGGCCCTATTGCGGCTTTGAGCCGTCTTACATAATCAGATCCATATCTTCGTCAGCGCAGTTGCGGTCAAACTCTTCCATGAGCGTATCAGCGATCCGGGTGGCGAGCTGGAAGGCTCCACGGTAGCCGACCATGGGCAGCGAGGCGTGTCCGTAGCGGTCAAGCACCGGGAAACCGGCGCGAACCAGCGGAATGCCCTCGGCCTTGGCGATCTGCTTGCCGTGAGAGTTGCCGAGCAAGAGGTCAACGGGTTCTTCCTTGATGAACTGGTGCAGGTCAAAGAGGTCCTTGGCGGCAAAGGCCTGGCATTCTTCTTCCTTGCCGTATTCCTTGAACATGGCCTTGGCCAGCTTGACGAAGGTTTCGCCGGGCGTACCGGTGAGCACGTACTTGGGGATCATGCCCAGTTCGAGGCAGAAGCGGGTCATGCCAAGCACTGTGTCGGGGTCGCCGTACACGGCAACTTTCTTGCCGTAGAAGTACGGGTTGGCGTCCAGCATGAGGTCAAGCAGGCGACCACGTTCTTCGTCAATAAGCGGGTCAACTTCGCCCCCATTGAGGTTTGCCATGGCCATGACAAAGGCATCGGTATCGGCCAGGCCGATGGGCAGGGGCAGCAGGTCAAAATCCACGCCGCACTTGCGCTTGAGTTGGGCCGCGGGTTCCTCGCTGGTCAGGCGGCCAAGGGCCAGAACCTTACGGCAGGTGCCAAGGGCGCGGATTTCTTCAACCGTGGTGCCGCCATCAGGGTACATCTTGTATTCGCCGGTCATGGGGGCATCCATGACGTTGCTGCAATCGGGGAACATGATGGACTTGAGCTTCATCAGGTTCACAAGGTGCTTGTATTCACGGATGTCGCCAGGGTTCACAAAACCGGGGAACACCGCCACGGTTTCCGTGGTTTTGCCCTTGGCGGCAAGGTAGTTGATAAAACCGGCCATCATGTTGCCAAAGCCCGTCACGTGCGAGCCAACGTAGCTCGGCGTGTTGCAGTGCACCACGAGCTTGTCGTCCGGAATTTCCATTTCGTCGATGTAGGTCTTGAGGTCATCACCGATGGTTTCAGAAAGACATGTGGTATGCACGGCAATAATGTCGGGGTTATAGACCTCAAAAGTGGTCTTGACGCCCTGACGGATGTTGGGGCCGCCGCCGAACACGCAGGCGCCTTCCGTAAAGGAACTGGTGACGGCAATGGCTGGTTCCTTAAAGTGACGCGTAAGGTAGGTGCGGTGGTAAGAAGCACAACCCTGCGATCCGTGGCTGTAAGGCATGCAGTTGCGCACGCCCAGGGCGGCAAACAGCGCGCCCACCGGCTGACAGGTCTTGCACGGGTTGATAAGAACGCCCGATCTGTTCACATGTGTCTTTGGGGTGAGGTCAAGCATACTATTCTCCCACAGTTCCTTGCAGGGTGGCGCGGTTCTTCCAGGGCGGGGTTACCATGTGCCACGCGGGGGTAAAGTAACCCATGCAGAGGTCGTAACCGAACTGCGTTGCGCCCTTGAAACCCGCGTAAGGCCCGCTGTAATCGTAGCTGTGCAACTGGCGCGAGAGCGTGCCGGCCTTTTGCAGCGCGTACTTGTCCTTGATGCCGGAGAAGAACATGTCGGGCTTGAGGATTTCCATAAATTTTTCAGCTTCGTACATGTTGAGGTCGTCAACCACGTAGGTTCCCTCATCCATGTCGCGTATCATGCCGTGGTACTTTTCAAGCGGGATCTCGGCGGCCAGCTTGTCGTACTGTTCCTGCGTAAGGTAGGCGTGATACTTCTTTTCGTCCTTTTCCACGGTGATGTGTTCGATGTTCTTGCTGTCCGCGTCGTCCTTGATGTTGGGGATGATTTCCCGGCCTTCGTAGTCGTCGCGGTGGCCGAATTCGTACCCGGCAAGCACTGTCTTGATGCCCAGATCCTGCAGCAGGCCCTGGTAGTGGTGCGAGCGGCTGCCGCCCACAAAGAGGGCTGCGGTCTTGCCGTTGAGGCGGGCCTTGTAGGCCGCCATCTGATCCTGCACCTCGGCCAGTTCTTCGGCGATAACCTGCTCGGTACGCTGCGCAAGCTCTGGATCGCCAAAGTAGGCAGCCATGTCGCGCAGGCTCTGAACTGTTCCTTCCAGGCCGATAAAGTTGACCTTGAGCCAGTCCACGCCGTACTTGGTCTTCATCATTTCGGCGATGTAGTTGATGGAGCGGTGGCACTGCACGAGGTTCAGGTTTGCCTTGTGCGAGCTGGCTATGCGTTCCACTTCTCCGTCGCCCGTGAACACCGAAACAACTTCGTAGCCAATCTTTTTAAGGATGCGTTCCTGTTCCCAGCCGTCGCCGCCGATGTTGTATTCGCCAAGGATGTTGATCGAATACTTGGTGGCGGGTTCATAATCGCCAGTTCCGATAACGCGCTTCATAAGACCGTTGTTGGCGATATGGTGGCCCGCCGACTGGCTTACGCCCTTGTAACCCTCGCAGCTATATGCCACGCAGCGGATGCCGTATTCTTGTTCAGCTTCTGCGGCCACGGCCTGAATGTCGTCACCGATCAGGCCCACAGGGCAGGTGGCGGCGATCATGATGGTCTTGGGGTGCATAAGCTCCATGATTTCATCAATGGCCTTCTTGAGCTTCTTGGTGCCGCCAAAGACGATGTCCGGTTCCTGCATGTCCGTGGTAAAGCAGTACTGGATGTAATTGGGGGTATCCCCTTCTGCCTTGGCCTTGTTGCGGCGCGTACCCCAGCTATAGAAGCCGCAGCCCACAGGGCCGTGGGTGATCGTAACCATGTCCTTGATGGGGCCGAGCACAACGCCCTTGCAGCCAGCGTAACAGCAGCCCCGGTTGGTCATGATGCCGGGAATGGCACGCGTGTTGGCGATAATAATCTGGTCTTCCGCAGGATTGACCTTGAGCATGTGCTCCTTGCGGTTCTTGAAGACCTTGGCGTTGTAGCGCTCAAGCACTACTGCGTTGGCGTCAATACTCATACATACCTTCCTTATGCGTCAGCGCGCTCGCCCGTGCGAACCACATAGGATTCTTCCACCGGCATCACAAAGATCTTTCCGTCGCCGGGGTGGCCGGTGCTGTTGGCTTCTATGATGGCCTTGACCACAGCTTCGACCTTTTCATCGGGAACGCAGATATTGAACAACCGCTTGGGGATCAGCCTGCCCACTTCGGTCAGGGATTCGCCCGCCGGAGTGCGCGGCAGCTCGCCGCTTTCCATAACCATGCGCAGGGTGGCGGGATCCATGCCTTTTTTGCCGCGTCCCAGGCACTTGGTGCATGAGAATGAGGGGCATCCGGCCTTGGACAGGGCATTCTTGGTAGCCGCCACCATGTTGGCCCGAACCATTGCAACTATTTCCTGCATGGGAGCCTCCTACAGGCCGGACTTGCCGCTGCTGATGGTCCAGGCCTCGCTGACGCTTGAAACAAAGATTCTGCCATCGCCAAAGTGACCGTCGCCCGTTTTTGCCACGCGCAGGATAACGCGGATAGCATCGTCCTTGTCTTCATCGCTGACCACAAGCATGAGCATCTGCTTGGGAATTTCGTCGTACTGGATATCGCCCACCATGATGCCTTTCTGCTTGCCACGGCCCACCACATCAAGCTTGGTAACGGCGGGAAAGCCCGCTGACAGCAGCTCGGAGAGAACCTCGGTGGTCTTTTCAGGCCGAATAATCGTGCGAATCATCTGCATTGTTGTTCTCCGTTTCGTGCTGTTGGTTTAGGCGTCCATCAAGCCGTGTTCCATGAGCAGCTCTTCGAGCCGTTCCTGGGAAAGGGGCTTGGGGATAATAAACATGTCGTTACCGTCGATCTTCTGCGCCAAGGTGCGGTATTCGTCGGCCTGTCCGCAGGTGGGGTCAAATTCGATAACGGTCTGCTTGTTGATTTCGGCGCGCTGCACCATGTTGTCGCGCGGCACAAAGTGGATCATCTGGGTGCCGATTTCTTTGGCAACGGCAGAGACAAGCTCGGCTTCGCCATCAACCTTGCGGCTGTTGCAGATGATGCCGCCAAGGCGCACGCCGCCGGTGTTGGCGTACTTTTTGACACCCTTGCAGATGTTGTTGGCGGCGTAGAGGGCCATCATTTCGCCCGAAGCCACGATGTAGATTTCCTGGGCCTTGCCTTCACGGATGGGCATGGCGAAACCGCCGCACACAACGTCGCCCAAAACGTCATAGAACACGTAGTCGAGGTCTTCGGTGTAAGCGCCAAGGCGTTCCAGCAGACCGATGGAGGTGATGATACCGCGCCCGGCACAGCCAACGCCCGGTTCGGGGCCGCCGGATTCCACGCAGCGGATGCCCTTGAAGCCGTTTTTGAGCACCAGATCCAGCTCGATGTCTTCACCCTCTTCGCGCAGGGTATCGAGCACGCTCTGCTGGGCAAGGCCGCCCAGGATAAGGCGCGTGGAGTCGGCCTTGGGGTCGCAACCCACGATCATGATGTTCTTGCCCATTTCGCCAAGGCCGGCGTTAAGGTTCTGTGTGGTGGTGGACTTGCCGATACCGCCCTTGCCGTAAATAGCTACCTGACGCATGAGATTCCCTCTGGGTTTGATGTTCCCGCGCTCGTTGCGCTTGTCCCTCTTTGTGCAGAAACCGTGCCGTTAGATTAACTATATAATATTATTACATAATTTTATAATCTGCATGCACAATCAATACAAAATTGTTAAGGTGGCCTATCGTGCAGAAAAAACCGCCCTGTCTGTAACTTGCTTTAATAATAGATTTTTATTTGAAGGAAAATTTTGGCCGTAAATCGCCAATACAAATTTGTTTGAAATTGGGAACAGGTTGCAGGGAAATTGCCATGCGTGAATGTGCAGGGGCAGAATGGGCTGCATTTGGGACACACGATGATGGAAGCGGCAGAGGAAAACAGGTAGGGCAGCGATGGCTGCTCATGAGCGCAGAAAGCCCGGCCCATCAGGCAAATGGGGCGGAAGCAGGGATTGAATTGCAAAAGAGCGGTGAATTGAGAGGAGTGTGAAGGGAGGAAGGGAGCGGTTCAGGCAAGAACGTATCTGTTCGGACGGTTTTGCCAGTAGGGGAGACAGAAGGGCTCATTCATCGAGCGTGGTCAGGCCTGCATGGCCGCAAATATATGCATAGCCGAGGCAGGAAGATTTTGATTCAAAATTGTATCAAAATAGGAATGAAAGCGTAAAAGTTGCAAAGCGTGAACAAACCAACTCGCGCAAGAAATACAGCGGGCAAGACCATGCGCACGGCTTATGAGCGGCATACGCGGCAGAAATGTAGTATGGGGTTCGGGGATGGGGAAGGTGAGCTACGCGCAGCCAGAAGTTTTTAAAGTATCTGTGGGGCTTAGATCCGTGATTAGGATGTATGCCAGATCAGCATTTCAAGGGAATATTCCGTGCGTTCCACATATTCCCCGTTCTGGTTGCGAAAATTTTCAATATGGGCAGCCAGGTGGGCCATATCCGGCTCAGCGCCACGGGCGCGCAGGTTGGCGGCGCAGGCTCCAAGCAACTGGTCGCGGGTGTGCGGCACAATCCACTGACCGTCAACGGGCAGCGCTGTATACTGAACGCACTGACTCTCAAGCCATGCGCCCATATCTGGGGCATCGGCAAACTGGGGCGGCGTAATGTCGTAATGCGTGTACAGCCCGGCCATGACATCCGAAGTTTTGCGCTCGTTAAAACCCATAAAGACCACCTGCTCCAGCGCGTAGTGCTGCAGCTTTTCGCGGGCGGCGTCATCGCTCAGGGCCGGGGTCATGGAAGCAAAAACAATCTGAAAGCGTTCCTCAAGGGCAAAGTGCTCCCAGTCGGAAAGCACGGGCCGGATGTTGGCAAGGCCCTGCGCGGCGGCATCCTGCATGAGGATGCGGAGCATTTCGTCTGATATATCTACGGCAGTGACCGATGCGGCCTCCTGCGCAAGGCGGATGGTGTACATGCCGCTGCCGCAGCCCACATCCAGAACCGTTTTGCCGCGAAAATCCACGCCGTTGTCGCGCGCCAGCTGGAGCATGCGCCCCTCGTAGGTGTCAGCCCCGGCTTCATAGCGGGGAAAGGACTCAGCCCTGCTGTTCCAGAATTCCCTGGTGCTGTTTTTGGCTGTCATGGCGTATCCTTTGGGCTGGCGGCAAACCGTCTGGACAACGGGTGCAATGCACGGGAATATTCGTCTGACGGTGCGGCAAAGCCGCTGCCTGCTCTTGATTTTCGGTAGTGTTGGCAAAGCCGACATGCATGTGGCAGGCGGCTAACCGCCTGCCACATGAGTTAAGCAGAAATTGTTGCGTGAACCAGAAGCCTAGCGGGCTTCGAGCCGCTGCCGCAGAATGGTGACAGGGTGCAGGCTGAATTTGCCGGAACCGTGCGTTATCTGCACGCGGCAGGTGCCGCACTCGGAAACCGCCGCCTGCGCGCCGCTTTCGCGTACCTTGGCGAACAGTTCCGAGCCTACAGTCTGGGCAATGTCGTATTTTTCCTTTTTAAAGCCATAGCTGCCGGAAATGCCGCAGCAGCCTGCATCAGCATTTTCCACGGTCACGCCGTCAAGGCGGCGCAGCAGTTCCAGCCCCGGCAGGCCGTTGCCCTGTGCCCGCAGATGGCAGGGCGCGTGGTAGATCAGCTTGAGGTCGGGCAGGGTTTGCTTGCCGTCGGCCTTCAGCGAGAGGTCACCGCTGTCCACAGCATCCAGCAGAAATTCCTGCGCGTCCGCAAGACTGCATGCGCCGTATTTTTCCGCCA
Source organism: Desulfovibrio desulfopostgatei (assembly GCF_053570645.1). Lineage (NCBI taxonomy): Bacteria > Pseudomonadati > Thermodesulfobacteriota > Desulfovibrionia > Desulfovibrionales > Desulfovibrionaceae > Desulfovibrio > Desulfovibrio desulfopostgatei. The sequence continues at coordinate 1,931,879 of NZ_JBRBQS010000002.1, read as the reverse complement.
CATCGGGGAAGTATTCCGGCAGATCCACCCGGAACATGAGGGCGCAACTGGGGCAGCCCGTCACCACGGGTAGCCCTGCATCGCGCCACTGGCCCAGAGCTTTCAGGTTATGTTCCGCATTGGAGCGGGCATGCTGCCAAAAGCCGTTGGCAACCATTGGCAGGCCGCAGCACACAAGTTCCTCGGGCACAATGACCTTGTAGCCCGCGCGGTTCATGGCCCACACCATATCAAGGCCGGTGCGCGGGTCATACACGTCCACGTAGCAGCCGGGGTAGAAAACCACACTGCGCTTGTGGTCGGGCTGGTGCACATGGCGCATGAGCTGGCGGAATGTCTGGGGCGCAAAGGCGGGCAGGGGCGCGCGTTTGTCGATACCCAGCGCATCCAGCACCATGCGGGTAACGGGATTGAGCATGCCGAAGTTCTTGAGCGCCGCCGGAATGAGCCGCAGCCACTTGGCCATAAGCTCGCCGTGACCGAGCACCCAGTCGCGCAGACCGGGGGAGTGTTTTTTGAACTGGTCGGCCCTTGCCATCATGTTGAGGCTGGAAACCGGCACGCCGTGCGGGCACGAGATATCGCAGTTTTTGCAGTTGGCGCAGTAGTGCAGCGAGGGGTCTTCCGTCAGCCCAAGCAGGCGAAAGCGCTCATAGGCAGGGCCTATCATGCGCGGCCCCAGAAACTTGGGGGTCGCATCCGCCACGGGGCAGTGCACCACGCAGGTGGTGCAGGCTATGCATTTGTCTGGATTGATGCGCACGCTCATTGGTTTTCCCCGGCAGCGGCGGCTGCGGCGGCCATGAGGCCCGCCTGCCAGCCCGTGGCGATGGCAACGCCGTGACCGCTTTTTTCTGTTGCGTAATCATATCCGCCAAGGCTGCGCCCGGCGAAAAAGACGTTTTGCCAGCGCACTACGGCGGCATCGTCCACAGGCCGCATGGTGCGGTCAACGCGCACACCCATGCGCGAGAACAGATGATTGCCGAAAATCTTCGGCTCTGACCACTGCGAAACATCCTGCGGCACGGTGATGTCAATGCCGAACACGGAATCCCAGCACTGGCCGGGTTCAAGCGTCATGCCGCCGCCAAGGATGCCGCCGGTGGCGGTTACATAGGCGCGGGCGGCGTGATGGCGTTCCTGCCCGGAGGCCTCGGCCACCAGGGCGGTGCAGGTTTTGCCAGTTGTTTCGGCGCGCAGAACCGTGGTGTTTTCCACCAGTTCAAAGTTGTGCTTGTTCAGGGCCTGCAACAGGGCGTCGCGCAGGCGCAGGCCGCCAACCCCCGGAGGGATGGACAGCATTTCCACCACCGGGCAGCCAGCTGCGGCATTGACCGCCTGCCAGACTTCCGGATTGGCCTTGCTGCCGCAGAGCGGGGGAATAAGGATAAGGTCGTACTTTCCGGCATGCGGGGCAAGCGCATCCAGCAGCCAGCGGCGGCTGTGCGGCTTGTCCGCCATGCGGGCCAGATCAAGCGCAGATATGGCGCGGTGGGTGTCGCCAAAGGGCGAGGGCAAAAGCCCCTGGGTAAATTCCTTGTCGGCCCAGCTTTTGTAGCGCCGCAACTGGCTGACCACCAGGGAGGGACGGCAGTCGCGCAGGCCCTGCACGCTGAGCACCAGCACTTTTTTGGCGCTGGCGAGCGCCTCTGTGTGCAGGCTGGCTGGCAGCAGATAGGTGGGCTTGAGCGTTCCCATGATCGTGGGCAACTGGGTGTTGCGCGGGGTGCCGTCCTGCGAGAGGGCGGGGCGCATGGGCCAGTGCTGGCCTTCCATCACATTTGCAAAGAACTGAAAGGCCGAGCGGACGCTTTCTGCCCCAAGCAGGCTGTAGGGATGGTCTTCAGGCAACATGGCCAGACCCTGCCACGGGTCGGCGGCAAATCTGCCGTCTGCGTAACCAAGAAAATCCACCGAGCCGCCGCTGATAGCCAGCGAACCCATGCCCGTGGTGAGCAGCCGTACGCTGCGGCCCTGATCCGCTGCGGCAAGGGCAGCCACAAGGCCCGCCATGCCGGAGCCGACCACCAGTACGTCAACAATCCTGCTCATGGGCGGCTCCATCAAGATTGAGTGTTCCCGCGTATACGGCGCGGCCAAGTTCCATTTCACGCGCCTGCATGCCCCACAGGGCCGGGCGCAGACCGCCCCAGCGCTCCTGAAGGAAGCGACGCACGTTGTCGGTAGCTGAAAATTCAAGGGGAATGTCGTGTTCGGAAAGTGCGGCCACTGCCCGCAAGGAGCAGAACGTTCCCTGGCAGGTACCCATGCCCAGACGTGTGCGCAGGCGGATATCCGTCAGCGAATGGGTGGAGGCGTCGCGCGCCACGCATTCAATTTCCGCCATGCTGACCATCTCGCATTCGCAGAGCAGGGGGTTGGAATCGGCCTTTTCCGCGCGTTCGATCACAGGGGTCAGGTCATCGCCCATGCGGTCGGCCATAAGCTGGATGCCCTGCACAGGAAAGTACTTGGCGGCGCGGGAAAGCGTGGCTTCGTCCGGATCCGGCACAATGGCTTCTTCAGCCGTGCGACAGGGGGCGGTGACGCCGAGCTTGGCGCAAACCTTGTCTGCGGTGCGTTCGCCCATGAGGCGGTAGGTGGTCAGCTTGCCGCCGAAAATGGAAACCATGCCATCAAGGCCCTGCTCGGCGTGATCCATAACATGGAAGTTGCGGCTGGCCTTGCGCCCGGCGGCGTTGCCCGGCGTGTAGAGGGGGCGTGTGCCCGCAAAGGCGCGCAAAATGCGGTAGCTGCGCACATCGGGGAACAGCGGCTCACCGATTTTGAGCAGGCGCAGCACTTCCTCGCTGGTGGGGGTGGTGTCGTCCGGCCTGTCGGTGGGTATGGACGTGGTGCCAAGAATGGTGATGGAACCGTGCGGCACAAAAATGTCGCCGTCCGAGCCGGGGTGCAGGCGGTTGACCACGCGCGAGGTAAAGCGGTGGTTAAAGACCACAAGCGTGCCACGGTCGGGCGAAACCGCCACATCAAGACCGGCCAGGGCCGCAATGCGGCCAGACCATGAACCGGCGGCGTTGACAACAACAGAACAGGCAATCTCAATGGTTTCGCCCGTGTTCTTGTTGATGGCCGTAACGCCGCAGACCTTGCCGTTCTTCTGGCAGATGCCGGTCACTTCATGATAGGTGAGCATTTGCCCGCCGTGGCGCCTGGCCGACATGGCGTTGTGCAGCACCAGCCGGAAGCCGTCCACGCAGGAATCAGGCACGCGGAAAACGCGTTTGACCTCGGGCGACATGTTGGGTTCAAGGCGCAGGGCTTCCTTGACGTCAATTTCAGAGGCTTCAATGCCCGCGCGGCCACAGGCCTCAACCCATCGATCCACATAGGCGGGGTCGTCCTCGGGCGTGAGCGCAAAAAAACCTTCGGTTTGTTCCACGCACTGCCTGCCAATGCGCCGCACGATCATGTTTTCTTCAATACATTCACGCGCGGATTCATTATCTCCCACGGCGTAACGGCCGCCGCTGTGCAGCAGGCCGTGAAAGCGAGAGCTTGTGCCGTGGGCCAGGCCGCCCTGTTCGAGCAATATGGCAGGAACGCCGCGCATGCAAAGATCGCGCAGGGTTCCTATGCCTGTTGCGCCGCCGCCGATGACGACAACAGTAGTTTCAAGCATGGTTTCTCCAGTGGAGCAAATTGTCGGAATCGTCCTGAAGCATGCAGACGCTGCCAGATGCCGCGCCTGCGTGGCCGAAAACAACGGCTAGCTGCACAACAAGATTGAATATCCAGGTCGGGTAAATGATTGCTGCGGTTATGCCCAGGATGATTGTTGATACCGTATGGTTATCAATTTGTGTAATTGCGTCAAGATTGAATGCTGGAGAATATTGGGGATGCACTTGCCAGAGAAGGCAATGCCGCATAATGAAGGCAAAAAACTCAAGGATTGCATATATGGATTGGTCAAAAAAACGTTGCGTTGTGCTTGATATGGACGGCACCGTCTACCTCGGTCATATCCCAATTGATGGGGCCGTGGGCTTTATTCAGCGGCACTGGAACAGTCTGGATTTTTATTTTCTGAGCAACAATACCTCCAAATCTCCATTCACCTACGTGGACAAGCTCAACGGCATGGGCATTGCCGCGCGCGAAGACCTGCTGCTCTCGCCCGTGACGCCTCTGGTAGATTTTTTGCGCGCCAATGGCATCTTGCGCGTTTTCCCCGTGGGCAATGCCGATTTTCAGCATGATCTGCTCAAGCGCATGCCCGAGCTGCAACTGGTGGAAGAGGACGCGCAGGCCGTGGTGCTGGCCTATGATACGGAACTCACCTACCACAAACTTGCCCGCTCTGCCTTGCTGTTGCAGGACAGTTCGGTGCTCTTCCTTGCCACGCACCCTGATCTGGTGTGCCCCTCGCCCGAAGGCCCGCTGCCGGATGTGGGCAGCTTCATCAGCCTGTACGCCACGGCCACGGGCAGAAAGCCGCAACATATTTTTGGCAAGCCCGACCCAGCCGTGCTCGCACCTCTGCTGGCGCGCTACCGCAAGGAAGAAATGATCATGGTTGGCGACCGCCTGAGTACGGATATGCAGCTTGCGTGCAATGCTGGCATTGATTCCATTCTGGTGCTCAGCGGCGAAGCCACGCGCGCCGATCTTGCCAGGGAGGAGCATCAGCCGACTCTGGTGCTTGAAGACCTGGGTCACGCCGATAAAGACTGGGCATAAAGCCAGTCTGCCCGTTGCCGACAATAAAAACACCCGCTCTGGCCGAGAAAGACCAGAGCGGGTGTTTTTGTGTCAGAGCTTGCGGCCCCACATGCTGCTGGGTCCGAAGCTTGTCTTTACGTCAGTCTAGTAGGCCACGGCAGCGCCGTCACCGCGCGGATCCGTACCGCCCTGACGCACGCCGGTGGCCTGATCCACAAGGATCGCGCCAGCATGGCCCATGGTGTCGGTGTAGTTTTCAATCAGGCGCACAGGATGCCCGCGCCGCTTGAGTTCGTCCGCCACCTTTTGGGGAATGCGGCCTTCAAGCTTGAGGTCGTTGGAAGAAGCGCCCCAGGTGCGGCCATAAAGCCAGCGGGGAGCGGCAATGGCCTCTTGCGGGGTCATGCCAAAGTCCACCACGCGGGTAACGATGGCGGCCTGGGTCTGGGGCTGGCCTTCGCCGCCCATGGTGCCGTACACAAGGTAGGGCTTGCCGTCCTTGAGCAGCATTGCCGGGTTCAGCGTGTGGAAGGTGCGCTTGCGCGGCTCAAGATGGTTCACGTGCTTGGGATCGAGGGAGAAGAAGCTGCCCCGGTTTTGCAGCAGCACGCCAGTGCCGCCCGCAACGATGCCGGAACCAAAGTCGTGATAGATGCTCTGGATAAGCGAAACCGCGTTGCCCTGCGCATCCACAACGCCAAGCCAGATGGTGTCGCCCTTGGGGTCAAGGGGCGTAAGGTTTGTGGCTGCCTTGCTCATGCTGATGCGCGCGGCCTGATCCTTGCCGTGCTTGGCGGAAAGCAGATAGTCGAGAGGGATTTTTACAAAATCAGGGTCAGAGAGGTACTTGTCGCGATCGACAAAGGCTTCCTTGGTGGCTTCGATCAGCGCGTGGTAGTAATCCGCAGTGCCTTCGCCCATGGCCTTGATGTTGAAGTTGTTGAGGATGTTCAGAATTTCAAGGGAGGCCATGCCCTGCGTGTTGGGCGGGAAGTTCACGGCCTTGTAACCACGATAGTTGACGGAAATGGGGTCAACCCAGTCCGCCTTGTGGTTGGCAAAGTCGTTGAGGGTCAGCAGGCCGCCGTTGGCTTGCAGGTCGGCCACAATACGTTTGGCGATGTCGCCCTTGTAAAAGACCTGTGCGCCCTTGTCCGCAAGCTGGTTCAGCGTGACGGCCAGATCGGGCAGGCGCATGACTTCGCCCACGGTGTAGGGGCTGCCGTCTGCATGCAGATAGGCTTTGCGGAAGGCGTCAAAGCGTTGCAGGTTGCGGAATTCCGAATCATTGGGATTGGTGTTGATCTTGCTCCAGTAAGCCAGCGACGTGCTCACGGGGAAGCCGTTGGCGGCATAATCGGTGGCGGAAGCGAGCAGCTCCTTCCACTTCATTTTGCTGCCCATGCTCTGCTTGCTGTAGGCATAGGCCGCATCCCAGCCGGAAACCACGCCGGGCACTGTATTGGCCGCAATGTAGCCGCGGGAGGGGATTTTTTTCAGCCCTTTGGAGGCATAAAAATCAATGGTAGCCATTTCGCCCGAGCGGCCGCTGGCGTTGAGCGCCTTCAGTTCGCCGGTTTTGGCATTGTAAATGAGCCAGAAGTTGTCGCCGCCCAGGGTGCACATCTGCGGGTAGACAACCGCAAGGGTGGAGGCGGTGGCAATGGCCGCGTCCACCGCCGTGCCGCCGCGCCGCAGCACGTCCAGCCCGGCCTGCGAGGCCAGATAGTTGGGGCTGGTAACAACGCCCCTGGTGCTCAGGGGGTTGGTAGCGGCGGAAATGGTCGCCGTGTACTGGGGCTCATCCTGCGCCTTGACTGTCGCTGTAGGCAGTAAGAGGCCGCATGCCATCAGAACCGGCAGGGTTTTGCGGCTGACCAGAGAGAGAAAATTCATGGACATCAGATTCTCCTTTCAGAAATGCTAAAGGCAATGAAACCGGCCATGTATATGCACCATCTGTTCCAAAGAGAAAGATAACCCATTTAAATGTATTGAATTTTTTAACAGGCGCAATCTGGCGCATTTTTGTTTCATTATCAGGCAATTGAGCCAATTATGTAACAAATTGCAGATTGCGCGGTAAAACCATAGACCCGCCCCCGACAATCGCGGGCGGCAACGTACCCACACAACAGGCGTTACGGGAAATTTCACGTTGCCGCTGTGTGTTTGTTTATCAAACTCTGGATGAATGATGGCGCTGTGCAGCAGGGCGCTTCACCTTGGCGAAGCGCCCTGAACTTGCCGCATTATTTGGTGTTTTTTAGTTCTGTGACCATGTTGTTGAGCTTTTTGGCCTCATCGGCAAGGGCGGCAACCGCTCGGGCCGATGTGTGCATGATGGTGGCGGTTTCTGTCGCGATAGAGCTGACCTGCGTCACAGTTTGCGTGATGGATTCGGTTGCGGCGGACTGTTCTTCTGACGAAGTGGCAATGCCGCGCACCTGATCAACTGTCAAATCCACCATGCCCACGATTTCCCGCAGGGCTTCGCCGGATTTTTGCGAAAGCGTGGTGGCGCTTTCCACATTGCCAGCAGTCACGTCAACCTGACGGATGCTGGAATCCACGCTCTTCTGGATTGCGCCAATGGCATTGCCCACATCGCTGGTGGAACTCATGGTTTTTTCTGCCAGTTTGCGCACTTCATCGGCCACAACGGCAAAGCCGCGTCCGGCTTCTCCGGCGCGCGCCGCTTCAATGGCGGCGTTGAGGGCCAGCAGGTTGGTCTGGTCTGCAATGTCGGAAATAACGCCCATGATCTGCGAAATGGCCCCCGCATGCTCGGCAAGCTTGGTCATTTCCTCTTTCAGCACAAGGGCATCCTTTTGCACGTTGCCAATGGCCTGAACGGACTGGAACACAACCTCCGCGCCTTCCGCAGCGCGCTGGCGCATGTTGGTGGAAAGGTCCGCTGTGGCCGAGGCGTTTTTGGCGACTTCAATGACCGTGCAGTTCATCTGTTCAACCGCAGTGGCGGCTTCTGTGGTGCGCGCGGCCTGCGTGGTGGCCCCTTGCTCGGCCTGCTCGATATTGCCGGAAATTTCGGCAGAAATGCTGGTTATGGCCGTTACCACCTGTTCCAGATGCTTGGCCGCGCTCAACATGCCTTCGCTGCGGGCGCTTCGCGCTTCTTCCGTCAGGCGTTCGGCCTCGGCAACGGCTTCGAGCGCCTTTGCCGCGCTCTGCTCGGCCTCGCGGGTTTTTTCTTCAGAAATTGCCAGCGATTTTTTTACATTGGCTGTCATTTCCGACATGCAGCGCTCCAGAACCGTAACTTCGTCCTTGCCCGAGGCAACGATCTGCACGTCCATATCGCCGTTGGATATGCGCTGCGCAGCCTCGCGCGCGGCCTTGATAGGCGTCAGGATGGAGCGGGTAATCAGCAGCATGAGCGGTATGTACAAAAGCACGATGCAGCAGACCACCCCAATAAGGATCTTTTTGAGATTGGCAAAAATGGCATCGCTGATCTGGCCCGCGATTTCATTTTTGACCTGTTCCACGTTGTCGATGTAAACGCCCGCGCCGACCCACAGGCTCGTGCCGGGCACCTGCGAGCCATAGGCGATTTTGGACTGGGTGCCGCCGCCGGGCTTGTTGAAGACAAAGGTCACAAAACCGCCGCCTTCCGCCGCCTTTTTGGCAAGCTCCGCGTTAAAGCGGACGCCGTTTTTATCAACGGAATTGCCAAGATCCTTGCCCACCAGATCAGGGAAAACGTGGGCAACAACAATGCCGCCATCATATACAAAGAAGTAGCCGGAGCTGTCTTTTTCGTACCGGGCTTTTTTTATGGCGCTGGCAATAATGGCATTGCGTTTGGTTATGTCTGTAATGCCGCTGATCTGCTCGCCAATGCTGTTTGCCATGGTGGTTGAGAGATCGCGGATGCGTTGTTTTTGGCCTTCATAAAACATTTCGCCCACTTTCTGGGCGGAAAGCTCGGTGGCTGAGTTGGAGATGTGGATCAGGGAGTATACCAGCCCGCCAACAATAATCAGGGTAAAAATCAAGATCATGAACATACGATGCGAGATCGTAAACATCCTGAACATGCATACCTCCAGTACCATTTACTGTTGAAGCAAATCAGCTGCGCCAACCCTTGGATTAGCCTAATGATTCAGTCTGTAGATAAAAATTCCTGCTGAATTTTCACATTGATACCAATTACCGTATCGTTCGGTGTATATATAACTTTATGCTTTGAATAAAAATCCTTTGTTACCAGAAAACGACGATTTTTTATCGCCTGGCAGTATTTTGATGCATGCCATTGAACCGTTCAAAAAAATTGAAGCAGAGTGGCAAATGTGATAACTATGCGTTAATTTGGAAGAAATATTGTCTTTGCTGGGTGTTTTTTTCAGTTAACGGCAATATCGGCGCTGTTGGCCTGAAAGCATGGGCGATGACAGGCCGTATTGTGGAGTAAGTAAGCTATATTTGTATAATATTATTTTGTGAAAAAAATCACTTTACTCCTGCTCCGGCACAAACTAGTATGAATGCACAACCAGTTGTGCTGGCTGTCGCAGTTACCCAAAAGACAGGAGAAGAGAAATGAAAGGTTTTGCAATGCTTGGCCTGAACAAGATCGGCTGGATAGAAAAAGAAAAGCCCCAGTGCGGCCCGCTGGATGCCCTTGTTCAACCCGTGGCGGTAGCTCCTTGCACTTCAGATGTCCACACGGTTTGGGAGGGCGCGCTGGGTGACCGGCACGACATGATTCTGGGACACGAGGCGGTTGGCAAAGTTGTGGAAGTTGGTTCCTTGGTGCGTTGCTTTAAACCTGGGGACAAGGTCATCGTGCCCGCAATTACGCCAGACTGGAATTCTCTTGAGGCGCAGGCCGGGTATTCCATGCATTCCGGCGGCATGCTCGCGGGCTGGAAATTTTCCAATTTTAAGGACGGCGTGTTCGGCGAGCTTTTTCACGTTAACGATGCGGACGGCAACCTGGCCCTGCTGCCGCCCTCCATTGACCCTGCCGAAGCCGTGATGTTGAGCGATATGGTGCCTACCGGCTTTCATGGTGCGGAACTGGCCGATGTGCAGTACGGCGATTCCGTGCTTGTGGTGGGCATTGGCCCTGTGGGCCTGATGGCTGTTGCGGGCGCGGCATTGCGTGGTGCTGGCGAAATTTTTGCTGTCGGCTCCAGGCCCTTGTGCGCAGATGTTGCCCGTGAATACGGCGCAACGGCTATCATCAATTACCGCGATGGCGACATTGTCAGCCAGGTTATGGACCGCACCAAGGGCAAGGGCGTGGACAAGGCCATCATCGCCGGGGGCGATGTGGATACCTTTGCGGAGGTCATACGCGTGCTCAAACCCGGCGGCCGCATCGGCAACGTGAACTATCTGGGCTCTGGCGATGCCGTTAAAATTCCGCGCATCGAGTGGGGTTGCGGCATGGGGCACAAGATCGTGGCGGGCGGTCTGATGCCCGGCGGCAGGCTGCGCATGGAAAAGCTGGCAAGCCTGCTGGTTCACGGGCGGTTGAGCGTTGCGCCCCTGCTGACCCACAGATTCAAGGGTTTTGAAAATATTGAAAGCGCCCTGTTGATGATGAAGGACAAGCCGCGCGACCTGATCAAGCCCGTTGTGGTGGTCTAGCCTCAACTGTGATGCATCTTGCCGGGTAAACAATAAGCCCCGGCAGTCGCCAAATAAAAAACTCCCGGCATGCCACAGGTATGCCGGGAGTTTTTTATTTATGTGCAATGAGTTGCTAGTTGCCGCCCATCAGCCAGTTCATGGGAACAATCGAAAGGCTGGGGAAGAACAGCAGCAGGAAGAGCATGACCATTTCCACTAGAATGAACGGCACAAGCTTGACGATGAGGTCGGCAAACTTGATGTGCCCGATGCCGCACACCACATACAGCACCGTGCCCACCGGGGGCGTAATAACGCCGATGCCCAGGTTAAGCACAAAGAGCAGGCCGAAATAATACGGGTCAATGCCTGCCTGCTGGATCAGCGGGTAGAACACCGGCGCAAAAATCAGGATGTTGGGCGTGAGGTCCATGACCATGCCGATAAGGAACAGGAAGATATTGATGCTGATGAGCAGCAATATGGGGCTGTCAATAAGCGGCGAGAAGAGCGCGGTCATCTGGTTGGGAATCTGCGCAATGGTGATGAACCAGCCAACGGCCGTCGCCGTGGCCACAATCAGCATAACCACCGAGGTGGTGCGGGCCGCGCGGGCGCTCACCCGCAGCAGATCGCGGAAAGAAAGCTCACGGTAATACAGCACACACACCAAGATGGCGTAAATGGCTGCAAACGCGCCGCCCTCCGTGGGAGTGAAAATGCCAAAGCGAATGCCGCCAAGCAGCAGCACAGGCATCATGAAGGCAGGCGTGGAGTCAATAAGAATCTTGATGGCTTCTTTCTTTGTGAAGCGGATGGTTTCGTTATAGCCATCCTTGCGCACCACAAAGAACCACACCACCATGAGGGCAAGACCGATCATGATACCGGGCACCAGGCCGATCATGAACAGCTTGGTGATGGAAAGACCGCTGACCGTAGCGCCAAGCAGAATAAAGTTGGTGCTGGGCGGAATGATGGGGCCAAGAATAGCGCCGGAGGCGATGACAGCGCCCGCACGGCCAGGGTGGTAACCCACCTGTTTCATCATGGGCAGCAGCAGGCCGCCAAGAGCGGCGGCTTCACCCACCGAGCTGCCCATAAGGCCCGCAAAGATGATACTGGCGATAATGGCCGCATAGCCAAGGCCGCCGCGCACCCGGCCAATCATGAGCTGGGCAAGCTGCACCACGCGTTTCGAAAGGCCGCCCTCCGCCATGATTTCACCGGCGAACACAAAGAAGGGAATGGCCATCAAGGGGTAGTTGTTGGCGCCGTCCAGCATGCTGCCGGGAATAATCATGGCATCCCACATGCCCGAGTGCCACATGAGCACAATGGAGCACAACACAAGCACAATGGCCAACGGAACGCCAATGAGCATGAAGAAGAAGAGGGAGCCGAGGAAAATAAAGAGTTCCATTCTTCTCTCCTAGCCCTTTTGGAAGGTGGATGCAGGTCTGCGAACCAGGCTCACGAGAGAGCGCAGCTCTACAACAAAACCAACAAGGGCCATGATGGGCAGGGTGCCGTTGATAAAGGCCATGTTGACGTTGGTCGCCACAGAGTAGGTATCGAGCGTTTGCAGCACGTTGACCACGCCGCCGTATAGCAGCAGGCCCAGGGCAAAAAGGCTGCATACCGATGCCAGAATATCCACAGCCTTGCGCTTTGCGCCTTCCAGCGTGGTTACAAGCAGGTCAACTGCAATGTGCTTCTTGCAGATAAAGGCCTCAATGGCGCCGAAAAACGTAATGTACATAAAGAGAAAACGCGCCCATTCTTCGCTCGGCGGGTAGCTGGAAGAAAAGATGTAGCGCAGCAGGGCATTATAAAACACAAGACCGATCATGCCCAGAAAGATGACGGCGCAAAATACTTCAAACAGCAATTGCCCCGTGGTTTCGTGCTTGGGTTCCTGTTCCGGCTCAAGCAAGGCATGCACGCCCGGCGCATGGTCCGGCGGGAAATTTTTGGAAATGTCGTCGCTCATAACGAACCTCTGGAAAACGCTGCCCCAATCGCTGGCTACGCAGTGCCGTGCTGATGCTAGCAAGACTGTTTGTGCCGCCGCAGATGGCTGCGTGAAGAATTGTTGCAACCCCCGCTACCCCAAAAGGCCGCGGGGGTTTTGTCCATGAACTGCACAGGCCGGAAAAGCCTATACTTTTCCGGCCTGTAAAGCGGGGAACAATTATTTGGATTCGCGGTAGCTGGCGGCGCTGTCCAGAATGGCCTGGCAGTTGGGCACCGTATCGTAAAAGAGCTTCCAGCTGCGCTTGCCGGCTTCAGCCATGTAGTCGTGGAATTCCTTGCTGGGGGTATTGATGCTGCCCTTGTTGGCAAGGATGGTCGCCTTGGCTTTTTCGTCGCCTTCCTTAACCATGACCCACACGTCATCGGCGGAGCGCTTGGCGGCTTCGTCAAACCACTTTTTGTCCTCGGCGGGCAACGACTGATAGAACTTGTCGTTGATGTAGAGGGAATGGATCACGAGAATGTGGCCGGTAAGGGTGATCTGGGGGGTGATTTCATACATCTTGAGGCTGACGATGTCGGCCAGGGGGCTGTCGCCGCCGTCGATGACGCCCTGATCAAGCGCGCCGGGCACTTCGGCAAAGGGCATGGGCTGGCCGCTGATGCCGCATTCCTTGGCAAAGTTGGTGTACAGGGGGATGTTGGGCACGCGCATGCGCAGGCCCTTTACATCTTCCACCGTGACGATGGGCTTCTTGGTGTAGAAGTGGCGGAAGCCCAGGGGGAAGGCGTTCATGGTGCGCAGGCCGGACTTTTCGGTGAAGCCTTCGTTGATGAGGTCAAAGGTCTTGCCTTCCATGGCGCGGCGGGCGTGGTCCAGATCATCGAAGAGCATGGGCGTTTCAAGCATGGCCATGGCAGGGTGCAGGGCAGAGGTCTGCGTACCGGTGGCGCACATCTGAATGATGCCCTTGCGTGTGGCGGCAATGTAGGCGTCTTCCTTGCCAAGCTGGCTGTTGGGGAAGACCTGCACTTCATATTTGCCATTGGAAAGTTCGGCAAGATACTTGCCGAAAAGATGCATGCCGATGGTTTCCGGCTCGCCTTCGGGCTTCATGCCCGCCATCTTGATAATGGTCTTGGCTTCAGCGGCCTGGGCAAAACCAAGGGTCATGCCGCAAACAAGGCCCAGAGCAACAAGCAGAGCTACGATACGTTTCATCCTGTAAACCTCCTCGCTAGTAAAACTTAGATGCCGTTTGACAATGAAAACTTATCCCTGTCCACAGCAGGGGGGCAATTATGACCAGCCGACGCGCCCACGTTTCCCAATACGTTCTGGTGCGTCAGACTCTGACGGGTCAAAAGCTGAGGCAAACTTAAGTGACGATCTACCTAAAATTCAACTGTTATTTGCAAAAAAAAAGTTGAAGAAGCCCTTATACCCTGAATCCACGCCGAAATGATTGTTTTCAACAAAAATGTAGAAAGATGAAATCTTGCCGCTTTTGCTGAAAATATGGCGACTACTACAGTTGATTTGTAAGTATGAAATTTTTTTTAAAAGAAAAGTTAGATAGTGCATAGAAATATTATTTGAAATTTATTAAATATTAAAAGTACTAATTGTAAAATAAAAAATCATGATGTAGTTTTTAAGAAAAATTCCTGTCCTGCTTTTTTTTAGCGGAAAAAATTTATTTTTATTTTTAAAAATAAACTTAAAAATGTTGTTAAAGTACAAGTAATAAATAAAATATTTAAATATATCATATTTAATCGTGATTATTGTGACAAATATATTACAAGTTTGTGACAATTTTGCGGGGGGGGGTAGCTTTTCGGATGGTTCCCCGCCATCTGCTCATGTTCACAACTGGCAGCAGGGCTGGCAGTGAGAAAACTGGTCAGCAACTACGCATCGCAACATCAGGGCCTCTGACCGGGGAGCCATGTACCCTGATGTTGCAATGCGCAGCGTGCTAGATTTTTTTGAGTTTGTATTCGCGATTTCCAAGGCCCAGCGATTCGCCATAGCTCAGTTGCACCTGTCCGCAGGTATGCGGCCAGCGGGCGGAAAATTTGTCTGCAACCGTTTGGGGCGAGGCCTCCTGCCCAAGCGAGGGGGCTTTTGAAACAAGGTCAAAACAGGCTTGATCCAGCGCTACCGGGTCGGTAGAGGCCAGAATGCCCACATCCGGCACCAGCGGCATGTCGCTCCAGGGGGCGCAGTCGCAGTCGGGTGTTACGTTGAGTACAAAGTTGATGTAGCAAACACTCTTTTTGCGGCCTTTTATTGCCCCATATGCATATTCTGTCATGCGCTCAATAAATGGCTGCATCTCTGTTTCCCAGTCTATGCTAATTGCTTTTTCGGGGCAAACAGTAATGCATTCAAAGCAGCCTATGCATTTTTCAATGTCCACAACGCTTTTTTTGCTTTTCATGCTGAGCGCGTGCTGAGGACACACCTTGACGCACTTGGCGCAGCCAACACATTTTTTTTCGCTGACAGATACGTGGGTGGCGTGTTGCTCTTTTTTGCCGCGCACGGCAGCGCCGCCCATGGCAAGATTCTTGATCGCGCCGCCAAATCCCGCCATTTCATGCCCCTTAAAGTGCGACAGCACCACCATTGCCGGAGCGCGGCGTATCTCTGTGGCGATATGCACGTCTTTGAAATGCTTGCCGTTGATGCGCACGGGCACGTCATTTTCGCCATATAGGCCATCGGCCAGAATGATGGGGGCATGCACCACCGAAGGCGCAAAGCCGTGGGCGTATGCCGTTTGCATGTGGTCAACGGCATTGTGGCGGCTGCCGGAATACAGGGTTGTTGTATCCGTCAGAAATGGTTTGCCGCCTGCTTCCATGATCTTGTTTACAACCTGGCGCACCAGAGTGGGGTTGAGGTGCGTGTCGTTGCCGTATTCGCCAAAGTGCAGCTTGATGGCGGCAAGTTCTTTTTTCTTGATGATTTTTTTCAGATTGAGCGCATCGCAGAGGCGCGCTACCTTGGCGATTTTGCTGTCCTCGTGCGACCGGCAGTGCATATCTGCATAATAAACTGTGGCGGGCATGGCGTGGCCTCCATGTGAGGATGTTTAGGGTGCGGCAGGGCAGGGAATCCGGCATGGTTCTGCCCTGTGCAAAGCTTTAAAACACTAGCTCATGCCGCGCAGCCAAGGCAATAAGGCTGTTCGCAAGTATCGTTGACACGAGTCGCCATTAAGAATAGCGTATTCCGGTTTTAATTTTTTCCACTCAGTCAGTTATGCATAGCTAAGGAGGCTTTATGGCCGTTTATGTCGTTGATCATCCTCTTGTGCGCCACAAGTTGGGCATTTTGCGCATGGGGGCCACCTCCACGCGCGAATTCCGTTCTGTTTCCAACGAGATTGCGCGTCTGCTCATTTACGAAGCCACCAAGGGCTTTCGTACAGAAAAGCACACTGTTGAGGGCTGGGCCGGTCCGGTGGAAATTGAGGCCATTTCCGGCAAGATGGTAACTGTTGTTCCCATCCTTCGTGCTGGCCTTGGCCTCATGGACGGCGTGCTGGACATGATCCCCGGCGCCAAGATCAGCGTTGTGGGCCTGTACCGCAACGAAGAAACCCTTGAACCTGTTGAATATTACGTAAAGCTTGCTACCGATATGGATCAGCGGCTTGCCATCATCCTTGACCCCATGCTGGCAACCGGCGGCTCGCTTATTGCCGCCATCAGTCTGCTGAAGCGCCACGGTTGCAAGCAGATTTGCAGCCTCAACCTTGTGTGCGCGCCCGAAGGGATTGCCAAGGTCAAGGCCGCCCATCCGGATGTGGACATCTACACCGCCGCCATTGACGACCATCTGAACGAAAACGGCTATATCATTCCTGGTCTCGGCGATGCCGGCGACCGTATCTTCGGAACCAAGTAGCGAGGGCCCCATGAGCACAGCCAGTACGCGGCGCGAGATTGCACCCACTGACTATAATTTTCGCTTCAGGGATTGTCTTATAGGCGCGCAGATGCTCTTTGTGGCCTTTGGCGCTCTGGTTCTTGTTCCCCTGTTGACCGGGCTTGACAGCAACGTGGCTCTTTTCACCGCTGGTGTGGGCACTTTGCTGTTTCAGGTCTGCACTCGGGGCAAGGTACCCATTTTTCTTGCTTCGTCCTTTGCCTTTATTGCGCCCATCATTTACGGCGTTCAGACCTGGGGCATGGCGCAAACCCTTGGCGGGCTTGTGTGCTCCGGTCTGGTGTATTTTCTTTTGAGCGGGCTTATCCGCTGGCGCGGCACGGATGTGGTGCTGCGTGTGCTGCCGCCCATTGTGACCGGCCCGGTTATTATGGTTATCGGCCTTATCCTGGCCCCGGTGGCAGTGCATATGGCCCTGGGCAAAACAGGCGACGGCGCGGTTGTGCTGGTGCCTGAAAACACGGCTCTGTGGATTTCCATGACTTCGCTGGCCGTTACCGTGCTGGTGTCGCTCCTGGGCAAGGGCTTTTTGCGCCTCATGCCCATTTTGTGCGGCATTGCGGCGGGCTTTATTGTTTCGATGTTTTTCGGCGTGGGCGACTGGACAAAGGTTGCCGCAACCCCCTGGTTGCAGATGCCCTCGTTCACCTTCCCAGAGTTTGCCTGGGAGCCCATACTGTTTATCATGCCCATTACGCTTGCCCCGGCCATTGAGCATTTTGGCGATGTTGTCGCCATCAGCTCCATTACCGGGCGCGATTACCTGAAAGATCCCGGCGTTCACGCCACCATGTTTGGCGATGGCGTTGCCACCATGGCTGCCGGTTTTGTGGGTGGCCCGCCCTGCACCACCTATGCAGAAGTTATCGGTGCGGTGAGTCTTACGCGGGTGTTCAACCCCGCCGTGATGACCTGGGCGGCCATGTGTTCAATCTTGCTGTCGTTTGTGGCAAAAATCGGCGCGTTTCTTGGTTCCATTCCCGTACCTGTCATGGGCGGCATCATGATTCTGCTGTTCGGCGCGATCATGGTTGTGGGCCTGAACACGCTGGTGCGGGCTGGCAAGGATCTGATGGAGCCGCGCAACATGATCATTGTTGCGCTTATCATCATCTTTGGCGTGGGCGGCATGCAGTTCAGCATTGGTTCGTTCAAGCTTGGCGGCATTGGCCTTGCCGCGGTTACGGGCGTATTGCTCAACCTGCTGTTGCCCAGAAGCCGCACCTAGATACAGAGCTTTTCGGCGCGGATTTTTGTAAGGTTCGCGCTGATCAGGCGCGGCATATGGCTGATCTTGCCTGATCTCTTTTCTATGCGATTCGGCTGATGGGTTTTGTCTGTCTGCGGGCGGCATGGCGTTCTTCGCCGTGCCGCCCTGCTTTTTGGCAAAGTCATTGGGCGGCAGGGGGGCAAAGGCAATGAGGCATGCGGCCGCACAGTGCATTCACGGGGGGGGGTGAAATTTTCAGGGATTGCCGTACGTTGGTATCAATACTATACGGGGTTGATAGATGTGCCAGGTATTATATCTTTACCGATTGGGCAAGCGCTGTAGATAATATACTGCAATAATAATTTATCATCACACGTAATTATGATAATTGTGTCTAGATATTAAATGAAATAGTATATTTTAAAATAAATACTGCGTAGAAAGTTCTTCTTTTGTCAGTATATATCTGTATTAATGAAAAAAGTGCAGTGATTTTTTTTATAAATATTATTTTTTTAATAAAAACATATTGAATATATATAAAACCGTATAATTAAAGCGTGGCTTAAAACATCTGTACCTGAGCAGAAAAAATCGGTATAGAGATATCCCCCAAGTTTGGATGGGCCTGCCAACCAGCAGACCATTGTCAAAATCCCTTTTCTTTTTTGGGTAAATCCCGAGTCGCCAATGCAGCGTAGTAGTAATCATCAGTCCTGGGAATGGGTAGCCGGGCCAGATTTGTGTTATTGCGACGATGTCCCCTTCAAGTCCGCAATTCTTGGCATTCCAACGGTAAAAGGGCAGTCCCTGTTTTTTGGTATGGATGCCGCTGACCAGCAGATGGCCATGGAAACTCTCATGGATGAATATGGCGAGCCGCGCGCCTTTTCAAACGTGATCGGCCACTATGTGCGGAAAAGCGATGGGGTTCTGTTTCTGCTTGAAATGAGTGGAGAGCCTCTGTTTGATGATGGTTACGGCCTGATGGGATTTAAAGGCGTAGAGCGGGTTATTGCCAACATTGCCCTGTATTCTGCGGGAATTTCCACAGCCATTGACCTCGATACCATCTACGCCACCGCCCCCATTGCCATGTGCGTCGTTGACCGCAACGGCGTGCTTATTTCTGCCAACGAGCACCATGTGCAACTCTCCGGGCGGTCATTGTTTGATACGAGCGGCGCGCATATTTCTTTGTTGCACCCGGAACTGGAAGCAAACATCCAGAGTGACTTTTGCAATCTTGATGCCGGGGGGCGGGTTTCTGACCATGAAGTAAGAATCGACAACAGGGATTACGCTGTTTCTGTCACGCCGGTTCGCAATGCCTCCGGTGGCATCACAGCGCTGTCGCTGGCGTACTTTGATATTACAGAGCGCAAATCGCTGGAACGCAAACTCAAGGAAGCCAACGAGCGCCTGCGCCATATGTCCATTCACGACCACCTCACGGGCGCGTATAACAGAAGATTTTTTGACGCCATCCTGCGCAGGGAGGCTGCCGTGTGCAACCGCCGCGCGGGCAACCTCTCTGTGATCCTCATAGATATCGACTTCTTCAAGTTTTATAACGACAAGTACGGGCATCTGGCAGGCGATGAGTGTCTGGCCCAGGTCGCCAGAACCATGAAGGATTCTCTGGAAGATATGGGGGGCGAGCTGTTTCGCTATGGCGGCGAGGAGTTTGCCGTGGTGCTGCCTGAATGCGATGACCGCAACGCCCATGAGGTTTGCGAAACTTTGCGGGCAGCGGTGTGTGATCTCAAAGCGCCCCACGCGGGCAGCGATCGCAACTATGTGACCATAAGCGCCGGGGTGGCCACGGTGCAAAGCCGGTTTGAAAAGGTGTCGCCTTCCCAGCTTGCGGCCAGAATCCTTGAAGCCGCCGATAAGGCGCTTTACGAGGCCAAAAATTCCGGGCGCAACAGGGTCAAGGCCAGCACAGTATAAAACCTTTATCTGGCACTGCCTTTATGTTTTCCTGCCGCATCCCGCTTTGGGAGGGCAGGATTTTTTTTGCGGCGTTGTGGCGTCAGGCTACCACTTCCCCGACCCTTCCATTCAGCATCTGCTTTTGCATTTCGTGGCTGTCGCCTGCAATGCCTGCGCCTAGCTCTTGCCCTGTTTATTGCTGCCTGTGCCGGGGCATACGCAGGGTCGCGCCAGCAGCTCCTTAACGTGTTCTGTCATAAAATCCACAAGGGTCCGCACACGCAGGGGCAAACCTTTTTGCACCGGGTAAACCACATGGGCGGGCAGCTCACGCGCGCGCCATTGAGGCAACAGGCGCACCAGCCGCCCGGCGGAGAGGTCTTCCGTCACCAGCCAGCCCGGCAAGGGCGACACCCCAAGCCCCAGCAAGGCCGCTTCACGCAGGGCCGTGACGCCCTCTGCCGTGAGCACAGGGCTCACGTGCAGGGTTTGCTCCTCGCCTGATTCATTAAAAAGGGTGATGTTGCGCGCGCCGCCAAAAACTTCTGTGCCGAGCGTGAGCCAGGGCCAGGCCGCAATGTCGGCTGGTGTTACAGGCATTTGCCTGCCCTCAAGAAATGATGGCGCGGCAACGGGATACCTGCGTATCATGCCCAATGGTCTGGCGATAACTGTTTCATCGGCAACGCTCCCGGCTACCACGCCGGCATCGCAACCTTCTTCAAGCATGCGCAAGGGCCTGTTTGAGTACACCAGATCAACGGTAATGGCCGGATTTTGCAGCATGAACCGAGCCAGAAACTTGCTGACCACGCTCTGCCCGAAGTCGATGGTGGAGAAAAAGCGGATATGCCCCATGAGGGCGGTCTGATCCACGCGCAGGCGGCGCTCGCATTCTTCAGCCATGTTCAGCATGGCGCGGGCATCAGCCAGCACCTTTGCGCCCATGTCTGTCAGGTGCATGCGGTGTGTATCGCGCCGCAGCAGCGCTGTGCCGCATTCCGCCTCAATCTGGGCAAGCTGGCGGCTGAGGGTTGGCTGGGTAAGGCCCAGGTTGCGGGCCGCCGCCGAGATGCTGCCGCTTTCGGCAATGCTCACAAAGTTACGCAGCAGGGCAAGATTTGAAAATATTGTCATACGTAATCCGTATAACCAATATGAACGCCATGCGTCTACCAATTATCCGCCTCAAGCAGCATTGTGCTTTCAACAAAGCAAACCAAATGGAGGCGCACATGACCATGCATACATCATCCAATGCGGCCATTGTTACCGGAGCCGCGCGCGGCATTGGCGCGGCCATTGTTCGGCGGCTGGCTGGGGACGGCCTGGCCGTTATCGTCAACTACGCCAGCAGTGCGGGCAAGGCCGAGGCTCTCGCGGCTGATATATGTGCCCAGGGAGGCCGCGCCCTTGCCGTCAAGGCCGATGTAACGGTTCCAGAGCAGGCGGCTGACTTGTTTTCTGCCTGCGAAGGCGCGTTCGGCACTGTGCGAGTGCTTGTAAACAACGCCGGACTCATGCAGCCCGGCATGGTGCCGCTGGCGCAAACGGACGATACGCTGTTTGACCGCATCGTGAGCACCAATATCAAGGGCGTGTTCAACATGCTGCGGCTGGCTGCCGCCCGTATGCAGGAAGGCGGGCGCATCATCAATCTTTCCACCAGCGTCAACCGTCTTGCCCTGCCGGGGTATGCCATCTACGCGGCCACAAAATCCGCAGTGGAAACCATGACCGGCATTTTTTCCAAAGAACTTCGGGGCCGCGACATCACGGTCAATGCTGTGGGCCCAGGCCCTACGGCTACGGATCTGTTTTTTGAGGGCAAAACAGAAGGGCAGGTGGAGGCAATGGCAAAGCTGCCGCCGCTGGAGCGCCTTGCCCAGCCGGAAGATATAGCCTCAGTAGTAGCCTTTCTGGCTGGCAGGGACGGCGGCTGGATCAACGGACAGACCATCCGTGCCAATGGTGGCATGGTCTAGGGCCTGAGGCAAATTTTCATATCGGTTATGTGCCGCGCATATCGCGCGCAACTATCGCAAACAGACATAAAGGAACATGCCATGAAGACGGAAACCACAGACCCTCAGCAGAACGGGTCGCTTATATACCTGCTGGCTCTTGCCGCGGGGTTGGCCGTAGCCAACATTTACTATAATCAGCCTGTGCTGGGGCTGATCGCCGGGGAACTCAAGGGCGGCGACCATGTGGGCCTTGTGGCCACCATCACCCAGCTGGGCTACACCCTTGGGCTTCTGTTTCTCGTGCCGCTGTGCGACACGCTGAACAGAAAAAGGCTGGTTCTGATTCTCTGCGCACTATTGGTGGTTTCCGCAGCTCTTGCGGCTCTGGCGCCGGGCATGGCGGTGCTCATGGCGGCTTCGGCTGGTATGGGGGTGGCCGCCACCATTACGCAGATGGTTGTTCCCATGGCCGCTGACCTTGCCAGGGAAGGCGAGCGCGGCAAGGCCGTCGGCATTGCCTTCAGCGGCGTTTTGTGCGGCATATTGCTGGCACGTGTGGTGTCTGGCGCGGTGGGCCAGTGGCTGGGCTGGCGCGAGGCTTTCTGGCTGGCTTGCGCCTTTGCCGTGCTGCTGAGCGCGCTGCTTGCATGGCGCTTGCCTGATC
Organism: Desulfovibrio desulfopostgatei; assembly: GCF_053570645.1. Taxonomy (NCBI): domain Bacteria; kingdom Pseudomonadati; phylum Thermodesulfobacteriota; class Desulfovibrionia; order Desulfovibrionales; family Desulfovibrionaceae; genus Desulfovibrio; species Desulfovibrio desulfopostgatei. Next base: position 1,909,863 of record NZ_JBRBQS010000002.1, on the reverse strand, counting down.
TGCCGCGCAAGTCGAGCTTGCCCTACGGGCGGTTACTGGTCTCCATGCTGCAACTTTTGCGGGATTACCGTGCGCTGCGCTATGCCTCCATTATTCAGGCTTGCGTGTTCGGGGCTTTCAGCGCCTTCTGGTCAGTGCTTGCGCTGTATCTGCAAGGCCCGGCTTACGGGCTTGGCGCAAGCGTGGCGGGTTCGTTCGGGATTGTGGGGCTGGTGGGCGTGCTGGCAGCGCAGGCCGGGGGCAGGCTGACAGACCGCTTTGGCGTCAGGTGCGGCGTGTTGATCGGCGCGCTCACAAGCATCGCGGCTTTCGGCATCATGAGCTTCAGCGGCATGACCGCCCTTGTGCTGGGGGTTATTGTGCTTGATTTCGGCGTGTCCATTGCGCAGGTGTCCAATCAGTCGCTCATTTTGGGCTTGTCTGAATCGGCGCGCGGCAGGGTGAACACCATTTACATGACAGTATTTTTTCTGGGCGGGTCGCTGGGTTCGGCTGCGGCCAGCCATGCCTGGGCGGCATATCGCTGGCCCGGCGTCATGCTCACGGGCGGAGCTTTTGCCTTGGCTGGTTTGTTTTTTCATCTGCTGGAAAGACACTGCACCTGCCCAAAGACGCGTGTCTCGGACCGCCCCTCGGCTCAGGAGTGCTGTTAAATCCGGCTGTTGCGCCAGCAGTTCAGCCCCGCCGGTCTTTTTTTACCCGGAATTATAGCCGGGCTGGCGCAAAAAGGGAGGCTTTAGCCTCCCTTTTTGCGTTTGCAAGGATATTTTGCTTACAGCAGCCGCAAAGCGCCGTCGTTTGGGCGTGGATTGTTACAGTTAAATGGTGTAGGCCAGTTTAAATGTTTTATATCGGCGTGTTAGCCTTGTTACGGCATCGCACAAAAGCCCAACAACCTTCACGCTGCCAGCACACAATCCCTCTGGATTTTTTCTATAGTGCAGACCATGCAATACCCAGTACGCATCCGCATCATTTCAGGCAACGCTGTAAACGGCGGATGTGTCGCGCCGTTACGGCAACGTAGTTGCTGACGGCGTGATGATGGCGGAATCGCGAATGGCCACAGCACATTCAGGAGGAAGCCGCATGTTCCCAAGCCCAGACGGAAAGCAGAGTGAATCCAGCCCGTTCAATGCCTCGTTCTGCGTAGATCTGCACGTCCATTCCCGCCATTCAACCTGCCCCTCGCAGTGGATTTTGCAAAAGATCGGCTGCGGCGAAAGTTACACCCCTCCCCGCAAGATTTACGACATTGCCCGAGCAAGGGGCATGGACTACGTTACGATTACAGATCACGACACCATTGCTGGCGCGCTGGAAATCGCCCATTTGCCGCAGACCTTCATCAGCGAAGAAATTTCGGCCTACTTTCCTGAGGACAAGTGCGAGATTCATGTGCTCGCCTGGGACATCACGGAAGCGCAGCACCGGGAGATAACCCAGCTCAGGGGCAACATCTTTGAGCTTGTTCCCTACCTGATGGGGCAGGGCATTGCCCATGCTTGCGCGCACCCCCTGTGCGCGGCCAATAACCGGTTGACCCTGGGCCATGTGGAGCAGCTCATATTGATGTTTTCAGTCTTTGAGCTCAACGGGGCGCGTAATAATGTGCAGAATGACGCGCTGCGCCAGATTGTGGCCGACCTGACCCCGGAATCCACAGCCAGAATGGAAGAAAAACATGGCCTTGACGCGCTTGTCGCCCAGCCCTGGCGCAAGAGCTTTGTGGCCGGGTCTGACGACCATTCCTCCTGCAATATCGCCAGAAGTTCCACCGTGATAGAAGTTCCCCGCGCGGAACTGGGCTGCTCGGGCCACGCCCCGGCTTCGGCCCTGCTGCGGGCGGTCATGTCAGGGGGCACCACGCCCCGGGTCATCCCTGCAACGCCGCTGGGCTTTGCCCATAATCTGTATGCCATCGGTTACCAGTTCTATAAAAATTCCACAGGACTCGCGCAGGATATCAACAACAGCACCGTGCTGCGCTTTGCCGAAAATATGCTCACGGGCAAGCCAGATACGCGTACCCGCACCATCAAGACGCGTGTCATGTCCATTGGCGGATTTTTGCTCAACTGCGGCAGATGGGTGTCCCGCTCTGAAAAAAGCATGCAGGAAAACATGCTTGAGGCGGCTGGCAGGGCCATTGCCCAATCGCCGGAGCTTGCCGTGGCGGCGGACAGCGTCAACGTCATTGTGCCGCAGGAGCGCATGCCCCGGCGTGAGGCGCTGCTGGCCCGTTTTGTGGGCGATGTGGCGGAAAACGTGCAGCTTGCCTGTGCCAACTCCGTTTTGTCCGATGTGCTTAAAGGCAATTTTTTCAATGTGTTCAAGCTGGTGGGAGCCATGGGGTCGCTCTACGCCATGCTTGCCCCTTATGGCATCGGCTATTCGCTCTTTGCGCAGGATAAAATGTTTACGCGCGAATGCCTGCGTCGTTTTCGCCCAAGGGGTGCCAGATCCGACACGGCTGGGGACAAGGCCGCCATTGCCCATTTTACGGATACCTATCTTGAAGTGAACGGCGTTGCCAAAACCCTGCAATCCATGCTGCCTTTGGCGCGTGAGCAGGGCAAGAAAATGGATATCCTGACCTGCGTTCGGCCAGAAAATGTGAAAGGCAGCCACACCGACGGCCTTGGCCCCATAAATTTCAGCCCCACGGGCAGTTTTTCCATTCCTGAGTATCCGGAGCTGACGCTGCACTATCCGCCAGCGCTTAAAATTGTGCAGCACTGCTATGAAAGCGGCTATACCCTGCTGCATTCCGCAACGCCCGGCCCAATGGGGCTTGCGGCCCTGCTGACGGCAAAAATGCTCAAGCTGCCCATCCATGCCACCTATCACACGGCATTTCCGCAGTATATTCTGGAGCTGACGGGCGACACATCGCTGGAAGAAGCCACCTGGCGGTATGTGTACTGGTACTATAACCAGATGGATGTGGTTTTTGCGCCCTCGGCTGCCACCATGAAGGAACTGATCGCCCACGGTTTGCCAGAGGAAAAAATCCGCCTCTACCCCCGTGGGGTGGACGCCTCGCGCTATACGCCAGCCTGGCGCAACAGCGGGCGGGAGAGCGCTCAGGGTACACGTTTTTTGTATGTGGGGCGGCTCTCCAGAGAAAAAAGCGTCAGCCGTCTTGTGGATGCCTTCCGGATGGTGCTGGGGCATATCCCCGGCGCGCAGCTGACCATTGTGGGCGACGGCCCGCAGGCTGGGGAACTTCAGGTGCAGGCTGCGGACATGCCCGTGACCTTTACGGGCTATCTGAGCGGGGCAGCGCTTGTGCAGGCCTATGAAGAAGCCGACATCTTTGTTTTCCCCTCAACCACAGATACATATGGAAAGGTTGTGCTGGAAGCGCAGGCCGCGGGGCTGGCAGTGGTGGTGAGCGGACAGGGCGGCCCCAGAGAGAACGTGGTGCCGGATAAAAGCGGCATAGTGGTGCGGCAGGAAACGGCAGAGGCCTATGCCTCGGCCATGGTGGCTCTGGCAAGCGATGAGGCCATGCTGTTTGCCATGAAGCGCGAGGCCCGCTGCTATGCAGAATCGCGCAGCTCGCAAAAGGCCTTTGCTGCCCAGTGGAAGCTCATTGAGACCCTGACGCCGCAAGCCTGCTGGTAGCCTTGCGACAGCACGCAGGGTCAATCTGGCAAGTCCTGTACAACGCAGGCGCTGTAACCAACCGTTTGAACAGCATACCGCCGGAAGACGGGGTTTGATGTCAACCTGACCGCCCTTGGCAGAATGCCTGGGGCGGTTTTCAGTCGCTGATTCTGTTCACAAGGCGGGCCAGCACATCGGGGCCGTCCTTGAGGAGCCTTTCGCGCATGGCCGAAGCCTCGCTGAAGGTAATTTCCGCAAGCAGGTCTTTGCCTTTATCCGGATTGCTGGAAATAATGGCTTCAAAGGTCTGGGCCACAGCTTCCTCATCACGGCCAGTCAACTGGCTGAGGGCACCAATCAAAACATCAACTCTGCGCATGAAAATTATCCTTAAGCCTGATGCGTTTTGACATTTCAAATTTCGGGGCAGGGCGTTGCCGCATCCCAGATGGTGAACATACTGAAATAGCAGGTTTATCCCTTGCCCGGTGTATAGCGTTTACAGCATCTGCGGGCAAGCCCGGATGTGTGAAAGAAATGTGAACATTGCGTATTTGTAGCAGAAAATGCCGGGGGTTGCTGGCTGAGCGGCTAAAAAGTGTTTGTCTGCACGACCAGTAATCTGACCTACGCAGGGCCGCCCAGTAACAATGGTATGTCAAAATGAGCGGATTCGGCAGCAGATAGCGAGCGCGTGATGCGCAGGCCAATGTAGCGCGTGAGGTCAACAAACTGCGGCTGAATGGTGCGTCCGTCAGGGTCTCGCGCCACAAGAACGCAGGGTTGGGCGGGAAAATTGGGATTCGAGCGGCACACAATGCCCTGGTGCTCGTTTGAAAGCTCCACAGCAGTACCCACGGGGAAAATGCCCACCATTTTGATGAAGCGTTCCACATAGCCGGGTGCCCAGGCCTGACCACGCATTTTGTACATCATGCCCAGCGCCTTGTTGGGGGCCAATGCCCCTTTGTAAACACGCTTGGACGAAAGGGCGTCATACACGTCGCTGAGCGAAAGAATACGGCCAAAAACGCCAATCTGCTTGCCGGATAGCCGGTTGGGGTAGCCCGTGCCGTTGTGCTTTTCGTGGTGCTGCGCAATGCCTTCAATGGCTTCTTGCTCAACGCTTGAAAACTGCTTGATTTTTTCAACACCAAGCAGCACATGCGACCGCATGACCTCAAATTCCTGAAACGTCAGGGAGCGGGGTGCGGTGAGAATTTCGTTGGGAATCAGCGCCTTGCCGTAATCGTGCAGCAGCCCGGCCAACCCGACGTTGTGCAGGCGGTCGTCGGGCATGCCCAGAAAATTGGCAAAGGCCACGGCAAAAATGGTTACGTTGACGCTGTGGGCGTAGGTGTATTCGTCTGTTTTTTTGAGCAGAGAAAGCGTCACCAGCGCGTCAACGTTGCGCGAAAGGCTTTTGATAATGTCACCCACCAGCGGGCGCGCAAAGGTAAGATCAAGCGCGCCGCCTCTGGCGGATTCGAGAAAGTTTTTCACATTCTCGTAGGCGTCTTCATAAATCCTGTTGGCGGCCTGAAGTTCTATGGCAAGTGGAATATTTGGCTGGGGAGCTGCAGAATTTTCGTCGCGTGAGCGTTCCGGGTCGTAGTATGCTTCGGCAAATCCTTGAAGGATTATGCCGTTGATTTCGTCGTCCGACGCCAAAATTCCCTCCTGCATATACAGCAGAGGGGCTTTCAGCCATGATATCCCGGGGTCAACAATATACATCCCCGGGCGTAGGGTTGAAACGGGTATTTTGATGTGGGACATGTGGTCTTGATCGCCTGGATATAAGTTTTTGCCTTGATCTTCGCAGATAGCAAACCCCGCAGTAATGCCCACGCAAGGCCAACACGCCGCCGCAAATAGATTTTGAAATTATGCGATATTTGAAAAATAAATTCAACATGCAATTTGCTGGGAATTAATTCTTATGATTACAGGTGAGTATCGATGTCACTCGTCACGCTTGTGGGCCGATTGTGTAAAGGATATAGACCTGCTTGGCAGAAAAAGGCCTCACCATGTGTGCAGCGCACCAATCTGTATGCTATGGTTCCCAAAAGTTGCTGTTTGACGCCGTAGTGCGGCGCAGGAGTTCCCCTCTATGTTCAGCTCAGTCAGCTTGGTTTTGCGGTTGCGGCATACCGTTGCTGTTTCGGCAGGCGTGTTTTGCATTTTAGCGGGCATAAGCGTTGCGTCGATTGCTGCAGATGCGGCATCTACTGCCCCGGCTATTGCTTCGTCAGCTCCGGCCCCCTCATGGGCGCCCGATGCGCAGGATGCCCGCAAGGCTTTGCGCAACGATGCAACCCCGCCCGCCAAACGCGAACCTTCAGTGATGCTTCCACCGCTCGGACCTGACGCGGTGGGCACCATCCGGCGGGTTGCGCTGGCCGATGGGGCCAAGGTGGTTGCTCTTACCTTTGATCTTTGCGAGCTGGATACCGTCACTACCGGCTGCGATATGGATATTCTCGGTTTTTTGCGGGCCGAGCATATCCCGGCCACGCTCTTTATGGGCGGCAAGTGGATGCGCACCCATTCCCGCCGGGTGCTGCAAATCATGACCGAGCCGCAGTTTGAAATAGCCAACCATGCGTGGTCGCACGGCAATTTTGCCTTGCTTTCCCCGGCTGGTCTGCGCGCCCAGGTTTTGTGGACGCAGGCCCAGTATGAGCTGCTGCGCGAGGAGGCCTTGCGCGATGCCAGGGCGCAGGGCCGCCCGGAGCCTTTCATTCAGCCTGTGCCTACACTGTTCCGTCTGCCTTACGGGCGTTGCAGCGACCAGTCTTTACAGGCGCTGGCAAAGCTGGGCATGCAGGTGGTGCAGTGGGATGTGGTGGCGGAATCCGGCGCGGACAATACCAGTATCGAGCATGCGCGGCGCGAGGCCCATCTGGTTGCCTCGCAGGTCAAACCGGGTTCCATACTGCTGTTCCACGCCAATCTGGTGCCCAAGGGCTCGGCGCAACTGTTGCGCGAGACTGTGGCGGAACTGCGCCGCAGAGGCTACAATTTCGTTTCTGTGAGTACCCTGCTGGGCATGGGGGTTCCACAGCGCACCATGAACGGCTATTTTACATCGCCGGGCGACAACAAGGCGCTGGACAGCAAATTCGGTGTTGACGGCACTGGGCGGCATACGCCCTTTAACGGCGAGTAGCCCTTCGCCCGAAACCGGAAGCAAGGAAATCCCTTCGTGAAGCAATACCTTTTTTTTGATCTTGACGGCACGGTGACAGACTCCAAAACCGGCATCATCCGCTCTGTGCAGCATGCCCTGAAGTATTTTGATGTTGCCCGCGCTGACGATGAACTGCTGTATTTTATCGGCCCCCCGCTGAAGGATTCGTTCGGTAAGCTGTTTGGGGGCGATGCGGCCAAGGCTGATCTGGCCGTGCAGAAATACCGTGAATATTATTCGGTCACGGGTATATTTGAAAATGCGCTTTATGACGGCGTGGCAGACATGCTGGCCGATCTGCGGCGTCAGGGCCGGGTGTTGTCGCTGGCTACATCCAAGCCGGAACCCTTTGCCCAGCGTATTCTGGAGCATTTTGGCATTGCCAGCCTGTTTGACCATGTGGCGGGAGCGGAGCTGACCGGCCCGCGCAACAGCAAAACATCCGTGCTGCGGCATGCCTGCGGCCTTTGCGGTGTTGCGGATATGGCGCAATGCCTGATGGTGGGCGACCGGAAATATGACATTCTTGGCGCGCATGCTGTGGGTATGGACGGTGTGGGCGTACTCTATGGCTACGGTTCGCGCGGCGAGCTTGAAGAAGCCGGGGCGGACAAGTTGTGCGAAGACGTTCCCGCCTTGCGGCAACTGCTCCTTGCCTGATTGTCGCCACGGTCTGGCAGGAGCCTCAGACAACAAAAAAACTCCCCGCAAGCGGGGAGTTTTTTTGTTCAATATGTCGGTAAGCTGTATGGCAGGCGTTTAGCCCAGATCCCAGTCCAGCCCGAAGGTGTCGTGCAGAATGCGCACGGCAAGCTCAACGTATTTTTCCTGAATCAGGATGGTGATCTTGATTTCAGAGGTGCTGATCATAAGGATATTGATTCCTTCCTGAGTCAGTGCGGCAAAGGCCCGCGCTGCTACTCCAGAATGGTTGCGCATGCCCACGCCGATGGCGGAAACCTTGGCAACGCTCACATCGTGCAGCACTTCGCGCGCGCCGGTCTTCTGGGCGACTTCTTCCATCATCTGCAAGGTCTGCTTGAGATCCTTGCGCGAGATGGTGAAGGTCATGTCGGTATGGCCGTCCTGGCTGGTGTTCTGCACGATCATATCGACCAGAATGCCCTTTTCGGAAAGAGGGCCAAACACCGCCGCAGCCGTACCGGGCACGTCGGGAAGGTCGCGCAGGGTCACGCGGGCCTGATCTTTGTCATATGCAATGCCGGAAACGAGTACGGCTTCCATGGTGGAGTCCTCCTGAGTGACAAGCGTGCCTGGATCATCGCTGAACGTAGAGCGCACGCGCACGGGAACCTTGTATTTTTTGGCAAATTCTACCGAACGGATGTGCAGCACCTTGGCCCCCATGCTTGCCATTTCAAGCATTTCTTCATAGGCAACGCGGTCCATTTTGCGGGCCGTGGAGCAGATGTTGGGGTCGGTGGTGTAAACACCGTCAACGTCGGTGTAAATGTCGCATTCCACAGAGCCGAGGGAAGCGGCCAGCGCCACCGCCGAGGTGTCCGAACCGCCGCGTCCGAGCGTGGTGATGCGGCCATCTTCGGTGCAACCCTGAAACCCGGCGACCACAAGCACATCGTAGTCGTTAAGGTATTTGCGCAGGGAATTGCTGTCGATGGAGCGAATGCGTGCACGGCCAAAATCGTTGTCCGTGGTGATGGGAATCTGCCAGCCGAGCAGCGAGCGGGCGCGGATGCCCGCATCTTTGAGCAGCATGGTGAACAGGCTGATGGAAACCTGTTCGCCAGTGGAAACGAGCGAATCAACTTCCGCGCGGTCAGGCGTGGAAGACCATTCATCAGCAAGGGCAAGCAGCTTGTTGGTGTCGCCAGCCCGAGCCGAAAGCACCGCAATGACCTTATACCCCTTGGCAAGGCCTCCCAGCACTTTCTCTCGCACCTGCTTCATGCACTCCAGCTTGGCAACGGAAGTGCCGCCAAATTTCTGGACCAGAATTTTCATGCCTGTATCCATTGTCCTCAATCCTTGATGGGTACAACAGGTCAGCCCACCCCGGAACTGGTTACCCGTGGTCAGGACTGTCCACAGGCCAATTTCGGCGCAGGTGGCGCAAAAGCTCAGTGGCAATAGGGCCATGAGCTTGCAGCGTCAGTAGGCGACTTTCTTCGCACGGTTGCACTGAGATGTCCAGATAATCTTGCGGCATTTCCGCCTCGGGCAGGTATTCCGACCATTCCAGCACAGACAGGATTTGCGGATTATCCAGACCCTCGGCAATTTCATCAGGCAGACTGCCGGGGCTGCGGTACAGATCGCTGTGTATGACAGGCGGCTGGGTAGGGTAATAGTTGCAGAGCGTGAACGAAGGGCTGCCCACCTCGGCCTGATCGCCGCCGGGCATGGCCTCCACCAGGGCGCGGGTAAGCGTGGTTTTGCCGCTGCCAAGCGGGCCACGCAGCAACAATGCCGCAATGCCGCAGGTGGCGACAGCCTCGGCAAGCATATGCCCTAGGCGGTTGGTATCAGAAAGATTGTGCAGGATTATCTGGGCCATGGCAGGATGTCGTCCTTTGATTCACTGGCTGCCATGCAGGCAGAGAGGGTTTGCGGCAATGCATCCGCCACTGCCGAGGGCGTATTGCCCCTGAGGGGCCATTGTTCGGCAAGGTTTTTGCCCGCAAGGGCGTGCAGGGCCGCTGCCTGCCCGGCCAGCATGTGGCATGGGGTTAAAGTCTGATTTGCGGTATTGTTGTGCACTTGCGCTTGCTCTTTTGCGGTCTGCATGCTGGGCAGCAGCCGGGCAAGCAGCCCGCCAGCGCAGCCCGCCAGCACATCGCCCGAGCCTCCTACCGCAAGCTGCGGCACATCGTAGGGGCAAAGCAGTGTTGGGGCATCAGCCTGCCCGATGAGGCTTGCCGCTCCTTTAAGAATAATCACGCCACGGCAGAGATCGCGCAGGCGCTCTAGCGCGCCTTGCCGGTCGGTCTGAACATCCGCTGCGGAACAGCCCAACAGGGTTGCCGCTTCGCCGGGGTGGGGCGTCAGAATATCATCTGCGGTTATGCGGTCGAGCAGGCCTTGTCGCCCGGCCAGCAGCACCAGGGCATCGGCGTCAAATACCGTGGGCGGTCTGTGGTCCAGTGCCAAAAGAGCTTCAACAAAGGCCGCAGCGTCCTGCCCCCGGCCCATGCCGGGGCCGACCACAAGTGCAGCGCAGCGTTGGGCCAACTCCACAAAATTTTGCGGCAGGCGGGCGGGCCACTGGCGTTCGCTCTCGCCCAGCGGCAGGGTCATTATTTCGGGCCAGCCGTTCTTGATATCCGCAATGCCAGCACCGGGCGCGGCGGCGGTTACAAGGCCTGCACCTGCGCGCAGGGCCGCACGGGCAGCAAGATGCGCTGCTCCGCCAAGACCGGGCGCGCCACCAACCACCAGCACATGCCCGTAGGAGTTTTTGAAGCCTCCGGGCTGAATCTTCGCAAGCGGGGCGAGGCAATGCCCGTCAGCAACGTAAAAAGAGCAGGGAGCCTTGCGCCGTGCGGCAAGGGGAATGCCAATGCTGCGCACGTGCAGCGCGCCCGTCCAGGGGCGCGCCTCGGGCAAGGCCAGCCCCGGCTTGGCGGCCGCAAAGCTGACTGTGGCCGTGGCGCGCACTGCTTCCGGCATGGGCAGGCCGGTGCGTCCGTCGAGGCCAGATGGAATATCCAGTGCCAGCACAAAGGGACGACTTTGCAGGGAATTGACCGAACGCACAAGCTCCAGCGCATCCGGTCGCAGTTGACCGCTGAAACCTGTACCCAACAGACCATCCACAAGAATATGGGGTAGCTCCGCCCTTTGAAAGACCGCCGGGCGCCAGCGTTCAAAGGTAACGCCTGCGGCTCTGGCAATGCGTACATGTTTGCCGCAGGCCCCCTTGCAGGCGGCAAGAGGCCGCGTGTGCAGCACCAGCGGTTCCGCGCCCGCGTCCAGCAAATGCCGCGCAAGGCATGCGGCATCGCCGCCGTTGTTGCCGCTGCCCATAAGCAGCCATACGCGCAGCCCCGTTAGCTGTGGCTGGTATTCTCGCAAGACGTCAAAGGCCGCTCTGGCGGCATTTTCCATCAGCAGCTCTTCGGGCAGGCCAAGGGCCATGGCTTCCGCATCCCACTGGCGCATTTCAGCGGGCAGGGGCAGGGGAGGGAACAGATCGTCAAATGAGGTGGGCATGTTATGCCTCCAGCACCACAACCGCCACGGCGGCATTGCGGTCATGACTTATGGAAATGTGGGCGGCACGCATGCCCAGAGCCTCAGCCCGCGCAAGCGCAGGGCCGTGCAAATGGAGCAGGGGTTGCCCCGCAGGGCCGCGCAGCACCTCAATATGGTGAGGGCCAATCCCCTCGTTAAAGCCAGTGCCGAGCGCCTTGACCGCAGCCTCTTTGGCGGCAAACCGACCGGAAATGTAGGCAATAGGATTCTCCGGCACGAGTTTCAGTTCATCGGGGGTAAGGATCTTTTGCAAAAAGCGCTCTCCAAACCTGTCGTAACTTGCCTTAATGCGTGCTAGTCCCGTAATGTCAGTCCCAATGCCTACGATCATCAGTTATCCACCATATGCAGTACGGGCAAAATGTACTGCAAATAGGGCTGTTGCCCATTAAAAAAAATTAGCGTATTGCTTGCCTTTCAACCTAAACTATTCTGACCCGTTCCCCGCTGTAACGTCAAGCGCGCTGGCTGTGGGAACGTACGGAGAAATTTTGTATGAAGTTGTGCATTATCGGGACCGGCTATGTTGGCTTGGTCAGCGCCGCGTGCTTTGCTGAAATGGGTAATACCGTGACCTGCGTGGATGTTAACCCGGCTGTGGTGGAAAAGCTCAATGCCGGTTCCGTGCATATTTTTGAACCCGGTCTTGAACCCATGGTTCGCCACAGCCGCACTGATGGCCGCCTCAAGTTTACTACCCGTCTTGAAGATGGCATTGCGGATGCCGACTGCGCCTTTATCTGCGTTGGCACCCCGCCCCAGCCCGACGGCTCGTGCGATCTGAGCTATGTGCGTCAGGTGGCTGGCGAAATTGGCCGCCACATGCAGAACGACCTCGTGGTTGTGGACAAGTCCACGGTTCCCGTGGGCACCGCTGACGAAGTGCGCGCGCTCGTGGAAAAAGAGCTTGCCGCGCGCGGCGTGTCCTACAAGGTGGACGTGGTTTCCAACCCCGAGTTCCTCAAGGAAGGCGACGCCATCTCCGACTTCATGAAGCCCGACCGCGTTGTGCTTGGTACGGATTCCGAACGCGCCGCTTCGCTGATGCGCGAACTGTATTCGCCCTTTGCCCGCACCCGCGACAAGATCATCGTCATGGGCGTGCGAAGCGCAGAAATGACCAAGTATGCTGCTAACTGCATGCTTGCCACCAAGATTTCCTTTATCAACGAAATCGCCACCATTTGCGAAAAAGTGGGCGCGGACGTGCGCGACGTGCGCACCGGCATCGGCTCCGACACCCGCATTGGCTACCAGTTCATCTACCCCGGCGTGGGTTACGGCGGTTCGTGCTTCCCCAAGGACGTGAAGGCGCTCATCCACACCGCTGAAAAGGCTGGCGTGGAACCCAAGCTGCTCAACGCTGTGGAAGACGTCAACGCCCGCCAGAAAAAGCACATGGCTGGCCGCATCATGGAATATTTTGCTCCCCAGGGCGGCGTGAAGGGCAAAACCCTTGCGCTGTGGGGGCTGGCCTTCAAGGCCAATACCGACGACATGCGCGAAGCCGCTGCCATCAGCATTGTCAACGAGCTTACCGCCGCTGGCATGAAGGTTCGCGCCTTTGACCCGGTTGCCGCCGATAATGCCCGCGAAATCTTTAAAGATAATAAGCTTGTTGAAATTGTGGACAGCCAGTACGGCGCGTGCGAAGGCGCTCAGGGCCTGCTGGTGGTTACGGAATGGAACCAGTTCCGCAACCCCGATTTTGACAAGATCAAGGGCCTGCTGACCGCCCCCCTGCTGTTTGACGGCCGCAACCTGTACTCGCCCAACTTCATGGCGCAGCGCGGGTTTGCGTATTTCTGCATTGGCCGCCGCGCCGACTAGAGCCTGTTAACACGATGACCCTTTTGCCCCTTGCCTGCGTCAGGGAGCAAAATTACTCCTGGTGTTAACAGCCCCTTGTAAAAATGCTCAGTAGATAGTTTGAAATGGTTGAAGCCGCCCGGAGCCGATGCTCCGGGCGGCTTTTGTCATAAAAAAGGCTCTGTTCCTGTGGGACAGAGCCTTTTGGCATTATATAATGAACACTTTGAAATGAGAAGTATTTCAAAGTTAATCTGCTCTAGGGGCTGTTTCTAAATAAAAGATTTTGCGCCGAGGACAAGGAAAACAGTATTTTTTACGACAGGAGTGGACTCTTCTGTCCATGACTGGAGTAAAAAATGTTGGATGACGCAGTGATCGGCCAAAAGAATTATTTAGAAACAGCCCCTACACGTTGAACAGGAAATGCATGACGTCGCCGTCGTTGACCACATATTCCTTGCCTTCCACGCGCAAGACGCCATCAGCGCGGCAAGCCGCTTCGCTTTCGTGGCTCATGTAGTCGGCGTAGGAGATAACTTCGGCCCGGATAAAGCCGCGCTCAAAGTCTGTATGGATGACGCCAGCGGCCTGCGGGGCCTTCCAGCCCTTGTGGATGGTCCAGGCGCGGACTTCGTCCGGCCCGGCGGTAAAGTAGCTGTACAGGCCAAGGGTGGCGTAGCCGGTGTGGATGATGCGTACAAGGCCGCTTTCATCAATGCCGTAGGAGGAGAGCAGTTCCGCCTGTTCCTCATCGGGCAGGCCTTGCAGTTCTTCTTCAAGCTTGGCGCAAATGCGCGCAAAGCCGGACTGGCGTTCCTTGGCAAAGGCTTCAAGTTTGTCGGAAAATTCATTGCCCTCGGCAACGGCGGCTTCATCCACATTGGCGCAGTAAATAACGGGCTTGGCCGTGAGCAGGCCAAGTTCGCGCCATGTGGTCAAAAAGCTCTCGTTATCAGGCAGGTCAAATCCCCGCGCGGGCTTGCCGTCGTTGAGCTGGGCCAGCAGGGTCTGCATGATTTCTGCGGATGCCTTGGCGTTTTTGTCAAACTTGGCAAGCTTTTGCAGCTTGTCCAAGCGCTTTTCAACGCTTTGCAGGTCGGCCAGCAGCAGTTCTGTTTCGATGGTGTCCACATCCCGCAGGGGATCAACGCCGCCGTCCACGTGGGTGATATTTTCATCCTCAAAGCAGCGCACTACATGCACAATGGCCGCGCATTCGCGAATGTTGCCCAAAAACTGGTTGCCCAGCCCTTCACCCTTGCTTGCGCCGCGTACCAGACCTGCAATGTCGATAAAATCCACACTGGCGTAAATGGTCTTCTTGGGCTTGGCCTTGGCTGTCAGGGCGTCCACCCGCTTGTCCGGCACCGCCACCGTGGCCTTGTTGGGTTCAATGGTGCAGAAGGGGTAGTTGGCGGCCTGAGCGTTCTGAGCCTTGGTCAGGGCGTTGAAAAGGGTGGATTTGCCAACGTTGGGCAGGCCCACAATACCAATACTGAGCGACATGTTGTCTCCTTGCTGCGCGCAAAAAGGCGTATAGCCCGCAGTGGGCGGCGTGCCCGCGCGGGATTGGCCGCCAGCAAAATCAGCGGCCCGGGTTCACGGATCGTTTACGCTATTGCCCCTGTGGGCAAGACGGAATTGTTGAAAACAGCGGCAGCCCCAAAGGCAACCCGCGCCGTCAAGCAGACAGGCGCGGGCATGTTATAGACGCAAAGCGCGTATGAGGCAAGGACGCTACTGAAGCCGTGTGCTCACCGAGGGCGCAAGCCCGTCGCCGGGCCGGGCCTCGCGCACGAGGGGCCGCAGGTCGTCCGTAATGGGCACAGTGGCCGTGCCCATGGCCAGCACCTCATTGCTTGAGGTGTGGATAAGCCGGATGCTGAAGCGCACCTGTTCGCTGGTAGTCACATAGGTGCCCGCCAGTATGGCCTGACTGGTGCCGCTGGGGCTGGCAAGCTGGCGCACGTCGCGCGTCAGGATAAATTCGCCCTTGAGCTTGTCAAAGCGGATGTCGCGCCCCTTGCGCAGTTCCTGAAAGCGGTAGCCCGCATTGATGAGCCAGCGGGAGATTTCTTCCGTCATCTGGCGCGCCAAGGGCGAGGCTTCGTCCAGATTGTTGATGTTGACCGGGGTGGTGCCCATGATCATGATGCGGGCGCGGGCCAGAGCTTCACGGTCTTTGCGGCTCATGTCCTGGCTGTCGCCCGAAAAGCGCATCATGATCTGTTCGTCAAGCTGCTTGGCAATGCTTACGGCAGCAGTGGGCACGTTTCCGGCTGCCGCCGCCGTGAGCGGAAAGAGCAGGGCCGCAAGCACAAGAATGGTAATGAAAAAGCGGTTCATGGTGATCCTCAGCGCATGGTGCGCAAAAGCAGTTCAACGCCGTTCAGTTCTCTTTTTATGATACCAAGGGTCTGGTCATCGGCACAGATGGAAAGGGCCTGAAGATAGCGCTGCCGCGCAAGCTCATAGCGCCCCTGTTCGCGGAACTGACGGGCCTGACCAAGATAGACCAGGCTGTGCTCGTTGGCATCAGAAAGATAGTTGGCCCGTTCCTTTGCCTCGCGCTTTGCCTGGGCATCATTGGCCTGCCCGCTGTATGACGACATGCTGTCGGCCAGCGCGCTGGCTGGCAGTGCCGCAAGGGGCAGGGCGCATGAGGCCATAAGGCAAAGTGCGCAGATGTTGTTCAACATTTTTTTCATGGCAATTCCGGCATTACCGGCCTTGTTTGATTACAAGCGTGCCGCTGCTGATGCTGCTGGCAGGCGTATAGAGCGAAGTTGGGGCCGGTTTGGCTGGGGCGCTGCTGGCCGTGGCCTTTACCGGCGGTGGCACATCGGCCTCGGCCATGCGCGTCACGATGGGGGTATTCACCAGCACAAGCTGGCCCGTGCGCATCACAAGGCCATCGCTGGCGCGCACCAGCCGGGCGTTGATAAAGGTTGCGTCCTTATCCACATAATAGGTGCCCACAACAAGGGCGGCCCATTTTTGCCCGGTGGTTGAAACCATCTGGTTGGCGGCAAGGGCGAGGTCATCGCGCCCGCCCTGAACGTTGATAGCCCCGTTCAGCCTGTATTCGCGCGTGGGAAAGCCACGCTGGTTGAATTCATAAAACAGCGATTCAGCCATCAGCCTGCCCATGGGCGAGCTTTGCGAGGTGTTGTTCTGGTTCACAAAGGCCGTGGGCATGGCCACAAAGCCCTGAATGGCGTCGTTGGGCATGGTGGCAAGCATCTGCTCGGCCAGTTCGCGACTTTTGAGCTTCAGCTCCACGGCGTCCGTATAGCCGGGCGAAAGCGCGGAAGGCCCACTTTTGGCGCAGCCGGAAAAGAGCGGCAGCAAAAGTGCGCAAAGCATAAGAAGACGCGGCATTATATGCATACAAACCCCGAGTGAAGTTGCTCTGATGCAGTCCCTCGCGCCTTGATCCCGATGGATCCCCGGCGGGATAATTCCTCGTTTGCCGGGGTATTGCCCACTGCCCAGCGGAACTGCTCTTACCATAGTCTTATCGTCACAATGGCCGCCAACTTGAGTGCTGACGGAAAAAACGTCAGCCTACGACCTTTTTTCAAAACTTTGCAAGACACGTTCCAGATAGCGCATTTGCCCCACGGTTGCTTGGAATCACTCTGTCCAAAAGGGATTTTATGCGGTTCAGGATCAGGGAGCATGCGGCAAGCCTTGCCGCAAAGCCCGCAGCGCGGCCCGTGCTGCGCGCACTTGGCTTGCAGGGGGAAATAGCATAGAAGACTCGTTTACGGAGTGCCGTGGCTTTGCGCCGTGGCTCCACTTGTTTTTGTGAGGGAAGCATGCACAAGCACACAACCCGCGCCATCCGTCTGGGCGGGCTTTCCATTGGCGGCGGTGCGCCTGTTATGGTGCAGAGCATGACCAATACAGACACCCGCGATGCCGAGGCAACGCTTGCGCAGATTGCGCGGCTTGAGGCGCGCGGCTGCGAGGCCGTGCGCGTGGCAGTGCCGGACGAGGCTGCCGTTGCGGCCTTGCCCGCCATCCGTGCGGGTACGCGCCTGCCGCTCATAGCGGACATACATTTTGATTACCGCCTTGCCGTGGCCTCTCTGGAGGCCGGGCTTGAAGGCCTGCGCATCAACCCCGGCAATATCGGCCCCAAGGAACACGTGGACCGCGTGGTGGATGCCGCCAAGGCCCACGGGGCGGTCATTCGCGTGGGGGTCAACTCCGGCTCGGTGGAAAAGCGCCTGCTCCAGCAGTACGGCGGCCCCTGCCCTGAGGCGCTGGTGGAAAGCGCTCTCACCCATGTGCGCATGCTTGAGGCGCGCGGTTTTTACGATACCAAAATTTCGCTCAAGTCCTCCTCTGTGCTTGATACCATTGCCTCCTACCGCAAGCTTGCCGAAGCTTGCGACTACCCCCTGCACATCGGCGTTACCGAGGCCGGGGGCCTCATGCGCGGCACGGTAAAATCTGCCGTGGGGCTTGGTATCCTGCTGCACGAGGGCATTGGCGACACCCTGCGCGTTTCGCTCACCGCCGACCCGGTGGAAGAAGTAACCGTGGCGTGGGAAATATTGCGCGCCCTTGGGCTGCGCTCGCGCGGGCCGGAAATCATCTCGTGCCCCACCTGCGGGCGCACGGAGATTGACCTGTTTTCGCTGGCCCGCGCGGTGGAAGACCGCTTAGCTACCTCAAAGGCCGACATCAAGGTGGCGGTCATGGGCTGCGTGGTCAACGGGCCGGGCGAGGCCCGCGAGGCCGATCTGGGCGTTGCGGGCGGGCGCGACAAGGGCATCATATTTCGCAAGGGCGAGGTCATCCGCTCGGTCAAAGGGCAGGAGGCCCTGCTGGCGGCTTTTATGGAAGAACTGCAACAACTGCTCAACGAAAAGGAATCACAGTAATGCGTTTCAGCAACTGCTATATTCCCACCCTCAAGGAATCTCCGGCGGATGCCGAGGTAATCAGCCACAAGCTTTTGCTGCGCGCCGGTATGGTGCGCAGGCTTACTTCGGGCATGTACACCTATCTGCCGCTGGGCCTGAAGGTGATTGAAAAAATAAGCCGCGTCGTGCGCGAAGAAATGGCCGTCGCCTACTTTGAAGAACTGCTCATGCCCATGGTGCAGCCCGCCGACCTGTGGAAAGAATCGGGCCGCTGGGAGCATTACGGCAAGGAACTGCTGCGCTTCAAGGATCGCAACGAGCGCGAATACTGCCTTGGCCCCACGCACGAAGAAGTCATCACCGACCTCGTGCGCGGCGAAGTGCGCTCCTACCGTCAGCTTCCTGTGCGTCTGTACCAGATTCAGACCAAGTTCCGCGATGAAATCCGCCCCCGTTTCGGCCTGATGCGCGGGCGCGAATTTATCATGAAGGACGGCTATTCCTTTGACGCCACGGAAGAAGGCGCACAGCAGAACTACTGGGCCTGCCACGCGGCCTACAAGCGTATTTTCCAGCGCCTTGGCCTCAAGTTTCGCCCTGTGGAGGCCGACTCCGGCTCCATCGGCGGCAACTTCTCGCACGAATTCATGGTGCTGGCTGAAACGGGCGAAGACACCATCGCTTTCTGCCATCACTGCGACTACGCGGCCAACGTGGAGCGCGCCGAAGTGGCCTGGAACGGCAAACCCTGCACGGTTACCTGCGCTCCGGCAGAGAAGGTTGCCACCCCCAATGCCCACACGGTGGAAGAAGTGGCGGCCCTGCTGGGCGTGCCCGCCTCCTCCGTGGTCAAGACCATGCTCTTCAAGGTGGACGGCAAGCCCGTGGCCGTGCTGGTGCGCGGCGACCGCGAAGTGAACGACATCAAGCTCAAGAACCTGCTCAACGCGCAGGATGTGGTCATGGCTGACGCCGCCACCGTGCAGCAGATCACCAAGGCTCCTGTGGGCTTTGCCGGGCCTGTGGGGCTGGAAATCCCGGTCTACGCCGATGCAGAACTGCAAGGCGCCACAGATTACGTGGTAGGCGCCAACGCCGGCGATGCCCACCTTGTGCACGTTGACCTCAAGCGCGACGCCACGGTGACCGTCTGGGCCGACCTGCGCGCCATCACGCCCGAAGACACATGCCCCCGCTGCGGTGGCCGCATTGAGCTTACGCGCGGCATCGAAGTGGGCCACGTGTTCATGCTTGGCCGCAAATACAGCGATGCCATGCATGCCGCCTTCCTTGACGAAAACGGCAAGGAACAGATCATGATCATGGGCTGTTACGGCATCGGCGTTTCCCGCGTGGCCGCAGCCGCCATCGAGCAGAACAACGACGAGCACGGCATTGTGTTCCCGCCGCCGCTGGCTCCTTACGACTGCATCCTGCTGAACCTTGACCCGCGCAACGAAGAGGTCAACGCCAAGGTCGAGCAGATCTACGCCATGCTCAAGGATATGGGCGTGGACGTACTCATGGACGACCGTGACGAACGTCCCGGTGTCAAGTTCAAGGATGCGGATTTGTTGGGTATTCCCATGCAGCTCGTGGTGGGCGGCAAGGGTCTGGCCAAGGGCATTGTGGAATGTAAGGATCGCCGCAGCGGCGAAAAGGGCGAACTGCCCGCCGATGCAATGGCTGAAGCTTTTTCTGACTGGGCCGCCAAGGTTCGCGAGGGGTGGGCGCAGCAGCAGGCCTAGGGGTAATGCCTCTCACGCAACGGTCTGAGGGTTTTTATAGGTTGAGGTAATGTAAAAGGGGCACTGACAGTGCCCCTTTTACGACAAAAAAGCCTTTTTTCAGATAGATAGCCGCACGCGGAGCACCATGCAGGAAGCCATACTGTCTGTCCGTGAACTCACGGAACAGCTGCGCAAAACCCTTGAGGGACGTTTCCCCTTTGTCTGGGTGCGGGGCGAGGTGACCAACCTGACCCGTCCCGGCTCCGGGCACGTCTATTTTACCCTCAAGGATGCCGATGCGCAGTTGCAGTGCGTGTGGTTCAGGCACATGCAGCGGCAGAACAGTCAGGGTTTTGATCCGTTGACAGGCGAGGTTTTTGACGCGCCGCGTCCTTCGCCGCTGGAGCTTTTGCGCAACGGGCTGGATGTGCTGTGCGCAGGGCGCATCACCCTGTATGCGCCGCGCGGCCAGTATCAGCTTGCCGTGGAGCTGGTGCAGCCAGCGGGCGAGGGGTTGCTTGCGCAGGCCTTTGAGGCCAGCAAGCGCAAGCTGGCGGCTCTGGGCTATTTCAGCCAAGAGCGCAAACGGCCCCTGCCGTATGATCCGCAGCGCGTGGCCCTTATCACCTCCCCAACGGGCGCGGCTATCCATGATTTTATGGAGCTTGCGGCCAGCCGGGGCAGCGGGGCGCGCATTCGTCTGTTCCCGGCCCTGGTGCAGGGGGCGGATGCTGCCCCCTCCATTGTACGGGCGCTGCACGAGGCCAATGCGCAGGGCTGGGCGCAGGCCGTTGTGCTGGTGCGCGGCGGGGGCTCGCTGGAAGATTTGTGGGCCTTTAATGAAGAAGCCGTGGCCGAGGCAGTGTTTGAGTCGCGCCTGCCGGTGCTGGCGGGCATCGGGCATGAGGTGGACGTTACCCTTGCCGACATGACGGCAGACCTGCGCGCGGCAACGCCCTCGCATGCGGCGCAACTGCTCTGGCCCGCGCGGGCCGAGCTGATGCAAAAGGTTGACGAGGCGGAGGCGGCCCTTGTGCGGGCGGCGCGGCGGCGGCTGGAAACAGCGGGACAGAGCCTCGCGCAGTTTGAAAACGCCCTGCGCTGGTTTTCGCCCATGCGGCATCAGGCCCGCCTGGCGGAGCAGCTTGACGGTCTGCACCGTTCCTTGCACAGGGCCGCGCGCCAGTGGCTCGACACCACAGAGGCCCGGCGCGACAGGCTTGAGCGCGCCCTGCAGAACGCCTTCAGCCCTTCGCGGCTGGATGTGCTGGGCAGCAGGGTAGAGGCTCTTTCCGCCAGTCTGGCTGCGGCCATGCCGCGCATGCTGGCCGCGCAGGAACAACGGTATGATGCCGCGCGGCAGCGCTTGCAGGCGGCAGGGCAGGAAATGCTTGCCCGCACCGGGCGCGAACTGGATAAATGCGAATTTGCTTTGGCAGCCGCCAACCCCCTCGCGCCCCTCAGGCGCGGCTATGCCCTTGTGCATGGTGCGGATGGCGGCCTGCTGCGCACGGTGACGGAGGCTCCTGCGGGCAGCGCCATCACGGTGCGGCTGGCGGATGGCAGCCTTGCCGCCGTGGTCAACAAGGTGCTGCCAGACGTTGCGCCAGACGCTTCGCCCGACTCTGATACAGGCGCGTTGCCGGTTGCCAAAAAACAAGGACGGAATAGCTGATGTCTGTGCTCACGCGCATGCTCGTGGTTCTGTTGGCGGGGGCTTTTATTTTTGTTCCTGCAGCCGTTCTGGCTGCGCCATCCCCCACGCCAGCCCTCGCGCTTGACGCGCCTGAATCCGTAGCCAGGGGGGATGCCTTTCCCGCCCTGGCGGTGAGCGACGCGCCCGCAAAGTCCTTTACGTTCCGCTGGCTGGGCAAAACCTACGAGGCCAGGGCGGAGCAGGTGAGCGCCAATACCGCTGCGGGCGCTGCAACGCGCTGGCAGGCCGTCATGTTGCTGCCCGTGCCGCTGGAAGAAAAGGAATCCGCGCGTGATCTTGCCGTCTCCACGGGCAACGGCAAGGATGCCCCCGCAGTAGTGCGCAAGATCGCTTTTTTTGACAAAGACCGCCCGGTGCAGAAACTGAACGTTGATAAAAAATACGTTGATCCCCCGGCGGCGGAAATGGCGCGCATCAAGGCCGACAGGGAACTTGTGCGCCAGGCCCTGGCCCAGCGTCTGCCCGAACGCTTCTGGGTGCTGCCCTTTGTGCGGCCTGTGCCCGGCGATGTTTCAAGCCTGTACGGCCTCAAACGCGTGTTCAACGGGCAGCCGCGCGGGGTGCACAAGGGCCTTGATCTGCGCGGCCCGCAGGGGCAGCCTGTGCTTGCCTGCGCCGATGGTCAGGTGGGCCTTACGGGGAATTTGTACTTCTCTGGTAATGTAGTGTACATCAATCACGGCGAAGGGGTGTTCACCGCGTATCTGCACCTCTCTGAAATACTGGTGCAAAATGGCGATCGGGTGCGCAAGGGGCAGGTTATCGGGCTGGTAGGGGCCACGGGCCGCGTTACCGGGCCGCATCTGCATCTTTCGCTTCTGGTTCAGGGCGAGTCGGTTGACCCGCAGCCCTTTTTGACAACCGGGAACGCCAGGGGAAACAATCCATGAGCGCCAAGACAGACAATACTTTTGAAAAAAAGATGGCCCGGCTTCAGGAGATCGTAGCGGCGCTTGAAAGCGGCGACCTGCCCCTGGAAAAGGGCATGGCCCTGTATAAGGAAGGAGCGGCGTGCTCGCGCTATTGCCGCGAGCAGCTCGACAAAGCCCGGCACGAGCTTGAAATCTGGCAGGATGGTCAGGCTCGTCCCCTTGAGTCACGCCCTGTGGCGGCAAGCGGGCTGAACGCAGAAGAGGAGGCGGAATAGGCGATGATGAGCGTTGCTGACATGAAGGCCCTGCTGCACTCGCGGGGCAAGGATGTGGAAGCCTATCTGGCCACCTGTCTTGACGGCCGCGATGTGCCGCAGAGGCTCAAGGATTCCATGCTGTACAGCCTGCAAGCCAGGGGCAAGCGTTTGCGCCCTGTTTTGTGCCTGAGCACTGCCGCCCTGTGCGGTCTTTCGCCCCAGCGCAGCATGCCCTTTGCTGCCGCTATCGAGATGATCCACACCTATTCGCTCATCCATGACGACCTCCCCGCCATGGATAACGATGATCTGCGCCGGGGCAAGCCCTCGAACCACAAAGCTTTTGATGAAGCCACGGCCATACTGGCGGGCGATGGCCTGCTGACGGACGCATTCATGGTCATGTGCCGCACTGCGGAATCCCCTGATCGTGTGCTGGACGCCGTTGCCGAGCTTTCGTTTGCGGCGGGGTCTTCCGGCATGGTGGGCGGGCAGGAATGGGACATGATCTATACGGGCGCGTCTTCCATCACGCTTGAGCAGATGCGCGCCGTGCACGCCATGAAAACTGGGGCGCTGCTGCGGGCATCATGCGTATGCGGGGCCATTCTTGCCGGTGCGGAAACGCCCGCGCGCGAGGCCATTGCCGCCTACGGCGCTGCGCTTGGCGTGGCATTTCAGATTGCGGACGACATCCTTGATGTGGTTTCCGACACTGAAACTCTGGGCAAACCTGCGGGCAGCGACGAGGAGCAGGGCAAGAGCACCTATCCCGCCCTGCTAGGGCTTGAAAAAAGCCGGGAACTGGCGCGCGCGCAGGCTCAGGCCGCGCAGGCCGCGCTGGCCCCGTTTGACGGGCAGGAAGCGGATTTTCTGCGGGCATTGGCCGACTACACGGTAACGAGGGCGGCCTAAATGGACACCACAGAAAGCCCATTGCTGGATGCTGTGAGCAGCCCGGCGCAACTGAACAAATTTTCTGACGCGCAGCTTGCCCAACTGGCTGGCGAGGTGCGCAGCCGCATCATTGAAACCGTCTCCCGCAACGGCGGGCATCTTGCGCCCTCTCTGGGCGTGGTTGAGCTGACGCTGGCCCTGCTGGCGACCTTTAATGTGGAGCACGACAAGCTCATCTGGGACGTGGGGCATCAGGCCTACGCCTACAAATTGCTGACCGGGCGCGCCAAGAATTTTCACACCCTGCGGTCTTTTGGCGGCATTTCTGGCTTTCCGCGCATGGCAGAAAGCCCGTACGACCATTTTGGCGTGGGGCATTCTTCCACGTCCATTTCTGCGGCTCTGGGCATGGCTTTGGCCCGCGATCTTTCCTGTCTCAAGCATCACGTGCTGGCCGTTATCGGCGATGGCTCGCTGACGGCGGGCGAGGCCTTTGAGGGCCTGAACCTTGCCGGGCACATGGGGCGGCGGCTCATTGTGGTGCTCAACGACAATGAAATGTCCATTTCGCCCAATGTGGGCGCGCTTTCGCTGTTTTTGAGCCGCACGCTTTCGCAGCGCTGGGTGCGGCAAACCCGCAAGGAAGTGCTTAATTTCCTGCGCTCCATTCCGCGCATCGGCCAAAAGCTGGCCGTATACGCCATGCGCGGCGAATGGAGCTTCAAGTCGTTCTTTACGCCGGGCATGCTGTTTGAGGCGTTTCGCTTCAACTACATCGGCCCGGTGGACGGGCACGACATCACAAGCCTGCGCCGCCATCTGGAAATGGCCGCCGCCATTGAGGACGGCCCGGTGCTGCTGCACGTGCGCACCCAGAAGGGCAAGGGCTACGGCCCGGCGGAGAAAAATCCCACACTGTACCACGGCATCGGCCTGTTCACGCCCGAAACCGGGCAGCCTGTGGCTTCCACAGCCAAGTTGCCCTCGTTCACCACGGTGTTCAGCAATACGCTGACAGAGCTTGCCGAGCATAACGACAAGATCATTGCTATCACGGCGGCCATGCCCGAAGGCACAGGCACGGACAAGTTCCGCGCGCGTTTCCCCGACCGCTTTGTGGATGTGGGCATTTGCGAGCAGCACGCCGTGACCTTTGCGGCGGGCCTTGCCAGCCAGGGCTATCGGCCCGCGCTGGCCGTGTATTCCACCTTTTTGCAGCGCTCGTACGATCAGGTTGTGCACGATGTATGTCTGCAAAATCTGCCCGTTACCTTCTGCGTAGACCGCGCAGGCCTTGTGGGCGAGGATGGAGCGACCCACCACGGGGCCTTTGATATCGCCTATCTGCGGCATATTCCCAATATCTCCATGCTGGCCCCGCGCGATGAAAATTTGCTGCGTCATAGCCTGCACACGGCTTTGTGCCATCCCGGCCCGTGCGCCCTGCGGTATCCGCGCGGCAGCGCCTTTGGCGTTGCCCCTGACGGCGCGCCGCGGCTGTTGACCCCCGGCCGGGGCGAAGTGCTGCAACAGGGCGAAGGCCTTGCGGTGATAGCCGTGGGCAACCGCGCGCATCCTGCGCTGGAAGCTGCGGCCATGGTGGAGCGGCAAACAGGTGTGAAGCCCCTTGTGTTCGACCCGGTCTGGATCAAACCCTTGCCGGAAGAACAACTGGCCGAAATCGCCCAAAACTTTGACCGTATTCTTATGGTGGAAGAAGGCGTGTTGGCTGGCGGTTTTTCATCCGCAGTGCTGGAATTCTGGAATGACCGTGGCCTCATGCGCGGCCAGCGCATCAAACGCCTTGGTCTGCCCGACCATTTTGTGGAGCACGGCAGCCAGTTGCGTCTGCGCGAACTTGTGGGCCTGCGCACCAACAATATTGCCGAGGCCATGCTGGAACTTTTGGGAAAGTAATAGGGCAATAGAAGTTCTTGAAAATAAAACTGCCGGGATTTTGATGCATCAAAATCCCGGCAGTTTTGTATTGTGTGGGAGAAAAACTAATTTGCGGCAGTGCGTCCTATGCTTGCTGGATCAGAATGGAAGTATTCCGCCCTACGCGTTCTAGTCTGGCTGAATATCGTATTGCTCCAGCTTGTCCCACACTGCGCTGATAATCAGGGCCATAACAGCAGCGAGGCGGGCCTTGGCGTGATCGTCCGGCGGGGTGGCCTGACCGCGCAGGTTGGCGGCCTGCACCGCAAGGCGCTGACAGAACAGTTCCGGGCAGCGAACCTGCTGTTCCTGCGCAAGCAGGGGCATGTATTCGGCAAAGGGGCCGTCCACAAAGGCGTTGAGGGCAGCGTTGACCGCTTTTTCGTCCGCGCTGTCAAAATTATTACTGGCTGCGGCCAGCAGATTGCCCGTCTGGCGCAGATAGGCCAAAAATACGGTATTGGGCGCGTGGTGCATGATGGCGGCCGTAACCACCGCGTGCACAAAGGCCCGCCACTCCGCGCAGAACATATCCGCACCCGGGCCTGACAGATATTCATCGGGCATCTGAGCGCCGCTGGCCATATTGATGATATCGGCGGTCTTGCTGTTGAGCTGAAACAGAATGCAGGCCGCTTCCACACCCTGAGCCGCGCTGAGCAGTTTTTTGGACATCAGGCCTGTTCCTCTAGCGGGTTTTGCGCGCAGGCTGCCTGCGCTTCGGCATAGGCGGCGTAACCCGCAGCGCGCAGGCGGCAGGCTGGGCAGTCGCCGCATCCATAGCCCCAGGGGTAGCGCTGCCCGCGCTGGCCCATGTAGCAGGTGTGGCTTTCTTCCACAATCAGGTTCACCAGCGCGTCGCCGCCAAGGCTGCGGGCCAGCATCCAGGCGTCCTTTTTGCTGCGCCACATGAGCGGCGTGTGCAGCGTAAAATTGGCGTCCATGCCGCTGTTAATGGCAACCTGCATGGCCTTGATGCTGTCGTCCCGGCAGTCGGGATAGCCGGAGTAATCGCTCTGGCAGACGCCCAGCACCATGTGGCGGATTTCCTTGGCATAGGCCCAGGCAGCGGCGTGCAGAATAAAGATGAGGTTGCGGCCAGGCACAAAGGTATTGGGCAGGCCGTTGGCGCAGTGCTCTTCTATTGGCGCGTCAGAGGTCAGAGCCGTGTCTGCAAGCTGGCGGAAAATATCGAGATTAAGCAGGGCATCCGGCCCCATGCGTTGCGCCCATTGCGGGTTAAGGGCGGCAATGCCCTCGCGCACGCGCTTGCGGCAGTCAAGCTCCACAGAGTGACGCTGCCCATAGTCAAAACCCAGCGTCAGCACCCGCTTGAAGCGGCTGAGCGCCCATGCGAGGCAAGTGGCGGAATCCTGCCCGCCGGAAAATATGACAAGAGCCTGTTGTTCAAGCAGGGGAGAAGTGGTGTTCATTTTACTTGCGGCCAGAAGTTGCAGGGACGCGCCGGGGCGTAGCCAGCCATAAAGGCATCCATGAGTGTGCCGAAAAACACGCGGTTGCGGGGCTTTATGTGCTGTACTTCAGCGCAGTCAGTGGGAAAAAAGCGCATGGATTCACGATTGCCCAGATAGGTCTTTTTGGCGGCAGGCAGGGTGAGCAAATGCGCCCACATGCCGCGCCGGGCGGCAATGGCTTCGTGCTGGAGCTTGCGCAGCCTTTCCTGAAAATGGGGATTGAGGTCGCTGTGCGGATACACAAAGGCCGCGCCGTTGCGAACCATGGTGTCGGACAGGGAGTGCCCGTCAGGCAGGATAACATCGGCCACCACGCGGCCGTAATGATCCTTGCCCTTGGCATCCACGGCCACCAGACGCACATCCTTGCCCTGAGCCAGTTTGGTAAGCTGGTCAAAGGCTTCGCGGGCGTAGTACTGGGGCTTATGTTTGCCCCGGTCCATTTCAGGGGCGTCAATGCCCGCAAGGCGCACTGTGCGGCGATCAGTGAGCTTTAACGTGTCGCCGTCAAAACATTTGGCGACCTTGCCCTGCGGATTGGGCAGAGGCTCGGCCGCAGGCGCAGCGCCAGCAACATTGGTCAATGCCAGCAGACACAGAAGAATCAGCGCAAAGACATGCGCTGTAGTATGATTTTTGCCGCCCGAAAAATGGGGCCAGCGGAAAAGCTGTTGCATGTGGCTCAGCATAGGTGCGGTGCTCGTCCGTTGCTGTCAGAGTGGCGGAAAGGTCAATGGGATCATGACCGTGCAAGCCCGACAGGTCAACCTGCCGGGCTTGCACAATGAATCAGTTTTCGTAGTAGGAACGCAGGGGCTGGCTGCGAACGGGGTGGCGGAGCTTGCGCAGGGCCTTTGCCTCGATCTGCCGGATGCGTTCGCGCGTGACGTTGAAGAGCTTGCCCACTTCTTCAAGGGTGTGGTCGCTCTTTTCTGCAATGCCAAAGCGCTTGCGCAGCACCTGTTCTTCACGCGGGGTAAGGTCGGCCAGCACGGCGGCAAGCTGCTCGGACAGCTTGGTATTGATGACTTCTTCAGCCGGTGCAACGGCCTTTTTGTCTTCAATAAAGTCGCCAAGGCTCGAATCTTCTTCATCACCAATGGGCGTCTCAAGCGAGATGGGCTCCTTGGCGATCTTGAGCACTTTTTTGACCTTTTCCACCGGGTATTCCATACGCTCGGCGATTTCCTCGGGCGTGGGGTCGCGCCCCAGTTCCTGCACAAGGTAACGCGAGGTGCGGATAAGCTTGTTGATGGTTTCGATCATGTGCACGGGAATGCGGATGGTGCGGGCCTGATCCGCGATAGCGCGGGTAATGGCCTGACGGATCCACCACGTGGCATAGGTCGAAAACTTGTAACCGCGCTGGTATTCAAACTTGTCCACGGCCTTCATCAGGCCGATGTTGCCTTCCTGAATGAGGTCAAGGAACTGAAGGCCGCGGTTGGTGTATTTTTTGGCAATGGAAACAACCAGACGCAGGTTGGAGCGGATCAGCTCCTGCTTGGCGCGCATGGCGGCGGTGTTGCCGCGCTTGATGCGCCACAGCACTTCTTCAAGATCAGTGACGTTATGGCAGCACTTTTCCTGGAGGCGGCTGAGAATTTCGATCTTGCCGATGATCATTTCCTTGAATGAAAACAGCTCGTCCACGCTCAGCTTGAGGTCGCGGGCCGCATCGTTGGGGTTGACCTCGCGTTTTTCAAGGCCGTCAAACATGGCCTGAATTTCCGCCTGGGTGCGCCCGGTGGAAAGGATGTAGGCCGACAGGTCGCGCTGGCAGTTGTGCATCTGGCGCACATAGTCCTCGACCGTTTCAATGATGCGGTCGATGAGCGTTTTTTCCAGCTTGATGTCGCGCAGGCGGGTGACGATTTCATCCTTGAAGCTGATGATTTCTTTCTGCACTGCGGTAACGCGGCGATCCATGCAGGCGCAGGCGTCCAGCTTTTTGTAAATCTTGCGCTTCTTCTTGAAAGTCTGCTTGATTTCGTCCAGCAACAGAATAACGCGGGTGCGCTGGTTCATTTCGTCTTCGCTGGGGTCGTCTTCTTCAATGGTTTTGACCACGTCCTTCAGTTTGACGCGGTTCTGGCGCAGGTCTTCGCCCACATTGATGAGTTCTTCAACGGCCACAGGCACTTCAACCAGGGCGTAGAGCACGTCCTGCTCGCCCATCTCGATCTTTTTTGCGATGACAACTTCGCCATCGCGGTCGAGCAGGGGCACGGCGCCCATTTCGCGCAGGTACATGCGCACGGGGTCGGTGCTGCGCGAGGAATAGTCCGCAGTGTCTTCGTCTTCGGACAGATCCAGCGAACCTTCGGTAATGTCTTCGTCAGTCTCGGTGGCGGCGGCGGAAATCTTTTTCCCGTCCTTTTCCGAGTCCACAATGACGATTTCGAGCTGTTCAAAGATGCCGATGATTTCCTCAAATTGCTCCGGCGTGCTCATTTCAACAGGCAGAGCCTTGTTGACCTCTTCAAAGGTCAGAAAGCCCGCGCCCTTGCCTTTGGCAATAAGGGATTGTATCTGCTGGATATCTTTAAGATTGCTCATGCCCTTTCTCCAAGGTTTCCTTAAGTGCGCGAAGATAATCCAAATCAGCTTCAAAGTCACCTATGCCTGTATTGGCCCGCATGGCAGCGGACAGGGAGGAGGCCTGAGCTGAGGCGTAGTATTGATCTAGCGACTGTCGCAATAATTCAAGTTCTTTTTCGCCGCTGTCGCATGGCGCGGCTTCCGGGCCGCGACATTTGCACCAGAAGTTTTTTTCCCGTTCATCAAGCTGATGGAACACTTCTTCCGGGCCGTGGGTTTCAATCTTGTCCCACAGCCGCCGGGCGATGTCAGACCTCAAGGCAAGGTCAGCCCCCATTTCCTGCATATCGCGCAGGCGGTGGGGATACCGCACGGCAAACATCATTATTTCGCGGTCGCGTATGTTCTGGCGCGTCCGCGAGGCGGAGACCCCCTGTGGCTGGCCGTCTTTGCGTTGCCCCCGCGCCCCGGCAATGCCCTCGCGCAGGTCGGCTTCCGAAAGCTGCAAATGAGCCGCCAGCCGTGAAATGTAGGGACTGATCAGCTCTGGAATATCCAGCTGGCGCAAAAAATTGCGCGCCCATTCCACTGTTTCGCGCGGGGCCAGGGCCTTGAGCACGTCCACGCAAAAGCGCAGACCGTCCGGGGCCTGTGCCTGCAAGGCCTCAAAAGCCTCGGGGCCAGCGCCGCGCAGCAAACTGTCTATGTCTTCACCTTCGGGCATGATCACCACGCTGCACGAAAGGCCGCGCGTGAGCAGCATTTCGCACGAGCGCAAAGCTGCCTTGCGTCCGGCGCGGTCGCCGTCAAACAGCAGGGTCATTTGCGATGCAAAGCCCGAAAGGCGTTTTATCTGTTCAGGCGTCAGGGCCGTGCCAAGCACGCCAACGGCATTGTCGTAGCCGAACTGGTGCAGGGTGAGCACGTCCATGTAGCCTTCTGTCAACATGGCGCGCCCCTTGGTCACAATGCCGCGCCGCGCCTGCGCCAGCCCGTAAAGGTGCTCGCCCTTCTTGTAGAGGGGCGTGTCGGCGCTGTTGATATACTTGGCTTCTTCCTCATCGGCGATAATACGCCCGCCAAAGGCGATTATCTGGTTGGAAAGACTCTTGATGGGAAAAATGAGCCGCCCGCGAAACCTGTCGTAGGGCCGCCCGCTGCTTGCCTGTCCTACAAGGCCGGCTTCTGCGGCCATGCGCATGTCAAAGCCCGCACGGCGCAGGGCATCAGCCAGCGACTGCCATTCGCGTCTGGCCCAGCCAAGGCCAAAGCGCTGTACTATCTCATCGCTCAAACCGCGTTTTTCTATATACCGCCTGCATTCTTCCGCCTCGGGGCTTTGCAGGGCCGAGGCAAAATGGCCTGCCGCAAGCTCGTACATGCGCAGCATCTGCTGCCGCGCCGAGCGCTGCTTGCGTTCCTGCCCGTCCCGCTGGGGATCACGCGGGCCGCGGTCAATGGTAATGCCAGCTTCCGCCGCCAGTTGTTCAAGCGTTTCCTTAAACTCCAGCCCGTTGATGCGGCTGTAAAAATCAAAAACATCGCCCGAGGCGTGGCAGCCGAAACAGTAAAAAAGCCCCTGATCTTCGTTGACGGAAAAGGACGGCTTGGTTTCCTGATGGAATGGGCAGGGCGCTACCCAGCGCGGCCCGTTGCGCTTCAGCTCAACATAGCGGCGCACCACGTCAACGATATTCAGGCGCTCTTTAATGGCGCGGATTGCGTCCTTGGACTGCATGGGTCACACGCCCGTAATTAGCGAAAGGTTACTATGGTCATGCCATCGCCGCCCCGGTCTTCCGGCGCAAGGGCAAACTGCCCCACAGCCGGAAAACTCCGCAAAAAATCATGCACCTGACGGCGCAGCGCGCCCGTACCCCTGCCGTGTACCACTTCCACCTCTGAAAATCCTGCCAGCAAGGCCTTGTCCATAAAGCGTTCCAGCTCGGCCAGCGCCACATCCGCGCGCATGCCGCGCATATCAAGGCGCAGGGATGCTGCCTCGTCACTGGCGGATGTGCGGCCCACAACGCCCCTGAGGGCGCTTTTGGAGGGGCTTGGCGCTGTCTGGCCCGGCACGCGCAGGGCCTTCATTTCTGCCCAGAGGTTCACGCCGTTCATTTCCAGCCGCACACGCCCGCGCCGTTCGTCCACATCGGTGATGACGCCGCGTTTGTTGAATACGGTGTGCAGCACTTCCTGCCCGGCCGTAAAGGTTTGGGGCTGGGGCAGCACGGACGCGCCTTCCGCAGTTTCATCCTGCGCGGGAGCCAGCGAGGCCCGCAGACGCGACATTTCCTTGAGCGCCTGCTTGTGGGTGGCGCGGCCTTCCTTCCAGGCGCGCATGAGGTCGCCAGCCTGTGCGCGAACCTCGTCGTGCAGGCGGAGGCGTTCCTTCTCAAGCTTTTCGCGCAGATCCTGCGTCTGGCGGCGGGTTTTATCCTGCTCGCGCTTGAGTTCCGCCAGCTCTTCCTCCCGCTTTGCGGCCAGATCATTGAGCCTGCCAAGCAGGGCCGTTGCGTCCTGCCCGTCCTGCAAAAGGTAATGCTCCGCCCTGCGTACAATGCTTTCGGCAAGGCCGTGCTCGCGCGCCACATCCAGCGCCTGACTGGCCCCGACCTGATCGTAAGCAAGCCGGAACAAAGGCTTTTTGCTTTGGGGATCAAAGAGCATGGAGGCCGCCCGTGCGCCTTCGCGCGTGAGGGCATAGCTTTTGAGCGCGGGGAAATGCGTTGCCGACAGAACAAAGGTATGTTTGTCCAGCAATTCGTCAAGTACGGCCTGAGCAAGGGCAGCGCCCTGGGCCGGGTCGGTGCCTGCGCCAAATTCGTCAAGCAGCACAAGGCTGCTGGCGTCCAGGTGCTTCCAGGCCTTGGCGAGGTGCTCGATCTGTGCGGTGAAGGTAGAAACATTGTCCGCAAGGCTCTGCTCGTCGCCGATAAAGGCATCCAGCCTGCTGAACCAGGGCAGGTGCGAACCAGCGCCCACAGGCACGGGCAGGCCGCTCAGGGTCATGGCCGCAATGAGGCCAAGCGTCTTGAGGCATACGGTTTTGCCGCCCGCATTGCCGCCGGTGATGACCAGGGCGCGCTCGCCGGGGCGCAACACGATATCCAGAGGCCGCACCTTGCTGTGGGCAGCGGCGGCGGCCTTGGAGCCGTCCTTGCCGGATTCGGCCACGCGGTTGAGCATGAGCAGGGGGTGGCGGGCATCAAGAAGCTGAATGCCCTCCGCCACAGGGGTGAGGGGCAGCGGGCGGCCGTCAAAAAGGGCGGCAAGCCTGCGCTTGGCCTGCAAAACATCAAGCTGGGCCAGCAGCTCAAGGGCTGCGCGCGCGCCGGGCAGCTCCGCCTCAAGCAGGCTGCGCAGATAGACCAGAACCTTACGTTCTTCTTCGCGTTCTTCGCGCTTCAGTTCCTGAAGGCGGTTGTTGATCTCCACCAGAAACATGGGCTCAAAGTAGCAGGTCTCGCCCGTTTGCGACCAGTCGTGGATGATGCCCTGCATGCGGCCCTTGAAGTTGGCCTTGAGGGGGAGCACGTAACGGTCGGACGAGAGGGTCATGAACTCGTCTTGCAGATAGGCCAGCATGTTGTACTGCTGGGCAAAATCCTTGACCTTGCGCATGCAGCTCTGGTGCAGGCGGCGCAGTTCGCCGCGCAGGCGGTACAACTCGGGCGAGCTTTCATCGCGCAGCAGGCCATCGTCGGAAATGCAGCGCAAGAGGGCCGCGGTGAGCTGAACTGGCAGGGGAGAGCCATCGGCCATGGCCAGCAGGTGCGGCCAGCGGGTGGCGGCCTCAGGCTGGGCAATGGATGCGTGGGCGTCTCTGGCAAGGCGCAGCACCTCGCGCAGCGCCCAAAAGGCGTCTACATCGGGCTGAAAAGTGTGGGCGCGGCTGGTGGCCGCAGCGCGCAGCATGCCGCTGACATCGGGGAAGGAGCATACGCAGAAAACCGCGCCGCCTGCGGCAGGGCGGCTGGCCCAGTCGGCGGCTTCCTCATAGATGCGTGCGGCAAGCGTTACCGCCTCTGCATCGTCAAGGGGGGCAATGGCCCTGGCGCGTTCCCGGCCAACGCCGGAAAGGCACAATTCCGAAAGGTGATCTGCAATGCGGTGAAATTCTAGGGCGTTGAGCGTGCGGGCGTGAATCATGCGTGAACTGCCTTAAAGCATTGGGTTTGCGCGCAAAAAACGGCGCTTGCCCGTGGTGCGGAAAAAACATCGTGAGCCGTTGGGCAGCATGCCCTTGCGCAGCAGCAAAGCTACCCGGCAAGCGCAGCTGTAGCTGCGGCGCTTTCGGGCTGTCGCCCAAGGGGCGAAAGTGAGCTGCTCAAGGCTTTTTGCTCCAAAACGTGGCGACTCCCGCAAGATTGCATGCCAACTCAAAACGGGACACTGAAACGGGGTTTTCCCCCAGGTGGAAATGCGCCTGAAGCTACGGCTGGAGGCGTTTTTTGACGGCTTCCGAAAGAGCCTTGCCGTCTACACGGCCTTTGTGGCCCGCCATGATGGCAGAAATGACCTTGCCCATGTCCTTGGGGGAAGTTGCGCCCACTTCGGCCACGGTGGCGTCAATAAGGGCTGCAAGTTCTTCTGCCGAGAGGGGCTTGGGCAGGTATTCCTTGAGAATGACAAGCTCCGCCGCTTCCTTGTCGGCCAGATCGGTGCGGCCTGCTGCCGTGAACTGGTCGATGGAATCCTGCCGCTGCTTGCCTTCCTTGATGATGATATCAAGCATTTCTTCGTCGGCAAGGCTGCCGCCGGGGCGCTTGAGTTCCACCAGGCGATTCTTCACCGCCGTCTTGAGAAGGCGCAGCACGGTAAGGCGCACACTGTCCTTGGCTTTGTAGGCTTTGATATAGTCAACGTCGATCTGCTCAAAAAGCGTGGTGGTGACAGTCATGGCGGTGGTGGGGTGGAGGGTGGAGAAAAGCAGAAAACGCGGGAAGCCCGAGGGGCCTCCCGCAAACTGGCCGAATGAACGGAGCGATGGCTTTGCATCGCGCGGCCTGCCGTTTGCAGGGTTATGGCCTGCAAAACGGCGCAAGGCATTGCTGCCTAGGCCATGTTCATCTTCCTGATCTTTTTCATCAGCCGCTTCCGGGCGGCGGCCTTCTTCTTTTTACGCATAACGCTGGGCTTTTCGTAGTGCTGGCGCTTCTTCATTTCAGAAAGAACGCCCGCCTTTTCTACCTGTTTCTTAAAGCGGCGCAGTGCGATGTCGAAGTTATAGTCGTCGTCGTTAAGAAAAACTCCGGGCAAGAAAATCACCCCCTTCGGCGGTGGGGCACAGCTCTAGACCATGGCCCGCAAAATATGAACTGCTCTTTTAGCCCGCACTTTAGAAAAAGGCAAGCCTCAAGTGCGGGAAAATGAATATTTTCCGCAAAAGGTGGCAGCTTTTCAAATTGCTGATCCCAGCGGCAAGGCAAAGGGGCATCTTGCAAGGGTGCATCGGGTGCATCGCTGGCGAGGTGGTTCTTTGCCTTGCCGTTGGGCAAAAGCATTCGGCAACAGCCTTGCGGCTGCTGACGCAAATCAAAAAGCCGCTATGCCAGAGGCATAACGGCTCAAGCTTAATTCAGGGAGTCCTTAAGCATTTTGCCGGGACGGAATTTGAGAATTTTGCAGGCGGGAATGGTCAGCGTATCGCCGGTGCGCGGGTTGCGCCCCTGGCGAGCCTTGCGGGTTTCTACCGCAAAGGTGCCAAAACCCGTGAGGGTCAGTTTGGACTCTTTTACAAGAGCGTCTTCCACAGAAGCAAGAAAAGCATTGAGGGCACGCTCGGCGGCAGCCTTGGTCAGGTTTGCCTTGGCGGCGATTTTTTCAACCAGATCAGCTTTAGTCATCAGCACATCCTCCTGAAAATTCCCCGGCTTGAGTTGTTCTGCCAGCAAGCTCAGACGGCAAATGCCGCCAAGCGTTACGTTTTAAAAGACAGTGCGTAAACTCAAAACTTTTTATGCATTATTGTCAAGCTGCTCGGCCCAAAAAGCGGCTAGAGCCTGAAAATCTTTGTTGGCAAGGGCTTCAGGCCGCAGGCTTGGGTCGATGCCTGTTTTTTCCAGCGCGGCCTCAAGCCCGGGCTGACCGCTGCGCCTGAAAACGCCGCCAAGCTGTTTGCGGCGCTGCTGAAAGCACACGCGCAAGAGCCGCGCCAGCACTTCGGGGTGGGCTGGCCTGCGCTCCGGCGGCAGGGGATCAAAAGAAAGCACTGCAGAATCCACCTTGGGCGGCGGGCTGAAAGCCCCCGGCCCCACAATAAATTCCATGCGCGGGCGGGCGTAGCTTTGCACCCAGACAGAAAGCGCGCCGTAGTGGTTGGTGTTGGGCTGGGCAGCCAGCCGCTGGCCCACCTCTTTTTGCACCATAAAGGAAGCGCGCTGCCAGCCCGTTGCGCGCGAAACAATGTCCCATATGAGGGGCGAGGCTACGTTGTAGGGTAGGTTGCCTATGATCTTCCACGGTTTTTCAGGCGTGATGCGCCGCCAGTCAAAACGCAGGGCATCGGTCAGCACCGCCTGGGTGCGGGCCTCGCCAAGGCGCTGGCGCTCAGCCGCCCAGTGGCGGTCTTTTTCAAGCAGCAAAAGGCGGGCGTGGGGCTGCTCCTCGATGGCGCGGGTGAGCGCGCCGGGGCCGGGGCCGATCTCAAGCACCATGTCTTCGGGCTTGGGCAGCAGCAGCATGGCGATGCGGCGGCAGATATCCTCGCGCTTCAAAAAGTGCTGGCCGAGGCTTTTTTTTGCGCGGGGCTGGCCGTGTGTGGATTCTTGGTGCTGCATGGTTCCTCAGGGCAGATCAAAGCGGTCAAAGGTCATTACCAGCCCGGCGCGGCCCTGTGTGGCCGAGCGCAGGGAGGTGGAAAAGCCGAACAGGCGGCGCAGGGGGGCGGCGCCGCGCAGGGTTTTGCGCCCGCCGTGGTCTTCCATATCCTCAACCTTGCCGCCGCAGGTGGTGAACAATGTGATGGACGCGCCGAGGAAGTCTTCCGGCACGGTAATTTCCACGCGCATCACAGGCTCAAGCACCACGGGAGTTGCCGCTGCCAGCGCCTCGCGCAGGGCTTGTCCGGCGGCCATACGACAGCCGGGAACCGTTGTCAGGCCTTCCTGCCTGTCCACAGCCGTGAGGGTCACGGCCACGTCTTCAATGGGGTAGCCTGTCAGATCGCCGCATTGCAGGGCATCGCGCACGCCTTCAAGGGCGGCGTCCAGATATACCCTGGGCAGAATTTTGCGGGCTTCGGCGGCATCCTGCGGCAAAAAGTCGCCCACTTCAACCACATTGCCAGTGCCTCGGGCGCGCGGTGCAACACGCAGGGCCGCTGAGCCCTGATGGCGCTCCTTGCCCATTTCACGGTCAAAGACGGCTGCCGCCTCGGCCTCCTTGCGCACGGTTTCGCGCAGCACAACCTGCGGATTGCCCGCGCGGGGGCTGATGCCGTATTCGCGCTGCATGCGCTCCAGCAGAACGTCCAGATGCAGCTCGCCCATGCCGGAAACCATGCGGGAGCCTGTGTCGTCATCCAGCCGCGCCAGCAGGGTGGGGTCTTCTTCCGTATAGCGCGCCAGCGCTTCGTCCAGAATCTTGCCTTCGTCCGCATTGCGGGGTTCCAGCGCAAGGGTGATGACGGGCGCGTAGGCATCTATGCTTTCCAGCGCAAGCTGCCGCTCGCGGGCAGTATAGGTTTCGCCCGTATGCCCGCGCAGGCCCACCACGACCACGATTTCGCCCGCTTCAGCGCTTTCCACCTGTTCCCGCCTGTCGGCATGGGGGCGGTAGATGCGGCCCAGGCGGTCATCCTTGCCGCTGGCGGTATTGCGCAGGCTTTCGCCCTCGCGGATGCGGCCCGCGTACATGCGTACAAAGGCCAGCTTGCGGCCATTTTCCATAAGCACTTTAAAAACCAGCGCCGCAGCGGGGGCATTGGGCGTTGCTTCCACAATGATTTCCCGACCATCGGCATCATGCCCCACCGGGGCCGGGACATCGGCGGGCGAGGGCAGCAGGGCGCACACGGCATCAAGCACGGGCTGCACACCCATGTTGCGCAGGGCAGAGCCGCAGAAAACAGGCGTGAGCGTGCGGGCCAGCGTGGCGCGCCGCAGGGCGGCGTTGATGTCGGCCAGGGTGAAGGTGCCTTCCAGATAGGGTTCCACAAAGGCATCGTCCGCCTCGCCAAGCTTTTCCAGCAGAATTTCGCGCCAGGGGGCGGCGATGGCGGCTTCTTCTTCCGTAAAGGGCGCGCGGTGTACGGTCTGGCCCTGATCCGCCGGGTCAAAGGTCAGGCTTTGCTCGTTCACAAGGTCAAGCACTGCGCGGAAATCTTCGCCCTGCCCAAGGGGGATGGTCACGGCAACGGCATTGGTTTGCAGGCGCTGGCGCATGGCCTCGAGCACTGCCTCAAAATCCGCGCCCAGACGGTCTATCTTGTTGATAAAGGCGATCTTGGGAACGTTGAAATCTTCCGACTGCCGCCACACGGTTTCCGACTGCGGCTCAACCCCGCCCACGGCGCAGAACACGCCCACGGCCCCGTCCAGCACGCGCAGGGCGCGCTCCACCTCAATGGTAAAGTCCACATGGCCGGGCGTGTCGATGAGGTTGATGGTATTTTCGCCCCACTGGCAGGTGGTGCAGGCCGACATGATGGTGATGCCGCGCTCCTGCTCCTCCGGCATGTAGTCCATGGTGGCCGAGCCGTTGTGCACTTCGCCCATGCGGTGGATTTTGCGGCTGTAGAACAGCATGCGCTCGGAAAGCGTGGTTTTGCCCGCGTCGATATGGGCAATAATGCCTATGTTGCGGATATGCTTGATGCTGGGCATGGCTTTGCTCCCAAGGCGAGGTGTTTCTGAATGATTACGGCTTTTTCAGGCGCAGGGCAAGGCTGACCGCCGCAGCTTCCCCATGCTGTGCGGGGAGGCTGGGCAGTCAGCTTGCAAAGAAGCTTTGGCGGAGATTCAATTAAGAACGCCCGATGGCTTTGCGCAGTGCCTGGCGTGAATTTACGCGGGTTACAGCAGCCCGAATGCCTGCCGCTGCACGCGGAAGAAGTCGGGCGTGAGGCCGGGGTGCAGCCAGAAGCCCTCGCAGCCCGGCGTGAACGCGGGCGCGCCACTATAGGGGAATGGCCCGGTGCGGCGCTCGCGGCAATGCCCAAGGGCGGCCACGGGCGCAAGATAGGTAGCGTCAGGAGTGAGGCGCAAGGATGTGTCGAGCGCTGTTTCCAGAGCCTCGGCCTGCGCAAAGGCCAGCGCTTCAAGGTCAAAGGCTTCGGGCTTGGGCAGGCACAGGATGGGCGAACGCCGCTCCTCGTAACAGGGCAGCTCCAGCGCCCGTGCTGCTCCGGCCACGCCGTCCAGTTCGCCCCTGTGCAGCAGCACCAGCCGCCCCGGCCCTGGCTGGGTTTCTTCCAGCAGGGTGCAGAGGCTTGCGCTGTCCATAACAAAGATGTCTTCCACGCCAGCCAGCTCCAGCGTGACCAGAGCATTCCTGCTGGGTGCGCCGCCCACGCACACTGCCCCCACAAGGGGCACGCCGCCAAGCAGGGCGGGCATGCAGGCCGCCGCAAGGCGGGCCGCCGCGGCGTATGCGGGCGTAAAGGCAATGACCGCCCAGGGCGCGGGGTGCGCGATGGAACGCCGCCAGAAGCCCAGATGCGCGTTGCGCACCTCGTTGCGCTGGCTGGTGGTGGACTCGCCAAAGTGCATGTGGGCCAGAGCCAGCCCTGTTTTGACTGCGGCGCGCAGGGGAGCAGGCGTGGCCTCATAGGCCTCTGCGGCGAGGTCGTCGTCAAGCCGCGCGTCTTCGGCCCACTGGGGCCAGCTCACGGCGGAGGGGGCTTCCGCCTCCACATCCTGCCGGTTGTCTATATCAAAAATGGACATGGCGTTCGGCTCCGTGCTCAGTTTTCCTCGCCAAGATTCTGCCCAAGCCACTGGTGGATCTGTTCAAGCTGTGTTTCCACAGAGCGGGGCCCGGTACCGCCAGGGGTTTCGCGGCGGCTCACGGCTGCGGCATACTCCAGAATGGCAAAAACCGAGTCGTCAATGCGTGGTTCAAGGCTCTGGAGTTCGCCAAGAGTGAGGTCTTCAAGGCCTTTGCCAGCCTTTTCGGCCATGGCCACGGCCTGACCTGTGATGTGGTGCGCCTCGCGGAAGGGAATACCCTTGCCCACGAGGTAGTCCGCCAGCTCGGTGGCGTTGAGGAAGCCAGCCTTGCAGGCCTCGCGCATGCGGTCGGTGCGGAAGGTCAGTTCTTCCAGCATGCCCGCCATGAGGCGCAGCGATGCTTCAACAGTGCGGTCGGCATCAAGAAAGCCTTCCTTGTCTTCCTGCATGTCGCGGTTATAGGCAAGGGGCAGACCCTTCATGACCGTGAGCAGGCCCGTGAGCGCGCCATAGACGCGCCCGGTCTTGCCGCGCATGAGTTCGGCCACGTCTGGGTTTTTCTTTTGCGGCATGATGGACGAGCCAGTGGAATAGCCGTCAGAAAGGCGCACAAAGCCAAAGGCTGGGTTGGCCCAGAGGATGATTTCTTCGCAAAGGCGCGAGAGGTGCATCATGATGGTCGAGCCGTCAAAAAGTGCTTCAAGTACAAAATCGCGGTCAGAAACGGCGTCCATGGAGTTGCCGTAAATTTCTGCAAAACCCACTTCGTCCGCCACGCTCTGGGGGTCGAGAGGGTAGGTGGTTCCGGCAAGGGCGGCAGCGCCCAAGGGCGAAATGCGCACGCGTTCAAGGGTGTCTTCAAGGCGCATGGCATCGCGGCGGAACATCCAGGCATAGGCCAGCAGGTGGTGGGCAAGGCTCACGGGCTGGGCCGGTTGCAGATGGGTGCAGCCGGGCAGGATGTCCGTCTTGTGGTCCGCGGCCTTGTCGGCCAGCACAGAGCACAGCAGGGCCGCGCGCTGACGCCAGGTTTCGAGGCGGTCGGCCACAAAGAGGCGGAAGGTCAGGCCCACCTGATCGTTACGGCTGCGGCCAGTGTGCAGTTTTTTGCCCACATCGCCCACAAGCTCGGTGAGGCGCGCTTCAATATTCATGTGCACGTCTTCCAGCTCGGGCTTCCACACAAAGTTGCCAGCTTCGATTTCTTCGCGCACACGGTCCAGACCGTTGACCAGAATCCGCGCCTCGTTCTGGCTGATGACGCCCTGACGGCCCAGCATGCGGGCATGCGCCTGTGACGCGCGGATATCCTGGGCGTAGAGCGCCCTGTCGTAGGATTGCGAATCCGTATACTGGGCCACGGCTTCCTTGGGGCCTTCGGCAAAGCGGCCGCCCCAGCTCTGGTTGGTCTTCATGGTCTGTCCGTTTTCTGTAAAAAATGAATCGGGGGAAGCCGCGTTGCTCGTGGCTAACGCCGCTTCCCCCGGAACCTGTCCCGTCAAATCTCTGCAAAATATGCGGCAATGCCGCCAAAGGCCGAGCCCGGGATGGCGCAGGCTCCGGAGAAAGCGCCCGATATTCCACAACCCCGCATGCCGCTTCACGAATAAGGCGGCATGCGGGGCGTTTCAGTCTACTTGCCGAGCTTGCTCTGCACAGCGGCGTGCAGGCGCAGGCGCAGGCTGTTGAGGCGGATAAAGCCAGCGGCATCCTTGTGGTCGTAGTTGCCGCCTTCAAAGGTGGCCAGATCTTCGGAGAAGAGCGAATTGGGGGAGGTGCGGGCCAGGGGCCACACGCCGCCCTTGTAGAGTTTGGCGCGCACGGTGCCGGTGACGCATTCCTGCGACTTGTCCATAAAAGCCTGCATGGTTTCGCGCTCGGGCGAATACCAGAAGCCATTGTACACGCACTGGGAGTAGCGCACGGCCAGCATGTCGCGGATGCCGAGCAGTTCGCGATCCATGCAGATGCCTTCAAGGTCGCGATGCAGGGCAAACAGCAGGGTACCGGCGGGGTTTTCGTACACGCCGCGGCACTTCATGCCCACAAAGCGGTTTTCGACCATGTCGTCGCGGCCAATGCCGTTACGTCCGGCCATTTCGCTGAGGGTCTTGATGATGGCGGCGGGGGAGAGGCGCTGACCGTTGACGGCCACAGGGTTGCCCTGCTCGAAATCCACACTGATGATCTCGGGGGTGTCGGGCGCTTCTTCCACGGGCACGCAGCGCTGATGGCACGAGGCATCGGGCGCGCTGCCGGGATTTTCCAGCTCGCTGCCTTCAAAGCTCGTGTGCATCATGTTGGCGTCCATGCTGTAGCGCTTGGCTTCGCTGGAGATATGGATGCCGTGCTTTGCGGCAAAGGCCGTGAGGGCCGTGCGCGACATGAGATCCCATTCGCGCCAGGGGGCGATGACCTTGAGATCGGGCGCAAGGGCGCTGACGGCAAATTCAAAACGCACCTGATCGTTGCCCTTGCCGGTTGCGCCGTGGGCCACGGCGTCCGCGCCTTCCTTGCGGGCGATGTCCACAAGGGCCTTGGCGATGAGCGGGCGGGCGATGGAGGTGCCCAGCAGATAGCGGTTTTCATAGCGGGCAGCGCCGCGCATCATGGGGAATACAAAGTCCTTGGCCATTTCTTCGCGCAGATCAAGCACGTATGCCTTGGAAGCGCCAGTCTTGAGCGCTTTTTCTTCCACGCCAGTGAGGTCTTCGGGCTGGCCCAGATCGGCGGTAACGGCAATGACTTCACACTTGTAGGTCTCAATGAGCCATTTAAGGATAACGGAAGTATCAAGCCCGCCCGAATAGGCGAGGACGACTTTTTTTACATTCTGCATGTGGTGCTCCCCTTGTGGATTCAAGGGAAAAATTATTGCGCAAAAAAAACTGCGAGGCAAGGGCTTTGTGCCTCCGGCATGCCGCACGGACAGGGTAAAACCCTCTGATACTGGCCTGGCGGGCGCGCGGCGGCAGCCCTGCAAGGGTGTGTATTCATTTGGCCGAAGGAAAAACTTGACTTTTATACCAGCTGTGGAATAAAAACAATCGTTTTATGCAAATCGGCGCGCCTGTGCCGCGTCATTACCTCTGATCTCAAAATCCGCAGGAAAGTTCAATGCCCAAGCGTTCGGATTTACACAAAATTCTTGTCATCGGCGCGGGCCCCATCATCATCGGCCAGGGCTGCGAGTTTGACTACTCCGGTTCCCAGGCCGTGAAGGCCCTCAAGGAAGAAGGGTATGAGGTGGTGCTGGTCAATTCCAATCCGGCTACCATCATGACCGATCCACATATGGCTGACGCCACCTATGTGGAACCCATCGAGCAGGAGACCCTTGCCGCAATCATCCGAAAAGAACGCCCCGATGCGCTCTTGCCTACGCTTGGCGGTCAGACGGCTTTGAACGCCGCTCTTGGGCTTGCCAAGAGCGGCGTTTTGGCGGAATGCGGCGTTGAGCTCATCGGCGCGCGCGCCGACGTGATTGAAAAGGCAGAAAGCCGCGAGCTTTTCCGCGAAGCCATGGAAAAGATTGGCCTCAAAATGCCCGCCAGCGGCATTGCCCGCACCATCGATGAAGCGCGCCAGCTCGGCAACGTGCTGCCCTTCCCGCTGATCATCCGCCCGGCCTTTACGCTCGGCGGCACCGGCGGCGGTGTGGCCTACAACATGGAAGACCTGGAAGCCATTGCCGCCAGCGGCCTTTCGGCCAGCCCCACCTCTGAAGTCATGATTGAACAGAGCGTGCTTGGCTGGAAAGAAATCGAAATGGAAGTGATGCGCGACACCAAGGACAACTGTGTCATCATCTGCGCCATTGAAAACTTTGATCCCATGGGTGTGCACACGGGCGACTCCATCACCGTGGCCCCGGTGCAGACCCTCTCTGATGCCGAATACCAGAACCTGCGCGACGCCTCCATTGCCATCATGCGCGAAATCGGCGTGGAAACGGGCGGCAGTAACGTGCAGTTCGGCCTCAATCCGGCCAACGGCGAGATTGTGGTTATCGAAATGAACCCCCGCGTGTCGCGCTCGTCCGCGCTGGCCTCCAAGGCCACGGGCTTCCCCATTGCCAAAATCGCCGCCAAGCTGGCCGTGGGCTACACCCTTGATGAACTGCGCAACGACATCACCCGCGAGACCGTGGCGAGCTTTGAACCCGCCATCGACTACTGCGTGGTGAAGATCCCGCGCTTCACCTTTGAAAAATTCCCCGGTGCCAAGGACGAGCTCACCACCTCCATGAAGAGCGTGGGCGAGGCCATGAGCATTGGCCGCACCTTCAAGGAAGCCTTGCAGAAGGGCCTGCGCTCCATGGAAATCGGCGCAACGGGCCTTGGCTATAGCTTCCGCTCCGAGCTGCCCGACCGCGAAACCATTCTGGAATCCTTGCACCGCCCCAACTCCAAACGCATCTTTTCGCTGCGGCAGGCCATTGTGGCTGGCATCAGCGAAGAAGAAATCTTTGCGGTTTCCGCCATTGATCCCTGGTTCATCCGCCAGGTGCGCGACATTGTGGAGATGGAAAAGCGCATCAGCAACTTTGGCCTCGCCAACGACATGACCACGGCCAACGCCGCTCTTGCCGACATGCTGCGCGAAGCCAAGGAATACGGCTTCTCCGACCGCCAACTGGCGGAAATGTGGAAGATGCCCGAGGCAGACATCCGCCGCATGCGCAAGGAAATGCACGTGGAGCCCACCTATTATCTGGTGGACACCTGCGCTGCGGAATTTGAGGCCTACACCCCCTATTTCTACTCCACCTACGAGCGTGGCGAAGAAATCAAGGTGGAAGACCGCCGCAAGGTGCTCATTCTTGGCGGCGGCCCCAACCGTATCGGTCAGGGCATCGAGTTTGACTACTGCTGCTGCCACGCCTCCTTCGCCCTGCGCGATGCGGGAGTGATGGCCATCATGGCGAACTCCAACCCCGAAACCGTTTCCACAGACTACGACACCTCGGACAGGCTCTACTTTGAGCCGCTGACCTTCGAGGATGTGATGAACATCGTGGAAAAGGAAAAGCCCGAGGGCGTCATCGTGCAGTTTGGCGGCCAGACCCCGCTGAATCTTGCCGTGCCGCTCATGCGCGCTGGCGTGCCCATTCTTGGCACCAGCCCGGACGCCATTGACCGCGCCGAAGACCGCGAACGCTTCCAGGCGCTCATTGAAAAGCTTGCGCTGCTCCAGCCGCCGAACGGTACGGCCATGAGCCTTGAAGACGCGCTTGAAGTAGCCGAACGCATCACCTACCCCGTGGTTGTGCGGCCCAGCTACGTGCTCGGCGGCCGCGCCATGGCTGTGGTGTACGACGCCGCCGAACTGAAGGATTACTTCCACACCCAGGTTCCGCAAAAGCCGGAACACCCCATTCTCATCGACAAGTTCCTTGAGCATGCGGTGGAAGTGGACGTGGACGCGCTTTCGGACGGCAAGGAAGTGTACGTGGCGGGCATCATGGAACACATCGAGGAAGCCGGCATCCACTCCGGCGACTCGGCCTGCGTGCTGCCCTCGTACTCG
The DNA here is from genome assembly GCF_053570645.1 of Desulfovibrio desulfopostgatei. Lineage (NCBI taxonomy): Bacteria > Pseudomonadati > Thermodesulfobacteriota > Desulfovibrionia > Desulfovibrionales > Desulfovibrionaceae > Desulfovibrio > Desulfovibrio desulfopostgatei. The sequence continues at coordinate 1,865,281 of NZ_JBRBQS010000002.1, read as the reverse complement.
CTTTCCTACGACCACGTGGCCCGCATTGCGGTGCAGGCCGAGGCCCTTGCCCGCGAACTCAAGGTCGTGGGCCTGATGAACATCCAGTTTGCCATCAAGGGCGATGATATCTATATACTGGAAGTAAACCCGCGCGCCTCGCGTACCGCGCCCTTTGTGTCCAAGGCCACGGGCGTTCCCCTGCCGTACCTGGCAACCCAGGTCATGCTGGGCAAAACGCTTGAGGAACTGGACCCCTGGAGCATGCGCAAGGGCGGATTCACCTGCGTCAAGGAAGCTGTGCTGCCTTTCCAGCGCTTCCCCGGCGTGGACGTGATTCTCGGACCAGAAATGCACTCCACCGGCGAAGTCATGGGCATGGGCTCCAACTTCGGCGAGGCCTTCCTCAAGAGCCAGCTTGGCGCTGGTCAGGTGTTGCCGCAGGGGGGCAAGCTCTTCCTGTCGGTCAACGACCGCGACAAACCCTATCTGCCCGAAGTGGCGGATATGTTTGCCAAGCTTGGCTTCCACCTGCTGGCAACGCGCGGCACGGCTGCCGTGCTGCGTGAGCACGGGCTTGAAGTGGAAGAAGTGCTCAAGGTTTACGAAGGGCGGCCCAACATTGTGGATCTGCTCATCAATCATGAGGTGGCTCTGGTCATCAACACGGCTTCGGGCAAGCATACGGCCAGAGATTCCAAGGCCATTCGCCACGCGGCCCTGACATACAAGGTTCCTTACTGCACCACCATCGCCGCAGCGCGCGCCACGGCCACGGCCATTGGTTCGCGGCGGGCAGAGACCCATGTGGAAAGTTTGCAGGAATACTACGCGCGGGAAGCGCGGGGGTAAGTTATGAAAGCATTGCTGGTGCTGGAAGACGGATTCACGTTGGAAGGCAAATCCTTTACCGGAGACTTTGAAACCGGCGGTGAAGTGATTTTCACCACGGGCATGACTGGCTATCAGGAAGTGCTCACCGACCCCTCCTACTACGGGCAGATGGTCTGCATGACCTATCCGCTGGTGGGCAACTACGGCATTTCCGAGGCTGATATGGAATCGGCCCGCGTGCATTGCAGCGCCTTTCTGGTAAAGGAATGCTGCAAGCAGCCCTCCAACTGGCAGTCTGTCATGGCATTGCCCGCCTTTTTGCAGAAGTTCGACAGGCCTGGCATGGAAGGGCTGGATACCCGCGCCCTGACGCGCCACCTGCGCATCAACGGTGCCATGCGCGGCATGATTTCCACCAGGGAGCTGAACCCCGCTGCCCTCAAGGAAAAAGTGCTTGCCCAGCCCACCATGAAGGGCCGTAACCTTGTGCCCTTTGTGGCAGCGCAGGAACCCTACGCATGGTTTGACAACCAGCCGCAAAAGGTCGCCCTTGGCGCGGACGGCGCCTACGCATGGCGCGGCACGGGCCTGCCCCTGCTGGTGTATGATTATGGCATCAAGTGGAATATTCTGCGCCGCCTGTGCGAGGCCGGTTTTGAGCCTCTGGCCGTGCCGCCGAACTTCAGCGCCGCGCAGGCCAAGGCCAGCGGAGCCAAGGGCGTGTTCCTTTCCAACGGCCCCGGCGACCCGGCGACCCTGACTGCGGAAATTGCTCTGGTGCGCGAGCTTGTGGGTTCGTTCCCTGTCACGGGCATCTGCCTTGGGCATCAGCTTATTGGTCACGCCCTTGGCGGTACCACCGACAAGCTCAAGTTCGGCCACCACGGCTGCAATCATCCGGTCAAGGATCTGACCACAGGACGCATCGAGATTTCGTCCCAGAACCACGGTTTCCATGTGGTGCTGGACGGCGTGAACGATGTGGAAGCCACGCATATCAACCTGAACGACAACACGCTTGAAGGCCTGCGCCACAAGACCCTGCCTGTCATGAGCGTGCAGTACCACCCCGAAGCGGCGGCTGGCCCCCGCGACGGGCAGTACCTCTTTGGCCGCTTCCGCCAGCTTATAGGCGAGGCCGCGGGAGCGTAGGGCGGATTGCCCTGCCCGCAAGGCATATAAAATACAAGGGCGCACTGTGCGCCACCGCGAATGAAAACCCGGCTGTTTGCTAAGACAGCCGGGTTTTTCGTACTTGATATCTCGGTGGGGTTTTGGGTAAACTGCAATACAAGCTAAGGGCCATGCCCCGATAATTCTTGCCGCTGGTGTATTCCGTCCATGCGGCTGGCTGCCGCGCAAGCGGTATTGCAGAGGGTTCTTCAACTCAAGGAGCATATCGTGAAAAAGTCGGTTTTGTGTCTGGCCTTAAGCCTTGCACTTGTTCTGGCATTCGCTCCGGTTCGCGCTGCCGAAAATACGCCCGAGGCCGAAAATTCCAAGGCGAACCCTGTGGATCAGTTTACGGGTGCCGCGTGGCAAAAAACCCCTGAAGCTGAAAAGCTCGCCTTTCTTTTCGGTGTGGAAACAGCGATCACCGTTGAGTATTTTGTAAACGGAAAAATCGCGGAAAAAGCGACCAAGGAAGGCAAGCGTCCGGTGTACACGCTTTCACCTTTTGAAAAGGGCTGGATGAAGGCCTTCAAGGGTGTGAACCGCGCAGAGGTCGCCAAGATGGTGGACGCGTGGTATACGGCAAATCCTCAGCAGCTTGACCGCCCCGTCATGAGCGTGATCTGGCGCGAAATTATTGAACCCCGCCTGAACGCCAAGTAACAGCAAAATCCGCTACGCGGTTTCTTCAGGAGAGAAAATATGAAAAACTTGTTGATAATCACGTTGCTGGCCGCCATGTTTGTCAGCGGCATCGGTTGCACCAATATGAGCAAGACCCAGCAGGGTGTTGCCAGTGGCGCGGCCCTTGGCGCGCTTGGCGGCGCAGGCGTTGCCGCCATTGCCGGTGGATCCGCTGCCTGGGGCGCTCTGGCTGGCGCGGGCGTGGGCGCGCTGGCTGGCGGCATAGTCGGGCACGAGCAGAGCAAGAAAGCCTGGTAAGGGGCTGTTTGCTTAACCACATTTGCGGCCCAGCGCCGCAAGAAAATGAACTCTTCAGGCGGGCTGTATCAACGGCCCGCTTTTTCATGAACAAAGGATGATGTCATGACCCCAAGCCTTCACACGGTCTTTTTCAGCCCAACTGGCAGCAGCCGCAAAATGGCGCAAGAGACTGCCCGTGCTCTGGCGCAGGAACTGGCGCAGAATATGGCACTGGCGCGCGGCAATGACTGGAACTGGACGTTCCCTGAAGGGCGGGCTGCAGCCCACACGCTTGGGCCGGAGGATGTGCTGGTTTTTGCCTTTCCGGTCTATGCCGGGCGTATTCCCCAAGTGCTGATGGAGCCGTTGGCAAGGCTGGCAGGGCATGGCGCACGCGCAATTCTGCTTGCCGTGTATGGCAACAGGCACTACGACGATGCCCTGCTTGAAGCGGTTGATCTGTTTGGGGCCAACGGTTTTTCCGTTCCAGCGGCAGGGGCCTTTGTGGCAGAGCACAGCATGACGGCAAAGGTCGGGGCAGGCAGGCCTGATGCAGAAGATATGGCCGCTATCGCGGATTTTGCCCGCAGCGCAGCCAGAATCATTGCCAGCGGAGAAAGCGCAAACGTGGCAGTTCCCGGCAACCGGCCTTACAAGGCGCTGCCTCCAGCGGCGGATATTCGGCCTCAAACCCTTGATTCATGCACGCAGTGCGGCTTGTGCGCCAGCGTGTGCCCCATGCGCGTGATTGATGCCGACAATGCGGCACAAGTGGCGCAGGGCTGCTTGCGTTGTTGCGCCTGCGTAAAAATCTGCCCGGAACAGGCAAAGTATTTTGACAATCCGCAGGTGGACAAAATTGTTGCCATGCTTGAAAGCAACTGCCGCGAACGGCGTGAACCAGAGGTGTTTTTTGCCGCAGCGGGCAAAATGTAAGCAGGCCTGACCGAGCCGGGCTGGGTGATTGGCCGCCGCTGCAAGCGGGCCATGTTGGCTCACATAAAAAGCCGGGTCAGAACGCATGTTTCTGACCCGGCTTTTTATGTATCTGCTGGCAGCAGGCCAAACTCCCGAGGGCGTTTGGCACTGCGACCAGATGAATTTCGTTGTTCTCTTGTTGGGCTGCGCCTGGATTTGTCTATTCCGGCTGCGGCGTATCCACCACTGCGTCCATGTCAACCATTTGCCCGATGGTTCCAGCGGCAAAACCACCGAAAAGCGCGTTGGCCATTTCCTGATCATAGCGCGGGTCGTTGGCCAGTTCCTTGGCAGACTGCACAACATCCTTGGCCTTTCTGAAAGGTCGGTCGCAAATCATGGCGGCAAAAGAGTCGGCCACCGCTGCGAGGCGTCCAACCTTGGTGGTCTGGTTGCCCTTGGTGTGCTGGGGGTAGCCGGAACCGTCAAGCCGCTCATGGTGTTCAAAGCAGGCGCGCAGCAGTTCGTCAAAAGACACTTCCATCTTTTGCATCAACCGAACGCCCACAATGGGATGGGGGATAATTTTTTCCCTTTCTTCCTGCTTCAGGGGGCCAGCCTTGCTGAGCAGGAAAGGGGGAACCTTGCACATGCCCACATCGTGCAACAGCATGGCAACAGCAATGCGGTCCATGTCTTTGCGGCGGTATTCACCAGTGCCCTGCAACCATATCCACAGGCCCACTATCATGCTATTGATGGAATGACGTGCAAGATTGTTTTTGCGAAACAGACGGCGCATGAATGTGTTGATGTGGTGTTTGTCGCTCCACAGATACTCTGTAACAACCATAACATCGCGGTACAGCGGTTCAAAGAGCGCCTTGACGGGCTGCTCAAAAAAGTCGCTGCAACGCATAAGCAGGGCGCGGATGCAGATATCTGCGATTTCCGCTTCCTTGAGGTTGTTGTCCTGCAGCACAAGGTCAAGCTGCTTGACGATGTGGCGCGAGTAAATGGGGTGGTCGGAGCGGGAGACAAAAAGGTCTCCCTCGGCGCACAACTGCGCCACTTCGTCCACCTGTTCGCTGCTCAGGCGGCTCCCCTTGACGCAGTAGGGAGCGAGCACAGCGATATCTTCACGAAACCTGAACAGATCTACCGGAGGGCGGAACTTGGGAAAGCTCGACAGAATTTCGCCGCTGATCTGATAATATTCCTCGTTGATGTTCATGGGAACATCAAGAACTTTCCTTTGCTCTGCGGCCATGAGCTACTTCCAGTAAATTTTGACAAGGTTTGTGCCACGGGGCGTGGCGGAAGACCCCTTGACCTGACCGGCAGTAATAACCGCGCAGTCGTCAGGTTCAAAATCCGGGCTGTTATGGATAAAGCTCTCGGCCCGGATAAGGTGACTTGGTTCTTCCTGCGGATTTTCCACAAAAACCGGCCTCACGCCCCAGACGAAGTTGAGCGCCTTGATGGAAACCGGGTCAGGAGTAAGCGCATAGATGCTTTGCGGGGGGCGGCGGGCAGAGACCTGCCGGGCCGAACTGCCCGAAAGACTGTGCGACACTATGGCCTTGGCCGAAGCCTTGTCTGCCAGCAGACAGGCGGAGTAGGCCAGAAATTCAGGTATGCCCTTGTCGCTGTCCGGCTCTTCAAGCTTGCGGTTGATCAGCAGCAGGCGTTCGGCTTCGTCCGTGATGCGGCGCATGTAGCGCACTGTTTCAACGGGGAAGTTGCCCATGGCGGTTTCTTCCGAAAGCATCACGCAGTCCGCGCCGTCAAGCACGGCATTGGCAACGTCTGTGGTTTCCGCGCGGGTAGGGGCGGGGCTGTTGACCATGGAGAGCAGCATCTGCGTGGCAACAATAACCGGCTTGGAGGCCTTGTTGCAGGCGCTGATGATGCGCTTTTGCAGGGCGGGCAGAAGGGGCAGGGGGCATTCCACGCCAAGGTCGCCGCGCGCCACCATGACCACATCTGTCTCGTGCAGAATCTCGGCAAGGTTGTCCACGGCGCTCTGCCGTTCGAGCTTGACGACCACGGGCAGGCTTTTGCCGGCAGCGGCGATAAGCTCCTTGGCTTCGCGCACGTCGTCCGCAGTCTGCACATAGGAGATTGCCACTGCGTCCACGCCAAGTTTGAGGCCGTCCGCAAGGTCTTTTTTGTCCTTTTCCGTCAGGGCGCGCACCTTGGTGGCTTTGCCGGGCAGGGCCAGACCCTTGCGCGAGGTGACGATGCCCGAGTTGTCCGCCTTGAGCAGCACAAGGCCGTCCGCGCGGCACTCCGTAACCACGAACTGAAGCCCGCCGTCAGCCAGCACCATGCGGTCGCCGGGTTCGAGGCTTTCGAGGATCACATCGTGGTCAAAGGGCAGGTAGGGGAAATCGTCCACATGGCGGTCACTGGGGCCGAGCAGCAGCTCCATGCCCTTGGTGACGGTTATGCTGGTTTCGGGCAGCACGCCAAGGCGGATTTTGGGGCCGGAAAGATCCTGCATGATGGTGATGGGTCGCCCGATGGCGGCTTCCACCTCACGGATGCTCTGGATAATGGCAACAAAGTCCGCCGCGCCGCCATGCGAGAAATTGAGTCGAAATACACTGACTCCGGCCTCGGCCAGTTCGTGCAGTTTTTCTTTGCTGTTGGAAGCGGGACCGATAGTAGCGACAATTTTCGTTCTCATATCTGTTCCTTATGGCTGAAACCGGTGGCGCAAGGGCGCAAAAGTACAAAATTTACAGTTCCGGCTTGATCTAAATAGTCTTGGTTTTCCCGCATATTGTCAAGGCATTCAGCGCAAAAGCGTTGAAACAGCGCCCATGCTGTCCGCCGGGTGTTTTTTTGTCTCCGGCGGCAATGGTGGGCGGTATTTTTTTGCCGTGCATCCCCTGAGGAGGGGCGTGGTAAATCGCCACTTTTTACCACCGCAATAAATGGGCGGAAGCTGGAGGGCTTATCGCTAGATAATTCGCAGATAAAGCCAATTTTGCGACATTGCTTGACACGGGGTAGGGCTTGGGGCATAAGTGGGAAAAAGTGGTAACAAGTAGTAAGAAGTGGGAAAAAGTGAAAAAACTGTTCACAAAAAGCCTTTCCCGCAGCCTAGACCCCAAGGGGCGACTCATGCTGCCGCCGGAATACCGCGAAGGACTCTGCGCGGACGGCGGCTCTGGGACGTTTTGGCTTACTGCTTTTTACGGACGCCTGGTGGCCTATCTGCCCGCCGACTGGGACATGGTTACAGAGCAACTTGGCAGTATCCCCATGCCCTCACCCAGGCTTTCGCACTTCAAAACCAAGGTTATGGGCCTTGCCCAGGAACTCGAGCCTGATGCCCAGGGCCGGGTGCGCATTCCGCAGGTGCTGATGCGCGAGGCTGGTTTGCACAAGGATGCAATGCTCGTGGGCATGCTGAACAAATTTGAAATCTGGGATCAGGAACGCTTCAATGCCCTCCAGCTTGAGGATGTGTCCGACGAGCTTTCCGGGCTTGGCATAACTCTCAGTCTATAGGCCGCACCATGACGGAAATTTTGGATAACATCGCAGAACCCGTGCGGCACGTGCCGGTGCTTCCGGCAGAAACGCTGGAGGCTCTTTCGCCCCGCGCCGGGGGCCGCTATCTGGATGGCACCCTTGGCATGGGCGGCCATGCCTCGGCAGTGCTCGGCACCGCCAGCGACATAGAACTGTGCGGCCTCGACCGGGACGAAGACGCCATGGCTCTTGCGCGTCAGCGGTTGGCCCCCTTTGGCGACCGCGCTCACATTTTTCATTGCAATTACAGCAATTTTCCCGATGCGCTGGCAGAACTGGGCTGGGACAAGGTGGACGGCGCGCTGCTGGATATCGGCGTTTCCTCGCTCCAGCTTGATGAAGCCGAACGCGGCTTCAGCTTTCACGGCGATGGCCCGCTCGATATGCGCATGGATCAGAATTCCGGTCAGCCATCGGCCTGGCACTGGGTCAACCGCGAAAGTTTTGCAAGGCTCAAGGAATGCATCGCCATGCTGGGCGAAGAACCCCAGGCAGGGCGCATTGCCCGCGTGATTGTGGAATCGCGCCAGAAGGCAAGCATAGACACTACGGCAGAACTGGCGGCCCTGGTGGAAAAGGCCTATCCCGCAGCATGGCGGGCCAAGGCCCGGCGGCATCCGGCCACGCGCACCTTTCAGGCCTTGCGCATGGCCGTCAACGACGAGCTGGGCGAATTGCGGCGTTTTCTTGATAACATACTGGCTTATCTGCCCATCGGCGGCAGGCTCGCCATCATAACGTTTCACTCGCTTGAAGACCGCATGGTCAAGCAGGCCATGCGTCACTGGGCAGAAGGCTGCCGCTGCCCGCGCCATGTGCCGGTATGCGTGTGCCATCATCAGCCCGAAGTGCGCATTCTGTTCAAAAAACCCGTGACCGCCACGCCCGAAGAGCTGGCCGTCAACCCTCGCTCCAGCAGCGCCAAGCTGCGCGCTGTGGAGAAAATAGCCGAGGCGACGGAATCATGAAGCGCAATACAACCATGAACCAGCAACATGGGGGCAGGGGATGGCTTCTGGCGTTGGTTCTGGGGCTTCTGAGCTGCATGGTCATGGGCCTTGTGCTGGTGTGGAGCAACATTGAGCGCATGGACACAACCTATTTCATCAATATTCAGCAAAATACTGTTCGCGAACGGCGCGCCCTGAGGGCCAAGCTTGAGGTTGAGCGCGAACGGCTGCTTTCTCCCTATGAACTGCGGCGCAAGGCAGATGAGTTCGGTATGCGCGAACCCAAGCCCGGTCAGATTCGACGTATGGAACTACAGTAAAAACTCCGGAACGCTCCAATGCCTGACCAGTTAATGCTCAGGCCCGGAAAAAGCCCGGCGTCATCACGGCGACGCCCAGTTTGGAAACGCCATGTTCAAACTCAGTTCTCGCAAACGCAATGTGTCCAGCGCTGGCCCTGTCCGTGCCACCAAGCCGCAGACCACCCGCAACCTTGTCTCTTCGGGCAAGGGTACGAGCTCTCCGGCCTGGATGGGCAATGTGGACTGGGGCCGCGCCCGCATCAAGATCGTTGTATGCATCTTCTGCTTGCTGTGGGTCGGGCTGTGGGGGCGCGCATGGTATCTCCAGATGATGGAGGGGCCGCGTCTTGCAGAACGCGCGCGTCGGCAGCATACGGCTACGGAGCTGGTCACCGGGCGTCGCGGCATGATCTTTGACCGCAACGGTCAGGTGCTGGCCCGCAGTGTAGAAGCCAAATCCATTTACGCCCGCCCGCAGGATATCACCGATTTTCAGGCCATGGCCAACACCCTTGGCCCCATTCTGGGCATGGAGCCGCAGAAGCTTTATGACGACCTGGCGCAGACCAAGCGCCGTTTTGTCTGGCTGAAACGCAAGGTGGACGACTATACCGCCGAGGCCGTGCGCAAGGCCAACATTACCGGCATAGGCCTGAGCAAGGAATATGACCGCGTTTATCCCTTCAAGCACATGGCCGGGCAGCTTCTGGGCTTTGTGGGCCTTGACGACAAGGGGCTTGAGGGTATCGAGCGCTCGCTTGATTCGCGCCTTGGCTGCATTCCCACGCGCCAGATTGTGCAGCGCGACGCCATGGGCCGCCGCTTTTATCTGCACGAAGAAGGGCAAAGCGAGCCGGTGGGGCAGGATCTGACCCTCACCATCGACATGCAGATCCAGTTTTTTGTTGAAGAAGCCGTGGCGCGTACCGTGCGGGAATATGATGCCCGCTGGGGCGGGGCGCTGGTGGTGGATGTGGCCTCTGGCGAAATTATGGCCTGGGCGCAGTATCCTTTCTTCAATCCCAACAACTACAAGGATTTTTCGCCGCTCGTTTATCGCAACAGGCTGGCTGCCGATGCCCTGGAACCGGGTTCCACATTCAAGCCTTTTGTGATGGCTGCCGCCATTCAGGAGCGCAAGGTCACGCCCAATACCCTTATCGACTGCGAAGGCGGCAAGTGGGTGACCAAGAATTTCACCATTCGCGACACCTCGCGGCAGGGAATATTGCCCGCTGCCAAGGTGCTGCGCTATTCGTCCAACATCGGCATGGCCAAGATCGGCCTGTCCATGGGCGCTCCCACCTTCTATAAATATATGCACGCGCTGGGCTTTGGACAGCGCACCGGCGTACCTGTGTCTGAAAGCCGTGGCATCCTGCGCGCCCCGCGTGACTGGAGCGAAGTGGACATCATGTCCACCTCGTTTGGACAGAGTATCTCGGTGACGGGCCTCCAGATGGCGCAGGGCTATCTGACCCTGCTCAACAATGGCGTGTACAAGCCTCTGCGCCTCACGCGCGAAGACGGCGTTGTGGATGAGGTGCGCCCCCGCATTTATTCTGAAACCGCCGTGCGCGAAGTCATGCACATGATGCGCGATGTTGTTGAAGAACATGACGGTACAGGCAAGCGCGCCCGCGTGGACGGCATTGACGTGGGCGGCAAGACCGGTACGGCCCAGAAGGCCGACCACAGGTCGGGCACCTACGGCAGCAAGCGTCTTGCTTCGTTCGTGGGCTTTTTCCCTGCAGACAAGCCCAAGTATTTTGTAATGGTCATGGTCGATGAACCTTCGCGCAACCAGTACGGCGGTGTCGTTGCCGCGCCCGTGTTCAAGGAAGTTGCCTCCCGCATGGTGACGTATACGGGCATGTTTAACGAAACCAAGGTGGCAGAAGCGGATACAAAGGCAGCAACTGGCGAAGGCCCGGCCACCAAAACGCGTCAGCGCGGTCTCAAGCTTGCCTCGCTGGAAGTTCCCTATGCAACCGACACCAGAAAGCTGGCCCCGCCGCAGCAGGCCGAAGGCATGCGCTTGCCGGGGCATCTGGCAAAGGCCAGCAGCAAGGTGCCGGACGTGATGGGCAAATCTGTGCGCAATGCGGTTGAACTGTTTGCCCGCGCGGGCGTTGTGCCTGAACTCAAAGGATCCGGCAGCAGGGTGGTCAAGCAGACCCCTGCCCCCGGTGTGGCCTGGCCTGAAGAAGGCAAGGACATCGAATATATTCTCTGGCTTTCCGAACGGTAAGAACGGCAGGTTGCTTCCGGCTGGCGCACGCATCGCGCGCGGGGTTGCGGGTTGAATTGCGCGCGCCGCCGGGACTAAATTGGGGCATTTGCCCCGGTTATGCAGTGAGGTTGATATGGAACGGGAATTTGCAGCCCTTCTTGAACAGTGCAGACGCGGCGGTATTGAAGTGCGCGTCGATTCTCGTCAGGTCAATTCCGGCGATATCTTTGTTGCCGTGCCTGGCGTTAACGAAGACGGGGCGCGCTTTATTCCCGCCGCAGTGGCCGCAGGGGCCTCCATTGTCGTTTGCCGTCCCGGCGGAGCGGAGGAAGCCGCAGCGCTTGCTGGCGGCTGCCGCGTCGTGCATCATTCCGACCCGCGCGAGGCGCTCTGGCGTCTGGCGGAGGCCCGCTGGCGCACCAGCGAACTGCCGCTCAAGATCGTGGGCGTCACAGGCACCAACGGCAAGACCACATGCTCCTATCTGCTCGAACAGCTCTTTGCGCAGGCCGGGCACAAGCTTGGCGTCATGGGCACGGTCAGCTACCGCTGGCCCGGCCATGCGGAAGCTGCGCCCCTCACCACTCCCGATGCCCTGAGCGTGCACGCCATGCTGGCCGCCATGGCCAAGGCGGGCGTGGATGTGGCGGTGATGGAAGTGTCGTCCCACGCCATCGACCAGCAGCGCGTCTGCGGTGTGCCGTTTTCCGGCGCAGCCTTTACCAATCTGACGCAGGATCATCTGGATTATCACAAGAACATGGAGAGCTACTTCCAGGTCAAGGCCCGCCTGTTCCTGGAGCTGCCCCGGCCCGACAAGGCCATGGCTGTCAACGCCGACGACCCCTGGGGCCGCCGCCTGCTGGAATTGTGCCCCACGGCACTTTCCTTTGGTTTGCAGAAAGGCGCGCTGAACAAGCGCCACCTCTGGGGTGAACTGCTTTCTGCCGGAACGGACGGCTGCCACATGCGTATGCATCTTGAGGGCAGCAAGTGGGAACTTCGCTCGCCCCTGGTGGGCGCGTTCAACGCCTCCAACCTGCTGGCCGTGCAGGCCGTTGCCCTTGAAATGGGCATTGAGCCTGAGGCCTTCAAATCTCTTGAAAGTTTTACGGGCGTGAGCGGGCGGCTGGAGCGTGTAGAAAATCCCCAAGGATTAAATGTATTTGTAGACTACGCCCACACGCCAGACGCGCTGGAAAACGTTTTGCAGGCCCTGCGGGGGGCTGGATTCAAACGCGTTGTTACTGTATTTGGCTGCGGCGGCAATCGAGATCGCACCAAGCGCCCACTCATGGGCGAGGCCGTGGCCCGCTGGTCCGATGTGGCAGTGCTGACCTCCGACAACCCGCGTTTTGAAGAGCCGGAAGCCATTTTGCAGGATGTTCTGCCCGGTTTGAAATCCGCCCGCGAAGTTGTGGTTGAGGTTGACCGCCGCGCGGCTACCATCAAGGCGCTGAAAATGCTCGGCAAGGACGATGCATTGCTTATTGCAGGCAAGGGCCATGAGGATTATCAGATCATCCAGGGTGTCAAACACCACTATAGCGACCAGGAAGTAGTTAGGGAGTTTCTTCATTGCGCCTGACTTACAATGAAATAGCGGCCCGTCTGGGCCTGAGCGCCCTTGAGAGCGACATTGCGCTGACCGCCACAGTGACGGACAGCCGCGAGGCCGCGCCCGGGGCTCTCTTTGTCTGCATCCCCGGCAGCAGGGTGGATGGGCACGATTTTGTGCCTGCCGCCGTGGAGCTTGGGGCTTCTGCCGTGTTGGCCTCACGGGCGCTGCCCGGTGCAGGCGTGCCTGTGCTGGTTGTGGAAGATACGATCAAGGCCCTTGGCAGCATAGCCGCCATGTGGCGCGATAAAACAACCGCCAGAGTTGTGGGCGTTACGGGCACTGCAGGCAAGACAACACTCAAGGAAGTGCTGGCTCAGGTGCTTTCCGTACGCGGCAAAACCGCAAAAAACGCCCTGAACAACAACAATCAGATCGGCATGCCCCGCGCCATGCTCGCCACTGACGGCGATGAAGATTTCTGGGTCATGGAGGCTGGCATCAGCCACGAGGGCGACATGGAAGAACTGTCGTCCGTCATGCGCCCTGACATTGGCCTTATACTTAACGTCGGCGCCGGTCATACCGAGGGGCTTGGCAGCAAGGGCGTGGCCTGGCACAAATCGCGCCTGCTCACCAATCTTGCCCCCAAGGGCATAGGCCTTGTATGCGCCGATTATCCCGAACTTGTGCGCGAGGCCAGAGCCACCGGCGCGGAGTTGCATTTTTTTAGCGCCACAGGCAGAGCCGTGGATTACCGCGCTTCTTACGCAGGGCCAGCGCCCGCCCAGGCCGACGGCCGGGATGATGCCGCAACGGGCATTGACGCGCCGGACGACAGGCGCGGTCTGTACCACCTCTGGCTTGACGGCTCGCGTTGTGATGTAACCGCCCCCTTCAGGGGAGAGTACGGCGCGGAGAATGTTATAGCCGTTGCCGCCGCAGCCCATCTGTTGGGCCTGAGCAATGCGGAAATTGCGCAGGGTCTGGCCCAGAGCGAACTGCCCGTGCAGCGGTTCAATCAGACGCGCGTAGGCAAGTGGCTGCTTATTGACGATACCTATAATGCCAATCCGCTTTCCATGCGCCGCATGCTTGATGCCGCGGCAGAGCGCGCCGCTGGCAGGCTTTTTGTGCCTGTGCTCGGCGAAATGCTCGAGCTTGGGCCGCAGGCAGCGGCAGAGCATGAGGCCCTTGGCAAACACCTGGCTGAACTTAAACCCTCGGCAGTATTCTGGAAAGGCGGCCACGGTGAAAATATCCGCGCCGGGCTGACCTGTGGGGGCTATACAGGGCCGTGGTTCGAGGTGTATGACGCTGCGGCCTTTGCTGCTGCATGGGCCGAATTGACGCACACTGCGTTTGCCGAAAACAAAACTGGCGGCGTGGCCCTGTTCAAGGGATCACGCGGCAACAGGCTGGAATGCCTGCTCCAGACTCTCACAGAGCCGGAGGCCGTGCGGGGCTGAGGGCCAAGATTAAAAACGCCGCCTGCTGGAGCGTTGCATACTTGAAACGGGCGTTGGCGGATTATTCCGCTCAAGTCCCGGTTTCAGGGTTTAACTGCTTTAAAGAACGGGCATAACGGTCTGCACACGACCAAAAGAACGGATTACGCTGCATGTTCTATAATCTCTTTGTCCCCCTTGCGTCCGAATGGACGGTATTCAACGTTTTTCGGTACATCAGCTTCCGCTCGTTGGCCGCGCTCATCACTGCTCTTGTGCTTTCTATTCTCATTGGTCCCCGCTTTATCGGCTGGCTCCGCAGCCTCAAATGCGGCCAGTATATTCACGAAGACGTTGCCGCCCACGCCTGCAAGGCCGGCACCCCCACCATGGGCGGTCTGCTCATGCTGTTTGCGCTCAGCATCAGCCTGCTTTTGTGGTCTGACCTGACCAATCCCTACATCTGGCAGGCTTTTCTTGTTTTTGCGGGCTTCGGGGCCGTTGGCTTCTGGGACGACATAACCAAGTTGCGTCACCACAAAAACAAGGGGATTTCCGGCAGGTCCAAGATGGCGGGGCAACTGGCTGTTGCCTGCGCGGCAATGGTGCTGCTCTATATCAATCCCGATTACAGCAGCAAGCTGACCATTCCTTTTCTGAAAGAAGTTACCTTTGATCTGGGCTGGTTTTATCTGCCCTTTGGCGTGGTTGTCATGGTGGCCTCTTCCAACGCCGTCAACCTGACGGACGGCCTGGACGGTCTTGCCATCGGGCCTTCCATTGTGGCTTGCCTCGTTTTTTCCATCTTCATCTATATCACGGGCAACGCCCGTTTTGCCGGATACCTGCTGCTGCCCTACATGCCCGGCGTGGGCGAGGTCACAGTGTTCTGCGCGGCGCTTGTGGGCGCTGGCCTTGGCTTTTTGTGGTTCAACGCCTATCCGGCCCAGGTATTCATGGGCGATGTGGGTTCGCTTTCGCTCGGCGGCGTGCTGGGCTATCTGGCCCTGCTGTGCAAGCAGGAACTTGTGCTTTCCGTAGTGGGCGGCCTTTTTGTGGCCGAAACACTTTCGGTCATTCTACAGGTCGGCTACTTCCGCTGGACTGGCGGCAAACGTATTTTCCGCATGGCACCCTTGCACCATCATTTTGAGCTCAAGGGCGTGCCTGAATCCAAGATCATCATCCGGTTCTGGATAACTTCCATCCTGTTGGGCCTTGTGGCGCTTTCTGTTCTGAAGCTGCGCTGAGGAGAGGGGATATGGCACTGGAGAAAAATCGCGGCAGACGTATCGAACCCGGCGAACTGGCAGTTGTTGTGGGCGCGGGCCGTTCAGGCCTTGCCGCCGCCAGACTGCTGCGGCGCGCCGGGGCGAGGGTTCGGCTACTGGACAGCAACCTCAAGGCGCTGGCCGGAAGGGAAGTGCTTGCCGCCGAGCTTGCAGCCCTTGGCATTGACGTGCAGCTTGGCGAGCATTCCGCCGCGCAGTTTGCAGGCGCGGCCTTTGTGGTGCCCAGCCCCGGCATGCCTGTAGCCAGGCTTGAGGGGCTGGTGGACACGCAGGTTTCTGAAATTCTGGCCGAAATGGAACTGGCATGGCGCTACCTTGATGACGAGCCGGTGCTGGCCATAACCGGCACCAGCGGCAAAACCACCACGGCCTCCCTGGCTGCCGCCATGCTGCACGAGCAGGGCTATGCCGTGTTTTTGGGCGGCAACATCGGAACGCCGCTTTCGGAATACGTTCTCGGCGGCAAAAAGGCCGATGTGCTTGTGCTCGAGATTTCCAGCTTCCAGTTGCAGGCCTGCACCACATTTTGTCCGCGCGCGGGTATTCTGCTCAACATCACGCCCAACCATCTTGATTACCACAAGGACATGGCGGAATACACCGAGGCCAAGTTCCGGTTGTTCCGCTGTCAGGACGAAGGCGATCTGGCCGTGCTGGGCGAAGATCTGCAAGCGCTGGCTGACGCCCACCGCCTCAAGGCCCGCAAGGTTTTTGTAAAGGCCACTGACCGCTTTCCTGCAAGCTGCCTCATGGGCGCGCATAACCGCATTAATGAGGAAGCCGCATGGCAGGCCTGCCGCCTTTTTGGCGTGACGGAAGCAAGCGCCACCAGAGCTGTTGAACGCTTTCAGCCCTTGCCGCACCGTCTTGAGCGTGTGCGCGAACTTGGTGGCGTGCTGTACGTCAATGATTCCAAATGCACCACGGTTTCCGCCCTTCAGGTGGCGCTGGAGGCCTTTGACCGCCCAGTGCGGCTGCTCTGCGGCGGCAAGTTCAAGGGCGGCGATCTGGCCGGGCTTGCCGATCTGCTGCGTGCCAAAGTGCAGGAAGTTGTGCTTTTTGGGGCCAGCCGCGAGCATTTTGAAAAGGCCTGGCAGGGCATTGTGCCCATAAGCTGGCACGAAACAATGGAACCAGCAGTGCGTTTTGCCTCGGCAAATGCCAGGAGCGGCGATGTGGTGCTGCTTGCGCCCGCCACCTCCAGCTATGACCTGTACAAAAATTATGAACAGCGCGGTGAAGACTTCAAACAGATTGTGGGTAAGCTGTCATGAAGAACATCTTCAGCGGTAAGGAAAAAGCGCCCAAGGTAAACAGCGCCATGGCGAGGGCCACGGAAGAAGGGCCGTTCGCGCCCTTTGACTGGTGGCTTTTCACCATCATGCTGATTATCCTTTCCATTGGTCTTGTGATGGTGCTTTCGGCCAGCGGCATTGTGGCGGAGCAGGTCAACGGCGACAAATACTTTTTCTTCAAGCGTCAGGTCATCTTTGCCCTTTGCGGCGGCGTTGCCCTGTGGAGCGCAGCCCTCCTGCCAAGGCACTGGCTGTACCGCATGCAGTATCCTGCGCTGTTTCTTGCGCTGCTCCTGCTGCTGGTGACACTCTCGCCCCTTACCCCTGCCATCAACGGCGCAAAGCGCTGGATTCCGCTGGGTTTTATCTCCATTCAGCCCATGGAATTCGTCAAAATTGCGCTGGCGCTGTATCTGGCGTACTTCATGAGTTCCAAGCAGGAACTTATCAAGACGTTCAGCCGGGGCGTCATACCTCCCTTTGCCGTAACGGGGCTGTTCTGCTTTTTGCTGCTCTTGCAGCCTGACTTCGGCAGCGCCGTTGTTCTTGCAAGTATCCTGTTTTTCATGTGCGTGGCGGGCGGCACCCGCTTTGTCTATCTGTTCTTTTCAGTTGCGCTCGCCTGCGGCGGCGCTATGGCGCTGGCCATTTCTTCGCCCTATCGTCTGCGCCGTCTGCTGGCCTTTCTTGATCCTTTTCAGGATGCGCACAATACGGGCTACCAGCTTGTGCAGTCGCTGCTTGCCATTGGTTCGGGCAGCTTCTTTGGCGTAGGCGTTGGCGCAAGCAAGCAGAAGATGTTTTATCTGCCTGAAGCACACAACGACTTTATCATGGCCGTGCTTGCCGAAGAAATGGGTTTTGTGGGCGTAAGCGTTGTGATGATTCTGTTTGCCCTGCTTTTCTGGCGCTGCTACAAAATCATCATGGGCCAGCGCAATCTGCGCGACCGTTTTACCGCATTCGGCATTACCACCATTCTTGCAATGGGCTCGGTCATGAATCTGGCCGTGGTCATGGGGGTTGCGCCGCCCAAGGGCGTGCCCATGCCCCTCATGAGTTACGGCGGCAGTAACCTTTTGGCCACCATGCTGTGCGTGGGCCTGCTTATGAATTTTTCAAGGACGGCGGACACATGGACAACATCATCCTGACGACCGGCGGCACTGGCGGGCATATCTTTCCGGCATTGGCTGTGGCAGAGGAATTGCGGCGTCGCAATCCCAATGCCAACTTGCTGTTTGTGGGTTCGCTCTACGGGCCGGAAGAACGGCTGATGCGTCAGGCGGGCATTCCCTTTGAGGGGCTGCCTGTGCGCGGCCTTTTGGGGCGCGGCTTCAAGGCTGTGGGTGCAGGCGCGCAGATGGCTCTTGCCGTGGTCAAGGCTGTGGGGATTTTGCGCCGTTTCAAGCCCGATGTTGTAGCTGGATTCGGCGGGTATGCCGCATTTGCGCCCATGCTGGCCGCACGTATTCTTGGCGTGCCCGGCGTGCTGCACGAGCAGAACGCCATAGCCGGTGCCAGCAACCGTTTTCTGGCGCGGCTTGCGCGGCGCGTGTGCATTTCACTGCCCAACACCAGCGGCTTTGATATGAAAAAATGCGTATTTACGGGCAACCCTGTGCGGGCGGCCGTAAGCGCGGTGGGGCAGGTGGATCGCCACCGGCAGACGCGCCGTCTGCTGGTCATGGGCGGTTCGCAGGGCGCGCATGCGCTCAATGCCTTTATGCTTGAAAATCTGGCGGAATTTCGCGGCGCCGGGGTGGAAATTCGCCACCAGACCGGCCTAACGGATGAGGGCAGTGTGCGCGCGGCCTATATGGCGGCAGGTTATGCCCCCGAATGTGTTTCCGCCTTTATTGACGACATGGCCGGGGCCTACGCCTGGGCCGACGTGGCCCTGTGCCGCGCCGGGGCCAGCACTGTGGCGGAGCTTTGCGCCGCAGGCCTGCCCTCGGTTCTTGTGCCTTTTCCCTATGCCATTCACGATCACCAGACCCGCAACGCCGAGGTGCTGACCCGCAGCGGCGCTGCCGTACTGGTGCCTGAAGGGCGCATGGCCGTGCAGCGTATGTCAGACATTCTGCTGCGGCTCTTGACCATGCCCGGCGAACGCGAACCCATGGCCGCAGCCGCCCTTGCCGCGGCCCGGCCTGACGCGGCAGCGCGCGTGGTCGCCGTTCTGGAACAAACAGCGTAAACAGGGCTTCAGCATCCGATATCCAAGGGCGAATTCAACCCTTCAAATTATCTAGACTTTCTTTAAAGGTAGAGCATGAACAGCAAGATTCGGCGTATTCATATGGTGGGCATTGGCGGCGCGGGTATGAGCGGCATTGCCGAGGTTCTTCTCAATCAGGGCTACGAAGTTTCCGGCTCTGACATGAGTGATTCTGCCGTTGTGCGTCATCTGCGCGACCTTGGCGCACACGTTGCCGTGGGCCATGCAGCGGAAAACGTGGGGGATGTTCAGGTCCTAGTGAAGTCCACCGCCATCAACGATGAAAATCCAGAGCTTATTGAAGCCCGCCGCCGTAATATTGCCATAATCCCCCGTGCCGAAATGCTGGCCGAGCTGATGCGTTTGCGGCAGGGCATCGCCATTGCCGGTACGCATGGCAAGACCACTACAACATCACTTACTGCATCTATTTTTGATACTGCGGAGCTTGATCCTACAGTTATTATTGGCGGCAGGCTCAACGCGTATGGCACCAACGCGCATCTTGGGCACGGCGAATATCTGATAGCCGAAGCTGACGAGTCTGACGGCTCATTTTTGTGCCTTCTGCCCATCATCAATGTTGTGACCAACGTGGATGAAGACCATCTCGATCACTACAAAACCCGACAGGGCATTGATGACGCCTTTGTGCAGTTCATGAACAACGTGCCTTTTTATGGCCTGAACATTGTCTGCGGCGACGACCCCGGCGTGCGCGCCCTGCTTGCCCGTGTGAAGCGCCCTGTGCTCACCTACGGCTTTGCGGAAGACAACGTGTTGCGCGCCGTGCCGCTTGAATGCGGCGTGCGCAACAACTTTGAGGTGTGGCGCAATGGCGTCAAGCTTGGTCAGGTCAGCCTGCCGCAGCCGGGCCGCCACAATATGCTCAACGCTCTGGCCGCCATTGGCGCGGCTATGGAAGTGGACATCAGCTTTGAAAAATGCGCCGAGGGCCTGAACAGTTTTGGTGGCGTGGGGCGGCGTTTTGAATTCAAAGGCGAGAAGGGCGGTGTGACCGTGGTTGACGACTACGGTCATCACCCGGCGGAAATTGCGGCTACTCTTGCCACGGCGCGTCAGGTCTTTCCCGGTCGGCGCATTGTGGCGGCTTTTCAGCCGCACCGGTTCAGCCGCACGCAGGCCCATTTTGGCGAGTTCTGCAAGGTGTTTGACAATGTGGATCAGCTGCTGCTCACCGAAATTTATGCCGCTTCTGAAAAGCCCATCCCCGGTGTTTCGGGCCAGAGTCTCGCTCAGGGCATCCGTCAGGTCTCCATCACTCCGGTGGAATACTACCAGACCCTCAATGACCTTGCCGCAGCCCTGCCCAATGTGCTGCGCGAGGGCGATGTGCTGTTGACCCTTGGCGCTGGCAGCATCACCCGCCTCGGTCCCGCCTGGCTGGAGGGACAAGACCATGCGTGAGATGCCCGCTCCTTTTCTTGCCCCCCGCACCACGCTGAGGGTGGGGGGAACCGCCATTGCGGAAATAATACTCGAGCGGAGCGAAGACCTTTATCTATTGCCCGATAGGCTCAAGGCTCTTGGCGGCACACCATTGGTTCTGGGCGCGGGCAGCAATATTCTTGCACAGGACGGCGAATTGCCGCTGGTTCTGATCCGCCCGTTTTTTAGTGACGGCCCGGTCATTGTGGGCGAGCACGAGGGCAAGGTTCTGGTGCGTGCGGGAGCGGGCGTTCCTATGGCGCGGCTGCTGCGTTTTTGCGCTGTAAACGGGCTTTCCGGCCTTGAAGGGCTGGTGGGCATACCCGGCAGCGTGGGCGGGGCTGTTGCCATGAATGCTGGCTCGCATGGTACGGAAACATGTAAAAATATTTATAATATTCAGGTGTTTATTGATAACACCATTCAGCGTATCAACGAAGATGCACTGCAATACGGCTATCGTACTCTCAGCATTAACGGGAAAAAGAATGATTTTATCGTCTTGGAAGCCACATTTGGCTTGACCGTTGCTGAAAGGGATGGCATCTGTAATTGCATGCGTCACAACTTTTTTAAGAAAAAGTCTAAACAACCTGTGACGGCTTGGAGCGCGGGGTGCGTATTCAAAAATCCCACGCCGGAAATGTCTGCCGGGAGGCTTCTTGACGAGGCCGGTTTCAAGGGCAGGCAGCTTGGGGGAATGGCCTTTTCAACCCTGCATGCAAATTTTTTGATAAATGAAGGCAAGGGCAGCGCCACAGCGGCCTTGGCCTTGTTGCAAGAGGCCCGGCAAGCTGTGCGGCAACGGTTTGGCATTGAGCTTGAGCCGGAGGTCAGGATAGTGCCATGCCCCTTGCCCTGAAAAAAAGCGGACGTAAAGCCCGTAACTCCTACACACGAGCATCTGCCCCGGTCAAAAAAAGCAGCGGCGGATCAAAAGTACGTGCGGGCGGGGTTATCGCGGGGATTTTCAGGAGGCTCAAGGGCTTCAGCGGGCTGAAAAGCCTTGCCGCGTTGGCTGTGCTGCTGACCTGCCTGGGGCTGATTCTTGCTGGTGTGTGTTATTCATCGCTCTGGCTCTACAACAAGGCCATAACCAGCGATTTTTTCACCACCCGCCATGTTGACGTGACCGGCAATGTGCGCCTCTCGCACGACATGGTGCTGCAATACGGCGGCATACGCGAGGGCGACAACAGTCTTGCAGTCAGCATTGCCAAGGTTGAAAGAAACCTGCGCAAGACGCCCTGGGTTGAAGAAGTTTCTGTTAAGCGCCTTCTGCCGGACAGGTTTGTGATACGGCTGAAAGAACGGTTGCCTTCTTTCTGGGTGCATAAGGATGGGGTGCTGTATTACGCCAACGAGCTTGGCGAAATTATAGCGCCGGTTGAGAGCAAAAATTTTCTCTCGCTGCCCACCTTGCGTGTTGACCCGGGGGCAGAAGACGCCCTGCCGTACCTGACGCGCCTGATGAAGGGCATGCAAAGCGGTTTGCTGCCCATAGAGGCGGGGGCGGTTTCGTCCGTCAGCGTGAGTCCCGGCAAGGGCATTGAAATTTATCTTGAAGACAGGGAAATGCGGCTTTCCATCGCTACTGACGATTGGGAGGGCAATCTTTCCCGGTTAAGTCTGACCCTGGGCGATCTGGCCCGCAGACACGAACTGCGCAATGTTCGCGAGATTCGATCTGTTAACGGCAATGTTTGGGTTTTACTTAACCAGCCAGCGTAAGAAACTTGCGGCATGCGCCATAGTGGCATGCCGTTGCGACCCGGAGACAGGAGTTTTGAGGAGAATGGCATGAATAAGTCCGAGCTCATCGTTGGCCTCGACATCGGCACCACAAAGATATGCGCTGTGGTGGGCGAGCTGTCGGAGTCGGGTCTTGTAGATGTGGTGGGCATCGGCACCAGTGTTTCCACTGGTTTGCGCAAGGGCGTGGTGGTCAACATTGAACAGACCGTCCAGTCCATCCGCAAGGCCGTGGAAGATGCGGAACTTATGGCGGGCTGCGAGATCCACTCGGTATACGTGGGGATTGCGGGCAGCCACATCATGGGCATCAACAGCCACGGCGTGATTGCCGTCAAGGGCGGCGAGGTCGCGCAGCGCGATATTGAACGTGCTCTTGATGCCGCCAGGGCTGTGGCCATTCCTGCCGACCGCGAGGTCATCCATATCCTGCCTCAGGAATACATTGTTGATAACCAGCGCGGCATTGCCGACCCGCTCGGCATGGCTGGCGTACGCCTTGAAGTGAAGGTGCACATTGTTACCGGCGCAGTTTCTTCAGCCCAGAACATTGTGCGCTCGTGCCACCGCAGCCAGCTTGAAGTTGCCGATATTGCCCTTGAATCGCTGGCATCAGCCAAGGCCGTGCTGACCGAAGAAGAACGCGAAATCGGCGTTGCTCTGGTTGATCTGGGCGGCGGCACCACCGATATCGCCGTTTTTGCCAACGATGCCATCAAGCATACGGCTGTTCTTGCGCTCGGCGGGCAGAACCTTTCCAACGACATTGCCTTTGGTCTGCGTACTCCCATAGCCTCTGCCGAAAAAATCAAGCTCAAGTATGGTTGCGCCCTTGCCGACCTTGTGCGCAACGATGAATTTATCGAAGTTCCCAGTGTGGGTGGGCGCGAGCCGCGCCGGCTTTCGCGTCAGGTGCTGGCCGAAATATGCGAACCCCGCATGGAAGAAATTCTTTACCTTGTGGATCAGACCCTCGTGCGCTCCGGCTACAAGGACATGATCGGCGCAGGTGTGGTGCTCACGGGCGGCACGGCGCTGATTGAAGGCTGCCAGGAACTGGGCGAACAGATTTTCAATCTGCCCACGCGCATTGGCTACCCGCGCAACATCGGGGGCCTGAAAGACGTGGTCAACAGCCCCAAATTTTCCACGGCGGTCGGGCTGTTGCGTTACGGCGCGGAAAAGGAACTTTCCGGCCAGAAAAAATTTACCACACGTAGTGAAAGCGGCGTTTTTGACGGTGTGCTTTCGCGAATGAAAAAGTGGTTTGCGGACATTTCATAACAACCTCAAGCGGGCATTTTGAGGACAGCACAGAGGAGAGGTGTAATGGCTCAGTCTATCGTTGATGATATCGATACCTCGTTGGCCAGCAATGCCAAGATCAAAGTTATTGGCGTAGGTGGCGGCGGCGGTAATGCAGTGCAGAACATGATTGCCTCTGGCCTGCGCGGAGTGCAGTTTGTTTGCGCCAACACCGATGTGCAGGCGCTGAACAAGAACGGTGCCTCCGTTAAGGTGCAGCTTGGTGAAAAGCTCACCAAGGGCCTTGGCGCTGGCGCCAACCCCGCCATTGGCCGCGAGGCTGCGGTGGAAAGCGTTGGCAGCATTCGTGAAGCCATCGGCGATGCCGATATGGTCTTTGTTACCGCTGGCATGGGCGGCGGCACCGGCACCGGCGCTGCTCCTGTGGTTGCTCAGGCTGCCAAGGAAATGGGCGTCCTCACCGTGGGTGTTGTGACCAAGCCCTTCAGTTTTGAAGGTGCCAAGCGCAAGCGCGCGGCGGAGGCCGGGCTTGAAGAGTTCAAGCAGCATGTGGACTGCCTGATCACCATCCCCAACGACCGTCTGCTTGCCTTTGCCCCCAAGAAGGCTCCTTTCTCCGAAATGCTTCAGAAGGCCAACGATGTGCTGTACTACGCCGTCAAGGGTATTTCTGACGTCATTGTGGGCGAAGGCCTCATCAATCTCGACTTTGCAGACGTGCGCACCACCATGGCCGAAGCTGGCATGGCCCTGATGGGCACGGGCATCGCCTCTGGCGAAAACCGCGCCCGCGAGGCCGCCCAGCGCGCCATCATGAGCCCGCTGCTTGAAGATGTTTCGCTTGAGAGCGCCAAGGCGGTTCTGTACAACATCACCGCCCCCACAGATATCACTGCCGAGGAAATTGCCGAAATCGGCGACATCATCGGCGATGCCACGCCTGAAGAAGCCAACATCATCTTTGGTGTTGTGTTTGACGACAATATCGGCGACGAAATCCGCCTCACCGTTATTGCCACCGGCATTGATTCTCCTCAGGTTATTCAGCCCGTGCAGGCTCCTGCGGCCACTGTCACCAACTTCCGCAAGCCCGGCCCTGACGCCGTGGTTGCCGAACCGCGCCGCATGAATTCCCGCGCGGCCCAGCAGAGCATGATGGACGAGCAGGAACGCGCCGAGTCGCGCTTGCCGCAGTCTACCCGCCGCACCGAAGTGGAGCGCTGGTACGATGAAAACAGCAATCGTCCTCCCTATCTGCTCAAGCGTGAGGTTGTGGGCCAGCCGCGCCGCCGTGCGCATAACCCCGGCCATGAAGACTTCACCTATGATGAGGATGATTTTGAAATTCCCACCTTCATCCGCACCCAGGCCGACTAATTCCGTCGTTGCCTGAGTGCGTGGGCAGAATGCCTTTCTGCCATGAAGGCTCATGATTTTCAGGGCTTGCCTCTTCGGCCCTGAAATGCCCGCCGGGAGGCCCATTGGGGGCCTCCCAGAGTGGGGCGTAAATGTCCGCTATAGTCCGTGAGACCCCAGGTTTCGCGGACTTTTTTATTGTGAGGCAATCCGTAGAAATCCGTCCATCCTTCAAAATAGACCGACTAGTACCGCATTCCAGACACATGATTTGATATATAAGCCCCGGAACCGATGCCAAATTGCCCCCTTGCGCTGCGTGATTGGCATTGCTATGCCCATGAGCAGGGCACTTGAATGTTAATCCAAAGCGTAACTTTGCACTTGGCCGCCAGCCAGGGCAGCGCATGGAAACGCTGCGAGCATGAATCGAACCTTGAAATCCATGTCTCCGGCACAAAATTCATTTTCATATCTGGCGAAATATTGGGCTGGTTTTTGTGCGTCAGCGGAGGTGTGCTTGTGTGCATCTGTCGTGCTTGTCATGGCTAACTGGCCTGACAGCTATGTGTTTCTTTTTGCGAGTGGCATTCCTGCCAGGGCTGGATAAGCTTTTAACCGATGGGGTTGATTCATGAATAAAAAGTGTCTGCATATCCTGTGGGTTAACGATAACCCCGTCACCGCTGAAAATATGGTCTTTATGTATGCCACAAATTCCTTGCTGAAAGGCTGGTGGGAAGAAGTACACCTGATTCTTTGGGGTGCAACAGTCAAATTGATTTGTGAAGACGTGAAGTTGCAGGGTCTTCTCAAAAAATTTCATGATGCTGGCGGGCATGTCTCCGCATGCAGAAAGTGCGCTGAAAACCTCGGTGTGTTTGAGCAGATAGAAAAGCTGGAAGGTGTTGATGAAGTTTTTTACATTGGGGAGGCGTTTACAAAAATCCTCAAGGATGATGAAAAACTTATTACCATCTAGCTCCAGCTGAATAGTTAAGCCCTTTTCATGACAAGGGTTCCACTAATCAAACTGGCAGCGCCGGTATCTGTTCTGAGCCGCTGCTGGCCTGCGGAGCGATATTTCTTGTGTTGTCCGCCGCACAGATTTTGCGGCGTCTGGATTAAACCGAGTGGTTTTAAATACAGAAGGATGTTCTTGGTGAGAGCATGACAATCAAGCGTTTTCTGACCATTTTGCGGTACATGTTTTTGCCGCAGCGTCGCAATGCTTGCCCGCACTGCGGCGGCATCCGTTGTATTGGCGCATGTCAGTTCAGCGCCCAAGAGTCAGACGCTGTGACTGGTCAAGAGAGTATAAAGCAGGAAGCTCCTGCCCCGAGCGAGGGCAAGCAAGGCTAGAACCGGTTTGTTGCTGCAAAAAAAGCCGCTGCGGTAGCAGCGGCTTTTTACTTCAAGGAAATTTGTGGTCTACCAGCGGCGGGGCGCGGGGCGACGTTCTTCGGCCTGGTTGATGCGAAGGGTGCGGCCGCCAAAGTCAACGCCGTTCAGGGCTTCAATGGCCTTGTGGGCATCGGCTTCGTCCATTTCAACAAAACCGAAGCCACGGGGGCGGCCGGTTTCGCGATCCATGATGAGCTTGACGGAAAGGGCTTCGCCGTAGGGGGCGAACAGGGCTTCAACGCCTTCCTGGGTGGCGGAAAAAGGCAGATTGCCGACATAAATGGAAACAGCCATAACGACTCCGTTGTTGAGGTGGGTAAACTTTCCGCTTGAAGCCTTACCCACGCAAAGTCTCTGGCAAAAAGAAATACTGCACCCTATGAATAAGGGCGAACAGTACTGTTAAGCAAAAAAATCGTCAAGTATTATCTGCATTGGCTTCAAAAATGATTGCCAAACGACAAATTTTGACTAAACTGCTCCGCATTGGGTGGTATTTTTACATTCCTACGCGTGCATTATTCTGCTGTTAGCTGATTATGCACTCAATAGCGCATTAATCTAAACTGTAAAAGGCCGGTTTAACCGGCCTTTTTGACAGCAAGAATTAGATTGCCTGCGTCTTTTTCTTTGCAGGAGCTTTCTTCGCCTTGGCGGGAGCCTTGGCAGAAACTTTTTTTACTTTGGCGGGAGCCTTCGCCTTGCTGGCCTTGCTGGCTTTGTGTGCCTTGGTTCCACTTGCAACAGTTGCCGGAGCGGTGTTAGCGGCGTTGGCTTCAGTGCTGAAGAGGCAGGGAGCAGTCATCAGCGAAAGGGCCACGGCAGCCATAAGGAGCTTTTTCATTTTCGTATCCGTTTCTTCTGGTTATGCCACATCTACAACAATATGGCTGTACGTCTATGGCATGAGCGGACGGCGGACGCAATAACAAATTTGAGCCTACGGAACCGGGCATTTGCGGGCATTTTTTATGGCTCGTCCATTGTGGCGGCAAGGGGTTTGCTGCATCTGCCCCATGTTGACAAAAATATGGGGCAAATGCTCTAAGGATAAGCTGCGCTGTGCCGCCGGATATGGTAAGCATCTGCGGCTTGTTCAAGGTTCATGACCAATGGCCCGGATGGGGATGGAACCGGCATTTTACCGATCTAGCCACAGCCCGGGCACAGCCCGGCCAGCATTTCAAACAGTACTTCTAACACAAAGAATCGCCATGGCTTTTTTTGCACCCCGTGATGTCAAGACTACACTCGTATGCCCGACTTGCGGCGCGCCCCTGCATATCGCCCGCACCTGCCACGAAGTCTATATGTACTGCCCGGCCTGCAAGGCCCAGTTTCCGCTTCAGGACTACATCCGTCAGGCGGATGAAGCCATGGAGCACTTTCTGGAAAACGTCTACTGCAATCGCATCTAGCGTTATCCCCATCATGCATGCCAATGGGCTGCCAGCCGTTTAATCTGTGGCTGGCGCAGCGGCCCTGGCGGTTGCGCTGCGGGCCAGTTCCCTGGCTGCCGCCATGCCGCTGGCCCAGGCCCAGTGCAGGTTGTAGCCGCCCAGCAGGCCCGTAACGTCCAGCAGTTCACCCACCACAAACAGGTTTTTTTGCAGCAGGCTGCGCATGGTCTTGGGGTCCACTTCGTCGGTATTTACACCGCCAGAGCAGGCCTCTGCCTTTTTGAGCCCCGCAGTTGCCTGCGGCGTCACCGCGTGCCTTTGCACGGCTTCCACAATAGCCACTCGGGCCGTGCGCGAAAGTTCCGCCACCTTGCGCCTTGCGGTTTCCTCCGGCAGCAGGGTGTCCACAAGCCTTTGGGGCAGAAGCCTTGCCAGCAGCGCGCGCGGGGTCTGTTTGCCAGCCTGCGGCGCATCCATAAGCGCGGCAACATCCTGCTCCGGCAAAAAATTCAGCGTGATTGCAGCGCCTTCGGCCCAATAGAGGGATGCTTTGAGGGCTGCTGGCCCGCTCAGCCCCTCATGGGTGAACAGCAGATCATCCTCCCAGCAGTGCTGCCCAAGCGTAACGCCCACAGGCAGACTGATGCCCGTCAGGTCGAGCAGAGGGGAATCCGAATTGAGGCGTAGCGGCGCAAGAACGGCGCGTGGCGCAATAATATTGTGCCCCAGCTCTTCCGCCAGCCGATAGCCGGCACCGCCGCCGCCAGCCTGAGGCCATGCCGGGCTGCCCAGCGCCAGCACCAGAGCCTTGCCGTGCCACGAGCCGCCCTCCGTCTGCACGGAAAAACCATCCGCCAGCGCCTCTACTGCTGTTACTGTGGTGCCGCAGGCAATAACGCAGCCATGTTTGCGGCAGTCGTCTGTCAGCGCCCTGACCAGCCGCTGCGCGGAAACCGTCAGAAAAAGCTGGCCGTGGGTGCGCTCCTCAAAGGGCAGATTCCACTCCTGCACAAGGCGCAGCATGTGCTCCGGCGTAAAGCCCTTAAGGGCAGGGGCGCAAAATGCATTACCCCTGCTTCCGTCACAGCGGTAGTCCTTGGGGCTGACAGCGCGGTTGGTAAAGTTTGCCTTGCCGCCGCCGCTGACAGCCAGTTTGCGCCCCGGCACAGGGCCACGTTCCAGCAGCACAACGCTCAGGCCTTTTGACGCCGCCTCGCGGGCGCACATAAGCCCCGCAGCGCCAGCGCCCAGAATCAGCACATCGGCTACATCCGGGCCGCGTTGCCCGCCGTTTTGCACGGGCTGCGCGTTCCTCCTTTTAGGAGGCGTGGATGGTACAGAATCCTTGCCTCTGGGCTTGGCTGGCAATGTGCCTTCAACATGTGTCGCTGGCGCATCGGATGCGGCCTTTGGGCCGGGAGCTTGAGGTGCAAAGGCCTGACGTGCCGGATTTGACAGAATTTTGCGCGTGGCGCTATTTTGGGGAGCTTTGTTGTGCATGCGGCGAAGGTATACGAGGCTTTGGCGGCTGCCAAGCCCTTGTGTGCCAGCAAACCGCCTTTGTCTGACCCGGCCCGCGCATCCGCGCAGCCATTTCTTGTTACCGGGATTATCATGCCAGTTCTTGCTTCAATATACATTGCGCCGTGGTTTGTGCGCAACGGCCACGCCAATACCATGTGGCCCGTGCTCTTTCGTGAAAAGCCGCAAATGTCGCCCTCTGTGCGACGGGTGCGCCTGGAAACGCCCGATGGCGACTTTCTTGATGTGGATCAGCATCCCTCGCTTGGAAAGGACAGGGCGGAGCGCCCGTTTGGGCAGGGCAGGGGCATAGTTGTTATTTCACACGGGCTGGAGGGCAACAGCCACCGCAAGTATGTTCTGGGCATGGCCAATGCCCTGCGGGCCGAAGGCTTTGACGTGCTGGCCTGGAACATGCGCTCCTGCTCGGGCGAGAGCAACCGCACTGCGCGCCTGTATCATATGGGCGAAATTGAAGATCTGGGAACTGTCGTGCATTTTGCCGAGCAGTTTGACCGCCCCCTGCTGCTGGCTGGCTTCAGCATGGGGGGCAACCAGATTTGCCGTTATCTGGGCCGGGGGCCGGTTTCGCCGCTGGTGCGGGCGGCTGTGGCTGTGTCCGTGCCGTGTGATCTTTCCGCCGCGGCACCAGTAATGGACGGCCCTGCCTGTCGCATTTACATGAGTTATTTTTTGCGAACCCTGCGCAAAAAAGTGCGCGAAAAGGCCGAGCGCTTTCCTTCCTATCCTTCTGTTGAAGGCGTGGAAAAAATCCACACTTTTGCAGAGTTTGACGAGCGCTTTACCGCGCCTGCCTTTGGTTTTGCATCAGCCAAAGATTATTGGGAAAAGAATACGGTTCTGCCCGACCTGCCCTGCATAAACGTGCCGACCCTGCTGCTCATGGCTGCGGACGATCCTTTTTGCGCGTCATCGTGCTATCCGTGGCAGACGGCGGAGCAGAGCGCGCACCTGCATCTGGAGGTTGCCCCGTACGGCGGACATGTGGGGTTTGTACAGCAGAAGCAGGAATACTACAGCGAGCAACGCGCGCGCGAATTTGTGCAGCAGTTGACTGGGCGCGGCATTTTTTAAGCGGTTGAGATGGCCAGAGGGCGCGACAACAGCGGTCTGGTTGCGGTGGAGGTTTCGCGGGTGCGTCAGCTTTTTTGCCGCTCGGCCAGCCGCTTCTTGGTCAGAACCGTGGCCACGGCGTTAACCGGGTCTTCCGGCCAGGGATGCTTGGGATAGCGGCCCCGCATTTCTGCGCGCACTGCCGGATAGCCGTTGCGCCAGAAGTGGGCCAGATCGCGCGTGACCTGCAAGGGACGCCCTGCGGGCGAATTGAGGCGCAGCACCAGAGCCACGCGCCCATCGGCTATGCGCGGCGTGTCCACGCAACCGAATAATTCCTGCAACTTGGCGGCCAGCCAGGGGCCACCGTCTTCACCATACACAATGGGGCGCATGGCCCCTGACGGCACCTGCCATTCCGTGGGGGCCTGCCGTTCAAGTATCCGGTGAAGATTCCCCGGCAGCAGACGGCGCAGGGCATCGAGCAATTGCTCCGGCCCGAGCGCCGCCAGCGAATTTGCGCGCCCCTGCTTGCCTTGCCCCGCTGACCTTTCGAGCGCCTGCTGCAAGGCTGGTGCGAGCCAGTCATTGATGGTCGCCAGCAGGGCGGCATCAGAAACATCGGGCCATGCCTCGCCGTCCAGCTCGCGCAGCAGGCTTACCCGCGCGCGCCACTGCTTTGCGGCATCATCCCACGGCAGACATTCCAGCCCCTTGTTCTGCACATGGGCGCACAGGGCCGCAGCGCACTCATCGGGCCGTGGCCGAGGCAGGGGGGCATCTTCCAGAACCAGAGATCCCAGCACTCGCTGCCGCCGGGCGCTGACCAGCCCGGCATCCGAAACTGTGAGCTTGTCTTCGTTGCAAATATCTGCGCTGAAAAGCGCTGCAAGATCATCGGGCGAAAGGGCGGCGGCAAGGCGGATGCGCCCGCGCGGCGTTGCGCCGTCAACTTCTGCCACTGCCAGAAAGGGCTGCCGCGCAAGAGGGTCGTCGCTGGCTATCTGGGCGGCCCGTCCGCTGCGCAGGAGATAGGGCGTCATGGCGGCTACCCCGCCCGGAAAATTTCCATTGCCGCTGCCCTGAGGCTGACCGTCTGTCTGCCGCATGGCGACCTGCTCCGGCCACGCCACAGCCAGCAGTTGCCCAAGGCTTGCGGCCTGAGCGAGAGCTGCGGAAAAAATGTTGCCCGCTTTGTTGGATTGCCCCTGTGGTACTGGCCGGGAACCTTTTCCCCCGTGCAGTTCAGGCTGGCGCATAAGCCGCTGCGCCAGACGGCGCACACGCTCGCGGGCGGCATCCACATTTTTGCCCGCTGCGCCATCGCGGCACAGCCAGTCAAGGCGGCGCAGCACATCGCATCCCGCGCCTGCGGCAGGCATGCCGCCCTTGCTTTTGCCAGCGGTAAAGGCCAGCGGGTCGCGTTCTTCCAGCAAGGCGGCGATACAGGCTGCCAATGCGGCAAGGGAGTTGTCGCGTCCCCACAGCAGCAGGCGCGCCGTGCGGGGTGCCAGAGGGAGCGCGGCCATGCTGCGGCCCAAAGCCGTTGGCCGCATCTGGGCATCCACCGCGCCCAGTGCCAGAAGGTTCTGTCTGGCGACAGCCAGATGGGCCGGGGGCGGCGTGTCGAGCCATGCGAGCGAGGCCGGATCGGTCACGCCCCAGACCGCCAGTTGCAAGGCAAGCCCGGTGAGGTCGGCATCCAGAATTTCAGCGCGGATGTGCGGACGCATGCCGTTTTCCTGCTCTTTTGCCCAAAGGCGGCAACAGATGCCGGGTTCGGTGCGTCCGGCGCGTCCGGCCCGCTGGGCAGCGCCAGCCAGAGAAACGCGCTCTGTCACAAGGCGGGTGAGGCCGCTGGCCGGGTCAAAGCGCGTCAGGCGCGCAAGGCCGCTGTCCACCACAAGCCTTACGCCCTCGATGGTCAGTGATGTTTCGGCAATGGATGTGGCAAGCACCACCTTGCGTTGCCCCTGCGGGGCGGGTGCAATGGCCACATCCTGTTCTCTGGCGCTAAGGTTGCCGTAGAGCGGGCACAGGGCCACATCAGCAGGCAGTGTGCCATCGAGCAGGCCTGCAAGATGGCGGATTTCGCCAGCGCCGGGCAAAAAAGCCAGCAGGCTGCCCTTTTCTGCGTGCAGCAGATGCAAAATGACATCAGCCATGTGCCGCCACAGCAGCGGCCCTGCCCCGGCAGCAGACAGAGGGCCGCCGCCCACAATCTGCCCTGCGCGGATTTTGGGCGGCAGGTGCATCATCTGCACAGGAAAGGTTTTGCCCTCGCAAACAACAGAAGAGCAGCCTCCCATGAGGCCTGCTACGGCCTGCACATCCAGCGTGGCGGACATGACGACCAGCCGCAGGTCGGGGCGCAGCGCAGCCTGACTTTCAAGGCAGAGGGCAAGGCCGGTATCGGCAGTGAGCGAGCGCTCATGAAATTCGTCAAAAATCACACAGGCGATATCCGGCAGTTCAGGATCATCCTGCAACATGCGCGTGAGCACGCCCTCGGTGACAACCTCCACGCAGGTGCGATTGCTGACGCGGCTTTCATCACGCATGCGATAGCCTACAAGGCCGCCCGGTTCTTCACCCAGCAGGGCCGCCATATAGCGCGCCAGCGCGCGGGCCGCCACGCGCCGTGGTTCAAGCAGCAGAATGCGGCGGCCCTCAAGCCAGGGCTGCCCCATGAGCCAGAGGGGGACGCGGCTGCTTTTGCCCGCTCCCGGCAGGGCGCTGAGCACCAGATTGCGGCCTTGGGCCAGAGAATCCAGAATTTCTGCGCGCGAAGCGTCAAGTGGGCATGGGGGCAGGCCTGGGCAACGATCAGGGGAGCCTGCGGGGGCGGCAATGCGTATCGGCGAATCGGTCATGGCTAAATGCGGCATGGCTGAGGGTAAATGCGATAGAATAGGCGCATTTTTACTGGTAATCCAATGCGTGTCAGTGTATTGACACAAGAAAGGATATGCACGCGGAGAATGCACACATGGAGTTGAATACCAGCGGCATTATCGGCCAGAGCACCAGCCTCGCCGAAGTCTTCAAGGTTCTCGGCAAGGTTGCGCCCACGGACAGCACTGTGCTTGTAACTGGTGAATCGGGAACTGGCAAGGAATTGCTGGTTCGCGCGCTTCACGCCAACAGCCGCAGGGCTGACAAGCCTTTTGTACCCATCAACTGCGGGGCCATCCCCAAAGAGCTGCTTGAAAGCGAACTTTTCGGCCACGAAAAGGGCGCCTTTACGCACGCCATCCGTTCGCGGCCAGGCCGTTTTGAAATGGCTGACGGAGGCACCATCTTTCTGGATGAAATCGGCGAGATGGAGTTGAGCCTTCAGGTCAAGATTCTGCGTGTGCTGCAAGAAAAGGAAATTGAACGCGTGGGCGGCACTGGCTGCAAAAAGGTGGACGTGCGCATTGTGGCCGCCACCAACCGCGATCTTGAGGTAGAAGTCGCCGCCGGGCGCTTCCGCGAGGATCTCTACTATCGCCTGAACGTCATTCCTTTGCATTTGCCGCCGCTACGCCAGCGCGGCAATGATGTGCTGCTGCTTGCGCGCTATTTTCTCAACCACTTCTGCACCAAAAAAGCGCGCGATCCCATGCTGCTTGATGAAACAACGCGGCGTATTCTGGCGGCCTACAACTGGCCCGGCAACGTGCGCGAGCTTGAAAACTTCATGGAGCGCCTGAGCATCCTTGTGGATGGCGATACGGTGTGCATGGATGATCTGCCGCGCAAGATTCTGGATCAGGTTGGCGATGTGTCTCTGCTGCCCCCGGTGGAGGAGGATGCCCCGGCGTGCGAACCGGAGGCGGAGCCTCTTGCCGAACCCACCGCGGATGACGGAGTGGAGCAGACGCCTGCCCCAGCGCCGCAAGTTGAAGCCGCAATACCCGTTGCAGCCAGCGGAGCTTTTGTGTGGCCCAATCTGGGCGTTTTGACTGCTCAGGGACAGAATCTGAAAGATTTTCTTGATGCTGTGGAAAGCCGCCTTATTGATGAGGCCTTGGCCAAGGCGGAGGGAGTAAAAAATCAGGCCGCCGAGCTTTTGGGCATCAAGCGGACAACGCTTATTGAAAAGCTCAAGAAACGCAGTATGTAGCGGCATAAAATTTGCATAGAATTTGCGTTGGATTTTGCGGCTCAGACGCCACGACACATCCTGCGAAGTGCAAGTGAATACACAACTTTTCGCCGCCGCGCCACGGCCTCATATTTCTGCCCGCAAGGGTGCGATTCCCCAACGCTGCTCACGTGTTGGGGCTTTGCTGCTGATTGCGGGCCTTTTGCTGCCCGCGCAGTCTTCGTACGGCATGAGCTGGAACTGGGCGCCCATTGCAGATACTGCCGCAACCACGGTTGCCGGGAAACAGTCAAAAAGTTCACAGCCCGCCGGGGAAAGGCTGCGCCTTACGCTCGACAGCCCCGGTCAGGTGCACAGGCTCTTGCGCACCGGCAATACCTTGCTCCTCTATCTTGACGATCCCTCCGCAACGCTTGAACGCAGCGGCGCAGCGCCTTCTGCGGGAGCGCTGCTCGACAGCATCGGGCTTTCCAACGGCCAGTTGCGCATTACGCTTTCTCCCAAGGCCGTGAACCACGTCATGCGCCGGTCTTCTCCCTCTGAACTGGATATAGAAATTTTTGCCGCCGGACCCCAGAAAGGGGAAAATTCCTCTCGTCTGGATGCGGCGGGTGTGCCTGTGGGCAATGCCTCTGCTGATTCAGAAGGGCAGGGCGCTTCTTTTGCCGTCAACCTGCCCGCAGATGCCGCAGTGGGCTTTTTGCAAAAGGCCCAAAAACTGCTGGCCGATGTGCAGCAGGGGGCAAGGGCCTTGCCCTTTGCTGGTCTGCTTGACGCAGGTAAGGCAAAGCTGGCGGATTTGAGCCTGAAATTTACCTCCCTTGGCTCGACCAAGACTGCGGAAGCCGCCGAGGTGCCGCAAGCCGCAGTCAGTGCGGGCAGCCGTGCCGTGACGCTGGACGGCCAGAGTCTCATGAGCCGGGTGAATCCCGGCGGGCCGGAAAACTGGCCTGACGACAAGGGGCTTTCTACATCAATTCCTGGCAATGTTCCTGCTGCGGCTCCGGCCACAGCGGCAGCGCCAGCACCCGCGGCTCCGGCTGCGCCTGCAAGCCAGCCAGTGACTCAGCCTGCAACCCAGCCCGTCACAAGACCAGCGGCCCAGCCTGCGCCTGCTCCGCAAAATGGCGTCCAGCGTGCAGTACCGCCCGCCGCGCAGCCGCAAGCTCAACCCGCTCCGCAGCCTGTCCAGCAGGTTGTGCCGCAGGCCATACCACAGCCTGCACTCCAACCAGCGTCACAACCCGCCCCGCAGCCTGCGCCGCAGGTAAAAGCAGCGCCAGCCCAACAGCCCGCGCCAGCCGCAGCTTCCGCGCCTGCGCCTGCTTCCGTGGCCGGTCAGGCAAAGCCGAACGGCGCGGGCGGCAATGTATCCGGCAAGGTTTCGGACAATGTGGTGGGCCTGCCGCATGCCGAAGAAAAAGGCGGACATGGGGCCGCTGCTCCCAAGGAAGAACCCCGGCCCGTGGTCTATGTGGACGAACAGGGCAATCCTGTTGCCAAGCCTGCTGACCCGGAAAAAATGATGGATGAGGCGGAGCGGCTCATCAAGGAACGCAAGTTCGTTGAGGCTTTGCCGCAGTTGGAAAAACTGAAGGAAATGCCCACCATCAGCGCCGATATGCGCCTGAAAACGCTGTATTACATCAGCGATTGCGTATGGGCCAGATATGCCGATAATCCACTGGCTGGCTTTGAGCCTATTGTTTCCGCCACCAGTGAAGCCATGAATTTTGACCTGCGTTCTCCCCGCGTGCCGGAGGCCCTTCTGCGCCTGGGGCTGGTTAACGTCAACGTGGGCAATCTGGTAGATGCCGGGGGCTACATTGTGGCCATGTATCGGCGCTATCCGGATTATCCCGGCGTGGCGCAGGGTTTTACGGCCCTTGGCAAGGCGCAGCTCAAGCGGCGCATGGATGCTCAGGCGGAACAGTCCTTTGCCATTGTGCTCGACAAGTACCCTGAATCCTCCTTTTTGCAGGAGGCGTCCGTGGGCCTTGCCCAGGCTTTGAACAACCAGCGCAAGTACACCAATGCGCAGGTTATCCTCGACTTTATAAGCAAGCGCTGGCCCCGCTATTATATTGAAGACCCCACATTCCTGTTTTTGCAGGGCGCCAATGATGAGGCTCTGGACAAACCCGTTGCGGCCTTGACCCTGTACTGGCTGTATTACAACCTCGTGCCCGGGCAGAAGGGCAATGACGACCTGCTCCTTAAAATGGGCGACATGTATACCCGGCTTGGCAACAAGAGCGGGGCCGAGTTTCTGTATTCCTACCTGACGCGGCATTTTGCGGGAACCCATGCGGCAAATATGGCAAGTCTGCGGCTGGCCGAAGGCGGCATTTACGATTCGCCCATCAATTATGAGGCCATGACCCAGGTTTTTGCCAGAGCCGCCAGCGGTAATCTGCCCAAGGTTTACGCCAACCTTGCGGCGGCCTCGCGCACTGCGCCGGAGTCTGTACTCGCGCGGCTCAAGGAGGCCATGTGGCTCTATTGGAGCAAGCGTTATACAGAGGCCATGGGCAAGGCCGCAGATTTTATTGACGGCTATCCTGAAAACGCCAACGTGGCGCAGGCCCGCGATATTATCTGGCTTGCTTTTCAGAAAGAGCTTGCCAATTCCATGGCTGAAAAAAACTATGGGCGTATTCTCATTTTGTGGAATGGCTTTCCCCTGGTGCGCGAGCGCTATGGGGCGATAGATCCGCGTATGCGTTATGCCTTGGCGCAGGGATTGCTTGAACGGGGTGAGACAGAACAGGCCCTTGGCATGCTTGCGGAATTTTTGAAGTCGCCCATGGACCCCCAGTATGGGGAAGCGACCTTTACGGAGTTTTTCAACCGCTATCTTCAGGCCGGTGCCTGGGCCAAGATTCTTGATCTTGGCAAACTGGTGGCCACATGGCCTCTGAACCCCCAGTTGCGCAACCAGCTTGATTACGCCATGGCGCTCTCGGCCCAGAATCTCAATCTGAACGGGGCTGCTCTCGCCATGTGGCAAAAGCTTGCCGAGCGGCAGGATATCCCGCTCTATCAGCGGGCCTACGCCACGTACTTTCTTGCCCGCGATGCCGAACAGCGCAAGGACATTCGCAACTCCTACACGCTGAACCGCAAGGTGATTGATCTCTTTACCCAGTTGCAGAACGAACGCTCCGACAAGGCCGACCCGCAGCGCATCAAGGATGCCATACTTTCACTCATGGATATCTGCGAAGTGGGCAATCGTGTGCCGGAAGCCCTGGAATGGCTTGCGCGTTACAATGCCTTTGTGCCCAAGGAGTCGCCGGAATATCCGGGCTTGCGTTTCCGCGAGGCCCGGCTGTATCGCAAGCTGGGCGATGCCACGCGGGCGCAAGCTTTGCTTGAGGATATTGTGCGCAACTATGCCGATTCTCCTTTTGCCAAGGCAGCCACGGCGGAACTGCACACCTTTGAGGTTTCGCGCGACCTGCAAAACTACCTGCCTGGCGGGGCGGGCAGTCAGGCCGCGCCTGCTGCCAAGCCTGCCGCTCCCTAGCTTCCCCGGTCTTCATCCTTTGGGCCTGTTCGCCCTTGCCTTTCGACCAGGCCTGCCGCTGTCGTCTCAGGCGCGTCTTGCATCAGGGCGCCGGGCCCCTCCCATATGCCGATCCGGCATGTGAGGGCGCATTGCATGCGTTCACTCCTTGGAATATAACCAGACACAACAGCAGTTCCGCCGTGGGGTGGAATTGTCTGTCTTCTGCAATTTTAATGGATAAGTGCGATGGAACGTCCCGCAAGCTTCACACGGTGATGCAGGACGTAATGTGCGCCGTCAGCCTTGGAGGGCATATGAACAGAGTGCTTCTTTGTGTTACACTCGGCCTGCTTGCCTTGATGGCCGGATGCACCGGCGCATTGCAAAGGGGAATGCAGAACACGGCCTATGTTTCCACAGCCCGCCCGGCCATCAGCATGAAGGCCGTGAACATGCCCCTGCTTACCGGCGGCGAGACAAGCGTCAGCCTTGATGGAGCAGGCGTTATTGGCGGCTTGCCGCTGCATGCGTGGGTTGCTGTTTACGGCAAGGGCGACCCCCAAAGTCCCCTGGCTATTGTGGGGCTGGCTGAGGTGCCGCGCGGCTGGTACTGGGACAGCGACGGCCAGCGCCCCTTTAGCGTTGATAAAGGGGTGGAGATCTTCAACAATGACGGCTTTGCGGCCAGCACCTATATTGTGGACAGCAAAAAGGATGCGTTTTCAGCCCTTGCAGGGCTGACGGACGAAGCAAAGCCCATGCGCTGGCTGACGCGCGGTTTTGCCGCCAGATACAATTTTAATGACACCAAGGTCATACTGGAATACAGAGAACCTCTGCCTGAAAATCTTGCCGGGCAGGAAAGCCTGACAGAAAGCCAGACAGACCAGCTTCGTGCCTTTGAGCAGCGCGCCAGCGCCGCCTTTGCCGTTGCTTCGGTATCTGAACATATGACTGGAATTACAGAAGGATATGCAAAGAACATTCGCGGGCAATATCTGGATCACCGCTTCTGGGGAACTGCATCAAAGTATGACACATTTGTCTTAAAGTAGCATGTTCTTGCGGTAATCTGACATTACACCTGGATTTCGCCTGGGAGGCCGCTTGGGAAAGTTTTTTCAAGCGGCCTCCCTGTTTTTTACGTTTGTTGCGCCTGCACCGACACCAAGTAACTGCAACAAGTTAATACATTCTGGAATAATGGTTATGTAAAATTTGCAACACAATTTTATATTATAGGGTATAGTACATTGACGAAACAATAGCTGCTGTGTATGTTCTCCCCATCAGGATGGGAGGGGGACCGACTGTTCTGTCAATGAGCCGATCAGGCGGGTACGCAGCGCGTCAGATTGAGTATATTGAAGACAATAAAGGGGTAGTTATGGACGATTATCTGAAAGAGGCGCTGGAAATTACCAGAGCACAAGCTGGCGTTCGCGTTATGAGCGAAGAAGAAATAGCCGCCTTTATACAGAAAGTGGCGCAGGGCATCAAAGCAGTTGCTGAAGGCGAAACGCCTGTGGAACTGGACAGCGGCGAAATGGCCGTTGAAGCACGCAAGTCGGTCAAAGAAAAATCCGTCACCTGCCTTGAGTGTGGAAAGAGCTTTAAGATTCTTACCAAGCGTCATCTGGCCAGCCACGGCATGACCTCGGCTGAATACCGCGAAAAGTGGGGCTTCAAGAAAGACGCACCTCTGGTGTGTAAAGCCCTGCAGCGCGAACGCCGTAAAAAGATGAAAGACATGAAGCTGTGGGAAAAGCGCCGCAAGGTTCAAGCATCCCCGGTATAAAACCCGCAATAGCAGGCTTTGTCATTGGTCTGAAAGTCCGCCCCCGAGGCGGGCTTTTTTTTTAGGCCAAAAAATGGCATTGTACCTGCCTGTATGACGGCATGGCTGCCATTCAGGGCGGTTACGGCCAGCAAATGATTTTTGCTCTGCATCATTGTTCTTTTTCAGGGTTATATCATGACTGAATCACAGGCGGCTGCAACGCCCGCCGAAGCCCTCGCGCTTTTGTCCCTGCCGCAGGAACAGTTGTTTGCCAGGGCCACTGCGCTGCGCGAGGCGGCCTTTGGGCGCGGCATTGTTTTGTGCGCCATCATCAATGCAAGAAGCGGCAACTGCTCCATGGACTGCCGTTTCTGCTCCCAGAGCAGGCACAATCACACCCCTATTGAGGTTTTTCCTCTCTTGCCGGACGATGAACTGCGCGAGCGCATCCTGCACCTTGCAGCTCTGCCTGTGGCGCGCATTGGCGTTGTTACCAGCGGTTCGGCCCTGAGCGGCAGCGAATTGCAGCGCCTGCGCACTGTAATTTCCGGCCTGCCGGACGCCGTGCGCCCGCGCGTCTGCGCTTCGCTTGGCAAACTAACGGCTGAAGATTTTGCCCTTTTGTCCGGGGCCGGGCTTACCCGGTTTCACCATAATATGGAAACCTCGCAAAGCTACTACTCCAGCGTGTGCACTACGCAAACCTGGGAGCAGCGGCGCGACACTGTGCTGCGAGCCAGCGAGGCGGGCCTGAGCGTGTGTTCCGGCGGCCTGTTCGGCCTGGGTGAGAGCTGGCAAGACCGCGTGGACTTTGCCTTCAGTCTCAAAAAGATGGGTGTGAGCCATGTGCCCATGAATTTTCTGCATCCGCACCCGGAAACGCCTTTGGCAGGGCAGAAGCCCCTCACCGCTGATGAAGCGCTGACGCTCATTGCCGTGTTCCGGCACATTTTGCCCAAGGCCACCTTGCGCATCTGCGGGGGCAGGCCTCTTGTGCTGGGCAGCCGCCAGAATGAGATTTTCGCCGCCGGTGCCAATGCCCTCATGACGGGCGATTATCTTACAACCCACGGGCAGAGCATTGCGCATGATCTTGAAATGATCGCCGCGCAAGGGCTTGAGGTTCGCTGCGATGCAAACTGCTGAGGAAAAGATTGACCCACCGCTAAGGGGCCTTTTTATAGCTGGCTCCGGCACAGATGTGGGCAAGACCGTGGTGACGGCGGCCCTGCTGCGGGCCTTGCTGCTGGCCGGGATCAACGCCCAGGCTGTAAAGCCTGTGCAGACAGGTGTTGCGCCGGAGCAGGCCAATACGGCCCCTCTGGCCGATGCCCGCGTGTATGCCGCCGCCGTTGCGGGCATGCCGCAAAGCGCCGCCATGCTGCCTGCAACGGCCCTGCATTGCTTCAGCCTGCCCGCATCGCCTCATCTGTCCGCAGCCCGCGAAGGCGCGCACCTGAGCTGCGCAGGACTGCGAAGTGACATCATTTGCCACAGCCGCGCCAGCACCGCTGATATGCTGCTGCTCGAGGGCGCTGGCGGTTTGCGGGTGCCGCTCAACGAGCGTGAGGACATGCTCGACCTCATGGCCTCGGTGGGCCTGCCCGTGCTGCTTGTGGGCGGCAATTATCTGGGTGGGCTGAACCACATTCTGCTTTCAATGGATGCATTGCGGCATAACGGTCTGCAACTGGCCGGAGTGGTGCTTGTTCCCTCTGCCGACCCGGCCGCGGGTTGCCCCGGCGTGGATGTGGACGCCATGCTGGCCGACAATGCCGCCATGCTGCGCGAGCGGCTGGCGCAACATGGCCAGGCTGCTCCCCTTGTGGAATTGCCGCGCGTGGCGCAACTGGATGCAGAGGGCTGGCAGACTCTGGCTCAGGAGCTTGAACCGCTGGTGCGGCATCTGCAAGCCTCTCAGGATGCTGCTTGCGACTGCGGAGCGGATGTTGTGCGCCGCGATCACCAGACCATCTGGCACCCCTACGCCTCGGCCATGCAGCCGCCCTTGCTCAGCTCTGTAGCGCGCACCAGAGCCAACCGTATTGTGCTGGCAGACGGCAGGGAACTTGTGGACGGCATGTCGTCCTGGTGGGCAGCCGTGCACGGCTACAACCATCCGCGCCTTATGGAGGCCCTGCACGCACAGGCCGGGCGCATGCCCCACGTGATGTTTGGCGGCCTGACGCACGAACCGGCGGTCAATCTGGCCGAAAGGCTGTTGCGCCTCATGCCTGCGGGGCTTGAGCGCGTGTTTTTTGCCGATTCCGGCTCGGTGGCGGTGGAGGTGGCTCTGAAAATGGCTCTGCAATACCAGCAGGGCAGGGGCCAGACCGGGCGTAGCAAGTTTCTTACGCCGCGGGGCGGTTACCATGGGGATACCTTTGGCGCCATGTCGGTGTGCGACCCGGTTACGGGCATGCACAGCCTGTTCACGGCCATGCTGCCCCAACAGATATTTATGGAGCGGCCAAGTTGCCGCTTTGACCAGCCCTTTGACCCGGCGAGCCTTGACGATGCCCGGCGTGTTTTTGCCGAGCGCGGGCACGAGATTGCGGCGGTGATTCTTGAACCAGTGGTGCAGGGCGCTGGCGGCATGTGGTTTTACCACCCCGAATACCTGCGCGGGCTTGCGCAACTGTGCCGCGAGGCTGGCGCGCTGTTGATATTTGATGAAATCGCCACGGGCTTTGGCCGCACGGGCAAGATGTTTGCTGCGGAATGGGCCGGTGTTTCACCGGATATTCTGTGTTGCGGCAAGGCGCTCACGGGCGGGGTGCTCACCCTGGCTGCCACGGCTTGCACAGCCAGTGTGGCGCAGGGCATTTGCGCCGGGGGCAATGTGTTTATGCACGGCCCCACCTTTATGGCCAATGCGCTGGCCTGCGCCGTGGCCTGCGCCAGCCTTGACCTGTTGCAAGAGGAAAACTGGCGGCAGAAGGTCGCAAACCTTGAAAGCGCCCTGCGCTCAGGGCTTGCCCCCTGTGCTGAGCTTCAGGGCGTTGCCGATGTGCGCGTACTGGGCGGCATCGGCGTTGTGGAAACGTGTGAACCCGTCAATACATCAGCATTACAGGAATATTTTGTGCGGCACGGCATCTGGGTGCGGCCGTTTAACCGCCTTGTTTACCTCATGCCGCCGTATGTTACCCCGGCTGAGGATGTGGCGCGGCTCTGCGCTGTGGTGGCAAGCGCCTTGGAATCAGGAGCGCATCTGCAAGGATAAAGGCTGCCGCCCTTGTTTCAGTGGCTGCTTACCGGCATGCAGGCCTAAAGGCCACCCCGCGGGTTATTTTTCTGTGGGCGGCGGAGGAACGGGCAGTCCTTTGAATATGAGCCGTGTGGCGGCGGCGTCTGCCAGTTCGGAGACGTCCATGAGTTTTTCAAGCAGTTCAAGCAGGTAGAAGCGGTCGTTTTCGCAACCGTCCTTGAAATCGGCTTCAAGCTCGCCGCTGCGGATGTAGTTTTCCAGTTCCGTAAGATCGTTTACCGTGAGCATGGAGAATCCTTTTGCAGCGCGGAGATGCAATGCTCCGTCAGGTCGTGAACCATCTGCTCGACCTGCCGGATTTCTTCGCGGGTGATGTTGTCGTAGTGGATGCCCGCGTTGACGCACACGGCGCAGCTCAGGGCATGGGCCATGCGTTCGGCCATGCGCAGGGCGAGGGCGTCTTCCTTGTGGCCGGGCAAGCCCGCCAGATGGCTTTGGGCCTCTACCTGACCATGCGCAGGCGCGGCCAGAGCCACAGCGCCGATATGGGTTGCGCCGCCGCCGCAGAGCACCTGCAGGTCCCGCCCCTGGCGAAAAACGCGCAGATGTATGCTCAGACGGCCCTGTTGGGCGGTGAATCGCATGGCTGCTCCTGTGCTTTGGCGGCGGGTAGGGTGCCGCGCCGTTGCGGGCTTTATGGCTTTTTGCCATGTGCCCGGTGAAATTTCCAGCCTGCCTGTTGCGGTGGGCAAATCCGCCCATGAACATGGCGGAATTGTTGTGGTATATATATGATGCGGTCTGCAGCCGCAAGGCCGCCACGATGCCTGATGCCTCGGGCTTGACGCCCCAGCGGGCGGCCCGTACCATTTTGCCAATTCTTTGTTGTATGGAGACAGCATGACTCTTGATCCCACCAAGCACCCGGACTGGCAGATAGCCCTGGATGCCGAACAGAATATGAAAACTTTTGAAGCCCTGACCGCCGAGATGGGGCTGGAACCTTCAGAAGTGCTGCCCTACGGGCGATACATGGGCAAGATTGAGCAGCAGGAAGTGCTGCAAAGGCTTGAGAACCGCCCCAACGGCAAATACGTTGACGTTACGGCCATCACGCCCACGCCCCTTGGCGAAGGCAAGTCCACCACCACCATTGGTCTGGTGCAGGGGCTTGCGCGGCGCGGTTTGCGGTCGTCCGCCGCTATCCGCCAGCCTTCGGGCGGCCCCACCATGGGCATGAAGGGTTCCGCCGCTGGCGGCGGTCTTTCGCAGTGCATCCCGCTCACGCCGTATTCTCTCAACTTTACGGGCGATATCCATGCCGTGGGCGCGGCCCACAATCTTGCCATGACGGCCCTCACATCCCGCATGCAGCACGAACGCAACTATGACGACGCCACACTTGAGCGGCTCTCGGGCATGCGCCGTCTGGACATTGACCCCACGCGCGTCAGCACCGGCTGGGTGATGGATTTTTGCGCCCAGGCCCTGCGCAACGTGATTATCGGCATGGAAGGCGACGGCAGGCGCAACGATGGCTTTATGATGCGCTCGCACTTTGACATCACCGTTGCTTCCGAGGTCATGTCCATCCTTTCCGTGGCGCGCGATCTGGCCGATCTGCGGCAGCGCATGGGCCGCATGGTGCTTGCCCTTGACCGCAACGGCAGGCCCGTGACCACCGCCGACCTTGAAGTGGACGGCGCTATGACCGCATGGCTGGTGGAGGCCATCAAGCCCAACCTTATCCAGACCATCGAGGGCCAGCCCGTGCTGGTGCATACTGGCCCCTTCGGCAACATCGCTCTGGGACAGAGTTCGGTTATTGCCGACAGGGTGGGTCTGAAGCTTGGCGACATCCACGTGACCGAATCCGGCTTTGCCGCAGAAATGGGCTACGAGAAATTCTGGAACCTCAAGTGCCGTTACAGCGGCCTTGCGCCTGACGCGGCGGTGATCGTGGCCACCGTGCGGGCGCTCAAGCACCACGGCGGCGCGCCGCAGCCCCGCCCCGGTCAGCCCCTGCCCGAAGAATACCTGCGGGAAGATGTGGGTCTGGTGGAGGCCGGTTGCGTCAACCTGCTGCACCATATCGGCATTGTGCGCCGCTCCGGTGTGCCCTCTGTGGTGTGCATCAACAAGTTTTATACCGACAAACCCGCCGAAATTGCCGCTATCCGCCGTATCTGCGAAAAGGCAGGGGCAAGCGTGGCTGTTTCTGAACATTGGGAAAAAGGCGGC
The DNA here is from genome assembly GCF_053570645.1 of Desulfovibrio desulfopostgatei. Lineage (NCBI taxonomy): Bacteria > Pseudomonadati > Thermodesulfobacteriota > Desulfovibrionia > Desulfovibrionales > Desulfovibrionaceae > Desulfovibrio > Desulfovibrio desulfopostgatei. The sequence continues at coordinate 1,820,553 of NZ_JBRBQS010000002.1, read as the reverse complement.
GAAGGCGCGCTTGAACTGGCAGATGCCGTCATGGACGCCTGCAATTCGCCCAAGCGGAACTTCCGCCCGCTCTACGACTGGAAGCTGCCCATTGCCGAGCGCATTGTCTGCATCGCCCGCGAAGTGTACGGCGCTGACGGCGTGGATTTTGAACCCATGGCCGCCCAGCGCCTCAAGGCGCTTCAGGAACGCCCCGATGCGGACGAGCTTGGCGTGTGCATGGTCAAAACCCAGTATTCGCTTTCGGACGACGCCAAGCGCAAGGGCGTGCCTTCATCCTGGCGGTTGCATGTGCGCGATGTGCTGCTTTTTGGCGGCGCTGGTCTTGTGGCCCCGGTGGCGGGCGACATCAGCCTTATGCCCGGTACTGGCTCCAGGCCCTCCTTCCGCAACATAGATGTGGATGTGGCAACCGGGCGTGTAACCGGCGTGTTCTAGACGAGCAATACAATAAAAGCGTTATCCGGTCAGTTGGTTGGCCGGATAACGTTTTTATTGCCTTTCATAAGCAAAAAAAGTTTTTTCAGAAATATTTTTCCAACCTACTCTATTCATAGTTGATAGTATTACCGAATATCAGATATGCCAGTTTTTGCCGCTTGAAAAAAATCACAAAAGACATAGGGTTAGCGCTATAAAAACACCGTATTGATCCACTAGGAGGATCGCATGGAAGTAGTGCTCAGAGGCGTGCGCGGCAGCATTGCCGTGCCAGCTCCGGCCATGTCATTTTACGGTGGCAACACCTCATGCGTTGAACTGCGCTCCGACAACGGGGCGCTTATCTTTTTTGATGCTGGTACAGGCCTGCGGCAGGCTGGCGAAAATTTGCCGGAAAGCGGCACCTGCCATCTTTTTATTTCGCACGGGCACACAGACCACATCCAGGGGCTGGGGTTCTTTCCGCCCCTGCATTCCCCCCGCTGGACAACCCACATCTATATTCCCGCCTGGCTTGAGGACGTGCTGGACAATCATTTTGCCCACGGCATGTTCCCCATACCGTTCAGCGACTTTGCCGGAAACGTTGTGCGGCACAGCCTTGAACCTGGCGACGAGGTGCTTCCCGCCAATGGCGTCGCGGTTGCGGCCATAGCGGCCAACCATCCCGGGGGGGCGCTTGCCTACAGGGTTTGCGCCGACAATGCCGTTTTTGTGTACTCCGGCGATTATGAAATAACCCGCGCTCCCGAAGTGCAGCAGGCGGCCCGCGAACTGCTTGAAGGCGCGGACATGGCTGTTGTGGACAGCATGTACAGCAAGGCCAGCTATATTGAAGGCTGGGGGCATTCCCGCTGGGAAGACTGGCGTGATATGGGCCATGCTGCCGGGGCGGGCTGCATTGTGCTTTCACACCATGCGCCGGATATGACGGATGCGCAGATAGACGCGCTACAGCGCGAGGCCTTGCACAGTTGCCAGACAAACGGGCAGCGCCTGTGCTTTGCGCGTGAGGGCATGCGGTTCAGCCTGCCCATGCCCAGGCAGCAGGCCTGTGGAGAATGCGGTCTGGTTCAGTTCAGCGACTGGCTCGACAGATTTCTGGATGACCTTTCGCAGTATCAGGACGAAAACACGCTGCTCGACCGCATACTCGCCAAATCCCGAGAGATCACGCGGGCTGATGCCGGAACCATTTTTCTTGTTGATGGGGAAGATCTGCTCTTTGCCTATACGCACAACGACAGTCTGTTTTCTGTAAACACTGCCTCAAAGTTCGCCTATTCCTCGGCGCGCCTGCCCATCAATCCTCATTCCATTGCGGGCTATGCGGCCTGCACGGGCGAAATGCTCAATATTGTGGATGTGCGCGCCTTGCCAAAGGATTTGCCGTTTTCGTTCCGCGATGATTTTGACAAGGCCACGGGATACCGTACGGAATCAATGCTCGTGGTGCCTTTTCACGACCACGCGGGGCGCATCTCGGGCGTGATGCAGCTCATCAACAGCCTTGATCCGCGCACGGGCAAACCCCGCAAGTTCACCCACGACATGGAGCGGCACATACGGGTGCTGGCCCGCGAAATCGCCAATATCCTTGAACGCAGCCATCTGGTGCGGGCAAGCATCAACAGGCTTGTGCGGCTGGCCTCTGTGCACGACCCGCTCGAAACCGGCCCCCATGCCGAGCGCGTGGGCGCCATTGCCGCAGAAATGTATCAGGTGCGGGCCAACCGCCTGTGCCTTGACCCGGACGTGACCCTGCACGTCAAAAGCCAGATACGCCTTGCCGCCATGCTGCACGACATAGGCAAGGTGGGCGTGAGTGATCTGCTGCTGAAAAAACCGGGCAAACTCTCAGATGATGAAATGGCTATCATGCGGTCGCATACGATTATTGGCGCGGGCATTCTGGAGGCAGAGGCCCAGAGTGGCGGATTCATGACCTTTGCCCGCGAGATAGCCCACCATCACCACCAGAAATGGAACGGCAAAGGCTATGCAGGTCCCAGCGACGCGGGCAGGCTGGAAGGCGAGGATATCCCCCTTGCGGCACGTATAACCGCCATTGCCGATGTGTTTGACGCGCTGGTTTCTCCGCGTTCGTACAAGGCCGCATGGCCGCACGAAAAGGCTCTTGCCCTCCTGCGCGAGGAGGCTGGCAGCCATTTTGATCCCCAGCTTGTGGAATGCCTTGAAGAAATCATGGACGTTGTCGCCAAGATTTATGAGCGCTTTCCTGATGCGGAGCCGGAACAGACAACCCGTGATACTGCTTCATGAACATTGCAGGTGCCCTGAAACGGCTGCTGCGGCAGCCATGGCTTTTCACCGCCCTTGTGGGGCTGTGCGGCGGCCTTGCCATGCTGGCGCTGTATGTGCTGCAGCCTGTGGCGCTGCAACGCCTTGATCTGAGAATTTACGATGCGCTGCTGCCCCTGCGGCGGCAAAGCGAACCTTCTCTGGTTCCTCTTGTTATTGATATAGACGAGGAATCCCTGGCCCGTTACGGGCAGTGGCCCTGGCCCCGGTATCTGGTGGCCGATCTGGTGGACAGACTGGCGCAAAACGGCGCTGCTTCCATAGGGCTGGATATCATGTTTGCAGAGCCGGACAGAACCTCGCCAGCGAGCATGCGCGAGGGGCTTTATCGAGACAGGGGCGTGACGCTGGAAATTGTGGGCCTGCCTTCTTTTCTGACGGATTTTGATACCCTGCTTGCCGCCTCCGTGCGCGCCGCGCCTGTGGTGCTGGGCGCGTTTGCCCGCTATGCGGGCGAGCCGTATTCCGGCCCCTTGCCACAGCCTCCGGCCATGATAGCGCGCGGCGGCAAGGATGCCCCCCCATTTGATGCCTATTTGCAGTCAGCGGCAGGCGCTGTTTTGCCCCTGCCGGAGCTTTTTGCTGAGGCCCCCGTGGGTTTTGTGAATGTATCACCCGATGCGGATGGCCTTGTGCGGCAGGTTCCGCTGCTCCTCAGGCTTGGTGATGCCGTTTACCCATCGCTGGCCTTGCAGGCCCTCATGCGCGCGCTGGGAACAGATGCCCTACGGCTGTATACCGGGCCGGACGGGCTTTTCAGCGTGGCGGCGGGGGAGTTCAAGATTCCGGTTTCGCGCGAGGGCTATATGCTGGTTCCCTTTCAGGGGGGGCGGCATACCTATCGGTATATAAGCGCCGCCAAGGTGCTGGATGGCAGTGCAAAGCGGGCTGATATTGACGGTTGTATCGCCTTTGTGGGCACATCCGCACCCGGTCTGGCCGACATCCGCGCAACGCCCTTTGACAGGGTGATGCCGGGGGTGGAGGTGCATGCCGCAGCCATGGACGCCATGATCAGCGGCAATTTTGTGCAGTCGCCTTCCTGGGGACCGGGCGCGCATGCGCTGATAATCGCCTTTGTGACCTGCGCGTCAACGCTTGCCTTTGGCTTTGCCGGGCCGCGCGTATATGTGCCGTCTTCGCTGGCGCTGATGGGCGCTACGGTCGCGGCTTCACGCCAGTTGTTTATGGGCGGCCTCTTTCTCTCGCCCCTCTATGGTCTGCTCACCACCCTGCTGTGCGGCGGTTTGCTGCTGAGTGTGCGCTTCTGGCAGGAGGAAAAGCAGAAGATCGTTCTGCGTCGCGCGTTTTCGCGCTATGTGTCGCCGGAGGTGGTCAAGCGGATCAGCAAACGGCAGGGCGATCTGCTGGCTGGCGAAAACCGTGAGCTTTCCATTCTGTTCACTGATATTCGGGGTTTTACGAGCCTTTCTGAATCGCTTTCGCCGCAGGATGTGGTGCAACTGCTGAACCGTTATTTTACGCCCATGACGGCCATTGTGCGCAGTCGGCAGGGGACGCTGGACAAGTTCATCGGTGATGCGCTCATGGCCTTCTGGAACGCGCCCCTTGATGTGCCGGGGCATCCCGCGCTGGCGGTGGACGCCGCACTGAGCATGCAGGAGCAGCTTGAAGTTTTGAACGGCGAAATTGAGGCGAGCTTTGGCATACGGCTTGCGATGGGCGCGGGCATTCACACCGGGCAGGCCTACGTGGGCAACATGGGGTCAGACGACCTCATCAACTACACCCTCATTGGCGATAATGTGAACCTGGCCTCGCGCCTTGAGGGCCTGTGCAAACGCTATGGCGCGCCTGTGGTGGTGAGCGGAGATACCAGGGAAGGCTGCGGGGATGCCTTTGCCTTTGTTCATCTTGATGTGCTGCGCGTGAAGGGCAAGACGAAGCCCGTCAGCATCTACTGGCCCATGAGGCCGGGTACGGATGCAATTTTTCAGGCGGCTATGCCGCAATGGAGCGCGGCGCGCGCTCTGTATGAACAGGGGGATTTTGCCAAGGCTGCGGCTGGTTTTGCCACGCTGGTAAAAAGGTATCCAGCCGTGCGCCTGTTTGGTCTGTATCATGAGCGCTCGCTCATGCTTGCGCAGAATCCGCCTGTCCAGTGGGACGGCATCTGGACAATGGAAGGCAAGTAGAAACATCCTGTTGCTGTGGGGGAAAACATGATTCGTTCAATGCTGGGGCGCGGGGCTTTGGCCCTGTGTCTGACTTTGCTGGCCGGAGGCGTATGCACGGCCAAGGATGTGGGACAGGTTATTTCCTTCAAGGCAGGTGTTACTGCCCAAAGGGATGGACAGGCCGTGGCGCTGGACATGAAAAGCCCGGTTGGGGATCGGGATACGCTGACGACAGACGCCACGGGCCGGGCGCAGATTTTGTTTGACGACGACACTACAGTGTCGCTTGGTTCCAACACGTCTCTGAGCCTTGAAACGGTGGTCGCAGAAGGCGCGAATCCTGCCTTCAAGGCCAGGATGGGGCAGGGCGTGGCCCGCTTTATTACGGGCAAAATTGTGGAAAAAAATCCTGACGGATTTTCTGTGGTCACGCCGGATGCTACCGTAGGTATTCGCGGCACCATCTTTGCAGTCCGTGTGGGTAACGGCACCACAACCGTATTCGTAACCAACACCACCAAGCAGGTTTTTGTTAACGGTGTGCTGGTGCCAACAGGTTTCAAGATCACCCTGCCGCAGGGCGCGCCTACGCCCATGACGCCGGCAGATCATAACCTGGTGTCTGGCAGCGTGGCGGCCAACAGCCCCGCCTCTGGCGCAACAGCACAACTGGCGCCGCCTTCCACTGTTGTGGGTAATCCTGTTACGCCTACAACGCTGGCGCAGACGCCCATTGTTGCGCAGGCGCTGGGTGAGGGCTTCCGGCAGACGGGCAACGCCAATGTGTCTGGCTCGCTGACCAATGAAGTGTACACAGGATCGTTCAGTTTCCTGGTTAATCTGACAAACGGCAATGTGAGCAACGGTGTCATGCAGTCTGGCAACTCGGACACACCTATGGCAATGACGGGCGGAAGGGGAAGCATCAGTGGCTCAAGCCTGAATGTTAGCGGATTCACGGCGGATGATTATTCCGGCTCCATGAGCGGCATCGCCGCCCGCAACACATCAGGGCTGTCTGTTTCAGGCGGCTACAATGTCACTAATAACAGTGATGGCAGCTTGAGGGAATCTGGTACATTTTCCGGCAAACAACGATAGGTGGAGCCAGCAATGATACGTAATCCATTCCACCCGTTGCGGCTCTGCTGTAGGTTCGCGCTGGTGCCCCTGTGCATGCTTTTGCTGGTCAGTACCGCCATCGCCGCAGATGATTCACCCGCTCTGCGCACTGCGGTGGGATCCGCAAAGGCGGATGCTGCTGCTCTCATGCAACAGGGCAAATATGCTTCCGCATACGACATGTACATGCGCCTGCTGCGTGAAGCGCCGGACGATGATGAAATCAACCTTAATCTGGCGCGCAGCTCCATGCGTAGCGGGCGGTACAATCAGGCCGTAATGGCCTATGAGCGCCTCACGGAAAAGTATCCGTCGGAACCGGTGCTCTACAGCGAGCTGGCACAGGCCTACATGGCGCTTGAAGACCGTGTAAGCGCGGAGCAAGCCATGGCAACCATGCGGTCGCTGAACCCCAACATCAACAAGACTGATAATGACCGGCTGCTGGATGCGCTTGAAAAACGCTACGATCACTGGCAGGTGCACGGCAAACTCCGCACTGGTCTGCTGTACGACTCCAACGCTACATTTGGCCCTTCAAGTACCACAATGGACATGGGGGTTTGGCGCGTAACCCTGCCGGATGCGGAAGCCAAGGGCACTTTTGGCGCGTATCTTGGGGCAAACCTCGATGTGGGCTGGAAGGCCGAGCGGGATACGCCATGGTGGATCGTAGGCGATGCTCAGGGCATGGTGCGTGGCAATGGAGATTCATCGCTTGATGATGTACACAGCCGCACTTCTGAATGGGGCAGGGCAGCGGTGGGCCTTCGCCACCTCACGCCCTCAACCATGTTTGATCTGCGATTCAAAAGCGAAGTTTTTGATTATCAGTGGTACCAGAATGTCACGGCATCCGGCCCGGAAGCGACCTGGCTTTGGGCGGTTACGCCGTCATGGCACCTCATTACGCGCGGTACCCTGGATTCGCGGGCATACTCGCGGGACGGCGACCGCAACGGCGCGTACTGGACACTGGGCCAGTATGTGCGGCGTTTTTTTGGCGAGAGCAACCATGAAATCATGGTTGGCCTGAGTTATGTGGGCGGCAATACGCCGGAGAAGGCCGATTACTGCTACACCGGATGGGAAGCCAGCGCGCGGCTTTCGCTCAAGTTGCCCAAGGGTTTTGAGCTCGCTCCCTTTGTTTCTTTTGAAAACGACTGGTACAACGGCCCGGCAACGGCACTTGAAACATCCAACAGGCTTGACCAGAAATGGCGCACCGGCGCGGCCCTTACGTGGCATATTACCGATGCATGGTCTGTTGAAACTTCGTACCAGTATACTCACAACAATTCAGAAAGCCCGCTGTACAGATACGACCAGTCCCTTGTTTCACTGGGGGTTGCCTGGTCGTTCTAGGAACCGTCATTGTGCTGTTGCGACAAAAGAGCCATCGTGTCGTCAGTTCCAAGTAAGCTTCATGCACGACAAAAAAGGGCTTGTGGGTATATCACAAGCCCTTTTGCATAGAATCTGCGAGGGCATCAGGGACAAAAAAAGAGCCGCAGTAACTGCGGCTCTTTTAGTTTTAAAATCCTGAGGCTTGCTGCAACTCCCTAGCGGGCGCAGAGGCGCTCAGCCGGGATAATGACAAAGTTGTGGGCCTTGAGGACTTCAATGGCCTGATCCACCTTGTCAAAGCGGAAGATCATGACGGCGCTTTCAGCTTCGCGCTGCACAAATGCGTACATGTATTCCACGTTGATGCCGTTCTTGGAAACCGTCTGAAGCACGGAATCAAGGCCGCCGGGGACATCGGGAACTTCTACGGCCACAACGCTGGTGCGGCCAAGGGTGAACCCCTTTTCCTTCAAAACAACCTTGGCTTTATCATGGTCGCATACAATCATGCGCAGAATGCCGAAATCAGAAGTATCGGCCAGCGAGAGCGCGCGAATGTTAATGCCAGCCTCTGCCAGTGTATGCGTAACCTCGGCCAGACGCCCGGCCCGGTTTTCCAGAAAAACTGAAAGCTGTTCCGTTTTCATGACAAATCCTTGTGTTTCAACGGGCGGTTCTATGCCTTGTGATTGGGATCGTCAGTAGACGTGGGCTGCTTTTTATCCTTGGGGGTTATGTCAATTTCATCCGGCTCTGTAGAGGAGCGGCGAAAGTTGCGGATTGCCCGACCCAGCCCACCACCGATTTCCGGCAGTTTGTTCGACCCGAAAACAAGCAGAACCACAACAAGTAAAAGCAATAATTCAGGCATGCTTACGCCGAACATGCGGGGAGCCTCCGTTGAGAGTTGGGCAATAATGCAAATTACACTCTAAAAGATAAGCCTTGCTAAACCCAAGGTCAAGGTGAAACCTGGAGCTGACCGGGTTGACAGCTCCATCCACGCGCCGCAGAGCGGGAATTTGCCTTGGTTTGCTGCCGGGGGCTTACTTGCCCATGGCGTTCATGAAATCCTTGTTGGATTTGGTCGCGCGCATTTTGTCCAGCAAAAATTCCATACTGTCGATGGAAGACATGGGAGCAAGAATTTTGCGCAGAATCCACACGCGGTTGAGCACATCGTCGGCCAGCAGCAGGTCTTCCTTGCGGGTGCCCGTGCGGTTGATGTCGATGGCGGGGAAGACGCGTTTTTCCGAAAGGTGGCGGTCGAGGTAGATTTCCATGTTGCCGGTACCTTTGAATTCTTCAAAGATAACTTCATCCATGCGGGAACCCGTGTCGATAAGCGCCGTAGCGATGATGGTGAGGCTGCCGCCTTCTTCAATATTGCGGGCCGCGCCAAAAAAGCGTTTGGGCCGCTGCAGGGCGTTGGCGTCAAGGCCACCAGAGAGCACCCGGCCAGAAGAAGGGGTAACCGCGTTATACGCGCGCCCCAGGCGGGTGATGGAGTCGAGCAAAATGACAACGTCGCGCTTGCGTTCCACAAGGCGCTTGGCTTTTTCAAGCACCATTTCGCACACCTGCACGTGGCGCTGCGGCGGTTCGTCAAAGGTGGAGCTGATAACCTCGGCCTTTTTGACTGTGCGCTCCATGTCGGTAACTTCTTCCGGGCGCTCGTCAATCAAAAGTACAATGAGGTAAACATCGGGGTTATTGGCATTGATGGCATTGGCCAGCGACTGCAGCAGGATGGTCTTACCCGTGCGCGGCGGGGCCACGATAAGGCCGCGCTGCCCGCAGCCAATGGGGGCCATGATGTCGATAACGCGGTTGGAAAGATTCTTCTCGCCATTTTCCATGACGAGCTGGCGGTCAGGATAGATGGGCGTGAGGTTGTCAAAAAGAACAAGGTTCTTGGCGTGTTCCGGCGGTTCAAAGCCGATCTCGGTGACCTTGAGAAGGGCAAAGTAGCGTTCGCCTTCCTTGGGAGGGCGGATCTGGCCGGAAACTATATCACCCTTGCGTAAAGAAAACCGCCTGATCTGCGAGGGCGACACGTAGATATCGTCCGGGCCGGGCATGTAGCTGCACAACGGCGACCGCAAAAAGCCAAAGCCATCGGGCAGAATTTCAAGCACGCCATCACCGTAAATGGCGCCGTTTTGTGAAGCACAGGTGGAAAGCAGAGCGAAAATGAGCTCCTGCTTGCGCATGGAACTGGCAATTTCAATTTCATACTGCTCAGCCAGCTCCATGAGTTCCTGCATGCTACGCGTCTTCAGATCCGTGAGGCTCAAGGCGCTGTCGGTCAACAGTGTGGAAGTAGCTTTCTTTTTGCGCATAACAGTCCGATATTTTGATAAGACACAGGGTAACGCTTACAATATTTGCATAGGGCCATGACTAGGACAGAGGCCAATAAAAGGCTAATGTCTAGTTATGGCAATAAAAAACAAGTACATCATTCGTTCTAAAATTTCTGAGGCTAAATTCCGTCAACTTCTCAGGCTTTTTTGCGTTGATTTAAATGCTACTCAAATCGCCCAGGTAACAGATTTAAACAGGAATACCGTGAATAGATTATTACAGGGGATAAGAGAGAGAATTGCCTTTGCCTGTGAAGTAGAATCGCCTGTTTCCGGCGAGGTTGAGGTTGATGAAAGTTACTTTGGCGCTCGCCGAGTCCGAGGGCTCAGAGGTCGTGGCGCTAGAGGAAAAACAATAGTTTTTGGCCTCTTCAAAAGGCAAGGGAAGGTTTATACAGAGATTGTCCCTAATTGCTCCAAGGTCACTCTGCAAGGCATCATCCGTGGCCGCGTGGATCCCGAAAGTATTATTCATTCTGACGGTTGGAGAGGGTATAACGGTTTGGTAGATCTCGGTTACCAGAAACATTATCGAGTCCACCATGGTGACAATGAATTTGCCAATGAATATAGCCATATCAATGGCATAGAGAGTTTTTGGGCTTATGCCAAAACTCGTTTGGTACGCTTCCGGGGCATACAAAGACAGACTTTTTATTTTCATTTGAAAGAATGTGAGTTTCGGTTTAATCATAGAGGTGAGGATTTGTATAAAATCATCCTCAAAATGTGCAGAGAAAAACCTCTGTCCTAGTCATGACCCTTTGCATATTGTAGCGTGGTAGGCGGATGATATTGGGAACAAAAAAGATGTGTGAAAATGCGATTAGCCCATCTTTTCTGTAATGGCAAGGAAAAAATACGTCGCTGTTCACAAAAAATTCGGTCAGGGGGTGAGCGGGCTAGCTGGCGGTTTCTTCTGGAGCTGGCGGGGGCGCATAGATTTCAAGCAGTTCATCGCGCACCTTGTCTTCTGGGATTTCCAGAACTTCTGACAATTCACCTGTCACAAGGCCCATGGCCTGCTCCTGAAGCCGCCGTTCGCCAAAAGAAAGTTCCTTGCTGCGGCCAATAAGCAGCAGCTCGCGCAGCACTTCGGCCACAATAGCAAGGCTCGGGCTTTTGAGCCGCTCGGAATATTCGCGGAAGCGGCGGTTCCAGTTCTGGCCGGTATACACAACCTTGCCAGAATCATTGCGGAGCGACTCAAGAATCGCGGCGGCTTCATCCTTGGGCGTGAGTGTGCGCAGGCCCACATGCGCGGCATTGTTTACCGGAACCATCAGCGTGACGTTGTTTGCCCGGATGCGCACAATATAGAGCTCACAGACAAGCCCCCCAACGGTTTTGCTGTCTATGCGTTCTATTTGGCCCACACCTTGGGCAGGATATACAACGAGATCGTCCGGAGTGAACATGATGCCACCAAAACGCCCCAAAAGGCGCAAATAAACGAGACCTGGAGCGATAGCTGGAAGTCGCGAATTAAATGAAGTATGGAAGAGTCGGAAACCGACTCTTCAAATATCCTAGTCCAAGAATGAGCAGGAGTCCAGTTGAAAAAGTATTTTGCTCATATTTGGGGCAATGGGCATTTGACCGGGCCAACAAGGCAGTGCGCAGACACTGTTGCAGAAGGTTTACAGCATTGGCCAGATGCAAATTGATTGCAAAACCGACGGTTACAGAAAGCCATTATCAAAAGGCAGCACTGCACGGCACTGCTCAGGATGCCTTTCGCGCAGCACGAACAGCGCTGTCGAGCCCTTTATCGGCAAAGGCAAACAATGTATCGGCGGCAAGTTCCATCGAATTTTCAATGTTTTTTGCATCTTCGCCTTCAGGTCGCCCCAGCACCCAGTTTGTCACGTCACCCTTGTGCGGCGGGCGGCCAATGCCCATGCGCAGGCGGTAAAAATCTGGCGTTCCCAAGAGTTCTGTGATGGATTTCAGTCCATTGTGCCCGGCATTACCCCCGCCAAGCTTGAAGCGAAGTTCCCCGGCGGGGATGTCCAGCTCGTCATGCACAACAACAAGATCATGCGGTTTGAGTTTGTGCCAGGCGAGCAGCGGCTGCACGCACTGGCCGCTCAGGTTCATGAATGTCTGCGGTTTGGCCGCAAGCCACAAGCCCCCAAGCTTTGGCAGGCGCAAGCGCCATAATTCGCATGAAAATTTGCCGCCGTTCTGCTGGCTTGCTTCGCCGTCTCTGGCGGCAAGTTCCACAAGATACGACACAAAATCAAAGCCGCAGTTATGACGTGTATGGTCGTATTTGGCGCCGGGATTGCCCAGGCCTACGATAACGCCTTTATAGTCCATCAGTACGCCTCCAGAGGCGATTTATATGCGCTCAAGGTGCAGGGGCAGGCCCAGCCCCGCGCAGGCAGCTGCTGCGGTTCGGGCCATAAAGCGGCACAGCGGGGGATTCATGGCAGCCAGATGCCCGCCGCCGGGCAGCCAAACCAGTTTTTTGGACGGTGCCTTGAGGCAGTCAAAGGTGGCCTGAATGATGGCTGGCGTAAACAGGGCATCATTCTGCGCGCTGAAAAAATACAGGGGGCAACGTAGCCCCTCGGGCAGGCGCGTGTTGAACAGGCTGGCCAGAAAATTCAGGGGGTATGTCAGCCGTGTTCTGCGGCGATTGCTCACAGTTCGCCTGGCTCCGGAAATGATCCGCCAGGGATCAAGATAGGCGTGCAGGGGCATGGGCAGCCACGGCAGCCAGCGCGCAAGCGTGCAGAAAATACGTTCAATGTCCGCTCTGCGGTCAGCCAGCCCGGCAAAGCGTGTCAGATAGATAGCCTCGCGCATCTGGGGCAGCACTCCGGTAATGGGAAATGCCGCCGTAAGGCCGGGGGATGCCGCAGCGTGCGCCAATGCGAGTATGCCGCCCTGGCTGTGCCCGCACACCGCAATACGGTCATAGCCTGCGTCACGCAGCCATGCCTCGGCGTCCAGACAGTTTTGCCGCAGGTCGTCAAAGCTGAAGCCCGCTCTGTGGCGGTTCAGACCGTGCCCGGTAAAATGCAGCGCGGCAACGGCAAAGCCCGCTTGCTGCAAGGCGGTGATCATGGGCCGGTACTGGAGGGGCGACAGCATAGTGCCGGGATAAAACAGCATGACTCCGGCCCCATGATTGGGCCAGAGTTCGAGCCGCAGTTCCCGGTTATGGGCAGACAGCTTGTGCGTGACAAAGGCTGGTTTGTTCATGGCGCCATGCGTACATAAAATGAGGCCGGTCCCGCAAGGAACCGGCCAATACAGTCGCACAAAGGCCCGATGACCGGGCTTTGCGTCAAACAGTCTTATTCGGCGGCTTCAGCGGCTTCCTTGGCCTTGGAAATAACGCTGACGATGGCGAAGTTCTGGTCGTAAACGGCCTTGACGTTTTCGGGCAGCTGCAGGTCGCCCACGCAGATGGTGGTGTTGATGTCCATGGGGGTCACATCAACAACGATCTTTTTGGGCATGTCCAGGGGCTTGCTGCACAGGCGCACGATTTCGCGGTAGGTTTCAAGCTGGCCGCCAAGCTTCACGCCGCGCGACACACCCACGAATTCCACAGGCACGTCAACAGTGACGGGCTTGTCCAGATCCACGCCGTAGTAGTCGATGTGGCTGAATTCCTTCTTGTAGGGATGGTACTGCACGTCCCAGATGATCACAGGATGCACGGACTTCTGACCGTTGTCGTCAATCTCAAGGTTGAACACCGAGGTACGACCGGCTTCGGCAAAAATCTTTTCCAGCGGCAGGGCAGGAGCCTGCACAGAGATGTTGTCACCCTTGGCGGTGTAGAACACGCCGGGGATCAGATCCTGGGTACGCAGACGGCCACTGGCGCCTTTGCCGCTACCTTCGCGCTTCTGCACGCTCAAAGTCTTTTCAATATTCATGTCCTGCTCCTTGGCTTACCGCAGCCGAAACGTGCGGAAAAAGTTCTGTTATTATGGAACCGGCCCTTGCGGGCAGGCTTGGGTCTATACGCAATCCGCATAAAGCGGGTTACACAAACAACACGCTCACCGATGAGCCGGTATGGATGTTGTGGATAGTCTTGCCCAGAAGGGCAGCCACAGAAACAACCTCCAGCTTGGGGCAGCGCTCAAGCTTGTCGCCCATGGGGATGGTGTCTGTGACAAATACCTGCGAAAGCGCCTCGGTGCTGTTGATGCGGTCAATGGCCGGGCCAGACAAAACAGCGTGGGTGGCGCAGGCCACAATCTTGGTAGCGCCGTTTTTGAGCAGCACGTCGGCACCTGCGCACAACGTACCGGCGGTGTCGATCATGTCGTCCACCACAATGGCAAGACGGCCTTTCACATCGCCGATAACATGCATGGCCTGTGCCTGATTGGGCTTGTCGCGGCGCTTGTCCACAATGGCCAGCGGCGCGTTGAGCCTTTTGGCATAGGCGCGGGCGCGTTCAACGCCGCCAGCATCGGGCGACACGATCACGATGTTGTCATCGTGCAGCCGCCGCAGCGATTCAAGCATGACCGGCACGGCAAACAGGTTGTCCACCGGGCAGTCAAAGTAACCCTGAATCTGTCCCGCGTGAAGGTCAATGGTGACCACGCGTTCCGCTCCGGCAACGCTGATAAAATCGGCCACCATTTTGGCGCTGATGGGCGCACGGGGGCTGACCTTGCGATCCTGGCGCGCATAGCCGTAGTAAGGAATAACGGCGGTAATCCTGCCTGCGCTGGCCCTCTTGAGGGCATCAAGCATAAGACAGAGCTGCACCAGATTGCGGTTGATGGTCGGGGGGCAGGTGGGCTGCACCACAAAAACGTCATCACCGCGAACATTGTCGCCTATTTCGATCCGCAACTCGCCGTCGCTGAACGTGGTGGCCAGCGTGGGCGTGAGTTGACACCCCAGATGGTTGCAGATGGCCTTGGCCAAATCCGGATTGGAAGACCCGGTGACGATCTTAAGATCGCTGTACATGAACCGCCCTGCCTTGCGCGCCAAAGAGCACTTACGGTTATACATCCTTGCTGCCGTCGCCGGAAGAAAGGCGGCGCTTTATTGCCAGGCCGCCGACAAATCGACGGAAGGCGCGGTCAGACGCCCCAGACGCGATACAGCAGTGCATGGCTGGGATGGAAGGGTTCGAACCTTCGAATGACGGAGCCAAAACCCGTTGCCTTACCACTTGGCTACATCCCAGTATTTCACAGCACGTGCGCGTATACGCGCCTGTTCTCTCCTTGCAGCATGGCGGCAGCCGCCTGCGATTCCACATGGAATTCGTGTGCGAAAAGCGCCACAATGCTTGAGCCGCTGCCACTCATGGCTACGGCTCCAGCCCCAAGGCGCAGCAAGTTCGCCTTGATTTCTGCAAGCTGTGGATGGCGAGAAAATACAACGTCCTCAAGGTCGTTGTGAATGCTCAACTCTGTCCGCACCCCGGAGAGAAAAGTTCCATTAGCCTTGCTTTCCGTCTTTGTCAAGCAATTTTGCCCAGAAACCGTGTCTGAGGCCTTAAGCGCGGCGTCATAATCGGCGTATGCCTGGGGGGTGGAAGCATGAATTTGGGAGCATACCAGAACAAGGTGTATGCCTGCAAGCGCATCATCCCTGCAAGGCTCGATAAGCTCGCCAATGCCCCGCACCCGGCAGGGTTTGTTGATGAGAAAAAACGGAGTGTCCGCGCCAACAGTGAGGGCAACCTCTGCCAGCGCCTGATCGTCAAGCGGGCTGGATACCCTGCTGTTGAGCCAGCGCAGCAGGGCCGCCGCATCGCTGCTGCCGCCGCCAAGACCTGCGCCAGCGGGAATGCCCTTGTTCAGGCGCACTTCAAGCCCGGGCAGGTCGGGCACACGCTTGGCGAGCGCGGCGTAGGCCTTGGTGAGGGTATTGTTCTCAAGGTCAATGCCGGGCGTATCACACAGCACGGTCAACCCGGCAGCGCCGGTTTCGCGTATGTGCAGGCGGTCGCAGGGGCGGGGCAGGGGCCAGAATAGAGAATCCAGCTCATGATACCCGTTTTCCCGCACGCCCGTGATGCGCAAACCAAGATTAACCTTGCACCCGGCAACAACTACGCTCATGGATTTTTCCGCTCCTGTGGCGATTGATGGCTACAGCGTTTCAACCGTAAGGTTGCCGTTGGTGTACACGCAGATTTCCGAGGCAATGCGCATGGCCTCGCGGGCAATGGCCTCCGCATCCATGTCGCTGTGCCGGGCAAGCGCCCGCGCCGCCGCAAGGGCATAGGGGCCGCCGCTGCCAATGGCTGCAACCTCGTCGTCCGGTTCAATGACGTCGCCCGTACCCGACAGCACGAGGATGTGTTCGCTGTCCGCCAGCAGGAGCATGGCTTCGAGCTTGCGCAGGTATTTGTCCTTGCGCCACTCCTTGGTCATTTCAACTGCGGCGCGAACCATGTTGCCGCGCAATTCCTTGAGCTTGGCTTCAAAAAGCTCGAACAGGGTAAAGGCATCGGCTGTGGCCCCGGCAAAACCCGCCAGAACCTTGCCGTCATACAGACGCCGCACCTTCTGCGCGCCGTGCTTCATGATCATATTCTGGCCCAGGGTCACCTGCCCATCGCCAGCTATGGCCACGCGGCCATCCTTTCTTACTGCCAGTATGGTTGTGGCATGCGTATCCATCATCAGTTCTTTTCCCATATTTCCTTGCGCTCTTTGTAGGCGGCCTCAAGCTTCTGAAAATCACGCGGATTTGCAGATTTGCCCGACAAGGCCTTGGCCTGGTTAAAGTAGCGCTCGGCCTGTTTTTTGTTGTTGGAATACAGGGCGCTGTACGCCATGTGGATATAGGCCCCGGCAGTGTCGCCCGTTTTACCGAGCGAGCGGGCATAGGCCTCGTGGACTTCGGCGTCTTCCGGCACGTAGCGCAGCACGTCTTTATAATACTGCGCGGCCTGCGCCTGCCTGCCCGTTTCGTCAAGCATGCGGGCATAGAAAAAAGAGGCCATGTAGTCGCGCGGGTCAAGGCGCATGGCCTGACGCAGCAGGCCATCAGCACGGCTCATATCGCCCTTGCGGTAGTGGAATGCGCCAGCCTCGCGCAGCACCAGAGGGTCGTTGGGCGAAGCGGCCAGGGCTTCGTCAAAGGCCTTGCTGGCCTCGTTAACCCGGTTGGTGCGGGCCAGCACAATGCCGCGCCCCATGCACGAAAGGCCGTCCTTGCCTGAAAAACGCTGCTGCGCAGCCTGCGCGTCGCCATAGCGCGCCCAGAGGAGCGTTTTGACGCGGATAAATTTGGTGTTGTCCTGCGTACGGCCCTGCACAGACTTGCCCATGCCTTCAATGCGGGCCTGAAGCCCGTTGATGCGGTCGCCGATGGCAGGGTGGGTAGAGAGGTAAGTCGGCACGCTGGTGCCGCTCATCCAGCTTTTCTGGCGCAGCACCTTGAAGCCGCCCACCATGCCCTGCGGGGGATAGCCCGCAGCCACAAGGTATTGCAGGCCAATCTGGTCGGCTTCAGTTTCGTCCATGCGGCTGTAGTTGAGCATGGCCGACTGGCCGGCCCCCAGCGCGCCCACGGCCAGCGCGCCGCCGCTGGAGCCGCCCACTGCCACGCCCGCAATGGCCAGCAGCAGGGAGCCAAGAGTCACAAACTGCGCGCGTTCAAGGCGCGAGGCCACGTGGTGCTGGGTTACATGCGCCAGTTCGTGGGCAAGCACGCCCGCGAGCTCTTCTTCCTTGTCCATATTCATGATGAGGCCGGTGAACACGTACACGTAGCCGCCGGGGATGGCAAAGGCGTTGAGCGAATTGTGCAGGATGACGGCGGCCTTGAAATTGAAGGGCTGCGGTGGAATCTTTTTGACCAGACGATCCACGATCTGGTTGACGTACTGGCTTACCTCAGGATCTTCCACAATGGGCATGTTTGCGCGGATCATCACGTCAAACTTGTGGCCCATCTCCTTTTCGTCCTTGATGGTGACGCCGCCGAAAAAGAAGGCCTGGGCCGGTACGGCCACAAGCTGGGCTGACAGAAATGCCAGCAGAACAAACAGCGCCATAAAACGGCGCAGGGCAACACGATGCAACATGGCGTCCTCATGATGCCGCAGTAAAAGCGCCCGCGCCGGAGACCGACGCGGGCAGCGGCTTATTCCAGATCCCAAACCTGACCTTCAGGGGTGTCGCGTACGCTGACGCCCAGATCAAGAATTTCCTGCCGCAGCGAATCCGAGCGGGCAAAATCCTTGCTGGCGCGGGCTTCCTGACGGGCGAGCATCAGTTCTTCCACACGGGCCACGTCGATCTTGCCGCGTGTGGCGCGCTGACCGCGCAAATCAGCCAGAAAAGTCTGCGGAGCCTGCCCAAAGAGGCCAAGGCGCTTGTCCCATTCCTGCGCGCGGGCAAGAAATTCCTGCAAGAGGTCGCGTCCGGCTTCGGCAGAGCGCAGGGCCTTGTCTTCCAGAAGACGGTTCACAAGGCGCACCT
The DNA here is from genome assembly GCF_053570645.1 of Desulfovibrio desulfopostgatei. NCBI lineage: Bacteria > Pseudomonadati > Thermodesulfobacteriota > Desulfovibrionia > Desulfovibrionales > Desulfovibrionaceae > Desulfovibrio > Desulfovibrio desulfopostgatei. The sequence goes on along the minus strand of NZ_JBRBQS010000002.1, from coordinate 1,802,382 downwards.
GGGCAAACACCTGCCCAAGGGCCTGCGCCGTATTGATGTCGTCCTCAAGGGCGGCGTCAAAGGCCTTGGGCAGCGCGGCCCATTCTTCGGCCATTTCCTGCGGCAGGGGTGTTTTTTTCCACTTGTCGCGGGCAAGGGCCTTGCCCGCCTCGTGCAGGGCTGTATACACGCGGTGCTGGGCTTTTTCCGCTTCGTCCATGCTGTCGGCGGTAAAGTCGATGGGGCTGCGGTAATGCTTGCCCAGCAGGAAAAAGCGCAGGGTTTCAGGCAGATAGTTTTCAAGAATATCGCGGATGGTCTTGAAGTTGCCCAGGGATTTGGACATCTTTTCCGCATTTACCTGCACAAAGCCGTTATGCACCCAGTAGCGGGCCAGCGAGCAGGCGCAGGCGGCCTCGGACTGGGCGATCTCGTTCTCGTGGTGCGGGAAGATAAGATCCTGCCCGCCGCCGTGAATGTCCAGCGGCAGATAGGGCTGGCTCATGGCCGAGCATTCGATATGCCAGCCGGGACGGCCCTTGCCCCAGGGGCTTTCCCAGAAAGGTTCGCCGGGCTTGGCGGCCTTCCACAGGGCGAAATCCAGGGGGTCTTCCTTTTCTTCGCCGGGGGCCACGCGCGCGCCAGAGAGCAGATCGTCCAGGCTGCGGCCAGAGAGTTTACCGTAGGGCTCGTAAGCGCGCACACGAAAATACACGTCCCCGGAGGGAGTGGAGTAGGCTTTGCCCGAATCAACAAGAGTGGAGCAGATGGCCTGAATCTGCGGGATAAAGTCGGTGGCGCGGGGTTCTTCATCGGCCCGCAGCACTCCCAGACGATCCATGTCTTCATGGAAGGCGGTTATGTAAGTTTGGGCAACCTCGCGCCAGTCCCGGCCTTCCTTGTTGGCGCGGTTGATGATCTTGTCGTCCACGTCTGTAAAGTTGCGCACAAAGCGGACCTCAAGCCCTGTATGGCGCAACTGCCGCACGAGCACGTCAAAAACAAGGGCGGAACGCGCATGTCCTATATGGCAAAGATCATAGGCCGTTATGCCGCAAACATACATGTTTGCCTTGCCCGGATGAACGGGAACAAATTCTTCCTTCTTACGGCCCAGGGTATTGTAGAGCAGCATGTATATCCCTTACCCGGCCTGACCGGGAAGATTGATCATGTCGATGCGGCGCTGGTGCCTGCCGCCTTCAAAGGAAGCGCCCAGAAATGCCTCCACAATGGCCTGAGCCAGTTCCACGCCGATGATGCGCGCGCCGAGGCAAAGCACATTGGCGTTGTTGTGCTGGCGCGACAGGCGCGCCTGAAGCTCAGTGGCGCACAGGGCCGCGCGGATGCCGGAGTGGCGGTTGGCGGCAATGGAAATGCCTATGCCTGTACCGCAAATGAGAATGCCTGTTCCCTGCTCCTTTTCCACAGCGGCGCAAAGCTTGTGCGCCAGCACGGGGTAGTCGCAGCTTTCGGTGGAGTGGGTGCCGTCGTCCACCACGTTGATGCCCTTCTGGGCAAGAAACTGGACAAGGAGTTCTTTCAGCGCATAGCCAGCGTGGTCTGAGGCAATGTGAATGGTCTGCATGTATACTCCTGCAAAGGTACGCACGGTGCGCCCGGACTGGCCGGACGCACCGCTAGAGCATTTAACACTTCTGTAGTGGCGGTTAAGGCGGGTTGCCCCGATACCGGGCCGCAGCCGTCAGGCGCAGCCCGTCAGGCCCAAACTACTGCTGCTGCTTGAACTTGGCGAGCGGCAGCAGGGGTGCGTCATCAGGAAGGGTTAAGGCCATCTGCTCTTTTGTAAAGGGCTGGGAAACCTTTTCTCTTTCCTTGATAAGCACAATGGCGCGTTTGCCGTTGCTGTGAGCAAGGTTCAGACGGCGGGGCAGCGGCTTGGGATCATCCGAATACAGGATTTCCATGCTCCAGCCCTTGCCGTTGGCCTGTTCCTGCCATTCCACGGGCAGCCCCTGCTCGTTGATGATCAGGCGGCCTCCGGGCTGGCCCTGAAGGTCGTACAGGGCCTTGCCGTCGGCGGAAAAGGCGGTTTTGTCAAACTGGTTGCCAAATACCGCCGTGTACCGGCCATTGAGCAGGTCGGCCAGATGCACGAGGTTGAAGGGAACCGGCACGCCCACCTGAAGCAGGGGCTTGGTAGCGCCCTGATAGAAGTAGGCCTTGTTTTCGCTGGGGCTGTACACAAGAAAATGCTGGCCGTCTTCAAGTATCTTGGCAACCGTGGTGCCCACGCCCGCCATAACGTCCAGTCGCAACTGGCGCTGGCTGTTGCCCCAGAACAGGGCCGTGACGCGCCGCGTATCGCCCTCTGTGCCAAAGCGCAGGCTCAGTTGCAGGCGATAGGGTTCAGACTTGTCGGCAGAGCTGACAGCCGCAAACTTTTGCCAGCGCTGTTCAAGCACGGCGCGGTTTTCGGGCGAGGTTTCCAGCACGGGCTGACGGGCGCAGGCGCACAGCAGCGCCAGACAACAAAAAATAACTAGTTTTTTCATAGATGTGAAAGCCGCTGCCGCAATGCTTCCGCATTGTCGGGTTTGAGTTCCATGGCCTTTTGATAGGCGGTGCGGGCTTCGTCCTTAAGGCCAGCCCGCGCGGCGATATCGCCATAGTGCTCCCATATGGAGGCATCCGTATGCTCGTCCAGCGTAACGGCGCGGCGGATTTCCTTCAGGGCGTCATCGAGTTTTCCAGCCTTGAAATAGGCCCAGGCCAGCGAATCTACAATGTAGGACTGGTTGGGAGCCAGATCGTTGGCCCGCACAAGAAGCGTCAGGGCGCGGTCAAGGTCGCGGTCTTCCTCGGCCAGGGTGTAGCCCACGTAATTGAGGGCCTGATAATTGTCCGGATGCAGGGCCAGGAGTTTTTCCATGGTTTTGAAAGCGGCTTTTTTGTCGCCGGTTTCATCCTGAAGAGAGCCGAGCAGAAAGAACATTTCCGCATTGTTGGGCCAGCGCTTTATGGCGCTCTGGGCAACGTCCAGGGCCTGCTTCATCTGCTTTTGCCGCGCCAGCAGGCGCACCTCGACCTCCACAAGCTCGGAGGAGTCGGGATTGGCGCTTGTGGCCTTGCGCACGGCGTCAAGGGCCTCGGCATCACGGCCGGCCTCTGCCAGCAACTGGATGCGCAGCAGCACGCCCCGCACGGCAGCCTTGCTGGAAGCCGGGATTTTATCCAGCCAGGAGAAGGCCATGTCCAGATCGCGGCGCTGGTCATATGCCAGCTCGGCCAGCAGCAGGTACACATCGTGGGGCGCATCGCCCTGGGCCACTATTTGCTTGAGCAGGCTTTCCGCCTGCAAAAAGTGGCGTGAATCCATAAACATGCTGGCGACAGTCAGCTTGAAGGGCGTACTGTCCGGCCCCTGCTGCATATACTTGAGCGCCCGTTCGGGCTGGCCCATGCGCAGAGAGATATTGATGAGCCTCAGCAGAACGTCCTGCGACGAAAAATTGAGTTTGAGCAGCTTTTCGTAAACGCCGCGCGCGGCCTTGAGGTCGGGCTTCTGCTCGTAGATGAAGGCCAGTTCCGCCAGGGCCTCCACAAAATCGGGCGTATCCTTGATGGCGCGCTGCAGGTAGGCCACAGCCTCGTTGGGCCTGTCCATGCCAATGAGCGCCCGGGCGTGGTAATAATCCACCAGCGGGGTGCGCTGCTTGCCCGTAACGCTGTTGAGCAGCTTTTCGGCTTCGGGATACTGCTTGGTTTTAACCAGCAGCAGGGCCAGCTCCATGCGGGCATCCACAGATTCGGGATGCTTTTTAAGATATTCGCGCATGAGCTTGACGCCAAGCTCGGGCGAACCTTTTTCCATGAGGGCTTCGGCATAGAGCAGATTGAGCGAAATATCATCGGGCCAGACGCTCAGGGCCTGCTCCATGACCATAGCGGTATGGGGCGACTTGCGGCTGAGCAGCCACACGCCGCCTTCAAGCCAGATGTTGACGGGCATGTGCGCCTTGGCCAGCAGCGGAGAAGCGGCGGCGAGGGCGTTGTCGTCCTCATTGTTCATGGCCTGCGCAAAAACAAGAAAGGCGTAAGTGTTGAGCGCATTGGGCGAAAGCTCTGCTTCAACCGGGCGCAGCGATACGCCCTTGAGGTCGTGCTGCTGGGCCTTTGCTGTGGCAGAAGGCGCGGCAGATTCTGCAGCGGACGTGTCCGATTTTTCAGCAGTCTGGTGCCTGGCGCCGGAACAGCCGCCGCATCCCAGCAAGGAAAAGGAAGTGGCGGCAGTCAGTGCCAGGGCGCATAGCAGCGCAACGTGGTTACGTTTCATATCAGGATTGTATCCATGTGTCTGAAAAGTCTTTGATATCCACAGCCAGATGCTGCCGGATCTTTTCCAGCAACCGTGCTTCAAGCTGGCGGACTCGTTCCCGCGTGACGTTATACCGTTCGCCTATCTCGCGCAAGGTTACAGGCTCATCCGTGAGCAGGCGGTTTTGCAGAATATACAGCTCTTTTTCGTTCAGTTTGGGCAGTATGGTTTTGAGCTTGCTGCGCACAAGCCCGGCGATTTCGTCGCTGGCAAGGCTGTCTTCAATGCCGGGGCCGAGCGCGGGCAAAAAGTCCATGCGTGTTGCGCCGCCAGCATCCTCGCCCACGGGCACATTCAGCGACATATCGGTGGAGGCAAGGCGCTGATCCATTTCGTTAATTTGGTCTTCCGTAACGCCGAGGCGCTCGGAGAGCATGGCTGCATCCGGGTCAAAGCCCTGCATGATCAGCTTTTGACGCTCGCGGTTCAGATTGTAGAACAGCTTGCGCTGCACCTGGGTGGTGCCGATCTTGACCATGCGCCAGTTGTCCATGATGAACTTGAGTATGTAGGCCTTGATCCAGAACGACGCGTAGTACGAAAACTTGATGCCCTTGTCGGGGTCAAACTTGTTGACCGCGCGCATGAGACCCACGTTGCCCTCCTGCACAAGGTCGAGCACGTTCTGCATCCATCTGCGCTGAAAGTCCATGGCAATGCGCACCACAAGCCGCAGATGCGATGAAACCAGCCGAAAGGCCGCGTCTGCATCGTTGTGGTCGCGCACGCGCAGGGCAAGCTCGTGTTCTTCATCCGGCTTGAGCAGGGGGAAGCGGCTTACTTCGCGCAGGTAAAGGTGCAGGCTGTCGCGCGGGCCAACTGCGGGCAAACGCGTTGTGGACGGCGCAGGCAGGCCCTCATGGTCGTCATCAAGAACAAGGGGGTCGAGGCCATGATCGCTGGCGTCCAGCTCAACGTCCACATCTTCCGCGGAATCAGCAAGCGCGTCGTCATCGTCCTGATCGTCAGATACGGAATCTGCCGGAACCTCGCGCACAGCGGAGCCGTCCACATCAAGAATGCTCTGCTTGGCGGCCTTGCCCTCGGTCGAGCGGGCGCGTGTCTTGGCGGCAGCGCCACGGGTGCCGCCCCCGGCAGGGGCTGCCCGCTTGCGCGAAGGGGGAGCATCCAGAATTTCCACCTCAGGCGAGGAAATTTCGGTTTCTTCTGCTTTTTGCGCGCTGCGCGGGTTTTTGGGAGCTATCGGACTATCTTTTTTCATGATATTTATGTCTGAGCATCGCTGCCTGTAACGGGCCGCAATGTTTAATGCTATAGTTTTGGTTTGTTCTTTTCAGTGTTTTTCAGTAGTAAAAGGCCTGCCGGGTTTAATGCGCGGCGCAGTTTTGCGGCCCCGGCGGCGTTCAGCCCCGGTGCGGCCCGCATGTTCCGGTTCGCAAAATCCTTACGGAATCAGCGGCCTCAAACAACGGAAGCCCCAGCATACAGGTATTGCAGGCGGAAGGCAAAGGTGCTCTTTGGCTTGCGGCGACTGTGCTGGGAACAGAGCGAGACGACGATGACATTTCGACAAGCCCTCGGCCTTGGCAGGCCTCTTTTGCTCGACGGTGCCATGGGTACCATGCTTCAGGCCTCGGGCATGCCCGCTGGCGCGACTCCCGAAGAATTTTGCATGGCAAACCCCGACACCCTGCGCGGCATTCACAAGGCCTATCTGGATGCGGGCGTTGATCTGCTGACATCGTGCACCTTTGGCGGCAATATTTACAAGCTGCCAAAAAGTCTGGACGTTTTTTCGTTCAACCGGCGCATGGTCGAAATTGCCAAAGAAGCCGCCGCACAGGCTGGCCGCCCTGTCTTCGTGGCGGGCAATGTGGGCCCCACCGGTCATTTTGCCAAGCCCCTCGGCCCGGTGGAACCGCGCGATCTTATCGCGGCCTTTGCCAATCAGATTCGCGGGCTTGTGGCGGGCGGTGCCGACCTCATATTTATTGAAACGCAGTTCGACCTTGCCGAAGCCAGAGCTGCCGTGGCGGCTGCCCGGCAGGAATGCGACCTGCCCGTCATGGTTTCCATGACCTTTGAACAGGGCGTGAGCCTTACCGGCTCTACCCCCGCGATTTTTGCCGAAACCATGCAGAACATGGGCGTGGATGTGGTCGGCACCAACTGTAGCCTCGGCCCGGACCAGATGCTGCCAGTGGTGCAGGAACTGCTTGGCGTATGTGAATGCCCGGTCATGGCCGAACCCAATGCCGGTTTGCCCGAACTGCGCGGCAATGAAACCGTGTTCCCCTTAGGGCCGGAAGATTTTGCGCAAAAAACCGCCCCCTTTGCCCACCTTGGCGCGCGCATACTTGGCGGCTGCTGCGGCACCACGCCCGCGCATCTGGCTGCGCTTGCGCAGGCCCTGCGCGGTATGGACAGCGTCACGCCGCCCCCGGTATCGCGCAAGGGCATCTGCCTGACCAACCGCTCCCAGATGGTGCGCATCGCTGTGGGCCAGCCCCTGACCATCATTGGCGAACGCATCAACCCCACGGGCAAAAAGGCCCTCACGCAGGAACTTCAGGCCGGAGCCTTTGACGTTGCCATGCAACTGGCCGATGCTCAGGTAGATGCCGGGGCCACGGTGCTTGACGTTAACGTGGGCGCCCCCCTGGTGGACGAAACCCAGCTTTTGCCCGAACTGGTGCAGCGCCTTGTGGGGCGGCTGCCCCTGCCGCTCTCCATAGATTCTTCCAATGCGGATGCCATTGCCAACGCCTTGCCGTACTGCCCCGGTTCGTTTCTGGTGAATTCCATCAGCGGCGAGGCTGGGCGCATGGAAGCGCTCGGCCCCTTGTGCCGCGATTTCGGCGCGCCCTTTATTCTGCTGCCCCTGCAGGGGGCGCATCTGCCGGAAAAAGCCGCAGAGCGCATCAGCACGGTGGAGAGCCTGATCGAAAAGGCCGAGGGCATGGGTATTTCGCGGCGGCTGATGATGGTGGACATTCTGGCGCTGGCTGTATCCTCCAGCGCGGACAGCGCCCTCCAGTGCCTGGAAATGACGCGCTGGTGCGCTGCCAACGGCCTGCCCACAACGCTTGGCCTTTCAAATCTTTCTTTTGGTCTGCCCGCGCGCGAACTGCTCAATTCCACGTTTCTCTCCCTGGCGGCGGGCGCGGGGCTTACCTCGTGCATCGCCAACCCCTCTGCCCAGCGCCTGCGCGAGGCGGCAGACGCGCTCAAGGTGCTGTGCAACCACGATGCCCACGCATCTTCGTTTATAGCCTCCTATTCCGGCTGGAAACCCGGCGAAGGCACCATACAGGTGCGTCAGGGCGGCGGGGCTGCGGCCAAAACCCTTGCCGAAGCCGTGCTCAACGGCGACAAGGAAAATGTGCTGACTCTGCTTACGGCAGAGCTTGACGCGGGCGCCGACCCCTTTACCCTTGTGCAGGAAACGCTCATTCCGGCTATTACGGAAGTGGGCGCGCGCTATGAACGGCGGGAATACTTTTTGCCCCAGCTCATCCGCGCGGCAGAAACCATGCAGACCGCTTTTGCGTATCTCAAGCCTTTGCTGGAGGCCGGGCGCGGCCCGGAAACGCGCCCTGTTGTGGTGATGGCCACGGTAGAAGGCGATATCCACGACATTGGCAAAAATATTGTTTCGCTGCTGCTCGGCAACCACGGTTTTGACGTGGTGGACGCGGGCAAGGACGTTCCGGCAGAGGCCATTGTTGCTTGCGCACTCAAGCACAACGCGCGTATCATCGGCTTGTCGGCATTGATGACCACCACCATGGTTCGCATGGAAGACACCATCAAAATCGTCAGGGAGCGCGCTTTGCCCATCAAGGTTCTGGTGGGCGGGGCTGCCGTTACGCAGGCTTTTGCCGATGCCATCGGGGCAGATGCGTATTGCGCTGACGCCGTAGGTGCGGTAAAGGCCGCCAAGCAGTTTGTTTAGCCGCGCCCCGGCGCGGCCTTTGCTCCTCATTCAAAACTTCGGGTAAACTATGAAGAAACTCATCCTGGCCTTATTGCTGTGTCTGGCTTTGCCGTGCTCGGCGCTGGCGGCCTCGTCATCGGTTCCTACCCTGAATTTGGCCGGGCTGACGGATATGCTTGCCAAAAACAAGGGCAAGGTCATCATGCTCAATTTCTTCGCCACATGGTGCCCTCCGTGCCGCGTTGAAATCCCCGAGCTTGTGAACGTTCGCAAAAAGTACGCGGAAAAAGACGTGCTTATCGTGAGCATCTCCCTTGATGAAGACTCCAAGGTTGTGCCCCCCTTTGTGGAAAAGATGAAGATGACATACCCCGTCTTTGTCGCTGACCGCGAAGTGGCGCGGGCGTTCAAGATTTCGCAGATTCCTCACAATGCCTTCTACAGCAAGGATGGCCAGCTCATTCTGTCTGAACCCGGCATGGCGGACGCCGAAATGGTAGAGATGGTCTTTAAAAAGTTGCTGGAACAGAAATAATGGAAAATACCCTTGTGGTGCGCAAAGCCCACATGGACGATGTAAAGTCCATGCATGGGCTTTTGCTGCAATGCGCCCAGAAAGGGCTTTTGCTGCCCCGCGCGCTGATCCATCTTTATGGGCATGTGCGCAACTTTATGGTTGCGGAGAATACTGCTGGCGAGATAGTGGGCTGCTGCGCCCTTGCCCCGGTGTGGGAAGATCTGGCCGAAATATGCTCGCTTGTGGTGCGTGAAGACGCCCGCCGCCTGGGAACGGGCCGGGAGCTTGTCAACGCCTGCCTTAGCGAATGCCGCGACCTGCATATTCAGAAAGTGTTTGCGCTTACATACCAGGAGGCGTTTTTCGCCCGCCTGGGTTTCAGGGTTGTGGACAAGAATGTTTTGCCGCAAAAAATCTGGGCCGACTGCGTGCACTGCGCCAAGTACCCCAACTGCGACGAAACAGCCGTTTATTTTGAACTGGATTCCGCTGCAAAGGACGTAGGAGAGGTGCATGTCCAAGGCTAACGACATCAAGGTAAAAGAACTGAAACCGGTATTCACGCCGGAACAGATTGCAGCCCGGATCCAGGAACTGGCCGCAGAGATCAACGCCGAGTACGGTGATGAGCCGATGGTGGCAGTGTGTGTGCTCAAGGGTGGCTTCATGTTTTTTAGTGATCTGGTTCGATTTTTGCACAACAAAAATCTGGAACTGGATTTTGTCCGTTTGTCCAGTTATGGCAAAGGGTCTTCCAGCTCCAAGCATGTGATCTTCAGCAAGGATGTTGAGATTGACATTTGCGGCAAGCATGTGCTGATTGTTGAAGATATCGTGGACAGCGGGCACAGCATGCGTTTTCTGCTCGGGCAGTTTGCGGCGCGCAAGGCGCGCAGTTTGCGCCTGGCTGCACTGGTGGACAAGGATGAACGCCGGGAAGTTGACGTTAAGGTCGATTTTGCGGGCTTCAAGCTGAACCAGGGGTTCATTGTGGGCTATGGCCTGGACTACGCCGAGCATTACCGTATGTTGCCCGGCGTGTTTGAAGTTATTCCCGAATAGGCTTTTCCCGGCTCCGGCAGCCGGTAGGTTTTGGAGTAATGGCATGGAAATAAAGTGTCCTAATTGCGGTAGCCGCTTCAATTTGCCGGATCAGCTTGCCAAGCCGGGCGTCAAGCTGCGTTGCTCGGTCTGCAAGACGGTTTTCACCTATGAGCCGGAAGTCCCCCTGGCTGAACAGGGGCCGCTGCCGGAAATGCCCATCAAAAAGAAGCTGCCACTGGTCAAACTGGCGCTGATTTTTGTGCTGGTGCTGGCCTGCGCAGGCGGCGGCTGGTATTATTACTCGCTCAAAAGCGCTGCCAAGCAGCCCAATGAGCAGGAAATTGCCAAGCAGGTTGAGCTGCTGACCATGCGTAACGTGCGGCAGTATTATGTTGATAATGAAAAGGTGGGCAAGGTTTTTGTGATAGAGGGCAGGGTGGTTAACGAGTTCCCGCAGCCAAAGGAACTCATTACCATTGAAGCCGCCATCTACGACAAGGACAAGAAAGCCCTGGCTGTCAAAAAACAGCTTGGCGGCGTGCAGCTTTCACTTTTTCAGCTCCAGGTGCTGAGCGAGAAGGAAATGGAATCCTTCCTCAACAACAAGGTTGAGATTCTCACCAACAACACCAATGTGCCGCGCGGCGGCGAAGTGCCGTTTATGGTGCTGTTTTACGCGCCGCCCGAAGGCGTGGCCGAGTTTGGCGTGAGGATCGTTGACGCAAGGGATGTGTCTGAGCAGGGCGGTTCCGGTACGGGCACCCCCGCAGAGCAGCCCAAATAACTGTTCTGACGCAAAACGCCGCTTGTTTTCGAGCGGCGTTTTGTTATTGTGCCAGGCGCAGGGCCGCATAAGCGGTTTGCCCACCGCGGTGCCAATACTGCGGCGGGCTGTATTGCGGCCTGCGGAATGTTGGGTCAGCCGTCTGCTGCTGACCGGGCAAAAGGCGAATGTGCGCGAAAGGCCGGTTTTGTTGTGGAAGCCGCCTTTCGTTTTTGGCGACAAGAGGATTGGCCGGCCGCATACCGGATTTTGTGCAACAGGGCGACTCTGGCGGGGAGTGGCCGCATAGCCAAATTGCTGCAAATGAAAAACGAAAAACCAGAATTGAAAAGAGCCTTGAAAAACAGGCATGTACAGCTCATTGCCCTGGGCGGAGCCATTGGCACCGGCTTGTTCCTTGGTTCGGCTGGCACCATCCAGATGGCTGGCCCCGCTGTTCTGATCAGCTACGCGCTTGGCGGCTTCATTGCCTTTATGATCATGCGCCAGCTTGGCGAAATGATGGCGCAGGAACCCGTTGCCGGATCTTTCAGCAACCTTGCCCACAAGTACTGGGGCGATTTTCCCGGTCTGCTTTCTGGCTGGAACTACTGGATTCTGTATGTTCTGGTGGGCATGTCCGAGCTGTCGGCTGTTGCCGTATATGTGCAATACTGGTTTCCCAGCATCCAGCCATGGCAGACCACGGCCTTTTTCTTCCTGCTGATCACCGGCGTAAACCTTTGCCATGTGAGCCTTTTTGGCGAAATGGAATTCTGGTTTGCCTCCATCAAGATTGTGGCCATTGTGTCCATGATTCTGCTGGGGTCTTTTTTGTTGTTCAGCGGCCATGCTGGCCCTGACGCGGCGGTGAGCAACCTGTGGACCCACGGCGGCTTTTTGCCGCATGGATGGGAAGGCGTGTTTACCGCACTGGCGGTTGTGGCCTTTTCGTTCGGCGGGCTGGAGCTTGTGGGCATTGCCGCTGCGGAAACCGACAATCCGCGTGTGACCATCCCCAAGGCTGTGAACCAGATCATCTACCGCATTCTTATTTTTTACATTGGCGCGCTGCTTGTGCTGCTGACCCTGCACCCCTGGAGCCAGCTTGGCGCACCCGTGGACAAGAGCCACTGGGCCCAGGCCATGGTAGCCAGCCCCTTTGTGCAGATTTTTGACCTCATCGGCATTCCTTTTGCCGCGCATGTGCTGAACTTTGTGGTGCTCACAGCGGCCCTTTCCGTCTACAATGGCTGCGTTTACTGCAACAGCCGCATGCTGTTTGGCCTGGCGCTTCAGGGCAACGCCCCCAAGGCCTTCGGTACGGTCAGCGCTCGCGGCGTGCCGGTGTACGCCCTGCTGATTTCGTCTCTAGCCACGCTGATCTGCGTCATCATCAACTACGCCATGCCCGGCAAGGCCCTTGGCCTGCTCATGTCGCTTGTTGTTGCCGCTCTGGTCATTAACTGGGCCATGATCAGCCTGACGCACCTCAAGTTCCGCGCTGCCATGGTTCGGGCTGGCGAAGTCATTCATTTCAAGTCCCTTTGGCATCCTTTCACCAACTATCTGTGCCTGCTGGTCATGGCCATGGTGCTCGCAGTGCTTGTGATCATTGGTGAAAGCCTTGCGGTAATGCTTGCCCCCATCTGGATTGCCTTTGTATGGCTGGGCTACAGGCTGAAAAAGCAGAGCAAGCATCTGCCTCCCAGCATGAGCAAATAACACTGTAGCCGCGTTTTCAGGCTGTAAAGGCCCGCTTGGCGTGCGCGTCCCTTTGGGGATGGCATGACAAGCGGGCCTTGTTTTTTTGTGGTGTGTACCTTGGGGGCAAGGGATTCCTGCCGCTGTCAGCCAAGCAAGTTGGGCAGCGTATGGCAAGGTGTTGAAAATTTTTTTTGGCACAAGCAGAAATATGAAATCGTGGCTTGTGGCCTGCTGCGACAAAATCCGTAATCGCGGCATTGCGGCTGTGACTGCCTGTCTGGCTTCAGGGCCGATGTGCGGTTGGTAATATTTATCCATGCAAGACTGTTAAGAAAAATTGGCAGCAGAAGGGGCAGAATCGGCCTGTGATGGGCTGGCAAAGGGCGGGAGCGGGCAAACGCGAACAAGGAAGGCCGTAAGCTGCGGTTTTCACAAGTGACGTAGCCGGAAAGCGCTTGTCTAGACTTGCCTTCGAGGAGCGGCTATTGTCTTGCAACAGGTGAACGCCATGAAAAAACATAAAGCAACAACAAAAAAAGGTTCGCGGTTGAACCGCGAACCTGAATTTTCTGGTGGGCCATCAGGGACTCGAACCCCGAACCAACTGATTAAGAGTCAGCTGCTCTACCAATTGAGCTAATGACCCGCATTGCGTGAAAAGGTGTTTACGCTCATGCGGCCCTGCCTGTCAAGTAATTTGAAAAAAATCAGCTAAAAAGAGACAATGCATTGAAATATGACAAACTGGCCGTAGCTTCCGCCATGCCGCTTGCCCCGGTCTGGCGAGTGCTGTGCGCAGGCCTCGTGGTGCTGTGCGCCGCTGTTTTTATGAGTTTTGGGGCGCGGGCCGAGGATCTGCAACCAAGGCTTGAAACTGCCCGCGACGGGCAAAACCTGATTGCTGCGCTGCATATTGTTATCCCTGCGGAATTTCACGCCTACGGGCACGAACCGGGCGAGGCGGGCAGACCCACCACTGTGGCCTTTTCTGTAGCAGGGGGCCGGGCCTTGCCCGTGTATTACCCCGATGGAGCAGTCCAGCGCGATTATTACGATCCAGCGGCTACCGTGAACGTGTACGAAGGCAACGTGACCTTCTACATCCCCTTGCCGTCCGATGCCGCAGGAAAGCCCTTTGTGGCTGATTTGAGCATGCTGTTATGCTCCAGCCGCAAGTGCATGCCCGTCAATGAACAAGTGACGGGTACGATTGCGGCCGAATCAGCGCCCCTCAGCGGCATGCCCTGGCGCGTACAGTGGCAGGAATTGCAGCGTCGCGCGCCTGCGGCGCCGCCGTCAACCACGGCGGAAGAGGACGGCAACGATGACGCAGCGGGCGACGCGTGGGCCAGGGAGTCCGCGCAGGCCACCACTGGTGGATGGGTCGAGGAAGGTATGGAAAAGCTGCCGCCGCCGGATGGTTTTGACGTTCGCCTTTCGCCGCGTTTTCTTGATGATTCCATGGAAATTTCCGGCCTGGGCAAGGCCCTGCTGTTTGGCATACTTGCAGGCCTGCTGCTCAACGCCATGCCCTGCGTACTGCCGGTGCTTACCTTCAAGGTCAGCGGACTGCTCATGGTTGGCGGGCGTGATGCCGCAGGGCTCAAGCGCTTTCGGCAGCACAACCTCTGCTTTGCCGCAGGGGTCATGACGCTGTTCAGCGCGCTGGCCCTTGTGCTGGGGCTTGCAGACCTCATGTGGGGGCAGCTTTACCAGAATCAGGCTGTGCTCATGGTCATGCTGCTGGTGGTCTTCTTGATGGGACTGTCCACCCTTGGCGTGTTCAGCCTGCCGGTCATTGACCTCAAGACCGGGGCCAATAGCAAAAATCCCTGCTTGCAGGCATATTTTACGGGCCTTGTTTCGACCTTTCTGGCTACGCCGTGCAGCGGCCCGCTGCTGGGCGGCGTGCTGGGCTGGGCTTTTACCCAGCCGCTCATCATTGTTGTTGTGGTTTTTTGGGCTGTGGGGCTGGGCATGGCCCTGCCGTACATCCTGTTTTGCATCTGGCCAGATCTGGCGCGTATTTTGCCAAAACCCGGCGCATGGATGCACGTTTTTGAGCGCATAGTGGGCTTTATGCTCATGGGCACGGCCCTTTACCTGCTTTCTGTGCTGCCTGTTGAGCGGCACATGCAGGTGCTCACCGTGCTGCTGGTGCTTTCGCTCTGCGCCTGGCTGTGGGGGCAGTATTGCGGCATAACCGCGCCGCCCCTGAGGCGCAAGATCATGGGCGTGCTGGGCGTGGGTCTGCTGGTGGCGTCTGTTTTCTGGGTGCTGCGCCCCGTTGCGCCCCTGCCCCAATGGCGGCAATTCACGCCGGAGGCTTTTGAGGCCAACCTTGGCAAAAAGCCCATGCTGCTTGAATTTACCGCCAACTGGTGCCCCAACTGCAAATTTATGGAAGCCACAGTGCTGACGGACGAGCGCATGCGCAAGCTTCAGGCCCGGTACGGCATGGAACTCGTACGCGTGGATCTGACCAACGCCAATGCCTATGCGGTGCGATTGCTTGACGCCCTGGGCAGCAAAAGCATTCCGCTTACAGCCATTTTCCCCGCCGGGGATGAAGCCGGGCAGCCTCTTGTGCTGCGCGATGTGTATAGCGCCCGGACACTTGAGCAGGCCCTGAGTGAAACTTATGAAAAATAATGGCCTTTTTCGTAGATTGCCCTATGGTTCTTTACTGCCCTGCCGATATTGTCTAATGTGTGACCATACAGCAGTGCTTGAAATGGAAAAGAGGTTCACGGCCCAAGGGTTGCCCCTCATGTAATTTTTCTGCACACGACTGCGGCCTACTTGCGACAAGGGAGCAGACATGGATCTGAGTCAAAAAAAACAGGAAGACGAACTTCTGCAACTGGTGACGTTCAGCATCGGTGAAGAAGAGTTCGGGGTGAACATCCTGAAAGTTCAGGAGATCATCCGCACCATGGAAATCACCAAGGTGCCCCGTGCTCCGGAATTTGTGGAAGGCGTCATCAATCTGCGCGGCAAGGTGATCCCCATCATTGACCTGCGTCGGCGTTTTGGTCTTGCCCCCAAGGGACATGACAAAAACACGCGGATTATTGTCATTGAAATCAACAACATCATCGTGGGCTTTGTTGTCGATGCCGTCTCCGAGGTGTTGCGCATACCCGCAAGCACGGTGGAACCGCCGCCGCCAGTTGTGGCCGGGGTGGACTCGGACTACATCAGCGGAGTGGGCAAGTTGCAGGATCGCCTGCTTATCATGCTTGACCTTGATAAGCTGCTTTCTAGCGACGATCTGGAGATGTTGACGTCCGTCTAGCCCGTAGCCCGGCATCTGGCGCTGCATTGCCAGCAGAGTAGCGTGTGGAGGCGTGCCTGCACCGATTTCTCTGACTGCGCCCGCAGAGCCCGGCATCCGTAGAGTAGCCACGTATACCATGGCTGCCTGGGTGCTGTGTCAGCAGATTATGACAACAGTGCCGAAAGGGTATTTAAAACAGGCCGGGCTATGCCCGGCCTGTCTGCGTTATGCGCGGGCAACAAGACTGAAAAGACAAATTGTCAGCTCACCGATATTTACGCTAAGTTCTGCGCTAAGTTCCGCGTATGCTCAGTTGGAGTATTCTGCTGTATGCTCTGCGGGAAAGCGGTGGTCAGTTTGCAGCAGCGGCGACTGATTTTTGAATCCAGATATATTCCACCCGGCGAGCCCCCAATCCAGGCTGTAGGCTTCATACCCCAGCTGGTTGAGGATCATTGCACCAACATTTGAATAGTGGCCAATGTAGCATGCGACCACAATTTTTTTGTCGCGGGGCAGCTGTAGCAGCTGTTGATCGCCGTCAATAAATATTTTTGCGGGCAAGCTTGCTGCACCGGGTATGTGCGCATAGGCATAGTCCTCTGGAGATTGCATACTGACGAGCAGGGCATCGTCCTTCATTGCTGCCAATTCTTCGTGGCTAATGCTTACAGGCCGCCTTTGGCTGGCGTACTCGCGTGTTTTTTGCAAAATACTGTCACTGTCACTCTGCCTGGATGCTTTGGAGCTTTGCGGGGGCACCAATGGCAAGGGGGTTGCAGTGTTTGCAAGGGGCAGTTTGCGTCCCTCAGGAAAAGCCCCCGTACCCGCAAATTCCTTGTTCCAGCCAGCCATCCCAAGTAACAGTGTTCTGGCATCATAGCCCAGCTCGCGCAGAAAGATGGTCATCTGGCAACTCTGCTGTCCGTTGGGGTCGGTAACAACAATTATTTTGTCACGAGGCAGAAGGTTGAGGGCAGAATCGGGATGTGCGTAATCCAGTTTGAGCAGATTCGCACCGGGGATATGGCCTCTGGCAAATTCATGGGGGCTCTGCAGGCTGATAATGAAATATGAAGCATCCTTTGCCGTAATTATTTTTTGCAGCTCTGCTGCTGTAATCGAGTGTTTGTCAGCGAGGGCCCGGCGACTTATCCGCAATATCTGTTCCTGCTCTGTTTCTTCAGAAGCACAGGCCTGTGTGGCGTGATCAAAAGCAAGTAGCATGGCAATTCCTATTATTGAAACTTTAAACAGCCACATATTGTTCCCCTTTATGAATTGATAATTTCTTGTCTTATGGATTCAAGCCTGGTGCGCAGCCGCAGTACCGCATAGTGCTTGCGTGAAATAAGGGTGTTAACTGGCACACCAGTTTCGCTGGAAATGCTGTTGTACGATTCGCCCAGTAATTCTGTGCGCACAAAAATATTGCGCTGCTCTTCAGGGAGGTCTGTCAGAGCGGATTCAAATTCTTCCCAAAACAGATTTTTCAGTACATGGTCTTCTGGGCGAGCGTCATCTAACAGCAAAAGTTCCAGTGGGTTGCCAGAAAATTCCTCCTGATCTTGTGGGCCGCAGTCTCCCGCAGAAATTGTTTTTTCTTTTTCAGCAGATCAATGCTTGCGTTACGGGCCACATGGTAAAGCCATGCGAGCATTTCATCCTGCGGCAGTAATAATTGATCTGCTTTCACCAGCTTATAGAATGCAGTTTGAATGACATCTTCCACATCATTCTGAGGCAGCTTTTTTTGCAGAAAAGTTTTCAGGTGCTGATAGCATTTTCTGAAAATTTCCTTGGGGATGGATTTTGGCAGGTGTGCCATGCTGGTTCCTATTTTTGTTCACCGTCACGATTGGTGCAAGGAAACCTGCCATGGTGTGAGCGGATGCGTTCAATACATTGAGCGCGCTGTTCCGGAGACATGGAATGCCAGTTTTCCAGTATTGCCTGCCGCTCTTTGCGTGCCATGAAGTGGCCCATATCTTTAAGGATGCCAAACCCGCCAAACAAAAGGCGTGAAAGAACAAGCAGCCCCACTGCCTGAGCAATGGAAAGTGTAGGAAGATTGAAAAGTTCGGGGATTAGAGCATTCCACAGCAACATGGTAGCCACGCCAAAAACAACTATGGCAACGGCAAGTTTAACTAAAAATTTCATCATGGTGTTCATAGGGGCTCCGTATAGGGGTATGTGTTTCTCACTTCCTTTAACGATTTGAAAAAGAGAATATTGTGTCTGCGCAAAACTTTGTTTTGTGAAAATTAATTTTTCAATTAAACAAGAATGTTATTAGTAAAAAGTTGTACCCATTTTTGGGGGGACACGGGCAGAACGATTGCAAGGCACAAAAAAGCGCCAGGCAACCTACAAAAATGTCGGGTGCTGGCCTTGAACGGGCGACTATAGCTGCTTTGATTTATATACGCTGCGGTCACGTATTTTGGGCATAGCACAGCCAGGATGTGCCTGTTGGGAAACGGGGTAATTAGGAGTGAGTGTGGTGTGCCTGTTGAGCAGCACAGTAACACGGCAGGCAGGAGCCTGCGGAAAGAATGAGGACGCAAACAGGGGGAGTGCCGAAAGGGTACAGCTAAAGCCGTTTGCTCAACGGCGAACTGGCACATGGAGTGCCAGTATGACAGCTAGAGCGCAAAACGGCAGTATACAGTAAGGCAGGTTATAGCTGGTGTAATGCTTCAAATTTAGACAAGTCAGCTAGGGTGTATTCTTGCCATGCCAGGCTTGGCGGGAATCGGCAGGATATTATTTGCCCAGCGGCTGCTGCCGTACCCGGCGGCTCGACCGCAGAAACAGCTCTTCCACAATGACCTTTTCATAATCAGGAGCCAGGGCAAGATCTGTGTGCAAGGCATTGCACAACATGCTTTCAAGCTGCTGGGTTTCTTCCCAGATTTCAAGCAGTTCGTCATCCGCCATTGTTTTGACACGTTCTGCAAAAGGCTGTTCGTCAATAAAGGGAATACATGAACCCATTGTGTTCTCCTACTGCGCGGCGCGCATGAATTCTCTAACGCATTGCTGCGCCAGCAGCGTTTGCGCCATCTGGGCGCAACCCTGTGATCCGGGGTGCAGCCCATCGCTCAGATCGTCCATATAGACGGAATTGGTTAGCAAAAGCTCATGCACCTGCGCAAAAGGAATGCCGCGCTGGTCGCACAGCATTTGTTGCAGTTTGCACAGTTGTGCGATGCGGGCGTTCGCTTCCGCTGCCGCAACGGGCGGCGGGCTGATCACCAGTGTGGGGGCGGTTGCCGCCGCTTCTTCCAGCACGGGGTGCAGCAATGCTGCCGTCGATGCCGGGTCTGCGGGCTGGCCGCCGCCTGGGGCAGCCATATCCACCACGCCCACGCAAAAAACAAGGTGCGGCTTCATACCGGGTATAAGCCTGTTTTCCAGCTCCTGCCGCCAGCGTGCGGCAACGTCAGCCGTGCCGTGCCGCCGCGCGCCCAGATTATAAAACGTGGCGCGCGGTATGGGGCAAAGGCCCGTTTTGTGTGCAAGCACTGCCAGCCTGCTTACCCACCCGCCCGGCATGAGACAATCGTTAACGCCTTGCGTCAGCGAATCGCCAAAAAAGAACCAGGCTGGTGTCGTATGCGGCATATGGTTACTCTGGATAGGATTGACCGTCCGCAAATATCTGCGCTGTTTTAAGCAAGCCTATGCGCTGGCGCAGAATTTCGGATGCTCCCAGGGGTTCAAGCACTGCCATGCAGAAAACCAGAGGAGACAGGTATCCGTTACTCCAGTCTGCCACAAATGTCACGGCCTCCACCTGGCCCGTTTCACTGGTCTTTGTTGACCAGTCGCGCAACATCAGTCGGATATCTGCCGTGCGCGGGCCTTTCTTGGTATCGCGCGTGAACATGCGCTCGGACAGCTCGGCAAATTCGGCAAAGCAGCGGGCTGCCGCTGCGGTTTCTTCCTGAGTGGGCATGCGCAGGGTAAAGGCTTCGGCAACGGCCTGTTCTGTGCGGCGGCTTTTTTCCACAGGCTCCACCCGCAGCACGTTCATGCCGGGGGGCAGCAGGGGGGCCAGGCGCGCGGCGACTTCTTCCGGCGGCAGATTTTTGTGCAGGGTAAGGGCAAACCACTCGGCCTGGCTTTCCACGCCCACAGGCAGCGCGCGGCCAAAGGAGAGCAACGGCATGGGGTGGAAGCCCTGCGAAAATGCCAGGGGCATGGCAGCCCTGCGCAAGGCGCGGTCAAGCACAGCCTGCAATTCAAGCTGGCTCAGATATGCGCTGCCCCCGGCCTTGCTGTGCCACAGGCGGTACTGGGCCGCCTTGACGGTCAGCTCCGCAGTGATCTTGGGCGGGCGGCTGGTTTGCGGACGGCAGACAAGGCGGCCTTCCTCGTCCAGGGTAGGCGCGTGGGCCATCTGGTCGCGCTGCGGCAAAATAAGCCTGTTGCGGTGCAGGGGCTGGCCGGGTTCGTCCGAGTCCGCCGGGGCGGATGCGTGTTGCATGCGCGAAGGGCCAGCCTTGGTGTCGCATGCGCCGCACTGGCGGCACGCGCCGTAGCGGCAATCATCGGTAATTTTTTCCGTCAGGGCGCGTTCGCGTTCACGCAGCAGAAATTCCTCGGAAATGCCAGCTTCAAGGTGGCTCCAGGGCAGGGCTGCGCCGGGTTCGCGCGGGCCTGTGCATTCCTGCGCGCTGATACCGCACTCTTCAAGAGCTTCAAGCCAGGGCGGCAGAGAAAAATGTTCCATCCAGCTCGTAAACACAGCGCCCTTGCGGTAGGCCTTTTCCACCACATCGGCCATACGGCGGTCTGCGCGCGACAAGACCCCTTCAAGGTGACTCATGGCGGGTTCGTGCCAGCGCAGCTTGAGGAACTTCTGCCCCTTGAACTGCGTCCGCACCAGATTGACGCGGCGCTGGATTTCATCCTGCCCGATCTGCGGCACCCACTGGAAGGGCGTGAAGGGCTTGGGCACAAAGGGTGAAAGGGCGGCTGTCACCTGTAAGCGGGGGTTGCCGCGGCCAGCGGCATCGCGAACCTTGCGGCAGATATCCGCAATGGCAGACAGGTCTTCATCCGTTTCTGTGGGCAGGCCGATCATGAAGTAGAGCTTTACAAGCCGCCAGCCGTGTTCGACCAGTTTCTGCGCGTGCAGCAGCAGGCCTTCTTCTGTAACGCCCTTGTTGATGACATCGCGCAGGCGCTGGCTGCCGGCCTCGGGGGCGAGAGTCACGCCAGTGCGGCGCAGATCGGCCATGCGTTCAATGATTTCGTCATCAATGGAGCCAACGCGCAGCGAGGGCAGGGAAAGGCTGATCTGTTCGCGGGCGCAGCGGTCAAGCACACCGAAACTCAGGGTCTTCAAGGCGGAAAAGTCGCCCGTGCTCAGAGAAAGGAAGGAAATTTCGTCAAAGCCCGTTTCGTTCAGGCATTTGGTCAGGAGTTCATTGATATTGTCGAGCGAGCGTTCGCGTACAGGGCGATACACCATGCCCGCATGGCAAAAACGGCAGCCGCGTGTGCAGCCGCGCGCGATTTCGAGCGAGAGGCGATTGTGGACAGCGCCCACAGGCACAACCTGCCGCGTGGGGTAGGCCGCATTGTTGAGGTCGGCCACAATGCGCCGGGTGGGGCGCTGGTAGTCATCGCGCAGTGGCTTGAGCGGGAAAATGGGCGCGCCTGCGGCGTCAAATTCCTGCTGGAAAAGGGACGGCACGTACACGCCGGGAATAGTGCGCGATTGCAGCAGCATTTCATCGCGCGTCCAGCCCTGATCCAGAGCTTTTTCAAGCATGCGCAGCACGTCCGGCAGGCTTTCCTCGCCGTCGCCGAGCACCATGATGTCCACAAAGGGGGTCAGCGGTTCCGCGCTCAGCAGCGCGCCGCCGCCAGCAATAACCAGGGGGCATTGGGTGAGGCTTTTCGGCCTGTCTGCCGTGCGCAGCGGGATGCCTGCCAGATCAAGCATATAGAGCACATTGGTGTAGCAGAGCTCGTGCGTGATGGAAAAGCTCAGGCAGTGCATGTTGCCCAATGGCGTGTCTGATTCCAGCGTGGCCAGCGGCGTATTGTGGGCGCGCAGAATTTCTGCGGCTTCCTTTTCAGGCGCCATGACGCGCTCTGCCCACCAGCGCGGTTCGCTGTTGACGATATTGTAAAGAATTTTTTGTCCAAGGTAGGACATGCCCACATCATAGGTATCGGGAAAGGCCAGAGCCACGCGCAGGCGTACGTCTTCGGGGGTCTTACGGCAGGCGTTGTCCTCAATGCCCGCATAGCGGCTTGGTTTGGGCAATAGGGGCAGCAGTGGGCGCATGTCTATCCTTGTGTGGGTTGGAGAAAAGGCGAAGGGTGCAAAAAGGGCGGCGTTTTGCGCCGCCCCAAGAGTGATGGCAAACCCCGTTTCTCGGGTATTGCGCCATCAGAGTCGGCAAAGCCGCCGGGCGCAAAGGGGTTTGCTGCAAGAGTTCTTCTTGAATTACTTGATAAGGCCGCTGCCGGAACCACCAAAGGGTTCGGAGCTGAACTGCATCTTGCCGAGGCCGCCGGCCACGGTCAGATTGGTACAGGCTTCGATGTACTTGTCCTGCAGTTCCTTGGGGGTGTTGGCATAGCGGTAGAGGAAATTTTTTCCCTCAATGCTGCCCGTAAAATCAGGTTCAAAGGGATAGCCGTAGGGCAACAGCATCATCTGCACACCCTGCTGGGTGGGGACAGTCTGAAGGGTGGCCACCTCGTTAAGGCAGTCCTTGTCGGCGTCATACTTGCCGATGATCAGTTCGCCCGTCACCAGCTTCATCAAACGGATATCATAAGCCATGCTCAACTCCTCGGTAGTCGTTGGTTTTACCTAGGCATTGGTGCAAC
The DNA here is from genome assembly GCF_053570645.1 of Desulfovibrio desulfopostgatei. Classification (NCBI taxonomy): domain Bacteria; kingdom Pseudomonadati; phylum Thermodesulfobacteriota; class Desulfovibrionia; order Desulfovibrionales; family Desulfovibrionaceae; genus Desulfovibrio; species Desulfovibrio desulfopostgatei. Next base: position 1,779,994 of record NZ_JBRBQS010000002.1, on the reverse strand, counting down.
GCATGTCAAGGTATTTTATGTTGCCAACAGTTTTGAAATGACTACAGTACGGGCATGCAGAATTTTGACGCACCCACAAATACAGACCCCGAAGCAGCGGCCAAAGTGCTGGAACCAGTGCTCGGGTATGTCTTTACAAAGCCCGCGCTGCTGGATCTTGCCCTGACGCACAGCTCGTGGGCCAATGAATGCGGCACAGGGCAAAACCATAACGAACGCCTTGAATTTTTAGGCGATGCCGTGCTTGAACTGTGCGTCTCAGCCCAGTTATATCGGCGGTTTCCTGATGCTCGCGAAGGCGAGCTGACCAAGATGCGGGCGCATCTGGTGAGCACCGTAAGCCTTGCGGAGCGGGCACGAAAGATTGGGCTTGTTGCCTTGCTGAAACTGGGAAGAGGAGAAGAAAGCCAGGGGGGCCGTAATCGCGACGGCGTGTTGAGCGATGCGCTGGAGGCTGTGCTTGCCGCCGTGTATGAGGACGGCGGTTTTGCTGCCGCCCAGAGCGTGGTAGCGCGGCTTTTTGCTGACCGCTGGCCCACGGCTGCAAGCAAGACCATGCCCAAGGACTATAAAACGAGGCTTCAGGAAGCTTCGCAACAGCGCTTTGGCGAAGCGCCGCTCTACACCCGCATGGGCAGCCAGGGGCCGGAGCATGCCAAAATTTTTGAGATAGCCTTGCGGCTGCCGGATGGAACCGAATTTGCCGCCACTGGCAGCAGCTGCAAAAAGGCGGAACAAAATGCCGCCCAGCAGGCGCTTGCCGTTCTCGAGTCTACTGCAATACCAAAAAAGAACTGACAAATCCCCCAATATGCCGCCGCGAAGCATGCGGGCATAATCGGGATTGTCCCGGCCCGGGGGCACAGCCCCCGGGCCTCCCATCTTTGGTCCACCACAGCCTAGTTTATGATGGCCTAACCGCCGATAAGCTTCATGGCCATCTGCGGCAAGGAGTTGGCCTGCGACAACATGGCCACCGCAGACTGGGTGAGAATCTGGTTGCGGACAAAGGACGTCATTTCTGTCGCAACGTCCACGTCGGAAATTCGGGATTCAGCAGCCTGGAGATTTTCAGCCTGAGTGTTCAGGTTGGTAATCGTATTTTCCAGGCGGTTCTGCACCGCGCCAAGGTGCGCGCGGATTTTATCCTTGGACACAATGGCCTTCGTAATGGCCTCAAGCGACTGCTGCGCGGCCTGCTGCGTGGAAACCGTGCCGCCCGCCCGCAATGTGTTGGTGGCGGTGTCATAGGCCTGGTTGCCAACGCCAAGGGCAGATGCGGTGGTGCAGCCGATGGTGATATAGTAATAGTCTTCGGCAGAATCGTTGCCGGTGCCAAAGTGAACCTTCAGCTTGCCGGAAGACGTCATGCCGCTGCCATCGTGCGAGTCAGAGGACAATGTGCCGTTCAACAGGTGGATACCGTTGAAGTCGGTGGCATTGGCGATACGGGTAATTTCCGAAGCCATTGCCTGGTACTCGGACTCGATCATCAGGCGCTGCGTGGAGTCATAGGTGCCGGTGGCTGCCTGTTCCGCCAGTTCCTTCATGCGCGTGAGCTTTTCATCGATGATGCCAAGCGCGCCGTCGGCGGTCTGGATCATGGAGATAGCGTCGTTCGCGTTGCGCGCGCCCTGATGCAGGGTGGTTATGTCGGCGCGTTGCAGTTCTCGAATTGCCAGACCCGCGGCATCATCAGCGGCGCTGTTGACGCGAAGGCCAGACGACAAGCGCTGCATGGATTTTCCCAGTGCCGAGTAATGCGCATTTAAATTTCTGGCCGTATTGTCGGCCATCATATTATGGTTAATGACCAAAGACATGGGACACCTCCTGGTGGTTACTAAGCTGTACTCGCCAAGATGCAATCCATGTGCCAATAAAAAAAGTTATTATAATTTATATAGTTACAAGATTAAAATCGTGGAGGGAAATTTTTTCCCTCCCTGAAGAGGAATTTTTGACAGTATATTAAGGCAGTCGCACAAACCACTTTGCCTGCTTCAGAGGCGATGGAGCGAATGCAGCCTGATGCTCATCGCTGCGGCACGTCATCCTTATGCGTTGGCAGCGCAGGCAGTTATCACTTGCAGGCCAACCTGATAATCCATTGTGTATATGCATCCTGTTATGGCTGCGGTGGGCTACGCAGCAAGAAGAAACCCCGGCCTGTTCCCACATGTACTGGGAGCAGGCCGGGGTTATGCCGTTAACAGCGCCCTGAGGCGGCGTATTAGTGCGGAATGATGTTGGCCAAAAAGTCCTTGGCGCGCTGGGTTGCCGGATTGTCGAAGAACTTGTCCTTGGGGGAGTCTTCGAGAATCTGGCCGCTTTCCATAAAGAGAACCCGGTTGGCGACCTTGCGGGCAAAACCCATTTCATGGGTAACGACCATCATGGTCATGCCTTCGTAGGCCAGCTCAACCATGACATCCAGCACTTCGTTAATCATTTCCGGGTCGAGTGCGGAGGTCGGTTCGTCAAAAAGCATGGCCACGGGATCCATGCACAGGGCACGGGCAATGGCAACGCGTTGCTGCTGCCCGCCGGAGAGCTGTGAAGGATACTTTTCCGTCTGCTGTTCAAGGCCGACCCGCTTGAGCAGCATGTGGGCCTTTTCCATCGATTCTTCGCGGTTGCGCTTAAGCACCTTTTCCTGAGCCAGAACAAGGTTATGGATGATGTTCAGGTGCGGAAAAAGCTCAAAATGCTGAAAAACCATGCCAACGTGGCTGCGGAGCTGGGCAAGGTTGGTTTTTTTGCTGGTCACTTCTGTGTTGTTCACAAAAATTTTGCCAGACTGCACGGGTTCAAGGCCGTTCACGGTTTTGATCAGCGTGGATTTTCCCGAACCGGAAGGCCCGCATACCACAACAACCTCGCCCTTGTGTATGCGCGTGCTACAGTGGCTCAGCACATTGAAGTCACCGTACCACTTGGATACGTTTTCCAGAATGATCATGGCTTCATCGGTGGGATTAATCATTGATTGAGTCTCTTTTTTACCATGGTTACGGTGGCTGAAACGCAGAGGCAGACCACAAAGTAGCCGGATCCTGCAATCAGTACCATATCAATTTCATAGCCTGTTGTTTTGCCAATGTTGGAAGCGGTGCGGAAAAAGTCGGCAAGGCCGATGATGTACACCAGGGCGGTATCCTGAAAAAGAATCATGCCCTGGGTCAGCAGCAGGGGCGTCATGACGCGGAATGCCTGCGGCAGGATGACATAGGTGATTGTTTGCGACTTGGTCATGCCAAGCGCAAGGGATGCCGCGTACTGGCCGCTGGAAACACTACGCATGCCCGCGCGGATAATTTCTGCATAGTAGGCCGCCTCAAATGCGGTAAAGGCCACTATGGCGGAAACAAGCCGGATGTCTGTTTGCGGCGAAAGATTGAAGAACGAACTCAAAAACTGCGGCACAATGAGGTAGAACCACAGCAGCACCATCACAAGGGGGATGGAGCGGAAGCAGTTCACATAGGCGGCGGAGAGCCAGCGCATGGGCGCGTAAACAGAAATGCGCGCCACTGCCAGCAATGTGCCTATCACCATGCCAAAGGCAATGGCGGTAATGGTGATCTTGAGCGTTACCAATGCCCCCTGCGCAAGCAGGGGCAGGCTCTGCTGGATGATGCTCCAGTCTATGCTAAACATTTTTGCCTCCTGTGCTCATGGAGGGCAAACGCATTTTGTTCTCCAGCAGTTTCATGGAACGCATAACCACAAAATTCAGGAAGGCGTAGGCAAGCGTAACCGCAATGAACGATTCATACGCGTAGCCGGAAAATTCCAGAAGGCGGTTGGCCTGCGCGGTCAGTTCGATAAGCCCCACAGTTGAAGCAACTGCGGTGTTTTTGACCATATTGAGCATTTCGGAGGTCAACGGCGGAATGATAATGCGGTAGGCATTGGGCAACAGAACGTGACGATAGGTTTGCGGCAGCGTAAGGCCAAGGGCCAGGGCTGCGTAGCGTTGCCCGCGCGAGAGGGCCTGAATGCCAGACCTGACCTGCTCACAGACGCGCGCACCGGTAAAGAAACCCAGCGCGCAGGTGGAAATGACAAAAAACTGGATGTTGGGGTTCAGTTCTGCCTTGAACCATACGCTTGCTTTGTAGGGCAGCAGGTCGGGTGCTGCAAGGTACCATATGAAAAACTGAACGATAAGAGGTATGTTGCGAAAAACGGTCACATAGGCTGCGCCAATGTTGCTCAGAATCTTGTTGGGCAGAGTGCGGAGAATACCGAAAAAAGAGCCCAGAAGAAAAGCCAGAATCCAGGCACAGACAGACAGGGCCACTGTCGTCAAAAAGCCGTCCACCAGCCAGCTAAAGTAGGTGACGTTTCCGAACGGCGCCTGCTCAAAAAAAATGCCCCAGTTCCAGTTAGCCTGCATTCGTTGGTTCCATCCCTGTGTAAAAAACGTATCTCATGGTGCAGCGGGCTTAAACGCATGCCCGGGAGCGCCCGCTTGCGCCTGAAGCTCCCGGGCATGCCTAAAATCAGTTCAGGGCCTTATCGTTGGGGGCCTTGAAGAGAGCCTTCATTTCGTCAGACATTTCAAAATTCATGTTCATGTTCTTGGGCGGAATGGGCTGCATGAACCAGCGGTTAAAGGACTTTTCGGCATTGCCGTTGCTCTGTTCCGCAGCAATCACGTCGTCAAGAAGCTTCTTGAACTGCGCGTCGCCCTTGCGCACCATGCAGCCGTAGGCTTCAAAGCTCTGCGGGGTTCCCACGATGATCCAGTCAGCGGGCTTTTTGGCCTTGGCGCGTTCGCCGGCAAGCAGGGCGTCATCCATAAAGAAGGCCACAGCGCGGCCAGATTCCACAGTGCGGAACGCATCGCCGTGGTCTTTTACGCTGATGATGTTGATGGCGAGGCCCTTCTCGTCATTCATCTTGTTCAGCAGCTTTTCAGACGTGGTGCCGGAGGTCACGGCAACGTTCTTGCCCTTCAGGCCGTCAAAGTCCTTGATGCCGGAGTCTTTGTTGACCAGCAGGCGGGTGCCGATGATAAAAAAGGTGTTGGAGAAGTCAACCTGCTGCTGACGTTCCAGGTTGTTGGTGGTCGAGCCACACTCGAAATCAAAGGTGCCGTTTTGCAGCAGGGGAATGCGGTTCTGCGAGGTGATGGGCACAAAACGCACCTGGAGGTTGGGCATGTTCAGCTGTTTTTTAACGGCTTCCACGACCTTGTTGGAATAGTCCTGTGCGTAGCCGATAACGTTCTGCTGAAGATCGTAGTAGGAAAAAGGCACGGAAGATTCACGGTGACCCACAACAATCACGCCGGTATCCTTGATTTTTTTCAAGGTCCCGGTGAGTTCCTCTGCCTGCGCCTGACCGCCCTGAACAGAGGTCAGCAGAAGCAGAGCCGCCAGAGCGGACAAAATGGATTTCTTCAGCGCCATGGTTTCCTCCTGGAATGGCATTTACGGAAGACGGCGCCCCGTTGCCAATTAGCAGCGCCGCCGAAGAAAACTACCCGGAAAATGGTGTTTGCCAAACCCATAAAAGCCAAGCCCCGCAATCAGTAACTACGGTGCTCTGGTTTTAATGGGGTGCCGTTGTGCAAGTGCACGTCCACGGCAAACAGTTTCCCTGAGTCCCTGCCAGAGTGCAGTGTCTGCGCTCATCGGGCGCGCCGATGCTGGCAGGCAAGAAAGCCGGGTGCGCTATCATGGTTCAGCGCACGCCGCTTCACGTTGCTGAGAACGGTACGCGGCAACCGGCAAAGAAAAATACATCAAACCATGCGGCGCTTGGCGGTGCATGATCCATCGCTGACTGGTGCCTTGGGGGGGAGGCGTCGCTGCGTTCTTGAGCAATTAAATGATGCGAAATGTATTCGCAAAATTTTACGTCACATGTTCAGGCGGTTACCCCTGCGGGTAAAAAGCGCTCGCGCCTCACAGGCGGGCGTTTGCTCGCACAGCCTTAGGAGCGATTGCAAGGTGAAATCGCTCCTAGAGTGCAGGAACCACAACCAGTTATGTTTGCGGCAGAATACCTGCATCAAAATTTTCATTAAAATACCTCGGCATCATTATAAATATTAGCCCTGGTGTCAATATGACATCCACTTGCGTTGACCTCGCGCGTGCTGTCCTCCGAATTTTGGGCAGACGCATAAATGTAACATTTTTTTCAAGATTGGCGCTATTGGTGCTGCTTGTGTTGTCCGATAAACGATAATATGATCGTTCTGCTTGGTTTTCTGGGAGGCTGTTTTTTTCAGCCTCGGGCACAATTATCCGTTTTCCGACAAGGGTGGGTTTATGGTTTTTATTTCCCATGCATTTGCTTTGGCCATGCTGGTTATTTTGGCGGTTGTTGGAAAAATTGACGGATTGTTGTGGCTTGCTTTGGGCGGTGCGGCTGCCTGCCTGGTGGTTGATGCAATTATGTGGCTGCGCGCCCTGGCCGAGGCAAGGCAAATGCGCGAGCTGATGGATGACGTAGCAAGCGGCGCTGGCGAATCCGGCGGCGCCAATAATCAGGAACGCCTTGCCTATTGCATTGGGCGGCTGCGTTCGGCAGAAGATAACCTGGCTGCCGAGCGGCAACGCACAGCCGGCCTTGAGGCCAGCAATGCGGCGCTTCAGGCAAAGCTGCAAGCGGCGCAGGCCGAAAATGCAGCCTTGAGTGAGAAATTTGAAAAGGGCGATGCCGTGTTGCACAAGGCGCATACTGTTTGCGCCAAACTCTCTGCCGAAGCCCAGAACCTTGCGACCCTGGTTACGGAAGTGAACCAGGGGGTTGCCGTGCAGCGCGACCGCCTGAACGAAACCGGCGGCGCTATGGACACGGTCTCTCAGGGGGCGCACGAATCATCCATGCGCGTGCGCGAGATTTCTGAGAACGCGCAAACAGCCAGCGGCAGCGCATCTGCCAGCAAGGAGCAGGTTGACGGCGCTGTTAATTCCATTGAGCAACTTAAAGATACCATTGTGCAGCTCAAGGAAGCCATGGCGGGGCTTGGAGAAAAAGCCAGCAATATCGGCAAGGTGATGGCTGTCATCAATGAAGTTGCCGACCAGACCAACCTGCTGGCCCTTAACGCAGCCATTGAGGCGGCCCGCGCTGGCGAAGCCGGGCGCGGTTTTGCCGTTGTGGCTGACGAAGTGCGCAAACTGGCAGAAAAAACCATGGGCGCCACGCGGGAAGTTGAAGACGCAGTGAAGGCCATTCAGCATGAGGCCCACCGTAATGCCGAAACAGTGGATGCCGCCGCGCGCCTCAGCCTTGAAGGCGCGAGTTCCGCCTCTGTGGCTGGCGAGCGCATGCGCGAAATTCTGGAGACCATGTCCGGCACAGCCCAGCATTTGCAGGCTGTGGCCGCCACTGCCGGGGTGCAGTCGGAAAATATTGAAGACGCCAATAAAGCCCTGGACGAAATCCGCATAGTGGCGGAGCAGACCTCTGGCAATATGAAGGTGTTCACTGCTGCGCTTCTGACATTTCAGGGCGGCATGGAAGAGCTGGACATGATTGTAAGCGCCCTGGCAAGCGGCGACTATGATCGTGCATCTTCAAATAAGTTTGTGCAGTGGACGCCTAATATGGATCTTGGTATAAATGATATAGACAGCCAGCATCGCCTGCTTGTTGACTATATTAATGATCTTCACAGCGCCATGACCAATAACAGCAGTGCGCAAGAGATGCTTGGCATTCTGCGCAAGCTCCGCGATTACACCAGTACACACTTCAGGGATGAAGAAAAGCATTTTGTCCACTCCGATTACCCCTCCACCAAGGAGCATCTTCAGATTCACAGGGAATTTGAGGCCAAGGTCAATGAAGTGGAGCAGGGCATCAAGCAGGGAACAATAACCCTGAGCATGGATCTGCTTTCGTTCCTTAAAGACTGGCTTGTGCAGCACATCATGGGCATGGATGCGCAGTACGCGCCCTATGTCAAAAAAGCTGCCAGGCTTGGCACGACCCGCAAGGGGCGTGTTGCCTGATTCCACTGTTTCAGCAGTTTGTTAACGGCCCGTTCCGGTTCAGGAAAGCGCACTAGCCTGCGGCTTCCTGAACCGGAACGGGCTTTTATTATGCGGCAGGCGCAGGCTCTCTCCGCTCATGCCTGTGACGTTCGGATTTTGGAGAATAGCGTGGATCCTTCTTCCACCATTGCAGGACTGACAAAAATCATTCATATGCAGATGGTGGAATGATCGTTTTGCCGTGGCGGACCGGCCGCAAGTACTGCTTTGATTCGCACGTTTTTATGGCTGTGCATGCAAGCGGCCTTGCCCTTGCACAAAGCGACAATAGTCAAGTCTGGGGGAATGGATGCCCATCCAACGCGCTGCCGCAACCAACCGCGTCATCAAACTATTGTGCAGCGGGCTTGTCTGGCTTTTTTTGCAGGCCTTGCCCGGCATGGCCTGCGCTTTTGATACCGCGGTGTCGCATCTCGGTGATGTGGCCCTCACACCCACCGAGATGGCCTACCTGCGTGAGCACAAAAAAGTTACCCTGTGCGTTGACCCTGATTGGGTTCCTTATGAGCAGATAGACGCATCGGGCAAACACGTGGGCATTGCAGCCGATCTTCTGGCGCTGGTTGCGGACAGAACAGGCCTTGAGTTTGAGCTGGTGCGCACCGCCGACTGGAATGAAAGCCTGGCTTTTTCCAAAAGCGGGCAGTGCAAGGTGCTGAGTTTTCTCAACCAGACCACTGAGCGTAGTGAATGGCTTATCTTTACCTCGCCCCTGTTCAGTGACCCCAACGTGTTTATAACGCGCGAAGAACATCATTATATCTCTGACCCGGCAGCGCTTGAGCACGAATCCATTGTCTTTCCTGAAGGCACGGCAATGGAAGGTTTGATCAGGGAGCGGTATCCCAATCTTGAGATCAAGCTTGTGCGGTCAGAAGATGAAGCCATGAAAATGGTTTCAAGCCGTCGCAGCTCCATGACCATGCGTTCCCTGATGGTGGCCGCCTACACCATACGCACAAATGGGCTGTTCAATCTGAAAATTGCCGGGCAATTGCCCATGTACATGAATCACCTGCGCATTGGCGTACGCAAGAGTGATGTCATCCTGCGCAATATTCTGGACAAGGGCGTGATGTCCATAACACCGCAGGAACGGGGAAGGGTGGTCAATCAGCATATTTCCATCAATGTGCAGTCAGCCATCAACCCCATGTGGTTTCTTTTTGGCGGCGGGATTGGCGCTGTCATCGCCTTGCTCTGGGGCTACTGGACGTACCGGCTGTGGCGGCTGAATGCTGAGCTGCTGCATATTTCCAATACCGACAAGCTTACAGGCCTTGCCAACAGGCAAAAACTTTCTGGCGATATGGCCGAGGCCATGCTGCGATCGCACCAGCGGGAACTTCCTCTTTCCGTGCTGTTGCTGGATGTGGACAACTTCAAAAATGTCAACGATACCTTCGGGCATCTTGCTGGCGACGGCGTGTTGCAGGCCCTGAGCGCCCTGGCTGTAGATGTTCTGCGCCAGCAGGATATTGCCGGGCGTTGGGGTGGGGAGGAGTTTCTTGTGCTTTTGCCAGAAGCCGATGCCGATAAAGCCGGGGAAATTGCAGAAAAACTTCGCCGCCGGATTGAAGAGTTCAGCTTTGCAGACGGGCTGCGTTGCACCGTGAGCATCGGCCTTGCAGAGATGCGCCCTCATGATACTCAGGACAGCCTGATCCACAGAGCGGATACGGCGCTTTACCATGCAAAAAGAATGGGGAAAAACAGAGTCTCTGTGGGCTGATTTTTTGTGTGTTTGAGGTTTTAAAATGCGTAATTATGTGATATCAGTTTATAATATCGGGTCATGAACTTGCTTGGAACAATGATTTGGAGTAGATTTATTGCTATAGGTTTTTAGTTTCCATATTTCCGTAACAGCCGTGTGCAGTTCATTTTTTGTTTAAACGCCGCATGGTCTCCTTCGCCTCCACTGGCTTCCATCTGTTCCGTTTTTTGGGAGTTGACGCATTCTGCCGCTGTGGGGTTCATATGACTGATTCCCAGCCAAACCTTCGTTCAGAGTCTGAACGCAGCAAGTCATCCCGGCTGCATTCCCACAAGCAGCTATGGGTCATTGCCACAATCAATTTGCTTGTTCTGGGCATTATTATTTTTGCGCTGGTGGGCAGCAGGCAGCAGGAACTCGACAAGGCCGCCAACACGCTGGAAAGCGTTTCCCGATCCATTGACGATGTTCTTTCCTGGCGTTTTGAGAAGATCAATCTTGCCCTGCTGGGCGCGGTTGATGAAGCGCAACAGCAGGCACTGCGCGGCGATGTTTCCTGGGAATGCTTTGAAGCCTATGGCAAAAACCTTGATGAACGCCTGCCGGACACCCTTGGCTTTTTGCTGACAAATACGCAGGGACGAGTGGTATACGCTTCTCCCCGCGCACTTTCTGGTGAGATGTCCATCACCAACACCGACCACTTTGTTCAGTTGCGCAATAATCCCTCCTCTGGGCTTGTTATTTCCCACCCTTTTTACAGCCAGTTGTGGACGCGCCCCATCATTGTGCTTTCCATGCGCTATTTGTTGCCCGATGGTTCGTTTGGCGGCGTTGTGGCCTGCGCTGTCTCCATAGATATGTTTTCGGACATCATGGCTTCAGCCGTCATTGTGGGTTCAAGCGCCGTGGCCACCCTGTGGGATAAAAAGCTGGGCCTTGTCACGCAGTATCCGCGCGGGCGTTTCTGGCTTGACGCCAAACCATCGCCCCCGTTGCGAAAACTTATTGAACACGACGCCGCTCCAAGCATCTACCAGCACAGGCGTGCAGATTTTGGCGATAAAAAAAGGATCGCGTTTTATCGCAAGCTTAGCCAATGGCCCCTGTATCTTTCTATTGGCCTGTATGAGCAGGCCGTTCTCGCCAAATGGCGTCAGGACATTTTTTCACTGGGTTTTTTATGGATAGTCTGCGTGTTTATCTCATTCTGGAGCGGTATTAGCTACACCCGCCAGCTCAAGGCACTTGAATTGGGCGAAAAGCGCTACAAAGGCCTTTTTGACAATATGCAGGCAGGCATGGCCCTGTGCGAGCCGGTCTTTGCGCCAGATGGGAAAATTTGCGATTTCAGGCTGGTTGAGATCAACCAGGCCTACTGCGACGTATTCAAGGCGGAGCGGGAAGACGTTATCGGCAAAACACTGCTGGAAAGAATCAGCCCCAAAACCAGCGAAACAGCCCGCTGGGTGAATCCGCTCATAGTGACTGCGGAAACCGGCGACCCGTCTCATTTTGAATTTTACCTTGCTGGCAACAACCTGTGGGCGGATATTGTTGCCTATCGCTCAGAAGTTGGAATCATAGCATTTTTATGCACTGACATAAGTGAAAGAAAATTCGCTCAGGCGCGGGCAAACCGTATTTCACAAATGTACGCTGCGCTCAGCAGATGCAATCAGGCCATTGTGCGCTGTTCTGGCAGAAATGATCTTTTTGCTGAGGTTTGTCGGGCTGCTGTTGAAGCTGGCGGCATGAAGGGAGCCTGGATCGGCCTTGTTGAAAAGCAGACAGGCAACGTGCAGCCCGTTGCATCATTTGGCCTGAGCAATACCGATCTGCAAAAGCTCGACATATCTGTTTGGGCGTCTGACCCCAAAGGGTCCGGCCCAACTGGCTGTGCAATCCGAAACAACGAATCTGTCTGGTCAGACGACACCACAACTGACCCCAGGCTTGCGCCCTGGTGGCAGCTTGTGCGCAAAACGGGTTTTCTTTCTGTTGGGGCGCTCCCCTTGCGCCAACGGGGAGAAGTTGTTGGAAATTTGACGCTCTACGCCGATGATGCCGGAACCTTTGATGCAGAGGTGCGCGAGCTCTTGGGGGAAATGGCCCTGAACGTCAGTTTTGCGCTGGATAATTTTACATGGGAAGAAGAGCGCCGCCGCAACGAAGCCCGCATCAATGAGCTGGCCTACTATGATCAACTGACCGGCCTTGCCAACCGTCCCCTGCTTACTGACCGCATCCGGCAGGCAGTTGCGGTGGGCATGCGCACGGACAAGTTCAGCGCGCTGCTGTTTATTGACCTTGACCGGTTCAAGACGATCAACGACACGCTTGGTCACGCGCACGGCGACAATCTGCTCAAGCAGGTTGGGCAGCGCCTGCTTGCCATTGTTCCGGCAGATGACACGGTGGCGCGCTTTGGCGGTGACGAGTTTGTCTTGTTGTTGCACGGGCTGTCGGGCAACAGCGAGGAAGCTGCGGAGGCCGTGGCGCTTATCTGCCGCAAGATTCTCAATGCCGTTCGCGAGCCAATTCTTGTGGAGGGCATCACCTGCAACTGTACAGCCAGTATTGGCGTTGCCCTGTTCGGCAAGCAGAGCATCACTCCAGATGAACTGCTCAAGCAGGCGGATCTTGCCATGTATCAGGCTAAAGACGCCGGAAGAAATACCGTGCGGTTTTTTGATCCGGCCATGCAGCAAACCGTCATGGAGCGCATAGAGCTTGAGCGGGATCTTGAGGAAGCCATTCGCCTTGAGCAGTTTGTGCTGTATTATCAGCCGCTGATTGACCTGGATGACAACGTGTTTGGCGCTGAAGCGCTGATTCGCTGGCAGCACCCCAAGCGCGGTATTGTATCGCCTGCCGACTTTATTCCCCTTGCAGAAGAAAACGGCATGATTGCCCGCATAGGTGCATGGGTGGTGCGGCAGGCGTGCAGCCAGCTTGGACGCTGGGCTGTGATGCCCGAGTTTTCAAATCTGACAATCGCCATCAACGTAAGCGCACGCCAGTTCCGCGAAAGTGATTTTGTACGGGATGTTACGGCAGCGGTGCGGCAAACGGGCATTGACCCAAGCCTGCTGAAGCTGGAGCTGACCGAAAGCCAGCTGGCTGTGAACATGCAGGAAATCATATCGTCCATGGTCGAGCTGAGCAATCTGGGCATCCGGTTTTCGCTGGATGACTTTGGCACCGGCTATTCGTCCATGGCGTATCTCAAGCTGCTCCCGCTGGATCAGCTCAAGATTGACCGTTCATTCATTCGCGACCTGCTCACTGACCCCAACGATGCCGCCATCGCCAGCATCATCATCGCGCTTTCGCAAAGCCTTGGTTTAACCACCGTGGCCGAGGGCGTGGAAACACGCGAGCAGAAAAGGGCTCTGCTGAACATGGGCTGCACGTTGTTTCAGGGGTATCTGTTCAGCGTGCCGCTGGCGGTGAAGGACTTTGAGCGGTATCTGGCGCACAGAAACGCAGCGGCAGCCGCAGAAGGGCATGGTAATCGGGCCGAGCAACCCGAGAGCGCTGAACAGACCGAAAGCACCGAACAGGTAGCGGAGGGCGAGGGCAGGGGAGCCGCCTGAGCGGGGAGAAAAAACTTCAGGCGGGGCAATATTCAGGCCTGTTGCACGCATTGCCATGCCTGAAAAGAATTTTGTGCTTCAAAAAATAACAAGGGCGGGGTAAACCCCGCCCTTGAACGTCATATCCGCAAAATAGCCGTAAAAATCTGGCTACTGGTTGATGCCGTCCAGTTGCAGCCATTTGCCGAGGTGGCTTTCAATATGCTGGCAGATTGCCGCCTGTTCTTCCTTGCCTTGCCCGGCAATGGTGAGGGGGCTTGCAAAGGTGTAGCGTATGGTCAGGCCGGGTTTGACCGGGCCAAGTTCCTTGATTTTTTTGCCCTGTCCCCAGGCGTCGGTTTTGAGGGCCAGCGGCACAATGGGCACTCCGGCCTTTTTAGCCAGCTTGACGCCGATGGAATTGAACTGCTGCGGATTAAACTCGCGCGAGCGGGTGTGCTGCGGAAACACAATGATGGAAATGCCCTTTTTCAGGCGCTCCAGCCCGCCGTTCAGTACGGCTGCGAGGTCTTCACGCGGATTGGTGCGCCCAACCACGATGGGGTCGCGCGAGCACATCACCGGGCCAAAAAGCGGCATGGTGGTGAGGCTTTTTTTGACCACAAAGGTCACCTGGCGGCGGGGCCGGATCATGGCCGGGAGCATGAATGTTTCCAGCGTGCTCATGTGGTTGGCCACAAACAGGCAGGGGCCGTCCACAGCTTCAATGGCGTCCATGCCTTCAATCTCGATGGGGCAGCCTATGCGCTCCACAAGGTCTGCCACCCACGCGCTGGCATATACCCAGGCGGCATCGTCGCACTGCCCCTTGGACGCTCTGGAGCACAGCCAGCGCACTGGGCCGAGAAACAGGCGGCTGTAAAAGCTGAGCGAGGGCATCATACGGCTGAAAAAGCCCGCACTGGCAGGCTGACTGCTGTATGTGTCACCCGTAAGAAACTTGGCTTCAAATGCGCCGTCAACAAAGGGGTTCATGCCTATTCGTCCGTTTTTTTGATTTTATGCAGTTTGCGCCACCACTGGCTGAGGCGCGGTTCTTCGCCGTTGTCGCGCGGCTGGTAGAACCTGCGTCCTTCCAGTTCTGTCGGCAGGTATGACTGCTCGATCCACGATTCCGGGTAGTTGTGGGGGTACTTGTATTCCTTGCCGTAGCCCCATTCCTTGTGCAACTGGGTAGAAGGATTGCGCAGATGCAGCGGCACCGGGCGCGTCCCGTTGAGTTTGACCTCGCGGGCGGCGTTGAGATAGGCCGCGTATGAAGCGTTGCTCTTTTTTGCAAGTGCCAGATAGGTGACGGTTTCCGCCAGCGGAATAAAGCCTTCCGGCATGCCCACAAATTCCACGGCCTGCTGACAGGCCACGGCCAGCCCCAGAGCGTCCGGGTCGGCAAGCCCCACATCCTCGGAGGCGGAGAGTATCAGGCGGCGGCATACAAAGCGCGGGTCTTCGCCGCCTTCAAGCAAACAGGCCAGATAGTACAGGGCCGCATCCACATCGCTGCCGCGAATGGACTTGATGAGCGCCGAGGCCAGTTCGTAGTGGTTGTCGCCATCCTTGTCGTGGCGGATGAGCACCTCGGGCAGCGCCGCCTTGATATGCTCCAGATCGCGCCTATCTTCCGGCAGGGCGCCCACATATTCCACAAGATTCAGCAGGGTGCGGGCATCGCCGTGCGAAACCCCGGCCAACAGGTCGGCCACATCATCTGTCATTTCAAGCTGCATGTCTTTTGCGCCGCGCCGGGCAAGCTCCATAAGCTCAGGGCGGCCCAGGGGCCGCAGCCGCAGCACGTGCAGGCGCGAAAGCAACTGCCGCGTGACGCTGAACGAGGGATTTTCCGTGGTTGTGGCAAGCAGGGTCAGTTCGCCCGATTCCACCAGCGGCAAAAAAAAGTCCTGCTGCGCCTTGGAAAAGCGGTGCAGTTCGTCCAGCACAAGAATTTCCACACCTGTGAGCGAGCGCCGCAGGTGCTGCAAGCCAGCTTCGGGCGCGCTCAAGCGCAGATAGGGCTTGCCGGATGATTTGGCCAGTAGCAGGGCAAGGGTTGATTTGCCGCAGCCGGGCGGGCCGAAAAACAGCAGGCTGGGCAAACGCCCGGACTTCATAAGTGAGCGCAGGCGGTCGCCAAGATGGGTCTGACCAAGAAAAAGCGCCAGATCATCGGGCCGCATGCGCTCCGGCAGCGGCTTGCTTACGGTCACTGTCCGCTCCCTTGGGCGGCATCGGGCTTGCCGTAAAGCTGCGAACCCCACCAGTGCAGGCCAAGACAGAGCGTTGCGGCTGTCTCACAGCGCAATACGCGCGCGCCAAGGCTCACGGCGGTAAAGTGGGCGGCTTTCAGGGCTGCCAGTTCCCGTTGCGAAAAGCCGCCTTCGGGGCCGATCACATAGACGGTCAGGCCGGGCTGACCCGCCATTTCCGGGGTGAGCATGTGCACACCGTCCTGGAGTTCCCAGGGCAGAATGCGGTGGTCGGCAGCGTGCGAAAGATGGATGAGCTGGTCCACGCCGCCCGAGAGGGCGCGCACTTCGGGCAGCCAGGGGTTGCCGCTCTGCTTTGCCCCGGCAATCATCTGCCCAAGGCAGGCTTCTTCTGCGGCGGCAGAAAGTTTGCCCTGGCTGTGGTCGCCCTGCCACAGCCATACGCCGTGCGCGCCAAGCTCCACGGCCTTTTCCATAAAAAAGCCGCGCCGCACGGCCTTGCTGTAGGCCAGCGCCACAATGGCCCGCGAATGCGGAGCAGGGGTGACAGTTTCAGAAACGCGCTGGAGCTGCACGTTTTTTTTGCCCACCTTGCACACCACAAATATGCCCGAGCGGCCCCGGCCATCGAGAAGCCCCACTTCGGTGCCGGATTCCGCGCGCAGAACCTGCCCCAGATGCCGGGCTTCCTGCCCTTCAAGAAGAGGTGTATCGCCCCAGTGTTCAGGGGCCAGATAAAAAAACGGTACGCTCATGCCACCACGTTTTCCTTGCCGCTGCGCGCCTTGCGCACAGCCTTGAACCCGTCCTGCAATGAAACAAGACGTCTGTAATTTTTACGGATTTCCTGACCAGCCGGGGTAAGGGTGTCTTCCGGCGGTTCAACGTATTTGCGTTGCAGATAACTGTCGCGCAGGATTCTTTCCACACAGTCTATCACGGCGTCAACCAGGCCGGGGAAGAAACTGACGATCTCAAACTTCAGCTCGTTGAGCAGGTTCAGGGCCTCGCGGAACATCTGTTGGTAGGTGATGCGCGCGCCCTTGAAGGTGCGCTGGCACAGGTCTTCCAGTATGCGCACGCGCCGGGCCTGCTGGATGTAGCTGAACCGGGTGCAGACTTCCTGATACAGTTCGCGCAGGTTTTCAAAGGCCTCGTCATTGTCTGGCGAAAAGAGGTAGTTGGTCAACACCTTGCTTACATTGGAGAAAAATTCATCACTGTAGCTGATCATGCGGCGCTGATGCTTTGTCAGCCAGCTATAGAGGAATTTGAGCCGCTTTTCGTGCGTGCCCGTGTTTTCCACCACCTCGGTGCGCTTGTAGATGATGCGCCCCGTGTATTCGCCGCGCACAATGTCGTTGAGGCGCAGGAACATGTTGGAGGTGTCCTTGATGATGTTAAGCCCTGTGAGCGCTTCGCCCGTAATGGGGTGCAGCACCTCCTGCGCCACCACGGAGAGGGCGCGGTCCTGCCGCACGTTGCTGGCGTCAAAGGTGTGCTGGCGGTATTTGATGCGCAGAATGACCACCCGGCGCGGCTTGTCCAGAAAAAATCCATCGCGGTCAATGGCGCTCAGCGCTTCGTCCTGATCGGCGTCCACAGCCACAAGGGCCACTTTTTCCAGCAGGGGGTAGCGCGTGTTTTCGCCATTGGCCATGTAGGTGGTAATGGTTCTGTCCGTCTGCCCCAGCACGCGCAGCAAAAAACGCTCGCCCATCTTGTGCAGCTTGCGGGCAAAAAGCGCGCTCGAGGTGCGGCGCTCTGAAACTATGGGGAAGCCGTAAAGCTCCATGAGGTACTGGTACACAAACATGCGGTTGCGTTCGTAAATATCGCTGTCGCCATATACGAACTTGCCGATGCGGATGCCAAAACGCTTCAGTTCGCTGTCGATATCCGAAGGAAAGGAAGCGAATATCCCGGCCAGATGAAACTGCTTGTCCGCGCCCCAGGCCAGCACGTGCGCCCTGTCCATGCTGAGCAGGTAGGGCATGAGGGCAGGGTAGGTTTCGAGCACAACCGTGTCTGTCGAGCGGAACTGCTGGCGAAAAATATCCTGATGCACACGCGGCAGCCGCGAGGCCAGGGTTTGCAGGTTCTGCACCATGACCTGATTTTCCAGCGGGCAGCATGCGCCGTCGCCTTCGGTAATTACGGGGTGCAGGCGGTCGAACTGAAAAATTTCTGAAAAATAGTCGAGCTGGCGGGCAAAGGCCACCATGGCAAAGCCGGGCAGCTCTTTGTATTCAAACATGTCGTTGTCAAACGAGGGCAAAAGCTCGCGCGCTTCCACAAGGGGGTAGTTCTTGTTTTCCTGATAGGGTTTGACAAGACACAGGCGGATATGCACGGCGTCGAGCATTTTCTTGAGCTGCGGCAAATCGCTTACGGCAATCGAAGAGGACAACTGGGTAGCGTCCTGCCAGGGCAGACCGTCCTTGCTGAATACCTCTTGCCATTTAATCATCCGCACATCCCTTATAGAAATTTGTTATTTACTACCTGCTTTTCAGAATATTTTCCAGTGGGAATGATGCAGGTTCCCCGAAAAACGGCATCAACCGGGGCTGCCAAGCCCGATATCAGGGGTGCAGGCGCTGCCGGCAAAGGCCTCGGCACCGGAACAATGAGCACGAGCAGCGCAAAAGAAGTTGCG
Organism: Desulfovibrio desulfopostgatei; assembly: GCF_053570645.1. NCBI lineage: Bacteria > Pseudomonadati > Thermodesulfobacteriota > Desulfovibrionia > Desulfovibrionales > Desulfovibrionaceae > Desulfovibrio > Desulfovibrio desulfopostgatei. Next base: position 1,761,797 of record NZ_JBRBQS010000002.1, on the reverse strand, counting down.
GCGGCGCAGGCCCTTTGCTACAAGAAATGCGTTACCCGAGAGCCGTCACGCCTGTGGGCGGCATCACCTCAACCCCATGTGCCCATGACCGCCAACTCTGTTGAAAAGCATATTCTGAGCATCGTTTGCAGCGTTTTTGACGCTTATTCCGTAGTCCTTTTTCTGCCTGATGAAGAAGGCGAAGCGCACCACCTTGCGGCTGCCTTCAGCCTGGGTGAAAGGATAGCGTCCAACGCATCGGTGCTGCCCGGCAAGGGCCTTGTCGGCTGGATTGTTCGTAACCGGCAACCTCTGCTTGTGCCGAATTTTGATCAGCGCCAGAGCAACCTTGGCTACTACACCGGTGGCGAAGAGGCCAATATCAAGGCCTTTATGGGCTGCCCTGTGCCCACTGGCGGCGCGCTCTGCGTTGACAGCAAGCGGCAGTACTCTTTTTCAGACAAAGACCACAAGATCCTGCAAATGTTTGCAGAACTGATCTCGCGCCAGCAGGGTTCCACGGGGCGGCAGGAGCTTGCCGGGGATATTCCGCGTTATTTTGCGGAATTATCCGTTATTCAGGATCTGCGCTTTCGTTACAAGCGCTGGCCCCAGTTTTTGCAAAACTACCTGCGCATCATGGTTGAAGCCACGGGTTTTGACTACTGCGCCTTTGCCTCGGTGGACGAACCGGGCGAAACATATTGCGTTGAAAGCGAATCAGCCCGCCTGCTGCTGACCGGCGAAGAACCGCTTATCCTGCCCATGGGCAGCGGCATAACAGGCTGGGTTTTCCGCAACGATCAGCCGGTGATCGCTGAAGGCGTCGAAGGCGCGCCCGCCACTGTGCTGTTTGGCAAACTACCGGATATGCCCGATTTTCAGGCTGCCATCTGCATGCCGGTTATGGTCAACAAGAGCACGCGCGGCGTCCTTTGCCTTGCGCACACCAATCCCCGCCAGATAGACGAATCCCTGCGCAGTTTTGTGCGTCAGTCTGTGGATCATCTGGCCCTGTTCCTGGAAAATCTGTATCTCAAAATGCGGCTCAGAACCATGTTGCCCCGAGCACGGGTGCACAACGACGGCCCCCAGGCCTATGACCCCGACACTGCGCCCATTCCGCCAACAAAAGAATACTAAACATGATGTTACGGCGTTTCTTCAGATTCTTGTCAAAAGACATTGCCATGGATCTTGGCACTGCCAACACCCTGCTTTACACCAGGGCGGATGGCATTGTGATCAATGAACCATCGGTGGTGGCCATAGACACGCACAAGAATTCTGTTCTCGCCGTAGGCGCTTCAGCCAAGGAATATCTGGGCCGCACTCCCCAGCGCATCAAGGCCGTGCGCCCCATGAAGGACGGCGTCATCGCCGACTTCGACATCACCCGCGAAATGATCTCCTACTTTGTGCGCAAGGCCATTACCGGGCTGCGGCTGGTCAAGCCCTCCATGGTCATCTGCATTCCAACGGGCATCACCCAGGTGGAAAAACGCGCGGTCATTGATTCGGCCATTCTGGCTGGTGCTGCCGATGTGGCTATGGTCGAGGAGCCAATGGCCGCGGCAATTGGCGCAGACCTGCCCATTCACGAGCCTCTGGGCAATCTGGTGCTCGACATTGGCGGCGGCACAAGCGAGGTGGCTGTTATCACCATGGCGGGCATTGCCAATGCGCAGTCTGTGCGCGTGGCGGGCGATGCCATGAATATGGCCGTGCAACGCTATATGCGCGATGTTTTCCGCATGGAAGTTGGTGACAATACTGCGGAAAACGTGAAGAAAATTCTTGGTTCCGCCATGCCCATTCCCAATGCGCCGGTGCTCGAAGTTTCGGGCAAGGATCTGGTGCGCGGCGCGCCACGTGTGGTCAAGGTTACGGAAGGCCATGTGCGCGAAGCCCTGCGCGAGCCTGTGCTGGCAATCCTTGGCGCAGTAATGCGCGCCCTGGAAAAAACGCCGCCTGAACTGGCTGCGGATATTTACCGCAACGGCATGCTCATGGCGGGCGGCGGTTCGCTGCTCAAGGGGCTGGATCAGTTTATCGCCAGAGAAACGCGCCTCAAGGTTTTTGTGGACAAAGACCCACTGACCACCGTGCTGCGCGGTACGGCCCGCGCCATGCTTGACCGTCAACTCTACCACTCGGTCTTCATTAACTAGCTGCGCCCCGCGCCTCTTGCCGGGAGGTTGCGAAATCCATCTGTCAAAACAATATCTGCTGCGGGGCGACCAGCCCTGCGGCGTCTGTGCGTGGTATACACAGCCTTGCGCACAAAGGGATAGCCATGTTTGCATCACAGGATATTTTGCAGGGATGTCTGGAAATTGTGCGCCAGAGCGGCGACATCGTGCGTGAACACTGGGCAAAGCCCAGCAATGTGCGGCACAAGGGGCGCATTGATCTGGTCACGCAGACCGACCTGGCTGTGGAAGCCTTTTTGAAGGAAAAACTGGCAAACCTTGTGCCCGGCGCCGCCTTTATGGCAGAGGAAAGCAGCGAGAGCGAGAAGGAACCGGACGGCCTGTGCTGGATCATCGACCCTGTGGACGGCACTACCAATTTTGTGCACCGCATCCCGCAGGTTGCTACCTCGGTAGCGCTCTGGAACAAGGATCATGTGGAGCTTGGCGTGGTCAACATTCCCATGATGAACGAATGCTTCAGCGCGCAGCGCGGGCAGGGCGCGTACCTCAACGGCGCGCCCATAAGCGTGAGCAAGGCGGAAACCCTTGGAGATGCGCTGGTGGCCACGGGCTTTCCCTATGACTTTAGCGGGCGACTCGACAGAATACTGGAACGCCTTTCCCTTGTGCTGCCCAAAAGCCAGGGCCTGCGGCGCATAGGCGCGGCGGCGGTGGATATGGCCTATGTGGCCTGCGGCAGGCTGGATATGTTTTATGAAGAAGGCCTGAAGCCCTGGGATTTTGCCGCTGGCCTGCTGCTGGTGGAAGAAGCCGGGGGCAGGGTGACCAATTTGCGCGGCGAGGCCCTGCATTTTGGCGATGTGCTCATGGCCTCCAACGGGCTGGTGCATCAGGAGGCTGTTGATCTGCTTGGCCCCACGGCCGTATAAGAACACAGCGTGGCACGGCCTGAGCAGAGCGTTCACGAAGTGTGCGCAGGCCCAGCGAGTTACGCTCCTGCCGGGCAGGTTTTTCAACTGGCAGGCTTTTTACGGGTAAATTGAGGGCGTGTGAAGCAGCTCAGCGCGGGCGCACAAGGCCAGCCTGCACCGCCTGCCGCAAAAAGGGCGAAAGCAGTTCGCCAAAGTGTACGCCTAGGCCCCGCAGTTCGTCATAATCGACCAGCATGTGCTGATCCGGGTCACGCACGGCGGTGGCAGCCAGCGAGGCGGGCATGCGGCCTTCATACAGCGCCACAAAGGCGTTGAAATTGTCCGGCCCCGGCGGGGAAACGCCGAGCGCCAAAATGCGCCCCTCGTGGTTCCAGTCGTTTCTAAACAGCTCCTGCGCCTTGTGCTCGCTTGATTGCCCGGCGGGCAGCCGCCCGAAGGACGAAAATCCCCAGCCAAGGCCAGGGCGGTGCGTCAGCAGGGCGCGGCCAAGGCGGTCGCGCACAAGCAGGCCCACTGCCCGGTGGCGCAGGTTCTGCCTCAGTATGTCCTCGCCGCGCATGATGCACAGTGGTACATTGTTGTGATCCACAACCTCCTGCAAGTCAGGAGAGTTGCCTAATGAAGGATAAAGGCTGATTTTCATGAATGCTTCCACAGTGCGGGACGAACGCCTTCAGATGCTTGGGCCGCAGCATGCCGCCGCTATGTACGAGATTGAGCGCCAGTGTTTTCCTCTGCCCTGGTCAGAAGAGCAGTGCGCTGCCGCCTTTGGGCAAAAGGCTTTTTCGGCACTGGGAATGTTTCGGCATGAGGCGCTGATTGGCTATATATCAGTATATCACACGCTGGATGAACTGGAAATACTCAATCTTGCAGTTTTGCCGGATGAGCGCCGCAGAGGCCACGGGCGGCGTATATTGGGCGTGGTCTTGCGCCTTGCGCGTAAAATGGCTATAAACAAAATCTTGCTTGAAGTCAGAGTGGGCAACAGGCCCGCTATTTGTCTGTATGAGAGTTGCGGCTTCAAGCGAGAGGGCGTGCGCAAAAAGTATTATACCGATACTGGCGAAGACGCGCTCATTTATCTTTGTTCCATCTGATCCTTGAGGACGCCATGCAAAAAATATTTGCCGCCAACTGGAAGATGTATAAAACCCGCGCACAGGCTGCCCAAAGCGCAAGCGATCTGGCCAAAGGCCTCGGGCATATGCCTGCGGGGCAGGATGTGGTTGTTTTTGCGCCCTTTACGTCCATAAGCTGCGTGGCGGACGCTTTTAAAGGCGTGGCGGCGCTTTCGGCGGGCGGGCAGAACTGCTATCCCGCAGAAGAAGGGGCTTTTACTGGCGAAACTTCGCCCGCCATGCTGCTTGATGCTGGCGCAAGCTGGGTGCTGACCGGGCATTCCGAGCGGCGGCACATCATGGGAGAGGACGATGCCCTGGTGGCCCGCAAAACAATTTTTGCCCTTGAGCACGGCCTCAAGGTGCTGTTCTGCATTGGCGAAACCCTTGACGAGCGCGAAGCTGGCAAGCTGAACGCCGTGCTTGAGCGCCAGCTTGCCGCTGTTTTTTCGGCCATGCCCGAGAGCCTTCGCGGCGCTGCCCTTGTGGGCAAGCTTGCCATTGGCTACGAGCCTGTGTGGGCCATTGGCACGGGCAAGGTTGCTGGGCCGGAAGAAGTGCTCGATGCCCACGCCGTCACGCGGGCCTTGCTGAAAAAACTTGTGGGTGAAACCGCAGACAAGCTGCCCATCCTTTATGGCGGCAGCGTTAAGCCAAACAATGCCGCAGGGCTTATGGCCCTTGACAATGTGGATGGCCTTCTGGTAGGTGGAGCGTCTTTAGAAGCGCAAAGCTTCTTACAAATTATCGGGGCCTAACCCCACTTCGGGCGCGCCATCGGGCAGTGGCCGGACGGCGAGGAGGAATTCGTGCAGACTCTCATTCTTACGCTGCATATCATTGTGTGCGTGTTGCTGGTTATTCTTGTGCTGCTTCAGGCGGGCAAGGAAGGCATGGGCGTGATTTTTGGCGGTGGCAACAGCTCTGTGTTCGGCAGCGGCGGCGCAGGCGGCATTCTTGCCAAACTGACTGCCCTGATGGCCGTGATTTTTGTTATCACGTCGCTCAGCTACACCCTCGTGACAAGCTCGCGTCCTTCCAGTCAGTCTACGATTCTTGACGTGAAGATTGAAGAGCCTGCTGCTCCCAGGCCCGCCGCCCCGGCTGTTACGCCCGGAGCGGAAGCGACCCCGGCTCCTGTGGTTCCCGCTGCTCCTGCCGAGCAGAAGGCCCCGGTGCCTGCGGCTCAATAAGCGCAGCACCTGTTTTACTGCTAAAGCCGCGGCCTGTGCTGCGGCTTTTTTTATTCGCATACCTTATGAGTGGAGCCGTTATGTCTGACGCAGACGCCTTTGGGGCAAATCCGTTCCGCGCGCTCAACGCAAAAAAATTTCCCGAAAAGCAAAAAAACGGCAGCAATGAGCGCAAACCTACGCGCCACGGGCAAGGCAAGGGCAAACGCGTGATAGCGTCTGCTGGCACTACGCTGGTTGCTGAAGTTTCGGATGAAGACTGCGATCTGTTTTTGAACGCCGTGAGCAGCGTGACCCCTGCCAAAAACAGCCGCAAGGCTGCAAATCCGGGTTTTTCGCTGGAAGAACGAGGTGCCTTGACCAGCATGGCCGATGCACTGGCTGAAGAACGCAGCAAGGGTAAAAAAAATAGGGCCAAGGGCACAACGCCGTATGCTGGCAAACCCGTGGGGGCATCTCCGGGAGCGGCCCAGACGCCGAGCGCCCATGCGTCACCTGGCACGGCGTCATCTGGCAAGGCGGCTCCTGCCAGCGCCGCATCTGGCCCCGTTCAGCATGAGGACGATGACGAAGCTGCGGCCTTTCTTGCCGCCATGGGCACGGTAAGCCCCCTCACTGGCGGCGGGCGTGATGTTGCCCCGGCTCCTGCCCCGGCAACGCCACCGCCTCACGGCGAGCTGAGCCTTCAGGATTTCATGGATGGCAAGCTGGAGTTTGCGCTGACGTTCTCTGACGAATACCTCGAGGGCCATGTGGTTGGCCTTGATCAGATGATTTTGAACAAGCTCCGCGCTGGTGGCCTCAGCCCGGAGGCCCATCTTGACCTGCACGGCCTCAATGCGATGCAGGCATTTGAAGCTCTGCGCGGTTTTTTTAAGGGAAGCTGGTACAAGGGCCTGCGCACGGTGCTGGTGGTGCCGGGCCGTGGGCGCAATTCGCCTGACGGCATGGGCGTTCTGCGCGAAAAGCTGCAAAGCTGGCTGACGCAGGATCCCTTCAAGCGGGTGGTGCTGGCCTTCTGCACAGCCCAGCCGCACGATGGAGGCCCGGGCAGCGTCTATGTGCTGCTGCGCAAGTATCGCAAAAAGGGCCGTATTTACTGGGAAAGAATGCCGGCGGATTCTGACCTGTACTAGGGCAGGTCATGGGAAGTTTTATTTTTGTGGTAGAAACGGGCTTGCAGATTTAATGCAAAAAAATGGCCGGGATGTTCCCGGCCATTGTGCTTTTTGTGGGGTCAGGTGAATGTCCCTTGCCGCCGATATCAGCCTGCCTTGCGTGGATTGGCGGACAGCCTGTCCAGCAGGCGGTCGTAATAGGGATCGTCCTGCTCAATCTGCATGGGCCGCTGAAAGCGCATTTTGGCCCGCGTGACCATAAAGCGCACCCTTTGCATCTGGCGCACTCGTTCCTGCTCGTCCTCGCACTGCTCCAGCAGATCAACAAGCCTGTTCAGTTCCTTGCGCTCCTCAAGCTCCGGCGGCAGGCAGCCAGCATTGCGCAGTATCTTGTAGGCCATGCGCATATCTTCCGGCACATGGCTCAGGTCTTCAATTTCAAGAGGTTTGCCAGCGCCGGGCAGATTGTCAAAGGCCCCCTGCGACAGGGCTTCCTCAATGCGGCGTTCCGCCACAAGCTGGATGACAGACCAGGGATTGGCGTCACTCATGGGCATCCTCGTCCGGCGGCAAGGCGTCTGTTTGCGGGGCAGATTCCGGGCTGTCGCTCCACAGTTTTTTCCATTCCATAAGCAGGCGCAGGGCGTCCAGCGGGCTGAGTTCGTCAGGATTAAGCTCGCGCAGCAGCAGAACAAGCGGGTGTTCCGAGCGCGGCGGCGCAGCGGCAATTTCCGGCAGTTCCGGCTCTTTTTTTGCTGGCTCCGGCAGACTCAGGCCCGGCAGAGACACCGCAGAAACCACGGTTTTTCTGGCGTTGTCGCGCCCACGCTCAAGCCCCTGCAAAATGGCTCTGGCCCGCTGCACCACGGGGCCGGGCACACCCGCAAGGCGGGCCACCTCCACGCCGTAGCTGCGGTCCGAAGGGCCGGGAACCAGCTTGTGCAGAAAGAGAATGTCGTTGTTGTATTCGCGGATGGCGATGTTCATGGTGAACACGCCCGCAATGCGGCCTTCCAGCGCGGTCAGTTCGTGGTAGTGGGTGGCAAAGAGGGTGCGCAGGTCGCCGCCAGCCCGCTTTGCGAGGTCTTCCACCACGGCCCAGGCCAGGGCAACGCCGTCATAGGTGCTGGTACCACGGCCAATTTCGTCCAGAATCACAAGGCTGCGGCGGGTGGCCTGACGCAGAATGCGGGCCGTTTCCATCATTTCCACCATAAAGGTACTCTGGCCCTGGGCGAGGTTGTCTGATGCGCCCACGCGCGAAAACAGTCGGTCTACCAGCCCAAGGCGGGCGGCGCTGGCAGGAACCATGGAACCCATCTGCGCCAGCAGGCTGATGATGGCAACTTGCCGCAGCACGGTGGATTTACCCGCCATGTTGGGGCCTGTGAGCAGGCACAGGCGGCGACCGGCATCAAGGCGAAAGTCGTTGGGCACAAAGTTGGCGCGGCCAAGCATGGCTTCAACCACAGGATGCCGCCCTTCGCGGATGTCCAGATTGGCCTCCGCGTCAAGCTCCGGCCTGCACCAGTTGTTGGTGCGGCCCACCTGCGCAAGGCTCTGCCAGTAATCGAGCTGGGCAACCATATCCGCCGCGTGGATGATGCGTTCGCGCTGGGCGGCCATGTGGGTGCGCAAATCCTGAAACAGCGAGTATTCCAGCGTCTTGCGCTTGTCTGCGGCAGAGAGAAGCTCTTCTTCAAGCTCTTTCAGCTCCACAGTGGTGAAGCGCTCGGCATTGGCAAGGCTCTGGCGGCGGATAAAATGGAAGGGCGCAGGGCCGCTGTGGGCCGCGCGCGTAAGCTCGTAATAATAGCCGAACACACGGTTAAAGCCCAGCTTGAGCTTGCTGATGCCCGTTTTTTCCTGTTCCTCGGCCAGCATGTTCTGGAGTTTCTGTTCGCCATGTTCCGCCAGATCAAGCAGGCGGTCAAGTTCCGCATTATAGCCGGTTTTGAACAGGCCGCCCTCGGTAATGACCGCAGGGGGGCTGTCCACGAGGGCGCTTTGCAGCAGGGCCGCGCAGTCTTGCATGTTGTCCCACGACTTGACCACATCGGCAACGCTCTTGGGCATCTGACCCGCAGGAGCGGAAGTTGTGTCAGAGTTCGCTCCGGAAGGCGTTCCAGCCGCTTGCAGGGCGGCATACACATCCGGCAGGGCCGCAAGGCTGTTGCGCAGGGCAATAAAATCACGCGGCGCGCCCTGATTCAGGCTGATGCGCGTGGAGAGGCGCTCCAGATCGTAGACATTTTTCAAAGCCTCGCGCAGTGCGGCGCGGCGGGCATCGTCCGCATGAAAAAAGGCCACCGCGTCCTGAACGCGGGTGATGGGGCCAAGCTCGCGCCAGGGGTGGCGGAGCATGTCTTCAAGCAGCCTGCCGCCCATGGGAGTCATGGTGTCGTCCAGCACATGGCGCAGGGTGCCCTTGCCCTTGCGGCCATTGAGACGGCAGAAAATTTCAAGGTTACGCTCGGTCACATCGTCAATGAGCAGACGGCGGCCAAGATCAAGGGGGGCAAAGGGCATGAGGTGGTCGGGGTTGCGCATCTGCGTCTGGCTCAGATAAACCAGCAGCGCGCCGCAAGCCCGCATGAGTTCCGGCTTGCCTTCCAGCCCAAGAGCACCTGCCTCGCGTACCCCCTGAGCGGCTATAACGCGCTCTGTGGCGCGCTTAAGGTCAAACTGGGGCGCAGGCATGCGCACAAGCCTTATGCCTTCCAGAATGCAACGTTGGGGCGGCTCGACCCCTTCCGGCACCAGCAGCTCGCGCGGGGCGAGTTTTTGCGCCCACTGCCACAGTTCGGCCTCGCGCTTGAACTCGACGCCTGACCACTGACCCGTGGAAATATCTGCCCAGGCAAGGCCGCCAGCCCCCCCCGAGGCGGAAGGGCACAGCGCACCCAAAAAGTTATGGCTCTTGCTGGCGAGGTTGGCGTCTTCCAGCACTGTGCCTGGCGTGATAACGCGCGTAACGGCCCTTTTGACCAGCCCCTTGGCGGCCTTTGGGTCTTCTGTCTGGTCGCAGATGGCAACGTGGTAGCCCTTGTCGATGAGCTGGGCCACGTAGCCCTCCACCGCATGCCACGGCACGCCGCACATTGGGATGGGGTTTTCTGCGTCCCTGCTGCGGCTGGTGAGGGCAATCTGAAGTTCACGGGCCGCAACCTTGGCGTCTTCAAGAAACAGTTCATAAAAGTCGCCCATACGGTAGAACAGCAGGGCATCGGGGTGTTCGGCCTTGATGCCCATGTACTGTTCAAACATGGGAGTCAGTTTTACGGGGGCTTCTGACATAATAATTCTTGGTGTGATGGTGACGGTTGCGGCTTACCGCAGCCATAAAAAAATTGTGGCGCTGCCCAGACCCTCAGCCGAACAGCGCCACAAAGCGGATTGCGAAACGTCTAGTGCTGCTTGTCAGGATCCGGAACCAGTGATTCTTCGGCGGCAACAGCAGTTGCGGCAGCGGGGGCCACAGGAGCGGGCTGGGCTTCGGCCTTGCCGTTCTTGCTCAAGAACTGCGCACGGGCTGTGTCTGCGCCAAGCTTTTTCTTGGTCTTTTCCAGTTCGCGCTCAAGGCTGCTGATCTGCCATTTCTGCTTCATCAGGCGGGCAGTCAGATTGACCTTGTCCCACACCAGAAAGCCCAGAGTCATCAAGGCGCCACAGGCGAAGGCCGCGATAACCAGAAAATAAAAGGGCAGGGCGATGGAAGACATGGCGGGAATAAAGAACAGGTTGAGCGTGAGCACCATGCTCTGGGAGAGCGCACCCTGGTTCTGAAAAAAGAACACAAGGGCGAGGAAAAAGAGAATGGCGAGCAAAAATACTTTGATATACCGCATAGACATACTCCTCAGGCTAAATAAAGCTATCTCAAAAAAACTTCACGGGCTTTTTGAGAATGCCGCATCGCCCAAGAGGGCACAGCATCGCGCTCTCCAGCCGGTCTTTGTCGCCCCCTGCGAAAAAGACAATCCCCGCCACAAGGTCATGCAGCCCTTACGAGCCGCAACCTTCCTGCCCGGGCGTGGAAGCGGCGCGGTCTTGCTTGCCATTGGCCGCGCCATTCGTGAAATACGGTTTCAGTGCCGCATAGGTGCGGCTCAAGTGTTCGGGCATGGTGCGCACTTCGTCAAACACTGCCATGAATGAAGAGTCGCCCGTCCAGCGCGGCACCAGGTGAAAGTGCAGATGTTCGCGAATGCCCGCGCCCGCTGCCTGCCCCTGGTTCAGGCCGATATTGATGCCTTCACAGTTAAAGTGCTGCTTTAAGATTACCGTGCACTGCTGTAAAAGATCCATGATTTCATGGGTTTCTTCCGGCTTGAGGTCAGCCAGCAGCATAACGTGCCGGTATGGGCACACCATGATATGCCCGTTATTATACGGGAACTTGTTCATGATGACAAAGGCCATACGGCCTCTGTGCAGTACCAGGCGCTGCTCGTCATCCGCCGTATGCTCGGGGAGGCAGAACACGCAGGAGTCTGGCTTGGGGCCAAGAATGTACTCAATGCGCCATGGAGCCCATAGTTGTTTCATAGTTGGTTTGTATACACCTCTTATAAACGCTGGGCAAGTGAAGAATTCCTACTGGTTTGTTCTTCATTCCCATTGCCTGATTTTGCGCCAATACTGCACACGAGGCTGCGCGCCAGGTCCATCTGTTGCTCTGGCGTTGCAGCAGTGCCGTCAAGCTTGGCAGCAAGCACGGCGTCCAGAATGCGCCCAAAGGCGGGGCCGGGTTCCAGCCCCATGATGCGCAGGTCTTCGCCGCTCACATCCGTTTTTTCTTTGCGCCACTGGGTAATGTAGCGCGAAAGGTTTTTTTGCAGGGCGGCGTCGCTTGTGTCTGCCATAAGGTAGAGCAGGCATTCGAGCGAGAGGGGGCGTAGCAGGGCGCACAGGGCGCTGATGCTCTCCTTGCCTGCCTCATGGTCTTTTTGCCACGGTTCCAGCTTGCCGCGCACCACGCGCATGTGCTCGCGCTGGCGCAGAATGTCGGCCCGCCGGGGTTCGGGCAGGCCCATGCGCTGATAGTGATTTGCCGTATCGGCATAGCTCATGTTGTGGTTGAGGGCCAGAAAGAAGGCCAGCCAGGGTTGGGCTGCCTCTTCAAAATACAGCAGTCTGTACCACGTGAGCGTTTCCTGAAGCCGCAGCAGCAGGTTTTTGCGCGTGGGATTAAGCGACAGCAGGGGAGAAACCGCCTCCAGCACGCCAAGTTGGTCAAGACGCGCAATGCAGGCTGAAGGGTCTTCCTCATCGCAGATATGCTGAAATTCGTGGAACAGCCGAAAGCCCGAGAGCTTGTCCATGAGCTTGAGCTTGAGGGCGTTCTTGATGAGCTTTTCCGTACCTGCCCCGATATGGAAGTTATAGCGCTGCTCAAAGCGCACAGCCCTGAGGCAGCGGGTGGGGTCTTCCACAAAGCTCAGGGTGTGCAGCACCCTGATGACGCGCTCCTTGATGTCGCGTTGCCCGCCGAAAAAATCCACCAACTGGCCGAACGGCTCGCAATCAAGCCGCACAGCCAGCGCGTTGATGGAAAAATCGCGGCGGAACAGATCCATCTTGATGGACGAAAGCTCAACCGTGGGCAGGGCCGCTGGGTATTCATAGTATTCAAGGCGCGCCGTGGCTACGTCGATGCGGGCTTCTGCCCCTGCGGCATCGGTGTAAATGACCACGGATGTGAGGAACTTCTGGTGCTCGCGCACCCGCCCGTTGAGTTCTTTTGCCAGCGCCCGCGCAAGCGCTATGCCATTGCCCTCCACCACCAGATCAATATCCTGGTTGGGGCGCTGGAGCAGAAGGTCGCGCACAAAGCCGCCCACGGCGTAGACCGGCAGCCCAAGTTCCCTGCCCAGCCTGCCCGCAAGATGCAGCATGTTGCGGCTGGCAAGAGGCAGTCTGTCCTGTATGAGCTTGCCGAGGTTGCGCTCCTTGCCGCCGGTGGTGCGAGGTTCCGGCATATGGCCCGGCTCCTGCGCAAAAACATTGATAAGGTCGGTGCGCGTGACCACGCCGATAACCTTGTCGTCTTCCACAATGGGCACAAGGCGCTGGCGGCCTCCCACGATGGTCGTGGTCAGATCCTTGAGCGTTGCATCCGGCGGCAGTGTGGTGATTCTGCGGCTCATGTAGTCTTCAACCGTGGATGCGCCAAGACCGTGGGCGCTGGCCCGCGAGGCCGTGAGGGCATCCAGCAGGCCGATGCACTGGCGGGTATCGGGCATGAAGACCGGCACGGCCTTGAGCCCGAAGTGGAGCATGAGTTCATCCGCCTCATGAATGGTGGCGGTGGCCTCAATGCCCACTGCTGGCGAAGACATATATTCGCGCGCGGTTTTATCGGGGTAAGCCTGGGCGTAGAGGTGGCGCAAAATTACATCGCGTACCTCGTGCACTGTCATGGAGCGCACCGAGGCCGAAGCCGCGTAGGCATGCCCGCCGCCGCCAAGGGCCGCGCAGATGTCGCCAACGTTGATGGCCTCGTTGCGGCTGCGGGCCACCACCTGAATACGGTCGTCCATAAGCCCGATGGCAAACAGCACCGGGAATTTTTCCATTTCCATAAGGCGGTGGGCCAGATAGGCGAAATCACCCAGATAATGCTCCATGGCCGCTTCTGAAAGCGTTACCTGAACATTGTTGATGTTGTACGTCTGGGTGGATTCCAGCAGGCTGTTCAGGGCCTGAATGTGCAGGCTCGTGAGCTCGTGGGCTGCCAGAGCGTCGATGCGGTTCACATCCATGCCCTGCCCGAGCAGCCATGCCGCCGCCATAAAATCGGCCTGCGTGGTTGAAGAGTAGGTGAAAGAGCCGGTATCGCCATAAATGCCAAGACCCAGCAGGGTGGCATCGTCCGCGCTGAGGCTGAGGCCCCGCTGCGAAATGGCCTGCACAATGAGGCTTGTGACAGAGCCGATGTGCGCCATGTGCGTGTGCGGGCTTGTGATGTCGTCCGTGGAATCCGGGTGGTGATCCCACAGTTCCACGGTTACGTCATCACGGTCGAGCAGTTGGGCCACATGGCTTATGCGGCCACGCTGACGGGTATCCACAACCACAAGGCGGGTTATGGAATCCCACGGAATTGCAGGAGTTTCCACAATGCCCAGCGCCGCCGTATCCAGCCCGGCAATGAGTTTTTGCAGGCCGCGTTCCTGCGTGCCGGGAAAGAGCAGCACATGCGGGGAGTAAAGAAATCGGGCCGCCAGCATGGCTGCAAAGGCGTCAAAATCTGCACTTGCGTGGCAGGTGATGAGCGTTGTTCCGGCTGGATGCTGCAACGTAGTGGCCACAGAAGCGGACGCCGCCTGTGGGGTCGTTTCCGGCGCGGGGATCACTGGCGGCTCCGGGGGTGGAATTGATGGTGTATGCCGCGCAGGCGTTCGGCCTGCACATGGGTATAAATTTCTGTGGCGCTTATGTCGGCATGGCCAAGCAGCATCTGCACGGCGCGCAGGTCAGCGCCGCCCTCGAGCAGGTGCGTGGCAAAGGAATGCCTGAACGTATGCGGCGAAATGGCGCGGCGGATGCCAGCCTCAAGCGCATATTTTTTAACCATTTTCCACACGTACTGGCGCGTCAGGGCGCGGCCCGATCGGTTGACGAAAAGCTGGTTGCCTGTGGGCGCAAAAAGAGGCCTGCATGCGCTGATATAGTCTGCCAGCATTTGCTGCATCAGGTCGTGCAGGGGCACCAGCCTTTCTTTTGAGCCCTTGCCAAAAACGCGCACAAGGCCACGTTGCAGGTCAAGATCCGGCACGCACATGGTGCACAGCTCAGAAACGCGCAAGCCTGCGGCGTACAGAAGCTCAAGCATGCAGCGGTCGCGCCTGCCGCTTTTGTCGCGCAGGTCTGGCTGGGCAAGCAGGGATTCCACTTCGTCTCTGGTCAGCACCTCCGGCAGATGTTGGGGCAATTTGGGGTTTTCCAGCAATTCAGCCGGGTTTTTACGCAGTCTGCCTTCTTCAACGGCAAAGGCAAAAAACGCCCGCAGGGCGGAAAGTCGCCGTGCAAGGGTACGCCCCGTGTTCTGCCGCGCGCGCAGCCAGGCAAGATACAGAAAAATCTCCTGCTCATCGGGGTCGGGCAGGGATTCTTCCGCCGCGCCCTGGGCCAGCTCCTGCCGATACAGAAAAAAACTCTCAATATCCTGCCCGTAGGCTTCAACCGTATTGGGCGAAAGGCCGCGCTGGGCCAGCAAAAAATCCCGCCACAGGGGTAAAAGGGTTGCCAGGGCAGGGGCTTTGGTGCGTGGATGTGCCATGCGCCCATGCTAGCCGCCTTACCGCAACGGAGCAAGCCTTTTGCAATCAAAACCGCCCGGATGCGTTGCATGCGGTGGGCTTTATCCTTTCCGCGAAAAAAGATATGCTGCAAACCTTGCTAAAAAGCGGGCTGAACCTATCTGAAGGAAACCTGATGGCAGATCAAACAAAGCTGCGGGCCTACGTGAGCCTTGGCTCCAACTGCGACAACGCGGCAGAAAAACTTGCAGCAGCGCTGGACGCCCTTGCGGAACTGCCGGAAATGGGCATCGGCGCAGTATCCCCCGTCTACCGGACAGAACCGCAGGAATACACGGAGCAACCCTGGTTTCTTAACCAGGTTGTTGAACTTTTTCCCGGTGATAGCTGGCGGCCTTGCAGCCTTGTGGACGCCCTGCTGGACATAGAAGCCAGGCTTGGGCGGGTGCGCAGTCCTGACCCCGTACTGCGTTTTGGGCCGCGTGTGATTGATGTTGACCTGCTGCTTTTTGGGCAGGAGCGGAGCACCGATCCTCATTGCCTTGTGCCGCATCCACGGCTGACGGTGCGGGCTTTCGTCATGCGGCCATTGCTTGATATTGCGCCCCTGATCGTTGTAGACGGCCTGCCCGTAAGGGATTGGTTGGCGCGTACAGTATGCCGCGTGGAAGGGGACAGAATTTTTCAGTGACTGGTGCCGCCCTCTGTGATACTGTTTCCAACGGCTTTAATATGCCTGAAAGGGCTGCACTCCAGCCTTACGCGACCCGTGCCACGGGATTAAGGAGCATAACAAATGGTAAAGTGGCTTATTCTGATTTTGGCGGGCTACGCCCTATATCGCCTTTTTGCCAATGATCTGAACAAGAAGAAAAAGGAAAACAAGCAGGAAAGCGCTGCTGAAATGGAGCGTAAGGTTGCCGCTGGCGAAATGGTCAAAGACCCCGAATGCGGCGCGTATGTGGCCGTTGATGGCTCTATTTCCGTGCGTGACGGTGAAAAAGTTCACCGTTTCTGTAGCTACGAATGCCGCGACAAGTTCCTGCAACGCCTTGAAGAAGGCGGCCGGGAACTGCCCCCCCGCGAAGAGTAGTCTTTTTCAGCGTATCTGGAACAGGCCATTTTGTTCCCTTATGCTTCAGATAGTTTGCTGGGCATGATGTGATTTTGTGCAGGTAGCATAAAACCGCCCGCCGGGATAATTCCAGCGGGCGGTTTTTTTTGCGGCCTATTGCTGCCAGTAAGCTCTGTCGCTTCCCATTGTGCCCGTATAGGTGTGCCGGGCATGCCGGGCGGCTTCTTCCCTTTCCTTTTCCTTCTCTCTGGCGATAGCCATGAAAAGCCGTATGCGGTTGAGCTGATTGGCTTCACTGCTGCCGGGGTCGTAATCCAGCGCCATTATGTTGGCCTCCGAGCGCTGACGGCGCACGGCCTTGAACGCGCCGCGCCCCACCACGTGGTTCGGCAGGCAGCCAAAGGGTTGCAGGCAGAGTATGTTGTTTGTGCCGTGTTCGAGAAACTCCAGCATTTCTGCGGGCAGCAGCCAGCCCTCGCCAGCGCTGTTGCCAAGGGACATGACGCTTTCGCCTAGCCTGGCCAGATCGTCAATATGCGCCACAGGCATGACGTGGGCGCTCAGGGGCGAGGTGTTGAGCGCGCCGCGCATGTAGCGGCGCACACCTTCAATGCGGCGCATCACAAGGGCATTGCCCAGCGCAGCCCATGCGCTGCCGCCCTGATACCGCCAGTCGTACACGGCATCCCGCAGGCAGTAGAGCATGAAGTTGGCAAAGTCCGGCAAGAGCGGTTCGCCGCCTTCCTGTCTGATCTGTTCGACAATGTGATTGTTGGCGTCTGCATGGTAGGTCAGCAGAATTTCGCCCACAACAGCCACCCGCGGCTTGGGGGCCAGAGCCGTGCGGATGGAGGCAAAATCCTGCACCAGGCGGGGCAGCAGTTGCCGCAGAGCGGTTTCATCGCCTTTGCGCACTACCGGGATCAGGGTTTGCAGCCAGTGCTGCACCCTGTCTTCGGTTTGCCCTGCATGGCATTCGTAGGTGCCCGTAAACAGCGAAAGCCTTTGCAGCATGTCGCCGGCAAGCATGCCAAGCAGCATGCGCCAGAGCAGGGCGCGGTCTGGCCGCAGGCCGGGCTGGCTCTCTGACCCCGAGGCATTGAGCGTGAGCACGGGCACCGGGTCGTAGCCGTATTCCATAAGCGCCTTGCGCAGCAGGGCCGGATAGTTGCTGGCCCGGCAGGGGCCGCAGGTCTGCGAAAGCAGCAGTGCCGTGCGGCGTGGATCAAGCCCGCCATCGCGCAGAGCCTGCAATAGCTGACCGATAGCCACGATGGCCGGGTAGCAGGCATCGTTGTTTACATAGGCCTGCCCCAGACTCACGGCTTCTGTGCTCACCGTGGGCAGCAACTGGACGGTGTGCCCGCTGCCCGCGATGGCCTGGGTCATGAGCGGAAAATGCAGCGGGGCCATTTGCGGCACAAGAATGGTATGCGTGGCCGCATCACGTTTGCTGAACACCGGCGGCGCGTGGGAAACGGCGGTTGCGGTGCTGTTTCCAGCCTTGTTGCGGCTCACTGCCAGCAGCGAGCGGATACGAATACGTGCAGAGGCCAGGGCATTGCCCTCGTCCATCTTGATGAGGGTATACAGCTTGCCGTGGGCGCGCATGAGTTCGCGCATCTGGTCGGCGGTGATGGCGTCTATGCCGCAGCCAAAGGAAGTCAGTTGCACGAGTTCCACCCGCGCGTTGCCATGGTCTGCCTCGCAGGCCCACAATCCCGCCCGGTAGAGGCGGGCGGCGTATGTCCATTGATTGCGCGCCCTCAGGGGAAAGGACATGCGGTGCCCTGTCCAGTTGCGGGGCATGGCGTCCTCGCTAATGACCGCAGCCCCCAGCGAGGCGATGAAGTCGGGCAGGCCGTGGTGCACCTGCGGGTCAGCATGGTAGGGACGGCCAGCCAGAACCACCAGAACTCCCTTGTTGCGCAGGGTTTCGGCATAGATGTGTTCCGCCTCGGCGCGCAGCTCTCTCAGGTAGTACGCCTGCTCGTGCCGCGCCGCCCGCACTGCGGAGCGTACCTCGCCCCTTGGCAGGTTGAATTCGCGGCAGAGGTTGCGCACCAGCGATGCCGTGTGCGTGAGGTTTACAAAGGGCGAGTGCATGACGGCCCCGGCATCCTTGAGTTCCGGCAGATTCTCGCGCACCACCTGCGGGTAGCCGCAGGCCACCGGGCAGGAGAAGGAATCGCACATCTCGGCAAATTCCTGCGCCTCGCGCGGTATGCAGGGGAAGAAAATGCTCTTGATGCCGCTTTCAAGCAGGGCCAGCACATGGCCGTGCGCCAGCTTGGCCGGGTAGCATACGCTCTGGGAGGGCACGGACGACAGGCCAGCCGCAAACAGGGCGCGGCTGGTCGGCGGCGACACTTCAACCCGGAAGCCCAGCGAGGTAAAGAGGGTGAACCAGAAGGGATAGTGCGCGTAGACGTTTAGAACTCTGGGGATACCCAACCTGCCGCGCGGCGCGGATTCAAGGGGCAGCGGTTCGTAGCGGAACAGGCGCTGGTTTTTCCAGGCCACAAGGTTGGGAGCCGTGACGGTTGCGCCACGGTGCGCCTCGCTGAACCTGTCACACCTGTTGCCCGCGATGTGACGCGAACCGTGGGAAAAGCGCGTTTCTGTGAGCAGGCAGTTGTTGCCGCAGTCGCGGCAGCGAAAGCTGCGCGTACGCATGGCCAAACCACGGATAAGCGGGGCAGTGATGGAAGAGCGCACACTGACGCATTCCGCCTTTTCCAGAGATTCAAGGGCCGCCCCGTATGCGCCCATAAGGCCGGAAGCCGCAGGGCGGTGCACATGCCGCCCAAGAGTGCGCTCCATGGCGCAGAGCAGGGCGTCATTGAGGAAGGAGCCGCCCTGCACAACCACATGCTCGCCCAGTTCTGCCACATTCTTGATGCGCAGCACCTTGTCCAGCGCATTGCGCACAACAGAATAGCAAAGTCCCGCCGCAATGTCGGCAATCTGCAAGCCGTCTTTCTGGGCCTGCGTGACGCGCGAATTCATAAAAACCGTGCAACGCGAGCCAAGATCGGCCGGATGCGCGGCGTACAGGGAAATATCCACAAATTCCTGCATGCTCAGGCCAAGGCCCCGGGCAAAGCTCTCAAGAAAAGCCCCGCAGCCAGCGGAACATGCCTCGTTGAGGCTCACGTCGCTGATAACGCCGTTATCCACCTTGAGGCATTTCATGTCCTGGCCGCCTATGTCTATGACATAGCTGACCTCCGGCACAAGGCGCGTGGCCGCCTTGAAGTGGGCCAGGGTTTCCACCAGCACGGTATCCACGCCAAGGGCGGATTCCGCCAGATGCGCGCCGTAGCCCGTAGCCCCGGATGCGGCAAGCCATGCCCCGTCAGGGATACGCTCAAGCATGTCTGCCAGAGGGGGGAGCAGGGTCTGCAACGGATTGCCCCCGTTGGAGGCGTAGCAGGAATCAAGGATGCGCTGTTCGCTGTCTACCAGCACGGCCTTGACCGTGGTTGAGCCCAGATCCAGCCCAAGGAACAGTGGCCCCCGGGCCTGCCGGATATCTGCGGAGGGCAGCACGTTGGCTGTTGCGTGGCGCTGGCAGAAGCGCGCGTATTCTGCGCTGTCGGCAAACATGGCGGGAAGAACCTTTTCCATGGCAACCTTGCCCGTGTGCGTAAGGCCGCTGGCGCGGCGGGCAAGATCGGCCAGATGGAGCGGTTCTGCGGTATCTTCAGTTTCTTCAAGCGACACGGCGCAACGCGCAGCGCCAATGGCTGCTGTGCACTGGGCATGCGGCAGGTGCGCGATGTGCGCCTCCGCAAGATCAAGATTTTTGATGAACAGATTTTTGAGTTCGGGCAGAAAGTGCAACGGCCCGCCCAAAAAGGCTACCTTGCCGGTAATGGGTCTGCCGCAGGCCAGCCCGCCGATGGTTTGCTCCACCACCGCCTGAAAAATGGAGGCCGCGATATCTTCACGCGGGACGCCGCCGTTGAGCAGTGGCACAATATCCGTTTTGGCGAACACGCCGCAGCGTGAGGCGATGGGGTAGAGCGTGGAATGCCTTGCCGCCAGATCATTGAGGCCGCCCGCATCCGTGCTGAGCAGACGGGCCATCTGGTCGATGAAGGCCCCGGTGCCGCCCGCGCACGATTCGTTCATGCGCAGTTCCACATCCTGCCCCAGATAGAGCAGCTTGGCGTCTTCGCCGCCCAGTTCCACAGCCACGGAAGTATCCGGCGCAGTATAGGAAATGGCGCGGGCTGTTGCCAGCAGTTCCTGAACAAAGGGGATGGAGAGCTGATTGCTGAGATCAAGAGCGCCGGAGCCGGTCATGGCGCAGCGCACGGTGGCTGAGGGGTAGAGCCGGGAGACTTCGGCAAGCAGGGCTGACATGGTGGCGCGAACTGCCGTGCCGTGACGGCTGTAGCGGGTTTCGGCAACAGAGCCGTCGCCGTTCAGCAGCGCCAGTTTTACTGTGGTGGAGCCAATATCAAGGCCGAGATAAAAGAGTGGTGGAGACACGTACAAGTCCTCACATGAAACAGGTTTATGTGATTTGGGCCTGATGTCTTCATAACGCTGAAGCAGAAATTATTTACTTTCTTTCATGAATTCACGCTACACTTGAACGTGAAAAGAATTCAAGCCCCTTTTTATAAAAAAATTGCGGCCTGCTGATTTTAAACCATCCACTCTTGGAATGGTTTAAAATCAGCAGGCCGCAATTTTATCAGCGGGAGTAAAAAGGGATATTGAAACGCTAAATTATATTTTGCTGCACAACTACTGTTGCGTCATGGAGGCATCAATTCGCCCAGTGACGTTGTCCTTGATCCACTTGGGGTCAAGCCACTCAAGGGGGGTCACTTCCACGCCGCCCACCAGAATGCCAAAGTGCAGGTGATCGCCAAAGGCAAGGCCTGTGCTGCCGGTATGGCCAATAAGCTGGCCTCTCTGAACCACATCGCCCACTTTTACAACCTGATCGTTGAGGTGGGAGTAAATGGACATGAGGCCAAGGCCATGGTCAATGACAATGAGGTTGCCGTAGATGCCAAGGTTGCCGCAGAAGACCACTCGGCCGCTGTTGGCGGCGGGCACCTCGGCATTGCGCACCGAGGCAAGGTCAAATCCCAGATGATAGGATTCGCCCACGGGCTTGCCCTGATAGTTGAAGAAACGGTGGTCGCCAAATCCGGCGCGCGGGGCAGAGCGTGGCAAACGCTCAAAAACGCCGCTCCACAGCATGGCCGCGGCAGTGTCCCGTCCAATTTCGCGCAAAGCCTGCACATTGGCGGCGCGCACCTGATTGTTGATATACAGGTAGCACTCCAGCGGGTTTGCTGCATCGGGGGCCAGATCGCGCAGCTTGCTTTCAACCGCCATCAGGAAGTTGTCCGTCACTTCAATGCTGTCGCTTTTGAACGTTCTTTCAAAAGACATGACCGTGAGATGGCTCTTGGTGACGTTGCCCGCAAGGTCTGTGGCCGTGATCTCAACGCTGTTCTTGTAGTCTCTGGCGGTCATTGTGTACGGGAAAGGGAAAAAGCAGAGGTAGCTGCCGTCTTTTTGCATGTAGCCGGGCACAAAGTAGCCCGCCACCAGAACGCCGCTGCTGCTCACATCTTCATCAATGGTGTAACGCACTACAGCGGTGCCGCCCCTGCGAACGTTGGGGGGCAGGGTTTTGACAGAAATGCGCGGGGGCTGCGTATCGAGGCGCATGGGCAGTTGAACCGTGCGGGTGTTGCCTTGGCCGAATCCGGCAAGCGAGCCGTCCGTAGCGCGGATTTCAAGCTCAAAAGCACCTTCGCGCAGGTTGGCGTCCTTCATGGGGACTTCCACCTCGCGTTCAGGAATGTACTGGTCAAAGTGCTTGCTGTAGATCACGTTGAGGACGTTGTTCTTGCGCACGCCCACAGAAATGGAACGGATGCCCGAAGGATCCTTCATGCGTACTTTGAGCACGCTGGCAGGCGAGACCCTGCCTGTATTTGGCGTGACGTCAACAGTAGGGCCGTCAAGATCTTTAAAAAAAGTGTAGCCGCCCAAAACCAGAATGGCGACCACTATAATACCTAGTACCGATGAAAACAAACTTCTTTTACGCATTGCCGACTCCTCATTCTCGCTTCCCGAAGGGTTGCATAAAGAATGGCAAGTTTCAAGGGAAAGTCTGGAACTTGTCTTGATATCTCTGCAAGCCCCCCCGTTGGCGCATTGACTTGGCAGGAAAAATCTGTTTTCACTTCCGCAGTATGCAGTACAGCAAATATTCTGCGGCTGGGGGCACGCCCCGCGAGCCTTCTCCGTCCGTGGACCCAAAACGTCTGCGGCGCAGGATGGTGCGCGAGCAGCTTGAAGCGCGCGGAATCAGCGATCCGGCGGTGCTGGGGGCCATGTTTGCTGTGCCGCGCCATCTTTTTGTGCAGGAGGCGCTGCGCGCCCAGGCCTATGAAGACACGCCCTTGCCCATCGGCTACGGGCAGACCATTTCCCAGCCCTATATTGTTGCCCTGATGACCCAGCTGCTTGAAGTGCAGCGTGGGATGCGCGTGCTTGAGGTCGGCACCGGCTCCGGCTATCAGGCAGCAGTGCTTGCCACCATGGGCTGCACGGTCTTTACCGTTGAGCGCATGCGCGAGCTGTATCAGATTACTTCAGGCCTCTTGCGGCAACTGGGACTTAGGGGTATCCACATGCAGCGGCGTGACGGCACGCTTGGCATGCCCGAAGCCGCGCCATTTGACCGCATCATCGTTACTGCCGGCGGGCCGGAAGTGCCGCGCCCCCTTGTTGATCAGCTTGACGAGGGCGGCATCATGCTTATCCCTGTAGGGTCAAAGCCCCGCACGCAGCGCCTTGTGCGCGTGTGCAAAGAACAGGGGCGCGTCAGCTCCGAAGACCTGGGGCCGGTAGTTTTTGTAGATCTGGTGGGCGATCACGGCTGGTAGATACGCCGCCGTAACCGTCCGCCACAATTGAAGGAGATGTCATGGGATCCTGTTCATCCTGTTCTTCTGCGTCCTCTTGCTCCAGTGCAAAGAGCAATGGCGGCAACGGAGAGTGCAATGACCCTATGGCCAAGCAGGACCGCGTAATCGCTGACCGCTTGGGCCATATACGCCACAAAATATTTGTCATGAGCGGCAAGGGCGGCGTGGGCAAAAGCTCCGTGACCGTCAACACCGCAGCGGCTCTGGCGCGGCGCGGGTTCAAAGTCGGCATTCTTGATGTGGACATGCATGGCCCGAGTGTACCCAATCTGCTCGGCCTTACCAGCACGGTTGAGATTGACGAAGCCACCCAGCTCATGATTCCTGCGGCCTATGACGAGAACCTCTCCGTCATTTCAATGGATACGTTCCTGCAAGACAAGGATCAGGCCATTCTGTGGCGCGGTCCCAAAAAAACTTCGGCTATCCGGCAGTTTATTGCGGACGTGAAGTGGGGCGACCTGGACTTTCTGCTCATTGACTCCCCTCCAGGAACGGGAGATGAGCACATGACCGTCATGCAGTCCATTCCCGATGCCCTGTGCGTGGTTGTGACCACTCCGCAGGAAATTTCGCTGGCAGATGTGCGCAAGGCCATCAACTTTTTGCAGTACACCAACTCCAACGTGCTTGGCGTGGTGGAAAACATGAGCGGCCTTGTGTGCCCGCACTGCCATCAGGAAATTGACCTGTTCAAGAAGGGCGGCGGCGAAGATCTGGCCAAGCGCTACGGGCTCAAGTTCCTCGGCGCGGTCCCGCTGGATCCCACAACCGTGGTTGCGGCTGACAAAGGCATTCCTGTGGTGTACCTTGATGCGGAAAGCGCAGCCAAGGAAGCCTTTCTTAGCCTGGCAGATTCTATTGCCACTGCCGCTGACGGCAGCCTGGAAGCCCTTGCCGGCTCGCGCAGCTAGTTGCGCCCCTGCGGGCTTGACCCGATAGAATGCAGGCTTCCCTGGCGGCTGGTGCACGGTCGCCGGGGGAGCTTTTTTCTCCTTTTCTCCCGTGTTCTTTTGTGGTAACGCTTTAAAAAATTCGCACGGAGCGCCTGAGAGGAAGAATGCTTAATCTTGCTAATAAAATTACACTGTTACGCATTTTAATGACCCCTCTGGTTGTTTTGCTGCTCTATTTTGAAGGCCCGATGACCTGCATTTTGGCTACTCTGGCCTTTATTTTTGCCTCCCTTACCGACTGGGCTGACGGTTATATTGCCCGCCGCTCCAATATGGTTACCAGCATGGGCAAGTTTTTGGACCCGCTGGCCGACAAAGTACTGATCTGCTCGGTGCTGATCATGTTTGTGAAGCTGGACTGGGCGCCCGCCTGGGTGGTTATCATTATTGTATGCCGCGAGCTTGTGGTCACAGGCCTGCGCGCCATTGCCATTGACGAGGGCATCGTGCTTGCCGCCGACAAGTTCGGCAAGGCCAAGACCGTGCTCCAGATTTTTGCCATTGTGCCCCTTGCCCTGCATTATCCTTTATGGGGTATGGATCTGCGGTTGCTTGGCCTTGTGCTGCTCTATATAGCGCTGGTGCTGGCCGTTGTTTCAGGGGCCAACTATTGCTATGATTTTTACCGCAATACGCGTAAACAGGCAGGCTAACGGGAACAACGCATGAGTACGTTGCAGATCCGCCTGAAAAACTGCATCCAGACCATTCTGGAGCTGGAGCCCGACATGCGCGCCGGGGTCTGGGGCCGTCACTTTGATCAGGAACTGAACACCCTCAAGGATTATCTGCATCAGGTAGACCAGATGAACCTTGCGGAAGAAGACGTTACGCGGCTTGAAAAAGCCACGGCCACCTTTTTGGCCGAACTGCGTCTTTCAGCGGGTAACGGTTCTCAACCTCAACGGCTGCTGCAATAATGTTTTGGCGTACCTTCATTCTGGTTGTGCTGGGCCTGGTCAATGTGGTGTTTTTTGCCCGCATGGTCTGGGGGCCCACTGGCCTTATTGAATACCGTGAACTCAAGCACCAGTACGCCGAACTTGAAAAGCAGATTGCAGGCCTTGATGCGGAAAACCTCTCTCTGAGCCGTGAAATTCGCCTTTTGCAGTCCGACAGCCAGTATATGGAAAAAGTCATTCGTCAGCGCCTCCACTATATTCGCGATAATGAGGTGCTCTATCTTTTTGGCGATATGGCGAAAACGGGGCGGGAGCAGAAACCATGACGGAAAAAATTGAATGGTATAAAGAAGTCCTGGAGCTTGAGCCCAATTCCAAGGTCTTTTTTCCTCTGGCACGTCTGCTTTCCGAAGCTGGTCGTACGGATGAAGCCGTTGAAATTCTGGAGCAGGGGCTTGCCCGGCACGAGGAATTTCTTGAAGCCAGGCTTTTTCTCATAGAGCTGCTGCACACCGCCAATCGGCTCGAAGCCTGCGAAAAGCAGGTGGGCAGGCTGACAAAAATGTTTTCTACCTATGCAGGCTTTTGGCAGGCATGGGCCGCCTGCATCAATGCTGCTGGCGATGCGCCTGATACTGCTGCCGTGCTGCGTTTTCTGGCCCTCAATTTTTCAAAGGGTCCGGTATCATTGCACGAAGTCATCAACCAGGGGCTGGCCTCCCTGTCTGGAGCTGGAGCCGCTGCTGGCGCTGAGGCCAGTTCGCAGGCGCGTTCCGAGGCCGCTAGCCCTGCTGCTGGCCCGTCCGTACATGAGGCGACATTTGCAGCAGCTTCAACGCCTGCACGCCCGGCGGTAACTGGGGACGCAGCGCCCGTGGCAGAAGCGGCTGAGCAACTCGTTGCCGCTCCCGTCCTGGCAACCTCCACGCATGACGCGGATGCCCAGCTTGATGCTGATGTTCACATTGATGACGTTGACGCTCACGAACCCATTGATTTTGATCCTGATCTTGCCATGGCGGACGATGAGGCGCTGCCAGCAGAATTGGAAGACGGCACTCCTTCCATGCTGGCTCGCGGAGCAGATGCGTATGCCGCATATGCTGCCCCGGTCACGCAGTCCGAAGCAGTTGTTGTAGACGATGCAGATGAAGGGGAGGAGCGTTTTTCGCTGCGTACCCGCTCTATGGCCGAAGTGCTGGCAGAACAGGGTGACATCAAGGGCGCACTTGATATTTACCATGAGCTTGCTGCCGCAGCGGTACATCCGGAAGAAAGCGCTGATTTGCGTCAGCGCATTACTACGTTGACTGCGCGACTGGGCAACGCCCAGACGGTAGATCCTGTCCAACCCGCTGCAACGGCAGAACATGCCAGCGGCAAGGACAAGCTGATAAGCATGCTTGAAGCTTTGGCTGAACGTGTCGAAGCCAGGGCGCACAGTTAATGAGGGAGAACACTGTGTTGAAATCATATGTGCGTTATTTCTTTTTGCTGGCATTTGCTGCATCTCTTGTAACGGGTTGCAGTTCATACCAGCCCACCAAGAACGTCTGGAAATCCACAAAGTCGTTGTGGAACACCTATGTGAGCCCCCCGGCCACCGTGGATTTTGAAGAAAAGGGCAATCTTTCGCCCCAGGCGCTTTCCCTCACGCACAGCATGATGGGTATTGACGTAGAGCTGACCCGTCTTGAGCGGACCATGCTCAATGCCGATAAACCGCCGACGCGCGAGTGGCTTTCTTCCTTCCTTACCTCCTTTCCCTGGGTCAGTGGTTTTGCCGGGGTGAAGTACGACGGCACCATTTTGGGTCAGGAACCTGCCAATCCCATGAAGCCGCTGGATTTCATTCCGCTGCTTTATGAAGACAAAAAGCAGAGCACGCGCGCCCTGCGCGCCGATGTGCAGAATTCGTCCTTTGGGCCTGAAGTTCTGCTTGCTTCTCCGCTCTATGACGGAACGGAATTCCTCGGTGTTGTTGTTGCCAACTTCGACATGCGTTCGCTCATGCAATACTCCCAGACGCCGCAGGACGTGGTCATTCTTTCGCCCCAGGCTTTGCTCTGGCCCGGAAAGTATGATTTCGCCTCGACCCCGCTTGCTGGCGTGAACTGGGACGAAGTGACCGCCAAGAGCACTTCCGGCACCTGCACCAACGTGAACGGCACCTTCTATTATAACGTGCGCTTCCTGGGTAATGTGCCTCTGATCTTTGCCGTGGCCGAGTCGGGCAATTTCCCGCAGGGCAATGGCAGTGTGGAGCAGGGGCTCGCGTTCTTCCCCAAGGATCGCCCCAAACTTACCCCGCCGCCTCACGAAGTGCGCAAGAATAAAAACCGCTTTGAGGAAGGCCTGAACGTGGACGTTACGCCTGAACAGGCCACCGCCACTGCTGATCAGCCTTCTGCCAAGCCTGCTGGCGGGGCGGACATTCAGCCCGGCAGCAAGGACAGCATGCTGCTCAAGCGTAAAAATGCCGAACGCCGCAAGGTGCAGGAACGTCAGCTTGCAGGTGAAAATACCTCTGTTGACCGCGCACCCCGCGAGTCTGCACCCAAGAGCAAGGAAAAGCCGCCTGTCGGCCTTGGCATAGCGCCTGATGAAGATGCCGCAACCTTGCCTGGCGGTCGTCCCAGCCCCTTTGGCCCCAAGGACGGCGATGACGCTGCAAAGCCTGCCGACACCGGTAGCGTAGGCAGCGGCAAGACCGACGCCCCGGCTGCGGCGCCAGCTGCTGCCCCGGCAACAGCCAAGCCAGATTCCGCAGCCCCGGCTGGCGAAGAGCCAGCGGCACTGCCGGGTGGGCGGCCAAGCCCCTTCGGGCCACGGAACTGACGCATTCTGGATTAAACTTGCGCCGCCCCGAGGCGGCGCAAGTATTTTGGAAGATGTGCAACCTGAAAAGTCCGCATGCTGGCAAGCAGTATTGCCATGCAATTTTGTTGCGGCGGAAGATTCGTAAAGTTTTTTTGCTAACTTGGCGTTTTTTCCTTTTCAGGTGTAAAGGCTCAATTGTTCCTCTCAATTTTCTGGATGTTGTAAGGAGCCCCCAATGGCTGACATCACGGTTACGGAACACCTGCTGCTGCATCAAAAGCGTAGCCCCCAGGCAACGGGCCAGTTTACTGGTCTTCTGTACGACCTGATCCTTTCGGGAAAAAGCATTTCCCGTCGTATCGCCAAGGCTGGCCTGCTTGATATTCTCGGCGGCACGGGCGAAGTGAATGTGCAGGGTGAAGATGTGCAGAAGATGGATTCCATCGCCAACCGCATCCTGCTGTATCGCATGGAGCGTTGCGGCGCTCTCTGCGCAATGGGGTCGGAAGAAGAAGCTGAACTTGTACGCGTGAGCAAGGATTTTCCGCGCGGAGACTATATACTTATATTTGATCCTCTTGACGGCTCGACAAATATTGATGTGAACATCAATGTCGGCACCATATTTTCCATTCTGCGCAGGCCCGAAGGCCATACCGGCGAGGTTACGCTGGATGAAGTGCTGCAACCCGGCATCAAGCAGGTAGCAGCTGGGTATATTCTGTATGGCCCTTCCACAATGCTGGTTCTCAGCACAGGGCAGGGCGTGCACGGTTTTACTCTTGATCCTGGTGTGGGCGAATTTTTGCTGTCTCACCCTGATATGCGCATTCCCGAGCAGGGCCATATTTATTCGGTCAACGAAGGCAACTGGAAAAAATGGGATGCGCCAGCCCGTGATGCCGTCAACTGGTTCCACGGTTGCGAAACTTCGGACGGCAAGCCCTATTCTTCGCGTTATGTTGGCGCGCTGGTGGCCGACTTTCACCGCACGCTCATCAACGGCGGTATCTACATGTACCCGCCCGATGCCAACAAGCCCAATGGCAAGTTGCGTCTGATGTGCGAGGCCAACCCTCTGGCTTTTCTTGCAGAACAGGCTGGCGGCAAGGCGAGCGACGGGCATGGCCGCATACTTGAGAGGGTGCCGGACAAGCTCCATGCGCGCACACCCCTGTACATCGGCTCGAAGCTGGATGTTGAGGCTGTGGAAAAAATCTACGCCCGTCACGCGGGCAGATAGCTTTTGCGCCAGCCCCCGCGTGTTTGCGGCGGCTGCCTTGTTGTACCGGCCTCTGACCGTAAATGGCGAACCGCATGTTGTGTTTGGGAATTGAAAGTTCTTGCGACGAAACCGCATTGGCGCTGGTTGAAGACGGGCGGCTTGTGGATGCCGTGCTTGCAAGCCAAGCCGATGTGCATGCCCTGTTTGGCGGTGTGGTGCCGGAACTGGCATCGCGCGAGCATTACCGCTTTGTGGGCGCGCTGTTTGACGAACTGATGCGGCGCAGCGGCAAGACCAATTCTGATATTGATCTTGTGGCAGCGGCGCGTGGCCCAGGGTTGCTTGGCAGTCTGCTGGTGGGCGTTGCCTTTGCCAAAGGCTTGGCCCTTGGTCTTGGCAAACCCTTTCTTGGGGTTAACCATCTGCATGCGCACCTTCTGGCAGTAGGGCTGGAGCAGGAATTGCACTTTCCGGCCCTTGGTCTGCTGGTGTCGGGCGGGCATACGCACATCTACAGGCTTGAATCGCCCTGGGATTGCCGCCTCCTTGGGCGCACCCTTGATGACGCTGCTGGTGAAGCGTTTGACAAGGTTGGCAAATTTCTGGGTCTGGCTTATCCTGGCGGCAAGCTTATGGATGCTCTGGCCAGGGCAGGGCACGCCACTCCAGCCATGTTTCCCCGGCCTTATCTTGATAATGACAATCTGGATTTCAGCTTCAGCGGCCTCAAAACAGCCGCCACCGGGCTTGCCGCGCATCAGTTGGCGGGGCAGGAATGGCCTCGTCCGCTTACAGACATTGCCCATGCGCCGCAAGCGCTCAAGGATTATTGCGCTTCATTCAACCTGGCTGTTGTGGATACCTTGTGCGCCAAGATGGCTCGGGCGCTTGACCGCAACCCCGGTGTTACAACACTGCTGATGGCGGGTGGGGTTGCCTGCAATTCACTGCTGCGTGAGCGAATTGAACAGCTCATGCAAGGCAGGGGAGGCCAGGCTTATATTCCCGGCCCCCTGTTGTGTACCGATAATGCTGCAATGATTGCCCATGCTGGCTGGCTCTTGGGCGCAAGGGGTTTCAGCCATGATCTGCGTATGGAGACCATACCCCGCGGCAAAATCATACCCGATGACATGTTGTGCAGCTTGTGCTGAAAGTGTCAAGAGACCCTGCAAAACAAGAGATTGTCTTGACAGAGAGCACATTGGTATCTACTCTTAGTCAATACAGAAGCATACACTTTAAATGCGCTTCTGTTCGCGTCACAGGCCAATAGTGGCCGTGGAGCGATACAAAGCAACGTAAGGAGATAGTTATGGCTGAACAGGTCACTGACGCCACCTTTGAAAGCGTTGTGCTCAAGTCCGATCTTCCGGTTCTGCTCGATTTTTGGGCTCCCTGGTGCGGTCCTTGCCGCGCTGTTGGCCCCATCATTGACGAACTGGCCACTGAGTATGACGGCAAGGTGCGTGTCGTAAAAATGAACGTGGACGAAAATCCGGCCACGCCCACCAAGTTTGGCATCCGCGCTATCCCGACTCTTGTCCTTTTCAAAAAGGGTGAAACGGTAGAGCAGATCACAGGTGCTGTGACCAAGGCTGCCCTGAAAGACCTTATCGATACAAAGGCTCTGGCATGAAAGAATATGATGCCGTAGTCATAGGCAGCGGCCCCGCTGGCATTACGGCAGCAATGTATCTGGCCCGCTCCGGTTGCTCGGTGCTTATGCCCGAGCAACTGGCAGCGGGGGGTCAGATTCTGCAAACTGAGGCCATGGAAAACTATCCCGGTTTTCCCAAGGGCATCAAGGGTTACGAGCTAGCGGATCTTTTTGAAGCGCACCTGGCCGGCCTTGATGTTGACCGGAAAGCTGCCTCTGTTGAATCCGTAACCGGTTCGGCTGGGCGTTTTGCTGTGCGCGCTGGCGGCGTGGATTACATCGGCAAGACGGTCATTGTCTGTTCCGGAGCGCACCACAAGCCGCTTGGGCTTGAGGGCGAAGATCGGCTGCGCGGCCATGGCGTTTCCTATTGCGCCATCTGCGACGGCAATTTCTTTCGCAATCAGACCGTGGCGGTTGTAGGCGGTGGTAATTCGGCGTTGGAAGAGTCGCTTTATCTTGCAAAGATTGTGGGAAAGCTCTATCTTATCCATCGCCGCGATGAATTCCGCGGGCACAAGATTTATCAGGATAAGCTTGACGCCTATGGCGACAAGATCGAGATCCTGCGCAGCAGCGTTGTGAGCCGTTTGCACGGTGAAAACGAGCTGACAGGTCTGACGGTTAAGGAACTGAAGACCGGAGAGGAACGCCATTTGCCCGTAGACGGGCTTTTCGTCTACGTGGGATATGAACCCTCCACCGGCTTTTTGCCCGCAGAGGTCGTACGTGACGCACAAGGTTTCATTATCACCGATACGGAAATGCGTACCAGCATTCCGGGCGTTTTTGCCGCCGGTGATATTCGCTCCAAACTTTGTCGTCAGGTAATCACTGCCGCCGGTGACGGCGCAACTGCCGCGCAGGCGGCGTTTGTATTTTTGGAACAGCTCCATGCATAAAAAACTGCTTCGCTCCATTTTGCTTGTCATAAGCATGTTTGCGGTTTCCGGTTGCGGCATCATTGATATGATCTATCTGCCGCCGGCGGAAGACACCGCCCAGGAGGTTTTTGAAGCCGCCAACGACGCCATGAGTGAGAAAAACTACGTGCGCGCCGTGGAGCTGTACAACAAACTTCGCGATACGTATCCCTTCAGCCCGTACACGGTTGATGCGGAACTGTCGCTTGCAGATGCCTACTTCCTTGACGAGGAATATGAGCTTGCTGCCGAAACCTACAAGGATTTCGAGTCGCTGCATCCTCGCCACGAAGCTATCCCCTATGTTCTGTACCAGACAGGCATGTCGCTCATGAAGCAGTTCCGCTCCATCGACAGGGCCACCACAGAACTCAAGGAAGCTTACGACTACTTTGACCGCTTGCGCCAGACCTTCCCCGACTCGCCGTATTCCAAGAGCGCGGAAGAACACATGCGCACGTGCCGTCAGCTCATGGCAGAACACGAACTGTATATTGCCGACGTGTTCTGGCACATGAAAAAGTACGGCCCGGCCTGGCATCGTTATGAATACATTATGAAAAACTTCAAGGATGTGCCTGAAGTTGCCGATCATGCCAAGGAAAAGAGCCTCGCTGCCTATCACAATTACCGTGAGGCTCAGTCGCAGGAAGTTCGCGAAAAGCGTGAAGGCAGCTGGAAGCGGTGGTTTACCTGGCTGTAACAATCCGTAACGGTTATTCCTGAAGGTTGTCAGATTAATACAAACCGGCTGTTTTGCAAAAAACAGCCGGTTTGTGTCACATAACTCCCTGCACTTTTCTGACTACGCTTGCAATCAGCGCCTTTCGCGCGCCAACCTCTGCAAATTCCGTATATTAATCCTTCTGTAGGAAACGTACTATGAACGTTATGGATAACGGCGCCAGCGAAAAAAGTCGCGCAGCCATGTTGTCGCTGCTCGCGGCATTGGGGCTTACCAGCATCAAGCTTGCGGTCGGCTTGTATACCAACAGCCTTGGCATATTGTCTGAAGCCTTGCACAGTGGGCTTGATCTGCTGGCGGCAGCGCTCACCCTTGCTGCGGTGAGAATTTCAGCCAAGCCTGCTGATTCTCGGCATCCTTACGGGCATGGCAAGGCCGAGAACCTCTCGGCCCTTGCACAGACGGTGCTTTTGTTTGCCACCTGCGCGTGGGTTGTCTATGAGGGCGTTCAGCGTCTTGCTTCAGGCTCAAGCCCTGTTGTGCCTTCGCTCTGGGGTGTTGGCGTCATGGCTATTTCCATGGCTGTTGACATCAACCGGGTACGCGTTTTGCGGCGGGTTGCCAAAAATTTCAACAGTCAGGCTCTTGAGGCTGATGCCCTGCATTTTTCCACAGATATTCTTTCTTCTGCCGTGGTGCTTGTGGGCGTGCTGGCTGTATGGCTTGCGCAGGCCCTGCAACTGCCTGCGCCCATAAGCCGCGTGCTTGCGCAGGCAGATACGGTGGCGGCCCTGCTAGTGGCTGCGATTATTTTTCGGGCGAGCATGCATATGGCCTCGGATGCCGTGAATATGCTGATGGATTCTGCTTCATCACAGGCGAGCGAAGCCATTGTGGTAGCCGTGCGAAAGATCGCGGGCATTTCCGAGGTCAGACGGGTGCGTGTGCGCACCAGTGGGCCCCAGAGTTTTGTGGATTTGACTGTGGGCGTAGCGCCGGGCTTGAAGGTCAGCGATGGGCACCGCCTCGCGCATGAGGCTGAGGAAGCCGTTGCAGGCGTTCTGCCCGGTGCGGACGTGACCGTGCACGTTGAACCCCGCAAATCGTGCCGCATTGATGAAAACAACCCCTTTGCCCTGGTGCAGGTTGCCGCATCTGAGCATGGCCTTGCGGTTCATGACGTGCATATCTTGAGCGCTGACAGCACCTGCCATATTGAGCTGCACGTTGAACTGCCGGGACAGATGCCCTTTGACCGGGCGTACGCGCGGGTCAAGGCTTTTGAGGACACGCTGCGGGAGGCCTTGCCGGGTGTTGAAATTGTCAGCCACATGGAACCCAAGGCCCCAAGCGCTGCGCTGGAGCCGGGCGCTTCGGTTTCTGTGCCTTTTTCAGAGATGGCCTGGCGTGAAATCAAGGCCGCGGTGGAAAATGAGCCTCTGGCGGCCATGCCGCACAAGTTTTCTACCTATGTGCTGCCGGAGCAGGGGGTCTGCATTTCATTCCACTGTAATGTGAGTGTGGGGCTGTCTGTGGAAGAGGCGCACAACGTCTGCACGCGCCTTGAAAAGCGCATTCGTGCCGCTGTGCCTCAACTGGGGCGTCTGAGCATCCACATGGAACCGGCGGTTGTGTCAAATACCCCAGCGGCATAACAGCCTTAGCGTACTTGGCGGCATGCGGATTTAAAACTCGCTGCGCACAGTCCGTTTGAGTGCAGCTGGGTCCGGTATTAGCCCTGATTACGGCGCTGTTGTGATCAGCGCCGTAATCCTTTTGCTTTTGGGGAGATTCCGCTCTGTACGCGGGCTTTGAAAAAAGCGGAGCCGACAGATATTCCTGCTGTGACCAATTCTGGCTTTAAGCCTGCTCCTGCGGCTCCTGCTCAGGAGTAGTGCCGCTCTGTGACTCAGCTTCCGCGTCAGCGGCATTGAGCGTGTCGGGAGTAACGCGCTGGGGAACCGCTGTTTCAACGAGCGCGCGCCAGAGGTTATCAATGCCGTAACGGTTGCTGGAAGACGTGACGATGGGGCGGGTGCCGAGCAGCTCCTGCCATTCATTCTGGCGGTTAGCGCGCTCACGCTGGCTGCACTTGTCTGCCTTGGTCAGCACGGGCACAATATTCAGGCCGTTGGTACGGGCAAAGGAAGCCAGATTTTTGTCGAGCTTCTGGGGTTCAAGGCGGCTGTCGAGCAGCAGGGCCAAGGCCTTGAGGCTTGCGCATTCCACAAGATACCGTTCAAGCAGGCGCGCCCATTTTTCGCGTTCTGTATGGCTTGCGCGGGCATAGCCGTAGCCCGGCAGGTCAACGAGATAAAAGTCATGGGGTGTCACGCGGTAATAATTCACCGAGCGGGTTTTGCCGGGGGTGGAGCTGACTTTTGCCAGTTTTTTGCGGCCAGCCAGCGCGTTGATAAGCGACGATTTACCCACATTGGAGCGCCCCGCAAGGGCTATCTGCGCCTCGGGCAGTGATATGAGCTGCTCAAGAGTATAGGCTGTAGTTTCAAGAGTAAGAACGGGATTCATAGTAAACCTCATGTAATACTTTAACTTTGTGTCTTGACAAGCAAGCATCTTTCAGCAAATATTTTCAATTCAGGGCTGACATTTTCAGCCAACTTCCGTATTAAGGTAGCCGCTCTTGCCGCAGTTGGCAAATGATCGGCCTTACGCCCGTTTGCGCCATTTTGCGGCGACATGTTAGGAGGACAAATGTATTCTACCACAGACTTTCGCAAGGGTCTGAAGATCGAAGTCGAAGGCACCCCTTACGAAATCGTTGATTTTCAGCATTTCAAGCCCGGCAAGGGTGGCGCTATGGTTCGTACCAAGCTGCGCAACATCCTTACTGGCCGCATGCAGGATATAACCTTCCGTTCCGGCGAAAAGGTCAACAAGCCCGATCTGGAAACCCGCGACATGCAGTTTCTGTATCGTCAGGACGACGACCTTATCTTCATGGATATGACCACCTACGAACAGCTCCAGATGCACATCACCACCACTGATGGCAAGGAAGGCTTTCTCAAGGACGGTCAGGAATGCCGCGTGCTGCTGTACAAGGGCAGCCCCCTTGATATCGACATCCCGCTGAGCCTCGTGCTTGCGGTTGTTGAAACCGAGCCCGGCGCCAAGGGTGACACTGTCAGCAACGTCACCAAGGCTGCCAAGCTTGAAACCGGTATTTCGGTTCAGGTGCCCATTTTTGTCAACGAAGGCGATCGCATCAAGGTTGACACGCGCACCAAGGAATACCTGGGCCGGGAATGATGACCGGTTCGGGAGGGTAGCCCTACGGACGCCCATAAATTCAGCCGCGAGCTTCTTGGCCTTTTTCTTATCTTCTGGGCGCTGTTGCTTTTGCTCAGCCTGCTCAGTTTTGACGCCAACGACCCCAGCCTTAACCATGTGGTCAGCGGTGTTGTCAAGGTAAAGAACAAGGCTGGTCTTTTCGGCGCGTACACTGCGGGTTTTCTTAACGATGTGTTTGGCGTGGCCGCCTATCTCTGCCCACTGGTTTTCGGTGCGCTGGGGGCGGCCTACGTTTCTCCTTCGTACAGTCTGCACTGGTCGCGCTGGCTTGGCTTCTTTTTGCTCACCGTCTGCCTGCTTGTCATAGGTTCCGCCTCGGATATCACCCTTGGCGACATGTGGGGCGGCGGCATGGTGGGCAATGCCCTGCACCTCAATGCCAGCCGATATCTGAGCCCGGGCGGTTCTGCCCTGGTGTGGATATTTGTGGCGCTTGTGGGCATGCAGCTCGCGGGCAATATCTCATGGTTCAATGTGGCGGCGCGTGTGCTGCACTGGGCGCAGGCGCGGCTTGCCGCCCGTGCGGGCAACGCAACCGGGCCTGTTGTTGCAGAAAGCCAACCGGAAAGCGAAGACGGCAAGCGGCGTTGGTCGCTGCTTGATCTGCGCCTGCCGTCCATGGAATTCTGGAAGCGCTGGCGCGACCGCCTTGGCAATATTCAGCCCACGGCTGACTCGCTGCCAGATGTTTTTGAAGAACAAAAGACCAAAGCGGCCCGACCGCAGGCAAATGAGCCAGCGGCACCCCGCCCGGCAGCACAAGTGGATGCTGATGATCCCTTTGCCGTGGCGGTAGACATCAACGGCATGCCCATTTCACCCGCTGTTTCTGCTGGCGCGGCCTATGCTGACGAGGGGGGGGGCACTGCCCCGGCCCATGATCCTGCGCATGATGCGGCCCATGATTTGGCTCAGGATGACACGGTGCATGCTGCTTCGCCTGCCGCTTCTGCCCCGAATGCTGGCGGCAAGGCTGCAAGTGCTGCCGCCACTGCTGCCGAAGCTCCCAAAAAGCAGGGCGGTCTGACCGGGCTGCTTTCTGGCATGACAGGCCGCAAGGCCGCTATTCCGCTGCCGGGGCTTGAACTGTTGGCCCCGCCTGTCAAAGTGCCGGGCAACAACAATAAAGAAGACCGCGAGGCACGTGGCAAGGCCCTTATTGCCTGCCTCAAGGATTTTGACATCCAGAGCGAGCTTGTGCATGTCACGCCTGGGCCTGTGGTCACCATGTATGAGGTGCGCCCGGCCCCCGGCATCCGTGTGAGCCGCATCGCCAACCTCAGCGATGACCTGGCGCTGGCCCTCAAGGCCGTTGCCGTGCGCATCCAGGCACCCATTCCCGGTACGGACACGGTGGGTATTG
Organism: Desulfovibrio desulfopostgatei; assembly: GCF_053570645.1. Lineage (NCBI taxonomy): Bacteria > Pseudomonadati > Thermodesulfobacteriota > Desulfovibrionia > Desulfovibrionales > Desulfovibrionaceae > Desulfovibrio > Desulfovibrio desulfopostgatei. The sequence continues at coordinate 1,725,136 of NZ_JBRBQS010000002.1, read as the reverse complement.
AAATACCCAACGACAACCGCGAAACCGTGAACTTCAGGGAACTTGCCGCTTCTGAGCCTTTCCGCAAGGGTTGTGGCCCTCTGACCATGATTCTTGGCAAGGACATTTCGGGCAAGCCCATCATGGCCGATCTCACGCGTATGCCGCATCTGCTTGTGGCTGGCGCTACGGGCGCGGGCAAGAGCGTCTGCCTTAACGGCATTCTTATCAGCCTGCTGTACCGCACCCAGCCCAAGGATATGCAGTTGCTGCTGGTTGACCCCAAGCGCATTGAAATGGCCGTGTATGCGGATGAACCGCATCTGGTGCATCCTGTGGTCACGGAAATGAACGAGGCCAAAAACGCCCTTGACTGGGCCGTGCACGAGATGGATCGCCGTTACGAAGCAATGGCGCGCCTTGGCGTGCGCAATGTGGCCGGATTCAATCAGAAGCTGGCCGCCTGCAAGAATGATCTGCCCCCGGATTTTGCCGACCTTGAACCTCTGCCTTATCTTGTCATTGTTATTGACGAACTGGCAGACCTCATGATGACCGCCGCCCGCGAGGTGGAAACCAGCATTGTACGCCTTGCGCAGTTGGCCCGCGCCGCCGGTATTCACATGATCCTTGCCACCCAGCGCCCCAGTGTGGACGTGGTGACAGGGCTTATCAAGGCGAACTTTCCGTGCCGCATATCCTTTCAGGTTACGTCCAAGCACGATTCGCGCACCATCCTTGACCAGGTGGGTGCGGAGCATCTGCTTGGTCGTGGCGACATGCTCTTCAAGCCCAGCGGGGGGCGCTTGCAGCGTCTGCACGGCCCCTTCCTCAGCGATGAAGAAGTGCAGGGCGTAGTGGCCTACTGGAAGCGGCAGCTCAGCCCCTCCTACAAGGTGGACTTTGCCCAGTGGGGGCTGGACTCTGTGAGCGGCGGCGGTAGCGGCGGTGGCGGCGATGCCGCGCAGGATCCCCTGTACGGCGAGGTGCAGGCCTTTGTGAGCGAGCAGGGGCGCGCATCCATATCGCTGGTGCAGCGCCGCTTCAAGATCGGTTTTAACCGCGCCGCGCGTCTGGTTGAACAGCTCGAGCACGACGGTATCATCGGCCCGGCAGACGGCAGCAAGCCGCGCGCTGTGGTCAAATAAATCAAACAGCACAACTGGCGGCTTATGCCGTGGAGGTGTTATGCGCATAAATGGCATGCTGGCCCTGGCAGCCGGGCTTGTTCTTCTTGTGGCTTCTGCCGCGCAGGCTGCGGATATAGCGGCGACCATCCAGGCGCGGTATGAAAAGCTGCGCACGTTTTCCGCCACGTTTGAGCAAACGCTGACCCACAAGGAAAGCGGCTCGGTGGAGAAACGGCAGGGCAACCTGCTGTTCCAGAAGCCCCTGCTCATCCGCTGGCAGACAGATAAACCCCATGAAGAAACCCTTGTGGTCACGCATAAGGAAATTTGGGATTATCTTGCGGATGAAGAAATTGCCTACCGCTACCCTCTGGAACTTGTGCGCGATTCGCGCACCATCATTCAGGTCATCACCGGGCAAGCCGCGCTGACCAAGGATTTTGACGTCAAGGAAGCCGGGCAGGAAAACGGCCTCGCCAAGCTGCACCTTTACCCCAAGGAACCAGCCCCGCAGATGGTTGAGGCGCTTTTGTGGGTCGAGCCTTCCACCGGCTATATCCGCAGGGCCAGCATCATTGACTTTTACGGCAATTCCAACGACGTGCGCTTTACGCAGTTCAAGCCCGACACCTCGCTGAAAGAATCTGACTTCACCTTTACCGCGCCTAAGGGCGTGGAGGTTGAAGACCGCATTGACCGCAAGGTGCAGGAAAAGGAACTCTTTAAATAAGCTGATTACGACTCAACAAAAAGGCCGTGGAGTTCGAAACTCCACGGCCTTTTGCTGTATTTATGGGAAGGCTACACGCACAAGCGCCGGAAAACGCCCGGCGCGTCTTCGTCTACTATGGGAAAAGAATCCTGCAGCTCGTCCGGCACACTGACAGGTTTGCCGCTGGTCATATCAATGAAGACCCACTGGGTTTCCGCCTCGGCAAGGAGAGCTTTTTCCTTTGCATTCCAGAAGGCATAGCGGCGCAGGCTGCGGCGCGAAGCGTAGGATGCAATCCATGTGGCGGCGGTAATCACGTCACCCAGAAAGGCCGGGCGCTTGTAAGTGATGGTGTGCTGGCGCACCACCCAGCCCTGGCCAAGGCTCTCGTAACGCTCCATAGGCCAGCCGCAAACGGCGGAATGCGCAACAGCCACATCCTGCATCCAGGCCACATAGCGCAGGTTGCTGACGCGGTGCTGCATGTCGATATCATCCTGCCCAACCGTGATCTGCTGCGTATATATGTTGATCCGGGCCATATGTCCTCCGCATTTGTGATGGCGCAGACCATACCCCTTGCAGGTAAAAAATAAAAGACACGCGGGCTTGCGTTAATTTTGCCCGCGTGTCTTCTGGTTGATAAGAACAGGTTGCTACAGATTTGTCAGGGCACGTTTTGCCTTGCAGTCAGGCAAGCCTTTTGTTGCATGCTCGCTGCCCCTCGACCTTGCTGTTTTTTGGGTGCCCTACACGCAACCCTGAACAAGACTGTCGAGCACCGCTGCGGAAAGGTGGCGCGGCTGCGCCCGCAACTGAGGGTCAATGCCCCATTGCCGCAGTACATCCAGCGCCATGCTTTGGGCTGCTTCAAAACTTTCGCTGACCGGAGTGGACAGAGGAGCTGCCAGCGTCATGGCCGCCGGTTGCACGCCAATGAGGGCGCAGTGCTCCGGGGCTGTGCCGCGCAGGGCGGCAAGGCCCATCACTTCCGAAAAGCTGTTCTGGTGCGGGCCGATTTTTTGCGCTGTCAGGTATGCCGGCACGTTGTCGCGCAGCACCAGCTCGCCCGGTTCCAGCCCAAAATCAACCGCATCCAGCACCAGCAGTTTGTCGGCCCTTTCCACAAAGGTCAGCAAGGTCTGCCCCTGGGTGCCGCCGTCCACGACTTCCACGTTTTCAGGAAAATCCCAATGGGCGTAAAGCCGTTGCGCCAAAAGTACGCCAAAGCCTTCATCGCCGTACAGAATATTGCCAAGACCAAGAATGACGATCTGTTCCATGAGATTTCCGTGCACCTTTGCGGCAGTAGTGCCGCCTTTGGCGGCGCAACCACGCTGGCGTGTTTTGTTATGTCTGTTTGGCGGCCCGGATGGGCCGCCTCACGCTACTCTCAGGCTACCTCAGGTTATGGCTTGCGGCGTTCGCGGAATCCGCTGAACATGGACGAAACCAGGGTGGTCTTGCCCATGATTTCTTCGCGTATGACCATGTACAGGTGCACGGTCACAAAGGTAATGAGCAGCAGCATGCCCAATCGGTGCAAGCTGCGGGTCATTTGCCCGTTGCCGCCAAACCAGTTGTTTATCCAGTCCTGCACAAAGGTGAAGAAGTGGATAAACGGCACGTGGCTGTCCTGCGCGTACATGCCAAGGCCCGTAAGCATGATGACAAGCATGAAGATCATGCCCGTGCCCATGCCCAGCTGCGCCAGCGGGTTATGCCCCACATGCGCGGCGCATTCCTTGTTCAGGAACAGGTACCAGCGCACGTCCTGCCACAGGTCGTTCCACCAGTCCTTGCTCCACACCGGCACTATGATAAGCTCGCGAGAATAGCGGTTGCCCCACACAAGGCCATATATGTAACGCAGCACTGTTGAAATGATCAGCACAAAGCCCGCAATAAAGTGGGCCATACGGGTGTAGCCCATGTAAAAGGTTTCGTACGGCTCACCAGTGACGGAAAGCCAGGGTTTGCCGATAATGTAGCCAGTGACAATAAGCACAATGACACAGGCAACCATAACCCAATGCCAGATGCGTATGGGCAGTTGATAAACGTATATGCTCTTGCCCATAGGCAGTTGCGGCAGCAGATGTTGTTCGCTCATGACGTTCTCCCGGCGGAAGGCTTGTATTCCGCGTCTCGGATTGCCCGAACGCTAGAAGCAGTTGTCTGTCCGCACCGATATGAGCTCTGATCCGTCCGGCCCGATGATGTGCGTGGAGCAGGCCAGGCAGGGGTCAAAGCTGTGCAGGGTGCGCAGGATTTCAAGGGGCTGGTTGGGAACCGCCATCTTGGTACCCATGAGCGAGGCCTCGTAGGCGCTGAGCTGTCCATCGGGGCTGCGGGGCGCACCGTTCCAGGTGGTGGGAACAACGCACTGGTAGTTCTCGATCTTCCTGTCCTTGATGGTGACCCAGTGCCCGAGAGCGCCGCGCGGAGCTTCCGTAAAGCCAACGCCGCGCAGGGTGCCGGTGGGCCAGCTTTCAGGCTTCCACAGCTTGGTGTTGGCTGTTGCGCGGTTGCCGTTTTTGAGGTTGGCCACAAGCTTGTCGTAGAAGTAGCGCATTTTGTCGGCAGACCATGCCAGTTCCAGCGAGCGGGCCGCAATGCGGCCAAGGGTGGATTGCAGCACAGAAACCGGCGCCTTGGCCTGACCAAGGAATTCATCAATGAGGCCCTTGATCTCGGTGTCCTTCCTGGCATAGCCCACCAGCAGGCGCGCCAGGGGGCCCACTTCCATCTGATGCCCACGCCAGAGCGGGGTTTTGATCCACGAATACCTGTCGCGCTCGTCCACCTGCTTGAGGTCAGTGGGCGTGCCCTTGATATTGGGGCCGGGGGCGTAGTTGGGTTCGGTCATGCCGTCAAAGGGGTGCAGACCGGTTTTGCCGCCGGGGTAGGGCTTGTACCAGGAGTGGGACACGCTTTCCTGAATTTCGTCAGGATTGCGCAGGTCAACGGGCAGCACTTCGTTGAAGTTGCCGTTGATGATGGCCCCAGGGGGCAGCAGCAGGCTTTTTTCAGAGTAGTCATTGGCGATGTCGGGGATAGCGCCGTAAGCAAGCACGGAAAGCTTGGAAAGCCCGCCGCCTATGTTCAGCCAGTCTTTATAGAAGGCCGCCAGCGCAAGGGTGTCGGGTATGACAACCTGTTGGGCAAAATCACGGCAACGCTCAATAAGTTGCAACACCAGTTCCAGACGTTCCTGATTGATAACGTCGGCAGCGCCGTGCGCGTCGAGGTTCAACGAGCAGGGCACGCCGCCCACCAGCCAGTTGGGGTGCGGATTTTTGCCGCCAAAGATGGTGTGGATCTGCACCATGTCTTTCTGGAAATCCAGGGCTTCCAGATAATGGGCCACCACCAGCAGGTTGGCTTCGGGCGGCAGCTTGTAGGCAGGGTGCCCCCAGTAGCCGTTGGTGAAAATGCCCAGTTGGCCCGATTCAATCACGCGGTTGAGGCGATCCTTGATGGATTTGAAGTAGCCCGGCGAGGAATTGGGCCAGGGGGTGAGCTTGTGCGAAAGCTCCGACGTTGCCTTGGGATCAGCCTTGGCGGCAGACACAACGTCCACCCAGTCAAGGCCCGCAAGATGGTACAGATGCACCAGATGGTCATGGTACATGAGGCACAGGTGCATGATATTGCGGATAATATTGGCGTTGTCTGGTATTTCTATGCCAAGCGCATCCTCCACCGCATGCACGGAGGAAAGGGCATGCGTACCCGTGCAAACGCCGCAGATGCGTTCAACAAAGGCCCAGGCGTCGCGCGGGTCGCGGCCTTTGAGGATGATTTCAATACCTCTGAAAATGGTGCCGCACGAAACCGCATTGGTGATGACGTTGCTGTCGTCAAGGTTCACCTCGCAACGCAGGTGCCCTTCAATACGGGTAACGGGGTCTACAACCACGCGGCGGCCCGAGTCCTTAACGGCATAACCCTGAGATGTAGTGTATTCGTATGCCATGGGGTATTTCCTCAGTTTTTGGAGTCGGTGTCGGAGGAGTTCTTGGTGTTCTTGCTACCTGCGTGGCGCACCATACTGGCAACGCCGTGCACGGCAACACCCGCGGCCACGCCCGCCACAGCGGCAACGCCCACGGTTTCAGCCGTTGCGTTGGTGCCGAGATGCGGAATGGTGGTGATGCGGTCATAAAACGAGCCCTGATCCCAAAAGTTCTGTTCCGAGCAGCCTATGCAGCCATGCCCGGACTGAATGGGAAAGGAGACACCGTTGTTCCAGCGTGTGGAAGGGCAGGCGTTGTAGGTGGTGGGGCCTTTGCAGCCCATCTTGTACAGGCACAGGCCAGCGCGCGCGCCCGCATCGTCCCACGATTCCACATATTCACCCGCGTCAAAATGGGCCCTGCGGTAGCAGTGGTCGTGCACGCGCTTGCCGTAAAACATTTCCGGCCTGCCCTGCGAATCGAGGGTGGGAAGGCGGTCGTAAGTGATAATGTAGGTCAGGATTGAACTCATGACCTCAGGGATGGCCGGGCAGCCGGGAACCTTGATCTGCGGTTTGTTGGGAAAGAGCTTGTGCAGCGGGGTAGCGCCCGTGGGGTTGGGGTGAGCCGCCTGCACGCAGCCCCATGAGGCGCAGGTTCCCCAGGCCACAAGGGCCTTGGCATGCTCCACGCCTTCCTTGAGCTTTTCGTAGAAGGGCTTGCCAGCATCAATGCAGTACATGCCCTGGCCGTTGAGCGGCACGTTGCCTTCAACAGCAAGAATATACTGCCCCTTGTACTTCTTGATGGCCTCTTCATAGGCGGCATTGGCCTGATCGCCAGCGGCGGCCATGATGGTGTCCTGATAGTCCATTGTGATCATCGAGAGCACAATGTCTGTCGCCAGCGGGTGGGCTGTGCGCAAAAACGATTCAGTGCAGCAAGAACAGGAAAGACCGTTAATCCAGAGCACGGGGACACGCGGTTTGGTTGACAATGCCTGTGCGATTGCCAGATCCGCTCCGGGGCCAAGGCCCATGGCAACGGCTGTGAGCGCACAGAATTTCATGAAATCTCGACGGCTGACACCACGATTACGCAAGGCTTGTTCAGTAGTTTCGAGATGAGCCATAAGTACCTCGAGAAGAACATGGTTGCAGGGTGGTTGATGGATAAACGACACAGTTAATAGATATCAGTACTCCTTGCGCCTGTATACTGTTGAAAGTACAAGATTTCAAATGTACCCTGGCTGACCTCCTTACATCAAAACAGATTTCTTGATGCCGGTACTTTTTAAATCCGCCATAACGCCGACCAGAATGTCGGTCTGCGTGCGCAGTTCGTTGAGAACTGAGGTCGCCTGATCCATGGCGTTTGCGGTGTTAAGGGCAAGCTGATTGATATCTTCAAGGCTGCTGTGGATGGTTTCGCTGGAGGCGGACTGTTCTTCGGAAGCTGTGGCGATGGATTGGGCCTGAATGGTAGAGGCGTTTGCCAGTTGCACAAGAGCCTGCAATGCTTCGCCAGACTGCCGGGCCAGAACCGTGACCTGCTCAATGGTTGCAGCGGACTGCTCCACATGCGAGATATGTTTGCGTGTTCCGCCCTGAACCGCATGGATGGCTTCTCCCACCTCCTTGGTCGCTGTCATGGTTTTTTCGGCCAGCTTGCGCACTTCGTCCGCAACCACGGCAAAACCCCGGCCTGCATCGCCTGCGCGCGCAGCCTCAATGGCAGCATTGAGCGCCAAAAGGTTGGTCTGGTCGGCAATATCACTGATGACATCCAGGACTTGCCCAATGCCCTCGGCCTGCTGACCGAGCAGGCCCATATCGACCTTCATCTTGTTGGACTGCTCTTGCACCTGAGCGATTGCAGAGATGACATTTTCAACAACTGTGGAGCCTTCGCTTGCCTTGGTGTGTGAATTATCTGCCGTTTGGGCGGCATCCGCAGCATTTTTTGCAACTTCAATGACAGTGGTGCTCATTTCCTGCATGGCGCTGGTTGTGGTATCAAGCCTGTTGGACTGGCTGGTTGCGCCTTGCGTAGAAATGCGCACCTGTTCCTCAAGGTTGTTGAGGGCGAGATTAAGCGATTCCACAACGCCGTGAATTTTGTCTACAGCCGTTGCAAGGGTGCTGGCTCTTGTATTTGCTTCTTTCTCTGCCTGCTCGGCTGTTATTCTGCACTGTTCCGCCAGGTTGCCGCGTTCATCAGCAAGGGCATGCTGTTGTTGGGCCGTCTGAATCTGTTCTTTCAGGCGGGTGACCATTTCGCGCAGCACATCGGCAAGGCCGCCGATCTCGTCATTCTGTTTGACTGTCAGAACCGAATCAAAATCCCCGTGGGTGATGCCTTGGGCGTAGCGCAGGGTGCTGCGCACTGGCCTTCCAATAGTGATGCAGATTCTCCAACCCAGCAGAATGGTGAAAAAGGCCACCAGAAGCGCGGCAGAAACAGCGATCAAGAGGCTCCTCTGGGCCAGACGCACTTCTTCGCGAGCGTTTCCAAGCAATTGATCTCCCCAAGCTTTTTCCACTTCCATCAGCTTGTCGATGCGGCGCGTGGACGCTGCAAACCATTGCTGCGGATCAGCCTCCAGGCTGGATTTTTCAAGGTTGGCGTAGGCAGTATCGCGGAATCGCGTCACTTCTTCATCAACAGATTGCATTTTGCTTTGCAGCAGGTTTAGCGCCGCCTTGCCGCCCAGTTCCGCAAACGAACTCAGATAGGTGTTTTGTGAGCTGACCCTGTAGAGCCAGTCGCGGTAGAGCTGTTTGCTGAAGGTTCCGGCAGAAAAGGCGGCGTTGAGCGTGGCACGCTCCTGCCCGGCAATCTCCTTGCCGTGCAAAAGCTGAATGATTGATGTGAAGGCAAGGTCGGCGCGGGCGTTCAGTTCAGAAATCGCAGCGATCAGTTCATTGATACTGATATTGTACGCTGCAATGGCCTGAAGGGCATCAATGCGGGCGTCCCTGGCAGCGTTTCTGGTTGTAGAAAGGTCTGTAAAGTTTTGGGTGGATGCAGCAAATATTCTGGCAAGAGAGTCATTTTCCAGACTATCCGCGCCAGCAAGTACAGCAGTAAAGTTTTTATAGGCTGAATTGGATTTATCTGTCTGTTCCGCCAGTTCGGAAGAAAACCTTTTGCCCTTGCTGCCCAGGAATCCAGCCGTGTAACCACGCTCTTTTTGCAGCTCGTGGATAAGTTCACCAGCAGAGAGGCTGACAACCAGCGAGCGTTCTATGGCTTTAAGGTGGTCTATCGTCTTCCAGCGTTGAATGTTTTCCGCAGAAACAACGAAGAGAAAAGTCGCCATGGGCAATACGAGCAGAAGACTGAGTTTTCGGGCAATCTTGAGATCGGCAAGCATGGTGGCTTCCTCCTTAAAACGGTTGTCTTACTCAATTTGCGGGTGATGCGCTTGCGTTCTATGGCATCTATATAGCAAGCTAATAATTGCATGTAATAACTGTATTGCGATATTTCAAAAGGATTTAACGTTTGTAGTAGCATAATTAAAGCAAAAGACAATAACGTTGTTGAGAGAGTATCAATCAAGTTGCTGTTAGTATTAAATAATTTAATGTAAATTGAATATATTATTATATTTTAAATAGTTATAGTTTTCTGTTTCGCATTTGGTTAGTCCGTTAGTGATAGTAGATAGCTGGGTAATAATAAGTAAGATATAGTGTTTATCGCTATCAATTTATTTTTAATACATTAACACTCTTATTTTTAAGTATAAAAAAATATAATTTTCGAATAGCCCGAGCTGGTTTGGATTGGGAGGTATGGCGCAAGGGGTGGTAGTGGCATATTTATTTTTTTTGTACTACTACTCTTCGTGTTATGATTTAGAAGTTCGTGTTCACAATTTGGGCCAGAATTGCAGTCAAATTTTATATCTTCCTGACCTGTACTGTCCCGGAGGTTCCCGTGTTGCCGTTTGATTACCCGCCGCCTCGGCGCAGCAAACGTTTGTTTGTCCGCTGGTTGGGGTATTCCGCCATTCTGCACGCTGTGCTCGCGGCATGCCTGCTTGCAGGGGCCTACGCCTTGCCCCGGTATCTTCCGGTTCAGTCTGGCGGGGCAGTGATGGTCAGTCTCTCAGGTGTGGGGAGTTCATTGGCAGGAGAGGCGGGGCTGCAGGCACAGGCTGCGGGCGGCATGGCTGAGGATGTCTCAGTTACGCCGCCAATGACAGAAACAGCAGCAAAAGCCGAGCAAACGGTGTCTGAGGCGGCTGTTCCTGTAAAAAAGCATTCTGTCAAGCCGAAGCCGGCAGAAAGGCCCGCTGGCAACCACAAGGCGCAGCCCTCGCAACACAGGCAGGAGCAATCGGCCCAGCCAAAGCCCCAGCAGGTAACCACAGCCGCAGGGCAGTCTGCCCAAGCCGGCCTGCCAGTTCAATCTGGCGGTGATGGCGGTCAAGGCTCTGCCAGCAGCGGCTCTGGCCCTTTGGAGCAGGCCACGGGCGCTGTGCAGGGGGATGGTTCCCCCCATCCGCAGGTTATGCCCTGGAATGCTCAGGGCGGGCCACGATTTTTACGGCAGGCTCCATTGCGGTACCCCCGCGCTGCCCAACGCCGTAACCTTGAAGGAAAGGCGGTTGTGGAAGCCTATCTTGATATGCAGGGCAAGCTGCTCCGCGCCCGCGTGTTGCAGGCTGATCATGAAGATTTTGCCGATGCGGCGCTGGCCTGTGTGCAGTCGTCATCGTTCAAGCCTGCCCAGCGGGAGGGTAAAGCTATCCCCTGTGTGGTGCGTATTCCCATGCTCTTTGTGCTCAAGGGGCTTTAGTGATCAGGCCTGATTGCTCTGCTCGACAGGAGATGTCTGCTCGCTCCGGCATGTCTTCTTGGGCGAAAAGATCATGGCTGCAACAAGTATGGCGGAAGAAACCAGCACAATAACGGCCCCCGGCGGCACAGCCCAATGGAATGAAAGCCACAGGCCCGCAACGGAAGCCACCGCGCCGAACAGGGCGGCCAGCAGAAACATGCGGCTCAGGCGATAGGTGATCTGCAATGCCGTGGCTGCTGGTGTAACAATAAGCGCATAGATCAATAAGCCGCCGATGGCCTTGAGGGCACAAGCCACCACCAGCCCCATCAAAATGAGGCAGGCATAGTAGATGCCCTTGACGGGAATCCCCGCAGCTACCGCCGCATGCCTTTGCCCCATGATTGCCTCGATCTCCTTGAAAAACAGAAAAACAAAGCCAAACAGAAGCAAGGCCGTTGCGGCCATGAGTTGCAGGTCAAAGCGTGTTACCGTGAGCAGGCTCCCCCATATGAGGCTGAGGCCTTCTGTCCGTGCGCCGGGCATGAGGCCCAAAGCCAGCATGGCCAGGCTCATCACCACCGCAAAGACAACACCCATGGCGGTATCAAGGCTGAATCCGGGTTTTTCAGCAAGCGGCCCCACAGCAGAGGCAGCCCCAAGGCTGGCTGCAAGCCCACCCGCCAGCGGCGGCGCGCCAAGCCATAAGGCAAGCAGCGCTCCGGCAAAGGCGGCGTGCGAAACGCACATCCCCACCAGACTCATGCGCCACAACACCACAAAGACGCCCATTGCCCCGCAGACAGAACCGCCAAGCAAGGCCATAAGCAAGGCCCTTTGCAAAAAAGCGTACTGAAAAAAGTCATCCATATTTCACCCGCAGTTATTTGTCATGCAGGCGGCCCTGTTTAAAACAGGGCCGCCATGCGCTCGCCGCTGTGCGCTATCTGAATGGGCACATCGTACAGTCTGCTCAAGAGCTCAGCATTGACGGCATCCTGCGCGTCGCCCTGCCAGAGCATGCCGCCAGCCCGCAGCATGGCAACCTTTTGAGCCAGCGCAAACACAGCGTTGAGGTCATGCGTAACCATGACGACAGTGAGGTTGAATGCTTCACGCAGTGTGGCAACAGCATTGCAGATATCCCGCTGCGCGCGCCAGTCAAGCGCGGCTGTGGGTTCGTCAAGCAGCAGCAGTTCCGGCTCCTGCGCCAGGGCGCGGGCAAGCGCCACCCGCTGCCTTTCGCCTCCAGAAAGATGCCCGATAGGCCGCTGGGCCAGGTGCGCAAGGCCAACGACTTCAAGTGATTGCATGGCAAGATTTTTTTCTTTCTTTCCCGGCCAGCGAAAAAGCCCCAGCCGCCCATAGGTGCCGCTGAGCACGGAGGCGAAGACAGAAAGCGGCATTTTGGGATCAAGGTCGGTAGCCTGAAAAACATGCGCCACCTGACGGCGTACCTCGCCCAGCATGTCTGGGCTTACACTTTTACCTTTGAAATACACGGTGCCGCCATTGTGTGGCGTAAGCCCGTTAAAAAGGCCCATCAGAGTGGACTTGCCTGCGCCGTTGGGGCCGATGAGCGTCCAGAAATCACCCTTTTCGATGCGCAGGTTTATGCCGTTCAGGATGCATCGCTTGCCGTAGTGAACGCTGACGTTGCGCAGTTCGGCCAGGCACGGGGTCACGGCTTTGCCTTTATGGTTTGCAATTGCGCCACGTTACGGCGCAACAGGCTGAAATAGTCCGGCGCGTCGTTGCTGGAGCCGGGAAAATTGGAAAGCACCACATGCGTCACCCCAAGCTCCAGCGCCAGCGGTAGCCCCGCGTCCGGCCCGCTCTGATAATTATCCACCACACCCGCCACTGGGCTGTCTTTGACTGCGCTCAAAATTTCAGCCAGTCCGCGCGCATTAACGTCTTCAGCCCTGCCAAAGGCGCGGATCACGTCAAAGCCCGCCCATTTTACAAATTCTGCCTGCATGTATGCTGCGATAACAGGCAATCCCTGCGTGGCAGCAAGCGCCGAGCGGCATTCTGCGGCAATGGCGTCAATCTTTTGCAGCCGTTGCAGCATCCTCCGCCTGATAACCGGCGCAAGCTCAGGGGCCGCGCCTTCAAGCGCCGCCGCAATTTCCCGCACAGCCTGCTTTTGTATATCGGGTATGAGCCAGCTGCCACGCGGGCTTACTTCAACAATAGCAAGCAGAGGGTTGCCCACAGCCTGGAGCATGGCATCGACCTGCTGCAGATGGCGCTGAAACGGGTGGACGAGCAGCAGCTTTGCCTTGGCGGCAAAAACATAATCCCCGGTGCTGGCATTCTCATGACCAGGGCAACTTGAACCCTGGATCAGGGTGAGCGTTTCGCTTTTACCTTCTGTCAGGTCGGCAACAATATCCGAAATAAGCGAAGTTCCGGCCACAACGCGCAGCGGTTCCGCCGCAGTTGCGGAAAGGGGAATGAGAACCAGGGCAAGCCACAGAAGGGCGGAAAATTTTTTCATGGCGTATCCCAGCTATTTTATAGCGCAAAAGTGGAAATGGTCTGGCCCTTCACTGGCCTCTATGTTCGTAAAGCCAGCCTCGGAAAAGATGATGCGCATGCCCGTGGGGCAGGGCAGATGATCACCTTCCACCGCGTGGTGGCTGTCATGAAGCTGATTGAGTTTTTCACGGCCATCTATGTGCAGCACATAGGCACGGCCAGCGGGGCGCAGAACGCGATAAAACTCGCGAGCCGCGGCTTTTTTGTCCGCCACGTGCGGAAAGGCGGAAAAACAGATAACCATGTCCACGCTGGCGTCCGGCAGGGGCATGCATTCTGCCGCCGCCTGATATGTGCGCACATGGGGAAAGCGCGCGGAAAGGCATTGGAGCATTGCTGCGGAAGGGTCGAGCGCCAGGAATGACGCATCGGTCTGGGCATGTTTTTGCAAAAAAGGCTGCAGCACACCTTCGCCGCAGCCCACATCCAGAATAACACGGGCATGCGCCAGGGGCAGCCCCTGAACCAATTGGTCAACCTGCCTGAGTTTTTCCGGCGGATAGTTGCGGGCTTCCCATCCGGTGGCGTGCGCGTTGAAAAATTCCTCTCTTTCAGCGTGTTGTGCAAAGTTTTTGCTCATGCTTCCTCCTGAAAAAGCGCCGCCCTGCACGCAAGGCGGCGCAATACTGGTTAGAACTTGAGGTCAAAACCAACCATGACGCTTGTTCCGGGCATGTTGTAAAGCCCCCGGTTGTTGCCGGAAAGCTCCATGCTGTATGCGTATGGCGTATTGAAGATGTTGTTTACCGCCACAAAAACCTTGCCTTCTTCAATGTGCATGTCGTCGTAGCTGAAAGTATAGTCCAGCCTTGCGTTAAACACGTTGATGTCGGGCAGGCGATTTCTTTCATTCAGTGTGGTCACGTTGCTGGAAGGCGCTTTGGGGTTTGTCGTCCGCATCCAGTTGGCTGCGTAAACATCCTTGAGGTACTGGTAATCGCCGCTGAGCTGGAAGTTATCAAAGAACTTCCACTTGAAGCCGGTTTGCAGGGCAAAGGCAGGCGTGTAGGGCATTTTGCTTGTAGTTTCGCCGTCGTCGCCCTTGGCCCATGTTTTCAGCCAGGTTGCGCCCACAAAGAGCTCAAGGTTGTCTGTGGGCGTGACGCTGCCAGCAAGTTCAAGCCCGTCAATTTTGTATTCAGACGCGGACGAAGTGAAAAAGTCGCTGGTGGGGTTGGCGTTCCCGTACATATAGGCGCGCAGTCTGTCGCGGCCGTCATCGTGAAAGACAGTGGCGCTTGCCGTGAACAGCCCCGGCTGGGTGTGGCTGAGCGACATTTCATAGTGGTCCACCACTTCAGGGCGAATATCCTTGGTGTCCAGGCCGGAAGGCAATGATGTTTTGTTGGTCAGCAGGCCCTGGAGGATAACAGGGCTTGGATAGTTGACGCCCCGCGCGTAGTTGAGGCCAAGATTGGTGTTGTTGTAGCCAAGCACAAGGCCAGCCTGCGGAGCGGTTTTGTCTTCAAAGAGGTTGCTTGTGTACAGGCGCAGACCAGCGGAAGGCGTAACGTGAAAGCTTTCCTTGCTGCCAAACATCTGGCTGACGGCAGCGTAGGGCGAAAACATCCTGTGCTGAGGAAATTCCCACGATGTTGTGGAATCTGTGGAATACGTCCGCTGGTCGTTGCGCAGGTCGCTGATATCAAGATCAAAGCCGTTGACTATCTCGCTGCCTTCCCAGATGGAATAGGTTTCGCGGCCTCGCAATCCGTACAGATTGTTGGTTTGCACCGATGTGGTTGTGTTGGAATTTTCGCCGCGCAGATAAAACAGCGTGTCGTTGTAATAGCCTTTGAGGTAACCATTGGCGTTGTTGTACTTGTTGATGAGGCTCAACGTGGCAAGGCTTGTCTGTGTATCGTAGCGGTCTGTGGTGCGGGTATTGGTAATGGGATTGTTGGGAACCTGAGTCTGTGCATCCACCCGGTTGGCCATCATGCGCAACGACCAGTTGTCAGACAGGCCTATGCCCATGTTGCCGTAGTAGCTCGCCTGGTAGGCCGCTGTGTGATCCTTGTGCCCCAGCGTGCTGACAAGGCTTTGCGCGGCATAAATATCCACATTGTCTTTTTTTGCGCCCATGCCAACGTTTTCGGCCACAGTGCCAAAGCTGCCTCCCTCTGCGCCAATGCGCAGCTCATAACCTTCCTTGGTCATGTATTTGGGAATAAAGTTCAGCATGGCATAACCGGTGCCAAAGCGCGACGGCTGGGGGTATTTGTAAATTTCCATACCGCCGAGGGCGTAGACCGGGATGCCGTCGGCCAGGGCCTGCCCGTACAGCACGCCGCTGCGCGGCACGTCATCAAAAAAGATATTGATGTCAGGGCTTGGATGGCTTGCGCCGCGCCCGCGCACATAAAGGCTCGCGCTGGTTTGCCCGCCGATGATGTTCTTTTTCTGATACATGACGCCCGGCACGTTGCGCAGGGCGTCATAAAAATCAAGAGAGTTCTGTAGGCGGATCTGCTCTTCAGTCACCACGTTGTACTGGGTGCCAAACCGCGTCTGCACTGGAACAGTTGGAGCCTGATCGGCCACGCCGAAAGTGGTTACGGCGGGCAGGTCATACGCTGTAAGGCTGCCCTGCGTGAGGTCTGCCTTTGAGGCAGGGGCCTCCTGCCCTCCTGTTTCGGGTGGAGTCTCTGCCGCCCAGCCCGGCTGAACGCAAAGACAGTGGCCTGCAAGCACGGCAGCCGCCACAATTGCTGAAACCTTGTTCATTACACGTCTTCCTCCTTCTTATACCTGTCGCGCGGGGTGCGCGTGGGCTTTTCGCAGGGGATTGCTGCACAACCTTTTGAGTGTGTTATGTAATATAAAAAAGTGTTACCGTGCGGGCGACGAATACAGCAAGAGGGCGCAAGGATGCCGCCCAGCTTGTTGATTTATGTTATTTTTTTAAAAAATGTAACACAAACTATAGTTTGTCTGCGATACAGTCAAGCTGGTGATACCATCAATTTCTGCAAGAATGCCCGCGTGGTATGCTGGCAAAAGAGGGGGGGATTGTACCCGGCAGGGAAGCTGCTAAATCAGCCTCCCCGCCGGACTCGGGGGAATTTGCTTGGCGCGTGGCGTTTAGAATTTATAGATAAAGCTCATGTTGACGTTCCAGGCGTCCTGGGTGGTGACGCCGCCCATACGCGCGCCGCTTGTGGTGGTGTACCCGCCCCAGACATCCTTGGACTGGTCAAGCCACAGGGCAATGTAGTTGGCTTCCACCACAATCTTGAAGTTGTCGTACATCTGGTAGGTGGAGGTGACGCCAAATTCCGCAGCGTAGTCGCGCGAGGTCAGGTACAGGCCGTAGTAGTTGGCCGTGTTGAAATCGCCCATGCTACCGGGGGTTACATCGGGGCGGAACAGGGTTTGCCCGTCCACATCTTTCTGCCCCTTGATGTACTTGGCCATGGTGGGGCTGTTGGTGCCGCCAAGCAGGTTGGCGTGGAAGGTGTGCTTGAGCTTGTCCAGAAAGCTCACGTCTTTCACGCGCGCGCCCACGCCCCAGGTTCCCACAAAGGTGGAGCCAAGCAGGGTATCGCGCCCAAGGGTGAGTGTGCCCAGCGTACCAAAGCTGTCCAGCCCGTTGGTGCTTTCGTTGTTGGCTTCAATGGTAGGCATGCGCTCAGAGCCGTTTTTCACGTTGCCGTCGTCGCCGCTTGTATACCAGCCGTAGATACCGGGCACACCCCAATCCATACTGTATTCTGCCAGCAGGGAACCGTACCAGCCCTTACGGTTCAGGGTTTCAACGCCAGTGTCCGACTGCCCGTAGTTAAAGCTCCACGCCAGCCGGAAGGGATTCCAGGCCACGGCTTCGCCTGTCAGGCCTGCCCAGAAAATGGTGGAATAGGCATTGGCGATCTGCCGCCCGACCTTGCCGTTACTGAGGGCATATGTGGCAGGGGCTACGCCCAGCGCGCCCGCGCCATCGTTGTTTTTGCCGTAAAAATCATTGTTCTTGCGAAAGGTATTGCTGCCAAACGCGCCCACAAGGCCCCAGGGCGTAATGTTGAGGCCTTCAAAACGCAGGGGAGCGGTAAGGCCGAAAAGATCAAAGTTGTCCAGATAGCTCTGCGGGGAATTTCCGGTTCCGGCCCAGTTGTCGTTGTAGGCGCGCGCCCAGAATCCTGTGAGCGAGAGGTTTTCGTTTACCGGCACGGAAACCGTTATGCCTGCGGTGTCGGCGTCAAAGGCCTGCGAGGCTTCGGTCACGTAGTCTGGCAAAAAGATGCGCTGTATGCCCATGCGGATCTTTACGTCGGTTTGCGGCATGGTCCAGTCAAGGTAGCTGTGCTTGATCTTGATGACGTTGTTGCCGTCCGCCCCCAGAGCCGCGCCGGACTTGTTGCTGGCCTGCCCCCAGTACTGGCGGCCAATCTCAAAATACACGGTGCCGGAAAGCGCTTCTGATGCCACGGCGTCAAGCTGAAGGCGCACACGCGACTTGGCCTCGAACTGGTCTTCATTATAACGGCCCCAGCCCGTGGTGCGGTTGGCCTGCGTGCCGTTGACGGAGCGCCCCCGTTCCATAAAGTTGCCGCCGCCGCCATATTCAAAATTCATGATCCAGACGCCCTTGGTCTTGAAGTCCACAGCCTGCGCAGTGGCGGCAAGGCCAGGCAGCAAGGCTGCGGCAGCCAGAAGCGATAAAACTTTTTTCCGCATCGTTCCCCCGATAGTGACGTAAGATTTCATATGGACACGTTTTATAAGTTCGTGCTACTGGATTTGCTTGCAACGGCGATGTTATCTTTGCAGAAAAAGTGCTACTACTGTCAACCCCTAAATCTGCCTCGCCGCATGGAGCGCGATATGCGAAAAATCGGTTTTGTACTGGCGGCCCTGATCTGCTGCCTGAACATATCCGCCTGCCAGAATGATGAAAAATCCACTGCCCAGGCGCAGCGTACTGAAATGGTCTACGCCAGCACCAAGGACATCCGCATCATCAATCCCCATCTCTACTCCGGGGAAATGGCCGCCCAGAGTATGGTGTTTGAACCGCTGGTGGTGAACACCCCCGAGGGTGTGAAGCCCTGCCTTGCCGAAAGCTGGGAAATTTCGCCCGATGGCCGGGTGTATACATTTCATTTGCGCAAGGGCGTGACATTCACAGACGGCGCACCCTTTGATGCCGCCGCCGTCAAGCTGAACATGGACGCCATTGTTGCCAACAGGCAGCGGCATGGATTTGAAATGGTTAACGAGATTGAGCGCAACGAAGTGGTGGACACGTACACGTACCGCCTTGTGCTCACGCATCCGTACTATCCCACCCTGGTGGAACTGGGGCTTGTGCGGCCATTCCGTATTATTTCGCCCAACTGCTTTATTAACGGTCAGACCAAGGACGGCGTTTCCGGCTATGTGGGCACCGGCCCCTGGGTGCTGACAGAACACAAGGAAAAGCAGTACGCGCTGTTTACGGCCAACAAAAATTACTGGGGTGCTCAGCCCAGGCTGCAGGCCGTGCGCTGGCGCGTCATGCCTGACCATCAGACCATTATGCTTGCCCTGCAAAAGGGTGAAATTGATTTGGTTTTTGGTGCAGACGGCGACATGCTGAACATGGACGCCTTTAACGCGCTGCAAAAGGAAGGCAAGTACGCCACCCTTATCAGCAAGCCCATTGCCTCGCGCGCCATCCTGCTCAATGCGCACCAGCCCGTGACCAAGGACCGCGCAGTGCGCATGGCCCTGCAATATGCGGTCAACAAGCAGGCCATTGTGGACGGCGTTCTGAACGGCACGGAAAGCGTGGCCGACACGCTTATTTCGCCCACGGTACCCTATTGCGACCTTGGTTTGCCCGTGCGCGGCTATGATCCGGCCAAAGCCGCAGCCATGCTTGAGGCCGCTGGCTGGAAGCTCGGCCCCGATGGCCTGCGCGCCAAGGACGGGCAAAAGGCCGTAGTGCGTCTGTACTACAATTCGCAGAACGCGCAGGAGCGCACACTTGCCGAATACGTGCAGAGCGACCTGAAAAAGGTCGGCATAGAAATGAAGATCATCGGTGAAGAAAAGCAGGCATTTCTTGACCGCCAGCGCACTGGCGATTTTGAACTGCAATATTCGCTTTCGTGGGGAACCCCCTACGACCCGCAGTCCTACCTTTCATCGTGGCGCAAACCCGCACACGGCGACTATCAGGCCCAGGTGGGCATGGAGCGCAAGGAATGGCTGGATAAAACCATCAGCCAGCTCATGATTGAACCGGATGAAGCGACCCGCAAGGCCATGTACAGGGAAGTTCTCACCTATGTACATGACGAGGGCGTGTATATTCCCATTTCTTACTCGCGCACCAAGGCTGTGCATTCCAAAGCATTGCAGGGCGTTGGATTCGCCGTTTCGCAGTACGAAATTCCTTTTGAAAAAATGTATTTCGAGAACACACCCGCCCGCTAGGCAGCAGGCACAGTTCAGGGGCGCGTCTTTGCACAGTCGCAAGGGCGCGCCCCATGCTCCACATATATGAAAGCATACATTCTCCGCCGCCTCCTGCTGACAATCCCGCTTTTGCTGGGGATTTCCTTTGTTTCATTCGTCATCATCCAGCTCAGCCCAAGCGACCCGGCCGAGGTGGCAGTCCGCGTCAATGAAATCGAGCCCACGGATGAAGTGCTGGCTATCACGCGTGAGCAGCTTGGCCTCAACAAGCCTTTTCTGACGCGCTATGCGGACTGGATGTGCGCCGTTGCGCAGGGTGATCTGGGCAGGCGCTATGTGGACAACAAGCCCGTTGCGCAGGAACTGGCCCGAGCCTTGCCCCCCACCGTGTGGCTGGCGCTGACGGCAACGCTCTTTATGGCGGTGTGCAGCGTGGGTATGGCTTTTGTGTGCGCCATGCACGAGGGACGCACTGTGGATTACCTGCTGCGCGGGTTTATTTTTCTTGGCACTGCCACGCCCGGATTCTGGGCCGGGCTGCTGCTCATGTGGCTTTTTTCCGTCAAGCTCAACTGGTTGCCCACCAGCGGCATGCAGGGCGCAAGCTCGGTCATTCTGCCAGCAGCGACACTCTCTTTGTCCTACATTTCCACCTATGCGCGGCTTTTGCGCAACAGCATGGTGCAGAACAAGCAGAAGAATTCCGTGCTCTATGCTAGGGCGAGGGGCCTCACGCGGAGCATGATCTGGCGGCATATATTTCGCAATTCCCTGCAATCCACCCTGACCGGGCTTGGCATGTCGCTGCCAAAGCTTATGGCCGGAACCTTTGTGGTAGAAACCATTTTCGCCTGGCCCGGCCTCGGCTGGCTGTGCGTCACCGCCATTTTTAACCGCGATTTCCCCGTCATTCAGGCCTATGTGCTGCTGATGGCCGTGATGTTTGTGGGCTGCAACCTGCTGGTGGACATCTTGTGCGCAGTCATTGATCCGCGCCTGCGCGCCAGGGAGCAGGTATGAGGGTATGGCGGCGGCTGCGCAACGACCCTGTGGGCATGGTCTGCCTGTGTTTTCTGCTTGCCGTGGCGGCGCTTGCCCTGTGCGCGCCCCTGGCGGCTCCGTGGGACCCCACGGCCATTGATATAAAAAACAAATTTGCGGCATGGTCTCTGGCGCATCCCCTTGGCACAGATCAGCTCGGCAGGGACGTATTGTCCCGGCTCATCTGGGGCGGGCGCGCCACCCTGGGCTTTTCGCTGCTCACCATGGGCATAACCCTTGTTATCGGCAGCGGATTGGGCATTGTGGCGGGTTTCTGTCGCGGCAAGGTTGACGAAACAATCATGCGTTTTTGCGATGTGATGATGTCCTTTCCCAGCGAGGTGCTCATTCTGGCCATTGTGGGCATGCTTGGGCCGGGGCTTGGCAATGTGGTCATTGCCAGCGTGATTGCCAAGTGGCCCTGGTATTCGCGCATGGTCCGCTCTGTGGTCATGCAGTATACGGACGTCAACTATGTGCGCTTTGCCCGCGTGGCGGGCTGCGGCATGTGGCACATCTTCCGCAGGCATCTGCTGCCCGGCGCGCTGGGCGAAATCATTGTGCTGGCAACGCTCGATACCGGGTCAGTGATCCTGTCTGTTTCAGCCTTGTCCTTTCTGGGCCTCGGAGTGCAGCCGCCCACGGCGGAGTGGGGAGCCATGCTCAGCGACGCCAAGGACATCATGTCCATGTACCCGCAGCAGATGCTGCCCGCAGGGCTGACAATCCTGCTGGTTGTGGCGGCCTTCAACTTTTTGGGCGACAGCCTGCGCGATGCCCTTGACCCCGCCCATACCACCCTGCAGGGGGTGAGCCTGTGAGCGCGTTCAATACAGGTTGCCAAAAGCAGGAGCAGTCCTGCGCCGCCGCGCCCCATGTGCCCCATGTACTTGATGTGCGCAATCTGCGCGTGGTGCAGCGCGCAAACGGGCAGGAGCTTGTGCACGGCGTGGACTTTACGCTTGCCGCCGGGGCCTGCCTTGGCATTGTGGGCGAAAGCGGCAGCGGCAAAACCCTGACCTGCCGCAGCATCATGGGCCTGTTGCCGCCTACGCTTGCGGGCGAGGGCACGGCTGTTTTTAACGGTATTGATCTTGTGCATGCCCCGGCGGAGCAGATGCGCCAGCTCCGGGGCAGCAAGATTGCCATGGTGCTGCAACAGCCCATGACAGCCTTTGACCCCCTGTACACCATGGGGGCGCAGTTTAGGGAAACCCTGACTGCGCATGGGGCGTACACCGCCGGGCAGGCAGAGGATCTGGCCGTAACCATGTTCGGACGTGTGCGCCTTGACGCACCGCAGGAAGTTTTGCGCAGCTACCCGCACGAGCTTTCGGGCGGCATGCTGCAACGCTGCATGATTGCTCTGGCATTGGCCCTTGAGCCGCAGGTCATCGTTGCCGACGAACCCACCACGGCACTGGATGCGGAAACGCAGTTTGAGGTCGTGCAACGGTTTCTGGAACTGCGGGCACAGTGCAATACCGCCATGATCTTTATTTCGCACGATCTGGGCGTGGTGCAGCGTCTGGCAGATGCCGTGCTTGTGATGAAGGATGGCAGCTGCGTGGAATACGGCCCTGCGGAAACCGTGTTTAACGCGCCGCAGCACGAATATACGCAGTATCTCATCCGCACGAGGCTTGCGCTGACGCGGGGTTTTGAAGCCATGCTGGAGCGCGCCCATGCTTGAGGTAAGAAATATCTGCAAAAGCTATGGCAAGGGCGGATTGTGGAATCCCCAGCCCAAATCTGTTCTGCATGACGTGAGTTTTCACATACCAGTGGGCGCGACCGTGGGGCTGGTGGGCGAGAGCGGCAGCGGCAAAAGCACGCTGAGCCGCATTGTTCTCGGGCTGGAGCGCCCAAGCAGCGGCACGGTATTGCTAGAAGGGCAGAGTGTGGGCCAGTGGCTGCGGCGCAATCCTGGCCGCATGAGCGTGGTTTTTCAGGATTACACAACCTCGGTCAATCCGGCCTACACCATCCGCGGCATCATCCGTGAGCCTTTGCTGGCCTGCGGCAGAGGTGCTGGGTCGGACAGGGCAGTGCTTGCGCTGATGGATCGCGTTGGCCTTGCCGCAAACCTTGCAGACCGCTTGCCCCATGAGGTCAGCGGCGGTCAGTTGCAGCGGGTGTGCATTGCCCGCGCCATCGCCACAGATCCCCGCTTTGTGGTCTTTGACGAGGCCATCAGCTCGCTGGATGTTTCGGTGCAGACCCGCATTCTTGACCTGCTGCGCGAGCTCAAGGGCAACATGACCTATTTTTTCATAGCGCACGACCTCCAGGCCGTGACCTATCTGTGCGATGATATCCTTTTTATGCATCAGGGCCGCATTGTGGAACAGGCCGCAGACACAGGGCTGGCTGGCGTTTCGCACCCCTACGCGCAAAAACTGGTGAGTTCGGCAATCCTGTTTCGTTCGGCCTGGAATGGATAAGCCGCATCAAGACGTTAAAAGTAAAGGAGCAGTTATGAACCGCTACGCCGCAGATACAGCCTGCGTCACCTCGGATGCCCTGCCCGTCCCCGGCCCGACGCTCACGGGCCGCATAGAAAACTACTGGTCGCGCCGGGCCGAAAGCTATGGCGAAATACGGCGTCATGAGCTTGCCTGTGAGAAAAAATCCCTGTGGCTGGCGGAAATCATGCCCCATCTGCCAGAGGCAAGGCCATTGCGCATCCTTGATGTGGGTACAGGGGCCGGATTTTTCGCCATACTGCTGGCAGAGCAGGGACATTGCGTCTGCGGCGTGGACATGACCCAGGCCATGCTGGACGAAGGCGCGGCCCTTGCCCGGCAAGCCGGGTGCGATGTGGCCTTTCAGCGCATGGACGCCTGTTGCCTTGAGTTTGAATCCGCAAGTTTTGACGCTGTGATTTCGCGCAACCTCACCTGGACGCTTCAGGATGCCGCTGCCGCGTACCGGGAGTGGAACCGCGTGCTGCGGCCCGGCGGGGTGCTCTTGAATTTTGACGCTGACTACGGCTCGGTTTCTTTTCTGGATCTGGCGGATCAGCATGTGGGCATAAATGACGACATGATGCGTGAATGCGAAAACATTCGCCGCCAGTTGCCGCTCAGTTCCGAATCCCGCCCGGTATGGGACGTGCAGACCCTGCGCAACTCCGGTTTTTCAGACTGCTGGTGCGACCACGGCCTGAGCGCGCGCATCTACGCCCACCGCGATGAAACCTACAATCCTGTGCCCATGTTTGCCCTGCGGGCGATCAAGTAGCAGCCAGCCGGCGGGCTTTGTTTGAAGCTGCGGCGGAGGGAAATGCCCGTTGCAGGGAGGGGTGACTGATGAGCAGTGGCAAGGCACACTCCGTCAACTCCGGCGTGCAGCCGGGCGTTGCACAGCCTAGTGCGCAGTCATACAGGCAGGAATCGGACGCACTGGGCGCAGTGGATGTCCCACTGTCGGCATACTGGGGCGTACATACGGCCCGTGCGCTGGCAAATTTCCCACTTTCGGGCCGGGCCGTCAGGCCCGAGCTTGTGCGAACAATGGCTCTCGTCAAGCTGGCCTGCTGCCGCGCCAACGCGGAGCTTAGCTATCTGCCGCAGCCCGAGGCGCAGGCCATTGCCGATGCCTGCCGCGAGGTTGCCCAGGGGGGTCTGGCTCATGCCTTTGTGGTGGATGCCCTGCAAGGCGGCGCGGGAACCTCCACCAACATGAATATGAACGAGGTACTTGCCAACCGGGCCGAAGAACTGCTTGGGGGTTGCCTTGGCTCTTACGCCCGCATAGACCCCCTGCGGCATGTGAACCTTCACCAGTCCACCAACGATGTGTACCCAACTGCGGTGCGGGTTGCCGCCCTGTTTCTGCTCAAGGATCTGGAACAGGCCATTGCCGCCCTGCAATCTGCCTTTCAGGAAAAAGAACTGGCCTTTCGCCATATTCTCAAGGTGGGCCGCACCCAGTTGCAGGATGCCGTGCCTGTGACCCTTGGCATGGAGTGTTCCGCCTGGGCGGAATGCCTCTCGCGCGACCGCTGGCGCGTGTTCAAGTGCGCGGAGCGGCTGCGTGTGGTCAACCTTGGCGGCACGGCGGTGGGTACGGGCATAACCGCCCCCCGCAAATACATTTTTCTGGTGGTCGAAAAGCTGCGCGAGGTCACGGGGCTGGGCCTCTCGCGGGCAGAAAATCTGGTGGACGCCACGCAGAATGTTGATCCACTGGTTGAAGTTTCCGGCATTCTTAAAGCCCATGCAGTAAATTTATTTAAAATTTGCGCAGATTTACGCTTGCTTTCATCCGGCCCTTCGGCGGGGATAGGTGAGCTTAAACTGCCAGCAAGGCAGGCGGGGTCAAGCATCATGCCGGGCAAGGTCAACCCCGTAATCTGCGAGGCCGCATCACAGGCCGCCCTGCGGGTCATGGCCGATGACAGCGCCGTGACCCAGGCCGCATTTCTGGGCCAACTGGAGCTCAACGCATTCATGCCGCTTCTGGCGGATTGCCTGCTTGGCAGCATGCATCTGCTGGCGCAGGCCAATACCATGCTGGCCGAAAATTGCGTGCAGGGCCTTGAGGCTGACGAAGCCGCCTGCGCCCGGCATCTTGGCAGGTCATTTGCCACGGTTACAGCACTTGTGCCGGTGCTTGGCTATGCGCTTGCGGGCGAAATAGCCGCCCAGGCGCACAAAACAGGGCAGAGCGTGCGCGCCGTGGTGCTGGAGAGAGGCCTGATGAAGGCGGAGGATGTGGACAACCTGCTCAGTGCAGAGGCCGCAACCGCGCTTGGACACAGGTAGGGGAACAGGCGGGTAATTTACGCAACCGGAGCTTCTGGCATGAATGAAACACCCAAAAGTCTGCGCCTGCACATAGGCATCTATGGTCGGCGCAATGTTGGCAAGTCGTCCCTGCTCAACGCGCTGGCGGGGCAGCAGGTTTCCATTGTTTCCGACACGCCCGGCACAACCACCGACCCGGTGGAAAAAACGCTGGAACTGGCACCCCTCGGGCCTGTGGTATTTATTGATACTGCGGGCATTGACGATGTGGGCGCGCTGGGCGAGCTGCGCAAGGAGCGCACGCTCAAGGCCCTTGAGCGCACGGATGTTGCCCTGCTGGCCGTTGAGCCGGGGCAGTGGGGCGAGTATGAAGATTTTTTTGTAGGCCAGTTGCGTGAGCGCAAAATTCCTTTTGGTGTGGTTTTTGGCAAGTGCGATCTGGCGGCCCCTTCTGCCGGGCAGCTTGGCGGGCTGGATAAGGAAGGTATCCGCTGGATGAGCGTATCCGCCATGACAGGCAAGGGCATGGGGCAGGTGCGTGAAGCTCTGGCGGCCCTTGCGCCGGAACACTGGTTTGCAGAGCCGCGCCTGCTGGGCGACCTGCTGCCAGCGGGCGAGTTGGCGGTGCTGGTGGTTCCCATCGACCTTGGCGCGCCCAAGGGGCGGCTCATACTGCCGCAGGTGCAGGCCATACGCGATATTCTCGACAGCGACGCCTCCTGCATGGTGGTGAAAGAGCGGGAACTGGCCTCTGCGCTGGCCCGGCTGAACAAAAAACCCGCTCTCGTGGTCTGCGATTCGCAGATTGTGCTCAAGGCTGTGGCAGACACGCCGCCAGATATCCCGTTGACCACATTTTCCATTCTCATGGCCCGATTCAAAGGCGATCTGGCGGCTTTTGCAAGGGGCGCGGCTGCCATAGACCAGTTGCAGCCCGGCGATGCCGTGCTGGTGTCCGAGGCCTGCGGGCATCATCCTTCGGCGGATGACATCGGACGGGTCAAGATACCGCGCTGGCTCAGACAATACGCCGGGGGCGACATCCGCGTGGATAATCTGGCGGGGCGGGATTTCCCCGACGATCTCAGCCCCTACAGGCTCATAATCCACTGCGGAGCCTGCACCTTCAATCGACAGAGCATGCTTGCGCGCTTGGGGCGTGCCCAAGAGCAGGGGATTCCCATGACCAACTACGGGCTGGCTATCTCGCATGTGCAGGGTGTGCTGCGCAGGGTTCTTGAGCCTTTTCCCGCTGCCCTGACGGCTTTTGACGCCGTTTCACAGGCCTGAGCGGGCAGTGCGTCTGAAATCCGGTTGTGGGCAAAGCAAGCTAACTATCTTGATTAACAAATGTTAAATTTCAGGTGGAGCAAGATGATTCCTTTTTGCTAAATAAAATGTTGTTACGTAATTGACAAAAGTGTTACTAGGGAGCAATCTGCTCAAAACACTGTGCACACATGCCGTGCTGTCATAACTATAGCGGCAACGCTTGCGTGGGCGAACACGGCCGGGTGGAATCTTTTTTGGGTGTTTTTTGTTTGTCCGGTGTTACTTTTTTAAATTTTGTAACACATTTTCTTAGAACATTGGACATATCGGGCTGCACACGTGCTGGTTTGGCTGGCAGTGGCGGTTCATGGCACAGGATTGGATGGTAAAGCATGCGCCGCGAAGAAATACTTGATCTCCTGTTTGCACAGCCCTTTGAGGCGGTGTGCGAACGTGCCGCCCGTGTGCTGGAAGAAGAAAAAGGCGCGCACGTGCATGTTCGCGGCCTCATAGAATTTTCAAATTCGTGCAGGCGCAACTGCCGCTACTGCGGTTTGCGCTGCCAGAACGGCAATCTGCGGCGGTACACGCTTGCCAAGGCGGAGATCATGGCAGCCGCCACGCGCGCCGTTGCCTTGGGTGCAGACACCATTGTGCTGCAATCGGGTGAATACGCCATTGATCCCATGTGGCTGGCCGATGTGATTGACTGCCTGCGCGGCGGGCTCAACGTGCCCGTGACCCTGAGCGTGGGCGAGCATCCGCGCGCCGCATATGCCTTGTGGAAAGAAGCCGGCGCAGTGCGTTTTCTGCTCAAGCACGAAACCGCCGATCCATTGCTCTACGAGGCCCTGCATCCTGGGCATGTGCTGGCGGAGCGCATTGCCAGCCTGCGTGTTTTGCAGCGGCTTGGCTACGAAATCGGCTCCGGTTTTATGGTGGGCCTGCCCGGTCAGAGCCTGAATTCGCTGGCAGACGACATTATTCTGGCCCGCAGGCTTGGGGTTTCCATGTGCGGGGCCGGGCCGTTCATTCCGCAGCACGACACGCCGCTTGGCGCGTATCCTGCGGGCAGCGCGCAGCTCGCCCTGCGTGTGATGGCCGTCATGCGCATTGTCATGCCCTGGGCCAACATTCCCGCCACTACGGCCCTGGCAACGGTGGACGCGCAAGGCGGGCAACGCAACGGCCTGCTGGCGGGCGGCAATGTGCTCATGCCCTCGTTTACGCCGTCAGCTTACGGCAGTCAGTACTGCATTTACGACAATAAAAATCGTGTGGACATGCTTGGCGCGCGCAAGGCCATTGAAGGGGCGGGGCGCAGCCACACCCTTGCCCGCTGGCAGGAGCCAGCGGCACAGGATGTTGTTTCTGGCCTTTTGCCCTGTGCAGCTTCTGGTGCGCCTCACGCATCGGCCTAGGCCCGAATTTACTTGCAGAATCAATAGGCGGACGCAAACGCGCCGCTGTGAACAAATCAACCTGTTACCCGCCAGGAGGCTGTAATGCCGCGCATTGAAATGGAACACATCGCGTACGAGCTCAATGTGCCCCCCCAGGGTGCGGACGGCGACAAGATGTTTTTTGTGCAGATTGATCCCGAAAAATGCATCGGCTGCGATTCCTGCCAGGAATACTGCCCCAGCGGCGCCATTTATGGCGAAACCGGCCTCACGCACAAGATTGCCCACCCCGAACCATGTATCAATTGCGCCCAGTGCCTGACCCATTGCCCGGAAATGGCCATCTATGAGGTGCAGACCTGGGTGCCGGAGCTGCAAAAGAAATTGCAGGATAAAAGCGTCAAATGCATTGCCATGCCTGCGCCTTCTGTGCGTTACGCTCTTGGCGAAGCCTTTGGCCTCGCCCCCGGCAGTGTGACCACGGGCAAAATGCTGGCAGCCCTCAAGCAGCTTGGATTCTCCAACTGCTGGGATACGGAATTTGCCGCCGACGTGACCATCTGGGAAGAAGCCTCGGAATTTGTGGAGCGCCTCGGCGCAAAGCGCGATCTGCCGCAATTCACCTCCTGCTGTCCCGGCTGGCAAAAGTATGCGGAAACCTTCTATCCCGACCTGTTGCCGCATTTTTCATCCTGTAAATCGCCTGTGGCCATGAATGGCCGCCTTGCCAAAACCTATGGCGCAGAAAAGGCCAAATACGATCCCAAGAGCCTGTATACCGTTTCCATCATGCCCTGCGTAGCCAAAAAGTACGAAGGTCTGCGCCAGGAATATGCACAGAATGACCTGCGCGACATCGACGCCACCCTGACCACGCGCGAACTGGCCTACATGATCCGTCAGGCGGGCATAGATTTTAACAAGCTGCCCGACGGCCAGCGCGACAGCCTCATGGGCGAATCTACCGGCGGCGCGACCATATTCGGCGTGTCCGGCGGTGTTATGGAAGCGGCCTTGCGTTACGCCTATCAGGCCGTAACCGGCAAGCGGCCGGAATCGTGGGATTTCAAGCAGGTGCGCGGCCTCAAAGGCCTGAAGGAATATACGGTAACCGTCAACGGTATTGAACTGCATCTGGCGGTTGTGCATGGCGCAAAACGCTTTGCCCAGGTGTGCGATGAAGTGCGGGCGGGCAAATCGCCGTATCATTTCATTGAATTTATGGCCTGCCCCGGCGGGTGCGTGTGCGGCGGCGGGCAGCCCATCATGCCCAATGTGCTGCAAAGCGCGGAACGCAAGGCCACAAGCCTGTTTGCCGGATTGAAGCAGCGTCTTGCCAACACCCAGCCCAAAGCCTAGAGGAGGCCGCCCATGTCTATCATTGCCACTACCAGACGCGGATTTCTGAAAGGCGCGTGTATTCTTTCCGGCGGGTTGCTGCTTGGGGTTCGCATGGCCAACAAGGCCTATGCCGCCGCCAAGGATTTCAAGGATTACATGAGCGACCGCTCTGCCGCCGTGTACAGTGCCGATTCGGCCTTTCCCAAGCGCGCCAGCCAGGACAATACGCAGGTAAAAGCGCTTTACGATTCCTGGCTCGGCAAACCCCTGAGCCATAAGTCAGAAGAAAACCTCCACACCAAGTGGTTTGATAAATCAAAAGGCCTCAAGGCTCTTACGGCTTCAGGCGAATACCCCAACCCTCGCCACAAGGAGTTTGAGGGTACCGCTTATCCGTACGAATAAAGCCCTGGCCTTTTCCACCTGAGGGACCCCAAGACCCCTCGGGCCAGACCCACGGCCGACACGGTTTGCCCCCCGTGTCGGCCAGTTTGAATGCTGGGCTGCCCCTGGCCATTTATTCAGGTAATCAGGTAGCCCGCAACAGCGCACACGGGCTGTTCACATACGTAGTGCACAGCCCTATAAATAATTTTTTGATTTCGGTGAGATATCCAGTGGCGGAGCCTGCCGCCAGCAAAAACGTCAAGTTTGCAGCCTGTATTTTCTCTTTTTGCGAAAAAGCAATTCCCACGGGATGTTTTTTCACAGTCTGCCTGTCGAGTTCTCTATGCCAATATGGCTGGTCACCCGCCCGCACCGCCTGAGAATATGGGTCTTGCCGGAGGTTTTTTTATGTACAATCCCCAGTCGTTGCGCGCAGATGAATTTATTGACCACAGTGAAGTGCTCGATACCTTGAGCTATGCAACCGAGCACGCGCGCGATGCAGAACTTATTGACGCCATCATTGCCAAGGCTGCGCAAAAAAAAGGCCTGACCCACCGCGAGGCCTCGGTGCTGCTTGCCTGCGAGCTGCCGGAGAAAGTGGAGCAGGTGTACAGGCTTGCCAATCAGATCAAGCACGACTTTTACGGCAACCGCATTGTCATGTTTGCGCCGCTGTATCTCTCAAACCACTGCATCAACAGTTGCGTGTATTGCCCGTATCATTCGCAGAATAAAAACATCGCCCGCAAAAAACTCAGTCAGGAAGAAGTAGCCCGCGAGGCCATTGCCTTGCAGGACATGGGGCACAAGCGTCTTGCGCTTGAGGCGGGCGAACACCCCACCATGAACCCCATTGAGTATATACTTGAGTGCATCAAGACCATTTACAGCATCAAGCACAAGAACGGGGCCATCCGCCGGGTAAATGTGAACATAGCGGCGACCACGGTGGAAGAATACGCAATGCTCAAGGATGCTGGCATCGGCACGTACATTCTGTTTCAGGAAACCTACCACAAGCAGAGTTACGAAAAGCTGCACCCGGCAGGGCCCAAGCACGACTACGCCTGGCACACTGAGGCCATGGATCGCGCCATGCAGGGCGGCATTGACGATGTGGGCCTGGGGGTGCTTTTCGGTCTTGAGGGCTACCGTTATGAATTTGCGGCTCTGCTCATGCACGCCGAGCACCTCGAAGCCGTGCAGGGCGTTGGCCCGCACACCATCAGCGTGCCGCGCATTCGCCGCGCAGACGACATCAACCCCGACGTGTTCGACAACGGCATCAGCGACGATACGTTTGCCCGCATCTGCGCCTGTATCCGCGTGTCTGTGCCGTACACTGGCATGATTGTTTCCACGCGCGAGAGCAAGGCCGTGCGTGAAAAGGTTTTGCCGCTGGGCATTTCGCAGATCAGCGGTGGTTCACGCACCAGCGTTGGCGGGTACTATGAGCCGGAGCCGGAAGAAGACAACTCCGCGCAGTTTGATGTGAGCGATCGCCGCACGCTGGACGAGGTGGTGCGCTGGCTCATGGAGCAGGGGCATGTGCCGAGTTTTTGCACGGCCTGTTACCGCGAGGGCCGCACCGGCGACCGCTTTATGAGCCTGTGCAAGAGCCAGCAGATTTTGAACTGCTGTCACCCCAATGCTCTGCTGACCCTCAAGGAATATTTGCAGGACTACGCCTCGCCGCAAACCCGGCAGATGGGCCTTGCCATGATAGAGCAGGAACTGAAAAAAATTCCCAGCGACAAGGTTCGCAACAAGGCTGTGGAATACCTTGCCGCCATTGAAAGCGGTCAGCGGGACTTTCGATTTTGAGATAAGTTTTTCTGAAGGTTTTGCAGGAGGCTAAACGGACTTCGGCGCATTGGAGTTACCTAATGCGCCTTTTTTTGTATGTAGCCTCGATTGGGCTGGGGGATATTTTTTATTTGCACTGGAGCCTTGGTTTCTCAGTTGCCCGCAGTCGCAAGCCACTACCCCTACAGAGTTCATTTTTTGCTGCGGCAACGCCCTGACCGCCATTTAGCCCTGTGCGACAAGCGGCAATTTTTATGAATTTTCGTGCTATTTTTATTAAAAAAATAGCACGAAATAGAAATAGTAAATAACTTCAGCATGTTTAGAAACGCTGTTCGAACTAATTACCGCCAGCAATGAAAATAAAATTGTTTTTTTCGCTTTTTGTGATTGTACGCAATTCCAAATAAATGATTAATACACTAATATGATTGAATAAAAAATTCCTTTAATTGTACATTTTTGAACAGAAGCATGTATTTTTTTTAACAATTATTGACACAAAGTTTATGGGGGAGTAGTATTTAACTTAATTTATAAATTCACAAACGACTGTTAATTTAATTGTTTGTGGATTGATCAAGTATATCTTTTCGTAAATTTTATTCCTATTACAAGGAAAAATTTATGTCTAGCAGCGAACTTGTTGACATTGTCTACATAATGGCGTTCTGCCTTGGCGGCATGAGCTTTGCTCTGGGGCCATTTGTAATTGTTTTTTTTCTTGCCCCCCGCCTTACGCGCAACACTGTGGGCAAAACCCGCCAGATTGTTGAGTGCGGCATTGACCCCATTGGCGATGCGTGGATCAAATTCGGCGCGGTATATTACATGTACTCGCTGCTGTTCCTCGCCTTTGCGGTTGATATTCTCTTTCTCTTCCCTGTTGCGGTTATCTACAACAAGGCTTCTCCCATCAGTGATTTCCTGACGTTCGCGGAAGTTTTTCTGTTCGTGGGCATTTTGTCCCTTGTCATTCTGTACGCGTGGAAAAAGGGAGTGTTCCAGTGGCAACGGAAAATATATTCGGATCGGTAGTCCACTTTTCGCGGCTGGATTCGCTGCTGGACATGTGCCGGGCCAATTCGCTCTGGCCCATGACATTCGGCCTTGCCTGCTGCGCCATTGAAATGATGGCGACTGGCGCGTCCCGCTTTGATCTGGCGCGCTTTGGGGCCGAGGTGTTCAGACCGTCGCCCCGGCAGAGCGATGTGATGATCGTTTCCGGCACCATCAACAAGAAGATGGCCCCGGCTGTGCAGATTCTTTACGACCAGATGCCCGAGCCAAAGTGGGTCATCGCCATGGGCAATTGCGCCATTTCCGGCGGGCCTTTTGTGTACGAAGGGCAGTACGGCGTGGTGGAGGGCGTAGGCAAGCTTTTCCCCGTGGATGTGTTCATTCCCGGTTGTCCGCCAAGGCCGGAAGCCCTGATTGAAGGCATCTTGAAGCTGGAAGAAAAGCTCACAGGCACCCGGCGCTGGCCCGTGGTGACGCCCCCGGGGATTCCCGGCCCTGCGGCGGCGCAGGCGGCCAGAATGCAGGAGGAGGCGCAAGCGCCCCCGGCACCTGCCGGGGATGCTGCGGGTGATGGAGGTGCCCCTGTGAGTGCATCTGGAGGAGCCACCGGGGAAGACAAGGCGGGCAAGGAAGCAGGAGGGCATACGTCATGAACGCAGAAACCCTTGGCGCACAGTTGGCGGCCCTGCCCGGAGCCAGTGTTCGCGCTGCAGATCATGCCTCTGTGGGCTATGATCTTGATGTGGCGCTGCCGGAAAGCTCCCTGCTTGCCGCCGTGGGCATCATGGACGGAGCGGGGTACTTTCTTGAAGGAATGACCGGGGTTGACTGGCTTGGCGAGTGCGAGGCCCTGCGCAAGGAGGCCGAAGCCAAGGCCAAAAAGGCCGCCGAAGCCGCCGCTGCCAGTGCAGCGGACGCGCCGAGTACCAGCGAGGCCGCCCCACCTGAAACCCCAGTGCAGGAATCCATACCGCAGGAAGACGAGCTTGAAGTAGTATACGACTTCAACCTCTATTCCGCCCGCCACAGGGTATGCTTGCGGGTGCGCACGCCGCGCTCCAACCCGCAGATCCACACCATCGCCGAAATTTATCCCATAGCCCACTGGCACGAGCGCGAGATTCACGAGTTCTTTGGCATCGTCTTTATCGGGCACCCCTACCTCATCCCCCTGTTGTTGCCCGAAGACGCGGAATACCACCCCTTGCTCAAGGACTATAGCGCATGAACTATCTTGCCCAAAGTCCCACAGACGAGCGGTTTGTTCTGAACCTTGGCCCGCAGCATCCGGCTACGCACGGCGTTTTGCGCGTCAAGATGGTCATGGACGGCGAGTATATAGTGGAGGCCGAGCCTGTGCTTGGCTACATCCACCGCATGCACGAAAAAATGGCCGAAAACCGCACCTGGGCGCAGTTTATGCCCAATACGGGCCGCATGGATTACCTGCATGCCCTGGCCTACAACCACGGTTATGCCTGTCTTGTCGAGCGCGCCGCTTCCATTGAAGTGCCGGAACGCGCCGAATTCATCCGCGTCATCACCAACGAGCTGAACCGGGTTTCAAGCCATCTGCTCTGGTTTGGGGCTTTTGTGCTTGATCTTGGCGGGTTCTCGCCGCTTTTGTACGCTTTTGACGATCGCGAGCAGATTCTGGATCTGCTGGAATCCGTTACCGGGTCGCGGCTCACATACTGCTACTTCCGCTTTGGCGGCGTGTACAACGATGTTGACGATGACTTTGTAACAGGCACGCGGGCCTTTATCGCGCGTATGCGCAAGCGCCTGCCCATGTACCATTCCCTCGTTTCCAAAAACCTCATTATCCAGCAGCGCCTTGTGGATGTGGGTTTTGTACCTGCCGAGATGTGCCGCAAATACGGTGCAACCGGGCCTGTGGCGCGCGGTGCGGGCATTGCTTACGACGTGCGCAAGCACGAGCCATACGGCGTTTATGACCGTTTTACTTTTGACGTGCCCGTGTACTCCGAGGGTGATTCCATGGCCCGCTACAAGGTGCGCATGGACGAGATTGAGCAGAGTCTGCGCATTCTTGAGCAGGCCCTCGACTATCTGCCCAAAGGCCCGGTTATGGCGGCCAAGGTTCCCAAAACCATCAAACCGCCCAAGGGCGACTATTACCACGCTGTGGAAACGGCGCGCGGTCTTCTGGGTATCCGCGCCGTCAGCGATGGCAGCGGTACCCCCTGGCGGCTCAAGTGGCGCACCCCCTGTTTTTCAAACCTGCTTGTTTTTGGCGAGGCGGGCAGGGGAATGCTGCTGCCCGATGCACTGGCGCTGCTCGGCAGCCTTGACCTGGTGATTCCGGATATTGACCGCTAAGGAACACAGCTATGACGTTTTATTCCGAAATGCTGCGTCTTCTGGGGTATCTTGTAGGATTCCTTGTCTTTGTGGCGCTTAACGCGGCCTATCTGGTGTGGGTTGAGCGCAAGGTGGCAGGGCATATACAGCGGCGCATAGGGCCCAAGGAAGTTGGCCCCTATGGCCTGTTGCAGCCCTTGGCGGACGGTTTCAAGCTCATGACCAAACAGGTGTTCATTCCCAAGGATGCGGACGGCGTGCTGTTCTGCCTTGGGCCTGTGCTGGTCATGACCCCGGCCTTCATGAGTTTTGTGACTATTCCCTACACCGAAGGGCTGGTGGCGCGTAACCTTGATCTGGGGCTGTTGGCCATCTACGCCTTTGCCTCGGTAAACGTGCTGGGCCTCCTGCTCGGGGCGTGGGGTTCGCGCAACAAGTACGCGGTTATCTCCGCCGCGCGCGTGGTTTCGCAAAACGTGGCCTACGAAATCCCCATGCTGCTTGTTGTAGTGAGCCTTGTGATGGTCACGGGCACTCTCAACCTCAGCGAAACCGTTGCCACGCAATCGGGCGGGTTCTGGCACTGGAACGTGCTGCGCCTTTCTGCAAGCCCGCTCATGCCGGTTTCGTTCATCATTTTTTTTATCTGTATGCTGGCGGAGACAAACCGCGCCCCCTTTGACATGGCCGAGGCGGAAAGCGAACTGATCGCAGGCGCTTTTACGGAATATTCGGGCATGGGGTTTGGCGTGTACTTTATGGGCGAGTACGCCAACGTGGTGGTTGGCGCCAGTCTGCTGACCCTGCTGTTTCTTGGCGGGTGGGATTGCCCGCTGGGGCTTTGGCCGGGGGCGCACTGGTTTGCCATCAAGCTCTACGCGGTCATATTCACCGTAATCTGGGTGCGCTGGACATTTCCGCGCACAACCTTCTACGGCCTGCTGAACCTCTCATGGAAGGTGCTTATCCCCATTGCGCTCGTCAACCTCATCATTACCAGCGCGTTGCTCAAGGTGCTGTAGTATGAACGCATACTTTAAAAATATCTTTTCAGGCGGGTGGAGCCTCTTTGTGGGCATGGGCATAACGCTGCGCTATTTTTTCAAGCCGGTGGTTACATCATCCTACCCGCGTGAGGTGCTGCCCATAACACCGCGCTACAGGGGCCATATCGACCTTGTATACGACCCGGAAACCGGCACGGACAGGTGCATTGTGTGCGGATCGTGCCAGAAGGCCTGCCCCTCGGGCTGCATAGAGCTTGCGGGCGAAAAACTGGATGGGGCCAAGAAGAAGACCCTCACGAGCTACAAACTGAATTTTACCAAGTGCAGCCTGTGCGGTATGTGCGTGGAATCGTGCCCTACAGACGCGCTGACGTTTTCTCATGACTACAATCTGGCCGGGTTTGACGAGGCGGAGTATCACTTTGACCTTGTACGGCGGCTCAAGGAGCGTCCCTGATGTCCAGTCATGAAACTATGCAAACGCTGGCCGAGGGCATTTTCTGGTTCTTTGTGCTGGTGACGTTCTGCGGCGCGGTGCTGGCTGTTTCGGCGCGCACGCTCATACGCCGCGTGGCAGGGCTTGCCCTGTGCTTCACTGGCGTGGCGGGGCTTTATTACTACCTTTCCAGCCCCTTTGTGGCCTTTATGCAGATGCTTGTGTATGTGGGCGCGCTGTGCGTCACCATAACATTCGCCATCATGCTGGCTGAAACGTCGGACGCAAACCGTGCCCCGCGTCGCAACAGGCTCAGCCTGTTTCTGGGCGCCGCGGCCAGTTGCGCCATCACAGCGGCGCTTGTGGTGCAATCCATCGTGGCTCCCTGGCCGGAGACGCCGCCGTCGCAGATGGAAGGAACCATCGAGCGCATCGGGCAGGCCTTGCTGAGCACGTATTCCATGAGCTTTGAACTTATTTCCGTGGTTCTGGTGGTAGCCATGGTGGGGGCGCTCGCACTGGCCCGCCACGGGAGGGACAAGTGATGCACTACGCCAGCTTGAGTCAGTCTCTTGAAACCTATCTGGTCATCGGCGCGGCACTGTTCGGCCTGGGGCTGTTCGGCATGGCCATGCGCCGCACGTTCATAGGCATGCTCATTGCGTCCGAGCTTATCCTCTGCGGGGCTTCGGTAAACTTTATGGCCTTTGGGCGGTTTTGTGCGCCAGACACGGCAACCGGGCAGATCGCGGCCCT
This sequence comes from Desulfovibrio desulfopostgatei, assembly GCF_053570645.1. NCBI lineage: Bacteria > Pseudomonadati > Thermodesulfobacteriota > Desulfovibrionia > Desulfovibrionales > Desulfovibrionaceae > Desulfovibrio > Desulfovibrio desulfopostgatei. The sequence goes on along the minus strand of NZ_JBRBQS010000002.1, from coordinate 1,688,071 downwards.
GTTTGTCATGGCCATCGCAGCGGCGGAAGCGGTCATTGTGCTTTCCATCATCATTGCGGTGTACCGGCTGTACCGATCTGTTGAAACGGACGCTCCGTCAGACCTCAAAGGTTAAGGGGAACAGCATATGGATATTGTTGAATCCGTCAGACCCCTGGCCGCCATACTTACAGCGTTGATCGGCGCATGCCTGATAATGCTGACGGGGCGTCGGCCCAACGTGCGCGAGACCGTTTCTTTTGTAACGGCGGTGGTCATGTTCTGCATCATCGCCTCCATGATCGGCGATGTTGCGCCTGCGCCCCTGGGGCTTGGCCACACGCTGCACCTCACGCTTTTTCCCATCCTGCCGGGGCTTTCGGTAAGCTTTCGGGCGGATGCTTTTTCCATGGTATTTGCGCTGGTTGGCTCGTTTTTGTGGATTATCACCGTTTTTTACGCGGCAGGGTACATGCGCGGCCTCAACGAGCATGCCCAGACGCGCTTCAGCGCCTGCTTTGCCCTGACGCTTTTTGGGGCAATGGGCGTGGCCTTTGCCGATAACCTGTTTACGCTCTACCTGTTCTATGAAGTGGTCAGCGTGTGCACCTATCCTCTTGTGGCCCACCATCAGGATGCCGAGGGCTATGACGGCGCGCGCAAGTATATTGTGTACCTGACCACCACGGCAAAAGGGCTGGTGCTGCCAGCCATGATCGTCATCTACGTGCTCACGGGCAATCTGGATTTTGCCCACAACAGCCACACGGGCATCTTGTCCGCCGGGGCCAGCGATGCGCTGGCAACCGTGCTGTACGTTTGCTGCATTCTGGGTTTTGCCAAGAACGGCATCATGCCGTTCCACCACTGGCTGCCGGGCGCAATGGTTGCTCCCACACCTGTTTCAGCCCTGCTGCATGCGGTGGCGGTGGTCAAGGTAGGCGTGTTCTGCACCACGCGCGTCATGCTCTTTGTGTTTGGCACTGATTTGATGAAAAGCCTGAACCTTGGCGTGCCCACGGCCTACTTTGTTTCGTTCACCATTCTTGCGGCTTCCATCATTGCCTTGACCAAGGACAACCTCAAGGCACGGCTGGCCTACTCAACGGTGAGCCAGCTCTCTTACATCGTGCTTGGCGTGGCGCTCCTGACCGTAGACGGCATACAGGGCGGTATAGTGCATATCGCCAACCACGCATTCTCAAAAATAACGCTCTTTTTCTGCGCAGGCGCGATCTATGTGGCAACGCACAAAAAGTGCATTTCTGAAATGAGCGGCCTTGGGCGCTCCATGCCCTTTACCTTTGCGGCCTTTGCCGTGGCCTCGCTTTCCATGATCGGCGCGCCGCCCGTGGCAGGGTTTGTGACCAAGTGGAAGCTGCTGGTGGGCGCAATGGAAATGCCCGCGCATTCCATGGGCATATTGCTGGTGCTGCTGGCAAGTACGCTCCTGAATGTGGCCTACTTTGCGCCTGTGACCTACAAGGCATTTTTCGGCAAAAGGCCGGAAGGCGAAGAAACGGGCATTCGTGAAGCCCCGCTGAGCATGGTTGTGCCCATTCTCATAGCGGCTGGCGTTTCCGTGTTCATCGGCATTTACCCCGATGCCATCATGTCCTTCGTGAAGGTGGTGACAGGATGATAGTGAACATCATCGAATTTTTCCGCGCCCGGCTCAAGGCTACCATTCGCGTGTGCCTGGTGGTGCTGGCCGCGCTGGTGGTGTGGGACGCCCTGTTTGTTTCAAAAGAGCATGTGCACACATTTGTGGAGCGCATACCCGGATTCTGGGCCGCGTTCGGCTTTGTCGCCTGTGTTGTGATTATCATCGTTTCCAAGTGGTTCGGCCATTTGGGCATTATGACCCGCGAGGATTATTACGATGACTGAGCCATGGATTCACCCCTCCGCAGTTCTGTTGCTGGGCGCGGTGATTTTGCCGCTGCTGCCCAAGGCCCTGCGCCGGATATGTATCGTGCTTGTGCCGGTGCTGGCCTTTTGCGCCGTGCTGCTCATGCAGGGGCACAATGGAGTATACGGCGTGCTGCCTTTCATGAAATGGCAACTCATATTCGGCAAGGTCGATGCGTTGAGCATGGTCTTTGCCTACATCATGACCCTCATGTGCGTGATCGGCTCGATCTATGGCCTGCATGTGGAAGAAGCCGCGCAGCACTCCGCCGCCTGGACATATGTGGCAGGATCACTGGGCGTCATCTTTTGCGGGGACTACCTGACGCTCTTTCTCTTTTGGGAGCTGATGGCCTTTTCCTCCGTATTTCTGGTGTGGTTCAGGCGGCGCAAGGAGTCGCTGGCCTCCGGCTACCGATATCTGCTGGTGCACACCGCGGGTGGTTTGCTGCTGCTGGCAGGGCTTGTGCTGCGCTACCGGGCCACGGGCGATCTGACCTTCGGCCCCATCGGCGTGGCTGATCCGCAGCTTTACACCTACCTGATCATGGCCGGGTTTATCCTCAACGCGGCAGTGCCGCCCTTGCATGCGTGGCTGCCCGATGCCTACGGCGAAGCCACGGTGACAGGCGCGGTATTCATGTGCGCCTTTACCACCAAAACCGCCGTATATGTGCTGGCGCGCAGCTTTGCGGGCATGGAAATTCTGGTGCCGCTTGGCGTGTGCATGGCCCTGTACGGCGTTGTGTACGCAGTGCTTGAAAACGACGCCCGCCGCCTGCTGGCCTACCACATCATCAGTCAGGTGGGCTACATGGTGGCAGCTGTGGGCATAGGCACGCCGCTGGCCATCAACGGGGCCTGCGCCCACGCCTTTGCCCACATTCTCTACAAGGGGCTGCTGTTCATGGGCTGCGGCTCTGTGCTGCACATGACGGGCGTGAGCAAGTTCACCCAGTTGGGCGGCCTGTACAAAAAGATGCCCAAAACCTTTGTATTCACTCTGGTGGGCGGGCTTTCTATTTCGGCCTTTCCCCTGTTCAGCGGTTTTGTGACCAAGGCCATGATCGTTGCCGCCGGATTTGAGGCGCACAACTACTGGGCGGGCTTTCTGCTCACCCTGGCTTCTGCGGGTACCTTCCTGCACACGGGTCTGAAGGTTCCTTACTTCATCTGGTTTGGCAAAAACAACTGCTCCAAGGAAACATGGGAACGCGCGGGCGATCCGCCGCTCAACATGCAGGCGGCCATGGCGGTGGCGGCGTTTTTGTGCATCTTCATCGGCTGCTACACGCCGTACCTGTACGACATGCTTCCCTTCCCCGAAGTGGCGGCGCAGTACCACCCCTACAGCGCGGCGCATATTTCTGAAACCTTGCAGATACTGCTGTTTACGGCCCTGGGATTCTTTTTGCTGCTCAAAAAGCTCACGCCGGAGCCCACCATCAGTCTGGATCTGGACTGGTTTTACCGCATGGGCGGCAGGCTGTTTTACTGGTTTGCGCGCAAGCCCGTGCAGTCTGCGGACAATGCCGTGGGCGAGGCCTGGAACCGGCAGGGTATAGTGCCGCTCATGCGCACGGCGCGCTTCTGGTCATGGTTTGACTGGCACGGCATTGATACTGTGGTTGACGGCACGGCCCGCAGCGTGCGCTCTCTTGGCGGAATGCTGCGGCACGTGCAGAGCGGCAGCCTGCAAATAAACATTATTTCCATGGCCGCAGTGGTGGCCCTGGTGCTCACGCTGCTGGCTCTTGTTTGAGCCGGGGTGAAAGGAGATCGCCACAATGGATTTTCTGAGCATGAACACCTTGGGGTATCCCATCCTCAGCATTCTTGTTTTTCTGCCGCTGGCAGGGGCTGTCATTGTGCCCCTGCTGCCGGGGGAGAACAGCGTGCGGGTGTGGACGCTGCTGGTCACTCTGGCAAACGCCGTCATTTCACTGCCGCTGTTTACGCGGTTCAACCCCACATCCGCCCTGTACCAGTTTGCGGAGCACCACCCGTGGATTGCGAGCTTTAACGTCAACTACACCCTTGGCGTGGACGGCATTTCTCTGCTGCTGGTGATGATGACAACGCTCATCATGCCGCTGTGCGTGCTGGGATCGTGGAAGTACATCCAGACCCGCGTAAAGGAATTCATGATCTGCCTGCTGGTGATGGAAACATCCATGCTCGGCGTGTTCATGGCGCTGGATCTGGTGCTGTTCTATGTGCTGTGGGAAGCCATGCTAATTCCCATGTATCTGCTCATCGCCGTGTGGGGCGGGCCGCGCAAGAGCTACGCCTCCATCAAGTTTTTTCTGTATACCTTGGCGGGTTCGGTATTTCTGCTGGTGGCCATTGTGGCCCTGTACATCAATCAGGGGACGTTCAGTATTCCCGCGCTCATGGGGCAGCAATATTCCGAGCGCTTCCAGTTGTTGGTATTTCTGGCCTTTTTCATCGCTTTTGCCATCAAGGTCCCCATGTTTCCCTTCCACACCTGGCTGCCAGCGGCCCATGTGGAAGCCCCGACAGCAGGCTCGGTGATTCTGGCCTCTGTGCTGCTGAAAATGGGCACCTATGGTTTTTTGCGCTTTTGCCTGCCCATTACGCCCGGCGCGGCTATCGGCCTGCTGCCCGCCTTGCAGTGGCTCTCTGTGGCGGGGATCATTTACGGCGGCCTGACCGCCCTTGCGCAGCAGGACATGAAGAAGCTCATTGCCTACTCAAGCGTGGGGCATATGGGGTTTGTGACACTGGGCATCTTTGCCCTGAACCAGCGGGGGCTTGAGGGCGCGCTGCTCCAGATGATCAACCACGGCGTCACCACAGGGGCTTTGTTTCTCTGCGTGGGCATGGTGTACGAGCGTTCGCACAGCCGCGAGCTTTCGGACGCGGCCGGGCTTGGCAAGTTCATGCCCATCTATGTGACGTATCTGACGTTTTTCTCGCTGTCGTCGTTGGCCTTTCCCGGCACAAACAGTTTTGTGGGCGAGTTTCTTATCCTTGCCGGGGCATTTTTCAACAACAAGATCGTGGCGGTTTGCGCCATCCCCGGTGCCATACTGGCGGCGGCCTACATGCTGCGCATGTTGCAGCGGGTGATCTGGGGCGGCACCAACAACCCCGACCAGTCGCGCATGTACGATCTTGGCTGGCGCGAGGCCGTGACCCTGGCCCCGTTGCTGGTGTTTGTTTTCTGGATTGGGCTGGCCCCGGAACCGTTTTTGCGCGTCATGAGGCCCAGCCTTGACCATCTGCTGGCGCAGACCGGCTACCATGCCACGAGCGCACTGGCCCTTGCTGAACTTATTGCGCGTTGATGAACCCCAAGCACAGACATAAGGCCTACGCATGAACGCACATCTTTTTGCACCGGAACTGGTTCTTCTTGCAGGGTGTCTGCTGGCATTTTGCATGACTCTGACGGAAGCCCGGACGCAAACCCTGCGCCTGCTGGTTCTTTGCGTTGGGGCAGCCTTTGCCGCTACCTCCGTTCTTTGCCTTTTTGCCAAGGGAACCCTGTTTTACGGAGCCTACAGGGTAGACCTGTTTTCGCAGCTGGTAAAATGCGTGATGTCCATCGGTTTTACCCTGATGCTGCTTTTTGGGGCAGACACCAAGGGTATTTCCGTGCGCATGCGCCCGGAATATTATTTCTTTCTGCTCACAAGCCTCTTGGGGCTGACCCTGCTTTCAAGCTGTGTGGAGCTGATCACCCTGTTCATCGCCCTTGAACTGTCTTCGTATTCGCTCTATCTGCTGGTGCCCATGCGCACCCCCTCGGACAGCATGCGCGCGCCCATGGAGGCGGCCATCAAGTATCTGCTCTTTGGCGTGACGGCCTCGGGCATCATGCTCTTTGGCATGAGCTGGATTTTTGGCATCGCGGGCAGCACCTATCTTGACCAGATATTGCCAGCCATGAGGACAGCCGGATCACATGCCGCCCCTCTGGTTGGGCTGCTGATGCTCTTTTGCGGCATGTTCTTCAAGCTGGCGGTGTTTCCCTTCCACTTCTGGGCGCCGGACGTGTATCAGGGCGCATCCAACGACACCACGGCCTTTATCGCCTCCATACCCAAGATTGTGGCCGTGGCCGTGCTGGCGCGGTTCTGCTCCATGGCATATCCCGGCGAGGGGCACGTGGCGCTGCTGCTGACCGGGCTTTCCATAGCGTCCATGTGCTACGGCAACCTCACGGCGCTGGTGCAGACTGACGTCAAGCGCATGCTTGGCTTTTCGGGCATAGCGCATGCCGGGTACATCCTCATGGGTATGGCGACCCTGCAAGGCTGGGGCATTGCCACGGCGCTCTATTATGCCACCGGCTATCTGTTTATGATGCTGGCGGCATTTCTGGTGTTGTGCGTGGTTTCGCCCGATGGGCAGAACCTGAGCATCAAGGATCTGAACGGCCTTTCGCGGCGCTCGCCCATGCTGGCCTTTGTGCTTGGCGTGAGCATGTTCGCGCTGGCGGGCATTCCGCCCTTTGTGGGCTTTATGGGCAAGTTCATGCTGCTGACGGGCGCGTGGCGGGCTGGGCATACGGCCCTGGTTATCATTGCCGCCATCAACACAGCAATCGGCATCTACTATTATTTGCAGGTGGTGCGCGCCGTGTATACCGAGGCCGCGCTACATGATGCGGAACCCATTGTGCCTCACGCAGGCGCGCGTATGGCGGGCATATGCCTTGTGGGGCTGGTTCTGGCCCTTGGCATTGCGCCGGAAAGCATGCTCCATCTGGCCAGGGAAGCGGTGCAAGCCGCATGGTAGGCTGACAGACAAGCACGCAACAGTGCAGAAAAGCAAAGTCAGTGCTGACCACAACGGTCGCACTGACTTTTGTTTTTTGCTGCCCTACAAGGAAACGTGCCTGATTTTCGCGGCATTGTCGCGTTGCACCGTGCGGTGGTAGCGAACAGCCGGATACCCAAAAAGCATTGCATAAAAAGGTGTTTCAGGATCCAGACCGAGAATGGGACGCAATTCTGGAGCTGCATCAACTGCAAATTTCAAGAATCCGCACCATGTTGTACCCAATCCGCTGCATTGGGCGAGCAATTCAAAATATGCCAGAGCCAGAGAAATATCTTGCAGAGGTGTACTTGCGGTCTCTGCCGCAGAGACAACAAGCAAGTGCGGCGCACCCCTAAATATTTCATCTACTCCCTGTTGCCGATAGGCTGCCACAGCCGCTGATAAAAAATCTGGCATCAACTCATTGCATTCTATTTTGTTCTCAATTGATTCAATCACCCTGATGCGTAGTTTTTGCATTACGTTGTGATCATCCACCACAGCAAAACTCAAGGTGCGATCGTTACAGCCTGTTGGTGTATTTGCCAGCGTGGCGAGAAGATCATCAATCATTCCGGTTGGCACATTTTCCGTACTGTACTGGCGCACACTGCGCCGTCCCCGCAACAGCGTGTGCATCTGGCTGGCAGATGGTATTTTTTCTGCGCTCAGTTCTATGCTGTTCTCTGCCTTGAGGCCGAAAATACTTACTGCCCCTGTAGGGCATACGGCCAGGCAATGCTGACATTCAAGGCAGTTTGCTTCCAGTATGGGCGAAACCCACGGCAAACCGTCGGAGATGGAAATTATATGGCGAGGACAGTCGGTTATGCATGCATTGCACTGGACGCACTTTTGTGGATCAACTGTAAAATGTATCTGCTTCATGATTATGCCCTTTGCTGCAGCTATGCTGGCAGGATGTTGATACTTTGTATCAATCCGTGTTTGACAATGAATTCATAAGAAAATTTTTGCGGGCTCCCTGGAAAATTGCCTTTTGTCAACGTTATGACTTTTGTGCTCTCAGCAGTAGAAATTGCATCAATAACAGTTGTGCAAAGATCAAATTTTTCCTTTGAATCTGCAACAAAGGCCTTGATGGCATTTATTCCGCTGATTTCATTGTTTTCGCCCGGGTCAAAGAGCACAGCCTCGCTTGCAAGGCAACTGTCCAGTTTTTCAGTTTCGGCAGTGTTCATTGTTTCCATAAATATTTCCACAGCCTCTGGCATGTTGGTGCTCATGGCAACCTCCATTATTTTGTTGAAATTTATGTCTAGCAGAGTAAACATGACAACATTATGTCATGTTTTTGAGCGCCTGATGGAGGCCAGAGTGAAAATTGACCGCCTTTTGTCCATTGTGATGATTTTGCTGGAAAAGAAAAAAGTAAGCGCCTCAGAACTTGCCCAGACGTTTGAAGTATCTGTGCGAACCATCTATCGCGATGTTGATACAATAAATCAGGCGGGTTTGCCCGTGGTCACGTATCCTGGTGCAAAGGGGGGAATTGGCATTCTTGAAAGTTACAAGGCGGAAAAGCGTTTCTTCACGTCGCAGGATGTGACCATGATCCTGATGGGGCTGGGCAGTATTCGCACGTCTTATTCAAGTGCCGAGGTGGCAGGAGCAATTGCAAAAATTAAAGGGCTTGTTCCTGAGGCAGAGCGCAAGGCAATTGAATTGCAGGCAGGGCAGGTATCAATTGATTTGACTCCCTGGAGCAACAATCATGCTGGTATGGCAGCGCTCGTGAAAATTCAGCAGGCCTTGAAGGATAATAGGCTGTTGGAGTTTGATTATAATGACCGTAAAGGCCAGCGGAGCGCCCGCCGTGTAGAACCATACAAACTGATTCTTAAAAGAAGGAGCTGGTATCTTGGGGGATATTGCCTGCTGCGTGAGGGCATGCGCCTTTTTAAAGTTTCACGTATGGCTGAAACAAAACTGTGCAAGGAATCGTTCTCTCCGCGCACTGTTGCTACAGAAGATTTTATTGTTCGAAATTTTGACGATGCAGAATGCATGGATGGAATAATACGGATATCTGCAAGGGCCAGAGAGACAATTGTGGAACTGTTTGGAGATGCGGCGCTTGAGCAGGAGAATGAAAATACGTGGCTGGCCCGTATTCCATTAACTGACAATGATCAGGGGCACAGTTTTGTTGCCAGCCTTGGCTGCGATGCAGAAGTGCTCGCCCCTGAATGCATCAGGGAAAGCATGAAAGAATATTTCAGAAAAGCCATGAGCGTCTATTGTTAATGTAAGCCTTTACCCGCCCGCTCATTTTTATTCCAATGCTGTGTTATGGCGTTGCTGTATCCGGCAGCAGGGCGAGGGCGTAGCAGTTGCGCAGATCGGCAAGGTTACGCTGCGGCACCCCTGTGCTCAGGAGCAGACTTTCCCAGTTCTGGCGGATTGTCCCCCTGATTTCTTCAACAATCATCTGTGCTTCATCGGGGGCAAGGCCAAAGTGCCGTGCCGCGGCCAGCACGTTGCTCATGGCGGAGCTGCGGCCATCCGGCCCCACGCTCAGGTGCAAGGCCCGTGGGGCCTCGTCCATCACAGGCTGCGGCACCACGTCATACGCCGGAGAGAGCCGCCAGCCGGATCGGCCATTCTGATCAGCCAGATGCAGAAAACCATGATTGCGCAAATGGTCGTCGGAGTTGTTGCACAGGGCATTGAAGACCATGCGCTGGTACAGCTCGCGGATATCGCTGCGCGTGGCCTCAGCGCTGTAAAAATCCCGCCGCATGGCTGTGACGATGTCGGCGTAGGCGGCATGCGCTTCCGGCCCTGCGGCGCCAATGAGGGTCATGGCCGAAACAAAGGGCAAGCGGTGCAGGGCGCCGCTGCGAATCTGGCGGTCAAAACGCTCAACCAGAAGGATATCGCGGTTGCCCAGAACCGTAATCCGATCCGTTTCCGGCACATTGATGCCGCACTTTGCCGCGAGGAGCATATTGGCATGCTCTATGCGGCAAGTGGGCCAAGCTTCACGCTCCTTGCTGAATTTTGCAACCCAGAATTTGCCGTCCTGCTCAAACGAGGCCTTGGGCCTTGCGCCGCCAATGGAAGAACCGCGCACAAAAAAGCGTCTGTACTGCGGGTTGAGATCGTCCGCCTGCTCCACGTTGTCCGTAGCCAGCAGCATGCCCTGGAGGTCAAGTTCTGCGCCGGGGAGGCTCTGCGCCCAGGGCGGCACATCGGTAAATGGGGCGGCATCGGGCGCGCTGCTGAAACCGAGCGCGCCGATTCTGTCTGGCCCGGCATAGAGCATGTAGTCAAATTCGCCAAGGTGGGAGCCTGCGGCTTCGGCGGCTATATCAAGAACGTGACGGCCCCAGTCGTCAGGGCAGGCATCGCGCAGCCCGTTAAAGAGCGCGCCGCCCAGCGGGCCTTCGTAGGTGTGTTCCCGTTGCAGGGGCAGCGCAACAGGGTCAACGGCAACCGCGTCAGGCCGCTCCAGATAGCGGTTGGAATATTCAAAGAAGCACTGGCTGAACCGGCCATCCTGAACATAGCGCAGGCGTCCGGCAACAACAAAGCTGCCTTCAAGGTGCATATGCACATACGCCACGCGGGTTGTCATGAGCTGGCTCCCTTAAAAGTCGTAGGAAATTTTGTCCTTGCCGTCCGTTTTTCCTTCAAGCCGCCTGCGTTCGTGGGCAAGGCCGATCATGTCCGTTTCCATGGCGGCCACGTTGTCCAGGTCGTTTTCAAGCCCGAGGGTGAGCAGGGCAGTCACAAGGGTGCCAAGGCTTGTTCCCGGTGTGCCGCTCTCCAGCCTTTGCAGGGAGCCAACAGAAACCATCATGAGCTTGGCCATTTCGTGCAGGGTCAGACCCCGGCGCTTTCGCGCCAGTTTGATTCTGCGGCCCAGATCCTCAAGTTTTGCCAGAACCTTGGGCGGCAGGGCGGCTGTGGAAGCTGACGATTTACTCATAAACGATACTTTATTGGCATTTTTTGTTAATATATAGATAAATAAAAAATGGTCAAGGAGGAAATGCCAGGTCGATCAAACAGGTCACAGCCAATCGCTGAAGTTCTGGGCCAGACCTTGAACGGCATCTATGAATTTTCCCACATGATAGCCGTCGCACACTGCGTGATGCACTTGAATGGAAAGCGGCATGTGTGTCTTTCCGTTTTGTTCCAGATAGCGTCCAATAGTAAAAATGGGCGGAAGGTATGTTCCCTCGCCGTAAACATTCAGATTGAAGCCGGTGAAGCTCTGCCAGGGAAAGGATGAAATTGTGAACAAGTTTTCAGGCATGTTGTTTTGAGGAAAAAGCGTATCAGAGTTGCCGTATTTTTCCATGTCGTGAATGCAGTTGTCATAAAATTTGCTGAAATCACTATCAAATAGCGTGAATATACTGCTGAAAGTTTCAGTTTTTTTGTTTAAAATCGTGTAACTTGGGCTTGTTGATTCCCAGTAGCCAAGTTCGCCATGAGTATTTATAGCCATTCTGAATTCTTGAAATTTATTAACGGCGCATGAAAGCATGTATATTTGAGCAGGGTATGCCTTGACTCCACGAAGCTTCAATTCTTTTACAAGTGAATCAATTTCTATATTTACTGTGATGCTGTAAGTACAGCGAACAGTATGGACGTAATGCTGATAATAATATTTCCTTTTCCAGGTGTTCAAATCGATTATATTAAATAACATGAAAAATAGTCCTTTTGCTATTGCTTGCTCGTCACGAAAGTACGTAATCCCTGAGTCGTTTTGTAGTTCACAGTCCGCCGCCTCCACCCCCGCCAGATCCGCTGCCCGAGCCGCCACCGCCGGAGCTGAAACCGCTGGCGGATGAAGATTCGGCAGACGCGGAGGAGGCGCTTACGGCGCTGCCAAAACCATTGGAAAAGTCGCCCCAGCCGTCATGCCCGTGCACAAGGGCGACATCAACGCCGGAGTCTTCCAGCGCTGCCGCCTGGATCTGCTCGGCAAACCTGTTGCACCACGTTTTTTCCAGCCCCAGCACCAGTGCATAGGGCAGCAGACGGCGAAAAACCTCGGGCGTGTTTTCGGGTTTTTCATCCTGCGCGCCTACCTGCTCCATGCGTGGCAGTTCCGCCGTGCGCATATACATGGCAAGGCCTTCAATTTCGTCCAGTACAGCGCGGGCTGCGGGGCTTGGAGCCTTGATGACGGCTGTGAAGACAACGGATGTGATAATCATGAGCAAAAGAAGCAGCCACCCCAGATCGTAAAAATAAAACTGAAGACCAACCGCAGTTATCCCGGTCAGGGGCAAAGCCATAAGCCCCAGAGTTGCCAGCAGGGATTTTGCCTGCTGCCGCACCAGCAGCAGGGGGAGCGCCAGTGCGGCGCAAAAAGCCATGCAAACCGCGAGCAACAGAAGAATCAGCGGCAGTTGCGAGCTATCCGGGGTAAGCAACGAAGGGTCAACTTCCCAAAAGCTCGCCGCAAAAGCCAGCGGCAGCACCAAAAACCAGCCAAGCACTGCAACCCAGGTGTTCAGCTGCCATGCACCCTTAAAGTTTTGCTTAAGGTTTGCCCTGGCAGCGTTGAAAATACTGCGGACATCTTCATTTTTGGGGCGCAGCAAGAGTTTTTCACCCTTGCCAGTACTGTGCACAAGCTCGCGGTACACGGTCTGTTCTTCTGCGGTAAGCCCCTCTGTGCGTCCGTTTGATGCGGCGGGCAGCTCCAGCGCATAGGTTTTGGCGTCTGCCTTGCTGATGCGGCACAGCCCCTTGAACGCCAGAGCCAGAAACGTGGCGGCAAGCCCCCGGCCAGAGATGCGGGCCGACTTGTATAAGAACTCCACCGCCAGCGGCGAAAGTACTTGCGGCGTGGCCTCAGCAGCAGATTTTTTGCTCCACTGAGCGGCTTTGGGCGGGTAATAGCGGGGGAATATGGCACCCTTGGGCGGGTCAATGCCAAGGCGTTGCCAAAGCAGAAAATAATAAAGAAAAACAGCGCAAAAAGCCAGACACTGCGCGGGCAGCAAGGGATTATCATACAGGACTTCAAAGAGCAGGCCCCGCTCCCTGATGACACGCTCCTCTTCCTGCCGGGCCAGCTCCAGGGCTTCGTCCTCCCTTTGTTGCTGCAATGCAAGCGGAAGCACAGGGTCGGCAATGCCCTGCCTGTCAAAGGCCACAGCCACCGTAAGCTGCGTGTCAGGCTCAAGGGTGCTGGCAAGGGTAAAGGATGCTTCGTTGGTTTGCGGTCTGCCAATGGTGATGTGGTCGGAATTTCTGGAGCCAGCCAGCCCGGCCCACGCGGCGGTTTGCTGCACGGCTACGCCCTTGGGCAGTGTAACGCGGCATGAAGCGTCAAGGATAGGGAAGCCCCACACGCCAGTGGCGTTCCAGTTGAGTTCCCCATTGGATTCATAAAAACGCAGGTGCAGGGAAGTGTCGTATTCAAGCACAAAGCGGTGCTGCCCCGTGGAGAGCGGCTCCTTGCCGCGCATGAGCACCCGAATGTAGTCGTTCCTGACTTCGGTTTCGACCGGGTTGAGGGGCACGCCGTCAATGCTTGCGGATGTAACGGTGAAAGGAACCGTGCCGCTGTAGTTCGCCGGGCCGGAATAGAGCAGGGGGAGTTCGCGGTATATGCCTTTTTTAATCTGATTGCCTTCCGCCTGCACAACAATTGCTTCGCGCACATGCATACTGCCGTCCTGATGGATTGTGACGGTAGAGGCAAAGCTCTCTATGCGTTCCTGCGCGGCAGCAAGGCACATGGCATGGATGCAGAGCAGCAGGGCGCATACGGTCAGTGCAATGCGGCGTGTAAACCAACTGCTGGCATTGGGCGTGTGCATGGTTTCATCCTTGCGCAAGCTGCTTGTGGTGGGATGTCTGGGCTCAGGCGGTGGTTAAAAAAGTATGTCAGGCAGGCTCAGGGCAGCAAGCCCCACAGAGCCGAGCAGGCCCATGAACGCAAGGGCCATCCGCGCGAAATTGCCGCGTATATAGCACCGCCGCGCATACCACAGCCAGATGAGCCCTGCGGCAAGGTTGCAGCCAAGCAAGGTGTCTGACCGCCGCGCCATGATAAGCACGCCGGAGCCCCAAAGCTGCAAGGCAGCCATCAAGGCAGCAGCCATAAAGTGCAGGGCATGCCGCCACAATCGGCGGCCCAGCCCGTCTTGCCTGTTATTGTGCACCAACATCAGGAACTGCCCGTTCTGCTGGTGAATCAAGTTCAAAATACGCCACAGGGGCAAAGTGGAAAAATCCGGCAACCAGATTGCCGGGGAACTGGCGGACTCGGTCGTTCTGTTCCCTTGCTGCGCCATTGTAGTAGCGGCGGGCCATCTGGATTTCGTCCTCCAGCGTGGCGAGGCTTTGCTGCAACTGGCGATAGTTTTCGCTGGCCTTAAGTTCCGGGTAGGCCTCCGCAATGGCAAAAAGCTTGCCCAGCGCGCCGGAAAGCAGATTCTCCGCTTTGGCCTGGGCCGCAACATCGCCCTGCACGGAGAGGCTGCGGGCACGCGCCGCGCTCACCTCTTCAAACAGGCTCTTTTCGTGGCTGGCATACTGCCTGACGGCGCTGACCAGATTGGGCACCAGATCGTGCCGCCGCTTGAGCTGCACATCAATGCTGCTCCAGGCTTCGTCCACCATGTTTTTGCCGCGCACCAGGGCATTGTAAAGGGCTACAATGACCGCGAACACAACCACAGCGCCCCCTATGGCGATCAAGATGCCGGTGCTCATACGAACTCCTTGGATTTGCTGGGAACATACGCAGGCTTATGCATCAGCGTGATGCGAGCGGACTCGGTTAGCGTGGCAAAAATCCAGTTAATGTTGCCATAAAAACTGGCATATATGTGATATTGGGTCAATGCCTCAGTGCCGCCAGCCATAAGAGGCGGTCTTCTGGATAAGCCCCAGACCGGCCCTCTCGTGCTGCCTCCTTTTGTCGCCCTCAGGCCAAAACATCCAAAGACATTTATGCACAGGTGCGTTACGAAGGTAAGGAAGTGGAAAGGGAAAATCAGGCCGAAATCACCAATAAAATTCCGGGGGATTGCGACATGGGCTTTTTGAGGGTTTCCAAAGTGTGCGTGCATGATGGCTCTGCTTGTGTCGGCTGGGGAATGCCCCGGAGTGCGATTCCTTTTTTATGGTTACAGGCTGCCGCGAAGCCTGCTTTTGTATTGCTGTGCCTGCTGTTGTGCCCCGGACTTTCGGCTTTTGCGGCTCCCCGCACGGTGGGGGATTGGGTGGTCGAGGTGCCAGCAGGCTGGAAAACGCAGGAGGAGGGGAATCAGGTACTGCTCAGCTCTCCCAAAGAAGACTGCTATGTGACGATGCTTGAGAAGGATTGCTTCAACGGCGATCTGGATCTGCTTGCAAAAGCTTCCGCCAGCATAACTGGCGGCAACGACCTGCGCACTCTGGGTGAAGGTAAGGGGGTTGTTTTTGCCGACAAGATTGCGCGATACTGGGTTGGCCTTGCGGACGACAAGTATATGGAAGTCTCTGTTGGACATGCCTGCCGAGGTGTGGGGCCCATTGTAAAAAGCCTGAAAATTTTTCCTAAGGCCAAGAATGCAGCGCCCCTGAACAAACTGCTGGCAGTTGCGCAAGGCCCGGAAAATACCAGGTGGCTTGTGACCGGCGACCGTCCGGACGATGCCAGGCCTGTGGAACCCGCAGACCCTACTGGCGACAGGCCTGATTTTGCGGCCCTGGCAGACCTTGCTGCCCCCGCCCCAGCTCCGCAGGGAAAAACCATCCCTGAAGGCTGGCGCACAACGCACACCGGACAGTGGACAATCTATGACAAACCGGACGAAAAGGTGTGGTACGCTGTGGGATTGTATCCACTCAAAAAAGTGGAAAACGGGAAGTGGGGCACGGATCTTATTGATCTTGCCCGCAAGCTGAAGGGCATCAACATCACCACCGGCGAAGGCACCGTTGATTTTTATACTCGAGAAGGCGGCATCGGCACAGTGCTGACCAATGACGCCAACACGGTTGTTGAACTGTATTACCCCGAAGACGATGCCAACCTGGCGGAACTGCGCGAAGCGCTGCATTGATGCCGGGGTATTGCGCGCATCTGACCAACGGATTTCGTCAAACCGCACTACAAGGAGTCTCGCATGTACTTGCTGAAGCAATGGGTTGCTGGCGTGGCGGCCCTGCTGGTTTTTCTGCCGTCAACGGGGTTTGCGGCCGGGATAATGCTGAAAAACAGCATGAACTCTGACATCAAGGCCGTTTTTTGCGTGGGCAACAATGGGGATAAAAAGCCTGTTGTTGAGGGCTTGGCAAAAAAGTCATCCAAGACGGTAAGTCCGGCCAAGTTTCCTGAGCATGACTGCACGCGCATTGGCGTGACCATGCAAAACGGCATGGGCTGGCAGTATTATCACGAGCCTGAACCCGGTTCAGCCAGGGAAATCGAGTTTGCAATGGATGCCGCAGGCCGCAACGAAAAGCGCAAGTATCCCTCCATGCTCATAACCATGCCAGATGGTGAGGCTTATGTGGCCCCGGCGGGTGTGCCCATGTTCATGCTGGTGCAGTTGATGCGCAAGGGAATGGACGTGGCCCGCTGGAAGGAATTTGCCCTGCCCGGCTATGATGAGCTTAAAGAACCCGGCGCTTATGCCGTGTGCTTTGCCGACCAGTCGTGGAGCCTCGCGGGCAAGGGCCTGCAATTTGACGGCAAGGGCGGCGAGCTGGAAACGGTTGCCCTGTCTGCGCCATTTGCCAATACAACCATTGGGGCCATATTTGAAGAACTGAAAAAGAACGGTTGGCTGCCTCTGGTTCTGGATGCCGGAGGCCAGACAAGCGTATTTGGCGCGCAGGGTGCGGCCCTCGCCCCCAAGGGAAAAGCCGTGGACTGCCCCCAAACCGCTGACGGCATGTGGGAGGCCTTTGAAACCATGTTTGTGAGCAGTACGGAAAATGCGGATAAGCCCGTGTGTGTTGTGCTTGGCAGCGAAGGGTTGCGGTTTGCAATGAACCTTGATCTGGATGCCGCACTGGCGGAGATAAGCCTTACGCGGGTGCCAGCAGGGAAGTAGGCAGTATTGAAGTTTAAGGAGATGAGTGAAAGCGTGGCTTATATGTTTGATAAGGACGTATAAGCCACGTTGAATTTTTCAAGATGGCAGGGTGCCCCAAACTGCGCTCAACTCAGGGCCAGATTTGTTTTCTGTTGCCTCGCAGAATCTGGGCTTTATGCTTGCCAGCCATGCAGCACACCTTGTTTGTTGAATTATTTTCTTCAACAAGCAGTGCGGTGCTACAAAATCAACATAGCAAACTAGTCTGCTTTTTTCTGTTCACCCTTGTAGCCGTCATTATAGCCCTGCTGAACAGCATCAACCTTTCTTTCAATTTTTGCAGAGGCTTTGCCAGCAGTTCTGCCAACCCAACTGCATCCGCTGGAAAAGAAAAAAAGCGCAATCAAGGCTGTTGCAAGAATCCGCATGATAAATTCCATCCTAAATTGAGAGTTGTCCTAAAAGAGTCTCTTGTATATTGTGCGGCTGTCCAATCTGGTGCCTTTTTAATAAATAAAGGCATGCAAACATGCAAGCAGGGGAGCAAATGCAAACTTCGCCCATAGCTCTGGTAACGGGCGCAAGCAAGGGAATTGGCAAGGCCATTGCCCTTGGCTTGGCCGCCGATGGTTTTGATATCTGGCTGAACTACCGCAACGACCACGATGCCGCAGAAGCCGTGCGCGATGCCATTGAGGCTCTAGGCCGTCAATGTGTTTTGCTGCCCTTTGACGTGGCGGACAAAGATGCGGTGGAAGCCGCCCTTGATCCACTGCTGGCGGAGGAAACGCCCTTTGCCCTAATCAACAACGCAGGCTTTGCCCGCGATACCGTCTTTGGCCTTATGTCCGAAGAGCAGTGGGATTCCGTCATCGGTGTGCATCTAAATGGATTTTTCCATGTGTCGCGCAAGGTTGTACCGCGTATGCAGCGGGCGCGCACCGGGCGTGTTGTAAATATTGTTTCCACCTCGGGGCAGGCAGGTATGGCGGGGCAGGTGAACTACTCCGCAGCCAAGGCTGGTCTTATTGGTGCAACACGCGCCCTTGCACGCGAGCTTGGGCGGCGCAACGTGCTTGTTAATGCCGTGGCCCCTGGCTTTATCAGCACAGAGATGACGGCCGGGCTGCCAGTGGATGAATATATGAAAAGCGTGCCCCTTGGCAGACCGGGCTTGCCGGAAGAAGTGGCGGGCTGCGTGCGATTTTTGTGTTCCAACCTATCGTCCTACGTTACCGGGCAGGTACTGTCCGTTAACGGCGGACTGTACATGTGAGGCCCGATGCGGCGAGTTGTCATAACTGGCGTGGGGCTTGTATCCGTTCTGGGCGTTAGCCGCGAGCAGATCGCCAACGCGTTGTATAATGGGATTTCGGGCATAGTTGCCGACCCGCAGCGGCTGGAGCATGGCTTTCACAGCCCGCTTACAGGGCATATAGACGGTTTTGATTGCGCGCGCCATCTTAACAGAAAGCAGCGCAAAAGCATGCCGGATTTTGCCATTCAGGCGCATGCGGCAACGCTGGATGCCCTGGATCAGGGCGGGCTGGCACCCGAAGACCTGCGCTCAGACAGGTGCGGGCTTGTTTTTGGCAATGATTCCACAGTGCAGTCTGTAGTTGACCAGCAGGCGGCCTTGCTGGAAGCTGGCTGCACTTCCGGCATGGGCAGCGGCCATGTTTTTCGCTGCATGAATTCCACCATCACCATGAATCTCAACGTATTGCTTGGCAATACCGGCCCAAGCTGGACGGTAAGCGCCGCCTGCGCCAGCGGGGCATATGCCATCGGCCAGGCGGCAGACCAGATTCGCCTAGGGCGGCTTGACCGCGTGGTCTGCGGCGCTGCGCAAGAAGTGAACTGGCCGTCTGTATGCTCCTTTGACGGTCTGGGGGCCTTTTCTGCGCGCACGCCTGCGGAGGCGGCGTCCCGCCCCTTTGACAAGGGCAGGGACGGGCTGGTGCCAAGCGGCGGCGCTGCGGCCCTGCTACTGGAAGATTACGATACTGCCCGCAGCCGCAACGCCTGCATTCTGGCAGAAGTACTCGGCTTTGGTTGCAGCGCGGACGGCGAAACCCTTTCCGTTCCCAGCCGCACAGGGCTTGCGCGCGCCATGCGTATGGCTCTGGCGGAAGGCGGGCTGAGCGCTGCTGATGTGGATATTGTCAACGCGCATGCCACATCCACCCCTCAGGGGGATGCGGCGGAGGCAGCCAATCTGCGGGCCGTTTTCGGCGCTGACTGCCCCGATGTCATGGCGCTGAAAAGCCTCACCGGGCATGAATTGTGGATGTCTGGCGCATCGCAGGTGGCCTATGCCGTCATTATGGCGCAGGCGGGCTTTACGGCTGCTACCATAAATTATGAAGAGCCGGACGAAGATACCGCTGGTATTCCCGTACTTGTCCGCAGGCTGGAGCAACCCCCGCGAGTCGTGCTGAATAACGCTGCGGGCTTTGGCGGCAGCAACGCCAGTATCGCCTTGAGGCTCGGCTGATGCGCTGCGTGGTCGCAGGCAGCGGCATTACCGGCCTGACTGCCGCCTTGTTGCTGGCGCGGCAGGGCCACGATGTTGCCGTGCTGGAGGCTGGCCCGCGCGTTGCCCCGTTGCTGCGTGGTTTTTGGCGCGAAGGCCTGTATTTTGATACGGGCTTTCACTGCGGCGGCGGTCTGCATGCCGGGGGCGTTTTGCGCCGCTGGCTGCGGGCGTTGGGTGTAGAAAAGCATTTGCGGCAGATCACGACCACCCGCACGGAGGTCTTCCACTTTGCCGATGGGCAGGTGTTTCAGCTTCCGGCAGGGCAAGCGGCGGTAACAGAAGCTGTTGAGCGGCAATTTCCCGGCGCAGGGCCAGCCATGAAGGCTTTTCTGCACCATATGGATACGGAACTGGGCCACTCCCCCTACCTGAATCCCGCTGTGCGGGCAGAGCCGTCTTTTGCGCTCCACAGCGCGGGCAGCGTGGCCCAGTATGCTGCATCTGCGGGCTTTCCTCCGCACTTGCGGGCCATGCTCGGCACCCGGTGCCTTTTGTACGGCGTGCGGCCCGAAGAATCCTCACTTGAAGAATATTCCCTTGTGGCCGGGCCGTATTTTCAGTCCAGCGGCTCGTGGCAGGGTGGTGGGCTGGCTCTGGTTGAGGCGCTTCTGGCATGCCTCGGCGAGCTTGGGGTCACTGTGCGTTGCAACGCTGCCGTTGCGGGTATAGAGGCGGACAAGGCGCAAGGCGTGCGTGGCGTGGTATTAGGTGACGGTTCCCGCCTTGTCTGCGAGCGCTGCTTCTTTACCGGGCATCCCTCGCAGCTTGAGGGGCTGATCCCCAAGGGTCTCATGCGTCCGGCCTACCTGCACCGCATAAATGAGCTGCCGGAAACACGTTCCGCCATGTTGCTGTTTGCAGAAACACGCGACTGCCTGAATGAAAATGAAAGCATCTATCTGCTGCCGGAGCCTTCAGCGGAAGAACTGTTCCAGGGTGTGGAAAGCGCGCACCCCAGCATATACCTTTTTTGCGACAGACCGCAGCCAGATGGCAGAAAGGCTGTGATGGCCGTGGCGCTCATGGATGACAAGGATTTGCCCAACGGCGATCCGCATCCGCGCCCCCAAAGCTATGTGGCGTGGAAGCGTGAGTCTGCTGCCCGATTGCAGGCCTACATTGAAAAACGTCTGCCGGAGCTTGCAGGGCGCTGGCGCATCCTGGATGCGGCAAGCCCGCTGACAATGAGGCGCTGGGTTCACGGCGCTACTGGCAGCCTTTATGGTGTGAAGCACCACCTTGGCGCTATGCCCATGCTGCCTGTCACACGCCTGCCGGGGCTGTTCCTGGCCGGGCAGAACATCCTGCTGCCCGGTGTGCTGGGCGGCATGGTCAGCGCTGCCCTGGCCGTGGGATTTTCCTTCGGTCACGATAACGCTCTCAAGGAGTTCAGGGAATGCGCGGAAAGCGAGTAGTCGTTACGGGCATGGGCGCGGTTTCGCCATTTGGCGAAGGCGTGGCAGCCATGTACGAAGGTGTGCGCGATAACCGTTGCGCGCTGACCACCTTGCCGGAATACAAGCTTGAGGGTTTGTCGTGCCGTGTGGCCGGGCTGGTGCCGCCATTGCAGGAAAAGCGTATTCCACGGGAATTGCGGCGTTCCATGTCGCCCATGTCTATTTTTTCCTGCCTCGCTGCCTGGGAGGCTTTGACAAATGCCGGGCTGAGTACCCGGCCCGAGCAGCGCATGGGCGTAGCTGTTGGCTCAACGGTTGGCAGCCCCACCATGCTGCACGAGTTTTTTGAGATGTTTCTGCGCGAGCACAGCGTGGAGAGCATGCGCAGCACTGTATTTTTCAAGGTCATGAGCCACACGGTTGCCGCCAATGTGGCCCTGGCCTGCGGGTGCGCAGGCCGCACGCTTGCGCCTGCTGCCGCCTGCGCCTCTGGCCTCATGAGCCTGTGCCTCGGGTACGAGGCTATCGCGGCAGGGCGGGAAGAAATGATGCTCTGCGGCGGCGCGGATGAATTCCACCTATTGACCTCCGCCACCTTTGACCGCCTTGGCGCTGCATCCCACATAGAAGACCCGGATTGCGCCTCTCGCCCCTTTGATGCGGAGCGCACAGGCATTGTTTGCGGCGAGGGTGCGGGCATCCTGCTGCTGGAGAGTCTGGAAAGTGCTCAGGCCCGCAATGCGCCCATACTGGCGGAAATCCGCGGCGCGGCCATATCTTCATCGCCCGGCAGCATCGCCCAGCCCGACGCGGCTGCCATTGCCGGCTGCATGCGCAGAACGTTGGACGATGCAGGCGTACAACCGCAGGATGTTGCCTATGTTAACGCCCACGCCACCGCTACCGAATTCGGTGATATTGCAGAAGGGCAGGCCATTGAAGCCGTTTTTGGCTCATCAGTGCCAGTGAGCAGTTTCAAGGGGCACCTTGGGCACACAATGGCGGCCAGCGGCGCGCTGGAAAGCATTTTGTGTATAGAAATGTTGCAGTCCTCCACCTATTTTCCAACGCGCGGCTTGCGCAATCCCGATGCCCGATGCGGAAATCTGAATCATATGTGCGAGCATCTGCATAAACCAAGTGGTTTGGTATTGAAAAACAGTTTTGCGCTTGGCGGTTGCAATTGCACTATCATATTTGATAGGTTGAGTGAAAATTCAATCAATGTTGGGAAAGAATGAACGATAATAAAATTAGAGAGACGATTGACGCGGCCTTGAGTGAAGAATTTGAATTGTCCCCGGATCAGCTTGTTCCTACAGCGCATATCAAGGAAGACCTCGGGCTTGATAGCCTTGATATCGTAGATATGGTCATAGTGCTGGAAAAGGCCTTCAACTTCAAATTGCAAAACAAAGAGTCCCTGGTAAAAATTCAGACACTAGGGGACATTTATGCATTCATCGAGGCCTTGCGCGATGAAGGTACCGTCAAGGCGGAACAGTAATATTGTGTCAAACATTGCCATAAGTGCAATCTTTGTTTGCTGGACAATTATTATTTTGCCTTTAACTCTGTGCATTGCCGCGTTGCACACGGTTTTCCCCGGTGTCATGTGCGTGGTTAATCGGCGGTACATCTGGCTTTATGGCCGCTCTACGCTGTTTTTTTTGCGGCCCTGGCTGCCGGTGCGTATTCGCAACGCACATATGGCAGTGGAGTATCCTGGGTCGGTTGTTGTGTGCAACCATCAGTCTTTTTTGGATATATACCTGCTTGCGGCGCAGGATCAGGCCAATGTGTGCCTGATAACCAAAAGCTGGCCCTTCCGCTTGCTCTTTTTCTTTGCGCCCACCATGCGCAGCGCGGAATATATTGATGCTGAGAGTCTGTCCGCAGAACAGGTCGAGGCTTTGTGCCTTGAACGTCTGCGTGATGGGGTTACTCTGGTGATTTTCCCTGAGGGCAGCCGTACCCGCACTGGTGCTCTGGGCAAGTTTCGGGCTGGTGCTTTCCACGTTGCTGTAAAGGCCGGTCGCCCCGTGCTCCCCTTGCTGATTCACAACAGCTTCCAGGTGTTTCCTCCTGGCGCCAAGGGCTTTCATCCTGCTACTATCCATATGGAGTTTCTTGATCCGGTATGGTCACAGGCCTTTGCCGGAGAACTTTTACCGCATCGCGCCATGATGCGGCATGTCAGAAACCTTTATGTAAAACATCTAACGTGTGCGACAGGAGAGTAACTGTAATGAAAAAATATCTTTTGCTTACGGTGCTGGTGATGACTCTTGCGGCCATTGGCTGCCGTTTTGGCCAGCCTGTGGGCACTTTTGCCTATGACTTCCCCTCGGCCGAAGCCAGCAAGAATATTTCTGAAAAAAAGATGCACGATGCCATCGTCAAAGCCTGCGCTGATACCGGCTGGCGCGTTTCTGAACCTTCCTCCAACACGATTGAAGCTACAATCATGGTGCGCAACAAGCACACTGTGGTGGTCTCCATCCCCTATACGGCCACGCATTACAGCATCAACTACAAGGCCAGCACCAATATGGAATACAAGGCCAAGAGCGACGGTAGCGCTGTTATCCACCCCAATTACAACAAGTGGGTAGGCATTCTTGACCAGAACATCCGCCGGAATGTGGCGAGCAGTGAATACTGATTCGCAGCAGTCTCTTACGGCCATTGTGCCGCACCGTGCCCCCATGCTTCTTCTGAGCGGACTTGAAAGCTTTAGCTCGGAAGAAGCGCGGGCAACGGCGGCAGTGCGGGATGGTAATCCCTTTCTGCGGCCTGACGGCAAGCTTGAGCGCGTGGCCTATGCGGAGATTATGGCCCAGTGTTTTGCCGCCGGGGCCGGGGCCAGCCTGCTTGCGGCAGGTGGTGCCTGCGCGGGTTGGGGCTACCTTGCCGCCTTGCGCGATGTAACCGTGCATGCCGACGCACATGTGGGGCAGCGCCTGGACGTCGTGGTGCGTGTTTCAGCCAGACTTGGCGAAATTGCGGTGGTTGACGGCGAGGTGCATGCCGAGGGGCAACTGCTGGCCACCGGGCAGTTCAAGATATTTATGCCGGAGGAAACGGCCTGATGCGTTCATCTGCGGGCATGCTGCTTTTGGCTGGGTTTATTATGGCTTTTACCGCGCTGCCTACCTCTGCGGTTGCGCAGGGGCAGCCGTTTGCAAGCGCCGAGGCTCTGCTGGATGCTGCCGCAAAGCAAAGTGCTGGCATTGCCAGCCTGAGCGCTGATTTTGTGCAGGAAAAATCCATGACCGTTTTGGCCCGCCCCATGACCTCGCAAGGCTATTTTTGCCTGCGCCGGGGCGTCCAAGCGTCCAGTGTTCAGGAGCGCGCAACCAGCAAGGATGCCAATGGTTTTCAACCAGCCGACAGCCTGCTTTGGGCGTATACCCGTCCTCTTGCCTCTGGCTTTGTCTACAAAAATGGGAAGGGCGCATTGTGGGAAGGATCGCCGGAAGCAACGCGCCCTGCCAATGAACGGGAATCCAGTGTTATTACAGCCATTATCCGCAATATTCTGGACTGGATCAGCATAGACCCGGCGGCTCTGCGCGCCACCTACAGGCTTGAGCGCCCGCAGGCCGACAAACCCATGCTGCAACTGTATCCCCTCCGGCAGTCTTTTTTTGCAAAGCTTGAAGTAACCTTTGCCGAGGACCTCAAGAGTGTACGCCAGTTGACCTTTACGGAACGTAATGGCGACACGGTGCGCATTATCTTTAAGCAAACACGGGTCAACGAGGCCTTGCCAGCACCCTGCGCCGTGCTTGAGGCAGCGGGGAGCGATGGTCAGTAGGCCTATGGGCAAGCCTTTCATTGTCAGGCTCCATTGCTGGTTACGCTCACACAAGATTCTGGGATTCAGCCTGGTTCTCTTGTGCTGGGCGGTTTTTGCCTTGTTGGCCGCCCGGATGCAGCCAGATTCCAGCAGTATGGCCTTTTTCCCTGACGATGCGCCGCAAGTGCGCCGCATGGCCAAAGCTCTGGATGTTTCCCCGGCTTCTGGCCTGCTGTTTATTGATCTTTCCACAGAGCGTCATGGCGGAAAGTATGCGCTTGCAGGCGCTGCCGATGCCATCGTGGGCGATCTGCCGCCGGATATGGCCGAAAGGGTGGGGGCCGTGGGCACGCCCGATGCCCAGGCGCTCATGGCCCTGCTGCCGTATTTTATGGATGATGCCACGTTGGCCCAACTGCAACAGGCAACAGATGCCTCGCAGATTGATGCCGCCGTGCGCTCGGCTCACAACAATCTGAACAGCCTTCTTGCCGCTGGCCCGGCGCAGGACTGGCTGCGGGCCGACCCACTGAGCTTGCGCCGATTTGTGCTTTCACGCCTGCCAGCAGAGCATGCCGGGGCCATGCCTGACCCTGTGCTGGGTTATCCTGTGAGCGCGGACGGCAAACATCTGTTGCTGGTGCTGCGACCAGCCCATTCCCTGCACGATGTCAGCGCCGCCGCTCGGTTGATGGACACCATCCATGCCGCCATGCAGAAACACCTCGCGCCGGACATGCAGGGCCTTGTGGTGGGTGGGCACAGGCACAGCGCCGTCAACGCGCAGGTTATCCAGCGCGATGTGACCAATATCGTCTTTTTTTCCATGCTGGGGTTTGTGCTGGTGTACGCCTTGCTGGTGCGCTCGCGCGGTGCCCTGTGGCTTATGCTGGTGCCCGCGTTTGCCGCCAGCTTCGCCCTGGGCGGCATGACCCTGCTCACGCCAGCGCTCTCCGGGTTGGCCTTGGGTTTTGGAGCGTCCGTACTTGGCGTGGCGGAAGACTACGCCGTGCATATGCATTTTGCCCTGCGTAGCGGCGACTCAACAGAGAGTGTGCTGGAGCATATTACGCCGCCTCTGTTTCAGGGATATCTGGTCAATGCTTCCGGCTTTGCCGTATTGCTGCTTTCGGGCATTCCGGCGGTGCGCCAGCTGGCCCTTTTTGCCCTGCTTACCTTGAGCGCGGGCTTTGCGCTGGCGGTTGTTGTGCTCCCCATATGCCCCTGGTTCAATACGCCGCCCCTGCCTGTGCGTAAGGAAAATACAGCGCCGCGTCAGCCTGTGCCTCTGCGTGTCTTTGCGAGTGTTTTTGGATTGTTGCTGCTGTGCTACGCCTTGTTTTCCATTGTGCGCGTGGATGTTTCGCCCCGCACAATGGGGGCGGATATGGCGCAATTGCAGCAGGACGGCGAGAAGCTCAAGGACATCTGGGGATCGCGCGACAGTAACATCCTCGTGGTTGAAGGCCCGACAACAGACGCGGCCCTTGCCAATGGCCGCGCCGTAGCGCAGGCCCTGCGCGTTCAGGAGCCGGAAAACAAGATCGGCACCCTTACCGATGTGTGGCCTTCGCCAGAGCAGGCGCAGGCCAACGTGCAGCGTTGGGAGGCCTTTGCAAAGGCGGAAGGGCCGCGTGTTCAGGCTCTTTTGGCCTCTGCCGCGCAGCGTTACGGATTCACTGCTGAAGCCTTTGCCCCCTTTGCGCAGTTGCTTGAACGCCCGGTGGCGCAATTTGATCCGTCAGTGCTGCGCGCCGCAGGTCTGGGTGAAATGGTAGATGTCTTTTTGCATGCGCCGCAAGCTGATGACCACACGGCTAGGCTTTTGCTCTTTACCGGCAAAAAGGCGGATGTGAGCCGTCTTGAGCCTGCCCTCGCCGCGCAGACAATGGCGCTGGCCCCCGGCGAGCTTGAAACAACGCTGTTGCAGCAGCTTGGTATGGAAAAGCGGCTTGTGCCTCTGGCCTGGATGGCCTGTCTGGCGCTTCTGTTTTTATACTTTCGCGATGCGCGGCGAACCTTGCTTGCATCTTTGCCTCCGTTGTGTTCCGTTGCATGTATACTTGCGTGGATGTCCATTACCAGCCACCCGCTAACATTGGCGGGCATGGCGGCAATGCCGCTGGTGCTGGGCCTTGCGGCAGACCATGGCATTGTGGTCACGCATGATCTTGTCAGCGGGGTGAAAATGGGCGTGGAGCGGGCGGTTGTTGTGTCTTCGCTCACCACATTCACGGGCATGGGGCTGTTGGCCCTTGCGCAACACCCAGCCCTTAAAGCTATGGGTGAAGTTATTTTCTGGGGTTTGATTGTGGAGGTTCCTGTGGCCTTGTGGCTTTTGCCCAGACTCTGCCGGACGCAAGGAAAACAGGCATGAAGGCCCTGCGCTACATAGGCTTGCTGCTGATTGTGGGTTTGCTTGCAGCTTGCGGCGCGCAAAAGCGTACGGTGCAGTTGCCGCCGATTCAGGCAAGCCAGCAGAGCGGTTCGCTGGTGGCGCAGTTTGGCGCGCGGCTGACCCTTGCCGGGCAAAGCGCGCCTGTGCAGGGCGAAGTGCAAATGACTGAATCCGGCGGGAGTCTGGCGCTTATTCTGCCACATGGCAGAACTCTGGGCGTCTGCACGTACAGCCCGGATGTTGCGCCAGACAGTGAGCCAAAGGGTGCAACAGGTGCGCAGTCTGTAAAAATGCAATGCACCCCGGCGGAAGGTATGGGCAGGGAGGCCGCCATCCTGCTTGTTCGCGCTGGTGTGGCCGTATACAGAATATTGCCTGCTCTCGGTCAGGATACGGCGCTGACGAACCTTGAAGGCAAAGGCTGGAAGGCTCGGTTCAATCCATCAGCGGATGGATTGAATGGCGTGTACAATGAGCAGGACGGAATGACCATGGATATGTACTTTGTGGAGATTTCGCATTTATGAGCGTGATGCGTCGTGCCGTCTTGCATGCGGCCAGCCAGTTGGAACATCTGCCCGAGCAGGGCGCGTGGCGGCAGAGCTTTTGTTTTGCGGCGGACAGTGCGGTGTTTGCCGGGCATTTTCCGGGGCATCCTGTGTTGCCCGCTGTGGTTCAGGTGCTCATGGCTCAGGTTGCACTTGAAGCAATAGGGCAATCCGCTGATCTGGCCTGCGTGCCGCAGGCCAAATTCCTTGCGCCGCTTGGGCCGGATGTGGATATTTTGCTGACCCTGAGCAAGGGACGGCGTGAGGGACGCTGGGAATGCACCCTGCACAGCGGCGAAACGCTGGCAGCCCGCATACAGGTGGAGGTGGCAGCCCCATGAGCCTGCACCGCGCTTCACGCCCTCGCCGCCGTAGCGCGCCGGAGGTGCCTTCTCTCTGCGTCAGCGTCCAGCGCACGGTGCGCTTTGAAGAGGTGGATGCCGTGCGCTTCATGTGGCATGGCCGCTATGCCAGCTGGCTTGAGGATGGCCGGGAGGCCATGGGCCGCGCCTATGGTCTGAGTTATCTGGATTTTCGAGATAATGGAGTTGTGGTGCCGCTCAAGCTTTTTCATCTGGATTTCCACCATCCGCTGCTCTACGGCCAGACATACACCATCCATGCGGAACTGTTCTGGAATGAGGCCGCAGTGCTGGATTTTGAATACCGCATTGAAGACGCGGCAGGGCTTGTGACCACCACCGCCAGCACAACCCAGCTCATGCTCGATCTGGACGGCAACCTGCTCATGGAGC
This sequence comes from Desulfovibrio desulfopostgatei, assembly GCF_053570645.1. Taxonomy (NCBI): domain Bacteria; kingdom Pseudomonadati; phylum Thermodesulfobacteriota; class Desulfovibrionia; order Desulfovibrionales; family Desulfovibrionaceae; genus Desulfovibrio; species Desulfovibrio desulfopostgatei. Next base: position 1,659,917 of record NZ_JBRBQS010000002.1, on the reverse strand, counting down.
CGCCAGCCTTTTACCGCGAATTCTGCGCACAGTGGCGTCAGGGCAAGGTCGCATGGCGCCAGTAATTGCCGTGGTCATTCCGGTGTACAACCACCGTGAAGGCCTGCGCGATGTGGTGCAGCGGGCCCTGAACCAGTGCCGCACGGTCATTGTGGTGGACGACGGCTCCACAGACGGCAGTGCTGACAGTCTGGAGGGCCTGCCCATTACCTTGGCGCGCCTGCCGCGCAACGGCGGCAAGGGCGCGGCCCTGTTGTCTGGCGCGGCAGAGGCCGCCCGGCTTGGCGCAACGCACATGATAACGCTGGATGCCGACGGGCAGCACTACCCGGAGGATATCCCCCTTTTTTTGCAGGCCATTGCGCAGCACCCCGGCGCAATTATTGTGGGCTGCCGCGATTTCAACGTGCCGCACGTGCCGGGCTCGTCCCGTTTTGGCAGGGCGTTTTCCGCCTTCTGGATGCGGGTGCAGACAGGGGAGCGGGTGCGCGACATGCAAAGCGGCTTCCGCGCCTATCCCTTGCGCGTGCTGGATTGCCTGAAATTCACGGAGCCGGGCTACGCCTTTGAGATTGAAGTGCTGGTGCGCGCCGCATGGGCCGGATTTGACGTGCGCGAAATTGACATTCGGGTGTATTATCCGCCGAGGGAAGAGCGCATTTCTCACTTCAAGGCGCTCAAGGACAATGTGCGCATTTCTCTGCTGAATACGCGGCTGACCATTCGCGCTCTTGTGCCTGTGCCCTTTCGCCAGCACAGCGTAGACGGACAGGGCAGCATATCCTTGCTGCGCCCTATGGATTCCCTGCGCCGCCTGCTTGCGGACAGGGCCACGCCGTGGCAATTGGGGCGCTCCGCTGCTGTTGCCATAGCTGTTTCCACACTGCCCTTGCCGGGCTTGCAGAGTATTCTGCTCCTGCTGTGCATTGGCTGGCTGCGGCTCAACAGGCTCTGCGCGCTGGCAATGATCCCGCTCACGTGGCCCCCATTTGTGCCGGGCCTTGGGGTTTTGCTTGGTTACAGGCTGCGCAAAGGTAGCTGGCTGACGGAATTTTCTGTGCAGACCCTCGGCTATGAAGCTCCCCAGCGCATACTCGACTGGTTTGCGGGCGCGCTTGTTCTTGCCCCTTTGCTTGGTCTGCTGGCAGGGGCCATAGTGGGTGCGCTGGCCTACCTTGCGGCGCGCGGCATGGTGTCCATTCCGCAAGGGGGCGGCAAAGGGAGCGGCCTTGCAGACTAAACGCCCCATAACAGCCGTACTTGGCTCCCGGCTTCAGTACGGTTTTTTTGAGGTTCTGGTGCGCTGCCGGATGCTCTTTGCAGCGCGAGTGGTGCTGGCCTTTGTTGTGTTGTATTATGCCATGCTGCCTCATGTGCGTCAGCGTTGTGCGGCCTATATTGGCCGCCGTTTCCCCCGCGCTGGGGCCTTGGGCAGGTTTGTGCATGCCTACCGCCTGTATCTGAATTTCGGGCAGGTATTGCTGGACAGGATGATTGCCGGAGTGACCGGGCGATTTCCTTTCTGCGAAACGGACCAGCAGGTGCGGCAGCGATTTGCCGAGGCAGGGGCCAACCCGCATGGCTGCATTGTGCTGACAGCCCACATTGGCGCTTGGCAGGTGGGCATTGCGGGGCTTGAGCAGTTTGACCGCCCGGTGAACGTGGTGCAGTTGCACAATCCCGAGGATCAGGGCAAACACTACTTCCAGCACGGCAGGGGCAGGCCGTTCAAGATCATTGATTCGGCGGACCCTGTGGGTTCCATGGTCGAGGCCGCCGCAGCGCTACGGCGCGGCGAAGTTGTCTGCCTGATGGGCGACCGGATGCACGGTACGCGTCAGGCGGGGCAGGGCGTTGATGTAGCCTTCATGGGGGGGAGCATCCGCATTCCTGCCAGCGCCTATGCGCTTGCCTCCATCACGGGGGCGGAACTGCTCATGCTCTTCACCGTGCGCGAAAAAGGCATCACCAGAGTTTTTATGGCTGAGCGGCTGGCGGTTCCCGCTGGTTTGCCGCGCCGCGATGTTTCTGTTTTTCAGCCGTATGCGCAACAGTTTGCCGCAGCTCTGGAGACTGTTGTGGAACGGCACCCGTACCAGTTCTTTAATTTTTACGATATGTGGTCGCAATGATGACAAAAAACGAAATGGAATCCGCCCTGAAAGCGGCGATTATTGATGGTCTGCGCCTCGAAGACGTTACCGTGGAAGACATTGATTCCTCGGCCCCGCTATTTGGAGATTCCGGCCTGATGCTGGATTCGCTGGACGCGGTGGAGCTTGTGGTCGTGGTTGAAAAGCATTTTGGCGTAGCCATTGCTGATGCCGAGGAAGCCCGCAAGGCCTTTACCTCAGTGAGCGGCCTTGCAGACTTTATCTGCGCCCGCAAAGCGCAGGCGTGAGAAAAACAATGCAGCACGGTTCAGGCGTTGTTGTAACAGGCATGGCCTGCCTGTGCGCGGCTGGCGATAGCCCGGCTGCGGTTCTGGATGGCCTGCAAAGCGGGCGGGGCGGGCTTGTTGCGGCTAGCGTGCTGGACAGCCGGGCCTTGCCATATCCGTTTTTCGGGCTTGCTGAAAAGCACTTTCCCGGCGGGCGCAAGCATTCCGCGCAGGATACCCTCACGCTCACAAGGGCCGTGTGCCATAGCGCGCTGGCCGAAGCCGCGCTGCCCCAACATCTGTTGCTTGAGGCGGGCATTGTGCTTGGCACAACCGCCGGGAGCGCATCGCATTTTCTGGAGTCTTACGCCGCCAGCCGTGGAACCACGCCAGAGCAGGTTGCGGAATCAGCATCATCTGTATGCTCCTGCGCACAGGGGGCTGACCGCGACGACTACTTCAGCGCCAATCTTGCGCTGGAGATGGACGTGGAGGCCCACGGCCCGCGCCTTACCGTTACCGATGCCTGCACATCCGGCGCGGATGCCATTGGTCTGGCAATGGATCTCATCACCACAGGCCAGTGCCAGTGCGTGCTTTGCGGCGGCGCCGATGCCCTGAGCCTTGTACCGCATACGGGTTTTGCGCGGTTGATGATATATTCCGACCAGCCGTGCCGCCCCTTTGACCGCGACCGCAAAGGCCTGAACCTTGGCGAAGGCGCAGCCGCGCTTGTTTTGGAAAGCATCGAGCATGCCCGCGAACGCAATGCCGCCGTGCTCGGACATGTGCTGGGCTACGGCAACGCCTCTGACGCGCACCATTTTACCGCGCCGCATCCGGAAGGGCGGGGGCTTGCATTCGCCATCGGCTCGGCTCTGGAGCAGGCAGGCCTCACAGCGGCGGATATGGCCTTTGTGAACGCGCATGGCACGTCTACCCGGGAGAACGACAAGGTTGAAGGACGGCTTTTGCGCACCCTGCTTCCGGGGGTGCCCGTATGGGCCAGCAAGGGGGGCACGTGGCACACCCTCGGGGCCGCTGGCGCGCTGGAAGCAGTGCTGACGCTCGCGGCCCTGCGCAACGGCACGGTTCCGGCCTCGCCGGGGTTCTTCACCATTGACCCTGAAATAGGTTTTGCGCCCACGCAGAGCGCCCTTGCGGTATCTTCTCCATTTGCGCTTTCAACCTCGCTGGGTTTTGGCGGCGGCAATGCCGCTCTGGTTCTGGGGAGGGTAAAGCCATGAGCAGTGCTGCGCTTTCTGTGGCGGGAACCGGGCTAGTGCACAGCATTGGCGGCAAGGAAGCCCTTGCAGCCATACAGCAAGGGCAAGCGCCTGCCATATCTGCCCCCGATATTTCTTCACTCGCGGCATTGCTGCCGGGCGTGTCGCTGCGCCGCATTCCCCGCTATGCACGTATGGCGCTTCTGGCCTGCGTGCAGGCTCTGGATGCGGCGGGCTGGCGGCAAAAAGAAGTGCTGCACCGTACAGCTCTTGTTTTTGGCACTGCCTACAGCAGCTCACAGATGAGCATGGATTTCATGGATTCCATTCTGGATAACGGGCCACATCTTTCCTCGCCAACGGCCTTTTCGCATGCCGTCAATAATATGGGCGCAGGCCTGCTCAGCCTGCTGCTTGGCATTGAGGGGCCGTGTTTTACCATTTCGCAGTTTGAGCTTTCTTTCGCCGGTGCCGTGAGCACGGCGGCAGCCCTGCTGGGTGCGGGCCGGGCCGAGAGGGTGCTGCTGTGCGCGGTGGACGAAACTGACAGCCGTTTTTCCCGCTGCTGCCCGGAATATTTAAGCAGCAGGCACCCCCAGACGGAAGGGGCCGTTGCCCTGTGTCTGGGCAGGCAAGCTGCGGGTGCGCCCTCGCTGCAAGTGCGGTGGGGGCAAGAGCCGGAGGCGGACGGCCCTGTCTTTGCCTCGGGTGCCGCATCCGGGCCGGGCTGGACTAATCATGAATATCTGTACGGTCATGGGCCGCTGGCCCACGCACTGGACGTGATGCTGGCCTTGAACATGCCGCAGACGGCTAGGGCCGAAGCTGTTAACTGCGTCTGCGCTGCTGCTGCAAGCGGCAGACAGGCATTAATCGAAGTGCGGGGTGCGTAATGGAGGCCTGGCCGCTTGAGCGGATTGCAATTCTTGATTTCAGGGCTGTTACGGCGATTGTGCAATCCGTGGCGCAGGCAGAGTTGAGCCAGCGCAATCCGCTGAGCTTTGAGGCGCGCGCGCCGCATGAGTTTGCATCCATGCGCTGGGAATCGCTTGGGCTTGGTGCCACTGCGCTGGAAAATATGGCGCAGCGGTGCAATGCCATGTTTCACACCACTGCGGCCGCGCCCGAGGGTGGCGGGCTGTGCGGCGATTTTTCGCAACAGGTTTTGCAGCAGTGGGAAAACAGCGACCGCTCGCTCACGTTTTTTACTTCCGGCTCAACAGGCAAGCCCAAGCCCTGCACGCATAAGGAAAGCCATATCCGGCAGGAAGTGACCAGTCTGGCACCCATTGTGGCGGACAGAACCTCGGCGCTGATTACCGTCCCCATGCATCATATGTACGGCTTTACGTTTGGCTTGCTGCTGCCCCTGAGCCTCGGGGTGCCTATCCGCAGCGTGCCGCCCCTGCCAACAATGGTTGAGGCGCAGATGCGCCCCGGCGACCTTGTTATCAGCATTCCGCTGTTGCTGTCGCGCATTGTGGATATGCGGGGATGGCAGGCCTCCGGCTCAGAGGCGGGGCAGGGGATTACCCTGCTGACCGGTACATCGCCCACGCCGCCCGAGGTGATGTATGCGCTGGAGCGGCAGGGTTTTCGCGTAATGGAATTTTTTGGCTCGTCAGAGATGGGTGTGGTTTGCGGCCGCTTTGAGCCGGAAGCCGATTATGAACTGCTGCCTCATGTGGCGCGGGGAGAAGGGGAGCACGGCAACGCGCTGGTGCGCTGCCTGCCGGATGGCGTGGTGCAGCACTACCCTCTGATGGATAACGTAACCTGGACAGGCCAACGGCACCTGCGGCCGGGCGCGCGCATCGACAAAGCCGTGCAGGTGGGCGGCATCAATGTGTTTCCCCAGTATGTGGCCTCGGTCATCGAGCGCCACGAAGGGGTAAAACAGTGCCTAGTGCGGCTGATGCGGCAGGATGAAGGCTACAGACTTAAAGCCTTTGTGGTGCCGCATCAGGGCTATGACGGGCCAGCCCTGCACAAGGAGCTGATTCTGCATGCCCGCCGAGAACTGAGCGACGTACAACGCCCCGGTGCCTATACCTTTGGCCCGGATATCCCCCGTGGGCCGCTGGGCAAGCCGATGGATTGGTGACAGAACAACGTTGTTGGAAAGTTACCATCTGAAATATAATTATAAATATTTAAATAATGTTTTTTTCATAATTCCATTTTAGAATGGAAGTTCATCCAGAGTGTCAGATGATTGCTTTTCATTTGGCAACGGTAGGTTGGTTACAATAAAAAGATTAAGCAAATCTTCCCTGTCCATAAATATGATTTGACTTCTTTTTGAAATATCAAGTTTTTCGCCCAACCAGTTTTTTGCCTGTTTAGTTATTTCACTTCCAGATATTATGTATGCATGGTCAACCAACACACGCCTGCTTGTATCATGGTCAAATATTTCATGACCAAGCATCATGAGGGCTTGATTGTGTATTTCTGCAATATTCGTATTTTTTGAACGGCTATCACCAGAGGCATCAATTTTTGTCTTTTTGACTTGGATGCCAAAATATAAGGTATGCCGTGTGGGTAATGTGTATTTCATCCATAGATCTTTACCGTATTCAAGTGATTTATCTTTATGTCCAGATACTGTGACTCTGTGAAATCCCAGTTGGCGAAAAAGTGGCAATAGAATTGTTTCAATAAGACCATCTTCCGATATACTGTCAAAATATTTTACAAGTTTTTCTCTGCGAAGAATTTCATGTTGGGAAAAAGGTCTATTAGGGTTTGGTTGGCTATTAATTATTGTGCTGGTTTCTATATGGCGTAAATAACATCTGTTATCTTCTGCGTAAAAAGCTTCATATCCTTCTCTCGCCAGGGTTATATTTAATTTTTCTAATGCGAGAACGCGTTCACTACTTTCATTAATTGCATCTTCTTTATCCATTAATACGTCAATTATACGAGAAAAAATTTCAGGAGGTGTAAACTCATTAGAGTGGGATTCAGATAAAATTTCTTCAAGAACTCCTGCAACCCATTTGTCGCGCGTTGACCCGTCATGGCGATAATCGGTATCACAGTGTCGAAAAAAACGTGTTAACTGAGAACTGCTACGGTAGATGAAAAATGTTTCATCATGTGGAAAGTTTCCACAAATCATTTCGGAAAGAGAATCAATGGTGCGCGGCTTAAAATTCATAGGCTTTATTACCTCTATGCGATAATGATAATTTGTACATTATAATAGTTTTTGCTTCAATGCTGTGTGGTTGCCTTTCAATGAAATGAGTGGAAATTGAACGGAAAAAAGAATTAGCCAAACAAAAAAGTGGCTTATACGTCTTAGCCAGATCGTATAAGCCACTTTAATTTGTGGGGGTTGGTGGAGGCGGGGGGAGTTGAACCCCCGTCCGAGAACTGTCCACACGAAGCATCTACAGGTTTATGTCAGGTATTAATTTCACCGTGGTGGTAGCCCCTGACCGGGCGCCTCACGGCAATCTCGCCGGTAAACTCCTCGCGGAAAACCCCGGTAAGAGCCAGTTTCCGCCAGCCTGATAAGTGTCGCCATTCAGGGTTATCAGACATGGCCCAGAATGACGTGACCGCCTAGGCGATCGTTGCCTCGCTGTTTTTAGGCAGCGTAAGCGTAGTCGTAATCGTTGTTGGCAATTACTTTTGTTGCCGCTTTTTACGAGGCCAGCGGCGCCTCGACCTGCCGCTAAGGCTTCCACGTCCCCGTCGAAACCAGTGCGCCCCCATTTGGTCAAGCATTACAATAAGTCGCTTGCTCGACTTTGGCAAGCTCTAACGGATGTAGAAATGCGAGAGCGGCCCCTTGAGGCACATATGGTAGTGCCCAAGCAGGGGATTGGCCTCTTCAACCTGATCGATAATATCATTATGGATCTGGGTTGCCAGTTCTACACCGTGCGAGAGCATGGCCACCTGGGCCATCTGCTTAAAGCTCTTTTGCAAATCCGGCTTGCGCGTGATGATGTCGCACAGCAGGTTGGCGTCGTTGTCGTTGCCTTCAACCACCAGCGTACCCTCGGGCGAAACATACACATGCAGGCGGTCTTCGGGCCGGAGGTGGCGTTCTTCAAGCTGCGTGTTCAGCATGTCCATAAAGGCTTCCTGAAGCGAATCAAGCCTAGCTTCAAGCGCCGTAACAAGCCCTTCGCCATCCTTTGCCAGACACCGCAAAGTTCTGGCCGATGCTTCGTCCAGGCCCGAAAGCGGTTGCCCCGCTATCTGCCCGTGCCGTGCATGCGAGGCGGCTTCGGGAGCGCCAGTTTGCATATGGAGCATGGCGCTTATGCAATTGTTGTTTTCGTTAGTCACATGCTCCCCCTGTGGCTATGGTCAAATTTGCCTTTTCGTTATCTGGGGATGGTATTAGCAAGATAAGTGCCAGTCTAATTGCAGGCCTGAAAAGGGGCAAAAAGTTTAGAAAAAGTCAAAAAATTGTCAGAAAGATGCGTAGATACTGGCCGCAGCACGATAATGTCGCGGCAAGGATGAAAGAAAAATGCCGCATGGCAAAACCATACGGCAAAATTTGCAGAGTGCTATTTTTCCAGGCTGCGGGCCAACGCCTCGCCCTGTTCGCCGCCGCCTGCCATGCGCGCAAGCTCGGCGTGGCGGTCTTCCTTGTTAAGGGGGGAGCAGAGGGTAAAGGTTTCCCCATCGCGCACCATCTTAACAATCTGAAAATGCCTGCGGGCGCGGGCCGCCAGTTGCGGCCAGTGGGTGATGAGCAGCATCTGGCGCGTTTCGGCCAGTGCGTAGAGCTTTTCGGCCAGCTTGTTCAGGGTCATGCCACCAACGCCTGCATCGACCTCGTCAAATATGAATGTAGCGCCTTCGTCATCCTGCTGCACGCTGGCTAGCGCCAGCAAAAAGCGCGAAAGTTCGCCGCCCGATGCTATTTTATCCAGCGGTTGCGGGGGCTGGCCGGGGTTAGGAGCCCAAAGGATGCGCCCGCGCTCGTCAGTAACGCCGGGCCAGATTTCCTGCACGGCAAAATCTGGCAATACCCGCACCTGATCTGAAAAGCCCAACTGGCGAAGTTCGTTTTCAAGCTTGGTGGCAATGGCGGCAGCCGCCTCGCGGCGGGCCGGGATGATGCGGGCGGTCACGGCGGCAAGCTCTGCGGCAAGAGCTGCCGCTTCCTTGTCCAGCCGGGTGATATCCAGCGCGCAGACATCAAGGAAGGAAAGGTTCTCGGAAATTTCTTCGCGCAGGGAAAGAATCTCCGGCAGGGTTCTGTGCAGCTTGCGCTTTAGTTGCGCAAGGGCAAACAGGCGCTCTTCCAGATGATCCATGTCGGGCATTTCATCCAGCCCCGGCAGGGAAGGCGGTCGGCGAAGCCTGCCGCCAAGGTGGGCCAACTGCTGGCGCAGGGCTGCCACGGCGTCGGCGTCGGCCTGGAGGGAATCGTCCTCCCGGCACATGCGCTGCAAAAGCTTTTCAAGCTGTCCCAACTGGTCGATCACACCTTCCTGCTCATCGCCTTGCAGCAAAATGAGCGCCTGCTCGTAATTCTCCTGCTGGTGCTCCATGGAGCGGGCCAGCGCGCGAATTTCTTCCAGCTTTTCTTCTTCGCCTTCTTCGGGAGAAACCTTGTCGATCTCCTGCTGCTGCATTTCAAGCAGTTCGCGCCGTTCGCCCAGCCCGGCCTGACGCTCAAGCAGGGCAGAGCGCTGGACCGCATTGGCCTGAAGGCGCGCAAGCAGGTCGTCCCGCTGGTGCAGAAGCTCGGGGCAGTTCAGGCCGCTTTCCAGCAGTTTGGCCTGAAATGAAGATTGAAGCAATTTTTGCTGGGCGTGCTGGCTGGTGTGGGCCACAAGGCGGTTGCGCAGGTCGCGCAGGCTGTCTTGCGAGCGCAGCTCATCGTTGATGTACAGGCGGCTGCGGCCTGTCTCCGCCACAATTTCGCGCCGCAGAACCATGTCCGCATCTTTTGTGCTGAACAGGGCCTCTACCTGTGCGCGCTCAGCACCCGCGCGAACCATATCCGCCGAAAGCTTGTCGCCAAGCAGAAAGCCCAGCGCTTTAAGGATAAAGCTCTTCCCCGCCCCGGTTTCACCCGTCAGCACGTTCATGCCGGGCGAAAATTCCAGTTCCATGTCCTCAATGAGGGCCAGATTGCGAATGCGCAGGTATTCAAGCATGGCTTTAATGTATCTTTATGGCGGTTTATTTACTTAATGTAAAACTTTAACTATCTTGGATGCCCTTACATTTCAAGCTATTGGCGAAGGCGCGGATCAAAGATGTCCCGCAGGCTTTCACCCAGAAGATTATAGCCCAATACCGTTACCAGGATGGCCAGACCGGGATACACCGACAGCCAGGGCGCGGTTTCAATCACGGCTTTGCCGTCCATGAGCATGTTGCCCCAACTGGCTGCGGGGGGCTGCACGCCAAGCCCCAGAAAGCTGAGACTTGATTCTACCAGTATGGCCCCGGCAACGCCCAGTGTAGCGGTTATCAGCACGGGCGCAAGGGCATTGGGCAGTATATGTCGAAACAATATGCCCGCAGTGGATGTGCCTGCCAGCCGCGCGGCGTCAACAAATTCGCGTTCGCGCAGGGTAAGCGCCTCTGCGCGTACAAGGCGGGTAACGCCCATCCACGAGGTAAGCCCAATAACCACCATGATATTGGTAAGATTGGGTTCAAGAAAGGCGATAACCGCCAGAATAAGAAAAAATGACGGAAAGCAGAGCATTATATCAACCACGCGCATGATGCACTCGTCCACCCATCGGCGGAAATAGCCGCTCACGAGGCCAAGAACCGTGCCGATGCTGACCGATATGCCCACAGCCACAAAGCCCACCCACAGCGAAACCCTGCCGCCGTAAAGCAGGCGGGAAAAAACATCGCGCCCAAGGCGGTCTGTGCCGAACAGAAAGCGGGAGGAGGGCGGCTCCAGAATATTGTCCAGATGCAGGGCGTTGGGGTCAAAGGGCGCAATCCACGGGGCAAGGAGTGCGGCCAGCGACATGGCAAGCACAATAACAAGCCCCAATGCAAGCATGAGGTTGCGGCCAAGCAGCTTTTTGACGGCGCGGGGCAGCATCAGGCGTTGTCCTTTGCGTTGCGGATGCGCGGATCCGCGATCCCGTAGCAGAAATCCGCCAGCAGGTTGCCCGCGAGCGTGAGCACCGCCCCAAGCACCAGATTCCCCATGATCATGGTGTAATCGCGCGCCATAACAGCGCCGTAAAACAACTGGCCCAGCCCAGGCAGGGCAAATATGGACTCAATAATGACGCTGCCGCCAATAAGCCCCGGCACAGAAAGGCCCAGCAGGGTTATGACGGGCAAGAGCGCGTTGCGCAGGGCATGCCGCCAGATAACCGCGCCAGCGCCCAGCCCCTTGGCCCGCGCTGTGAGAATGTAATCCTGCCGCAGCACTTCAAGCATGCAGGCGCGCATGTAGCGCGACATGCCAGCCAGCCCGCCCACGGTATACACCAGTGTGGGCAGGGCCAGATGCCGCGCCAGATCGCAAAACTTGCCCCAGGCGTTCAACTGCTCGTAATTCATGGATGTAAGGCCGGAAATGGGCAGCCATTGCAGCTCGATGCCAAAAAACATCATGAGCAGCAGGGCCAGCCAGAAGGACGGCATGGCAAAACCCAGAAAAACCAGCACGGTAACGGATTTGTCCAGTAGAGAATTCTGCCGGCAGGCGGAAACAATGCCCACCGGAATGGCAATGAGCAGGGTGAGCACCAGCGAAATAACGTTCATGCCCACGGTGAGGGGCAGGCGCTCAAGAATCTTGGTCAGCACCGGGCGGGAATCGGCAGACATGGAGTTGCCGAAATCCAGATGCACGATGCGGGTCAGCCAGTCCCAGTACTGCACGAAAAGGGGGCGATCAAGCCCGTAAAGCACCTCAAGCCGCTGACGCGCCGCAGCGCCAGCCAGCGGATTGAGCGTGGTTTCCATATCTGTGGGCGAGCCGGGGGCCAGATGGATGACCCAGAAGCTGATAATGGTGATGCCCCACAGCACAAGCAGCATCCACAACGTTTTGCGTAAAACGTGCAGTAGCGGGCCGGAAAAGCGGCCTTTTGCGGCAGATGCGGGCAGGGTGCTCATGAAAAAAGCTTACTCCGTGCGGGTCATCCACTGGCGCATGTCGTCCACTTCCTTCTGCCAGCCAGAGGAGAGGCGCAGCTTCAGAAAGCGGGCGTACAGGGCATCCAGCAGGCCGGTGCACACTTCCATAAGATAGAACTTTTCCAGCAAGAGGGCGTCCGGGTCGTCATCGCTGTCGCCCTTGTCGAGCTTGGGGGTTTTGAGGCTGTTGAGGCAGAAATCCTCAGCTTTTAGGCTGACCTGAAAGGCAAGCTCTTCTTTTTCAAGGCGCAGCAGGGCGCGGCTGACCTGTTTGCCGTTGCCGAGGCCAAAACGGGCTTCGCGGAGAGGGGAGAGCGAGCCGGAAACAGAGGCTGTTTCGCGGGCATCACCTTCGCCACCTTCCACCACGATACGCTGTTCCATGGAAACGGCAAAGGGCGCGCCGTCCTTGTCAGTGAACGCGCCGGGGGCGGTGTCGCTCTGGTACCAGAGCCAGGTCAGAAATTCCTTGCCGAGAATGCTGTCAGTGGATTCGCCAAGATAGGGCATGTTCATGGGGTCTCCGTGCCGTCATCAGGAAAGGGGAGCGAACTGCGTGGGTTCCAGCTTGTCCAGGCGGATCAGGCTTTCTTCGTCCAGCATGGAGACCGCCAGATTGTAGGGCGTCAGTTGCTCCAGGTGCAGCTCAAAAGTTTTGAGAAACTCTTCCAGGAAGAGGTCGATCATCTTGTTCTGGGTGGACGCAAACCAGACTTCGTTCTTGTCTGTGGCCCAGAGCACGTTGAATTCGCCGGGAACAGGCAAAAAACGGGAGCGCAGGCGCAGCAGCACCTGCTCCTTGAGTTCTTTTTTGCGCTCGCGGGCAATGTAGTTCTTGCCCTGTTCGCCCATGCGCTTTTTTTCTTCCTTAAGGGCAAGAGCAACGTGTTTTTTGACCACGCCAGCGGGTATGCGCCGCATATCCAGCCGCAGGGAAAACACGATGTAAGCGCCTTTCTGGGGCGGGGCCGTCACCCAGTCAGTATCGAGCATGTCCTCAAAACAGGTCCATCCCTGGCCCTGCATTTCAGGAATATCGTCAATGTCGCGCATGGCGAACTGTTTCAGTTTGTCCAGTATCTGCGGCCAGAGCGTGGCCGGAACAGGATCAAGAATACGGAACCGAGTAAAGCTGCAAGAGCTGTTGGCAAAGCCCATGTAAACTCCTTGCTTGAAAACCAGTGTTGGCAGTGTTGTACGTCAGAGCCGCTTCGGGAGCAAGTGCAGGCTGGCCCCTGGTTTTACGCCTGTTAAGGAGATTGCGCAGCGAGTTGTAGCCGTGAATCTGGAAGGTGGACATTCGGCCTTATTGGGCTGGTCGATCTGGACAGGATTCATGAGCGGCAATCGGGGACATTATATATAAGGAAAGGATCAAATGATTGCGGAAAAACTGAATACACGGGCTGAGCTGATCCGAATTCATGGAACGGCGGGAAAATTCATGGCGGCTTGTTCATTTTACATTGCTCAGACCTCTGCGCGTGGATGGTTTGGCAGTGGTGCCGCCAATGGCATTCTAAGCAGACTTTCGGGCTGGTTTTGAACCCCGGTCCACCCAGCATACAGTATTTATAAATGTCCCATAATGATAATTATGTAAACTTTTGAAGATTGGAAACCGCCGTAATGGCAGGTCAGCCATGCATGCGCTTCTTGCTTGCCCTTGACGGCATGCTCCACTTCACGCACCATGAGCGCATCTTGCCAAGGAGAAATCACCGTGCCGCCCAAACATTCCGGCAATGCCGGATCACCCGCCAGAAACCGCAGCAAAAACAGTTCGTCCACCAGCTCCCATAAAAAGGAACAGCCTGCGGACGCGCGCAAGAATCATGCCCCCCGTTCTGATAGCTGGTCTGCCAATGGACCAAATGGCCGTTCTGATTCGCGGACAGATTCACGGTCAGGTACTCAGCCGAACGCCCGTGAGGCCCGAGATGGTTTTTCGCAACGCAAACCCGCGCAGCCCCAGGCCGTTAAATCTGACGCCGATCATCCTGCTCGGCCTGCCGCGCCCACAAAGTCTCAGCCCGATGCTGACAATGCAGCTGACGGCATACGCCTTAACAAGGCCATAGCCGCAACTGGTCTATGCTCGCGCCGCAAGGCAGACGAGCTTATTCTTGCCGGGCGCGTCAGTGTTGACGGCAAGCCGGAGCCCAACCCAGGGCGTCAGGTATTGCCCTTTGAAAGCATTGCCGTGGATGGCCGCATTTTGTCGGCCCCGCAGTCCTATACCTACCTCATGCTCAACAAGCCCGTGCATGTGGTTTGCACAGTGAGCGACCCGGAAGGCAGGCCCACCGTACTGGATTGCCTTGCGCCTGAATACAAGGCGCTCAGACTGTATCCTGTTGGCAGACTTGACTATTTTTCTGAGGGATTGCTGCTGCTGACCAATGATGGCCAACTGGCCCAGCGCCTCACCCACCCCCGGCATCACCAGCCCAAGACCTATGAGGTGCTTGTGCGCGGCACTGTGCCTGAAGGGGCGCTCAAAATCATGCGGCGCGGCATGCACCTTGCCGAAGGTGAAGATATTATGCCTGTGGAAGTGATCGCTCAGCAGGTTGGCGCCAATACCCAGTTGCAGATGGTGCTGCGTCAGGGCCTGAACCGCCAGATTCGCCGTATGTGTCGTGATCTTGGGCTGACCATTCTGCGCCTGTGTCGTGTTGCTCAAGGCTCATTGCGCCTTGGGGATCTGGCCAGCGGCAAGGCCCGGCCCCTTACGGATGCCGAGGTTGCCCGTCTGCGTGAAAGCGCTGGACTGCCCGCCGCGCGGTAGACCTTTGCTGGTCTGGCAATCTTCCTGTTGGTAGCCAGTAAGCCCCTTGGGCAAGATCGTACATTTAGCCAGAATTATTTACAAAAAGTGCAGTCGCAGTGACCGGATACCCGGCATTGCGACTGCACTTTGCTGATTAAAGGGCTATATACCTTTATATTGAACCGCAAAAAATTGCCGCGCTACGCGCGCTTGGCAGAGAAAGATTATCTGTACTCCAATCAGGCATCGCCTTTCAGCAAATGCTCAAGAAAATCGATGGCGTCCTTTTGCAAGGCTTGCAGGTGATCTTCGCCCTTGAAGCTCTCCGTATACACTTTGCAGATGGCTTCCGTACCGGAGGGACGTACGGCAAACCAGCCGTCATCGCTGACCACCTTTACACCGCCGATGGAGGCATCATTGCCGGGCGCGCGAGTGAGCACACTGGTAACAGGCGAGCCAGCCAGAGTTTTAAGGCTCACGCTTTCAGGCGTCAGCGCCGCAAGTTTTGCCCGTACATTGTCATCCGCCGGGGCATCAAGCCGTTGATAGGCGGGCGCGCCAAGACGCTCGGTCAATTTTGCGTAAAGTTCATCGGGGGAGGACTGCTCCACCGCCATCATTTCAGCCGCCAGCAGGCACATGAGGGGGCCGTCCTTGTCTGTGCTCCAGGGCGTGCCGTCAAAGCACAGGAAGGAAGCGCCCGCGCTTTCCTCGCAGCCAAAGCCGCAGCGCCCATTGAGCAGATAGGGCACGAACCATTTAAAGCCCACAGGCACCTCAACAACCGGGCGGCCAAGATCCTTCCCTACCCTGTCGAGCATGGCGCTTGTCACAAGGGTTTTGCCTATGCCGCGCTGCGCGGGCCACCCCCTGCGGGTACGGAACAGATACCAGGCGGCAACGCTCAGATAATGATTGGGGTTCATCAGTTCATTGCGCGTCACAATGCCGTGTCGGTCGGAATCCGGGTCGCAGGCGAAACTCAGGTCAAAATGGTCGCGCAGATCCAGCAGGCGGCTCATGGCATAGGGCGAGGAGCAATCCATGCGGATTTTGCCGTCCTTGTCGCAGGGAACAAAGCGGAATGTTGGATCCACTGCCCTGTTCACCACTTCAAGGTCAATTCTGTAGGCTTCAGCAATGGGTTCCCACATGGGCAAGCTTGCGCCGCCAAGGGGGTCAACGCCGATGCGCAGGCCAGAGGAGGCAATGGCCTTCATGTCCAGCACTCCAGCCAGGTCCTGCACATAACTGCCGATGAAATCGTATTCTTCCACCAGCGACGAGGCACGTGCCGCCCGCAGGTGTGTGAGCTTTACGCCCTTGTTGCCGTTTTCAAGGTAGGCATTGGCGCATTTTTCAATCTGGCTGGTGACTTCGGCTTCTGCCGGGCCGCCGTGGGGCGGATTGTACTTGAAGCCGCCGTCACGCGGGGGATTGTGCGAAGGCGTGATGACAATGCCATCGGCCAGACCGTTAACACGGCCCGCATTCCATTTGAGCACGGCATGCGAGATCGCCGGTGTGGCTGTGTAGGCCCCGCCAGCCGAAATGCGCACATTCACGTTGTTGGCTACCAGCACTTCCAGCGCGGAGCGAAAGGCGGCTTCTGACAGCGCATGGGTATCGCCGCCAAGAAACAACGGCCCGTCAATGCCCTTGGCGGCGCGGTAGTCGCACACCGCCTGAGTGATGGCATAGATGTGCTCCTCGTTAAAGCTGCACAGCACTGATGTGCCCCGATGCCCCGAGGTGCCAAAGGCAACACGCTGGGCTGCAAGCGCCGGATTGGGAAATTCGGTGTAATACGCGCTCATGAGCGCGGGGATGTTCTCCAGCTTTTCCAGCCCAGGCAGATGCCCGGCATCGCTATGCACAACTGGCATTGATATTCCTCCAAAAAGTGGTGCTCTGCCAACTATATGCCCTATCGCACATGCCTGCAATGCAGGATGCATCCCTTGATGCATTACCAGGTATTTATGGCGCTATGGCTGACGAAGGCACATTTTTTCAAAAAAATCGCGGTGTTCTTCAAGCTGTGGGTCAAAAAGCTCGCTGGAAAGCATGCCATATGCACCGCGTACAAGAGCAGTGCGCTTTTCAAGCGACTGCTCAAGCCGCTCCCGGTGCGCCTGAGTGGCGCACATTTCTGCGAGCATCTGCGTCAGGCTGACCGCGCGCGCCGTGTCTGTATGGCGCCGGGCCACTGCTCTGCCCCCGGCTTGGGCAATTTTCGCGAGTTTTTCGGGGTTTGCGAGGGTTTCTGCGGCAATGGCCGCGGCTGCCTGCGCATCGTTGCGCTGGTATGTGGGCAGAATTTCCTCGCCGGGAACAAAGAGTTCGTTCAGGCCGTTGCCGCAGGTTTCCATTAGTAGGGCCGCGCCGCAGGCGATAGCCTCAAAGCAGCGAAAATTCACTTCCGAAGCCGCCGTCTGGTTAAGAACAATGCGGCTGCGCGTAAAGATGGGCTTGTAATCGCCAGAAATTGCCACCAGCGGCTGTCTGGCGCGAAAGGCCTTGAGAAATGGCGCGCGGTCCGGGTTATTTTTGTGCCCGAGGGTTCCCACAAAGGCTACGGGGATGTCGCGGGCAGCAAAATCCCCCACTGGCTCAAGAATCTGGGGATAAAACAGTGGAAACCAGCGCGCCGGTATGCCCTCGTGCGAAAATACTTCCACATAATCTTTCTGCGCCACAAGGGTTGCGTCAAAACCGTTGGAATACGGGATGTGCCAGGGGTTGCAGTAGGTATCAATGGAATAACGCACCGAAGGCCAGGGGGCATTTTCCGGATCAAGCAGTTCTGGCATGTTGCCGTCATCGCAATAGAAAAGTGCGTCAGGCGCAAAACCGAGTGTATCAAGGCGGTTCAGGAGTTGTCGCACAGAATACGGGTGCGGTGAGGGAATGTCGGCGTCTGCTGCCGGATGCGCCGTGATGACGTGGTGCCCAAGGCGTTTGAGGGCGGAGGCCAGATACGGCCCGCCAATGTTGAGTATGCGTAAGCTCATGGATAAAAAAAGGGCTGCCCCGGTTAAGAGGCAGCCCGTGTAGTTGTGCCTGCTACTTGCTCAGGCTTACAGTTCGGAAGTACACATCGCCTCGCCGTGAAATCTGCAACATGACGGCACCGCGGGCGACGCCTTCATCGTTGACGATTTTCGACAGATCCGCAGCACTGCGAACGGGTTTGAGGTTGGCCTTGAGAATCACGTCGCCGGGGCGCAGATCGGCTTCGGCAGCGGGCTTTTCAGGATTGACGTCAATAATGACCAGCCCTTCGTTCTTCTCAATCTTGAGGTCGCGTCGTTCTTCATCCGTAAGCGGACGGACGGAAATACCAAGCAAACCTTCATCCTTCTGCTTTTGATCCTTGCCGTTCTGGTCGCCTGTCTGCGAGGTTTTGCGTTCGCCAAGCGTCACGGAAAGTTCAGTGGTTTTGCCATCGCGCCACACCGTTATTGCAGCCTTGCTGCCGGGGGTTTTGTCGGCAATCACGCGCAGCAGGGCCGCGGCGTCATCAATTGCCTTGCCGTCAACGGAAACAATGATGTCGCCGTCTTTCATGCCAGCCTTGGCAGCAGGTTCGCCTTCCATAACGCTGCCCACAAGCGCGCCCTTGGCGTCCTTGAGGCCCAGCGCCTTGGCGGTATTTTCTTCAACATCCTGAATACCAACGCCAATCCAGCCACGGCTGATCTTTTTGCCGGACTTGATCTGGTCGATGATCTTGGCGGCCATGTTGCTCGGAATGGCAAAGCCAATGCCCTGCCCGCTCGCAATAATGGCCGTGTTGATGCCAATCACCTGCCCGGCCATGTTCAGCAGCGGGCCGCCGCTGTTGCCGGGGTTGATGGAGGCATCCGTCTGCAGAAAGTTGTCAAAGGGGCCAGCGTGTATGTTGCGGTTCTTGGCCGAAAGAATACCCGCCGTCACCGAGTGGTCGAGCCCAAAGGGGTTGCCGATGGCCAGCAGCCACTCGCCTATCCGCAGTTCATCCGAATTGCCGAACGCAAGGTAGGGCAAGGTCTTTTTGGTTTCAATTTTCAGCAGTGCGAGGTCGGTTTCTTCATCTGCGCCAACCAGCTTGGCCGTGATGGCTTCGCTTTTGCCATTGCTCTGATCAAGGGTCACACGGATAACATCCGCATCGGCAACCACATGATTGTTGGTAACAATATAGCCGTCAGCGGAGACAATAAAGCCGGATCCCAGTGACTTCTGTTTCATCTGGGGGCGCTTGCCACCGCGCTTGCCGCCGAACTGGTCAAAGAATTTGTCAAATCCTGGCGGCATATTGCGGAACATTTCCCCCATGAGATCGTCCTGGCTGTTACCGCTGGCCTTCCGTTCCGTACCGATGTTTACGACTGCCGGGCCGCTTTTGGCCGCCAGTTCGCTGAAGTCGGGCAGATTGGCTGCCTGGGCAAGCTGCGATGCCGCAAGAAAGGTCACGGCAAGCATGGCTGCAAGACATTTTTTTATCATCATGGAAAAGCTCCTGGTTACTTATTTTTCAGAGCCTTTTGCAAAGCCTGTGCCATGATGTTCATTCCAGACCCGCTGTTGGAGCTTCCGGCGGATGTATGCTGCTTCCATGCCTTGTCTTCGGCGGGTTGGGCAGCTTGTTCACCTTCAGGGGCAAGGCTGATGCGTCTGGCGCTGGTGTCCAAATTTTGTACAGTAAGGGTGACGGTGTCGCCCTTGTCCAATTTGCTGTACTGGTTGCCCTGCTTGGAATTCTTGATGACGCCAGCGGGCAGCAAACCGGTGATGCCAGGGGCCAGCGTAATAAAGAGACCGTAGGGAGTGCGGCTTTCAACCGTGCCGCTTACCGTTGAACCAACGGCAAACTGCTGGGCTGCTTCCTTCCACGGGTCGCCTTCCGCATCGCGCAAACTCAGGGAAATACGGTGATTTTCAAGGTTGATTTCCTTGATTTTAACCGAAACGACTTCGCCCGCCGCAAGCACGTCTTCGGCCTTGGCCACGCGCTTTGTCCACGACAGTTCAGAAATATGCACAAGGCCTTCAATACCGGGCAGAAGCTCCACAAAAGCGCCAAAGGGCGCGAGGCGCACAACCTTGCCGGAAACAACCGTACCAGACTCAAGTCTGGTGGTCACATCCTGCCAGGGATCGCCCTCGGCCTGCTTGCGCGAAAGCGAAATGCGCACGTGGCCCTTGCTGTCCTTGCTGATGGAGATAACCTTGGCGCGCACGGTGTCGCCAAGCGACACGGCTTCGTCAGGAGCGCCCACGCGCGACCAGGAAAGTTCGGAAAGATGGATCATGCCTTCAACAGAAGGAGCAAGTTCCATGAATGCGCCAAAAGCGGCGAAACGCGTGACCTTGCCTTCAACCATGTCGCCGGGCTTGAGGCTTTCAAGCAGGGCATCAAGCTGTTCGGCGCGTTCGCGCTCAACAATGGCGCGGTGCGAAACCACAACATTTCTGCCGCGGTTTTCAACGCGGATAACCAGAAACGGCATGCTGCGGCCCACAACTTCGGCGGCGTCTTCAGACGTGGCAACGCCAAGCTGGCTGCCAGGGCAGAAGGCCTGTTTGCCAAGCACGTCAACCGTATAGCCGCCCTTGCACACTGCGGTTATGCGGCCGTCAACCGGCACTGCCGCATCGCGGGCTTCTTCAAGCGCGGCAACGCCGCTGCCGCTCATGGAGCGGGAAAGGCGAATCTCTTGCGAGGAAACACCAGTAACCCACGCTTCGAGGCTGTCGCCGGGCTTAACGCTTTCATTGCCCTCGGCATCAAGAATGTCTTTGCGGTCAATGATGCCGTCAACCTTTATGCCCACGTCCACAAAAACGCTGTCGCCAGTAATGGCAATTACAGTTCCGGTCACTTTCTGGCCGGGCTGCAGGCGGTTTGAAGCGGTGTCGTGGGCCGCCAGCATGGCGGCAAAATCCTCAGCGCCTTCCTCCGACATGGAGGTTGCGAACTTATCCTCGGTCATAGTTTTCCTGCTCCTTACAAGCTGGGCTTATTGCTCAAGTCCGCCATATTACGCCATCCGCACAAGGAAAACAATTGTCTTTTTAGTCCTGATTTTTTCGGGCCTTTTGGTAGGTGCTGAATCAAATTTATACAGGTGGATATTTTTTGTGCAGCCATTGCCACCATGCCATGAGTATGCACAGAGGTAAGACAAGGGTAAAACAATAGATGATAATTGAGGTGGCGCTATAGATACTTATTTATGTTACTAATTATAATTATACTGTTCAATCAAACAGTTGTTTTTCATGCAACTAGTTAAAAAAATAATTTGATTGCAATTATGATCAATGCAGTGATACCTCATTCAATGACTATTGTACGTTGTACATAAAAAAATTGTTGGAACATACAAACAGTTTTTTAAAAATAAAATTTGGATTCAATATTATGGTGTCAATTACTATATTATATAATCATAGTAATATTTTTGTTTGTTTTCATTATATATTTTTTTTAGAGAAAAATACTACTATGTACGATTTTTATAACAAAAAAGTAAGCGTTATTTTGTCAAAAATAATCATACCACCTTGACGTAAAATTTAAATTGCAATTTTAAAAAAGAATTTTTTGGTGTATCTAGAGCTGAGAAACAAGACTTACATCAGGCCATAAGCCAGGATTCCAGCCATGAAGTACTTGAAAATTTTGTATGTGCAGGTTCTCATTGCCATATTCATTGGCATTCTTTTGGGTCACTTTTATCCTGAACTGGCCGTCAAGATGCAACCCTTGGGCAAGGGCTTCATCAACCTCATTAAAATGATCATCGCGCCCTTGATTTTTTCAACCGTTGTTACCGGCATAGCTGGCATGAAAGATATCAAGGCGGTGGGCAAAACTGGCGGTATAGCGCTGGTGTACTTTACCGTCATTACGCTTACGGCACTTGCTATCGGCCTTGTGGTGGTCAACCTGGCCCAGCCCGGCGTGGGCATGAATGTTGACGTTAGCACCTTCAACGCTGCGGACAAAAACATTGCCGCCCAGTATGCTGGCAAGGCCAAAGACAACAATATCGTCAACTTCTTCCTCAACATCATTCCCAATACCTTTGTTTCTGCCTTTACCAGCGGCGAGATCCTCCAGGTGCTGCTGGTGGCCATGCTGTTTGCCTTTGCCCTGAATTACAGCGGCGAAAAGGGCAAGCTCTGCTTTGACCTCATCAAGAGCCTTTCCGAAGTGCTGTTCAAGGTTATCGGCATCATCATGCACGTGGCCCCCATCGGCGCATTTGGCGCAATGGCTTTTACCATCGGCAAGGAGGGTATTGGCTCTGTTCTTGTACTTGGCGAGCTCATTGTGTGCTTTTATGTTACAAGCATCCTTTTTGTCGTGTTCATTCTGGGGACCATCTCCTTCAGCTGCGGGTTCAGCATCTTCAAGTTTGTGCGCTATATTCGTGAAGAACTGTTTATCGTGCTTGGCACGTCTTCTTCCGAATCCGTACTGCCAAACATGCTGCGCAAAATGGAAAAAGTTGGCTGCAACAAAAGTGTTGTGGATCTTGTGATTCCCGCTGGCTATTCCTTTAACCTTGATGGAACAGCCATTTATCTCACAATGGCGGCAATATTTCTTGCCCAGGCCACCAATACACCCATGCCGCTGGGCGATCAGCTTGTGCTCCTGGGTATTCTGCTTATTTCGTCCAAGGGGGCGGCTGCAGTTACTGGCGGCGGTTTTATTGTGCTGGCCGGAACGCTGAGTTCTGTGGGCAGCATACCGCCAGAGAGCATTGCCGTTATCTTCGGTATTGACCGCTTCATGTCAGAAGCCCGCGCGCTCACCAACCTTGTGGGCAATGGTGTTGCAACCATCTTTGTTTCAAGGGTTACTGGCAACCTGGATGTGGAAAAGCTGCATAAAGAGCTTGACCGCAAAAAAGTGGTAGGCCAGCCCGTCCCCATTGTTTAGCCTCCATAAACTGCCCCTGCCCGGCTGAAATCCGTGTCCGGGCAGGGGGTTTTCCCCTGCTCCATCTATCTCGTCAAAGGACATCCACTGAATGCCTGTCAGCCCGCAGAAATAGCGGGCTGTTTTTTCTTTATTCCCACTCCGTCTCCTTGTAACCTTGCAAAACATTGCTGGATTACGGCGCAGCATTGCGCGCAAACAAAGGTTTTGAACATGGACATAAAACAATTTGAAGCATTCTGGGCAGACAGGCAGCCGGATCGCACAGATCTGGCGGAGTTCTGGAGCCGCCGCGCCCAGTCGTTCAATACCCATTCGGCCGAGGAAGATTCCAGCGCGTACCGTCGCGATCTTGTTGCAAAGGTTGCAGCGCGCGCCAAGGTTGGCAAGGCTGATGCCGTGCTGGACATAGGCTGCGGGCCAGGCAGGCATGCCCTAATTTTTGCGGGACTGGCTGGCAAGGTTGAAGGTTTTGATATCGCGCCCGGTATGATCGAATACGCAAATAAAAATGCGCAACAAGCTGGTATGGAAAACGCCCGTTTTCACGTGCTTGACTGGGATACTGCGGATCTGAAGCAGCTTGGCTGGCAAAAACGGTTTCAGCTTGTTTTCGCCTCGCGCACTCCTGCCGTGTATGACCGTGTTACTCTTGAAAAAATGACAGAGGCCTCGCGGGGCTACTGCTGCCTTATCACGCAGGTTACTGGCGATAATTCTGTGCGCAAGGAACTTGCGCCAGTTGTTGGTGCAACGAATGACGACGACTATACCCGGCGGGGGCTTTACTGCGCCTTCAATATCCTGTGGTTGCAGGGTTATTATCCAGAAGTGGAATACTTTGAGCGCACGTGGGATTCTGAATGCCCGCTGGAAGAAGCCATTGTGATGTACACGCGGCATTTTAACAGTAGAGGCCAGCTCTCAGAGGTGCAAGAGATCGCCCTGGCAGACAAACTGTGCGCCATGAGCAAGAACGGCATGGTGCACGAAACTGGCAGCTCGCGGGTGGCCATGCTTTTCTGGAACGCTAACCTGTGATGGCATGCGGGCTGCGGGGTCTGTTGCCCCCCTGCCCTTTTGGCGGTGTTCAGGCCTTTTCTATGAGCCATGTCCTGATGGGAAAGGCCGTTTCCGTCCAGTGCGTCTTATATTGCATTTTGGGGCCATCGAGAGGCCCCATGTCATAGCGTTGCACACCTTCCTCGCAGAGCCAGCGGATTTTTTCAATCTGCATGAGGTTGCCCAGTGAAAGCTCATGGCAATCCTGCGCATAGCTGAACTGCTGTCCGCGATAGATATCCCCTGCCAGGCCTCCAAAAATAAAGCCCACGTCCGTATCTTCACGGCGGGCAAAAATGACGCGCGCACCCTTTTCCGGCGCGAGCCGCTGGAGCAGAAATGCGTAAAAATCGCATATGCCCGGCTCCGCCATGCCGCAGTGGTCAATCCCCTTCCAGCTTGTGCGTTCAACGGCGATCATGCGGGCATACGCCGCCTTTGCTTCGTCTTCCGTTGAAGGCAGCACCCGTTCATAAGAGATGCCCAGCTCGTGCGCCTTCTTGGCCGAACGTTTCAGGTTGCGGCGCAGATTGGCCGAGCGGCGCGAAAGATAGCCGTCCAGCCCGCCAGCAAGTGAAGCCGATCCCTGAATGCCCGCTTTTACGAGGTGCGCCTGGAGCGGCATGCCTGTTTTGTTGAGCATGTTCTGCACATAATCCAGGCCAGGGCCAAGGCCGCCCACAAGAACCTTGGGAAATCTGGGGGCATAGGTTCTGGTAAAAAAGTGCATGGCGTCGGCAAATAGCTGCGGGGCATGGCTGCCCAGCAGCGGGCAGCCAAAGAACCACGAGGGTTCAAGGGGCGTGATGTAGATTTCTTCTGGCGAAACAAGGCCTTCCGCAAGGGCAATAACACTGCTGTCGGCTTCTGCAAACAACAAACGCCGCTTGGGACCAAAGGCGTCATGAAAGGCAAGTTGCCATGCTGGCGTACAACTGAAAGGGTCGGCCTGAGCGCTGTGCAGAGCTGCGCTGTGCCACGTTGCGTACTGCTCAGGCTTGGCGTTGTGGGGCAAATGTATAAACTGCATGACGGCACCGGAGTAAAAGGCAAGGCGTTTATGCCCCGTACGCTTTTGCGCACCACAAGGCATAAACGCCGTATATATTGGTTATAACGCGAGCCTGTTTTGCTGGATGGCAAAAATATTGCCTGCCTGTGCATAACCAGATCAGGCTATTTATCTATTGCAGCATTGTCCTGTTTCTTTTTTTCAGCCACGTACTCTTCTTCATGTATAAGCGTACTTCCGCATCGTGGGCATGACAATAACTTGAAAACCCGCCGAAAGTTAAAGAAGGCTTTGTCCAGCATGCCAGTCGGGCAGTAAAAAACATCACCACAGCGCTTGCAGCGGTAGACAGTTTTTTCTTTCATAATGCCCCCAAGGTAGCCAATGAAGAACTTTCAATAAATTACCATGTATGGTGCAGGTTATCAATTCCCTCGCCAGAGCAATATGCCAGCTATCCATGGTTAGGGCGCCCTTCTGCTCATGAAGAGCACCCTGCTGCACTTAGCCCTGAGGTTGCTTTGCAGCCCAGATATCAATTTCTATGCTGATTTCCGGCAGGCCTAATGCCGATACATACGCAATAGTCATCGATGGGTAAGTGCTGCCAAAAAGCTTATCCCACTCGTTATCGAAATAATCCCAGTCGATTTCTTTCACGGACCAGATATTAACCTTGGTAATATCTGGTCCGGACAGTCCTTCCGTATCGAGCAATACTTTAATATTTGTAAAGAGTTGCTGCACTTCATCGTTAAAGGCCGTTGGAAAAGAACCGTCACCCCTGATGCCGATTTGCCCTGAAAACACATAGGTGTCCATGCTAGCGGGTATGATGGTTGTATGTGAATAGTTTCCAACAGGCTGATACATGCTCTTTGGTGTTTTTCTTATAATGGCCTTCATGGTGTTCTCTTTGTTTTAAATGGTGCTGTTTTTCATTTTTATAGGCGGAAAGACGGCAAATTGTTGATCTGACGGAGTGTGGTGCAGGACTTTTAGAATAACACCATTACAAAAATTTTGAAAGCATCATGTCGCGGTAGTGAAAAAAAGTATGGGGAGTTGCCTTAGGCGCACACTGCTGCTCAACAGCAGTGTGCGCCTAAAAACAAAAAAAACCGGAAGTCTCGTAAGACTTCCGGGTATGAAATTCTGGTAGCAAGGGAGGGATTTGAACCCCCGACACTGCGGGTATGAACCGCATGCTCTGACCAACTGAGCTACCTTGCCGTGTCAGCGCCTCGTTAGCGCGACGATCTAATTATAAAACTTGCCGCCCCTTGGCAAGCATTTTTTTTAGTTCACCATGAAATAATAAATAAATGGGGCAATCAGCAGGCGGTACACGGCAAAAGGCACCAGGGTCACGCGGCCCATGAGGGCGATGAATACCTTGACCGCCAGCAAGGCCGAGAGGAACGAGCCGATCATGCCCACGGCAAAAAAGGGAATATCCGCAGCGCTGAACAGGTGCCAGCTTTTCAGCATATCGTAGCCGGTAGCTGCAACCATGATGGGCACGGCGGCGATGAACGAATACTCCGCCGCCAGCGAGCGCTTGCCGCCAAGCAGCATGCCGCCCATAATTGTTGAAGCCGAGCGCGAAAAACCGGGCCACAGCGCAAGGCACTGAAAGCAGCCGATGCCAAGGGCCAGCTTGGGCGTCATGTCGTCCAGCGTAATATACGAAGGTTTGAACTTGCGTTTTTCAACAACTATCATCATCACCGCGCCCACAACCAGAGCAATGAGCACAGTTTCCGGACGGAACAGATAGGTCTTGATCGCCGAGTGCAGCAAAAGCCCGAGCACGCTGGCAGGCAGCGATGTAAGAATAAGCAGCATGATGCCGCGCATGCCCGCAAAGCGCACATAGGGTTGAGGGCGCACAAGGCCCCAGAAGCGCTTCCAGTACAGCACCACCACAGCCATGATGGCGCCAAGCTGAATAACCACCTCAAAGGTGGCGGCCTTTTCGCCCATAAAGTTGAGCAGATCGCCAACCAGAATAAGGTGGCCGGATGAGGAAACAGGCAGGAATTCCGTCAGCCCCTCGACAATGCTCAAAATTACCGCAGTAAACAGATTATCCATAAAAACCCTCTGGCGCGAAGTCCTGTCGCCTAGTGTGGGATGTGTCGACCTGCGGGCAGAGCATTGCCAAAAGGCGGCACAACGGCTATGGGTGAATAAAAAAGGATATCTCCATGACAACCATCATGCCGCAAGGTGAACTTGTGCGTAAGGCTGCGGCCTATCTGGCGGAACAGCGCGCCCTGCATACCGGCAAGAGCCTGTCTGCCCTTCTGGACGAAGCGGGTATGCGTTTCAACCTTACGCCGCTTGATGCCGCCGCCCTTGAGCGCCTGTTCCGCGAAGAAGAGGCCAAGGCCCACTAGAGCATTTCCGCCCATCGTTCTGTATTGCCGTTTGCTGATGGTGGTTGCAGACGTCGCGCCCATTTGAACCACGGGTGCGACGCCGCTCACCGCATCAGAATTATGCTATTTCGCTGCCGTCAGGCACGTCGCGGTCCACAGCAAGCAGCCCGAGCGCGCTGTCGGTTCCTGCCGTAAGCACCATGCCGTGCGAAACCAGCCCGCGAATCTTGCGCGGGGCAAGGTTCAGCACTGCGCACACGCGTTTGCCCACCAGATCTTCCGGCGCATAGTGCTCTGCCAGGCCAGAGAGAATCTGACGCAGCTCACCTTCGCCAAAGTCAATTTCAAGTCGCAGAATACGGTCGGCATTGGGGTGCTTTTCCGCCACTTTGACTGTGCCCACGCGCAGATCCAGAGCCTTGAACTGGTCGAATTCCACATTGGGTTTGACTGCAGGCGTATCCGCCCCGCCCTGCTCTGCTGCAGCCTGATTGGGCGCGGCTTTTTCCTGCGGTTTTTCCGCCTGCTTGTCCTTCTTTTGGGCCTTGGGTTCCTTGCTGTCCGCGCCTTCTTTTTTCACTTCAATACGCGGGAACAGGTTGGAGCCTTCCGCTACCTGAATGCCGGGTTCAAGGCCTTCAAAATGGGCAATTTCGTCTTCCACATTGGCAACCGGGGGCTGGCCTTCCTGCACGGGCTGCCCAAGCTGGGCAAGCATTTTGCCAGAGGCCACAGGCATGACGGGCCAGAGGCAGAGCGCGGTTTTGCGCATGGCCGCCAGCATGACATACATGACGGTTGCGAGGCGCTCCATGTTGCCCTGCTTGTAGAGCGTCCAGGGGGCCTGGGTGTCCACGTATTTGTTCAGGGCGCGCACGAGTTCCCACAGGGATTCAAGCCCCTGGGCAAACTGCACGTTGCCAAAAAGCTGCACAAAGTTGCGCATGGAGTTGGCGCACAGGTCGGCAATGGCCTTGTCGTCTTCCTGAAGCGCCTTGGGCATGGGCACATGGCTGCCGAAATATTTGGCCGTCATGGAAAGCACGCGGCTGAACAGGTTGCCGAGGTCGTTGGCAAGGTCGGCATTGATGCGGCCCACAAGGGCATCTTCGCTAAAGCTGGCGTCAGAACCAAAGTGCATTTCGCGCAGCAGAAAATAGCGGAAGGCATCCGGCCCGAAACGCTGGGCCATGTCGCTCGGCTCCACAACATTGCCAAGCGATTTTGACATCTTGGTGTCGCGCACAAGCCAGTAGCCGTGCACATTCAGATGCTCATACAGCGGCAGGCCCGCAGATTTGAGCATGGTGGGCCAGAATACGGCGTGGGGCTTGAGAATATCCTTGGCAACCAGATGTTCGCCGGGCCAGAACTTTTTAAAGTCTTCGCCTTCGGGCCAGTTCAGCGCGCTAATGTAGTTGAGTAGCGCATCAAACCACACGTAGCAGACGTAATCCTTGTCAAAGGGCAGCTCAATGCCCCAGGTCAGGCGCGATTTGGGGCGCGAGATGCACAGGTCTTCCAGCGCGCCGGATTCGAGCATGGCCAGCACTTCGCTGCGGTAGCGCTCGGGCCGGATAAACGAAGGATTGGCCTCGATGTGCTCCTTGAGCCAGGGCAGATACTTGGACATGCGGAAGAAGTAGTTCTTCTCGCTGATAAATTCCGGCTTGGTCAGATGCTGGGGGCAGAGGCCGTTTTCCAGCTCTTTTTCGGTATAGAACCGTTCACAGCCATAGCAGTAATGCCCGCCGAACTCGCCAAAATAGATGTCGCCCGCGTCATAGACCTTTTGCAAAAAGGCCTGCACGGCGCTGATATGTTCGGGATCGGTGGTGCGCACAAAGCGGTCGTTGGCAACGTCAAGCTTGGGCCACAAGGCGCGGAAGCGGGCGCTGATGTCGTCCACAAACTCCTTTGGAGTCTGACCTTGTTTTTCCGCCGCCTGAACAATCTTGTCGCCGTGTTCGTCCGTGCCGGTGAGGAACATGGTGTCCTCGCCAATCAGCTTGTGGTAGCGGGCCATGGCGTCGGCAACCACAGTGGTATAGGCATGCCCCAGATGGGGCTTGGCATTGACGTAGTAGATGGGCGTTGTGATGAAAAAGCTGTTCACTCAAGGCTCCGTAAGCTTAATTGCTAGTCGTGGTCGGGCCGCTGCGACTTGTTGCGGCGGCGTTTGCGGCGATTCTTGCCCGGTTCGGCCTGAGCCTCTCCACCGGGGGCGCGCTCGCCGGATTCGGCGGGGGTGGATTCCTCGGGCTGGGTATCGCGCTCGTCCTGACGGAATTCATCCATAAAATCAAGAGAGTCAAGAGTATCCGGCGTGGCGGAAACCACAAGCAGGCTGTTGTCGTTCATGGGGCCTTTGGGCGGCTGCTTTGGCTGCGCACCCTGGGGGGCCTCCGGCCTGTGGGGCGAAAGCGCCTGCCAGTCGTCCAGGCTCAGTTCGACTTCCTCGTTGTTTTCCGTCAGCACAGAAAGGGAATTGCGGAACATGTTGGCCCGCAGAACCTTCATGGGGCCTTTGTCCGTCTGGTATTTCTTGCCGAGGCGCGGGCACATGCGGTGAAAATGGTCGTAGTTGTCCTGTTCGTAAGAAAGGCAGCAGAGCAAACGGCCGCAAATGCCCGAAATTTTGGCAGGATTCAGAAAGAGGTTCTGCTCTTTTGCCATGCGGATGGTCACGGGCGCAAATTTGCGCAGATACCTGCGGCAGCAGCAGACCATGCCGCAGTTGCCCACAGCGCCCACCATCTGCGTTTCGTGGCGCACGCCTATCTGGCGCAGCTCGATGCGCGCGCGGTATTCACGCACAAGGTCTTTGACCAGATCGCGAAAATCAATGCGGGAAGGCGCAGTGAAGTAAAAGATGAGCTTGCTGCGGTCAAAAAAGACCTCCACATCCACAAGCTTCATATCAAGGTTGCGGTCGCGGATGCACTGGCGGCAGAACTGTTGCGCTTCACGCGCCATCTGCTCGTTGGCTTCGCCACGGTGGATGTCTTCTGAACCGGCATGGCGCAAAATGGAGGGCAGTTCCTGCTCCATCTGTCCGGGCAAATGCTCTGCGGGGCCGGATACTATTTCGGCGAGGGTCTGGCCCTGCTCTGCCTCAATAAGCACATGATCCCCCCGTTTGAAGCCGGAGGGGCCGGTATAGTAGCTTGTTTGTCCAAGCGTTCTGAAACGGAGACCGTATATAGGCATAAATTGTCGCTTCGGCAAAGGTAGTGGAATATGTATTCCGAAAAGGTTCTTTTCCGTCATTAATGCCGTGCTGTCAACTGGGCTGCGGGTCGAGCCACGGCTGCGCATCGGCCATTCACCTCGCGCGGCTTGCAAAGCCGGGTTGCCTGATTTACATTTTTAAACATAAGGGAGTACTTGCCATGATAGAACGTCAATCGGCCCTCGCTCTGCTGGCCGAGCAAAAAACACCGCCTTCACTGTTGCAGCATGCCCTGGCCTCCGAGGCCATAATGCGCGTTCTTGCCCAACATTTTGGCGAAAATGAAGACCTCTGGGGCCTCACTGGCCTTTTGCACGACCTCGACTACCCCGCCACGGCGGAAAACGCCAGCCGGCACGGGCTGGACACCGCAGAGATGCTGGCTGGCCAGTTGCCGGACGAAGCCCTCACTGCCATTCGCGCCCATAATGCGGAAATGAACGGCGCGGCTGGCCCTGCCTCGCGCTTTGATTACGCCCTGCGCTGCGGCGAAACCGTCACCGGGCTTATCTCTGCCGCTGCGCTCATGCGCCCCACAGGCATGGAAGGCATGGAAGTTAAAAGCATAAAGAAAAAGATGAAGGATAAAGCCTTTGCGGCCAGCGTGTGCCGCGACAACATCCGCCAGTGCGCCGAGGCCGGGCTTGAGCTTGATGCTTTTCTGGCTCTGTCCATCGAAGCCATGCGCGCCCATGCGGCGGAACTTGGTTTAAGCAAATAGCTCCAAAACAGCCGAGGCTGCACCATGCAAGAATGTTCGCTGCAAACGGAAATCCGCACGCTTGGCCCCTGCAAGCTTGATTCTGTGCTGCCCTACCGCACCTGGGCAGACAACAAGACCGTGCAGATTGTTGTGGATGAAGAACTGTCGGAAGAAGTGAACGCGCCCTTCAGTGTCTGCCTTGAGGCCGCTGGCCCGCGCAAAAAACTCTACTTCGACACCACCCGCGCCAAGTGCGCCATCGTGACCTGCGGCGGGCTTTGCCCCGGCATCAACGATGTCATCCGCGCCATTGTGATGGAGGCCTTCCACGCCTACAACGTGCCCTCCATTCTGGGCATCGCCTACGGGCTTGAGGGTTTTATTCCCAAGTACGGTCATGCCCCCTTTGAGCTTACGCCTTCAAGCGTGGCGGACATTCACCGTTTTGGCGGCACCATGCTTGGTTCCTCACGCGGGCCGCAGTCTGCCGAGGAAATTGTGGATACCCTTGAACGCAGCAACGTCAACGCTCTCTTTGTCATTGGCGGCGACGGCACCATGAAGGCCGCCCTTGCCATCAGCAGCGAGGTGCAGGTGCGCGGGCTCAAGATATCCGTCATCGGCATTCCCAAAACCATTGATAACGACATCAACTTCATTCCCCAGTCGTTCGGCTTTGAAACTGCCGCCTTCAAGGCCACAGAGGCCATTGAATGCGCCCATACCGAGGCCTGCGGCGTGCCCAACGGCATTGGGCTGGTCAAGCTGATGGGGCGCGAATCCGGCTTTATCGCCGCGCGCGCTGCTCTGGCCCTCAAAGAAGTGAACTTTGTGCTGATTCCGGAAGCTCCCTTTGCCCTTGAGGGCGAGGGCGGGCTTCTGCCTGCGCTGGAAGAACGCCTGCGCTCGCGCGGGCATGCCGTTATTGTGGCAGCCGAGGGCGCTGGTCAGCACCTTATGGAAAACCACGCCGCCAAGGATGTGTCGGGCAACCCCGTGCTTGGCGATGTGGCCGACCTTCTGCGCAAGAATATCAGTTCCTATCTGGGCGCGCGCGGCATTGAGCATTCGCTGAAATATATTGACCCGAGCTATATCATCCGCTCCATCCCGGCCAACGCCAATGACAAGGTTTATTGCGGATTTTTGGGCCAGTACGCCGTGCATGCCGCCATGGCCGGGCGCACAGACATGGTGGTGGGCAAAATTCAGGACCGTTACGTCCATCTGCCGCTGGAGCTTGTGACCCGCAAGCGCCGCAAGCTCAACATCTATTCAGACCTGTGGCGGGCTGTGCTTGAATCCACCGGTCAGGGCATGCTGCACGGCATGCTGCCCCCGGCGTAACCGGCAGCATGAAGCATCTCAGACAGGTCAAGGCCTCTGCCGGTTCCGGCAAGACCTATGAATTGACGCATTGTTTTCTGCAAAGGCTGGTGCAGAGCGGGCCGCCCGCGAGCGCGTCCGCTTCCTCGGCCTGCGTGCTTTTGCCGGGCGGCCGCTGCGGCTGGGGCGACATCCTCGCCATCACCTTTACCAATGCCGCTGCAACCGAAATGCGCGACCGCGTCATCCGGCAACTCAAGAGCGCGGCCCTCGGGCAGCCCCTGGGCGGGCTTGCGCTTTCGCCCGAGCAGGCCTCCCGCTGGGTGGATGTGATCATGCGCGATATGGGCGCGCTGAACATCCGCACCATCGACAGCCTGCTGCACCTCATTGTGCGCGCGGCAGCGCTGGAACTTGATCTGCATCCGGATTTTCAGCCTGTCTTTGCCACCGAAGAAGTGCTCACCCCCTACCTTGATGTACTGCTTGAACGCGCATGGCAGGGCGATGAAACCATGCGATCCCTGCTGCGCGAGGTTTATCGGGCCATGGCCTGGCGGGAGAACAGCACGGGCTTTCTTGCGGGCGAAAAACTGCTCAACCAGTTGCGCGGCCTGCTGGATGACGTGCTACTCGGGCGCTTTGAAGATATTTCGTCCACAGAAACCCTGCACAAGCGGCTGAGCGAAGTGGAAAGCTTGGCCGTTACTCATGCCAATATCTTTCTGTCTGCTGCGGCTGCAAGCGGCCTTAGTTTCAGCAAAAACGCCCTCGCGGCTGTGGAGGCCATTGCCGCCGGGCAGTGCAAGACTTCGGCATACCTGAGCAAGGCCAGCGCGTCTGACCTGTTTTTGAAAAAGCCCGTTGTCAGCGACGAAGTGCAAAAAGCCTACGAGGCCTTTGCCCGCGCCGCCGGGGTTCTGGTAGATACCGCTCCCCTGCTGCGTCAGGCCGTGGGGCTTGCCCCTGTGCTCCTTCTGGCGCGTACACTTGTGCAGGCCTTTGTGCAAAACCAGCGGCAGGAAGGCAGCCTGCCGGGTCTGCTGATTCCGCACATGGCGCGGCAGGTGCTTGAAAGCGACAACGGCGTGCCCGAGGCCCTGTGCCGCATGGGCTCGCGCCTCACGCATTTTCTGGTGGATGAATTTCAGGACACCAGCAATGAGCAGTGGTACGCCCTGCGCCCCCTTGTGGAAGAAGCCCTCTCGCGCGGTGGTTCCCTCACATGGGTGGGCGACGTCAAGCAGTCCATTTACGGCTGGCGTGGGGGCGAACCGGAGCTTTTTGACGGCGTGTTTGACGATGCGGGCCTCACAGCCCTCGCACCCGATGGCCAGCGCGACAATCTGCCCTACAACTGGCGCAGCCGCCGCGAAATCGTGCAGCACAACAACGGCATTTTCGGCCCCCTGGCGCAGCCGGACATGGCCGCAAAGGTCATGGCCGCCCTTTTACCCACGGGCACCCCGCCGGAAATCTGCGGACAGGCTGCTCAGGGCCTTGTGCGCGCCTTTGCGGGCACGGAGCAGCAATGCCCTGAAAACGCCCGCGAGGGCGGCCTTGTGCGCGTGGAAACCATCCTTTCCGTGGATGCCGAGGCTCTGGGCGAAGATGTGCTTGAACGCCTCTGCACCCTGCTGCATGAGGATATTGAGCCGCACCATCCATGGGCCGACGTGCTCATTCTGGTGCGCAGCAACGGCAAGGCCACCCTTGTGGCAGACAGGCTGATTCGCGAAAATATCCCCGTGATTACAGAAAACAGCCTGCGGCTCGCCGCGCACCCGCTGGTGGTGCAGGCCGTGGCCCTGCTCTCCTTTCTTGATAATCCTGAGGACGACATCGCCTTTATGAGCCTTGTGTGCGGTAGCATCTTTCGGGAGCATCCAGAAGCTGCGGCCCTTGCGCACGAAGACATTGCGGGCTGGTGCGCGGCATCCAGAGGCGGGCCGCTGTTCCAGCGGTTCAAAAAGCGCTGGCCAGAAATCTGGCAGCGGCTGCTTGCCCCGTTCCACAGTCAGTCAGGCCTCATGACGCCCTATGACATGACGCTTGAATGGTTTGCCCGGCTGGATGTGGAGCGGCGCTACCCCGAGGCGGAGACCTTTTTGCGCCGATTTATGGAAGTGCTGCACAGCGCGGAAGAAAAGGGCCTTGCCACCCTGCCCACATTTCTGGAGCACTGGCGCGCCAAAAGCGGCGAAGAAAAGGTGCCCATGCCCGAAAACATGGATGCCGTGCGCGTTATGACCATCCACAAATCCAAGGGCTTGGAAGCCCCGGTGGTTATTGTGCCGTGGACAGACCTGCGCGCCCGTATGGGCAATGAAACCGTGATGGTCGAGCGCGAAGGCCTGCGCCTTGCCGTGGGCAACAGAAAGCATCTAGGCGCGCCCTATCATCAGGAGCTTGCCCGCCAGTGCCGTGAAAACGTCCACCTGCTTTACGTGGCCTTTACACGCGCACGCGATGCGCTCTATGTGCTGCGCACAAGCACCGTGGGCGGGCGCGGCTCTACCAGTGATGTGCTGGACATGCTTATGGAAGAGGCCGGGTTCACAGCCCCCTACACCGTGGGCGAGGAGCCAGCCACGCACGATGCCGCCCCGGCTGCTAAAGCCGCGAAGGCTTCTGCCGCAGCCCCCTGGGGCAGCAAGGCAGAGGCTGCGGAAAGCCTGGAAGGCGAGGAAGCCGCTGCTTCTGCGGATACCGCGCAGGGCAATGCAATGGCCCCGGATGCTGGGGATTCCGCTGGCTTTGCAGACCCCGCATGGCGGCCCATGCAGTGGCTGCCGCGCCTCAAGATTTTTCGTAATCCACTGGCAGGGTTCAGCTTTCGCGCAGAAGACAGGGGCAGCTTTCTGCACCTGTGCCTTGAGCATCTGCACATAACGGGCAATCCGCAGGCGGACGCGCAGGCTGCGCTGAACTTCGGCCTTGGGCATTTTTCGCTGCCTGTGCCGGACGAGGCCGCATTGCGGGAAAATGCCGCAGCGGCGCTGCAATGGTTCGCGTCGCAACCGCAGGCTGCCCGCTGGCTGCAGACGGGCTGGCCCGAACATTCGCTCATGGATGCCGAGGGCCGCTTGCTGCGCATGGATTTGCTGGTGCATGAGCCATGGGGGCCGCTGGTGCTTGATTATAAAAGCGGTCAGCCCGAAGCCGATCATGTGGCGCAGCTACAGACCTACCTTGCCTGCCTGGAAGCCGGGAACGACTGCGCCCCCGGCAGTGCGCGCGGTCTGCTGGTGTACCTTGATTTGCGGCGGTTTCAGCTTGTGGAAGCGCACGGCGTTTCGGCTCTTGCCGAGCGTTGCAGCGATCTTTTGCCCGCCACGGAGGCTCAGGCATGAGCGCATCGCCGATTCTTGTTTTTCCCTGGCAGCGGCCCTTTCTGCCCGACCTCAAAGCCTTTCTGACCAGCATCGGCAAGGGGCGGGCGGGCGCAACCCTGCTGATCGTGCCCCACAACCGACCCTGGCGTTACCTTACCAAGCTCTATGCGGAAGAAGGCTATCAGGGATTGCTGCCCAAGGTCATGACTCTGGCGGATGTGATCTCGGCCTGGCGGTCGCAAACCAGCGCAGACCCTCTGCACACGGCCAACGTGCTGGACAGGGTCGCCCTGCTGCACGAGTGTGTTATGGGTCTCGCGCAGGATGACGAAGGCCTTGCCGCGCGTTTTGCCCGTATGGACATGGCGCACTTTCTGCCCTGGGGCTTGCGGCTCTCAAACCTGCTGGAAGAAATGCTGGGCCAGCGCGTGGCTGCTGTGGATCTCAGCCATGTGGAGCAGGAGGTTTCCGGCCCTGCGGCTGCCCTGCTGGGCGCTCTGGGGCGCATAGGCAAGGCCTATGTGGCCGCGCTGGAGGCCCGCCGCTGGACGACGCCGGGATTGGACTCCTTTACCGTCAGCGAAGACGGACTTGCCCTGCCCCGCTTTTTTACGCCCGCAGATGACCGACCCGTTGTGATGGCCGGATTTTCATTGCTCACCGGCAGTGAGGAAGCCCTGCTGCACAGGCTGTGGCAGGCTGGCGGGCAGATTTGCCTGCATGCAGATCCGGCGCTGGCTTTTGGCGCCGCGCCGCACTGGGCGTGCGAGGCTCAGGCCGCGTGGCTGCGCCGCTGGAAGGCCACTGCGCGCCTTGCCGTGGAGCCTGCGGACGCCGAGGCCGCGCACAAACCGCGCATATCGTTTTTTGCCGGGTACGATTGCCATTCGCAGCTTAAAGCTTTGCATGAAGAACTGGCGGCACCGAGCGCCAGCAACGGCGGCAGCAATGATTTAGCCGCGCCTGACGGGCTTTCCACGGCGGTCGTGCTCACGGACAGCGCCCTGCTCATGCCAGTGCTGCACCATCTGCCCAACAAGGACGTCAACGTTTCCATGGGCTACCCATTGGAGCGCTCGCCCCTTAACCGCCTGCTTGAGGCTCTGCTGCAATTGCAGGAAAACAGGACGGAAGATGGCCGCTATTACTGGCGCAACCTGCTCCAGTGCCTGCGGCACCCCTATCTGAACCTGCTACGCGTGGATGATGGCAGCGCGACGCCCCTTTATTTGCGCGAGGTCTTGCGCCGCATTGAGGGCATGATCCGCGGCGGGGCGCGGTTTGTGGATATGAACGAGGTTGCGCGGGAGTGCGCCCCGGGCATGCATCCTGCGCTTTTTGAGCTTTTTGAAGCCACGCTCAATGTGCTGGTGCGCCAGCCAGGGCAGGTGGACACTACCGAGGGCATGGCCCTGTGCCTGCAAAACATCTGCGATTTTCTGCTGCGCAACGGCGGCGACATGTGGCGGCATTTTCCGCTGGATGCAGAGGCCATGTACCGGCTTGCCCGCCATGCGGCCCCTGTGTTGCGGCAAAACTGCCTTGCGCAGACGCCCTTTCCCACCAGCGTGTTGCACGGCATAGTGCGCGAAGTGCTGCAACAGGAGCGCGTGCCTTTTGAGGCGGAGCCGCTCACGGGCTTGCAGGTGCTCGGCATGCTTGAAACGCGCCTGCTGCACTTTGACAGGGTGCTTATTGTGGATGCCACGGACGACAAACTGCCCGGCAACCCTGCGCAGGATCCTCTGCTGCCCGATTCATTGCGGCAGGTGCTTGGCCTGCCCGATGCCCGCAGGCGCGAACGGGCGACAGCCCACACGTTGTACCGGCTCTGCGCCGGGGCGCAGGAGGTGCGCTTTTTCTGGCAGGAGGGCATCAGCCGCTCTGCGCTCTTTGACGGCAAAAAAAGCCGCAGCCGCTTTGTTGAGCAACTGCTGTGGGAAGAAGAACAACGCCGTGGCGAGCTGCTTGTGCCCGGTCAGGGGCCGTTGGGCATGGCCCGTTGCGTGGTGCGCAGCACCCCTGCCGCGCCCAAAAGCCTGCCCCGCACAGAGGCCTTGCACGAGGCCATGCTGGCCCTGCTGCAAAAACCGCTTTCGCCCACAAGGCTGGATGTTTACCAGCAGTGCCCTCTGCGCTTTGCCTGGCAATACCTCTGCAGGCTGCAACCGCCGCAGGAGGTCAACGAAGGGGACGACCCCGCAGCCGTGGGCATCTGCATTCACGATACGCTGCACGCGCTGTACGAACCGTATCTCAATAAAGAGGTGCGCCGGGGCGATATCAGCCGTGAGACCATGCTTGCGCGGTTTCATGAGGAGCTTGAAAAGGCCGACCTGCGCCGCATTTTGCCGCCGGACAGTTGCCTCATGCTGGAAGAAGCCGCCCCTGTACGCTTGCAACGATTTCTGGATAACCAGCCCGACAGCACAATCATTGTGGCGCTGGAGGAAGAACTCAAGGCCACGCTGTCGCTGGCAGGCGGCGAATATTCCTTTACGGGCATAATGGATCGCATTGACCGGCGGGATGACCTGCTGCACATCCTTGACTACAAGACCGGCAGCCTTAAATTACATGATGGAAGCCTGTGGGGCGACATTCTTTATTTCAGGCGTATTGAAAGCCTTTTTGCGGCCCTGCGCCAGACGCAAACTGGCGGGGGGTACGAGCCTGACGCCCAGATGCTTGAAGATATGGATGCCCTGTTTGAAGAGTTGCGGCCCCGGCTGCCCAGCCTGCAACTGCCCTGCTATGTGAGCATGGCTGTGGGCAGCGGCCTTGGCCCGGTCGGCGATGCAGCCTTGGTTGAGCTGCGCAACGCTGGCAGGGAGTATCCTCTTTTTGGAGGGCTGGTGGATGAAGACCTGGCGGAGGCCATTGGATACTGCCACGCGGCGCTTTCTCTTGTATTGCTGCACATGCGCCATGCGCCGTCCTTTACGGCGCGTCCGGACCGCCATTGCGACTGGTGCCCCTATGCGTCACTATGCGCAGGATAACGGGCCGGAATACATATATTAAAGATGATTGTTGCGTCTTGTGAAATTACCAGCTATGCTTCCCGGCAAACATAGGCATGTCGTTTGTAATCGAAACGATGCAAAGTGGCATGCTGCTTACGGACAGGACGGAGGTCTTGCAATGTCTTTCCCCGCACTCAAGATAGGTGATCTCACGGCTAAAATCCCTGTAGTTCAGGGTGGCATGGGCGTGGGTATTTCGCTTGCCGGGCTTGCGTCGGCTGTTGCCAATCAGGGTGGTATCGGCGTCATCGCCGGGGCCATGATCGGCATGAAAGAACCCGATGTGGCCAAGGATCCTCTTACAGCCAATCTGCGCGCCCTGCGCAATGAAATATTGAAAGCACGTGAACTCAGCAACGGTATTATCGGCGTCAACCTGATGGTGGCGCTTACCACGTTCAGCCAGATGGTGCGCACCGCCGTTGAAAACAAGGTGGACATCATCTTTTCCGGCGCTGGCCTTCCCCTCGACATGCCGCATCACCTCTTGCAGGTGTGCGAAGAAAAGAAGGAAGAATTCAAAACCAAGCTGGTTCCCATTGTTTCTTCGGCCCGAGCGGCCACGGTAATCGCCAAAAAATGGGCCTCGCGTTTTGGTTACACGCCTGACGCCTTTGTGGTTGAAGGCCCCAAGGCTGGCGGCCACCTCGGTTTCAAGGCCGAAGAATTGCAGGATCCCAACCATTCGCTTGAAGTTCTGGTGCCGCAGGTGGTTGAGGCCGCCAAGGCCATGGAAGACAAGTGCGGTCGCGCGGTGCCTGTTATCGCCGCCGGCGGGGTGTACTCCGGCGCGGACATCATGAAATTCCTCGATCTTGGCGCTTCCGGCGTGCAGATGGGCACCCGCTTTGTGGCTACCCACGAATGCGATGCCGATGACCGCTTCAAGCAGAGCTACCTTTCTGCGCGCGATGAAGACATCACCATTATCAAAAGCCCGGTGGGCATGCCTGGCCGCGCTCTTGGCAATGAATTCATCACGGCATCGCGCGAAGGCAAGAAAAAGCCTTTCAAATGCGTGTTCCACTGCGTACACACCTGCGAACAGGAAAAAACGCCCTACTGCATCGCCCAGGCGCTCATTAACGCCATGAAGGGTAATCTTGAACGCGGCTTTGCCTTTTGCGGCGCCAATGTGGCCCGTGTGAACAAGATTATCTCGGTGCATGAACTCATGGACAGCCTGCAAAAGGAATTTGACGATGCCATGAGCACATTGAGCAAGAGCGTGCAGAACATGCAGAGCAAGCTCAACTTCAGCATCAAGAGCTAACGCTCTACCCTGCCTGAACATGCAAAGCCGGGTCTGGATTTCCAGGCCCGGCTTTTTTTGTGCGCGATAGTCAAATATTGTGTTGATGCTGCGCATGTTATTGTCGCATGGGCATCAGTTTGCATTTGTGGTGCCTGATTGCGCTGTGGTGTTTTTCGCTAACATCAAGTGGGCGCAGTCTGGGCACCTGCGCTGCAATTCAGCAGCATTGGCGGCAATGTTGATGAATGTGCGGCCTGCATAACGGGCAGCCAAAGAAGCACACTCACTCGCATCAATGGGTGATGTGTGTTTGAATCTACGCCGGATCATCTCTGCCACAAGTTCCTCATGCCGGGCAAAGACAAGCTGCGGGTCAACCAATCCGCCGGAAAGAAAGCCATCTATATTTTTGCCGCGCCGCATGCTGCCAAGGAGCATATGCAGTTCCACATGTTCGCCCAGCAAATGTTTGCGGCACATGCCTTCCGGGGGCAACATCCACATGTGCATACGAGTCTCCTGTAAGCAGAAAAAGTTTTTTGCAGCTAACCCGCTCTGTATACGAAAAGGCCCGAATCCTGAGATCCGGGCCTTGGTGTATCAGTCGGTTGACCGGCTTGCGCTAGTCGTTGACCGTGCGGGAGTATTCCAGAGCCTTGGCCTGCTCCTCGAAGTTCTGGAAGCCGGAGTGATGCAGGGCATCCTCAACCGTTTCGTCCCAGTTCCAGGTGGCGTAGATCACAGGCTTGTGGAAGGTGGAGCGGAAGCTCTGCAATTCGGCGCGGTAGAAGGCTTCCTTGGGCGTGTCGAGGTGATCGCGGAACTGTTCGTGCCGACGCTGCAACTCGCCCTCGTACCATTCCTGAATATCCTGCGGTTCCTTGTACTTCTTGAGGATATGACCGTAGCCGGTCTTTTCCATCAGGTCGGCAAGGCGCTTGTGGTGTTGCGCGGCAAGCCATTTGCCGAGGTCAGCGGCAGAATGGTTTTCCCCTTCCACAGAGGCGATATCAAACACGGTCTGGTAGTAGGTATCCGGCACCACAGAGGCGGAGGTGATGCCCGCGATGGCAACCAGCCCGCGCAGGATGATGCTGTTTGACACGCCCTGACCGCAGAAGCCCACCTTTTTGGCGTACTTCTGGCCGGTGAAGATGCTGACAAGGATAGCCC
The DNA here is from genome assembly GCF_053570645.1 of Desulfovibrio desulfopostgatei. Lineage (NCBI taxonomy): Bacteria > Pseudomonadati > Thermodesulfobacteriota > Desulfovibrionia > Desulfovibrionales > Desulfovibrionaceae > Desulfovibrio > Desulfovibrio desulfopostgatei. The sequence continues at coordinate 1,618,976 of NZ_JBRBQS010000002.1, read as the reverse complement.
AGACAACCGCCGGATCTTCCTCGTCATAGATATGGGACAGGCGCGAATTGTCGCGGTCTGTCGCCAGCACCATCTGGGTCATGTCGTTGGAGCCGATGGAGAAGCCGTCAAACTCAGTGATGAACTGCTTGGCCAGAATGGCGTTGGAAGGCAGCTCGGACATGAGGATGATCTTCAGGCCGTCCTGACCGCTCTTGAGCTTGTGAACCTGCTCAAGGTAGCTGCGCATGGAGCGGGCTTCTTCCAGAGTGCGCACAAAGGGCAGCATCATGCGCAGGTTGGAGCCGCCGTATACGCCGCGGGCCAGCTTGAAGGCTTCAACTTCCCAGTCATGGATATTACGGGAAACGCCGCGATAGCCAAGCATGGGGTTGTCTTCGGTATGTTCAAAGAGGCTGCCGCCCAGCAGGTTGCGGTATTCGTTGCTCTTGAAGTCGGTTGTGCGGTACGTGATGGGCTTGCCGTAGAAGGCCATGGCAAAGAGGGCAAGGTTCTGGGCCAGGGTCTGAACGTAGTGCTCCTTGCCGGTACGGAAACCGCGGGCCTTGATGATGCCGCGAATTTTGTCCGTCAGGTTGCGCAGGTCGTCCATTTCCTTTTTCAGGCCGGAACGCAGGCTCACTTCTTCACGCAGATGGTTGATGTTGTCCATCAGCTTGGTGACTGCGGGCAGATCCTTGATGCGGCGCACATGTTCTTCAACTGTGGCTTCAATTTCGGCAACGCGCTTGGCGGATTCTGGGTCAGCCGGATTCAGCAACGCCAGAGCGTCGTCATAGCCCATGATGATGCGCACATGATCGGACAGATCATTGGAGGTCTTGAGCACTTCAATGCGGCGCGAGGCCATTTCGAGGTGCTGGTCAACCTTGTGATCCAGTTCGCGCATCTTGCGGTGCTGCATCAGCACTTCTTCCGCATTCAGGCTCTTGCTCGCTTCGGCAAAGGCTTCAACCTCTGCGGCAAGGCCGGTCACTTCGCCCACGTATTCGCGCAGGTTGAAGTTGAATACGATCAGCCCGGCTGCCATCTGCTCGCGCAGCACCTTGGAAAGGCGGTTCTCAAGCTCTTTCAGCTTGCTGTGCACCACATTTTCAAGCTCGCCGTTGTCAAAGGCTTCCAGTGCCTGCGGATGGATGCTGATGTTGCCAAGCATGAATTCCGCACGCAGCAGGCCCACTTCAAACTGGGGGAAGTTGCGCAAACGGGAGAGGAACAGCGCCTGACCCACGTCGGCCAGCACAAGGCCGACCTTGGTTTTGGTAAGGGGCAGCTTGGAGAGATCCATTTCGCCGCCCACAAGGTGCAGGGGCAAAAGGCCGCGGTAGACCTTGCCGCGCGTGCCGTCAACGGTCACTTCCGCGCCATCGAGCGCACGCAGGATGTCGAGACGCTGAATGCCGATAACAGCGGCAATGCCAAGCTCGCGGGAGGTAATGGCCGCGTGGCTCGTGTCGCCGCCCACGTCGGCCATGATGGCCGAGGCTACGCGCATGCCCGGCACCATGTCCGGGTCTGTGCGTTCGGCGGCAAGCACATCGCCCTTGGCGATCTTGTTCAGTTCAAGGGCGGAGCGCAAAAAGCGCACCGTGCCCTGGCCAGCACCGCGTGAAGCGCCGTTGCCTTCCACCAGCACTTCGGCTTCGGCGGCGGCTTTGGCGTCCACCTCGCGGCGGCGCATGAAGATGGTATGGGGGTGCAGCTCAAGGTCGTCGTTCCAGCGGGTTTCGGGCCGTGCCTGGACGAACCAGAGCTTGTCGTTGGCGTCAATGCAGAATTCTGTGTCCATGATGATGCCGCCGTACGCCTTGCTGACGGCGCGTACGCCCTGGGCAACGCGTTCGGCCTGGCTGAGCGAAAGCGCCCAGCGCAGAGCCTCAAGCTCGGACACTTCCACTTCGCGGGTGCCGCCACGTTCGTCATAGACGATCTTCATGTCCTTGCAGCCCATCTGACGGATGACTACTTCGCCACCGTCGTCGCGCTGGAAGACATAAAGTTTGTCAGGCGTCACCTTGCCGCCCACCACAGCCTCGCCGAGGCCGTAGCTGGCATCGATGCTGACCAGTTCGCGGCGGTCCGTGCCGCGGCAACCCGTGGCGGTATCGGCAGAAAAGGCCGTACCGGAAATCACGGGATTGATCATCTGCATCATGCAGACAGAAAGCGAGGTGTGCTCGATGGCCCACTCAAGCTTGGCGTTTTCAGCAATGCTCTCGTCGCCGGTTTCTTCGGCCTTGGCCAGAGCGTCAAGGATGGCCTCGCGGCGGTAGGTCATGGAGCGCAGATTGTAGGCGGAGGAGCAGTCCCAATGGTAGGCCTCCACCACTCTGTCTTCACCCACCATGTTCAGGTAGGTATCCTGCAGACCGGCAAAGGCCTTCTTGCGCGAGTCTTCGCCCGCAGCGGAAGAACGCACGGCCACAGGGGTCATGTCGTCTTCGTTTTCGCGGCAGATGTCGCGGTATGCGCCGCGCACGGCTTCCGCAACGTCGTGCGGCACTTCAACAGACAAAATGGCCGCCTGCACCATGACCGAGCGCTTGCGCAACTGGTCGATGCCCTCGGGGGAGGTGGCGAACCCTTCGACTATATTGTTGATAAAGGTGCGCAGCTTGGTATTGGTCTGCTCGCCTTCCGCCAGCGCGGCCTGATGAATCTGCTTGCCGAGTTGACGCACGAACTTCTGCAAGAAGTCCGGATCCTGGTTGATTTCGGGGTCGTTCCAGTCAATGCGCCCGTATTCACGGTCCACCACGCTGCGTACCACACGCCCATTAACCTTTGTTTCATCAAGCAGATGATGAAAGGCAATGGATGAGATGGCGCGAAAATGGGGCGCCTGAATGCCCTGAATCTGACTGATCAGGGCAGTGTTGTAGTTCTTACCACCAACAAGCAACTCCGCTTCGGGACCAATCTGCACAATTTCGGCGCCATCAAGCACCAGTTTTTTCTGAACTGCCTCGGGCGCTGCGCCCTTGGGTTTGTTCTGCGCAGGTTTGGCGGCGGGAATCTTAGCCATGTCTTCCTCCGGTTTGGGAAACAGAAGCTTAACAACCTTGGAAATTGTATATCGCCATTAAGGAACTGTCCACAAATTCCAGTAGTGAGCGTAGTAATTAACTTACGCGCACACCGCAATAGGGGCAGAATGCGATGTTATCCATAGGAATGGGCTGGCCGCAGGCCTCATTGCCGCACACGCGCGGCACAGGCCCCAGCTCCACAATAAGCTCACCTTCTCTGACCGAAACCATTTGCTTGTTTTCTTTGAAGTCTGCGGTTTTGAGCACACGCTTCACCATGCCGTCAATGGGGGCCAGAACGGCCTTTTCCTGCTTCATGATGGAAACGTTAAAGAGCTCTTCGCCCGCTTTAACCACATCACCGGGATGCACATACATGACCCACAAGTCGCCGTTGCTCGGCGCGGCCACATGATACTTGTTGGCCGTGTCGGCCATAAGCGTGCTCTTTGCGCCGTTGCCCGAAGGCTGCCGAACCTGAACCTCGCAGCTCATGAATTCGGAGTCGAGCACATAACGGCAGATGGAGATGCCCGCATCGTTGGGGGTGGAGATGCTGAGCAGCAAGAGATGATGGGGCTTGCCGCTGCTGTCGTTGAAGTACAGATCCTGGCCGACTTTCAGACCCTCGAACCATACATGCAAAGGCAGGTTGTTGGGATCGCCGAACTTGGACTTGAACTGGATGGTCTTGAGCGCGTCTGCCGGATGGTTAAGGTACAGCACGAACTCTTCATCGTTGGGCTTGCGCTTCAGAATTTCGGCGCAGGCCTTTTCTTCGGCTGCAAGGTTCACTTCTGCCAGCGATTCAAGGGGCGAAGCCTCGGTGCGGGCCGCCATGGCGCTCTTCCAGTCAGAGCCAAAGGCGCTCTGGTAGACCCAGTCAGCAGGGAAGCCGAGCGGCAGTTTGCCGAACTTGCCCTGAAGCAGGTTACGGAAGGCGTCGTTGCAGTCCTGATAGATGTTCAGGCGCGCGCGGCGCATTTCGTCCGTAAGCTCTTTTTCGGGGGTGCGGGTGACCTGACCCAGCACTTCCAGCAGGTAGCGCACTTCGTCTTCGCCGCCCCGCTTCCATGCGCCTGTAACGGCCAGAAACGCCGTGTTCCAGGTGATCTGCGAGCCGGGGGTAACATCGTGATAGCGCACGATCTGGCGGGTGCCTTCAAGGAACTTGAGCATGTAGGGCAGCAGGTGAATGTACCCCTGCTTCATGGCGCCTTCCTGCGAGGAGGAAGTGGCCCCGCCGGGCATGCCGTGGCGCGTAACGTCATAGTCGATGCCCTGGAAGTACGGCGCACAGTAGCGGTCGTAATAAGGCATGATCTGCTTGCAGACGAAGTTGGCGTCGCGGATGGCGTTTTTATCAAGGTTGCACTTGAGGCCCAGTTCGTCTTCAATATAGGCCATGGTGGCAAGCACATCGCCCTGACCATAAGAACGTACCGATGAGCCGAGGCCCACGTCGATGATGTGCGCACCGGCCTTGGCCGCAGCACCGCAGGAGGGCACGAACAGGCCGTCGGTATAGTGCCTGTGGTAGTGCAGCACAAGTTCGGGCCAGGCTTTGCGCAGGGCTTTGACCAGCTCGTCCATGAAGCGCGGCGGGCAAACGCCGGCCATGTCCTTGAGGCCCAGAATGATGTGGCGCGAGGCTTCCTTGGGGCTTGCGCCCATGATGTCGCCCACCATGCGCAGCATGGCTTCGGTAACGCCCAGGTAGTGCTTGACGTCAAAGCCCTTGGCCCACGACATGGAAATGGCGGGCTGGAAGATAACGTCCTTGCGGTCCATGACCACTTCGGCAATGGGGCGCATGTTTTCCACATGGTTTAAAAAGTCGAAGCAACGTACGACCTGGTAGTGGTCGCAAATCATTTCGCCCGTTTTGAGCATGAGGTTGCGCGGCTGCGGCGTATACCCAAGCACGTTGGTGGAGCGCACCAGCAGCTGCTTGAGGGTTTTGGGCGCAAAGCGGTTCCATTCCTTGGCTTCGGTGAAGGGGTAGGTCATGTTGGCCAGCATGGCCACATGGAAGTGCGCCCCGCCGCCGTTTTCGAGCGAGAAAAAGCCCGCATTGTCAAGGTAGGGCCCCATGAGCCTGTCTTCGGCAAGGCGCAGGCGGTTGCCGGAGTTGGACTGCGTGAGGTCTCGGGTTGTGGTGTCGGTAAAGTGCACCAGCCCGGAATCACGGATATAGTCCAGCGTGGACATGCGGTCGCCCTGCGGATAGGGCGAAGGCTGGCGGCGCGCAGCCGTGCTTATGGGCGGCAGCACAGGTTCAAAGGGTCCAAGACAGGGGGTGGAGCTTGAACGGTATTCGCCAAGCTGCACGTAGGGGTTGAAGCCCTTGGCCGAAATTTCGGCCACCAGCTTGGCAAGGCGCTCGCCTTCGGGCGCAAGGTCGGTATAGACCATGAGCTCGGGATGCGTGGCGATGAAGTTGGTATTGATGCCGCCCTGCTTGAACAGGGGGTGCTTGATGACCTGACGGAAGAAAGGAATGGTGGTCTTGATGCCGCCGATCACATATTCGCTCAGGGCGCGTTCCGTGATGCCAAGCACCTTTTCCCAGTCAGTGGCGTACGAAATGAGCAGAGCGCCAGCAGAGTCGTAGTTGGCGGGGAATTCGTAGCCTGCGCTGATATTGGAATCAAGGCGCACGCCGGGGCCGCCGGGCGACACATAACGCGAAATGAGGCCGGAATTGGGGGCGAAGTTGTCCTGCGGGTTTTCGCAGTTGATGCGCACCTGCATGGCCCAGTACGAAGGACGCTGGCTTTCTTCGCGGTAGCGCAGTTCCGCGCCAAAGGCCACGGCGATCTGCTCTTCCACAAGGTCAATGCCGTAGCGGCATTCGGTGATGCCGTGTTCAACCTGCAAACGGGTATTAACTTCAATAAGATACGGCGTACCGTCGGGTGTAACGAGGAATTCGACCGTGGCAAGCGAATGGTAGCCCACGGCGCGCACCAGGCGGCGGGAATAATCCTTGAGCCTGTCGCGCAGGTTCTTGGTCATGCCCGGCCAGGGCGAAGGCGTGATTTCAATGAGCTTCTGGTGGTTGCGCTGCACGGTGCAATCGCGTTCGTCAAAGGCGAACACGTTGCCGTACATGTCGGCAATGACCTGAATTTCAATGTGGCGCACATCGGCAAGGAACTTTTCCACAAACAGGCGCGGATTGCCAAAAGAAGCCTGAGCCATGGTGGAAGCCTTGAAAAAGGCGTCTTCCAGGTCAGCCTCGTTATGGATGGCAAAAATACCGCGTCCGCCGCCGCCGCCTTCTGCCTTGAGCATGATGGGCAGCCCGATCTCGTTGATAAGCTGGCGGGCGGTAGGAATATCCACGGCTCCTTCAGAGCCGGGCACAACAGGAATGCCCAATTTGCGAGCCACTTCTCGAGCCTGAACCTTGTTGCCCAACAGGTTCATGGCCTCGGCTGTCGCGCCGATAAAGGTGATGCCCGCCTCTTTGCAGCGCTGCGGAAAGCGCGTGTCCTCGGAAGCAAACCCCCAGCCGGGGTGAATGCCGACTACGCCACGTTGTTTGGCTTTGTCGATAATGCGGTCAATATCCAGATACGCGCGGGGGTCTGTCCCGAGCAGCATCAGTTCCTGCGCCGTTGAGGCCGCAGGGGCCGTTTTGTCCACATCAGTCGCAGTCATTGCCGCTACCGCGTCAAAACGTTCGCGGATGGAACGACAAATGCGACGGGCCGGAATACCGCGGTTAGCTACCAGTATTACCTTGCCCTTCAAAAAATCCTGAACTTCCGAGAATGTCTTGTTGGCCATGCCTTTCAGCCCTTTTCTACCGGCGCATTTCTGCCCACGCACCGGCGTTAGACGGCGAAAACACGCTTACGTGCTTCGCATTGGGCGGCGATGCCCCCAGGCCCAACCATGCCGGAATGACCATAATCCCGCGTCATTCCCGCGCAGGGCTCAGCCGGAGACTACCGCAAATGAATTCCTCAAGCCGTCCGTTGATGTTAAGACACAGGCCGCCTGACGTTCCTAGGCCCGCCAGCCAGCCGCGTACGATGCGGTCATCGTCACGCAGCTCCACGTTCTCGCCGCGCCAGAGCAAAAGAGACTCCGCACGGGCTCTCCACCCCTCGGGAAAAGAGTGGCAGTTAATATAAGCTGAAAACATGCGCTTTACAAGGGTTTGCCACAAGGCTTCGGCCATTGGAGGTGCAAAAGTGGCGGATTTATACTGGGCGGCAAGGCTGGTTGCCTCCAGAGCGGCATCTGCCCTCATCTGCTCCGCCGGTGGCGACCAGCGAACATTTATGCCAATGCCAGCCAGCAGCACCCCGCCACGCTCCTCCAGCAGGATGCCTGCCAGTTTTCTCGGTTCGGCTTCCGACGTGCACAGCACAAGGTCATTGGGCCATTTCAAACGCACCTGCCAACCGTCCACTGCCAGTGCTTCGGCCAGCAGGGCACCCACTGCCGGTGCCGCCGCCGTACCGTCAAACGGGGGCACAAGCGGCAGGCGCAAGGCCGCGTACACATTGCCCGCAGGCGAATGCCACTGACGCCGCAACTGCCCGCGCCCCGCTGTCTGGCTGACAACCTGAACGCTGTCCCACGGGGCAAGCCAGGCGCGCGCCGCAAGGTTTGCTGCTGTATCAAGGCAGGAGCCTACCTCGCCAAAGCGCCAGATACGCGGAACAAAATTTTTGTCAGCGCCAGTGGGGGAGCTTCCCTCAAACGGTTGGCTGTGACATACTGGGGGCATGGAACTCTACCTCGTCGGCGGCGCAATGCGCGACCTTTTGCTTGGGCGTATGCCCACGGAGCTGGATTTTTCCTTTTCAGGAAGCATGGACGACTTTTTGGCCGCGCACCCAGATGCGGTCTGCGTGGGTAAAAGCGTCAATGTCTGCCTGTGGCACGGGCGCGAATGCATGCCCCTCCGGGGCGGCACCCTGGCGTCTGACCTTGCAGCGCGGGATCTCACCATCAATGCCCTTGCGCTCGACAGCGCAGGGCGACTGCACATGCACCCCAAGGCGGTTGACGACCTGCGCAACAAAATGATGCGCCCGGCTTCGCCCACGGCCTTTGCGGATGATCCCACAAGAATTTTTCGTCTGGCGCGCTTTGCCTCCCGCTGGCCCGACTGGCGCATAGCCCGCGAGGCTTTTGAGCAGATGCGCGCCACGCCCAAGACTTTGCTGGCGGCCATTCCGGCGGAGCGTGTGGCCAAGGAAATGCTCAAGGCTCTGGCCTTGCCGCGCCCGGCGCGATTTTTTCGCGTTCTGGCGCAGGGGGACTGTTTGTCGCCCTGGTTTGAAGAACACGAGCGCGCGCGTTACATCCCGGCAGGCCCGGTAAAGTGGCATGCCAACAGCGTGTTGGGGCACAGCCTGCGACTGATGGACGAACTCGCGGGCGATGCCATGGCCGTGTGGATGGCCTTGTGCCATGACCTCGGGAAAATTGGCACTGACCCTGCCCTGCTGCCCCATCATTATGGGCACGAAGTACGCGGCGTGCCGCTTGCACTGACCCTTGCCAAAAGGCTGCGGCTGCCGGCTGTCTATGCCAGGGCTGGGGCGCTTGCTGCAGAAGAACACATGAAGGCGGGCATGTTTGCTACCCTGCGCACCGGTACACGCCGTGACCTGCTGTGGCGGGTCAACCAGCTCGGGCTTTCGCGCCCTTTCTGGAAGCTGGCGGATGCCGACAGCAATTCACCTGTGAGCAGCATGGCCTACCCCGGCCTGAAGGCCATAAACGCCGTGCGTCTGCCTGAAGAGTGGCACAACCGGGGTGAAGAATCAGCCCGCAAGCTGCGTGAAATGCAATGCATGGCCCTGGCGGCGCTGAGCAGAAAGCGGGCCGCCTAGCCGATTTTGTACAATCAGACCGCGACTTCGGCGCATCAAGCCACTGCTTCGGCGGCGACTACCATAAAATAGTCGCTCACCGCATCCATCTGCTCGCTGTGGTCAAGCCCGCACAGGTGGGCCATTCCGTGGGCCAGCAGGCGTAGCGCGTGTTCGCCCGGCTCCTGCCCGTACAGCAGGCATTCCCTGCGCAGCGTATCCAGTGAAAACAGAAGAGTGCCGGGGCTGTCGCAGCCACCGGGGAAGGAAAGCACATTGGTAGGCCCCTGACAGCCCATACTGCGCCTGTTGGCTGCGCTCATGACGGCATCATCGACCAGATGCAGTTCCACAGCCGGGGGCACAACAGGCACGTTGGCCTGCTCTGCAGCGGCAAGCATGGCCGCAAGGGCAGCGCGCTGCTGCCTGCGGTCAAGCGGCAGAATCCATGCTGTGGCCGGATAGCGGCAGAAAATGCGCACGGTTGCCTGTGGCTGATTACCCCTGACTGCGCCCATGATTTCTTATGCCTGCCCCTTTTCTTCAGGGATGGCAGGTATGCCAGCCTGTTTGGCGCTCTCAGGCTGGCTCGTCAGGGCTTTGACTTCGGGCGATTGCGCCGCAGCGGGTTTGTCTCCGTTGCAAGGCTTGTCGCCGCACGGTTTGCCCTGCCCGGTAGGAGTAAGGGCAGTTGCGCCATGTGTTGCGGGGGCAGAGCCGTTTTTGCCGTTGGGCTTGTTTTCAGCCCGGGCGGCGTCATTGATTCTGGCGTCAGGATAGGCAATGCGCTGATGGAAAATACCCGTCAGAATGCGCTGGAAGTTTTCGCTCAGGAAGTGCAGATCCTTAAATGTCAGTTCCGATTCGTCCAGCTGCCCTTCCGAGAAGATGCCCTTGATGATGGTGTCAATGTGCGACTTGATGCGCGCGGGCGTAGGATCGTTGAGCGTGCGGCTGGATGCCTCAACGGAGTCGGCCAGCATGAGGATGGCGGCTTCCTTGGTTTGCGGGCGCGGTCCCACATAGCTGAAATCGGATTCACGCGGCTTTTCGCCCTGATTCAGGGCCTTCTGGTAGAAAAAGCGTATGAGCCTTGTGCCGTGGTGCTGGCTGATAATGTCGGCAATATCCTGCCCGAGCTTGTACCGCTCGGCCAGTTCCGTGCCTTTTTTGACATGCGAAAGCAGGATGAGCGCACTCATGGACGGGGCCAGCTTGTCGTGCTTGTTGGGCCCGCCAAACTGATTTTCAATGAAATATTCGGGATACGAGAGCTTGCCCACGTCATGATACAGTGCCGCCACCTTGCACAACAGGCTGTTGGCGCCAATGGCCTTGGCCCCGGCTTCAACCATGTTGGCGACCACAAGGGAGTGATGGTAGGTGCCGGGCACAGTTACCATGAGCTCCTGCATGAGGGGTTGCTCAAGGCTCATAAGTTCCATGAGGCGGAAGCGCGTACTGTACCCAAAACTGATTTCAAGCACAGGGCTCACGGCAAAGAGCAGAATGAGCGAAAGCACGCTGTTGATAAAGACGGCCAGCAACTGCGTGGGCATGACGCCGGGGGCGCTTTGGGCCAGCAGGGTTGCGCCAAACCAGATGATGGACTGGCCGATGGTCAGCGGCACAATGCTCCATACCACGTCCTGCCGGCTCTGGGCATTGGTTACAAGCCATGTGGCCAGCATGCCGCCGAGAAAATGGAGCAGGAACAGCGAAAACTGCGCCTGAAACATGAGCATGGTAAAGAACGAGATCAGCAGGGCCATGGTGCAATAGCGCCGGGCCGCAAAAACCATGGCGACCAGCCCCACTGCCCCGGCCACAGGGTAGCCCACGGCAAGCGTATTGATGAACGAATGACTGTCGATGCGCATGCCAAGCACGTACACAGCCTTTGCCCCGGCGCTGAATAGCAGCAGAAGCAAGGAAATGAGCAGCATGTCCTTGCAGCGCAGGGGGGTGCCGGGTTTGCCGCTGGGGGCTACAAAAAAGCCGATGGAGAGCACCAGCGAGCACAAAAAGGCGCCAGCGGCAATATCCCAGTGCATGGGGTCGGAAGCGGATTTATAAAGCGTTTGCAGCTTGATCTGCTGCTCGCGGCTGACCCTCTCGCCCTTGCGCAACACAATTTCGCCCTTCTGTATCTGATAATACACGGGCTCAACCATGGACATGACGGCAGAGCTGCGCTTTTGGGTAGATTCCCGGTTCAGCGTCAGCGAGGAAGGCATGGTTGCGGAAAGTAGAATGTTGATGGCGCGCCGCGACTGCGGGTTCAGGGTGGAAACCTGCCGTATCTGGGCAGAAATTTCCGCCAGATACGATTGCACATCGGGCAGATTGACCACATCCGGGCGCAATATTTCTGTATTCGTATCCAGATTGCGCACAATAACGCCAGAGCGGTCAACCCTGGCCGAGCGTATGTCGCCCACAAGGCCTTCTGCCATATGGTCGCGAATCTGGGGCAGCAGAACCTTGAGCAGATATGTCTGCGCCTCGGGCTGGGCGAGTTCCGGCAAGATTTCGTCAGCAACAGTGGGTGTCAGTTCTTCCACCAGCCTGTGCAGCGGGCCTTCGACCCCAACATGGTAATCAATACCGTTGTTCAGGCTGCGCATGATCTCCACAATACGGTTCTGAAAAGCCGTAAAGGGTTCAAGACTCAGATCATAGACCGGCGGTTGCAGAAGCTGCACCTGTTTGCGCCGGGCCTTGGTGGCCTGCACATCTTCAACAAGGATGTCGCGGTCGGCAATGACGTCAGAATCCGCCACTTGCCCGGCAACGTACACGCGAGGCACAGCCTCAAAATTGGCCCCTGCAAGCAGGCTGATGAAAAGCAGGGTGAGCACAAGTACCGAAAGCCCCAGACCACAATGGTGGCGGGCCCGCAACATGCGAAAGAGTGCGAGGATGCTAGCTGGACGTGTCGCTTTTTTCTGCATTATCATAGGCGTTTACGATTGCTCCCACCAAGGGGTGCCGCACTACGTCGGCCTTGGTGAAGTGATGCACTGCGATGGTTGGAACTTTGGCAAGGATATTCAGCGCGTGGATAAGGCCCGAGCGTGGGCGCTGGCCGCCGGGCTGCATGGGCAGGTCGATCTGGGTGGTGTCGCCCGTTACAACCATGCGCGAGCCAAAGCCCATGCGGGTGAGGAACATCTTCATCTGTTCCTGCGTGGTATTCTGCGCTTCGTCAAGAATGATAAAGGCATCGTTAAGGGTGCGCCCGCGCATGAAGGCCAAGGGCGCAACTTCAATGGAGCCCACTTCAAGCATGGACGCCACCTTGGGCTGGGGCATCATGTCGTGCAGGGCGTCATAGAGCGGGCGCAAATAAGGATTGACCTTGTCGGCCAGATCGCCGGGCAGAAAGCCAAGGCGTTCGCCCGCTTCCACCGCCGGGCGCGTCAGCACAATGCGTTTAACCCTGTGCTGCTGAAACATGGACAGCGCCATGGCGACAGCGAGATAGGTTTTGCCAGTACCGGCCGGCCCAACCGCAAAAACAAGCTCATTGCGCCGCAGCAAGTCAAGGTAGGTGCGCTGGGCAACATTGCGTGCTGTGACCGTTTTGCGCGGAGTGTTGACGAAAACAGCATCCTTGAAAATTTTTTCCAGATTCAGGCCAGGATCCGTGCGCAGCATCTCGTAACTGCGGGCGATATCCTGCTGGCTCAGCGACAATCCGCCGCGCAACAGCTCGTACAACTGCACAAAAACATTGCACAGAACCTGCCGCGTGTTCATGTCTGGGCTTTCAATAAGAATGCTGGCGCCACGGCTGCCTATGGAGGCCCCGCTGGCTGCGGCCAACAGCTCAAGATGCGCATTGTGAGGGCCAAATAGCTGATTGGCTAAGGCGGGATCGTCGAATTCGACGGTCTCAAGCATGGAGGAATGTACTGCCATAGCCGCTCTCTAGCCTATTTCAGTTAGCCTGTCCATTACTGGATTCGGAACCTGTATATTTTTTATGGGTGGGCCGACCCCGTCAGAACCACAATAAAAATATAGCTGGCCTGGAATATGCATTAATGAGCAGTACGGCACCCCCAAGCCCCCAGAAAGGGAAAAAACTGCCGAGGAGTCATCATGAGCAACGTATCGGGTGTAAACAGCTACACAAGCGGGCTGTACCAGTGGCAGAACCAGAAGCTGAGTACCTCCACTTCCGGCAGCTCATCGTCTTCGGGTTCCAAAAGCTCTTCAAGCTCATTGAACCAGATGCTCAGTGGCAATAGTATTTCCAGCCAGCTTTCCAGCATGGTGGAACTTACAAAGTACGCCATGGACGCCATGGGCCTTGAAAGCGGCAGCCGTGTCACGTTCAGCCAGATCACCAAGTACCGCGACCAGTTGAACAATGAATTCAACACTGCCGTCAAGGATGGCCTGTCAAAGCTTGGGGTTACCGATCCTTCAAGTGTCACTTTTACTTTAGCTGCGGACGGCTCCCTCACGGCTACCAGCGCCAATGCCACGGATCAGGCCAATGTGCAGGCCTGGCTTAAGAGCAACACGACCATCGGCAAGGATCTGCGTTCGTCCCTTACCGCTGCTGGCGTCAGTTCCAGTACTTCTGTGTCCATGACTGTTGACAGCAGCGGCAAGCTGACCGCTGCCAGCAGCACGGACAGCGCCAACAAGGCTGCCATTCAGGCCGTGCTGGATAATTCCAAACTCGGTCAGACGCTGAACAGCGGCATGAGCAGCCTTGCTGTGAGCAGCGATGCAAAATTTACCCTGCAAACCAAGTCTGATGGCAGCATTGTGGTTGAAAGCAGCGATGCCGCCACCAAGGCAGCCGTGCAGAAGTTCTTTGACAACAATCCCGCTTTGGTCAAAAAGTTCGGCCAGATTCAGGCCCTTTCCGGCCTTGATGACGCGCGCAAGTCATTGCAGGTTTCGCCTTCTGACCTGCGCAAGCGCATCGAGGTGGAATCCATGGCCGCATGGTGGTCCGGCTCGGGCAACGCCACAAATTCTTTTGGCAGTTATTCCGACAGCAGTCTTTCCATGCTTTCTGGCCTGAACATGAGCGTCTAGCTTTTACGCATATGCTGTGCTGATGTGTCAGCACCTTAGGGGCCGCGAGGCCCCTTATGCGTTTAAAATCCGAAATGCAACCTGTCTTGAACAGTATAAAAAGCGGGGATCCCGGCATGACCGGAATCCCCGCTTGGGCGTTTGTTTACTGACGAGAGTTTACAGCTTTTTGGCAAGCAGTTCGTTCACCAGAGCAGGATTGGCCTTGCCCTTGGTGGCGCGCATGATCTGCCCCACAAAGAAACTGATCAGTTTGGTCTTGCCGCCGCGATAGGCCTCCACCTCTGCGGGATTGGCCGCAATGACTTCATCCACGGCGGCTTCGAGCGCCGAAGTGTCGGAAATCTGCACAAGGCCTTTTTCCTTCACGTAGGCTTCGGGCATGACGCCCTGCTCAAAGATGTCGCCAAAAATATCGTTGGCGATCTTGGCGCTGATGGTGCCGCCGTCAACCAGCCGCACCAGTTCTGCCAGAGCCTCGGGCTTCATGGCCCAGGCGGAGGGGTCAGCGGCGGAAAGCCCACGGGCGTTGCATTCGCGCAGCAGCGGCCCAAGCACAAAGTTGGCAACCTTCTTGGGGTCGGCCTTGGCAGTGGCTGCTTCAAAAAAGTCGGCCAGTCCCCTGCTCTGCACAAGCACTTCCGCCTCGGCTTCGGGCAGACCCGCCATAGCCACAAAACGGGCCATGCGAACATGGGGCAGCTCCGGCATTTCGGCGCGCCAGCGGGTCATTTCTTCTTCCGTAATATCTACGGGCAGAATGTCCGGGTCGGGGAAGTAGCGGTAATCGTGCGCTTCTTCCTTGCTGCGCATGGAGGCCGTGGTATTTTTAACGGCATCGTACAGGCGGGTTTCCTGCACGACCTTGTCGCCATCGTCCAGCACGTCCTGCTGGCGGGCAATTTCATACTCAATGGCGCGCTGCACATTGCGGAAGGAGTTGAGGTTCTTCAACTCGGTGCGGGTGCCGAAAGGTTCGGTTCCCACAGGGCGCAACGAGACGTTGGCGTCGCACCTGAAGCTGCCCTCTTCCATGTTGCCGTCGCACACGCCAAGATAGGTCACAATATTGTAGAGGGCCTTGAGGTAGGCCACAGCCTCGGCGGCTGAACGCATATCCGGCTCGGAAACTATTTCCACCAGGGGCGTGCCCGCGCGGTTGAGGTCCACATAGCTCAGGTTTTCGCCCTGGGCGTGAATGTTCTTGCCAGCATCGTTTTCCATGTGGATGCGCGTAATGCCCACGCGCTTGCGCCGCCCGTCCACATCCACTTCAAGGTGCCCGTGTTCGCAGATGGGCAGCTCGAACTGAGAAATCTGATAGCCGGAGGGCAGATCAGGATAAAAATAGTTTTTGCGGGCAAAAATGGAACGGGTATTTATGGCGCAATTGGTAGCAAGGCCAACCAGAGCGGCAAAGTGAACAGCCTGACGGTTGGGCACGGGCAAAGCACCGGGCATGCCGGAGCACACTTCGCACACATTGGCGTTGGCAGGCTGCCCAAAGGTCGTGGGGCAGGAACAGAACAGTTTGGAGGCCGTGGCAAGTTGCACATGCACTTCAAGGCCAATCACGGCTTCATAGGCGGCCATAGATCAGATTACTCCCTCAACGGGGTTCACCCCGTAGTTGCGCGGCAAAAGCGCCGCTTTGCGCATAAGCGCCCGCAAAACCTGGCATCCGGCGGGTTACCGCCGCCCATTTTGACGCAAAAGCATCAATGGGGGATGCTGGCATCGAAATATTTGCCCACACCGTACTCTCCCCTGCGGAAAAACCGCCGAGGGTCGGGGCCGATGATCTGCATTTCCCTGTTTTTGGCCTGCACGTCCAGCGCGATACGCATTTCCTTGGTGCAGCCGGTGGAAAAGGTGGAATCCTTGCCCGACCATTGCGGCGGTACCTTGCGGCCAAGCAGGGCAAAGCTTTCCTCAATGTCTTCAACGGTCTGAAACCGCCACACATCAATAAAACCGCTGCGCTGCACCTGCTCCCACATATACATGAGGTCGTCGCCGTCCATGCCTTCAATAAAATGCTCGGCAGGATTAATTATCAGAATATTATCCATTTTTTTACGCAGATTGTCTACAAAGGCGCGCACAATCTCGATAGCGGTACCCGTCTCGCCGGGGATGCTGCCGATCACGCAACTGTAGAACATGACCGTGCGGCCCTGCATGCGGGCCTCGCGCATGCCTGCGATAATATTTGCCGACTGGGCGGCAATGTCGTTCTCGCTGAATTTATGGGCGCTCTCGGCATGCTGGCGCAGTTTGATGTGAAAGCCCTGATCATCATGCCAGTAGCAGACCACATCCCTCGTATACTGGTGGCTGCTGCCCATGAGCACATCGGCCACGCGCCAGCCCTTGCCCAGAATAAGGTCGGCTTCCTTCCATGCGCGGGAGAACGTCACCGAGACCCTGTACAGATTGAGCCGCTCCCGCGTTCCATCGCCAATAACCATCAGGCGGTACTCGCGCAGGTGGCGCAACAGTTCGTTCTTGCTCATGCGCGGCTCGTGCTGCACTGTGCCGCCGCCGATCATCTGCCGGATGGAGGGGTCAATCTCCATGTCTTCCAGCGTGGGCGAATAAAAGAAAAAGCCTGATTTGACCGCAAAAATGACCTTATGCCCCATGCGGATGAGGCTGTTGGCAACAGCCAGATCAAACACAACGCCGCCGTCAGCGTCGCACAAAAAAAGCACCGTGCCCGATCTGACCGCGCTGGCCTCAAAATAGTGCCGCAAGTGGGCGCAGGTTTCGCGCGCGGTATCCATGGCCTGACGCACGGTTTCGGCGTCTGGCGGCGTCTCCACCCAGGGGCGGGACATGGCCGAAAGGCACAGCAGGCGCGAAAGTTCCACGTAGTTGAGCATACGCCTGACAGAAGCGATGGAATTTGCCGCCAAGGCATCCGCAGGCACTGCGGCAAGATTGTCGCGCACCGGGGCTTCATCCAGCATTTCAAGCTGGCGTTTGGTGGAAATTCTGCGCAATTGCCGCCAGGGGTCGTCCAGCTGGTTGCCCTGGGCGAGCACAAGATCAGTCATGCGCTTGACCAGCCGTGAAGGTATCAGGGTATGCTGGGCAACATACTGCTTGAAGCGGAACCGGCAGAACTGCAAAATGCGCCTGCGTTTCTGGCCTTCGGGCGTGAAGGAGCGCACAAGACGCATGATGATGCGCCAGGAGCGGTTATACTGGCGGCGAAGTTCTTCGGGAGCGGTCTGCTGGCACAGCAGCTTGAACGTATCGTCAGAACAGGGCAAATACACCTGATCGCGCGCAAGGCTGACCATAAAGGCCATCTGTTCCTGACTGGCCACAATGTCGGGGTTCATGCCGTAGGCTATGTTGTTGTCCATCAGCATGCTGTAAAGCCATGCGTCAAAGCGGACACTCTCCCCAAAATGAAACTCGCGAACAGAATCCACAGAAATCGCGTTGCTCATGCGTTTTCCCCGCACCTGATGCATTCAGTGCCTTGCAGGGCAAAGCCGCGCGAACGCAAACGCTCAAAGAAAGTTGTTCCTTTGCCAAGAAAATGCACGGCATCGGGCAAACCATTGACGGTCACGGTGTCGCCCAGCTCCAGCTGTTGCCCTTCCTGCCCATCGACAGTAAGGTAGCAATCTGTGGAACCCTGCAAAATCTGGAACCGGCACTCGGTATCGCCGGGGAAAACCATGGGCGAAATTGTATTAAGGAAAGGACAGATGGGCGTGATGGCTACGGCTTCCATTGAAGGATGCAGCAGCGAGCCGCCAGCGGAAACACTGTAGCCGGAGCTGCCCACGGGCGTGGCAATGATCATTCCATCGCCGCGTAATGAGCCAAGGCGCTCGCCGGCAATATAGACATCAAACAGAACAAGGCGCGACAAGGACCCCCGGCTCAGGACAACATCGTTGACCGCACAGCCGCTGGCAATCTGCTCGCCCTTGCGGGTGAGCGTCCACTGCAAGGCCATACAGGAGCGCACAGGTTCCATGCCGGTGAGGGATTCTTCGAGTTTTTCGCGCCACTGCTCCGGCTGGGCATCTGTCAAAAAACCGATCCGGCCAAAATTGATGCCCAGCACAGGCACATTGCGCCCCACCAGGCGGCGGGCCACGCCGAGCATGGTACCGTCGCCGCCAAAAACAACCACAAAGTCAAGGGGAGTAGTTGCGTAGGCCGGGGTGTCCGTGCCAGCGCAGATCACACCCGCAACGTCGTGCCCATCTTGGCGCAGCCATTGGGCGGCTTCTTGGGCAAGAGCCGCAGCCTTTTCGTGCCGGGCCTTGTAAACCAGAAGTATGTGTCGGCTTGTTGCGTTTTGCATACCTGCGCAAGTTACGTTATCAAGTCTGTTACCGCAAGCCTGAGGGCGCTTGTCAGTTGCAGGGCTTTGCCTTAAATAAGAAGGCTTCCATGTCACGTTTCGGCAATTGTGAGCGCCATGCACGATACAGCCCTTGATATTATTGAACAGCACGCCAGCGAAGGCGCGCGCCTGCGCGAAGATTTTTTTCGCTCGCAGGCAGATTTTCTTCGTCAGGCGGCCTTGCGCGCGGCCACGTGCCTTGCCGGCGGCGGCAAAATACTGCTCTGCGGCAATGGCGGCAGTGCTGCTCTGGCCCAGCACATGGCTGCCGAGTTTGTGAACAGGTTTTTTATGGACAGGCCCGCCCTGCCCGCTCTGGCGCTGTCTGCCGATGCAACTTCGCTTACGGCCATTGGCAGCGACCTTGATTTCAGCCAGATATTTTCGCGCCAGATTGAAGCTCTGGGGCGGCCAGGCGACATGCTGGTGGCGATTTTTTCCACCGGCAGCAGCGCCAATATCATCGCCGCTCTTGAGGCGGCACGTCGCGGAGGGCAGTTTGCCGTGTGCCTGTGCGGGCACGGCGGCGAAATGGCCCGATACAGCGACATGGTTCTTGAAACGCCGCAGGCTGAACCCGCGCTTGTTCAGGAACTGCACCTTGCAGCCGGGCACCTATTTTGCCGGCTGACGGATTATTATCTTTTTGAAAATGCTGTCGCACTGACCCCCTATTTGCAAGGGCGACACACAACCGAGGTTTGACCATGCCCATCTACGAGTATTCTTGCCAGAAATGCGGTCGGGATTTTGAAGAACTGGTGTTTGACGAAACCCCGCCCACTTGCCCGTATTGCGGCTCCAACGATACCCATAAGCTCATGTCCTGCTGCGCCCGGCGCAAAAACGGCGCAGAAGGCGGCGATTACGCTGCTTCAACTGGCGGTGGCGGCGGCTGCGCCGGATGTTCTGGCGGCAACTGCGCGAGCTGCGGACATTAGGCGGCAGGCATGCGTAAATCCTTAGTTATCGCTACCCGTGGCAGTCAGTTGGCCCTCTGGCAGGCAGAACACGTCAAAAGCCGTTTGCAGTCGCTTGACCCGGAACTGGCCGTTGATCTTGTCATCATCAAGACCAAGGGCGACATCATTCAGGATGTTCCCCTGGCCCAGGTGGGCGGCAAGGGCCTTTTTGTAAAAGAAATTGAAGAAGCCCTGCTTGATAACCGGGCCGACCTTGCCGTGCACAGCATCAAGGACGTGCCCATGGAATTGCCCGACGGGCTCATACTGGGTTGCATTCCCAAGCGCGAAGCGCCTACGGATTGCATGCTTTCGTGCAAGTATGCCGACCTTGCGGCCCTGCCCCAGGGCGCATGCGTTGGCACCAGCAGCCTGCGGCGTCAGGCCCAGTTGCTGGCCCTGCGCCCCGATCTGCGCATTGAAAGCCTGCGCGGCAATGTGGACACGCGCCTGCGCAAACTGCGTGAAGGCGTGTACGATGCCATTATTCTTGCATCCGCAGGCATGAACCGCCTTGGCTTGAGCGCGCCCTACATGCATGCTCTTGATCCGCAGACCTTTTTGCCCGCTGTGGGCCAGGGCGCCATCGGCATTGAATGCCGCGAAGACGATTACGATCTTTTTGCCCTGCTTGCAGAGATTGAAGACACCCCCACCCGCGTATGCGTAGAAGCCGAACGGGGCTTTCTTGCCGGGCTTGAGGGCGGGTGCCAGGTGCCCATTGCCGGGCATGCCCGCCTTGAGGATGACGAAACATTCGTACTCGAAGGCCTGGTGGCCGAGATTGATGGCAGCCTGATTCTGCGCGAGGCGCAGCGGGGCCATACCTCCAAGGCCCGCCAGATTGGGCTTGAGCTGGCTGAAAAACTTCTTGCCAGAGGCGGCCGCGCCATTCTGGAAAAACTTTACCAACAATAACGATTCCCTATGCCAACTATCGCTCCCCTGCCCGCGTCCCGCCTGCACGCCACGTTAGATCCTGCCCGTATTCCATGGGAAACGAGCAGGGACATCCCGCTGCCGCGCAACGGTCGCCAGAATCCATTCCAGCCCCGTGCCATGCAGGCGCTGGACCTTGCCCTGCAAATCAAAAATCAGGGCTACAATGTCTACCTGTCTGGCGAGGCCGATCTTGGCCGCAGCCACATGCTGCTGAGCTACCTTGGCCCTCAGGCCAAAAAGGCCCAGACGCCTGACGATCTGGTATACGTGCATAATTTTGCCGATCCTGACCGGCCCTGCCTTTTTGCCCTGCCCACAGGCATGGGCAAGAAGTTAAAGCAGAACCTTAAGGAACTGATCGAGCATATCCGCGATGAGCTGCCGCGCCGTTTTGAGGCCAGCACCTACGTAAAGCGCCGCGCCAAGATTGTGGACAACTTCCAGAACGCGCGCATGGGCCTGCTGCGCAAGATGAATTCCGTTGCCGTAGACAAGGGATTCAACCTTGATATGGACGAAAGCGGCGGTCTGACCCTGTATCCGCTGGTGGAAGGCAAGCGCCTGAGCGAGGAAGAGTTCGACAGGCTGGACACAACCCTGCGCCTCAGCCTCAAAAGCCGGGGCGACAACCTCGTGCAGGCCATGTCGGGCTACATGCGGCAACTGAACAAGGCTGAAGAAAGCTTTCAGGACGACGAGCGCGGCCTGGAACGCGAAGCCATGACCCAGGTGCTGACCACCTTCTTCAACCCCATTGAGCAGCGCATGCTCAAGGCCTGCCCGGTCAAGGGGCTGGATGCCTACTTTACGGCCCTGCGCGAAGACATCCTTAAAAATACCGATGCCTTTCTGCAAAGGGACGGCGGCCCTCTGGGCGACCCGCACGGCGCGCCGGTGGAGGCTGTGCTCTACCGCTACGAGGTTAACCTGCTGGTGGACAGCAGCGGCCTTGATGGCGCCCCCATCATTGTGGAAGACCACCCCACAGCCGTGAACCTGCTCGGCTGCGTGGAGCGCGAATCTGAAATGGGCGCGCTGGTCACGGATTTCACCCTTATCCGCGCGGGCAGCATCCACAAGGCCAACGGTGGTTTTCTGGTGCTGCATATTGAGGATCTTCTGCAACACCCCAATGCCTGGGAGGGCCTGTTGCGCGCCCTGCGCTCCAATATGGCCCGCATTGAAGATTCCGGCGAAGGCCCGGATACGCCCATCCGCACCAAGGGCATCAATCCCGAGCCTCTGCCCCTGAACCTCAAGGTTGTGCTGATCGGCGATGAAGAACTGTACGAAGGTCTGCTCGTCAATGACGACAGGTTCTCCAAGCTCTTCCGCATCAAGGCCCACATGGCCGACACCACAGAGCGCAATGCCGCCAATGTGCGCGCCTACCTCGGGCACATTGCCACCATCATCAAGGAAACAGAACTCCCCTGTTTTGACCGCACGGCTCTGGCGTGGCTCATCGACCTCGGGTCGCACATCTGCGAAGACCAGCGCCGCCTTTCTCTGCGTTTCCCCGAACTGCGAGAGCTGATGATCGAGGCTTCGGCCCTGACACGCATGCGCAAGCAGGATGTGGTCACCGCGCCAGTGCTGGAAGAAGCTCACGCTGCGCGCATCTACCGGGCCAATCTGGTAGAAGAAATCTATATGGAAGAATACGACCGCAACATGATCAAGGTGCAGACCTCGGGTCAGGCCATTGGTCAGGTTAACGGTCTTTCCGTCACGTGGCACGGCGACTTTGAATTCGGTCTGCCGCACAGGATTTCATGTACTGTGGGCGTGGGGCACGAGGGCATCATCGACCTTGAGCGCGAGGCCGAGCTGGGTGGCCCCATCCACACCAAGGCCATGATGATCCTGAAGAGCTACCTCACGGATCTTTTTGCGCGCAAAAAGCCCCTGGTGCTCTCCGGCTCGCTCTACTTTGAGCAAAGCTACGCAGGAATTGAGGGCGACAGCGCCTCTGGCGCGGAACTGGCCGCCCTGCTCTCGGCCCTTGCCGACGTGCCGGTGCGCCTTGATCTGGCTTTTACCGGGGCTGTAAGCCAGACGGGGCAGATCATGGCCGTTGGCGGCGTTACCCGCAAGATCGAAGGTTTTTATAATGTTTGCGCCAGTCAGGGCCTCACGGGCACGCAAGGGGTTATCATGCCCTTTGACAACGTGGATCACCTCATGCTCGCGCCCAATGTTATTGAAGCGGTAGAGAAAGGCCAGTTCTCCATTTACCCTGTGCGGCGCATAGAAGAAGCCCTCGCCCTCTTGACTGGTCTTTCAATCGGTCGCAGACTGAAACAGGGCGGCTTTACGAAAAACAGCCTGTACGACATGGTTGACCGCAGGCTGGAGCGTCTGGGCGATTACGCGCAGAATGCCTTTCGCCGCACCAGAAAATCCAAAGAGGGATAATAGGCGCTGCCCGTGGCAGCGACATAATACCCACTGAGTATTTTCACATTAAAATGTTTGCCTTAAGGCGGCGCAAACTTGCCGCAAAGGCGCTTTGGGGTGCGGTTTTTTTACAAAAATCCGCGTTGGGCAGGCAAACAGTTTACTGCCTTTCTGCTCACGAGAACAAGCAATAACCTCACGCATACCTTGACTTTACGGGTTTTATGTGTAATGGGGTCAACGCAAGGAAAAACCTTATGCCTCACTCTAACCCAGCAAAAGCCGTGATGAACAAAAACAAGAAAGAAGCGTTGCTTCAGGCCGCCAAAGAACTTTTTGGCGAATGCGGGTATGTGGAAACCACATTCAAAAAAATATCCGACAAAGCAGGTGTTGCCCTAGGGTTGCTGACCCACCACTATGGCAACAAGGAAAAGCTGTTTCTTGCCTCGGGGCTTGATGTTCTGGAGCGCTTTCTCGTAAGACTGCGCGCAGCCACCGCCGAAGCCACCTGTGGTTACGATGGCGTCATGCGTTTTTGCAAGGCATACCTTGACTTTTCAATCGACAAGGATTCCAACTGGCTGGTACTTGTGCGCTGTTCGCCTTACAGCGACATGAAAACCAAGACCGACCGCGATATTATGGATTCCATGTTTTCGCAGGTACACAGCGAGCTTGAGCGCGTTATCGCCAAGGGCGTGGAAGACGGCAGCATTGTGAAGGTCGACAGCAAAAGCACCGCCCAGGTGATCATTTCCCTCATGGTCGGTTCCAACCGTACTAGGGTGCTGACCCCCTATGCGATGCCCACGCTGTACGAAGATGTTCTTGACTTCATTTCCCGCTCCATCAAGGCATAGAGCTTGTTTACAACACACAGTCGGGCCGTCGGTCGTAAAGATCGGCGGCTTTTTTGCATCTTTTGTTGCCCTGTCGGCCTGAGCAGCAATGGAAAACATGAACGTTCTGCGCCCTGACCCGCATTTGCGCGACAATCTTGTGCATGCTTGATGCTCCAGCAGAGCAATAGGGCTTGCCGAGCCGCAGCGCTTTGAAGTAAATTCAAAATGTTCAGGGTGCATTATCGCGAGTGAACAGTCCTATCCGCTCCATTATTTTGTGCGGATTGCCGGGAGCTCTGGGCAGACATGCCGTGGCGCTCGTAGACTCAACCCTTATTGAGGAGACGGTTTTTATGCAAAGGCTTGCCAGCATACCCTTGTGCCTTTTTCTTGCTGCAGGATTGTTGATCTCGGGCTGCACCAGTAAGTATGGCGACCAGAAAACCAAGGTCAATTATTATCCGCAGTGCTATCAGCCTGTTAACCAGTTGCGGCAGGACGAAAACAGCACGGGTAAAAGCACTGCCGCTGGCGCGGTTGGCGGCGCTCTGCTTGGCGCGCTCATTGGCGGTCTTGCCACGGGCAAGGCCAGCGGCGCTGTGGCGGGCGCTGTGGCAGGCGGCGCTGCGGGCGCTGTGGCGGGCAACGTCTACGGCAAGTCCAAAGCTCAGGATCGCGATGCCGCATATCTGCACCAGTACAGCCAGCAGCTTGGCAGCGAGGCTGCCAGCATGAACCGCTCCACCGCAGCAGCCAAGGTTGCGGCCAAGTGCTATGACGAACAGTTCAAGCTTGCCGCCGGGCAGTTCAAGGCCGGGCAGATCACCCGCATGGAATTTCAGGACAGATATAATGAAATCCGCAGCGGCCTTGAAGAAACCTCGTTTATCCTGAATGATACCGCTACCACCATGGCCAAGAAGGACAGCGAATATCAGCAGGCTCTGGCCGAACCGTACACCTCTGCGCAGCCCACCACTGCTGCGGCTTCGTCTTCCAGCTCTGGCGCTACCAAGTTCAAAAAGGGCGCTGCTGCTCAGCCCAAGAGCACCCCTGCGGCCAGCGCTTCGCGTACGCCGGAACAGAACAATGTTGCAGCGCAGGCCGCGGAGTGGAAATCTTCGCGCGAAGATCTTGAAAACACGCGCCGCGATGTGAACGCGCGCATGTCCAGCTACGAAGAAACCGTCAATAACCTGCTGGGATAACTCTGCTGCCGCGCAGCCGCTACTCCAGTGGCGGTTGCGCGGTTTTTTTACTGCGCCGCAAATACCGCGCGGAGCCATAGATGAACGAAAGCCAACACCCTGTACCGCCTGAAACACCGCCAAGCGCCGCTCCTGCCGAAGGTGCCGCGCCTGCTGGAGCGGTTGCCCTGCCCTGGTATCGCCGCCCTCTTTTCTGGGGCGTGTTGCTGTTTCTGGGGCTTTTGTTGCTGGCCGCATGGCTGTTCTGGAAAGAATGGCAGCAGGCCGAGGCTTCCAAGGCTGCTGTTGCCGCGCAGACAGAGCAGTGGCGCGAGCACAATGCGGCGCTTGAAACATTCATGCAGCAATTGCGCGCCCTGCTTGCCAAGGAGCCTTGCGAAGTAAAGCAGGGGCTTGGACTCATCACCCCGCCTGCGGGTGTCATGTGGCCTCCTTTGGGTTCAGGCTCTGGCGCTGCGAGTCCCAATTCTGCCCGCGCGGATGCAGCCACCCTGCCGCCCACGGCAGACGCCAAAACGCAGGTGCCGCCCACTCCCATGCAGCAGCAGACGCCCAAAAATGTTTCCGAGCTGATGGAACAGGGCACAGTGCTTGTGCTTGCCATGCGGGAAGAAGGCCTTTCCATGGGGTCCGGCTTTTTTGTGGCCCCGGGCTACGTGGTTACCAATGCCCATGTGGTTGGTAACGCTACGCAGGCGGTCGTTGTGAACAAAGCCCTGGGCAGACCTTTTGAGGCAACCGTGCGTCAGGTAACCCACGACAACGGGCAGGATTTTGCCGTGCTTGGCGTTAACGGCGCATCGGGTGTTGTGCCGCTCAAGTTTGCATCAGGCGTAAGCCGTACCGAGCGCGTGAGCGCCTGGGGCTTCCCCGGCGCCGTCACTACTGACGATCCCAAATTTGCGGCCCTGCTCAAGGGCGATGAAGCCGCAGCACCCGAAGTGGTGTACACTGAGGGCGTTGTGAGCGTTATCCTTGAGCGCAAGCCGCCGCTTATTGTGCACACGGCCACAGTTTCGCAGGGCAACAGCGGCGGGCCGCTGGTCAACGACAAGGGCGATGTGGTGGGCATCAACACCTTTATCAAATTGGACGATGCCTCCTACAGACAATCCAGCCTGGCCATTGTCAGCATGAGCCTGGCAGCGTTTTTACGCTCGGCGGGCGTTCCCGTCACCATGGCCCAGAGCAGTGAATCCGCCGGAGGCAAGCCATGAGTACCCGCATTGCGGTCAGTCTGCGCGGTCAGATGCGCGCGCTTGCCAGCCAGGGCATATTTGCCACCGACTGCTATGAACAGTTGAAATCCATCCTGCTGCAAAAGCTCGGGCCGGATCATGCCGCCCTGCTCGCCGAGCCGCAGCACAATGCCGAGGGCAACAGCGTTGACTGGTATGCCGAAGGCAACGGCCCGGCGGTTCCTCTTGCGGAACTTTCGGAACAGGATGCGCAGGCCCTTCGCGCCCGTGCGGGCACGTTGGCCTCTGATATTGCCGGATTGTCCAGCGACCTCACAGCAGATGCGCAGGCGCGGCAGGCCCTTTCGGGCCAGTTGCTGCGGCTTGCCCTGCAACACCCGGCGGACGAAGACATCTGGTCTGTGGATGGTCGCCCTGTTCTTATTAACTGGGGTTTTGCCCCCGGCAGCGTTGGCGCGCAACCGCAGGATCTCACCCGGCTTGGCGGCGTGCTGCCGCCTCCCCCGCCGCCTGCGCCTGTAACTGCTGTACCTGTGGCTGTACCGCCGCGCAGCGGGTGCCTGCCATGGCTGCTGCCGCTCCTGCTCTTGCTGCCCCTGCTCTGGCTTTTGGGCGCGGCGCTGGGGCTTTTGCCTTCTCCTCTGCCTTCGGGCTGCATGCCCGTTGACCGCAGCGCTCTGGAGGCCGAAAAACAGAAGGCCGCCGCCAACGAAGATCAGCTTGCCCTCCTGTGGCGTCAGTTGCAGGAGCGGGCGGCCCTGTGCAAGCCTGTTGCGCCGCCGGTAATGCCCCCCAAGGTTGAGGAAAAGAAGGAAGAACCCAAGCCCGATCCGGAAGTGGTGGAACCCTTCCTTGGCGAAACGCCCGTGGAGCCGCCCAAGGTGGCGGAAGCTCCCAAGCCCAAGCCGAAGCCTGAACCCAAACAGGAACCCAAGCCCCTGCCCAAGGAAGAACCCAAACCGCAGGAGCCGCCCAAGCCTGCGCCCAAGAAGAATGACAACCTTGCCATTCCTGAAGATGCGGCCAAAAAGAACGATCTGAGCTTCCTTGAGGGCTGCTGGACAAGCGAAACCGGCCTGTATTCGCACCCCTCCAACGAGCCGATCATTGCAGAATACTGCTTTGACAAGAGCGGCAAGGGACGCCGCCTTGTGCGCGAGCGTAATGGCCAGGTGTGCAGTGGTTCGGCTTCGGCGCGCTTTCAGGGCAACCAGTTGCAGTTTGATTCCAGTCAGGCCCGTTGCCCGCGTGGCGGCACCTATGTTCCGCAAAAGGTTGAATGTACCGGACAGGAAAACACCACCCAGTGCAAGGGCCGAGAGCTTGGCGGGGCCAATCTCAAGTGGGATGCCCGTTTCAAAAGGAAATAATGATGGATGTCATACCCCGTTACCTTTCGCCGGTCAGCATTATTCCCGGCGGCTGCCCGCAGTTTCTTGATTTCTCCATGCCCGAAGATGCCGTCAAAAGACTGCGGCGGTATTTTCGCGAAGAAAAAAAGAAAGAATCCGACGAGCAGACGCGCTACACCCACTATCTGCGCTGCCTGACAGAAACGGAAAACGGCTTTATCGACCAGTTGAGCGGCCTGCCCTGCGATGAGGACTACAGCATCGAAGCCCGGCGCGCGCTGGATGCCTGGGAAGGACACTGGCTGCCCATTCCCTTTTTGCGCACGCTCGACCAGCCCTGGCCGGACGGCGGCAAGCGCTTTGAATGTGGCCCCTCCAACTGGGCACGGGCGCGGGTCATGCGGTCAGAAAGGCACCCCGGCCAGCTCCGCGTGGTGCTCATGTTTGACACAAATGTGGAAGACCGCCCCGCTCAGGGCGAGCAGTACCATGCGCTTTCTCCGCAGGATGTGACGGCCCACGGGCATTTTATGCTGGCCCACCTTGTGCGCGACAATTCGTGGTTTCTCAACGCGGCCTGGGTGGATGAATGGCTCAACGGCCTCTATGATGCGTGGAAGCAGTCGCAGCACCGTGGACGCGGCGCATGGCACGATGGTTACCCCTACGTGCTGGAGCATCTGGCCTCCTACCTCACATGGCTTGACGTTGTGCGCCTTGCGCTCAACGATCTGGCGGCTCAGGTCATCAATCCCGACCGCGACACCCCTGTGGATGTTGATCTGGTGCTGGATATCGGCAATTCGCGCACCACGGGCATCTTGGTGGAAACCCTGCCCCAGCGCATCACCAACCTCAACGACAGTTACCTGCTTGAACTGCGCGACCTGAGCCAGCCGGAACACATCTATTCCGACCCCTTTGAAACGCGTGTGGAATTTGTGGATGCGGCCTTTGGCAACGATGCGCTTTCGCGCCGTTCGGGCCGCCAGACTCCGGCCTTTGCCTGGCCTTCTGCCGTGCGCATCGGGCCGGAAGCCGCCCGCCTTGCCACGCAGGCCGTGTGCGCAGAGGGCACGACAGGCATGTCCAGCCCCAAGCGCTACCTGTGGGACGAACGCCCCTGGCAGCAGAGCTGGCGCTACAACACTGGCGGCAAGTCAGAACCCATGGTCAGCCGTGGGCTGTTTCCGCGCCAGTTGAACCCGCAGGGCACGCCGCTTTCGTGCTTTGACGACCCCATGTTCAAAAAGAGCCCTGCCCTGCAAAAGCAGCAGCCTGAGCCAATTTTTGAATCGCTGTTTACGCGCTCGTCGCTCATGCTCTTCATGCTGGGCGAAATCCTGACTCAGGCCCTTGTGACCATCAATTCGCCTGCCACGCGCGCCCGTCGGGAGCTGCCCAACCTGCCCCGCAGGCTCAGAAGGCTCATTTTTACGGTGCCTACGGCCATGCCCGTTGCGGAAAAACGTATTTTCCGCCGCTGGGTCACGTGGGCCGTGCGCGTGGTGTGGGACGCCCTTGGCTGGAGCCAGTGGTACGCACCCCGGCTACAGACCCGCACTCTCACGGGCGATTACCGCCAAAGCCCGCAGGTGCGCTGCGACTGGGACGAAGCCAGTTGCTCGCAGCTTGTGCTGCTCTACAACGAGCTTGCGGTCAAGCAGCACGGCGACGCGCACCATCTGTTCCGCCTCATGGGCAAGCCGCGCGAGGCCTGCGCCAACCATCCGTGCATCCGCATGGCTTCCATTGATATTGGCGGCGGCACAACCGACCTTTCCATCACCACCTTCGAACTTGCCAGCGGCGAGGGCGACACTGCGCGCATCAAGCCGCATACGGAATTCAGGGACGGCTTCAACATTGCGGGCGATGAAGTGCTTCGCGAGGTTGTGGCCAACCATGTGATCCCGGCCATTGGTCAGGCGCTGGCGCGCGAAGGCCTTGCAGAACCGAGGTCGCTTCTGGGGCAGCTTTTTGGGCGCGATTCAATCGGCATGTCGCAGGAAGACCGCAACACAAGGGTGCGGCTGGTGCGGCAGATTGCCGTACCCGTTGCCCTGGGGCTGCTGGCAACCTGCGAAAATCCCGACCTGCGCGGCAGCGTCTTTAACTGTACACTGGGCGACTTTTTTGAGCCTGACCCGGTGGGCAGCGGAGAAACGGCTGATGCTGCGGCAGACACGGCGGCGGACGCCGCACCATCTGCGGCAAAGCCCGCAGCGGATTCGCCCCGCTTCAGCCCGGCAGCACTCGCGCCACGGCCTCAGCCTGCAACACTGCGGGATGTTAAGGCAATGGTGCGGCGCTCCGCATCCTTCATCCAGAACTTTAACATTCTTGATGTGCCCATCAGCGTCAATCAGGCCGCAGTGGAAGAAACCATCCGCAGCACGCTTGGCTCGACGCTTTCCGCCCTGTGCGAAGTGGTGCACATGTACGATTGCGATGTGCTGCTGCTCACCGGGCGGCCCAGTTCGTGGAACGGCGTTATCGCCACTGTTCTTGCCAAGCTGCCCGTGCCGCCAGACAGGATCATTCCCATGCGGCGCTATCACGCTGGCTCGTGGTATCCCTTTGCCGATGCGCAGGGCCGCATTACCGACCCCAAAACCACGGTTGTGGTGGGGGCCATCCTCTGTGCGCTGGCCGATGGGCACCTTGAAGGATTCTCCTTTGATTCCGGCGCGCTCAAGCTTACGTCCACCGCGCGCTATATCGGCGAGATGGACATCAACAGCCAGCTCAAGCGCCCCAAGGTCTGGTTTACCGTGGATGTGGACAGCAAGGACGGTACGGACAAAACCCGGGCCGTGGCCTTCAGCGGGCCGCTTTCCATCGGCTACAGACAGCTGGATGCCGAACGCTGGCCCACCACCCGCTACCATCTGCTGACCTTTGCCACGGAGGAAGCCCGCTCCCGCGCTTCGGGCCGGCTGCCCTACCGGGTTGAGGTCAGCCTGAGCGTTGCCGATGCCCTGGATGAGGAAGATATCCGCAGCGAGACGGACAAGGATCGCCGCAGCGAGGGCGAGTTCCGCATTGATTCCATCGTGGATTGCCAGGAGCGCAGCGTTGACCGCCGCGATCTTGAAATCCGCCTGCAAACCCTGAAACTGGACGAAGGCTACTGGCTGGATACGGGCATTGTCACCGACGCCGGATAATTGAGGATGGTTATGCAGCAGCAGGATATGGATTTAGCGCGGCACTGCCGCGAACTGGCGGAGACTTCGCGTTCCGCAGGGGCATGGCTTCAGGACAATGCCGAACTTGTGGGCAACGAACGCGCGGCCCTGCAAAAGGATCTGCGCCATGCGGCCCGCTTTTTCGGCAAGTGCGAGCAGGCTGCCCGCCGCAAGATGTGCGTGGGCGTGTTTGGCCCCAGCCAGTCGGGCAAGTCCTACCTTATCTCGGCCCTTGCCAGCGATGCGGACAAGGTGCTTCTGGCCGATTTTTGCGGTCAGACCTTCAATTTCATCAAGGATATCAACCCCGAGGGCGGCAAGGAATCCACGGGGCTGGTTACGCGCTTTACCACCACGCCACCCGAGGGCGTTACAGAGGCCTACCCCATCCGCCTGCGTCTGCTTTCAGAAACTGACGTGGCCCGCGTGCTCGCCAATACCTACTATGCGGACTGCGACCACAAGGACGCCCCCAATGCCGAGGCCCTCGCCAAGGAGCTGGAGAGCCTCCAGGGCCGCGCCCAGTCTACGCCCGTACCCGGCGGCATGAGCGTGGACGATGTGGAAGAGCTGCGCGATTATGTGAACAAAAACTTCATTTCGCGCCCCAGAGTGCAGATGCTCCAGAACGGCTACTGGGTGCGGGCCATGGAACTGGCCCCCCGTCTGGAGCTGGAAGACCGTGCCCGCCTTGTGGGCCTGATCTGGGACAGCGTGCCGGAATTTCAGGCAGTGTATATTCAGCTTGGCGCGGCCCTGCGCCAGCTTGGCAACGCTGCCGAAGCATGCTGCGCCATTGACGCGCTCATCCCCCGCAGCAACAGCATTATTGACGTGGCGCGGTTGCAGGGCCTCAACGAGCCGCCCACAGACATGCTGACCCTTGTGGGCGCGGAGGGCCGCAAGGCTGACCTGCCGCGCGCGCTGGTGACGGCCCTCACGGCAGAAATCACCATTTACATGCGTGAAAAGCCCGATGATTTCTTTGACCACACCGACCTGCTGGACTTTCCCGGCTACCGCGCGCGCTACAAATTCAGCGATCTGCGCGCCGCGCTGGACAGTCGCAAGGACATGCTCAAGGAACTCTTTTTGCGCGGCAAGGTGGCCTATCTTTTTGAGCGCTACCGCGAGGAAAAAGAGCTCACCAGCATGCTGCTCTGCATCGGACCCAGCACCCAGGAAGTGCAGGATCTGCCGCAGGCCGTGTATGAATGGATATGCTCCACCCACGGCGAAACGCCTGAAATGCGCGCCAGCAAAGCACCAGCGCTCTTTTTTGTGCTCACCAAGATGGACATGGAATTTGAAAAAAAGGCCGGATCGCCCTCAGTGGAAACCCGCTGGACAACCCGGCTGGAATCCTCGCTGGTGAACTTTTTTGGTCAGGTGCACGACTGGCCGCAAAACTGGGACGGCACGCACCCCTTCAATAATGTCTTTTTGCTGCGCAATCCCAACTTCTTGTGCGAAGCCATTTTCGATTACGACGACAGGCGTGAAACCGGCATCCGGCAGGAACAACAGGCCTTTGTGGAAGAAGTGCGCCAGTCCTTCATGCAATCGCCACTGGTGCAGAAGCATGTGGCTGACCCGGAACGGGCCTGGCAGGCAGCCATGACGCTCAACGACGGCGGCGTTGGGCTGCTGCGCCAGAGCCTGCGGCCCCTGTGTAATCCAGAACTCAAGCGGCAGCAGATCAGCGGCAGCCTTGCCGAAAAATGCGAGCGTCTGCGCACCGGGCTTGCGCCCTTCTACCGCACGGACGACAGGGAAGAACTGCGCAGACAAAAGGAGCAGCTCTCGCGCCTGCTGGTCTCGCAGATGGCCAAGGTTGCGGAAAGGCAGCTCTTTGGCGAGTTTTTGCGCCGCCTTCAGGTGCGCGACTTTGACCTCTACGAAATCTGCCTCAACGCCCGCCAAAGCCCGGATGAAGGGCAGAACGCAGCGCCTGCTCAGGTTGTGGGCGCGCGTGTTTCCGCCAACGACATTTTGGGCGACATCTTTGGCGACGACGCTCCCGTGTCCGCGCCAGCGGCAGACGCCGCCGATGCGGAAGCAAAGGACAGCGCCCAGGTCTTTGCCGGAATGGTCATGGACCACTGGACAGGGCGGCTGCGTGACCTCTGCAACGATGTGGAAGTCAGGGGCCAGCTTGGCCTGCCAGCCAAGGAACTTGACCAGTTCTGCCATGAGCTTGTGCAGGCCGCAGCGCGCTGCAAGCTGCGCGAAAATCTGGAGGCTGAGCTGCGCCGTTCTTCGGCATTCAGCAATATGGCCCGCGAGCGCCTCGTGTGGAAGCAGGTGAGCCTTGCTGCGGACGCCATCAACGCCTTTGTGGACTGGTGGGGCTTTGACCCACGGTTTAAGGATCAGACGCGGCGTACCGTTGTTTTTGGCGGCAAAAGCGTGCCCCTGTTTAACCCACCGCAGGAAATCAAGGGAGAACCCCGCATCGGCGAGGAAGAATCGCCCTATGACCGCCTGTGGTATACTGACTGGCTGCGCGCCATGGCCTATAGCGTTATGGCCAATGTGGATTTTGACGGCCAGCAGAGCGTCAACCCTGAACAGAACAACCGCCTGCGCGAACTTTTGCAGGCCTTCAAAGGATAACCCATGCGCGCCAGCATTTCAGCCGATACCGGGCGCGGCCCCGGCAACGGCATCATCGAGATTTTTGACGCAGGTGATGTGAGCGAGCCCGGCTTTACCCTGCTGCGGGCATCTGACGGCAAATGCCTTGGCCCCCGTGGCTGGCAGGAGAGCGAAACCCTGCTCACCCCCGATGCCTGGGATAATGACGGCGGCAGCCTGCGCCTGGCCGTTGGCCCTGCGGTGGTGGACGAGGTGGACAACCTCGATGCCTACCGTATCAGCCTGCGCGGCGTGGGCAGTTGCGCTCTTGCCGTGAAATCGCTCGTATATTCCAACATTGCGGGCGGGCATGGCATGGGCGCTGGCGCTCCGCAAACTCCCCCGCCTGTCGCGCCGTCCGCTCCCGAACCGGAGCCGGAACCAGTGCTGGAATCGCCGGAGCCGCCTCTGGCTTTTGAGGAGCCGCAAGCGCCCCAGCAGCATGAAGCTCCGCTTGAAATGGCAAGCAAGGAAGAAGGCAAATCCGGCGGCAAGGCCGGACTTGTGCTCCTGCTCGTGCTTGCTGCCATTGCTGCAGGCGTTGCCGCGTGGTGGTTTTTGCTGCGCGAGCCGGAAAAAGCCCCCCTGCCTACGCCCCCTGAGCAGACGCAGAATGCGGACAAGCCCCAAAGCGCTGATCAGGCCCAGCCCAAGCCCGGAGACGCCGGACAGCAAGGGGCGGATGCCGCCAAGCAGCCGCTTTCTCCCTTGGCCTCAGCGCGCGAACAGTTGCGCGGGCAGGCACTGCCCGGCGTGAGCCTTGCCATGGCAAAGCCTTTGCGCAAGGCCGACGCCAAGCCGGAAGAAAGCGACGCCGCATTTTTGCTGCTGGAAGACGCCGCGCAGAAAGGCGATGCCGAAGCCATGTTCCTTGTGGGTCAGTTTTACGACCCCGCCAGCACCCTGCCGCGCGGCAGCATCCCCGCCGACCTCACGCAGGCCAAGCGCTGGTACGATCAAGCCCTGCAAAAGGGCCAGCCTCAGGCCAAGGCGGCACTGGATACGCTGAAAGAACACGCCCGCGCCCTTGAGGCCAAGGGTGATGCCGAGGCGCGCTCCCTGCTGCAAAACTGGCAATAAACGCGGCCCCGAGCAGTTTGACCTGGAATTGTTGTATTCCGCGAGGAGTTCACTATGCACTGCATGCCCCTGTTTCGCCGTTGCTGCTTTGTAGCCCTGCTGGTGCTGGGCCTTGGCGTCTGCCTTGCTGGCACTGTCTCCACCGCTTCTGCCGCGCCCCTGTTGCAGCAGGGCAAAAAAACGCTGTTCCAGCGGGTGGTCAGCCATCCCGGCGCGGCCCTGCTGGCCGAGCCAAAGGCCGATGGCGCAGTGGTGCGCAAAAGCGTGGTGCCCTTTACGGTTATGTACGTCTATGACCGCAAGGATGCGTACATTCAGGTTGGCGCTTCCACCGCGCAGCCCGAGGGCTGGATGGAAGCCGCCAAGGCTACGGACTGGAACCAGTCGCTCACCCTGCTGTTCACGCCCCGCACCGGGCGCGATCCTGTGCTGTTTTTCAAGACGGAAACCGGGCTGAACGAACTGTGCGCCGCGCCAGACATGGAAAAAAGGCTCGATGCCCTTGAAGCGCAGGCAGCAAGCCTGCGGCA
Source organism: Desulfovibrio desulfopostgatei (assembly GCF_053570645.1). Taxonomy (NCBI): domain Bacteria; kingdom Pseudomonadati; phylum Thermodesulfobacteriota; class Desulfovibrionia; order Desulfovibrionales; family Desulfovibrionaceae; genus Desulfovibrio; species Desulfovibrio desulfopostgatei. The sequence goes on along the minus strand of NZ_JBRBQS010000002.1, from coordinate 1,584,325 downwards.
GAGCAACCAGCCCGCGCCGGAAACCATGCCCATCCTTGCCAGCGAGCCGTCGGACGCGCAGGGCGCAGTGTCAGAAAAGCGCTTTTACCTCATGCCCATACTGGACATGAAAGACCCCTTTGACGGCGTCAAGTTTCTGCGGGTGGCCTCCATAGACCCCGGCAACGGCAAGAACAAGGACGGCAAGAACGGCCCGCCCAAGACCGGCATTGCCCTTGTCATCGACACCACCATTTCCATGAAGCCCTATATCGACCAGAGCCTGAACGTGGTTCGGCAGATATACGACAAGATTGAAAAAGACCACATGACCGACAACGTGGGCTTTGCCGTTGTGGCCTTTCGCAGCAGCACCAAGGCAACGCCCGGTCTGGAATACACCACCGAGGTTGTCAGCGATTTTGCCACGGCAAAAGACCGCAAAAGCCTTGAAGACAAGCTCTCAAAAGTGCAGGAAGCCAAGGTTTCCAGCCACGATTTCAACGAGGATTCGCTGGCCGGCGTGTACAAGGCTGTGGAAGGTCTGAACTGGGGCGACTATTCCTCGCGCCTTATCCTGCTGATCACCGATGCAGGCCCGCTCAAGAGCGGCGACAAGTTCGCCTCTGTTGCCATGGGCCCGAGCGAAGTCAACGACTTTGCCCGCCAGAAGGGCATCTGGATTACCGCCCTGCACCTCAAAAGCCCCGGCGGCAACGCCAACCACGCCTATGCGGAGCAGAGCTACCGCGCGCTGAGCAAGCTTTCGGGCAACCGCTCCAACTATCTGGTGGTGTCCGCACCCACGCCCGCCAAGGGCGCGGAGCAGTTTGCCGCCATCACCAAGACCCTCGCCACCGGCATGCTCGATATGGTCAAGAACACCGCCGAAGGCAAGATCATGACCAAGCCCAAGGACGAGAAACCGCAGACAGCCTCGGCGGAGGATCAGGCCGCCAATCTGGCAGCGACCCTCGGCTATGCCATGCAGCTTGAATACCTCGGCAAGGCGCGTGAAAACGCCGCGCCTTCCGTGGTTAATTCCTGGATTGCAGACATGGATCTGAACCAGCTTGCCAAGAGCAGGCAGACCCCTTGCGTTGACGTGGCCGTGCTGCTGACCAAGAACCAGCTCAACGACCTGAGCGCCCAGCTCAAGGCCATTATCGACAATGCCGAGCGCACCAAAAAGACTGACGCGCGCGACTTTTTCCAGGGTGTGCTTTCTGCCTCAACCCGCATGGCCCGCGACCCCAACATGCCCACGCAGGGCAAAAATCTGGCCGAGCTTGGCGTGCTTTCCGAATTTCTGGACGGTCTGCCCTACAAGAGCGACGTCATGCTGCTGCGCGAGGAAGACTGGTACCGCATGAGCGTGGGCGAGCAGACGGCCTTTATAAACCGCCTCAAATCCCGGCTTGCCCGCTATGAGGAATATGACCGCGACCGCGCCAACTGGGAAAGCTTCGGTCAGGCCAACCCCGGCGACTGGGTTTACCGTGTGCCGCTGAGCATGCTCCCCTAGGTCTTTGTGTCCCCTGCCTGCGCCAGATAGCCTTTTTATTCAGGTTGAGTACCAGAAGCGTACACGCCCTTGATAAAAGGCTCCCTTCCCCAGGCAGGAAACAGAATTTTTCATGGTCTTGGCCCAAACGGGCACGCAATGGGGCCGCAGACGGGCAACAGCAAAAGTCTGCGGCCCGCCGCAATGCTTGGAGTTTTAATGTCCGACATGGTTTTCAGCCTGCGCAATATTGGCAAAACCCGGCCCGGAGACGAAGGCTTTCGCCTGCGCATAGAGCAGCTTGACGTGCCGCGAGGCAGTCTGCTGGCTCTGGTTGGCCCCAGCGGTTGCGGCAAAAGCACCGCGCTGGATATGCTGGCCTGCGCCCTCAGCCCGGATATGACGCCCGAGGGCTTTGCCCTGCCGCACAAACCCACCGGATCAGGGCAAGGCGACCTACCCCATCCCGCCAGTGCCGCCGCCAGTTTTGCGTTCAGCCCGCAGGCCGGGGCCTCCACGGATATTCTGGCCGCGTGGCGTAGCGGCGGCACCGACGCCCTGGCCCTGCTGCGCCTGCACCACCTTGGCTATGTGCTGCAAACAGGCGGTCTGCTGCCCTTCCTGAGCGCGCGGGAAAATATCGTGCTTCGCTGCAAGAGCCTTGGCACCCTTGCCAAGCGGCAGGAGGCCATCACAACCATTGTTGATCGGCTTGGCATTGGGCATTTACTGGGGCATTACCCGGCAACGCTCTCCGTAGGCGAACGCCAGCGGGTCGCCATAGCCTCGGCGCTGGCGCACGGGCCATCGGTCGTACTGGCGGACGAACCCACAGCCGCGCTTGATCCCGGCCATGCAGCCAACGTGCTGCGACTTTTTGCGGAGCTGGCGCGCCAGTTGAGCATCACTGTGGTCATGGTCACGCACAACCTTGAGCAGGCGCGTCAGGCTGGCTTTGTGCTCGCGCCGGTACGTGTGGAACAGGACAAGGGTGGCAGCGCGTCTATCCTCCACTGGACAGGGAGGGCGGCCTGATTATGACGGCGAATACCTGGACAACCATGCTGCGGCTAGCCTGCAAGGACTACTGGCACGAATTTTTGCTCTCGGCCTGCGCCGTGCTCGGGCTGGCAGCGGTGCTTACTCCCCTGCTGGTGCTCTACGGCGTAAAATTCGGCGTGGTGCAAACCCTCACCGAGCGCCTGCGCAACGATCCCCGCAATCTTGAAATTTCCCCCGTCATAAGCGGCAGATACACGCCAGAATATCTTGCCAAACTGGCAGCCCACCCGGATGTGGCCTTTGTGCTGCCGCGCACGCGTTCCATTGCCGCCACCATGGATCTGAGCGCGGGCAATGGCGATGCGCGCTCCGTGCTGGTGGCCTCGCTGGAGCCAACAGCCGAGGGCGACCCCCTGTTGCTGCGCTTTGGCGCTGCGGTGCCAAACATGCCGCAATCGCCAGACACAGAAGCCATTGGCGTAACCCTGTCTTCGTCTGCGGCGGAAAAGCTGCACCTCAAACAGGGCGACACCCTTAATGGAAAGGTTGAACGGCGCTTTCAGGGCAAGGTGCAGACAGCCCGCGTGGCCCTGCGTGTGGCGGCAGTGCTGCCGCTGGCGGCTCAACAGAAGGATGTGGCCTACGTGCCGTTGCCTCTCATGGAAGCCACGGAAGACTACCGCGATGGGCGCGCTGTGCCCGAACTGGGCGCGCAGAACGGCTGGACAGGCGAACCCCGCCCGCAGGGCGAGCGCGTTTACCCCGGATTCCGCCTGTACGCCCGCAGTCTGGACCATGTGATGCAACTGAGGGAGGCCTTTGCCGCCCAAAAGCTTGATGTGTACACCCATGCGGAAGAAATCGAGCAGGTTACGGCGCTTGCCCGCGCCCTCAATCTGATATTTGCCCTCATCTGCGCGGCAACGGCCATTGGCTTTCTGGCCTCCACCGCCAGCAGCGTTCTGGCTGGCATCAAACGCAAGGAGCGCGTCCTCGGCCTGCTGCGGCTTCACGGCTTCACCACTGGCAAGCTGATGCTGTTTCCGCTGGTGCAATCGTTGCTCACAGCCCTTGCGGGCACGGCGCTGGCTTCCGGCGTGTACGGGGTGGCGGCCTTTGCCATCAACAAACTTTTCAGCGCCAGCGTTACCGGCATGGAGCAGGTATGCCTCCTGCTGCCAGAGCATTTTGTGCTGGCCTTTGCCGCAGTTTCCGGGCTTGCCCTGCTGGCCGCCCTTGCCCCTGCCTTGCGGGCTGCCCGCGTTGAACCCTCGGAGGTTATCCGTGAAATCTGATCTGCGCATCCGCAATTTCGCGCCCTTGCAGTGGGGCTTTGCCGCCGCTGTGTGTTGCGCCCTGCTCCTTGCCCCCTGCGCCTCGCAATCCGCTCTGGCGGCTCTGGCCCGCAAGGCCGATGTGAGCACGGCTGACGCCTATAATCCCAAACCGGCGGATAATGACATCATCCTGCCCATGCCCTGCGGCCTGAGCATGGTTTTCAAGCTGGTGGCAGTTCCCGCCAAGGGCCTGCTGTGGGATATGCCCATGCGCCCCGGTGTGGACGACAGCGCCCATCAGGACAGGGCCTTCTACGACCGGCGCTACAACACCGCGCTTTCCGGCGCTTTTACCCTTGAAGACCTGCCCGCCGCGTGGCGCAAACAGGCTCCGCAGGGGCAGAACTACTTTTACCTTGTGGCAAAGTACGAAGTCAGCAACCTGCAATGGCATGCCGTGATGGACAATGCCTGCCCTGATACTGCGAACCCCGGCGCAGACGCGGCCCGTCCGGCTACGGACATGAGCTGGTACGATGCCGTGGACTTTACCCGCCGTTACACCACATGGCTTTTGCAGAACGCGCCAGATTCGCTGCCGCGCTTTGCAGGCGACCAGCGCAACGTGGGCTTTGTGCGCCTGCCCACAGAAACGGAATGGGAATACGCCGCGCGCGGCGGGCAGACTGCTGGCAGCCAGCTGCTGTTGCAGGAGGATTTTTTTGCCCTGCCCAACGGGGAGAGCAAGGCCGACTACGCCGTTTACAGGCCGGAACAGGGTGCACGGGCCGAGGGCATGGCAAACATAGGCTCGCGCAAGCCCAATCCGCTTGGTATTTACGACACCGCTGGCAACGCGGCGGAAATGGTGCTGGATGCCTTTCGCTTTTCAATGGCTGGCCGTTTGCACGGCTCTGCTGGCGGCTTTGTGCGCAAGGGCGGCTCCTTCCTCTCTGGCGATGCGGAGATTCTGCCGGGCCGCAGGGAAGAAATGCCCTTCTTTCTCACAGACGGCCCCGCACACGCCCGCGATCTGGGCTTTCGCCCCGTAATATCGGGTATCAACACCCCCGGCGGCGGGCGTCCGCAGGAACTGACCGCGGAATGGAACAAGGCTGGCGAAAAGCTGGCCCCGCTGGCGCAGGACGGTCAGACCGCCCGTAATCCTCTTGATGAACTCGACCGCCTGCTGGCAGCCGCGCCGGATGAGGCATCCCGCAAAAATCTTCAGGATCTGCGCAATACCATCAAGGAAAACAATATCATGCTGGAACGCCAGAAACAGCTTGAAGCGCAATCGCTGCTGCGTACCGGCGTATATATGATCGAAACCCTAAGAAATTACTCCAGCAGACGTAACAGTTTGAAAACGCAAATTGAAAGTATGGAGCGTGAAAAGGCTTCCGCCAAGGGTGCGGCCCTTGAAAAGCTCAAGCAGATATTGGATACTGCCAACAGGGGCCTTGTGATGCTTGATACGAGCATTGATAAGTCCCTCACCTTTTACCGCAGCAAGGTAGAAGAAAGCGCGTTGCTTGCTCCAGAAGTTCTTGCCGCCGCAGATGCATCCCTTGCAAAGGATTTCAGCGGCAATGACCCCTTCAACGAGAACATGCATCGAAACCTTGAACTGTATCGGCTCCACGTGGACGCGGTGCGCAAAAACAAAACCGTTTCGCGCGAGGCCATGCAGAAAGCAATCCTTGAACGCCGTTTTCAGTAGACAAAAGGAGAGAATCAATGGCTGACAAAATGCGTATTGGCTGGATTGGCACGGGTGTTATGGGCCTTTCGATGGCTGGGCACCTTCAGGCAGCCGGCTGGCCGCTGACCGTATATAACCGCACCAAAGCCAAGACCGAACCTCTGCTCGCCAAGGGCGCCAAGTGGGCCGATACCCCCCGCGCCGTGGCCGAAGCCTCTGACGTGGTCTTTACCATTGTGGGCTATCCCCACGATGTGGAAGAAGTGACGCTGGGCGAAAACGGCGTGCTGCGCGGCCTGGCCGCTGGCGGCATTGTGTGCGACATGAGCACCTCCAGCCCCGTGCTGGCCGAGCGCATTGCCGCTGCCGCCAAAAAGCAGGGCTGCGAATCGCTGGACGCCCCGGTTACCGGCGGCGACGTGGGCGCGCGCGATGCCAAGCTCTCCATCTTTGTGGGCGGCGACAACGCGGCTTACGAGCGCGTACTGCCCTGCTTCAACAAGATGGGCACCAACATTCTGCACTGCGGCGGCGCTGGCTTTGGCCAGAAGGGCAAACTTGCCAATCAGGCCGCCATTGCTGGCGTGATGATCAGCACCTGCGAATCCTTCCTCTTTGCGCAGGAAGCAGGCCTTGACGTTGCCAAGTGGATGGAGCTTGTGGTTGCCGGTTCCGGCGGCAGCTTTGCCATGAATACCCTTGGTCGCCGCATGCTCAAGGGCGACTTTGCCCCCGGCTTCTTCATCGACCACTTCATCAAGGATCTGGGCCTCTGCCTTGACGAATGCCGCCGCATGAAGCTTGTGCTGCCCGGCATCACCCTGGCTGACCAGCTTTACCGCATCATGCAGGCCAAGGGCCAGGGCAGCAAGGGCACTCAGGCTCTTGTGGAATGCCTTGCCGAACTTTCGGCCAAGGATTGGCGCGCCTGCTGCAAATAACTGACGCTTCCGGGCCAGCAATGGCCCTTGTGCCCGTCCGGCTTCCGGGCCGGACGGGCAATGCATGACGAGCCTGCGCCCGCCGCTTTCGGGCAACCATAAACAGGAGATCCGCCATGCTTTCCGCTTCTCCCGGCAGTCCGTTGGATGACCCTGCCCTGGAGCAGTACCGCCCCTTCATTCAACGCCGCACCAAGGCCTATACGGCTGAAATTGAGCGCATACGCACCCGCTACGGCTCGTTGCGCGCCTACGCTGGTCAGCATCTCACCTTTGGCGCGCATCGCCTCACAACACCCGCAGGCGACATCTGGCGCTGGCGCGAATACATGCCCAATGCCGAAAGCCTGTGGCTCACCACCGACAAACTGAACTTTCAGCGCCACGCCAAATTCCGCTTTGAGCGCCGTGCAGACGGCATTTTTGAGCTGGAACTGCCCGGCGATGCCTTGCAACACGGCACTTATGTGGAATTGCGACTGGTTCCCGCGCAAGCGCAGGACGCGCAGCACCCCGGCAAGGCCCTCAAGCGCGTGCCAGCCTTTGCCAACTGGGTGGAACAGAACGCGGCAGTGCCGGAGCAATGGTGCGCCCGCCTGTGGTTGCCGGATGAACCCTACCGCTTCAGGCATCGCCGCCCTGCCCGGCAGGCCTTTCCCCGTATTTACGAGGCCCATGTGGGCATGGCGCAATCCGCGCAGGCGCACAAGGGCGACAGCGTGGGCAGCTATGCGGATTTTTGCCGCGACATCCTGCCCCGCATCAAGGCTTGCGGCTATACGGCGGTGCAACTCATGGGCATACTGGAGCATCCGCTGTACAAATCCTTTGGCTATCAGGTGAGCAGCTATTTTGCGCCGTCCTCTCGCTACGGCACACCGGACGGCTTCAAGGAACTTGTGGACACCGCGCACGGCCTGGGGCTTGCGGTTATACTTGATGTGCCCCACGGCCACGCCAGCGCCAATACGGAGCAAGGGCTGGCGCAGTATGATGGCAGCAGGTACTTTTTTACCGGGCAGCAAAACCAGTGGGGAACGCCATCCTTTGATTTCAGTCAGAAGGCAACGCGGCGTTTTCTGCTCTCCAACTGCCGCTACTGGCTGGAAGAATTCCGCGTGGACGGCTTTCGCTTTGATGCCGTGGGCAACATGCTCTATGCGGATTTTGGCGAGGATGACGACTTTTCGCACGTGGGGCGCTGCTTTTACGGCAAAAACGGCCTGCCCCGCGCAGATGTGAACGGAGAACTGTATCTCAACCTTGCCAATGCCCTCACGCATGAGCTTGCCCCATCAGCCATGACCATTGCCGAAGAATTTTCCGGCATGCCGGGGCTGACCTGCCCGCCGGAGCAAGGCGGCCTTGGCTTTGATTACCGCTTTGCCATGGGTATTCCCGATTACTGGGCCAAATGCATTGAAGAGCCGCGCGACATGGGTAGCCTGTGGTATGAAATGACCAACCATCGGCCCTACGACCGCACCATCAGCTATGTGGAATGCCACGACCAGCACATCAACGGCAGCGATGCCATGATCTGGCGGTTGCTGGGCGATGCCATGTACGGGCATATGGGCAACAAGGCCGAAAGCTGGAACATATCGCGCGGGCTGGCCTTCTATCGGCTCATGCGGCTTATAACGCTGGCAACGGCGGATGCGGGCTACCTGAACTTTATGGGTTGCGAATTCGGGCATCCCGAATGGCTGGATGCGGAAAAACACGCGCACCGCCAATGGCGGCTGGCTGACGACCCGGGGCTGAAATATCACGCTCTGGCCTCATGGGATAGGCAGATGCTCGCGCTTGTGCAAAGCCACCTTGAGGATTTTGCCCAGCCGCCCATGTTCCGCTTTATACATGAAGAAAAGCGGCTGCTGGCCTTTGAGCGCGGGCAACTGCTCTTTGCCTTCAACTTTCACGAGCTTGAGGCGCAAAAGAGCCTGCGCTTTGCCGTAAGCCCCGGCAAGTATGCGGAGCTGCTTTCGTCTGACGAAATCCGCTTTGCCGGGCATGGAAATCTGGCGGTAAAAAGCCCGCCAGCAGAGCATTTTACTGCTCCCCTGCCGGGTCGGTATGAGGGGGATATCACCCTGTATCTTCCGCCGCTTGTGGGATTAGTCTTAAAAAATGCAAAATAATGTTGCAAAAATGTTGACAGACCGGGCTGTTCCGCGTAGTTACTCTTTTCGCGTCGGGATGTAGCGCAGCCTGGGAGCGCACTTGAATGGGGTTCAAGGGGTCGAAGGTTCAAATCCTTTCATCCCGACCAGAAAGTTTAAAGGGAATTCATGGAAACATGGATTCCCTTTTCTCGTTTGTGGCGATGAAGCTCTATTCAAAATATGTAGCTCCATAAATTTTTAAGCGAATCCATAGTCTTTTAACAGGATTAACATTCAGCCCAAATGCTAGTTTCGGAAAATTCTGAGTAGATCCTATTGCAAAAGCACCTACAAGACGCCCCGCTATGCGGCATTTAATTTCGCAAATTTGATTATACTCCATATTCTCTAATGTGCCTCTTCTTTCAATATCATAGTTGTCGCATTCTGACGCGCATTCACCAATCCAAGGGATTGACTCCAACTGTCCATCCTCTTTTATAAAGCCATAGTTTCTTATTGAGATAGGTCGAAAGCTTTTACTAACTATAAACATTGCATCTCTATCATCCATTTCTGGACGATAAGAATCAAACTTAATGATAAATTTGTCTCGTTTTTCAAAAACTTTTTCATATATAACAATTACACCACCTATAGCAGAAATAAGAATTCCAAAATCCGACAGATTCATCATAGGTAATACCTGCAAGGGAAATAGTGAGCTTTTGAATATTCAACTCAGTTCATTCCTGTCTGCGATTGTAATGAACTTCATGCCTTCATGAACTTTATTAAATTTTAGAACCAGATGCAAAATTTGATATTTTACCGCTAATTCCTGCTTCTAACCCAAAATATGAGTCGTTACCAGCTGCATGCGCTCGCAATACTGGCCTGTGTGCATCTCTATATGCTCAAAATAGCCTTCAACAAGAGTCCGTAGCGACTTTGCCCCATCCGGGCGCTGCCACATATTCTCAAGGGCAGTGGCTGGTATTGCCCGCATTATGTGCATGAGCATCCAGTTATATTGCCGCCAGAACTTTGCCATTTCTGCAAAATCACAGCCGTCATACTGCTGAACAGTCACAAATATTTCCGCGTCATATGGGGGAAACTGTTCAAGGTTGCCCGATATCAAGCGGGCAAACCGCTGATGGTTGTTGGCAGCAGAATCCACAAGATGGCCGACAATTTCCGTAAGCGTCCATGCGTCTGCCGCCACCCGCACATGCGCGAGGGCTGGATCTGTAGACTGTAACAGCGCATCAAAGACATCAATTATGTTTTGTCCTTTCTTCAGGTCCATAACATCTCCAGTGACAGGGTTGCGACAAGATACTTTATATTATTTATCCATCGATGTGGTCAACCGAAGACAAGCGCGGTTATTGCGGCAACAACACATAAAAAAAGGGCCGGAGAAATTCCCGGCCCACTAATCTAGCTGACAGTTTGTCGTTTCCTATGCCTAGAACGTAAAGCGCAGGCCAAGGCTGAATTCATTGGCATACGGAGTATTGCCGATGGAAACCTTGTTGTCGTCAACACGCTTGCTGATGTCGGTATAGCCCAGCCCCACAAAGCGGTAGGCCAGATCTGCCGAGATGTTTTCCGTAAAGGCGTAGGAACAGCCCGCGCCGAGATTCCATGCAAAAACGGTATCATACTGCGTCAGGCTGCCGGAATCCCCATCGCCGTCAACGTCCGCAGTGTACTTGGTCTTGATGAATCCCATGCCAAGGCCGCCGCCTAGGTAGGGAGTAAAGGCCGTGGAGTTGTGGAAGTCCCAATATGCGTTGGCAAACAGCGTTTGCACGCCCCACTCGCCCTTAAACGATGCCGTGCTGCCATTAATCTGCTGATCCCAGGTTTTGGTCATATTGCTTCGTATGGCATATTCCAGTTCTGTGCGCATGGGCACCTGAAAATGCGGATAAAAGTCGTACCCCACAAAAATACCGCCCCCAACGGTGTTTTGCGAATACTGGCCAACGCCAAAACCCTTCACATCCCCGCTCAGAGAGAACGGGCCAGTGCTTTGAATGGAATCAATAAATTTCAAGCCGCCATAAACGCCGGTGTTTTCCGCAGCCGCAGGAGCAGCGAGTGCCAGGGACAGAACCAATGCAAGCATGAGACGCTTAAACATGATGACCCTCCTTGGTTTTGCCAAAAAAACAGGTTTGTTTTCTGCATATTCCTTTTTTTTCTTGACGACAACAGTCAGACAACTGTTTTTGGCACAAATTATGCGTGGTGAGGTAAAAAAAGACAGATTTTTTAAACTTACAGGCAGAGGAATCTGGCTTTTTGTCGGTAGGAAGCGGAAAAACAGCCGTTAGAAACGAGAAAAGGGAATCCATGTTTCCATGAATTCCCTTTAAATCTCTGGTCGGGATGAAAGGATTTGAACCTTCGACCCCTTGAACCCCATTCAAGTGCGCTCCCAGGCTGCGCTACATCCCGACGCGAAAGGTGTATCTACGCGGAACCGTCTGGCCTGTCAACTTATATAATCATTCCAAGATTTTTCATTTAACTGCGGCGCAAAGCGCCGCAAGTCCACGGCACACCACCATAATCTCCCGACTATACTCCCAATGCGGGCCGCCTTGCTCAAACCTCCTTCCATCCATCCGCTTGCGGGCGAAGGAATCTACCGAGTAAGTCACTGGCTATTTTGACTTGCATTGTCCCTCACGCTGCGCAATTTTATAAAAGCCGTCACTCCAACAGGATTACCTGACATGGATATTATTTTACGCCGCGTATACGCACACGATGTCGAACCAGCAGGAATACGGGTTCTTGTGGACAGGCTGTGGCCCCGGGGGATTTCCAAAAGCGCCGCCCTGTGGATGTGTGGCTTAAAGATATCGCCCCATCAGACAACCTGCGCAAGTGGTTCGCCCACGATGAAGCCAAATGGCCAGAATTCAAGGAGCGCTATTTCGCCGAGCTTGATGCCGCCCCGGCTGCTGTTGCGCAACTGCAAACCATCCTTCGCCAGAATCCGACCGTGATACTGCTCTACGCCGCCAAAGATACAGAGATGAACAATGCCGCGGCGCTGAGAGGTTATATTGAGGAGAAGGCAAGAGAGAATTAACCCTTTGGGGCTTTGCTCCCAAGAGTATGGCGCTCTGTTTGCCGCCAACAAGGACAATTCTGTTGGCGCATCTCCACCATCTGAACAGCCATCGCTTCAGGGCAATTTCTATAAAAATAGAGAGTGTACTAGCTATCTACTAAAGACACCCTAGTTTTATAGCACAATCATTTGCGTTCGTACCCTTAGTACTGTCGGCTGATTGCCGGATTTTCTTGTTGCGTACACATCCCGCTGTGCAGCCTTAAAACCATTGTGATAAACCGCCGGTAGGCGCTTGCTACAGAGGTATTCTGGCTGCCATTCGGGATCTGCTGCGCGCAGCCTCACGGCCTGCGGCATCAGCCCTCAATGTCTTGAAGACCATGTGGGCTTTCTGGGCAATACTTTGCGCTCATGTGTCTGCATGGCGTTTGTGTCGCAGCATGCGCGCAAAGCAATGAAAGGTATTTTCCGCAAAATTGACTATGTTGAACTGAGCACAAGACCAGGCTACACAGGCTGTTTGCAGCCAGTATACGTTTTTCATAAACACACGCAGTCATTACGTCATAACAATACCAATCGCATCATAACCTGTTGCCAATAAATATATAATTTTTTGAAAAAATATTCAAGAATATGATCTTACCGCGCAACACTTCATGCTACTACATTTGATCAAAAATACGCCAGAACACTACTACTTGCAGAACATATACAACTTGGGATAAAAGAATACAGCAAGTTTATATGCGATTTGCCATTCCAGAGCTCCTCCCCCCGGAGTTGGGTGAACTTTATTGGACCAGATGCGGCGGTGTGCATAATTATAAGTGTTACAGTGCGCCAGAGTGTCTGCCCCAAAAAGTCGTTCTCTGCTCCTCCCCCCTTTCAGGGCAGATTAAAGAACAGTTCAAAAAATGCTGTGCAACAAGATAAGATCGTGCTCAATGTGCGATTCTTTCTGTTCCGCTTTTTTTGCACTTGATGCCCAACCATTCTACCAGTGCTTATCCACAGGCAGAATGGTGTGGTACTTTACTCTGGAGCACCGTTATCATGGCTTTACGAAACATCAAACTTTCCGGAAAGTTGACGTCTATTGGAATAGCCTTTGTATTGCCGCTGGGCGTTTTGCTTTACATTTCTGTATCCAACATCAACTCACAAATCTCTTTCAGCAGTCTGGAAACCCAGGGCAACTCTTTCCAACGCCCACTGGAAAAGCTGCTGGAGTATCTGCCAAAAGCAACACAGCCAGACGGCCGGCGCAAGGTTGATCAGGCATTTGCCGAACTTGGGGCGGCAAACAGGCTTCATGGATCAGACCTGCAATTCACCGCTGATGGCCTAAAAATTCGTGGTCGCTCCCACCTTTTTCCGGGTGATGTTGCAGCCCGGTGGGAAAAGCTGAAAAGCAGGCAGAATGATGCCGCCGCGTTCAAAGAGGGGCTTGCACAGTTGCTGGAAGATATTTCTGGCATGATTACTCACTGCGGCGACACCTCGAACCTGATTCTTGATCCTGATTTGGACAGTTACTACACAATGGATATGACCCTGCTCACGCTGCCCCAGACCCAACGCAGAATCGCGTCAATCCTTGATTTTGGCAACACGGCCCTGCTCGAGTCCAAACTTGGAGAAACCGAACGGCGCGAGTTCCACACGCTGGCTGCAATGCTCCAGGAGTCCGACTATTCCCGCATTCTGGCTGATACCCAGACGGCCTTGAACGAAGACCCAAATTTCTATGGCGTCAGCCCTTCGCTTGCGCCCAAGCTTAAGGCCGCGCTTGAAAGCTACAAGGCGGCCACAGAACCTTTTATTGTCATGCTCAACAGTATTTCGTCTGGAGCAGCAATATCTCAGAATGAATTTATGGTCACAGGTGAAAAGGCACTTGATGCAGCCTTTCGCTACTGGGAAGCGTGCGCCGCTGAACTGGATGTATTACTGGCTGTGCGTATCGGTGATTATAAAACAAAACGCGCAACAATGCTCCTGGCAACGGGGCTTGCGCTGGTACTGGCCTCGCTGCTGTCATATCTGGTGGGGCGCGGCGTCACGCGCACCATCAGAGGCATGGTGGCGTATAGCAACGCAGTTGCGGCGGGCAACCTCCACGCTATTCTTGGGGCTGACGGCAGCACAGCCGAACTTAATCAACTGAAAAAAGACCTCGAAGCGATGGTGACGGCACTCAAGGAAAAGCTTGGATTTGTGCAGGGAATACTCGGCGGCGTTGCCACCCCCTGCCTGGTGGTTAACCAGGAAGGCCGCATCACATATCTGAATCAGCTCTTGTGTGATTTTCTGGCTATGGAACAAAGGGCCGATACGCACTTTGAAGCTCATGTAACAAGTATTTTTCGCTACAATCCAGAAGTATCAGACGTAATACTCGCCGCGCTCAAAGACAAACAGTCAACCCCTGGCCGCACACTTGAAGGGCGCGATACAAAAGGCAAAGCATTTTTCATAAAACTTGATGCCACCCCCATATATGATCCGGCAGCAACTTTTATTGGTTGTTTTGTCCAGTTTACAGTCCTTACAGAACTCCGGGAACAGGAGGAAAAACTGATCACCTCAAACAGGCTTATTTACGAAACTGCTGAACAGGCCGGATCCATTGCCGGGCAGGTTTCAACGGCAGCAGCGGAGCTTTCAACGGTTGTGGAGCAAACGAGCAAGGGCATGAACACATTGCATGTCCGTACGGCTGAGGCCGCTGTGGCCATCAGTCAGATGAACGCCACCGCTGTGGAAATTGCCCAAAATGCCTCCGGTGCAAGCCAGCAGGCAGATAAAACCATGCAGCAGGCCAAGAAAGGTGCTGCTACAGTACAACAGTCGGTTGCTGCAATTAGCCGCGTGAAGGGACAAACAGACATTTTGAAAAAAGATATCAGCGGCCTGGGCGATCAGGTCGCCGACATCGGGCAGATCATGGATGTCATCACCGATATTGCCGATCAGACCAACCTTCTGGCTTTAAACGCCGCTATTGAAGCAGCTCGTGCTGGTGAGGCTGGCCGCGGATTTGCTGTGGTTGCTGATGAGGTCAGAAAGCTTGCAGAAAAAACCATGAGAGCTACTGCAGAGGTCAGCTCTGCCATAACCGCCATTCAATCTGGCGCTGGCAAGGCTGCTGAAGGTATGGGAGATGCCGCTCTGGCCGTGCAAGAAGCAACGCAACTGGCGGATCAATCCGGCATAGCATTGCATGAAATTCTGGAACTGGCGGGGTTAACCACTGATCAGGTGCGCTCCATTGCGACCGCTGTTGAAGAACAGTCGGCAACAAGCGAAGAAATCCACCATGTGTTGAATGAAGTCAGCGGCGTGGCAGATCAAACAACCAGCGGAATGGAACGATCTGTAACTGCGGTGGAACAGCTCGCATTACAGGCGGGGGCGCTCAACAAGCTTATTCAAAAAATCAGCGGCAAAACCTGCCAGCCATCCGACGCTTAATCTGCAAAAAGCGCAGTATGGCTGATTAACAAAAGGGCTGGCCCGATTCGCGCAGCGTTCCACAACGCATATCTGCGGTTGCCGCCTCAGGCTGCAACCACCACGGCATCACGCCCAGCTTCCTTGGCGGCATACAGGGCTTTATCTGCCCGGATCAGCATGACGGCCAGTGCCGCCTCTGCGGATTCGGGTGATTCCGCCATATTCGCCATATCTGCGCATACAGCCACCCCGATGCTTATTGTTACCGAAAGCTCGTTGCCGTCACTCAGCAAGGGGTGTGCTGCTACTGCGTGTCGTATGCGATGGGCAAGCTCTTCACCTTGCCGGGCATCCTTACAGGCAACAAGAACCACAAACTCCTCGCCTCCGTAGCGCACAAGGAGGTCTGCACTGCGCACGCTGGCATTGATTATCCGCGCGGTGTGCTGCAACACCATATCGCCGACATTGTGCCCAAAAGTGTCGTTGATACTTTTAAAGTGGTCGATATCAAGCATCAGACAAGCGCACTGCTGGCCTGCTGAATGCGTTTTTTTAAGAAATTCCGCCCCCATAGCCTGCAAAAAACGGCGATTGTGCAGGCCTGTGAGAGCGTCTTTCAGGCTCACAGCCTCGGCCTTTTTGATCTGCCTGGCGACCCTGAAACTCATTACTGTAAACGCATCAAACAGAATCCTGAGTTCGCTGGGCATATTCTTCTGGTCACACAATTGCCCTGTTGCCTCGTAATTGTTTTTACGCAGCTCGAGCGCATAGGCCGTAAGCTCCTCAAGCGGAGCTTCAATACTGCGGCAAAAGCGCAGCATCAGTGGCATCATAAACAATACTGCGCAGAGCGATCCAAGGCCGACAAAAATAGTAAGCCACCGGTATCCTGCCAGAATTTCGTCTACTGACCGAAAATACACCAGCCGCCAACCACCATGCCCAACGGCAACTGAAGCGCCGAGCATGCGCACGCCCTGATCGTTCACGAATATCTGACCAGCTTCGCCAAGCTGCATAAGCTGCAAGGGTATTTGCCTTGCAGCATCATCTGCATTGCTTGCAACTGCCCTGTGGGGTGCAAGTATGTTTCCTTGCGCATCGCACAGTATCAGCCCCTGCTTGTCCGGCACAAAAGATCCGTGCAGCCATGCGTCCAGCTCGCCCACGAGAATGGATAAAAATACGACTCCGTCAAATTCCCCAGCCTGATTCGTCACTGGCATTGAAAACATGCACACAGGCTTGCCGGAAACCCGCCCTTTGATTCCTGTAGTAATTGCACTGAGGCCCATCATTGCCTGTTTAAAATAATACCTGTCGCCACCGTACAAACCAGGTTTGCCCATAGAGTCAATTTCTGAAATGCCCTGTGCATTGACAAATACAGCGGCAGAAATGCCTGTATGGCTTTCATCGTAATCGCTAAATTCTTTTGCAGCACTCTCCATATCTGATCTGTGTGCCTTAATAACCTTTGTCAAAAATAACACATCCTGAAAGCACACATCTACATAGGCTTTAATTGTATTTTTATTTTGACCCAAAATTTCAGCAAGCTGTTTTTTTTCATTTTCAATAAGTCGTTCTTGCTGAAAGAAAATAAAAAAAAGCGCCGCAATGGTAATTGGAATGCAGACAATAGCAATAGTATAGGCGCGAATACGCCCCCTGATCGTATCAAATCGAAAAATACTCATAAGTCTATGTTTGTTCATTACCATCTCACTGACTGCCAGATTTTATTTTTTTGCCTGCCTGAAATTATTAGCAATATCTGTTCCAGTACATTTTTGTTTCCTGTCAAAATATTGGTAACAAACCATATATCCTGCTGATTCGATCAATAATAAGGAAATGGAGGTAATTTTTCAGGATACAAACAGTGTGATAACTCATTATATTTATGCTGAAAAAGAACTATAAAAAATGTCTTGAGACAGGGTACATGCCAATCAATTGAGACCGTCCCAAGGGTATCAACTTATCGGATAAAATTTTTTCATGTTTATACCGGATATATAGTAAAAATACAGATGGGATAAAAATATTATTGAGCTTCATCATCTCTTTAAAATACTGTAAAAGTATGAATCGAGTTATTATGAACAGTTTTTAGTGCAGAAGACCTATGCACACTACCAAGGCCGTAGCAATCAATTCGTAAACTAGATAGCTTAATTTTAATAATAGCACACTGTAAAGTCAGGACAATATCATTAACATCACTACAAAAATTATGGCACTATTTCCAAAGCAAATATTATCGAATATTATATTTTTAGACATTTGTTTTTCGCACGATCGTCAGCATGTGAAAAAAATATTTATATTTATGAAACATAAACAATGTAACATAAATTCCGAAAATGAAATTGCAGCATCACTACTATTGATACCAACGCATGACGCGGCTTTGATAAACAGAAAACAGTTTCTGCCGATGCGACTTGTTAGCAATATTGCGCTGTAAATCGCTCATATTTGTTATTACTATTGCCAATGGAGGAACTGTTTTGATCAGCCAGATACTGCATACGTTACGCGGAAAATTCATCCTCACTATTTCTGTTGGGGCCATTGCCATGGCCGGGCTATTTTGTTTTTCGTTGCAGGCAATTAACAATATTGAGATCAAATATGCCCACACCCGCGATACCGCCATCGCAGGCAGAATTATTGCCCTGGAAGTAACAAAAAATATAAATTATTTTAGTCGCTTAACAAGAAACATCATGCTTGGCAGCAATATTGACAAAGATCTCAAGCAAATAGACACAGCCATTGCCGCCGTAAAAAAACACTTTGCCACACTCTCCTCCCTCAAGCTGCCCGCAGACTCCAAAGCTTTGACGGATAAAGCTCATGAGGCGGCCATTGCATTCATGAACAACGGGCAGAGCCTTGTAGCTCCCTTAAAGGATATCCCCGCGGACCAGCGCTACCTCACCTACAAAACCTATGAAAAGGAAGCCACTCCCTATGCCGTGGCATTTCGCGAACATTTTGAAAAATTTGACGCAAATATTACCGCCCTTGCTGAAACAGCCATGGCCGAAATGAATGATGACATCGCATCGCGGCGCACCCTGATGTGGATCGAATTTATTTTTGCCATTTGCCTGGTGTATTGCGCAGGATATTTCCTGACCAACAGGGATCTGCGCGCCATGCGCCAGTGTGTGTCTTTTGCCTCTACCCTTGGCGCCCAGCAGTCAGATGAACGCCTCGCTGCCGGAAGTTTTGCCAGCCTGAGCACTCTGGCTCTGGCGCTGAACAGCACGGCAGACAATCTGGCAAACTACCGCAAGGCTTCTTCCACTGCACAGGCCGAAGCCGAGCATGACCGCGAAGAAGCCAGAAAAGCCCTAGCGGAAGCCCAAAAAGCGCAAGCTCTTGCAGAGAACGCCAAAAGCGAAGGGATGCTCCACGCTGCCCGCCAACTGGAAAATGTGGTCGAAATTGTCTCCAGCGCTTCGCAGGATCTTGCGGTCAAGATAGACCAATCCCGCAGCGGAGCTGACGATCAGTCAGGCCGTGTGCGTGAAACAGCCACGGCCATGGAGCAAATGAATGCCACCGTGCGCGAAGTTGCCCAAAATGCGCAGCAGGCCGCCGGCATTGCAGACCAGACCCGACAACAGGCGCTGGAAGGCGCGCAGATTGTCAACGATGCGGTCAAGGGCATTGAGTCGGTGCACACGCAATCCCTTGCCATCCGGCAGGATATGGACGTGCTGGGCAAGCAGGCCGAAAGCATCGGGCAGGTGATGGGCGTTATTGCCGACATTGCCGACCAGACCAACCTGCTTGCGCTCAACGCCGCCATAGAAGCCGCCCGGGCAGGCGATGCCGGGCGCGGCTTTGCCGTTGTTGCTGATGAAGTGCGCAAACTGGCGGAAAAAACCATGTCTGCCACTCATGAGGTGGGTCGGGCCATTGGCGATATTCAGGCCGGGACGCGAAAAAATATTCTGAATGTGGAACAGAGCGCCAGCGCCATTGAGGAGGCGACCAAGCTTTCCATTCGCTCCGGCGATTCGCTTAAGCAGATTCTTGAGCTTGTTCACCTGGTGAATGATCAGGTACAGGCCATTGCCGCTGCAAGCGAACAGCAATCTGCCGCCAGTGAGGAGATCAACAAGTCTGTTGAGCAGGTTGCAACCATCTCTGCCGAAACGGCTCAGACAATGGAAAATGCCGCGCATGCCGTTGATGGTCTTGCGCAGCAGGCGCAGGTGTTGCAAGGGCTTATCCGCGACATGAAAAATCAGGGCTGAAGCTCCTGAGTGCAGTCTTTCCTTGCGAAAGGCCGTCCATCACCGGGCGGCCTTTTTGCGTTGGTGCAGCAATCTTTGCGCACGCGCATCCCGCAGTTTCTGAAATCGATAAGCAATATTTTCACGCCTCAGTGTATGGACACAGTCCGCAAGGCGCATTAGGCTGTTTATAACCAAAATGCTTGGAATGCTCCCATCTGCATTCCAGGCAGCTTTGCAGGGCATCACATACTCCGTGGTACATGGCAACTGCGAGAATTATTTCCACGTTTAACATATCAATTTCATTAGTTTATAACTGTGTAATACTTTTGTCCGCACTTGCTGCGGGCCATTCAACCTCATGCTTTTGGGGGAGGCGCACCATGCAGTTAAAAGTAGCAACCCGGCTTTGGCTGGGCTTTGGTTCCATTTTTTTTCTGATACTGCTCAGCGCCTTGATCATGCGCCATAACCTGAGCCAGGCCGACCTCCTAGCCGACACGACGGCCGATGAAAGCATGCCGCTGGCCATGCTGGCTGCGGATATGAAGCTGCAAACCGTGCAGGTGCAGCAATTCCTGTCTGACGTTTCCGCAACGCACAACCCTGATGGGTACAAAGAGGCGCAGGAAGCCGCCGATACCTTTCATGAGCATGCAAAAAAATTCGAAAACAAATTCGCTCTTGAGAACAACAAAAAATCACAGGAGAGGCTTGCCGCACTGGTCAAGTCGTTCGACGCCATGTACGCGTTGGGCCGCAAGATGGCTGATACTTACATCAACCAGGGCATAGAGGCTGGCAACGAACTCATGGAAGATTTCGACAATGCCACAGAAGCCCTCACAATTGCTCTGGAACCATTTATTGAAGAACAGACCGGCGTGGCAAGCCATAACCTGGACACGTTAAAGGACGAGCTTGCCGCAAGCCTGATCCTGCAATGGGTTCTGACCGGAATTTCAATTATTACTGGCTCGCTTGGGGCATTTTTTACAATCCGATCATTCATGGCGCAACTGGGAGCGGAACCTGCCGATGTAGCAGAAGTGGCGCGCAAAATTGCCCACGGCGATCTTGAAGTGGATATGAGCCTGCACGGCAGCCGTAAAAACTGCGGCCTGTTTGCCGCCATGCGCGAGATGCGCGACAAACTGAGCGAAAGCTTCACCCAGGCCTCAACGCGGCAGGCTGAGGCAGAACTGCAAGCCGAAACAGCCCGCAAGGCAACTGCCGAAGCCCAGCAATCAAAGCTGATGGCTGAAAGGGCCAAGGCGGAAGGCATGTTGCAGGCAGCCCAGCAACTTGAAGAAGTAGTTGAAGTAATCTCTGGCGCTGCGGAGCAGCTTTCTACGCAGATAACCCAATCCAGCCGTGGAGCGGATGAACAGTCAAACCGTGTGCACGAAACTGCCACCGCCATGGAAGAAATGAATGCGACAGTGCTTGAGGTTGCCAAAAATGCCCAACTCGCAGCAGGGGTTTCTGGCAACGCTCAAAAACAGACCATTGAAGGCGTGCAGATTGTGAGCACTGCGGTTGAGAACATTAAGTCCATTCATGCAAAATCATTGGCAATCAAGCAGGATATGGGGGCATTGGGCAAACAGGCCGAAGCCATTGGGCAGATCATGAACGTCATTGCGGATATTGCCGACCAGACAAACCTGCTTGCGCTCAACGCCGCCATTGAGGCTGCCCGTGCTGGCGATGCAGGCCGGGGCTTTGCCGTGGTGGCTGATGAAGTGCGCAAACTTGCAGAAAAAACCATGACAGCCACCCGTGAAGTTGGGGATGCCATCAGCGGCATTCAGCAAGGCACGAGAAAAAATATTGATAATGTGGAAGACGTGGGCGCAGCCATTGAAGAAGCAACCACGCTCTCTGCCCGTTCTGGCGATGCATTGCGGCAAATACTTGAGTATGTAGAGCATGTTAACGATCAAATCCAGGCAATTGCCGCTGCAAGCGAGCAGCAGTCGGCAACCAGCGAAGAAATCAACAGATCGGTCGAGCAAGTCGCAACCATTTCTGCCGAAACAGCGCAGGCTATGGATCACGCAAGCAAGGCAGTGGGTGCCCTCTCCCAGCAGGCGGCTGCACTGCAAGGCCTTATACGCGACATGAAAACTAACGGCTGATGCGCCTTTTATTCCCATTATACATGGCCGCCTTCGGGCGGCCTTTTTAGTTTGCTGACAATTTTATGCTACAAACGACCCAAATGAACAAACATTTAAGAATGATAATTTTTACTGTTTGTAACAATTGTAATGTACTTGCAATCTTTTTTTCATCCCATTATATATCAAATATAGGATTAGTATTCCTTACAAACATATAACCAATTGTGATGCTTTGGCTCAATCTGCATCAGACACGCACGTTTTGTAAAACGACACCTAAATACCAAAGAGCCTTCGGCATCCAAGCAGAAAGGAACATTGCGCCAAGCAGTCCCCCCATTTTACCAGCAAGCTATTGGAACAGGAGATGGCAAACCGCAAGGTTTGCAACCATATCAACTACTTGTGAAGGATCTGCCCATGACCAACCTTCTTGGTGAATTTTTTGGAACGATGATGCTGATTACCTTTGGTGCTGGCGTTGTTGCCTGCGTTTTGCTTAAAGACTCCAAGGGCAACGGCGGCGGCTGGATTGTTATTACCGCGGGCTGGGGTTTTGCCGTTATGCTCGGCGTATTTACCTCGGTGGCTCTGGGCGCGCCCCAGGCTGACCTCAATCCGGCCGTGACCCTGGCCAAAACCATGCTTGGCGTCTACGGCGCGAGTCAGGCTTTCGTAACCATGCTTGCGCAAATCGCTGGCGGCTTCACCGGAGCTGCCATTGTCTGGCTTGCCTACCTGCCCCATTGGGCACCCACTGAAGATCCCGGCCTCAAACTGGCTGTTTTCAGCACCGCCCCTGCCATCCGCAGCTACGGTCAGAACTTCCTGTGCGAAGTTATCGGCACGTTCATGCTGCTTTTTGGCATCTTTGCCATTTTCCACACCAACAATGGCACCCTGCCTTCTGGTTACGGCCCCTACATGGTGGGCATCCTTGTGTGGGCTCTGGGCCTCAGCCTTGGCGGCCCCACCGGTTACGCCATCAACCCCGCCCGCGACCTTGGCCCCCGCATTGCGCATGCGGTGCTGCCCATTGCTGGCAAGGGTTCTTCTGACTGGGCCTATGCCTGGATTCCGGTGTGCGCTCCCATGGTCGGCGCTGTGCTTGCCTATGTTGTGTGCAAGGCCATAGGCCTGCTCTAGACCGTTTTGAGCAACTCCGTGCTGCCCAGCGTACAGGTTTTCAGACTTCTGCGCGCTGCGGCAACAAACATCAACAATGCTTTCGGAGGATTATATGGCTCATAAATACATTCTGTCTCTTGACCAGGGCACTACCAGCTCGCGCGCCATTCTTTTTGACCGCGACGCCAATATTGTTCAGGTTGCGCAGCGGGAATTCACCCAAATATTCCCCCAGCCCGGCTGGGTTGAACATAACCCCAATGAAATCTTTGACACGCAGTCTCATGTTGCCAAGGAATGCCTGAAACACGCCAACGTGCAGAGCAACGAACTGGCCGCAGTTGGCATCACCAACCAGCGCGAAACCACTGTTGTGTGGGACAAGGCCACCGGCGCACCCGTATACAATGCCATTGTGTGGCAAGACCGCCGCACGGCTGGCTTTTGCGACCAGTTGCGCGCTGCGGGCAAGGCTGAGGTTATTCGTCAGAAAACCGGCCTTGTGCTCGATGCCTATTTTTCCGGCACCAAGGTGCGCTGGATACTCGACAACGTGCCCGGCGCTCGCGCCAGGGCCGAAGCGGGCGAACTGCTTTTCGGCACCATTGATACCTGGCTTATCTGGAACTTCAGCAAGCGCGGCGCGCATGTGACCGACCCTTCCAATGCCAGCCGCACCCTGCTCTTCAACATCCACACTGGCCAGTGGGATGATGAACTGCTTGAAATCATCGGCGTGCCGCGCGCCATGCTGCCCGAAGTGGCTCCCTCCTCCAGCGTTATGGCGCAGACCCATCCCGAATTTTTCGGTTAGGCTGTGCCCATTGCGGGCGTTGCTGGCGACCAGCAGGCCGCTACCTACGGCAATGCCTGCATGACCGAAGGCATGGCCAAAAACACCTATGGCACGGGCTGCTTCCTGCTGCTCAACACCGGCACCAAGGCCCGCGAAAGCAAAAACAACATGCTGACCACCGTGGCGTGGGAAACGCCCAAGGGCCGTTATTACGCCCTTGAGGGCAGCGTTTTTGTGGGCGGCGCAGTGGTGCAGTGGCTGCGCGACGGCCTTGGCTTTATCCGCGATTCTTCTGAAATGGAAAGCCTTGCCATCACCGTGCCGGACAACGGCGGCGTGTACCTTGTGCCCGCCTTTGTGGGCATGGGCGCTCCTTACTGGGATCAGTACGCCCGAGGCACCATGGTGGGCATCACGCGCGGCACCAACCGCGGGCACATTGCCAGGGCGGCGATTGAATCCATTGCTCTGCAGACCCTCGACATCATGGAGGCCATGCAGAAAGACGCGGGCGTTCCCCTGACCACCCTGCGCGTGGACGGCGGCGCAAGCCGTAACAACATGCTCATGCAGTGCCAGGCCAACCTCACAGGCGTGGTTGTTGAGCGCCCCATGGTTACGGAAACAACCGCCCTTGGCGCGGCCTACCTTGCCGGTCTTGCTGTGGGCTTCTGGGAAAGCGAAGAACAGCTCTGCGCCCAGTGGAAACTTGACCGCCGCTTTGAACCCAACATGCCCGAAGACCGTCGGCAGGAACTGCTGCACCAGTGGCACCGCGCTGTGGAGCGGGCCAGAAGCTGGATTGAGGAATAAGTTTCGCTCCCGCTAGATCCGGGCGCACAATGTACAAACAACAGGGCTGCTCCATTGGGGCGGCCCTGTTTTGCGTGGCGATCAGGCTTTGTTACGAAATCAGCTTCGCAGGTTATGAGTTGCTATATATTTATAACATGTTGTTATTGAATACCATTTTCTGATTATTATGTGTATTATCTACCTTGCAAATTTTTACGGATGTGGCTAATTTGACATTGAAATTAAATTTCAAACCTGCTAATTCGAGACCTCATCTTAAGAGTGTTTTCAATCCTGCCTGCACGTCTGAACGTGAGCCGCGCGTTTCGCCGACCATAAGGATACGTAATGTTGTGTCATTCTCGCCTTAACCTTGCCGAAAGCGCCACCCGCCGCGAAAAACTCGTTCCTTGCAGCTCTGCGGTGACAGAAATCATCCACCAGCTTGCTGAATCACTCGGCAAGGCCATAGACGCCAAGGATACCTATACCCTCGCCCATTCAGAAGAAGTTGCCATCATTTCGCAGGCTTTGGCCCTTGCGATGGGCCTGGGGCACCAGGCTGCCGATATAATCCATGTGGCTGGTCACCTGCATGATCTTGGCAAAATTGGTGTTCCTGACGACATTCTGGCCAAAACATCCGCTCTTACTCCCAAGGAATGGCTGGCAATCCGCAAGCATCCAGACATGGGGGCCGACATTCTTGCTCCCATAGCCTGCCTTCGGGATTGCGGCATTGTGGATATGGTGCGCGCCCACCATGAGCGTTTTGACGGCAACGGTTACCCGCAGGGGCTTAAGGGCGGGCATATTCCCCTGGGCGCGCGCATCATCACCGTTGCGGATAGTCTTTCTGCCATGCTGCAATCACGCCCCTACCGCCAGGCCAAGAGCTTTGACGAGGCCTGCCGTGAAATCATCAAAGGCACTGGCAGCCAGTTTGACCCGGATGTGGTCAAAGCCTTTATGAGCATCAGGGACAGGTTGCGCGACCTTGTTGCCATGTTGCGTGTGGACTGAACACCCATAAAAAACATACCAGAAAATCCAGCAGATGGGCTTGAGCGCAACATCCTTCACAGTTTGCAACCTGCGGAACCTGCGGCCCATGCTGCTGCCGGGCATCTGCAATTCAAGCAGTCACCCCATGCAAACTGTTTGACTGCCTTAAAGTAAGTGGTTAAATTGTCGTTTTGGCAAATGCACGGCCCACGCTGTGTTTCGTGAGATTTTGTCCTCACGGTGTGGATGCTGATGGTTGCAGCGCAGCGCAAACGCACGGCATTCGCCGTGCTGCTTTTTTGCCGGGTCCGCGCAGCCAGCCATCGCTTAATGCGGCAGGCCTTTGCGCCGCTATGCAGCCGGATTCTGACCCACCGGCACACTCCTGACCTCTGAATTCCAGGCAGATTTATGCAAACAAACATATCATCGGCCATGAGTCGCGAAGCGCTCAGACGCCGCACTTTCGGCATTATTTCCCACCCTGACGCAGGCAAGACAACCCTCACGGAAAAGCTGCTGCTGTTCGGCGGAGCCATCCAGATGGCGGGCGCGGTCAAGGCCAAAAAGGCCCAGCGCCATGCCACTTCTGACTGGATGGAAGTTGAACGCGAGCGCGGCATTTCCGTTTCATCCTCGGTGATGAAGTTCACCTACGCCGATCATATCATCAATCTGCTTGATACGCCCGGTCACCAGGACTTTTCGGAAGATACCTACCGCGTGCTCACGGCTGTGGACTCCGCCCTCATGGTCATTGACTCGGTCAAGGGTGTTGAAACGCAGACCCGCAAGCTCATGGAAGTGTGCCGCATGCGCGACACGCCCATTTTGACCTTTATCAACAAGCTTGACCGCGAAGGCCGCGATGCCTTTGACCTTTTGAGCGATATTGAGCAGACACTGGGCATTCAGGCCGCGCCCATGACCTGGCCCATTGGCATGGGCAAGAGCTTTCAGGGTGTGTACGATATCGAGCGTCAGGCCATCCGTTTTTTTGCGGAGGACGGCAAAAAGACCTCCCGCCCCAAGGAAGCCCTGGTCATCAATGGACTGAACGATCCGCAACTTGCCGAACTGATTGGTGAAGACGCCGCCGAGCAACTGCGCACGGAGATTGACCTGCTGGAAGGCGCGGGCTTTCCTTTTGACAAGGAACTGTACCTCAAGGGCAAGCAGACGCCGGTGTTTTTTGGCAGCGCGGTCAACAATTTCGGCGTTCAGGAACTGCTCGACACTCTTGTACGTCTTGCCCCCGGCCCAATCCCCCGCGTGGCGGAATGCGCCACGGGCGAACGCGTGGTCAATCCGCTTGAAGAAGATTTTTCCGGCGTTGTTTTCAAGATTCAGGCAAACATGGACCCCGCCCACCGCGACAGAATTGCCTTTATGCGCATATGTTCCGGCAGGTTCGAGCGCGGCATGAAGGTCAAGCACCACCGCATCGGCAAAGAGGTGCAGCTTTCGCGGGCAATCACCTTTATGGCGCAAGACCGTGAAGGCGTTGAAGATGCATGGCCAGGCGACATTATCGGTTTGCATAACCACGGTACCCTGAAAATCGGCGACACGCTCACAACATCGGAGCCGCTCAAGTTTACGGGGATTCCCAACTTTTCGCCCGAGCATTTTCGCCGTGTGCAGCTGGCTGACCCCCTGCGCTCCAAGCAGCTTGCCAAAGGCCTGAAACAGCTTGCGGAAGAAGGGGCCATTCAGGTTTTTCGCCCGATCACAGACAGCTCGCACATTCTTGGCGCGGTTGGCGTGCTGCAGTTTGACGTTATCATTGCCCGGCTCAAGGCCGAATACGGCGTTATCGCCCTGTACGAGCCCTGCCCCATTTCTGCCGCGCGCTGGATAACCTCCAGTGACCGGGCGGCGCTGGAGTCCTTTAAATCCGACCAGCAGTCAAACCTCGCCTACGATGGCGACGACTGCCTTGCCATCCTTTCCAGCAGCGAGTGGCGGCTCTCGCGGATTATTGAAGAATGGCCGCAGATAACCTTTCACACCACACGTGAAATCAGATAGGCGGACAAAAACTTCATCTGTTCGCATCTGCATAAAATTGAATAACCGCACAAAATCCTGCAAAAACGGATTTTTGTGCGGTTATTTTCAATTCTGATTACATAGTGAGGTGCCGCAGGCCGCGCCTTACGGGGATATAGAGTTTCTGCCCCCGCAAAACCGTGCTTGAAAAGTTGTCAAAGCAGGCATATATGGTCTACTTGATTATGCTCGCGCTTTGGCCTTTTTGTTCAGGTACCGCCTTCGGTGAGGAAGCCCACACGCCTGAACCCCGAAACTTTCTTTCAACCACTCCTTTATGCTAAAAAGATTCCTGATTTTTCTGTTTATGCTGATAGCCATGCTTGAGGTGGCATCCTATTTCTACATCAAGTATATAAACACAAACATTCAGATGCCGTCTTACAGCCTGGTGAACGTTAACAGCAAGTTCTGGACGTTCAGCGACGAGCATTTTGGCGTATGGCACCACCCTTCATCCACATATTTGCACAAAAAGCCCTGCTTTACGGCCCAGTACGCTTCCAATGCCTTTGGCATGCGCGACAAGGAGCGCACCAAGGATGCAGACCAGCCGCGCGTTGTTATTCTGGGTGATTCTTTTATTGAAGGATGGGGCAACAGGTCAGAAGACAGACTCTCCAACCTGCTTGAGGCTTCGACCGGCAAGGAAGTGCTCAATTTTGGCACGTCCGGCGGCTTTGGCACCATTCAGGAATGGCTGCAATACAAGCATATGGTTAAACAGTTCAGGCACGATGTCGTTCTGCTGGGCATTCTGCCCCGCAATGATTTTGAAGATAACAGCCTGGATTTCTACTACACGCAGGACACGGACGATTACCGCCCATATCTGGTTGGCGATTATCCTGATTACAAGCTTTTTTACCCGGTTAAAAAGCTGCCCCAGC
Organism: Desulfovibrio desulfopostgatei; assembly: GCF_053570645.1. Taxonomy (NCBI): domain Bacteria; kingdom Pseudomonadati; phylum Thermodesulfobacteriota; class Desulfovibrionia; order Desulfovibrionales; family Desulfovibrionaceae; genus Desulfovibrio; species Desulfovibrio desulfopostgatei. The sequence continues at coordinate 1,556,190 of NZ_JBRBQS010000002.1, read as the reverse complement.
CTACAAAAGTTCAGGCCTTGGCAAAGAGCTTCAAGCTCACCCTGCTGGAATGGAGCTGTCTGTACCGGGTTGCTATTTACCTGAATGATTTCAAGATCGAAAACATGAAGCTTGTCCCTCGCTGGACACCCGAGAATACCAATGATCCTTCGGGCGGCTCCATGTACTATTCTGTGCCCGAGAACGAATGGAACATCATGCGCTATTCACTCGAGCAGCTTGTGGCCGAAGCGGGGAACCGCAAGGTTATTCTGTTCACCATTCCTGCCTATCAGGATTTTGAACACTATGACGGCAAGGAGCCGCCCCTTGCCCGCAAGCTGCGCGAACTGGCTGGCCGCACAGGCGCGACTTATGTGGACTTGATGCCTGCCATGCTTGCACGCGGCGTCAAATACCCCGACCTGTATTTCAGTTGCGACAAGCACTGGAATGCCTTTGGCAACGCTGTTGCCGCAGACATTCTTGAGCCATACGTGCGCGACGCCCTGCAATCATCCCCCGCTGCAAGAGGAAACTGATGCAACACCGCAAACTACATTTCGGCTTTTTGCCTGCTGCCGTGAGCAACAAGGAATGCGCCGATACCGCTATGGCCATGACATTGATATGTCTGTTGGCCGTCATGTTTACCAAGTCGCTCACCCTGTTGCCCCTTGCTCTGGGGCTGCTGCTGGCGGGCATGATCTGGCCTCGTCTGTATTCGCCTTTGGCAAAGCTCTGGCTTGGTCTTTCCCTGCTGCTTGGCTCCATCATGTCGCGCCTGCTGCTGAGCGTCATATTTTTTGTTATTGTGACCCCGCTGGCTCTTGTCATGCGCCTTTTCGGGCATGACCCCATGCGCCGCAAAGGCTGGAAAAAAAGCATGGATTCCACCTTTGTTTCGCGCGACCATACCTTTGAAGCAAAAGATCTGGAACATCCGTTTTAGGATTTGTTCCTTCAGGAGATATCAATGGATTTTCTTAAAGACCTGCTGCAATTTTTTATGCAGCGCAAAAAATTCTGGCTGCTTCCCCTTGTGCTCGTTCTGCTGCTGTTTGGCGTACTTGTGGTGATGACCAGCGGCTCGGCCATAGCGCCTTTTATTTATTCTGTTTTTTAACAGCATCTGGTCAGGCGCACCCAGCGCCGACGACACATGGGAGCCTTCATGCCCAGAGCCATTCTTGGCATTTCTGCCTATTATCACGACTCCGCAGCCGTGCTGCTGGTGGACGGCAAAATTGTGGCAGCCGCTCACGAAGAGCGCTTTTCGCGCGTCAAACACGATTCCGGATTTCCCAGCCACGCTGCCGCCTACGTGCTGCGCGAGGGCGGGCTGAATATTGCCGATCTTGAGGCTGTAGCTTTTTACGACAAGCCCTACCTCAAGTTCGAGCGCCTGCTTGAAACCTACAACGGCTTTGCCCCGGCTGGCCTGCGCAGCTTTCTTTCTGCCATTCCCGTCTGGATCAAGGAAAAGCTGTTCATGCGCTCCATGCTGCGCGAGGCCATAGCCAAGCTCGGCCCCGGCTCGCCCAAGATGCTTTTTCCGGAGCATCATCTTTCGCACGCTGCCAGCGCCTTTTATCCCTCGCCCTTTGACAGGGCCGCCATCCTGACCATTGACGGCGTTGGCGAATGGGCAACCACAACCATTGGCCTTGGCGAGAACGACAGCATCCGCATTCTCAAAGAACAGCAGTTCCCGCACTCGCTGGGCCTGCTCTACACGGCTTTTACCGCTTACTGCGGCTTCAAGGTCAATTCGGGCGAATACAAGCTCATGGGGCTTGCGCCTTACGGCGATGGCGACATGGAGCTTGTGGAAAGGCTTAAAAAAGCCATCTGCGACAGCCTTGTGGACATTCGCGAAGACGGCTCCCTGCTGTTGAACATGGAATACTTTGACTATGCCACCGGCCTGCGCATGTACAAGCGCGACAAGTGGGAAAAGCTTCTGGGTATTCCCCCACGCGATGCGGAGAGCGAAATCGGCCAGAAATACATGGCCCTGGCGCTGGCTATCCAGCAGGTAACGGAAGACATCGTGCTCAAGCTGGCTCGCACAGCCCGCGAGCTGACCGGCTGCGACAATCTGGTCATGGCGGGCGGCGTGGCCCTGAACTGCGTTGCCAATGGCCTGCTGATACGCAGCGGCATTTTCAAGAATGTGTGGATTCAGCCCGCCTCCGGCGACTCTGGCGGCGCGCTGGGCGCTGCGCAGGCTGCCTGGCACATATGGGGCGGCAACGAGCGCCCTTCCCCCAACGGTATTGATGCCATGCAAGGCTCCTATCTTGGGCCGGAGTTTTCGCGCAACGACATTCTGCGGGTCGCGCGCCGTTTTGACGCGCCCTATACTGAATACACCAACCTCGAGGAACTCTACTCCACGGTGGCCCAGCATCTGGCGGACGGCGCTGTGGTTGGCTGGTTTCAGGGCCGCATGGAATACGGCCCCCGCGCCTTGGGCGACAGGTCTATTCTGGGTGACCCCAGAAGACCTGAAATGCAAAAAAAGCTGAACCTCAAGATCAAGTTTCGCGAGGGGTTCCGACCCTTTGCGCCTTCTGTGCTTGAAGAATACTGCGCCGAATGGTTTGATCTTGACGCCAAGTCGCCCTACATGCTGGTGTGCGCTCCTGTGGCGCAGAAGCACCGCACGCAACTGCCGGAAAACGTGCGCGAGCTGCCGCTCTACGACAGGCTGTATCTGCAACGCTCCACGGTCCCGGCCATCACGCATGTAGACTGGTCTGCCCGCATCCAGAGCGTTTCGCGCAGCACCAATCCCCGTTACTGGGGGCTGATAGACACGTTCCGGCGTGAGCAGGGCTGCCCCATGGTCGTTAACACCAGCTTTAACGTGCGTGGCGAACCCATTGTCTGCACTCCTCTGGATGCCTATACCTGCTTTATGCGTACAGAGATGGACTTTCTTGTGCTTGGCGACATGATTTTTGACAAGCGTAACCAGCCAGAGTGGCTGGAAAATGTAGACTTCAAGTCCATTTTCACACTCGACTGACGCATAGCTGCATTATAAAAACACCAAACAACAAGAGCGGAACTCCCAAATGGGGGTTCCGCTCTTGTTGTATACGTGTAAACAACACGCTGCCCAAATGGTCGTGACGCTGTTATAGTAAAACAATAAACGCTATTGATAATTGTTCATTTAACAGGGCAATCTTGTTGCCGTCCTTTGCAATATTATATAATTTAAATGATGATATGTTATTATTACTATAAATAATCACACCAGATATATTTCCAGTTTGTTTCAGGTAAATTTGGAGCTAAAGTGGAATTTCATATTCCAACAATGTTCGTGATGCTGGTCGCCGGTTGTATTACACTTGCGGTGTCTGCACTTGCGGCTTCTGAACGCCATGCGGGCGATGGTTTGCGCGAATGGGGTTTGGCCCTGTGCATCCATGCCACAAGTTATATTCTCTTTGCACTGCGCGAAACTATCCCTGGTTTTTTATCTATTGTATGTGCGAATGCCTTGTTTTCTATTTCATATGCAATTTTTTACTATGCTGTTCATATTTTTCTTGGGGTACATCCGAAATACAGATTTCTGTTCTGGGGGCCACCCCTTATTATTACTGTTGGCGTGCTCGTTTTCTTTGACTCAGTCATATTTCGCGTGCTGTTGGTCAATGCCATGTTGGCTTTTCAGGGATTCCTGGTGCAAAAGGCGCTGTTAAGCTACAAGTTTGATTTTTCTGTGCGTGGACGCAACCTGATGCTCTTTGGCATTGGGCTGTCAATTATCACACTTGCGTGGAAATTCTGTGTAGCCATTGTTGCACCCCATCAGATAATGAGCATTTTTCAGACCTCTCCGGTTCAGGTAACGCTCTATATTGTCACCTTTATTTCCTTGATCATGGTGTCAACCGGCTTTGCGCTCATGGCAAAGGAGCGCTCGGATGCGGCCTTGCGCAAGGCTGCCCTGCTGGACAGACTGACCGGCTGCTGGAACCGTGTGCGCATTGAAGAAATATTGCAGCAGGAAATGGCGCGCATGCACCGCTATGGGCATCCGGTTACCTTGTTGATGCTGGATCTGGACAACTTCAAGCGCATCAATGACCAGTTCGGGCACCTTGCTGGCGATGAAGTGCTACGAGGTTTTGGGAGGATGCTGCGCACCGACATACGCGCAATTGACGTTCCGGGGCGCTGGGGCGGGGAAGAATTTGTTGTGGTTTTGCCCTCATCCACTTTTTTTGATGCAGTAACCCTCGCGGAGCACATACGTGATCATCTTGAAAAATTTAGCTTTTCTTTCAATTCAAGGGTTACTGTCAGCATTGGCGTGGCAGCCTGTCGGGCAACGGACACAGTGGAAGAATGGATGCAACGAGCAGATATGGCTCTGTACAGAGCCAAAATTGGCGGCCGCAATCAGGTCATAGTGGAGGATCTGGACGGCAGTATCAGCAATTTTATTTGCAGCCCTTCAAGCGCATTGCGCCTTCAGTGGAGCGACACATACGAATGCGGGCATGATGAAATTGACCGGCAGCACCGCAACCTCTTTGCAACAGTCAACAACCTGCTGCAACTGGACAGTTCCGGCGCTGACAAAAAAACAATTGGCACCGCCGTTGAAGGCCTGCTGGCGGACACGGTGGAGCATTTTCAGTTTGAGGAGTACATTCTGAACCAGATTGGATACCCGGATGCGCCTTCGCACATACAGGCACATCAACACCTGCTGGACAGGGCTAACGTTCTGCTGGCCCAGTATCAACGCAACGGCGCAGACCTCGCGGCACTTCTGCGCTTCATGATTTACGAGCTGACAGCCCAGCACATCATGATTGACGACAGATGCTTTGGCAAAATTGACGCCGCAGCGCCTGAAATACCGGCTCCGTAAGGCGGCTGCATACCTGCCAGCGCCGACTGCCTGAAATTAAGCCTTGCCCCTGCCCTGCCGTACAAAAAATCCCGCAATGCCAAAAATCAGGGCGGGTAAAATCCAGCCAAGCCCCACAGATTCAAAAGGCAGCATGGCCGTCAGCCCAACGGGCAGCCCAAAATCTTCAAGCACGCTCAGGCCGCTGCTCAGCAAAGCGCCAACGGTGGCAAAACGAAAGATGTTGTCGTTCTTGATGAACTTGTCAAACAGTGAAAGCACGATAACAGCGAGAGTGCCGGGGTACAGAAAGATCAGCACCGGGGCCGCAAGGGAAATGATGCTGTCGAGCCCCACGTTGGAGATCACCATGCTGAACAGGCCAGTGGTGACGGCCACCGCCCGGTAACTGAATCGCCCTTTGCTGAACTGCGAAATAAAGGTACCGGTGGTGCCGATCAGCCCCACCGCTGTTGCCATGCACGAAACAGTCATGATCACAGCCAGCAGCACGTTGCTGGCACGGCCAAAAAGCCCGCCCACAAGGCCGGATACCAGCGCGCCCTTTTCCGTATCGGCCGGGTACAAGCCGGAGCCGGTCGCACCAAGGTAGCACAACCCGCCATAGATTATGAACAGCAGCACGCCTGCCACAAGGCTCGACAAGCCAACAGAAAGCGCCTTCTGGCTGCCGGATGTATAGCCCTTGCCCTTGAGCGCATTCACAATAATATACCCGAACACCAGCGAGGCCATGACATCCAGCGTCTGGTATCCGGCGAGGATGCTGTTCCAGGCAACCCTGGCGTCGCGCACGTTGGGATTGATTTCTCCCAGCGGCCACACAACGGCGGCGCACACAATCAGGAAAAAACCGCCGATCTTGATGGGCGAAAGGTAACGGGCAATGGCATCCACCATGTTGGATTCGCGGTATGCCAGCAAGGTCGAAATGCCAAAAAAAGCCACTGAATAGAGCACCTTGGCAAGGCTGAACCCCTTGGACGAATACCCAAGCGGCGCAAAAGAAATGGCAAAGGCAGTGGCCCCGGTGCGCGGGATGGCCAGCAACGGGCCAATGCACAGAATGATTGCCAGCATCATGAGCATTGCAGGGGTTCCGCCAAGCCTGTGGAAAAGCCCTTCCTTTCTGTCAATACAAGAAGAAGCCAGCAAGGCGTATATTGTCAGCAGGGCAAGGCCCACATCTGCCGCGTAATAGCACAAAAAACCCGTGAACCACTGCGTTCCTGCCGTCAGGCCGATGTAAGGGGGAAACACCACGTTTCCCGCGCCAAAAAACATGGCGAACAGCGCCGCCCCAACCACAAAGGAATCGCGCACGAGTTTTTTGTTCATAAAATTCCAGTAGTACGAGTATTACAGGGGCCTGCCCTTTGCCGTGGCACGGTGCAAGCCACCCGCGCCGCCTCAAATATCAGAAGGCGAGGCCGCAGGCTATATGGTCAGGTCATATTTTTTTGGGTCAGACGCGGCAGGCGTTCAAAAATAATAACCTTTCAGCACGTTATTGCGCAGGTCAGAGCAAAAAATTCGGCTCTGCCGTTTATTGCAAACAGCAGAGCCGCTACAGATCAAGGCCAGTGAGAATGGCCCAAACCTAAATTCGATGAATCGATCTACTTGGCTACAGCAAGAATAACCTGCGAGGCCTTAACAATGGCGGTAACCTTTTTGCCAGGTTCCAGGCCAAGGTTCTTGATGCTGCCCATGGTCACAATGGAGGCGATGGAAGCGCCACCGGGCAGTTCAACAATAACCTCGGCATTGACCGCGCCGGGGGTAACCTTGCTCACAGTACCGGCAAACTGGTTGCGTGTGGAGAGCAGGTAGTTTTCTGCATCATTCATCAGCAGCACAAAGCTGGCCTTGATAAGGGCCATTGCGCTGGCGCCGGGCTTGAGGCCAAGATTCTTGGTGCTCACCTTGGTAATGGAAGCAACAATATTGATACCGCCTTCAACTGCCAATTCCACTTCATCATTGACTGCGCCGGAGTTAACGGCAACAACTTTGCCGGAAAAAACGTTCCTTGCACTGGTTTCCATATGATTCTCCTTCAGTTTGCGGAGTGACTGGAATAATCTGGGGGAGGACAACCTCCGCTTTGTATGGAGCAAAACTACAGGCTTTACAGTAAAAAAGCCAACCACTCGCAGCGTTACACAGATAAATATTAATATGCTGTTATTTCATGCAATTAAATCATCCCGATTTTAATTAAATGCGTGATTATAAAAATTATTTTTTGCTATCCCGGTAAAAGCGCTGCGCTTCCCCTATCCTCGGCATATGCAGGCTATCCCCACCGCCAGACCGCGCATGGTGACAATGTGCTCAAGACACCGTACCATGCTCAGCCACAAGCCGTTCGTTACTGCACCCAGTGCTGGACCTGCGGCCTTCCTCTAATAACAGCAGCCTTCAGTAGGGCCATAAACTGGCACGCCGTGATAAACATGCGTGTGCCACATGCCCAACTGCCAATATCCGGAGAAGCGCATGAATACATTTGATGTTGTCATTATCGGCGGCGGGCCAGGCGGAGCCAAGGCCGCAGGCATACTTGCCCGTGGCGGAAAATCCGTTGCGCTGGTTGAAAACACCCATATGGGCGGCGTATGCCTTAACTGCGGCTGCATTCCCACCAAGCTGCTGCTGGGCGCAACCGCTCCAAAAGGATTGTTGCGCGGTCTTGAGCGCCAACGCGTTGCCAAAGGCAATATTGAAGTGGATTACGATGCTCTGCAAAAACGCATCCAGCGTTTTGTCAAAGCATCATCCCAGACCCTGAGCAAGGGGCTGGAACAGCTTGGCGTAACGCTTATTGAAGGCCATGCAGCATGCGTCAGCCCCTCTGAGGTTACGGTGACAGGCGCTGACGGCACCGTGCAGAATCTGCAGGCAGAGCACATCATCCTTGCTGGCGGTTCCCGCTCCGCCGCATTCCCCGGCATGACGCCCGACCATGATGCCGTTCTGGACAGCACGGACATGCTGCGCGTGCCTGCCATACCGGAAAGCCTGATTGTTGTGGGCGCGGGGGCTATCGGCCTTGAAATGGCCGACTTTTTCAACGCAATGGGCAGCAAGGTCACCATTGTAGAAGCCGCACCCCACCTTGCCCCAACGGAAGATGCCGATCTTGGTCAGGAAATGGCCAAGCTTCTTGGCAAAACCGGCATAACCTGCATCACAGGCGTTAAAGCGGCATCGCTCACAACGCGCGAGGGCGCGGCTGTGCTCGTGCTTGAGGACGGCAGGGAACTGACCGCCGCCAAGGCCCTTGTTGCGGTAGGCAGAACGCCCAATACGGATACTCTTGGAGCGGAAAAAGCCGGATGCACGCTTCAGGCGCGCGGATTCATCACTGTTGACGAGCATCTTATGGCTGCCCCCAATGTTTATGCCATTGGCGACATCAACGGGCAAACCCTGTTGGCGCATGCTGCGGAGCATCAGGGCGCGTATGTGGCGCGGCGCATTATTGGAGCGCAAAGCGGCCCCTACGCTTCCGGGCCGGTGCCTTCCTGCGTTTACGGCAGCCTGGAAATCATGCGTGTGGGCCTTACCGCGCGGCAGGCCCTGGCACTGTGCGGGCCGGTGGCTGTTTCCAGGGCGCAACTCATGGGCAACGCCATTGCCCAGGCCGGAGGCGATGCGTCGGGTTTTATCAAGATCGTGTGGCAGAACGACAGCATTGTCGGCATTGCCGCTCTGGGGCACGGGGTTTCGCACCTTGTCACAGCGGCGCAGTTGCTGCTCATAGGGCAATACCACGGCTCTGCGCTCAATGCCTTCATGTTTGCGCACCCGACACTGGACGAAGCGTTACACTCTGCGCTGGAAGCTCCACAAGAACCTTTTGCTGGCTGATCCAGAAATTTCCGCTTTCCCGGCCATTCAGCCCCGGTCAGCCCATTAAGCCGACCGGGGCTTTTTGTTGTAAGCGTCACATTCCTCATATCGGATTAGGTATTTTTTTAAATTCTTGTCAAACTGCATCATCTTGTCTAAAAAAAACCTGCTTGAATCAATGTTATGCGGAAGTTTTTTCGTGCAATCCTTACCCCCCCTATCAGGAGAGCAACATGCCTTATGTTGAGCGAGTGTTAAATAACCTTAAAGAAACCTATCCCCATGAACCTGTTTTTTTGCAGGCAGTGCAAGAGGTGTTGCAAAGTCTGCAACCCATCCTGGACAAGCAAACTGAATACGCAAAAATGAAAATCCTTGAGCGGATTGTGGAGCCGGAACGCTGCGTCTCCTTCCGCGTGCAATGGATGGACGATGCAGGACAGGTTCAGGTTAACCGGGGGTACCGGGTTCAGTACAACTCGGCTCTGGGCCCGTTCAAGGGCGGCCTGCGCTTTCACCCCAGCGTGAATCAGGGCGTGCTGAAATTTCTTGGCTTTGAGCAGATTTTCAAAAACTCGCTCTCGGGCCTTGCCATCGGCGGGGCCAAGGGTGGCTCGGATTTCAACCCCAAGGGTAAATCCAAGACGGAAATCATGCGGTTCTGTCAGGCATTCATGACGGAACTCTGGACGCATATTGGCGCAACCGTTGACGTGCCTGCTGGCGATATTGGCGTGGGCAGCCAGGAAATCAGCTTTCTTTTTGGGCAGTACAAACGCCTGACCCGGCGCTACGAAGGCGTACTCACCGGCAAAAACCTGCTCTTTGGCGGCTCGCTGGCGCGGCCTGAAGCCACAGGCTACGGCGCTGTGTATTTTGCCCAGGCCATGCTTGATGCACGCGGCCAGAGCCTTGAAGGCAAGGTCTGCACTGTCTCCGGCGCGGGCAACGTGGCTATCCACTGCTGCCAAAAGCTTATTCAGGTGGGCGCAAAACCCGTGACCGTTTCCGACTCGCGCGGCATGATCTATGACCCTGAAGGCATCAGGCTGGACGTGCTCAAGCAGGTGAAAGAAATCGAGCGCGGCCCCCTCACCCGCTATGCGGATCTGGTTTCTTCCGCCAAGTACACGCCTGTGGCGGCCTATCCCGCAGGGCGCAATGCCGTGTGGAACGTGCCCTGCTTTGCGGCTTTTCCCTGCGCGACGCAGAACGAACTGAACCTCGCGGACGCGGAAACCCTGCTTGCCAACGGCTGCGGTTGCGTGGCGGAAGGTGCAAACATGCCCTCTACGCTTGACGCAGTGCATGCCTTTATTGCTTCCGGCATTGCCTACGGCCCAGCCAAAGCAGCCAACGCGGGCGGTGTGTCTGTCAGCCAGCTTGAAATGGCGCAGAATGCCAGCATGCAGCGCTGGACGTTTGAAGCGGTGGACAACCAGCTCAAACACATCATGTATGATATTCACCAGCGCGCCGCCGCCACTGCCGCAGAATTCGGGCAGAAGGGCAACCTTGTGATGGGCGCGAACATTGCGGGCTTCCGCAAGGTGGCTGACGCCATGATCGCCTTAGGCGTATAACACTACGGTTGGCAGCCTGACCTAAGGATGCCTGCCTGGCAAGTATGATAAAAAGCCTGTTGTATTCGGAATGTGTTCTGTTCAGGAATATTCCGCGACGCAACAGGCTTTTTCTGTTTATTATAGGCTATATGCGCCATCGAGCCATGTCATTATGGATGCCATCGCTCATCAATGGCGGCTTCTTCATCGTGTCGGCGAGCATCGTGTTCATAACTTTCAGCTATCACAATAAGCTGCGCGGAAATTCTTGGATAAATGGTGCCATACTTTACAGCCAGATTGCGATACTCGCCTGCCAGAGCACGCTCCTGAGCACCGCCATCAAATGGATATCTGCTAGTAGTACCTCTGGCATTATGAACCCCTAGTCCTAACCGTCGGAGGATCCCGCCATATTCTGGTCTATTAAGAAGGTCTAATACACACACGGGCAGCCATTGATCCCATGAGCGATGCCTAGCAACGCGCCCAAAAAGTTCCGCCAGGTGAACTTCGGCTACTTCTTTTCGGCTTACTTCAGCGGCGCTATGTAGGGTCTGCTCTACCCAGGCAACAAGTTTATCTGGATCAACCTCCCCATCCGTATGACTTCCTGGGATAAGGTTCCAACTTTCCAGCACATAAAAAGCCATGTCCGCCAAAATTTTTTTTTGTTCTACATCCGAGTCCGCATCAAACTCATTGGCCCCATCCTTACGTTGATAGAGCCAAGTAAGCAGTTGTACAAAAGATTCTGGATTGCGAGACAGCTCACGATGTACTGCGAGTATCCTTCCAAACCCACTTTGTCCTCCACTACAAAGCGCAGAGATAAAAGGAATTTCAAGCTGCATTAATTGATTCTCAGAAATACACCCAGCTTTTTCAATATACTGTAATATCTCGTCAAGGGCATATGAAGATGGGAGTAGACCTTCAGGCTCATCCCCTTGCGCAATTCCTTGTAAAATGTGTTCCCACAAATCTGGCGATATGCGGTCAGGCAAATCATGTACTGCTACAAATGCTGAGCGTGGCCTTTTTGCCTCTAAGAGTTTTTTAATGCCAAACCTGACCTCATCAATTGGTGTGTCGTCCCAAATAGAAAGTGATACCGTATTCCAATAGATAGCCGCAAGTTCTTCACCCATAGTCTCTGCAACTCGCCATCCAGAAGGGATACCGGGTAAGGCTTTTACAAAACGCTGCTGCTTGTCAAAGGAATCAAGGACAAGTCTTTCATTTAAGACTGTGACGACAGCAGGTAAGTTATTCCACGCGGAGGTCAAAAGCACTTGCCGCAAAAATGCGTCCGCAGCAATACTCGGCGCTTCAGCGAGAACAAGACTAATCCATTCAGCGATATTTGAAGGATATGTATCAGGTTGTACTAGAGCCTGAGCAGCGATCTCAGGGAACGTCACAGCAAGAGCAAACCTTAGGGCTTGTTCTTTGCCTTGGTAATGTGCAATTTCAGCAATAGCATCTTGACGCCGTTGTTGAAGGCAAGCGGCACGTTCTTTAAAAGGAGGTTTCTCTTCGTTTTCGTCTTCATTAAATACGCGCCAATCAATGTAATGGCTGTCAAAAAGCCATCGGTGTCGAGCAGTCAACTCAACTGGTTCAAGTGCAGATTCTATCTGGAGAAATGCCATAGCCTGGCTTACGTCATTTTTGTCTTGGTAGACACGCTGAACACCATTGAGACGCACATCACTTCTCAGCTCTGCCTTTTCCTCATCATCCGCACTCATTGCCCAACGCTGCACTTCTTCTACCAATCGGATCAAATCATTGGAGTGCAGCCGTGTGGCTGCTTTCAAGACAACTTTCAATTCTGACTTATCAAACGGGCAAAGATCTAAAATGAGACGACTTGCCTCAGTAGCAGCCAGCATCACATCCCCAGGTGTTGGGACTGGAACTTCAACTTTCAAGGTTCGCCATTCTGGCCGCAGATTCTTTATTGCAAGCTGTCCCATGTACTGCGGGAGCAGAGAAATGCACACATTGATAATAGGTTTTCTGAATCGTTCGGCAAGATCGCGCAGGACCACCATTCTTGCGTCAATACCTAGTGTTGTACCAGGTAGCCAAACACGGAACAAAGACTGAGCGGTTGATTTTGGGGTGTTCGTCCAATTGTCTTTAGTTTCAAAACGACAGAGTCCAAAAATAATCTGCGCAACACGAGAAAAATACTCAGGATGCCATGCCAACATTTCTAGCGCCCAAAGCAGGTCTGTACGCAGGCATTCACCACTGATGCCGCCGTTTGTAGTGCCCATAATTGCGCGGATAGGAGGGTTTGGCTGTAACAGCTCTTCTTCCAGGCACGTAAGAAACTCCTCAGGTGATGCTTCAGCCAGTGCTCGCAAATGTCTACGGATTGTAAGCCAGCGATCTTCATTGGCATTGTGCATTAAAGATCGGACAATAAACCCCACGTGATGCGCACAATTGACGCCCAGCCTGTCACCACAAATGATTCCTCCATGCATAGCCAAGATACATAAGGCATCACCAAAACCTGAGAATAATTCCTTAGAGCAACTAGGGGATTTACCAAGAACTTGAGCCATCCACCATTGCTCCTGCGGAAGGTCTAGAGCCGGATCACGCTCACCTAGTAGCTCTGGCACCAATTGAAAAAAACGCTCAAGGTCATTGCGCTCAATAAATGGACCCACGGCAAAAAAAGCATCTAGCTGAGAAACGACCTTGGTTACACGGCCATATTTTGCGATGGGGGCATCGTCCAGCGCCAGCAGATCGTCTCTGTTCCGCTTTAGCGTCTCGGCATCTACCTCACCCAAAAGTTCAAGAATTGAGCTATCATCAAAGGAACTCTCTTCCACCCATGCCCCGGCTAGAGCAAAGGGGAGCAAACGCTTGACAGAAGTACGGTTTCGCGCCCAAACAGGCCGCCTGATTTCAGGATCACGCGACAACAGCCGCCGAAGCACCGGCACAGAATGGCCTGTTTGTAGAGCGTTGCGTGCAGCCTCATCTTGCGAGAAGCCCATAGATTCCAAGCCAGACCGAAAGGCTTCGGTAGAAACATGGGAAATGTGCAAAGCATTATCAACTTCAAAACGACCCTTTGGATAAGGCCTGACAACAGTAATTTTTCGCCTATCCCCAAAGTCCAGATCTACACCCGCGGGCACGTCTGCAATGATGAGCAAGTGTGTTGGATTCGATGTTATGCGGGCACTGGCAGATGTTGCGACCAAGGTTCGATCAATCAAATCCACTGCATTCGACTCAAGCAACGTTGCGACAACAAATGCCGCAGCTTCTTGCCTGTCGTCTGCCATAACAGGAATTACGGACTCTTCTTTTCGTAGTCGTTCAAGTAGAGTCTGCCTTTCATCATGACGTCTAATAGTGACTAAAGAGGTTGCCAAAGGAGGATCAGTCACCGTTGCCCAGCGATTCCACCACTCTTGAGGCGTCAACAAACTTGGACAAGCAAGCCCTAGTAGCTCACCCAACCACCTGGAAGTCACAGGGGCTTCTTCAAGCCATGTTTCCAAGTCGATTGCGTCATAAGCGTGCACGTTAGCCCAAGATTTTTCTCGGCGACGCTCCTCAAGCCAGTTTTCTTTTTTATTCCAGCGGCGTGGGGTCACAAATATGAAGCTGGCTGCCTTTCGTTCAACCTCTGGAATTCCAGCAGTTCGCTTAATGTAATCGCTGTCAGCCTTTTCACTTGGATTTTGGTTACACCCCATTTCCCAAATACTGCGCCCTTGAGGCACCATCGCAGTTGAAGATTCAGACTCCACTTGGCCGTCTAGGCCAGCTAAATCAACAGCTTCGTTACCGGGAAAGCGTAATGATAAAATCGATGGCGTTGTTTCGCGTATTAGCCTACGGATCAATATGGGCAAATGATCGCGACATTCATGGTGGTCTGCCCATTGCGTGATAGTAATTTCTTTAATCGGCATAAATATTTCTCTTGAAAATAGAGTGTAATTAACATCCGACTCGATTCATGCAATGTGATGCACAGTAGCTATACCAGTACGCCAGATCACTACCCACTTCAAAATTACTCTTTCGCCCTTAGACAACAGGTTACGATCACTTAGGGCTATGATATCACGCCAGTGGTGTCGCCGAGACCCAGTGCCCGCTGCATCAGCACAACATCAACCCACTGGCCGAGCTTGTAGCCCGCAGACTGGAGCACACCCGCGTGCCTGAAGCCGTGCGCCGCATGCAGGGCAATGGAACCAGCGTTGCCGCTGTTGCCGATAACAGCCACCATCTGCCGCCAAGGGCCGCGCTCGCACCGCGCAATGAGCGTTTGCAGCAGCGCATGCCCAAGCCCTTGCCCCATTGCCTGTTGGGCAACATAGATGGAATCTTCCAGACAGAATCTGAAAGCAGACCGCGTGCCGTACAGCCCGGCGTAACAATAGCCCACAACAGTATTGTCCTGCCGGGCCACCAGATAGGGCAAGCCAAGAGCAAGCACGGCCTGACGGCGGCGCCCCATTTCTTCCACACTGGGTGGCAGTTCTTCAAACGTTGCCAGCCCATGCAGCACATGCCAGGCGTAAATGCCCTGCACTGCCGCCATATCATCTGGTTGCGCGTCATCCACAACAATGTGCGGCGCACAGCCCGCGCCGGGGCGCAAAGGTTGTGAATCCATGAGTCCAGGCCTCGATGTTGCGGAGTAAAGCTGTTTACCAGCCGTTCAGGTGAACCTTGCTTTCGTTGAATCTGTCCGCCTCGGCAAAGGGCTGCGCAGGGTGCCCCATGACCACAAGACCGAGCATGTTGATCTGGGCCGGAACATTGAGCAGGTCGCGGATAGGTTCAACGCGGTCTTCAAAGGGGTACATACCGCACCACACCGTGCCAAGGTTCAGGCCACGCGCGGCAATCAGCATGTTTTCCAGCGCAGCAGTGCAGTCCTGCTGCCAGTAGCCGGGAGCTTTGGCTTCATCTGGATTGGCGCAAACCACAATAGCCACAGGAGCTTCAGCGGCCATTTTGGCATAGGGGTGCCGCTCGGCAATGGAGGCCAGCAAAGCTTTGTCGCGCACAACCACAAAGTGCCAGGGCTGTTTATTGTGTGCGCTGGGCGCGCACATGGCGGCCTTGAGTACGAGCTGCAAGTCTTCATCGCTCACAGGCTCGGCTGTGAATTTACGTATACTGCGGCGGGTAAACAGCGCTTCAAAAACGTCCATTGGACTTCTCCTGCTAATACTGGCTGTGAAACCGCATACTGCGATTGCGTATAAAGGGACACAATTGTATTGCGGTCTGAAACAAAGAAATCGTGCCTGTGGGCAGTATGCAATAATTCTGTTTTAAACAAAAGTGCAGGATGTCCGGCGCTAATGGCGCAAAAAGCCCCCTTTCTTACCCGTTTTGCGGGAGAAAGGGGGCTTTGCGTTCATTCAGGGCAGGCAAAAAGCCCGCCAGAGGTCTAGCTCATGTCCCAGTTGGGATACATGGTCCAGATGCCGCAAGGGCAGATGCCTGCGCAGATGCCGCAACCGATACAGCGGGCAGGATCAGAAACGTATTCAAATCCGCCGCCAGCGGTTTCTTTACGGTCAATGGCCTTCTCCGGGCAGGATTTGAGGCACATCTTGCAGTCGCGGCAGGTGCCGCAGCTCACGCAGCGGGAGAATTCATCCTGCGGCGTGGGCAGATCACGGTCATGGCACTTGGCAAAATAGGCCGTGTGCAGCCGCGTGGAAGGCACGAGCTTTTTCTTTTCCGGCGTGTAGGTTTCGCCGCGCACAAAGGCATCCGCGGCAAAGGCGGCATCGCGGCCCGTGCCAATGGCATGCACCAGCAGGCCTGGCTTGATAACGTCGCCCACCGCAAAAACGCCATCCATGACGCTGAGGTCGGGCTTGGGCACGATCCATTCGCGGAACTTTTCCAGACCTTCCGGCAGATATGAAAGGTCGGGCGATTCGCCAATGGTGATAATGACCATCTTGCCCGGGATGAGCGTCCCTTCCTGGGTGATGATGCCGTTATCAGTGACTTCCTTGGTCTGCACGGGCCACACAAGCTTGCCGCCCAGCCCTTCAACATGCTCAATTTCGTGAGCAAAGGCGGCGGGCTTCTGCACGTCGATGCAGGTCACCTGCTTGGCGCCCATGGCGTATGCGCCCACTGCGGCGTCCATACCCGCGTTGCCGCAACCGATAACAATCACGCTGTCGGGCACGGCGGGCTTTTCGCCCTTGTTGATGGCTTTCAGAAAGTCGATGCCAGCCACGATCTTTTCGTGTCCGGGCCAGGGGAAGATGCGCGGCACATGCCCGCCGGTGGCGACCACCAGGGCAGAGTGCTTTTTGCGCAGTTCCTCGAACTTTTTGGCGTCAACAGGGTAATTGTTCACAAAGGTCACGCCCATGTCCTCAATGCGCTTGAGTTCCTTGCGCAGCAGGTCATGGTTCAGACGGGCACGGGGAATCACCTGCTCAAGCTTGCCGCCCATGACGGAGTCGGCTTCGTACACGGTGACGTCGTGGCCCAGGCGGGCAAGCTGCCAGGCAGCCGTGAGGCCGCCAACACCGCCGCCGATCACGCCAATGTGCTTGCCGGTGCGGGTTTTGGGCTTATCGACCGTGATGTCCGCAGAGCAGGAACCGAGCTTGCCGATCTGCACAGGGCTGTCCAGATCAGTGCGCGTGCAGCTCTGCATGCAGGGGTTGGGGCACACGCTGCCGCAGACGGAACCGGGGAACGGCGTGTAATCCAGCACCATGCGGTAGGCTTCTTCCACATTACCTTCACGCAGAAGATTAAGTCTGCGCTGGGTAGGGATGGATGCCGGACAGTTGAATTCGCAAGGGGCGGCATACTCGGCGTTCTGCCACATGGGCACACGCAGGCGGTAATCGCCGCGCGCCACCAGCCCGTTGACCATAAAGTCATCGGGGGCAACATCGCTGAAAATACCGCTGGGTATCCATTCCTTGCTGCGGAACTGCCCAAGGCTCACAACTTCCTTCTGACCGCGCTCCTCAAAGGGCAGCGGCGTGATCTTCTGCCACTGGCTCCAGTCGCACAGTTCGCTGCGCAGGCTGGGCTGATCAATGGCCATCAGAAAGTCGTCAAGACCAGCGTCAAGCCAGGCGATGTCTTCATCGTCCAGGGGGTTGAGGCGCACGTCCTTGGGCAGCTGTCCAACAGGCCCACGGAAGTAGACAGCACCGCCAACCATGCCGACGCAGGAGCGTTCGCCCATGACTGAGGCAATGTCCTGGCTGTCATGGCCGCACACAACGGCCTTGCCGCCGCCCATGAATTCAAAAGAGAAGCTGCCCACGCTCTTGAGCACCCAGAGTTCCGGGGCTTCATAAAGGGGGTCGTGCTTCATGAGGGAGCCAGAGCGGGTACCCGCGCGGCCACCAATATAAACAGTACCGGCTGCCGCGCAATGGGCCGCAGTGTCGCCCGCATCGCCGCGCACCACAATGCGCCCGCCCGCGTTCAACCAGCCTACGTCCGCCGAGGCGGAGCCTTCAACCAGAATCTCCGTGTTGGGCAGGCACATGGAGCCTACCCGCTGACCGGGGTTGCTGACCTTGAAGGTCAGCTTTTTTCCTTCCTTGTTCCACAGGGGGCCACCGATATCGTGCTGGCCCGAGGCCTCAATATAAAAGTCAGTCTCACCCTTCTCTACCGCCGCCTCAATGGCCAGCAGCAAATCCTGGGTGGACATGCGCTTGTGTTCGTCTACCGTGCTAACGCGCAGCATGTTCTGCTCCTCGCCAAAGTCTAACAGGCGTACTGGATATCCAGCTTGTCGGCCACAGCCTTGTCCGTGGTAACCAGGGCGTCGGAGCGCCCAACCGGCAGCGAACTGTTGCCCACAGGGGCCAGCAGCTTGCGCAGTTCGGAGTCAAAGGCCAGCATGTAGTCCACAATGTTCTGCGCGCCCCTGTCCACATCCAGCCTTTTGACCAGACGCGGATCCTGGGTGCATATGCCCGTGGGACATTTGCCGGTATTACAGGCATTGCAGCGGCCATGCTCATTGCCGACGCAGCCCAGCAACTGGATGAGGATCTTGCCGATGATAACGCCGTTGGCGCCAAGGCAGATCATCTTGAAGGCATCCGCAGCCGCGTTTCCGGTCAGGCCTATGCCGCCGCCAGCCCACAGGGGAATCTGCCCCTGAAGACCCTGGGCAACGGCAGCCATGTAGCAGTCGCGCAGCTTGGAAACAATGGGATGCCCGGTATGCTCCAGCGAAACCTCGTTGGCAGCGCCAGTGCCGCCCTGAATGCCGTCGATGAAGAACCCGCCGCAGATCTTGTAGGGATCGCGCAGCAGGTTGTTGTAAACGGAAACAGACGTGGCAGATGCCGCGCACTTGATGGCCACCGGCACGCGGAAGCCAAAGGCCGCATTGAGCGAAAGGTGCATTTTCTGCACGGATTCTTCAATGGAATACAGGCCCTGATGGTTCGGCGGCGAATGCAGGGTCGCCTTGGGTACGCCACGGATAGCCTGAATGTGCGGAGCCACCTTGGCTGCGGGCAGCAGGCCGCCGTCGCCGGGTTTTGCACCCTGCCCAATCTTGATGAGCACGCCTGCCGGGTCGGTCTTCATGCGGGGCATGGCCTTGATGATGCGGTTCCAGCCAAAGTGACCGGAAGCGATCTGCAAGATCATGTACTTGAGCTGGTCGGATTCCAGCAGCTTGATGGGCATGCCGCCCTCGCCCGAGCACATGCGCACGGGCATGCCGCAGTGTTCATTAAGATAGGCTGCGGCAAGGGCAATGGCTTCCCACGCGCGGGTGGAGAGCGCGCCGATGCTCATGTCGCTGAAGATGGCGGGGTAAATCCAGTGCACCGGAGGGGTGCGCTCGGTCAGCACAAGGCTGTCGCCGTCAACGCGCAGGGGCAGTTCCTTGGCAAGCATGACGCGGCCAAGGGGCGAGCGGATATCAAAGGTGTGACGCTCGGAATCCAGCGCGGGGTCGGTCATCTGGCTGATGCGGCCCACAAAGATGGAATCGAGCGTGCGCGGCGGGTTCAGGTTGGTGCGCCCGCCCCGTTTGACGGGGCCGTGGTGACGCGCCAGCACAGGAAACCGTGTATCCTGGTTACGCACGGGTTTGATGGCCGCGTTGGGGCAGATTTTTTCGCACATACCGCAACCCACGCAGGAGTTGGGAATGCTGGCCTTTTGCATGATGACCGGGCGCGCGGAATGCTCCTGCGTCGGGTCGGGAAAGGCCTTGCGCGAAAGCGTGATGCTGCGGCGCATCATGCCCACTTCAATGGCGTTGAAAGTACACGCCGCCACGCACGAGCCGCACATGGTGCACAAATCGGGGCGGTATTCTATCTTCCAGCGCAGGTCGTTAACACTTACGTCCTGAGTTCTTACTGATTCC
This sequence comes from Desulfovibrio desulfopostgatei, assembly GCF_053570645.1. NCBI lineage: Bacteria > Pseudomonadati > Thermodesulfobacteriota > Desulfovibrionia > Desulfovibrionales > Desulfovibrionaceae > Desulfovibrio > Desulfovibrio desulfopostgatei. The sequence goes on along the minus strand of NZ_JBRBQS010000002.1, from coordinate 1,536,482 downwards.
ATCGCTGCACCGCCAGATCGTTGTCAATAACCACCATTTCCCGTTCATTGGGATAGATGTCGTTGGAGATGTCGCGGTCGGGCATGATGGCGTTCAGACCGCAGACCTCGGAGGCGATGGCCACCATGTCCGAGTTTACGCCCACAACAACGGGCCGCAGCTTTTTGGAGTCGCAGCAGGTAATCATCTTGCCGTCAGGCAGAAGGCCGATGATGGTGTTGGGGCCGTTGATCTCCAGGTGCGCAAGGGATTCGCGAATAAGATTCAGCACCTTGCGGTCAGCGCGCTGTTCCGCCTCCACAAAAGGCAGGGGCGTGATCACGTGCTTGTAATACTTGATGGGCCAACGCAGCTCATGCAAGACATAGTGCAAGGTGTACAGAAAGTTCTGCGAGTCGGATTCAAAACCCACATAGCCCCTGTGCAGCGACTTCTGGAACTCTTTGTTCTTGGTGAAAAACGTGTTCTCGCCGTTGGCGCACACAGTGTAGCCCTGCAAAAAGAAGGGATGCGCCGCGTAACGCACGATGGCGTAGTTGGTGTTCTGGCGGCACTGGGTCACGATGTTGCGCGCGGTCAGGCGGCCATCGTCTTTCCATAGTCGAAAATATACAGCTATGTCGGCAGGATCACCGATTTCTTTAAGGGTCAGCACATCGGGCCAGAACGAATAGACAAAGCCATTCTTTTTCTCGGCCAATAAGTCCCGCAGCTCAAGGCGCGTGTCCAGCAGCAGGTTTTCGCGATCTTCCTGACTACGGGAGCGGTATTCCTCCGGGTAGTCATAGTTGCGGAAGACGTAACGGGGCATGGCCTCAATCTTGAGGCCGGGGCGTTTGTCCACTTCAGGCACCCACTGGGCAACCTGCACAAAACCCTTTTCTTCCATGTAGTCGTTGACCAGTTGCACGCCCTCGGGGGTGCAGGCCAATGAAAGCAGGGGTTTGTCTTTGTAGTGGCTGAACACGCCCTCCAGGTCTTGCATAACCATAGCAAAACCGGAGTTGTCATGCCCTTCCTGCTGCGGCAGCATTAGATTGAGCGCCATTGAGGGGGGTACAGGCGTCTTGCTCTTGATGGAACCAATTCTGCACATAGCTGTTAACCTCGGGAAAATGCGTCACTTGAAGACCAGCCCGCAAAACTGGGCTACAGGGACGCGAATGAACCCTCTCGTAGGGTGCAATGTTGACTGACCTTTTGGTATAGTCTGAAGACATGACCAAAACGCACCACGAGTTGAAGCATGGGACTGTCAAAGACAGCCTCTGCGCTCCAACCGGCGGATCCACACTGGCGGTTGCGTTCGGCCTCTGGCGCAGGGGGGAAATTGAGTTTGCTACAAACCTTTTCGATGGGCAAGAATAAATTGATGTCATGCATCAAAAAAAAGCTACAGTGTTTATGTTTTGATACCATATATAAAAACTGGTGGTTGTACGTGAAAAAACTCGTAAAGTTCTGCAAAGATCTCACAATGTGCAAATTTTTTTGCAAATTTGACATATTGCCATAACATAATATTGGCATTGTCCGATATTTTTTTTAGAATCAGATTTAGCTGGGCAGAATTTATGCCCTTTTAAAAGGCATCTGATAACGCATTTCATAAAATATGGTTATTCCCCCCTGCGAGGTAAATGATGAATGTGAGAATGTGGCTCGTTACCCTTTGCTGTGGGTTTGTCGTAGGCATGGCAACCCTTTTTTTCACCAACACCCACATGTCCACACTGGTTTTTACGGAAGTAACCATTCCCCAGCTTTCGGCTGCATTGCAGTCAAAATATGAATACGGCCTGAAAAGTGTTGTGGATGTTGCCGCGCAAGATCTTGCCGACAGGCTCAAGGGAGTTTCTGACCCCAAGGAGCAGTACGCGCTGATTGAAAAATACACAGATTATCAGCGTTTCTTTCCCAACGACGAGGGGTACCTCTTTACCTATAAAACAGACGGCACCCGTATAAATGTGCCCACCAACAAGGCGCAGAACGGCAAAAACGTTATTGATCTCAAAGACAGCGACGGAGTCTATTTTATACGCGAGTTGATTGAAGCCGCCAAAAAGGGCGGAGCGTTTGTGGCTTACCGCTTTGACAAGCCGGGGGCTGGCATACAGCCCAAACTGGCATACACACGCATGATACCAGGCACTGACGTCATCATCGGCACTGGCGTGTATATCGACAGCGTTGAGGCGGAACGCACCCGTGTTGCCAATCTGGTTGCCGAGAGAAATGACCATTACGATAACCTTGAGCTGCTTATTGGCGGTGGCATCCTTGCTATCATTCTTGGCTTTGCATGGCTGATTACCCGCATTATCTGCCTGCCCTTGCGGCAAATCACCGGCGAAGCGGAAAAGGTCGCCCAAGGTCAGGAGGCCGCCCTGCCCGCACTCACAGCATCCTGTCCGCTCGAAATCCGGCGGCTCAATAGTTCGCTGGGCATGATGATAGAAAACCTGCATGGCCGCATTGAAGAAGCAGCAGACAAAACCCGTCAGGCCGCTGAAGCTCTGGATCACGCAAAAGTAGCGCAGGCCGCAGCCGAAGAAGCCAAGCTGCGTGCGGAATCTGCCCGGAGGGAAGGCATGCTCGCTGCCGCCCATCAGCTTGAATCCATTGCCGAGGCGCTCTCCTCCGCTTCATCTGATCTCTCGCACCAGATCAAACGATCTGATGAAGGCGCGGAAGAATCTTCCAAGATGCTTTCTGGCGCAGCCACTGCCATGAATGAAATGAACGCCACAGTTCAGGACGTTGCCAGAAACGCCGGGCTGGCATCTGGCGCATCGCTTGAAACCCGCGACAAGGCTCTTGCTGGCGCAAAGATCGTGCAAAACGCCGTGGAAAGCATCACTGAGGTGCAGACCCATTCGCTTTCACTCAAGGAAGACATGAACCGCCTGAACGAGCACGCGCAGGCCATTAACCAGATTATGGGCGTCATTTCCGACATTGCGGACCAGACCAATCTGCTGGCGCTGAACGCGGCCATCGAGGCCGCCCGTGCTGGCGATGCCGGCAGGGGGTTTGCCGTTGTGGCGGACGAAGTGCGCAAACTGGCGGAAAAGACCATGGTTTCCACAAGCGATGTGGCCAAGGCAATTCAGGCCATTCAGGACAGTACCGCCAAGAGCATGAAGGGTGTTGAAAACGCTGTGGGTTCCATCGGCGTGGCTACGGATCTGGCCGGGCAATCCGGCGCGGCCCTGCAAGGCATTGTGGAAGTTGTGACCGCCACGGCAGATCAGGTGAACGCCATTGCCGCCGCCAGTGAAGAACAGTCGGCAGCAAGCGAAGAAATCAACCGCAGCATTGTTGAGGTCAATGAGGTTTCGCGCCTGACGGCAGAGGCCATGAATCAGGCTTCCACAGCCGTTGCCGACCTCACCGAGCAGGCCAAAAAGCTCGCCGCCCTTATTCAGGAGATGAAGCAGGGCTAGGCTGCTCTCCCCGTCATTCTGGTTCCCGGTTTGCGCTTGCACGGCGCAGACCGGGAACCTTTGTTTTGCAGGTGGAACGGCATGCGGCGGCATGCAAGTTAGCTCAAACGCACAGGCAAACGCTCCTTGCGTTTTTGTCCGCAACACGCCACATTTGCAAAACGTTCTGCAGCGGGCGGTCTGTTGCAGTGCGCCTGTGCGAGGCAAACTCCTGTACAGGCAAGTGACCCTGTGAAGCGTCCCATTGTCCCTTTTCAGGAACGTTCATGAAAAACCGCATCCTCATCCTGGTGGTGTTGCTCTTGTGTGCCTGTGCCCGTCCAGTATCCCGGCATGAAACGTCCGCCGACACCCTTGCAGCCACTCAGTACGGCGAGGTGCAGGGATTTGCAGCGGCTGGCGTCAAAACATGGCTTGGCATTCCTTATGCCGCACCGCCAGTGGGCGAACTGCGCTTTCGGCGCAACCAGCCGCCTACGCCCTGGCAGGACGTTAAAAAGTGCGTGGCCTTTGGCAACAAACCTATCCAGTACATGAACATGTTCGGGCTTGAGCGTTCGCGGGTTCCTGCCAGCGAAGACTGCCTGTACCTCAACGTATGGGCGCCGCTGACCGCCGCCAAAGAAGCCAAGCTGCCTGTATTCGTATGGATATACGGCGGCGCGTACCACATGGGCGAAGGCAGCGACCCCATGTACGACGGCGCGTCCTTTGCCAGAGACGGCGTGGTCTTTGTCAATTTCAACTACCGCGTCGGCCCCTTGGGTTTTTATGATTTTTCCATGTACGACAAGAGGTTTGAATCCAACTGCGGCGTTTCAGACCAGATTGCCGCCCTGCGCTGGGTGCGCGACAACATAGCCGCATTTGGCGGCGACCCGAACAACGTGACCATAGCGGGCGAATCCGCAGGCGGCACGGGCGTGTACAACATGCTGGCATCGCCCGCCGCAAAAGGTCTGTTCCAGAAGGCCATCGCGGAGAGCGGCGTCACAGGAAATACCGAATCGCGCCGCATGGTCGAGATGAACAACACCATCTTTTTTGAAAAGCTGGGTATCAATCCGCGTACAGACATGGCCAAACTGCTGGATATGCCCGCGCAGGACATGCTTGCGGCGGCTACGTTCACGCTCAAGGAAGGCCCGCGCCGCCATCCCGGCATCTTCATGCCCGGCCCGGTCAAGGACGACCTGCTGCCCATGCACCCGTGGGAGGCTATGGCCCAGGGCAATGCTCGCGATGTTAAGGTCATTCTTGGCACCAACCGCAACGAAGGCACGCTGTTTGCCCTGCTGGGCCTGCTGCCCAGGGACTGGCAACAGGTGGAAAAGATGCTCCGCGACAATGGCGCGGCTGCCAGTATCCCCGCGGTATCGGAGTTGTACGCCAATGAAAAGGGCATGAAAAAGCTGACCACCCTCGCGGGCGACCGGGCATTTGTGGTGGATATGGTCAAAAGCGCCGATGCCCAGAGCGCCTTTAACAGCACCTATGTGTACCGCTTTGACTACGCCCCCCTGCTGCCGGAGCTGTTTTTGCTGGGCGCTGCGCATTCAACAGAAATTTCCACCGCGCTTGCCACCAATGATCATCCCTTCTGGCTGCTCACGCCCGCATCACGCCGCGAGGAGCTTACGCAGTCCATGCACGGAGCGTGGCTGAACTTTGTAAAAACGGGCAATCCCAACGGCCCCGGCGTTGCGCCCCTGTGGCCGCAATACGAAGCAGGGCGGCGGCTCACCTATATTTTTGACCAGACAAACACCGTGGAATCGAATCCCCACGGCGCTGTCTATGAAGTGTGGAAAGATATTCAGCTGTACCAGTAAGTTGCGGGTCGGCTTCATTGACATGAAGCGCCCGGCTTCTTACCCTCCACACGACAACAACTTTTTCACTGCTTTCATCTGCTGAAAGTTCAGGAGGCACACATGACCGAAGCCAATATCCAGCCCGGCGCTGATTTTTCGCCGGATGTGGACAATATACCCGAAGATTGCGTTCTTGAACCGCTCCATGAGCGCCGCTACCTTGTTGGCGGGCATTTGCTTGAGTGGAATGGCCCCGTGCACACCGTGCATTCGCCCCTGTATGTGAACGGCGAGCAGCGCGTCATCGGCTCCTGCCCGGAACTGACCGAGGCGGAATCTCTGGCGGCAGTGGAAGCCGTGAGCAAGGCGTGGGACAATGGCCGTGGAGCGTGGCCCACCATGCGCGTGGAAGACCGCATTGCCCGTGTGGAAGAATTTGCCCGCCGCATGCTGGCTGTGCGCGATCAGGTGGTGCGCCTGATGGTGTGGGAAATCTGCAAGCCGCTCAACGATTGCCGGGCGGAATTTGACCGCACCATCGACTACATCCGCGCCACTGTGGATGCCCTTAAAGACCTTGACCGCGCCTCCTCCCGATTTGTGATCGAGAGCGGCATTTACGCCCAGATCCGCCGCGCGCCGCTTGGGCCTGTGCTGTGCATGGGGCCGTTCAACTATCCGCTCAACGAAACCTTTACCACACTTATTCCGGCCCTGATCATGGGCAACCCGGTCATCGTCAAAACGCCCCGCATCGGCAAGCTGCTTTATGCGCCCCTGCTTGAGGCCTTTGCCGACTGCTTCCCCGCCGGGGTGGTGAACATCCTCTTTGGCGACAGGCGCGTGGCCATTCCCGCGCTGGAATCTGGCCGCATCAGCGTGCTGGCTTTTATCGGCTCAAGCCGCGCTGCCGATGCCCTGCGCCGTCACCATCCCTCGCCCCACAGGCTGCGCTGCGTGCTGGGGCTGGACGCCAAAAACGCTGCCATCGTGCTGCCCTGCGCCGACATGGATTTGACCGTATCCGAGGCCGTGACCGGGGCGCTGAGCTTCAACGGCCAGCGCTGCACGGCCCTGAAGATCTTTTACGTCCACGCTTCGCGCACCGAGGAATTTCTGGCAAAATTCAGCGAGGCCATTGCCGCCCTGCCCATGGGCCTGCCCTGGAAGCCGGGGGTCAAAATCACCCCGCTGCCCGTACCCGGCAAGATAGACGACCTGCGTGAACTGGTGGACGAAGCTGTTGCCAAGGGCGCGCGCATTGCCAACCCGCGCGGCGGCACCTTTGACCGCACCCTGTATTATCCCACGCTGGTTGCGGGAGTTACCGCTGAAATGCGCCTGCACACGGAAGAACAGTTTGCCCCAGTGGTGCCTGTGGTTTCGTACAACGACGTGTCGGAAGCCGCAGAGGCGGTAATAGCCTCCCCCTTCGGCCAGCAGGCCAGCATCTTCGGTACAGACCCCGATGCCGTGGCCGCGCTTATCGACCCCATGGTCAATCAGGTGTGCCGCGTCAACATCAACAGCCAGTGCCAGCGCGGGCCGGATACCTTCCCCTTCACAGGGCGCAAGGACTCTGCGGAAGGCACGCTCTCTGTCAGCGATGCGCTGCGCGCCTTCTCCATCCGTACACTGGTGGCAGCCAAGGGTTCCGCACCCAACAAGGAACTGATTTCGGACATCGTGCGCAACAGAAAGTCCAACTTTCTGTCCACTGATTTTCTGTTCTAGACGCTGATTTTGCTGGAAAACTAAAAGTTGAAGTGAAACATGAAAGGCCGCGTAAGCGGCCTTTTTCATTGCATAAAAACTGAGATCATTTTCATCTACCCCAACTTCGGCGGGTGGGAGAAGCTGAACAGTCCACGCTCGGCAAACTCCCCCGGTACGCGGCAGTAGTGCGTGTTCACCCGTCCATCAACAAAGTGGTGGAGCAAAAATGCCGGGGCTTCATCTGTAAAATCATCCCCGCCAGTGGCGCAGAAATCCGGCACTATGTGCATGCACACTGGTGGAGCCGTCAATGCCGCCACTCCGTGCCACATGGTGAACATGTACCTGTGCAGATGCCCGCAGCAAAGCCTCACATTGGGAAATTTCTCCAGTATGCGGCCAAGGCTCTCGCCATTTTCATATGGCTCGTCCATCACGCCAAGGGCTGTGATAAAGGGCGGATGGTGGGTAAAGACCAGCGTGGGTCTGCCTGGCTGGGCTGCCAGCGTTTTTTCCAGCCACGCCGCCACGGGCGCGTCAAAATGCCCGGAATGCGAGCCGGGGCGGGTTCCGTCAAAAAACACAAGCCGCAAGGGAAAATCCTCAACCGTATAGCACAGGTAGGGGGCAACAGCCGCATCCGCAGGGCAATACTGCCCAAGCCCGGCCACAAGATTTTCACGCTTATCATGGTTGCCGGGTAGCACATACACGGGCATGGGCAGCGCAGACAGCGCCTCTGCCGCAATGACATAGCCGCCGGGCTGGCCGTTCACCGAAATATCCCCGCTCAGCACAAGACAATCGGGCAGTTGGGGCAAGGCCGCAATGTGGCTCACGGTTTTTTCCAGCAGCAGCGCACCGTCAGACACGTTGAATGCCAGGCTGCGCCCGGCGCCCACATGCGGATCAGATATGTGTGCTACAAACATGCCAGTACCTCCCCTCGACATTTTCAACTATTTTTAATCACGGCAGCATGTTGCGGTCAAGCCAGCCTTTGTCACAAAACTGTAACGCTGCTGCCTGTAATGTAACGAATACGAAAGCTATCGTTCTTGCCACAAGGCGCAATTAGTGGTAATTAAAATCAAATTTTCTCCATGCAGGCAGCACGGCCTTGTGTTACGCCTCTGGAGCCTGACCGACCACGCCCACAAGCGCGCCCATCCACGAAAGGAGCTGAACTTGTCCGCAATACGTCTTGAAAACGTATGTAAACAGTGGGGTGCGACCCACGCTGTAAAGAACGTATCCTTTGAGATCAATGAGGGTTCCCTGCTTGTGTTGCTCGGGCCTTCCGGCTGCGGCAAATCTACCACACTGAGGCTCATTGCCGGGCTTGAGAGCGTTTCCGGCGGGCGCATCTACATTGGCGACCGCGACGTTACCGACCTGCCCCCGGCAGAGCGCCATCTGGCCATGGTGTTCCAGTCTTACGCGCTTTTTCCTCACCTCACAGTACGGGAAAACATCCTCTTTGGCCTCAAGGTGCGCAAAGTGCCGGAGGCCGACCAGATGAGGCGGCTGGACAACGCCGTTGACGTGCTTGGCCTTTCCGGCCTGCTGGAAAGAAAGCCCTCCGCCCTTTCCGGCGGTCAGCAACAGCGCGTGGCCCTTGGCCGTGCGCTTGTGGCCGAAGCGGCAGTGTGCCTCATGGACGAACCGCTCTCAAACCTTGATGCCAAGCTCCGGCTCGAAATGCGGCGCGAAATCCGCGACCTGCAACAGCGCCTGGGCATGACAATGGTCTACGTTACCCACGACCAGACAGAAGCCATGAGCATGGCCGACACCATCATTCTGATGCAGCACGGGCATATCGTGCAGAACGATGCCCCTGTCGCCATGTATTCCAAACCCGCCACTACCTTTGCGGCCAGCTTTATCGGCACGCCGCCCATGAACCTTCTGAGTGTTGCCATGTGCAGGGGGCAGGCGGTCATCAAGGGCAATGAATGCTGCCCTGTGCCAGGCGCTGTTGCGGCCGAATGCACGCTTGGCATCCGCCCCGAGCATATCCAGGTAACGCCTGACGGCCTGTGGGAGGCTGAAGTGCTGAGCATGGAATACCTTGGTGCGGATTCCGTGCTCGCTTGCAGCCTGGGCCAGCAGCAGGTGGCTGTGCAAATGGCAGGCAACCCCGGTTTTAAACCCGGCCAAAAGCTGCGCCTGAACTTTGCCGCCGATGCCCTGCACTTTTTTGAGACAGAATCGGGCAAGCGCATGGGCGCGGCATAGAACGCTTGCACCTTCACGCGGCATTGCGCGCCAATTTTGCTGTCTTTTGTCGCGCGACTGTCATAATCATCTAATTTTGATACACATTTGCCCCTTTTCGGTAACATTCAGGCGATAGTACGGATACAGCCCCCAAACCCCTTTGAGGAGAAATCCATGAAACGTATTCGCTCGTTGTTTTTGGCAATTTTCTGTATCTGCCTGTGCGCTGGCAGCGCGCTGGCGGCTCAGACCAACCTTACATTTTACTTTCCCGTATCCGTGGGCGGGCCCATCACCAAGATCGTGGAGGGCATGACCCAGGAATTCATGAAAGAAAACCCCGACATCAAGATTACGCCTGTGTATTCGGGCAATTACCGCGACACTATCACCAAGGCCCTTACCGCCCAGCGTGGGGGCGAGCCGCCGCATGTGGCCGTGCTGCTCTCTACCGACATGTTCACTCTCATTGATGAAAACGCCATCGTTTCCTACGACGAAATTGTCGGCAAGGACAACATGGCCTTCACCAAGGATTACTTTCCCGGCTTTATGCGCAACAGCCAGACCGAAGGCAAAACCTGGGGCATTCCTTTTCAGCGCTCAACCATCGTGATGTACTGGAACAAGGAGATGTTCAAGGAAGCAGGCCTTGACCCTGAAAAAGGCCCCGCCACATGGCAGGAACTGGTCGAAATGGGCAAGAAGCTCACCAAGAAGGACGAATCCGGCAAGGTCACCCAGTGGGGCGTTGCCATTCCCAGCACCGGCTATGCCTACTGGATGCTTCAGGCCCTTGCCATTACCAACGGCGTTGAACTGATGAATGATGCGGGCAACAAGGTCTTCTTTGACAACCCCAAGAACATTGAAGCCCTCCAGTTCCTCACCGATCTTGCCTACAAGTACGAAGTTTCGCCCAAGGGCACCATTGACTGGTCCACCACGCCCCGCGATTTCTTTGAGCGCAAAACCGCCATCATGTGGACCACCACCGGCAACCTCACCAACGTGCGCACCAACGCCAAGTTCCCCTTCGGCGTGGGCATGCTGCCCGCCAATACCCGCCTTGGCTCGCCCACCGGCGGCGGCAACTTCTACATTTTCAAAAATTCTACGCCCGAAGAACGCAAGGCTGCCGTCAAGTTTGTGCAGTGGATGACCACTGCAGAACGCGCCGCCCAGTGGGGCATTGATACCGGCTATGTGGCCGTGCGCCCCGATGCCTGGAAGACCGAACGCATGGAAACCTACGTGAAGGGCTTTCCTTATGCCGCCGTGGCCCGCGACCAACTGGCCCACGCCGTGCCCGAACTCTCCACCCACGAAAACCAGCGCGTGACCAAGGCTCTGGACGATGCCATTCAGGCCTCTGTTAACGGCTCCAAAAAGCCTGACGCCGCTCTCAAGGATGCCCAGCGCGAAGCTGACCGCATTCTGCGCCGCTACCAGAAGTAAACAAGCATTGTGCTGCCAGGGGGGATTGCCCCTCTGGCAGTTCTTTCGATTCAATCAGACGCAAGAGAGCAGCCCTATGTTCAAACCCGAAACCATGCGGCAAATCAACGCATGGCTGCTTTTGCTCCCCGGCTTTGCCCTGGTGGTGACGTTTACGCACTATCCTGCGGTGAGCACGTTTATCCACAGCTTTTTTATGGATGGCCGGGGTGGAGCGCCTGCCCAGTTCGTAGGGCTTGAGCAGTACCGCTATCTGCTGGACGACGAGGTTTTTCTCAAATCGCTGCGCAACAACATCATTTTTGCCTGCTGCACCATCCCCTGCTCCATGTCGCTGGCCATGCTCATGGCCTTTCTGGTCAATGCGCGGCTGAAGGGGCAGGCATTTTTGCGGCTGTGCTACTTTGTACCCACAGTGCTGCCAATGATCGCCGTGGCCAACATCTGGCTGTTTTTTTACACACCCGATTACGGCCTGCTTGAGCAGTTGCGCTTTTTTCTGGGCGCGAGCACGGGCATTAACTGGCTTGGCAGCGAGCAGACCGCCCTGTTCTGCGTGATCAGTGTTGCAGTATGGAAGGATGCGGGATTTTTTATGATTTTTTACCTCGCGGCATTGCAGCAAATCCCACCCAGCCTTGGGGAAGCGGCCATGCTTGAAGGGGCTTCGCGCGCTTATTATTACCGCCGCGTGGTCATTCCCCTGCTCATGCCCACAACGCTTTTTGTGCTTATCAACGCCACCATCAACGCTTTTCGCATGGTGGATCATCTCTTTGTGCTTACGCAGGGCGGCCCCAACAACGCTACCTCGCTGCTGCTCTACTACATTTACGAAACCAGCTTCAAATTCTGGGATACAGGCTACGGCGCAACGCTGACCATGGTGCTGCTGGGCTTTCTTGGTTTTGCCGCCTTTGTGCAGTTTGGCATCATTGAAAAAAGGGTGCATTACAGATGAACGAACAGCGCAATATGTACGACAGCCGTGGATTTTCGCGCGTGCTGGACACCACCGCCGCCTGGATGCTTGCCATTCTGTGGGCTTTGCCGCTTTTTTACGCCATCTGGACTGCCTTTCACCCGGCGGAGTTTTCTACCCGTTTCAGCCTGACTGCCCCGCTGACGCTTGAAAACTTTGCCAATGCCTGGAAGGCCGCGCCCTTTGCCCGCTATTTCGTCAACACCATCATGCTGGTCACGCTGACCACGGGCATGCAGCTTGTGCTCTGCACTCTGGCGGCCTACGCCTTTGCCCGCTACGACTTCAAGGGCAAGGGCATCGCCTTTGCGCTTATCCTCATGCAGCTCATGATCATGCCAGATGTGCTGGTGGTGGAAAACTACTCCACCATGTCCAAGATCGGCGTGCTTGATTCCACCCTTGCCATCAGCCTGCCCTATATGGCCTCGGCCTTTGGCATTTTTCTTCTGCGCCAGACCTTCAAGAGCGTTCCGAAAGAACTGGAGGAAGCCGCCGCTGTGGAAGGGGCCAACACCCTGCAGGTGCTCTGGCATGTGTACGTGCCGTTGGCCAAACCCACCTACGCGGCCTATGCGCTGGTTTCCATCAGCACCCACTGGAACAACTTTCTCTGGCCGCTCATTGTGACCAATTCCGTCAATTCGCGCCCGCTGACCGTCGGCTTGCAGATATTCTCGGCTACGGAACAGGGCGTGGACTGGACAATCATCACCGCTGCAACGCTTATGACCTCCGGCCCGCTGCTGGTGGCGTTTTTGCTGTTCCAGAGGCAATTTGTGCAGTCGTTCATGCGGGCGGGCATCAAGTAGGCCGCACACGTCAACACGCGCAAACCACAATACCCAAGCCCCAACGGTTGCCGACTCGCAACCGCTGGGGCTTGGGTATTGTGGGTATTTCCACCTCACCTCCTGTGCGCCCCTTAATGACATCAGGCGGAATGCCTGCCTTACAATTAGCAATGACAGGCGTTCCAAAGCGGCAATGCGGGCTTTTCGTGATAACGTGGTTGGAAAACAGCCGCGATCCTGCCGCATAATACCCCTTGTGGAGTGCGGGTCTTGGGGCATATGCTGAAAAAGACCAAAAGTCTGGCTGCTGTGCGTCCAGGCTGGCTTTTCAAACAGAGTAACCCACAGGAGGGTTCCATGACCTTTTCTGCTAACTCATTGAAAATTCTTTTGGCGGCCGGGCTGCTGCTGGCTGGTACTGCTGTTGCGGCTCAGGAGAGCGCGGGGACAGGGCAGGAGATGTACAACAAGCTGTGCTCGGGCTGTCATTCGGCCAGCCCAGCGGCAATGAAGGGCAAACCTGTAGATTCGCTGGTGGCTGGCATGGAAAGGGTCAAAAACCTGAGCAATGCCACAGGCGCCGCGGCCCGAATGCAGCAGACCGTGCAGAGCCTGAGCCCCGAGCAGGTGAAGGACATTGCGACATATCTTAACCAGATGAAATAACTGTAATCGCAGCAAAGTATCAGGCTGATAATCTGACAGCCCCAGCACTGTGACCGGGGCTGCTCTGCTGTAGCGCACAAAATTGCGCTTGCAATGTGCTGAATAACAGGGCATATAGCTGCCTGTGCTACGCTGTTTCGGGCAGTTAGCTCAGTTGGTTGAGCACCGCCCTTACAAGGCGGGGGCCACAGGTTCAAGTCCTGTACTGCCCACCAAATATGAAAGGGGTTATCCTAAATGGATAGCCCCTTTTTTTGTATGTAAAAAACTCCCTTCCAGTCATATCTATAGCATAGCGCCGCTATGCGTGTGCCCACGCTGCGAGATGCTGATGTCCAATCTCACCCCATCGACATTCCGCACTCATCTTCTTCAGTCGGCACACCTGCACCCTGCTGCCCAAAAAGGTCGCAGATATGCTCTGCCACGCCATCAGCAAGGCCGGGTGAAAGCATGCTTTGATGCGTGCCCGCCGTCCAGCGGAGGGTGATGTTTTTTTCAGGCAAAAAACGGCTCCAGCCCTGATACTGGTCATTAAAATCAATGTAAGGATTACTGGCAAAATCCAGAGCGCGGATATACAGAATACGCAAGTCAGATGGCGTTGGGCTGTCATAACGCGCTGCGGCAATGGCGTTGAGCCTGTACGTCTGCAACAGGTTTTCCATCTGAGCGGGGCTGAAATGGGGCGGCAGCAGTCCGGCTTTTTCGCCGCATTCCACCAGATACGTCATTCTCTCAGCCCTGTTCATGTCCCGCAGTTTGTCCGCATCAAAGGCCAGAGCTTCATGGAGCTGATTTTTCAACAGTTCCACATCATCCTTGGCTGCAAGCAGCTTGGCCCTGGTATTGTCCAGCACCGTGTCCAGTATCAGAACCGGGCCAGGGTCGCCCCCGCGCGCGGCGAACAGGCAGGCCGCCTCATAGGCAAGGAGGCCCCCGAAACTCCAGCCGCCAAAAACGATGTTCTCCGTTGCTACCTTGAGGATTTCATCAAGATAAATCGCGGCCAAATCCTGAACACTGTGCAGCTCCGTATTCAGAACAGTTTTTTCAGCCTGAAAGCCCGCAGGCTCCACGGCATATAGGGTATAGCGCCCATCCAGTTGCCGGGCCAGATCGCTGTAGCAAAACACGCTGCCGCCCACTGGATGAAACAGGAAGAGATTTTTTCCGCCTTCACTATGGCAAAGCTTGATGATGGGGCTGTTGCGCACGTATGCCTTGTCCTCTATAAGTTCGGCCAACCGTGCAATACTGGAGTGGGTCATCAGCTCGTTGACTGCAATATGAACGCACAACTCTTTTTCAATCATGGCAACAAGGCGCACGGCCATGATGCTGTGCCCGCCAATGCTGAAAAAACTGGCTTCCGCATCGCTTACATCCATGCCCAGTAGCCGTTTCCAGATAGCGGCAAGCGTCTGCTCCACAGCCCCTTGCGGGCAGCGCCCTGCAACGGCCTCTACCCTGCCCAGCGGGGGCGGCAGCGCCCTTTTATCCACCTTGCGGTTGGGCGACAGAGGCAGCTCCAGCATTGGCACAATATAGTCCGGTACACAAAAAGGCGGCAACTGCTGCTCAAGATAGCTGCGCAAATCCACCGGATTCACGGCTCCTACTACATAGGCGGCAAGACTTTTGTCGTTGCCAGCCTGATAGAAATCCGCGACCACGGCCACCTGCCGCACACCGGGAAAGCTCCCAACGGCCTTTTCCACCTCGCCGATCTCTACCCGGTTGCCCCTGATCTTGACCTGCTGATCCTCCCGCCCCCGATAGTAAACTAGGCCGTTTTGAATAAAGCCATTGTCGCCAGTGCGATAGCAGCGCCGCCCGGCGTATTCGGTAAAAGCATCGGCGCTCTCGCCATTCAGATAGCCGCGCGAAACGCCCGCGCCCGCGATCCACAGTTCCCCGGTTACAGATTCCGGCACTGGGCGCTGATGTTTATCCAGCACGAAAATAGTCACGCCTTCAAACGGCCTGCCAATGGGAAAGGCCGTAAAATCCGCATGATTGGCGCGATCAATGCGAAAGGAACTGCTGTCTACCGTGCATTCTGTAGGGCCGTACACATTGAACAGCACCACATCTTCGTTGCCGGGTATGGCATAAAATTTCTGAATGACATCTGGCCGCAGCACCTCGCCAGCCAGCAGCACACGCCTGAGCGGCAGGGGCTGGTGGCGCTCCTGCAGATAATCCACCAGCACATTAAAAAAGGCCGGGGTCATGTCGCACAGGTCAATGCCCCTTTTGCGGGCGCAGGCGCATAACGCCGCAGGATTTTTACGTTCCTCGTCCGCCATGACATACAAGGGCTTGCCGCAAAACAGCGAAACCGCCAGTTGCTGGATGGACGCATCAAACGAGAGCGGCGCAACCAGCCCCACAGTGCCGCACCCTTCTGAAAACGCCCGCAGGGCATGGATGATGTGCAGGAGGTGGCGGTGCTCCACCACAACGCCCTTGGGCTGCCCTGTGGAGCCGCTGGTGTAGACAATATAGGCGGCAGCGTCCGGCCTGACCGCCGCAAGCGGGGCAACTGGGCAGGCCTCCAGATCTCTCAGGCCAAAGCTTTCTCGCATGGCTCTGGTTCCGTGGGGTCTGGCATCATGAGCGCTTCTGCAAATCTGCACGTCATAGCGAAAGACACCCGACTGACCATTGTCAGAGGGCGCGGGAGCAGCAGGTGAAAATTTTACCTCAACCGGATATGGGCATTCTGCCGCCCAGGCACTAAAGAAACGCCGTGGCACAAACAGCTCTGCCGAGCCCTCAAAACGCAGCAAGGCCGACTGATCGCCCGTGGCAAGAGCATGCTCCCTGATGGCTGCCCGCAGGTCGTCCTTGCGATCCATATCGCGCACAGCGCCCACAAAAATGCTGCCGCCAGCAGTGAGGCGTTCTACTGCGTGGTCAAGCACCCTGCGCAGATAATTGTAGCCGGGAAAGCAATCCACAACGCCGTTGAGCACCACAAGATCAAATTGCTCATCTAAAAAACAGATATCTATGGCTTCCATGCGGTGGATGCTTACAGAAGCGTCACAAGGCAAGGCATGCACCCTGTCCAGTTCATTTCTGGCAATTTCGACCGCCGCATATCGGCTGGAGGCAGAGGCCAGAGCCTGCGCCACCACGCCGGAGCCGCTGCCGATATCAAGCACGCTTTTACCCTTGGCCTGTGTATTTCCTGAGGTGCTGCCGGGGGCACGATTGGGGGCAAGACCCGTTTTTTGCAGCAGGCTGTCTGCCATCCTGCAAAGTTGCGCCAGATCAAGGGGGCGGGCGTCCACATCGTCCAGCCACCCCCGGTCGCTGCCCAGCTCTGCAAGGTGCTCCCAGTATTCTGTGCTGCTCAGACCGCCACTTTCCAGAGCATCCGCAAAATTTGGCGCGTCCAGGCAAAGCACGTGGGTAATGTTGGGGTTGCGATAGCGATGGTATTCCGCCTCGTGCAGTGAGGCTCTGTCCGTCACCAGCAGCCGTACGGGCCTGAGCATGGCTTCCTGCCTGGGGCGCGGCAGTTCACGCTCCACTGGAACATACACCGCACCGGCCCGCATGATGCCAATGGCGGCGGCAAGATACATGGCTCCGCGCTCGCACAGCGCCCCTACTGCCGCTTCCGGCCCGTAGTTTTGCGCCTGTACAAAGGCGGCTATGCGCGCGGAGAAATCCTTCAGTTCCCTGAAGCTCAGGTTTTTTCCGCCACCAGAAAGGGCGAGGCTATCCGGGTTTTCTTCTACAACGGAACAGAACAGGGCTTCAAAGCTGGCCCATCTGTCAGACAAGCCAGACGAACTGGATGAACACGGCATGGCATTGCCGACAGCAGAGAGGTTCGAAGACAACGTGGTTGGCTGGCCTTCAGGGGCAACTCCAGCCGGATTCAGAGCTGCCTTGTTCCTGGGCATCCCAAAGGTGATATCGGCAATCTTCATTGTGCGTCTTCCTCAATACCTTCCAGAAAGCTTATCTGATATGCCAGATAGTCCTGCGCCGTCGCAAAAGCCACTTTCGGGGGGAGATTGTGGTTAAACGCAGCATGGTTGCGCTGTCTTCTTTGTACACAAAGCAAAGCAGTGCCACCCCAGTTGATCCGGGGTGACAACCGACTTTATTCCTTTTTTATCTAGGTCAGAAGCAGTTTTTTTTCAATGGATTAGTTCGTGAAGTGGATAATCAGAAGCACATATAACGGAGCTTGGCAGAGGAGAACGCCAAACCCAATGGCATGGATGAACCATGCAAGCAGCCGCTAAAACTCCAGACCAAAACTGAAACCGCCGAAACAGGAAGAACTCTGAGAACGAAATAACTCCGCTCCAAGCTCAACCTGCGCAAAAAATCCACTGGTATGGTTCGCCCGCACACTGCTATGAACCAGCATGGCGTCCCCGGCCCGGCAGATCTGACCGGCTTTCAAAACCTGGACTGTATCCCTTGAATCTGGCGCTGCTGCTGAACGTTCCGTATTTTTATCCGTCAGAAGCATGGCCACGGCAGCCAGCATTTCAGATATTCCATACTGAGCAGAAGATCTAATCGCTCCATCGGAAGGTAAATACCTGCTCAACATCTGGATGCAGGCTGTGATGAACGCCGCAGGTATTTGCTGCCCGTTCCATTACCATCTTGTCCTTGCTGCTAAATTCCCGGTTGGGCATGTTGAAAACTATTTCGATTCTGCCTATGCGACTTGGCCCCTCGGTTGTCATGGCTTTGGAAACTTCCAATGTTGTTCCGGTCACATCTAACCCATGATTTTCCGCATATGTTGCCAGCATGCTCATGGCGCATGAACACAATGCGGCTGCGCAGAGATCAGTGGGAGAAAATGCCTTGCCTGACCCGCCATGCTCAGGGGTTGGCGTGGTATAAACCTTGGTGCCGCTAAGATTATGAACAAGTTCCACCTGAAGATTACCAAGATATGTTGCGCTGATATTAGACATGCTTATTTCTCCATTGTGCAGTTAAAAAGAAAATTAATATTCCAAAATCATTACTTTTATGTTGCCGTGGCAACACAATTGCAAATTCCAATCTGGTTTGAATACCCGCAAGGCATGTTACCTGTAGTCAATGCCGGACAGATCAAAAAACGCAGCCAACGTTTAATACCCATACAAACAGCCAGACCGCATGCTGGTGCGCATGGGTGCATAAACTAACCGAGGGGTTCCGGACCATTCCGCAACCCCTCTTTCATATCCTGCCCCGCGCACAAACAACTGCGGCAAAACAGCAGGATCATCCCTCAAACACGCCGTCAAGCGCGTCAGGGACGCACAAGTATCTTGATGTTTTCGTCCTTGTTGTTGATCAGCTCAAGAAAGCCCTTTTCCATAATGTCCTTCAGCTCGATCTTGCCGGTAATCAGGTTTTCCGCCTTGATGACGCCTTTGGCCATGAGCGCGGCAAGCCCCTTGAAATCCTCAATGGTGTAGGCCAGCGTGCCCATGACCTTTTTGTCCGTACCGCTGAGGCTGAAAAAGTTGAAGGAACTGGGTTCTTCAAAAATACCCACAATGATGGCCGTTCCGGTGTTGCGCAGCACATCTATGGCCAGCGGGCCGGTGTGCTTGTTGCCAATGCATTCAAAGGAAACATCAGCCCCGGAGCCGCCTGTCAGTTCTTTCACCTTTGCAACCGGGTCGCACTCCTTGGGGTTCACCACAATGTCCGCGCCGCACTCCATTGCCTTGGCAATGCGCGCACGGGACATTTCAAGCACGATGATCTTGCCCGCGCCCGCGGCTTTGGCTGCCATAATGGTGCCAAGGCCGATGGTTCCCGCCCCAAGCACCACCACATTGAGCCCCAGAATGCTGCCCGCCATGCGCACGGCCTTAAAGCCCGTGGCCAGAGGTTCCATGACTGCTCCGGCCTCGGGTGAAACACCATCGGGCATGATAAAGCACAATTCCGCAGGCACATTCACATAGGGGGCGAATGCGCCGTCATTGTGCAGGCCCGTAAAAGCAAGCTTTTCACAAACATTGTAACGCCCTTCGCGGCAAGGCTGACACTCGCCGCAGTGCTGGCAGGCATCTGGCGCAACCATGTCGCCCACCTTCACATTGGTAACGCCGCTGCCCACCGCCACAACCTTGCCGCTGAACTCGTGTCCGAGAATGACGCTCCCCTGCTTGCCCGTAAGCGGATGCGGGGCCTCTGTGGGAATGAATATGGGGCCAGCCAGGTATTCGTGCAGATCCGAGCCGCAGATGCCGCACCAATCAACCTTGATCTGAACCCAACCGGGAGCCGGAGCGGGGGGAACGGGTACAGTTTCAACGCGGATGTCTTTTTTGCCGTGCCAAACTGCCGCCTGCATGGTTTCCGCCATAACTGCCTCGCTTGTTAGATGTTGAATCCGAATACTCTCTTCTTTGCACAGGTCATGCCGTAAAATCCGCGCCAGCAGCGGATGAGCGGACATACCCGGCAGACCGTGCCCCTGCTCGATCGAGAAAAATTGCACATGCAGACAGGCATACCGGAGCCGTAGGCAGTGTTCTGAAGTGGAACAAGGCAAGGCCATCGTGGGCGGAAGTGGAACAGAGAAAAAGCAGGCCGCGAGGACTGAAACAGCAAGCTCCGGCGAAAGCAGATGCCATAAAAAAGGCCTGCTCCATACCGTATGCCCCCATAAATGGGAATCAGGTTAAGAGCAGGCCGGATTGTGGCAATATGGTAATATTATGAAGGATTAAGCCTCTGGATCAATTTTGCGAAGCTTGGCGTATAGGGTGTTGCGGCCAATGCCCAGCGCCTTGGCGGCCTGGAGCATGTTGCCGTTATAATGCTTCAATGCGCAGCGAATGACCTTGGCCTCCTGATTGTCCAGGTTAAAATCGGTCATTCCGGGCAGGGCCGCCACGGCTTGCCCATCTGGTTGCCCGCTGGCTGCATTGGTTCCACCAGCACAGGACTGCAAATGCGCAGGCAGGTGTGCGGGCAAAATACAGCCGCCCTGCGCCATGTTGACGGCAAATTCCACGCTGTGCACAAGCTGACGCACATTGCCGGGCCAGTCGTAATCTTCCATCACACGCAAAGCCTCGGCAGAAAATCCGCCAAAAGGATGCCCATAGGTACGGCACAGGCGCTTGCAGTGGTATTCCGCAATGACGGCTATATCTTCCCTGCGCTCGCGCAATGGTGGAATTTCCAGCGCAAGCACGTGAATGCGATAAAACAGATCTTCACGAAACGCTCCCGAAGCCATCAGTTCATCCAGATTGCGGTTGGTGGCAGTGACCAGCCGGAAATCGACCATCCTGGACTGCTTGCCGCCCACCCTTGTGACGCAACGGTCTTCCAGAGGCCGTAGCAGGTTGACCTGCATTTCCAGCGGCATTTCAGAAATTTCATCCAGAAACAGGGTCCCCTTGTCGGCCAGTTCAAACTTGCCGGGACGCCCCTTTTCCACAGCTCCGGTAAAAGCCCCCCGCTCGTAGCCAAAAAGTTCGCTCTGGATAAGCTCGCGCGGCAAAGCCCCGCAGTTTACGGCCACAAACGGCCCATCGGAACATCGGCTGGCCTTGTGGATGGCCCGTGCAAACAGTTCCTTGCCCGTGCCCGTTTCGCCCAGCAACAAAACAGCCGCAGGGCTTTTGGCCATATGCCGCGCCTGCTCCACCGTGCGGGACATTTTTTCGCTGCGGTAAACAATATCGCCAAAGGGGCGCGTGCCTTCGCGGCGCGGAACATGCGGCACAGGGGCAATCGGCGCGGGGCGGGCCTCCACTCCGGCCTGAAGGGTCACAAGGGTGTAGCGCGCATCTGACCTGCCCGTCATGAAGGGCATGGCACAGGCTGTAAGTGAGGAATTGGTCAGGCAGCGCAGGGGAACCCCCTCGGGCTGGCCGCCCTTTTCCGCCTGCTGACGCGCGTACAGGGTGTAGTCAAAAAATGCCTCGGCGCGTCCGCCGCGCACATCGCCGCTAAAGCCGAGCAGGCGCTCCGCCTGCGCATTGGCATAGGTGATGATGCCGCTCTCATCCACCATCAGCACGCCAATGGGCATGGAACTGAAGAGCGTGCTGAGCAGGGTGCGTGATTTGTTCTCCATACTGCTCAGCGAGGCGTTGAGCAGCAGACGCTCAATCTCGCGGGCCGCGCCAACAGCCAGCCACAATGCCTGACGGTGATCGGCGCTGGTTGGCCCGGAAATGTCAAAACAGCCCCACAGTTGCCCAAAGGGCGTAAAAATGGGCGCGGCAGAACAGCCCCAGGCCTGATGGCTGCTGCAAAAATGCTCCTCGCCCATAACCTGCGCTGGCATGCCGTCAGAAAGGGCCAGACTTATGGCGTTGGTTCCCACGCTTCTTTCGGACCACACCGCGCCAGGGCCAAAGTAAAGCTGGTCTGCCTGAAGCAATACATCCTTGTTGCCGCAGGTGCGCAGCAACCGGCCATTGGCCTCGGAGACCGTCATGAGCAGGCCTTTTTCCTTAATCTGCTCATACACCTGACGTTCCACGCCAGCCGCCAGCTCCGCGTATATCTCGGCCTGTGCGTTGATCTGGCTCATGGGCGTAAATTCCGCGCATTTTGGCAGCAGCGGATCCACCCCCAGATCGCGGCAGCGCATCCAGGAGGCCGCAATGGGCCGGGGCAGGCTGTCGTCAACAATTTTACCGGTTCTTATAAAGGATTCCCACGTTTCCCGCCGGTTCGCTCTTGGTGCGCCGCTATAGCTGTTGAACAAAAACCCTGAGCGGTTGACGCCTTCCGCCATCAGGGGTTCCTGCCGCATTTCAAAGACATCGCCATTTCTTTGCAGAACATACATGACTTATCTCCCGGACGCGCACGCCCTTTTAACAAGCATGCCGGTTCGCTGGCCTTTCCACTTCAAAAAGACCATCTGCCCCACTTCTGAATAATGCGATCCCGCAGCTTTGTTTTAAGCAATAGCATCGTCCGTGAAAAAATGGAATAGCTCTTTGCCCATGGCTACATTCATATTACGTCCACAAAAAACAACTCCATGAATTTTTTATATATTGTAGTGTATCATAACTGGTCTTACAGAACAGCGTTCTGTTCGATTTTGGAACACTATCAAATACACAGATAAAGTATTTTATAAATTATTCATTGATTATCACCTGTTATAAAGTGGTATCAGAGTTGCAATCAAGTAGGCATAAACGCGTGCGCCACATCGGCGCAAGGAGGTAGCGGATGGCCTACGAAGTGCAGATGCCCAAATGGGGCCTCACCATGAAAACAGGCAAGATTGCGCGCTGGCTTGTGGCCGAAGGCGGTGCGGTGGCAGTGGGGCAACCCCTGCTGGAAGTGGAAACAGACAAGATCACCAACGTGGTCGAGTCTCCGGCTGGCGGCGTTCTTTTGCAGATTGTCAGCCCGCAGGGCGAGGTTGTTCCGGTCATGCAGGTTATCGGCATCATCGGTGAATCGGGCGAGGCTGTGGCCGCCCCTGCCGCCAAGGCTGCCGGGGCAGTGTCTGCCGATTCCCCGGCGCCCGCAGCATCCGGAGCCAAGGGGCAGAATGCGCAGGCCAGTGCGGCGCAAGGAGAAGTCCGCGCCATGCCTGCGGCCCGCAAGGCCGCCAAAGAGCTTGGCGTTGATCTGGCAACGGTTACGGGCACAGGCCGCGATGGCGTTATTACAGAAAAGGATGTTCGCGCCGCTCACGAAGCCGCCGCAAAAGCTCCGGCTCCGGCCAGCGCAGCCCCGGCGCAACCATGCTCCACCCCTGATGCTGATGCGGACGAAGTCATCCCCATGGACGGCCTGCGCAAGCTCATAGCGGACAACATGCAGGCCAGCCTGCAAAACGCGGCGCAACTGACCGTTTTTGTGGAAGCCGACGTTACTGAAATGGTTGCCCTGCGCGACACCATGCTGGCCCGCAACAAAAAAGACCCGGAATACCGCCTCTCGTTCAACGACATCATCGCTTTTGCCGTGTGCCGCGCACTCAGGCAGCACCCCGTCATGAACACCACCCTGCAGGCAGACGGCATCCACATGCACAGGCATGTGAACCTTGGCATCGCCGTTTCGCTCGATACGGGCCTCATTGTTCCCAACGTCAAGAATGCGGACACCTACAGCCTTGAAGAACTCAAGGCCAAGGTGCGAGATGCTGCCAGCCGCGCCCGCAAGGGCGGCCTCTCCATGGACGAGATTTCCGGCGGCACCTTTACCATTTCCAACGTGAGCATGCTTGGCGTGGACGGCTTCACCCCCATTCTCAACCCGCCGGAAACAGGCATCCTCGGCGTTGGTCGCGTAGTGGAAAAGCCGGGCGTTTTTGAAGGTCAGGTCTGCGTGCGCAAGATGATGACCCTTTCCCTCACCTTCAACCACATGGTCACCGATGGCGGCCCGGCCATGAGCTTCCTGCGCACCCTTGCGGACATGCTCGAACAGCCCGTGCGCATGCTGGGCTGACCAGCGGAGGAATCCAATGCTGCAACGTTACGTGGTTGAACTGGGCACCGGGGCCGATCTGCACGGCGCAAACATGACCAAGGCCGCATACCGCGCGGTAAAGGACGCCATTTCGCGCAGTTGTTTGTGCGGTCTGGTGGAGATACTTGGGCGCGGTTCGTTTCAGGGTGTGCATGTGCATGCGCGTATTGCCGTGCCCGAACCTGATCTGGTGGACAAGGAGGCAGTGCTTGCCGCCATCCCCATCGGGGAAAAGAGCATTGAGGTCGTTACGGGCGGTTTGCGCACTCCGGGCCTTGAAGTTGCCTGCTTCAGCCCCGGTTGCAGCGACATCGTGTTGGCCTGCGCGGCCCTGACCGTGTCGGTAGATATTGACTGAGTCGGCACCACAATCAGCAATCTGAGGAGAGTACCATGAAACATCCCGACAAAAAGGTTCTGCTGGAAATGTTCAGCACCATGACCAAGATCCGCCTTTTTGAAAGCGAGCTGCAAAAGTTTTTTGCAGCTGGCAAAATACCCGGATTCGTTCACCTCTACCTTGGTGAAGAAGCCGTTGCCACAGGCGCGTGCGCCGCGCTGAAGCAGACGGACATGATCACCAGCACCCACCGCGGCCACGGGCACTGCCTGGCCAAGGGCGGCGACCTCAAGCTCATGATGGCCGAAATCTATGGCCGCTCCACCGGTTACTGCAAGGGCAAGGGCGGCTCCATGCACATTGCCGATTTCAACATCGGCATTCTTGGCGCCAACGGTATTGTGGGCGGCGGCGGCCCCCTGGCCGTGGGCGCGGCCTTCAGTTGCCAGTACAAGGATACCAAGGGCGTATGCGCCTGCTTTTTCGGCGATGGCGCGTCCAACCAGGGCACCACGCAGGAATCGCTGAATATGGCCAGCGCCTGGAAGCTCCCCGTCATCTTTATCAATGAAAACAATGGCTACGGCATCTCCTGCCCGCAGAGCAAATCCATGGCCATCACCGACATTGCCGACCGCGCCGCCGGATACGACATGCCCGGCGTTGTCATTGACGGCAACGACGTGCTCGCCGTGTACGAAGCCGTGACTATGGCCGTAGAACGCGCGCGCAAGGGACAGGGGCCCTCGCTCATCGAATGCAAGACCTACCGCTGGCGCGGCCACTTTGAGGGCGATGCCTGCGTATACCGCAGCGAAAAGGAACTGGAAGAATGGAAGGCCAAGGATCCCATTCCGCGTTTTGCCAAAAAGCTGGTGGAAACCGGCACCGCCACTCAGGCGGAACTGGACGCCATCACCGTATCTGTGGCCGCCGAAATTGAAGCCGCCGTCAAGTTTGCGGAAGACAGCCCCTTCCCCAAGCCGGAAGACCTGCTGGAAGACGTGTACGCATAAAGCGTTTGCCTGAAACTGCGGAAACCACCTTCAGATTTTCAGAATGGAGAAAAATATGGCGATCAAAACCTACCTGCAAGCGCTTAACGATGCCATGCGTCAGGAGATGGAGCGGGACGAAAACGTGTTCATCATCGGTGAAGACGTGGGCAAGTTCGGTGGCTGCTTTGGCGTGACTCAGGGCCTTTTTGACCAGTTTGGCGAACGCCGCGTGCGCGACACCCCCATTACGGAAAGCGCCATTGTGGGCGCTGCCGCCGGCGCTGCCGCAGCCGGTCTGCGCCCCGTGGCCGAACTGATGTTTGTGGACTTCATCGGCGTCGCCCTTGACCAGCTCTTTAACCAGGCCGCCAAGATGCACTACATGTTCGGTGGCAAGGCCAAGGTGCCCATGGTGCTGCGCATGCCCCAGGGCGCTGGCGTGGGCGCTGCGGCCCAGCACTCCCAGAGCCTTGAAGCATGGTTCATGCACATTCCCGGCATCAAGGTATGCATCCCCTCCACCCCGGCAGACGCCAAGGGGCTGCTCATCAGCGCCATCCGCGACGACAACCCCGTTGTCTTTCTCGAACACAAGATTCTGTACGGCGTGGAAGGCGAAGTTGGCGACGAGGCGACGCCCATTGAGCTTGGCAAGGGCGATGTAAAGCGCGAAGGCACGGACGTAACCATTGTGGCTACCTCGCTCATGGTTCACTCCGCCCTTCAGGCCGCAGAAACCCTGGCTGCTCAGGGCATCAGCGCCGAAGTGGTAGACCCCCGCTGTCTGGTGCCCCTCGACAAGGACATCATCCTCAATTCCGTCAAGAAAACCCACGCTCTTGTGGTTGCGCACGAAGCCGTCAAAACCGCCGGAGCAGGAGCGGAAATCGCCGCCATGGTGGCCGAGGAAGCCCTGGACTATCTGGACGCGCCCATTGTGCGCGTGGGCGCTCCTTACTGCCCCGTTCCCTTCAGCCCGCCGCTGGAAAAGGCCTATATTCCCGGCGCGGATCAGATCGTCGCTGCGGTCAAGTCGTTGCGATAATTAAGCCGCTTTCAAGGGGCAGGCTCAGGCACAAGGCCTGCCCCATAGCGGCGGAGCACGATTGCAACAGCCATTGCAAGCACTGCGGCAGGCCCTGCCTGCTCACTACATCCACCGGAGTCAACGTGAAAGCAGCCATTATCGCCAATCCGGCATCAGGCAAGGACATACGCCGCATCGTCGCGCACGGCAGTGTTTTTGACAATCAGGAGAAGGTGCGCATGGTGCGCCGTATTCTGGTTGGTCTGGCCGCCGCCGGGGTACGTGATGTTCTGTATATGCCCGAGGGCTACGGCATCGTGCCGCGCGCCCTGAGCGATCTGGAAGCTCTGGAAACGCCTGTGAACGTGGCTCCGGTGGACATTTACCTGCACAACACGCAGGAGGACACCATCAACGCCGCAGCCCTCATGCAGCAGGAGGGGGTTGCGGTCATCATCGTCATGGGGGGCGACGGCACAAGCCGCGCCGCCTGCAAGGGCGCGCGCAAAACGCCTATTCTGCCGCTCTCCACAGGCACCAACAATGTTTTTCCTGTCATGGCCGAAGCAACCGTGGCTGGCCTTGCCGCAGGAGTGCTCGCCTGCGGCGGCGTAACCATTGACGAAGGCTGCCGCGAGGCCAGCCTGCTTGAAGTGCATGTGGACGGTCAGTTCAGGGACATCGCCCTGGTGGACGTGGCCGTGTACGATGATCTTTTTCTCGGCTCCCGCGCCATCTGGGACATCACCAAAGTCAGCCAGATAGTCGTTTCCCGCTGTCGGCCAGACAGCATAGGCCTCTCCACTGTGGCCGGGCAGCTCATGAGCATCTCGCCCGAAGAACCGCGCGGTCTGGCCCTTGATCTTGACCCCGATTTTGCCTGCCGCGTGCGCGCCGCCATCGGCCCCGGCCTGTTTGCCGACGTGGGCGTTTCCCGCGTGCGCCAGCTTTTGCCGGGCGACGATGTGCCGGTGGGGCTTACTCCCTGCGTGCTGGCGCTGGACGGCGAGCGCGAGGTGGAGGTTCGGCGCGGGCAGAGCGCCAGCATACGTTTGTCAGAAGACACCATGCGCGTGGTGGATGTGGCCCGCGTCATGGAATACGCCCGGCAACGAGGGCTGTTTTTGCGCGGCGCGCAGGTCTGCTACGCCAACTAGGCGGCATATCTGCATCATGCCTGAATACCCCAACACCAGGAGCATGTTTATGAAACTCAAGGCTGCATTCATTTTTCTGAGTCCGCGTGGCGAAGGCAACGGCGTCAAGGCCGAGCACCGCAGCTGGACGCGCACCCCCGGCGTGGAACTGCTGACCATTGGCGTGACATCCTACAGGGAGGCCGTTGAAGCGGCGCAGAAGGCCGTGGAAGAAGACGGCTGCGTTGCCATCGAGCTGTGCGGCGGCTTTGGCTACGAGGGCGCGGCAATGGTGGCACGGGCGGTCAAGGTGCCTGTGGGCGTTGTGCGCTTTGACATCCATCCCGGCCTCGGCAACGTCAGCGGCGACGGTATTTTTGCCTGACGCAACAACCTGTTTGCGGCCCGCAGGGTGCTGCCATCCAGTGCATTCCCGGTTTGCGCCCGGTTTAAGTCCGGTCTGATCCGGGCATGCGGCAACAAGGAGGATACGATTATGGCTATTAACGGCAAAGTTGTTCTGGTTACCGGTTCCGCCCAGGGTATAGGGCGCGGCATAGCCCTGCGCCTGGCCAAGGACGGCGCGGATATCTGCCTTGTGGACATGAACGCGGACAAACTGGCTGCCACAGCGGGTGAAGTACGCGCCCTTGGCCGCAAGGCCACCACCTTTATTGCCGATGTAAGCGACCGCGCGCAGGTCTTTGCCGCTGTGGATCATGCGGAAAAGGAACTGGGCGGGTTTGACGTGATGATCAACAACGCGGGCATTGCTCAGGTCAAGGCCCTGCTGGACGTCACCCCCGAGGAGCTTGAACGCATCTTCAGAATCAACGTCAACGGCGTGCTCTGGGGCATTCAGGCAGCAGCCACAAAATTCATGGCCCGCAAACAGAAGGGCAAGATCATCAGCGCATCTTCCATTGCCGGGCATGATGGCTTTGCCCTTATTGGCGCGTACAGCGCCACCAAGTTTGCCGTGCGCGGCCTTACCCAGGCGGCAGCGCGGGAGCTTGCCTCAAGCGGCATTACCGTAAACGCATACTGCCCCGGAGTGGTCGGCACAGACATGTGGGTGGCCATTGACGAGGGCTTTTCAAAAATCACAGGCGCCCCCAAGGGCGAAACCTACAAGAAGTACTGCGAAGGCATAGCCCTTGGCCGCCCCGAAACACCGGAAGACGTAGCGGCCTTTGTTTCCTATCTGGCCGGGCCGGACTCCGACTACATGACCGGGCAGGCCGTGCTTATTGACGGCGGCATGGTTTACCGCTGACGGCATCGGCCCGGCTGACGGCAAAAAGGCAGCCTTCCGCCCCAACACCCAACATCGCAGGAGAACAGCAGTGAGCATAGAACTTGCCATGCCGAAACTTGGTCTGACCATGAAGACCGGCAAGGTTTCCAAATGGTTTGTGGCCGAAGGCGCCGCAGTCAAGCAGGGCGATGATCTGTTTGAAGTGGAAACCGACAAAATCACCAATAAGGTGGAAAGCCCCGCCGATGGCGTGCTCTTCCAGATTATGGTGCAGCCCAAACAGGAAGTGGCCGTGGGCGCCGTGCTTGGCATCCTGGCCGAACCTGGTGAAACAATCGCCCGGGTTGAAGGCGCGTCTGACTCCCCCGCTTCCGCCACAGCGGAAGCGGGCGCGCCCAAGCCCGAAAAAACCAACGCGTCAGCCGCTGTGCAACCCTCTGGCACTGGCGGGATAGCGTCTCCTGCCGCGCGGCGGCTGGCGCGTGAACTTGGCATTGACCTTGCCTGCGTAGCAGGTTCAGGCCCCGAAGGCCGGATTGTTGAGCGCGATGTGCAGGCCCGCCACGAAGTTATCGGCAAAATCAAGATCACGCCCCTTGCCGCCGCCGTGGCCGCCAAGGCCGGGCTGGATATCTCCACCCTCACAGGCACGGGCGAAGGCGGCAAGATCGTGCGCGAAGATGTTGACCGCGCCCTGCACCCGGAAAAATTCGCGACGGCGGCCCCAAATGCGTCTCAGTCAACCTGCTCCAGCGCCGTTTGCGGCAGCGAGCCAAGCTCCGTGCCCATGGAAGGCATGCGCAAGATAATTGCCGACAACATGCTGGGCAGCCTGCAAAACTCCGCCCAGCTCACCCTTGTGAGCGAAGCGGATGTAACCCCCTGCGTGCACATCATCAACGACTTCAAGGCCCGCAACAAAAAGAACAAAGACTTCCGCCTTTCCATGAACGACATGCTCATTCTGGCCGTTTCCAAGGCCTTGAAAAAGCACCCCCGCATGAATGCCACCTTTGACGGGCAAACCATCACCCGTCACGGCGAAGTGCATATGGGCGTGGCCGTGGCCCTGCCCGAGGGCCTGATGGTGCCCGTGCTGCACCATACGGACAGGCTGACCCTGCTCGAAATAGCCAGGGAAGCCCGCCTGCTGGCTAGCCGCGCCCGCAAGGGCGAGCTGACGCCTGACGACATGAGCGGCGGCACCTTTACGATCACCAACATGGCGCATTCCGTGGTGGATTTCTTCACGCCCATTCTCAAGCCCGGTGAAACGGGAATCCTGGGCGTGGGCCGCGTGGTGGAAAAGCCCGTTATCCGCGAGGGGGCCATAGTGGCCCGCTCCATGATGGGTTTGAGCCTTACCTTTGACCACCGCGTTGAAGACGGCGCACCCGCCGCTGAATTTTTGAAGACACTTGTGGAATATCTGGCGGAACCGGCCCTGCTGCTTTTCTAGGGCATTCCCGGCAGGGCTGCGTCAATGCGCGCCCATACAGCAACCAGCACAGATCAGGAGAACACAATGTACGATGTAGTTGTCATAGGTGGCGGCCCCGGCGGCTATGCTGCGGCCATTCGCGCTTCGCAGCTCAAGGGCAAGGTGGCCTTGGTGGAAGGCGGCAACATGGGCGGCACCTGCGTTATGCGCGGCTGCATTCCCAGCAAGATATGGCTGCGCGCCGCTACCCTGCTGGAACAGTCGCGCAAGGCTGGCGAATTCGGTCTGGAACTCACTGTGGGCAAGCTGGATTTTACCGCTGTTCTGGCCCGCAAGCAGGGCGTTTCCAATGATATCCGCATGGGTATGGAAGCGCTGCTTGCCAACAACGGCGTGGATGTGATCCCCGGCATGGCCGTTGTAACCTCGCCCACTTCTGTGGATGTGGCGGGCAAAAAGGTTGAGGCCAAAAGCATTATCATCGCCACGGGCAGCACCCTTGCAAAGCCCGATGTTCCCGGTCTGGATCAGGCCGCCTTTACCAGCGACCAGCTGCTGGACATGACGGAAGCCCCGGCCTCGGTGCTTATTACCGATCCCACCTATATTGGCGTTGAAATGGCTACCCTGCTGAGCATCCTTGGCAGCAAGGTCATCTTTGCCGTGCCCGGCCCGCGCATTCTGCCTGACGAAGATCAGGATTCCAGCCAGCGCATGTCCCAGTCCCTGCGCGAGCGCGGCGTGCAGATCATTGCCCGCCACACCCTCGTCAAGGTTGCGGGCAAAACCTGCACCCTCAAAAGCGGCGACAAGGAACAGACCGTTGAGGCCGACAGGGTGCTGGTATCTGGCCGCAAGCCTGTTGCCGCTAATCTTGGTCTGGAAACGCTTGGCGTTAAATTCAATGAAGACGGCGGCATAGCAGTTGACCAGCAGTGCCGCACATCCTGCCCGGGCATTTTTGCCATTGGCGACTGCACGGGCGGCTGGATGCTCAGCCATGCGGCCTCTGCCATGGGCATCTGCGCGGCGGAAAACAGCATGGGCGTGCCCGCAAAATTCCCCTCCCACCTTGTTTCGCGGGCCATCTGGGGCAGCCCGGAAATGGGCTCCGTGGGCCTTTCTGAAGAACAGGCCGAGCGCAAGGGCTACGAGGTTGAAGTGGGCGGTTTTCCATATTCCATCAACGGCTATGCCATGTTGCGCGGCGAAGTGGACGGCGCAGTAAAAATGGTTGCCGATGCCGACACGGGCGAAATCCTGGGCGTGCACATCGTGGGCAGCAATGCTTCCGAGCTGATCGGCGAGGCGGTGCTTGCCATGCAGCTTGAATGCACGGTGCGCGAATTCGCCAAGGGCTTCCGCGTGCATCCCGCCTTTTGTGAAACCGTTGTCGATGCCGCGCGTGATGCCGCCGGGTGGGCCCTGTACCTGCCCAAGCGGGGCTGACGCCGTTGAAGGAACCGGCGGGGGTGCCGTTGGGCCCGGGGTAAAGGCCTCCCCGGCCCCCCGCCGTAAACAAGCTGAATCTGTTCTGCATTACAAGGAAGCAGCCATGTCCGCCTTATCCCTTTGCCAGCCAGATACCGATGCCAGCTCCGTGCCCGGCCAGCCTGTTCCGCTGGAGGTGCTGGATCTTGGGCGCATCGAATACGGCGAAGCCCTGAACTTTCAGAAGCGCCGCGTGGAGTCGCGCGTCAGCGATTCCGTGGACGATACCCTCCTGCTGCTTGAACACGACCCCGTCATCACAATGGGGCGCGGCGGCACAACGGCCCATCTGCACGTGACCGAGGAACAGTTGCAGCGTCAGGGCGTGGGCCTCTACTGGGTGGAACGCGGCGGCATGGCGACCTTTCACGGCCCCGGCCAGCTTGTGGCCTATCCCGTTATCCGTCTGCGGCAAAAAGACCTGCATCTGTATATGGAAAAGCTGCTGGCCGCCATCGCCTCGGTGGTGCGCTCCTTCGGGCTTGAGCCGCAGCTGGGCGTTCACGGCCCCGGCGTGTGGGTAAACGGCGGCAAAGTCGCCAGCGTGGGCGTGGCAGTGCGCAAATGGGTGACCTTTCACGGCATGGCCCTGAACGTGAATACCGATGTGGACTGGTTTCGCCTCATCACCCCCTGCGGCAACCCTGCGGAACGCATTACCTCCATAGCTGCCGAGCTGGGAAGTCAGGTTGATTTTGCCGAAGTTTCGCGCCGTTTTGTACAGGCATTTGCCCGCGAGTTCGACTTTGCACCCCGCACCGGGCTGGCTGCAAGCCGACCGGCCTGGCTGACTGTTTCCCTGCGGCCTGATGCCGGGATACGCCCGGTGGAGAACATGCTGGCCGACCTCAACCTGCACACCGTGTGTCAGGAGGCCCAGTGCCCCAACAAGGGCGAATGCTATTCGCGCGGCACTTCAACTTTCATCATCATGGGCGACAGATGCACCCGAGGCTGCCGCTATTGCGCCGTAGCCAAAGGACATCCCGCGCCTCTCGATTCCAACGAGCCGGGCAACGTCGCGCAGGCCGTGCACAGGCTTGGGCTGCACCATGCTGTCATAACGTCTGTTACGCGGGACGACCTGCCGGACGGCGGCGCGGATCATTTTGTGTGCACCATCAAGGCCATACGCCAGACAAGCCCGCAGACCAGCATTGAAGTGCTGGTGCCGGATTTTCAGGGCGACCGCAACGCTCTTGAGGCGGTGTGCGCAGCCCGCCCCGATATGTTCAATCATAATCTTGAAACCGTGCGGCGGCTTTTTGCTCAGGTGCGCCCTGGGGCCAGCTATCAAACTTCGCTGGAAGTACTGCGCTACGCGGCCAGTCAGGGCCTGCGCGTAAAATCCGGCATCATGCTGGGCCTTGGCGAAACATGGAGCGAAATTCGCCTCGCCCTGGCCGATCTGCTGGCGCACGGCTGCCGTTTTCTGACCCTTGGCCAATATCTTGCGCCCTCTGGTGCGCATGTGCCTGTGGCGCGGCATCTGGCCCCTGACGAATTTGACCACTGGAAGGCAACAGCCCTTGCCATGGGCTTTACGGGCGTGGCTTCCGCCCCGCTGGTGCGCAGCTCGTACCGCGCGGAGGCTATGCTGACCAGTCTGACAGACGCGGCCCCGCTGGCTGCCAATACTTGCGAAGCGTGCTGAGGAGAAACGTATGAAGCTGAGGATGCGCAAACGCGGCCCAATCATGGCCGCCCCGATGTTTCCGGCGGCCCGTACGCTGACGGCCCATGCTCTTGCGGCCTGCATGATAGCGGCCTGTATCGTGCTGTCAGCGGCTGCGTTGCCCGCCCATGCTGCCAGTGACCAGCAGAACACCGAGGTCAGGCCGGGCAGAACGTGGTTTATTGATGAATCTGGCTTTCATGCCTCTGCCCACGCCAACATGTCGTGCGCAGACTGCCACGCAGAACAGGCCGATCACCAGCACCCACGGGCCGACAAGCTCAACAAGCCCGCCAGTACGGCATTTGATAGGGAAACCTGCCTGCAATGCCACGGCGAAATTGAAGACAATCTGGCAAAGGGCACGCACGGCGGCAAACCGGTAATGAAAACGCAGGACTATAACAACTGCGTTACCTGTCACAACCCGCACTATGTTCTTGCGCCCGAGGCCAGAGCCAAGGGCCTGCGCCCTGCGGGCGACATGAGCCAATCCTGCGGCGTGTGCCACAAGGCTCAGACAGACCTGCCCAAACCAGCGCCCGATGTGGCCGCTTGCCTTTCCTGCCACGGGCTCACGACCGGCAAGGGCATAGCCGCTGGCGCTGGCGTCTCTGCCGCCAAACCTCATGGCGGTTCCCCAGCAGCGCCTGTGCCCTTTAACAAGGGCAAGGAACCGCTGGGGCCGGTTATGTGCCTCTCTTGCCACGGGCCGGAATCAAACGCTGCCGCGCCTGCCGGGGCCATGCCCAGAATCTCCGCCGAGGGCATGAAATCCATGACCCACGGCGACATGAACTGCCTCACCTGCCACAAGGATGCGGCACGGTACCCTCACAACAGGCAGGAGCGCGTCAACTGCCTCACCTGCCACACACGGCATGACGAAAAGACAATCCACGATGCCCACAGCAATGTGAGCTGCGGGGCGTGCCATCTTTCCGGCGTCACCCCGGTGCTCAAGGACGGCAAGGTTGATTATGTCATCAATTCCGGGCCGCTTAACGCGCATTCCATGACCCTTGCCAGCGGCACGGCCTCCTGCGTGCGCTGCCACAGCGCTGGCCCCGCTGTCACTTCCGCTACAGGCTCGGGCGGTACAGAGGCTGGTGGTGCCACAAACGGCTTTGCGGGCAACGGCAAGGTTGGCGCTGCCAACGCTATTCTGCCGCCCAAGAGCGTGCTGTGCATGGGTTGCCACGCGGCTACGTTCAGCGTGCAGGATACCCCCGGGCAGATCGGCCTCGGTATATTTGTGCTGGTCTTTGCTGGTATGGGACTGTTCTGGCTCTCCTGCGCCAATCTGGGCAAGGGTTCGCCGCAAAAGCCGCAGACTGCTGATGCCGCAACGGGCCAGAGCCACGGCTGCCCCACGCCGCACCAGCACGCAAGCGCGGAAAACCGCTGGGCTGCCCTGTGCTGCGATGTCTTCCTGCAACGGCGGCTCTATCGCGAATCCCACCTGCGCTGGGCCGTGCATGCGCTCATATTCTTCCCCTTCCTGTTCCGCTTTGTCTGGGGTCTGCTGGGTCTGACGGGTTCGCTTCTGTCGCCCGCGCAGGAATGGCCCTGGCTGCTGTTGGACAAAAACTGGGGTGCTGGAGCCTTCCTCTTTGATCTGAGCGGGCTTGCCCTGTTGCTGGGCCTGTTGCTGGCCGCCATGCTGTGGCGGCGTGAAAAAAGCGCTGCTGCAAACGCGCCGCGCCACGACTGGCTTGCGCTGTATCTGCTGCTGGGCATCACGCTTACGGGCTTTGTGCTTGAAGGCATGCGTATTGCCCTCACGGGCATGCCCGAAGGCAGCGGCTATGCCTTTGCCGGACATGTGCTGGCACTGGGGCTCGCTCCTCTGGGGCAGGCAACGCTGGCGCGCATCTACGGCTGGGGCTGGTACGCACATGCGGTGCTGACCGCGCTGACGGTGGCTTACATACCCTTCAGCCAGTTGCGGCACATGTTCACAACTCCCCTGTTCCTGCTTGTTCAGACCATTCGCGGCCGCCACTAAGGCCTTAAACCATCACATTAAGGAGTAAATCATGGAAATTGCCGGATACAACATGCCCGAGGAACTGTACTACGACCAGTACCACTTCTGGACCCGTGTTGACGGCGACGAGCTGGTCATTGGCATGGACGACTTTGCCGAAAAGCTGGCAGGCCAGATTGTGTTTGTGCAGCTGCCCTTTGTGGGCAAGGCCGTCACCGCCGGTAAAAAGTTTGCCAAGGTGGAATCGGGCAAATGGCTTGGCACCGTCTACAGCCCCGCCGATGGCGAAATCACGGCAGTCAACGAAGAGCTGGAGGCCAACCCAACCATTATCAACGCCGACTGCTACGGCAAGGGCTGGATGTACAGGATCAAGCCCGCCGACATGAGCCAGATCAATACCCTCATTCACGGCGGCAAGGACGTTCTTGAAGCATGGCTGCAAGAGGACATCAAGAAGTTCAAAAAGGATTAAATCATGCGTCACACAGCATTCAGCATACGACAGCGCATGGCGCTCGACGCCTGCACCGAATGCGGGCAGTGCCTGACCGTGTGTCCGGCGGTGGCGGCATCGGGCGACGCGGATCTTTCGGCTCAGGTGCGTATGGACAACCTGAAAAAGCTCCTGCGCGACCGCAGTTTCTTCTGGCGGGCCTTGGGCGAAGTGCTGGGGCGCGAACCTGTGGCCACGCCGGAGCGCCTCAAGGAATACGGCACTTCGGTGTTCCGCTGTTCGCTCTGCGGCGATTGCGAGGAAGTATGCCCCGCTGGCCTGCCCCTTAAAGATCTGTGGCTCGCCCTGCGCGAAGAACTTTCGCACACGGGCGACGCCCCGGAAAAAATCCGCATGATCCGCACCAATCTTGAAGACAGCCACAACGTCTTTGCCGAAGACAACGACGAGCGCGGCGACTGGGTGGACGACATGCGCAAGCCCCCCAAGGGCGGCGGGCAGAAAGCCAGGGCTGAAGTGGTCTATTTTACAGGCTGCGTGGGTGCGTACTTTCCTCTGGCGCAAAAAATCCCCATGGCCTTTGTGGAAATTCTGGAAGCCGCAGGCGTGGATTTTACCATCATGGCCGGCGATGAATGGTGCTGCGGCTTCCCCCTTGTGGGTTCCGGCCAGAGCGCCGATCTGCCCGCCATCATCAAACATAATGTGGAGGCCGTGAAGGCGCGGGGCGCCCGCAAGGTCGTGTTTACCTGCCCCTCCTGCTACCAGATCTGGCGCGAATCCTACCCGCCGGAATTTGAACTGGCGCATGCATCTGAAATGGTCATGCAGCTCGTGCTTGAAAACAAATTGCCCCTTGGCGAGCTGCCCATGACAGTGACCTACCACGACCCCTGCGATCTGGGGCGCGGCGGGCGCGTGTTTGACGAGCCGCGCGAGGTCATGGCGCGCATTCCCGGCCTGAAGCTAGTGGAAATGGAGCATAACAGGCGGCATTGCCTGTGCTGCGGCGGCGGCGGAAACCTGGAAATGATCGACCCCGATCTTTCGGCGGCCATGTCCAAGCGCAAGGTTGAAGAAGCCGTACGCACCGGAGCGCAAGCCATTGTGACCAACTGCCAGCAGTGCGTGCGCACCATGACCACCTATGCCAAGCGCAACAAGGTGAACATAGAAGTGCTGGACATGAGCCAGCTTGTGGCCCGCTCACTCCAGGCGCACGCCAGTGAGGCAAAAGCCAGGGCAGACAGCGCGGCACAAGCAGTTCAGACGGCGGCATCAGCGCAGGCATAATGCCCAACGACACTGTGGCATGCCGGCGGGCAGCGCAGGAACAACAAAACGCAGCACAAACGGGGTGTACAGCGCGGAAAGGGTAATCCGGACTGCAAGAGGCGCGTACACCCGATCAGGAGGCGCATATGCAGTGGCGATTGCTTGATCTGCCGCCGCTTACGGCGGCGGAGAACATGGCTCTTGACGAGGTGCTGCTTGAAATTCGCGGCAGTGGCCGCTCGCAGGATACACTGCGCTTTTTGCAGTTCAAACCGGCAACGGTGCTTGTGGGCTTTCATCAGTCAATTCAGGAAGAAATCCGCCTTTCCTACTGCCGCGAGCAGGGAATCGACATCAACCGCCGCATCACGGGCGGTGGCGGCCTGCTGTTTGATGAAAACCAGATCGGCTGGGAACTCATCTGCGACAAAGCCTTCTTTGGCGTGGGCATTCCCAATGCCAATCTGTTCCGCCGCCTGTGCGAGCCAACCGTCACTGCCCTGCGCGGCATGGGCATTGACGCGGCCTTTCGCCCCCGTAACGACATAGAAGTTGCGGGCCGCAAGATTTCCGGCACGGGCGGCACGGACTGCGACGCGGCATTTCTATTTCAGGGTACGTTGCTGGTGGATTTTGACGTGGAAACCATGCTCAAATGCCTGCGTGTGCCAGTGGAAAAGCTGAAAGCCAAGGAAATTGATTCCGTCAAAAAACGCGTCACCTGTCTGGCGTGGGAGCTTGGGCGCGTACCCGCCAGCGCCGATATCAAGGCTGCACTTGCCGATGCCTTTGAGCGGCACATGGGCATAAACCTTGTGCCCGGCGGCCTGACCGCCGAGGAGGAAGACCTGCTGGCCGAGCGGCTGCCCTATTTTCAGTCGCAGGAATGGATAGACATGGTGCGCCCCACCTATGAAAAAACGGAGGTGGTGCAAGGCGCGCGCAAATCGCCTTACGGCCTTGTGCGCGTGACCATGCAGCTCAACATGCCGCGCCGCGTGCTTAAAAACGTGTTTATTACCGGAGACTTTTTGTCTTTTCCCGCACGCGCCCTCTTTGACCTTGAGGCTGCCCTGCGCGGTCAGCCCCTGAATACGGAGCACCTCTGCGGCATCATCCATGACTTCTTCAACGAAGGGCATATCGCCATACCCGACATGAACGCGGAAGACATCTGCATTCCCCTGCGCATGGCCATGGAAAAAGCCGCCATTGCCCGCCACGGCATACCCATTGAACACTGCAACCGCATCTTCACCACCAACGGGAATTTTGATCAGGTGCTGGCCGCCGGGCCGCAAGCCCTGCTGCTGCCCTATTGCGCCAAACTCAAGGATTGCGACCTCCGCTTTACCAAGGCCTGCCGCGCTTGCGGCGAATGTTCCGTGGGCGAAGCCTGGGCTCTGGGGCATGAGCGCAAACTGCGCACGGTCTGCATAACCAACTTTGAAGATCTCATGGAAGAACTGGGCAAGCTCAAGGGGCAAGGCGTCTCCGCCTTCATCGGCTGCTGCTGCCAGCCCTTCTACATCAAGCATGCGGAAGATTTTGACCGCATGGGCCTGCCCGGCATTCTCATAGATATAGAAAACACCACCTGCTACGAGCTGGATCAGAGCGAGGCCGCCCATCAGGGGCAGTTCCGCAGCCAGACAAGCCTGAACATGCCCCTGCTGCACTCCATTTTACGTGTGGCGCAGCAGGCGCAAGGCCATGCCGGGAGGTAGCCCCATGCGCGTACTCAACTGCGATGTTCTTGTGGTTGGCGGCGGCCCCGCCGGGTCAAGCGCCGCGCGAGCGGCTGCTCTGGCCGGGGCTTCCGTAATTGTTGCCGAACGGCGGCGCATAGTGGGCAGGCCCGTGCGCTGCGCGGAATACATCCCGGCCATGCTGGTTGGTCAGGCCAATGTGGGGGACGAATATATCGTGCAGCGCACAACAGGCATGCGCAGCTTTCTGCATGGCCGCTGCATACAGGATATGAGCGCCCCCGGTTGCGTGATCGACAGGGAAATGTTTGATCAGGCCCTTGCCCGCGCCGCCGTGAGCAGCGGCGCGAGGATTCTTCCCGGTCACGCCGCTGTTGGCCGTGAAGGCGGCGCGGGCGGCAGAGTGCTGCTGTCCGCGCCCAACAGCGCCACCGTAGGCGTGTCGGCCAAGGTTGTTATCGGGGCTGACGGCCCTGTTTCGCGCGTGGCGCGCTGGCTTGGCCTGCCCCGCCCGCACTGCCTGCCGTCCATTCAGGTGCGTCTGCCCCTGCTGGAACATCTGGAACACACGCACATCTATTTTGATGAAAGCATCCGCGCTGGCTACGCCTGGGTTTTCCCCAAGGGCAATGTGGCAAACGTGGGCCTTGGCATGCTGTCCACCCCCGGCAGGCCGGGCCT
Organism: Desulfovibrio desulfopostgatei; assembly: GCF_053570645.1. Classification (NCBI taxonomy): domain Bacteria; kingdom Pseudomonadati; phylum Thermodesulfobacteriota; class Desulfovibrionia; order Desulfovibrionales; family Desulfovibrionaceae; genus Desulfovibrio; species Desulfovibrio desulfopostgatei. The sequence goes on along the minus strand of NZ_JBRBQS010000002.1, from coordinate 1,497,438 downwards.
GCGTTGGGCGTTGCGGCGCTTTGTGCGCGGCATGGCCGGGCTTGGCCTTGTGGCCGACAGGCCGCTGGGCCTCACAGGCGGCTGGATACCCGCAGGATCGCCCCGCCCTTGCGTGTATGGCGATACTGTGCTTGCAGGCGATGCGGCAGGGCACACCCATCCTATCACAGGGGCCGGTATTTTTCAGGCTGTGGTGGGCGGCGAAATGGCTGGCCGCTGGGCTGCCAAGGCCGTTCTGGAGGGGGATCTGGCCCTCCTGCTGGGCTACGAGGAAGAATGGGCCGATTTTTACGGCGACGCCCTGTCGCACGCGCACCAGCGCCGCCTTTTATGGGAGGCGCACACAGGCTCGCTCGACAAGGCCATCAACAGATTCTGGATAGGATTCAGGGAATACTATGCTGCAAGCTGAAGAATCCTGCGGAAATTCCGCCACTGGAACATACGGCGGCTACTATTCCTCGTGGCCGGCGGATATCCCTTCTGCACTGCGCTGGGATAGTGCGCGGCTTAATGAAGCACGTGAACTTTCGTGGAAAATCCACGGCAAAAAAATACTGTTCTATCTGCCCGGCATGTATGTACGCGACGGCGTGCAGGGCCAGTACCCGGCGCTTTCCATAACCGGGGCCGACTGCCGCCAGCAATGCGCCCACTGCGGCGGCAAGCTGCTGCTTAATATGCCTGACGTAAGCTCCCCCCAGAGGCTGCTGCAAAAGTGCCGCGATCTGATGGCGCAGGGCGCGCAGGGGGTGCTGCTTTCCGGCGGCTGCAACGGGCGCGGGCAGGTGCCGTGGCAGGATTTTACCGACACCATTGCTGCCATAAAGCAGGAAACCGACCTCTACATTTCCGTGCACTGCGGCATGGTGGACGACCGCGCGGCTCTGGCCCTGCGGCGGGCTGGCGTGGATCAGGCCCTGCTTGACGTTATTGGCAGCGAAAAGACCTATGCCAGCGTTTACCATCTGCCGGACGGCCCCCAACTGCTGGAGCAAAGCCTTGAAGCTCTGGCTGCGGCAGAGCTGCCCGTGGTTCCGCACATTGTGGCAGGGCTACATTTTGGGCGGTTTGCGGGCGAAAACCACGCGCTGGAAATTCTGGCGCGTCACCCGCCCGGGCTGCTGGTGATCGTGGCCTACATGAACCTTGCCGGAACAGTCATGGAAAACGTGCGCCAGCCAGACCCGCGCGGCGTGTGCGGGCTTGTGATCCGCGCGCGGGAGCTTATGCCGCAAAGCCAGATAAGCCTTGGCTGCGCCCGCCCGAGGCGGGATGCCAGCGCGCTGGAAGTTCTGTCGCTGCGAGCTGGCATCAACCGGATGGCCCTGCCCTCGCACGAGGCCGCCGCACTGGCGGCCCGCATGGGATTACAGGCGGAATTTCGCAAAACATGCTGCTCGGTGCTGTTGGGCGAGGGAACAAAGGGCTGGTAGCCACCGCCGCCAGGCCTGCCTAAGTGTTACCCGCACAACGCTTGCCGCAATAACTTTTGCTGGAGACAACATATGAGCCAAGCCACCCAACTTGAGAACCAATGCCCGCCCTGCTGGCAGCAAACACAGCCCCAAAGCCCTGAGGTTGCGCGCATGAGCCTTGCCGCCGCCATGACGCTCGACTTCGCCCCCGGTTCCTTCTACCGCAACGCCTGCCTTTCGTGCATCAACCTGCTGCTGACCTACCGCTCTGGCTGCGCGGCAAAGTGCGCTTACTGCGGCCTTTCTGGCGCAAAAGAAAAGAAGGAAAGCACGAGCAAAAGCTTTATCCGCGTGACCTGGCCAGCATTTACCGTTGATGAAATTGTGGCGGGCATTGTGCGGCGTCAGGAGCGCGTCAAGCGCATCTGCATTTCCATGCTCACCAACAGCCGCGCCCCGCGCGACGCCGCAGAGATATGCCGCCGTTTGCGTCAGGCCATTGATATACCCGTTTCCATGCTGGTTTCGCCCACCATCCTTACCCGCAGAAACCTTGAAGAACTGCGCGATGCCGGGGCGGACAAGGTCGGCGTAGCCATTGATCTTGCCACGCCCGAGCTGTTTGACCACTATCGCGGTTCAGGAGTTGGCGGCCCGCACTCATGGAAGCGCTACTGGCAGTGCCTTGGCGAAAGCCTGGACATATTTGGCAAGGGAATGGCCGGGGCGCACTTTATGGTGGGCATGGGCGAAACCGAGCAGGACATGTGCCGCGCCATGCAGCGAGTGCACGACATGGGCGGCAACACGCATCTGTTTTCGTTTTTCCCCGAAGGGGGTTCGCCTCTGGCGCACCGCCTGCCACCGCCCATTGACCAGTACCGACGCATTCAGCTGGCGCGCTGGCTCATCGACAATGACCACGCCCACGAGCGGTTCTTCACCTATAACGACCGCCGCGCCCTCACGGGATACGGCCTCTCCAAGGGCGATCTGGATGCAGTCATTGACACTGGCGAGCCGTTCCGCACCTGCGGCTGCACCGGGCGCGACGGCGAGGTGGCCTGCAACCGCCCCTACGCCAACTCCCGTCCAGGGCCTGGGATACGCAACTATCCTTTCAAACCTGAAGAGGCGGATGTACGCCACATCCGTCTGCAAATGGGATTGCCCGCCTGATGCGGGCGCAGGCGGCCCTTGCCCGTACGCCCCTGCTGGCGCGGGCCGCCTGTTGCGAATATTGCCCGATCATCCACAAGGGAATACGCTGCAAACATGATTATTGCTTGTCTGGGCGACAGCCTCACTTACGGCTACGGCATTCCGCGCCCCAAGGTATGGACAACCCTGCTGGCGCGGCGCACGGGCATTGACGTGCGCAACTGCGGCATCAACGGCGACACCACGGGCGGCATGCTGGCCCGCTTTCACCACCATGTGGTGCAGGCGGGCGCTGACGCGGTTCTGATCATGGGCGGGTTCAACGATCTGGCGTTAGGAACAGGGCTTGGAACTGTCAAGGCCAATATTTTTGCGCTGGTGCAGCACAGCTTCAACGCACGGGTGCGCCCGGTGCTGGGGGTGCCCATTCCTGTGCATGCGCCCATAAGCTTTCCCCTGCTGGGCAGCGTTGACCTGCCGCGCGCCAGTGCGGACTACGCCGCCCTGCATCAGTGGATGCGTGTACTTGCCGAGGATTTCTCGCTGCAATGCGTGGATTTTTCGCAGGCTTTTGCTGGTTTACCCAGTCAGGCAGGGCCAGCGGATGGCAATGCCTCTGACAGGCTGTCCGCACTCTATACAGACGGTCTGCACCCAAGTGAAGCGGGCCACGAGCTGATGGCGCAGCAGGCGGCCCGCATACTTGGCTGATTACAGATCGTCGTCTGAATCAAAATGAAATTTGGGGGTGTGCACGACACTCCCGCGGCGGCTCACCTTGACCAGCACTTCTGTAACAAAGAGCGAATCATTGTTGGTGGTCCAGAAGTCGGTAATATAGCGCTCATGCGAGCCATTGTCGCAAACATAGTTGTTTGAGGCGCACCAGCGCTGCAGTTTGCGGTAGGTGCTACCGATGGTTTCGTGCGAGCCTATGTGGTAGCAGCTTGCCGCCAAGTACCCGCCATAATCCGCCATTTTATCTTCCCCGCAGGGGAATACGGTTTTTTGCAGCAGTTTGACGGGCTGCTCCTCGTTTTGCACCCTGTTTTCTATGGAAGAAAAATTGATGATGACCGGCCCGGTGATATTATTGCCCACTTCTTCAACATAATTGGTAAAATCCATGTTGATGATGGCAGACTTGATATCAGAAACAAAGGTCTGGTCCATAAAAAGCATGCGTTCCGGCGGAATATACTTCACCGAGACACTCTGCTGGCAGTTTTCCAGCACAATTTCTGCTTCGTGCAGCAGTTCAAGCCAGTCGCGCACAGATGTAAGCCGCAGAAACAACAGCTTTTCATCCTGCTGCAACAATTCAATCTTGCTCATGAATATTTTTCGCAGCGCGGAAAGCGAGGTATTGCTGCCCACTTCAAAAGCGGCGCGGATCTCGCTGAGGTTGAACCCCATCTGCTTGTAGTATTTCAGCGGCGGGATGGCGAGCAGTTCATCCTGCGTATAGTAGCGGTAGTTGTTGCCCCCATGCCTCTTGGAAGAAATAAGGCCGAGGTCGTCATAAAAGCGCAGAGCCTTTTTGGAGATCTTGGAGATCTCGCTCATCTGGCTGATGGTGTACCCTTGTTTTGTCATGGCGTTGCCCGGATTTTTGAAGGGTGGGCAAAAAGGGATGATTATGCGCCTGCCCGAACCTCACAACATCCTATATCGAGCATTTGCGCCACCAGCCAGAAGCAAAAACGAGGCCGGGCACATCCCTTGCGCCGGGGAGAGGCGCACCCCTCCCCGGCAATGGACATTTAGTTGGAAATGTAGCGGTTTATGGTCGCTGCACCTTCGGCATGGGCACGAAAGAACATGCGCACCTGGCCTTCATCATCCAGGTCATAACGCGATTCTTCCAGCAGGCCGTTGGCTTCCGCGGTCAGGAGGGCGTTGAGCACGTCAGACTTGTTGAAAGCCCGAAACGAACTGTACCCGTCTTTGAGCGCGCACAGCACATCTTCTGTGCAGGCCTCGTTAACCGTTGTCATATACTTGAGAATGGCGAAGTTAAGCGGCTTTTTCATGGCAAATTATCCCTTCTTTCTGAAAAAATCCAGCGGATTGACGGCAATGATAAAGATGCCGACGATCATCACGACTGCGGCCAGCCAGGCAATGGGGGCAAGGGCGTAGCCGTCGATGCCGAACCACAGTCCGAGCACCAGCCAGCAGAAGAAAGGTCCCCAGAAAGAGAACGCGCCGTTGCACGACATGCCAAGCGCCGTTCCGCACATGGCGTTGCCCTTGTACCAGAGCATAAAGGCAAAGTACGCGCCAAAACCAGCCACGATAAACCAGGGCATGGCGTCAACATCGGTAAAGACAGTGCGGATCATCCCAAAGGCCGAATCGCCGCCAATAAAGGCAAACAGGGGCACAAGAATCAGCAGGTTGGTCAGGGCCGAGGTAAGCTGGCGGATGGTGATGCCGATTTCAGGATCAATCATGGAAGTGGCGTAGCCGCCCACGCAACCTTCAAGCCCCCAGCCAAAGGCGGCCAGAAAACCAAAGGCAATGCCCACAAAGAGGTTCGGCGGCGCGTTGTCGGCAAGCCCCGTGCTGCCGATCATGACGCTGGCCATAAAGCAGATAAAGATACCCAGCATGGTGCGCGGGGTCAGGGCCTGCTTGAAGAGAATGCGGCTCAGAATGGCGCCGATGGCCGGGCAAAGCGCGCTGATGGGCACAATGATGGAGCCGGCGCTCTGCAGGCCAAGCACGTAGCAGGTACTGGCAAGGGGGCCGCCGATAACTGCGGCTGCCATGAGGATAGCGCCGGGCTTGGAGGCCATGCTGCGAAAAACATCGCCAAACTTGCCCTTGCCAATGGCAATCAGCACTGCCCACACGGCGCTGCACGCGTCAGTGGTGGCCGCGCCAAGCGCGCCAAGCAAAAAAAGCTTGGAAAATTCAGAAAGAGTGGAATCGCCGCCGTACCATACTCCCCACACGCCCAAGGTCATGGCGAGCGTCATGAACGCGGTGTATGTTCCGTATGCTACCCCAGACATGGTGGCAGTAACCATGCCACGTCTTCTGAAACTTGTGGCAAGCTGCTTTTTGGCTGCCTGCGCCGAGGTTTCCATACCTGTTGACCCAAATTGTGCTGATTGCTCCATGGCATTCTCCTTCCCTCGGGAATTGGTGTCGGCTGCGGGCTGACCCAGCCCTCAAAGGGAGGCTCGGCCCACTTTGATTCACCGTAAGCATTCTCCGCACTGGAAGATCAAGGCCTTTTACAAAAAAATGCCCCTTGATGGGCATCTTTTTACATAAATTTTGTTCCGGATATCGATAATTAAAAGTAGTAATTATATTTAGTAAATATAATTAATGCAATAACAATGACCTTAATAGTCTGTTTTAATTTGAAATTCATAATCAGGCCTGCTGGTTCATTTTTTCACACAAAATGGCATTGGATAGTAAAAAAGTTTGCAAAAACCCTTGACCTTCCCCCTAGGGGTAAAGGTTGACTTAGCATCATGCCCGCACTGCCCTTTTGCAAAAAGGCTGTGCAATGTCGGGCTATCACGGAGCTAACAGACTGGTATCCGTAGCAAAAATATCCACGCCCAAAGGCGTGAAAATGGCTGCTCAAGCGCAAGCAAGCGTGAACCGCTGACGATAAAAGATACGCCGACGCCAAGATATCCTTTCTTTCTTTGCGCCGCCTGTGGAGGACGACGTGACCCAGTTTTACGGAAAAACAAAGATCTGCTACGGCCCTTACGCGCTGGAAACCCTTGAGACCTTTCCAGCCAGCCATGCCTTTGTGGTGACAGACCCTTTTATGGTCAAAAGCGGATTTGCCGATCAGGCCGTGAGCCATCTGAAACGCAAGGGCATTGGCCACACGCTTTTTTCTGGCGTGGAACCTGACCCATCTCTTCAGGCCGTTGTTGAAGCTACGCGCCTTTTTTTGGGCAGCCAGGCAGACATGATTATCGCCATTGGCGGCGGCTCGGCCATTGATATGGCAAAGGCCATCTCCTACTTCGGGCGCAGGGCCGACAGCAACAGAAAAACCACGCTTGTCGCCATCCCCACCACCAGCGGCACAGGTTCGGAAGTGACCTCCATTGCGGTTATCACCGACAAGGTCAATTCGGTGAAAATTCCGCTGAATGACGAAATGCTCATTCCTGACGCCGCCATTCTTGATGCCCGCTTTACGCGCACCGTGCCCCCGCACGTGACCGCCGCAACCGGCATGGACGTGCTGACCCATGCGGTGGAAGCCTATACTTCGCGCTACAGCAACGTGTTTACCGCCATTTATGCGGAGCAGGCCATCCGCAATGTTTTTACCTACCTCAAGCGCGCCTATGACCACGGCGACGACATGACCGCGCGCGACAACATGCTCATCGGCTCCTGCATGGCCGGGCTGGCATTTACCAACAGCGGCCTTGGCGTTACCCACAGCATGGCCCACAGCCTGGGCGGCCTGTTCCACATTCCGCATGGCCTTGCCAATGCCGTGCTGCTGCCCTTTGTCATCGGCTTCAACAGCTTTGACGCGGGCGTCAAATACACAGAAATTGCAGCCTTTATCGGCCTTGAAAGCACCACTGTGGAAGAAGGCACGCGCAACCTGATAAACGCCGTGCGCGACCTCAACACCTCCATGAAGATCCCCGCACGGGTTCGCGAGCTCAAGGTAGACGAACAGGTTTACCGTCAAAGCCTGGATTCCATGGCCGCCAACGCGCTGGAAGATATCTGCACCAGCAGCAACCCGCGCATGCCCTCGCACGACGACATCGTCACCCTGCTCGAACAGGCATGGTAGTACAGGCCTCGTAGCAGATCTGCAGGATTTTCTGCAACCGCCCATGAAAAAAGGAGTTACCAACAGGTAACTCCTTTTTTTGCGCTTGCGCACTGATGGCGGCAATAGCCTGTTTGCCGTCAATACAGACCAATATTAGGCCTCTGCCCTGCCTGCAAAGGCCTGCCCGCATAATCCGTGTTAAATTCTATCGGCACGCCCGCGCCAATCAAGGGGGAATCCTGCCCCGGCCTGAACGATGTCTCGCCGCCCGCAGGGCCTGATTGCCAAGGGCCGCGGTATGTCCACGGCCCGGTGGATTCGCACTGCTCCTTGACTATGGCGGCTATTTCCGCAAGCCCGGCTGTTTTCACCGAGCGGTTCTCGTGCAGCACTTCAAAGAGGTCTATCCACTGGTTGGCCGTCCATTCGTTGGCCCCGTGTCTGTAGAGGCCCATGATGGAACCGTGGTACTTCAGATAATCCAGATAGATGCGCAGCATTTCCTTAAGATTGGGCGTTGGCGCACCGGGCACTATATCTTTCAGAGAAATGCTTTGCAGGGCAGATATCCAGGCGTTCTGCTACGGATGGGAAGCGCTGCGTCATATGGCTGCGCGCAACCTGAAAACCCGTTGCCTGCATGGCCTGCCGTATGTTTGCCTGGTCTCTCAGTAGGGGCACACAAAGGCTGGGCCGGTAAAATCCGCAACGCCGGGCCCCGCCAACCTTGCCGTTACTGCCGTGACTTGCAAATCTTCAGCACTGCGGCATCCGCCGCGTCATTTGCTGAGGGCTCAAAACAGACAATCTCCCCATTGCAGTATGAAACCTGAAACATTTTTTCCGGCGCAGAATCGTCAGCATCGTCCTTATCTGTCAGGGCGATTGAGTATAAAATGCCAAAGTCGCCCTCGGCATTTTTGTAGGGAATGGACTTTTCTATTCGAATCCTGATGGAATCAGGATTTTTGAAACCATACACCATACTGTATGTTTCAAGATACCGCACAAGTACGTTGCGCAATATATCTTCATCCATGACCTGATACGTGTCACGCGGAATGAACTTTTCCGTCATGGATTCATTATAGGCTAAAAACTTATCCGCACTTTCTCTTTCTGCATTGTCAATATACAGAAATTCCTTGCAATATGCGGTCAGCTTGTCTGGCTTAATGGCGTTTTTCTCGATATTTTCCGCCAGTTTCAATCTGTACAGCACATAGTTGGGGGGTAATGCCCTGTATTTGATATTAATGGCGTTTGCTTCATCAAGGTTTTGAAAAAGATCGCTTTCAAATTTGCCTTGCGCTTCTGTCAGGTCGCGTCCCTTCATTTCGAGGTATGCCTTGGCTGATTCAAATCCATAGGCTCCGCCCGCAACGGCAACCTCTTGGGAGGATGATGCGGCTAAAGCCCCTTGGCCTAGGCAGAGGATCAACAGGGCGGTGCACCAGTAAAGAAATCTTGCCGTAGGTTTCATCCAGCGCCTCCCTTTACTGTTCAGACAACAATACTAAAAAGATAAGAAACGGAACAAAAATGGCATAATTTGACAATAAATATCTACCCCAGTCTCTTGGACAGGGCAACAACGTACACTGGCCGATAAGTCAGCCGAACCCCCAGCCCCATGCTGTAGCGGGAAGTGTAACCGTCAATAAATTCAAGATATTTGCGTTTGTTCCAGCCCACAGGCCTGATGCCCGTTACGCCAGTATGCCTCAGGTGCAGCAGCACGTCATGCGGGCTGGCAAAATCCAGCGTGATTTCGCCCTGCTCCATTGCAACCAGTTCAAAATCCTGCTCAAGATAACCTTGCAGAGCGGCAGCATCGGGATAGTCCAGCCCAACACCCGTAAGTTCGGCAACTTCGTACAGGTTACCGGGCAAAAAACTGCTGAAGGCCAGTAGCCCCCCCTTGGGCAGATACCGGGCGCAACGGTGCAAAAAATCTTCAATATCCGCAAACCACTGCACGGTTGAGGCACTGCAAATGGCGTCATACGGGCCGCAGAAGTCCAGCGTTTCCGCATCCCCCTCGCGGCAGAAAAGCACGTCTGGCTGTTGCTGCGCGAGGGCCTGCACTTGCGGGCTGCTATAAAGATCGTTGACGGTGAGGCTGCTGGGCTGTGCGCTCAGGATATGCTGCGTCAGCAGGCCCGTTCCCGCGCCTATTTCCAGTATGGTTGCACCACTGGGAATGTGCGGCGCTGCAAGCGCCCAGAGGTGCGAGGCAATCTGCCGTTGGGCCTGGGCCTCAGCATCATAACTTGCGGAAGCAGCGCTGAAGCGCCGCCTGACTGATGAAGCACTCATGGCAGTTCTACAGACACAAAAGGAATATCCGGCATATAGTGCGGCTCGTCCAGCTCCAGCACCGGGATTGCAGACCAGGCTTTGCGCATGTTTGCAATGGGAAATATCCTGTCTCTTTTGCTCAGAATTGCCATGTTCCAGCCAGTAAACTGCACCCTGCCCGGGCGGGCAGAACATTCCCTGATATGCCTCAGCTCCGCCAGCAGTGAATCCACGCTGCGTGCCAAACTGTGTGGTGATCTGCGCGCTTCAAAAACGGCCCGGTGCGCGCCGCACATGCGCCGGTTAAAACGATCCACGCTTTCGGCGGAAAGGTTCTCAAGCGTGGCATCATAGACCGCCACCGGTATGCCAAGAGTATCATCAACAGGCGTGAGCGTTCCGTTAATAGCAAGGGCGCTGCTCACAGCACAGTGCAAGCCCGGCAAGACCAGAGAGGCCGCATATACGCCAAGCGACCATGCCCGCACCCGCACCTCGCTGTAAGGGCGCAGGGCCTCCGCATCCAGCGTCATGTCAGAATAGTCATAACACACGGCAAAATCGCAGTGCGCGGTATGCGGGGAATCTGCAGCCCAGGCAAAGGGGCGGCTGTCCATGCCCCACCCGGCAAAAAACAGTTCCAGGGTCGGACAACCGGCGCGCCGCAAAAAATCAATATTCATGCAGCAACCTGTTCAGCAGGGCTATGAGGGATTCAACCTCCTCACGCGCGGTTCCGGCTGTGAGCGAAATACGCAGGCGCGAGCTGCCCGCAGGCACCGTGGGCGGGCGTATGCCCATAATGTAAAAACCCTCGCGCTGTAAATGCCCGGCAATGGCAAGTGTGCGCTGGTTTTCGCCCGTAATGACGGGCACGATCTGCGAGGTGCTGCGTACCGATTGCCCAAGGCCATCAGTAAAAGCATGCAGCATGCCCGCCAGCCCGGCAAGATGCTCCCTGCGGGCCGCAACCTCGGCGCTGGCAAACTTTGCAAGCACAAAGCGGCTCCAGGCAATGTTGACCGGTGGCAGGGCCGTGGTAAAAATAAACGGGCGCACGGTATTAACTAGGTATTCCCGCAGGCCTGAGGAGCAGATCACATACGCGCCCAGAGAGGCCCAGGCCTTGCCCATTGTGCCCACCAGAAAATCAATGTCCGCCGCGCAGCCCTGCTCCTCGCAGCAGCCAAGCCCCTTTGCGCCGCGCACCCCCACGGCGTGGGCCTCATCAATATAGAGCTGCACAGTGGGGTTGGCCTTTTTCAGCGCCACCAGCCGGGGCAGATCGCAGGCATCGCCGTCCATGCTGAAAATGGATTCGGTGACGATGATGATGTTCTCGTAATCCGCAACGTGTTTTTGCACCAGCATTTCAAGCTGGGCGTAGTCATTGTGCCTGAAGCGGATGCACTTTCCCTCGCTCATGCGAATGCCGTCAATAAGGCTGGCATGCACCAGCTTGTCGGCCAGAATAAGCGTGCGGCTTGTACACACGGCGGGCAGAATGCCCTGATTGGCGTGGTAGCCGCTGCCGAACACAAGTGCGGCCTCCGCGCCATAGGCCATCGCCAGTTCCCGCTCAAAAGCCTCCTGCTGGTCGCAGGTGCCCGTGAGCAGGCGCGAGGAACAGGCGCTCATGCGCAGGGTGGAAGCATCCTGTTGCGACCAGAATTCCTTCCGCAGGTCGGCATCGTCGCCAAGTGAAAGATAATCGTTGGAGCTGAGGTTGATGAAGGGCGCTCCGGCCTGCTCCCTCTCGCGCCGCACTGCATCAATATTGCGCAGGGCGCGCAGGCTGCCGTTCTGCTTTTTTCCATCAAGCCACTGTGTATATTGCATCATTCTCTGTCCGTTAGGCATCTCTCGTCTGGCAGCAAGGGGCCAGCCGCGTATCAAAGGCATGCAGAAAGCATTGAAAGAAACGGCGCAAACGCCTGCCAGTACTACGACGCTGCAAACAGGGTAGCCGCTTCCTTAGCAGGATATCGTCACCCCCAAAGGGCGGCAAGTCAATCGCGCCGCATGGAGGCTGCCCTGTTTGAAGTTCGTCACTCTGGCCGTTGCTGAACTGTTTTTCTGTGAAATCAGGCAAAATTGCAAATAACTGCCGGGGTCAAAACCGCAAGCAGCCATTGTTATTCACAAATCCCTCTTGTCTGCCGTGGCAGGTATGCACATCCAATCAGATCAGATGCGCCTCTGCTCCGCAACACCCTCCACATGGATTGCGGCAAAAGGGCGCGCCGGACAAACATACTCGCATGCGCCGCAGCCTGTGCAGCGCTCTGCATCTACAACCGGCTTTTTGGGGGCATCATCCGGCCCCACCAGATTGATCACCCTTGGAGGGCATATCTTGGCGCAAGCCGTACAGGCTACCTTGTCCGTCACGGTTATGCAGCTCTCAAGGACAATAACGGCCCGCCCGATCTGCATGGAGCTTTTTACTGCCGGAGTGACAGCCCGTATGGCCCCTGCGGGGCAGACTTCCGAGCAGGTCACGCAGTTGACGCGGCAGTAGCCCCGCTCAAAGGAAAGCGTGGGTTGCAGCATGCCGCTGCCCATATCCGATGCGCGCAACACCAGATTGGGACAGGCAGAAACGCAGAGCTGACACCCGGTGCAGCGCGCGCCAAGCATCTGCGCGGACTGCGCCCCCGGCGGCACAATGGCCGTTTGCCGCTCATGGCTCTGCCTGCGGGTAAGCGCCGGAATGGCCGAAGCGCTTCGGCCAAAGGCAAGCCCCGGCACGGCAACGCCAACCAGAGCTGCAAGCACGCTGCGCCGTGCGCCATTAAGCTTGCCTTCTGCCGCTGTTCCCGCAGGGGCTGTAGCCTGTGGCTGTATGTGCTCCTCCGCATGTCCTTTTGACAGCCTGGAGGCATAGCTGACGGCCCCCTGACGGCACACTCCCACGCAATTGAAACAGGCCACGCAACGGCTTGCATCAACGCTTCCGGCTTCTGCGTCAATACAGGATGCCTTGCAGGCCTTTTCGCACAGGCCGCACTTTTTACAAGCGCTTTCATTTATACGGAACTGGAATAGCGAAAATCGGCTTAAAAATCCCAGAGTGGTTCCCACAGGGCAGACCGCGTTGCACCACAGCCGTCCGGAACGCCACGACAAGCCCCCAACCACGGCAAGGGTGACAGCCGCTGCTGCCAGTGCTGCCAAACCTTTCTGCCACACCAGTGTGGGGGCGACACCATAGTTTCCCGCCCGTTCCGAGGCCCAGGCTAGCGCGTTGCTGCCTGTTGCCCAAAGGGGGGCCAGCAGATCAGCCGCCATACGGCCAAAGGCGCTGTAAGGTTCAAGCAGCGAAAAAACCAGAGGCACGCCCGTCAGCAGGGAAAATACAAAAATGCCAAGAAACGCCAGCCGCAGCAGGCTACGCGGGGAGGAGTAGCGGAAGCGGTACTTGCCAGCCCTTGCGCCGATAATGTCCTGCACCACGCCAAGGGGGCACAAGACAGAGCAGTAAATCCTGCCAAACACTAGCGTCAGCAGTGCTATGCCCGCCACAATACCCAGACTGCCCGCCAGCAGGGCAGGCACAAGCTGCACCTTTGCCATAAAGACCAGCGATGGAGCAAACAGCCCGCTCACATCCACAAACAGCAGACAGATTGCAGCAAAACAGAGCGCGGCCAGCACGATGCGAACGATCCGTAACATGGGCTATCCCTGCCTTGTTCTCAGATTTTCAACAAACTTGCCCAGACGCGCCATTTCATCCGGGATGGCGATCATCTGCGGGCAATGCGTGAGGCATTTGCCGCACCCAGTGCAGCGCGCCGCCTGCCGCAACTCGGGGACTGAACGCTCATATTCCACAAGGTAGGCCCGGCGGGCCTTTTCATAGTCAGGGTCGCGCGTCCCCTTGGGAATCAGTTCATCGTCAAGGCAACGGTTAAAGTGGGCAAATACAGACGGGATATCAACGCCATAGGGACATGGCATGCAATAGCCGCACGTGGTGCAGCGGATGTTTGACTGGGTCAGAAAAACATTCAGCGCCGCTTTGAGAACTTCCATTTCGCGGCCGGAAAGCGGCTCGTAAGGAGCCAGCGCCCGCAGGTTGTCCTGAAGGTGTTCCATATAGGTCATGCCGCTCAGCATGGTGATCACGTTGGGCAAGCCCGCCACATACCTGAAGGCCCACGATGCGCCCGAGGCCTCGAGCCTTTCCGCCTGAAGGATGGCAAGCGCCTTTTTGTTCAGCCGGGCAAGCCGACCGCCAAGCAGAGGCTCCATGACAATCAGCGGCAGGCCGCTTTGCTGCATTTTTTCAAACATCCACTGCGTGGGCGCAGGGTCTTTGGGAATGAATTTTGCCTGATTGGGCGCAATCTTGTATTCGTGCAGCATGTCGTGATAATTGAGCTGCACCATGGCAAAATCCCACGCGACGTCACGCGAGAGCAGATATTCCAGCGTTGGCGCATTGCCATGAAAAGACCAGCCAAGGTTGCGAATGCGGCCTTTCTTTTTCTCTTCAAGCAGATATTCGAGCACGCCGTTCTTTTCGTAAACAGTCTGATAGGCTTCTACAGACTGTATTGCGTGCAGCAAATAGTAATCAAAGTATTCTACCTTGCATTTTTCAAGCTGCTTTTCAAAAATTTCCCGGGCCTGTTCCCTTGTGGGCATAAGAAACGTGGGCATTTTGTCGGCCAGATAAAAGCTCTCGCGGGGGTAGTGCTGCAAGGCCTTGCCGATGACGCTTTCTGAAACGCCGCGATGGTACGGCCACGCCGTATCAAAATAGTTCACCCCGTGGGCAATGGCATAGTCCACAAGGGCAAAGGCCCCCTGCTCGTTCACTTCCGGCCCGGTGGGGCTGTCTGCACCCGGCAGCATGGGAAAGCGCATGCAGCCAAAACCCAGCAGCGATACCTTGTCCCCATTCTTGGGATTGACGCGGCAGGTCATCCTTTCCGCAGGCGGCACGGGCTTTGGCTGCTCAAAACTGGGCAAAAGGCGCAGCTTGTCCAGCCCGTAAAGCACCGCGCCCCCTGCAACGCCTGCCCCCGCGGCCTGTAAAAGGCGGCGCCGCGATACCCCGGAAGACTTATCATTCTTGTCCATAACAGCTCCGCAGTGGAAGTATGTTCAGGATATCAGCAGGCTGTCTGCCCGCTCTGTGTAGTGGTATGACTGCCATAAAGACAGCCCGGCAATATGCACAAGGCCTGCGCCTGTGCGGCATGCTGCCGGGAACAAAGACGCATGGCCCTGGCAGAACGCGCAATCACGCTGTCCAGATTTTGTGGGGGGAATATAAAGGCAAGTGTCCGCTGCCGGACCGTTCAGGTTTTAGGTTTTGCTGTTGCCCTCGCAGGCATTGATAATGCGGCAGGCGGCGCAGGCAGCGCCGAAGCCGTTGTCGATATTGGTCACAGTGACGCCGCTGGCGCAGGAGGTGAGCATGCCAAGCAAGGCGGACAACCCCGCAAACGATGCCCCATAGCCCACAGAGGTGGGAACCGCCACAACGGGCTGCGGCACCAGACCGCCGACCACGCTCGCCAGTGCGCCCTCCATGCCCGCAATCACAATGACGGCGCGGGCGGCAAGCACCTCCGGCAAGTTGTTGATCAGGCGGTGGATGCCCGCCACGCCTACATCTGCAAGAATTTTTGCGCGCACGCCAAGCATGCGGCAGGTCTCACGGGCTTCTTCCGCCACGGGCAGGTCAGAGGTGCCCGCGGTAACAATGGCAACTTCGCCCTGCTTCCAGACAATGGGCTTGACGACAAGCGTAAGGGCGCGCCCAAGAGGATTGTATTCGGCATTGGGGCACACCGACTGCACATGGGCCGCCATTTCTGCCGAAACCCTTGTGGCCAGCACATTGCTGCGGTCGCCCACGCGGAGGAATATTTCGCCCACCTGCTCAGGGGTTTTGCCCTCGCCGTAAATGACCTCAGGAAAGCCATTGCGCGCCGGACGCTGCAAATCAAACTTGGTGTGCCCAAGATCAAGCACCGAACTCTCGCGCAGCAGATTCATGCCATCGGCAACAGAGAGGCTTCCGTCCCTGATATCTGTGAGCAGTTTTTCCAGTGAACCACCTGACATACTTCTACTCCGACATGATCGGGCTTCATTGCCCGCGATCTTTATTTGCCCCGTACAATCTGTAGCGTCAAGATTACGCCAGAGCAGGCAGAATCAACTGGCTGGGCCAGCGACCGCAACTTCGTCCACTTCCGCAAGATGTACCCGCAGCATATTGGGCCGCTCTGTTTGGCGGTGGCCGATGCCGTAACCCGTGCTCAGGGTTGTCATGGCCGGGGCTGCCTTGAAGACATGGGCCAGAGCGGCAATGATGGCCGCCCCGGTTGGGGTTGTGGCCTCATGCTCCACCCCGCCGCGTGTGGTGGGGATGCCATGAAGAATCTCGACTGTCGCCGGGGCAGGAACTGGCATCATGCCGTGCGCGCAGCGCACAAAACCGCCACCAAGCTCCAGGGGCGAAGACCACACGGCATCAACATCAAGGGCATGAAAACAGATGGCTGCGCCCACGATGTCCACAATGGAATCCGTAGCGCCAACTTCGTGAAAGTGCACGTCTTCCAAAGCCTTGCCATGCACTTTGGCTTCTGCCTCGGCAATGCGGCGGAATATGTTCAGGCTCGTCTGTTTGACCGGGTCTGCCAGTGTGCTTTGCGTGATGATTGCTGTGATGTCGGCCAGATTCCTGTGGGGCAGGTGACTACCCTGCGCGGGGTTGTGCTCATGCCCGTGAGGGTGTTCATGACCGTGGCTGTGCCCGTGCTGGTGACCGTTCAAGCGCACATGAACCTGCATCCCCTGAATGCCGTTGCATTTTTCTGGCTGACACTGGAGCGCAAACTCGTCATCAATGGCGAGCTTGGCCAATTCTGCCTTGAGATAATCGGGGCTGACCCCAAGATCAATCAGGGCGGCCAGATTCATATCGCCGCTGATTCCGGCAAAGCAATCGTAATACAGTATCTTCATAAAGCCCCGGCAAGAGGTGTGCATCTGGAAAAATAGGGCAGGCTGCCGCCGCCCGTGCGCAATATAGGTATTTTGCCCGCAACAGGGAATAGACAATACAGTTTGATTCTTGCCTATTTCTGCATGATGGCGGCGATCCGGCACACCGCATGTGCTGCCTCTACACGTTTTTGCCCATTTCAAAGGCCTGCGCCATGCTGGGGGAGCCCTTTATATCACCCTTGTTCCACGCGCCAACGCCGTACACAACGCCCTTTTCCACCGATCCTTCAAGGCAGTAGGCAAAACCCCTGAAGCACTCGATGGTTCGCTCCATGTGCGACAAATCAGGGTCCGCAGCGGCAATAATGTAATACATGATCTTGTTCTTGATTTCAGTGTAGCGAGCAACTGTCCTGTCCATGAGGGCTTTTATCTGCGCGCTCACAGAATAGAAATACACGGGCGAGGCCAGCACAAGAACATCGGCCTTGATCATTTTTTCCAGCATGGTTTCCATGCCGTCCTTTTGCACGCAGGCTCCCTCATGGCTCTGGCAGTACCCACAGCCAAGACATGGAGCGATTTTATGTTCCTGCACAAAAATCTTTTCCACCTTATGGCCTGCCTCCTGCGCTCCCGCCATAAACTGCTCGCACAAGAGATCAGAATTACCGCCCTTGCGTGGGCTGCCGCAAAAAATCAGGATGTTTTTCATTACTCGCTCCATATGCTGCTTTGTAGGTATTTAATCCCTTGCCAGTTGCTGGTCAGACGCAGATTCTAGCTATTCAAGGGCGTTTTTGTGAACTTCAACCCAAATATTTAAACTATTACTTTAACTTTTTATCAGGCATTTTTGCTGTCAAACTGCCTTTGCGTCAGGCACGCAAACGTGCTCGCTATACCCCAGCCGCTGCTTTATTCTTTTAAGAGCCTTAGCAAAAAGCGTATAGTCCGATTCTCCCAAATTATTGCCCGATTGTCCGATGATTCAAACTATTGTGTTGTTTTTATCCATGCTCTTCTGGTAAAAAGCCAGAAAGGGAGAACGACCATGCCCCAGCAAGACAAAGAAAAATGCGACATGCTCAATATTCAGCGGCAGGCGCTGGCCCGCAACATTGCCCGCCAGACCGAGCAAAACCACCGTCTGGAAACGGCAGTGCCGGGCCTTGTGCTTGTGCGGTACGAAGCGCCGACCCAGCCCGCAAGCTGCATGTACGAGCCAACTATCTGCCTTGTTGCCCAGGGTGCCAAGCGCGTTATGCTGGGGGGTGAAGAATATCTGTATGATGCCAACCACTACCTGATTTCTTCTGTCGGCTTGCCGGTGGTGGCAAATGTGGTGGAGGCCAGCCCGGAAGTGCCGCTGCTGGGCATGGTGCTCAAGCTTGATATGCGCATGCTGGCCCAGATGATGGTGGACAGCAATCTGCCAGTCACACGCGCGGCAAAATCCGGGCGCGGCATGCGGGTCAGCGAGGTGTGCATGCCCTTGCTCAACGCCTTTCAGCGGCTGCTTGACCTGCACGACCACCCGCAGGATATCGCCGTGCTCTCGCCCCTGATTCACAAAGAGATACTTTATCGCCTTCTGCTGGGCGAACAGGGGCATTATCTGCGCCAGATCGTAGCTGCTGGCAGCCATGGCTTCCAGATCGCGCAGGCCATTGACTGGCTCAAGAAAAACTACGTCCAGCCCTTGAAGATAGACAGCCTTGCCAGACAGATCGGCATGAGCACTTCAACCTTCCATTTGCATTTTCGCGCAATGACCAGCATGAGCCCGCTGCAATACCAAAAGTGGATGCGCCTGCACGAGGCCAGACGCCTCATGTTCATGGAGCATCTGGACGCCACCAGCGCCGCCTTTCAGGTGGGGTACGAAAGCCCCTCGCAATTCAGCCGCGAATATCGCCGCCAGTTCGGCACGCCGCCCCTGCGCGACATTAAGGGGCTGATCAGCACCCAAAGCGACTGCACTTCCAGCAGCCACAAGACAATGTGAAGCCATCCGCACACTAAGGGCACTTTGAGTTTGCGATGCTGTGCGGTGGCAAGGCTCGCGCCGAAGCGGGGCAACCTCCCCCGCCATGCCTCTATTTCTTCGTGTCCATCTCCTGCATTTTTGACTGATATTGACTTTCATTTTCTTTTCCTTCATTTTCCTGGTTCATCAAGTGCCTCAGCCGCGAACAAATGCACGCTGCCCTCCTCCAATCACAGCTAGTTCAGGAAGAAACATGACGCCTTTACAGGTTATTTCCGCTCTGCAGACCCTCACCAGCATTCATCAGCCCGTATTTTTGTGGGGCGCGCCGGGAGTGGGCAAAAGCCAGATAGTGTCCCAAGTCGCCGCCATGCGGGGCATGGCCCTGCGCGATATCCGCGCCGTGCTGCTTGACCCCGTTGATCTGCGCGGCTTGCCGCGCCTTACAGATGCTGGAACCGCCGTATGGTGCCCGCCTGCTTTTTTGCCAGGGGCGGGCGACCCACCGCAAGGCATACTCTTTCTTGATGAACTCAACGCCGCCCCGCCGCTGGTGCAGGCGGCCTGCTATCAGCTCATACTCGACAGAGCCATTGGCGAATACCGCTTGCCGGATGGCTGGTCTATCGTGGCCGCTGGCAATCGGGAAAAGGACAAGGCAGTCTCGTACCGCATGCCTTCTGCCCTGGCTAACCGCATGGTGCATCTGGAATTTGACGCCAGCCTTGACGACTGGCTCGCCTGGGCGCAGGGAGCGGGCATTCGCCGCGAGGTATGCGCCTTTTTGCGTTTTCGCCCCCGGCTGCTGCACGATTTTGACCCGCAGCGCATGGAAAAAGCCTTTGCCTCGCCCCGCTCGTGGGAATTTGTTTCGCGCATACTGGAGGCTACACCTGCCCACGAGGTGGAATACGAGCTGTTTCAGGGCACAGTCGGCCCCGCAGCCGCGGCGGAGTTCATGGGCTTTCTCTCCGTATGGCGCGAGCTGCCCACGGTGGATTCCATCCTGGCGCAGCCAGAGGCCGCAATGGTGCCTCAGGAGCCAGCCGCCCTGTACGCCACGTGCGAGGCGCTGAGCCTGCGCGCGGCAGAAGACACCATGGATGCCCTTACCGCCTATGCCGAGCGCCTGCCCGCAGAATTCAGCGTATTGCTGATGCGCGACGCCGTCTGCCAGAATACGGATGTGGTGAACACCCCGGCCTTCAACCGCTGGGCAGAAAAAAACGCGGAAGTTCTGCTCTAAGCCATGCACACATTCGAGAACCAGCCATCTACCCAGCAAAAGCCAACCGCAACCGCAGCGGACGCTGATGCTGCAACTCTGGCGGCCCAGCACTGCATCACGCACGCCCGCGCAGCGTTGGTCATGGAGCATCCCTTCTTCGGCTCTCTGGCCCTGCGCCTGCGCTTAAAGGCAGACCCAACCTGCGCAGATATGTGGACAGACGGCAAAACCCTTGGCTACAACCCGGCATTCTCCACGGCCCTTTCGCAAAAATCGCTGGTGGGGGCAATGGCGCACGAGGTTCTGCATCTGGCCTTCGGGCATCATCTGCGCCGCAAGGGGCGCGATGCAAAACTGTGGAACCGCGCCTGCGATCTGGCAATCAATCACATCTTGGTGGAGTCCGGCTTTACCCTGCCTCAGGGCTTTGCCCACAATCCGGCCTATGCGGGCATGAATGCGGATGAAATTTTTGACGCATTGGCAAGCCTGCAAGACGCCCCCACCAACAAGGGCGGGCAGAACGCGCAGGTTGCGCAGGGCGCGGAACAGACAGAAGGCGCTGGCGCAGCGGCCTTTGATGGTGGCAAGCAGACAGAGCAACCGGAGCAGCCCACCCCGCAAGGCGCGCAAAACAGCAAGCAGCAAAAGGACGAAGACGCCGACCCGCAGTCCGCCGCTGGCAACAAGGCCGCAGCCAAACGCGAAAAAGGCCGCCCGGAACAATCAGAGGGCAAAACCAGCTTCACCGGCGAGGTGCAGGATCACCCAGATGCGCAAGGCATGCAGAGCGATCAGGCCCTCAAGGCCGCCGAGCAGGAGGCGGATATAGCCATGATGCAGGCCATGCAGCGCGCCCGCAACATGGGCAGCATGCCCGCAGGTCTGGCCCGTCAGCTTGACCGGGCGTGGCGGCCCAAGCTGGACTGGCGCACGCTTTTGCAGCGTTTTTTGGAGCAGTGCGCGCAAAACGACTATTCGTGGACAACGCCCAACCGCCGCTATCTGTACCAGAACATCTACCTGCCTGCCCGGCGTGAGGCCCGCCTGCCCCACGTGGCGCTGGCCGTGGACTGCTCCGGCTCTGTGGACGAGCAGGCGCTGGCCATGTTTTGCGCAGAGCTTGCAACCGTGCTTGAAGCCTACGACACCACGCTCACAGTACTGTTTCATGACACCAAGGTGCAGAAAACCCTAACGCTTACGCGCATGGACATGCCCGCCAGCCTGGCGCCAGTTGGCGGCGGCGGTACGGATTACCGCCCTGTGTGCGCCCATATTGAAGACGAGCGGCTGGCCCCCACCTGCCTGATCTGGTTTACCGATCTGGAGTGCGACCGCTACCCCGCCGAGCCGGAATATCCTGTGCTGTGGATTTGCAGCGCCCCGCACGAGCAACAGCCGCCATTCGGTCAGGTGGTATGCCTGACGGAACCTGCGGCCGCGCTGGGCGCGGTCTGAACCGACCGCCAGAATTAAGCGCATTAACCAATTGCCCGAGCCGCCCACAGCAGGCCCCCAGCATCGGCCAGCGGTTTGCCGCATGCGTCAGATCAGCAAATGATGCCAGCCTCCAACCAGCACCCAAGCACCACACGAGGTCGCCATGCATATTGAATGGAAAATAACCAAAAAACGAGGCTACATGCGGCCCATCCTGCAATATTCCGTGCGGCTTGAAGAACACGAAAAAGCCCTGGCCCTGCCCATAGTAAGCATAGTTTCAACCATTCCGCAGCCAGAAGAAGAGCGGCAGGATTACTGCTATCCCGGCCTGTTCGAGCGGGCGCAGGGCTACACCCCCACCCGTTTTCACACCCTTGAGGCACCATCGCACAAAGGGCATTCGTGGACACGCAGCCTCACCCTGCCCTGGCGCGAAACCAACGAATACCCGGAAGTGGAAGAATCGTTCCAGCGCCTGCGCGCCGCCCTGGAAGCAGAAATTGAAAGGGCAGACAACAGCCAGCCCATGAGCGTGAGCGGCACCGTACAAACCTCTGCCGCCGCCAAGGTAATGCTTGCCCCCAACCTGCTTGCAGAGCGCTTTTTGCGCCTTGCCGCAGGAGCACAAGCCGCAGGGCAATAACTATAATGATGTGTTACTGCAAATATGTGAACATGGACATGCTTTTAATTAGCAACCTAACAATAAAAAAATGGTTACATACTGCGCGTAAAAATCATCACACATCTATCAGCATAAAATATATGGTTTTTTAAATATTGAAATAAACTCATAAGATATGAGTATTATTTTGACATAATCATCATACGACTGTATATTCACAAAAATTCTGATTCATACAGACAATACAAGGCATTTTCCAAGTCATAACTTGTTATTAGTCTGTTTTTCCTGCTTCACCTTCCCGCATCACCAGATACACCGCACATCACAAGACCACGGGCCTGAGACTGATAACGTGCCATAGGCTGACTGAGAGGCTGCTATGCGCATCAAGTACAAGGTTTGGTGCCTTACCGCTGCAATTATCAGCATAATCGTTTGTGCTGATATCTATTTTGGTTATCGCGAAATTGAGTCTTCCATCCGCACAGAATTGCTGCGTGATGCAGAGGACTTCCGCGCCATTATCATGTCCACCCGCCGTGTTTATCAAAAACAGTTCATTGAAAGCGACCTGCCCGTAACCGATGCCACCATCGGTTTTTTGCCTGCGCATGCGCTCTCCAGAATTTCGGCAGAATTCCATAACTGGAGCACCAGCGGGCTCAGGTTCAGCAATGTGTCTGACAGGCCGCGCAATCCCGCCAACATGGCAAATCCTCTTGAGCTTGACGCCCTGGCATGGTTCCGGGCCAACCCTTCCGCCAAAAGCCGGATGGTTGAAGTGAAAGAGAACGGCCTTTCCTTCTATCACTATACCAGCCCCATCAAGGTTGAAGAATACTGCCTGCGATGTCATGGCTGCCGCGAGAACGCCCCCCAGGCCATTGCTGCGGCCTATGCTGATTCATACGACTACAATGTTGGCGACCTCCGTGGAGTTTTGAGCATTTTCTTGCCGTCTGAAGAACTGCGCCACCAGTATTATTCTGAATGGATATTCCAGATTGTGATGCACATTCTGGGGTATCTTGTGCTCTTGCTTGCGCTTGGCTCCCTGCTCAACAAATACGTTGTTGCCCGTTTGGCGCGGTTGGAAGAAAGCACCCAAAAGCTCGCCGCAGGCGATTACAGCGCGCGGGTCGATACAATGGGCAAGGATGAAATTGGCGATCTGGCCGAATGCATCAACAGGATGGGCGCTGAAATCCAGAAGCGCGAGCAAACCCTGCGCGAGAATGAGGAGCGCTTCCGCCTGACCACAAACAGCATCAAGGACGCGCTGATTCTGCTGGATTGCTCCGGGCACATCATCTTTTGGAACAAGGCGGCGGAGACCATTTTTGGCTATACGGCAGACGAGGTGATGGGGCGCGTTTTGCACGAATTTTTGGTGCCGCCCCGCTATCGCGATAAAATGGCTGAAGGTCTGAAAGATTTTTGCCTCAGCGGCCAGGGGGATTTTCTGGGTTCTGGCGTTGAATTGAGCGCCCTGCGCAAGGATGGGCAAGAATTTGCCATTGAGCTTGCGCTGTCTACCATGAACATGCAGGGTCGGTGGATTGCCATCGGACTGGTCAGGGATATCACAGAGCGCAAGCAGGTTGAGGCCGAGCTTGCGGCCCACCGTGAACGGCTGGAGGCGCTGGTGGAGTCGCGCACCCAGGATCTGATTATTGCCAAAAATGCGGCAGAGGCTGGCAGCGTTGCCAAGAGCGCCTTCCTCGCCAACATGAGCCACGAGATTCGCACCCCCCTGAACGCCATCACGGGCATGATCCATATTTTGCGCAAATCGGGCCTCACCCCCAATCAGGTGGAAAAGCTCACCAAGATCGAGATCGCCAGCAGTCATTTGCTGGAAATCATCAATAATGTTCTTGAATTATCAAAAATTGAAGCCGGAAAGTTCGTGTTGCAACATGTGCCAGTGCATGTTTCTACCCTGCTTGAGAACATCACTTCCATTCTGGGGCAGAAGGCGCAGGAGAAAGGCATTGAGCTGATTGTGGACGCTGCGCCAGAAACCTGCCCCGTCTATGGCGATGACAGCCGGTTGCAGCAGGCCCTGCTCAACCTCGCCACCAATGCGCTCAAGTTTACGGATCACGGCTATGTTAAGGTGGCAGTGCGCCCGGAATCGCAGACAGACAGCACTGTGACGTACCGCTTTGAGGTGGAAGACACAGGCATTGGCATCAACCCGGAAATGCAGCCGCGCCTGTTCAGCGCATTTGAGCAGGCGGATAATTCCATGAGCCGCAAATACGGCGGCACAGGCCTTGGCCTTGCCATCACCAAAAAGCTTGCGGAACTCATGGGCGGTAAGGCGGGGATGACCAGCGTGGAGGGCAAAGGCAGCACGTTCTGGTTCACTGCCGTGTTGCGCAAAGACGCGCCCCCGCACAACGAACCAACCAGAGTCAGCGCTGAGGATGCGGAACGCACCATCCGGCAAAAGCTTGGCAGCAAGCGCATTCTGCTGGTGGAAGACGAGCCTATCAACCGTGAGATTGCCCAGGCCCTGCTGGAAGACGTGGGCTTTATCGTTGACCTTGCGGAAGACGGCGGCAAGGCCATTGAGCGGGTGCAGGCCGCTACCTATGACTTGATACTTATGGATATGCAGATGCCGCACATCAACGGACTGGAGGCCACCAGGCAGATTCGCCTGCTCCCCGAAGGGGCCGCAATCCCCATTATCGCCATGACAGCCAACGCCTTTGCCGAAGACCGGGAACTGTGCATCGAGGCTGGCATGAACGACTTTATCGCCAAGCCCGTTTCAGTGTCGCTGCTCTACCAGAAGCTCTGCGCGTGGTTGCAGAAGGGGTGAAAAAGGCAAATTGCCACTAGCTAAAAATAATTGGGGCCGGAGGATTAACAAATCCCTCGGCCCCAATCCATATAATCAGATTTTGTTCAACGATCTTCTTTTATTGCTTGTGTCCTTCGTGTCCCGCGGGCGCTTGATCCGCTGCGGCTGCAGGGGGAGTCTGCCCCATGGCATCGTGCTTCATGCCGCCCATCATTCCACCGCCCATCATGCCACCCATCATGCCGCCGTGCAGATCTTTGATGCCAAAATCTTTTGCAATTTTGTCTTCAAAGGCTTCACGCTCAGATTTGAGTTTGCTGAAAAGCTGCGCAAGCTCGGTAGCAGTCTTGCTTACAGCCTTCACATCCGGGTTTGTCGCATGTTGCAGGGCTTTCAGTTCTTCATGCTTAACAAACAATGCCTGCTGCGTGGGCTCAATTTTTTTGCTGTAATCCTTCAGGGCTGCGTCAAACGGAGCCACCTGTTCGGGCTTCAGCTGACCTTTGACATGCTTGACCATACCGGGAGGGATTGCCCCCATGCCCATATGCGGCATCATGGGGTCCATTTCAGCCCCCCCCATCATGCCACAACCTCCCATTTTTCCGTCCATGGCCGCCGCTGTGGTTGAATAGGCAGTGGTGCCAACCATTGTTGCGGCCAGAAGGATGGGAAGAATAATTTTTGAAGATTTCATGAGCGTTCTCCTTTTTTGAGGGCGCGACTTTTTTTGAATACGTTTTTATTACATATCAAATTAATATGAAATGTCCAGCTAGATAAGTCTCACATACTGGGCAACCCTGCTGCCAGCGTTCCACGCGGGGCTGCGTTCTCACAGCCTAGGCAATTTTAACATTAAGCATCATCCCTTGATCTTCATGCTCAAGGTTATGGCAATGAAAGAGGAACAGTTGCTCCCCAGGATATTGCGGGCTGGAAAAATCGATACTCACAGTGACCGTCTCACCAGGCCAGACCAGTACGGTATCCTTGTAGCCGAGATCCGTAGCAAGCCGCCCGTGAGCATCCACAGCACGATTTTTCACTTGCGTGGGGCTGCCGCTCCTTTCCTGCACACGATAAAAGTATCCATGCAGGTGCATGGGATGGGGCATGCTGGCTTTGGCATTACTGATACGCCAAATTTCAGGGCCACGTTTTTTTACAACTATGGGCAAACTGTTCATATCAAAAGTGTGATCATTAATAGTCCAGCCGCCCATATGCCTCATGGCTAAACTAATGGGGCGATCAAATCCCTCGATGCGGGGGGCGGGAATGTCAAAAAGATTCGTTGGTAGTTTTCTGGCATAAGTAACCTTTTTATCCACCAGCAGCCTCAAAACGGGATAAGTGCTGCCCTCGCCCAGACTACCGTGACTTCCGGCATGTCCACCAGCGCCCATAGCATGCTGGCTACCGCTGCCGTTCGCGTGACTCATGGAAGCTGCGCCTGTTGAATGCTCCATGTTCATCATGCCGCTCATTCCCATCATTTCTCCTTCATTGTGCATGGGATCGAAGGGCACATTTTGAAGAAATATTTCGTTCCCCAGGGAGAAGCTGCTCATATCCAGCAGTATGTCCGCGCGCTCACCGGGGGAAAGGAAGAGGCCGTCAATTTGTTGTGGTGCAGGAAGAAAGCCGCCATCGTTGCCGATCAGCAGGAAGGGAAGCTGCCTGCCATCTGAAATGAACGAAAGGTTGTAGATACGGGCGGTGGATCCATTGAGCAGGCGGAAGCGGTACAAACGTGTGGAAGTTTTGAGTGTGGGGTTGCTCTGGCCGTTGACCAGTATGGTGTCTCCCATATAGCCCATCATCAAATCATCCTTGGATGGGGAATAATCCAGGCGGCCATCATGTGTAAGGCGCTTGTCCTGAATTACAAGGGGAATATCTGTCTCGCCCAGGCGGAAATCATATTCTTTGGCAAAGGATTCTTCCTCGTCATCACGGACTATGAAGAAAGAAGCCAAGCCCATGTATGCTTGTTTTGCCGTCAGACCGTGGGGATGTGGATGATACCAGTAGGTACCTGCCCGGTTTGTGATTGGAAAAGAATACTCATAGCTACTCTTCGGCCCAATGGCATACGATGGATGCCCTGCCTGTTTCCAGGGGCAGTCTACGCCATGCCAATGAATGATGGTTGGCTCATCAAGGCCGTTTACTAGCGTCGTTTCAAAAGGCTGCCCTTTGCGCAATACAAGGATAGGGTTCAGGTATGACTCTCCTTTATACTGGGCAGAATAGGCAAGCATGGACGCGCCCGTTGCGGGCAGTGCTCCTTTTACCTCCGCTGCCGTGAGAGTAAATTTTTCTTCAGGGGCGAGCAGCCCAAAGAGGCCCGACTTGCTCGGAACTGGTAGTTGCGTAGAATTAAAATTTGTCGTTGCGGCTTGGAGTAAGCCTCCAAAGCCAAGGTCAGCACCGATTGCGAGCAGGACTGCTGTAGATGAAAGAGACAGGAATTTTCTACGACTTTGCTGCATCTGGCACCTCTCAGAATGGTTATCCCTAAGCCTGGAGTTGCTAACGCTGGTGAGTCAAAAGACCTTATAAAAAATTACTCTAGTCATACCGCATTAGCAAGCACATAGACGCTTTCAATACACATCTATCTGAGATTGCTTGCTTCTTATTGTGAAGAATCAGACCGTTACGATACAACACACAGTATATGCTGAGGCAATTAAAAATACATATGCTTTAACGTTCCACCTCATGCTATTTCGTTCCTTGTTAAACTACTTTAAAATAACAGCCGAAGCCAAAAACAAAAATATAGTTCTGCAGCCGAAGCCAAAAAAGACAAACACCTCGCAGAAAAAAATCTTTTTCGCTTCGCTGCCGTGCTGCGCAAAGACGCGCCCCCGCACAACGAACCGACCAGAGTCAGCGCTGAGGATGCGGAACGCACCATCCGGCAAAAGCTTGGCAACAAGCGCATTCTGCTGGTGGAAGACGAGCCTATCAACCGTGAGATTGCCCAGGCCCTGCTGGAAGACGTGGGCTTTATCGTTGACCTTGCGGAAGACGGCGGCAAGGCCATTGAGCGGGTGCAGGCCGCTACCTATGACTTGATACTTATGGATATGCAGATGCCGCACATCAACGGACTGGAGGCCACCCGGCAGATTCGCCTGCTCCCCGAAGGGGCCGCAATCCCCATTATCGCCATGACAGCCAACGCCTTTGCCGAAGACCGGGAACTGTGCATCGAGGCTGGCATGAACGACTTTATCGCCAAGCCCGTTTCAGTGTCGCTGCTCTACCAGAAGCTCTGCGCGTGGTTGCAGAAGAGGTGAGGGAATGTCTTGCACCTCATTTAGTTAAAATATTTTGAAAATACTTTTTGCATCTTTTTCCTCCAACTTTTTGGAACATCATCCCATGTCTGCCCCCAGCTAGTTACATGCTGATATGCTTTAAATGGCTTATCACTAGTAGGAGCAGGATACCCCAACTCGTCTTCAATACATGTGTGTAAAAGCAACACAAAATCACGATCACCAACAGCTTCCATAATTTTATCGTTAAACTGTTCCGCTCCAGCTGTACCGGTGTCAGCGTCATGCACTAC
Source organism: Desulfovibrio desulfopostgatei (assembly GCF_053570645.1). Taxonomy (NCBI): domain Bacteria; kingdom Pseudomonadati; phylum Thermodesulfobacteriota; class Desulfovibrionia; order Desulfovibrionales; family Desulfovibrionaceae; genus Desulfovibrio; species Desulfovibrio desulfopostgatei. The sequence continues at coordinate 1,469,101 of NZ_JBRBQS010000002.1, read as the reverse complement.
AAAAGGCTTAATACCAAATGCTTGAAGGTATTTTACAAGTGAGATTATAACTGGTTTACCTCTCGCCTTAAAAATTTGAACGCAAGAATAAATTTTCTTACGTATTGCTTCTGGCATTCTGCGAATGGTTTCACGAAAGACTATTTCCTCAGTATCACCCTCAACAATAACAATATATTCTGCAAAAAATATCCGAGAAGCATAATCATCCATTCGTAACAACATTTTAATATATTGCCTATCATCATTTTGTAATTCTAAAAACTTTTCTGTAATTGAAAATGGGTTACAACAAATTCCAGTTCCATCATGGCGCAAGCAATTCAAAACCTGCCGTTCTTTTTTGTTCAGGTCGACCATGAAAGGGGAGTGTGTCGTGCACACAATCTGAACGTCACCTTTAGTAAGTTCATATATAGTATCACGCATTTGATTAGCGGCATTCGGATGCAAGTATATCTCAGGTTCTTCAAAACCGATTATAAATCCACGTGTTGGTTCTTTTCCACGCGCTGAAAACCATTGTTGCCGAAATTTTAGTAAAGCAAAAACAGCAGAACGGATCATTCCTGATCCTTGTAAGGAAATTGGAGTTCTTACGTTACTTGACATTGAATATTGAAAACAAGGTTTAATTACATTTTCAGCTTTTGATAAGTCTGCCTTTGCATAAAATTGTGCCTGATCAAAGACACTCCCTAAAACATCATTCAATTCATTCATTAACATTCCAAATTGCGTATTTTCATCCGATGGATCAAGCTCAAGTGACAGATCTTGAAGATATTTTTCAGCCTTTTTATAATTTTCAGATACACTTCTAACTTCATTAAATAATTCATTCATTATTTTTTCAAGAGCACCACTTTTTTCTGTTATTTGTAATCGCCCATCATCAATTGGAATAGAAATAAACACTGGAAGCTTTGACGCAAAAATTGCAGAAAATCCACCAGGATTGCTGACCCATAAAGGCTCACTATTTTCAGTGACCCAAGCATTATTATACTCTTCAAGTAGTACTCTTTGCTTGGGTGAAAGTTTACCAGAGTCTTTTCCGAAAAAATCTATTGCACCTTCCGGAGTCATTCCAGCAGCAATCAAATCTTCAATACTATTTGCAGAATCAAAACCTGGCGCAGGATTTCTCTTATACGATAAGACTTCTACAGTCGGATCAAGGCTATCAATCTTGAATGTCTTTTTATATATTATGCTTAATCCAGATTCGTTGCTTCCTTGGGGCACAACATAAGGCAACAGTCGGCCTCTGAATCCACGCCATTCTTTCGCTTCCTCAGGAACGTCACGAAACTCCCCCTCTAAAACAATAGTGTCAGTCAAACCACATTGATTTCCTTCATCATCAATACATTGATGAAAATCATCAACGCTAATTGAAGACTTTCCAGGCTTCAATAAATGCTCTATTGCTGCAAATACACTACTTTTCCCAACATTATTTGATCCGATTAAGAACGTAGCATCACCAAATACGACTTCGGCATTGTATATTCTTCGAAATCCTTGGATTTTAATTTTATACAGCTTCATTTTTTCTCCATTTACATATGTTTTATGCAGTATCAACAAAAAAACCACTACAAGTAGTGGAAAAGTTTAATTACTTCCGCCTTATTATTTACTCAGCTACACTTAAGCCAAAAGGTCTGAACTTAAACCCTGAAGGAGTCTCAAGTTCCCACAGAATCCGAAAGAAGTTGAGGACTGCATCAATAAAAGTTCAAAAATTGCTTTCATAAATAATATAAGTTAAGTGGGTTGCAGCAATAAACTTTTTTATGGAAGTGCCATGTTTCATAAACACCTCCTTTTTATTAAGACAAAATATCTTGTGAGTTGCCCTCGCAGCACAAAACTTCTGTCTTTAGGCGTAATATATTTTAAATATAAATTAGTTCAACCAACTTATATGATAAAAAATATCTAATATTACTATTTTAGCGAACAAAATTAGAATATTACATGCTATATTTTTTAAATATTATTATGTATTTTTAAAAAACTTACGGGATTTTACAAATCATCAAGCATTATTGAAATTGAAATTTTTTATTCTACCACCACGACTTAGTACAAAGGCAAAAAGGGCACATGAAGATCATCTTCATGTGCCCTTAAATATGGTGCGCCCGACAGGAATCGAACCTGTGGCCTACAACTTAGGAGGTTGTCGCTCTATCCAACTGAGCTACGAGCGCAATCCGAATTTTGTAGTAATTCTTTAGGGTCATGTCAAGCTAGGCGTCTACGGTTCCACAGGCAGCAAGCATCTTGTACATGGCTGGCACTTTTGCCGCGCGTGGCATGGGTAAGAATCCAAGTTACGCTGGCGGGGGAAAAGGCCAGGTGCCGATAATTGCCGGACTCCCCGCAACTATGGCCTGCAACAGGCAGTCTACAACTTAGGAGGTTGTCGCTCTCCCGGTAGGCGCAAGGGGGGCCGCGTAACTCAAGACGAATGCGCGGCCAAGCCGAACCACAGCAGTTTCTCCACCCGCCCACTACCCTGTTGCCGCCACTTCTCAGTTGCGCCGCTTCTAGTTGCCGCCCCAAATGAGCAAGGCCAGCGCGCCCAGCGTTCCCACAAGCACGGCGTAGGCCTGCCGTGTGCGCAGCGACAGCACCGCCCCAAGCAGGGCCGCCACATACAGGGCCGACCACGTCACCGCCCGCAGGGCCGGTATGGCATGATGCGCCGAAAGCACCGCCAGCAGCATATAAATCAGCCCAAAGCACGCAATATACAGCGCCGCCTGCCACAAGGCGCGGCACAGCCCGGCCCGCAGAATAACCCGCCCCGGCGATGCTCCCCCGCTGCCGCTCCCCCACGCCACCACGGCATCCACCATCGGGTTCAGGCTGATGCGCTGGCGCTGTTCACACCAGCTCGCCGTGTACGCCGCCATCATTGCAAGTATGAGCGGCAACAGCGCCATACCGGGCTGATCCAGCCCAAACTGCCTGCACAGGGGAAACACCAGCAGAAAGCTCAGGCTGCCATACGGCGGCACCACGCTGCCAAGTTCCAGCGCGTCAAGCCAGAGCAGTTCGATGATTATGCCAAGGGGGAGAGCCAGCGACCAGTCGCCGGTAAAAAAGCCCGCGAACAGGGCCAGACAGATGGGGCGGTCTACAAGGCCAACGATGCAGGTTGAACGCGCAGCGCCAGCCAGGGCAAAAAAAAAGCGTAGGGAGCCCCAGCAGCGAATACATCAGAAAAGTTGATCATTGGGGCCTCGAACTGTCTCTGTGGGAACGCAGCGAAAATCAAGCTGCACAAGATGATCCTGTATAACGTGCAGGTCTTCCCTGTCCTGTGCGGAAAGGGCCACATGGGGCAGCACCTGTAGCTTGTCCGGCGCGTAGTGCAGGTTGCCCATGTTCAGCACCTGCATGAGGATGCCGGCATCACAGGCGCGCCGCGCATCCTGACAATTGGCAAACAGCACAAAACAGTCATCGCCGCAGGAATTGAGCGTGGCAGCCAGTTCCTTTACGCTGATGAAATGGGTCATCACGCGCTGCGGCACTGCCAGTTCAATTATCTGCTGCCGCATTATGTCGTCCGCAAGTTCGTCGTTGGCTACCACCAGATGTCGCGCCCCTGTGTAGGGTAACCAGGCCTCGATTACCTGGCCGTGAACCAGGCGATTGTCCACGCGAAACCACATACTAGCTATCGGCTTTGTCACGTTTGTTGCGCAGCATGCTGCCCGCAACCACAATGCCTTTTGCACCTGCCTCGCCAGCTATGCGGGCCACTTCTTCAAGCTCCTTGTCACGCGAGGTAAACACCTTGAGCAGCATGGGCAAGTTAACGCCGGTAACAACCTCAACCTTATGGGTTGCCAGCAGCGAAAGCGCAAGATTGGTGGGCGTGCCGCCAAACATATCGGTAAGAATAATGACGCCCGCGCCCTTGTCGAGCCGCTGGGTTGCGTCTGTAAGGCGGCGAACGGTTTCGGAAACCTCGTGCGCCACGTCAACACTGATGGAGCTGCAGTCGCTCTGCTGCCCGAGTATGAATTCGGCGGTGCGCAGCATGGCCGAACCATAGTCGGCATGCGAAACCAGAATGATTCCAACCTGAGTCTTCTTGTTTTCGTCCGTCATGACAACCTCACGCAACAGAACGTGCCAGCTTTTTTAGCCAAGTTCAAGGTGCCGATGCTCCAGAAAAGCCGGATAATCAGCCTGCCGCAGCGCCTGTAAAATTTCTTCGGCCATTGCCACCGAGCGGTGGCGGCCGCCGGTACAGCCCACGGCCACGGTTATGCGGTAGCGGCCTTCGGCCTCCATGAGCGGCAGCATGAAAAACAGCAGATCAACCAGCTTGTCGCGGTATTCGCGGGCGTGGGGCGAATTGAACACATAGTCGGCAACGGGTTTGTCCTTGCCGCTCATGGGGCGCAGCTCGTCCACAAAATAGGGATTTGCCAGAAAACGCAGGTCAAAAACCAGATCAGCCTCGCGCGGTACACCGTATTTGAAGCCAAAAGAAATCACGTTGACCCTGATGGCCCGCAGCTTGCCCTTGTTGCCGCTCCAGCGCTTCTGGATGGCGCGCCGCAGGTCATGGATGGAAAAACGCGAGGTGTCGATGACCAGATCAGCCATTTCGCGCAGAGGGCGCAGGCTGCTGCGCTCTGCCAGCAGCGCCGCCTCAAGGCCCATGCCCTCGCGTTCCAGCGGATGCGGGCGGCGTGTCGAAGCGTAGCGGCGAATGAGTTCCTGATTGTTGGCCTCAAGAAAAAGCAGCATGGGGCGGATGTTTTTGCCCGCAAGCATGCTCAGGCAGTCGTTGATGTCTTCCACAAAATTGCTCTGGCGCAGGTCCATACCCAGAGCGATGCCCTTGAAATGGCTCATGGAGGGGCGCGACATCATGTCCACCATTTCCATGACAAGGCTCACGGGCAGCCCGTCGACCACAAAGTGGCCCATGTCTTCAAAAACCTTGAGCGCCGTGCTTTTGCCAGCGCCGGAAAGGCCCGTGACAATGCACACCTGCACATCCACGCCGGGAACGGGCGCGTCAGCATCAGGCTTTGCGTCAAGGGTGGAATCTGTGGGGGGTATCTGCGCGGAATCCTTCATGACATTCGCCTCTTCGGGGTCAGATCGCCGTTTGCAGCCGGGGTTGTGCGCCACAGGCTTCTGACGGACGTTGCCAAATCCGCGCCGCGCTCAAGCCCGTGTAAGGCCATTGCGCGGCAACCGGCAGGGGGGGTGCGCCTGAAACGGGGGCGGGCCGTTGCCAGCCCGCCCCCTCATTATGAATGATTACAACACGGGGTCAATGAGGGCATAGCCGCTCACCTTGGTGCGGTATACCACATTGATGCGGTTGTTTTCTGCGTTAAAGAACACCAGAAACTCGCTGCCGATGGAATCAAGCTGCATGAGCGCTTCATCCAGATGCAGGGGCTTGGTGGCGAGGCGGTCGGTGCCGTCAACGGGCTGCTGCACGTCGGCTTCGGCATCGAGGTTGTAGGTAAACACGTCCACATCCGTATTGCGGGCGTGCCGCCGCTGGGCCTTTACGCGGGCCACCTGGCGCTTGATCTGCGATTCGACCTTGTCTGTCACAAGGTCAATGGCGGCGTACATATCCGAGGTCTGTTCCGTGGCATTGATGTGCAGGCCTTCGCCCGTAACGGTCACTTCGCAGCGATGACGGAACTTGTCGACTGTCAGCACAACGGCAACTTCAAGGCCAGAGGCCTTGCCAAAAAACCGTCCCAGCTTTTCCATGCGGCGACGGGCATACTTCTTCAGATGTTCGGAGGCTTCAAAATTCTTGAATGCAAATGAGATGTTCATAAGTTCCTCCTAAGTATTGAGCCACTCGACGGGGAATCAGAAATGCTCCTTGCGCCTTGACGAAGATGGAATATCAAGTGCCGTGCGGTATTTTGCCACCGTACGCCGCGCAATATTGACCTTGAGGCGTTCCTTGAGCATTTCGCCGATACGCTCATCGCTGAGGGGGGATCGGGTATCTTCCTCAGAGATGAATTTCTTGATCAGAGCCTTGACGCTTTCTGAGCCTACCTGACTTCCGTCATCGAGTTCAAGGCCGCTGTTAAAGAAAAACTTCAATTCAAAGATGCCGTGGGGCGTTGCCACATACTTGTTGGTGGTAATGCGGCTCACCGTTGATTCGTGCATGCTGATGTCGTCAGCAATATCCTTGAGAATGAGCGGCGCGAGCTTGGTCACGCCGTCTTCAAAAAACGGCTGCTGATGGCGCACAATGCTTTCCATAACCTTGTAAAGCGTGCGCTGGCGCTGATACAGACTCTTGATAAGCCATGAGGCGGAGCGGATCTTTTCTGCGCAGTAGTCCTTTTCCTTCTCCGAGCCGCCAATGTTCATCTGGCTCATGGCCGAAAGCTGCAACTGGGGCAGGCCGTCATCGTTGAGCAAAATCACAAATTCGTCGCCCATCTTGTACACAAATACATCGGGGCTTACGTAGGTTGGCTCGCCGCCGCCAAAACTTGCGCCGGGCAATGGGTCAAGGCTCTGGATGATATCCAGATACTCCTTGAGCTCTTCCATATCGAGCTTGAACTTGCGCAGCAGGGGCTTGTAGCGCTTGGCCTCGAGGTCTTCGAGGTGCGATTCTACCAGCTCCACGAGGATGGGGTCGCGAGCGTAATTGAGGTTCTTGATCTGCACCATCAGGCATTCGCGCGCGTCACGCGCGGCAACGCCGATGGGGTCAAAAAGCTGCACCCTTTCAAGCACGGGCAGCACGGCCTCGGGCGCAACCTCGGCCATTTCGGCCACTTCTTCAATGCTGGCTTGCAGATACCCGGCTGAGGAGAGATTGCCGATAATGACCTCGCCAATGGCCTTCTGCTCTTCTGTCAGCGAAGAAAGGCGCAACTGCCAGAACAGATGCCCCTCAAGGGTGGGCTTGGCCGCATAGCGGGCTTCAAGAGGCGAAATTTCTTCGGCAAGTTCATATTCGCGCGACTGCGAAAGGCGGGGGGTGCTGGCAAACTCGCCGAGGTAATCTTCCCAGTCGGCATCCTTGGCCAGTTCCCTGTCGTACACTTCCTCCTTGGGCGCTTCGCGGCTTTCCTCGTGCTGCTCCAGGGAGGAATCGTCAGTAAGTGAAGATTCTTCGAGAAAGGGGTTTTCAAGCAGTTCCTGCTGCACAGTTTCCAGAAGTTCCACGCGTGAGAGCTGCAGCAGCTTGATTGCCTGCTGCAATTGCGGGGTCATTACCAGTTGCTGTGACAGCTTGAGTTGCTGCCGTAGTTCCAGTGCCATGTGTACTCTTTTGCCTTAACTAGCCATAGGACTATAGAATTATCTGTTTACAAGTACTGTGCCACATCTGCAAAAATTATGCAATAGCTAACAGTTGCAAGATCAGGTTCACGGCATCCCCAGCCAGCGGCAAGGGCTGTCAGCGCCAAAAATCCAGATTTGGCGCAGCATTTGCGCCGTTGGAAATAATCTGCGCACAAAAAAAGGAAGGCAATGCCCTCCCCTTTTTGCGCGATTTTGCGATACCCAAGCTTGGTGGAAACCAACAAGCCTCGCTGCGTTAACGCCGCGAAATTACACCTTGGCGAACTTTTTAGCCGCTCCGATAAATTCACGGAACAGCGGATGCGCGTTCATGGGCCGGGATTTGAATTCGGGGTGGAACTGACAGCCAAGGAACCAAGGGTGGTTCTTCAGTTCAATGATTTCCACAAGCGAATCGTCAGGGGCGGTGCCGCTGAAAACCATGCCCTTTTCGCCAAGCATTTCCTTGAAGGCATTGTTGAATTCGTAGCGGTGGCGGTGACGTTCATCAACCATGCCCTTTTTGTAGGCCACAAAGGCCTTGGTATCGGGCTGCACCTTGCAGGGGTAGGAGCCAAGGCGCATGGTGCCGCCCTTGTCGCTGCCCGCGTCGCGTTTTTCAACGTTCTTGGTGCGGAAGTCGAACCACTCGGTCATAAGGTAGATAACCTTGTGGTCAGAAAGCGGGTTGAATTCTTCAGAGTTGGCGTCATCAAGGTTTGCCACGTGGCGGGCAAATTCGATAACCGCGCACTGCATGCCAAGGCAGATGCCGAAGAAGGGAATGTTGTTTTCACGCGCATAGCGGATGGCGGCAATCTTGCCTTCCACGCCGCGGTAGCCAAAGCCGCCGGGCACAAGAATGCCGTGACAGCCCTTGAAGGATTCCGCGCAATTGCTTTCGTCCACATTCTCGGAATTGACGTAGCGCAGTTCCACTTCAACGCGGTTGGCAACGCCGCCGTGAATGAGGGCTTCGTGCAGGCTCTTGTAAGCTTCCTTGAGGTCAACGTACTTGCCCACAATGGCAATGGTGACCTTGCCCTTGGGGTTGGCGCAGTCGCTCACGAGCTTTTCCCAGGCTTCAAGGTGGGCATTGCGCGCGGGCAGGCGCAGCATGATGGCCACCTTCTGGTCAAAGCCTTCCTCATAGAACTTGAGCGGCACTTCATAAATATTGTTCACATCAACCGAAGAGAACACGGCGTCCTGATCCACATTGCAGAACAGGGCGATCTTGCGGCGCAGTTCTTCGGGGATGCTCTGCTCGCAGCGGCACAGAATGATATCGGGCTGAATGCCGATGGAGAGCAGTTCCTTGACGCTGTGCTGGGTGGGCTTGGTCTTGTGCTCGCCAGCGCTGCGCAGGTAGGGAACCAGGGTAAGGTGAATGTTCAGGCAGTTGTCGCGTCCAAGGTCGGAACGCAACTGACGGATGGCCTCAAGAAAGGGCAGGCCTTCAATGTCGCCCACGGTGCCGCCGATTTCGATAATGGCGACATCGGGCGCGTCCTCGCCTTCAGAAAGGGAAAGCACCACGCTCTTGATTTCATCAGTAATGTGCGGGATCACCTGCACAGTGGCGCCCAGGTAATCGCCGTGACGTTCCTTGGCGATGACGTGGTTGTAAATGGCGCCGGAAGTGGTGTTGTTCTTCCGCGACATGGGCACGTTAAGGTAACGTTCGTAGTGCCCGAGATCCAGATCCGTTTCCGCGCCGTCATCGGTAACAAATACCTCGCCGTGCTGGAACGGGTTCATGGTGCCGGGGTCAACATTGATGTAAGGATCAAGCTTCTGGATGGTTACCGTAAGCCCGCGCGTTTGCAGCAGCGCGCCCAAAGACGCAGCCGCGAGGCCCTTGCCTAACGACGACAGAACGCCGCCCGTCACAAAAATGTATTTAGTTTTCATGCACTTCCACCTGTACTTGGGTATGTTGAATAGTTCAACCAAACAGTCTTAACCCAAATTGAATTTTTTGGCTAGCATTGACTAAGTAAAACAAGCTAAGTAATGTGTTATTCCCTTTTCAGCGTGCGTGCCCACCACAAGCGGCCCGCGCGCCGGTCATCTGTTGTGCCCGGCGCGGGTCTGCCAAGGTTTCCAAGGCAAAAGCACGTCCGGCCCACGCCTTAGGGCTTGGCCGGAATTATCTGCGTTGCAAAGCCAAGGAGGCTTCCCCCGCATGGGTACGGTCAACACACTGGTCATCACCGGCTACGGTACAAATTCGCACATGGAAACAGCCCACACGGCCCGTCTGGCCGGTGCCGACAAGGCCGATGTGGTGCATTTTTCCGATCTGGTGGCGGCCAAGGTTCGCCTTGCCGACTATCACTTTTTGATTTTCCCCGGCGGGTTTCTGGATGGCGACGATCTCGGCGCGGCCCAGGCTGCGGCCATGCGCTGGCGTTACCTCAAGGACGACGCGGGCGCGGCCCTGTTGCAGAGCTTGCGCGAGTTTTTGGATGAGGGCAAGCTGATTTTGGGCATCTGCAACGGTTTTCAGTTGCTGGTCAAGCTGGGCGTGCTGCCTGCCCTTGGCGGCCAGCGCTTTGAGCGCCAGGTTTCGCTGGGCAACAATGATTCCGCCCGGTTTGAAGACCGCTGGGTGCATCTGCTGCCCAATGCGGCAAGCCCCTGCGTGTTCACCAAAAACCTGCCCCTGCTCTCCATGCCAGTGCGCCACGGCGAAGGCAAGCTCGTTGCCCGCGATGCGGACTGCCTGCGCCGCCTGGAGGAAGAAAACCTCATCGCCCTGCAGTACGCCGACCCCGCAACTGGCAAGCCTACGCAGGAATATCCGCTCAACCCCAATGGCTCCACCCTTGCCATTGCGGGCCTGACCGACCCCACGGGCCGGGTGCTGGGCCTTATGCCCCACCCCGAGGCCTTCCACCACGTGACCAACCACCCCGGCTGGACGCGCGGCGAACTGGACGCCCCCGGCACGCTCATTTTTGTGAACGCCGTGCGCTACCTGCGCGGTCAATAGAGAGGGTACAGGCAACACCCGAGGCTGGCGGGCGTATATAATGCTCCGTACAGTCCGGCTCACTTTGCCGCCATATTATTCTCGCCATGATTATTTTGGGGGAGGCTTTACGAAGCCTCCCCTTTCTGTATACATTTTGCGGCACGGCGCGGCCTTGCGGCAGACAGCTTCCGCGTAATGTTTATTGACAAAGCACCCGGGCTTGGATAGGTTCTCTGATTCCGAAGAGCTGAACCCCCTTTGGATTTTCCTGCGCGCACGCGTCAGACAAGGTGCGAAACAACATTGCCACAACACGTTGCACATTTTTTTACGCCGTATTCAACGAGGCGCTTTCTCTGCACCAGCAAGAAAGTGCCTTTTTTTATGGTGGGTGATATCTATGCAACCTATTGAAATTATTAAGGCGATAGAGGAAATTGCACCTCTGGCCGCTGCTGCCGGCTGGGATGTTTCGGGCCAACAGGTGGCGGCGCACAGGCAGGGTGTTGCCAGGCTTGCCGTCTGCCTCGACCCAACGCCCGCATCCGTGCGTACAGCGCTGGAAAAGGGTGCGCAATTTGTGCTCAGCCACCACCCGCTGCTGCTCAAGGCCGTGCTGCCCAACAGGCTTGACGACTACCACGAGGTGCTGCGCCTGCTGTTTCAGGCCGATGTGCCGCTGTACGCGGCCCATACCTCGCTGGATGTCAACGCTTACGGCCCGGCAGGCTGGCTGGCCCGAGCGCTTGAGCTTCGCAATCTTGCTGTGCTGGAGCCTGTGGCCCCGGCTGTGGGCAATGATCTGCCGCTGGGCTTCGGCCTTGCGGGCGATCTGCCCAGGGCCATGACCGTGGCGCAGATTGCAGGCATCATTGCCCGCAACGCCCCCCTTGCCACAGCCACAGTGAGCGGGCCGGAGCCGCAAACAATTACCCGCGTGGCCTACTGCACGGGTTCGGGTTCATCGCTGCTTGGCGCGGCGCAAGCTGCCGATGCGCAGCTTTTCATAACCGGTGATGTCAAATACCACACGGCGCTTGCCGCGGAAATCTGCCTTCTGGATGTGGGCCACCACAGTCTTGAGGAAGAAATGATGCTGCGCATGAGCCGGTTGCTGCAACAGCGCCTGCCAGAGACGGAAGTGTTTTTTGTGCCTTCCGCCTCGCCCTTCCGCCCTGTTGCCCTGTCATGATTTTATCAGGAGGACTCTCATGAGCAATGCCGTATATTTTGACCAGATCAAGCAGCTTGTTGAGTTGCAGAAGGTCGATGACGCCATCCACGCCGTCAAGCAGGACCTGAGCAGCGCCCCGAGCGAGCTTGATTCCCTTGAGCAGCGCTTTGCCGCCATCGAAACCCAGCGCAACTACATTCTGGACAAGCTTTCGCACCTTCAGGATCAGCAAAAGCGCCTCTCGCTCGAAATTGATGACGACTCCGCGCGCATCAAAAAAAGCAAGAACAAGCTCATGCAGGTGGGCAATCAGCGTGAATACCACGCCATGATGCGCGAAATGGACAGTATGGAAAAGGTCAACCGTTCCCGCGAAGAAGAAAAAATGACTCTTCTTGAGGAACTGCAGTACCAGAACGATGCGCTGGCCGAAATCGACCTGACCTACACCGCCATCAAGGCCGAGCTTGAAGTCAAGCGCGATGGCCTTGAAGAAAAGCTGCAAAAGGGCAACGCCGCTCTTGAAGGCCTGAACGAAAAGCGCGCCGCCGCCAGCAAAAATATTCCCCAGCCCGTGTTCATGCGTTACGAATTCATCCGCAGGCGTCTTGAGCACCCCGTCATTGTTGCCGTGAAAGAAGGCATCTGCTCCGGCTGCCACATTGCCGTGCCGCCGCAGTCTTTCATTGAATTGCAGCGCGGTCAGCAGATTCTGAGCTGCCCCAACTGCCAGCGCCTCATTTTCTGGTGCGAGCATTTTTCTGTTGAAGATGCCCCGCAGTGCGCCCAGAAACCGGTGACCATTACCGACTAAAAACAATCCTTTCTCCGGTGCGTCATGTTCCGCAGACCGCGCTGGAGAACCAGATCAGCAAGTGGGAGTCGGACAGACCGTCGCTGCGGGCCGCAAGGCCCGGGGAGGAAAGTCCGGGCTCCACAGGGCAGAACGCTGGGTAACACCCAGGAGGGGCGACCCTCGGACAGCGCCACAGAAAGCAAACCGCCCCGCCACGCGGCGGGGTAAGGGTGAAACGGTGGGGTAAGAGCCCACCAGATGCCGCGGTGACGCGGCATGCTCGGCATACCCCGTTTGGAGCAAGACCAAATAGGGAAGGTGGTCGGCCCGACCATTGCCTTCCGGGTAGGTTGCTTGAGGGCGCAGGTAACTGCGCTCCTAGAGGAATGACGGTCTGGTGCGGGCAACCGCATGACAGAACCCGGCTTATCGTCCGACTCCCACTTGTTAACAAGGTATGTAATGTCAGAAAGTTCCGGCACATCATCTGTTGCGGCAAAACCCTGGGCGCTCATACTGGCTGCCGGACAGGGTACGCGTATGGCCGATGCCACTGGCGGCACGGCAAAACAGTTTTTGCCCTGGCAGGGCGCGCCGCTTTTCTGGCATGCCGCCCGCGCCATGAGCCGCAGCGCCTGTGTGGCCGGAATTGTCTTTGTTTTTCCTCCCAGCCAGCTTACCGAAGCCAACGAACTGTTGGCCAACCTGCACAGGCACGATGATCTCGGGCTGCCGTGGGTTACAGCCTGCGGCGGGCCTTTGCGCCAGGATTCCGTGCGCCTTGGTCTGGCCGCCCTGCCCCTGCGCCCTGCCTGCGTGCTGGTGCACGATGCCGCCCGCCCCTTTCTTTCCCCGACGCTTGTACGCCGCGTCTGCGAGGCGCTTGCAGAAGGCGCGGCTGGCGTTATCCCCGCCATATCAGTTACCGACACCATCAAGACGGTGGAAAATGGCCGCGTAACGGCCACCCTGCCGCGCGACGGGCTTGCGGCTGTGCAGACCCCGCAGGGCTTTCAGCTTGAAGCGCTGCTCTCGGCCCACGCCCACGCGGTTGAGGCGGGGCTTGCCGTAACCGACGATGCGTCGCTTCTGGAGGCGCTTGGCCTTGAGGTACGCGTCATACAAGGCGAGGCTGCCAACGTGAAGATTACCCGTCCTGAAGATTTGGACCTGCTGCAAGACGAAAATCCCCTTCCTTCCATCCGCACGGGCATGGGCTACGATGTTCACCGTTACGGTCAGGGCCGCCCCATGCGTCTTGGCGGCGTGAGCATTCCCAACGCACCAGAAGTACTGGCCCACTCTGACGGCGATGTGCTTCTGCATGCCCTGTCCGACGCTCTGCTTGGCTGCGCCTGCCTTGGCGACATTGGTCAGCATTTTTCAGACAAGGATCCCCGTTTTGACGGCATTTCATCCGCCATTCTGCTGCATCAGGTTCTGGACATGGTGCGCGAGGCGGGCTGTACGCCCTGTCACGTGGATATGACCATAGTGGCGCAGGTTCCCAAGCTCGCGCCCTTCCGCGAAGAAATCAGAAAAAACGTCGCCCGGCTCATGGGGTTGCCCGCATCATGCGTGAACCTCAAGGCTACCACAGAGGAACACCTGGGCTTTACCGGGCGCTCCGAAGGCATCAAGGCATATGCAGTTGTGACCGCGCGGGGGCGCTGATTAGCTCCGCCTCCCCTGCCATAACGATTCGACACCATAAGGAAGGACATGAACACAGAACTCAGCAGGCCCTGGTTTGCCCACTACGACTCCTTCGTTCCGCGCACTTCCGAGGTGTGGAACAAGCCGCTCTATGCCTTGCTGGATGAGGCCGCAGACAAATATCCCAATCGACTGGCCGTCATTTTCCAGAATACGCGCATCACCTACAAGCAGTTGCGCGAGCAGGCGGAGCGTTTTGCAGGGGCGCTGCGCCGCATCGGCGTAAAGACAGGGCACCGCGTTGCCCTGATGATGCCCAACATGCCGCAGACCGTGGTGGCCTTCTGGGGTATCATCAAGGCCGGGGGCGTGGTGGTCATGACCAACCCCCTGTATATGGAAAAAGAAATCATGGCCAACATGCAGGATTCGGGCGCAGAACACATGGTGCTGCTCGATCTGCTCTGGCCCCGCGTTTCCGCCCTGCGCGACCGCCTGCCTCTGAAAAACTTCATCGTTACCGGTGCTGCGGATGCGCTTTCCTTCCCGCTCAACTGGCTCTACCGCCTCAAAAAGAGCCGCAGCGCCAAGGAACCCGTGCCCTACGACGGCAAGAACGTTCATGAGTGGAAGCACTTCTGCAAGGGCGCGGAGCGTTATTCCGCCCCCATTGCCGACCCGCTGCGCGACCCCATCATGTTGCAGTATACCGGCGGCACAACGGGCCTGCCCAAGGGCGTTACCCTGACACACAGCAACGTGGGCACCAACTGCCGTCAGGTGCTGGACATCATCCACGTCAAGGCGGAGGACAAGCACACCTTCATTTCCCTGCTGCCCTTCTTCCACGTGTACGGCCTCACCACAGGCCTGATTATTCCCATCGCTCTGGCGGCCACCACCCTGCCCCTGCCGCGCTATGTGCCGCAGGATGTGCTGCGCCTTATTGCCAAGTACAAACCCACGGTCTTTCCCGGCGCGCCCTCGGTCTATATTTCGCTCCTGCAACAGAAGAATCTGGCGGAGTTTGACCTGCGCAGCATCAAAATCTGCGTTTCAGGCTCAGCGCCGCTGCCGCGCGAAATATTCCGCAAATTTCAGGAAACCACCGGCGCGGCCATTCTGGAGGGCTACGGCCTTACGGAAGCCTCGCCCATCACCCACTGCAACCCGCTTGGCCAGGAAGGGCAACGCCCCAATTCCATCGGCATGCCTGTGCCCGGCACGGATGCCCGCATTGTGGATATGGAAGGCGGCTCCCTTACCCTGCCCCCCGGCAAGATGGGCGAGCTGATCGTGCAGGGGCCGCAGGTCATGCACGGCTACTGGCGCAGGCCTGACGAAAGCGCCAGCGCCCTGCGCAACGGCTGGCTGTATACAGGCGACCTTGCCACCATGGATGAAGACGGTTATTTTTATATTGTTGACCGTAAAAAAGACATGGTCATTGTGGGCGGCTACAACGTGTACCCCCGCGAAGTGGACGAAGTGTTGCTGGAACACCCCAAGGTGCTTGAAGCCGTCACTGTCGGCATTACCGACGAGATGCGCGGCGAGATACTCAAGGCCTTTGTGGTGCGCCGCCCTGACGAAGAACTGACCAAGGCCGACGTTATCGCCTGGTGCCGCCAGAAACTGGCTGGCTACAAGGTGCCGCGCCTTGTGGAATTTCGCGATGAACTGCCCAAAACCATTGTGGGCAAGGTTCTGCGCCGGGCTCTGCGCGAAGAAGAAGAGCAAAAGATGGCCAACAGGAAAAACCGGCGCGCTGCCGCCAGTGCTCCTGCCGCCAGCGGCGAAGATGAACAAGTGGGCCATGCCTGATGCGAATTATCGCGCAAAGGGTTAAAGAAGCTTCTGTTAGTGTTGATGGCCGTCTTGTGGCGGCCATCAACACGGGCATTATGGCCCTTGTTGCCTTTGGGCAGGAGGATGGGCCAGAATTTCGCTCTTCCCCGGCTTTTACGGGCATGGCCCGCAAGCTTGTGGGGCTGCGCATCTTTCCCGGCACAGGAGAGAATGCCCATAAGTTCCACCTTTCATTGGACGAAATCGGTGGTCAGATATTATTGGTGCCGCAGTTCACCCTTTACGCCGATTGCCATAAGGGCCGCAGGCCTTCCTTTACTGATGCAGGCGACCCAGCCTGGGCCAAAGACATGTTTACGGATTTCGTTCAAATGGTTGACGAAACTTGCGCCGTCAGCGTATCGTCAGGCATCTTCGGAGCGGACATGGATGTGCGCCTGTGCAACTGGGGGCCTGTGACCATATCTCTGGACTCTGCCAACCTGTTTTCCCGTTGAAGCGACCTGTTGCCTTACGGAGGAAATACAGCCATGTTTGAGCTGAAGGCGGAATCGCACACCAACGTCACGGTATTGCGTTTTTCTGGAAATCTTCTGCTGCCCGATGTGGCCGAGTTCAGCAAGCTGCTTGAAGAGCATCTGCTGGCGCCTAATATTCGCCAGGTGGTGCTTGATCTGAGCCACGTTGAAAAAGTGGATACTTCCGGGCTGGGAGTGCTGGTAAGCGCCAGCACCAAGGGCCGGGGGCGGGGGCGCAGGCTTGTTCTGCTGATGCCCGCGCCGCACGTGGCCGAATTGCTGCGCAAAGCCGAGATTGAGGGATTTTTCCCAACATTCGAGAGCGAAGATGAACTGAAAGGCTATATTCCCGATACTGCTGAGTAACAATATCACGGGGTTTTGCCCTTCAGCCCGACGGATGGTGCATGGTGCAATACTATCTGAGGCATTACTTCAATCCCGATTTCGATTATCTCAATCTCAAACCGAGTGGAGATAATGGGAAGTCCGATGTATACAGTCTGGGCTACGTCCAGAATGTTATCGCCGGGCAGGTACTGGCTGAGCTTGTACCTCTGGACGCAGCCGGGCCCAAGGTTGACCAGCGCTTCATACTTGAAAATGACGCCTTCCCCATGGGTGGCAACACCCGCGTAGATCCGCGCTATCCCAACTATCTGCTTGCCGCCGCCAAGGGCTATGTTTTTTACCTTAACGGCAAAATTACCGTAAAAACCCTGCTCAACGTGCGTCAGGACGTGAGCTTTCAGACCGGCAACATCTTTTTTGTGGGCGATATGGCTGTGCACGGTTCCGTGCGCGCCGGGTTTTCTGTTCAGGGCAACAATGTGCGCATCATGGGCATGGTTGAAGGCGGCGTGGTGCGAGCCCGCCGTGATCTCATGATTGATGGCGGGGTGCGGGGCGGCGCAGGCAAGCACAGCAAGGTTGATGCCGGCGACAAGCTCATGACTCCCTTTCTGGAAAGCGTGGACGCCCGCGCGCGCGGCAACATGGTTATTGAAAAAACCTGTCTGTACAGCACGATATACGCGGGCAGCAACATGGTTGTGCGCGACAAGCTCTACGGCGGCACGACCAATGCCTACGGCAGCGTTTACGTGGGCGGACAGCTTGGCAACAAGGCGGCCCTGGCCACCAAGGTTTATCTGGGGTACGACCCCCTGAGCATCCGCCAGCTGGAAAAAATCGACAAAATTATCGCCCAGTTGTCGCAAACCATCACCCATCTCAATGCCATCGCCGGGCATCTGCCGCCCGAAACCAACGATGCGTCCCGCAAGCTGCAAGCCCTGCGGCTACAGCGCAGGCAACTCATCAACCGGCGCGACGAACTGTGGAGCAGACTGGCCCAGGACGAAAACTACATGCAGAACTGCCGTCTGCTCTGCCAGGGCACCGTATACCCCGGTGTGGAAATCTCCATCGGACGGGCGTTTATGGTTGTTGAACGCATATACCAGTGCACGCTGTTCCGCCTGGTGGACAATGAAATCATTGCGGAACCCATGCAGCCCTCGCAGATGAGTCCCAAATGATGAAGCAGACTGAAACGCCGCATTTTACGGCGGTGTATTCCGAGCATTCCGTACATCAGGGCCAGACCGCGCAACAATCCGGGATACCAGACGATATTGAAGTCAGGCTGGACGAGCGTGTTTTTCACATGCTGCGCCCTGGCGGCGCTGAACGTGAAACCGCAGTTGTAACCGGGCAGATGCAGGAATTGCAGCGCGATTGTCTGCCAGTTCTGCTTGGCTGCGGCCTTGGGCATGCACTGCGCCAGGTGTTGCAGTGCGTTGACGGGCCTGTGGCCGTGGTGGAAAAGGAAGCCGGGCTTCAGGCCATCACAGGTGTGCTGCAAAGCCTGCCGACCAACCAGCGTGAGCGCATCACGCTCATCACCAGCCAGAGCCATCAGGATGCCCTTACAGAGTTGACCCACTGGCAGATGCTCCACGGCGGCCTGCGTCTTCTGCCTCTGGCCCTCCCCTTTTATCTGCGCCTTGACCGCGATTATTATGGTTCCCTGCAAAAAGATCTGCTCGCCAGCGCCAGGTTTGACTTCTGGAGCCGCGCCGCAGGGCCGCGCTTTGCCGATGCAAACCCCCGCGTACTGCTGCTGACCAGCAAATATTTCCTCATGGGTGAAATCGAGGGCGCATGCCGCAAGCTTGGCATTGAGTACAAGCTGGTGGTCATCCGCGACGAAGCCTTGGCCCGCGCGGATTTTGTGCAGCAACTGCTGGAAGCCGTGGTTGCTTTCAGGCCAGACTGCTGCATTACGCTCAACCATATGGGCGTGGACGTAGAGGGTGTGCTCATGGACCTGCTGGCCCGTTTGCAGTTGCCCCTGGCTTCATGGTTTGTGGACAATCCCCACCTCATTATCCATCTGTATTCCCGTTGCGTCAGCCCCTGGACGACCCTGTTCACCTGGGATTCTGACAATATTTCATCCCTGCGCGCGGCGGGTTTTGAGCATGTGTTCTACCTGCCTCTGGGCACAGATCCGGATCGCTTTCACCCCTCCAAGGGGGCATCCGCACCAGCCGCATGGAAGGCAGACATCTCCTTTGTGGGCAATTCCATGGTCTACAAGGTTGGCGGCAGGCTGAAAAACGGGCATTTTCCACGCCCGCTGCTGCTCTCCTTTTACGCCGTGGCCCAGGAGTTCATGGACAGCCACCACCGCTCGGTTGCTGGTTTTCTGCGCGACTGCCAGCCAGAAGCCTATGCGCACTATCAGGCCCTGCCGGACAACGAAGCCAAGCTGGCCTATGAAACTGCTGTCACCTGGCAGGCCACCCGTTTGTACCGCAATGGCTGCGTGCGGCGTCTGCTGCCGCTGCGCCCGCTTATTGTGGGCGATGCAGGCTGGCAGAAGGTGGAATTTCGCCACGAGCCGCTGCAACCCCGCTATCTGGACGCACTGAGCTATTACACGGAACTGCCCCTCTTTTACGGGCACTCAGCCATCAACTTCAACTGCACCAGCAAGCAGATGAAGGGCGCGGTCAACCAGAGGGTATTTGACGTGCCCGCCGCAGGCAGTTTTGTGCTTACCGACTGGCGCGAGCAGATGGAGCAGCTTTTTGAGCCGCACGAAATCGTCTGCTACCATGAGCCGGATGAAGCCCCTGAACTGGCCCGCCACTACCTCGCCCGCCCAACAGAGCGCCGCCGCATTACGCAGGCGGCCCGGCAGCGTGTGCTTGCCTGCCACACGTGGCAACACAGACTGCAGACCATGCTGGAACGCATGCGCGAGGTTTACGGCACACCTGCGGCCCGTCAGGCCGTCCGGGGCTGATAATGTCTGCTGATCCGATTCTGGTGCTGCAACTGCACCGCATGGGTGACCTGATCCTCACCTTTCCCCTGCTTATCCGCCTGCGCCAGCTTTGGCCCCACAATCCCCTGTGGGTTGTGGCAGAACCGGCTTTCTTTCAGCAGCTCATGCCGCTTGCGCCGGATGCAGTATTTTTTCCCCCTTCACACTGCCAGGAGCTTGCCCGCCAAACATACGCGGCGGCGATCAATCTGAGCAGCAGCCCGTTGGCGGCCCAGCTTATGGCGCGGCTTGAGTCACCCCTCAAGCTTGGGCCTGTGGCCGACAGCGATGGATTACGCGTTCTGGGCTTCTGGCAATTGTACCGCGCGGCCCTGACGCAGAATAACCACGCCAATGCCTTTCACTGGGCCGACCTGCACCTGCTGGATCTTTCACCCGCTCCCAACCTTGCCGCTGTGGGGCATTCGCGCCCCAAACCAGCGGGAACGCGCCGCGTTGGATTGGTGCTTGGGGCAAGCGAGGCAGCCAAAAGGCCGGATGCGGCTTTTTGGGCACGGCTTGCCATGCGCCTTGCGGCGGCAGATCTGCCCCCGGTTTTTCTGGGCGGCAAGGCCGAGCAGGAACTGGGAGATGAAGTGGCGCACCGTTCCGGCCTTGCGCAGGCAAACCTGTGCGGCAAGCTTGCCCTGCGCGAGGTTGCGGCCCTCATGGGCACGCTTGACCTGTGCATAACGCCTGACACAGGCCCCATGCACCTTGTCGATTACCTTGGCGTACCAGTGCTCAATCTCTCGATGGGGCCGGTACACGCCCGCGAAACAGGCCCATCTGCACCCGGCCAGTGGGTACTGCGCGCAGCCATGAGCTGCGTAGGCTGCTGGCAGTGCAGACGCAGCCGTCTTTTTTGCAAACAGGCCTTCATGCCCGCTTCTGTAGCCCAGCTTGCGCTGCAAATTCATCAGGAGCTTGCCACCGGCAAGCCCTGCTGCAAGGCCCCAGGCAATGGTCTTACGCTTTACCGAACCGGGCGTGACGCTCTTGGCCTGCATACCTTGAAACCTTACCCTGAGCCACGCGGCAATTCCTGTCGCCCCCAGCTCGAAGACGTCTGGCAGGCTGCCTTTCTTTTTCTGTATGATCCAGGCCAGCAAACCCTGCTGCGCCAGCGTCTGACAAACCTCCACGCGAAACATCCCGCACTTGCTGGGCGCCTTGCCGCCCGCCTTGCCCACCTTTGCGCCCTGTGCAGCGATCACCTGAAAAAGCGCACTCCCCTGCCCGATGATTTCTGGCGCGTCCAGCCCGGCATGATCCGCCTGTTCACCGGGCACCTGCACATGTTTTTGCAGAATGAAGGCTTCAACGAGCAGGGCTGGCGCACAGCAGTGCACAGGCTTGCCGCCCTGGCTCCTGTTTTTGCCAATCCTGCCTCCTAGCATGCTCCATATTCGGCAAGTATTGCCCTTTTCCCGCAATTCTCATTTACTTAACACATTGAATTAATTACACCAACAGTTTTGGAACACTCCTTGTATAGCTCAGGGCGCAAGGAGTGAACCATGCAGATTATTCCCACAAGCGTAAGCACCAATCAAACGCTTTGGAACGCCGCCAACAACAACCGCCCCAATGACGAGCGGACGTCTTCCTTTATGGACGCCCTCAACTCCAGTCTGAAGGCCGTTGAAGAGGCTGACGCATCTGCCGCCGTTTTTGAGGGCAAGTCAGAATCCAAGCCCAGTACTCCTTTCGCGCCCACCGCCAGAGCTGCCGCGCAGGTGCAAAGCCCTTATTCGCGCAACACCAGCAACGGCGTCACCTACACGCTGAACGAAGTCTGTTTTACCAAGCAGGAAGTGCAGGATATGCACAACAAGCTCATCAAGGCTGGCGCTGCGCCTGAAAGCCTTGCCAAGCTTGCGGCCCTGGCAGAAATGCCTGACGGCGCAACCCTCGCGCAGATAACTGCCAGCGTTAAGGGCGGCGGCGACATCCCTGTTCTCACTGATGAGGACAAGGCCAACATCACCTCGCTGCTTAAAAAGATCGACCCAACCGGCGTTCTGGATACCAATGTTCAGGCCATGATGTTGCAGGGCAACACACAGCAGGCATTCAACACCATATCGTCCTTTGTGAACAAGCTTGACCCGGCGGGCACCCTTGAAGTGAGCCAGGGTGAGGCCATCTCGCTTGGACGCGGCCTTGGGCTTGGCACTGCCAACCTGCAAACCCTGGCCAACAGCTTTGGCAACAGCGCCTCCATCACCTGCCTGAACGAACAGTTCGGCACGCTTATGGCTCCGGTGACAGATTTTTTCACCACGCAGGCCGCTGCGCAAAAAACTCTTGATACTGCCCTCAAAACCACGTTGCAGCCCATTATCAGCAAGGCACGGGCGCGCACGGAACAAGAAAAGCAGGCCAGTTCGCTGCGCGACCGCACGGTGCAACAGAGCAAGACTCTTATAGACAAAACCGTTCAGAAAAAAAGCAGCAATATTCTTGGTGAAACCCTTGAAGCAGGCCAGAAGGCCGAGCCGGGCGATATCAAGATTGCTGCGCAGAGCGAAGCCATCGGCAAGGATGCGACCGCCGCAAAGCATGAGGGGGAACGCACTACAGCCGAAAACAAGGCCACAGTGACCCAGCGCATGCCTGCGGAAAGAACTGCCGACACCACAGCCGCGAAGCAGTCAAACACGCAGACGGCGCAGCAGTCTGGTTCGCAGGCGGCGCAGCAGTCTGGGTCGCAGGCAGCTTCCCGCGCAAGTTCGCAGGCAGACGTGCAAACTGGTAAGACAACTGCGCAAAACAATGTGCTGCCATCTTCGCAATCGGACAAAACTCCCGCAGCCAATCAGATTCACGCGCAGTCTGCCACTCAGCAGGCCGCTGTTCTGGACGACAAGGGTCAGAAGAATGCTGACGGTAATTCCGGACAGAGCGAATCTGACAAGGATCAAAAGGGCAAGTCTGCGTGGGGCGATCTGATGGGCAAGGTAGACACGCAATCCGCTGCTGTTACAGGGCGCGGCTCCACTCCCGCCTACGCGGCAGCGCAGGCCATGCAAGCTGCCCATGCAGCCCAGAACACGTCTGACGTGCAGGATCCCTCAGCCGTTGCCCCCATCGGGCGACAGGTGGCGCAGCAGGTTGAACAGGGCATGCTTTCAACCGTCAAGGGCGGCGGCACCCGGCTTGACCTGCAACTTAACCCGCAGGAGCTGGGGTCCATCACTGTTTCCCTTTCGGTACGCAATGGCGAGGTCAGCGCGGTGATCCGTTCTGAAAAGTCGGAAACCAATGACATGATCAGCCGTCAGGTCGATGCAATCCGCATGAATCTTGAGCAGCAGGGCCTCAAGGTAGACAAGCTTGAAGTGCGGCAGGAAACGCGGCAGGAGCAGAACAGCGCATCCTGGCAGGATTTCAACCAGCACAATTCCCGGCAGGAAGAAGATGCCCGCAGGGAAGAACTTTCCCGGCTGAAGAATCTTGCAACAGTTCGGAATTCCAGCTTAAACATGGATATCTCAACTTTGGAACAGCCTGTGCATTCTCTTGGCAACACGGCAAGATATACCACCAGCAACCTCAACGTGGTTGCCTGAACCGGGCCGTGAGGAGAATGAAGTATGGCCAGCAGCGTATCATCAGCAATCACCCAGGCTAACAACGAGTTCAATGCTGTTGTTGGCAAGCAGAAAAATGGCGCGAACCTCGACAAAAACGCCTTTATGCTGCTTCTGGTGACGCAGTTCAAGTATCAGGACCCGCTGAACCCTATGGACGACAAGGAATTTGTCTCCCAGATGGCGCAGTTCTCCAGCCTTGAACAGCTCATCAACCTGAATACGAGTATGGGGTCGCTGACTGACGCCACCAACAACCAGCAGATGATCAACGCCACGTCGTACATCGGCAAGCAAGTGACCGTCTCTGGCAACAGTATAGGCAAGGTGACGGACGCAACCACAAAGACGACGTCCATAACCAAGTTCCGCTATGCGCCCAACGATGCCGTTGCCAGCGGCACCATTACGGTGCGGGATGCCGAAAACAACGTCATCTACACCGAAACTGTGGCTCCCAAGGCAGCCGGAACCACCTACGAGTTCAACTGGAGCGGCAAAAACGGCAACGGAACAGTTGCCCCGGATGGCGTGTACACGGTCAATTTGTCCCTGCTCAACTCCAGCGGCGAAGCAGTTCTTGCCGACCAGGTGGTGGATGCCAAGGTTACAGGCGTGGTCAACAACAATGGCACAGTGTATCTGGGTCTTGATGGCGGCCAGTTGATGGAGCTTTCAAAAGTGCGGCAGGTCACGCAAGCGACCACCACCGCTGCTTCATCGGATTCTTCCGGTTCATCGAGTTCATCTGGCAGTTAAACAGAATAGTTAACATTGCGGGCAGGCAGCCCAAAACTGCATACCCGGAAAAATATCCCCCTATCCCTAGACACGGAGGAAGATATGAGTCTCTCATCCAGCATGTGGGCAAGCGTTTCCGGCCTTATGGCGCACGGGAACAAAATGAACGTCGTCGGCAACAATATCGCCAACGTCAGCACCCTGGCCTACAAAGGCCAACGCGCGGACTTCAGCGACTATCTCTACACCGACAGCGGTAGCGTAAGCGGCACCACCCAGATTGGCCAGGGCGTCAGCACCTACGCGGTGCTCGGCGACTACTCGCAGGGTTCCCTTGAATCCACCAATTCAGGATCAGACCTTGCTATTTCTGGCAACGGGTACTTCAAAGTCCGCAAGCAAGACAGCGAGCAGGCGTACTACACCCGTGCCGGCGATTTCTATTTCAACAACAAGCGCGAGTTGCAAAATCCCCAGGGCTTGATTCTTCAGGGCTGGAAAGTTGACAATGACAGTTCTTCTGTTGTTTTCAACTCTGGTTCTACAACTACCAGCAGCAGCTCAGCCTCAACAACTGCATACAAAGGTACTGGTTCGCCCAAGGATATCGTGCTTGACAGCTGGAACCTTCCTCCCAAGCTCACGCAGAGTGTTTCTTTCACCATGCAGTTGTCGAACGACGTCGGCATGGACAAAACGACCAGTACTACAAGCCCCATGACAGCGCTGTTCGACCAGTGGGACGGCACCAATACGAAGACGCCGCTTGCCGACACAGCATATGCAGCCAGTTCCCCCATTACCGTCTATGACGAGGGTGGCACAAAGCACCAGCTCACAGTCTACTACGACAAGGTTGACACCAGCAACAGCTCGTACAAAATTAATAATCTGCCTTCCGGCTACACAGTGTACGAATACATTGTGACGATTCCTCCGTCAGAAGACAACCGGACATATGGCGGCACCACGCCGGTGACGTACGATTCTTCTGGCAATCCGATTCTTCCGGCAGACAGTCAGACATTTCAGGGCACCAAAAAGGCCGGTATGCTCATGACCGGGCAGTTGGTCTTCAACGTCAGTGGTCAGATTGTCAACCAGACTGCCTATACGTATGGCGCTCAGGATACCGCTACCGCTGATATGCAGTGCGCTCTTAACCCTACGCTTTCCACTTCATGGCAACCGACCAAGGTTTCCAACAATGGCCTGCCTGTGTTCAACGCCAACTTCTCAGGCTCGGCCCTCAGCAACAGCGTATCCGAGGTTTCATCCTACGGCGGCAGCAATCACAGCCTCGCTGAGAAAAGTATCATTGAGTTGGATCTGGGCCTGAGGGATACAAGTACCACACCGTGGAACAACTCCACCAACTCTTTGGATGATTTAAAAGTTGTTCCCCCAGTTGCGCCTGCCACTCAGGGCACCATTGACTACAATACCGCCCCGTGCACCATGTCTACAACCGTGCGCAGAAACGGCGCATCCATCGTGACAAGCGGTAGTTCACTTGTACAGGCATCAAAGGCTGACGGGTATGCATCAGGCGTACTCAACAACTTCAACATTGATGCGAACGGCATAATTTACGGCAAGTATGACAACAATGAAACCTTGGCTCTGTACCAGATTTCCATGTATGACTTTGACAACTTGCAAGGTTTGTACAGAGAAGGAAACAACCTTTACTCTGAAACAAAAGAATCTGGATTTGCCAGGCAGGGCGTAGCAGGCGACAATGGCTTTGGCAGCATCAAGGCCTACAACATTGAACAGTCCAACGTGGACATGTCGCGCGAATTTGTGCAGATGATTGCTACACAGCGCGGCTTCCAGGCCAACTCAAAGACCATCACCACGGTGGACAACATGCTGGAAACCGTTATCGGCATGAAGCGGTAAAATAGAGATTGCAGTAGAAAGAGGGCCGGGGGGCCGCAAGGCCCTCCCAGCGTTGGGGATAGCGCTGCAAACCTTTCTTTCCCGTGTCAGGCGTCGGCCATTTGGTCGACGCCTTTTCGCGTTCCAAACAAGCCTGCTGTGTCAGCTTGAAAATAAAATCAGAAAGGGAGAGGCAAGGGATTCCACAAATGAAGAAAGAACTATCGGACTCTGTCGCTCACGCCGAGCGGCTTGTTGCCGATGGTGCCGCGCAGCCAGTCGCAGTAATCGGGAAAGGTTGTCAGCAATATCTTGAGGGCATTTTCTTCTGCCAGAGCATAAAGGCGGGCCGTTACCTTGCCCGTACCTACCCAATGCTTGAGGTGGCGTGAAAGATCGGCATGCCGGGCGGTCATGCCGCGAGCATGCATCCCCCGGAACCACTCCACGCCAATATCAAGGCAGACAGGCCCGCACTGCCTGTATGCTCCGGGCGGCAACACCGGGCCATGCGGCACGCACAGGGGCCGCGTTTTTTCCAGATCAAGCAGGCAGGCCCATTCATTGACGCGGCATTCCGGCAGGGGCCAGGGCTGTGCATCAAAAATGCCAGCAAAGCCACGGTCATACGGCCTTGCAAAAATTTTCCTCTGGTGGGCCAGCGCATAAAGCTGCTGCAACTGACTGTAATCAGGCCGAAAATCCAAGTGTCGCTCAGGCCCGCACGGTTCGCAGCCCATGACCTCGCGCGTCAGTTCCGCCACACGGGCCGGGCAGTTCCAGCACTGACCAAGATGGCCCACAGCAACGGCATCCTCCATGAGGCCGCCCAGATAGCCAAGCACATCCTTGAGCACAAGCACATCGTTGTGCATAAGAAACAGCCTGCGGCTCGTGCTGTGCTCAAAGGCGTACTGGTAGCGGATGCCGAAGCGGTAGGCATCATCGGCAAAGCGTGATGGGTCTGCGGCATTGAGATCAAGCCAGTAGTCGGGCTGAAAAACCCGGCACCTCTCCCCTATCAGGCTGCCCAGATACTGCACCAGCGCATAGGGGCTGACAATATCATACTGCGAACCATAAGGCTCAAACTGCAACCAGACATTGCCAACATGCCTGCCGCTGTGCTTGAGCAGTGACAGGACAGAGAGCGCTGTCTGATACGGCTTGGCGAAAATATTCATCGCCACGTCTATCTTTTCAGAGCCGTCCTGCTGCACCGTCAACTGTTGCACTGCGCCCGTCATTTCGCCCTGCTCTCTATTCGGCGGCGGCAGAATTTTCTGACCGTGAGCCAGCGGATTTTTCCTGCTCACTTTGCCCGTCCTGCCCTTCCATTACACCGGATTCTGCGGCATGAGCAGATTTTTTGCTGGCCGCATCGGCGGTGGCAATGGCCTGTTGCAAATCTGCCGCAGCAACATTGGCAAGCGCGCTGACAATCTGGCTGTCAAAGCCCTTGTCCTTCATGAGCAGGGCAACGGCTTCTTCGGGCTGCATGCCCGCGCGGTAGGAACGTGGGCTGACCATGGCGCAGAAGGCGTTGACCACGGCCAGAATGCGCGCATTGTGATTGATGGCCTCCCCGGCCAGATGCTGGGGCAGGCCTGAACCGTCCATACGTTCGCCCATCTGGAAGACGGCGTCCGGCACTGGCAGGTTGAACTGCATGTCGCGCAGGATGCCATAGGCATACTCCGGCGCGCGCATAACCTCGGCCTGTTCCTCGGGGGTGAGCTTGCCCTTCTTGGTGAGCAGCTCGCGCGGCACAAAAATCTTGCCCACCTGCGAAAGGCGGGCCGCAAGCCGCAGGGTTTCCCTGTCCTTGTCGGGCAGGCTCATGGCGCCGGAGAGCAGGTCTGCCACATGCTCCATCTTCATGGAGTGCCCGATGAGGTTCACGTCCACACTTTCAATGGCCCGCACAAGGGCGGCAATGCTGTTGGCCTGACGTTCACGCGCGGCCTCAGCGCGGCGGCGGAATTCCGTAATATCCTGGAAAATACCCACGCAGCCGCCCTTGCCTTCTTCCCCGGAATTGTCGTGATCTTCAAAGGGGAACAGGGTCACGCGGAAAAGGCGCACATCTCCGGGTTGGGGAACAGAAATCTCTATGCTGCCTTCCTTGCCGCTGGCGCTTACCTGGGCCATGCCCTCCATGAGCCGAAGGGCGGCATCTTCCGGCAGGGCCTCGCCCACGGGGATTCCCTTGAGGGCTTCCTCGTCCTTGCCCGCCATCTGGCAGAAGGCCGGGTTGCACATCTGCAAGCGCCCATTTTTGTCCATGAGCATAAGCCCGGCCTGCAACGAGGCGTTGACGCTGTCGAGCATGATCTTCTGCTGGCGGATAAGCGTGTACAGATGCTTGAAATGCTGGGCAGTGGCCCTGTGCGAGCGGCTCACCAGCGAAGCCCAGATAAAGGCCAGCAAAAGCGCCGTGCCAAGGCTGCCAAGAATGCCCAGACCGTATATCTGCTTTGCCTGGCTTTCCACCAGCGCATCAACCATATCTGCCGGAGCTTCAATGGTCACAAGCCAGCCCAGACTGTTCATGTAGCTGCCGAGGGAATAGGCCTCCCCGCCGCCCACAAGCCCCTGCCGACGCTTGAAGCCAAGGCCGTCAGCCAGTGGCGTCATGTGCTGCACTGGCTCAAGCGCAGGTTTGGCATCGCGCAGCAGCACGGCCTCTGTGCCGTTGCTGCCGGCCTGCAAAATGCGCGGCAGCAGTCCGCCGTACTGATCCTGTCGCTGGGCAAGAAATGCCGTCAGCACCCTGTCCACAGGAAGAGTGGCAAAAAGCACGGCAACGGGGACGCTTTCGCCCCGGCCCAGCACTTCGTACATGGGATCGGCCAGATCAATAACCATTGTGTCGCCAAGGGCGCGCACAGGACCAAAAACAACAGTTTTCCTGTCCACGGCGCGGGTCACAAGGGCCACCTGGGCCTCGCCAAGGGGTGCATCCCCTTTGCTCACCACAAAGGGATTGCCCTTGGGCGAAACAATCCGTGCAGAAACCCAGTTTTTGCCGCGTGCAAAGTCCCGCAGCAGATCCTGCATATAGCCCATCTGCTCGGCAAGATTGCGCAGCGATTCATCGCCGTTTTCCATGGCATCAGGCGCGGAAAGGCGCGACTCGCCATCGGAGCCAAGGTTGCGCA
This sequence comes from Desulfovibrio desulfopostgatei, assembly GCF_053570645.1. NCBI lineage: Bacteria > Pseudomonadati > Thermodesulfobacteriota > Desulfovibrionia > Desulfovibrionales > Desulfovibrionaceae > Desulfovibrio > Desulfovibrio desulfopostgatei. The sequence goes on along the minus strand of NZ_JBRBQS010000002.1, from coordinate 1,440,117 downwards.
CATCCACGGCAAACAGGCGGAACATCTCCGCGCTGCTCACCAGCCGCGCCTGCTCAACAACGGTTGCATGCCACGCGCGGATGGATTCCAGCGATTTATCCACCCACGATTGCTGCATTTCACGCTGGTTATTCAGAATATCCTGCGTAACGTTCTTGAGCTGCAAGGTGCAGAGGCCGTAAGCCACAGCCGCAGCCACAGCAAAAAGCGACAGGCTGACAGCAGCCACCGCGGCTTTTTTCAGACGATAGCGACCAGCAACGGACTGCTCATTAAGTTCCTGCGTTTTCATAGGCTTATCCTATAGTACATTGCGCATTAACGTACCGTTTGCGGTGAAAACCCGCCCACACCAAGGGTGCGGGCTGCGCGCTGCATGCCTGCGGCGGCTTTAGTCTATTTTGCGGCCCTTCATATGGGCCCACCGACCGAACTCATTGACCGAATACTGCGGGCTGTACTGCCGCACCTTGGTGTGCGAAAGCACTGAATTACTGAGATTATCCAGAATAAAGGCATCGGCGTTCAGGTATACGACCAGAACAGCATGGGCAAAATTTCTGATTGTGTCGCGCACAACCACAACACGCATGTTTTCGGGCGGAATGCCCAATTCCTTAAGAGTAAAATACTTGATAATGGAATAGTCTTCGCAGTCGCCAGACTTTTTCAGAAACTCCGCCGGAATTTCCCAATAGTCTTCCTGCCGCCAGTTGACGATATCTTCCACATAGGGCCACGTATTCCAGAAAGAATTCACGTAGCGCAGCAGTTCCATCTTGTTGTTCAGCGGAGCTTTTGATTTGAACGTGTCCCATGTAACGCCCTTTTTGAACACCTTGCCAGGTATGAATATGGGATCCATCTGGTTGCGCTTGAGCAGATCAAGCCAGCCCGGCAGAGTAGATAAAGGGCGCTTGAACTCCACAGTGCCAAAAAGCTGCACCTTGGAATCGTGCGCAGGTGTTGCAGGCTGTGCTGCGGATTGCGCCGCGCCTTTTGCGGCATCCGGTACCGCGACCTTGGCGGGGGCATTGGGTGCGGCGGAAGAATCAGGTTTTCCAGTTTGTTGGGATGATTCCGGGGATGGGGGCTGCTCTGCGCTATCAGCGTCCGTCAGAGGTTGAACGATGGAATCAGCGCCTGCCTGCTGGATTGTCTGGGGGCCCGATTGCAGCCCCGACTGCTGTCCTGACTGCTGCGCTGGTTGCTGATCAGCAGTGGGCAAAGCTGAGTTTGCCTCATTGCTGCCGTTCTGTTCAGCCCCCGGACTCGCCGGATCGGGTGCTGCAACAGCCGGTACTGCATTGTTTTCCGCGGCGGCGGAAGACACTGCTGGCGGCTCGGAAACTTCGGCATTGCCAATGGCTGCGCGTGGCTGCAGATTGAGCGAACCAGCCAGGGCGGGGTTCCAGCCATTTACCCAGAACAGCAGACACGCCAAAAGGACCGCCATTCCCCCGGAGAGGGCCGCGACCAGAGCAAATTTGGAGTATCGAAGTTTGGGCATAGGCTCATCGATTACAGGTGTACATGTTGCCGCATACTATACTGCCGCCCATGGAGCGTCCAGTGGTCAGAGGCGTTTCGGCTTATTTTTCGGGTGCCTATGCCCCAGTTCCACCTGGTGCCGTGCACCATTCCTCAATAAAGCATTGCAGGACGTCGCGGCGCACACCTACCAGAGGCAACTATGCCGCCCGCAAGCTGCAAAACTTCACAGACACTGCTGCAAGAGTCAGTATGGGGCTGGATGCGCCTAGATGCGGGAGTTTGCCAGTGCAGCCACATCAAGCCAGTGCCGCACCTGCACATCCTTGCCCCCCGCAGCGGCAAGCTGCATGACGCAGCCGCTGCACCCGGTGACAATATGCCGGATTTCAGGAGCAAAGCCCTCCAGGCATTTGCGCGCCATGTCTGCTGAAAGATCGGGGTTGGACATTTTCAGTATGCCGCCCATGCCGCAGCACAGGCCAGTGCCTTTTTTCAAGCCTGGCAGCCCCGCCGTGAGCAAGGGCAAATCAGGATCAGCAGTACCCCAGTGGCAGGGCTGGTGATAGCCCACCGCTGCCGGGGCCTTGCCTGTGGGGTTGATCTGCGGTTCCACAAGCAGGGAGGAAAGTCCAACGCATTTCTGCTTCCACTCCTTGCCCTCCTCCGCCGATAAAACGGCGGTGTAGCTATCAAGGCTGTGCTTGCACGAAGCGCAAAAGCTCGCCATTACAGGCTTGCCAGCCTTGCGCCAAAGCTCAAGATTGCGCTCGCGCACTTCTGCCAGGGCCCCCAACTGCCCGGCATGGTGCAACGTACCGCCGCAGCAGGCAAAATCCGCAATGTCCACAAGGTCGTAGCCCCAGCCTGCCAGCAGTTGCCGGGCATTGGATATCCAGCGGGGACGCGCATTTTTTGCCGTACAGCCGCTGAACAGGGCCACCCTGACGCCGCTGACCTTCCGGGTAGGCCGCAGGGTCATCCACGGTTCGCAAGGCTCCAGATCAACCAGTGCGCGGGCGGTTTCCACAGAAGACCGCAACACGCCGGGAATAACGGAATCTGGGGCAAGCATGGCGATTTTTCCCGCCATGGGCCACAGTGGGCCTGCTCGACGAATCCACACATCCCAGAGAGTTTGCGTCCAGTGAGGATTACGTGCCCGCGCCTCGGCCAGCAGGTCGCTTGTGGAAAGCTTGCGCGCGCAGGCCTGCTGACACCGCTCGCACCCGGCGCAGAGGCGCGCCAGTTCGCGGATATCCTCCCAGGGCAGGGACGAATCCGGGCTGCCGCCGAACTCGGGATCAATCTGTTCCAGAAGCAGGCGTTTGCCCTTGGGCGCGTATTCCTCGCGCTTGTAGAGCGCGTACACAGGGCAGACGTTCAGGCATTCGCCGCATTGCGTACAGCCGCGTTTCATTTCAGTACCCCTTGCCGGGATTGAGAATACCGCTGGGATCAAAGACACGGCGCACGCGCAGCATGAGGGCGTGCTCCTTCTGCCCGAGCTGTTTGCCAACTTCTTTCAGGCATCCGCCGCCGTGCTCGCCAGAAAGGCTGCCGCCACATTCAAGGGCTGCCGCATCCAGTTCATGATGGGTTTTCTGTGTGCGGCGGGCATCGTCGGCGTCAGAGGCATCATAATGCAGATTGGCGTGGATGTTGCCGTCGCCAGCATGCCCAAAGGCGATGAGGCGCTTGCCGTTGCTGGCGGCAATTTCTTCAAATTTGCGCACGGCCTTGAGAATGGAACCGCGCGGCACGGCCATGTCGCCGCCGATGCGGTCTGGGCCGAGCACATAGGAGGCAGCCGAAACCCTGCGCCTGTAGGCCCACAGCTTGTCTTCCTCTTGCTTGCCAACGCCCTCCATACGCCACAGGGCGTCATCAAGCTGGTTGGCGAGGCGGGCATTCTCAAGCGGCACAGTCTCCTTGCTGCCGTCCACCTGAAACAGCAGCAACGATTTAACGCTGTCCGGCCACGGCACATCGCCGGTTCTGGCAAGGATTTCCAGCACGGTTTCATTCATGAATTCCACCGCGCAGGGCAGAATACCTGCGGCAAAAACCTTGCCCATGGAGGCCAGGGCGGCATCCAGCGAAGGATAGCCCACAAGCACCGATGCTGAAGCCTCGGGCCGGGGCAAAAGCTTGAGAATAAGCCTGGTCACAATGCCAAGCGTGCCCTCGCTGCCCACAAAGAGCCGCCCGAGATCAAGGCCTATGACATCCTTGTGGGAGCGGCCCCCGAACTTTACCAGTTCGCCGCCGGGCAACACGGCCTCCAGGCCAAGCACGTAATCGCGGGTAACGCCGTATTTTACGGCGCGCAGGCCCCCGGCGCAGGTGATGACATTGCCGCCAACGCTGGTTGCCTTGCCGCTGGCCGGATCCGGCGGGTAAAACATGCCCAGCTTTTCGCACTCTGCCTGAAGCAGAGCCGTATTAACGCCCGGTTCCACCACGGCAACAAAATCTTCCTTATTGATCTCGATGATTTTATCCATGCCCAGCATGGAAACCACAATGCCGGGAACCGTGGGCACGCAGCCGCCGGAAAGGCTGGTGCCGCGCCCGCGCGGGTGCACGGCCACATGCTCCGCATCTGCCCAGCGCATAAATTCGCACAACTGCCCGGCACTTTCGGGCCGAACCATGGCCAGCACCGTACCCGTGAGCAGACTGGCATCCGATGCGTAAACGCGCAGCACCTTGGGGTCAAAGGACACGCCGTCCTTGAACAGATTCACAAGAAACTTCTTGTGCTCAGGGGTGAGCGAGGTCAGAAATTCCCCTGTCATGGCATACTCCAGTGCGGTTATTGCTGCGCAGCAACATTCATTCGGCGGGCCGCCGAAAGGGATACACGAAAATCCAGATATGCTTTCCCCCTGCCTGCCGCAAAGGGCGCAATCTGTCATGCACGCTCTGTAGCGATAGCGTCATTTGGCAGAAGAAAAGCCTCTGATTACAGGCTATTGACGGCAAATTCGCTGACGCTGACCAGTGCGACAACATAGCGCAGGTCGAAAATGATGTCACTCCCGCACGAAAAACGGCAACCGCAGAACGGTTGCCGTTTTCCTTCTCAGGTCATTGAACTCTGCCAGCCTATGACGACTGATCTTTCAGCTCCTTGATAAGACCGGAAAGCGACAGAGCCAGATCTTCCAGCCGTCGGGTGGCCTGGAGAGAGGCTTCGGCGCGCTCGTCCGTCTGACCGGCGATGGCGTTGATTTCGTCAATGGACTTGTTGATTTCTTCAGATGTGGCGGCCTGCTGCTCTGCCGCAGTGGCAATGGACTGAATCTGCCCTGCCGACTGGTTTGTGCTGGTAACAATATCGCCCAGCGCCGCGCCGGACTCGCCAGCCAGCGATGAGGCATGGTCAAGGCCCTGCACGGCTTCTTCCACAGACTGCACGTTGATTCCTGCTACCCGCTGGATGGAGAGGATTGAGTCGCTCACTTCCTTGGTGGCGTGCATGGTCTTTTCTGCCAGTTTGCGCACTTCATCGGCCACAACGGCAAAGCCTCTGCCCGCTTCGCCCGCGCGAGCGGCCTCAATGGCCGCATTCAGGGCCAACAGATTTGTTTGATCGGCTATGTCTTCAATGGTGGTCATGATCGCGCCGATGCCGTGAGCCTGTTTATCCAGATCGCCCATGGCTTCGCGCAGTTCAAGAGCCTTCTGCTCCGAGGCGCGCATGGCCTCAAGCGACCGCCCCACGACCTCGGCGCCCTGATTGGCTTTGTCCCTCGCATCTGTGCCCTGGGCGGCGGCATGCGAGGCGTTTTTGGCAACCTCCAGCACGGTGGAGTTCATTTCTTCCATAGCCGTGGCGGTTTCGTGGATGCGCTGCCGCTGCACGAGCGTGGCCTCGCGGATATCTTCTGAACTGCTCGCGAGTGTGCTCACTTCCTGATGGAGCATCTGCACCATATGTTCGAGCTGGCGCGCGGCTTCAAGCATGCCCTCGGCCTTGGCGTGCTCGGCGTGCAGGCGGGCGGCCTCGGCCTCGCGCGTAGCGGCGTTTGCTGCATCGGCCTGTTGCTGCGCTTCAACAGTTTTGGCCTCAATCTCCGAAATATTGGATTTAAGGGTAGCGCTCATGGAATTGAGGGACTCAAAAATCACGCCTATTTCGTCAACACGGCGATTGGCGAGACTGCCGTATACCCCAGCGGAAATATCTTTGAGGAAAACGCCCACGGTCTTCAAAGGCGTAATAATGAGCCGCCCGGCCAGCACCCAGATACCTATGCAAATGCCAATCAGGCTTGCCAGCATACCGGTAGCAAACTGCCACACAGCGGCGTTGACAGGCTCCATAAGTTCGCTTTTTTCAATGAGGCCAATAAACTTCCACTTGAGTTCCGGCGAATTGTACACCACAGCTTCATACTGCTTGCCGCTAAAGACAGCCTCGCCCGTAGCCGCACCGGACTTGAACAGGGCAGCCAGGGCATCGTTGCCAATGCCGTCTATTTTCTGAAAATTGTGCTGCGGGTTTTTGGGGTCGGATATAACCACGCCGTCATCCTGCACCAGAATAACAAAACCCGTGCGGCCAATATGCACGTTTTTGATGAGGTCTGTGAGGGTGCCCAGAGTAATATCTATGGCCGCAACACCTGTAACTTTGCCGCTGCTATCGCGCACGGCCCGGCAGGCGCTGACCATGGGCTGACCATCGGTGCTCTTGTAGGCGCTGGTGATGTAGCTCTTGGCCGGGTCAGACACGGCCATGCCCCACCAGGGGCGTTTGCGCGGATCGTAGCCAGATGGCTGGGTTTTGCCGCTCACGGGGCTGTTGAGCACAAATGCGCCTTCCATATTGCCCGCGTAAACATTGGTATATGAGGGGTGCGTCTCCCGGTACAGACGAAACACGGCATCAAGCGCCTTGCCAGCAGTATCGCCTGCATCGGGGCTGGACGGTGTGGGTTCCGTTGCTGTTACATGACTTGTGGTCATCTGCGGCAACTGCGCCATAAGGGGATCAACAGCCAGCATGCCAACGTTGAGCTTGTATTCATCAAACATGGCTGTGACAACATTGCTGACCTGCCGCAGTTCGCCAATGGCGGACTTGGCAAAGCTTTCTTCTGAAAGCGTTGCAATGCCACGCGATGTAAGGGCAAATAGTATGCCCATAGGTATGATGATGATTGCCGCAATGCCAAGCATCAGCTTGAGCGATATGGATCTGTTCATAACAAGCCCTTTTGCAAGTGTAGAATTCTTCTTACAGTATCCACCAGATACGTTGCTATTGTTGCAGCCATCATACAGTTCCGGGACACTTTTGCTCATATAAAATTTTTGCCTGCAAGATCAACCCCTTCAATGGAGAATATTGAGGGGGCAAAATGCAGAGATACCGCTTCTGTATTAATCGGAAGACGGCGGGAAAGGATTATGGTGACGAAGATAAAAATCAAGTAATCGAAATTGGATTAATATCAGCATAATATTTATAACAAACCTGAAAAATAGGTTATATATTTTACGCAAGACATCTTTAACACCAAGAAATAGATAAATCAGAACAGATGGTTCCAGTTGCTGCGGTATGTATGGGCTGTGCTCATGATAATATCAATCCCCCCCGCGCGGGGAGCGACACATCCGCTTTTTCACCCGGGGAGGCCAGCTCATGCTTCAATCCACGCTCCCGCACGGGGAGCGACTCTCAGGGAAAATCTATACGTTAGCCAGAAAGTGCTTCAATCCACGCTCCCGCACGGGGAGCGACCGATTTGCAGGAGCTTGCCGAGCGCCAAAAAATGGCTTCAATCCACGCTCCCGCACGGGGGGCGACGCTCACGCGCGCGGGTGTGGTCGCCATACAACTTGCTTCAATCCACGCTCCCGCACGGGGAGCGACGATCTGCAAAATTGCGGGGCGCGGGCTTTGGCTGCTTCAATCCACGCTCCCGCGCGGGGAGCGACGCACTGCTCCCCTGGCTGCGACCACTGCTACGCTGCTTCAATCCACGCTCCCGTGCGGGGAGCGACAGACTTTCGTAAACCAGGTGGACAACATCACCGAGCTTCAATCCACGCTCCCGCACGGGGAGCGACTGCGCGCGTTTCCGAAGCCCTGCAAAGCTACAGGCTTCAATCCACGCTCCCGCACGGGGAGCGACATGCTGAGTATTTTAGCCGTCTTGGCGGCTTGCTCGCTTCAATCCACGCTCCCGCACGGGGAGCGACCTGCGCACCAGACCAACTGCCAGGCGAATGTATTGCGTCAATCCACGCTCCCGCACGGGGAGCGACGCGCGGCGTAGTGCCACCGCACCACGGCCCCACATGCTTCAATCCACGCTCCCGCACGGGGAGCGACGGCTGGATACCTGTATCAAGCCGCTTGCGGCAAAGCTTCAATCCACGCTCCCGCACGGGGAGCGACCATCCAATATCTTTTCACAGTATTCGTTGACAGCGGCTTCAATCCACGCTCCCGCACGGGGAGCGACCCCGGCACGTAGATGGCGCCATTTTGCGCTGGCAGGCTTCAATCCACGCTCCCGCACGGGGAGCGACCGGCCCTGTCTTATCGACAGGATGTATCAGACGGCGCTTCAATCCACGCTCCCGCACGGGGAGCGACTGACGCGTAATGTGCGGCCGCAAATGGACGGAGGCTTCAATCCACGCTCCCGCACGGGGAGCGACATTCCTTGCCGTGCTTGTACGGCCTGCTTTTGTTGCTTCAATCCACGCTCCCGCACGGGGAGCGACTCGAAACAGTAAGCAGTACCATCACGATAGCGCCGCTTCAATCCACGCTCCCGCACGGGAAGCGACGCGCAGGTCGCGGGCCTTGCCGTGCTCTGCCTCGGGCTTCAATCCACGCTCCCGCACGGGAAGCGACCCCTGGCTATTTCTATCTGTCCCGCACGGGTGATTTTGCTTCAATCCACGCTCCCGCACGGGAAGCGACTCGTTTTGTGGTTGTCGGTCAACAAAGGATAGTGGGCTTCAATCCACGCTCCCGCACGGGAAGCGACGCGCGACCTGTCGGCGCGGGCACTGTTTTTCAAGCTTCAATCCACGCTCCCGCACGGGAAGCGACTATCCGCGCGGCATGACTGCTGTGATCGTCAACGGGCTTCAATCCACGCTCCCGCACGGGAAGCGACTTACCGGGTGAGGGAACTGCTGGCGAGGCAGATGGCTTCAATCCACGCTCCCGCACGGGAAGCGACGCTGGTGCCTGCTTTTGCCTGGCGGGTTGGGGATGCTTCAATCCACGCTCCCGCACGGGAAGCGACCGAGATGTAGAGGCCTTTTTTAATACTCAGGTTGCTTCAATCCACGCTCCCGCACGGGGAGCGACGGATGAACTGGAAACGCTGCTGCGTGCGGAGATTGCTTCAATCCACGCTCCCGCACGGGGAGCGACCTTCGGCCTGTGTCGGGTTGGTACGCAGGCCGTAGCTTCAATCCACGCTCCCGTGCGGGGAGCGACACAGCGGAAACCAGCGTAACGCACAAATCAGGGTGCTTCAATCCACGCTCCAAGGCAGGGAGCGCCCCCTGCTGACTGCCGCAGATAAACGCCTGCTGGAAGCTTCAATCCACGCTCCCGTGCGGGGAGCGACCAACCTGCGCCGCGAGGTTGCCGTACTCTGCGCCGCTTCAATCCAAGCTCCCGCACGGGGAGCGACCAGTATCTGCCCAGCCACCTTTTTCATCAGAGCGGCTTCAATCCACGCTCCCGCACGGGGAGCGACCTGTTTGGCCAGGTCACGCACTGCCATACGGCTGCTTCAATCCACGCTCCCGCACGGGGGGCGACCGCGTTCTGGCGTGATGCCCAAACCTCGAACCCGCGCTTCAATCCACGCTCCCGCACGGGGAGCGACGGCTGATCAAAGCTCGCATTGCCGCTAACGCCTGGCTTCAATCCACGCTCCCGCACGGGGAGCGACTGTCGGGCGGTCGTTGATCTTCACGCGCACAGGGCTTCAATCCACGCTCCCGCGCGGGGAGCGACCTTTGCAAAGGTTTGATTCCGGCGACCCGGAAATGCTTCAAACCACGCTCCCGCACGGGGAGCGACGATGGAATCGCCATCTTTGTACAGCGGCACCTTGCTTCAATCCACGCTCCCGCACGGGGAGCGACAGGAATACGCAGACATGCGCGACTTGCTCGAAGTGGCTTCAATCCACGCTCCCGCGCGGGGAGCGACCATCCTCCCGATCCAGTTTAAGCTGAATGCGGTCTGCCGCCATGCTTTTGGGGCGGCCCCGCTTGTATTCAACAGGATACGGCTGCCAGACATTGCCGTGCCGATGAAACTCCACAACGTCTGCCTGCCCTGTCAGGCCAAGAGCGCGCGAACAGAGCAACAGCCCTGAAACAGTTTTGCAGTCGCCGCGACATTCAGATGCGTTGCTGCGGGCTTTTTCGTGCAACTGACGGCCCTCGGCAGTGTACACGTTTTCCGTCCAGAGTTGTTCCAGATGGATGAGCGCAGACTGCCGGGGGCAGAACAGATAATGCTGCAAAGCCGATATGGGGATGGAATCGGCTGGGGGGTGCATTAGAAGCCTGGAATGGTTTCAGCCTTCAACCCCGGAGTTGCCTCGCCGTTGAGCGTATAGCTGCCATCAGGATTAACCGTGAGGCTTTTATGCACTTTTGCGGATGAATACTGCCCGGAAGCGCAGTTGTGTTGCCACCAGAACACCTGATTGACTGCCATGCTGCCCTCCGGACGGGCAGACGAAGCGTCATTTTCAAACAGCCTGGGCAAGATGGCCTTGAGCACGGCAGCGTCTTCATCGCTAAAGCCAGTGCGTTCGGCAAGCTGAGGATTCATGCTGCCGTAAAAAACATATACGCCTTTATCCACACGGTGCTTCATGCCCATGGTGTCCGAACCGCGCTTGCTGCCATCGCCCTCACCGCTGACGCTTTTGGTGATCTGAATACTTGCAACGCTGACAGGCTCCACGCTGAAGGCCGAGTGAATGCTCACCGGGCCGCGCACAGCAATGGAAACCCCCGCTGCATCGCCATCTTTGCCAAAGGCAAAAAGCTGCCCAAAAGCGCGCACGTCAAACCACTTGGCGCAAGCCTTTCGGGCGGTTTCTTCCTTGCTGCATTTTTTGGGATTAAAAGAATCCTTGCCAAGGCCGTGCTCCGCAGATTCGGCTCTTTCCTTGAGCGAGGCCATATTGTCCAGCTTGCGGTCGTCCGACTGCACAAAAACTTGCGTCCCCTTCTGCTCCATGAGCCGATCACGGATCTTGCGCTTAAGGCAAACATCGCTGATTTCCCCATAGCCATCATAATCGGTACGGGGACGGTTGCCGTTGAGCGGATCGCCGTTAGGGTTGGCGTGATCTACGGTGAGAATAACGGCGAAGTCGATCTTGTGTTGCAGACTCATGTTACGCTCCTTGCTGGTCATTGGCTTCAGTGGTGCTTTCTTTATCAGCCGTGGCGTACAAGGCTGACATCTGACAATGGTAGCCCAGCAGAAATTCGCCACTGAGCTTGTTTGAAGAAGTGAATTCTTCGGGGTCAAATTTATCGTAAATTTCTTTCCAGGCCTTTTGGAGCCGTTTAAGCAGCCCGGCATGGGAACAGCTCTTCAGCCGCTGTATATACGGCTGCAACTGAAGCTCAAGCTGTTTCCATGTGGCAAAAGGATGGTCGGCAAAGCGCTGCATCAACCGCTCGGCATTGGTGGGACGTTTTTCTCCCGCGAAGTTCAAAGCGGAACGTTCAATATATTCCGCAACCGCCAGAAGCCGCCCAAAGAGGTAGTCACGGGAGTTACGCGTTTCATCAAGTGCCATGCTGTATTCCCCTTCTTTTATGTGTCTGGCGAAATAGCCCCTGTACATGGCGCAGGCAACGCCCAGCACTTCAGCCCACTCCCATGCCTCATGCGCCGCGCGATTGCAGGCACGGCGCACGCAGCTCTCAACAATATCGCGCGGCAAAGCTGCCCTATCAACAACGCATGGCAACAACCGCTCTACAGTTGCCTTGAGCAGCTTGTCGTCAATACGCCTGCCGAATGCAACGCGAGCAATGGTTTCTGGCGTGGGGGCAAGGGGCGCGTAAACAGTGCGCGTTTTGGGTTTGCTCTGGCCTTCGCGCGCATCTTCTATGCGCACAGGCAAGACCCATGCGCATTCTTCCTGCCATCTTTCCAGATTGTAAAGGTAGTCCTTAAGCATCTGCTCGTGATAGAACGTAACAGAAAGCCGACCAGGGCTGGCCGCATCCATAGCCATGATGGCGATGCCGTCAGTTTCCTTGAGATCAGCCTTGTATCCCACGAGGGCTTTGTTCAGCCTTTTTGCAAAGGCCAGCCCCATATTTACGGGAGGAACAAAAGGAGGCTGGGCGGCGTCCTTCTCTGCCTGCACCTCAGGCGCGTCATCAAGCAAAAAGTCGTCGGCGCTCAGATCAAACAAATCTTCACAAGGATTAGGCACGGGCGCGCCGCTCACAGCCCAGGCCACAACAGCCTGATCCCCGTTGCGGTAGCCCTGCCGCGCTATGAGCCAGCGCAAGGCATTGTGCGCCTTGTGACTTACCTCATAGCCGACGGTGCAGGCCTGCTCCGGCTCCAGAAAGCGCCCACGGTAGGTAAAATTTGCGGAATCATTGGAGGAAATAAGCTTTGCACCATCACCGGGGCGGCGGATATTGCGCGGATGCTTTGCGGCAACAGCGCATTCCACCCCTTGCACCATGCAAAGGCTTTTTTGCTCCATCATGGATGCATCGTAGGCCATCCATGCCTGTTGCAGGCTGGTGTCCTTCCATGTGCGCGGTTCCATGTCATCAGGCAGGTTTACCACGCTCCATACCACCAGAGCGTCCCCCTGGTCGCGCACCGTGGCGTTGCCAATTTTTTTGGGCTGCAATCTGTTAAAGATGCTGTCTGTGCCGCTCTCTCTGTCTGCCTCGGTTGGTTCCGTCTGCAAGGAGCTGGCTGATTCACCGCGCAAAATTCCGCATTTCAACAGATCATTCACCAGATGCCCCTGCGAAACATAGGCATATACAGCCTTGGCCTTTGGATGACTGTGGGGAGAATCGCACCATGCCTGCAACTGAGCGGCATACAAGCTATAAAGATTCTTTTTGGCGCCAGAGTAGTCTTTGGCGCAATAATGAATTTTATCATCCAGAGGATGCGGGGAATCTCCGCTGGTACGACCTGCGGAATCTTCGGTTGCCGGGATAATAAACTGCATTTTCAACGGCAACAGCTCTGCCCTCACAAAATTACCAGCCCCGTCAATGACAACATGAATATGCGCCTGTTGGCTGGTATGGCTCACGGGCATAAGCGCCGGGGCTTCTTTGCCGCCATTCTCCGCCTGTGGCGGGTCCACAAAGGCGGGATTTTGGGAGCAGGCTTCATACGTTTCAAAAAGCTTTTGCATCCAGCTCACAGCGTACCCCCTTGCGGGCCGCCGTCAGAAAGCAGGCTGCGGGCATCAGGATATGCCACGGTTTCGGGCTGCTGCAAAAGGAGGGATAGCGCTTCTTCATCACAACCAGCGTAGTTTTTGCCGGGGTGGAACGCCTTGGGTTTCATGGGGCGGATTTTTTTACGCAGCAGCGAGGCGTCATCCGGCGAGGGAAATTCAATTATCCCCTTGCGCATTACAGGCTTCCAGAACCGTGCGCCAAAACTGGAGTTTCCGGTTTCATCAGGATAATCAAACCCGTGAAACATGAGGCCAAAGGCCAGCTCTTCCAGGTCATCATACGCACCGGGGCCTTCACCAAATCTGCAAGGTTCCACATACCCCTGACAGTCGCGCGTACCCAAAAAGATATCCTGTCGGCCACCGCGCGCCAGCATACGCTTGGCTATTTCGTAGTGCTTGCCTTCAATCTGGTCTTGCTTCAGTTCCGGCCTGTGCTCGTTCCATACAAAACGGGCCTTTACCTGATAGGCAACATCAGCCAGATAGGTGTAGATGGAAAGATCATTGCCGCCTGTGGTGGGCCTGATTGGTTTTACGCCCTTGGTTTGCGTGCGAAAGGGATGCAGAATGCGTACCTTGTCAATCACCCAAATCAGCGTTGGCTTCCAATATATAGATTTAACTATTCCCTTGAGTGCCTCGTAGGTGGGAATGTGGTAAGAACATTTTTCGCCGCCTACTCGAGTTACAGGATCAGAAAACAGGGCATAACGCCCATAAACAGTAAAGGATATGTCGTTATTCACTCAATCCTCCTATCAGTAATTACAAAGACGCAGTTTTTGCCCTGATTGCGCGCTAACGCCCTGTTCATTACAGTAAAAATTGGGTTTCAGAGCAAACATGCCACTATCCTGAATGGGATACAAGGCATTTTTCTGTATAAGCTCGCGTTCTGTATGTGGAAAAATGTTTACGGAAAAACGCTGAGCCTTACGTAAAAGCTCATATTTTTTATACAGCAAATCTGATGAACAAAGTGCGGCAATGATGCCCTCTCCATCTTTATAAGGCACCAAAATACTTTTTGATGTTGAGTCGATGGACTTGAAAATTTTTGCTGCGGCGCTGAATGATTGCCCCAGTATGGGGAATAGATTGTTATTGCCAGCACCTCGATTACTGCCCAGCATATCAAGCAAGGAATTGCAATCGCCTGCCGCATAAGAAAGCACGGCGCCCTTACGATGAAAATAATGGTCAAAATATGTTGCAACCAGCTGCGGCATGGTGAAATCGTAGCCAGATTCCAGAAGTTCTTGTGCATACTTTAGGCGCACTGTATCAAGAAAGATATCCCGACCATCTTTAATGTCTTTCAGCCAGTCCAGATTTTCTGCATCTGCCTTCACCAGTACCACATGCACCCTGCCCGGCTCATTTTCCCCATGTCGGTTGCAGCGCCCTGCCGCCTGAAGGATGGAATCCAGACCAGCGGCCATGCGAATAACAGATCGAAAACTGATATCCACGCCACACTCAATGAGTTGCGTGCTTACGCAAAGTACAGGACGCCCGTTTTTCAAATCGGCTCGCATGGCTTCAAGCTTTTCCATGCGGTGCGCCGGGCAGAGGTTGGTGCTAAGGTAGTAGAAGTTTATACCTTCCTGTTTGGCGCAAAGCGCATAAATCTTTTCTGCCATTCGCTTGGTATTGCAAACCACCAGGCATGAACCGTGGGATTGTTGCTCTTCTTGCGCCAGTGCGGCCACATCTTCTGCACTCATGGAGGTATGACAGTGGTCAAAAAATGTCGTGCGCTTGAGGCGCGTGAACAGATCTGGCACATTTGGCACGATTTCCATGCCGGGTTGTATATCAAGGCTGCCACGCAGCGGATGCGGCAGATTGTCCATCCTCGGCTGCGTGGCAGTGCAAAGCACTGCGGTAGAACCACATTGCCCGGTCAAAAAATCCACAGCGTTGCAAAACATACGCAAGCAGCGCACAGGGACAGTCTGCACTTCATCAAACACTATCACGCTACGTGCAAGATTATGCATGCGGCGGGCGGAGCTTGTGCCTGCGCCAAACAGGCTCTCAAGAAACTGCACCATGGTGGTGAAGATCACGGGGGCATCCCAATTTTCAGACAGTTTTTCCCACCGGCTGGCGACTTCTTCAGCGTCAGAATTTTCATCAGGCATGAAATTGGAATGATGCTCAAGCACTATGGATCCAGGGGCTTCGCCCTGCTCAAGAATTTTTCGGACTACATCGGCGTTTTGGTCAATAATGGATGTATAAGGAATAACATAGATGACTCTGTCCATCTGGTGCTTTTGCGCGTGCAGCAGGGCAAAACGAAGGCTGGCCAGCGTCTTGCCCCCGCCAGTGGGTACAGTGAGAGTAAACATACCCGGCGCATCCTGGGCACGCTGGGCGCAATGGGCAGAAATATCACCCCGGATGTGGTCGATGGCGTGTTGCGGGGTCTTTTGGGCCAAGGCTGCTTCAAAACGCTGCACCAGGGCACTCCAAGGACGCCTGACCCCGCTGCGCCGAATTTCCGCCCCTTTTTGATCTTCAAAATCTGCACTGTCAGTACGATCCGCATCAATCAGGCAGCTGAATAAAAAACGCGCCAGCAATCCAAGCTGAAAATCACGACTATTTGCGCAGTCTCGTTGGTCATTGATATCCGCACTCGCTGGCTGCTTGTTCATGACTCGATCACGCAGCTTCATCATAACTGCTCGCACTTCCAATAAAAGTGCATTCGAGATTTCATTTTCTATTTCTTCAAGGAATGCTTGATCGCAGCGCTCAACGCACTGCTTACGGTGTGTTTTTTCCTCCGGACGGGCCATGTAATTCTGTGTAAATGCATCCTTGCCGTCCTGGGATATGCAATCTTTTAGCCCTGAATGGTGGGACAGAATGCACAATGCAAGCATCCGGGCAATCGCTTTTTTCAAATCATTGCCTTGCAGGCGCTCCCATAGGTGCTGCCCTCCAGCAAAAGCATGATTGATCTTCCCTTTGCAAGCTATGGGATCGGTGTAGCCCGGTTCACCAGGAGTAATGCAGCCAGCAGCGGAAAGGATATAATTCTGGAATTCTTTTGAATACTTGCCAAAATCATGCAGCAGGCCAACCAGATGGCCTGTCAGGGGCAAGCCGACCTTGGCTGCCGCTGATGATGCCAGGTCAGCGACGTTGCGCAAATGTTCAGAAAGAGGCTGTACGCGGAAAGGTGCCCCATTCTCGGGGCAATAGACATGAGCCACGCAGCTATCCGGCAAGTTTGACATAATGGCCCTTTTGGTCACAATTCGAAGATTTTCTTTAAAAATTTAGTACCTTCTTTTTATATAGCATACTATTACTATTGTTGTGTTGCTTTCAAGTGATATGCAGCCGTCCGCGCGCCCAAGACTGACAATAATTCAAAAAGCGAATAAATATCCCCCGGCATAGCCGGGGGTTTTTCATATGCGCCTGTAAGGCTCTCTTACCAGCTGCGCCCTAGCAGGCGCATGCACGATCTGACATTTGCATTTCTGTTACTTGCGGCCCGTAAACGGGCTTCCTGGGTACGGGAGACTCAGTTGATCACCGAGTTTATCCCGATCCAGCTGTTTCTTTATATAATCTTGAATCGTTGCCGTGTTTTTTCCTACTGTATCTACATAAAAACCACGGCACCAAAACTCACGGCTGCGGTATTTAAATTTGAGATCGCCGAATTGTTCATACAGCATCAAGCTACTCTTACCTTTTAAGTACCCCATAAAACTCGATACGCTTATTTTAGGGGGTATCTCAAGCAGCATGTGGATATGATCAGGGCAGCATTCTGCTTCTAGTATTTTTACATCTTTCCATTCACAAAACTTACGCAAAATATCCCCTACCGCTCGCCTTTTCTCTCCATAAAATACCTGCCTACGATATTTTGGGGCAAAGACGATATGATATTTACAGTTCCACTTTGTGTGAGCTAAACTTTTTGCGTCACCTATTGTGACCTCCTTTTGATTTGTTCCGTTTGCAGTTGCCAGACCGCAAGTTGTTGTAACAAATCAAAAGGAGTTTTGCTGACATGCTTAAAGCTTTAAGCTTTACGGAACCCCCCGCCTAGCGGGGGGTTTTCTACATACAAAAAAGCTCCTACGATTTCTCGTAAGAGCTTGCTTTCTTGATTGGCGTCCCCAAGGGGCGACGATGTTTGTGTTAATATCTAGGTATTGTTAGGAAATTTTTCTATAAAATTGGTGATACCCACAGATATACCTACAAAATGAAATGTTGTGAAAATATTTTGATTAGACTTGCTGTTGCTCTTGATAGAGGCTTGTTATTTGAAATGCCCTTTTAAGAAAAGCGCTTTCTTGTTGACGATATATCTCATTTTAAGTAATCTTATAAGGCAGTCGTAGCTCAATATGGTCGAGCGACACATTCATGCCTACTTATGTAGGTGGTTTGTGAAGATCCTAGTTCGATTCTAGGCGACTGAGGGAGATAGTTAATTAACTATATCTTTCAGTCGCTTGGAATCTTTTTTACGCTGAATATTCTCTCTTTTTTTCTCAATAGTCCATGACTCAACACTTGCCATTCTCGTATTTATTTCTTCAACTTTTTGTGTATAGCCTTCGGGGCCTCTCTTGCTCCACGACTCTATTAAGTATAGTATACCTTGTGAAACAAGCTCAAAAACTGATTTCCATTGCAGTATGGTTACTATGTTTAAATTTTCAAGCTTATTTGTAAGGTCAATGTTTATTGCAGTATTTGTGCTGTTTAGTGCAATTTCAATTTGACCGTGCGCAATTCTATTCCTAAGATGGCTAGGCTTTTCAATGTATTCTTTACATAATGATTCAAAGTATTCTTTTATATGTTGTTTTGTAGCGTTGTCATCTGTAGCTATTTTTGCAGAAGCTATTTCTAAACATTTAATCCACTTACCATAAACATTTGTAACTTTGTTAATCCTTATTATTTCGGATGTTGTGAAACCATGTGGTGTATGAATCAATTTTTTAAAAAAAGATTCTGCCCAACTACAAAAAAGCAAAGCAGCTATTTTTGTATGTATTTTTTCACCTTCCATGTCATTTTTTGACATACAATTATTTATAACCATATTTATGGCTTTAAAAGCTTTTTCATGAGAGCGAACATTTTTTACACATGACTTATAAATTATAAGCTTTTCACTGTCCGTCATAATAGATACATCCTCAGTTTATAAATTGTATGATATTTCCCATCATATTCTAAAACTACATCCTTTGGAAAAACAACCCGCAATGACGTACAATTCAGTTTTTTTGCAACGGCGCTCCCAAATCATTATTTAACATGCCCTAAAAATGACTGCCTGACAAGACTCAGGAACTCTTTCGTAGTAGTGGAACCCATATATTTCCTTTTTTTCCTATGCTGCTCTTTCTTCTACAGACTTTGCATGTCCGTTGTTCTGTATGTGATAATTCAGAGTTGGCTGAACAAAATTCCGTCTTGCTAGTTACTTCTACATAATAGCTTATATTTCTTGTGAAGAAGTCCTAAGCACTTTTCACAAAAAAATATTTTCCTGCCCAAATCCCTCTCCGCACTTCCTGATACCATCCAAGCCTATCACACACCTCCTGCTACTTCACTAGCTTAGTTGACAAAATACACTCACTCTGTGCTATTATCCCTACAAATACCCCGTAGGGCGCTGGCGGAAACGCCGACCTCAAAGACTCGGGTGGAGTACGCCCTGGAACTCCCCAGCGGCACTTCCCTCACCGTTGCCGAGGGGCAGCCGGTGCGCCTTGCCGAGCCTGTAACCGGTGCGGTGCAGGTTTCCGCCAAGCTTGTGGGCGATGCCAAGGGGTCGCCCGTGCTCTGGCCCGGCTCGCAACTCTTGGCGGGCACGGTGCAGGAATCGGCAGACTATTACAGCCGCAGCATCCCGGCCACCGGGGCCGCCAGGGCAGTGTTGATCTACAACGCCGTTATCCCTTCCGGCGCGACCGTAACGCCGGAGATCCAGATCGACGGCGGCGCGTGGGAAGCAATGACGGCAGGCGCGACCGTTAACCAGGGCGATGGGCTGGTCGAGTTCCGCTTTACCCATGCCCTTGCTGGCGCGCAGCTCATCAAGGTGAGGCTCACCCTCACCGGCACAATATCAGCCCGGCCGCAGGTGCAGGACGTGCGGCTCATGGCCGTAGCGTAGGAGGCAACATGGTAGACAACAAGACAGCCCATCTGGCCCTGCCTTTGCCTGATCTGAGCAATATGCAGGATGAGGACGTGCCCCGCATTGGCAGGGCAATGAGCATGCTGGACGCACACGCGCAGCAGGTGGACAGCGCCTTGCGTGGGCTGGACTCGGCCCTGGAATCGCAAGGCCGTGACGTAGAGGGACTCAAGGCGGGAAGCCAGGTTCAGGCCGGGAGCCTTGAGGCGTTGGCTCGCGCGCTGGAAACCGAAAAAACTGAACGCTCTGAGGCTGATGAGGCGGCATCGGCCAAGTTGCAAGTTCTAACGACCGGGCAGGATGACCTTGGCCAGCGCGTGGATGCTCTGGGGGAAACGTCCGCTGATCATGGCACGCGGATGGATGCCGCGGAGCAAGGCATCACCGCCATCAGCACAACTCTGATCGGTAGCGTTATGAGCGTGATGGCGGCAGAGGGCTACGTGCCCAACGGCGCTGTCCCGGCTGACGCTGCGGAATACACGCGTGAACAATTCAGAGAGTTTTACGACACGTATCTTGTGGGCGGCAAACTGCTCACCTGCACATACGCCGCCTTCGCCGCCCAGGTGGCCTTGACGGGCAACTGCGCCAAATTTGCATTGGATAAAGACGCCCAGAAGTTCAAGGTGCCGCTGCTGAAAAACGGCGATTCCATCACTCAGGCCGCCAGTGCCGCAGAGCTGGGCAAGAGCGTCAAGGCCGGGTTGCCGAATGTTACAGGCACAACTGGTGGTGTCCGTTCCGATAATCCGGCGGCCACAACAGGAGCATTCTCAATACCCACGCCCGGCAATGCCGGTCAATTCGCAGGGGTTGGCAGTGGTGGGGTCGGATACTTAGGGACAATGAATTTTAATCTATCAGCTGGTAACGCCATCTACCGCAATGACGTTACAACTGTGCTCGATGAACAGGTACGCCTGCGGCATTTTGTGGTTCTGGCATCAGCGCAGAACAGCGCCAGCGTGTTCGACTGGTCGAATTACATGGCAGGTCTGGCGGGCAAGGCAAATCTGGATATGGATAACATGACGCGCACAGGTACCGCCAAAGTTGCGAACTGCGGCAAACCTAGCGCCAGAGCTATATCTGTTGCTGTGCCAGCATATGGCAGCAATACCCCGGCAGCGCCCGCCAGCGGGGCTTTTAAGTTTGGCGGCGTAGCGTCCGCAGCAGGACAGTATATCCGACTGAGTCGAGAAAGTTACACAACTGACGATATCCAGTGGGCTTCGGCAGGTGGGCAAACACTTATTTGCACCGTTGCTGTGCGTAAGGGTGACGCAGTGTGGATTAATGGTAATGTCCCAAACAATTTAGCTATGACATTCATATACGATGAAGGGGCAGACTAATGTCTACATATGTAATAAAAAATGCGGCTGGTGATATTGAGATGTGGGACGCGCAACCATTCCCCGGCAGTGTCGAGGTTGATTATGAGGTAGTGCACGGCTGGGACGGCAGGCTCTACAAGGCTGGTGAAGAACCGAAACGGCCTGTGGATTCCATCGTTGAAGAAAAACGCGCCGCCATCGATGCGGACACATCATCGGCCATCACTGCGGGGTTTGAGTACGCTGTGGATGGCGTGAGCTACCATTTCAGCTATGACGCCTTTGACCAGCAGAATTTTGCGGACACTGCCAACGTGGCCCTGCTTGCCCAGATGGGCGGCAAAGGTCTGCCAGATTCTGTGGCCTGGAACGCTTATAAAAACTGGAAGGACGGCCAGGGCGAGCTGGTACGGCTGACCTTTACGGCGGAATCCTTCCTTGCCCTGTACACGGGCGGCGCTGTGGCCCACAAGGCGGCGCGCATGGCAGAGGGTGGCGCGCGCAAGGCGGCGCTGGCCGAGGCTGTGGCTCGGGGAGCAAAAGCCGAAGAGTTGGAGGCCATATGAAGGATTCACGCAAGGCAGAGCTTGCGCACAACACCAAGCAGTTGCTGATCGCGCTGGATCAGGCTGCCAATGCCGCTATGGGCTTTGTGGCGGCATTGGTGGCCTTGTGGCCACGCTGCCGAAAAGCTGGCCTGTGGTGGGCGGATGAAACCATCAGCGCCCACTGCTGGCGCTGGCATATCCACGGCGTGCGCAGCTGGCCACGCCGCCTGGTGGATGGCGTGGCCCTCATCCTTGGCGATGAGAATCACTGTCTGGAAAGCTACAAGAGCGAGGTCGAGGGGCGGCAGTTGCCGCCCGAGATGCGGGAGTAGAGAAAAGGCCGGAGAAACCCGGCCTTATCTATAGATCATAGAGCAACACTCGCTAAAAGCATAACGACAATCTACCACTGACTATTTTTAATTAGCCTTTTCAAACCCGCTTCCAAGCTCTGCATACTCCTCTGCGGTCGGTGGTACAATCTTATACCATTCGAGGGTGAACACTCGAAACCTTGCTTCATCAAGCGGGGAGTATTTTTCCTTGTCGGGAAATCCATCCCCTGGTGAACCACCTACGTTGACAACCAGTGATGTTAACGGAGGAAGGCCATTTTTTTTACAATAAACAGCAATATGCCCCAAAGGATGAGCGAGAACTCTAGCCCCTTCAAACCCAAGTATATTTGCAAGCTCGCCGTAGGTCATGAGCTGTTTATTAACGGCCTTGGAGACCAAAATCTGCCATACTTGGACTGCTCTCCATGGCCAGTGCCTTTTGTCCTCATCATCAAAGTAGTTAATCATACAGGGCCCCCAAAAATATGATATTATTTGTGATGACTCACCCAAAACAAGAATCAATCCACTTTGACAGAGCGCCTATCCACCAATTGAAACACCGCTCGTTGGCTTGTTCCTTTCTTCAATTTCCCGGCGTTGCGCAGAGGATTTTCCATCAGGGGTTCTGTCATTCGCCACAGTACAAAACGGGTCAAGAAAGCCATCAGTAAATTGGGCATTTGCGTCTTTGCAAGTCACCCAATCTGAACGCTTTCCTAATAAATTATCAAGTCGAGCGAAGAATAGTTGATAGATGGCTGGGCGTGTCGTCATATTTTGCATTGCTGGAGAGGTGACGGCTGTCGTGGACATCCCACCATTAGATGTGGGCACCGCCATTGCTGTTACACTTGCGGCCTGGCCTGAATGTCTCGCCATAACCTTTGTTCCATCCCCGTCTGGTGTGACTTCAACGATCCAGGTGTCAGTCCCCATTGCTGCTGAAATCACAAGATAAATCATCCAATTCCGTTGAGCTTGGATAGCCGTCGGCGAATGGCTCACGGTGTAATCATCGTCGGCAAGGCTGAATATTCTGGCCGAGGCAAGCAAAACCTCTTCTGGCTTTTTATCAGGATAGTTACGGGTAATCATCGCCATTTGCCGGGTTCGCTCTGCGGCGATTTCTTCTGGTGTCATTGGCTTTTGGGGGGCACAGCCAGCACAAAGAATAAAGGCAATGGCAATCGTGAAAAAAACGACCTTCTGCATACTTCCCCCAGGTTGATTATGTACACTAAGCCAAGTGGTTCAGCCCTCTCCCAACTGTGAGGCATACGCCTCGCTCTATACCCTGCTCGATTTTCATACATACCAACTCTCAAATATCGGCTCAACCCAGCGCAGAGATAGGGGGGAAAAGCCCCTACTCTGCCAAACATAGTAGACTCCTCGGCAAATTGCTCAATTGCGACATTTGAGCAAACATGATGGAAAAACGAGCTAGGCGTGAGGCAATATGCGAGAAAAATTTATAATTGATGGCGCACGGTTTGACACCATTGGGGGCTTCTTCTGCGAGGTGGATGAGGTCTTCACAAAGGATCTTACTTTTAGGACAGGACACAACCTGGATGCCTACAACGACATTCTGCGCGGTGGATTTGGTCGACATGAACGGGGTGAGCCGATTGCAATCCTTTGGAAAAATGCAGCCAAAAGCCGCTCAGACTTCGGTTATCCAGCAACAGCAAAATACTGTGAAGATAAATTGAAGACTTGCCATCCGTTGAATCGAGATATCGTAAAAAAGCAAGTAATTGACGCACAGAATGAGGTTGGCCCTACACTCATGGACAAAATTATTGAAATTACCCTTTACGATAAAAGCTCAGGCCACGACTGCACTTTGGAATTCGAGGAATAAAGGCTTTGTACAAAAAGTAGGAGTGATGACATCGCCGCCCTCCGACCCTGCTTGTCCGCTATTTTCTCAGGCGTATCACTCCATAAGTCTCGGCTCAACCAAGCGTCATGATAGGGGACACAAAAAAGCCGAGCTAATCCCGGCATTTCCTATTTATGTGCAAGGTTGAACAGACGTTGGGTGGTTGATACCAAACGAATTACCTCAAAAATAGTATGATAGACGACATAAATTGCTTTCAAACAATACCAATAAGTTTAACTGCACACCACGAGACAAACCATGAGCCGCAAAACACTGACGCAATGCCTGGAAGTTTTTAACCGGAAAGAACGTTACTGGCTCATTCGGAACTGCTGCGGAAACGGAGACGATCTGGCCCTGCCTCTCAATGATGGGCTTATTGACACCTTGGCTGGCGAATTTAAAGAACTCTTAAGTATTGACCTTAAAAACGCATGGTGGGCGATGGACTACCATATCGATTGGCTTATCGCTGCTCTCACATTATACCAAGATAACGATACACACAGCCAAGAGAATGTGGGACATAAAGTCAGAAATAAAAGCAAAGTTTGCGACATTTTAGGAACACAAGAAGACTTTGATTTCATAATTTGCGCAGACAACACAATTATACTTATCGAAGCAAAGTTATCTTCTGGGTGGGATTATGATCAATTGTTTCACAAGATAGACAGGCTTGAAAGGATGCATGAGTTATTCAAAAATATAAATAAATATTTTATTATGCTTTCACCAAATTTTTCAAACATTGAAAAGACTTCTGAATTGGTTAAAAAGACTCTGACAAATACAAAAACAACATGCTATTGCATGCAAACACCCCCAACCACGGACATCCGAGCTTTTTTGGTGAAGGCTGGAAGCAATGAGCACGATGACTCTGACGAAAAACGCTTTCTGAAGGTAATCCGGTGCAACGAACATGGCACCCCTGACGATAAGGGAACCTACTGGAAAACTCACCCCTGTGCACGGTAGCACCAATAAAGCTGCCACAGATTATACAAAAGGCCGCCCATCTCTGGGCGGCCTTTGACTGCACATTGACCAGATCCAAATAATTTTAGCCCACAGCCTGCTTCACCGTATCCGCAATGAAAGCATTTAAGGACTTTCCTTGCGCGGCTGCTGCAACGCTTGCGCGATGATAAACGTCAGGCTCAAGGCGCAAGGCAAAATTTCCGCGATTGGGCTTGCGAGGCTCAATGCCATGCTTTGCGCATTCCTCAAGGAAAATGCGTAGCGATTCGCTCCCTTCCCGGCGTAATCCGGCAAGGTCAGAAGCGTAAAAATCTGCACCGCCGTTCAGCCCCACAAATTCACCGCGGAACATTTCCATTTCAGGATCATAGGCAATAGCAGCCTTGTATCCATCAAAATCCATTACATTTTTCATGGCTTCACTCCATGCTCTTCAAGCCATCTTCGCACACTTGCAACCGCCCCTTTGTCTGTGGTCGGTTCTGGATGCGGGCGATGAAAAATCTTTATTTCCCCAAAGAGGAACACGCATACTCTTGAGCCTTCTCGCTCGCTTATTTCTGCCCCAAGAGCAATGAATAACGCCTCAATATCCGCCCACCTAATACCACCTGGGACAGGCCTTGCAAAAATCTGCGTGAGGGTGGCGGTATGCTTGCGCTTCATGGTGCAATGATATTACTTAATGATATCATGTCAAGGCTTATCAACCTACTCTCGCTTACCCGCAAAGCCTGGGCCTAACGTGGAGGCAGCCTCTTTTTCAGCGCATAAGCCTGCTTCATCTTTACTGGAGTTTTTTTGCGCTCTCATAATTGCCCGAGCTGTCACTCCTCTCCCAAATGTGCAGCACCCATTCATAATTGCTCTAGTAGGTTGACGCAAAGCGCACCATGTGCAACCAAAGAAAACTTGTATCGTTTTTTTTGGGGGAGGAATTATGGATTCACAGATTGGAACCGCTGCCACCGGCTACGTCAAACTCTCAGATCCTGTTGCAGAGCAGACCTTTGACAACCTTATTGGCGACAGAAAAGTGCTGGTGAAGCGCCTTACCACGCTGATTCAGAACACATATAACCCCTATGTTATTGGCCTGAACTCTGAATGGGGAAGCGGCAAAACGTTCTTCCTGAATGCCTGGCGCAGCTACCTCAGCACTGAAAACCCCGAGGCAGTGTGCATATATTTTAATGCATGGAAAAATGACTGCTCGGGTGATCCGCTAGCCAACCTGATGGCAACAGTTGAGGAGCAAATTACTGATCCAGAAGAAAAAGCCAATAAAGCATACGCAGAAAGCGCGAGGGCTGTTGCGGCTGTCGCCTCAAAGCTGTTCAAGTGGGGCGGCAAAGTGTTAACAGCAACAGGTAACCCTGTTGGTGGAGCGGCAATCAGTTTTTGTGGTGAAGCTGGTGAATACCTGACAAATAAAATTAAAGAAGTTAATTCCGCTGCAAATGACTTTTGCATGAAATTAGAGGCTTTTTCAAAAATAGTAAGAGACACTACAAACTTTCCACTTTTCATCATGGTAGATGAACTTGACCGTTGTCGCCCAGATTATGCCATTGAATTACTTGAACGCATAAAGCACCTCTTTAGCGTATCAAATGTTGTTTTTCTTTTGGCCCTTGATGGAGAACAGATATTACAGCAAGTAGAGCACACCTTTGGCTTAAAACAACTAGGACAATATGGTAAACTAGATCAAACTTTCCCCCAAAACAACACCACAGCAGATACTCGCCTGAACTATCTTGGGAAATTTATCGACATTTTTTATCGACTTCCAGATCCAGACAAACAGCAATTTCTAAGGATTAAACTTGACCAACTTCTGGAAGTTAAAAAATATGATAATATTTATGGGGAGCTAGGATTTGTACAATGTGGATTAGCTTCAGTTCTGACTGCAGATAAAAATATATTTAAAAACAAATCTTTGCGCGAACTTATTCAAAATTTAGAACTATTCTCTATATTTTTAAGAATAGAAGAAAATTTACAGTTTGAAGAAATTTTTGTTGCCTTTCACATGATTTTTTTAACTAGAAATAGAATGAATTTAGAGTGTAATTTAGAAGAAAAATTTGAAAAAAAATTCAACATCAAAGAGTTTGAAGATATAACAGCAAAATTGAATAAAAATGAAATCCGTCATGAACAAGCCCTCAAATTGTTAGGCGATAGATTTGACATCACTGATCCCGCTAGCGCTCAGTATGTCTGGATATGCCTATCTATGACAAATCAGGACTTGAATATGATAATTGACTCTACTCCAACTTTTTACAAAAGATTAACAATGCAACTTGTGAGTAATGTTGGTTTTATTTCTGACAGGAAAGATTACTCAGCTAGCGCAACTCTATGTTCTCTTAAGAATATGTCAAAAATTGAAAAAATTGTATATAATAAAATATACTCTCTAAGTGATTTTACCTAACAATCTCATTAAAATGAGATAATAAACGCTACATGCAATCAAATACTATTTATACGCTATTTATAAAAATCGTATTGCTCTAAATAACAATGCTAATTATCCAACAATCGCGTAAGGAGACTACACATGACAGTTGCAGTTGCATGGGTCAAACAATGTGGATCATCAAAACAACTTCTAATTGCGTCAGATAGTAGAATTTGCGGTGGATTGAGATGGGATCAATGCCCCAAGATTATCACACTGCCACGAAGTGACTGCGCAATATGTTTCGCAGGGCAAACTGAATATGCTTACCCAATGATGATGCAAATATTTTTTGCAATGGGTAGCCATGCTCCAATTGTGGATAGAGCCATGGACATATGTGACGTAAATGGATATGCGCTTAAACATGTGAATCAATTGTATTCCGCAATATATGACGTAGCAGATCCGGCAAGTATAGAGGAAAATGAATTTGTTTTTGCTGGATACTCCTGGAGAAAAAAAGATTTTATGATCTGGAGATATTTTTTTGACAAGATTAATAAAAAATTTACCACTTTCACTTCAAGTATGAAATTGCATAATAAAAAAATTGATAAAATTATATATGCTGGAGATATGAAAAAAGAACTAAAGAAGGAGTTGTATTCCATACTGGAGGATAAATATGGAAAAGATTTTTCAAAATATAATAATTGTGGCTTTGACATGGAACCGATGCAGGCACTTATAAATTTATTAAAAAAAACGACTCGTAATGATACAATTGGCGGAGCTCCACAATTAGTAAAAATTTTTCCTTTTATGCAATGCCGTCCAATCGGTATTTACTGGCCTCATCGAGATGATAATAAATTCAAAAACAACCGCACGTTACTTGGAAGGAAGCTACCTGATTTTGAAAATTCTGACCATTGGTTCATGGACCCAGACACGCTAGTTACACATAAGGGATTTGTTAATTTAGACTAATCATGACTACATTATTTGTTGATGGGAACCACAACCAGCTACACGAAAGCTTGCTATAACCTAACAGTGGTAAACCCAATTGAAAACACTCTTGACATATGCCGTGGGCATTGCTTATGTGAGTTTATGGTGCTGAAAACACCACGTAGGCGGACACGCCAACCCGAAAATTGGCCTTTTTTTGCGCCCAAATTCTGGGCCGCTCCCTGCCATATTTGCCGGGTGTGGGCGAAATACAATACCCCGTTGGGGGAAACTAGCCCGCAGCTCCTACGGCTGTTTTCAGCACCCGGCAATCTCCGCTGGGGGGATTGCCATGTGAACCTGAAAAGTTCCGTAGGAGTCCCACCATGTCAGCTACCCAAGCCTCCCGGCCTCCCCTATCGCTTGAACAGTTCCATTCCCGCTTTCTTTTCTGCCTTGATACCGTTGCCCTGCTGCAGTACGCCCTGATGACGGCGCGAGAGAGCAAAAAAATGGGCCACATGTACGCCGCCCTCAGCCTGCTGCACTCCAACCTCGAAAGCCTTACAGAAACCGCAGAACCTGCCGCCCTTGCACTTCTAGCTACAGGTGAGATGCGCCATGTCAACTAGCTGCATCCCTTTTGCGTTTGACAGCGCTCTGGTACGAGTTGCTGTGGATGATACGGGAGAATCTTGGTTTTGCGCCAAGGATGTTGCCCTAGCATTGGGCTATCAGTGGAAAGGGGTTGCGACAATTTCGCATGTCCCGCAAGAATGGAGGGGGGTCTATTCGGTCCAGACCCCCTCGGCGCTTCAAGAAATGTTATTCCTTTCCGAGCAGGGCTTGTATTTCTTTCTTGGCCGCAGCGACAAGCCAGGGGCTTTGCCCTTTCAGAAATGGCTGGCCGGAGAAGTACTGCCCAGCCTGAGGCGCAATGGCAGCTATGCCCTACCCGCCCGGCAGAGCGCCAAACAGGGACAATTGCCACAGCTTGCGCGTCAACCCCAAATGCCCAATGTGCCAGAAATGCTGCACCTGCGGCCTGCCATGCGCCAGCGCCTTTGGCGCGACGCACTGCAAACCGCACGGCTGGACGAAGGGGATAGCACCACTGCCCTAGGCTGGTTTCGCATTTTGTGCCGCATGATGGCAGCAACGCCTGCGCCACCTCTGCCATTAAAAGACAAGGTAGCCCAGTTTGTGGCCGAGTGCTGCCAGCGGGCAGAAGACTGCCGCATCAGCGCGGCAGAGCTGTACGCCGCCTTTGTGCGCTGGCACAGAGGCAAAAATGGCGACACCCCAAGCAAGCGTGCCTTCGGAACGGTAATGCAAGACTTTGCCCACAGTATCCGCTCAAACGGCAGCTATTACGAAGGCCTGCACCTCAAGATAAATTAGCAACCCTACCATTCTGCCGTCAGGCTTTATGCCGTTGGTGTGCGCCACACAAGCGAACACCAACGGCTTTTTATTAATTATAGCTTGATATTATAGGGTGAACATCAGCTCTCAACAAAATAATTTTCAACTTCCAAAATTTCACTTAACTTTTTTACTTGTTTTTTACATTTTCTTCACATAAAAGAAAAAAACAAATCTGTACTTCATAGGAGAAAAAATGCCTAATCCCGCTGATCTGGACCCTCTGCTTTTTGAAAAATTGAAAGAAGAAATTGTTCCACGCTTACTCGACTCTGGAACTGACGCGATCAAGGTATATGAAGTTGGTACCACCCCAGAAGGCGATCTTAACTATTCAAATTACATCGTTGGGTGTGCTTTTTGGGAAGGCTCTTTCCGAAGGGTACAAAGGCTTTGTCTTGGCGGAAAATCTTTCTTCAACTGCAGAACCTACTCAAACATTCTTGAGCTTTCTGCCAATATCTCAGGCCAATACATACGATTTTTTATATCCAGAGTTGACAAAAACACTCGTCAACCGCGGTCCGCAAAAGGCCTTAAAAAACTTTTGCGCTCCCCAATAACTCAGAATCAGTGTTTCTTGTCTGAACAGCTTAAGAGGTCTGCCGTAAGCCAAGGTGAGTACACCATTGGTGTGGACCTGGACGAAGACAACGGCATTGGGAAAATCACGTTTGATATCCTTGTGCCTGCTGGCACTCGATCTTGCCAAGCCCTCACGATTGCAACTTTGTATGATAGCGAGGAAGAGCCACTTGCGGCACCAGTTCCAGAGGCTACCCGCAAACCCAAGGTTCACAGGGATGCTGCCCCCCACTTGGCAAAAACCGAGTTGCGTGATACAAAATTGCCCCCTGAACAGATAGATAAAAAACAGGCCATTAGGCAGAGCGTTGAACAGCCTGCCAAAAAGGCAAAGAAAATTATTCGCGAGTGAGGTTAATCCTCACCTATTTGTGACCCCTGTCGCAGGGCATTGGAGGCGAAGCCATGACTACAGGGAAATCTCTTCATTATTACTTCCAGCATTTGGATCCGGCGCGCATAACCCTGGCGCGTGAACGAATGGGGCTCACAAAAAAGCGCCTTTCCGAGATGCTGGATAAAAAGCCCAGCTCCATTTCACAATACGAATCGGGCAAATGTGGCCTTTCATTTGAGACGTTTGAAAAGCTGGTTGAGGTTCTTGAGGTTCCCGCAGTTTACCTGACCTCGATCATTTCGGCTGCTCCTACCTTACGGATGGAGGCTTGCCATTTCAGGGCCAACCGCTCTGTAACACAAACAGATAGATACAAGGCTGCCCGCTTCGCCCAAGACGTGCTGGCTCTTTATGATGTATTGGAGCAGCGCGGTATTGTTTTTCCCGAAGTGGGGTTTGAGCCGCACACGGGTGCAAGGCCATCTGAACGCCAGCTTGAGCTTTACGCGGTAGAAATAAGAAAGGCCCTAGGCCTTGGACTCGGCCCAATTTTGAATATGGCTGAGCTGCTTGAGTCCATTGGTGTGCGGATTGTTTTGCTTCCCACAGAATGTGCAGTGTTAGACGCCTTTGCAACCTGGGTGAATGAGCGCCCCTGCATCATGATTGCTGGGGATTCTCCGGCAAGCCGCATGCAGTTTGACTACGCTCACGAGTTTGCCCACTTGCTACTGGATGAAAACAATCCATCGGGAGATGTGCTGATTGAACGTGGCGCAAACAGGTTTGCGTCTGCCTTTCTCATGCCGCAGGCTACATTCATGCCAGACTGCCCCACTCGCTATAGCCGCAGTCAGTTTCTGTCAGTAAAGAAATACTGGCACGTTTCCATGAAGGCGGCGATCTACAGGGCAAAACAGCTCGGCGTGATGTCTGAGCGGCAGTACACCAACGCCTTTATTAGCATGGCGCGACAAGAGATCAATAAAAACGAGCCGGGGGAGTTTACCCCTCCCTTACCCTCGCTGCTTGAAGATGCCCTTGGCCTGCTTGTTGGTGAAGCTACGCTGGATGAACTTGCCGTTGAGATAGGCCTTACAGAAGCGCAGCTTGTATCCCTGCTGACGATTCAGAAGGTTTCGCCAGAAATGATTGAAAAACTGAAACCTGCGCAGCAAAAAGCCCGGGTGCTTCAGTTTGTAAAAAAATAGCAGACAGCAGATGGCAAAAATAAAAGTCCTATCGGCAACGGTAGGACTTTTGCTTTTGCTGTTACTGTTCTCAGTATTCCTATGAAATTCGTCTGGTTAGACAAGTCACCGCAAGATTATTATGAGCATGATCTCATATAAATACTGTGTAAATGCTTCAATGCAGAAATATACTTACTATCTTGGGTCGCATCTTTTCCAATCATGGTACAAAATGCAATATATTGTTTATAAACATCGACTGTTAGGGTACAATTGGGGCCAATATCTTGAAGGAAGCGTAAAACAAACGATTCCACTATAAGCTTGCCAATTTCTGACTTAAAAAAATCTGGCTTGATTTCAAATTCGAGAAATAGCCATCCGAGAAGAATAGCAGTTCGTTCTAGAAGTACAGCATGAATGGCATCTTGGCCTGTGATGGGAAATTTTGTTATATCATCCCCGTTAACAGCCTGCTGCACGGCCGCGTAGTGATCCATAACACAACACTTATTAACTGCCTCTGAAATGTACTTTTGCGCGGCTTCAAGCCGATCTCTGTCTTCAAGAAACAAAAAATTGAAATCACTGCTATTTAACTTGCTAGAATTATTCTGTTCTTTTTCAATTTTTCGATCAATAATATTGAATGTTAAAAATTCAACATTTGATATTGAAGATGTGTCAGAAATTTTAAATCCCCAAGGAATTTCGTTAAATAGACAAACACCTCCGTAAAGGCTTCCTCCAACATTTACAAGAAAAATTGAGTTATATAATAAGGCATTGCCCTTTAGTATGTTTTTAGCCGATGTAGAAATTTTGACTGTCAGTGGGAAGCCATCAAGACCAAGACTTTTGGCATATTGGACACGATCTTCATCGCTATTGTTATGGTCACAAAATTTAGCAAAGTCATATATTTTTTTTGCTTCAGCTTGAATTAGGGAAAGATCTTGCACTCTCCGCAAGAGACACCAAAAATTGATCAAACTCTTTCTGAGTGCAATGTATGTCGGTAAAGAAAAGCTAATTTCTGCTTTAAGCATCCCTACGGGCTCAGCACGATATTCATTAACGGAAATAGATTTTATTTCTACTCCATCTTTTATAAAACCTTTTTCTAATCCTTTGATTATCCCCTCAGTATTTGAAATTTGTGAAGTTACAGAAATCACTTGAGTTCCATCACTATTTTTTCTGATGATTACATCAGGTTTTTCCATAGTAGAGATAGCGCCAGTATCCCCATTTCTCGCTATTTTATTCCCGGATACATCTTCCATCTGGCAAGTCGGAACATTTCCCTTCTTACCACTAATAGATAGATAGTTTCTAAAAAATAAAAATTCTTTAGCAAGATTTCCATCTATTGTTCTGCCAAGTAAGTTATTGCATTCTGGACATAATATATTTTTCCTCTGAAAATCTGATCCTAGAGAGTCTTGCAAAATATGTTCACTAGATGTCGCTTCAGCATTACCGCAGTAAATACAAACACTCATCATTTCACCACGCCTTATTCTAGTAATCAGAGTTCTTACAGAATGCTAAAACTGGTTGTACTATACCGCCAAATCAAGCGGCAGGTCTGAAATGTCTTTCAGACGATTGCCTTTTACCATCACTGCCAAAAGGTCTGCCGCGTCTTCCATGCCCAAGGCCTCAACTGTTGCTTGCAGCTCATACAGGGCAAAGTGGTACACGCAGTCAATATCCCCTGTGCCCAGGGCAATTGAGGCCAAGCGGCTTGGCGTAGGCTCTGCCGTTACAACCACAATATGTGGCAGCCGCCCCTTGCGATTGCGCACAAGATTCAAGGCCTCTGAGCGTGCGTTCTGCGCCCGGTCGCTGCGAATCGTCCATTTGCACGAAATACTGGCGTGCAGCAGCGGCAGCCCGCCGTTTCTCTTCCTCAGGCTGGCAAGCGTGGTCACACTGTCGTCAACAAGGCAGGCCGTGGCATTGATTGAGCTGTCTTCTTCAGTATCGCGCACCACCACAATATCCGGCGTAATGGTATAGTCGCTGCCCAGGGCGGCTGCCAGTTCGGCGTCAGCCTTGGCCGCGCGGTCCAGTGCCACTAGGTGGGCGTATTGCTCGTAACGGGCAATCTCCAGCCGGTTGCGCCCGGTGACCTGATGCACGTCCCACAGCCCGGGGCGCAGATGTCCAAGTTTCAAAAAAGTATCCCGCACAAAGGCCGCGCAAATGTTCTCAAACTGGTTGCCCGATGTTTGCCCGGCAATGCGCTCGCCAATAGTTTCTGCTTTAAGCCGCTCGGCTATGCCCTTGGCAATGGCTTTGCTGGTGGTATTGCTGCTGTCTGCATTGCTGACCACCCCCGCGCTGTTGATGGTGAGGGTCGATTCAAGCAACGATGCATGGAACGCTTTGCGGGCCTCTAAAAACTCTGCGGAAGTTGTCATTACGCCACCTTAAAGATGCGTTGCACGGACAGTGCCGAGAAGATTTGCCGAGCCACAGCCGCCGCCACCGGGGGCGGAAAGGCATTGCCAATCTGGCGATATGCGGCGGTTTTGCGGCCAAAAAATTGCCATTCATCGGGAAAGCCCTGAATCCGCGCGGCCATGCGGGGCGTTAATCTGGGCATGCCCACAAATTCCAGTGGCGGCGCGTTATCCCACAGGCCCATACCGTCAACGCTCAGCTCTGCCCAGGCACGCTTGGCGCGAGTTGGGCCAAGGTCTGGGCCACCGTGCTTTTTAGAGCCACCCACCAGAGTGGGCGCAATGCTGTTGGCCTGCTCGCGCCAGCTATCGGCGCCAAGCCAGCCGTTGGCCTTCATCAGGTCGTGCAGCAACTCGCCAACAGTAAGCGGCTCCCTTGTGAGCGGCTCTGGCCACGAAAAGCCAGAGGCCAAGCCTTTGCGAATACCAACAAAAACCACGCGCGGCCTGAGCTGTGAAACGCCGTAATCCGAGGCATTCAGCAGCTTCCAGCCCGGCACGTAGCCCAGCTTTTTGAGCTGCTTCTCGACCTTGTTTCGGTAATCGTCAAAAACAGCATCAAGCAGGCCGCGCACGTTTTCGAGCATCACGGCCTGGGGGCGGCATTCATCAACAAGGCGAATGGCCTCGGGGAACAGATCACGCTCATCTTTTGCGCCAAGCTGCTTTCCTGCTTTGGAAAAAGGCGGACACGGCACGCCGCCGGCCACCAGATCAACGCCCTTGTAAGCAGCGCCGCCAAACTGGCGCAAATCGCCTTCAATAACGTTCCAGGCGGGGCGGTTGAGGCGCAAGGTTGCGCACGCTGCCGGTTCCAGTTCCACCAGGGCTTCATGATCAAAGCCCCCCATCTCCAGGCCAAGGGCCTGACCACCAGCACCTGCGCACATTTCAAGCGAACTAAACATCAACTTTTTCACAATAAAATCCAATTTCGAGTAATGCAGCGTGGTGCAAAAAAATCATGAGACCTCAGGGGCATCATTGCGCAAGAACATTCCAACAGCGCGGGAAAACCTCGCCCTCCCCTCACTGTAACGCGTCGCTTATCTGTTTCCAGGGGCAGTATGCGGCATGCGGGCAAGCCCCTCATCGCCTTGATCCGCCCCATCTTCCGTCATCCATTTCTGCTGGTGCAGTGCGTGCAAATTGCGCTCTGCCGCGTCAAGCTGGGCATGTAGTTTATCCAGCTCTTTACTCAGCGGGTTCGGCATAAGCTTGGGGGCAGATCCGTGCGGGTGATCACCATATTGAATCCAGCCGGGGTTAGGACCGTAGTGGCCCCAAAAGTAGTTCAACCATGCATCGGGGATGCGCGCTGGCGGTTCCGGCATGGTTTCTTCCGTTCCGCCCTCGGCCCGCCACTTTTGCATGGCTTCGCGGGCGAGCAGATAGGTTCCAAGCCAGGGGCGAATCTCCGAATAATCCACGCCAAAAGCAAGCTGTAGTTGCAGGGCATCGTGAGTATTCAGCCCTGTGAGCGCCGCTATGCGGCCAAGCGGATCATCGGGGTAGACAGTACGCTCCGCTGTTTCTTGCTGGGCGTCTTTCAGCATTGGCCCCTCGCCAAAGTAAAGCCACTGTCGTGAAAGATGCGGAAAGGCTTCAAGAATCAGAGGCAAAAGTGGCCAGAGATTATGCTGTCGCTGTTCATTGAGATAGCCAGAAAACGTGCTCTGCTTCATGCCGATGGCAGCAGCTATGGCAGAGTCAGATGTGGCAACAACCTTTCCAATCTTTTTAATGCGCTCAAATAATTCCATAAGCTCGCTATCTCGTCGTAAGCGAGATTTAAGTTGACTTGTAACTCAAATCTCGCTAGTTTTGCCAAAAGCTCGTTAGTGAGCTAAGCGTACGTTAACAACTCAAAAAAAATTTATCAGGAGGCCTTATACATGGCAACTGAACGTTATCATCGGCTTTTAGACTGGATGGGGGAACACAACATCACCTTTGCTGCCCTTGGCCAGCAAATAGGCAAAGGGCCAGCTTCTGCCCGATATGCAGTCTTTAACGACACCGTCGCCCCTGAAATTCACGAAATGCTGCTGAAGTTGGGCTTTCCCGAAGAACTCCTGCCCATTCCCAGCAGAAAGCGCAAGGGGCTAACTCCCAGGCAACCTCATTTCCCTGGCCTTGCCCAAGCCTAGATTCACGTTTTCAGTTCAACGAATTTTCTCGTTTATGACCACGCAATAGTCGGAGGCGCAATCGCATGGCCGGGAATATCGTTATCAAATCCTACCCTTCTCTGGTTGCCGTGGTGCACCAGATGGTCAAAGCCGCGCCATCCGGGCTTACACCGCGCAGCATTGCCGAATTTTCGGGCTACACCAATTACAACACCATGATGAGCGAAATTTCGCGCCAGCCCGGGCACAAGTTGGGTGCCGATATGCTGCTGCCGCTTATGGATGTGTGCAACTCTGACGCTCCGGTTGCCTTTATGGCCCGCGAGCGCGAAGGCATCTTTTTGAAGTTGCAACAGCCCGCCGCTTGCGGTGGCGAACTGGTGCAAAGTCTGGCGAATACCGTGAAAAATTTTGGCGAGTATGTGGCGGCTACGGCAGAACGCATTGCCGATGGCGATGTGGACCCGGAAGAAATGGCCCGAATCAACGGAGAAACCAATGACGTGGTGGAGGCCATTTTGAGCTTTCGCAAGCTGGCGCAAGCCACCCACGACGCAAAATACGGCCGCAAATAAAAACGCCCCGACGTGCTGGAACCACGGCGGGGCAAAACTCCATAGGAGCTACTGATGAAGAGAATTTATTTCGACAGAGGGCGATCTGTCAAGCCTGATGCCACAAAACAGGCACCTGTTGCGAGCACCTACCACATCACTCTGGGCGGGCAGCGCCTTTCTGTGCGCGCCACGCACCACGATCTGCTTGAAATGCTGCCCGGCATCATGAGCAATGTCAGGCGCACAACCCCGGAGTTACGCGCATGATCGCCGCAGATGCATTCAAGGTCTACACGGTTGCCTCGTATCGGCACTTGCATGCCGTGCGGCTGATTCAGGCCCGCATGCGGCGGCTTCAGGGCCTTGCCGTGCTGGACTGGACGCGTGAGGCCCCTTCTCTAAGTATTCCGCTCGCTGACCGCCGCCGCTTGCTGCGCGTGGGGCGCAACTGCGTAAGCGCCGAGCAGCGCGAGGCCGCCTGTGCTGCCGCAGACCTGATGCTCTATCTGGGCGATTCCGGCAAGGATTGCGCCGTGCAGGTCGGCATGGCCAAGGCCATCGGCACGCCCGTCATGGGCATAGCCGGGCCGCTGGAAGAAACCGGCCTCATGCTGCACAACGCCGTGGCCCTGTGGGTAGCAGGGCCGTTTGAGGCCATTTCGCGCATCCGGCGCATGCTCCGCTGCCGTAATCAGGCAGAAATTGAGCATGACTGCCGCAAATGCCCTGCCGAGCGCGTTTGCACTCTGGCGCAGTAGATTTTCTACACCCTCCAACGGGGGCCGCGCATCCGTCAATCACACGCGGAAGGTTTGCAAGCAATGCACGCCCCGGATTCCATCTTGACGCTGGCAGAAGTTGCCCAGGCTCTGCGCCTTGACCCTCGCACCGTTAAACGCGTAGCAGGGGAACTTGGCGGCAAGCGCATAGGTAACCGCTGGCGTTTTCAGTGGGGGCGCGTTTTGGAGTATTTCCATGCCGACACTGAGAAAAGATCGAGGAAACATGTGGATGGCGCGGATCATTGTGAACGGGAGGCAGGTAGCCTCCCGGATGTTCCCGCCTGGCAAGAAAGGTGGCCCGGAATGGAGGGCCGCGAAAGAATGGGAGGAAGACGAAACCCTGCGGGCCAGAGAGCAGCAGGAGCGCCAGACCCCTACGGGCTGCGAGCTGCTTTTGGAGTGGGGCGAGCGGTATCTGGCGCACGTGGAGCGCAGCATGAGTAAGCAGACGCTTGTTGAGAAAAAATCCGTCATGCGGGCTTTTTTTCAATTCTGCGCCAGCAACGGCGTGGACAAGCTGACCCTGCTCTCAGCTGCCAAGGCATACGCCCTGCTCGCCCAGGTGGCAGACGAGCGCGGCCCGCTGCGGGCCAATGTCTACCGCAAAAACCTGCTGGCTGCCTGGAACTGGGGCAAGGTCTACGTTGAAGGCTTTCCCCAGAGCGTTTCACCGTTTGAGATTGTGCAGCCCTTTCAGGCTACGCATACCGAACGGTATGTTCCGCCGGAAGAAGACGTGGTCAAGGTGC
Source organism: Desulfovibrio desulfopostgatei (assembly GCF_053570645.1). Lineage (NCBI taxonomy): Bacteria > Pseudomonadati > Thermodesulfobacteriota > Desulfovibrionia > Desulfovibrionales > Desulfovibrionaceae > Desulfovibrio > Desulfovibrio desulfopostgatei. Next base: position 1,402,230 of record NZ_JBRBQS010000002.1, on the reverse strand, counting down.
TCGAATCTGCCAGCGGGCAGGATCTGGTCATGCTGCTCACGTTCTTTTTCACGGGAGCGCGCCGGAACGAGGTGTTCCGGCTCTCGTGGAGCAAGGATGTGAATCTGGAAGAGGGCCGCATCAGGCTCACTGACCACAAGGGCAAGAATGGCCAGGAGCGGGTGCGCTGGTGCGACATCCACCCAGAGCTGCACAAGGCTCTTGCGTGGTGGCGTGAGGCGCGGCCCTGCAAGGCGGACAACGTCTTCATGCAGGTGCACTGCGACAGCATGCTTGGCGAACCCTTTCGGCAGCGCAGCAAGCTTATGGGCACGCTCTGCAAACGGGCTGGCGTGAAGCCTTTCGGCTTTCATGCCATCAGGCATTGCTCGGCGGCTGTGACATTCAAGGCTATGGGCCTCAACGGCGCACAGATATTCCTTGGGCACAGCCGGGCAACCACCACCGACCGCTATGTGCGCTCTGCGGGCCTGTATGGAAGTCAGGATGGAATCTTGGCGGCATTGGGCCAGAGCCTGGTCGGCTCTGCGGCAGAGAATCTGCTGGAAAAAGTAATGCCCCACGAGGGTCAAGCTCGTGAGGCATTTTGTAACCAAGGCATTGTAACCAATGCCATACAGTAATAGGGCAACTACGTTAACCCTTTGAATTCAATTGGCGTCCCCAAGGGGATTTGAACCCCTGTCGACGGCGTGAAAGGCCGTTGTCCTGGGCCGGCTAGACGATGGGGACGCGCTGTGAAGGGTGTATCTACGGCAATAGGGGGCAGGTGTCAAGCGACTTTTTAAAATTGGCATAAAATTCAGCGGTCAGGGGCTTCGCAATGGTCAGATTGCGAGATAGGTGAGTCCTAATTCTGTTGCGACGCCAGATCAGTTAGGCCGTTATCTGATCTGCTCCTCTTGCCCACAAAGTCAGTTCTCCCACTCCCCCACTATATTCCAAGCCTGCCCCAGCTCGCCCGCGCAAGTGCCCTCCCCCCGGCAGCTCTTTCTTGCGACCCGTAACCCGCTGACGGATTGCATGTTTGCCCCGGCCTGGGGTATAAGCACGGCATGCAAAAATCCAGCAATACATCCCCCCGTCCCGGCACCGTGTCGCGCTCTCCCGCCAACGCAGACAGCCACCGCGAAGAGCAGCTGCGCCTTTTGTTGGATCTTTCCAATGTGGTCAACTCTGCCACGGATGTGGGGGTTGCCCTGAACAAGGCGCTCCAGCTTATGGCAGAGCATCTGCACATGATGCGCGGCGCGATCACGCTTATTTCGCCCAACAGCGGCGAAATCCGTATTGAGGCAGCCTACGGCCTCAAACCCGCCGAAGCCCGCCGGGGCCGTTACGTGCGCGGCGAGGGCATCACCGGGCGTGTTATTGAAACCGGGCGCTCCATGTACATATCTAATGTATCAGAAGAACCGCTGTTTCTGAATCGCACCCGTTCGCGCGATCTGGGCAAGGAGGGCATTTCCTTCATCTGCGTGCCTATCCGCCTTAACGATCAGGTTGTGGGCGCGCTGTCTGTTGACCATCTGCTGGTGGACGATGCCACGCTTGAAGACGAAATGCGCCTGCTTACCATTATATCAACCCTGCTTGGTCACGCCGCCCTTGAATCGCAGGGCCGCATGGATGAAGAAGCCTCCTCGCCCTTGAGGCCGCGCGGCTTTGTGGGCAATTCTGAAGTGATGCAAAAGGTCTACGCGCAGATTGCGCAGGTGGCCCCCTCCAGCACCACCGTTTTTCTACAGGGCGAATCCGGCACGGGCAAAGAACTGGCAGCACGCTCCATCCATTCGGGCAGCACTCGCGCCAACAAGCCCTTTATTTCGCTCAACTGCGCCGCATTGCCAGAAAACCTCATTGAAAGCGAACTGTTCGGCCATGAACGCGGGGCCTTTACCGGCGCAAACGCTACGCGCAAGGGACGCTTTGAGCTTGCCAACGGCGGCACGCTGTTTTTGGATGAAGTGGGCGAGCTTTCGCTCATGACCCAGGCAAAACTGCTGCGCGTGTTGCAGGAAAGGGCCTTTGAACGCCTTGGCGGCATGGAAACGCATTATGTGGATGTGCGCTTTATCACCGCCACCAACCGCGATCTGGAAAAAATGGTGGAGGAAGAAACCTTCCGCCGCGATCTGTTTTACCGCCTCAATGTCTTCCCCATTTTCCTGCCGCCCCTGAGTTTCCGTCCAGAGGATATTCTGCCGCTGGCAAACCACTTTATCAAAAAATACGCGCTGGCAAACGGGCGCAACAACGTGCGCCTCTCCCTTTCTGTTATGGATATGCTGCAACGCTACACCTGGCCGGGCAACATCCGCGAGCTTGAAAACGTCATGGAGCGCGCAGTGCTGCTGCTGGGCCGCGAAGGCCTTGTTCTGCCCCAGCACTTGCCTCCTGCCCTGCACGGCAGCCGCGTTGCGGCCAGTTCCGGCCTCACGCCAGGGCTGATCCGCCAGGGGCTTTCCGGCAGCTTGCAGGAGCAACTGGACGAGCTGGAACGCGCATCAATCACCGAAGCGCTTGAGTTCAGCCAGGGCCAGATGGGCAAAGCTGCTGCAAGCCTTGGATTGACGGAAAGGATCATGGCCCTGCGCATGAAAAAGTACGGCATCACCTACAAGGCTTTTCGCCCCGTGTACCGTAAGGATGAAACCGAGTAGATATGAAGTTTCTACAAAACGGTATTTTGCAAAAAGGCATAAATTTTCCCCAAAAATGAATTTTTGTAATAATTTTTAGCATGTTATCTAAGCACAACACAGCCGTTACAAAGATGTACCAATAATTTCTACATTTTTGCAATTTTCTATTTTTTTCACATAATACGCTAAAATAAAACACCTATTTAGAAAGCCCCCCAAGTGCCACGAGACGGCACTCCGGGGGGCTTCTTTTTTTCTACATCATCGTAGAAATATTACAACGACGCCAACCTCCTGCAATTCTTCCTGTCTGCCTGAAAAAATAAAAATATTTATAAAATCATGTTGTTACAAGATTTAGCCACACAGCGAAACACATTTGGCACACTTCATGCCTAAGCAGGGTATTGCTGCGGCATTGTGCCGCAGTGTGGGCATGGCGCCAGCCCACGAGGATGAGGTTCTATTAAACGCGGAACGGAACGACGGAAACCAGCCTGCTGCACTGTGCGGCACACTGCCTCCCTCGCCGGTCCGAACTACGCTGAAGGATGTCCGTATGAACGCCTCGGATACTGCATTTATTCTGATCTGCGCCTCCATGGTCATGCTGATGACCCCGGCGCTGGCCCTCTTCTACGGTGGCCTGGTTCGCTCCCGCAATATCCTGTCCACCCACATGCACAGCTACGGCGCGCTGGCTCTCATCTCTGTATTATGGGCCGTTGTGGGTTACACTCTGGCCTTTGGCGAAGATGTGGGCGGTATAATCGGCGATCTTTCCTACCTCTTCCTCAAAGGCGTGGGCGGCGAATCGGCTCCTGCCGCCACCCAACTGCCCCACACGGTCTTTATGGGGTATCAGTGCATGTTTGCTGCTCTTACCGTGGCCCTTATTTCCGGTGCCTACGCTGAGCGCATCCGCTTCTCCGCCATGCTTGTTTTCTCTGGCTTGTGGTTGCTCTTCGTCTACTCGCCCATGGCCCACTGGGTCTGGGGCGGTGGCTGGATGAGCAAGATGGGCGCTCTGGACTTTGCTGGCGGCGCAGTTGTGCACATGTCTTCCGGCGCGGCGGCTCTTGCCTGTGCCCAGGCTCTTGGACCGCGGCTTTCCACTGGCAGCTCGCATGCCACACCCAACAACCTGCCCCTTACCCTGCTTGGCGGCGGCCTGCTGTGGTTCGGCTGGTTCGGCTTCAATGCTGGCAGCGCTCTGGTTTCCGGTCCTCTTGCTGGTCAGGCCCTTGTAACTACCCACATGGCTTCCGCCTGCGGTATTCTTGGCTGGATGCTCGTTGAATGGATTCGTACCGGCAAGCCCACAAGCCTTGGCGCTATCTCCGGCGCACTGGCGGGCCTCGTGGCCATCACTCCCGGCGCGGGCTTTGTTGAAGTGCTGCCCGCCATGCTGATCGGTTTTGTTGGCGGTATCATCTGCTACGGCGGCGTGCTCCTGAAGAACAAGTTCGGTTATGACGACGCCCTTGACGTGGTCGGCATTCACGGCGTTGGCGGCACCTGGGGTGCGCTTGCCACCGGCCTGTTCGCCTGCGCGGCCATCAACAACGCTGACGGTCTGTTCTACGGCAATCCTGAGCAGGCCTGGATCCAGATCGTGTCCATTGTGGCTACCTGGGGTTATTGCTACATAGTTTCCCGGATAATCCTCTATGTGGTTGACGCGGTTGTCGGCCTGCGGGTTACGCCTGAAGAGGAATTCACCGGCCTCGATTTGAGCGAGCACAACGAACGCGGCTACTCCTTGTAGTCCAACGGGAAACAGCAAAGGAACGACCTATGAAAAAGCTTGAAATCATCATCCGGCCCAGCATGTTTGACAAGGTTAAGGACACGCTTACCGACATGGGCATCCACGGCTTGAACTATGTTGAAATCAAGGGCTTTGGTCGCCAGCGTGGGCACACTGAAGTGTACCGCGGCACCACCATGCAGGTGGACTGCCTGCCCAAGATCAAGGTCGAGGTCGTGCTGCACGACGACATGCTGGAAACTGTTCTGAATGCTGTGGTGTCCATCTCCCGCACAGGACAGGTTGGCGACGGAAAAATTTTCATCAGTGATGTGATGGATGCCATCCGCATCCGCACTGGTGAGCGCGGCGATGAGGCCCTGTAATCGGGCTGTGCCTGATACTAGCAACAACTTGAGAAAGGAGACGAGGGTATGAGTTCCCCCCGTAAAAAGGCTTTGTTCAAAGCAGTGAACACTGCACCGGTCATCCCCACCAGCGCTGATGAAGTAGGCCGCAGCGCGGAAGACATCTTTGGCCGCTACGTGTTTGGTCTAGCCACCATGCGCAAGCGCCTTCCCAAGGATGTGTTCAAGAAGCTGGCCAAGACCATCCGCGACGGCGAACGCCTGAATCCCGAAATCGCTGATGTTGTCGCCAACGCCATGAAGGATTGGGCCATCGAGAACGGCGCCACGCACTACACGCACTGGTTCCATCCCATGACTGGCCTCACTGCCGAAAAGCATGACGCCTTTCTGTCGCCCACCATTGATGGCCAGGTTATCAGCGAATTCTCTGGCAAGATGCTGATCAGCGGTGAGCCGGACGCCTCCTCCTTCCCTTCCGGCGGCATCCGCTCCACATTTGAAGCCCGCGGCTATACCGCGTGGGATCCCTCCGTGCCGGTGTTCATCATCCCCGCTCCTTACGGGGCCACCCTGCACATTCCGACATACTTTTACTCATACTCGGGCGAAGCTCTTGACCGCAAGATCCCGCTCATTCGCTCCATATCGGCCCTGTCGCGTCAGGCCATGCGTATTCTCAAGCTCTTCGGCAACACCACGGCCAGCTATGTGCGCGCCAACGTTGGCCCCGAGCAGGAATACTTCCTGGTGGACAAAAACCTGGCCGCCCTGCGTCCTGACCTTCTGATGGCTGGCCGCACCCTGATCGGCGCCACCTCGCCCAAGGGTCAGGAAATGGAAGACCACTACTTCGGCTCCATTCCTCCCCGCGTGATGAGCTTCATGCAGGATCTGGAAAACGAGCTGCGTTCGCTGGGCATTCCGGCCAAGACCCGCCACAACGAAGTGGCCCCCGGCCAGTTTGAAATCGCCCCTGTGTACGAAGAAGCCAACATCGCCTGCGACCACAACATGCTCTGCATGAACATGATGCGTCACATGGCTGGCAAGCACGGTTTTGTGTGCCTGGTGCACGAAAAGCCCTTTGCGGGCGTGAACGGCAGCGGCAAGCACAACAACTGGTCCATCAGCGATTCTGATGGCACGAACCTGCTCAACCCCGGCTCCACGCCTGTGGACAACGCCCAGTTCCTGGTGTTCCTGGCCGCCGTGCTGCGCGCCGTGCACATGCACAGCGCGGCCCTGCGCCTCGGCACCGTGGGCGCTGGCAACGACCACCGCCTTGGCGCCAACGAAGCCCCGCCGGCCATTCTGTCCGTCTACCTTGGCGAACAGCTTACCGACGTGCTTGACACCATCGTCAACGGCAAGGGTTCCAAGAACAAGAAGAGCGCGGTCATGGAAGTGGGCGTTTCCACCCTGCCTCCGCTGCCCGTGGATCTTTCCGACCGTAACCGCACAAGCCCCTTTGCCTTCACCGGCAACAAGTTTGAATTCCGCGCCGTGGGCTCCTCGCAGTCCGTGGCTCCGGTCAATATCGCCCTGAACGCGGCTGTTGCCAGCGCCCTGGACGACATTGCCACCGAACTTGAAGCTTCGGTTTCTGCTGGCACCGATCTGAACACGGCCCTGCAGTCTCTGCTGCCCCGCCTGTTCAAGGAACACATGCCCATCGTCTTTAACGGCAATGGTTACGCTGAATCCTGGGCTGAAGAAGCCGCCCGCCGCGGCCTGCCCAACTACAACAACACCGTTACCGCTCTTGAGCACTACAGCGATCCCGACGTCATGAACGTCTTCCTGCGGCACGGCATCCTGACCGAGCGTGAAATTCTCTCCCGTCAGGACATCCTGCTGGAAAACTACAGCAAGACCGTGTGCATCGAAGGCAACCTGCTGGCCGACATGATCCGCTCTTCCGTGCTGCCGCCCAGCATGGAAGCCCAGACCAGGGCCGCCGATGCGGTTATCAAGACCCGCGCCGTGCTTGGCGACAAGGGCGCTGCAAGCGAAGAGGAATACTTTAACGAACTGCGCGGCCACATTGTTGCACTCCAGAAGGGTGTGACGGTGCTGGAAAAGGCCGTGGAAAAAGCCCAGTGCACCGAAGGCGCGCTGGAACAGGCCAAGGCCGCTCGTGACGGCATCTTGCCCGCCATGGCCGAATGCCGCACCCATGCCGACGCTCTTGAGCGCCTGGTTGAGGACAGCCTGTGGGTTCTGCCCAAGTACGCGGAACTGCTCTGGGCTCACTAGGTCGTTAAGAAATAGTTGGGGGCAGGGGGTCTCATCCCGGGGGGGAAGATGGTCCCCTTGCCTCCGGCCCCTGCGGTTCTGCCGCAGGGAGCCACAGGCCTCGCCGTTCGCCGCAACGGACGGCGAAGGCCAGTGGTCATCAAGCGGAGAGTCTGGCGGCTCTCCGCTTTTTTTGCGCCTTAAACCGCCGCCGCACGTTGGATTCGCGGCAGGTGCGCCGCACTGTGTTTACTTTTGCCTTGAATCAGAATAAATACTTATTTGTGATACTGCCAAGATAATTATGGGCAGCCTGTTTCGGCCCCCCGTATGATAAGGAGTATATATGGCTGCAACACTGCGCTTTACTAAAATGCAGGGCATCGGCAACGATTATGTCTATGTGAATGGCTTTGAAGAACGTGTCGAGAACCCCAACGACCTTGCCCGACAGATCAGCGACCGCCATTTCGGTGTCGGGTCTGACGGTCTTGTACTGATTCTGCCTTCCGGCACTTCAGACGTGCGCATGCGCATGTTCAATTCTGATGGTTCCGAGGCAGAAATGTGCGGCAATGCCATCCGCTGCGTGGGCAAATATGTTCACGAACACGGCATTCTTTCCAAGGATGTTATCCGAGTTGAAACCCGCGCCGGAGAAAAAATCGTCCGCCTGCTGTTTGAAGGCGGCGAGGTTTGCGGCGCTACGGTTGATATGGGCGAACCCGTGCTGACCCCGGCCAACATTCCCGTGCTGGTCGAGGGCGACACAAGCGCCCAGCGCTTTGTGGCCCGCCCGGTCGAGGTTGACGGCGCTGGCTACGATATTACCGCTGTTTCCATGGGCAACCCGCATGCGGTTGTGTTCATGAAAGGCATAGACGACCTTGATCTGCCCAAGATCGGCCCCAGCTTTGAGCACCACAGGCTGTTTCCGCAGCGCACCAACACCGAATTTGTGGAAGTGATCTCCTCCACCAAGGTGAGAATGCGCGTGTGGGAACGCGGCGCGGGCGAAACCCTTGCCTGCGGCACCGGCGCATGCGCCGTTGCGGTCGCCTGCGTGCTCAACAACCTTACCGGGCGCGAGCTTGACGTGGAACTCAAAGGCGGCACCCTGCACATCCATTGGGACGAAATTTCCAACCATGTCTACATGACCGGCGGAGCCGTCACCGTCTTCACCGGCACTTACCACATCTGATTCAGAGGAATGTGATGACCAGCGTAAACAGCAATTTTCTCAAGCTGCAAAGCAACTATCTTTTTGCGGAAATAGCCCGCAAGGTCGCCTCCTTCAAGGAAGCCAACCCCGAAAAGCGCGTCATCAGCCTGGGCATTGGCGATGTGACCCGTCCCCTTGCCCCTGCCGTTGTTGCGGCGCTGCACAAGGCTGCTGACGATATGGGCGATGCCGCCACGTTTCACGGGTACGGCCCGGAACAGGGCTATGCCTTTTTGCGCGAAATCATCGCGGAACACGACTACAAGGCGCGCGGCGTTGACCTGAGCGCCGATGAAGTGTTCGTCAGCGACGGCGCCAAGTCGGACGTGGGCAATTTTCAGGAACTTTTTGCCGCTGACAGCATTGTGGCTGTGACAGACCCAGTCTACCCCGTCTATGTGGATTCCAACGCCATGGCGGGCCGTTCCGGCGAATTTGACGGCAAGCAGTGGGACAGGCTCGTGTACCTGCCCTGCCTCAAGGAAAACGACTTTGTGCCGGACTTTCCCAAAACCCGGCCCGATATCATCTATCTGTGCTACCCCAACAACCCCACAGGCACTGTGCTTTCGCGTCAGGCGCTTCAGGGTTGGGTGGACTACGCCCGCCGCGAAGGCTGCGTCATTCTGTATGACTCCGCCTACGAGGCATACATCACCGACAGCTCTGTTCCCCACAGCATCTACGAGCTTGAAGGCGCGCAGGAAGTGGCCGTGGAATTCCGCAGTTTCTCCAAAACCGCCGGCTTCACCGGCCTGCGTTGCGCCTACACTGTTGTGCCCAAGGCGCTCCAGGTCAGCGATGGCAAGGGCGGCAAGGTTGCGCTCAACGGCCTCTGGAACCGCCGCCAGTGCACCAAGTACAACGGCTGCCCCTACATTGTGCAGCGTGCCGCTGCCGCCACCTACAGCCCGGAAGGCCGGGCGCAGGTCATGGACGTTATCCACGGCTACCAGCGCAATGCAGAAAGCCTGCGCAAAGCAGTAACCGGCATGGGACTTTCCGTCTACGGCGGCGTCAATGCTCCCTACATCTGGGTGAGCGTGCCTGACGGCATGACCTCCTGGGGATTCTTTGACCACGTGCTGAACAACACGGCCCTTGTGTGCACGCCCGGCGCTGGCTTTGGCGCTTCTGGCGAAGGCTACGTGCGCCTCACGGCCTTTGGCTCCCCTGCCGATACGGAAGAAGCCATCAAGCGCCTTGCCTCACTGAGCTAGGCGCATGGCGCGTTCAGCGCGCCTCTAGAGCAACAAAATCAAGCATCCGCAGGTCTAACTCGGGTGCCGTAAAATAACAGAAAGCCCGTTTCTTGGGGGATGTGATGAGCATCCCTTCGGAAACGGGCTTTGTTATTATGGAGAGCATACCCCATAAAGCATTGCAACAACCTTACCTGAGTGATATCAGAAATTACTATCTAACAAGTACAAATTCTCACTACTAAAATATAATAAACAAAATTTATCAAATGTATTTATTAAATTTTAAACAATAAAATAAATTAAGTTTTGCATAAAATTACGTATAATTTTTTATTATTTAAATTCTTATTTTGTTATTTTTTATTATTTTAAACAATAAATATTCTATTATAAATTTATTACAATATTGTTTTTAATATTTAATAGCAAAAATTACCGCATCTTGCACAAATATAAATTCATATTTACAAAATTTCTTTGCTTGATAAGTTGTTTGTAATTTTCATCAGACTTTTTATCGCGTTTTATACACTATCTTTACGGGTATATTTGCTAAAAACCAAAGTTGCCAAAGCTGTTAAGCCGGGCAGGCTCACCAGAATGGCCTTTCAATGTAGTTTTTCGCCGCAACCACGATAATTTCTACCAGCAGCAATGCCAGCGCGGGCATAATGGGCGACAAACCGATTTTATGAGCATGTTGCTGGCGCCAACCTTCTCCTCTCGACGGCCGATCCATATGGACAGGGCCGACAGATGCCCAGAAAATCCCCCAAAAAGCTTAAAAGCCAAAGAGGCATCGCCATGAAAATGCAGAAGATAAACAAAAAAAGGGCTTACGGTGGTTACCGTAAACCCTTGATTTTGCTGGTCGGGATGGCGCGATTTGAACGCGCGGCCTCAGCGTCCCGAACGCTGCGCTCTAGCCAAGCTGAGCCACATCCCGTTGAGAGAGGGAACATAAGCGAGACTGAGTAGTTTGGCAAGTAATTTTTTATTTGTAAAAAAATAATGCCTGACGTAGCATACAAAAACTAGATAGAGAGAGAATTTTTTGGAGTGAGCTTATCCTATGATCAGTGTCCTCGTGGTTGATGATTCAACCTTTATGCGCAACACCATTACTTCACTTCTTGAGCAGGATTCTGAAATCAAGGTTGTGGGCACAGCCCGCAACGGTCAGGAGGCCCTGGAAAAAGCCGAAGAACTTGATCCTGACGTAATGACGCTTGATGTTGACCTTCCAAGGCTTGATGGCCTTGGAGTTTTGCAGCAGTTGATGAAAAAAACTCCGATTCCCGTGCTGATGGTCAGCTCTCTCACACAGAGCGGCGCAGAAAGCACATTAAAGGCACTAGAGTACGGCGCTCTTGATTTTATTCCTAAAACCATGAGCTGCGACCGGGAGTGTTTTGGAGCGGAACTGCAGCGCAAGGTGCGGGCCATTGCACGGCGTAAAACCATCATCAAACTCAAGTACAGGCGCATCAACCAGATTCAGGTTCCAGTTCCACGCCCTCAGCCTTCGCAACCTGCGGATTATGTGCAAACGCCCTGCACCGGACCGCGCGATCTGGTTGTAATCGGCGTATCTACTGGCGGGCCGCCAGTGGTGCAAAAGATTCTTTCGGCGCTGCCTGCCGATCTTCCGGCCTGCATACTTATTGCGCAGCATATGCCGGCGGCTTTTACAAATCCTTTTGCCAAGCGCCTCGACAGTGTTTGCCAGATCGGCGTTACCGAAGCCCAGGACGGCGACAAATTCAAAACAGGTCATGCGTATGTCTGCCCTGGCGGCAAGCATCTGGGCATTCGCATGCGCGGCCCGCTGCCAGAAATCTTTGTTGCAGAAGAACCGCGCGATGCCCTTTACAAACCTTCGGCAAACGTGCTTTTTGAAACTGCGGGCAAAGCAATGGGAAGACGCACACTTGGCGTGATTCTCACCGGAATGGGTTCAGACGGATGCGAAGGGTCCAAGGTTCTTAAAGAGAAGGGCGGCTGCCTTATAGCGCAAAATGAGGCCTCCTGTGTCGTTTACGGTATGCCCAAGGCGATTGTAGACAACAAGCTCGCCAACCTCATTCTCGATGTGGACGATATTGCCAACGCCATCATAACAACGGTCAGAGGCTGACCCCACCGTAGCAGGACATGACTATGAACATGGAAAATCCACAGCACAAAGCAATTCTTGAAGCCCTGAAGTCGGGCGATAATGACGCGATTCGCGACGCGGCATTCAGCGCTGGCGATCAGGGCCTCCAGGATGCCGTTCCCATGCTCTGCGAACACATCAAAAGCCCAAGTGTGGGCGTACAGGAAGCAGCGGAATACGCCCTGCGTAAAATTCGCGGGCCGCAGGTGGTCGTGGCTCTGCTGCCGCTCCTGAGCAGCGACGAAGCCCCCGTGCGCAACGTGGCCATGGACATTCTGCGCGAAATTGGCTCGGACAGCATTGAGAGCATTCAGCCCTACCTGCAGCACGACGATGCAGACTTGCGGATATTTATCACAGATATTCTGGGATACTGTCGTACGCATCAGTCCTGCCTGCTGCTCTGCCGCGCCCTGCTCAAAGACCCGGAAGTGAACGTGCGTTATCAGGCTGCTGTGAGCCTTGGCACACTGGCTTTTCCCGAAGCCGTCAACTCACTGTGCCAGGCCATGCACGATGAGGAATGGGTACAGTTTGCCGTGGTGGAAGCCCTTGCGAAAATCAAGGACTACTCCGCCGCCAGCGCTCTTGTGAAGCTGCTTTCCCAGGCCTCGTCCCTTGTGAGTTCGGCCATTGTGGACGCCCTTGGCGATATGGGCGATGTAAAGTCCATTCCCCTGCTCTTCAGTTCGCTTGAAAATGTTCGTGAAGCCCTGCGACACAAGATTGTCAAAGCTATCGTGCAGATTCTCAACGGGCGCGGCTTGTCGCTGCTGGCTGGCAAATCGCAGGAAAGGCTGCGTTCCTACCTGCTCGACGCCCTTACAGACAACGATGAAGACATCCTGCTGGCCGCGCTGCAAGGCCTGAGCGCCATCGGTTCGGATGCGTGCACCGAAGACATCATCAACATGGCCGCCACCCTCGACAGGGAACGCCAGGATGAACTGTATGAAGCCGCCATCAAGGCCATTGCCGCCATCGGCTACAATGACTCCGTGCGCGATGCTCTCAACAGCGTTGATGAATCGCGCATCCTGCTGGCAATGGAGGCCTGTCATCTTATGGCAGACCGCCGTTGCGTGCCTGATCTCAAAAATATTTTCTGGGATGCCAGCCCGGAACTGCAGCGCATGGCAGCAGCGGAACTGGCTCAGCTTGGCGATTGCGCCGACTCCCCGTTCTTTGTAACTATCATGAATGATTCAGAAGATGCAGAAGTTCTCAAGAGCGCGCTGGTCTTCTTTGGCAACCAGCCCACCTGCCCTGATGTGGAAGACCTTGTTTTCGCCCAGTTGGATCACCGCTATGTGGACGTTAAGGAAATGGCGCTGGAAGCCTGCATCAACCTGCACAGCCCCAAGCTGAACGAACGCTTCAAGGAGCGGGCCAAGAGCGAAGACCCCATGCAGCGCATGATGGCCGTGTACGCCCTTGGCCGTTACGGCATTCTGGAAAATCTGCCTGAACTAACGGCAGCGCTTGAAGATGAATCACCCCGCACACGGCAGGTGGCGGTGGAATCCTTCCTGGGTCTTGGCGAACAGGCCGAGGAATACCTGCCCCTGCTGTTGCCCCGCCTTTCAGATGAAGACAAGGATGTTCGCCTTGCAGTGATTGACCTGCTTGGGCAAATCGCTTCCCCAACTGTGCTGCCCTATATTCTCAATGGGCTTGATGACGAAAACGAATGGGTTCGCATACGCGCCGTTGACGCGCTGGGCATGCACAAGGTTGCCAATGCCGTTCCTCAACTGGCGCAAATGCTTGAGAGTTCAAGCCCCATGGTGGCCCTCAAGATTATTGAAGCTCTTGGCAAGATCGGCGGCAATGTGGCCTTTAGCGTACTGCTGGGTTTGATGAATCATGAAGACCCAGATATCCAGCATGCAGCGGAAGAAGCGGTGGCAACGATCCAGGCCGAACAGGAGTAGGTATGTCTCAGCCCCCTACGTTATTTCCAAAAAGCCCGCTCGGCTCTGCCCAGAACAGCGGCAACGGCTCATCTGCTGGCAGCGCGGCTACTCCCGCAGAGCAACGTCCACGGCTTGGCGTGACGCCAACGCCTGGGGCAGCGCCAGCCGCTCCGGTTGCCAAACCCGTTGCGCCAGCCCCTGCCTCGCCATTCCGAACAACGGCTCCGGCCCCTGCGAGCCCGACACAAGGCGCTGGCATGACAGGTTCTGCATTCCGCACACCTCCAGCAGGCGGTGCCACCAGCCCCGCTGCGCCTGCGGCAACACGCCCGCCCCTGGGACAATCCGGACTTGGACAATCCGGACTTGGCCAAGCTGCAAATGGTCTGTCTGGTGCGGCAACGCGGCCTCCTCTCGGGCAAACTGGCCTGGGGCAATCCGGGCTAGGCCAGTCTGGTCTTGGGCAAACAGCAAGGCCTCCGCTGGGGTCTGCCCTGCCTCCGCGCACAGCAAGCCCAGCGCCTGCTACGGGCGGCCTTGGTGCCGCACGGCCCGCGCAAAGCGCACCCGCGACCAGCGCCATGCGCCCGCCGCTCACGCCTGCCGCGGCTTTTCGCTCGCCCACGCAAACTGCAGACAACACCCGTGCAGCCTCGCCCTTCCGCAAGGATTTGCAGATATCTGACGAGGAATTTCTGCAACTGCGCGATTTCATCTATCAACAGTGCGGCATTTTCATTGCTGAAAACAGGAAGTACCTTGTTGAAAACCGGCTTTCAAACCGCATCAAGGAACTGAACCTCAAGAGTTACAGCGACTATTACAACTTTCTGCGCTTTGACGGCAGCCGCCGCACAGAGCTCACCAAGCTTTTTGAAGTGGTAACAACCAACGAAACAAGCTTTTTCCGCAATCCACCGCAGCTTGAAGTTTTTCAAAAAAGTGTGCTGCCCGACATTCTTGACCAGTGCCGCAAGGCAGGGCGCAAAAAGCTGCGTATCTGGTCGGCTGGCTGTTCCACGGGCGAAGAACCCTACACGCTTGCCATCATATTGTGTGAAGTGCTGAAAAGTGAACTTTCCAGCTGGGACATCAAGATCACAGCCAATGACCTTTCCGAGGCCGTGCTGGCCGCTGCCCGCCGGGGAGTTTACAACGATTATGCCCTGCGCACGACCCCAAAGGAAATTGTGGACGCTTACTTTATCAAGGAAGACACGCAGTACAGAGTCAAGCCGGAACTGAAGTCGCTCATTTCCTTTGGGCCCATTAACCTCAATGACAGGGAACAGCTCAAACGCGTTGAAAAATCTCAGATTGTTTTCTGCCGCAACGTTATCATCTACTTTGACGATGAAATGAAGCGCAAGGTCATCAACGCCTTTTACGACAACCTTGAAATCAACGGCGCTCTGCTTATCGGGCATTCCGAATCCCTGCATAACATCAGCCGTGCGTTCCAGCTTGAACACCACAAGGGAACCATTGTTTACAGAAAAATGAGCTGATGCTGATACCATGTGCGCAAAAGTTCTGGCTATTGCCAATCAAAAAGGGGGCGTCGGCAAAACCACGACATCCATTTCGCTGAGCAGCGCGCTTGCCCGCATGGGGAAAAAGGTTCTTGTTCTTGATCTTGACCCCCACGCCTGCGCCACGCTGCATGCGAGAATATACCCCGAAGGCATCACTTGCAGCCTGCACGATCTTTTTCTTGCGCAGGAAGATGCCTGGCCCGTGATCTGGCCCGATCTTATCCATGTGCAGGCGCTGCCGGGGATAGATGTGGCGCCGGGCAGCATACGGCTGTCAGAGCTTGAAGTTGATTTTCGCGAACGTCAGGCCAAGGGAAGTGTGCTCCTCCGCAGCCTCACGCATGTGCGCGATGGGTACGATTACATAATTCTGGATTGTCCACCCCATGTGGGCATTTTGCTGGTCAATGCGCTGGTTGCCGCAGACCTGCTGATAATTCCGATCCAGACAGATTTTCTTGCCTTGCACGGGCTCAAGCTGCTGTTCGACACGCTGCACACGTTGAACAAGGCCCTGGGCAGGCCCGTACGCTACCGGGCAGTGCCCACCATGTACGACAGGAGAGCAAAAGCCTGCACACGGGTACTTGAACTGATGCGCCGCAAAATGGGGCAATCCATGTTTTCGACGGTCATTGGGGTGGACACGCACTTTCGCGAGGCCAGCGCCCAGGGGTGCACCATTTATGATATCGACGCCCGCTCAAAGGGTGCGCTCGGGTATAATTCGCTTGCAGAAGAAGTGGTGAAGCTATGGTAAAAACGCCCGAAGAATACTTTGCAGACCAGTGCCTGGCCGTACCTCAAGCGGCAGACGCAACGCTGAGCGCTGCGGAACAGGCCTTTGTGCAAAAATATCTGGGCAGCGATGCATTGCAGACCATGCCGGTGCTTGAACCGGAGCAGGTGATGGCTGGCGCAGCAGGAGAAGCGAAAGACCATGCGCGCCCAGCCCATCATGCCGGGCATGCAGAGGCAGAGACTGCCCGGCCTTCCTTGCGCACAAGGCTTGCGGCAGAAGAACAGGTGCAGATGGTTTCGTTCTATGTGCGCGAACAGGTATTTTTGCTGCCAGTGCCGGTAATTGTCGAGGTGCTGCGCTACATGCCGCTGACCCGGCTGCCCATGGCGCCCCCCTTTATTGCTGGTGTTGTCAACTTGCGCGGCAAGGTTACGCCCCTGCTGCACCTGGATGCATTGCTGACCACAGACCAGACTAAGCGTTATACAGAAAAAAGCTTTATCATTGTTTGTGGCACAGAAGATATGCAGCTTGGTCTTATTATCGACAAAATACATACCATGTACATGGTTTCAAAAGATAGCATTAGTTGGAACATCGAGGCGCAACTTGGCGAAGGGGCAGATTTTCTGTGCGGCCTCGCCAATATCAAGGAACGCCTCCACGGTATTATCGACCCGGAACTGATTGTCGACAAACTTATTGAAGTCTGATCGTCTGCCTGGCTGAGACAGCATGCGGTTCGACTTGCCAATAGTCTGAATAATCTCTAGAGTTCGGTGAAATTTTGTACGGCAGCCAACAACAGACGGACAGGATCACCTATGAAAAAACATATTATGGTCGTAGACGACTCCAAGACTATCCGTAACCTGGTAGCCTTTGTTCTCAAGGGCGAAGGCTTCAAGGTCAGCACCGCCGAGGATGGCCTTGACGCTATTGAAAAGCTTTACAGCCTTGAGCCGGTCGACCTGATTGTTTCGGACGTGAACATGCCCCGCATGGACGGCTTCACGTTTATCAAGACCATCCGCGCTCAGGATGCCTATAAGGATATTCCTATTATTGTCCTTTCAACGGAAGGGCAGGAGAAGGACATTCAGACCGGCATGAGCCTCGGTGCCAACCTGTATATGGTTAAACCGGCACAGCCTGAAAAAATGGTCCGTAATATAAAGATGCTTCTGGGATAGCCGATAAGAAAGACAGTATGTGTCCAATTCGGGCAATAGTGTGCTTTCAGCCATATAAAGGTACAGGTTATGAGCCAGGAATTTTTTGATCCGGAACTTTTCGCCGATTTTATCGCGGAAGCCAAAGAACATCTCGAAACTATCGAGCCTAACCTTCTTGAGCTTGAGAAGGCGCCGGACAATCTTGCTCTGCTGAATGATATCTTTCGGCCCATGCACTCCCTCAAGGGCGCATCGGGTTTTCTGGGGCTGAACCGCATCAATCAGCTGGCGCACAAGTCTGAGAATATTCTGGACGAACTGCGCAAAGGCACAATGGTTGTGACCTCGGAGATCATGGATGTCATCCTGGCATCCACCGATGCCCTGCGCCAGATGATCGACAATCTTGAATCCACCAACGCCGAAGGCGAAGTGGAGATTGGGCACATCATGGCTCAGATCGATGCCATCATGGCCGGCGAAACAGCGCCGCAGCCAGTGGCGGCTGAACCTGAAGCAGCGCCGCAACCAGAAGTGCTTGTCGAAACTGCCTCTGTTGTTGAAGAACCTGCCATCAGTGATGAACAGCCCACGGTGGATGAAGCTGCTGAAGCGTATAGCGAAAGCAGCAACGCCAACGCGGCTGACACCCCAGCCGCTACCGCCGGAAACGAAGAAGAGTTTACGGCCATGTCTGGCAAGGACTGGGTGCAGACCCTGCCCGATCTGCCTACGTATACCCTCACTGCCTTTGGTGAAGGGCACCTGAAAGATTTTATCGATGAGTCCAACGACACCATCGAAAACCTCACAAGCTCCCTGCTGGATCTGGAAGAAAATCCCATTGGCCGTGATGAACTGGTCAACGATATTTTCCGCTTCTTCCACAACATGAAGGGCAACAGCGGCATTATCGGCTACAGCGAACTGAATTCGCTCACGCACGAAGCAGAAACCCTGCTCAACAATGTCCGTCAGGGCAAAATCACGCCCACACACGAGCTGATCGACCTTCTGCTTCTTGTGGTTGACGTGCTGGAAGCCCTGGTGCAGCGCATCAATATTGAAGCGGGTTCAGCCACTCCTTTCAACATTTCTCCTGTGGTCAAGCAGCTTCAGGAAGCCCAGACAGGCGGCCCCATTTCCCTGCCGCAGGAACTTCTTGACGCCCAGGCCAATCAGAACGGCAACGGCGACCATCACGATGCTGCCGAGAGCCAGGGAGATGCAGAGCAGGAGGCCAGCGAGCAGGAAACCCCTGCAGCCACAGATCCCCACGCTCCGGTTGAAGTGGTCACTCCGACATTTTTTGCTGTTGGCGCTGAAAACGATGATACTGAGGCCTTTCGCGTCACGGTGCGGCAGCAGTTTGAAATTATTCATGCCGCGCTGGAAACGCTCAAGAAAGACGGCAGCCACAAAGATTCCATTGATGCCCTCTACCGTTGCCTCATGGCGGTCAAGAACGCCTGCGGCTTTATGGAATTTGAAGACATCAAGGTCTACGCCGAGCGCACGGCTGGCATCGTGGATCAGGGGCGCATCAGCGGTATTGACTTTGAATTGATGGTTGACCTGCTGGATCAGGAAGTTTCCATCATCAAGGATATGGTTCAGCTTGCGCTGGACGGCCCGGCCAAGGCAGCGGCACCGAGTGCGCCTGCTGCGGCTCCCACCGCCCCGGCGGTCGAAAAGCCTGCTGAGCCTGAAGCCGAACCCAAGGCCGAAAAAGAACAGGCCGCCCCGGCTCCCGCAGCCCCGGCCAGCACAGCAGCACCGAGCGCGCCTGCGGCGGCTCCGGCTGCCCCCAAGCAGGATGCCCCGGCTCCCAAGCCTGCGGCTCCGGCTGCGGCAAAGCCCGCTACGCCCGCAAAACCTGCGGCACCTGCAGCCAAGCCCGCAGCGCCCGCCAAGCCTGCGGCACCTGCAAAACCGGCGGTTCCGGCTGCGGCAAAGCCTGCGGCACAGGCTGCGGCTCCGGCTGCCGAGAACCACAAGGGTTCTTCCACCATCCGCGTTGACCATGAGCGCCTTGACCACCTGATGAATCTCATTGGCGAACTCATCATCAACCGTAACCGGTACACCCTCATCGCCCGTTCGCTTGAAGACACCGGGCATGACGTGGATATTTCCCAGGTCGCCCAGAGCCTTTCTGAAACCACCTACGCCATGGCGCGCATTTCTGACGATCTGCAAGACACCATCATGAAGGTGCGCATGGTTCCGGTTTCTTCCGTCTTTTCCCGCTTTCCCCGCCTGGTGCGCGACCTTTCGCGCAAAAGCGGCAAGGAAGTGGATCTGGTCATGGAAGGTGAAGAAACGGAACTGGACAAGAGCGTTGTTGAAGTCATCGGCGATCCGCTTGTTCACCTTATCCGTAACTCTGTTGACCACGGTATTGAACCTGAAGACCAGCGCCTCGCTGCCGGCAAGCCCGCCAAGGGCAAGGTTGTGCTGCGCGCCTTCCACAAGGGCAACTCTGTCGCCATTGAAATTGAAGACGATGGCAAGGGCATTGACCCCGCAAAAATGCGCGAAGTTGCCATCCGCAAGGGCGTCATCACCCCTGAGGAAGCCGCACAGCTTGATGACCGCGAATCGCTGGAGCTCATCTTTGCCCCGGGTTTCTCCTCGGCTGAAAAAATCACAGATATTTCAGGCCGTGGCGTGGGCATGGACGTGGTGCGCACCAACATCAAGAACCTCAAGGGCAGCGTCAGCACGTATTCAGAGGTGGGCAAGGGAACGCGCTTCACCTTGAGCCTGCCCCTGACCCTGGCTATCATTGACGCGCTCATGGTCAATGTTTCCGGTCAGATGTATGCAATCCCCCTTGATGCAGTCTCAGAAACCACCAAGATTGAAGCTGAACGCCTCACGGATGTGAAGGGGCGCAAGGCCGTAACCCTGCGCGGTGAAGTGCTTGGCGTTGTGGAGCTTTCAGAAATGCTGGGCCTGCCCCGCACCGATCCTCTGCCGGATGTGCTTTCCGTGGTTGTCATCCACGACAACGACCGCCGTCTGGGCCTCGTGGTTGATCGGCTTCTGGAACGGCAGGAAATCGTTATCAAACCCCTTGGCGCATACCTTGGCGATCTCAAGGGTATTTCGGGCGCAACCATCATGGGCGACGGTTCGGTCATCCTGATCCTTGACCCGCACGAAATATACATAATGGCGACCTCCAAAGCCCCTTCCATAGGTGCTGGGGGCGAACAGGGCAAGCAGCCGGTTTCAGTAAGAATGTAACGCTACAGGGGGCCAGAAGGCCCCCTTTTCCATTGGATATCCGCGCCCGCCGCCCGTGCTTTTTTTCAGCCTGCGGCGCCATGCCGCACATGCCACAAAGGATAAAGCCATGCTGGAACTGTTGAGCAACCGCCGCAGCATACGCAAGTTCACCGATCAAGCCGTAAGCGATGAACACCTGGAAAAACTGCTTATGGCCGGGCTGTTGGCCCCTTCATCCAAGGATACCCGCCCGGTGGAACTGGTGGCCGTGCGCGACAAGGCTGTTATTGCCGCGCTGGCAGATTGCCGCGATTCCGGCACCATGCCCCTGCGCACAGCCCCCTTGGTGCTGGCGGTGGTGGCTGATACCGACAAATCGGACGTATGGGTTGAAAATGCCTCCATTGTTGCCATTCTGGTGCAACTGGAAGTGGAACGCCTGGGTCTTGGCTCCACATGGGTGCAGATGCGCCTGCGCACCAACGGTGCCGCTTCCGCCGAGGCCGAAGTGAGAAAAACACTTGGCATTCCCGGTCATTATGGCGTACTTTGCCTCGTGGCCATTGGTCACAAGGATGAAGTAAAAAAACCACGGGAGCTTGATGCGTCTGACTGGGCGCGTACGCACAGGGATTACTTCTGAGCAGCACAGTAATCAGCTCCTGTAGTTTTTCTTGAAAAATTCCGTTGTTCCATGGTGTTAAGGTCTGTCCGGCTTGATGACGGCTGGCTACCCCGCACTTGAAGCGCAACCGCCTTTTTTTGAGAAAATTTCTTGCCTTTCCATGCTGCATGAGCTATATGACCTTTTCGCGCGGTTATGCCCACATGCAACGCTGTCATTTTTCGGCGCGGGCTTTGTTCTTGCCGCATTTGAATTGAACTATTTTTTTGCATATATGGAGGAATGTATGAGCAAGGAATGCATCTTTTGCGGCAAAAAGCCCCAGGTCGGCAATCTTGTGAGCCACTCCAACATTAAGACCAAGCGTCGCTTCAATCCCAATTTGCAGCGCGTGCGTCACCAGTTCCCCGACGGCAGCGTGCGGACCCTTTCCGTCTGCACCCGTTGCCTGCGCTCTGGCGTTGTTGTTAAGCCCACGGTGCGTAAGCAGGCCTAACTGACCTTCTTTTGCAGCTTTCAGCCCCGACAGGTTTCTGCCGGGGCTTTTTTGCATATGCGCACAATTCCGCCAAGAATTTTTGCCTTTTCGCGCTACTGGCGCGTCCGCCGCAGGCCCAGCAGCCTGCCTCTCGACTGGCGTCCGGTTGCCAGTTTGCAAGGCACAGCGGGCTACGCCCGCTTTCGTGAATGGCTGCTTGTGCTCAATGCCTGCAACATTCCGCATCAGACCGTCCAGATGAACAGCAGGGAATACATTTATGTGCCCGCGTTGTTTGAGAACATTGCCCTCATGGAACTGGGGGACTTTGCGCGGGAAAGCACTGCACCAGCTTCCCAGCCACCGCCGCTTCGGGTTTTTCCCCACGCCTACATGGCAATACTGGCGCTGCTGCCGCTCATTCTCTGGCACGGCTGGCGCGTAGGCTGGTGGGCTGTCCCCGCCGCGCTGCCACCGCCAGACATGTGGAACAGCGCGGGCATTCTTGACGCAGTACGGGTTCGCGTTTTCAACGAATGGTACAGAACCGTCACCGCGCTTACTCTCCATGCCAGCCTCACCCACCTTTGCGGCAACATGGCCTTCGGCGCTATTTTTATGACCCTGCTGGCCCGCATGACAGGCGTTGGCAGGGCCTTGTGGCTTACCCTGCTTGGGGGCGCGATGGGCAATGCCCTGACAGTGCTGTTGCGGCCCCGCCCGGTTTTGAGCATGGGATTTTCCACGGCATTGTTTGCCAGCATTGGGGCTATCTCCGGCTACATGGCTTGCCAGCAGCAAGGCAAACGCAAGACCATGCTGCCAGTGGCAGCCGCGGCCGCCTTGCTGGCCATGCTCGGCACTGAGGGCGAGAATACCGACTATGCGGCACATCTGGCCGGGCTTGGCTGTGGGCTGGCGCTGGGGGCGCTTGAAGCATGGCAGGTACGGAACGGCCGTAAGCGCTTGAACCAGTGGACGGCGGGGGCGCTCACGGCCCTGATCTGCACCGCTGCATGGTGGTGGGCCTTTGCCGCCATGCGCAACTGACTGTGAAAAAAAAGATCCTGACGTGAACACGCACATCAGGATCATGATTTTAGGCTGTATTTTTTAATCGCCGCAGATTTGTAGATCAGCGCCTTCTCACGCCGGTATCTTTCCGCTAGACCCGCTCCCATCCTCTGTATGTCTGCCGTGAGCAGCACGGCAAAACACTATTCCTGCCAGGGCCAAGCGCCTGATTCAGTCCGCGCTGCCGCCCTGGCTCAGCTTGTGTAATGTACGGCCAAGCGGCGCTTCACGGTGGAAAAGAAGCAGGGGCAGTATGGCCCCGATAGCCAGGGCGCACATGATGAAAAATGCCGTAAGCCCGTTGTAGACAACGCTGACAAGCACAGTCTGGCCCTGAGGCGTCCCGGCTGTGTTGAGAAACTGCAAGGTCGCCAGAATGGCCTTATAGGCAAACATGCCGGGAATCATGGGCAACAGCGCGGGGAACACAAACATTTCCGCCGGGGTATGGCAGCGGCGCGCGATTGGCATGCTGCAAAAGGAAATGATCAACCCGGCGCAGAGCGATGCGCTGGCTATCCCCATATTGGCCTGCAACAGCAAAAAACGGCTCATATGCCCCGTGGCGGCAAGCAGGCCAGCCATGACGGCTATCCGCTTGGTGGGCCGCGATATGGCCGCAAAACCAACTGCGGCAACAGATGCAAGCACTCCGTCCACAAGGCAGTCTACCAGCATCATAGCGAATCCACCCCCATCAGCAGCATGGTTGTAGCCAGCCCCAGAGCAATGCAGATAATGAGCGTACTAGCCTGAATCAGCCGCGAAACGCCCATAAGCACATGCCCGTCAAGAATATCCAGCATGGCGTTGATCAGGGGGATGCCGGGGATGAGAAACAACACGCTTGCAGCCATGCCCGTTTGCGGCGTGTTGCCCAGATGCAGCAGCACGCCCAGCGACGCCACCAGAGAAGCAGCGAACGAGCAGAGAAAAAACGTGACCTTCAGGTCAAGGCCCCAGTGCAGCAGTTTTTGCCGCAGATAAAAGCCCAGAAAGGTTGCGCAGAAAACCAGCCCCATAGCCACGGCATCGCCGTTAAACAAGCCGCAAAAGGCGGCATTGGCGCAGGCCACAAGAAAACGCAGCAGCACAGGGTTAAGCGTGGGCACCGCGCAGATGGCGCTGAAATGCTCGCGCGCCTTGGCAAGGCTGAGGTTTTCATCGGCAATGCTCCAGCTCAGGGCATTGAGCGCCGCCACCCGCTGAAAATTGGGCGCACCAGACACAATGGAGCTGACCGCAGTACGGCGCTCCGCCGGAATGCCCCCTTCGGCTGGCTTGATGACTGAAAGCATGAGGTGCTTGGGGAATATGGCCAGTTCCACCTCAAAACCATATGCCCGTGCAATGCGGCAGGCGGTGCGGTCTACCCGTGAAGTCTGCCCGCCCGCCGCAAGCAATGTGGAAGCATAAACCTGTATAAATTCAATAAGCTCTTTGGCAGTCAGAACATTATGTCCTGTTACGCAAGCAGCATCGGCTTTCTCAACACTGGCCTTTGCCTCGCCCGCATCAGTCGAATCCGCCATTAATGCAGACAGCGTATTCAGACCGCCCTGCCCGTTTTGCAAACCCATAAACTAGATCCCGCTTTCATTATCAAGAAAAACCCAGTGCAGCATGCGCTTGTGAACCCGCAAACGGTATTCTGCCTGTTGCACCAACAGTGAGGCCTTGCTGGCCAGGATGGAATCGTCAACACGGATGGCCGCTATGGGCGAAGCACTCAGCATAAGATGCGCGTCATGCGCCGCCTTGGCGAGCAGTTCCGGCGTCACTTGCCAGCTTTCGCGCTCTTCGTCCGTCAGGCCGCTACGGCAGCCCGCAAAAACATAGTTGACGCCCCGTACGGCTTCTTCCACATTTTCCACAATGGTAATGCGCGACCCATAGCGCTCCGCAGCTTCTTTGAGCGGCGCGGGGTCCACGCGGGACGGCACGGCAATGCGCAGTGAAATGGGAAACCATGCCGTTGCCGCCATCAGTGAATGCAGCGTGCCGTTAACACAGCCCAGCCAGCCGCAGGTCACGCCGTCAAGATAGCGTGAATTGCGCAACATGCAGGCGATGTCGGCCAGAGCATGCGCCGGATGCGCATCAGGGCTGCCCGCATTGATAAGCGGGAAGCGCAGGCATGATGCCTCCATGTCCCACCCGCCCACGGGCATGCCGTACATGTACATGCAGTCAATGTAGTAGCTGAAAACGGGCAGGAGCTGTTCCTGGTAATCATTCATTTCATTGCGCCAGCTGCCACGGCTGCCTTCGTACACGACATTGCCGCCCATTTGCCGCACAGCGGCAGAAACGCAAAGCCTCTCAGGCAGAGAGTGCTGCGAAAACATCAGCAGGGCCACGCGCTGCGCCATAAAGTCTGTTTGCAGCTTCGGTTCCGGCATGCCCAATGCCTGCTGCACCAGCAGCCAGGACGCCTTTTCACCAAGACTTTTGATATTCAAAATATGTCTTGCCATAGATCCTCCGTGACGGTCGTCACATACAGCATCTTGAGCCCGCGATACTGTTCTATCAATGCGTGAAAATTCTGTCCAGCAAAGTACAAAAAGCAACAGGCATCACAAACCCTTATGCGCCTTTTGCGGAACAATTTTTTAACACATTGGAAAAAAAGAGAATAGTGGATTTTGTCGCATTAATACCCATAGAATACTTGTGATTTAATCCACTTTTCAGCTACAATACTGGTGCCCGCTTGCAGGGCCCACAGGAGCATACATGAGAGCATTCATTTTTGATCTGGATGGAACACTGGTTGACAGCCTGGAAGACATTGGCCAGGCCTGCAACGACGTTCTTGCCAGTCACGGCTATCCAGTCCATCCCTTGCCAGCGTACAGATTCTATGTGGGCCGAGGCTTTCACAAACTTGTGAATGACGCCCTCCCCGAGGGTGAAGCAGCAAAGCTTTCTTCAGACCAACTGACAGCGTTGATTGCAGAGGCCCGCGCCCGCTACGGCGAAAACATGTGCGTACGCACCAAGCCCTATGTCGGCATCACCCAGGCGCTGCACCAGCTCGCAGATGACGGCCACGCTCTGGCCGTCCTTTCCAACAAGCCGGACGATCTCACCGTTGAACTGGTGAGCCGCTACTTTCCTGATGTGCCGTTTGCCCTTGTGCGCGGCGGCAGGGAGGGCGTGCCCCTCAAGCCGGAGCCGGACGCCCCCCTCGACATGCTGCGGCACATGGACTTTTTGCCAGAGCGCAGCTTTTACGTGGGCGACAGCAACGTGGATATCTTCACCGCCCGCAACGCGGGTATGATCTCAATCGGCGTGGCCTGGGGATTTCGCGGCGCGGACGAACTGCGCGCAGCCCAGGCCGACCATGTCATCGACACGCCCGTGGCGCTGGCGCGCCTGGCAAAGGAGGCATAATATGAAACGTCCCATCATTGAGATTGACGAAGAAAAGTGCAACGGCTGCGGGCAATGCGTACTCGACTGCGCTGAGGGCGCGCTTGCCATCATTGACGGCAAAGCCAAACTTGTCAGCGACATCTACTGTGACGGCCTCGGCGCGTGTCTGAACTGCCCCGAGGGTGC
Organism: Desulfovibrio desulfopostgatei; assembly: GCF_053570645.1. Lineage (NCBI taxonomy): Bacteria > Pseudomonadati > Thermodesulfobacteriota > Desulfovibrionia > Desulfovibrionales > Desulfovibrionaceae > Desulfovibrio > Desulfovibrio desulfopostgatei. Next base: position 1,376,292 of record NZ_JBRBQS010000002.1, on the reverse strand, counting down.
GCTGCGCCTTGTGGAAAGGGAAGCGCCCGAATTTGATGAGGAGGCGGCCCTTGCCGCCAAGGCAAAAAGGGATGGAACCGCCCAGCCCCACCGCCCGCATGGCGGCGGCTGCCCCGGCAGCATGGCGCGCACGTTCACCCCGCTGACCGGCGGCCCTGCAACCATGGCCCCCGCCGGATCGCAAGACCTGCGGGCGCAGGTGCCCACATGGCCCATCCAGTTGCGGCTGGTTCCGCCCACTGCGCCCTATCTGCGCGGGGCCAACATCCTGCTGGCAGCCCATTGCGCAGGCTTTGCCCTGCCCAATCTGCATGCGGACTGGATGCGCGGGCGCGTGCCCATCATTGCCTGCCCCAAGCTTGAAGACAATGAAGTGCTGGTCGAAAGGCTCACAGCCATCATCAAACAGGGCGGCATTGCGGGCATTACCGTACTGCGCATGAGCGTGCCCTGCTGCGGCGGGCTGGACAGGCTGGCGCACCGCGCCATTGAGGCCGCAGGCAGCACCTTGACGCCGGAGACGCATATTGTACAATTGTAGACATCTTACAAGAAGTATACATGGGCAAGAAATGCCCATGTAGGAAATACCTAAAGTCCGCCTTGACAAAACATAGTGTAATGCTATGTTTTACGGGCGGGCTTTTATTAACTGAAATTGCCCAAAAACCGTAACCCGCAGACGGGCCGTAGGGGCAGTGAACGCACTGCCAAGTAAGACTGCTTTGCTGTAAAGGATCATCCACATGCCCATCAAGATTCCTGCTGATCTTCCCGCCTGTGCAGCGCTTGAAAGCGAAAACATCTTTGTGATGACGGAAGATCGCGCTGTCCAGCAGGACATTCGTCCGCTGGAAATCGCCATCGTCAACCTCATGCCCACCAAGATAGCTACAGAAACGCAGTTGCTGCGGCTTTTGAGTAATTCGCCCCTCCAGGTCAACATCACCCTGCTGCGCACTGAAGCTCACGAATCCAAAAATACTCCCGCACAGCACCTTGAGCGCTTTTACAAGACATTTTCAGAAATTCGCCACGGCAGCTTTGACGGCATGATCGTCACCGGCGCTCCGGTGGAACATCTCCCTTTTGAAGACGTGGACTACTGGCACGAGCTGCTGGACATCATGACCTTTGCGCAAAGCCGCGTGTACTCAACCCTGTACATCTGCTGGGCGGCGCAGGCGGCCTTGTACCATTTTTACGGTATCCCCAAGTACGCCTTGCCTGCCAAGGTTTCCGGCGTGTTCCAGCACGACATTTTGCAGCCCGGCTGTCGCCTGTTCAGCGGCTTTGACGATACCTTTGCCGCGCCCCATTCGCGCCATACGGAAGTTCGCGCCGAGGATGTGAGCAAACAGTCCGAGCTGCGCATTTTGGCCGAATCGCCAGAAGCCGGGCTTGCCCTGGTAGAAAGCCGCGATCACTCGCAGGTGTTCATGACCGGGCACCTTGAGTACGACAGGGGCACCCTGGATGCGGAATTCCGCCGCGATCATGAACGGGGCATGAACCCCATACCGCCCAGCAACTACTATCCCGGCAACGATCCCAGCCGTCTGCCCAACATGAACTGGCGGGCGCACGCGCACCTGTTCTACTGCAACTGGCTCAACTACTACGTATACCAGGAAACGCCCTTCAGCCTTACTGCCATTGCCCGTGACCGGCAGGGCAAGTAAGAGTTCATAATCCTGAACCCCTACAGGATACGAGGATGCCTATGCGATTTTCTACCAGAACCCGTTACGGATTGCGCTTTTTGCTGCGTCTGGCGGCCCAGCCCCAGGGCTCTCTTTTGCAACTGGGGCAGGTGGCCCGAGAAGAAAACATCTCATCGGGCTATCTGGAACAGATAGTGCGGGCACTGCGCCCCATGGGCATTTTGCGTGCGGTGCGCGGTTCTGGCGGCGGATACTCACTTGCCAAGTCGCCAACAGATATTAACATTGAAGAAGTCTTTCAGCATCTTGAGGGTGAAATTTCCCCTGTGCGCTGTCTGAGCAAGGGTCGCCATTGTCAACGCGAATCCCACTGCTCCACCCGGGGCTTCTGGACAGAACTGGACGGGCACATCCGCTCCTTCCTGCAAAAGCGCACCTTGCAGGAAATTATAGACTCAGAGAAATGCTCCGTAACGGGAGGCAATCATGTGGAATTACACTGAAGCAGTACACGACCACTTTCTGCGGCCGCACAATGTGGGTCCCCTTGAAGGCGCCAACGCCATTGGCGAAGTGGGCAGCCTGACATGCGGAGACGCACTCAAGCTATATCTCAAGATCAACGACCAGCACATCATCGAAGACGCCAGCTTTGAAACCTTTGGCTGCGCCAGCGCCATTGCTTCAAGCTCTGTGCTGACCGACATGGTCAAGGGCATGTCTGTTGAAGACGCGCTCAAGATCACCAACAAGGACATCACCAACGCTTTGGGCGGCCTGCCCAAGCAGAAGATGCACTGCTCCGTCATGGGCCAGGAGGCGCTTGAAGCCGCCATCCGTCAATGGAAGGGCGAACCGCCCGTACCCCATGCCCATGAAGAAGGCAAGCTGGTGTGTAAGTGCTTTGGCATCACGGATGCCCAGATTATCCGCGCCATCACTGAAAACGGCCTCAAGACAGTTGAAGAAATCACCAACTACACCAAGGCTGGCGGCGCATGCGGCGAATGCCTTGATGAAATCGCCGAGATTCTGGCCGCCCAGCTCAAGCAGAAGCCGCTGGTCGAGCTCAAGCCCAAGCCGCGCCTCACCAACGTGCAGCGCATGCAGAAGGTGCTCAAGACCATTGACGAAGAAATCCGCCCGCAGCTTGCTGCTGACGGAGGCGATATTGAACTGGTGGATGTGGACGGTCTGCGCGTTGTGGTCTCCCTGCGCGGGCGCTGCGCCCAGTGCCGTTCGAGCGAAGTGACCATCCGCGATCTGGTGCAGCGCCTGCTGCGCGAACATGTTGAAGCCGACATCGTGGTTGAGGAGGCCTAACCGCCATGAAAACCATCTATCTTGACAACAACGCCACCACGGCTGTTGCGCCTGAAGTACGCGATGCCATCCTGCCCTATCTGAACGAGCTGTACGGCAACCCTTCAAGCATGCACACCTTTGGCGGTCAGGTGGCCGATGCGGTCGAAACAGCCCGCGAGCAGATGGCCAGTCTGCTGGGCGCAAACCCGGACGAAATCATCTTTACCTCCTGCGGGTCGGAGAGCGACAACGCCGCCATCTGGTCGGCCATCCAGACCCAGCCTGAAAAGCGCCATCTCATCACCACCCGCGTGGAACATCCCGCCGTGCTCAGCGTCATGCAGCACTGGGAACGCCAGGGCTACCGGGTGACCTACCTTGGCGTGGACAACAAGGGACGCCTTGACCTTGACGAATACGCAGCCGCCCTCACGCCTGATACGGCGCTGGCATCCATCATGTTTGCCAACAACGAGGTGGGCAATATCTATCCTATCCAGCGCATGGCTGAAATGGCTAGCGAGCGCGGCGTGCTGTTCCATACGGATGCCGTGCAGGCCGTGGGCAAAACGCCCATTGACCTTGCCCATCTGCCTGCGGACATGCTTTCGCTCTCCGGCCACAAGCTGCACGCCCCCAAAGGTATTGGCGTGCTGTATGTGCGCAAGGGTGTGCGCTTCCGCCCGTTTTTGCGGGGCGGCCATCAGGAGCGGGGACGCCGCGCGGGCACGGAAAATGTGCCGTACATTGCAGGGCTTGGCGCAGCGGCTCAGCTTGCCATTGCGCACATGCAGGAAGAACGCGTCAGCGTGGCCATGCTGCGCGACAGGCTTGAACAGGGTCTGCTTGAACGTATCTCCGACTGCATGGTCAACGGCGATGTGGATAACCGCCTGCCCAACACCACCAATATTGCATTTAAAAACGTGGAGGGCGAAGCCATCCTGCTCATGCTCGACAGGCTCGGCATCTGCGCAAGCTCCGGGTCTGCCTGCACCTCTGGCAGCCTTGAACCTTCACACGTGCTGCGCGCCATGGGTGTACCCTTTACTTATGCCCACGGCTCCATCCGCCTTTCCCTCTCCCGCTACACCACGCAGGAAGAAGTGGACTTTGTCATCCAGAACTTCCCTGATGTCATCAAAACCTTGCGCATGATTTCTCCCTTCAAGGATTAATCCTGACTCAAGCAGTAGTTGGCGCAGATTCCAATGCCTGTAGATTATGTGCCGCACTCATCCGGGTGCGGCACATTTACGTCTGCGGCAAAAACTCTGTGCAATTGCAACATGGGGCTTACGTAACATCCATGATGCAAAAAAGTACTCTTTCTGTCAGCCTCTGTGCAAATGAGCCTATTGCCTCCGGGGGCCGGTTGTCCTATTATTTTACTTTGAATATCTGTTCCGATTGGTGAGAGTGAGGTTTCATGCGTTCAATTCGCCTTTTTGATCTGCTGATGGGTTTTTCGCGCGCGCTGGACATGGTTACGCCGCTTCTTGCCGGACACCATCTGCGGGTTGCCTTTTTGAGCCAGGTTATTGCTGAACGCATGCGGATATCACGCACCACGCGCAAGTACATGCTTATGGCCAGCATGCTGCACGATATTGGCGCAGTGCCGCTCAAAAGCGATACGCGCGACCTCATATTTGAACGCAACAAAGCCTTGCACTGCCGGGCTGGCTGGGCCTTTTGCAAAACTGCGGGGCTGCCCAAGCCAGTGTGCGACATGGTGCTGCATCACCATACGGAATGGTGCAGTTATGAGGCCTCCGACCAGCACGCACTGCCAGCCAACTGCATCCACCTGGCTGACCGGGTTGACGTTGCCCTGCGCGGCAAGCAGGCTTCTGACCTGTACAGCATCTGCCTCACCCTGCAGGCAAAAGACAGGGAATACGCCCAAGCCTGCCTTGAAGCGCTGGCAACCCTAGCTCATGATTCGGAAATTTCAGCGTTTCTGGACAGCCACGAGCGCATGGAAGAATACCTGGCTACGGCATTTGGCTCTGTAATTCTTGGCCCGGTGCAGCTTGTGGAACTGTGCGGGCTTTTTTCGCAAACCATTGACTCCAAAAGCCCCTTCACCGCCACCCACTCGCTGGGCGTGGCCTATACGGCGCGCATGCTGCTCAGGCTAACCCGCATGGCCGACGCCGACGATCTCACGACCATGTTTGTAGCCGGTCTGCTGCATGACATAGGCAAACTTGCGGTGCCACTCGAAATTCTGGAAAAACCAGCGGCGCTTACGCCTGACGAAGTGCAGGAAATTCAAAAACATGCTGAAATCAGTATGAATTTGCTGGGTTCCATACCCGGTTTTACCTGCGTGCGGGAATGGGGCGGCAGACACCACGAACGCATTGACGGCACGGGCTATCCCCACAAAATTGAAGGAAGCAGCCTGACGCTTCCTGTACGTATCATCGCCGTGGCGGATGTTTTTACAGCCCTCACAGAAGACCGCCCCTACCGTAGCGGCATGCCGCTGGCCGAAGCCATGAGAATCATCGCATCCATGGCGGAACTCGGCTATCTGGACAAAGGCGTGGTAGCGCTCCTGGCCGATAATGTGCTACGCGTCAATAAAGAGCGCATACGCGCCCAACGCAAGGCCGCAGCAAACTTTGTGGTTATGCGCAGGCTATGTGATGAGGCGGCAAGAGCTGCCAGGCAACCTTGACTGGGTAGGCATACCCATTGACGGGGGAAAACATGGGCGTTCCAATCATTTTTCTGATTATTGCTCCCTTGGCTGGCATTATCGCCATGCAGCTCACCCCGCCCTTTTCCCGGCTTGCAGTTGTCCTCTCCCTGCTTTTTTCCCTTTGCGGCCTTGTGCTGCTCTACCGATACCTCCTGCTGCCCCTGCGCACGTTCGTAGCTGCCATTGCGCAACCGGACTGCGCTGAAATCCCTTCCATACCCACGGCCTGCGATGTTGTGCGCGCTCTGGAAGACAGCCTCAATGCCAGAGAGGCCGCGCTTCGCCACGACCTTGCCGAAGCGCGCGAAACAGCAGACAAACTCCGGCAGGAAATTCAGGAACTGCGCGAAAGGCGCGTTGTGGACATGCAGACGCAGCAGACGGCCCTTGCGGCCCTGCGCAACGCCCAGTCAGAGTTGAACGACCTGGCCACTGCTGCTGATGCGGGCAATGGGCTGCCCGAGGACCGCCCGCGTAAGGAGCAGATTCTTGCTCTTTCTGCGGCGCTGCACCATAGCGAAAGCATATTGCTGCACGCCAGCCAGATTTTGGACGCAGCCGCCACTGATAAGGACGAAGCAGATACTGAGCTTGCAGAGGCTTTCCCCTGGGATAGCCGTTACAACACGAACATTCCGGTCATTGACGGCCAGCACAAGCTCTTGCTTTCGTACATCAACAAGCTGCACCGTGGAATGCAGAAAGGCTGCGATAAAAAGCTGCTGCTCGAAATTCTTGATGATCTGACGGGCTATGCCTTCAGCCATTTTGCCACAGAAGAACTTTTCTTCAGCCGCACGCCATATCCGCTCACGGCAAGGCACATTGAAGTGCACCAGGGTTTCAGAAAAGCAGTGACAGAACTTCGTGAGGCCGTGCTTGACGACAAGGCCTTTATTGATATTGCCCTGCTGGAATACCTGAAAACCTGGCTGGTGGACCATATACAGCAGATGGATGTGGGTTTTGCCTCCTATGTGACCGGCACAAAAGCCACACCGAAACAGTGAGCCGCCTGCGGCCAAACCCCAATAAAAAACCCCGCCAAAAGCGGGGAGCAAGCGTTACCGGCAGAACAAACTGGCAGGATTCGTAAAAATTCAACGGCTGCACAATGCTGCCGCTATTCGCTCACGGCTGGCGCGGTCAAGAAGGCGCTGGTTGGAACTGCCCCTGAACTGCAACTCAAGATCGCGGAGGCTTTCCACATAGGGGCCATCCACAAGAACATCCGTCAGTTCCAGCAGCCGGTTTGTCCAGTAGTCATTGCGGGCAAGCAGGGCTTCAAATGTGTAACCCGTGTAGGTCATCACATTTTTGCGCATGGCCTGCACGCCCTCGGCTACGGCGCAGAGCGCCTGGGCCTGCTCAAAGGGCTCCCCGCCAGACAGCGTCACTCCCGACAGAAGAGGGTTTTCCCCAATCTGGGCAAGGGCGGCCTCCGCCGTAAACGGAAAGCCGCCCTTAAAGTCGTGCGTCTGCGGATTGTGGCATCCTTTGCAGTGATGCGGGCAACCCTGCGTGAACAGGACATACCTCAGGCCCGGGCCGTCCACTATGGATTCCTCCACAATGCCTGACAGCCGCATGACCCCGGCATTACCGGATTCAGGCATGCTTGACACGATCGCGCTCTTCCGAGCGCTTGGCGTTGTTGAAACGGTCAAGCGTTCCCACAAGGTAACCGGTGATGCGGCGGGTACGTTCAAAGCCCACATCCTGACCCACAAGTTTCTGCGCGGGCTTGGTTTCCTCGAACAGACGCGATTTCATTAGCATTGTCGCTCTCCTTGTTCTATAAGCAAAAGTTGATGAAAATTGTATATGACCGCTAGTCCCACTTGGGGGTGTGCGGGTATTTTTTACGCAGTTCTTTAAGCAGCTCGGCGCTTACGCCTTCGCCTTCCTTGCGGCCGCAGCGGGGGCAGGCGCCGTTGATCACGCCCACATAGCCGCAGACAGGGTCGCGATCCAGAGGATGGTTGATGGAGCCGTAACCAACGCCATTATCGTGCATAAACCGGATGATGCTCTCAAAGGCTTCAAGGTTCTTGCAGGTATCCCCATCCAGCTCCACATAGGTGATGTGGCCCGCATTGGTCAACGCGTGGTACGGGGCCTCGATCTGTATCTTTTTAAAGGCCTTGATGGGGCAGTACACCGGCACGTGGAACGAGTTGGTGTAGTAATCCCTGTCGGTGATGCCGGGGATGCTGCCGTACTTGGCTTTATCGAGGTTGACAAAACGCCCGCTCAGGCTTTCCGCCGGGGTGGCGATGAGTGAAAAATTGAGTCCGGTCTTTTCGGCTTCGTCATCGCACCGCTTGCGCAGGTGCGTAACAATCTCGATGCCGAGCTTCTGGGCATCTTCGCTTTCGCCGTGGTGCTGGCCCACAAGAGCCTTGAGCGTTTCGGCAAGACCGATAAAGCCCACGGTCAGGGTGCCGTGCTTGAGCACTTCTTCAATACTGTCGTCCCAACCCAGTTTGTCGGAATCGAGCCAGATGCCCTCGCCCATGAGGAAGGGATAGTTGCGCACTTTTTTGGCGCTCTGGATCTTGAGCCGATGCAGCAACTGGCGGAACACCAGATCAATCTTGTCATCCAGCAGAGCGTAGAAACGGCTGATGTCGCCACGCGCATCCAGCCCGAGCCGGGGAAGATTGATGGAGGTGAAGCTCAGATTGCCGCGACCGCACGTAACCTGCCTGTCCTTGTCGTACACGTTGCCAAGCACGCGTGTGCGGCAGCCCATGTAGGCCACTTCCGTATTATAGTCGCCCGGGCGGTAGTACTGGAGGTTGAACGGCGCATCAAGAAAGCTGAAATTGGGGAAGAGCCGCATGGCGGAAACATCCATAGCCTGCTTGAAAAGGTCGTAGTTGGGATCTTCAGGATTATAGTTGACCCCGGACTTCACCTTGAATATCTGCACGGGGAAAATGGAGGTCTCCCCATTGCCAAGCCCGGCCTTGGTGGCGCGCAGCAGGTTTTTAACAACCATGCGCCCCTCGGCAGAAACATCCGTGCCGTAGTTGATGGAGCTGAAAGGCACCTGTGCGCCTGCACGGGAATTCATGGTGTTCAGATTATGGATCAGGGCTTCCATGGCCTGATAGGTGCGGCGCTCGGTGTATTTGAGGGCTTCGCCGGCTGCATAGGCATGCGCGCGCGTCACAAGTTCGCGCCGGGCCTCGGGGACAGCCGCCACAAGGGCCTCTCCAAAAGCATCGCAGGTGCCAAGGCGCGGGCCTTCGGGCAACAGGGCGATGGTTTCTCTGGCGGCGTCAATGGCTGCCTGCTCCTCCAGATTCTGGGCAATGCGCAAAAATGCGGCAAAAGCGCGTTCATATTCCTTGCGGTAGGTCTTGATAACGCCTTCGGCCATGGCAAAGTCAAAATGCGGCACACTCTGGCCGCCGTGCATTTCATTCTGGTTGGCCTGAATGGCAATGCAGGCAAGGGCCGAGTAGCTCTCAATGGAATTGGGCTCGCGCAAATGCCCGTGCCCCGTGGAAAAACCATTTTTAAACAAGGGGATAAGGTCAATCTGGCAGCACGTTTCCGTGAGCATGTAAAAATCTTTGTCGTGAATGTGGATATCGCCGTTAAGGTGCGCGGCGGAGGCGTCCTTGGGCAGAATGTAGTTGTCGATGAAGAATTTTGACCCCTCGGAACCATACTTGAGCATGGTGCCCATGGCCGTATCGCCATCGATATTGGCATTCTCGCGTTTGATGTCTTCCTGCAGGGCCGGGGAATACGTAAGTTTTTTATAGATATCCATGAGATACGATTCCGCATTACGGATTTTCGTATGCTCGGCCCGGTACAGGATGTAAGCCTTGGCACTTTTGGCGTAGTCGTACTGAATCAGGGTTTCTTCAACAACATCCTGAATTTCTTCCACATGCTTGAGGCTGCGCGACTCCAGCTTTTTGCACACCTTTTCGGTGACAAACAGCAGGTCAGTCGGGGACATGTCTTCACCGCCAACGGCCTGATTGGCCTTGGTGATGGCATTGAGAATCTTGACCGAATCAAAAGGCACTTCCGTGCCGTCGCGCTTTATAATGCTGGCGAGCATGAACTTCGCTCCAACGTGTGGGCTATGAACAAAAAGGCCGCCCGGACAAAACGGGCGGAGAGGCCATCAATGGCCCTTTTCTGACGGTTCATCTGCAAAAGCCCGTTGCAGATGCTCCACTTTCTTAGAACGGTTGAAAGCAGGTCTTCCGGCTTGCCTGCCGCTTTTCGGCCTTCCCGGTTTTATCCAGTGGCACACGAGGAAAAGCGGTGTTGAACAGGCACACGGCGGCGGGTCCGCTCCCGATTTTCACGGGGATTCCCTATTAAGCTCCATGGCGCTTTCAATGTCTAGAAAATCTCAAAAGAATTGCACCCTGTCAATAAACACACGCAAAAAAGCTCTCCTAGTGCCGTAGCAACACTGCGAATTCACTATTGAATTTTCTTGCCTGCCCAATTTTTCACTACATCAAGGCCGCAAAACAGCGAGGGCGGGAACAAAAATGTTCGCCCTGACTGATGCCAGATCAGGCAACCCGACCCGCAACATGTGTGGCTTTGATTGGCGCTGCTGAAACATTTCGCCATGAATTCAGGCATCATACCCGCATGGCGCTGCCGCCCAGGCCCCGGCACTGCGACCGCAGCCGATACCTGGCGAGCCTTCCTCAGAAAGCAGTTCCCGTAACGCAGACAAGAACTTACTCTACCCACGCCGGGTTTTCAAGACGGCCTCCCCCACGTAAGGGGACTTACCTCGGACTTGACATTTTTATTTGCCCGCCCCTTGCCGAAGATATCGTTTATAAAAACTTTTTTTGTACGCGCAAACAGTGATTGAGCATTCCGTAACAGCCAATAAACACAAGGGGCCGCATCGGCCCAACTCCGCTTCCGCCGTTGTTTTGCAGGGAAGTACAATCGGATACCCGATGCGGCCCGTCAACAAATCCGAAACGCCGCCTATGGCAGCAGGATCATGTTGTAGAGGTTTTTGTCGTCCAGATACTTCTGCGCCACAGCCTGAATATCCGCAGGGGTCAGCTTGGCTGCTTTGTCGATGAGCGACTTGCTGAAATCACGTGGCAGGCCCAGCACGGCGTCTGTGGCGGCCACGCCCGCGCGGGAACCAAGGCTTTGCTTGTCGCGGTAGTATTCGCCAAGCAGGCGGTTGGCCCCGGCTTCAAGCAATTCCGCAGGCAGGGGTTTTGCCTTGATATCGGCAATAATCTTGGCAAAGCCTTCACGCGCCTGCGCCACCTTGTCAGGTGTGGTGCCAATGTAAAAAGCCATCATGCCAGCCTGAGGCATGGCGCGGTAAAAGGCCGTGACCGTGTATCCGAGGCCCTGCTCGTCACGCATCTGGCTGAACAGCAGGCCGCTCTGCCCGGAAAGCACAGACTGCAAAAGCATGAGCGCCGGGGCATCCGGGCTGGTGTAAGGCACAGCCTTGAACATCTGGAGCACGTGGGCCTGATTGCGCCCCGGCAGATGCAGATCAAGGTTGCGGGCATCACCCCATGAGGGGGCGGGCAAGGAGAAATCCTTTTTGTCTGGCGTGGGCAGAGTACGGGCAAAGGCCAGCACGGCCTCGCGGTCAAAATCGCCTGCCACTGCCAGCACCCAGGGCTGCACGAGTTGCTTGTCCCAGAACGAGCGCACATCCTTGGGCGTAAACCTGGAGAGGTTCGCTTCCGTACCCAGACTGTCGTAGCCGTAGGGCTGCCCGCCGGGGAAGATGAAGGGATTCACCCGCGAGAACAGGAAGGAGGTGGGCCTGTCTGCCCGCTGGCGGATGGCGGCCTTCATGTTTTCCGCTTCACGCTTGATTTCCTTGGCTTCAAAACGGGGCTTGCCCAGCACCTCGCCCAGCATGGAGAAATAATCGGCATTAAACCGGGCCGGGCCAGTCAGGGACACTGTAAAGGTTTGCAGGCCCGCCTTGGCGGAGAGTGAAGCCGCGCGGTCAGCGAAGTAGCGTTCCATGGCCTGGGCGTCCAGTTTGCCGCTGCCATCGCCAAGTGTGCTGGCCGTCAGTTCTGCCAGCCCCTGCTGGTCGGGCTTCAGCAGGGCGTTGCCGCCGGGCAGCATGAGATCAACCGCCACATAGGGCACTGTGGCATCAGGGATAAGAATGACGGTACGTCCCTGCCCCAGATCGACCACTTCCTGCTGACCCGCAGTGGCCGAAGCTTGTTGCGCGGTTTTGGCAGCGGCGCTGCCGGGCCAGTTCTTTTGCAGCACGGCTTGCAGATCGGGCAGTTTGGCATTCTCAGGCGCAAGCACACGCACCCGCGCCCTGCCGGGGTCAAGCCAGAGGTCAATGGCCTGCTGTACCTGCGGCTGCGAAACATTGCGCTGGGTGAAGCGCAGGTTCTGTTCCGCCACATCGCCGCCCAGCTCAAACTGGACGCTGCCTAGCCAGGAGGCCAGGCCGTTGAGCGTTTCCGCCGAGCGGTCCATGCTGTCTTCAAGGTTGTAGCGGGCGCGCTTGAGGGCTTCGGGCTTGAAGTCTGCGGCCTTGAGTTTGGCAAGGTCTGTGGTCAGCCCCTGCCAGAAGGCCTCCAGCTTTTCCGGAGCCATATTGGCGGTAATATACAGCATGCCCGCACGCTCAAGGCTCATGTTGCCCACGCTGATGCTGTCCACAAGCTGTTTTTCATACTCGTATTTGCGGCTCAACAGCGAGGTGCCGTCACCGCCAAGCAGGTAGCTCAGTACGTCCAGATCCACAGAGCGCAGGTCGCGCAGGGCTGGCGCAGGAAAGGCCATGCCCAGATAGACCTTGTTCCAGGGGCCGCGCACCACTTCAACGCGCTGACCGCCGGGGGCCGTGAGCAAATCAACCTGCGGCGGCGTAACAAAATCGTTGGTGTTGGCCATGCCGCCAAAAAGTTCCTGCGCGTGTTGCAGCACTGCCTGCGGGTCAATATCGCCCGCCACCAGCAACATCATGTTCTGCGGCTGATACCAGCGCTGCACATAGGCACGCAGGTCGTCGGCGGTGATGGCGCGCACGGTTTCCTTAAAGCCGATGATGGGCCGCCCGTAGGGGGTGTTCTGGAGTGTGGACACCTGCAGGCTTTCAAACAGCCTGCTCATGGGCGAATCCTGATCGCGCTCAAGCTCGGAAATCACCACTTCTTTTTCCGACTCCAGCTCCTTGGGATCCAGAGCGGCCTGAAAGGCCATTTCCTTCACCACGTCCATGCCCATGCGCCAGTGAGCGGCGGGCATGTCCGTCATGTACCATGTTTTGTCAAAGCTGGTAGCTGCGTTGAGGTAGCCGCCAAGGGCTTCCACATCGCGTGCCACCTGGCCTTTGGGCCGGTGTTCTGTACCTTTGAAGACCATGTGCTCCAGCAGATGGCTGATGCCCGCCTGCTTGGCGTCCTCATTGGCCGACCCGGTGCGCACGTAAAGGCGCGTTGCCACCAGGGGGAAGCGGCTGTCCTTGATGATATACACGGAAAGCCCGTTGGGCAGTTTGGTCAGGGTTCGCTGTTCGCCCGGTGCGGCAGAGGCCGCGCCAGCCAGCAAGGCCAGCAGCAGGGGCAATAACAGAAGTATGCGTTGCATGTTTGCTCCTTATGGATTTGCAGTCGCAAGGTCGCAGAGGCAAAGGCAGTAAGTGCCTTGCTCCCCGGACTGTTTTTAACCAACATGAATACTAATACCCCCGGCACGGGGTGGCAAGCCGCAGCATTTTGTTCACCCCGGCGGCCCGGTTATATGAGATCGCGCATTGCTGAATTAGCCGAAGCCTGCAGCAACAAAAAACCGGCAGTCATAATGATTGCCGGTTTGAGCGCTAACCAGATCAGCGCGGTCTGTAATCAGGAGCAGGTCTAGCCGCCGAGGTAGGCGTCCTTGACCTTGGGATTTTCAAGCAGCTCGCGGCCTGGGCCTTCAAGCACCACCCTGCCAACTTCAAGAATGTAGGCATAGTGCGCCACAGAAAGCGCCGCAAAGGCGTTCTGTTCCACCAGCAGGACGGTTTTACCCTCTTCGTTGATGCGCTTGACGATGTCGAAAATCTCGCGCACCAGCAGCGGAGCAAGCCCCAGAGAAGGTTCGTCAAGCATGAGCAGATCGGGTCGGCTCATGAGCGCGCGGCCCACGGCCAGCATCTGCTGTTCGCCGCCGGAGAGCGTGCCGCCCTTCTGCCAGAGGCGTTCTTTAAGCCGGGGAAACAGGCTGTAAACCCACTCGATATCATGGGCTATCTCTGCCTTGTCGCTGCGCGAATACGCGCCCAGGTGCAGGTTTTCCTCCACCGTCAGATGGGGCAGGATACGCCGCCCTTCCGGCGAAAGAGAAATACCCTTGCGCACCATGTCTTCGGGCTTGAGGCCCATGAGCGAAGCCGGGGCGTCGCCCTCGTGGCGGGTCAGCAGGATGTCGCCGCTGATGGTTTTGTTCAGGCCGGCAATGGAGCGGATGATACTGCTCTTGCCCGCGCCGTTGGCCCCGATAAGCGTCACAATACTGCCGCGCGGGATATTCAGGCTTACGCCCTGAACGGCCTGAATGCCGCCGTAGCGCACATGGAGATTACGAATTTCAAGCATGATGCACCCTGTCCATATGTCGGTCTGCGCCGGAAGAGCTTTCCGGGCATGTCTATCTGCTGCGTATGGCCGTTTGCTCCTGCACAGGAGCGGCAAACAGCGCCTTTGCAAGCCGCAACGGGCAGACGGAGCAAGGCTCCGCCGCCCTTGCCACGGCTAAATGACTTTTTCCAGCGTGGCGTCCTCACCCAGATAGGCGCGGATAACAACGGGGTTGTTGCGTATAGATTCCGGCTCGCCCTCGGCGATCAAGGCGCCGTATTCCATGACCCAGATGTACTGGCACACGCCCATGACGACCTTCATGTCATGCTCGATCAGCAGAATGGTGAGGTCGAATTCGTCACGGATATGGCCGATAAAGTGCATGAGATCCAGGCTTTCCTGCGGATTCATGCCCGCTGCGGGTTCATCAAGCAGCAACAGTTTGGGCTCGGTGGCCAGAGCGCGGGCAATCTCAAGCCTGCGCTGCGCGCCGTAAGGCAGGCTGCCCGCCTGATCGTTGAGGTTGCCGCTCAGGTTTACCCGATCAGCAAGCTGCTTGCTTTTTTCCACAATGGCCGCTTCTTCCTTATAAAAAGCGGGGATGCCCAGAGGGGCCATCCACCAGGGGCAGCGGCGGCGCACATGACAGCCGACCATGATGTTTTCAAGCACGGTCATCTGCTGCGACAGGCGGATGTTCTGGAAAGTGCGGGCCATGCCCATGCGGCAGATTTCCGAGGGGCCAAGGCCCTTCACGCTCTTGCCGTCAAAAACCACGTCACCTTCCTGCGGGGTATAAAAACCGCTCAGAACATTAAAAGCGGTGGTTTTGCCCGCGCCGTTGGGGCCGATAATGCCCGCAATGGCGCCTTTGGGCAGGGAGATGGAAAGATCGCTCACGGCGGTCACGCCGCCAAAACGCATGGTTACGTCCTTGGCCAGCAACAGTGCGCCCTCGTAATTGGGAGCCTTGGGCAGATTAAAACCGCTCATGCCTTGCCCCTCCTGAAGAACGCGCCCATTGATTTCCAGGTCAGCTCACGGGTACCCATGATGCCCTCGCGCCGATAAAGAATAATGGCCAGCAGCACCAGCGAAAACACCACCATACGCATGCCGGGGATGCCGGGGATTTCAATAAAGCCCAGATCCATGGGTTCTTCAATGGCGCGCAGCCATTCAAGCAAGATGGTGATGACCGTAGCGCCGAGCAGGCTGCCCGTCAGCGAGCCAAGACCGCCAGCCACAACGAACATAAGCACGTTGAAGGTCAGCAAAAAGTTGAACATCTTGGGATCGATGGTGGAGAGGTGGGAGCCAAGCAGCGCCCCGCCCACACCGGCAAAAAACGCGCCCACGCAGAACGAAAGCACCTTGTAGCGGAACACGTTGATGCCCATGACCCTGGCGGCGATTTCGTTATCGCGTATACAGCGCATCACGTTTCCGAAATTGCTGAATATGAGCCGCGAAAGCACTATGAGCGTGAAGAGCATCCAGATATAGCACGAAAGCAGGCTGGCGTGCCCTGGAATGCCCTTGATGCCCAGCGAACCATTGGTGATGGACGTAGCGTTGACGATCATGACGCGGATGATTTCCGCAAAGCCGAGGGTGGCAATGCCAAGATAGTCATCGCCAAGCCGCAGCACTGGCACGGCGATGATAAAGGCAAAGATGGTGGCCACCAGCCCGCCAGCCAGCGCAGAAACCCAAAAAGGCGTAAACAGGTCGGAGAAAGGCCAGATGATGGGTTCAAGAATCCACATCATTTCTTTCTGCTCGGGGCTCAGGATGCACAAGGCCGAAACATACGCGCCAATGGCGATAAATCCGGCATGCCCCAAAGAGAAGAGCCCGGTAAACCCGTAGATCAGGTTGAGCGAAAGCGCCAGAATGGCGTTGATGAAAATGAGTTTGGCGATATAAATCTGATAATCGCCGAGAAAGCTTTCTGCCTGGGAGAGCACAAGGCCAAACAGCAGCATGACCATAATGCTCAGAATGGTGCTTCTGTTCAGGCGCATTAGATTTTCTCCTCCATTCGCTCACCCAGCAGCCCTGTGGGCTTGAACAGCAGCACGAACACCAGCAGCACAAAGGCGAAGGCGTCGCGGTACCCCGAAAGCTCAGGCATAAAGGCCACGGTCATGATTTCAACAAAGCCAAGGGCGACACCGCCGATAACAGCGCCCTGAATGGAGCCGATACCGCCGAACACTGCGGCAATAAAGGCCTTGAGGCCGGGCATGATGCCCATGTAGGGGTGCACCTGCGGGTAACGCAAGGCCCACATGATGCCCGAGGCCGCCGCCAGCGCTGAGCCTATACCAAACGTGAGGGCAATGATGTTGTCCACCCGCACACCCAGAAGGCGCGTGGTTTCAATATCTTTTGAAATGGCGCGCATGGCGAGGCCGGGCTTTGTGCGGTACACCACGTACAAAAGCACGGCCACAAGCACGATGGTCATGATCGGCACAAAGGCCGTAAGCGGCAGGATGCGTATGCCGCCAAGCTGCCATTCAGAAACCAGCCATTCGGGCTGCAACACGGGGCGGGGCTGGCCTGTAAAGACCACCACGGCGAGGCTTTCAATAAAAAATGATACGGCAATGGCGCTGATAAGCGCCGAAATACGCGGGGCGTCGCGCAAGGGTCTGTAGGCTATCCTTTCTACAAGGATGCCGAGCACGCTGGCGCCAAGAACGGCGACAACAGCGGCTACACCCCAGGGCCAGCCAAATGCGAACGTGCCGAAAAATACAAAGTACGCGCCGATCATCAAAATATCGCCGTGGGCAAAGTTGATCAGGCGCAGGATGCCGTAAACCATGGTGTAGCCGATGGCGATCAGCGCATACAGCGACCCAAGGGTCAGGGCGTTAAAGCAGTGCTGCAAAAACATATCAAGGCTCATGGGCCACCTCAGCGCCTCGCAACGGACAAAAGGCCACAATAGGCCCTTCCGCTCGAACAGCGGCAAAAAAATGAAAAAAGCACCCCGCGGCGAATATCGCCGCGGGGTTGATCTGTTGTTTACTTATTTGGGTGTAACTTCGCCCACGTAAACGCGCTTGCCATCTTTGTATTCAATGATGCCCACGGGCATTTCTGCGTCATGGGTCTTGTTGATGGTCAGCAGGCCCAGAGCGGTGGGCAGATCCTTGGTTTCTGCCAGAGCCTTGGTAATGGCCTTGGGATCAGAAGAGTTGGCGCGCTTGATGGCGTCAAGAATCAGGAAATAGGTGTTGTAGCCAAGAGCGCCGTTAACGTTGGTTTCCTTGTCAGGATAGGCGGTCTTCCACGCTTCGGTGAAGCGCTTGGCTTCGGGGCTCATGTTGGGCATGGCGGGGTCGTAGGGGAAGGTGGTGTGCAGGAAGCCTTCCGCAGCCTTGCCGCCCAGCTTGAGGGTGTCGGGGTTGTCCATGGCGTCCGCGCCCATGAGGCGGAACTTGGCGCCCAGTTCGCGGGCCTGCTTCATGATGATGGCGCCTTCGGCAAAGTAGGCGGGCATGAAGACGATGTCAGGCTTTTTGGCGATGAGTTCGGTCAGCTGGGCGGTGAAGTCCTGATCGCCGGAGCTGTACTTGAGGGTAGCCACGATTTCGCCGCCGAGCTTCTTGAAATCGCGGGTAAAGAAGCTGGAGAGGCCCACGGCGTAGTCGCTGGTCATGTCCATGAGCACGGCGGCCTTGCGGAAGCCGAGGGTTTCATAGGCATAGGTGGCGGCAGCAGCGCCCTGATAAGGATCGATGAAGCAGGCGCGGAAGTAGTACTTCTTGCCCTGGGTCACAAGGGGGTTGGTGCAGGAGGTGCCCACGCCGGGAACCGCGGCCTTTTCAGCCACTTCAGCGCCAGCCATGGCCAGCGAGGAACCGTAGGTGCCGATAAGGGCCACGACCTTGTCGCGTTCCACAAGGCGCTTCACGGCGTTGGCGGCTTCGACCTTGTCAGACTTGTTGTCAACCACCACCAGTTCAACGGGGCGGTCAAGAACCTTGGGCATTTCCTTATGGGCGAGACGCACGCCCTCAAGTTCGAGCTGGCCGCCAAAGGCATTCTGCCCGGTCAGGGGAAGGTACACGCCGATTTTGATGGGACCGGCATCAGCGGCAAGCGCCTGGCCGGCAACGCCGAAGGTCAGCGCCAGACCAGCCAGCGCGGCAAGAAATTTACCCAGTTTCATCCTAACCCTCCAAAGGTTGTGCGTTCAGAGCGGCCTGTTCACTTATGGGCCGGTCGCTCCCTACTATACCCGAGTTGCCGCCGGGCTGCAATTGTAATTAGCCGTACTTACGGCAACTCATAGACAACACGCGGCATAACGCGCAAAAAGGCGCGCGTCCGGCCTTGAGAACCTGTCCCACTCTGCCGTGAGGGCAAAACCGGGAACAATGGCCCTGACCACCGGGATATCAAAATCCTTGCGGGTCAGATCCACATAGAGAGGACTTCTGCCGTGCGCCGACAGTACCGACTCTAACAGACGGCGGTTGGCGCGGGGGGAGGGCAGGCTGTAATCCGGCAAATCCTCTAACACACGAACAGGCAGTCCCGCTAGTCCTGAAGCTGAAGGGCATGGGGGCTTGTTTTGCGCCGTTGAGTAGGGCCACGGGGTTTCGGTGAGAGCCGCCAGGGCAGCGCGCGCGCCGCAAAGATTGGCTCCTGTGGCCCGCGCGACAGTTCCGTCGCGCCCGGTGACAAAACACTGATACACTGGGAGCCCAAGCTCCGTGGTCAAATCCTGAAACTGCACGCGGATGCCGCAGGCGGCGTAGTCGTCAAGCAGCGACTGAATGAGCTGATCGCGGCTGCGCAGCATAAAACAGCGCGTGCGGCTGTAGGGAGTTGTGGCCTCGGCATCGCGCTCGGCGATTTCCGTAAGGGCGGCAACCACTGCTTCATCCATAATATTGCCCGATGCAAGGCCGGTGGAGCCGCCAGCAATAAACAGGGCCTGCTCGTCCAGATTGCAGAACAGAAAAACCGCCTGCGCAGGCACAAGAACAGTCGCGCCTGATGCGTCAGAGGCAGGGAGCCAGTGCAGGGGGGTATCAGTATAGGGAGCTTCCAGGGGCAGCAGATTGGGGTCGAGCGCCGCTCTACCCTGCTCCGCCAGCTCGGAAAAACGCGCAAGCGTCAGGGGCAGCTCTGTTTTGCGGCCAAGGATTGTTCCGGCATGGGCGGCAGTGCCGTCCCCCGGCCCAACGCTCACATAGGTGCTGGCGCGCTCCACAATTTCCATGGCGTAGGATGCGCGGGCCGCTGCCAGCGACAGGCCGCGCCCATAAGCTGTGGCCTTGCCCCGCAAGGTGTGGCGCACGGCACCGCTTGTCACGGCAATATCCACCTGCCAGCCGCGCAGCAGCGCAATGGGCGAAAGCGAAGCTTCATGGCGCATTTCCGGGCCATCCACAACGCCGTTTTCCATCAGCGCATCCACGGCGCGCAGGTATGTTTCCTGCGGCGGAGGCCGCTGCCAGGGTTCCCAGGCTTCGGCCTTGAGTTTTTCGTGCTGCCGGGCCAGTGCATCGGCATGCTCCGCCATGCGCCGGGCGGTGGCATCAAGCACTTCCCCGCTGAACAGGGAAGCTATGCCAGCCTCGTCCGGGCGCGGCAGGGAATGGTGCTCGCAGATATTGGCGCGGAACAGGGCGCTCCAGGCAGCGGCGATGGCGTGGTCAGGCAGGGTTGCAGCCCGCAGATACACGGCGGGACTGTAAGCGGCCAGCCGTTCGGCGGCATCAGGCGGAAAGGACGCGCAAAAGCCCTGGCCCTTCCCGGGCGATTCCGCGCCGAGCAAGGCGCACTCAGCCAGCAGGGCCGCCAGCACTGGACGGGTAAACTCGTTGCTGGCCGCGTCATAACAACTGGCGGCCAGAAGGTTCAGTTCGTCCTGTGCCTTGCCTGCGAGCAGTTTTAACAGATGCAGGTGCAGAAAGTCGTCCATCGGCGCGGCTTCAAGCCGTTCCAGCGCACGGTCAAAATCCAGATCTTCTGGCGGAACACAGGAAAAATAGCCGGTAGTGGCCTGCGTCTGCTCATGGGTGTAGGCATAGTCCAGCATCGGCAACACATCAGATGCGGAAGAAAAATTTGAAGTATTGTCGTTTTCCATAACACCACCACAGATGCGGCACTCCGCAGAGTAGCCGGGATTGGAGCGGGAGCGGCCCGGGCATTCCTACAAAACTGCTCGGGAACTCCGCCAAAAAAAAAGCGGGCCGACATGCGACCCGCTCAAAGGCAAAAAGGAAGCCCTCCCATAAAGAGGGCTTCCATAAAGGCATATTAACGCTTGGAGTACTGGTACCGGGCGCGGGCAGCGCGCAGGCCGTACTTTTTACGTTCTTTCTTGCGGGCATCGCGGGTAAGGAAGCCAGCTTTCTTGAGCATGGGGCGCAGGGCCGGATCGACCAGAAGCAGCGCACGGGAAATACCGTGGCGCACGGCTTCAGCCTGACCGGTAACGCCGCCACCGGCAACGTTCACGCGGATGTCAAACTTGTCGGACAGCTTGGCAAGAACCAGGGGCTGACGGATGATCATCTGCAGGGTCTTGCGAGGAAAATAATCCTCAAAGTTGCGGCCGTTTACCGTGATGCCGCCGGAACCGGCGTAGATGCGGGTACGGGCCGTAGCGGTCTTGCGGCGGCCAGTGCCGTATTCAAATTTCTCGCTCATGGCTCTTTACTCCTTAATGCGGCAGCGTCAGCGGCTGGGGATTCTGGGCCGTATGCGGATGTTCGGTCCCGGCGTAAATCTTCAGTTTCTTCAGCATGGCGCGGCCCAGACGATTCTTGGGCAGCATGCCTCGCACCGCAGCGGTCAGCACGCGGGCGGGCTTGTCGGCCAGCATGTCGCCGAGTTGGGTGGTCTTGAGGCCGCCCACCCAGCCAGAGTGCCGGTAGTACTTTTTGTCAGTCATCTTCTTACCGGTAACTTTAATCTTTTCGCAGTTAACAACCACGATAAAGTCACCGTTATCCATATGGGGAGCGAATTCGGGCTTATGTTTGCCGCGCAGGCGGTGGGCTATCTGGCTGGCCAGACGACCGAGCACCTGATCCTGAGCGTCAACCACGAACCATTCACGGTTGATGTCTTTGGGGGTGGGGCTGAACGTCTTCATCGGAGTGACTCCTCACATCTGCAAATATCAGCGGCCATAACGGCAGCAAAAAGATCCATTGCGCGATGTGCCGTCGAACGGGGATGACGACAATATCGCAGTAAAGGCAGCCTCAATACTATAAACGCCAATAGCTGTCAAGCATTCGCCTCCATCAGGGGCGAAAAACTGACCACTTTGGCGGTACACCGCAGCACCAGAACTCGCGGGTTGCAGGCGCAACCGCTCATCTCAATCGGGGCGCAACCTCACATGCCCTTGGCATATGCGGCTTTTTCCCGGTAACAGTGTTGAAGCTCTTGAGCTTTACCCCACTCCGCCCTATAGTGCAAACTGTTTTTTTGCGCAGCCATTTTTGGGGAGGCTTTTCATGCCTGTAATTCGCAAGAATCTTCTACAGCTTATTTTTTCCGGCGCGTACCTTTTACGCTGGAATGACAAGCTGCGGCCAGTGGAACTGCTTGAGATTGACAAGCAGGCGCACAAAATGCTCCTGGCCTGCGTGCTCTGGCACGAAAACTCCCGGCACATGACTGACCCGGAACGCACCGCGCTTGCAACAGAAATCATTGAGGGCGGGCTGTTTGACTATTTCTACCGGCTCATCATCACGGACATCAAGCCGCCCATCTTCTACAGGATCAAGGAAAACCCCGAACAGTTCCGCCAGTTGACCGAGCACGTGCTCGACAGGCTTGAGCCTTCGCTTGCGCCTCTTGGCCCCTTTTGGGAACGCATGCGCCAGTGGCACACCAGCCCGGATGACGACACGCTTGCGCGGCGCATTCTTACTGCTGCCCACCTCTTTGCCTCGCAGTGGGAGTTCAGGCTCATAGAGCCGCTTAACGCGCCGTTTGACGATGAAATGGGCGACATAGGCCAGTCGTTTCCCGATCGGCTGGATACGTTCACGGACTTGCGCGGCCTCGCCGCCATGCGCAGCCAGGGCACGGCCCTCTCGCGCCTTGCCAACCTGTGCGGGCAGTTGCGCTTTCAGGTGCGGTGGACGCAGGCCCCGCGCATTCCGGCCACGTCGGTTCTCGGCCATATGTTTATTGTGGCAAGCTACGCCTACTGTTTCAGTCTTGCCGTCGATGCCTGCCCGGCGCGCGCCAACAACAATTTTTTCTGCGGATTGTTCCACGACCTGCCGGAAGTGCTTACTCGCGACATCATCTCGCCGGTCAAGCAGTCCATTTCTGACCTGCCAAAAATCATCAAGGAATACGAAGATAAAGAACTGGAACGCCGCGTGTATGGCCCCTTGCGCGCTGAGGGCTTCACCTCGCTGGTGGAGCGTATTGAATACTACCTTGGCGCAGCTGTCGGTTCCGAATTTCAGGAATGCGTGCGCGAAAACGGCACAGTTCGCGCTGTTGAGGGCTTTCAGGCTCTTGCCGCATGCAACCGGGACGACCTGGATCCCAAGGACGGCCAGCTTGTTAAGGTTTGCGACAATCTGGCGGCTTTTCTGGAGGCGCACAGTTCCATCCGTAACGGCGTGTCCTCCCCCCACCTGCTGGAAGCCCGCGTGCGCCTGCTGAACCGCCTGCGCGAAAGTTCGCCCAATGTGCTGGGGCTGGATGCCCTGCTTGCCGACTTCGATTAACCCACACCACCTATATGAAAATTTCTACTCCCCCTGCCCGCTTCGCGGTTTTTCTGATTATAGCGGCAACCCTTGCCTGCCTGTTGCCCGCTGCATGGCCGCGCCCTTGCAATGCGCTTGCCATTTCCAAAGGATTGTCCTTTTATGCCAACGACCTGGAATATTATTACCAGCACCGTCGCACCGAGACGCTGCCAGGCATTTTGCGCACGTTTGACGGGCAAGGGGTGCTGAAAGACAGCCTCAAGCAGATCATGCTGGCAACCTTTCTGGCGCAGGTGCTGCGCGATGATCCGTCTGCCCGGCAACGCCTGTTGCCGCCCCAGCCCGGTCTGAGCCGCGATGGACGGCGTACTCTGGCCTGGATGGCCCATCTTGCGCAATTGCCTGATGAAGAAGAGCTGCTTGCCACCCTGCTGCAACCGGAGGAAAAGCTTCTCCTCCAGCAGATTCGGCACAGCCCCGCCTCGCTGGTCAACTGGGACATCTACTCGGAGAAATCCGTATTGCAGATGTATTGGGCGGCCTTTATGGCCTCTGGCAGCAATGAATTTCTTGATGTCATTATCCGTGCGGCCCTTCACTACGCCAAGCTGAATTCAGAAGGGCTGCGCAATAACGACTCATTTTCCGGCAGCGCCGCAGCAGCGGCCTCGCTGTACGACCTCGCGCCACGCCATCCAGCCGTACAAACCCGCCTTGAACAGTTTCTTAAAAATTGCAGCGGGCCAGAAGCTGAAACTTTGAAAACAATTCTGCGCAAATAGACCAAGGCGGGAGCAAGGTAACGTGAATATCTGACGGAAACCAGGGGGGCAACAATACACTGCAACCCCCTTTTGCCCTGACAGCCGAACAGTGCGGCGAGCACAGACCACAAAGAGTAAAGGCTCTGTTCCCGGAGGAACAGAGCCTTTATGCATCATGGCGGGTAAGCCGCTGGGGCTTAAGCCTTCTTCATATGTTCTATAAGATCCATGAGGTTGCGGGCCAGGGCGCGCAGGGATTCCAGTTCCTTCATGGCGACCTGCATGGATTGCGAAGTGCTGGCCGCAATGTGGTTAACATCAGCGACAGACCTGTTGATTTCTTCGCTGGTGGCAGACTGCTGCTCGCTTGCGGCGGCAATGGCCCGCACTTCATCGGCTGTCTGATCCACCATGCCAACGATTTCTTTCAGGGCTTCGCCAGACTTGTTGGAATACTCCGTGGCTTCAGAAATGTTGCCAACGGCCTTTTCCACCTGCTGAATGCTCTGGCCGGCGCTTTGTTGAATGGCCGCAATGGCGTTGCCCACATCGGTGGTGGAAGACATGGTCTTTTCCGCCAGTTTGCGCACTTCGTCAGCAACCACGGCAAATCCGCGCCCAGCCTCGCCCGCACGGGCGGCTTCAATAGCCGCATTCAGGGCCAACAGATTGGTTTGATCCGCGATATCTGAAATGACGCCCATGATCTGGCTGATGGCCTTGGCGTGGTCGTCCAGCTGGGCCATGCCGTCCCTGAGGGCCTGCGATTGCCGCTGCACTTCCTGAATACCCACCACGGCCCTGGACACAATCTCGGAACCGACCTCTGCTTTGCGCTTGGCGGCGTTGGAGATATCAGACGCCCCGCCGGCATTCTTGGCAACTTCAAGCACCGTGGAATTCATTTCTTCCATGGCGGTTGCGGTTTCCGCCAATCGGCTTGCGGCATGGTCAAGAGCACCGCTGGTGTTTTCCACCTGCTCGGAGATATCGCTGATGGAGACGTTAAGCTGCTCCACAACCTCTTCTATCTGGGCAGCAGCGCTGATCATACCCTCGCGCTTGGCCTGCTCCGCCTGTGCCTGGGCCACACGGGCCTCTTCCATGGCGAGCTTGGCTTCTTCACCCCTCTTGTGGGCTTCCTCTGCCTTTTCGCTGGCATCGTGCACCAACTTGCGCAGATTATCTTCCATCGTGCGCAAGGAATCTGCCAGTTGGCCCATGTCGTCGCGGCTGTATACGTCAAGCTGCGCTTCGTTGTTGCCATCGGCCACAGCCTGCGCATAGGCGGTTATTTTGCGTATGGGGGCACTGATCTTGAGGCCGAGAACAAACGAAAGAATCAGCTGGAAGACCAGCAGGCCCACGCCAATCCATATGGAATTGCTTATGGCCACGCGTTCCAGACGCTGCAATTCGTCAATGGGCATGCCTACAAACCACATGCCCACAATTTTGCCGTTGGCATCTTTGACTGGCCAGTAGGCAGAATTGTAGTCAACACCAAGGATATTATTATGCGAATACACCGTTTCGCCGCGCTCAAGCACGGCCTTGAGGATTTCAGGCGATTGCAGCTTGGTGCCGATTGCGCGTTTGCCATCCTGCATGATGGTTGTCATAACACGTGTATCACCCTTAAAAATGGTGACGTTGACGCCAGAAAGCTTTTTGAGCCAGTCAAGATAGGCAGGCGTAACAAGCGAAGTGCCAATAGATACACTGCCCACAAGCTTGCCATCGTGCATTACAGGAAAGCTGGCCCGGATGGTGAACGGCACCTCCGTGCCAGCCACTACGGCAACGGCGGGCTTGCCCGTGAGGGCAATAACCACGGTTTCCTGATTGGTAACGCTGTCGCCGTGCTTTTTGGAATGCCCACGGCCTATGACTATCCCCTTCTCATCGGTGATGGTCATAAAATCCGACCCGGCCTTTTTCATCAGGACTGAGCCGATCTTGACCGCCGCATCAGTGTTTTTTTCAGCGACAGCCTTGGCAAAGTCATCATCTTCAGCAATAAGATCAGCACTTTGTAAAAACTTTTGGGCTGTAGTTTCATTGGCAGAACTGATGACCTGCTGCATCCTTACGATGCCCTTGTTCAGTTCGTCTTCGATCGGAACTTTCATGAAGTAGATTGAGACAAAAAGCACAACGCCACAGCATGTAATCAGCGCGCCGAATAGCGATCCGACATATGTGTGCGCAATAGTCCAACGCATGCCATTCTCCTTGCCAGAAACGTCCACCACAAAAAATTTACCGTATCATAACGCCATGTGGCCGGTGCAGACCAGCCGCCAACGCTCACCCTCGGCGTGCAAAACTCTGCACGGGGCTTACGGCCAGCTTCATTAGAGATAAGTGATCTTCAATCTCCTTAACGGCATGGTTAAAAAAATTAATAGGCCGCAGGTCAAGTTAATTACGAAAAAACGATTTCTACTACATAAAACAGATAACACAAAACATACGGTTATATTACCAGATACACAAGCTTGGTCAATGGGCACAACTTGTTTGCTTGTTGCATAGAAAAAATTTCACACATAAATCTAATCTGTTAACGAACAAACTCCGCTCAAAAGATTGTGATTTTTTTTTCAATCAACCCGTTTTTTAGTGCCACCAGCGGGCGCTGTCCATTGTCGAAAAAAATAAAAAAAAGTTGCAGGTCAGCATTGCGCTCAATAAAAAAAGCCCGTTCCTGCGTCCTCACAGCATTATGCCATGCATGGGGAGCAAGAGCGGGCTTTTGAAAAGCCTGTATAAAAAAAAATCAGTCTGGCAACTTGTGACGTACCTGACGGCACAGGCCCATCAGGGCATCATACTCGTGCCGCAACAGTCCTGCCCTGCTAAAAAGACGCCGCCAGGGCATGAGGAAGTAATCAGGATTGTCGCCATGCAGATAATCAAGACGAAGCAGCATATCCTTCAGTGATTCCATAAGCCTTTCCTGTTCCGCAGCAGTGGCCGCCTTGCCGCCGCGCGGCTCGTCCGAGGGCTTTTCGCCATGCCGCAGGGCACGAACGGCGTTGGCGCATGCGTAGCTCAGCAGCAGCACTGCCTGGGCAAGGTTGAGGGAGCTGGCAGCCGGGTCTGTGGGAATAGTCACCAAACGGTGGCAGTGCATGATTTCGTCATTGTTGAGGCCGCGATCTTCCGGGCCAAAAACAAAGGAAACCCTCTCGCCCCTTGCAAGAACGGCAGCGGCCTCGCGCGCGGCCTGCTCCGGCGAAAGCAGAGCCT
The DNA here is from genome assembly GCF_053570645.1 of Desulfovibrio desulfopostgatei. NCBI lineage: Bacteria > Pseudomonadati > Thermodesulfobacteriota > Desulfovibrionia > Desulfovibrionales > Desulfovibrionaceae > Desulfovibrio > Desulfovibrio desulfopostgatei. Next base: position 1,349,277 of record NZ_JBRBQS010000002.1, on the reverse strand, counting down.
GACGCCAGCCGCCCACGCGCGCGGTGGTGCCAAACACCAGTGCGCTTTGGGCCACGGCCTGCGCTACGTCTTCATGCACTTCCACGGCATCCAGAATGTCCTGCCCCTTGGGCGTTGCCAGAGGGCGCGCCTTTTCCCTGTCCCACCGTTCCGGATCGACAAGGCGCAAGGTGGGGCAGCCCATGTTGACGCAGGCGCGGGCAGCCATGCCTATGTTTTCAGGAAAGCGCGTTTTGACCAATACAACTTCAAGACCTTGCAGCAGCATCATAACCTCAGCACAGGCCCCGCAGCAGCGTCAGCAAGACCTGCGTGGGAGCTTCGGGAGAAAAAGCCGGGGGCATCTGGGGCGGCAGTTTGGGCCAGATACGCCCGGCAGCCAGAGCCAGCATGGCCCCGCCTGCGCCGCACTTGCACACTGTGCCGAGAAATCGGCCCATCATGGCGCCAAAGGCCGCGTCCAGCGCTTCGCGCAGGGGGCGCCCCTTGAGGTGTTCCACAACAAAACAGCCTGTCCACGCCCCAGCCAGCGCACCGATAAGCGCCCCAAGCCCAAAAAAGAGCGGCGCAAGCAGAATGGCCCCCGCTATGGCCCCAATCATCCCCGCAAACGTGCCGGAAGAACTGGAGCCATAGCGTTTGGCCTTGAGTATCTGCATGCCCATTTCCAGGGCTTCGCCCACAAGGGCTATGCCCACCATCATAATCCAGAACCAGACATCCATGGAGGTCGCGCCGGGATGCACCACCTTCCACAACGCCACAAGCCCCAGCAGCACCCAGTTGGCGGGCAGCCCAAAAATGTTGAGCAGCAGCACAAAGCACAGCAGCGTTATGAACGCCCCGGCCAACAATGAAGCCAGGGGAAAAGGCAGAAAATCCATGCGGCTCTCCGGTCGCTGTTAGTTTTTGTTGCGCATATCCTGCAAGCGCACGGCCTTGCCCTCGGTACGCGGCAGGCTGTTGCTCTCCACAAGCTCGACCCTGGGCGTGATGAGGATTTCATCACGCAGGCGCGAGGCAATGGCTTTTTGCAGGTTTTGCAGCACGCGCATGTCTTCGACAAAATGCTCGTCGCGGATTTCGATCTGCACGCGCATGACATCGCCAAGGCCATCGTTCTCAAGCAGAATCAGGTAGCTCTGACCCACTTCGGCAAAGGTCATGATAACCTGCTCAATCTGCATGGGGTAGATATTGACGCCCTTGATGATAAACATATCGTCCGCGCGGCCAAGGATGCGGTCTATGCGGCGGTGCTTGCGGCCACAGGCGCATTCCCCCGGCAAAAAGCGCGTAAGGTCGCGAGTGCGGTAACGCAGGATGGGCATGCCCTGACGGCACAGGCAGGTCATGACAAGTTCGCCCACTTCGCCCTCGGGCATGGGCTCGCCAGTTTCGGGATCGACTATTTCAGGGATATAGGCGTCTTCCCACAGGTGCATGCCCGCCTGGTGCAGGCACTCAAAGCCCACGCCGGGGCCGTTCATTTCAGACAGGCCGTAGGAGTTGTAGGCCTTCATGTCAAAAAGGTCTTCAATACGGCGGCGGAATTCTTCGGTATACGGCTCCGCACCCACAAGGGCGATACGCAGGGGGAATTGACGCGGGTCTTCGCCCATGTTGCGCAGGTGCTCACCCAGAATGAGTGCGTATGAAGGCAGAATGTGGGCCACCGTGGTGCGGAAATCCTTGGCAAGCTTGATCTGGCGGCGCGAGTTGCCAGCCCCGGCGGGGATGGTCATGCAGCCCAGACGCTCCGCGCCAAAATGGATGCCAAGGCCGCCCGTGAACAGCCCGTAGCCGGACATATTCTGAAAAACGTCGTCCCGGCGCACGCCAACCATGTGGATGCTGCGCGCCATAAGGTCGGCCCAGGAATTGATGTCGTTCTGCGTGTGGCAGATGGCCACGGGCGAACCGGTGGTGCCGCTGGAGCAGTGCATGCGCACGATCTCGGACTGCGGCACGCACAAAAGCCCCGTGGGGTACTGGGAACGCAGATCCTGCTTTGTGGTAAAGGGGATGCGCCGCAGATCATCCAGACTGCGGATGGAATCCGGCCCAACGCCCGCTTCGTCCAGGCGCTGACGGTAAAAATCGCACTTGCGCGTCTGGGCCACTGTGCTTCTCAGCCGCGAAAGCTGGGTCTGCTCAATCTGATCCCTGCTCCAACACTCCGCCTCATCAAAGAATTCCATGCCGCCTCCTCAGCTTCATGCCGCAACGCCCCAAGGCGCGCCAGCTTGTAATGCGTATCCACCCGCCGTGGCGGGAAAAAAAGCTACTCCCCGGCCCGGGTGTGCGCCCATCCCCAGATAAGGCCGAAACATCCGGCGATCATCATATCGCCGTGCGGGGCCAGAAAACGCCCCTGCCCTTGCAGCAGCGCGCGCTTTGGCCCGGTGATGTAGGTTGGTTCATAGCCGCCGGCTTCTTCACAATACGGGCCAAAAGCCGTGCCGTGCCCGCCGGAGGCCTGCACCTCTTCTGTGGGCAGCCAGTGCTTGCGGAACTGTTCAAGATCACCCAGCAGTTGCTCCAGAGTGCGCATGCCGGTGTGATGCTCGTAAATTCCGCGCACCTGTCCCTTGTATACCAGCGCAGCCACTGTATGCCCGTTGCCCACATTAATGACCGTAATGCCCTGCCGATAACTGCGATCCATCACTTCCTTGTCGCACAATGCGCCGAGCAGCGCACTGGCCCCGGTGTCCGCAACCGGGCCGCCTGTTTTATCGTGCAGGGGCACAAGGCGCGTCAGCGAAGGCGGCGGTGTTTCATATATCCAGCGCCGGGGATCAGAAGATGCGGCCAGCAGTTCCGTCCATGCGCGCATGCGCGCCTGGCGGTTGCCGTGGGTATGAAAGCCGTGATCCTGCGCAGCGGTCAGCACCAGATGCGGCAGGGGCAGCCCGGCATGACGCAGCAGTCCGCCCCAGAATTCCGGCGAATAATCGGTGAGAAAGACCGGCACGCTGCCATCGGGGCAGCTGGAACGCACTTCCACGCCGATTTTGCGCACGACTTCTTCATTGTCATGAATACCGCGCGTGGCCGCTGCTGTTGCACTGACAGAAAGACCCGCCGCCAAATGTTCCTTGATTGCCTGGGTAAAGCCGCCACCCATGTTGGCGCCGTAAAGCCAGATATTGCGTTTGAGCAGGGTCAGCTCACGAATGCGCTGTGCAACAAGCCGTGCGGGCGCTGGCAAAACAAAGCGCGGCCAGTTCTCGCACTCAAGGCCGGGACGGGCCAAAAGGGCATCCTGAGTGCCGCTGCCTATATCTACGCACAGCACAGGCCCTGTGCCGCGCAAAAACTTTTGAACTATTTCGTCCATACTCACCTCTCATGAACGAAAAAATCTACCTGTATCAACCTTCAAGCGCAAGTCTTGATAACTTTTTGAAAAAAAAGCTTGCCAAGCATTTCAGTTTGCAGTAGTACATCTTCTCGCGCCGAGGTGGTGGAACTGGTAGACACGCTATCTTGAGGGGGTAGTGAGGATTCTCGTGCGGGTTCGAGTCCCGCCCTCGGCACCATTTGAACTCAGAGAGAGTTCAAAGAAGCCCGTTAAGCTGACAGCTTAGCGGGCTTTCTTCTTTTCAGGCTTCTGTCCAGTTCAAGCAATTCTGACTTGCCTCTCTCCGCTTGGGGACGCTTTGCCCCCGTCTTCATTTCAAAAAGTTACCGGGAAGATTGATTCCGCAAGGTTAAACAAAAAAACAAACCTTACGGGCGCAGCCAAGCAAACCGAAGAGCTTTCCGCGGTCTGATTCATTTTCAGCGTAAAATATTCCGCCTAGGTGCAGCGCGGCAACGCGCAGGACTGGGCGGATTGCCCCGTAGCGTTACCGCAAGGTTGTATTTTACAGGTGCGCGCGGCTTGGGCGTGTCATGCTTTCGGGCGAAAGCAGTTTCTCAAGTTGTTCCGCAGTCATCACGCCATGCGCAAGCGCCACTTCAGAAACGGATTTATTGGTATCCAAGGCTTCTTTGGCGATTGCCGCCGATTTTTCGTAACCGATAACCGGCACAAGATTGGTCACGATACCGATGGAATTTATTACGAGTTCCAGGCAGCGTTCCCTGTTGGCGGTAATGCCTTCCACACATTTTTCCCCGAGCGTTCTGCATCCGATGCCCAGACGTTCCACCGCCAAAAAAAGCGTGTGGGCAATTATCGGCTCCATGACATTCAGTTCAAGCTGCCCAGCCTCTGCGGCCATGGTTATAGTCATGTCCTTGCCAATGACGTCAAAGCAAATTTGGTTGATCACCTCGGGAATGACGGGATTGACCTTGCCGGGCATGATGGATGAACCCGGCTGCCGGCGCGGCAGGTTTATCTCGTTAATGCCCGTGCGCGGGCCGGAAGACAGCAGACGAAGATCATTGCAGATTTTTGAAAGTTTGACGGCAAAACGCTTGAGCACTCCCGAAATCTGCACATAGCTGCCTGTGTCCCATGTGGCTTCAATCAAGTTGTCTGACGTCACCACATTGAGCCCGATAAGGTTACTGAGATGATTGCAGACAATACGCGAATAATCTGAAGGCGCGTTGATGCCGGTGCCAATGGCAGTGGCCCCAAGGTTGATTTCAAGAAGCAGTTTACGATTTTTTTCAACGCGCAGAATGTCTTCGCCGATGGTTGTTGCGTAAGCCGAAAATTCCTGGCCCAGCGTCATGGGCACGGCGTCCTGCAACTGGGTGCGGCCCATCTTTACCACATCGGCAAATTCCACGCCTTTGCGCGCAAAGCAGCCCTGAATATACCGCATGTGCTCCATAAGGTTGGTCAGCTCGGCATACAGAGCCAGCCTGAAGGCTGTTGGATAGGCATCGTTGGTGGATTGGGAACAGTTGACGTGGTTGTTGGGGTGGCAATACTGGTAATCGCCCTTTTCATGACCCATGATTTCCAGGGCGCGATTGGCAATAACCTCATTGGCGTTCATATTGGTGGAGGTACCAGCCCCACCCTGAATGGTATCCACCGGAAACTGGTCATGCAGCTTGCCCGCCAGCAGTTCATCGCACGCGGCGCAGATGGCCTTGCTTATGTTTGCAGGCAATGCGCCCAGTTCCGCATTGGCAAGGGCCGCAGCCTTTTTTACGTAAGCCAAAGCCCTTATCAGCGATGGGCATTGGGAAATTGTGCGGCCAGAAATACTGAAGTTCTGCACGGCCCGCATGGTTTGCACACCATAATAGGCATTGGCAGGGATTTTCATTTCGCCAAGAAAATCGTGTTCTACACGCGTTTTCATTTTTTGCTCCAAGGTAGCGGCCATAAGCAGACTGCGCCGCAATACCAAAATGGGTTTTGCGCTTTCCCCGTAAAGGTCCTAGGGGTACTCTGCAAGTAAGACAGTCAGGCTGTGTATACCTGAACCCTACCTTGGCAACAAGCATTTGCGGCGCGAGACCGCAGAGATGCCCGTGGGTTATACTTCCGCTTTCAGGATTCCAGCGGAAATGGCGGCCACGCGCGATTACGATTGGCTGTTGATTGACGGAGACATGCGCCAAACACTGCGTAGACGCTTCTAGCGCTGCTGGAGCAGATGCTGGATTTTGGCGCGCAGACCGTTCTGGTCCCCATGGTGGACACTGCGGACGACGCCCGCCGCATGGTGAACGCCCATCGGTATCCCCTCATGGCGTGCGCGGCGGTGGAGCCAGCATTGCACGGGCTCCACGTGGAGCCGCGTACCCAGTGACATTGCGCAGGCGGAGAAAACCTGTGCCTGCTTGTTCAGATTGAACGCCGCAAGGCGCTTGAAAATCTGGATGAGATCATAAAGGTGATCCCTCGCACCCAGCAACACCGCTGAGTATGTTCCCACCAGCGGGGGCCACGCTATTAACAGCGCGGCCCCCGCTTTTTACTGCATAACATAATACGGTTGCGCACATCGAAAAAGGGATCACGCCAGGAACCGCAGTGCACGGACGGGCACAAGCCCTACAGGCAACGCGCGGCAGCAAGCTTGGATGCGTGCTGCTTTATGAGGTCTTTAGAAGGATTTTTGCGGTTTTCAGCAGAAACGGCCATGGTAAGGCGAAAGATATCTACGCCATACTCCTTTGAAGCTTCGCGCAATGCCGCAGTATTGGAAGAATGACATCCCGCAAGGCCAAACACCAGATCAAGGGGCACGACAGGCGCCCTGTAATTGTGTTTTTCCATGGCGGGCGCGAGCTTTTCATCAATGAACCGCAAAAGAACATTCAGATCAGCCGTGCGAACCCCGAGCCGGTCAAAAACGGCTACCGCAATCTCCGTTGCCAAATTACCCGCGCTGCGGGCCATGCCCATCAAACCACAGTCAATTATGGCGGCACCTTCCCTGAAAGCCGCAACTGCGTTGGGCACGGACATACCCAGATTGTTATGCCCGTGGAAACCTACGGAAATACTCACCCGCCGCACCATTTTCTTTACATAGTTGCAGACTTCATCCGGCATCATGGTTCCTGCGGAATCCATAATGGTCACCATATCTACGCCCATATCCTGCAATCGCGCGGCCTCGTCGGCCAGAGCATCAGGGCTGAGCACATAGGCCTTCATCAATGAATAGCAGGCCTCGAGCTTGTGCTTTTTTACCAGTTCAACGGCCTGACGTGCCTTGTCGGCATCTCCTGCATTGGCCCCCACACGTAAAAAACTCAGGCCAGCCTCTGCGGCCGCCGCCACACGTGCTTCCGTAGCGTTGCCAGCGAGAATGAACATACCCAAACGAGCCTTATCCACCAGCGGCTTGCCCAGGGTCATGTATTGGGCATCCGTCAACGGGGCGACCTTGCCCTGCTCTTCGCCCGCGCCAATGCCATTGGCATTGCCGTATTCGATATACCGTACGCCGCAATCAACAAGCCCTTTCAGCATAAGTTCCGTCAGATCAGCCGGAAACCCGTTGCCAAGCACATTGCCGCCGTCACGAAGGGTGCAATCAAAAAGTTCCATATATTTCTCCAGAGCACTGTCGTTTAAAGAAAGCCCATTAGCGGAACCGACGCCCTTCTGCGGGGTCGGCCTTCTTGAGAATCAGCAGGTTAACCAGGCCCAGCGCACCCACAAAAATGAGGATATAGGCTGGAATCATGATGTCGTTGAATTTGGAGATGAGCCAGGTGGCCAGAAACGGAGTGGTGGCCCCGCCCAAAACAGCCCCCATGCTATGCCCGAAGGAAACCCCTGTGCTGCGCACGCGGGGCGGCAACAGCTCCGGGTACATGGAATATGACCCAGCCTGGCACAGGGCATAAGGGATCATGGTGGTAACCAGTGCAAAGATGGCCATGCCAAAGCCCTTGCCCATTATGGCGTAGCAGGGATAGCTCAGCACGATATAGCAGACGTAGCAGGCCACCAGCGTTTTAACAGGGCCTACGCGGTCTGTGATGAGGCCGAACACGGGTATGAAGAGGGCCGCGCAGGTCACTGCTATCAGGACGATAAAGCCAACTTCGGTGGCAGGCATTTTAAGCACTGTGCGCATATAGATGGCGACATACACGGTACCGCAATACGTACCCACGTTCTGAACCAGGGAGTACATGAACAGCTTGCACAGTGAAGCAGGATACTGACCTATCAGCTCCTTGATGGGGGCCTCAGAAAGCTTGCCCTCGTTCTTCATGTTGGTGAAGTCGGGAGTATCCTCGATTTTTAGACGCATCCAGAGGCAGCCGAGCATAAGGGGCATGGCCACCAGAAAGGGTACGCGCCAGGCCCAGCTTGCGCTTTCGCCAACAAACAGATAGGCGGCCAGCCCGGTAAGGCCAGCGGCCCCGGCCTTGCCCAAATTGGCCACGCTGGGCACAAAGGAAAGATACAGGGAGCGGCGTTCTGCGGGCGCCCATTCACGAATGTACGAAGCCGCGCTGCCTATCTCGCCCCCGGCGGAAAATCCTTGCAATATGCGGCAAAGAATCAGCAGGATGGGCGCAGCAATGCCTATCTGATCGTAGGTGGGCAAGCAGCCGATGGCCGTACAGGCCACACCAATAAGCACCACCGTAGCCACAAGCGAAAGCTTTCGCCCGTAGCGGTCACCAATGTGCCCGAAAAACAGGCCGCCCAAAGGCCGGACGATAAAGGCCAGACCAAATACGGCCAAGGTGGACAGCAATGAAACCGTGGGGTTGTCGCTGGGGAAAAATTCCTTGGATATGCGGGCAGCGCAGTAGCCGTATACTGAAAAATCGTAATATTCCAAAAAAGTACCGAATGCGGCGGCCGCAGTGGCCTTTTTTGCTTCACGCAATTTCTGTTCTTCAACCGGCGAGGTTGTATCCGTCTGAGTCATAGCGGAATCCTTTTCGGTAACAGGCTAAAACAAAAGGCTATACCGCATAGGGATAGAGCGGTTTTTCACCGTGCAACACGGCAAGCACATCGTCCACAACCGTATTGCCAACGCGCACAAGCGATTCGTGCGTACTGCCGCCTATATGCAGGGTGCCAATAAAGTTGGGCAATTGCAGCAGAGGATTTTCCATGGTGGGGGGTTCCTGCACAAATACGTCGCTGGCAGCGCCGTAAATAGTCTTGCGCGCCAAGGCCTCGTAAAGGGCGGATTCGTCAATAACCCCGCCGCGCGCGGTGCTGACGATAACGGCCGTGGGCTTGCAGCAGGCAAACTGCGCGGAGCCTATGAGACCTCTGGTCGCTTCGGTAAGTGGTACGCTCACGCTGATGTAGTCTGCCTCGCGCAACATGCTTTCAAGAGTTTCATGCAAGTGCACGCCGCGCTCTTTCGCTGTGGCCGCTTTCATATAAGGGTCGTAGACATGAACCTCCATGCCGAACCCGTTCACGGCAATCTGCGCCACGCGTGAACCTATGTTGCCGAAGCCTACAAGGCCAAGCGACTTCCCGGAAATCTCAAGGCCTGTAAGAGTTGCGGGGGCTATGCGCTCTGCCCCTCGGCGTATGTGCTCCATATTGTCGCGCAGCTTGCGGGCAGTGGCGAGAATAAAGCCAAAAACCAGTTCGGCTACTGAATTTACGTTGCTCAGCGGGGTGTACACAACAGGTATGCCCCGCTCCTTGGCTGTGACCAGATCAATGGCGTTCACGCCAACGCCATGCTTGCCGATAACCTTCAGCCCCGGTGCAGCAAGAATCTGCTCGCGCGTGACGGACGCCGCGCGCACAATGACCGCATCCGCTCGGGAAAGGTCGTTTTTTTCCGGATCATCCCACGCCACTACTTCCGCCTCGGCACGCAGTTTGCGCATGGCGCTTTCGTCTATGGGTTCTATGACATGAACTCTCATGGTGTCCTCCCTATGAAACATGGCGAATGCATTCTTGCGCCAAAAAGCAAGAGACATGCCAGTAGAGTCCAGTGGTTGCAGGACAACACAAATAAATTTAAAAATTCATATTTTACAATATATTACAACAAATAAATATTGTTTTACCTTCAGCCAGCCCCAGAATACCGGCGGGTTCAGAATGATGATGTTGCATCTTTCTGTTTCATTTATGTTTCACTTGATATACCATGTATCAAAAGGAAACAATTTGCAGATGGAGACGTCCATGGTTCATATCCGCAGGGAAGACATTCTGTTCATCACCCCAAGCGAACCGATTACCAACACTATCAGCAACATTTTCAGCCGCATCGGCGAGAGCTTTCTTGTTTATGAAGCAGCGCTGGAAGATGCAGTGCGCCTTGCCCAAAGCCATATCGACCAGGGAGAGGCAATGGTTGTAGTCAGCAACGGCGGCACGGCTGCCCTGCTTAAAGCAGCCCTCAAAACGCATGTGCTGGAGCTTAGGTATACGAGCGTGGACATGCTGCGCGCAGTCAACCGCGCTTTTGGCCTTGCGGATAAAATCGCGGTGGTGGGATTTGAATCCTTCACCTACAACGCTCTTGCCCTAAAGGATTTTTTTGAAAAACCGGTGATTGTGGAAACCCTGACGGATCTTGCCGATATATCGGAAAGACTGCGGCAGCTCATTGCCAGAGGCGTAAAGGCCTTTGTGGGCGGCTCGCCCGTGGTAAACGCCGCTCGGGCTCTTGGCGCGCAGGGCGTACACATCGACATGGATCCGCGCGTCATTCAGGACGCCATTGAAGAGGGCAAGCGCATTGTTTCGCTCCAGAAGGAAAAAGACCTGCGCCTCGGCACAATCAATGCCCTGCTCAACTCCATCAACGATGGCATTATCGGCATTGATGCCTCGGGGCATATCTCTGAGATAAACCGCATCGGCCTTGAGCTGCTTGGCCTGCGGCGGCAGGATGTGGTGGGGCGCGACGTGCGCGAGGTTTTGGGCATGCCCTGGGAATCCTGCATCCAGACGCCTGAAAACGAGCAAGCCTCCGAAGTATGCCTGATAGGCGGCAATTCTCTTGCCGTTACCAGTGTGCCCATCCACGTGAACGGACACAGCCGGGGCGCGGTGCTTACCTTGCAGGAAGTACGGCGCATCCAGTCTCTGGAGCAGCGGGTGCGCAAACGGGTACGTGATTCCGGGCACGTGGCCAAAAGCACCTTTGCCGATGTGGTGGGAAAATCGGAATCACTGGAAAAAGCGAAAAAACGGGCCTTCACCTATGCGCAGTCCGAAAGCACTGTTCTCATTTACGGCAAAACAGGTACAGGCAAGGAACTCTTTGCGCAGTCTATCCACAATGCCAGTGCCAGGGCAGACAGCCCCTTTGTGGCCGTAAACTGCGCCGCTCTGCCAGAAAACCTGCTTGAAAGCGAGCTGTTCGGCTATGTGCGGGGGGCTTTCACTGGCGCCAGCGAAAGCGGCAAAATGGGTCTTTTTGAAATGGCCCACTGCGGCACCATTTTTCTGGATGAAATAAGCGAAATGCCTTTGCCCCTGCAATGTCGCCTGTTGCGAGTCCTACAGGAAAAAGAGGTCTCGCGCGTGGGCGACAACAAGGTAACGCCGGTGGACGTGCGCATTATCGCCGCCACCAACCGCAATCTGGCGAAAGAAGTTCAGGCGGGACGGTTCAGGGAAGACCTGTACTACAGACTGGCGGTGCTCATTCTGGAGCTTCCCCCGCTGGTGGAGCGCTTGGGGGATATTGGCCTACTGGCGCGGTTCATACTGCACAGAAAATCCAAAGAACAGCACAAGCCCATGCCACCGATAGATCCACGTGGGATGGCGCTTCTGGAAACTATCCCCTGGCCGGGCAATGTACGGCAACTTGCCAATGTTCTGGAGCGGGCCATGGTCATTGCCCTGCATGGTGTGCTTTCTGAAGACATCATGGCTGATTCCCTGCGCAGTTGCCACCCATACGAACAGACATGCCCAAACGACATTGCCCCAGTTGTCAGACAACAGGACTCCTCTGCCGCCAGCCTTTATGCTCTGGAAGCACGCGCCCTGCGCGACATGTTGCGGCAATGCGGCGGAAACAGGAAAGAAACTGCGCGCCGACTGGGCATTGGGCGCGCCACACTTTGGAGAAAAATGAAAAAATTCGGCCTGTTCGAGCAGGAAATTTTGCCCGAAACCGGGTAAGAACCTGAACAGGAAAACAAGTAATAACACCGGATACAACCATCTGCGCATAGGCCTGCTTTCCCACTACGCTGCCATCCCGTGAATCGGCTCCGCTTCATTCAGGTGCTCCTACGTCAAGGAGCACCATCTTTTAAACAGCATAATATCAGATGGATTGTCACTGACACGTTGTTGCCGGATAAACTGCCGAATTCAGGCAACCCCTCAGGCAAATTGCAATCTTTTTTCTGCCCCTCCCACCGCGATCACACCTTTCTTTTTTCCGCAAATATTGCAGCCAGCAGCGCTGACGGTCTTTGGCTCCCATCTGCTTCCCCCCGTCCCTTTTTCATTGTCATCCGTGCGCTTGCCCGAATTGTTGAACTTTTCCCTAGCTGGTATTGACATTCTTTTTCAATTTAATTAATTGAATTTAACAGAATTAGTTAAGACTAACTTTTATTTGCAATCGAGGAACGCAAATGCAGCCCCAACCTAACCAGAAAATTTACGAAATGCCCGACCTGGGCAAATTATCGGCGGCGTCAGGGCGCGCGCCCAAAGACCTTTCCGCTTTTTTTGCCAAAGAAGGCGTATGCGCCCTCTCGCACGCCTTTGACGCAAAAATCGCCATGCACCCCGGCACTGGCGGCAACATGATTGAGCCGGAGAGCATGCAGAGCCATATGGATCTGCTTTTGGCCTCGCCCCTCAAGGGCAAAACAGTGGCCTACATCCATGTGCCATTTTGCCAGACGCATTGCCTCTACTGCGGGTTTTACAACAAGGCCTATCACGAAAGCGACAGCCGCCTGTATGCCGACGCCCTGCTGGCGGAGCTGCAAATGTGGCGTGAGCGCAAGGCCGTGCAGAGCACGCCGGTTCATGCCGTGTATTTTGGCGGCGGCACCCCCACAGCCCTTGAAGCGGAAGACCTCAAGCGCATTCTTGAAGGAGTGCGCGAGGCGCTCCCGCTTGCCAACGACTGCGAAATCACTGTTGAAGGCAGGCTCACCAATTTCGGGCCTCGCAAAATGGAAGCCTGCCTTGAAGGCGGCGCAAACCGCTTTTCGCTGGGCGTGCAGAGCTTCCATACCTCCATCCGGCAGTCCATGGGGCGGCTTGGATCGCGTGAAGACATGGAGCGCGGCCTTGAGCAGCTTTTGAGCTACGATCAGGCCGCCGTCATTGTTGACCTTATTTACGGTTTCCCCAACCAGACGCTGGAACTCTGGCGCGAAGACATTGCCGTTGCCCAGTCCCTCAACCTTGACGGGGCAGATTGCTACCAACTCAATGTATACCGCCAGACCCCGCTTGGGCGCGGCATAGAACAGGGCAAGATTGCCCCCACGGCGGATATTCCCCTCCAGTCGGCCATGTACGCCGCAGCGGTGGAAGACATGGAAGGGGCCTTCTACCGTCGCCTTTCCCTCAGCCACTGGGCGCGCACCTCGCGCGAGCGCAACCTCTACAATCTGTACGTCAAGGCTTCGGCCAACTGCCTTGCTTTCGGCCCCGGCGCAGGGGGCAATCTGGGCGGGCACTTTTACATGAACAACAGCAACTACGCAGAATGGCAGCAGGATGTACGTGACGGACGCAAACCTCTGGCCTTTGTGCAAAGCCCCCAGCGCCACTACTTCCTCTACAGGTCGGTCGCCGAGTGTATGGAGCAGGGCTGGATGGATGTAAAAGGCCTTGAGCGTCGTTTTGCCCTGCCTCTTGGTCAAATATGGGAGCCAGTGCTTGCCCAGTGGCAACGCGCCCAACTGCTTGAATGGCATGATGGCCGGGTGGTGCTCACCCTGGCCGGGCAATTCTGGCAGGTAAACCTCACACAACTTTTACTCAATTTTCTCAAGGCGATGCTGGAGGAAAAGAATGTCGCTGCTGCGTAGATTAAACGCCCAGGCCCTGCCCTTGGGCCTTGCCGGACTGCTGCTTTGGGGAGCGCCGGCCACAGCACAGACCCTTGAGACGGAAACGGTCAAGGTTTCTGCCTCAAGGGTGGAAAAGGAACTGCTCGACGTGCCCATGTCGGTCAGCGTGGTCACCAAGGAACAGATCAAGGAATCGACAGCGACAACTGTCGGCGGCCTTCTGGAAGACGTGCCCGGCGTGCAGGTTGTCAATTCGGGCGCTCAGGGGCTGAAGCGCATATCCCTGCGCGGCGAAAACCCCACCCGCGTGCTTATTCTCATTGACGGGCAAAAAATTGCCGAAAACAAATCCATGGACGGCACGCCCCTGCTCGTTGACCCGGCCATCATTGAACGCATCGAGGTCATCAAGGGCCCTGCCTCTGTGCTTTATGGCTCCGAAGCGCTGGGCGGCGTTGTAAACATCATCACCAAGAAGGGCGGCACCAAGCCCATCCAGGGGCAGATAACCAGCAGCTACAATGGATCGACCAAGGGCTTTGACGAAAGCCTGTCCATCTACGGCGCGTACAAGGGATTCAAGTACCGCGCCACGGGGTTCAACACCTATCAGCACAACCTGTCTACGCCTGAAGGCGAGGCCCCGCATTCAAAGTTCAAGGAGCAGTCAGGCTCAGCCTTCCTCAGCTACGACTTCAGCGACAAGTTCACTCTGGGCGGCTCCTACGAGCAGTTTTACAGCGATGTCATGGCCGGAACCACGGAAGACAATTCGTTCTACGTTGACATATCCCCCTGGGAGCGCAAAAAAGCCGCCGTTTTCATGGAGGCCAGAAACCTCACGTCCTTCCTGCCCAAGCTCCGGCTGGATGCCTTCTGGCAAGACACCCACAAAAAGATGCTCAACCATGTGGAGGCGAACTCTGGCACAACATCAGTGCTCATGAACAACTACGCGGACAACACCAACGAGCAATGGGGCGCGAGCATGCAGAGCGACTGGGCTCTGGGCGAAAGCAACTACCTCATTGCCGGTTATGAATTCAACCGCGACGGGCTGGATGCCGACACCAATACCTATTCCAACATGTCCATTCCCATAACGCCGTTCATGACCAGAAAAATCAATTCCCTCACGCACTACAAGTACGAGGGCTACATGGACACGAATGCCGTGTACGGCCTCATGGAAACCAAACTGCCGTGGGACTTCACCCTCAACTACGGCGTGCGCCAAACCTGGGTGCGCTCAACCATGAACACGGCGCGCGGGGACAAAACCACCACATCCCAGATGATGGGCCCGCCCACCACTACGTATTCCAATCCCAGCGCTGGGGGCGAGGGCAGCTCATGGGAATCGCAGCCGGTATTCAACCTGTCGCTCATGTGGCAGGGCATTGACGACATGACCTTGCGGGCCGGTTTTTCGCAGGGGTTCAGGGTGCCCAACCTTCAGGAGAAATATATCATCTCCAGCATGGGCGGCGGCACAATTGAACCCAACGCATCACTCAAACCCGAGCACTCCAACAACTGGGAAGTGGGCGCGCGCTACGCGGCTCACGGGTTGGCTCTTGATGCGTCACTTTTCTACACCGTGGCTACGGACTACATTGCCACCGAACAGACCGGCAACAATATCTACCGCTACCGCAACGTCAGTTCGGCCAAAACCCACGGCATGGAGCTGAGTGGCAGCTATGACCTGCCCTTCGGCTTCACCCCCTACGTTTCCGCCACCTGGATGAAACGCCAGTATGACAACGGCGACTACACCACGTGGAAAACCGGCGTGCCGGAATGGACAGGCCGGGCAGGAGTGCGTTCGCTCCACTCCGTCACCGACGACGTGGACATCATCGGCGATGTTTATGCCCGCTTTGCCAGCCAGACCCAGACCGAAAGCGGCTCTAGCCGCATCGAATACAAAAACGATGCGTGGACAACGGCCAACGCCATGCTGGGTGTAAAGTTCGGCAAGGAAAAACAGTACATGGTTGTGGGTGAAGTGCTTAACATTTTTAACCAAAAGTACAGCCTTGAACCCAATGCCGCCATTTACGAACCGGGGGTTCACGCCAACATCAAGGTGAGTGTGGAATTTTAAATCAGGTATCCGCCCTTGTGTTGATATTGAATTTCGTATTCATTTTCTATACAAGGGCGGATATTGGAGTTACACCATGAGTGAACTGGTTCATCGATACTGGAGCGCCCACGAGCTCGTTGTCATTGGGGTTTTTGCCGCTGCGGCCAAGGTTTCCACATTGTTGGTGGCCCTGGCCGGGGGCGGCATGAATCCGGTTTCGCTGCTGCTGAAAAACCTGATCTACACGACCCTGCTGGTGGTAATGCTCTACAGGGTGCGCAAGGCAGGAACCTTGCTGCTGTTCTCTCTGGTCAGCATGCTTGTGAGCGCCCTGCTGCTGGGGGCCAGCATCACCCTGCTGCCCGCCATCTTGCTGGGCGCTCTGATGGCCGAGGCATCTGTCGCCCTTTGCGGCGGCTATGGTCGGGCATGGGGCCCGGTGCTGGCCGTGGGCGTGTATGACATTGTCAGCAGGGCCAGTTCGCTGGGGATTTCCTGGTTGTTCATGCGCGAAAACCCTTCCCTGCTCATGGCGGCGGTTCCGGTGGTCATATTGGGGTATCTGGGGGCGGCGGCGGGCCTGTTCACCGGGTACAACGCTGTAAAGGAGCTGCGCCATGCGGGCATTGTTCGACAATAACGCGGCAGACGCCGCAGGCTGGCTGCCAAAGGTGGACGCGCGCGCAAAACTGGCCCTGAGCGTGGTAGCGGCAATCGGCTCACTGGTTGTTTCAAACATTCAGGGGCAGTTGCTGCTTTGCGGATTTTCCATGTGCTACGCGCTTTCTCTGCGCAAACCCAAGGCGCTGCTCTGGGCATATGCTTTCTTTACCCTCATGTGCGGCATGGCAATGGGCTGCATGTGGATCATGGGGCAGTTCATGCCATCGCTCAACAAAGCCGGATTTACAGGGCTTGTTGTTCCCTTTTTACGTATGCTTACCATGTTGCACGTGGTTTTGCCCATGGCGCTTTCCACACGTGTGCAGGATCTGCTCAATGCACTGCGCGGCATGCGGCTGCCGTTCTGCATCTATCTGCCCGCAGCGGTTGTGGTGCGCTTTATCCCTACCTTTCTGGCCGATGTGCAGCAGGTCACGGAATCGTTGCGGCTTCGGGGCTACAGACTTTCACCATGGGGTATCACCCGCCATCCGGTGCAGAGCATGCGACTGCTGTTCACTCCCCTGCTGTTCCGCTCGCTGCGTACATCAGAAGACCTTGGCATCGCGGCAGAACTCAAGGGGTTGGGCTACGGCAAAACCATGACCCCCTATAAAACCTGCCATTGGGCCCTGCGCGACACCCTGCTGCTGATTGCGGCCTGTGCGGCGCTGGGGGCGGCTCTGGCTCTGCAAATGCATCTGGGCGGAACCAGCCTTGGAGGAATGCGCTGATGCTACGTTGTGAAAACGTCACCTACACTTACCCGCACCAGCAAACCCCTGCCGTGCGCGACCTCAGCCTTACGGTAGAGCCGGGCGAACTCGTGCTCTGCACCGGTGCAAGCGGATGCGGCAAATCCACGCTCATCCGGCTGCTCAACGGCCTGTGCCCCCATTACTTCAGCGGTACGCTGCAAGGCCGGGTGCTGGTCAACGGCGCGCCCACCACGGAGCAGACTCCGCCCCAGATTGCCCGTCAGGCCGGAACCCTGTTTCAGGATCCCGAGCAGCAATTTTTTGCTCTTAATGTTGAAGATGAACTTTCATTTGCTCTGGAATGGCAAGGCCTTGGCATTGAAACCATGCGCCATGCCGTTGCCGGGGCCGTCAGACAGTTTGGCCTGGAGAAAATTTGCCGGTCATCCATACATCAGCTTTCTGAAGGCCAAAAGCAGAAGGTCGGTCTTGCCTCCCTGTGGACCCAACGCCCGCAGGCCCTTGTGCTGGACGAACCCACAGCCAACCTTGATCCGGAATCCACGGCCGAGCTGGCCCTCAAGCTGGCCCATCTCAAGGAGCGCGGCATGGCGATTCTGGTGGTTGACCACAGGCTCTACTGGCTGGCTGACGTGGTGGACAGGGTTGTTGTGATGCGCGAGGGGCGCATTGAGGCGGAGGGCGACTTTGCCATGCTGCACGATGCGGAACTGCGGCGGCGCTTCGGCCTGCGCGAGGCCCGCGTTCCCGATGCGCGCCGCACCCTGCCCGGCTGCACCAGCGCGCACGGGCTGATACAGGCCCGCAACCTCACCCATGCGCACAAGGGCCGCAAGCCCCTCTACGAAGGCGTCAATTTTGACCTGCCCGGCGGCGTCACTGCCATCATCGGGCACAATGGAGCGGGCAAAACCACTTTGGCCCGGATTCTTGCGGGCCTCGACCAGCAGCAGAACGGTGAAATCCTCATTCGCGACCAACCGTGCGATGCAAAACAGCGTATGCGCCACAGCGGCCTGGTGTTGCAGAATGCCGACCACCAACTGCACATGCGCACCGTGGAGCAGGAGGTGCAGACCTGTCTGGAACTGGCCGGGCAAAAGGATCCCGACCATGCGCGCATGCTGCTTGAAGAATTCGGCCTGCTGCAACTCGCGGGGCGGCATCCCCAGTCGCTTTCCGGCGGGGAAAAACAGCGTCTGGTCGTTGCCTGCGCTCTGGCCAAGCGCCCTTCCCTGCTCATTCTGGACGAACCGACCAGCGGCCTTGACGGGGCCAACATGCACAGGCTTGCAGCCGCCATTGAGCGGCAGGCGCATCAGGAACGCAGCGTGCTGCTTATCACGCATGATCTGGAGCTGCTGGCTGGCATGGGGCGGCAGGCGCTGCGCTTGCCGCTGGTTGGCCCCCGACAAATCGAAACCCCGCTGACGGAAACTCCCGCCCGCAGGCAGAGCGGCAATGCCCCGGGTATCACCGCCCAACACAACAACCCCACCGCTCAGGTGGTGTAAAGGAAGTTGCCATGGCAACGGCAAACGGCAATGCACTGGCAGACAAGGTAGCGTCCCTGCTGGCAGAGAAAAAAATGGTCATGCTGGACACGCTGGCGCAGGCCTGCGGCGTCAGCGAACTTCAGGCGGCAGAGGCTCTGCCCCAACCCATGCGGGCCTTTGCCGCAGCGGCGGACTTTGACGCCATATGGGCCGACCTTACAGCGTGGGAATCCGCCACATTTATCATGCGCCACGGCGGCAGCGTTGTGGAGATCAAGGGGCAAATCCCTGCGGGCAAGCACGGGGGCGGCTATTTCAACCTTGATCACGGCTGCCCCCTGGGCGGGCACATTTGCAGCAACAATATTGCCCACATGGCTTTTTTGTCCCTGCCCTTCATGGGGTTGGAAAGTCACAGCATCCAGTTTTTTGATGCAGCGGGCGCGGTTGTGTTTTCCATCTACGTAGGGCGCGAAAACCGCGCGCTCATCCCCTCGGTAAAAGAACGCTTTCTGGCGCTGCGCGCGGCGCTGGGCATGGAGAATGTGCAATGAAAACTCTGGTGGTCTACTCCTCCCGCACTGGTAATACGGAAAAGGTGGCCCGTGCCGTGGCTGAAGGTCTGCACGCCTGCGACATCTACCCTGTAAAGGATGCCCCAAACCCCAGCGGCTATGATTTTGTGGCAGTAGGCTACTGGGTGGACAAAGGCATGCCCGATGCCGATGCCAAACGGTATCTTGAGAGCATCGAAAACTGCACCGTGGCCCTGTTCGGCACCCTTGGGGCATGGCCGGACTCGGAACACGCCGCAGATTGCAAAAAAAAGGGAGAAGCCCTGCTCAACGAGCCGCAACGCGGCAACAGGGTTCTGGGGTCATTCCTGTGTCAGGGCCGCGTTGACCCGGCGGTGGTGGCCATGATGCAGAAAATGGCCGACAACGCCCACCCCATGACGGACGAGCGCCGCGCCCGCCTTGAAGAAGCCGCCAAGCATCCTGATGAGGAAGACTGCCGACAGGCGCGGGAATACATCACGGCCCTTGCAGCCACGGTATAACAGAACAGGCCCGCCTGCGGCGGTGCCGCAAAAACCTGCCGCAGGCGACATTCACGCATGGAGGTCAACATCATGAAAAAACTGTCAGTCTTGCCCGGCCTGTGTTCAGGATCAACCATGGCTTCGCTGACGTTGCACGGTGGCCTTATCGCCCTTGCCCTGCTGTTGGGTGGGCAGGCCTCCTTGCCGCAGGAAAAGGTCTATCGGGTGTCGCTTGCGCAGATGGCTGCCAGCGTTCGCCCCTCTGCTGCCCCGGGCTTGCCGGATGGGGGCACGGCAGCTCCGGCGAGGGCGGTCACGGCGCAAGAGGTGATAAAGCCGCAGAAAGCGCAGCAGCCCCAGCCGCAACCTGTGAACAACATGGCGCAGGCCTCTGAAAAAATGGTTTCGCCAGTCAAAAAAAAGACCCGCGCGAGCAAGCCCCCGCAACAAGCAGTACAGCGGGCCGTGCAACGAGCCGAATCGGTCAAACCTGTGCAAACCGCCGCTGCCGTGCAGATGCAGCAGCAAAACGCCGCAGGGACAGCCCCCGGCGCAGGGGCTGAGGCGCAGTCCAGGGGCGTTACAGACGGCAAGGGAACCGCAGGGCATGGAAAAAACGGCACGGGATCAGGCGGCGCAGCCAGCCCAAGCGTGCTGCACAAACTGCTGGGGGCCATAGAACAGTATAAAAACTACCCCAAGCACGCACGGCGCACCGGAGCCGAAGGCACAGCCATTCTGCTGGTGCAGGTGGGCAATGATGGCAAGGTCACTGGCTCCTCGCTGCACAGGGGCAGCGGCCACGGCGTGCTGGATTCGGCCACGGAGCAGTTGGGTACAAGGCTTGCCGGTCTGGATACCGGAGTTCGCGGCAGCAGCTTTAGCGTGCGGGTGCCTGTGGAATACTCGCTCCACTAGAGCGGGTTGACCGAGAGCGCCCCCGCAAGTGCTGATGGTGCAAAAATCCGCCCTGTTGACGCATGCAAAAGCCTGCCCGGCGCACTGATTTTGGCCTGTCGGTCAGTCTTTTACAAACTCTTTGCGATGCACGATTGCTGGCGGCGCCTTGGGACTTGCCGCATGTTGCTTTGTGGCGTGCTCTTCGCGCAGGGCTTCTGTTTTTTGCTGCCAATGCTCCCACTCGCTCTGCGTGTGGTGCATGTACAGCACAAACTGCCGCCAGCGCAGCATCACATCCTCAGGAATGACGTGTTCCAGCTCACAGGCCACACTTGCGGCTCTGTCTTCTGAAAGTTGCAGTACATTCTGAAAAAAGTCTTTCAACACCATGTTGCGGTGCGCCAGTTCCTGCCCGGCACGAAGCCCTTTTTCGGTCAGATTTACAAGGCTGTATGGGGCGTAGGTCACGTAGCCGCGCTTTGCCAGCTCGCGCAGGGCGTTGGTTACAGAGGGGCGGGCAACTCCGGCAGCATCGGCAATGTCGCTGGGCCTACAGGCCCCGGCGGCAAATTCCTGCCTGAAAATAATGGCGAGATAATTTTCCAGCGCTGGCGAAAGCAGCTTTTCGTCTTCGGCCATTGGGGGCGGCTCCTTGATATACCTCTGTCTAACATTCTTTGAATGCTGTTAACTTGTAGGGTATATCAAAGAGATCACAGGCTACCAAGCCATTTTTTTTGCCTGTACAGGTACAGCAGGCACAGGGTTCCGGTTGCTTCGGCGCAGGCCATGGACACAAAGATGCCAGTGGCTCCAAGATGCAGAAGATAGGTCAGGGCATAGGCCAGGGGTACGCAGATGCCCCAGCGGGTCAGGGCTGTAATGCGGCTGGTAAGGCGCGTGGCCCCTGCGCCATCCAGCACTGCCTGCAACAGCATGCCCACTACTTCCAGCGGCAGTTTTGCGCAGGCGACCAGCAGAAATATCCCTGCCACCGTTACGGCGGCCTGGTCGTGGGTGAACCAGCGCGCAACCGTGTGCCGGCTCAAAAGCAGTGCCGCTGCCGCCACAATGGCAATCAGAGCCACCCGCCGGGCATAGTGCAGGCCCATGCCGTAGCATTCAGCCTTACGCCGTGCGCCCAGCAAATGCCCCGTCATGATGGCGAGGGTCATGCCCATCGCCGCCACAGGAAAATACAGCATACTGACAATCCGCATGCCGAGCGTCATCCCCGCCAGTGTTTCCGCAGCATTGCCGGGCATGTTTGCAACACAGGCCAGCAGGGCCATGCTGCCGCTCTGCCCTGCCAGACTGCCCAAGGCTGCGGGGATGCCAATGCGCCACAACCTCGGCAAGGCGGCCCTGTTCCACCGCCAGCTTGCAAAGGATGTCCGGCTGATGATTCCACGCCGCATCGCCAGAGCAATATTGCAGGCAAAGCCAAGCACAGACGAGGCAACGGTTGACCACGCCACCCCTGCATAGCCCAACTGGGGCAGGCCCCACCGGCCCAGCCCGCAGCCCACGCTGCCCGCATAATTGATCAGCGCCACGAGACACAAGGTGGCAAAGGGCAGCCATACCATTTTGTGCGCGCGAAATGTGGAATTGAGAATTATCATGCTGTAATAAAAGGGCAATTGAAGGGCATAGGCTTGGGCAAACAGGGAGACGGCAGGGGCAAGCTCCGGAGAAGACAAACCATGAAGAGGCACGAGCCGCAACACCAGAAGGGCCAGAGCAGCAACGCAGCTTCCGGCAAGCAGCGATATGCAGAGAACCAGCCCGGCATATCGCCGTGCCCGCAAGAGCAGCCCAGCCCCCACAGCGCGGCTGACAGTAGCCATGCATCCGCTGGCAACCATGGATGTGACAAGCATGAGAAAGGCGAAAACCTGAGAGATACCGCCAAGCACAGCGAGGATTTGGCCATCAATCTGACCGCATACCCACAGGTCGGTCATGGAAACCGCCAGATGGCACAGCATGAGGCCCATCTGCGGAATAGTGAGCTTCAGGACTTCCCACGTTGTGACGGGCAATGATTGCGACATGCCCTGACAGTGGCGCAAAAAGTTATTCAAGTCAAATAAAGTTAGTTAAGATTAATCAATGAGTGCCACTCTGCTTGTTGAGTTGTGTGGGATGCGAACAAGTTTCCCATCAAGGGGGCACAAGGAAGTTTGTAGAATTGGTGCTGACAGCGATGTGATTTCCAGGTTCATCAAGGCTTTTGCCAGCCGCCAACACGGCATTGCCCCGGCGGCGTGCTAGCCGCCCATGCCGCCTTATCTCTGCCCCTGCCTAACCCTGCCAGCCATGCAAACAACGAGGTTGAGGGAAAGCACGCTGACTCAAATTGCACTCCTGTTATTCGTCCATATAGGCAAGTTATAATAATTATTTGATCAATTCGTTATTGAAATCTCATGTATTTACAATTTGTAATTATGCCATCTTTATTAACTATGAAATTCATTACGGTATAGTAATCTACATTGATATGCATTGGTGAAAGATTAAACGCAGGGGCATCAACGCCAATAGACTCATCTTGATTGTAATAGTAGTAATAGGCATATACACGGCCACCGTCTGGAAGTTCTTTATAAACCTCTTTTGATTCAAACTTTCCGCCATTATAATCCCCGTTTACGCAGTAGTTGATATATTTCTGCACAACAAATGCGTACATGCCCTGGCGAGCATTCATATGTTTTGGTATCCAGAGAGTGAAGCCGTCCGTATCAACAAAATTTTCCGGATAACGGCCAAAAAGGCCGCTCTGGCTTCTGCCTGGCAATGGGCCGCAGGCACAGAGCAGAGCAAACAGGCAGAGGAGTGCAATATTTTTGTGTATGGAAGTTCTCATTTATCAGCTATCAGCTTAAAAGGGGCAGATCGTTCAGAGTACTGCTTTGGGGCCTTGATCACCAACATGCCCGCCTGCGCCCTCACATTTTGCACAAATGCAAAAAGGTCAGCCCGCGCACACAAAAGTTTGCTCCGCAGCCGTTGGCATCTGGAATTTTGGCGAATCATCGGTGCTGCCTGCCAATGTGCATTACGTCACCCCATACACGCGCATGCTGAGCACATGCAGCCCAGAAGAAAATGATTGAGGGAAAGCATGCGAGCTTAAATTGCACTGCTGTTATTCGTTCATATTGGCAATTTCTTACAATTGTTTGGTCAATTATTTATTGGAATCTCTTGTATTTACACTGCGTTATTATGCCATCGGTATTTACTATAAAGTTCATTACTGTATAGTATTTAACCTTTATTTGTGTTGGTTTTAGATTGAATGCTGGCGCATTGACTCCAACATCATGATCTTCTGTGTAGTAGTAGTAGTAAGCATACACGCGGCCACCGTCAGGAAGTTCTTTATACACTTCATCTGACTTAAATTTTCCTCCATTATAGTCGCCATTTACACAATAATTTATATACTTCTGCACAACGAATGTGTACATGCCCTGGCGGGCGTGCATATTCTTTGGCATCCAAAGAGTGAAGCCATTTCCATTGTCATAGTTTTCTGGATACTCCCCAAAAAGGCCGCTCTGGTTTCTATCTGTGGATGGGCCACAGGCGCAGAGCAGTGTGAACAGGCAGAATAATACAATATTTTTGTTCATAAGTTTCTCTTTTTGCAGTATTGAGAAAACAGGCAGCCTAACAGGTAATCATGGCGCATTACTTTTTGTTTTTGGGAGGGGAGGAAAACATATCACTCCAAGCGTGTTGGATAAAGCCCCAAGGGTCCCTGCCAAGGTCTCGCCATGCTTGTTCCGCTGCTTTTGAGTTATTGTTTTCTGGCGCGTTGCTGCCAGCCCCACCGTTGCCCTTGGCCTCGTCTTTCTTTTTATCGCCGCCTGACAAACCCGAGAATATCCGCTGAAAAAATCCGCTCGGGTTAGTAGATATTTCATGCAACGAATTGAGTATGTTGGCGGACAGGTCCGGATTGAGAACTTTGTCCACATAGCTGAAAGCTGGCTCCAGATTCAGGTTTGTTTTTGAAGTTGTTTCTGTGCGCATGGCATTGTTGGGGTCACGGTTCAGACCGTCCAGTGACTGGCCGGGATTATTGCGTACAGTAATTTCCCCATTGCCAATGGTGGCATAGGCGGTTTGGGTCGTTTCTCTATGACTATAGGAAAATTTGTCTGGTGAAACATTGTGAAGGGTCTTCTCCTTAAAGTCACTCCATGCATCCCCCAACTTGCTTTGTGTTTCCACCAATGTCGTCATCCACGGCTTGGCTTCGGGATAGAGTTCTGTGCCTTTTTCATTCTTGGTGGGTTGACTGGCCTGCTCTGGCTGAGTTGGCTGGCCGGGTTGAGCTAGCTGCGTAGGTTTGTCTACCTGTCCCGTTTGAGTACTTTTACCCTTATCCACAGTGTCATCGTTTCCCCCTCCATTTCCCGGCGTAAATTTCCGCGCCCAGTTGATGCCCGCGCTGACCCCGGTTTCTGTCGTTTTACCCACGATATTTTCGTAGCTCAGCGAGCCCGTGTTGAGTTTGAGGTTGTCGTTGAGGGCAGTGATGATGGCCCCGGCCACATGGGTATTGTTTTCCGTATAGATATTTACGCTATTGATGCCCAAGATGGAGGTTTGCTCGCCAACGGTGCGGCTACGGCCAGTGTTGTATTCAAAGCCGAGGTTTGCACCCTGTTTCACTTGGACATTTGCCCCATAGCCCACGGTTGCCTCAGCGCCCACGTTGAAACTGCTGTGGTTGTACGAGCTGGAATCCTGCACGCTGGAAACGTTCAGGTTGCGCCCCACATGCATGTCAACATCCTTGCCTGTCAGGTTGCCACCAGCCACGCTGGTGTCCTGGCCGGAAACAGTGGTCAGCTTTTCCCCGGCGACCACTTTGGCATTGCTGTTGGTATGGGAGGTTCCGTCAGTTACCTCACCGCCAAGAGCCAATGAACCCTTTATGCCCAGAGAGTAGCCGCCCTTGCTTGCCGTTGCCGCAATGCCCGCGCTGGCGTCAATTTTGCCCGAATCGCTGGAGTAGCTTTGCGAGGATTGCGCGGCGGTAATTTTGATGTCCCGCCCTGCGGCTATGGTCAGATCTCTATCGGCTTGCGCCTGCGTACCCTGCATGCTCACATCGCGATTGGCGGCCAGCGACATGTCGCGCCCGGCGCGCAGCTCTGACCGCACTGCCGTGGTGGAGTAGCTCTCGCTGCTCTTCCACGATGAGCTAACGCCCACGGTCAAACTGGCCTCGCCCTTGGGGTCGGTGATGGCCTGCGCGGTGTTGTAGGCCTCGTATGCCTGCTGGCCCGCGCCGATTACGTTTGCTTCCTCCGCATTGCTCACGGCCTGTTTGCCCGCCGCATAGGCGTTTTTGGCAGTGGTGGTGACAGTTTGCGACAGGGTCAGGCTAAGCCCGGCGCGCAGCCTTTTTTCGTAATTACTTACGCTTTCGGTTTCCGTAGCCTGCAATATATTGATATCCTTGCCAGCGGCCATGTTCAAATCCTGGTTTGCGACCAGTTTTGAGCCGGACATGTTGACGTTTTGGCCCGCTTTTACGGTGAGGGTGTTTTTGGCCGCAATCTGGCTGGCCGTGTTTGTTGTCTTGTCGCGGTCTTCGCCCTTGCCCGTCTGCTGGTAGCCAAGGAAGAAGCTGGTTTGATCCAGACCAAGAATGCCCTCCACGCCGAATCCCGATGAAAACTTCTCCTTGCTGGACGAGCTGGTGTTGGTGCCGCCCAGAATATTGGCGTCGCGGCCTGCGTTGATGGTAACGTTGTTGCCTGCCGAGAGGCTGGAGCCAACAACGGATGTATCGCGTGAGGAGGCAACTGTTATGTCCTGCCCAGCCGTGAGATTTGAGCCCACGCTGGTACCCCGCGCGTTTTGTTCCCGCTTGCCCTCTGTGCCGTAAAAACTGCTGAAGGAGTCGCCCCCGCCCAGGCCGAAGCCCGTCTGCTTTTTGTACGACCATGAAGCCGACTGATTGGCGGCGTCGAGCACGCTTACATCGCCATTGCGCGCGGTGAGGCTGAGGTTTTGCTGAGCGATGAAGTTGGAGGCCGCAATGCCCACGCTTTTGCCAGCATCAAGGGTAATATTTTGCCCCATAAGGTTTGACGCCACCTGGGTAACAGAAGAGCTGCCGCTGGCCTTGGAAGAAGAGCTGAGGCCCAATGCGCCCGTGGTGGACTTGGTGGAAGCAAAATAAGAGCTGTTTTGCCCGGAGACCACGTTGATATTGCCAGAGGCCAGCACCGAGAGGTCTTGCGCGCTGACAAGGTTGGAGCCCACAACCGTGGCATGCCCAAGCCCGGTTACGCCCGCCGCAAGCGTAAGATTGCCGCCCGCGCCGACTGTGGAAGCCTTGTTGGTGCGGTAATCCTGCGTGACCGTTTTTTTGGAGCTGGAGGAGAACAAGCCGCCGTTGCCGGATTTGGTTTTGACAAACGAACTGAAGGTATCCTGCACCGAGACGACAGAAAGGCTCTTGCCAGCCGCCAGCACGGCATTGCCCCCGGCAACGACCTGCGAGCCTGCCACGGTCATGTCATTGGCGGCGGTCATGGTGAGGTTGCCGCCTGCGGCCACGGCTGAGCCAGTGTGCGTTACCCGGTCTTCACGGCTGTGGACGCCGTCGCCTAAATGGAATTCTTCCGTAACCGTGCCAACTGTCAGATTTCGCCCGGCCTGCAAGGCAATGTCGCCGCCAGCATTCAGGGTGCTGCCCGTGATGGAAACATCGTTGCCAGCCACGGCGGTTACGCTGTTTTTGGCCTCAATGCCCGCCTGCGCCAGCACATGGATGTTGGCTGCATTGCCGGGATCTCTGGTGGTAAGGGTTTGCGAGGTTATGTTGTTGCCGGCCTGCAGGGCAATGTTGGTGCCCTGCATAAAGCCGCTGTTGTTGCTGATGTTGTTCAGCGCCGTCAGATTCAGGTCGCCGCCGCGCAGCAGGCCGCCAGTATTGCTGATATCGACAGAGGCGATGTTGACGGTGCCGCCGCTTATGAGCCCTTCGTTCAGCACGCCCCTGCCCGCGTTGATGTACACATTTTTGGCCTGAACGCCGCCTCCGGCGGTGATGTCCTCCCTGGTGGCCGATGCCAGATACACATGGGGCACAAGCACCTTTTGCCCCCTGTATTCCTCCTCCACCAGCCAGACCATATCTTGCGTCAGGGCTGCTGCCTGCGCCGCTGTGAGGGCCACGCCCGCCGTCAGGTTCAGATCCTTCTGCTGGGCAACCGCCGCGTCCATGAGCCCGCGCATCTGATCCGCATCGGTGCTGTAACCGCCAAGAAAGCGCCTGCCCGTGCTTTCAAGAATCTGCTGCTGCACAAGGCGTGTTTCATAGAATGCATCACCCAGCAAAACCACCTGCTGGCGCTTCTGGTCCAGCCCAACGCGGCTGAGAAAGTAATCCGAACCATAAAAATTGCCCAGATTGGTGAACCGGGGGTCGGTTACTATCAGATAATGGTGGCCAGGCGAGGCTACGGCGTGGAACATGGGGCTGCCGGAAAATGGATACCCCTTGCTGGCAGAGGCGCTGTTGGGCTGGGAAATGCCCTGCCGCTGGCTCAGATTGCTGAACGTGCCAGAAACGTTCATGTACAGGCCTGAATTGGCGGAAAACACCGCAGGCGAGCGCCCTATTTCGGTGAACTCTTCCTTGTACGAGCGGAAATACTCGCCGGTAAAGTCATCGTCTGAATCCCAGCCCTTCATGGTTTCACGGGTAGTCTTGGTGTGTTGCAGCACGCCGTCCTTGTTTACGGCATTGCCCGCAGTAGCGGAAAGATTCTTACCCGCCGCAATGGTGCTGTATTCGTTGTTAAGAAAATCAGCGCCAATTATGATGTCTCCACCCGCCAGCATCTGGCTTGAAGGGGAATCCTTAAGAATGTAGTCGTTATATTCGTTGACGTAATACCACAGTTGCCTTCTGTCGCAGCCGTGCCCAAGCAGTGCAGCGTTGCATTCATGCCAGGAATATGAGGAAACGTGATTTCCCCGCGAGGCAATTTCAAATTCTCGTTTCTTGTTTTCAACTGTAGCGGCATTTATGCTTAACGTATCCCCGGCTGATATTGTGCCTGAAATATTGCGCACGATATTTGAACGTGTATTGCCCATGTATGTGATGGCAATATTGCGCCCGGCGTATATTTCGCCGCCATCGTTGAGCAGCAGACCTGCCGTTGCCAGTTGCTGATCCCTTGCGGCATAGATCACGCCGCCAATGTTGCTCAGGGTTGTTGACGAAATTGCAACATCCTGCCCGGCGGAAACAAATCCGCCCCGCAAGATCATGTCGTCAGAAGTAACGACAAGGCCATTCCCTGCGGCAATGCTGCCTGTGGCGTCCACCGAGGCGCTGCCTGTCTGGAATTGGGCGTCCTCAGCCGCGCGCAACACGCTGTCCTGCACTTCCATCAACGCGGCTTTCACTGCCAGATTGGTGTACGCTTCTACGGTGGATTTTCCGGCAACGGTCAACTGGCGCACATCCAGGCCAATGTTCTGCCCCTGCACCAGACTGTCTGACAAAAGGTAGGTTCCGCCAGTCAAAAGCAGGGCATCCTGAACGGATATGGTTGAAGATCGCACATTGGCTGTATTGGTAACCGCAATACCCACACTGCCGCCAGAAAGCACCTTCGCCTGATTGGCTTCCAGCGTGTCGGCAACAATGGTTGTTTTGCCATGCTGCGTAAGCCCGCCGGAAGAATCCACGCCTGAAACGACCCTCGCCCCTGGCTCCAGTGCCAGAGCGTTTGCCTGTATGGATAGATTTTCGCCAGCAGCCAGCACGCCGGGGGTGGAAACCCTTGGCGCGGAAACCCCAAGGCTTTTTGCCGCCGCCGCGCTTTCGTCCACACGGATTTCCGTATTGCTTGCAAGCATGGTATCGCCGCCTGACGAGGCTTCGCGCAGGCGCAGCTTGCCATCGGCGGTAATAACCATCTGGTCTGCGCTCTGCACAGTGCCCTCAAGGTTGACGCCAACGCCTTTTTCTGTGGCGACAAGGGTTATGCGGTTGGCGTACATGCCGCCAAGGGCAGAGGAGTCAATGGCAACCTGCGGCTTGGGATTGGCAGGATCATCCGCCAGCGGCGTAACCGTGCCATCGGTGGCAATGTTGTTTCTGCCAGCCACTACCGTGACGTTTTTGCCGCGAACCTGGGCTTCTACGGAGGCGGTGCGGGCCAGCAGGGTAAAGGCATCGGTATTGTCCGCATTGATGCCAGCGCCTTCAATGCTGATATCGCCGCGCTGCACCTCGTGCCCGGTCAACGCCCCGGCGGGGTTTACCTGCGGCACGCCGGTGCTCAGCGTAGCGCGCGGCACATTGATGAAGCCGCCGCCGTTAACCGTGATGCCGTTGGGGTTTGCCAGAATAACATCCGCAGGGCGGCCGCCTACCTCAATGTAGCCCTCAATGCGCGAACGGTTGGCGCTTGTCACCTCGTTGAGAATGGTGCTGGCCTCGCGCGAAGAATCGCCGTGAAAATTGGGATTGCCCGTAATAATGCCGCCAATCTGCGTAGTAACAGTCCGATAGCTGTTGTTGAGAATCAAGCCCTGCTGGTGCACATTGAAGTCTGAATACTGGTTGTGCGAAAGGCCCGAGCTGTTGGGCGCGGTAATATTGACGAGCGGAACACCGTTGGCCGAAACATCCATGGATGGGCGCTTGCTGCCTGGCGCGTTGGGGTCGGGAGTTACCCCGCCCGCAGCAAATGCGGATGCGGCAAAAATGGGGGAAAGAATCAGCTGCGCCGAAAGGATGGCGCACAAGGCCACGGAGTGTATTGATGTACGGTGTTCCATGATGATTCCCTGAGTGTAAATATCAGGCAAATTGAGCCTGAGCTGTTCCAAATGGTTGCTCTGGTTCGTACCGCAATCATCAGGTGGCTGCGGCATCTGCCAGTGCTGGCGTTAAAAGGTGTAACGCACGCTTACTGACCAAACATCGCCCTTATCCTGCACGTAATCAGGAGCTGTCAGCGGTTTTGACCACGATGCCTGCACCGAAAGCTTGCCGCTGGTGCGCACGCCGATGCTCATGCCTGTCAGCTCGCCCCATTCGTAGGGGTCTTTGGCATCACGGCTTATGCCGCCGTAGTCGTAGGCCGCGTAGATCTGCACTGGCCCAAGCGGCGAGGCTTTCACCGGTTCCAGAATCTTTGCCGGTACAGTCCAGGCCAGTTCGTTGCGCATATATCCCCCACAATCGCCGCCCACGGGTGTTTCGCGAAATCCGCGCACAGTGTAGGGGCTGCCCACATACAGGCGCTCTGCGCCGTACATGGTTTGCTGGCTGGTTTGACCAAAGGCCGTAAGATTCCACGACCATTGCTGCTGGCCGATCTCGAATGGCCGCTGCCAGCCAACCGTGCCTGTGGTTTTGCTGAACCGGGTGTGGGGAGTTGTGGAGGTTTCCGGGCCGGGAACACTCCATGACATATTGGGAATGCCCCAGATCTGCTCCGCCTGGAGGGTCAGTACGCCGCCAAGCATGCGGCGCACATAACTGGCCGCAAGCCCTGTGGTGGTAAGCCGATAGCTGCTGGCCAAAAGGCGCACGTCTTCAAAGCGGTTTTCCACGTCCCGGTATTGAATAAACGTGCCCAGAGAGAGCTTGCCGTTGCCGTCCCGCCAGATAACCCTGTCCAGGGCGAGGCGCATGGCAGAGGTGGTGCCGCTGCTGGTGTAGGCCTGATTCAATCCGTAAATTTGCGTGGTGTAATTGAACCTGCTGGCGCTGCCGCTGAGAATCCAATAGCCGAACGGGATTGAAAACAGCCCGGTGACGCTCTCGCTCGCGCCTTCCCAGTCATTTTTGAACTGGCCGAAAACCTGGGGCATGGAGCCAGTGTAGTAGAACGAAAACTGGTCGTTGCAGCCGATGAAGTTGTCTTTTTCCAAGCCCAGGGTGTATTCCGCGCGGCCTGTCGTGTCCTGCCCCAGATTGTCAAAGCCGACACTGGGCCGCCACGTGCGTTCCTGCACGTTATCAATAACCACCTTGCTTTCGCCTACCTGCGAACCCGGCGCTATGGACATGGTGGCCCGGTTGGAAGGCAGACGGTTGAGCTGATCCAGCCCCTGCTCAATATCCCTCAACTGAAGAACAGAGCCTTTCACAAAAGGGAAGATTGTTTTGAGCTGGCGGGCGTTCATGGTGGAACCGGGCGACATTTCAATAGATTCCACCCTTCCCTCAATAACGCGGATGTGCAGCACCCCAAGTGAAAGATCCTGCGGCTCCAGCACCGCCCGGGAACCAACATAGCCTTTCTGGATATAGGCGTTGGTGAGTTCTTGCAGCACCATATTGATGCCACCCAGCGTAAGGCATTGCCCCTCGTGAGCCTGCGTGATTGCCCGCACCTGATGCGAGGAAAGCAGCGTGGCTCCCTCAACACTGATTGTCTTGATGGGTACGCATGGGCCTGTTTCCTTTAGCGCTGGCGGCTGGATTGGCTCTGGCTGCTCTGCTGGCGGGGTAAGAAGCATCTTGCGGCGCTGGTTATCTTCCAGCTCTCGCAGACGCTGATCGTGTAACTCTGTAGCTCGATCAGGAGAAAAAGACGGCATGGGCGCGGCGGCATACGCATTCTGCATAAGCAACAGAATCACCGTGAGGCATACAGCTATTTTTTGCATCGCGGGTGTATACTAGTAGCCGATAATAGATGCAACGATATATAAATATTAGTTGATTAGTTGGTTTATTATAGCTAGCTGAAACTAATTAAGAACTAGTACAAATAAAAAAATTTTAATAAAAATTGAATATTCAAAACCACATAGGATGTACTTTCGCACAAATACAACTATAAAAGTAAAATATAATAGTATGTTATAGAAATTTATACTTTTTCATCCGACTTCTGCTCTGGAATCCAGCCTTGCAACGGAAGCTGGCAATCTTTGTCAACAAATCGCAATGTTGCGGGGAGGAATGCGGACTTAGGCTTTAGAATTATACATTGATATAGAAACAATTATTATATATCAAAAGCAAAAAATCAGGATGGACAATATGCTTTTAATAAGAGCTGCAACAATACTTTTTGGTGCTATTTTGGGATATTGCGGCATACAGCTTATCCGCAAGTACAGATTGAACCTGAAAACAATCTCTGAACTAAGACGAATAAACCTATATCTTAACCTGGAAATTGAAGACTTGAGAGCAGAGCTAAAGAAATATAAAAAAGACGAATCTGAAATCAGCTTTGAAGAAACAAGTGATGCGCACGGCAGCATTGAAAGACCTGGGGATTAGATTTTTATCGATCACTTGTAATTATTTTTTTCTTAATTGATGCGCAATTAGCTAGGATTACAATGATAAAATTTATAATGAAGTCGCTTTGCCTTCATGATGTTCACTCACTGCTTCAGGCCAAAATTTTATTAAGCCAGATAAACTGTGCAGAATATCTACTTCCTCACGTTGTTCTTCAAGCGGCACTTGATCTCCACACGCGTGGAACAAACTGGTTTTGGTGCGCGCCGAGGCTCTTTATAGATGATATCACTGGGCAAACCCTGGGCACTGCATCGTTTCTGCCCACTAACGATTCTAGTGTTCTTGAAATCGGTTATGGCACCGCAACAGAATTTCAGGGAATGGGGATTGCCTCACGCGGTGTTGCATTGATGCTGGCAGAAGCGCAGGCCCATGATTCCGCCATGCGCTATATGGCCAAAACAGCCACTAACAACCGGGCCTCGCAGCGCGTTCTTGAAAAGAACGGCTTTACCCCCTGCGGCAAAACCATAGATCCGGAAGACGGCGAACTTGTTCTTTGGAGCAGATAGCTGCGCTGTCACCTCCAATCAGACTCGCAGCGCGGCACTTTCGGCGTGTCCGGCGGCACTGCCTTATCGAGACAAAACACAGGCAGACATCCGGCAGCTTGTTTAGCCAGAAAAACAATATTGTTCTTTTTTGCACAAAGGTCTATCCTCAAGCATCAGGAGCCGAATCCGCAGTAACGGTTTCGCCCCCACCACGGTTGAAATTCTGTGCCCTTAACATCAACTAAGGAGTAGCACCGTGCGCCGTATCCTGCCTCTTTTTCTTGTCCTTTTGCTTGTTGCCTTCAATGCTTACGCTTCAGCACCCGCAAAGCAGCTTCCTGGCGATCTTACCCTGGCCGAAGCGCAGACAGTGCTCAACACTGCTCTGGCCTTCTCTGTAAAACAGGGCATCCCCATGAACATTGCCGTCGTGGATGCCGGGGGCAACCTCAAAGCCTTTGCCCGTGAGGACGGGGCCTTTATTGGCAGCATCGATATTTCGCAAAAAAAGGCCATAACGGCCCGCTATTTCAACATGTCCACCGCCCAGCTTGGCGCTGCCTCCCAGCCGGGCAAGGAACTTTATGGTATTGAAGTCACC
Source organism: Desulfovibrio desulfopostgatei (assembly GCF_053570645.1). Lineage (NCBI taxonomy): Bacteria > Pseudomonadati > Thermodesulfobacteriota > Desulfovibrionia > Desulfovibrionales > Desulfovibrionaceae > Desulfovibrio > Desulfovibrio desulfopostgatei. Next base: position 1,315,544 of record NZ_JBRBQS010000002.1, on the reverse strand, counting down.
AACCGCGGCCTTGTCATCTTTGGCGGCGGCGAACTGCTGATCCGCAACGGCGTCATTGTTGGGGCCATCGGCGTGAGCGGCGGCAGCGTGGCTGAAGACACCGCCGTTTCCAAGGCTGGCGCAGCGGCGCTCAAGTAAACCAGCACAGAGGCAATACGCCCCATAACCTGAATGTTCAGGGGCTTGTCGCACAGAAACCCTGCACGGCCCCCCAAAAAACAACCCCCATCAGGCAAAAACAGGTACTCCTTCCGGTATACTCTGCCCGCCTGATGGGGGTTCTTTTATTGAATTTTATGACTTGCCGCTGTTTGCCAGCGCGTTTGTGCGAGCTGAAAATACTTGCCAGCCCGACAAGAGAATAGTGGAGAATCAAGCCCCTAAACTTCGTGCACCGCCGCGCAGTCCTTCTTGCCCAGCCCCGCTGCCGCACCTCGGCCAAACCGGGCAAAAACCATATCCAGCAGGGACACATCCACATTCATGCCGTGGGCCATGCCGCAGCCGAGGCGCAGATCCTTAAGCGCGAGATCCAGCGCGAACCTTGGGGGATCATACTCCCCTTGGGTCATGGATTTTCCCCGGGCATCAAGCTGAAAGCTGTGCGCGCCAGTTTCGCCAAGCAGTTGCAGCAGCAGATTTTTTTCCACCCCTGCGGCCTCGCCTATGCGCAGCCCCTCGCTCAAAACAGCAAGATTTGCCATACCCACAAGATTGCTGACCAGCTTGATCGCGCAGGCAGCTTCCACCGTGCCCACATTGTTGAACACGCCAAGAATGGGCCAGACTTCGGTCAGATCGGCAATGGCCTGCTGGTCGCCGCCCACAAAGAGGGGGGCTTCGGCGCGTTCCGCATGGGCAGGCGTTTTGCCAAGGGTGCATTGAATGTAGGCAATGCCCTGCCTTTCCGCAGCTTCGGCAAGGGCAAAGGCTGTCTGGGAATCAATGGTAGAGAGCTCCACATGCACGGAACCGGGCTGCATGTGCGCATACAGGCCATCCGGGCCGAGCGCTTTTTCCGTCAGATGTTCCGGCAGGGCCAGGCAGGTGAATACCACCTTGCAGGGAGCCATGTCCGCCATACTCATGGCGGCCACGCCGCTTTTTCCGGCGGCAAGGGTTTTGTCCCTTCCCTCGGCGCTGCGGTTGTAAACGTGCACAGTTTTGCCCGCGCGGATAAGATTGCGCGCCAGCGGCCCGCCCATTGCGCCTACGCCGATAAAACCAAATTCCATATCTAGCGCCCCTGCTATTTGCCCTGTGCTGCGGCTTCGCAGGCGTCAATGCCGCCCTTGCCCAACAGGCGCATCAAAAAATCGTGCCGTTCCACCACAAGATTGCGGCCTTGCTGGCGCGCGCGGCGCACCTGCGCGGCGTAGAGTTCCAGCGTTCTGTCCGAAAGCGTTTCAAGTTCGCAGCGCAGGTAACGCCGAAACATTCCCTGCCCGTTGCTTTTTATGACGTGCGGATAGCGCGCCTGAGCCTCATGCAGAAAGGCCTCTTCGGCATCAGCGATTTCATCCAGCAGCGGGCTTGTGCTCAGGGGCGGCAGGCGATCGTCCATGCGGGCGTATTTTTCAACCATAAGATTGCGGCTGTTCACTTCCGCCTGCCGCAAATCGGCAAGGTACGAATCCAGCACGGCATCTTCGTGCGCGGAATGGGCCATTTTGCGCATGGCGCGGAAGGTGTCTGGCCGGGTCTGGCATTCTGAAACGCCGCCCTCGTTATTGGTGGCCAGAAACATGGCAAGCTCGCGTTCAATGATCTCGGCAAGCGCTGCTTCCCGATCAAAATTTTCCTGCATAGCCTATACTCCTTCTGCTCAGGCCGTGGGGGCCGCAGCCGCTCTGGCCTGATGGCAGATTTCAAGATTCTTTTTGTAGCCCTGCGCTTCTGCGCCCATGCCAAGACCAAGGCGGTCGTACATGCTCACAGAATCCTGCAAGGTCGCGGCGGCCTCGTCCCACTGCCCGGCAGAGGCCAGCGCCACGCCAAGGTTACCCAGAGAAAAGGCTGTTTCCTCGTGCTCGCCCAGCAGTTCCCGCCGCAAAGCCACGGCCTGACGGTGCAGGGCGATGCCTTCGGCAAGCTGCCCGCGTTCTTCACAGATGCGCCCAAGGTTATTGAGGCAAACGCCCAGTTGCGGCACGCAGAAACCCTGCTTTTCCCATATTTCCTTGGCGCTGAGCATGAGGGATTCCGCCCGGTCAAAATCGCGCTTGCGGTAATAGGCGGAGGAAAGACGCAACTGCGCTTCCGCAACCTGTGGGGAATCCGACCCGCAGGCCTCGATGGTAAGGCGCAGGGCTTCCCGCCCAAGATCAAGGCTTTCTTCAACCTTTTCAAGCCCAAGCAGTGCATGGGCAAGGTTCTGCATGGCTCCGAGGGTCATGGGCGCTGTGGGGCCCATGACGGCGCGCAGCAGGGCAAGGCTCTCCTGCAGGGCCTGAACGGCGGCATCCGGACGCTGCAGGGCAAAATTGGCGCGTCCCATGCCGTCCAGAGCCAGGGCGCGGCAGAGGTCATCGCCGGGATACCGCACAACAAGCGCTTCAAGCGCTTCAATGCACTTTTGCGGTTGGCCCTGTTTCATCAGATCAAGGGCAGGGCGCAGTTCATCAAGCCATTGGCGTTGTGCGGCCATCGGCAACTCCTCATGGAATAGGTGCTCGACAGAGTAAAAAGGCTTTCAATGCAGCCAGAGGCAAGGGCTGCGGGACAAGATCAGCCTTGCAGCATATCCATATGCAGCAGGGCTGGCTCTTCCACATGCCGCAGAATCTGCGGCCCATGTTCCCAGAGCCAGTTGCCGGATGCACGGCTCAGGTCCACAGCGCGCAGATGCGCCGCCGCCATGCCGCAAAATTCTTCCACCGCCGCAACAATCTGCGCCCCATGTTCCTGATTGGCCGGGGTCTGCGCCACAAGGCTCAATGCCCGCGCCAGTTGCGGGCCGAGCACGGGCAAGGTTGCAGCCAGTTTTCCCGCCCACTTGTAAAAGGGCATGTATCGACGGTTGCACAAAAAGACGAAGGAAAGCGCCGCCTCCGCAAAGCGCGCCGTTGCCAGCATGACCGCCACAGAATCATTGCGCTTGAGGCTGCGGGGCAGATTGTATTGCCCGGCCTGAGCCATGATCATGCAGCGGGCAGCCATTTTTTTGAGCAGCACATCGCGCGGATAGCACGCCAACAGGGCCTCGCGCCGCCGCGTAAATTCGCCGCCTCGATCTTCAAAAACCTGACCGTTGGTGCAAGCCGCAAGCTGGTGTTCGGGAATGGCAAGCCACTGCTGCCAGGTGGAGGGCACATCATCCAGCCCGGTAAAAAAGGCGTAAAAATCTTCGATGGGCAGCGGCCCTACCCTGCCCTGTCTGCGCTCAGGCGCAAGCCTGCTTGCAAAGCCCTGAAACTCTCGGGGCAAACGGGCAAAGGCAGCCTCTATGCGCGGCAGCTCTGCCCGTAGAATCTGGCGCGGCAGCCAGAGGCAAAAAGCCGGACCAAAGTCGTGATCCTGGGATTCCGCATCGTCACAGCCAAAGCATTCCGAGCCTTCGCCCACCAGGCCTGCAGCGGCCACGTCCATAATGTCGGGAATCTCCGCTCGCAAAGCGGGAAGGCAGGCCGCATAAAATTCACGCGCAAGGTTCAGACCCTTCATGCATACTCCAGAATATTCAGTCGCGCTGCAATGGCGCAGATTGCAACAGCCGCCGCTGCAAAAGCCCACGGCAAGCCGAGCCGCCTGTGTACGTTGATCTGGCAGGCGGAGCCGCTAACCATGCTTGATGGCTTCAATTTCCTTAACTTTGCGAAAGATCGTGCTGCGGTCCATCTGGAACTGGCGCGAAAGTTCGCTGATGGAGCCATAGCGCTGCATGCCTTTTTCGATGACCGCAGTTTCCACTTCCTTCATGATGCTTTTGAGCGAACGGCCTTCAATGGAGGGCAAAGCGTAGCGCCCTTCGCCGGATTCGCACGGCGGCAAGGGGCGGATGCCCGCCAGATCGCGCACGCCCACAAGCCCATGCTTGCAGGTCACCACCAGACCCTGCACGAGGTTTTCCAGCTCGCGCACATTGCCCGGCCATGTGTGGTTTTGCAGCACCTGCTTGGCCTCGTCAGAAAGATTGACGGACTTGCGATACTTTTTGCCGTAAAAAGTAAAAAAGCTCTGCGCCAGCGGCAGAATATCCACGCGGCGCGAGCGCAGGGGCGGGATGTTCAGCACCGCCACCTTGAGGCGGTAATAAAGGTCGGAGCGGAACGTACCCTTGGCGACCTCGCGCTCCAGTTCCTTGTTGGTGGCGGCCACAACGCGCACATCCACCTTTTTGGGCACTGTGGCGCCCACGCGCAGTACTTCCCAATCCTGTAGCACCCGCAGCAGGCGCGACTGCATGGTCATGGGCAGTTCGCCAATTTCATCAAGAAACAGCGTACCGGTGGAGGCCGCCTCCACAAGCCCGGCCTTGCCGTGCTTGCTTGCACCGGAAAAACTGCCGGGAACATAGCCGAACAGTTCCGTTTCAATCAGGTTTTCAGGGATGCTGCCGCAGTCCACCTTGATAAAGGGGGCATCGGCCCGCAGGCTGTTGCGGTGGATATGCCGGGCCACAACGTCCTTGCCCACGCCGGTTTCGCCCAGCAGCAACACGGTTGCGTCCGTTTCTGCAATGGCGGAGGCTTCAGCATACAGACGCTGCATGACAGGGCTTTGCACCACGCGCGGGTACTGGTTGCCCGTGACCCCTTCACTGCTAAGATTCTGAAAAGTTTCAAGCAGTTCGCGCTGCGCGGTAATTTCCTCGCGCAGTTCGGTCAGCGCCGTGATATCGCGGATAACCGTCACCACATAGGCAACCTTGCCCGAGGCGTCCTTTACAGGATGCCCGTCAAGCAGCAAGGTGCGCCCGTTGTAGAGGTTCTGTACACTTGAGACCTTTTGCCCGGTTTCCACAATGCGCGGATTAAGCACAACGTCAAAAATGCCGTTCTGCACCATGTCCTGAATGCGGCTCCCCATCATCTTTTCACGGGAGATACCGGTCAGTTCCGCATGGCGCTTGTTCACGAGCGTAACGATACCATCCCGGTCAGTAACGCATATGGCGTCCCGGAAGGTATCGCAAAGTTGTTCTACATAGTCTGCTAGCATGTGGGGATTGTACATGCATTATCTCCCGGGGCGCAAGTATGCTCCCACGCCCGGTTTACGGGCATGGGAGCAAATGAAAGGCGCTGCCGTCCGGCAAAAGCCGACAGCGTCTTCCATTGTTAGAACCCTTCGGCGCTGGTGGCTTCTACCATTGCGGTCTTAGGGGTTTGGGTAACAGTCTTGCTGGCCTGGGCATTGCGGCGGGCGCGGGCCATACGGCTGAGCCACAGGGTGGAAAGCGCGCTGAGCAGACCGATGCCGGCCAGATAGCCGCAGAGGTACCAGGGGGCGCCATCGGCCATGCCGGTGAGCATGGTGGCGACCATGGGGGTCATACCCGAGGCGAAGATGGCGGTGAACTGATAAACAAAGGAGATGCCCGAGTAACGCACCGAGGCGTCGAAGCTTTCGGAAAACACGCTGGACATGGTGCCGAACACGGCGGCGTGCAGGATGCCGAAGGGCAGCGCCAGGGCAAGCACCACGCACAGGTAGTTGCCGGAGAAGTTATGCAGCACCCAGAAGGCCGGGAAGCTGGAGATACCGAGCAGCACAGCGCACACGCCGTAAATTTTGGCTTTGCCATGCTTGTCGGCCATATGCCCCCAGAAGGGGATGAAGCAGGACATGACGAGGGAAGAAATCATCACGGCGGTCAGGGCTGCGGAGCGGCCAATGCCGTGCTGCTGCGTAAGATAGGTCAGCGAATACACGCCAAAGACGTTGAAGGACACGCCGTCGATAAAACGTGCGCCCATGCAGGCCAGCATCATCTTGGGATAACGCTTGAAGGCATCCAGCAGGGGATACTTGGCTTCAGGCATCTTCTCCTTGGCTTCAGAAAAGTCCTTGGTTTCCTGTACGGTGCTGCGCATGTAGCCGCCAACGGCAAGCAGCACGGCAGAAAGCAGGAAGGCAACGCGCCAGCCCCAGTTAAGGAAGGCTTCGTCAGAAAGCGTCACGGAGAAGAAGCCCACAATGCCCGAGGCAAGCAGCAGGCCAAGCGACATACCGATCTGCGGCAGGCTGGCGTAAAAGGCGCGTTTGTCGGCCGGTGCGGATTCGTAAGACATGAGCACCGCGCCGCCCCACTCGCCGCCAAGGCCAATGCCCTGGGCAAGACGGCAGACGATCAGCAGGATAGGCGCCCAGATGCCGATGGTGTGGTAGGTGGGGATAAGGCCGATGCAAACAGTGGCTATACCCATGATTTCCAGGGTCAGGATGAGCATTTTTTTACGGCCCAGCTTGTCGCCGAAGTGGCCAAAAATCACGCCGCCCAAAGGCCGCGCCACAAAGCCGACCGCAAATGTGGCAAAAGCAAGCATAGTGCCGATACGCGCGTCAAAATCGGGGAAATACAGCTTGTTGAAGAAAAGCCCGGCCACAACGCCGTACAGGAAGAAGTCGTACCATTCGATGACGGCGCCGATGATGGACGAAGCCACAACGCGGCGCAGATTCTTCTTCTGGTCGTGAGTCATTTGTTCGCTATGCATGGTTTTCCTTTGATCCTTTTACCTGGGTGTTCATACTGGCCTTTGCGCCAAAGCGCTAGCGCCCGGGGGGAACATTCCCTGATGCCTCTTCGTTTATTCACTACCAGGACACGAAACCGATTCCGCTCCCGGTCAAAACTCGCTGGGCAGATGCGCAGCCGCACGACCTGCGCCTGCAATCATTAAAGATTGAGCAGACGCGCCGCGTTGTTGTACATGACGTTTTCAAGCGTTTCCGGCGTAAAGGGGAGCCGCTTGTACAGCTCGATCTGCTCCTGAAAATCCATAAATGGCGCGGCGCTGGCAAAGAGCACCTTGTCGCCGATGAGGGTATTGGCGGCCTTGATGTAGCCCTCGGAGAAGGGCTGTTCCTCGTATTCCGCAAGGTCGATGTACACGTTGCGGTTACGGTGCACGGTCATGATGACCTCGCTCACCCAGGGGTAGCAGCCGTGGCTGATAACAATCTTGAGCTTGGGAAAGTCGGCGGCGATGCGATCGATGTGCCGGGGGTGGGCATCGTCCATAACCGCACCGTCCACCAGAGTGGCGGGGCCGGTGGTGATGACGATGGGCACGTCAAGTTCGCAGCATTTGGCGTAGATGGGATAATACTTGGCATGACTGGCAGGAATGCGCGCAAGATACGGGTCAATGGCCGCGCCGCGCATGCCCTTGTTCACCATGTTTGTAAGCTCGGCTGTGGCGTCCATGCCCTTGTGGGGATCAAGACCGGCAAAGCCGATGAACTTGTCCGGGTACTGGCGCATGAGCTCAAGAATACCGGGATTGGCGGATCCAAGACCATAGGTGGTTTCAGCGTCACGCCCTGTCACAACCCCTTTGACCACACCCTGCTTTTCCATGTCGGCAACGATCTTTTCAATGGGCTCTGGCTTGGCCCGGTCCGCGTATTTGAAAAGTTCAAACATGCCGCCGAACACTTTGTTGGAAAGCATTCCCTTAACGGCGTCAGGGGTGCTGGGGCGAAAACGGAAATCAATGATGTTCATGAAGCATTCCTTTAGGAATAAAAATTGTGCCTCGCGGCTATGCATCCCTAAAGGCAAGAAGCGTGCCTATTGTGAAATTGAGTGCAAAAACAGGCGCGTTAATGGTGTTAACAATCGATATTATTAAAAAATATATTTAATTTCGATATGTTATAAAAAACATGGCAAAAAAATATATTTCTTCAAAACTACACTGGATACCCGCACTCACAAATGGATCTGCGCACTGCCCTCAGTCTGATTACAAATGGCAAAAACCAGTGAAAAATATTTCATAACTATATAAAATAATTATGTATTTTAATCAGGAATAGGAATTATTCATGAAGAACTTCCACGCATACCATCTTGTTGCAAAATTGCAACAAACCAGAAATTCATATTTTATTGTTATAAATAGGTATGTTGTATGAACAGAGGGCAGCTAACATGTGCAAAAAAACACACACCAAATAACTTGCTGTGCAATTTTACACAACCGCCAGCGTTCATCCCAAAAAACAAAGCGCCAGGGCCGCAAGCCCCTGGCGCTCAAATTTAAAAAAATAATAATTTCAGTACTAAGAAGCAATTTTTTTCAAGCGCTCCATCTTTGCTTCATCAAGCTTTGCGCCTTCCAGTTCATACTGACGACCAAGATAGCTATACTTGGGTTGCCCCATGCGGTGGTATCCCAACAGTTCATACTGGATATTGGGCCGCCGGGGGATCGACTCGCGGATAGCCAGAATATCATCCTCGGTGTCATTGAATCCGGGTATCACCGGGGTGCGCGCAAGTATGGGCAATTGGGGAAAGTCCTCGCAGACTCGTGCAAAATTGCGCAAAATCAGCATATTATCCACGCCCGTATGTTTTTTGTGCTGCACAGGGTCAAGGCTCTTTATGTCAAAAATCAGCTTGTTCAGGTGCTTGCAGGCCTCATGCAGATGCTCGTAAGGATAGCAACCGCAGGTTTCTATGGTGGTATTGATGTGGTGCTTGCGGGCCTCGCGCAGCAGGGCATTGGCAAACTCGTGCTGCATGAGGGCCTCGCCGCCGGAGAGGGTCATGCCGCCGCCGGAACGGTGATAAAACACGCCATCCTCTTCAACTTTATCGAGCACCTGCCGCACAGACATGGTTTCGCCGTATACGCTCTGCGCGCCCGAGGGGCACGCACGCACACAGGCAAAGCATTCGCTGCACTTGCTGCGGTCATGCGCAATCAGGCCATCCACGAGGCTGAGCGCACCCGATGTACAGGCGTTGAGGCAACGCCCGCAGACCTGGGCAGTAAGGCAGCGCGAGGGATTGAAGGCATGCTCGGGATGGAGATTCTGCGACTCCGGGTTGCTGCACCAACGGCAACGCAGAGGGCAGCCCTTGAGGAAAACCAGGGTGCGGATACCTTCGCCATCGTGCACGCTGAACTTCTGTATATTAAAAACAACACCTTGTACTTGTGCGTCAGTCATGGGGTCATCCTTGGTGTGCGGCCAGCCCTGGCGCGCCGTTGGAGGAAATTCAAAGGGGGAAGGGATTGCTCCCCTCCCCCCGGAGCGTTGGCAAGGTCAACGAGGTCAGAAATCAGGAGCAGATGGCGGGCTTGCGCTCTGTTAACCGGCTGATTTCCGCGTTGAAATTTGCGGGAGAGGGCTTGCCCCCTCCCCTGACAGTCTGTTTGTTTGAGGGTTTTGGAGAGTATCGCTGCGAGGGGCCCTTGGTATCCGGCAAGAAACTTGACGCAGTCCGGCAAAAGCCCCTCGCGGCGATATGTTAGAACTGGGCGTGTTCGGTACGGTCGATGATGTCGTTCTGCAAGTCGCGGGAAAGATCGCAGAAGTACGCGCTGTACCCTGCAATACGCACCAGCAGGCTGCGGTAGTTGTCGGGTTCCTTCTGGGCGTTGAGCAGGGTCTGCCTGTTCACGATGTTGAACTGCAGGTGCCACAGCTTGAGGTCGCACCAGGTACGGATAAGGTTCACGATCTTCTCGGTGCCTTCATCGCCGGAAACGCACTTGGGCGACAACTTGATGTTCAGCAGGCGGGAAGCGCGGTTGGTCATGCCGTAGTTTTTGGAATGGTAGTTGGAAAGCAGGACCGCGGTGGGGCCGTTCTTGTCCGCGCCATGCGAAGCGGAAGAACCGTCGGAAAGCGCAGTCCAGGCATGGCGGCCGTTGGGCGTGGCGGAAACCACCTTGCCAAAGGGCACATGCGAGGTGATGGGCACGTAGCGCACGTCCACATGCACGCCGCGATCGCGGGAGCTTTTTTCGGCTTCCACCTGGGTGAAGCGGTCAACGTCCTTGGCTATGCTGTCCACATAGGGATCGTTGTTGCCGTAGCAGGGAGCGTTGCGCAGCATTTCGCGCACGGGTTCGGCGCCCTTGAAGTCGGCCTTGCAGGCTTCCACCACTTCTTTCATGCTCAGGCGCTTTTCTTCAAACACCAGTTTTTTGATGGCGGCAAGGGAGTCCACCACGGTGCCGTAGCCCAGGAATTCAAAGTAGGAGTAATCCACGCCGCCGGGGATCTTTTCGCAGTGCAGATCCATGAGGTTTTCCATGCACAGGTTGTGCAGCACGGAAGAAAGCGGCGCGGCAAAGTGCTGCGGGCGCAGCTTGTCCACCACATGCTGCTGCTGGAAGGCCTTGCGCAGCAGGTTGAGGTGCTGGGCCTTGTAAGCTTCGTAAAAGTCTTCCCAGCTCTTGAAGGAAGTCGCTTCGCCCGTTTCAAGGCCCACAACCTCATCGCCGTAGTGCTGCATGCGGCCATTGTACATGGTCATTTCAAGGGCGGTGGCAAAGTTCACGTACACGCAACCGGAGGTGTAGGTATCGCGGTTGGGCATGCGCGTTTCTGTGCAGCCGGAAACTGCGTAGTCCAGAGCTTCGTTGACAGGGCAACCCTTGATGGTGTTGAGGAACACCACTTCTTCATCGTTGATAAGCTTGGGGAAGCCGGAGCCGTCCTTGATGGTCAGGGCCACTTCGCGCAGGAAGCGTTCGGGCGAACGGGAATGGATACGCGCGGCAAGAGGTGCTCCCCAAAAATCGGACAGGTGTGATAGCTACTCAACCAGACGAGGAGAACACACATGTCCAAGCGAAAGAATCATGCCCCGGCTTTCAAGGCCCGAGTGGCCCTGACTGCTCTTTCCGGCGATAAGACCATCGCTGAACTCAGTTCAGAATTCGGCGTTCATCAGACACTCATCCACAAATGGGTGAAGCAGCTCAAGGAGTCGGCCGCGGGCATCTTTGCCGGTGAAATCAAGACCGAAGAGGCCAGAAAGGAAAAACAACTCCAGGTACTTCATGCCAAAATCGGTCAGCTTACTGTGGAACGAGATTTTTTAGCCGAGGCCTGGGGGAAGCGGTGAGCGTCTCCCGCAGGCAAAGCATGGTCAATCCGGGCCATGCGCAGCTCAGCGTCGTCCGGCAGTGTCGCCTGCTCAAAGTCGTTCGTTCCAGCTTGTATTACGAAAAAGCCGGAGAATCGGCCATAAACCGCACATTGATGCAGGAAATCGACCGGGCTTTCACCGAATGGCCGTTTTTTGGAGTGCGGCAAATGTGCCGCTATCTTGTGTCACTGGGGTACTGCGTCGGCAGAAAGCGCGTCCGCCGCCTGATGCGGCTGATGGGGTTCATGGCAATATACCAGAAACCGAAAACCAGCGTGCCGAACCCGGAGCATAAACGGTACCCCTACCTGTTGCGCGACCTGACCATAGCCCGGAGCAACCAGGTCTGGTGCTCGGATATAACGTACATTCCAATGCGTAAGGGGTTTCTATACCTGGTCGCCATCATGGACTGGCACAGCCGCAAAGTATTGTCCTGGCGGCTCTCAAACACTATGGAAGCGGATTTTTGCATTGTGGCCCTGGAAGAAGCCTTGGAAAAATACGGCACACCAGATATCTTCAACACGGATCAGGGTAGTCAGTTTACCAGCGTTGCCTTTACAAACGTCCTGCGGAACAATGGAATCCGCATCTCCATGGACGGCCGAGGCCGTTGGCTGGACAACGTGTTTATTGAACGTCTCTGGCGCTCGCTCAAATACGAAAATGTGTATCTGAACGCTTACGAAACTGGCTCGGAAGCCCGCGAGGGTATCGGCAGATGGATCAGCTTTTACAATCAGACTCGTCCGCACAGCAGCCTGGACGGGACAACTCCAGAGCGCTGCTACCATCAGGGACTAGTAAAGGCAGCCTAATGAGGAAAAAGACAAGCTAAGGAACCGCTGTTTCCTGTCCGAACAAGGGGGCCACCTCTGCAAGGTCGGGGTAGTTGAGCGGGAACTCACGCTTGGATTCAAGGAACAGATAGGTGAGATCATTGGTGGCGTCTTCGCCATCGGGGGTCTGGCCGCCGATGGTCACGGCTTCCCAGTGGGCGTAGCCTTCCTGAAATTCAACGCCCGTGGGGTTGATGTACAGGTCGATGAACTGGGCCATGTCCACCCACATGCATTCGAGCAGTTCCTTGGCTTCTTCGCGGGTGATGTTGCCTTCTTCAATATCTTTTTTGTACAGGGGGTACAGGTACTGATCCATGCGGCCATTGGAAATGATGGCGCTGGCCTTCTGTTCAATGCGCGAGAACATCTGCACAAACCACTGGCACTGCATGGCTTCGCGGAAGCTGCGGGCAGGATGGGCGGGCACGTGATCGCAGGTTTCGGCGATCTGGAGCAGCTCGGCCTTGCGCTTGGAGTCGCCTTCCTTGGCGGCGAGTTCGCGGGCCAGATCAGCGTGGCGCTTGGCCCAGATCATGATGGAGTCGCACACGATGATCATGGCTTCGAGGAAGGGCTTTTTGTCCCACAGATCAACGGAGTTGGTCAGATCAAGAGTGGCAAGCTTTTCGCGGGCTTCTTTCTGAATATCGAGGAAGCCGCGCTTGATGACCTTTTCGTAGTCCGGCACCCACTGAAGGGCCGAACGGTAGGACGAGGTTTCGCTCACCACGAATTTGGACTTGAGGCCGCGTTCGTCCACATAGGTGACGTTGCGGATTTCGGCGGGCAGGGTCTTGTTGAGGTGTTCATGGTAGGTCTTGCCTTCCCAGTAGGGAGCAATCTCTTCCATAACAACCTTGATGTCTTCCTGCGAGATCTGGAAGGGGCTCTTGTCGCGATGCTCCAGGTCGGCCAGCACTTCGCGGTAAAAGTCGCCGTCGATTTCAGGATACAGAATGCCGTAACGGCCAAACTTGCCCACGCGGCCAGCAATAAGCTGGTTGGGGGTAATGTAGACGGTGATTTTTTCGGCCACGTTTTTCAGGGCCTTGGCCCAGCGCAGGGTCAGCAGTTCGCCTTCGGTTTCGCGCATGGATTCGGTGAAATACTTGGCGCGCTCAACGTCCACGTGGGGAAGGCTGAACTGGTTCTGTTCCAGAATGCCGTAAACGCGCTCGCGCCCTTTACGGTCAACGCTTTTATTGACAACGCGTTCTTCCTGGGGGGACATGCAGCAACCGCACTGACTCATGATGAAACTCCTGAATGTGATTATGTTCAAGCGAGATGCTTGTGATATTCATCTCAATGACCACCTATGAGCATCATCCGTGCCACTTTAATTAACTATATGTAATATTTATATTTTTTAAATATATCTCCCAAATCTCAGAACCAGCCGCCCTTTCTCATTGTTGTAAATTTGCAACATATTTTTTATAACATACTAAATTTAAAATATAATTTGAAAAAGTGTTTTTTTGCAACAGTGCAAAAAAACACTTTTTCACAATCTCATCCTTTTGCCATCGCTCGCGCTGCCCATACCGCAGTTCACCTGCGACATGCACATCCTACCCAAGCAAGAACCGTAACTGCGTGGTTACTTATGCGAGCTGCCAATGGCTTCAACCACACTTTCGATATTAATATTTGCAGATTAAATTAACTTATATTTACGCAACCAATTTGACTCATAAAATTTTTTACTTCAATATCCTGTTTATTATAAGATAATTATTTCAAAAAGTTGAGAAGCTTGATATCAAATAACGTTTATTGTAGCGTATAAATTGAGAAGTCATCATCGCATTTATTTCAAGGGAATCTGATATGCTCAAGAAGTACTATACAGAATCAACGGACAGGAACAAATTTGATAAAACATTCTCACGCGCAGAGTTAAAATTACTCTCTCTCGTTGTTATTTCCATAATAATAACTGCGGCATTGATAACTTCAATTTTCTATTATTACAGAAATCTTGATTTAAAACTCATAACAACCATGAGGTCAGACGCCATTTTTTCTCTCTTGCTTGACCGCATACCGCCAGAAAACTTCACTGCAATTTATGATGACAAAGATGTGGACTCGCACCTTTACAATAAGGTGCAGCAAGAGCTTGACGATGTTCGTAAAATAACCGCCGTCAGGTATCTCTACACGGCAAAGCGCGATTCTGAAGGCAACGCCATATATGTTGTTGATGGCCTGCCACGGGATTCAGAAGATTTTCGTGCCTGCGGTTCGCTCATAGAAGCCGAAATTCTCCCCGCTGTGAACAAATGTCTGGATGGAGATGTTTTTCATGGAACAGAAATCCTTAAGACATCATGGGGCATGATTATTCCGTCTTGCGAACCGATCAAGAGCAACGGAGTCACGGTTGGCGCTCTTGTTATCGAATTTGACGGAGAATATTTTGCTGAAAATACCGCAAGCTCCCAGCGGTATTACATCATTGCCTCCATTTGCGTTGCCATTGGCGTTGGCTTTGTGGCCATTGTGCTGATTCGCAGTTTTTCCATTCCGCTCTATCAATGGCTCGCATATACAGACTTGCTCACAGGCGCAATGAACCGCAACGCCTTTGAGCTGGACACCCACAAGCTACGCGGCACAGAGCAGCAAAAAAACATAACTGTGGTGTCGTGCGACCTGAACAAACTTAAAGCCATCAACGACCAGTTTGGTCACTCGGCGGGCGATGAGCACATCAGGGCCCTTGCCCAGCTCCTTATGAAAAATTTCAGGACTCAGGGCTCAACATACCGCATTGGCGGTGATGAATTTGTTACATTGCTGTTCAACGCCAGCCTGGACGCAACAGAAAAAAAGGTTGCTGAAATTTGCGTGGAGGACGACAAGTTACCATTGGAAACTTCTGCCTGTGCTTTTCGTACGGTATTGCGCAATTTGACCCGGAGCAGGATGGCAGCATTGACGATACCATTTCGCGGGCAGACGTTAAGATGTACCATTACAAATGCGCAAAAAGAGAAGCTGAGACTGCCAAGACCATAATCTGAGACCCCAAGCGCATGCGCATCCGCAAAAAAAAAATCAGGCGGCCTGCCCTGCCCCGTAATTACATTCGGGAGCAGCGCGGGCCGCCTGATGCTGGCGAGAGTAGCCGCTACTTTTACAGCATTTCGATAAACGCCTCTATGCGAACCTTGAGCTGTTCCGTATCCGTTTCAGAGTAGTCTGTTTCGATTTGCAGGAAGGGCAACTGCAAGGATTCCTGAACAAATTTTTTGAGGGAGGACGATTCCACCGCATAGGTCTGGCAACCCTGCCAGGTCAGGTCAACCACAGCATCCACCGCAAAATCTGCCGCCAGTTCCTTGATGGCTTCATACCGGCGGGGATTGGGCGACATAACGGCACAGGGCACGTCCAGATAACGGCGGGCCATCTCGGTCAGCGGGTCGCCCTGCTCGTCCATCATCACGCGGGTTTTCTTGTAGCCGGAGCAGTTATCAAGGCAAACCACGCTGCCGCCGCATTCTTCGATCAGGCGCACAACCTTGTGCGACCCCATGCCCACAGGAACGCCCGTCAGCAGTATGCGTGGCGCGCTTGCGGCAACGCCGGCCTGGCCCGCATCGGCCATTTTGCCCAACTCCTCCGCCAGTTCCAGCATCATGGAGATGCCTTTTTCCTTGTCGGGGAAGAAGGACGTTTTGAACCCGATTTCCAGCAGTTCCATGCCCGTAATGGGCGAGGGCTTGCGCTTTGCCAGATCCATAACGGCCTTGAGGGCCAGGCGTTCGCGGTTCATGAGCTTGATGGCGTCGCGCAGCTTCTGCTCTGTGATGGATACGTCAAATTCTTTTTCCAGATAGGCGATGAGCAGCTCAAACTGGTGCCGCAAGTAAGCGAGGGCGTCATCATTCTGCACCTGTGGCAGTTGCAGCAGAAAAACGGGTTTGTAGGCTGCAAGCAGCTCGTACATTTTCTTTTTGCCGTCACAGGTGGTGTCGGCCACCACCACATCAGCGGCGCTCAGGTAGGGGCAACTGTCTTTAAGGGCAAAGCCGAAGCTGCTCTTGATGAGCGGGCAAAGAGCGCGGGGCAGCATTTCTTCTGCCGCGGGGATGGAATCGTTGCGGGTGCCGCACAAAGAAACGGGGATGGCCCCGGCGGCCACCGCTATTTCAGAAGGGCTGTACAGGCAGTACTGCCCCACAACTTTTTTGCCTTCCCTCTTGGCCTCCTGCACTGCCAGAGCGTTTTTTTCAAAAGCAGTAATAATGCGGTCAAAGCTGGCACACTTCATGATGCTTTCCTTCCTTGCGAGGTTATTGAGGTTATTGCTGTGTATTGAGAGCGCGGTCTTTTTTCGCGCACAAATCTGCGCCAATCAGGGCCGCCCCCAGCGCGCCCACAGTCTGCGGGTCGTGGGGCACCTGAACGGGCAGGCCGAGTTCGTCTGAAAGGATGGCGGCAAAGGCTGGGCTGGTTGCCAGGCCGCCGGTAAACACGCATTCCCCCTGCATGGGGATGCGCCGTGCAAGGGCGCACATTCTGCGGGCAATGGCGCGGAATACCCCTGCTGCTATATCTTGCGGCGGCGTACTGCGGGCCAGCAGGCCCACAATTTCTGTTTCTGCAAACACGGCGCACATGCTTGAAATGGCCACCGGCTTGCCCGTGGCGGCTGCCTTGCCCAGTTCGTCCAGCGGCATGTTCAAAATGCCCGAGAGCACCTGCAAAAAACGCCCGGTGCCTGCCGCGCACTTGTCGTTCATCAAAAAATCGCGCACTGCGCCCGGTTTGCCCGCAGTTTTGAGCGGGCCCAGGCTGCCCGTACCGCTTGCCGCATCCAGACTGCCTGCCTCCGCTTCTCGCGGGATATCCAGGCTTATTACCTTGCTGTCCTGCCCGCCGATATCGAGCACAAGCCCCGCGCGGGGGAAAAGATGCGCAGCGCCCCGCGCATGGCAACTGATCTCCGTAACCGTTTTGTCGGCAAAAGGCAGGGCAATACGCCCGTAGCCCGTGGCAGTGACATGCCTCAGACCGCTGCGTGCCATTGCGGCAGCCTCGCAGGCATTGTTGAGTGCAAATTCACCCGCCTCGGCGGTATTCCAGCCTGTAGGCAGCACTGCCCGACCGGCAACCTGCGAGCCGCTGTTGGGCAGCAGCTCGAGCACAACGGCCTTTGCAGCCACAGAACCAACATCAATTCCAGCTACATACATAGCGCATACTCCTGATCGTACCCTTTGCTGCGGTACAAAAACGCAAAACAAAACCCGCCGCACAACGCAAAGTTGTGGAGCGGGTAATATGACAAAAGCGCCAACAGCGCTGTGCTGCAAGGCGGCCAACAGCGCGGTCAATCGAATGGAGAACCGGGGCAACTAAACTGCTACAAGAAGAAACGCGGGGAGATATGAAAAAAAGAAAGGGGTACGGCAAGCAATAAAAAAGCCCCCTCTTCCCGCCTAGGCGATGGGAAGGGGAAACAGACTGGCGCTGACACGCCGCCTCGAATGAGGGCCTCCAACCTGAAGGCGCTGATGCTGTCATGACCCGCCGCCCTTAAAGACAGGCAAGACACGACAAATCCTATAAAAAATCACGGAATACCTTGCTGTTGCAGATGCCGCCGACATGATTCAGCCTAAAACTGTATATCAAGTTAGCGTAAGGGCATCAGCTTGTCGATAGGGAGACACCCGCTATTGAGCAATTGCCCTACTGTCTGCTTCGGATTGCTACAATCAAGGTATTCAGGGGTGTTTGCACAGCCGTAACTCAAGTACCAGCCTGATAAAAAGTTCGATCCAGACGCAAACAGAGTTATCTGAAGTTTTTTACACCACACATATGGGCAAAACGCATCAGCAGCAGACAGGAGATCTTTAATTCATCAAAAACAAAACTACAAATAGACTGAACTGCCCATGTTCCAAGCCCCTTCCTCTATATGCATTTTGAAGAATAGCAATGCGAAAATGAGCACTACAAAAAACAGGGCAATATCGCTCACAACGCATTCGCTACTGACGCTATGAGTAAAAATAGATACGTGTCAGCAGCATCAATAGATTTACTAAAAAAGAAGTGACTTCTTATCTTGTAAAACTATCTTTGCACCCTGTCATTTTCACAGGCTCTCTGTCCAATGGATTGTAATTCTGTCCATAGTAAGGTTCTGAATCTCCAAGACTGGCAGATCGTAATAAAAATCCGTTTCGTTCCCATACAATGTTGATGGTCATTCCCGTACTCTCAGCCCGCCAATGCTGTACCAAGGTGTCGGGCGGCTTTTGGCCCAATCAGAGAGCCAACTGCTCTGAGGACTTGACGAATCGGCGCTCCTTGGGCTACAAAGCCACTCACGCCATGCATATGCGGCATTGCCCATGTGTCTTGGTCAGTCTGCCGGGATGGTGGAATTGGTAGACGCAGCGGACTCAAAATCCGCCGAGGGCAACCTCTTGCGAGTTCAAGTCTCGCTCCCGGTACCAGCAAAAAATAAGGGCTTGCAGAAATGCAGGTCCTTTTTTTGTTTGCTGTGTGACCTCATAGAGAAAAGTAAGCTTGCGCTGGTATCCGGCTTGCCCCGGCTTTGGTGCAGAGCCATTTTAACAGACTGCGCTTCGCTAAATCAGTATCACGGCCTTTTTATGCCCGCTCCTGTCAGGCACACCAATCAGGTTATATAATTTTACTAAGTGGATTCACGAGTAAGCACCCGTGGCTGGATTGCCATGCCTCACTGGGCAAAAAGCTTTTTTGGGGTATTCACAAAGCAAAATCTCCCCGGCCAGAGCTGAAATTTAACGGTTCTGCCGCGTCGATATTTACAGGTAATGGGCTGACGCGCAAAATAATTTTACAAAAAAAAATCGTATCCGCTTGACACTTGCCCCCCATTTGCGTAAACACCTCTTCACGCAATGCGGGTCATTAGCTCAATTGGTAGAGCAGCTGACTCTTAATCAGTTGGTTCGGGGTTCGAGTCCCTGATGGCCCACCAGAAAATCCAGGTTCGCGGTTATACCGCGAACCTTTTTTCTTTTGTTCTATCTGTTAGTTACAAAAGTGGCTCTACACGAAAGGCAAGGCAAACCCCTTCAACAAACAGCCTTTCCGACAGGTTTCTGATCAATTCACCAGCCATTTCAGCAGCACAAAACGCGCATACGCAGGCGGTAGTTTTCGAAGTTACGAAAGTCCCATACGCACGCCGCTGGACCAGCTTCATCTTACGGTGAAAACCTTCTGTGATGCAGTTATTCCGGGGAAAATGGAATATTCTGGCCACTTCTTCCCGCGAATTATGCAATGCCTTGCCCAGAGCGCGCAACGCGCGAAGGGCTTTTTTCGAAGTTGATCAATTTTATTTAATAATTCATCAGGATACCTTCGACAGGAATCGATGTTTTGCGCCCGCACACGAAACAAACCAACTGTTCCATACAAAAATTCGTACAGTGATTTAATGCCCAGACTGGCGGCAAAGTATATACGCAAGTGCTCTTTCTGCACGCATGTTAATCGATATCGCAGAGTCATTAAAAGACGCATCATGCCACAACGCTCATAAACAAGGAGCTTTTCATCAATGACTCTGCATAGCTCAGAATAGTGATGATTCATTAACAATCTCACATGGAACCCGTCCGCAACAGTGTGAGAATTGGGGAACATCCCCGTACCAGTCTCCGATACGCATGATTCATATCAATACAGACCATTTAATTTTGTGGCGGCCTTGAGCGAGTACAAAAAAACGCGCTTACCAGCGCAGCTGCGCCATTTAACCACATCAAATAGCCGAAAAATCACAAAACTTCGTTGAATGCCCTCCCTACACGTAAATTTATTCTCATCAACGCCCAAAATGCGCGGACATGTACGTTTTGCCCGTGACGGCTTGCACGGCATCATCGGTGGTAGTAGCGCTTACGCTGGCTACGCCTATGCAGTGCTTGTCGGCGATTTCTTTATAGGAAATACCTTTGTTGTACGCCTGGAAAATATTGTGCTTGAGCAGCTTTGTTGTTTTGTTACACACTTTATGCCTGCAAGACGCAGGATCAAATATCTGCCACAATCTTCATAAGGTATTTGTGGCAGCGAACCAGCCGTCGAGATGCGATTCCTTATCAACGGCATCCACACCCGAAGAGACAAAGCCTGTCTCCTTCAAAGCTACCCAACACGGCGACAGAGGCAGAGCCTCAATGAATCTACTATTTCTAGCTTAACACAAAAAACTTGCCCCAATGGCTGTCAGAAAAAAGATTTTACTACAAAGGTCTCCGTAATTTTTCCTAACACCTCTACTTATTAAATGTTTTTGCGGGGAGGTTTCATTCCTTGCTGAATTTTTAAAAAGTGCTAGGATAACTACAGTACATGAAAGAGATTTTGCGTTGCTATTGAAGATAGAATTGATCCGGTACACCTTCAGGGAAGGATTAACTTGCAGGATATTCTTCTTATTTCAACTGCAGATTGGGACAATCCTTTCTGGACGAACAAGCAGCATATGGCGGCCCTGTTTAATAAGCGAGGGTATCGCGTATTGTATCTGGATTCGTTAGGACTACGCCGACCAACCTTTCATAAGCGTGATTTAAAAAGAATAGCAAAACGCTTGGTCAAAGCCTTGCCGACAGTTCATGAAGTGCGGCCCAATCTGTGGCGCATTTCACCTCTCGTTCTTCCGTTCCATTCAATTTCTATTGTGCGTTCATTTGATGCAGCTCTGTTGCGCGCTCAAGTGAAGTATTATTTAGCACGCATTGGCATGCCTCGCCCATTGATCTGGACATATAATCCCGTCATTGTAGAACTTTGCTCAAAAATTCCCAATTCCGGCATTGTTTACCACTGCGTTGACGATTTGGGAGCCAGCCCACGTATTGATCACAACACAATTCAGAACGCAGAAGAAAATTTAGGAACTATTGCTCAACTATGTTTTGCAACGTCTCCGGTTCTCTACGAACGCATGGCCACTCTTTTTCCCCGCGTCATCTATGAACCCAACGTCTGTGACCAGGCTTTTTTTGAAACTGCAAGGCTTAAACCTGCTGAACCAGCAGAACTATCGGCGATTCCTCACCCTCGGCTTCTCTTTGTGGGTGCCTTAAGTGAGTACAAGATCAATTATGACCTGATGGAATCCATCGCCCGCGACATGCCTGAGCAGCACTGGATTCTTATCGGTCCGGAGGGCGAAGGGCAACCAGACAGCCGCCGACCTCCAGTAGGATCCAATATACACATGTTGGGCCCACGCACCTACGGGCACCTGCCTTATTATATGGCACATTGCGAAATGGCTGTCTTGCCTATTGCACGCAACAACTACACGGACGCCATGTTCCCCATGAAGTTCTTTGAATTCCTGGCAGCGGGGCTACCTGTGATCTGCACGAGAATTCCAGCCCTTAAGGAATTTGAATCATTGTATTTCCCTTGTGACACACCTGAAGATTTTCAAACCGCCATCACAGCTGTACTCAATGGCGCTCGCCGAGACCAGGAAGAGATTGATGCCGCCTGCCATCATCATTCATGGGAAGCCCGGTTCACGCGCATGGAAAAAATACTTGAAGAAGTTTTTCCCCAGACCATACGCAACGAGACTTCCTATGCATAGATACCTCCAAAACATTCAGGGACTACTCAAAGTACTGCTACTCTACCCGGTGGCAGAGCGAATGCAAAAACGCCTTATCACTCCAAAGTTGCGCATTCTTCGGGCAGAGGCTGCGGCCCCCTTTGCACAACGCAAGGCAATTGCGAAGGAACGCCTTATTGGCGTACTTTCCCATGCAAAAGCAACCGTACCTTACTATCAAGATCTTTTCACCTCGCTAAATTTTGATCCCGAATGTCTTCGCAAAGACATGCGCTATTTTGAAGACATCCCTTTCCTGACAAAAGATATAGTGCGCGAGCAAGGGTGCCGCCTTATCAGCAGCACGCATGCGGATGCCATTGTGCGCGAACAAAAAACAGGCAGCTCCACAGGTCTTGCTGCCACGATTTACTATGATCAGGAAGGGCTGGACTGGACAGCTGCGCAGAACATCATGGTGCTTGGATGGGGAGGTAAAAGCCGCTACCATAGAGAAGCCCACCTCTCTACCCTATTTGCAGCAATGTCACCTGAAGCGGCGAGTGTTGAAGCAAAAAAGTGTTTTGTCCTACACCGCAAAAATATTTACACTGAGGGTTTTGGAAACCAAGCCCAACTTCGCCTGCTGGAGGATTTGCAAAACGCCAAAGCAGTGTTCGTTCAAGGGCACCCCTCCTCCATGTTTGCTTTAGCCCGTTACCTTGAAAAACAGAACAAAACAGCCCCAGGACTTTTTGAAGTTTTTGTCTCAACCGGTGAACTCCTCACCGCAGAGCAAAGAGTGCTTATAGAAAAAATCTTTTCGGCGCGAGTGTCCAATCGATACGGAGCCTGCGAATTTGGGGTTATGGCCCAAGAACTGGCAACAGGGCCTGTCGATGAATTACTCATTTCCGATTCCTTGGTATGGCCAGAAACCATTGACAGTAAAGCTAGTGAACCAACTGAGCTCGTGTTCACCAATCTTCGCAATCCGGTAATGCCGTTGATTCGCTACCGCATGGGGGACGTTGGCAAGCTTGCAGAACGTAACAACGGTTGGTGGATTACCCATCTTGCAGGTAGAACCCACGATGCTGTCAACATCAATGGCTCAAGCTACCCGACACACTATGTACAGGACATCCTTGACCGATGCGGCCCCATTGATGACTTTCAAATTCTTGTTGCCAATCAGATAGCCAAGGAGCTGCGCCTGGTGGTCAACCCAGAACAATGGGAACAGACGCAACAAGCTGTAAAAAAGCAATTTCCGACATTGCCTTTGCGACGTATTGACCCTGAGGATCTTGTATTTGTTGGTATCCGTGGCAAATTTTCCTATATCATTCGGGAGAATGCATGATCCCGAACGAAAAGTGGCAGTGGTACAGAGACATGCTGTCAGTTCTTTTGCATAAGGAGCTTACAGTACGGTATAAGGGGAGTTTGCTGGGTTTTGTTTGGTCTTTACTGAACCCCTTGGCACAAGCACTGGTATTTTATGTTGTATTCAACATTTACATGCGATTCCAGATAGAACACTACTTGGTAACACTGCTTGCAGCGATGTTTCCTTGGCAATGGTTTGTCAACTGCGTCAATGAGGGGCCGCACTGCTTTAGCGGCAACCCCACGCTGATAAAAAAAGTGGCCTTCCCTCGGCAGGCTATCCCTCTTGTGATGAACCTGCAAAACATGGTGCATTTTTGCATAGCATTACCAATTTATGTTGTTTTTATGCTCGCAGACGGACTTCGCCCCGGTCTGATCTGGCTAGCAGGAATTCCGCTTTTGCTGCTTCTGACGCTGGTCACAATCTATGGCATTTCACTTTTTCTTGGCTCTCTAAATCTTTTCTTCCGTGATCTCGGCAATTTGACCGTCATACTTACGCAAATTGCCTTTTTTGGCACGCCAATAATGTACACGCTGGCCCAGGTTCCTGAGCAATATTACTGGTGCTTTAAAGCAAACCCATCAGCTCCTATTATAATTTGCTGGAGATCCCTTTTACTCGAAAATTCAATCAATTTAGAATTTTTGCCTTTTGCAGTATTATTTGCAGTATTTTTTCTCATTCTAGGACTTTTATGTTTTAAAAAACTCCAGCATCGTTTTGCAGAGGCCCTCTAATGTCTGACACTGTAATCCGCTTTGACGATGTCTATAAAAGCTACCCATCATACAATCAAATTACTGGTGGAATAAAAAGTTTTTTATTCCACCTTCCGCAGGCAATAAAAGAACTCAATAGCCGTAGAGCAGCACTGGAAGGCATCAGTTTTTCCATACACAAAGGGGAAAAATTTGGTTTTATTGGTAAAAATGGCGCGGGCAAGTCGACCACGCTAGGTCTCATTGCTGGAGTTCTCACGCCAGACAAGGGGAGTGTGCACATCAACGGCCGGGTTTCCCCCCTGCTGGAACTGGGCGCGGGCTTCCACCCTGAACTTTCTGGTCGAGCCAACATCCTCCTGAACGGTGTATTGATGGGGTTAACAAAGCAAGAAGTTCTTGCCCACGAGCAAAAAATAATTGAATTCGCGGAAATTGGAGAATTCATAGACCAGCCAGTCCGGACTTACTCATCCGGCATGTATGCAAAACTGGGATTTGCCATAGTAGCCAATTTGAAGCCAGAAATTCTTCTACTTGATGAAATTCTGGCAGTCGGTGATATCCGCTTTCAACAAAAATGCGGCAAGGTCTTTGAGAATTTTAAAAATAACCCTGAAATTACCATGATTTTGGTTTCCCATGCCCTGGAGAGTGTAAAACAGTATTGCACACGAGCTGCCTGGATTGAAGACAAAAAAATCATGATGATCGGATCTGCAAAAGAAGTTGTTGACGCATATGAAAGGGCAAACATGCTGTCGTACAGCGCGGAACGAACTCGCACAGAAAAATTGCGCACACCACATCGTCGCCACAAAATAAAAAAAAGATGGGGGAAAGTTTTTTGTGCCAAAAAGGTAGCGTCTAAAATGCATCTAATGAGAAAAGATAACATAGGCAGGAAGATTTAGCATGTTGGACATCGGTGTTGTCATCCCACAACTATCCAAATACGGCGGCGCAGAGCGTCTTGTCGTAGAGTGCATCACGCGCTGGCAACATAAGCATAAAATAACAATTTATGCAGAACGTTTTAACTCCGAGATGCTAGAGGAGCACGGCATTGGCCGCGATGTAGCACTTCGCACACTTTCTCCTCAAATTGAAGGGAACACATATTCTTTTTTGCTAAACGCCACATTCACGCCCAAACTATGGAGCGGAGAAATTGGGCAGCACGATGTATACAATACCCACCTGTGGCCGCTACATTTATTAGATTTAGAGCCTGCGGTGTGGTACCCCCACGAGCCGCTTAGAATGCTTTATGACTTAAAAAACGATAAAGATCTCATTTCGATAACCAGTGAAGAAGAAAGAAGAGTTCATATTTATCCAAAATATAATTACGACAATGTCTGTAAATCTTTTTTTCAACCAATGTTACGCTCAGCATCATCTTTTGATAAGACAGGAAACCCTTTTCGCATTGTTGCTAATAGTGAATATTGTGCTTCATACATTGAATCAGTTTATGGAAGACAAGCAAGCCGTGTAGTTTATCCTGGCGTAACTGTTGAAGATTTTTTGCCACCTATAGCCAGCGAGTATATTCTTACAGTAGCACAACTTTGGCCCCACAAACGTATCCACCTAATTCTGCAAAGCATGCGTTTGATGGACAATATGCAACTATACATCGTAGGGAATGGCCCAGAAAAGCAAGAACTTATACGCCAAGCTAAAGACCTTGGTGTGTATGACAGAACATTTTTTCTCTCAGACCTCACAAATCACGAGATCCAGATAGTCTTTTCACGCGCATTGGCAGTAGTCTTCATGCCGGTGAGAGAACCTTTTGGTATCGTTGCACTAGAGGCCATGGCTGCAGCAAAACCATTGGTTGCAGTCAACGAGGGCGGTTATATTGAAGTAGTAGATGACCGCTGCTCGTTCCTCATTCCTCCCCACGCAGATGCACTAGCCGAAAAGCTATTGTGGCTTAAACAGCACCCGCTGGAGGCCACTGCAATGGGAGTCCACGGTCGTGAACTGGCACAGCAATACAGCTGGGATCGCACAGCAAAGGAACTGCTAGAAGAATTGGAAGACGCCCATGACGCGTGGAAAAACAAAAATTCTTTGCAGCTAACCAGCTTAAATGATGGTCCTATTTTTGGTGCCCATTACTATGGCTGGTACGGGAATGGGCTGGGAAGCGAGCACTGGAATGACTCTGCTGAGACTGGCACAGTAACGGAAATGCCGCAACTGGGTTATTATAGTTCTACAAGTGGTGATATACTTGAACAACACTTGCATATGGCAGAGAATGTGGGGTTAGATTTTTTCTTCTTTAACTTGCACATTAATAGCAATGGCCCAATTCAGCGAGAAATGGAGGCTTTTAGCCTTATGCTGGAGCGAGCGGCCTACTTGAAATCATCTGTCAAAATTTGTCTACAGCTATGTCTCTACGATTGCACTGAAGCGATACTTGAAAAAATTTGGATGACACTATTCAGCAAGGTGTTTCGTCATCCAAACTACCAACAATTCAACGGCAAACCACTCCTTTCAATTTTCTGGACAGGTCAGTACGATGGAGATGTAGCATTTTTGAAAAATCTGCGAAAACACTCTGCATCCGTTACCTTGTTAGCCTCCAGCCTTCGCTTGTACCCACCGCATGAGGAGCCCGCACTGACCTTTGGTGCGTTTGATGGGTGGTCGCTATTTTCCCCGCTGGAATTGGCGTCTCCGGAGCATCGAGAAAAACTCTGGAGAGAAGCATACAGCCATGCCAGCGCAGGGCAGCAAAACATACGGTGCTTTACGGTTTCCCCTGGCTATGATGACACAGCGCTTGTTGCATCCGCGCGTCAGTGGAATTCCCACCGCAATGTTCCGCGTGAGGATGGCAAGGTCTATCTCCGAATGTGGGACACCGCCTACACCTTACCTCAACCACCTGATATAATGATAATTTCTACCTTCAATGAATTTCACGAGAACACGCAAATAGAACCCACGGTCAGCTCTGGTTCACAATACCTTGAACTAACACAGAGCGCCATCAAAAGAGGGAAAGACACATGGAAAAAATGAGTCATCCCACCCCCGCATATCTTGTGATTGACGAAAACGAATTCGCATTTTCTGACAAAGGCGAAATTACTTTTCGAGTTTTTCCAAAGGGAGAAGCCCTAACATCAGGCAATGTCTTCATTGTGGATATTTATGCTGCGGATGACCATTCCCACCCCAACGGACACTCTGGCTGGTGGGAATACCCCCTGACTGGCAATACTTCAGTGGATGTTCGCGTAACGTACTCGGAAAAAGGGTTAACAGTATTTTTCAATGGAGAGTCCACACAAACCTTTTGGCAAAACGACAAATTTCACATTGCAGGGCGCACGCTCATTATGCACCTTGTTGTCAGAGAATGGCGCTCGACAACTATTCTTTTTAATGACCCTATCAGTGTGTACCCCGATCAAAAAACACTTGAAGCAAGCAAACCAGACATTAACCCTGGCGATCTGCCAGATGACATACCGTTACGATGGTTCATCTGGCCCGCACAACAGATGGTGAAGATTGTCTTTGGGTCTTTAAACTCGAAGGGCTCGCAAACACTGTGCCGCCAACTATCTGTATTGCTAAACAAAAATAATATTACATTCAGAATTTATGCGCACGAGTACAGCAACATACAGCGCAGATCAGTACAGCCAGTTGAATATCTTTGCCATGATGCAAAAAAAGAAGACCTTATTTTTTTTGTACTCGCAGAAGGGGGCCCAGCGCTATCGATCGTTGCAAACTTGTCGTGTAAAAAAATTCTCTACCACATGCACCTTCCTGACTATAGAAGGTATCAGGCATTTGACGCTGAGTTTGCACGAAAACTCGAAGAATTGGCAGATCAACAACACCTGATAATGAAATTTGACGGCATATGCTATGAATCAGAATACACTAAAAATCTTGTAACCCAATCCTTATACAAGCAAGCATCCCTGAGCCTGTTAGAAGAGTGGGGAGCATGCCAAACACCCGATGGAATAGTGGCCATAAGCCCCATTGGCATTTATGACAAAAATTCAAACTCGCCGAAATGCTCAACAGA
The DNA here is from genome assembly GCF_053570645.1 of Desulfovibrio desulfopostgatei. Taxonomy (NCBI): domain Bacteria; kingdom Pseudomonadati; phylum Thermodesulfobacteriota; class Desulfovibrionia; order Desulfovibrionales; family Desulfovibrionaceae; genus Desulfovibrio; species Desulfovibrio desulfopostgatei. Next base: position 1,287,846 of record NZ_JBRBQS010000002.1, on the reverse strand, counting down.
AACACTTTTCTGCACTCTGCCTAAAGGAAGTCCAGAATTTCTGCCTCAACGCCTGGCGCTCACTATGACAAAACCAGGCATTCCACAATCGCTAGGGAGTTTTCCTCCTTCACTCTGGCGCAAGAATTGGGATAAAGTAGATGAAGAGGAATGTCACCACCCTGAAATATTTATCCTTTCCGTTGGTTCTTTCAGGCCGGACAGGCATCATGAAACAACCCTTCAAATTTTTTCCGAAGTTGCAAAGCGACACCCGTCTCTAGGTCTTGTTATTGCGGGATGGCCTTTTATCAACGGTTACTGGGATTACTTACGCTTTTTGCGCGAAAACATATATTCCCAGTACGCCTCGAGGATTGTTTTTTTGCAAAGTTGTAACGAAAGACAACTAAAGTACCTTTATAAAAGAGCAAAGCTCTTTTTTAGTGCGTGTAGCCACGAAGGGTACAGTGGATCAATCATTGACGCGCTCTCATTCAACTTGCCAATAGTATCTCGGCAAACCAAGTCTACAGCGAGCCTATTAGGACAGTCCGGCTTACAGTTTAACACGAGCATACAACATTCTGACATTGCGCATGACATATTAAATATCTGCTTAGACAGCAATTTTCACAAATCTATCGTTACCAATCAGGAAAAAAATATACGTCAAAGAAAATTCCTTTTCGCAAACATTTTTTTTGAATCACTCCAAAAAACAACTTTGCAAAAAAGCTAGTGAGAAAAAGACACGAAGTAAAACTCTAACCATTCACGAGGAATGATCTTTTTCCTTCAAGCGATAAAGGATTAACGATGTTCAAGCTATTACCGCCTTTAAATGTCCCTTATGAATTCGATGGAAGAGTAAATTTTGTTTGGCTCCCTCAAAAAGTACAAGTACAAATACCGCCAACAACAAAAAATTGTTTTTTAGAATTACGCTTAGGTTACCCTCTTGATGATCCATTGAAGAAAGCACTCATATCTAACCAATCAGAAAACTTTGACGACTTTAAGTTAGCAATACACAAAGGATGGCAAAGTTATTTTATTCCACTGTCGGAAAATAGCAAAGAACAAATACTTACCATATCTTTTTCGCATAGCTTGGAATGTAAAGGAGATTTAAGATTTTTAGGAGCAATGCTCTCATATTGGGCAATAACAGACAATATCGAGAGAGTTGAAGAAATAGCTTCAATCAATAAAATTATTTCACATGCAGTAAACCTTCGCGATGAAGAGGATACAACTGAAACGTGGGTTTCCACCCTGCATGGATTAGTAACACATGAACAAGATCAATTTTACCAAAAAAAGGCACTCCCTCCAATCAATATTGATCTAAATAATGTTTTACAGTCTTTAAGTGTCGATTGTAAGCGAGAAATATTATTATCAAACAACATTAAAAGAGGATCATCTGTTCTGGAAATCGGCTGCGGTAAAGGGACCCTGGGATTCCTATCTCAAAGAGATATAAAACTTACAGCCATCGACCTGTCTATAGAAAACTGCAGAGTAGCCCTCAAGCGCGGTTATACCTCTTGCCTGACCGCATCTGCGGAGCAAATTCCCTTTCCTGATGACAGCTTCGACTATGTAGTTTCTGCTGATGTATTTGGACACATCCCTGTTGAAAAAAAACGAAATTGCCTTGAAGAGATTTCAAGAGTATTGAAAAGTAATGGAACAACGATTCATTTTATTGAAACAGACGAGTTTGACCCCACAGTACTCTCTCCTTCTGACTACGCGAGAATGGTACTTGTTGATGGGCATATAGGCATTGAGCCGTTAGATCACACAATTAAACTCTTTTCGTCATATTTTTCTGTAATTATGTCTCAACTTATAGGTAATAGTTTTATGTCTGCTAAACATTGGCTGCGAGCCCATGATTTATATGGAGACAACCTTCCAGGAGAGCTCGTCTCCTTCCTGCAAAATGCTAGCGCCGAAGAATTTGCTGCATTTAACCTCGGAAGTGGGATATCATTCTGGCGCTCGCTGCAAGCAGGCATGAAAACAATGAGCTCAGGGGGAATGTTGTTTATTATGTGCAAGAAAACTGATGGGGAAGTAAAAATGCCAAACGCTTGAGGAGTGACGATAGCACTTGATGGGGACAACAACATTCACACACTACTAGGTAGGAATATAATGGAATACACAAAATACCAATATATTGATATTATATATTCGACCGACCATCCCGGAGTATTAGAGGTAGCGTCACCAGATGGAGATATAGTTTTTTCGGCAAATGTATTGCCCGGCAACAGTAATTTTTTAACCCTTAGAATTCCTCAAAATGTTCGCTTCGAGACTTGCACAATAAATAACGCTGACAACTTAAAAATACTTGATATGAAGGTTAGGAAAGATTTTTTTGATTTTTTTAACTTCAAACAGAAATATAACACCGAAACAATATGTAGCGATCTGCAATATCAAGAATGCACAAATAAAATACGAAGTGGTATTACTTTCTTCGTAACCTATAAGTGCACCTACAAATGCCCTTTTTGTTGGCAGCGCGCAGAAACTACCAGCTATGCAGCCCAGAAAAATATAAACTTTGATCCAGCTAAGCTTGCACAAACATTTAACAGACTGCTGCCCGCATTTATCTATTTTACCGGTGGTGAACCAACTTTATATAACAATCTTTTTCCCATGGTTAGCAAGCTTGACCCGCAAATTAAATGCAGAATAACAAGTAATCTTGGGCCATCTTTTGACGTGGATAAGTTTACGTCACTTATTGATCCAGACCGGTTTGAAATGCTGATGTTTAGTTATCATCCGTCAGAAACAACAAGACCTCAGTTTCTTGAAAAAATAGACAAACTAATTTCAAATGGGTTTACCAAAATACTCGTTGAATCGGTACTTTATTCGGGTGATATTCCAAGCCTGCTTGAAATCAAAGATGACCTGGAAACCCGCAACATAATCAGGCGCTACGACACATGCTGTTTGCCAAATGGCAAACAGCATGTCCTGTCGGACAAAGCGAAAGAGATGACTCAAGAACTGCAAGACATAGGTATGCAGGAACAAGCTGATAACAGCATGGCTCTGCAGCAATCTGGAAATATGTTTGCAAACAAACAGTCATTAATACTGTGCCCCGCGGGTCATAAAAATTTCCATATAGATCCTGCAGGTGATGTCTACCCGTGCATGAGCGCCCTTGACCGCTCTAAACTTTTTGGAAAATGGGCATTACCTCATTACCAGCCAATCGGCAATATTCAAGATCCCAATTTTGACTACCTTTCAGAACCAATTATTTGCTGGGAGGCTTTTCGTTGTTCCGCTTGTGACTACGAAACACTTCAATCTGGATGGAGATATATTGAGGAAAACCATCCACCGTTGCCAGAATAAACACAATATACGTGAAATATTTTTTCTATCACATTATACAATAACTAAATATCTAAAGGAACATTATGCCTATCAAACAAATGTCTTTGACTGAAATACGGGGATGCCTACAATCTTGGAAAGTTAACGAAGCGCTCCACACAGGAGATTGCTTTCTGAGAAAGGATAACCCATCTTACTATTGCAGGGTAGCTGATGATTATTACTGGGGCGGCATCAAGTCCCGGTTTATGAAGAACAGCGATGTTGTTTTGTGTACAAACCGTTTTGACTTCAGCCTCCTGAGTTGCTTATCAGCCTCACACTCTAACAAGCTACACATTGCGAAGTCAGTTCCTCAGCATCTGAACGCCAAAATAAAAGAAGCAATTTCAACGAACTTCATTTCTACCACAGAGATTAGTGAAGACGTTAACATTATATTGTATGCTGACAGTTCAATTTGCTTAAAAGAGATACTTGACTGGAATTTTTCTCATGTGAGGCGAATAAAATTTTTCATTTTAACCCATAATATTTTCTTAGTTGAAAAATTGAAAGCGTCAGCTCTGGAAGTTTTATGCACTTTTTCCACCTCAACACCTGTTTATGAAATATACATAGATAAATGCGACCTAACACATCTTTTTATCATGGTTCAAGAGTGCTTAGAATTAGGATGTTCAACAAATAACGCCGCACTTGCATTAACTACATTTCAACAACTTGCTCACTACCATGAATTAGATACGAGAAGTCTTGAGGATTTCTTTGTATCTGAGCCATCTATTGGCGACTTTGCAGACGAAATTTTGTCTTCATCCAGTTTTTCTTTGATTCATAAGATTACTACTTCTTTTCTCAAATCTACCGATAAAAATCAGCCCGCAGAAAAACTATTATGGCAGATAAACAGATACCTCAGAGGGTGTTATTAGAGGTGCTCCCCAAAAATCGGACAGGTGTGATAGCTACTCAACCAGACGAGGAGAACACACATGTCCAAGCGAAAGAATCATGCCCCGGCTTTCAAGGCCCGAGTGGCCCTGACTGCTCTTTCCGGCGATAAGACCATCGCTGAACTCAGTTCAGAATTCGGCGTTCATCAGACACTCATCCACAAATGGGTGAAGCAGCTCAAGGAGTCGGCCGCGGGCATCTTTGCCGGTGAAATCAAGACCGAAGAGGCCAGAAAGGAAAAACAACTCCAGGTACTTCATGCCAAAATCGGTCAGCTTACTGTGGAACGAGATTTTTTAGCCGAGGCCTGGGGGAAGCGGTGAGCGTCTCCCGCAGGCAAAGCATGGTCAATCCGGGCCATGCGCAGCTCAGCGTCGTCCGGCAGTGTCGCCTGCTCAAAGTCGTTCGTTCCAGCTTGTATTACGAAAAAGCCGGAGAATCGGCCATAAACCGCACATTGATGCAGGAAATCGACCGGGCTTTCACCGAATGGCCGTTTTTTGGAGTGCGGCAAATGTGCCGCTATCTTGTGTCACTGGGGTACTGCGTCGGCAGAAAGCGCGTCCGCCGCCTGATGCGGCTGATGGGGTTCATGGCAATATACCAGAAACCGAAAACCAGCGTGCCGAACCCGGAGCATAAACGGTACCCCTACCTGTTGCGCGACCTGACCATAGCCCGGAGCAACCAGGTCTGGTGCTCGGATATAACGTACATTCCAATGCGTAAGGGGTTTCTATACCTGGTCGCCATCATGGACTGGCACAGCCGCAAAGTATTGTCCTGGCGGCTCTCAAACACTATGGAAGCGGATTTTTGCATTGTGGCCCTGGAAGAAGCCTTGGAAAAATACGGCACACCAGATATCTTCAACACGGATCAGGGTAGTCAGTTTACCAGCGTTGCCTTTACAAACGTCCTGCGGAACAATGGAATCCGCATCTCCATGGACGGCCGAGGCCGTTGGCTGGACAACGTGTTTATTGAACGTCTCTGGCGCTCGCTCAAATACGAAAATGTGTATCTGAACGCTTACGAAACTGGCTCGGAAGCCCGCGAGGGTATCGGCAGATGGATCAGCTTTTACAATCAGACTCGTCCGCACAGCAGCCTGGACGGGACAACTCCAGAGCGCTGCTACCATCAGGGACTAGTAAAGGCAGCCTAATGAGGAAAAAGACAAGCTAAGGAACCGCTGTTTCCTGTCCGAACAAGGGGGCCACCTCTATTCACACAAGAATACTGAAACCTATCATAGTATTTTACAAGGGAAAATTTCTTTCTCGGATATTACACCATTTTCATTTTCTTCCCAGGAAGAAGTCAACACTTATTACGCCTTCCGTGGACAAGAGATATATTATCTTGGACTCCCTTCTCAAAAACCAAACAATTACCCTCTAACTTTTAGCAATTCTGACCTTGCAGCTGGCGTACGCCTCGCATCCGCGACGGCAATGATAGAATTTCTTTTAGTTGCGTTAAAAAATGCTAATTGCCCCAAGCCCTATCGATGGTTAGACCTCGCGTGTGGTGGTGGCGAAATCTTGAATTTCATCAATCTGGATAAAATTGGCCTTACTGCAGAAGATATTGAATTTATTGGAATTGATGCCTCACCGAGTGAAATTGATTGGGCGAATTGTGTAGCCCAACCAGGCCGATCCTTTTATTGTGAAAGTGTATTTTCTATTCCTGAAAAAATCCAAGACCAACGCTACGATATTGTTAGCGCTTTTGAATTTCTTGAACATATCATTGATCCTATTGCGTTTCTGCGCACCCTATCCTCGTTCAAGCATAGATTGTTTATTTGTGGTTCACCTCTTGACGAGCAAGTTCCTCTAATGTTTGTTCCGCATCATGCGTGGTCATATTCGCATGCAGGCTACAAGCACCTTCTTGAAGCCGCAGGCCAGACATGCCTTTACAGTTCATCTGCATATATTGGGAAATATATAGGAGGGGGATACCTGGATTGGAACACTTGCATCAGCTCACCCTTCCCGACTTTTGAAAATGCACTTACATTTACATTCTAAGGAGCAGTGAGGCTCCCTGCTAACAATACGGTGCAACACAATGTCATTTTTTGGGAATCACACACAGATGTAATGAAGAGAATTTAAATGCCTCCTATGCAGACACTCCACTTCACTCCACGTAATAAAGCTGTCACATTAAAAATTGACGGTTGTGAAACCAATTTTCCACCGCCAATTCATATTCACGCAGGGCAATCAATTCTTCATTGTATTGACGGAAAAGTTCATATAAACCCAGAACTAATTTACAAAAAAAAATTACAAATATTTTTAACGCTTTATAATCAAGATAAACAAACAAGTTGGAAATTTGCCAGTGGGCAGCAAGTAACATTGCACAATTGCACAACAGATCCCATTCTTTTTCAAGAAGATGGAATGAAGATTGACGAATCATGCCTGCCTGATGGCGCAAAAAATTTAGCTCAGCCATCGCCCAAGCCTTGGAGCATCTTGCAACTGTATGTTGAAGATCCTGACCCATCAGTATATGCATGGCATGTATCATACGCTGTGCTATTACATAATACTTTTGCGAAAATGGCATGGGATAAGTTTGTTTCTCCCAACAAAAGCAATAAAAGACACAATACTAAAAAAATCCTCCCCAATATATATATTATAGCACGCAATATCATGCTGAATGATGCTGTGGGCAACTTTTGCACAGAACTGGCAGCTTTTTTAAACAAATATGGCTATCAAACTACTCTTTTTGCACACGACTTTTCTCCGGAGCTCGCAGGAAGGGTCTGCTCCCTTTTCCAGATCCCCCAAGCAGCCTATGGCGAAACAATTTTTTATAATTACTCAATAACAGACTCTTTTTTCCCTTACATAGTAGATATCCATGCTGAAAAAAAAATATTATATTATCATAATGTTACGCCAGGACATTGGTTTTCATCGTGCTTTCCACAATATGGTCAGCACCTTGACTATGCCCAATCACAGTACCCTCTATTTTCTGCCTTTGACGCCGTAATAGCTAATTCTGATTTTAGCTTGAAGCAAATTCGTCCTTTCTTACGTAAAGACGCCGCGCTTTCCATATTTCCCCCCTATTTTTCGTTAAAACCACCAACGGTAATGGGAATATGTCCTGCACACACACTTGAAGGTAGATATTCATTACTATGGGTTGGTCGTATTGCTCCACACAAACGCCCCGACTTAGCCCTGAAAATCTTTGACGAACTTGTAAAATCTGGCGTGGACGCATCCCTTACCTTTGTTGGCGGTGGACGCTACGATTTTCCAAGCTTCGCGGAACACATTGATGCCTGCCTGGCGGCTCTTCCTGCCGAAGCCCAGTCACGTGTGCAGTTTATGCAAAACATATCTGATGAACAGCTCGCAGGGCTTTACAACCACTCCGACCTCCTCCTTTGCACTAGTGCTCATGAGGGCTACTGCATGCCACTTGCAGAAGCTGCAGCGTGCAATCTTCCGGTAGCCGCCATGCCGCAGCCCGCTGTATTGGAAACACTAAATGGCGGCGGAATAATTCTTGAAGAGAGCCCGCAACTAGCTGCTCAAATGATCAAAAATTTCTTGACCAGCGCGAGTGAAGAAGAACGGCGCGCTGCAATACCTGTTCTTAAACAGTTACCAACTGATGAACTCCTTCGCATTGTTAAGGGTGATGCATAAAATGCCTCTTACTATTCTTTTCAATACATATCCTGTGGCATTTGATTGCCCTGGTGGCGGTGAGGTTCAGTTGCTCAAGTATATGGAGCAACTAGAAGCGGCAGGTGTCCACGTGATTCGCTATGACCCTTGGAATGCAAAAAAACAGTTCGATCAGGCTGACATAGTTCATTATTTTTCCGTGCAAGGTGGCTCCTGGCGTTTTTGTATACATGTCCAAGAAGTACGCAAAGTTCCGCTGATTATTTCACCTATTATCTGGATTGACGACCCTGCAAAATATGGCATGGAAGAAATAGGCGCTACGCTGCGTATGGCTGACCATATTCTTCCCAATTCACAGGCGGAGTGCGATCAGCTTGCCAACACCTTTGACATGCCGCCCTCACTTTTTTCTCCAATAGTGAATGGGGTGGATGATATCTTTTTTGTTCAAGCTGATCCTACCGTTTTCCGTAATCAATTTGGCATCCAGAACAAATTTGTTCTCTGCATGGGCAACATCGAGACGCGCAAAAACCAGTTGCGCCTGATTGAAGCACTGCAAGGTTCTGGCATCCATCTTGTACTGGCTGGGCAGGAAAGAGAAGCAGGCTATGCGGCGCAATGCCGCGCCGCAGCGGATGCAACTGTGCACTTTGTCGGGGTGTTAGAGCATGGCAGCGAGCTGCAACGCTCCGCTTACGCTGCTACAGAAGCACTGATTTTGCCTTCTACGCTGGAAACACCCGGTCTCGCGGCGCTGGAAGCTGCTGCTGCCGGATGTCGCATTGCCGTTACGCAGGAAGGCTGTACGCGTGAATATTTCCGCGATTTTGCCGAATACATGAACCCATACGACACAACAAGCATACGCCATTCCGTACAAACTGCGTTGAATTCCCCCCGGAGGCCAGAATTTTCCACGTTTATAAAAGAGCACTACACGTGGAAGCATGCCGCCCAACAACTCATTGCCATATACAACAACGTATTGGGCACACGGGGATAGAAAAGGCACAAAAAGATGAGCGCAAAACCCGTATTTGTCCTTGTGGGTACTCGACCTGAAGCTATAAAGATGGCTCCAATCATTTTGCGCCTTCAACAGTCTGGATTGTTGCGCCCTGTAATATGTTCCACAGGGCAGCATAAAGAAATGTTGAACCAGGCTCTGGCCGATTTTAACATCCATCCCGATATAAATCTGACTGTCATGCAAGAAGAGCAAACACTCACAGGCCTCGCCGGCAGGTTGCTTCTGAGGCTCGAGGAAATGCTTAGCGATGTAGCCCCTGCCTGCATTCTTGTGCAAGGCGATACAACAACCGCCTACGCAGGAGCAGTAAGCGGTTTTTACACAAAAATTCCGGTGGGGCACGTAGAAGCAGGTCTCCGTTCGGGTGACATGTATGCTCCCTATCCCGAAGAATTCAATCGCAGGGCCATAAGCTTGGCTGCCACATGGCATTTTGCTCCAACCCGAGGCGCAGCAAACAATCTGCTTCAAGAAGGGGTCGCGGCTGATAGGGTTCTTATTTCCGGCAATACCGTGGTTGATGCGTTGATGTACATGCGGGCTGTGATCAGGCAGACACCGCCGCCGCTGCCCCCAGTTATCGAAGACATTTTGCGAGCTAATGCCCCGTATGTGCTTATTACTGCGCATCGCAGAGAAAATTTTGGGCAAGGAATGGAAGACATTTGTTCGGCCATTGAATCGTTGGCTCACTTGCACCCGAACTGTTTTTTTATCTACCCAGTTCACCTCAATCCACAGGTACGAAAGGTTGTGGAGCAACGCCTGTCAAATCTTCCCAATGTAATACTAACTGAACCATGCGGGTACCGCCCTTTTTTACGCCTTCTGGATAATTGCCTATTCGTTTTGAGTGATTCCGGCGGTATTCAAGAAGAATCGCCATCTTTTGGCAAAAGGGTGCTGGTAATGCGCGACCGTACAGAGCGCCCCGAGGGGGTAGAGGCTGGTTTTTGTCGCCTTGTGGGTGCATCAAAGGATAACATCATTACAGCGGCTGAAGAGCTTTTTGTCTTGTCTGCCTCCACAGGCTTGCCTGGTGCCAACCCTTATGGAGACGGAAACGCCGCGGAACGCATTGTTACCCAACTTGAAAAAAATCTTATTGGCAAAACAGAGGCTGCTACGTGTCCACGCTAAAAAGAGCTGTTTCAATTTTACAAAAGAAGGGCTTGGCCCACTTTTGCAAAAAGGCCTTTCACTATACAGGAAGCGCCTTCCGCTACCGCTTCTTTCCGCATCAGGATAAAAGAAACACCAACTGGCATCGCTATATTCAGGATCTTGACGCCCGCGTCGAAGTGATGAAGGCCAGCCCATGGAAACTGGAAATAGAGTCCACCTCTGTCTGTAACCTTCAGTGCATCATGTGTTCTCACGTTTTCTCCCATCCCCGAATCGGAAAGCATTTCAACCTGGACTTGTTGGGGCGTCTTTCAAAGATGCTTCCAGCTGCAGGTGAGTTTCAGCTTATGGGCTCAGGAGAACCGCTCATCAGCCCAGCTTTCTGGAAAATTATGGATATTATCGGCAATAATCCTTCCTATATGAAACCCACCATCGGCATCAGCAGTAATGCTGCAGCCATGACACCATATATTGCCGCAAAACTGCTGAGTTCGCCATTGAGGGAAGTAAGTTTTTCGCTTGACGCCGCAACCCCAGAAACCTACCAGAAGATCCGCAATGGCGACTTTATGCGCACGGTTGAGCACATCCGTCACCTTCTGCAATGCCGCGGCAAAGATAATACAAAATCTCCACGTGTCATGCTCAATATGACCCTAATGCGCGAAAACATCGATGAACTACCCCAATTCATAAAACTGTCCCATTCGCTAGGAGTTGACGCCATACAGTTCTGGCCCCTTCACGATTATGGTGACATTGACGCTGAAGGGTGGAATGTGAACCGCAATGGCTGGAAGTTCAACTACAGAGATCAGATGCTTGGTCAAGACGAGGCGGACGCGCAACACGCCAACAGCGTCCTTGACGAGGCCGTTGCACTTTCAGAAACGCTTGGAGTGCCAATAATCTGGCCCATGGGTGGAAAAACTCATATCAAACCCATAAAAAAACATCATACAGTGTCAACGGCGTCCTCCCTCAAGCCAGCAGTATCAAAGGGCATGGCATGCCCTGTTGATTGCGTTGCCCCCTGGGAATGGATGCTGGTTAATGTTAATGGAGATGTGCGCCCGTGCTGCTACGTGCAACAATCTTTTGGCAACATACGGCAGCAACTGCCAGAAGAAATCTGGAATGGCGCTGACTACCGTGAAATGCGCCGATACCTTGCTCAAGGCAAACTGCCGCCGCAATGTCGCAATGCAGCCTGCAAATATGCTCGGGGCAACTGGATGTATTCCAATCCCACTGATTAGAGGTCTGACAAGACCCAACAGAATTTTTATTCGCATCAAGAGACTGACAGACTAGGACAACACCCCATGCAATTTTCGAATATGGCCAACACAATGGCCTACACCGAGAGTATTGTAGCCGCAGCCCTCAGGCGCAGTCTTGGGCATACCCCTAAAATTATTCCTTTTGACGGGGGCCTTGTAATTCTATGCGGTAAAACATCCTCCTGGGCTAGCGGAGCCCCTTATTGCGGTAAAGTGCTGGTACTGGGCAGGCCTACTGATGGAATGTTGCGTTTCCTCGGGCTGAAAAATGCCCCTGCGCTGCCTTCTATTGTCGGGCAAGATGCATGCGCCCCCGCCCGGGGAGAACTCCCGTTTACGGAGAGTCCTGCCTTTTTGAATTACATTTCACACCCTCTTTTAGCGGGACTGGCAAATCATCTCCACAGGCGGCCTTTTACACGCTTTGATTACGAAGATGAATGGAACAACCTGGGATTTGGGCGCATCAGAACTGATAATTCGCCATGGGCTGTTGAGGGGGGTATTGAATCTGACGGTGCAATCGAACTGGCTTCCATTCAACTACGAGATGCCCAGCAACAGTGCCACTACGCGGGCAGTTATCTATCCCTGCATGATACGCCAACGTCTTCCATTTTATGGTGCGCGCGCCCTGTTGGGCCGCTTGACAGCACAGAATGGAGCATTGTTGAGCGTTTTATCAGCGACTGGCGTTCTGACGACATGCCCTGCCTGCCCTGCTTGAAACAAGCGCCCGCTGGCTTCCGCTGCCTGGTGACCATGCGCCTGGATTGCGATGAAGATGTGGCCTCAGCCAAGGATGTTTTTGATTGGTACTCAGGAGAAGGCATCCCTTTTTCACTCGCCCTTAAAACAAGCCTTGACCTGAAATCTGACGATCTTGCCCTCTTGCAGGCAGTATCAGACGCAGGAGGTACGCTACTTTCGCATTCTCACATGCATCAACTCAGCTGGGGGCCCACACCAGAAGCTGCGGTGAGTGATGCTGCAACCTCGCGCAAGCGCTTTGAAGAACTTTTCCCTTCGCTGACTCCTGTAAAACTGGCGGTATCCCCCTTTCACACCAACCAGCCCTACGCAGTTCAGGCTCTGGCAAAGACTGGTTTTACAGGCTTCGTTTCCGGCATTATTCATAATGATCCCGAATACCTGATGGGAAGAGCTGGCGTGGTCCCTTTTGTAGACTCCCCCATTGTAAGTATCAGCCAGCAGTCTATGCTGCATGGGGACTGTTACCGCCGCCAGCACTACAGCGTGAACACTCACATTATGGCATTTGAAGCGCAGTATCAGGCAGAAGGTATCTTTGGCTATCTTGATCACCCGTTTTCATCACGTTATCAGTATGATTGGGAGAGCAAGGAACAACGCCTTGAGGCCCATAATAAACTAATAACTACCATACAATCTTACGCTAATATTGCCTTCTGGGCACAGCAAGATTGTTTCGAATTTGTTAATGCTCTTGCTGAGGTACAACTCAACGTAACTCCACAGGGCCTCGTTCAAACTGTGCACCCGAGTAGGAACGATATTGCCTACCGATTCAAGGGCAAAGAATATCTACTTGTCGATGCAGCATTTTTTTAGGCGTTCCGCGCACGAGATGCCGTCACACAATCATAGAGGTTGCCCTCCCCCCTTAATTGGGGGCCGCTGTGCCTCGTCTTTGAGTTACAAAAAAACCGGCCACTGGCCGGTTTTTTTGATCCTTGATTCCTCGATTCCTTGCACGCTGCTTATGCTGTAACGTTGCCCAAGCCGCGCACAGGCCTAGAGCCTACAGAATATACTGGCTCAAATCCTGATCATCGCGCACATCCTGCAAGTGCTCTTCCACATAGGCCTTGTTGACCACCACCTGCGCACCGGGCATTTCGGGCGCGTCAAAGGATATGTCAGCAAGGATTTTTTCCATGATGGTATAGAGCCGCCGCGCGCCGATGTTTTCCGTGCGGGTATTGGTGTCTTCGGCAAATGCCGCGATTTCTTCCAGCCCGTCATCCGTAAAGCTCAGGCGAATCTGCTCCGTGCCCAGCAATGCCTCATACTGCTTGGTCAGGGCATTGTCCGGCTCCTTGAGGATGCGCAAAAATTCTTCCTTGCCCAGAGGCTGCAATTCCACCCGCAAGGGAAAGCGCCCCTGCAGTTCGGGGATCATGTCCGATGGCTTGCTGAAATGGAAAGCCCCCGCCGCAATAAACAGGATATGATCCGTGCGGATCATGCCATACTTGGTGTTGACCGCACTGCCTTCCACTATGGGCAGCAGGTCGCGCTGCACGCCCTCGCGCGAAATGTCTGACGTGCGGTTTTGCGAGGAGCTGGCGATCTTGTCGATTTCGTCAATAAAGATGATGCCCGTCTGCTCCACCCTTTCGCGGGCCTTGTCCACCAGGGCTTCCTGATCCACAAGCCTGCCCGATTCTTCCTGCACAAGCACGGCAAAGGCATTGCGCACCTTCATTTTGCGGCGGCTGTGCTTGGGCGGAAAGGCCTTGCTGAACATGTCCTTAACCTGCCCCCCCATCTGCTCCATGCCGGGGATAGCGAACAGGTCAACGCTGCCGCCGCCCTGTTCGGTCACTTCCACTTCCACTTCCCGGTCGTCCAGAAAGCCAAGGCGGAACTGCTGCAAGAGCTTTTCGCGCGTGGAGGCGCGCTCTTCCGACCCAAAGGAGCTGGGCAACAGCAAATCCATAAGGCGCGATTCCGCAGCGGCCTCGGCAGCCTTGCGTACACGGGCGTTTTCCTCATCGCGCACAAGGTTGATGCCGATTTCCATGAGGTCGCGCACCATGGATTCCACATCGCGCCCCACATAGCCCACTTCGGTAAACTTGGTGGCTTCAACCTTTACAAAGGGCGCTCCGGAGAGCTTGGCCAGGCGGCGGGCAATTTCCGTTTTGCCCACGCCCGTGGGGCCCATCATGATGATGTTCTTGGGCGAAACTTCATCGCGCAGCTCTGGCGCAAGATGCTGCCGCCGCCAGCGGTTGCGCACCGCCACGGCAACCATGCGCTTGGCCTGTTCCTGTCCCACCACAAATTTATCAAGCTCGGCAACTATGCCGCGAGGTGTCAAAGTACTCATCAAATTCTCCTGCTATAGGCACATTCGTATGTAAATATAGGCATTGCCGCGCACATGGCAATGGAGAGACAAAAGGTTTTCTCCACCGTAGCAGCGTACCTGCGCGTACTGCCCTTGCGTACACTTTCCTGCAACGATACACTGAAAAGGTGAGAGCGAGAAATCTGGAAATCCAACCTCGCTAATAATAACCATTGACAATAAAGCCTTGATAGCACAGAATCCAAGAACCCTGAAACAATAAGGAGTTTCCTATGGATACAGTTACGTTCAAAGGCAATGTCATGCATCTTGAAGGCACCCAGCCCGCCGTTGGCGGCAAGGCTCCCGACTTCACGCTGACCGCCAACGATATGAGCCCCCGCAGCCTGAAAGACTACGCTGGCAAGGTGCTTGTGCTTGTATGCGTTCCCTCGCTGGATACTCCCGTATGCGATATGGAAGTTCGCCGCTTCAATACCGAAGCCGCCGCGCTGTCCGACAAGGTGCGTATTGTGGCCGTGAGCCGCGATCTGCCCTTTGCGCAGGCCCGTTGGTGCGGAGCTGCTGGCGTAACCGCTGTTGAAGCCCTCTCCGACTACCGCGCTGGCGCCTTTGGCAAGGCCTATGGTATCCTGATCAAGGAGCTGGATCTGCTGGCCCGCACGGTCTTTGTGGTCGCCCCCGACGGCACCCTGGCTTACAGCCAGCTTGTGGGCGAAGTTACCCACGAGCCTGACTACGCCGCCGCTCTGGAAGCGGTCAAAAAGCTGGCCTAGCTCATACAAGCTACCCAAAAGCCAAAACGCCTTCCCCAACTGAAAGGGGAAGGCGTTTTTTTTGTGGTATCGGCCAGAGCGGGCCAGAGCAGGCGCAAAGATGCGCTGCGGCACTGCCGTCAGGAGCGTCTGCGGCCCGTGGCCTGAGCGGCAAAGAGGCTCACCGCAAACCAGCAGCAAGCCACAAGAATAATGGTGGCCCCGCTGGCCGTAGCCAGCCATTCCTGAGCGGAAAGGGTCAGCCCTGCGAAGGCGGATGATGTGCCCACCAAAAGCGCCCACCAGAACATGCCCCCGGCAGAACGGGCAAAATTGCGGGCCGTGGCGGCGGGCACAATGAGCATGGCCGTCACCAGCAGCACGCCCACCGCCCATACAGAAAACATCACCACCAGTGCCAGCAGCCCGGCAAAGGCATACTGCCACATTGCCACGCGGACACCGTGAACCCGCGCCATAACCGGATTCAGGGCAATATACATCAGCCGGTTGTAACCCACGGCCTGAAACAGAAGCAGGGCAATAAAGAGCAGGGCCAGAAAGCCAATTTCACCATCGGTGATGGTAAGGATATCGCCGTACAAAAAGCGCTGCATGTCCCTACCTACGCCCTCGGCACGGCTCACCACGGCAAGGCCAAAGGCCACCACGGCAGAAAAAACAATACCGATGACTGTGTCGGACGAAAGGTCGCTCTTGCGCCGCACAGCCATGATGCCAAGCCCCACCAGTATGCCAAACAGGGGCATGGCAAGACGCGGCGGCACAGCCAGTATCAACCCCAGCGCAACCCCGGCAAAGGCCGAGTGCCCGATGGCGTCTGAAAAAAAGGCCATGCGAAAATTGATAACTTCCACCCCGAGTACAGAGGCCATAGGGGCCAGCAGCAGCACTCCGAGCAAGGCTTGCTGCATGAAACGCATTTGCAGGCAATCGAGCGGAATCATGGAAATAAGCGCATATATTGGGCTGAGATCAGGCACGGGAACCTCCCTGATCCGGCGATTTTTCGCCGCAGGGTTCACTTTGTGAGGCGCTCATGCGGGCAGCCAGGCGCGCGTTCAGGCGGGCGGCCTCCCGCCGCTCTATGGCCGCATAGTTGGGCAGCAAGCCCTCGGCTTCGCTCACCACGCCGCACTGCGGGCAGCCGGGGTCTTCAGGGTCGCACTGGTCCGGGTACAGGTGGATAGGCACGCCAAAAAGTTCCATAAGGGTCGAAGATGTCAGCGTGGCGCGCGGCGCGCCTGTGGCGCATACTGTCTTGTTGAGGCAGATCACGTGGGTTGCGTAGTGCGCCACCAGAGGCAGATTGTGGCTGACCATGATCTGCGTAAAGCCGCGCTCGTGCCGGGCGGCATCCAGCAATTCCCAAAAGAGCCTCTCGCCGCGCACGTCTACGCCTGCCGCAGGCTCGTCCAGCACCAGCAGTTCCGGATTGCGGCCAAGAGCCGCAGCCAGCAGCACACGGCGCAGTTCGCCGCCAGAAAGGTCACCCATGCGGCTCTGCTCCAGATGCTCGGCCTTGACCATCTGCAAAAGCTGCCGCCCCTCGCTGCGCGCCCAAGGGCGCAGGCCCAGCCACAAGGGCTGGCGCTGGCGGCTCAGGGCCAGAAATTCGCATACGCGCAAGGGCAGGCTGCGATCCATAATCAAATGCTGCGGCACATAGGCCATGCGGGGCTGATGCTCTAAACCAGCGAACTGGATACGCCCTGTATAGGCCATTTCGCCAATAAGGCAGAGCAGCAGCGTGGTCTTGCCCGCCCCGTTGGGGCCCACAAGAACCGTGCTGCCGCCAGCGGGCGCGGTGGCGCAGATATTGTTCAGAATAAGATTGCCCCCCCGGCTGAGGCATACATTCTCAAAGCAGACCGAGGGGGCAAGCAAGCTGTTATTTGCCAAAGTACTTCTCTAACGTGGCAATATTTTTTGACATAACTGTTTCGTAATAATCAAGGGGCGCGCCAGACGGCCCCGAGGCCAGAGGGTCAAGCTGCACTGCCGGAACACCCGTTTCCGCCGCAAGGGCGAGCACGGGCTTGTCCGAATACTGGGGCTCGCCAATGAGCACAACCGGCTTGGATTCTTTTATCTTTTTTACGAGATCAAGCAGACGCGCCGCAGAGGGTTGAGCCTCTTCATCTTCCTGAATCACATCCACAAGGTTCAGCCCGGCATCGCGCACAAGGTAGGCCATGCCATCGTGCAGGGCCACCACATTCTTGTTGGCGGCATTGGCCCCTACGGCGGCAAGGCGCTGGCCCAGAGCCTCAAGCCTTGCGGCATAGGCATCCGCAACCTGCGGGCAGTTTTTTGCGGCAACCGGCGCAGCAGCAGCAAGGCCACGGCCAATATTGCGCGCCATCACCGCAGCTTGCAGCGGGCTGGAAAAAGCATGCGGATTCAGGCCGTCGTGGTCGTGCCCATGGTCATGGCCGTGTTCGTGAGCATGATCATGCCCTTTTGCCGCTGCCGCAGGGTTGTGGTCATCCTTATGGGCTGCGTCCGCCTTGCCGTGGTCGGCATCGTGATCTTCGTCATGTTCTTCAACAATGGCGTTTATGCCCTTGCTGCTGTCGATGACGGCGATCTTCTTGCCTGCGGCGGCAAGCGGTTTTTCCAGAAAGGACTCCATACCCAGGCCGTTGATGATCACAACATTGGCCTTGGAGAGCTTTTGCATGTCCTTGGGGGTCAACGCGTAGTCGTGCGGGCAGCCGGTCTGGGCGGGAATGAGCAGATCAACCTGCACATCCGGGCTTGTCTGGGCAACGGCGCGGGTCAGCAGATACACGGGATAGGTGGTGGCAAGAACGCGCACCTTGGGCTCGGCGGCAAACGCGCCAGTAACCGCAAAAGCGGTTACGAGCAGCATGCATAAAAGTGCCAGGCCGTGATGTTTGCCCTTGCGAAACAAGACAGAAATACAATTGCTCATGGTACTTGCTCCTGTTTGCAAAGCAAATTGGTCAGATAAGACCCCGCAGCAGCCGTGTCAAGCCGGATATTTTCAACCCGACAGCGGTTAATCCTGAGCGGACGGAAGCCAGTGTTTGATGAATCTGCCTTCTTCAATTTCAAAATACGCCTGCATCAGCTCCTCATCCGTATTCATGACAATGGGGCCGCCCCAGGCAACCGGTTCCCGCAAGGGTGCGCCGGAAACCAGCACAAAGCGGCATTCCTCTTCGCCGCCTTCAAAGGCCACGGTGTCCCCATCGCCCAGCAGGTAGGCGTGCCGGGCCAGCATCGGCTCCCTGCCCTCCATCAAGAAGCAGTCGCCAGCATACAGATAGGCAAAAACAGTGTGGGCGGGGTTGGTCTCCACCTGCCAGCGCGCCCCAGGTTTGAGTCGCACGTCAAGAAAACGCACATCCACATAGTCGCCCCTGGCAGCGCCTTCAACGCCCTTGTATTCACCCGCGACCACGGCCACGTAAGCGGCCTCTTCCTCAACGCACGGCACCATATCAATGGTGATGTCGCGGTACTTGGGATCGGTCATCTTGTGGGCGGCCGGCAGATTGATCCAGAGTTGCAGGCCGAGCATGCGCGGCGAGGCAAGGGGCATCTCCTGATGCAGAATACCGCTCCCGGCGGTCATCCACTGGCAGCCGCCATCGCGGATAACGCCAGCATTGCCCAGGCTGTCCTTGTGCTCGATGACGCCATTCACAAGATAGGTGAAGGTTTCAATGCCCCGGTGAGGATGCATGGGAAAACCCTTTACGTAATCCTCCGGATTTACGGAATCAAAGGCATCAAGCATAAGAAAGGGATCAAATGTTTTGACTGTGGGCGAACCAAGCACGCGCACAAGGCGCACACCTGCGCCATCAATAGTGGGACGCCCCGTGACGTCTCCGGTGATGGATCGTAACTGCATGTGCTGCCTCCTTGTGCCGGGCTTTTCGCCGTATGTGCAGTAAGCCTGGCTTGCATTTTTTACAGTGCACCGTATGCTGCCGACCTGTTCGCGCTCAAAACGCAGCCACAGACGGGGAGAATACGTGTCGAAATTTCTGAGCAGACTCGCGCTTGGTGCCCTCTGCATAGCCCTTGGCTGCCCTCCCACGGAACTTGTTGCCGAGGGCGCATCGGTCGCGCCCGCTGCCGACAGCGCAAAACCTGCCACAGAACTTGCTGCGGAACCCAGCGCGGGCCAGCCAGACAGCCCAGAATCCAAGGCTGGACAAACAGACGCGCAAAAAACATCTGCCAGCAGCCAGCATGCAGCGCCTGAATCTTCCCCAGCAATACCGGAATCAGCCCATCCCGGATCAGCCGCCAATGCCGAGGTTTGCCGTTCCTTGCCGCCCCTGCGAGAGCTGATTACATCCCCCTTTGGCAACCGCCGCATGCCCGGCTGGCTCAGCAGGCGCGGCGTGGTCATGCGCGATCATGGGGGTGTAGACATCCGCGCGCACATGGGCTGGCCTGTCACGGCCTTCAAGCCCGGCACAGTCATCCGCGCCGGAGAAAACGGCCCACTGGGCATCTCCGTTGATGTCCGGCAAGAGGACGGCATGACGGCGCGCTACGGGCACATGTCAAAAACTCTGGTAAAAACCGGGCAGCGCGTTACCGCAGGCGAACCCGTGGGGCTTGTGGGGTGTACCGGCAGAACCACCGGGGCCCACCTGCACTTTGGCCTGCTGGACGCCTCCGGCAAAGCCGTTGATCCTCTGCCCTATCTGCATTCTGCTGATGAAGTGCTGCGCCCCGCCCCGGCGGACATACCGCCCGTCATTGAAGCGCAGTCTTGCGGGCCTGTGATGCGCGGCCCCAACGGACGTCCCACCCGTATGGGCACTACGCTGAAAGATCTCGATAACTACACTCCGCCGCCCATCCCCACCTGGGATCAGCGCCGTTAGCAAGAACAGCCAGCCAGCGTCTCGCACAGGGGTCCGGGCAGAGTCCCACCCCGATCAAGGGAGAACGCCCCGCACAGCAATGGCCAGAGAATGACCTGAACAATGGCCTGATTCCAGACCTAATTACGGGTTCGCCGATCTGCCGCCGTACGGGCCTTTTTGCGCACTTTGGGCCACAGGGCCGCCACAAGCACAAGCTGCCCAACCACCAGCACCGGGTCGCGGTCAAACAGGCCCGCGCCGAGCACAAGGCCCGCCCCAAGCAGGGCTGCGCCGCGGCTGGCGTAAAACCTGCCCGCAAGCTGCAAGACAACACCAAGCCCGACCACTATGGCAAAGAGCATTGCCGGGGCGGTTTCCGGCGCAAGAACAATGGGCAAACCGGGCAACGCAGACGAAATATCCGCCTGCGCCGCCGCAGCTGCCAGAGCAAATACCGTCAATGCTAATCCCAGACCAGCGCGCACCACTCGCCGTCAATAACGCGGCGGGGTTTGGGCAGGCATTGGGCCATATAGGCTTCTTCCACGCTGTCAGCCTGAATTTCAAGCAGGCCGGAGAGCACCAGGCATGCGCCGGGCTTGCAGGCCCACACAATGCGCTGGGCAAGATCAATCAGCGGGCGGGCCAGAATATTTGCCAGCACCAGATCATAGGTGCGGCCTTCAAGCGCGTCTATGCTGCCAAGGCCCACTTCAAAGCCCTCGATTCCGTTGATCTGCCTGTTTTCAATGGCATTTTCCACGGCCAGCATGTCGATGTCGTAACCTTCACCGGTCAGGCCGCTCTTGCAGCAGGCAATGCCAAGCACGCCCGAGCCAGTGCCGAGATCCAGAAAATGCTGGCCCGGCTTGACGCGCCCGGCTTCCACAAGCTCGCTCAGCACGGTGAGGCACAGGGCCGTGGTGGCATGATGGCCCGTGCCAAACGCGCTCTTGGGCTCGATGACAATCTTTTCCCGACCGGGAAAATCATTGCTGTCGGCAAGCCAGGGGGGCAGCACCACAAAACGGTTGCCGCAGGGCACAGGCGTGAAAAACTGCCGCCATGCTGCCAGCCAGTCCTGATCCTCAAGCGTGGTCAGGGTGTATTCCGCAGCGGGAATGCGGGCCTGAAGGTCGCTTTGCAGGTTGTTGATAAATTCGGGGTTTTCGCAATGCACGCGAAAGCGGGTTTCACCCGTGGGCAGGGTTTCTTCTTCCCAGCCAAAGGGCACACCCAGGGTCAGCAAGCCGGTGGCGCGGTCTGCATCTTCTTCGGCCACAACCATTTCCAAACGAAAAATCTGCTTCATAATCCTCTCGCTCAGTGTTTGCGGCGGGGCCACTGGCACACCAGCCGACCAGCCAACAATGCCAGACTTCCCCTGCCGGGTCGAGCCCCTTTGGCGGGCCGAACTTCTTTTGCGAGGCGTTGGCCCCGTAATACATACTTAATCAATAAGGATTGCCATGCGCCTAAAATGCGGGTATAGTAACTAACTTATCGAAGCCTTTGTATTCCCCTTTGCAAGGAACATCCATGTCTGACTCCCTGTGCACGCCGTTGTCACCCGAGGAAACATCGCCCAGTCTTTCCCAGGCCCATGCCGCCGAACTTGAGACCCTGCTGGAACGCATCCGCACCGATTTTGATGTGGAATTCGAACCGCTGCATGTGGACGAAAATCCCCTTGAGGTGCTCTCCATACAGAATATGAGCGCCCATCTGGACAAGCTGCTGCAACGCAAGGCCATCCATGATCCGCTCAAGGATCTGCCCCTGTGGGCAAAGCTTTGGCCCGGTTCTTTTGTGCTGGGCCGCCTGCTGCGCAAGTACGAACCGCAGGGCAAAAGCCTGCTGGAGCTAGGCGCTGGCTGCGGCGCGCTGAGCCTTGTAGCCGCCCGCTACGGCTTTGCGCGCGTGGTGCTGAGCGATGTGGTGGAGCAGGCCCTGCGCTTTGCCAGGGCCAACGTGCTGCGCAACGGCCTGGGCGACCAGATTGAAGTCACCCATGTGGACGTGACCGCGCCGGGGCGCGACCCGCGCTTTGCCAGCGGTTTTGACATTATCGCCGCCTCGGAAATTCTCTATCTGGACGACCTGCACAGACCTCTGGTCAAGTTTGTGGATCGCCACCTCGCACCCGGCGGCAAGGCATTTTTCTGCACCGATGTAGCCCGCGCCAAACCCCATTTTGGCAAAATCGCGGCCAAGACCTTCAAGATAACCGAAGGCCGCATCGGCGTTAAATCCCACGATGAAAACGGCGAAGAACAGCGCCGTCTGTACAGCATTCTGATTCTGGAGCGGCCATGAACGAACAGTTGCCCATTATAACCCTGGCCCCCTGCCCCAAGGGCTACACGCGCGATCTGGACAAAACCATGAGCCCCGCGCAGACCATTGCCCGCGTTCGCGAGCGGCTGGATTCCTCCCGCCTCGACATTTTGTCAAAAACGCGCCGCGTGGACGTGGGCAGGCTTGGCATACCTGTGTTCCTGAGCGTGTGCGGGGCCGATGCCCGGCGCATCATGCCCACCCGCAAACAGATGGGCAAAGGTTCCTCCGCCGAACAGGCCGAAGCTTCGGCCCTTATGGAACTGATGGAGCGTTTTGCCTTTTTCAGCTTTTGGGAAGAACGCCCCCATATGGTCAGCGCCACATGGAGCGAGGCCGAGGCCCGCTTTGGCAGCGATCTGCTGTCCATTGAGGCCATGCTGCGCTCGGTGGACGACACCCTTTCGCCGCAGGATGCCCGCCGTGTGCTTGACCTCACGCGCTGGCAGTTCTACCCCGCCACCCGCCTGCTGGACGGCAAAACCGTATGGCTGCCGCTGGACTGGTTCAAGCTGCTTGGCGAATTTAACGGCACTTCGGCTGGCAACAGCCGTGAAGAATCGCTGCTGCAAGGCCTGAGCGAACTGATCGAACGCCACGTGTGCTGCCGCGTTGACCGCAACCTGCCCACCACGCCCACCATCGACCCGGCATCCTGCGCCTTTGACCCGGTGCTGGCCGAACTGCTGGCGGCCTTTGAGCGCGAGGGCATACGCATTGTGCTGAAAGATTTTTCGCAGGGCATGCCCCTGCCCACGGTTGCCGCCGTTGCCTGGGATCCCAAAACCTTTCCCGACAGTTCTGAAATCGTCTACACCGCAGGCACTGCGGCTTCTCCTGCCAAGGCGGCCATCCGCGCGGTTACGGAAGTTGCCCAGCTTGCAGGCGATTTTTGCACCCGCGCCTGCTACGAGGCCTCAGGCCTTTCCAAGTACACGGCCCTTGAGCAGATCAACTGGCTTATCGAAGGCCCAACCGTCTCCCTTGCCAGCCTGCCCACCGTGGAAAACGCCGATATTCGCGAAGAACTGCTCACTGCCCTGCGCGGCCTTGCCCCGCTGGAGCTTTACGCGGTAGAAACCACGCATCCTCGCCTTGGCATCCCCACCCACTACAGCATTGTGCCGGGTCTGCATTTTCGCGAGCGCGACCGCAACCAGAGCCTTGGACTCTTTGTGGGCCGCAAGCTTGTGGAAGAAGCCGATGCGGAAACCGTGCTGCACGGGTTGAAAGTGCTGGAATCATGCTATCCCGGCGCGCATTTTCTGCCTTTCTTTGAAGGCATGCTGGCCCTGCGCGCGGAAGACTTCAACACTGCCCGCAGCGCCTTTGCCGCAGCCGTTCCCCTGCAACCGGATGCGGATTCCCAGGCTCTGGCCTCCTTTTACCTTGGCTATACAGACACCCTTGAATGCCGCTGGCAGGAGGCCCTGCCTGCGCTGGCAGCCGCTGCCAGGCTCTGCCCGGACATGAAGGAATACGGCAATCTGCTTGGCGTGGCCCACTTCAAGACGGGTGACTATGCCAAGGCGGCTGAGGCCTTTAGGGCTGTGCTGCGGGTGGACAAAGGCTCTGCAATGGATCTGGCCAACCTCGGCCTGTGCGAAAAATTCATGAGCAATGCCGAGCAGGCCCGCGAATATCTGAGCGCCGCGCTGGAGCTTGACGCCAGCCTGGATTTTGCCCGCAATCATCTGGCAGAACTGGAAGGACAGGCGAACTGATCAGGCTCTAGAATTGGCTCCATAACTGGCTCCATCCCCCAATCGGGAATTGGCGTGCCTGTCTGGCGTAATGCCGCAAACACGGTTTTGCCGCGCTGAATGCGTCAGCGCCGGGTTTTTGATGCTTCCGTGCAGGAATACGGGTGCGCAAAATCCCGGCGCTTGCTTTTCAAAAACTGCGAGTCCTTTGCCTGGATTCTTCCAGCACTCCATTGATATTCTTGATAAAATACACATTTTGCCTCAGCATGTCTCTGAGGGTATAAGAATACGCGCTTCACGCAGAAAAATTGCGGCTGCTTGCCTGTGAGGTAAAAGGCAGCGTATGACAACTATGCGGTGGAACTGGAGAAATATAGTGAGCTTTGCAGTCAAGGAAATCTTTTATACGTTGCAGGGGGAAGGGTTCCACGCGGGCCGCCCCGCGGTTTTCTGCCGTTTTTCCGGCTGCAACCTCTGGTCAGGGCGGGAAGAAGATCGCAAATTTGCCAAATGCCCATTTTGCGATACAGACTTTCTCGGGGCCGAGAAATCGGGCGGAGAATTCAAAAACGCAGCTACGCTGGCCCAGGCGATCTGCTCTTTTTTCCCCAGCTATACGCATCCGGGCTATCGGCCTTACGTGGTCTTCACAGGTGGGGAGCCTGCCCTGCAACTTACAGAAGAATTGTTGCAGGAGTTGGACCGCTGCGGTGTGGAAACAGGAATAGAAACCAACGGGACGCTCGCCCTGCCCAAAGGCCTGGACTGGATTACAGTCAGCCCCAAGGCGGGAACAAAGCTGGTTGTTACATCCGGGAGCGAGCTGAAGCTCGTCTGGCCTCAAGAGGGCATTTCCGTACAGGATTTTGAGCAACTGGATTTCAAACATTTTTTTCTGCAACCACGCGACTATGCAGGTCAGTCACAGGCAACAGAAGATGCTGTCAGAATCTGTCAGGATCGCCCGCTGTGGAAGCTCAGCCTCCAGACGCACAAGTTTATCGGCATTGCTTAGGAGAACATATGGATATTTACGTTACTATGACGTTTGACGCGGCGCACCGGTTGCCCGCTGTACCTGCGGGCCACAAATGCGGCAATCTGCATGGGCATACTTTTGTTGTTGAAGTTTATGTGCAGGGCGAAGTGTCTGAAACCAATGGCTGGGTTGTTGATTTTGGCGACATCAAAGCGACTGCGAAGTCGTATGTTGACCAGCTGGATCACACGTATCTGAATGATATTGAAGGGCTTGAAAATCCCACCAGCGAAAATATCGCCATCTGGCTCTGGGGCAAGCTGGATCCCCAGATCAGGGGGCTTTCAAAAATCGTGGTTAAGGAAAGCCCCACGTCTGGCGCCGTGTACACCGGGAAGTAGGGGGAAGATAGCAACGACAGATAGGAGGGGCGGGCGGATTTTTCTGACTCTCAATTTATCCATTTGATCATGGCTGAACGAAATATTCAGAGAGCTGTTTTCAGCACTTCAGAAGAATCTTCAATCATGGCTGAAGCAGCTTTTGATTCAAAGCGGAAGCGTTCTCTGGCATTAACGCGGCGCGGAGGGAGATCCCCTGAGTGAGCGCAGCGAGGGAAGGAAGCTCCCGCAGCTATAGCCGCGTTGCCCTCGTAGCATAAAGATAGCTGAAAGCCCTCTTTGGCGGTGCTTCGGGGGGGATGCAAGGGGGGCCGCGAAGGGGGCGAAGCCCCATAACCGGCCCCGCCTTGCCGCGCGCCGCGCAGGCGTCCCAAATTTCGCCGGATGACGAAATATCATACCCAAAGGGCAATAAATTCAATCAACAAGATTCATCAACTAGGTCGCCTGCCGCACAGATGCGCAGCATCCCCCTAATTCCAGAAAACCCTCGTCATAACCTCGCACTTCCCCAGCATGCCGGGTTCAAACTGCTTGCCCTCGCCATCACTGATGGTTATGCGCACGGGCACGTAAACTTCCGGGCGGGCCGCAGTCTCACTGGCATCCTTGCTATCCGCAATGGCATTGGGCGGCAGGGGCTGCGGGTCGAGCCTGTCATAGACGCGCCCTTCAAGCCTGGTGTCATTTTTCAGGGTTATGGCGCATTTCTGGCCCGGCTTGAGGGCATTGGCGGCATCCTGCGTAAAAAAGGCCAACAGCCAGAAGGATTTTTGCGCTTCCTTGCCCTCGGGCAACAGCAGGACCACGGGTTCACCGCGCTGCACAGACTGCCCCGGCATGGCGATGCCGCGCAGAATGCGCCCATCCTGCGGCGCGTAGAGATTGCCGTCCACAGCATTTTGCGGCACGGCATTCATGGCAGCGCCCAAGGCGCCTGCCACATATTTTGGCGCATAGCGGTTGCTTGAGGCCAACTGTTTGTAACGCAGAGCTTCCGCACGCACTCGGGCAAGTTCCTGATCTATGGCTGCGCGCACAAGGCTGACCTGTTCAAATTCCACAATGGCCCGCTCCTTGGCAAGGCGGGTCTGAGCTTCCGCCTGCTTGGCGGCTGCGTAGCGCGCGCTGCCCACGGCGCGTTCACCGCCCTGGCTATCAAGGGTGCGCAGGGCAAGCTGGGCGCGCACATGCTCTGCCACGCGCTCTTCACGCGCTTTCTGTTTGAGATCTTCATCATGCCGCGCCAGTGCGATGCGGCGCACCATCTCCTGTTCCGAATCCTGCGCCTGCTTGAGCCGGGCTGCGGTTTCTTCAATGCTCGGCGGGCCAGCCATAGCGCGCAGACCGGCTGCCTCGCGCCCGGCTTCGCCCACACGGCCAGCATAAGCTCTGGCGTCCAGCCGGGCCAAGACCTGCCCTTTTTTGACGCGGTCGCCCTCGCGAACAGCCACGGATTCGACCTTGGCGGGGAATTCGGACGAAACCGCATACACCATGCCGTCGAGCATGGCCCAAGTGCTTGTTACGCGGCCAGATTCAATCCACCACCACCCGGCGGCAACCAGACAGCCTATCACCCACAGGGGCAGGAGGCGCAAAAACATGCGGCCATGCTTTTTCAGTCTGGGTTCGGGCATTTGCAAATATATTGGTTCGGGCATGTCGTGTCCTGTGGGGTTGGAGCATTTTCATGACATTATCATAAAAACATGCAGATACCGTACCATACTACCCGCAATGCTCTTTACAAGCCGCTCGCAGACG
This sequence comes from Desulfovibrio desulfopostgatei, assembly GCF_053570645.1. NCBI lineage: Bacteria > Pseudomonadati > Thermodesulfobacteriota > Desulfovibrionia > Desulfovibrionales > Desulfovibrionaceae > Desulfovibrio > Desulfovibrio desulfopostgatei. The sequence continues at coordinate 1,260,495 of NZ_JBRBQS010000002.1, read as the reverse complement.
CTTACAAAAGCTGCATTCACGGAGAAGCGGCTTTTTGCCGTCAAATCTCCGCCAGGGGAGTCGACACATATCATGGTCTTATCGCGAATTTGCGCCCTGCTTTGCCTGGGCTGTCTGCTTGCCGGCTGCGGTACCACCCGCCCTGTAGTTGTGGTGGAAAAAGACGAATTCATGAAAATGGCGCATAACATGCCCAAGGAACTTCAGGCCCGTGACCTGCTGGACAAGGACGGCTCCTACACGGCCCCCATGTCGTTCAAGGGTTTGAAAGACTACGGCGACATACTTTTCACCCGCCTTTCGCCCTCATTTATGCTGCAAAACGATACGGCGCACGATGTGTATCTTGGCGAAACATTTTCCGCCACCATCCTGCCCGACAGCCGCGTGCAGCGTTTCCCCAACGGTTTCAGCATCAATCATGCCACGCAGAAGCTTAAAGTCAATATGGTCGGCATTGCGGACTGGAACGGGGACGGACAGGATGAATGGATAGTTTCCTGCTTTGTGGAACCCAAGAGGGGCGGGCGCACCCGCATTTATTACGTGCTGGTTCCACCGCCGCTCAATGATCAGGAAAAGCTCAAGGGCACTGTTGCTGCGGTATACGAGTGCTTTGGCCTTTCCTGCACGCTGTACGTGCGCGACAGCAAGGTCATTCAGCGCGATGCCGCCGATCCGCTCTTGCCGCCTACGGAAGTGCATGACGTGGTGCCCGGCTTGCAGCCTGTCACTACCCCGCCCAACAAGGCCAAACAAAAGAGCGGCGAAGGTCTGGAAGAGCGCAGCCTGTAGGCCGCACACTCGTCCAACCCTGCAGTATAAGAATCAGAGGCTGTCGGTTCGCACAGAACTGGCAGCCTTTTTGCGTCCGAGCACCAGCAGAGCCAGCCCTCAACTGAATTGCGCGGCAACATGCAGGCGCTGCGGTCAACGGCCTGCCCCGAAGGCATCCCCCACGATTTTGGCGCATCTTACGCACCCTTGCCCCTGCCCCCGCGCGCGGATAAAGCACTGCAAAAGCGGAACTGCCTGCGCGAGGGGGCCGCTGTTGGGCATCCCGCCGCAACCGCACAAATCGCCCGCCAGTGCGGCACTGTTATGACGCCGCCTCACCCAGCGCAAAAGGCAGCCCCTGCCCCTCAAAAAAGCGCCAGGTGCTGCCCTGCAAAAAAGAACCCCGCCAAGGCAGGGGTTCGGTTCGCAAGAACCTGCTTCCCTGCCCCGGCGGGGCAAAATCATTTCAAGCTAAGCTAGAGCTTACTTGAAAGCCTTTTCAAAGTTGGGCACGACCTGCTTTTTGCGGCTCATCACGCCGGGCAGCCACACGGATTTGCCTTCGGCCTTCACGCCAAAAGCCTTTTCCACCACGGAAGGATCGTCAGAAACGATCAGCATTTCAGAGCCTTCCTTCATGATGTCGGTGAGCAGCAGGAACACGCTGTGACGGCCTTCGCCCTTCACGCGGGCGATTTCGGCCTGAAGGCCAGCCTTGACGGGTTCCAGAATGGAAAGGTCGACCACTTCGAGCTGGCCGATGCCAACTTTCTTGCCGCCCATGTCGAAGTCCTTGTAGTCACGGAAGACCAGATCCTTCATGGAGGTGCCTTCAACGGCGCTCTTGACCTTGAACATTTCCATGCCCAGAGCCATCACGTCGCTCACGCCCGCGATCTTGGCCAGTTCTTCAACGGCCTTCTTGTCGGCGGGGGTGCAGGTGGGGGACTTGAAGATAACGGTATCGGAGAGGATGGCGCACAGCATGCCGCCAGCGATGCCCTTGGAAATTTCCACGCCGTAGAAGTCAAACATGTTCTTCAGCACGGTGCAGGTGCAGCCCACGGGCCAGATCCAGGCTTCCAGGGGCGCGGAGGTGGTCACATCACCAAGCTTGTGGTGATCAGCGATACCGAGCACACAGGCGGAATCCATTCCCTTGGGGGCCTGAGCCAGATCGGAATAGTCCACCAGATACAGATTCTTGCCAGCCACGTCGGCAACAACCTGGGGAGCGGTGAGACCGAACTTCTTGAGCACGAATTCGGTTTCAGGAGTGGGCGCGCCCTGAGCGGCAGGGGTAACGTCCAGACCGCGCTTGCTGTACAGGTCGGCGGCGGCAATGGCAGAAATGATGCTGTCGGTATCAGGATTCATGTGACCAATAACTAATGCGGACATGACAGTCTCTCCTTCCGGTATTGTTCGGGTATGCGGTTCAGTGCGACCGCTTTGTTCTCTTTAGCACAAAGTCCTGTCCATGCCAAGGTCTTCGCACAAAAAAACCCGAAACAGATTAGTGGACACTCTACCCTACAAAACACATCTATTTGAAAATAAACGATATTTTTAACTTAGTGATTTTTTTATTTTTTCGTCGCCTTGGGATGGGCCTTGTCATAGGCTTCCATCAAATGCTCAAGGCTTACCTGCGTGTAGCGCTGGGTGGTGGTCAATCTGCGGTGTCCCAGCAGCTCCTGCACGCTGCGCAGGTCGGCCCCTGCCGAAAGCAGGTGCGTGGCAAACGAATGGCGCAGGCTGTGCGGCGACACTGTAAAATCCAGCCCGGCCCGGCGGCACAGGCGCTCCACAATGCGCGCGGCCTCCCTGCGGTTCAGGCGCGAACCACGCGAACCCACAAACAGGGCCTGCTCTTCCGGCAGGGCCAGAAGCGGGCGCTCGTCAAGCCATGCCCTGAGGCTCTCGCACGACGTGTCGGAAAGCGGCGCAAGCCGCTCACGCGAGCCCTTGCCCATAACGCGCAGCACGCGCGATGAAAGCTGCACATCATCAATATTGAGGCCAAGCGCCTCTGAAATGCGCAGGCCAGAACCGTAGAGCAGTTCCGCAAGGGCAAGGTCGCGGCACAGCAGGCGCGCGGATTCGGCGCTCTCTGTCCCGGCCTGCCCATGCTCCGCATCCAGCAAGGCAAAGGTTTCGTCCACATTCAGGGCGCGAGGGTGGCGTTTTTCCTGCCGGGGATTACGCACCTGCGCGGCCACATTTTCTGTTACCACACCATTGCGCTGTTGAAAACGGAAGAATGAACGCACAGCCGCCAGTTTTCTGGCCATGGAGCTTTTGGCCTCGCCCTGACGGAACAGCCAGGCCAGATAGGCCTGCACGTGCCGCCGGGTGACGGATTCGGGCCTTCCAAGGTCAGCATCCTGCCCGCGCAGAAATTCGATGAGTTGCGCAAGGTCGCTGCCGTAGGCTTTGAGCGTGGCGGGCGAAGCGCCCTTCTGCACTTCCATCCAGGCCAGAAAGGCATCAACAAAGAGCTTTGCCCGGTCGGGGCCGGGTTTGCGTTGCCCGCCAGCGGCCTGTTCCTGCGTGTTTGGCGTGGCTGCCTCAGTCAACGAGCCTTGCGTTTGCTTGCCCGCAGTTTTTTTGCGCGCTGTTGTTTTGGCCGCAGCAGCACCGCGCCCGGCCTTTGGGCTGGCGGTCGCGCCGACCGGGCCTTTTTGCCCGCCCTGTGCCCTGCTCATGCCGTCACCTCATAGCGCGCGCCGGGCAAACGCCGCACCTTGCCCAGCATCTCAAGCCCCACAAGAGCGGCATTGGCCGCCGCAGCGCTCAGCCCTGCGGCATCAGCCAGAACATCGGCATGGGTGGGGCCATGCTGACGCAGATACGCAAGCAGATCAGCGTTGCCATCGGCGGCAGCGGCGTTTTCCGCAGCGGCGCGCTCGCCCTCGTTGAGGGGCTGCCCTGTGCATGCATTGCTGCTGGCATCATCTATAATAGGTGCGGTTTCGCTGGCATGCGCCCCGGTTGGGGCATCCTGCCCATTGGCCTTGCCGGGTTTGCCAGCTGCTGCGCTGGGTGCTGACGCTCTGGACGTGCCTGCCGCCTTGGATGATTGCGGCACAGGCACATCCTCCAGCAGCCCTTCCTCTTCACCGGGAACACTGCCCTCGCTGATGCCAAAGGGCCGCAACTGCTCCGCAAGATCACGCAACACGTCCTCGGCGCTGAATACGGCATGCGCGCCCTGACGCACCAAATCCTGACAGCCAAGGCAATGGGCATCCAGCGCAGGCCCCGGCACGGCGTACACTTCGCGGTTTTGCTCCAGAGCCAGCCGCGCCGTGATAAGACTGCCCGACCGCTGGGCGGCCTCCACCACCAGCACTCCCAGCGACAGCCCGCTGATAATGCGGTTGCGGATGGGGAAATTGCCCGCATGCGGCAGAGTGCCGGGCGCGAATTCAGAGATCAGCAGACCCCGGCGCTCCATTTCATCAAAAACAGTCATGTTGCCAATGGGATAGAGCATATCAATGCCCGTTCCCAACACGCCGATGCTGCGGCCAACGCGCTCAAGCGCGGCCTCATGGGCAACCCTGTCTATGCCCAGCGCCATGCCGGAAACAATGGCAATGCCGCAGGCCGAAAGGCAGCGCGCCATGTATTCGGCCACAGACCTGCCATGTTTGGTGGCCTTGCGCGAGCCAACCACCGCAAAACCCGGCGATTGCAGCAGGGAAAGATCACCCCGGCAATAGAGCAGCAGGGGCGCATCAATAACCGGGCGCAGCAGCACGGGATATTCAGGGTCTGTCCACAGGACTATGGATGCGGCAAGATCGCGGGCGCGATCCCATTCTTCTCTGGCAGTGACACGCCACGACCCCGTAGCCAGTTCGGCGGCCTGCCCCTTGTTGACGCCCGCCTCATGCCAGAGTTCGCGCGCCTGCACGGCGGCGTAGGCCGAGCCAAAGTGCCGCGCAAGGCGTGCGGCAGAACGCGCACCCAGCCCACGGCAGTGCCGCAGGGCAAGGCTGGCCCAGTATTCCTTGCGGGCGGCCTCGTCCATTACAGCCAGAGTTTTACATGGCTGGCTCATGCCGCCACCGCTGTATGGCCCAGCGCCGCTGTGCAGCCCATTTTACCGGGCCAGACCACGCGACCGGGCAAGCCCCGCCGCTTCAGAGTTGGGAAACTGCGACAGCAGTTTTTTGTACGCCTGCGCGGCGCCTTCCTTGTCGCCCATACGGCTCAGGGTCATGCCGGTTTTCAGCAGGGCATCGGCATTCTTGTGATGGCGAGGCCACTGGCTGTTGACCTTTTCAAACTGCGCCAGCGCATCCTTGTACTTGCCCTGGGCGTAGTAGCCCTCGCCAATCCAGTATTCCGCATTGGCGGCAAAGCGGCCCTGCGGGTATTCCTGCAAAAAGGTCTGAAAACGGCCAATACTGTCTGCGGCACGGCCAGACATGGCAGGCTGCAAGGCAGCCTTGTATGCGGCTTCCTCGCCCTTGCCGCTCTTGGGCAAGGCTGCGGGCTGGGCTTGCGCCGAGACAGCAGGCGTGGCGGCAGTGCTTGCCGCCGAAGCAGGGGCCGAAGCAGGAGCAGGTGAGGCAGCGGCTTTGGCAGCCTTGCCCTTTGCGCCGTTTTTGGCGGCGGCATCCCCAGGCAGGGGCGGCAGGCCCAGCCCAGGATGTTCGGGCGGCAGCGCAAGATCAGAGACCGGCACAGAAGGCACGGGGACATCAGGATTGCCCCCGGCTGCGGCAACAGGCGGCAGCATGGGCTGAACCGCCCCCTTTCCGCTTGCGGCAGAAGCAGCAGGGGGCAAAGCCGACTCGGGCGGCAGAGCGAAAGATGCAGCAGATCCGGCCGAAGCAGCCCCCGCCGCGCCCTTGGCGGCAGCTTGCGGCTTTTCTGCGGAGCTTTGCTGTGCAGCGGTCTTTGCTGCAGGGATCTTTTCCGCAGAAGTTTTGGGCATCGCCTCGGCTTCGGCCCTGGCGGTCTCACGCGGGGCGGCAGCGGGAATGGGCCTGATTGTGGCGGCGGGATCAATAGTACGGGCATTGGACGCTGTGGAGTTTGCTGGAACAGCACTGGCTGCGGGCTGAGCGGGATTGACTGGAAGGCGCTCGGAGCTGCTGGGCGCAACCGGGCCGTGTGCGGTAAGCTGGGCGCTTTCCGGCTGGGCAGGCGTAACCACAACGCTCTTGTGAGGCTGCGGCGGAATAATGGGCACCACGGTCATGCCGGTTTTTTGTCCGCCACGGGTGCGCACTTCGTAAACCCTGTTATTGAGCTGGGCAACCTGGGTATCAAGCGTATTTACGCTTTGCTCCAGCGTACGCAATCGCTGGTCGGTCTCGCGCAGCAGCTTCTGGTTGGTTTCGCTGGTCGATTCCACCTGACGCATTTTGTCAGAAGAAGCGCAGCCAGCAACCAGCGCAACGCAGGCCAACGGCACAACAATCAGTGTTTTCATCCCGGTCTCCAGCACAAGAGCATTCTTGCGTTGAAATATCGCTCAATGCATCAAAAGCCCGCAACAGACGCCCATCAAAAAAATTTCGGCCCGGTCTTGTCGCTTGCCCGGCTGCTAAAGCCGACAGAACTGCAAACGCACAAGCCCATCAACCTGCCAACCTTTCTTGTGCCTCAACCCCGGCCATATTTCAAGAACTCTTGCAGCGGCAGCGTTTTTCAGGCAAGAACAGGCTTGCTCACGCTCGTACTACATAACAGATACGGACAACCGGAGCATCGCAGCATCAAAAAGTCTGTTCCGCAGCTTTTGGTGTGCCCTGCGCCCGGCTGCAAACGGGATTTTGCCTTCATTCGCACGTGCACAGGTGGCTCACCCGAAACACGGCAGGCAAAAGGCGGCAATAATCCGCATGAACAGTTCCTATCCGGCATCAAGCCAGACCGGAGGCGAAGCCAGATGAATTTTTTCCAGGAAATGGCAGCGGCCCTGACAACTTGGATGGACGCGTTGCGGCATCTTGGACAGTCCTTTCCCATGGCGCGCATGGGCCTTGACGCCCTGAGCATAGCCCTGCCGCTCGCGGCCCTGCTGGCCTTTGCGGGTCTGGGTTTCATGTCTGCCACCGCACGGGCGCTGGCGGTTACGCGCAAGCGCGCCTCCTATGAAAAATGCGCACGCCAGCTGGCCTTGCTCTCATTGCTGCTGGGCTGGGCGCTGCTCATCTGCGGCAGGGTCTGGCTCTTCTTTACGCAAAGCTCCTATACGCCCGACTCCATCTCCGACTTCATGGTTGAAATGAGCTGGATCATGCTCGGGCTGGCCGTACTTATCAACAGCATGTATTTTGCCTTGTGGAAATTCTTGCTCAAGCTGCCCATGCTGCATGTGGGCATGGGCGTGGTCAGCGGCATTCAGGGCATCATCGCCACCGTGGCGTCCCTGGCTGCGGCCCGCCTGCTCACGGCACTGGCCCGCCCCGATGCGGACTTGCTGACCCTTGGGCACATTTATGTTCCCGGTTTTGGAACCCCCTTCTGGTGCGCCCTTTTCTGGTCGTTGCCCCTGATGCTGGCCGTGGCTGGCGGCATGGGCGCTTTCTGGCTTGTGCTGCGCCGCAAATATGACGACTTTGGCCGCGACCACTACAATACCATGCTCCCCTGGTGCGCCACATGGGCGCGCAACGCCTGGGCTGTTTTCTGGGTTATTTTGCTGGCATCCTCGGTGTTTGACGTGCAGAACGCCTGGCAAAACGACACGTTTACCGCCACTGACGCCATTATGGAAAGCGCAGAGCTGCTGCTCTGGCTTGTTCCGGCCCTGCTCTGGACATTCGTGGCCCGCAGCGCCACCCCCATGCGCCACAAGATCACCCTGCTGGCCGCGCTGATGCTGGCAGTTGCCATCATGCTGCCCTTCTACCTCAACATGACGGAAATCACCCTGCCCCCATCCATGACCGATATTGTGCAATAGCGGCTAATTGCCGCATGGATATGACGTAAAAACCCCGCCTCCACGGCGGGGTTTTTCGTATCTGCGCGCTGCTGGCAAAACCGGGCATGGCGCACAAGGAATTATGCAACGATATTGAAAAGTTATTTTTTGCCGTACTGCCTGCGCCATTCATCGAGAAACAGCAGGGCAGCCTCGGTTTCTGTCAACACGCCGCTACGGGCGCGCAAGGCATTGATGACATCGTCAAATCCGGCATTGGGGCCAAGGCCAAGCCCCTGCAACATCGCCGCCATGTCCCTGCGAATCTCGGGCGAAAGCACGGCCTCAACATCGGACGGCATGCCGCCGGAAGAACCCAGCTCCACCGGCCAGGGGCCGAGGCGCTGCTCCACAAAGTCGAGCAGCGCAGCCATGCGTTGCTCGTACGTATGATCGCGCAACACCCGCTCCCTTGCGCGGGCGGCAAAGGCGTGACGCTCGTCCGGATGGGCCAGAAAATACTCAATGCCCGCGTAAAATTCTTCCAGCGTGCCAAAGGTTGCCAGTTCATCCTGCGCAAACAGCTCGGGCATGAGCGCCCGCCTGTCCACAAGCTGAAAGGCCCCCATGCACGCCAGTTCAAACGTGCGCGGATTGACAAAATCGCCCTTGCTCACAAGCTCCGCAGTGCCAAGGCTCGAGTGCAGATTCAGGTTGACGCGCGTGGCATTGTAGATTTTGACGCTCTCATCCGCATCAATGCGCGCGCCGCCGCGCTGCACGTGGGGCGCAAGCAGGCTCTCGCCGTCCCAGTCCGACCCCCAGATTTTAAAATCACGCCCCACAAGCTGACGAAAAGCCAGCCGACGGTTGGGGTAACCCGCGCCAAGAAAGCCGATATCGGCCCCATATTCGCGCTTTTCCTGCTCGGTCAGCTCCAGTGGCTTGTGGAAATCCGGCTGGGCCGCCAGCGGCAGATACAGGGCATTGCCCTGCCCGATGCCCGAGAGCATGGATAAAAAAGGCTCTTTCTGGATAACGGCAAAAACATCGTACAGTGGCGCGTAGGCCTTCCAGTAATCAAAAACCTCGTGATCTTCCACAAACCACATGGCTGTACGCACGCCCGACCTGCGCAAACGCTGCAACAGGCTGCGCCCTATGGGAGCCTGCGCCAGGGCCAGCACCAGATGCGGCTCCTGCGCCTGAACCTGCGCCCACACGGCCTGCGAAACCACCTGCAAAAAAGAATTTTCCAGTTGGGCAGTCTGCGTCGGGGCCAACCCGAGGCCGCGCAGCCCGGTAAAGGCCGGATGCAGCAAGGGAGCCTCAAACACGCGCACGCTGTGCCCCAGCCCGCTGAGGGCGCTGGCGCAGTAGCGGCCGATGGGCAGCGAGCCGCCGTACATGGGCAGCACCACAAGAATTCGCAGAGGAGCGGCGGGCATCAGCAGTATCTCCCTGGCGGCAACATCCAGTCCGCATCGTTATAAAGCCATTCGTCAAGATTCGGAGCTTGCGGGGCAAGAGCGGCGCTTTCGTCCGGCATGGGCAGATGCAGGCGCGCAGCCAGAAAATCGCGCACGCGCCTGCGCTCCTGCGCATGCGGGTCACTTCCCGCGAGCAGGTGCGGCAGCGTGCCCAAGGAGTCCATGCCCGTGCGCCACAACTGCAAATCCGCTGGCAGGGGCGGCCATGATTCCGCCTGTGCGGCGGCAAAGGGCGCGCCCGATTTTAGACGGGCAAGTACTGCGGCAATGGAGCGCAAAAGCTCCACCTGCGCCAGGGGCTGACCACAGGCTACATCGTAGGGACAAGGGGCGGTTTCAAGACACGGCCCGCAGGAGCGCGCCGTCTGCCACACATGATGGCCCTCGCCGTATGGCCCGGTTTCGTGCAGCCAGGCTGAAGAGAGAAAAAAACCAAGCACAGGCACGCCAAGGTGCGCGCCAAGGTGCATGATGCCCGTATCGGGCGTGATCAGCGCATCCAACCCGTCTACGGCGTCAACAAGGGCGGGCCAGTCTGTTTTGCCGCTGCAATCTTCCACCCTGTCGAGCATCTTGCCAGGCAAATGCCGCAAGAGTTGACGGGCAGCGGGCTGCTCCGCCCTTGAACCCAGCAACAGAATGCGCGGGCCGCCCAATGCCCCAAAGGCTGTGCGCACCGCCTCGGCCAGCACGGGCACGGGCAACGAGCGGCGCGATTCGCGCCCTGCCAGCACCACGCCGAGCCCTCGCCCGCCGGGGGTCGCCACAGGGTTGACCCTGCGGGGCTCAACCGGCTCTGGTGCAAAATGCGCCCAAAAATCCACAAGATTCATCGTTGCCAGCGCGCGCCGCTCACTGAGGCGGAAGCCAAGACGCGCCCAGGGCGAGCGCGAAATGCCCCCGGCCTCTGGCCGGTACCCCTGAACCTGTTCCACCTCAAAAACTCGGCACAGGGCCGCAGTAGTGCCGGAAAAATTGCAGTTGTACACGGCTTCAAAGGGCAAGCCCTGCCAACGGTCCAGCACAGCGGTGTTGCGCGCCAGCGCCTCTGCCTCGGGCCTGCCGTGCACCGACAGGGCGTGCAGCTCGGCAAAGGGATAGAGCACCCTGGCCAGCGGAACCAGGCTGACATCCACGGCAAGATGAACCTCGCCGCGCAAGGCCAGGCTCAACAACAGGCGCTTGGTCTGCACCAGATCGCCAAAGCGTGCCGCCTGTATGACCAAAAATTTGGGCATGTCGTTCCGTATGGTTGTTGATGGCAGTAACCGGTCAATAGCCGCAAGCCTGCGTAAAACTGCCAATTGCCCACAATCTAAGGCAATCTGTCCACCTAGGCAAGCAATGTGCGGCGCAGCTTCGCTGCACAACAGTCAAAGTTGCGCAAATGCTGCGGCGCGCAAGCCCTTTGCAAAATATTTCGCGCTGCTGTATGCTCACCCTCAAGCTTCTTTCACCATCTGGATCACACATGCGCGCACAACTGCCCCTCGCCCCGCTCTACCCCATATTCATCTCGCTCTCAGGCATTCGCTGTCTGGTGGTCGGCCTTGGTCAGGTGGGGCAACGCAAACTTTCCGGCCTGCTGGCCTGCAATCCGGCATCCGTGCTGGTGCTCGACCCTGTCGGGCCTGCGACGGAATCAGCGCCGGAAGCGGCGGAACTGCTACGCGATCCAAGGGTACACTTTGAACGCCGCGCCTGCGAGGCTGCCGACCTCAATGGCTGCGGGCTGGTATTTGCCGCCACGGGCAGCGCTGCGGAAAACAGCCGCATTGCCGCCCTGTGCGCCGTTGCGGGTATTTTGTGCAACAGCGCGAGCAATCCGGATGAGGGCTGTTTTCAGGTGCCAGCCGTGGCCCGCAGCACCCCGCTTGCGGCGGCGCTTTCCACTGGCGGGGCAAGCCCCGCGCTGGCCCGCCGCTGGAAGGGCGAACTTGAACGCTGGCTTGAACCGCGTTCGCGCATGGCAACCCTGATGGGTCGGCTGCGGCCTCTGGTTCTTGCCTTGGGGCACGATACAGGGCAGAATACCGGATTGTTCCGCAAGCTGGCAGAATCACCTCTGCAACAATGGCTGGAAGAACACGACCATGAAAACTGTACGCGTTATTTGCAGGCGGTGCTTCCGCCCGCACTGCACGCCAATATAGCGGAGTTGCTCCATGATCTCCCCTGAATTTTCCACCGCCGTAACCCTGCTGCTCTATGGCTCCGCCAGTGTTGCAGGGCTTGCGGGCGTTGCCGCGCGCAGCGCCCTGTGGCGCAAGATAGGCTGTAGCGTGGCGCTGGCGGGCTTTGCCTGTCAGACGCTCATGCTTTTTCTGGGCTTTCACAAGGCCCTGCCCGGCGGCCTGAGCGCTGGCGCGTACTTTCAGCTCATGGCCTGGTTCGTGGTGCTCTGCGGCATTGCCGCCTGGGCCAAGCTGCGGCAGGAAATTCCGCTGGTATTCGCCACGCCGCTCGGGCTTATGCTCTTTGCCATGTCGGCCCCGTATCTGGCCTCGGTGGTGCAGGTTCCGCCCTCGCTCAACACCTCATTTTACGCCCTGCACATCGGCTCGCTCTTTTTGAGCCTTGCCCTGCTGGCGCTGGCCTTTGCCGCCGGGGCGCTGTTTCTGTTCATGGAGGGGCGCATCAAGAGCAAGCTGACCATGAAGGGCTTTTGGCTCGACATGCCCGCCCTCTCCATGCTTGATAAAATCAACGCCATCACGACCATGATCGGCTTCCCCATGTACACTCTGGGCATCGTTTCCGGGCTTATCTGGGCCAAGCCGGTATTTGGCGGCACGGTTACGGGCGACCCCAAGGAAGTTATCAGCATTGTGATCTGGCTGTTCTACTCCGTGCTTTTCCACAACCGCCTCACCAAGGGCTGGAAGGGCCGCAAGCCTGCGCAACTGGCTGTTTTTGTATTTATTCTCTGCCTCTTTTCAATCATTGTGGTGAATACCTTCATGGAAACACACCACGCATTCATCCGGCGCTGACCGGGCTATCATCATGGACTGTGATATCTTTCTTGTCGGCCTGAATCATCGCACTGCCAGCGTGGACGTGCGCGAGCGCTTTGCCCTGGTCAACCACTGCGATGAAGAGCATTGGGCCGTGCCATGTGTTGGCGCGGTGAGCGAAAGCGTGATCCTTTCCACCTGCAACCGCGTGGAGCTGCTGGCCGCCGGCAACGGCGACGTGGCCGGGCAGGTGCTTGAAAACTGGGCCGTTGCGCGCGGCGCAAAGCCCGAGGAACTCAAGCCCTACGTCTACGTGCACAAGAATCTGGAGGCGGTGCGCCATCTGTTTTCTGTGGCGTCCAGCCTTGATTCCATGGTGCTGGGCGAACCGCAGATTCTGGGCCAGCTCAAAACCGCCTACCGCAAGGCGGTCAAGTGCCACGCCACGGGCGTTATACTTAACAGGCTGGTGCACAAGGCTTTTTCCGTAGCCAAAAGAGTGCGCACAGAAACTGCGGTGGCCTCCAGCGCGGTTTCCATCAGCTATGCCGCCGTGGAGCTTGCCAAACGCATTTTTGGCGACATGAAGACCCACAAGGCAATGCTGGTGGGCGCTGGCGAAATGGCCGAACTTGCCGCCATGCACCTTTTGCAGTCGGGCATTGATGAAATTCTGGTTGCCAACCGCACGCTCGAACGCGGGCAGGAGCTGGCAAAGCAGTTCAAGGGACGGGCTATCCCCTTTGAAGACATGGCAGAGCACCTGACAGAGGTGGACATCATCATCACCTCCACCGGTTCGCAGGAACCCATCATCCGCGCGCGCGACATCCGCGCCGTGCTCAAGGCCCGCAAAAACAGGCCCATGTTCTTTATCGACATTGCCGTGCCGCGCGATATCGACCCGGACGTCAACGGCCTCGACAACGTCTATTTGTACGACATTGACGACCTCAAGGAAGTGGTGGAAGAAAACCTCGCCACCCGACGCGACGAAGCCGCCAAGGCCGCGGATATCGTCAATGAGGAAGTGCTGCTGTTCTCCCGCTGGCTTTCAAGCCTCGACGTCCAGCCCACCATCGTTGACCTCATCCAGCGCGGCGAACGCATGGGACAGGAAGAACTGGCCAAGACCCTCAAAAGGCTCGGCCCGGTGAACGATGAAACCCGCGATGCCCTTGAGGCTCTGGTGGGTGCGCTGGTGCGCAAGCTCAACCATGACCCCATCATGTTTCTCAAGCGCGGCAGCATGTCCCAGGAGGGCAACGGCCCGCGCATCAGCATTGCGCGCCGTATTTTCAATCTGGATAAAACTGGCTGCCCCTATTCGGAGGAACACTGATGCGCTGGTACGGAATTGACGACATTACGGAAGAAGATACCGCTAAACTGAGTGCCACCCTCACCGAGATGGAGCTTACCTCGGGCATGGACGGCCTCTTCTGGCTGCCCGTTCCCGCCGACATGCTCTCGCCAGTGCAGCAGAAGCATGAGGAAAGCTGCGGCCCCCACGTCATGGGGCTGGAAATTGAAGAAAATTTTGTGCGCCTTGAGCTGCTTGTGCGCGCGCGTGGCCGCATGCGCTGCGAATGTGTGCACTATGCCTCGCCCGAACTGCGCGACCGCATGATCGTATGGCTTGAGAACCTGCTGGTGGAACTGGGCATCAATCCGGCTTAGGGTCAGTCTCTAACTCATTCTTTTGTCCAACTGGCTGCGTCAAAAAGATATTTTTTACTCCAGTCATGTACCGTAAGAGTACACTCCTTTCGTAAAAAAAGCCTTTTTCCTTGCCCTTGGCGCAAAATCATTGAGTTAGAGACAGCCCCCCAGGCACGGCTTTTTGATACGGCTTTGGGGCGGCACATGCTGCTCCCCAAAGCCCTCCCGCACTAGGCATTCCCAGCCTCGCGGACTCAAATCTCTCAGGGCCGACATTTTGCCCATACATCCTTGCCGCAGGCATGCCATGATCAAATCCGCGCCTACGCTGCAAAACATCCCGCCCACTGCGGCCCGTCTTTGCCTTGAGGTGGAGCGCTTCTGCCTGACGCGGCTTGGGCTTGCAAAAGGTTCGCGGCTGCTGCTGGCTCTTTCCGGCGGGGCCGATTCCACAGCGCTCGCCGTTGTGCTGCACCTGCTGGCCCCACGGCTCAGGCTGAGCCTCCACGCCCTGAGCGTTGACCACGGCTTGCGGGACGAATCTGCGCAAGACGCTGTATTTACACTCCAGGTATGCAATATCCTGAACATCCCCTGTACCGTGCGGCAAGCCGATGTGCGCAAGCTGGCCGAAAACAGCGGTACTGGCATTGAAGATGCCGCACGCCGATTGCGCTATGCCCTGCTTGAGCAGGAGCGCGTTGCCGTGGGGGCCGACTTTATCGCCCTTGGGCATCACGCTGGCGATATGAGCGAAGACGTATTGCTGCGCCTCACGCGGGGCACAGGATGGCCCGCCCTTGGAGGCATGGCCGCTCGCGATGACGAGCGCCATCTGCTGCGCCCGCTGCTGGCAACGGACGCGCAAGCGCTGAGAACATTGTTGGTCGAATGCGGCATTGACTGGCGCGAGGATGCCAGCAACCAGAGCCGCCAATACAAGCGCAACAGGCTGCGGCTGGATGTGCTGCCCCTGCTGCGCGAAGAAAATCCCTCCCTTGACCGCACCCTGCATGATCTGTGGCAAATGGCGCGGCTGGATGAGGATTACTGGAATACGGCGCTCGATGCGGCCCTGGCTGAACATCCGTGGATTGTGGGGAAGGGTGACGCGGAGCTGCGGAAGAATGAAAACGGCGCCGAAGGCCCCAGCCTGATCTTGCCCGCGAAGTTGCTGGCGGGGCTGCACCCTGCTGCCCGATTACGCTTGTATGTAAGGGCTGTGCGGTTTTTGTGCCGCCCTGCGGCGGGGAATGCTGACAAAGATTCTGACAGTTCGGGGCAGATTCACGGTCAGGCTCGCGCCCGAACTTTGCTGGCTCTGGATGATGCTCTTGCCAAGGGGCGGGGGAATACGAGGTTTCAGTTGCCCGGTGGGTTGGAAGCGTATCTTAAGGGTGGAAGTATTGTTTTTCGCCACAAGGGCTTAAACTCTTAGAGCTTTCTCGATTTTTTGTCCCTCGAGCACATCAATTTTCGCCTGACAGGCGATTGGGACGCCTGCGCGGCGCGCGGCAAGGCGGGGCCGGTTATGGGGCTACGCCCCCTTCATCCTGATGCCAAATCCCGTTTTACGTGCTTTGGGCCGCCATCGGCGTCTACGCCGCCGGGCGGTAAGGCACGAAAATCTGTCGCTTACGGCGCGGCAAAGCCGCGACCTACTCCTGATTTCCGGTCGTGTTGACGTTGCCAACACTCCGTCGGGGCTGCGCCCCTTTTGCCCCCTTGCATCCCCCCGGAACACCCCCTAAGAAGCGTTTTCAATTCCCATCAGGCAACGAGGGCAACGCGGCTATCGCTGCGGGAGCTTCCTTCCCTCGCTACGCTCACGCAGGCGATCTCCCTCCGCGCCGCGTAAATGCCAGAGTACGCTTTCGCTTTGGATGGTTTCCGTTTCAGCCAAATACCACTGTTTTTTATGCCTTGAATAAATGCTTTGCCCCTTGCGCATGCCCTTGGCTTTCCAAGTCGATAAAAATAATAACCATTGCAGATAGATAAAAATTTTGTTCAAAAAAACAGCCCATTGCAAACAACACCTACCCCGATCAACCGTGATCAAGCGAATGTCCTACAAGTCAGAAAAATATCGTCCTTCATAAGAAGCTGGTCGTGGAGTTGCCTTCCTTATACTCGCCGGAGCGAAAGCGGAGGCGATGGCTGGTGTTGGGCTAATTTGCAAAATACGCGTTTTGCGGACTGAAAAGAAAGCGCCGGGATTTTGAGCGCAGCGTACTCAAGTACGTGAGCATCAAAATCCCGGCGCTGACGCATTCAGGCCACAAAAGTCGGGTTTGCGTAAATCAGCCTGACAGGCTCACCCCAAACCGCAAGGCAACCATTTGCATGGTGGGGATTTTTGCTTTCTGGCAAGGAAAAACGTTTTTTTATGCAGGGAGTGTACTCTCACGGTACTCGACCGAAATAAAAAACCGTTTTGACGCAGCCAGAGACAAAAAGCCCCCCATGCTCTAGTGGGCGGAGCCCCAATCCCTGCCCTGCCCCCAGTCAACGACCAACGGCACAGACAAAGCCACGCCGCCCGGCATAACCCCGCCCATAAGCGCCGCCACCCGTTCACCCGCAGCAGCCGCAGCCTCCGTGGGCACTTCCAGCAAAAGTTCGTCATGCACCTGCAAAAGCAACCGGGCATCCAGCCGCTTCAACTCCGCATCATGGGCCACAGCCAGCATAGCAAGCTTGATGATATCCGCCGCTGACCCTTGAATCACGGTATTGATAGCCTGCCGCCGCGCCAGCGCGTAGTTCTGCCCGTTGGCGGAATGGATATCGGGCAACAAGCGCCGCCGCCCACCAAGGGTGGTCACATAGCCCTGCCGCTTGGCAACAGCCTCCACCTCTTCATAAAACTGCTTCAGGCCTGTAAGCCGCTCAAAATAGCGCGCAATGAATTCCTTGGCCTCGTTGGTGGTGATTTTCAGCTCCTGAGCCAGTTTTTGCGCGCCCATGCCGTAGATAAGACCAAAGTTGATGGTCTTGGCATTGCGCCGCTGGTCGGGGCTGACCTCGCCGGACGGCAGATCGTACACCAGCGCCGCCGTGCGGGCGTGGATGTCCTCGCCGTTGCGGAAGGCTTCAAGCAGGGCCGTATCCTGCGACATGTGCGCCAGCACGCGCAGTTCTACCTGTGAATAGTCGGCAGAAACAAGGGCGTGATCCGGCCCGGCGATAAAGCACGAGCGCATGCGCTTGCCCAGCGGGCCGCGCACGGGGATGTTCTGAAGATTGGGATTGCTGGACGAAAGTCGTCCCGTGGCCGTAGCCTTCTGGTTAAAGGTCGTGTGGATGCGCCCGCGTGGGTCCACAAGGCGCGGCAGGGGATCCAGATAGGTGGAGCGCATTTTTTCCAGTTTACGAAACTGGAGAATGCTCTCCACCACGGGGTGTTGCCCGGCCAGTTTTTCCAGTGTTTCCTGATTGGTGGAGGCCTGACCGCCACGGGTTTTACGCGGCGAGGGCAGCTTGAGCGTGTTGAACAGCACCTCGCCAAGCTGCTGGGCCGAGCGGATGTTGAACGTGGTTCCCGCTGCGGCAAAAACTTCCTGCGTGAGCCTGTCGATCTCGCCCTGCACGTCTGAAAGAAAAGACTGAAAGGCCGCTGCGTCAATGGCGACGCCGCGCGCCTCCATCTGGGCCAGCACGGGCGTGAGCGGCAGTTCAAGCGTGCGGTACAGGTCGAGCAGACCGTCAGCCTCCAGCCGCTGTTCCATGGCGGCGGCCATGCGCAGGGCCATGCTGGCGGGGCCGTTGCCGCCCTGCCCTTCGCGCAGGGGGATGCCCCAGCGCACAGCCAGACGGGGCCAGCCGTAATCGCTTTCCTCAGGGTTAATGAGGTAGGCGGCAAGGCCAAGATCAAAAAAGAACGGCGGATTGGCCTCGGACGGCAGCTTGCGCCAGCAGGCGGCGGCTATCAGCTGGGCCTTGAGGTCAGCCGTCACCAGCCTTTGCGCCCCGGCAAGCCATGTGCAAAGGTCTTCCACATTACCGCCCCAGCGAAAATCATCGCCGCCAGCCACGGCCACGTGGGGCGGTTTGCCCGGCCCGCCGGGCCAGATTATTGCGGCCTCGAGCCCTGCGCAGGGGGGCAACTGCCCTGCTTCGCTCAGGAGCGGAGCTTCGGGTTCGTCGGCCACATCCAGCAAGCTCATCTGCGGGCCTGCCCCGGCTGCGGGGCGAGGTTTTGAAGGGGATTTTTCGGCGGGAGCCATCAGCGAACCCTGGGCAGCGAGGCGGGGCGCGGCGGCATCGGCACCAGTATTTGAGCCAGCATTCGATACAGACCCGCCAGTTGCAGAGTCAGACTCGGCCGGAGCCGCTGCCGAACCTGCTGGGGCGCTGCGCTGCAAACGGGCCAGCGTTGCCATATCGCGACGCAGGGCGTGCAGTTCAAATTCCTCCGCCATGCTGGCGCACTGGGCTTCATCCAGAGGATTGACGGTCATGTCGTCAAGGGTCAGCTCCGTGCACACATCCAGTGAAAGGGAGGTGAGCTGCCGCCACAAAAACATGTTTTCAAGGTGGTCGCGCAGCTTGTCCTGAATCTTGGGGCCAAGCAGGGCAAAATGGTCGCGGATGTCTTCAAGCGTTGGGCATATTTCAAAAATTTTCTGCGCCGTCTTGGGGCCGATGCCCGGCACGCCGGGGATATTATCGCTCGTGTCGCCCACAAGGGCCTGCACATCGGCCCACTGGTCGGGCCTGAGGCCGCTTTCCGCCGTAAATTCTGCGGCAGAGAGCAGTTTTTCTTCCTTGGATGCAGGGTCCCACATGTACACGTTGGGGCCGAGGCACTGCTTGAGGTCTTTATCTCCGCTTACGATAACCACGGGCCGCTGGGCGGAAAAACGCGCCGCCAGCGAGGCTATGCAATCGTCAGCCTCGCAGCCGTCAGAAATCTCAACAGGAATGCCAAGAGCCTTGACCATGCGTACAATGGGGTCCATCTGCCGCACCAGATCTTCTGGCGTGGCGTCACGGTTGGCCTTGTACAGTGGGTAGAGGTCGTGACGGAAGTTCTTGCCCTTGCCGTCCTTTACGAAGAGAAAATGGGCGGGCCGTTCATCGCGCAGAATGCGCAGCAGCACGCGCGTTACCACCACCAGCGCGTTGGTGGGAAAGCCGTCGGAGCGCTGCATGTTCTTGTTGGCAAAAAAACCGCGATATATAAAGGCAGAGCCGTCCATAAGAAAGACAGGTTCGGCAGAAAGATTGAGGCGTTGTTTCAGCGACATGACAGCCCGGTGGTTTGGGGTTTCAAAAAGGTTTCAAAACGGTTCGCAGGCCAGGACGCTTGCGAAGATGTTATGCTACGCGTATAGTATAGTGATGGAAACAAGTCCGCAAGTGACCGTATCTGTTCAAGGGCCGCTGCTGCGCGTAAGCGTTGGCGGGCGCTGGAATCTGGACGAACCCTGGCCGCTGGAGGCCATGGCCGCCCTGAGCCAGGTAGCCGACCAGCGCATCCGCGAAGTACGCCTTGAAAGCGCCGACCTAGGCCAGTGGGACAGCACCCTGCTGGTTTTTCTGGTGCAAATGGTCAAGGCGGCACGCGCCCGTGAGCTGCCGGTGCATACAGAACTGCCCGAAGGCCTCGAGCGCCTCATCAAACTGGCCTTTGCGGTTCCTGCCAAGGCAGGTTCCGAACGCAGCAAAACCGATGCGGGCTTTGTGACCCGCGTGGGCGAAAGCGTGCTGGCTCTTCCGCCCAAGATCGCGGACTTTCTGAATTTTCTTGGCGAGATTGTGCTTTCCATCTGGCGGCTGTTTCTTGGCAGGGCCAAGATGCGCCCCATGGATCTGTTTGCCGCCATGCACGAATGCGGCGTGGCCGCCCTGCCCATCATTTCGCTCACCAGCCTGCTGTTTGGCCTGATTCTGGCCTTTGTGGGCGCGGTGCAGCTCACCCAGTTTGGCGCGCAGATTTACGTTGCGGGCCTTGTGGGCATTGGCATGTTGCGGGTCATGGGGGCCATTATGGTGGGCGTGGTCATGGCGGGCCGGGTGGGCGCCGCCTACGCCGCCCTTATCGGCACCATGCAGGTCAACGAAGAGGTGGACGCCCTCTCAACCCTCGGTATTTCTCCCCACGATTTTCTTGTGCTGCCGCGTGTACTGGCCCTCATGGCCATGATCCCCCTGCTGACCCTGTATGCCGACCTCATGGGCATTATCGGCGGTTTTCTGGTGGGTACCACCATGCTGCGGCTGAACCCCATGGAATACATCAACGCCACCATCCAAATGGTGCCCTTCAAGCATCTGATTATAGGCCTTGTGTACGGCACGGTTTTTGGGGCCATTGTGGCTGTGGCCGGGTGCTATCAGGGCATACGCTGCGGGCGTAGCGCCCAGGCTGTGGGCCAGGCCACCACTACAGCGGTGGTGCAGGCCATTGTGGGCATTATTGTGGCGACCGCCATTATCACTGTTATCTGCAACGTGCTGGATGTGTAGCATGCCTGACGCCGCCCAGCCCTCCATCATCCTGCCAAACACGGACGCGACCAGCGCTGCTCCGTCCAGCCTGGCCCCTGCCGTGCCGGACGAAGACGTGCGCATCAGGGTGCGCGACCTTACAGTGGCCTTCGGCTCCTTTGTGCTCATGCGCAACGTGTCGTTTGACGTGCGCGTGGGCGATATTTTCATGGTCATGGGCGGCTCCGGCTGCGGTAAAAGCACCCTGCTGCGCGTGCTCATGGGCCTTAAGGAGCCGCAGCAAGGGCAGATTTGCTATAATGGCGAAAATTTCTGGGCGGGCACGGAAGAAAGCCGCAGCCGCATCATGCGCAATACGGGCGTGCTCTTTCAGGGGGGCGCGCTGTGGAGTTCCATGACGCTTGCGGAAAATGTGGGGCTGCCCCTGCAGCAGTACACAGACCTCACCGATGATGAAATCAGGGAGCAGGCCTCGCTCAAACTGGCCCTTGCGGGTCTGGCCGGATTTGAGGATTATTACCCCTCGGAGATCAGCGGCGGCATGCGCAAACGCGCGGGGCTTGCGCGAGCGCTGGCGCTTGATCCGCAGATTCTCTTTCTGGACGAGCCTTCCGCAGGGCTTGACCCTGTCAGCTCCCGGCTGCTGGACGACCTGATACTGGAGCTGCGCGACAGTCTTGGTACCACGTTTGTTATTGTTTCTCACGAGTTGCCGAGTATTTTCACCATAGCCAGAAACAGCATCTTTCTGGATGCGCAAAGCAGAACGGTCACTGCCAGCGGCAATCCCAGCGAGTTGGTGAAAGACCCCAATACAGACCAAAGCGCAAAGCTCTTTCTGACCAGAGGCGGCATGCGCGACCGGAATGAAGACGCAGGCGAAAGCGCTACGGCGGCAACTTCGCACGCTGCAACTTCGCACAAGGAACAATCCCGATGAACTCGCAGTCATACAAAACAACTGTCGGCGCTTTTGTGCTGGGGGGCCTGGCCCTGCTGGTGCTGGGCATCATGCTGCTCGGCGGTGGCCGCCTTTTCAGCAATGATCTTGAATATGTGATGTACTTTGATGGTTCGGTCAGCGGGCTTTCCACGGGCGCGCCGGTCGTGTTCAGGGGCGTGCCCATGGGCAGCGTCACGCGCATCAACCTGGTTGCCAACGCGCGTGATTCCAACGTGACCATCCCCGTCTATATCCGCATTGATGAACGCAGCTTCGTGCGCGCCAGCGGCGCCGCCGCGCCCTCCGAGTCATTCCAGCAGGAAATCATACGCCGCATGGTGCAGCGCGGCCTGCGAGGACGGCTGCAACTGCAAAGCCTCATCACCGGGCAATACCGCGTGGAGCTTGATTTTTATCCTTCCACGGCGGCCAACTTCCGCTCCGCTACGCCGGATATGGAAATCCCCACCATTCCCTCGCCCATTGATACGCTGCAAAGCACACTCTCGCAGATGCCGCTGGAGCAGATGGTAAATTCCTTCAGCGCCGTGCTGCAAAACCTTGCCCTCGGCCTCAGCGACGACAAGCTGGGCAAGGCGCTTACGGCGTTCACCAACACCTTTCAGGAAGCCCACGGCATTCTGCACGAGGGTGCCATACGCACCAATACGGAACAGGTTCTCAAAAGCCTGAGCACGGCCAGCGTCTCTGTTGAAAAAGAACTGCCAGCCACGCTGGTTTCCTTCCGCGAAGCCATGCAGAGCATGGCTGTTGCGGCAGATCAATTACGTGTGGTCACAGCTTCGGCTCAGGGTATTCTGGGGCGCGATTCGCCCACCATGAACGACCTGCGCCGCCTTCTCAAAGAGAGCACAGATACCATGCGCTCCATGCGCGCCCTGGCCGAGATGCTTGAACGTAATCCCGAAGCTCTGCTGCGGGGCAAGCAAGGAACACGCTGATGCAACGCAAAATCCTTTTTCTTTCACTGGTGCTGCTCACACTTTTGAGCGGCTGCGCGCGCAGCACCCCCACGCGCTATTATCTGCTTGAAAGCGCCCTTGAGCCGGTCAAGGCCGACACGCTGCCCAGCAAAAACCTGCGCGTGGCGCAGGTCACCGTGCCGGATTACCTTGACCGCAACAGCATTGTCAGCCGTGTGAACGGCGAAACAGAGCTTGTGGTTTCGCAATTCCACGCCTGGGCGGAGCCCGTGGGGCATGGCGTGCGCCGCGTTGTGCAGGAAGTGCTGACCCCGCCCTTGCTGGCTGTGGGGCTGAACGTGCTTGCGCCGGGCGACGACACCCGCGCCGACTATGTGCTGCTTGTGGATTTGCAGAGGCTGGACGGCAATTTCGACTCCAAGGCCGTGCTTGAAGCGCGCTGGACACTCAAAAACCGCCACGACGACGTAATCGCCCGAGGCATTTATGCCGATGCTGAACCGGTGGCGGGCAAAACCTATGATGTGCTCACAGCGGCAGAAAGCCGCATGGTGCGCCGCATGGGCGAACATCTAGCCGCCCGCCTGCCCGTACTCACACGGGGCAAGTCATGAGCTGGGCAGAAGAATCCGCCGATCCATCCCAGGTAGACAGGCGCAACATCATCCTGCTTGTGGATGACGCGCCTGAAAATCTGCGCATTCTCAGTGAATGCCTGCGCGACAAATACACAATCATGTTTGCCAAAAACGGCACGGACGCCCTGCGTCTGGCCCTGCGGCAACCCCCGCCAGACCTGATCCTGCTTGACGTCATCATGCCCGGCATGGACGGTTACGAAGTCTGCAAACGTCTGCGTAGCGATGCGCAGACCCGCGACATCCCGGTTATGTTCATTACGGCGCAGAATGAAGAAACTGACGAGGCCAAGGGCCTTTCGCTGGGCGCGCAGGATTACATAACCAAGCCTTTCCGCTCCTCGCTGGTGCGCAACCGCGTAGCCAACCAGCTCAAATACAAACTCTACCGCGACCACCTGAATGATCTGGTGCTCGCCCGCACACGCCAGCTTGCCCTTACGCAGGAAGCCACAATTCACGCCATGGCAAGCCTTGCGGAATGGCGCGATACGGAAACCGGCGCGCACATCAAACGCACGCAGAACTACGTGAAGGCGCTGGCCGTCTATATTTCGCAACTGCCCGAGTACAGGGACGAACTGGACGCCGATGCCATTTCGTGGCTCTACCTTTCTGCGCCGCTGCATGATGTGGGCAAGGTCGCCATTGCAGATACCGTGCTGCACAAGCCCGGCCCCCTTACCGATGAGGAATACGAAGCCATGAAGGAACACACCACGCTGGGGCGTGCTGTGCTGGCCTCGGCTGACAAGTTTCTGGGGGAAAATTCCTTTCTGCGCATCGCCAGCGACATTGCCTACTGCCACCACGAGCGTTGGGACGGCAAGGGCTACCCACGCGGCATTGCTGGCAAGGACATTCCGCTCTCCGCCCGCCTTATGAGCGTGGCCGACGTGTATGACGCCCTGCGCAGCAAGCGCGTCTACAAACCCGCCATGCCGCACGAAACAGCCATGCGCATTATTGTGGAAGGACGCGGAACCCAGTTTGACCCAGAAGTGGTGGACGCCTTTTTGGCCATGCAGGAGCAATTCCGCAGCATCGCCGCAAAATATTCAGACATGTAGCTGCTCCTGAACTTTGCCGCGTCATGGCGGGCTTCTGCTTCTGCCCGGCATTTCCCCATTTTCTGACGCAGCGGCTGCCAACAGCAACCGCCACGCCTGTCTGCCCTACACTTTCTGCCCATCCTGCCCGTCAAAAACATCCCTGGCGGCAAACAGGCCGTTCAACGCGGCGGGAAAACCCGCGTACACGGCCATCTGCATAATGACCTCCAGTATTTCCTTGCGGGTGCAGCCCACATGCAGGGCAGCCGCAATATGCACGCGCAGTTGCGGGGCCGCGTTGCCCATTGCTGTCAGGGCCGCCACAACGGCGATCTCCCGCTTTTTCAAATCCAGACCTGGCCTTGAATAGATATCCCCGAACGGAAATTCCACAAGGTATTGCGCAAAATCTGGGCAAATGGCCCGCACCCTTTCCAGCACTTCTTCCCCGCCGCGTCCGTCAACCTGTTCCAGCATGGCAAGCCCTGCGGCATAACGATCAGTCTGCATGACATTCTCCGGTGTAATGGCCTGGCTCAATGCCGTGACCCTGATCAGACTTTTATGCCCATGCCCGCGCTTTGCCTCTTGCCTTTTTGGTGATACCTTTAAAGCATGGCTAACGATCTTTTTGACATCCCCGACTGGCGGCTGCTGCGCTATTTTTCTGTAGTTGCAGAAGAAGGCAGCCTGCGACGCGCCGCTGACAGGCTGTATATGACCCAGCCGCCCCTGAGCCGCCATATGCGGCATCTGGAAGAAATGCTGGGCCTCACGCTGTTTGAGCGCCACAGCCGAGGGCTCACACTCACGGAGGCAGGGCTGGAAGTGCTACGCATTGCCCGCCCGGTACTGGAAGCACAGGACGCCGCAGGACTGCGCTTGCAGAGGCTCGGACATGGCAGGAATGGATCGGAAGCGCCCTTGTCCATTGGCCTGACAACAGCCTTTGAACAGGGCATTTTTGCGGGCTTTATAAAAAGACTTGATACTCTCAACGGCAGCCCGGTGCGGTATGTGCGCCAGTCATCCCCCCAACTTGCGCGGGGAGTTCGCCGGGGCAGGCTGAACGCGGCGCTGGTGGCTCTGCCGCTTGATGCTGCGGGCGTGCATGTTAGCCCGCTGCCGTATGCAGAACCGCTGCTGGCAGCTTTGCCCGCGGCATGGGTTGCAAGCCTGCCCCATGCAGGCAACGGCGCAGTAAAACTGCAAGACCTGAACGGCAGACCTCTTTTCTGGTTTCGGCGCGAGAACAATCCCGCGTACTTTGACCACATGCGCGGCATTTTCACCCATGTGGGCTTTGCACCAGTTTATCTGGAAGAACCGGAAGAGCACGATGTGCTGCTGGCCCGCATTGCCCAAGGGGATGGCATGGGGATGCTGCCTCGTTCATTTTCCGCCATTGGGCGGAGAGATGTTGTCTTTTGCCCGCTGGCGGAGGGGGAACTGCTGGAACTACGCCTGGGCCTGGCGCTGCAAGTGGGTGGCGATTACGGCACGAACGGCAGTGCTCATGAGGGGGACGAACCGGAAACGACATCACAATTGCGGCAGATCATTGCCGAAGCCGCCCATTTTCTGGGCACGGCATAACCAGCGCAAAAAACAGAAAAGCCCGGCAGCCGAAGCCGCCGGGCCGAAAAGCCGCGCACAAAAAATTTACTGTTTTACCATCACCTTGGCGGGGCGGAGCAAACGGTCGCCCAGCTTGAAACCCCGTTGCAGCACACGCGCTACAGAGTTGGGGGCAAAATCGGGGCGGTCTTCAAAACCCACGGCTTCATGCACGTTGGGATCAAATTCCTCGCCTTCCTCGCCGAGGGGCTTGAGGCCATGCTTTTCCACCGCATCAAGCAGGAGCTTGTGGGTCATGGCCACGCCCTGCAACATGTCTTTGCAGGCTTCGCTCTTGCTGCCGTAACGCAGGGCCAGATCAAGGTTGTCGAGCGTGGGCAGCAGGTCGCCCAAGACCTTTTCAGCCGCGTAGCGCATCTGCTCTTCATGTTCGCGCGTGAGGCGCTTCTTGAAGTTGTCCATTTCTGCGGCATTGCGCAGGCGCATTTCTGTCAGCTCCGCCTTGCAACGTTCTTCAAGGCTTTCGCCTGAGGCCGCCTTGTCTGCCGGGGCAGTATCAGACTCCTGCACGGAATCGGCAGCGGGGTTTTTGCCCGCATTTTGACCGAACAGAATACCGTCTTCTTCAAGAAAACCATCTTCCGGTCTTTCGGGCTGGCATTCTGCCCGGTTATCCGCCTGGCCGCCCTGCTGACTGCCCTGCTGTCCGAATGAGTGGTTCATTTTATGACGCTGCATGCTTCCTCCTGAATCGACCCCGGCGGGGTCACGATGCTTTCCGTTAAGTAAGTATGCTTGTCCACCCTGTCAAGGCGCTGCCGTAACTGCAAAAAGTTTTGTTCCGGCTCCACAGCGCCAGCACTTGCGCCAGTTGCCAGACATCTGCGCCTCGACATTCTGCGGCGGCTTCTGTATATTGCCCGAACCAGAAGAGGAACAGCACTATGACATGCCGAATTTTGACGCTGCAACATGAACAGGAATGGCCCGCGCTGGCCCAGTGGCTGCAAGGGCGGCACAATCCCGGCAACGGGGTGGAAAGCGCCGTAACCGACATTATCAACGCTGTGCGGCAAAAGGGCGACGATGCCCTTGTGGAGTACACGCGCAATTTTGACTGCCCTGATTTTGCCCCGCCCCTGCGCGTCAGCGAGCAGGAAATCGCCAAGGCGGCAGCCTCAGTCACCATTGAAAGCCGCGAAATCATCGGCGAGGCTGCGGCCAACATACGCTCTTTCCATGAAGCTCAGGTTGAGAAATCGTGGTTTCTCACCCGCCAGGACGGCAGCATTCTCGGCCAGCAGGTTACATCTGTTGACGCGGGCGGCCTGTATGTTCCCGGCGGTCAGGGTGGCAATACGCCCCTTGTTTCCAGCCTGCTCATGAGCGCCATACCCGCCCAGGTGGCCGGCGTGCCGCGCCTGGCGGTATTTACGCCGCCCCGCAAGGACGGCACGGTTAATCCGCATATTCTTGCCGCAGCGCATCTTCTTGATATTGATGAAGTTTACCGCGTTGGCGGGGCATGGTCCATTGCGGCCATGGCCTACGGCACGCAAACCATTCAGCCTGTGGATGTTATTGCCGGGCCGGGCAATATTTTTGTCACCACTGCCAAGCGCATGGTGCAGGGCATTGTGGGCATTGATATGATCGCCGGGCCGAGCGAAGTGCTCGTGCTGGCCGATTCTTCCGCCAACCCCGCATGGCTCGCTGCGGATATGCTTTCGCAGGCGGAACACGATGCTCTGGCCTCGGCTATCTGCATCACTGACGATGCCCGTCTGGCCGATACCCTCCAGCAGGAGCTGAAAAAGCAGTGCGCCGCCCTGCCCAGAGCCACCACCGCCGCCCGCGCGCTGGAAGACTGGAGCGCCATTGTGGTTACGCCCAATCTTTCCGTAGCTGTGGCGGTTGCCAACATGGTGGCCCCGGAGCACCTTGAACTGTGCACCCGCGACCCCTGGGCCGTATTGCCCTTTATCCGCCATGCCGGGGCCGTATTCATGGGCCAGCACAGCCCCGAACCCGTGGGCGACTATTTTGCCGGGCCCAACCATGTGCTGCCTACACTGGGAACGGCGCGTTTTTCATCGGCTCTTTCGGTGCAGACCTTCTGCAAAAAGACCAGCATCGTAGCCGCTTCTTCAACCTTTTTACAGCAGAACATGCAGTCCATAGCCGCCCTTGCCCGGCTGGAAGGCCTGGAAGCCCACGCCCGCTCAGTTGAAGCGCGCGGGAAGAAATAGCAAGAGCCAGAGGAATCAGGAGCCATCATGAAAGTCGTGGTAAAAACCGAGATCAGCGCCTATCCCCTTCTTTCTCGCGGGAAAGTGCGCGACATCTATGATGTGGACGAAAAAACACTGCTCATTGTCACCACTGACCGCATGTCGGCCTTTGACGTGATCATGAACGAACCCATCCCCTACAAGGGCGTGATTCTTAACCAGATCACCCTGTTCTGGATGGAAAAGTTCAAGGATATCATTCCCAATCACTTGATTGAAAGCGATGTGAACCGCTTCCCCGCCGCTCTGGCCCCCTGGAAGGACGAGCTTGAAGGCCGCGCCGTCATCGTGCGCAAGGCCAAGCCCCTGCCTGTGGAATGCATTGTGCGCGGCTACATCACCGGCTCCGGCTGGAAGGATTACAAGGCCACCGGCACCCTGTGCGGCTACAAGCTGCCCGCCAACCTGCGCGAATCCGACAAGCTGGAGCCTGCGCTGTTTACGCCCTCCACCAAGGCCGAACTCGGCCAGCACGATGAAAACATCAGCGTGGCCCAGGCTGCGGAACTGCTTGGCGCGGAAACCGCCGCCCAGGTTGAGCGCACCACGCTTGCCATTTACGAGGCCGGGCGCACCTATGCCGCCGGGCGCGGCATTATCGTGGCCGACACCAAGTTTGAATTCGGCTTTATTGACGGCAAGCTGCACCTCATTGATGAAGTGCTCACGCCCGATTCTTCCCGCTTCTGGCCCGCTGACCAGTATCAGCCCGGTCAGGGCCAGCCGAGCTTCGACAAGCAGTACCTGCGCGACTGGCTGGAAAAGCAGCCCTGGAACAAGCAGCCCCCGCCGCCCGCCTTGCCGGAAGAAATCATCAAGGCCACGGCGAATCGCTACCAGGAAGCTTACGACATCCTTACAAAGTAACAAATTGAGCGCGTCCGGTACAACAGTGCCGGGCGCGCCTTTGGCGTGGCAGCCTAGGCACTTTTTTCACAAAAGCGCCGGGCTGTACCATCGACCTGCCGTCCACTGTCCGACAGCGCCGTATATTGTGCGGCTTTTTCGCCCAGGCGCGCTGCCGCTGTTCTGATACACTTTAGTGCCGACTCGTTCGGCTCGCATTGTTTTTTCAGGAGGATCCATGCTGCTGCAAGGAAAGAAAGCTCTTATACTGGGTTTGGCCAATAATAGAAGTATCGCTTACGGCATTGCCAATGCCCTTAAGGAACAGGGTGCCCGCCTGGCGTTCAACTATGTAGGCGATGCCATCAAAAAACGCGTTGACCCCCTGAGCGAAGAGCTTGGCGGTGAATTCACCTTCCAGTGCGATGTGTGCGATGACGCGCAGATTCAGGCCGCCGCCGACCTCGTCAAAGAAAAATGGGGCGACCTGGACATCCTCGTGCACTCCGTGGCCTTTGCCAACCGCGAAGACCTGGGTGGCCGCTTTGTGGACACCTCCCGCGAGGGCTTCCGCCTTGCCATGGACGTTTCCGCCTACTCGCTTACTGGCGTCTGTCGCGCTTTTGAACCCCTGCTGCACGAGGGTTCTTCCATCATTACCATGACATATCACGGTTCCACCAAGGTCATTCCCGGCTACAATGTCATGGGCGTTGCCAAGGCCGCTCTTGAAGCCTCCGTGCGCTACCTTGCCTGCGACTTTGGCACCAAGGGCATCCGCATCAACGCCATCAGCGCCGGCCCCATCAAGACCCTTGCCGCTTCTGCTGTTTCCAGCATGAAGGATCTGTGCAGCATTGTTGACCGCAACGCCCCGCTGCACCGCAACGTCACCACTGGCGACGTGGGCGGCACGGCCCTGTACCTCGCCTCTGACCTTGCCCACGCTGTGACGGGCCAGGTCATCTATGTGGACAGCGGCTTCAGCACCATAGGCGT
The DNA here is from genome assembly GCF_053570645.1 of Desulfovibrio desulfopostgatei. Lineage (NCBI taxonomy): Bacteria > Pseudomonadati > Thermodesulfobacteriota > Desulfovibrionia > Desulfovibrionales > Desulfovibrionaceae > Desulfovibrio > Desulfovibrio desulfopostgatei. The sequence continues at coordinate 1,230,970 of NZ_JBRBQS010000002.1, read as the reverse complement.
GATGGGTTAACCCCCTGCTGACAAGAACAAGAACGCGCGCTTGCGCAATGGCGCGGCCTCAGCAGCCTGATGCCGGCAGAAGGATCAGATCATGGACGTCCTGACACTCAACGCTGTGGGCATTACCGTTATGGCGGTCTTTGGGCTGTGGGCTTTTTACCGCGCCGCGCAGATCACCAAGAAAAAGCGCAAAGATGACGAGACCAAAAACAAGGACCGCAAAGACGATTAGCCAAGGCCGATCGCGTGCAGCCCTGTTGATATATTATGCAAGGCCCGCCCGGAATTCCGGGTGGGCCTTTGCTCTGGGTGCTGTGGGACTTTGCGCTGAGGCCAGTGCTCTGGGCGCGTTGCTGTGCTGCGGAGCTTCGCCAGGCTCGATGCTCTGTGCGCGAACAGGAATGGCTGCGCTGCATTGGGGCTGGTTGTTGCCCTTATGACAACTTTTTTGCAACAAACTGCCCTGATTCAATTTTTTCTCTTGCAATTCCTGAATGCCTGCTATATAGGTATTCGGCTTTGAGCGGTGAACATCACCGAATGGAGAGGTGTCCGAGCTGGTCTAAGGAGCACGATTGGAAATCGTGTGTACGTTAACAGCGTACCGGGAGTTCGAATCTCCCCCTCTCCGCCAGATTTCAAGGAGTTACTGGAAACAGTAACTCCTTTTTCTTTTGTTGAACCATCACTATCCGTGATACTTTTCGTGACAGCTTCAAAAATTGCTATCCCCCCTGCCCCAAAAGCTCTCTGCACCTGCTCTTTTTAGCAACCAGCCAGACAGCCCCATACTCTGTGCAAGCAACTCTATCCCAAACAAACCCAGCTCTAAAGACGGATGCCAGCCATTCAACGAGCAGCCAGCGACAGGCGCCCTCGCATCCGGATTGCCACCGTGAGTCTCTCCCCCACAAAAAAGGCCGCCCAAGCAGGACGGCCACAGGAAGGGAGGTGGTCATGAAACAATGTGCTTAAAACGTATACCGCAGGCCAAGGCTGAATTCATTGGCATAGGGGGCCATGCCAAGCTTCTGCTTTTCGCCCAGGATGGTCTTTTCGGTTTCCGAGTATCCCAGACCCACAAACCGGTAGGCAAGATCAGCGGAGATGTTGTCGGTAAAGGCATAGGAAACGCCAGCGCCTGCATTCCAGGCAAATACCGTGTTCAGATTCGTAGTGCTTTCGCTTCCCACGCCGGGGATTTCAATCTCGTACTTGCTCTTGAGAAAGCCCATGCCAAGGCCCGCGCCAATGTAGGGCGTGAAGGCCGTATCGTTGTGGAAATCCCAGTATGCATTGAGGAACAGGGTCTGGAGGCCCCAGGTGCCCTTGAGGTCAGCGGCGTTGCCGCCGTTTTTGAGATCCCAGCTGGTGGTGGAGTTGGTGCGGATGTCGTATTCAATTTCCGCGCGCAAGGGGACCTGGTTCAGGGAATAAAAGTCATAGCCAGCGTAAATGCCGCCTCCCACCGTGTTCTGCGAATAATTCTTAACGTCAAAGGCGTTAACAACCGCACCGCTTCTGGACATGGAACCAGTGCTCTGAATGGAGTCAAGGAACTTCAGGCCCACATAAAATCCGGAATTTTCCGCCATGGCGGGTGCTGAAAGCGCCAGAGTCAGAGCAATGGCAAGAGCAATCCTCTTAAACATATTTCCTCCAAAAATTTATTTTCCATAACCTTCCTTGGCTTATAATGTTAAGCTATATTTGTTATTATATCAATTAGTCTTTAGCCTATATTATTTTGAAAATTCCCAAAGGCTCTCCCCCAAGGCAACCATGTGTGGCATCCCCCGTGACAAGCCTTGCCTGGGCATAATTCCACCCCATAGACGCAAAAACTGACTTTGCCTTAACGCGCAAAGCCAGTTTAAGCACACACAGCAGCCACAAAATAAAAAAAATCAAACCCTTATAATCTGAACCGCGCCATTTTCAGTCGCATATCACCTACGGCGCTGGCCGCATCCCTCGTACATGGAAAGAATCTTGAATATATCGTCATGATTCTGTGAGGATTCGTCAGATTCACCTTGTGCCCGCTGCTTGAGTATTTTTTCCGCCCTTTTCAAAAAGGCGTCGGCACCTTTAGTCTTGTACGTCTCATCTTCCCCAAGCGAGATATTAACTGTTTTGCCATCGCCCACGGGTTCAATCGACATTGTCTGCCCATCATGAAAGGTAAAAACTTTTTCTTCCTTGCTTGTGAGAATATTTGCGACAAGCCGTAATTTATAATTCATACATACTCCAATTTTTTCTATTTCAATCAACTATCATACCAACATAAAATTACAGTGTCTAAATAATAATAAAAAATAATTTTTTAGATGCTATCTCTCTGACCAGACTGATAATAATTTTATAAAAGCTGCAAGTTCAAGCTGTAATATCTCTTCCCCACCAATTACATTCATTGACATTTTCCAAGCCTCGCCCTATATTTCCACATCATTGATTGGGTATAGTAAATTTTTCGCCAGAGACTTTACATGGGTAAGGCTTCAAGCAGAAAGTCTACCTCCCTTAACCCCTTGGAGTCTCACATGGCTACTTCTATTTATGTCGGTAATTTGTCCTGGTCTGCCACTCAGGACGGCGTTGAAGCTCTCTTCAAGCCCTACGGCGATGTTCTTTCCGTGAACCTGATTTCTGATCGCGAAACCGGCCGCGCCCGTGGCTTCGGTTTTGTTGAAATGGACGAAAGCAGCGCCATCAACGCCATCTCTGCCCTTGACGGCAAAGAAGTTGACGGCCGCGCCCTGCGCGTGAACAAGGCTGAGCCCAAAAAGCCCGCCGCCCGTCGCTGGTAAGTCCAGTACGCATTTAAAATGCAGGAAGGCCGTGATTTTCACGGCCTTCTTTTTTATCTGAACTAGCCCCTAAAACGCCTGCGTGCAGAGCACTTCAAAAAAGCCCGCATGGTATCAGCCAATTTGTACCAACAATTCGGCCTGAACGGACACAGCAGCTTACCCCGAAAGCAACCGGCTTATCCGACCAGCTACAACGCACGGGGGATTCTCCCCCGCAACCATCATCAACCCAAAAGGGTGTGAAGGATTTACCCCCGACAAAGCACAACAACGCTCAGCCCGTGGACTTTTTAGCGTTGCCTCCTATGGGGACAGCCCATCACACCCTTTTTATCTATTACCCAGCTTTATAATGACGTTGCGTCAAGACGTGTTCTCAGTTCATTTGCTACAAACCGCAATTTATTACTAAAATTATCTTTTTTCACCAACGATGTATTCATACCGAGCCATTTATGTAATTTCAAATCATCTGATGCTGGCGGAAGACTTTCTAGATATCTTTTCCAATTAGATAAAATTCGTTCTATTTCAGCACGTTGTTTTGAGTTAATTTGCATAATTCATTCTCCTGTTCATGTTCAAAAAAATTGTACCTCCTCACACAGACAAATAATCGTTGTCCGTTGTAAAATAAAAGCCAGTGCGGATTGTTTGTAGAATAAGTCATCCCTGTGCAATGCTCGCAGCATCATACACCACCACAAAACTGTTCAGGAAGCGTCATTCAAGATTATTTTTGTACATGGAAAGCACCTGATCAATACTGTCTTGCCCTTCCCGGGTTTCATCCCATCCGGCAATGCCTCTACCTTCTAATATCTGCTCAACTTTTTTTACAAAATCGTTTGCTCCTTTTGTCTTATATGAAGCACCATCATCAATGATGATGTCCATTGTCTTACCATCGCCCACTGGCAAGATTTTCATTTCGTGACCATCTGCAAGGGTGAATATTTTTTCACCCCTGCTTTTGAGAGCCACAGAAACAAGATCAAGCTGATATTCCATAGCTACTCCCATCAATCAATACCTGCTGGCAGTGTACCACAACAAATTAACAGTGTCTCTAAAATTACTATAATTAAAAAAACCAACAAAAACATACACCAACAACAAGACTACACCAGTTACATATACAATTGACCTTATTGTCACATAACTGTACGCATTGGCAAACGCGGAAACCACCCTTCATAAATCTGCAGGCAAATCCCGTTTAACCATTTTTAATAATTGCATATTATCATTTTCATTATTCCTTTCAGCCTGTTTGCAAACAGGGGATCGCAAATACCTGTCTAGCAAGCCAATGAGGTAACAGAGAAACAAACAGATACTGTGAGCTGTCCACTTTCAAGCCGTCCAGTCTGTGCCCCCACTCAAGCACCTGGCAGGCTTTCGTGGTTAATCCCTTTTGACTACTGGCAACAAGAAGATTATGTTGCCCGCATGAACAAAGAAAATCTCCCTGTCATTCATCCCTGTATCAAATGTGGAAAGGCCCCCAAGGTCGAAGTATCCAGACCTGAAGGCAGAGTTAACGACATATATCGGCTTGTCTGCGAATGCGGAAACTGCCCTTTGCAGTGGTCTGTCAGCGAATCGGCTGCCATCAGGCTATGGAATTCATACGTTGCATCCTGATAATCAGTAGTGCTGCAATTTTTTGGGAGTCTGCAAAAAGCATAACAATGAACTGAAGTACGCATGACGCTCTGAGTGCCTTGGATTATCACACCCTTGCCTCATTAATGCAGATTTATTAGCTAGTTGCGGCTGAGTTCAGCGTATTCTGACAGATCAGATACATTTTCAGCGAGTCTCAGCAGGATTGCGCCGCCCGCAGCTTCAGGATTGATGCCGGGAAAACGCTCTACAGCCAGTCAGCCACCACAGGCAAGGAGGAGGAACACAACTCCTCCTTCTTTTTTACGCACCTGCAACTAATTGCTGTCACTGAAAATCCGCCACACCCAGCACCATAACATGCGAATATGAAGGCTGCCCCATTCTGGAGGCGCAGGCCTTGGCGTGGATTTTTGCCGTCCGAAAACGGATTTTCCTGCTGGCGCAGCCCGTTACAGCGTTGGACTACGTGAACTTTCCCTGCATCACGACGATTCCTGAACATTGCAGGCGGTTGCCTGTGATGTGCGTAGTGGAATTCTCTTTCGATCTCATCAGCAACAGGTAACATACTCAACATTATACTGTTTTGCTTGAATTTATCGCTGTCAGGTTGACAAAGCTTGCGGAGCGTACTACCACACAATAGCTTTGAATTTCAATTTCATATTCTTTTTTTGGGGGGATATAATGGATTCCATGATCCAGGCGGTGTTGCAGGCAACATTTGTTTCCAAGTGCGTGCTGGCGCTGCTCTTGTGCATGTCTGTGGCAAGCTGGGCCTATATGTGCAGCAAATGGCTGTTGCTGCGCACTGCCCAGCAGCGGACGCAGGCGGGGCTGGCGGCGTTTGACGAGGCCGGGGAGCTGAGCCGGGCACTACCAGTGCTGGCAAATGACAAGCACTCTCCCCTTTTTGGCATTGCGCGCCGCGCCATCCGTGAATTCAACCGTATTTCCCGCACTGGCGACGTTGACCGCCTTTTGAACGACAATGTGCGCAGGGCCCTGCACTTTGCCGTGGCGGAAGAAATGGCCGTTCTCAAATCATCCCTGGCCCTGCTTGCCACCGCCGCCAACACTGCCCCCTTTATCGGCCTGTTCGGCACGGTGTGGGGCATCATGCATTCCTTCACCGCCATTGCCCAAATGAAGAGCGTTTCGCTGGCAACTGTCGCGCCCGGCATTGCCGAGGCGCTCATCGCCACCGCTGTAGGCCTGTTTGTGGCCATACCCGCAGTGTGCGGCTACAACGTGTTCCGCGCCAAACTGGCCCATATCGAGGGCGTATGCATCAACTTTGCAGGCCAGATGCTCAACCGCCTGCAACACGAAGCGCCACAACACGCTGGCGGCATAGCATTTTCAGAGGAGCGCTAGTCATGGCCGCATCTTCCGCCGACGACGATTTTGTTGCCGATATCAACGTCACGCCCTTTGTGGACGTGATGCTGGTCTTGCTGATCATCTTTATGGTCACAGCCCCCATGATGACCGAAGGGCTTGATGTGGCCCTGCCCAAGGTGGAGACCTCCGAAGTGCTGCCCACGGATGACGACCACGTTATCCTGACAGTCAAAACAGGCGGCGCACTGTTTCTCAACGAGCAGGAAACAGACATGGACAGTCTGCCGGATGCCCTGAACGCGCAGGTAAAGGACAGCGGGCGGCAGCTCTTTGTTCGGGCCGACAAGGATGTTTCCTATGGCATGGTTATGAGCGTGATGGACAGGGTGCGCAGCGCAGGCATCAAGGACGTGGGCCTTGTGACCACCTCCGTGCCGGATGATGGAGCTGAAGAAAAAGGCAAATGATCAGCGGCCAGACCAATTGCTGATTGCAGACCGGATACCCGCAATATTCCCGCAAAAACAATCCCAGCAGCAACCCTTCACGAGTTTTGCCGGGGGCAAAGTCTCCCCCGCCCTGCCCCCGCGCACGGCCTTTCACTCTCATCCGCTGTCATCTCCTGTCATCCCCTGCCCAGCCATAAAAAGTAAGGGGCCTGTTCTTGCCCGGCAATAGGCAAAGAACAGGCCCTGTACTGCCGGATTTACATCCGGCGCGTGTCCGTGGGGGAGGAGCTACTTCCAGCTGGGAATGGGCAGCTGAACCTGCTTGAGGAACTTGTCGGTATTGATCTGGGCGTCCTTGAACTTCTTGATTTCAGCAGGCGAGAAGCGCTTGATGCTGCCAAAGAAGTCGGCCACAGAGTTCTGCCACTTGTCGGCCTGCGATTCGCCCTTGGATCTGTCGAGCAGAGCCATGGTTTCTTCATAAGACCAGCGGGGGTGAATCTGGATGTCGAGCTTGGCTTCTTCGTCAGTCATGCGAATGCCGGCGAATTCGTTCATGTACTGGCGGTATTCCTTGATGATGCGGGGACTGGGGCCTTCTTCGCGCAGCATGTTGGAACCGCGCAGGTACACGCGCAGGAACTTGGCAACCAGTTCGGGATTTTCATCGCACCATTTTTTGTCGCCCACGAGCGAAGACACGGTGATGCAGTCCATGTCGGTCATGGAGCCTGCGCGCTGCCACTTGCGGGAATCAGCCACAAAGGTAAAGGGCGCCCACAGGCACACTGCGTCGCCAATGCCCTTTTCAAAAGCAGGCACGGCAGAGGGCTGTTCCATGTTCACCAGGGTCACGTCGGCTTCGGTAAGGCCAAGGATGCTCAGCCACTTGCCGATCATGTAGTGAACGGTGGTCTGGGAGGTGTACAGGATCTTCATGCCCTTGACGGTTTCAGGGCTGCCGTACACGTTGGGATACTTGGGGTTGTAGCCCTTGACCTTGGCGGCGGGGCTGTCGGGGCGCAGGTAAAGCACGTGCACTTCGCCTTCACTGATGATGGGGGCCACGGAGTAAATATTGTAACGGATGCCGCCGATCAGCTGACCGCCAACGCCCGTGGAACCGAGCACCCATTCCTTGGCGGGCAGGGCTTCCATCTGGGCAGGGCCGCTGTTGAACAGCAACATCTTGATGTCCAGGCCTTCTTCCTTGTCCCAACCCATTTTCTTGGCGTACCAGATGTTGAAGCCCGGGGATTCGTCCATCCAGCAGGTGGAAATTTCAACGGGCTTGTCGGCTGCCAGAGTGGCGACGGGGCCGCCGCAGATGACAGCGCCCATGCACAGCAGAAGCGCGACCAGAAGCAGTTTTCTCATGCATGACTCCTAATTGGTTAGTGGACAGATCCGCTTTTACGAAAACCTTTCAACTGCTTGAACCTTCAAACAAACCACTTGAGCAACCTCGGCAAGTGCATACAGGTTTGCCGAGAAATCTATGCTGCCGCATCCGCGGCAAGGGCCGTACCGCTGGCAGGCGCACCCAGGTGCGGCGCGGCCCTTGCTGCTGTGCGCAGTGCTAGAGCGTAAGTTTCTGTTCTTCCGTAATCCTGGCCCGCAGTTCGAGGAACGCGGGATCCATGGTGTCGCGCGGGCGCGGTAGCGGCACGTCATACGAGGTGTGCACATGCCCCGGCAGCTTGTCTTCCATGGTGACGATGCGGTCGGCGAGGAACAGGGCTTCATCAATGTTGTTGGTCACAAAAATCATGGTGCGCTTGTCCATGTGCCAGATACGCTCGGTTTCCTGCTCCATGAAAAAGCGGGTCTGGGCGTCAAGCTGGCCAAAGGGTTCATCAAGCAGCAGCACCTCGGGGTTGAGAGCATAGGCGCGGGCAATACCCACACGCTGCTTCATGCCGCCCGATAGCTGGTGAGGATAGTAATCCTCAAAGCCTTGCAGACCCACCATGCCAAGATAGTGGTTGGATATCTCACGGATCTTCGCAGGTTCAAGCCCGCGCACCTCAAGGCCGATTTCCACGTTCTGGCGCACAGTCTTCCACGGAAAGAGCTTGTAGCTCTGAAACACCAGGCCGATCTGCGGGCCGGGGGCCACAATCTGCTTGCCGTCCAGATAGGCTGCGCCGGATGACGGCGTTTCAAGCCCGGCGAGAATGCGCAGCAAGGTTGTCTTGCCGCACTGCCCCGGCCCGAGGATGACCAGAAACTCCTGGTCGCGCACCTCAAGGGAGATGTTTTCCAGAACCGGAACCACCTGGGTTCCCTTCTGGATGAAGGTTTTGCTTATATTGTCACAGACAATTTTTGGCTGCGTGTCTTTCACGTTCAGCTCCTTGGCTCTCTAAAGATTCTCGATTTCACGCTGCCAGGGGCACAGCTTGCGGGTCAGCAGATCCATCCCCAGGGTGAACACCAGCGAAACAGCGGTGATAATGAGCATGCCGCCGATAATCATGCCGGGGTCGGACAGCTTCATACCCTGCACAATGATGTAGCCAAGGCCGGAACGGGAATTCACAAGCTCCGCCGCCACAACGCATGTCCAGGCGCTGGACATGGCGATCTGCAAACCAGCCGTAATGGCGGGCAGTGCGCCGGGAATGCACACAAGGCGGATTTCATCCCAGCGCTTGCCGCCGATAATGCGCACCACATCGAAAAATTCTGGTTCGATGAGTTGCAGGCAGCTGTAAGAGTTGAGCACCACCGGCACAAAGGAGCCAATGACGATGATGAAAATCTTGGGCGCTTCACCAATGCCGAACCACAGAATGGCCACAGAAATCCAGGCCAGGGGCGGCATGGGCTTGAACATGTCGAAAATGGGCTTCACAATGGCGCGGAACGTTTCGTTGAAGGCCATGAACAGACCCAACGGGATGCCAAAGCCAGCGGCGATCAAAAAGCCGATGATAACGCGGCGCGTACTGATCCACAGATGTTCGAGCAGGCCGAGGCCGGAAAGCTTGTTGACGCTCAGGTCGTGCAGGCTTTCCACCACCTGAAAGGGCGTGGCCAGCGCGCTGCTGTACCCGAACACGTTGGACGTGGCAGCCCACTGCCACAGGCCGAAAAAGCTCACCAGCGAAACGATGTACAGAAAGTATTCGCTCTTGAGGGCACGTATCAGCGAAAACTCGTACTTTTTCGTGTTCTTGATGGTTTCATTGCAGACGCTCTGGGTCTGCCCGTTGGACGCCGAGGAAGACTGCATGGCGCTATCTCCTGATGCCGGCCAGCAGCCGGGATTCGATCTTGTCAATGATGAAACCGATGATTGCGCCGGCAATACCCACGCTCACCATGCCCACCATCACAAGGTCGGTACGGCCAAGCATGCGGCCAATGGTGATGAGGTAGCCAAGGCCCTTGTCCGCGGCCAGCAGTTCAGCGGCAACCAGAGTCACCCAGCAGTAGGCCAGGGCGATCTGCAAGGCGCCAAACACCATGGGCAGCGCGGAAGGAACGCAGATGGAGGTAAATATCTGCCAGTCGGAAGCGCCATAGGTTCTGGCCATCTGGATATGCACGGGGTTGGTCATGCGCACGCCGGTGTAGGTATTGATGACGCACGGCACGATGCCCGAAAGCCAGATGATAAATACCTTGCCGGGCAGACCGATGCCGAACCAGAAAATGGTCAGCGGAATCCAGGCCACCGGCGGAATGGGCCGGATGATTTCAAATATGGGGCGCACAAGGCCGCGCACCGTGGTGAACCAGCCCATCGCAAGGCCCAGGGGCAGGCCCACAATCAGGGCCAGCACATAGCCCAAAAAGGCTTCCTGCATACTTGTCCAGGCATGCTCCAGCAGCACTGCGCCGTCAGGAGCGGGATTGGTGAGCTTGTCGAACATGAGGCTCAAAATGTCGTAGGGCGAGCTGAGCAGCGTGCTGGGAATGCGCCAGTCGTTGCTGTCAGCCGGGCCAACACACATCTGCCACACGCCAAGAAAAATACAAACGCTCAAAACCGGCAGGATGCGAAGCCGCATGGGCTTGCGGTAGGTTACTTTTTCATTGCATTGCATAAGCTGTCCCTTTTTCCTACCACCAGCGGATGAGGTCTGTGACCTGGCGGCGAAGTTCGACAAAACGCGGATCCCTGAAATCCCTCGGGCGCGGCAGGTCAACAACCACTTCCGCCCTCACCTTGGTGGGCTTGGGGCTCAGCACCAGGATGCGGTCAGCCACATACACGGCTTCTTCAATGTTGTGCGTAACAAAAAGCACGGTGCTCTTGAGGGTCTGCCACAGCTTCACAAGCTCGTCTTCAAGATAGAAGCGCAGCTTCACGTCAAGCTGGCCGTAGGGTTCATCCATAAGCAGCAGATCGGGGTTCACGGCAAAGGCGCGCGCCACGGCGATACGCTGCATCATGCTGGCCGAAACCTGGTTGGGATACAGCTTGGCCGTATCTTCCAGACCCACCATCTCCAGGATCATATCAAGGCGTTCCCTGAGCTGCTTGGGCGGAACCTTTTTTATGCGCATGCCATAGGCCACGTTTTCTTCCACGGTAAGCCACGGCAGAGCCGTTGGTTCCTGAAACACAAAGGCCAGGTTATGCTTGCGCGGATTTGCCACTTCACCATCAATGTAGATGTTGCCGGAGGTGGTTTCCGTGAGTTTGGACATGCAGTTGAGAAAGGTTGTTTTGCCGCATCCCGTAGGCCCGACTATGCAAACCAGCTCTCCGCGCTTGATGGTAAAGTTGACCTTATCCAGAACGGTAAGATCCCCATACATTTTCGTTAAATCCCTGACTGCTATTTTAGCGTCGGAACAGGCACAGTCATCGGTTTGCTGCACGGCTGCACTCCTTGGTGAGAGTTGTTGAATGTCCCGGTCTGCCGTCCGGGTGCGCAAAAGAAGCCAAACGCCCCTGAAAGCTGCCAATGGGCTGCCGGGATGGTCGCGCGTGCTTCGAAATTCTTTGTGAGTCATTTTGCATAATATATACCATTTTTCACAACTCCTGCAAAAAACCGCTTATCATCAGCTATTACAGGATATTTTTTACTCTGTATCCCCATGTTGCGGCACTGGTTGCGACACGAACGCGCATTTTGCGACACTTGTGACGCACCAGCCACTGACGCGCACATTTGGGGCTTGCGCGGGCCGCTGTACCTGTTTTTTCCAGGCCACGCTAGGGAATAAAAGAACAACCCCTGCCGGGATGCCCTCGACTCCCCATCTCTCGGTGCAAGGGAGGCGACAATTACGTCGCACTTTCCTCAGCAGGGGATGGTTTGATCTTTCCGGTTTTGATCGGGCCTGCCGTTTTGCGCGGTCGGCCCTAGGCTAGAGATTGCGCAGCACCCGCTGCCTGCCGTCCGGGGTGATTCCGTACGCAACGCCCTGATCGGATTCGTTGCAAACGGTCACAATACCCACGCCCTTGAGGGCTTGCAGCTGGGCCTCAATATTCGCCGCATTGATCTGCCTTTCGCCCGCATATTCTGGTTTCAGGGCGGCGCACACATCACAGGCAGTGCGGGGCGCGCCATCCAGCAGCAACCTGCCCACAGCCAGCCGCAAAGGCAGCCGAACGCGCATCACAGCCCCTCCTGCGTTTGACGCAAGGCTGTTCCGCCCTTGCCCTGCATGACAACCAGCACTATGCCCGCCACTATCACCACCGCGCCCGCCACAAGATTACGGGTAACGGTAACGTTGGTGAAAAGTGCGCTGAACAATATGCCCCAGAGGGCATAGGTCACGTTCAGGGCCATGGCCCGGCACACGCCGGTCATGTTCATGGCCGTGTACCAGCAGCGGTATGAAACGCAGCCCACCAGGCCCGCGGTTATGCAAAAGGGCAAACCGGGGCTGGCAAGGGCCTGCGCCAGCAGGTCAGCCGCGTCCAGCCCCGGCTGAGTGCGCCCCAACAGCACAAAGGCCGCAGGCACGATCACCAGCATATACAGCAGGCTGGAAACGATCTGATAGACATTCAGGGCCACAACAGGCTCGATAAAATCCATGCCCGCCGTTACGCACACGCCTTCGGATGCCCAGCCAAAGGCGGCCAGAAAGGCGAACCCCAACCCCAGATAAAAGGCCTGACCGCCCACGCCGCCCTGCGGCGCAGACCAGCCCACGGTAAACGCGCCCGCCACGCAAAGCACAAGGCCGCACATGGCCCTTGCGGAAATGCGCTCTTTCAGAAAAAAGCGCGCCAGCACCGCCGCGATGGCCGGATACAGGGTGGAAATGGGCAAGGCATAGGCTGGCCCTGCCAGCGAAATGCCCATCAGATAGCCGCCCATACCGAGGGGAGCACCCATAAAAGCGCCCATGACGCAGTATCTGCCGGGCTTGCTGCAAAAGGTGCGGAACACCTCCCGCCCCTTGCCCTGGGCCACATTAAGAACAAGAGAAAGACAGGCCGCGCTGATGTCGTGACAGCCCGCGGCAAACAGGGGGGCCAACAGCCAGAATTCAGGTATGCTGAACGGCTCTTTTACCAGCCCCTGCTTCAGAATAGGGCCATCAAGACTGAAAATTACCCCGGTCAGCGCAGCGAGAAAAAGCCCCTTGCGTACATATGCCGCATCCCGCGCAGAGGTGCTGCACGCGCCCCTGTCGCTTTTCGGGCCGTTGCCGGAAGGGCCTTTCACCGTTTGCCCCTAGCCCTTGCGCAAAAGGTTGAGATAGGCGGCGCTGTCGGCCAGCGTTGCGGCCTCGGCGGGGTCGTCCATGCGGATGCGCAGCATCCAGCCTTCGTTGTAAGGTTTGGCATTGACGAGGGTGGGCGTGCTTTCCAGAGTTTCATTCACTTCAAGCACAGACCCGGCAACAGGCATGAACAGGGCGTTGACGGACTTCAGCGATTCAACGGTGCCGAATTCCTGACCGTTTTTGTAGGTTGTACCCACGGCAGGCAGGTCAACAAAGGCGATTTCGCCAAGCTGGTCCTGGGCAAAGTCGCTGATGCCTACGGTGGCGGTTTCGCCTTCCACGCACAGCCACACATGTTCGTCGGTATAGCGCAGATTTTCGGGCAAAGCCAATTGGTCAAGATCTTTCATGATACTACTCCTCTTCCATACGCAGGGCAGCGTCGCCAATGGCTTCTGCCAGCGTGGGATGGGCGTGAATGGTGGTGGCTATGTCGTTGATGGAAGCGCCCATGCGCAAAGCCAGAGTTGTTTCGGCAATAAGGTCGGTGGCGTGCGCGCCAGCCATGTGCGCGCCAAGCAGGGTGCCGTCGCTGGCATCCGCCACCAGCTTGCAGAAGCCGGGCAGTGCGCCCATGGCCTGGGCCTTGCCAAGTTCGCGCACCTGCACAATCGAGGTCTTGACCTCATAGCCTGCATCGCGCGCCTGCTGCTCGCTCATGCCCACGCAGCCAATTTCTGGCGAGGTGAAGATGGCCGAAGGCACAAAGCGGTAATCCATGGGAGCGCCCTTGCCGCCGGTCAGGCAGTCGTTAACGGCGCAAAGAGCCTCGGCGGCAGCCACATGGGCCAGCATGACGCGCGCGGGGCCAAGGGCATCGCCAATGGCGTACACGCCGGGCAGGGATGTGCGCATGTATTCATCAGCGCGTATCCAGCCGCGTTCGTCCGTGGCAACACCGGCTTCCTTGAGGCCCAGCCCGGCGGTCATGGAGGCGCGGCCCACAGAAACAAGCACCATCTCGGCGCTGATGGGGCGTTCGGGCCTCGCTGGCGAGCCGCTCACAAAGGGCGACGGCGCAAGCATGCCGCTGACGCCGTTTTCATCCACGCGCACGTGGGTGAGCGTTTGCCCGAGTTCGCACGCAATACGGCGCTTTTTCATTTCGCGCTGGAGTAGAGTGCTGATGTCTGCATCCACCGAAGGCAGGGGCAATATCCTGTCCTGCCCTTCAACCACTGTGACCGTGGAACCGAACGCCCGATAAATGCAGGCCAGCTCGCAGCCAATGACGCCGCCGCCCACAATGATGATGGAGGCAGGCACGTGGATGAGCTTGAGGGCGTCGTCGCTGGTGAGAATGTGCTTGTGGTCGGCTGTCAGGCCCGGCAGGTTCACAGGATGCGAACCCGTTGCCAGTATGACGTAATCCGCTGACAGGCTGGAGCTTGCGCCGTTGCCGGTCACCTCCACCGCGCCGCCGCCAAGCAAACGCCCCTTGCCGCGCACCAGGGTTACGCCAAGGGCGGCGCAGGTTTTTTCAAGGCCAGAACGCAGGGTGGCGCAAACGCGCTCCTTGCGCTCGTAGACAGCCTGCGGGTCAATGCTCACGCCGCCTTCAATCTTGACGCCGAACTGCACGGCCTGCTGGGCAATCTCCAGAGCTTCCGCAGACGACTTGATGGTCTTGGTGGGAATGCAACCGTTGTTGAGGCAGGTGCCGCCAAGTTCGGCGCACTCCACAAGGGTTACGGCCATTCCGGCCTTGGCGGCCGCAAAAGCCGCCGTGTAACCGCCAGGGCCGCCGCCCACAACGATCATGCTTTTTTTCTGGTCGGACATGCCGGACTCCTAATCCTCGTCGTCGGCGAGCCTGAGGTTGTACTTCACGGGGAAGGCGGCCTCCAGCGAACCCGTGACCAGGCAGCCTTGACGCATGATCTTTTCCACCCGGTCAAAAATAAATTCGTACTCTTCATCCAGATGCACGGTAACATCGATATCAATGCCAGTTACCCTGCCCCGGCCCAGATCATCGGTGCCGGTATGCAGCGTGGCCCTGGCCTCGATTTTGTCGTACTTGGCGTTGCGCGTATCCAGAGCCTTGTCCAAAGCGGCGCAATAGCAGTACAGGGCAGAGGCGGCCAGGAGCTTTTTGGCCGTGCCGGAACGTTCTTCGGGCGGAATCTTTTCGCCGTCTATGGTGAGCACGCCAAACGCGCCGCTCTCCATATCCAGATCCACCTTGCCGCCGCGGCGGCAGAGAGAAACACTGAGTTCATGTGACATTTCAAAGCCTCCAGGCTGAAAAAACGCAAGAGCACCCTGCCCTCGCGCGATTTGGCCTGCCTATTGCACTAATAGTGCCATCAGATTGCCCTTGGCTTCACAACGCCATCAGCGCTTGTGTTTTATGGCACATGCCGCTAGTATCCCGGCCCGGAAGCGACATTTGTGTCGCGACAAACGACATTTTTTGCAAGGTTGCCGCCACATGCTTTCATCGCCCCCAGTTCCCCCAATTAATGTGGAAAAAAGCTATCGCCGCTTGCTCAATCACCTGCCCGGCATGGCCTATCGTTGCCGCGTTCTTAATATAGACGCGCCGGAAAGTGATTATCTTCAATATGAACTGGAGTTTGTAAGCCGTGGCAGCTACGAGCTTCTGGGGGTGCCAGCCGAAGACATGGTGCTTGACCATCACAACACCATTGAACTGATGACCCACCCCGATGACCTCGGCCCCAGCCGCAAAGCCATCCGCGACAGTATTGTCGCCCATGAGCCGTATCAGGTCATGTACCGGCTTTTGCTGCCCTCAGGGCGCGTCAAGTGGCTGTGGGACCAGGGGGAAGGCGTGTACGATGATACGGGCGTTCTGCGGTATCTCGAAGGCCTGATCATGGACGTGAGCGAGCAGAAATTTCAGGAGATGGCCCTGCGCGAAGAAAATCGCGAGCTGCGCACCTCTGTTATCAATCTTTACGGCCTGGGCAACATTGTGGGCAAAAGCGAGCCCATGCGCCGCGTGTACAGCCAGATTCTCAAGGCGGCAGAAACCGATTCCAACGTCATCATTTATGGCGAAACAGGCTGCGGCAAAGATCTTGCCGCCAAGAGCATTCACGAATACAGCGGGCGCAAGGGCCGTTATGTGCCGGTAAACTGCGGCGCGATCCCCGAGCAACTGCTGGAGAGTGAATTTTTCGGGCATGTGAAGGGGGCGTTCTCCGGCGCGCATGCCAATAAAGAAGGCTACATAGGCGCGGCCAACGGCGGCACGCTGTTTCTGGACGAAATAGGCGAACTGCCGCTGCACCTTCAGGTCAAGCTGCTCAGGGCCATTGAAAACAAAATGTACACCCCCGTGGGCGGCAATACGCCCAAGGAATCCTCCTTCCGCCTCATTGCGGCAACCAACCAGGATCTTTCAAAAATGGTGCGCGAAAAAACCATGCGCTCCGATTTTTATTACCGCGTCAACGTGCTTTCCATCACCCTGCCGCCCCTGCGCGAACGCCACGGCGACATTGCCCTGCTGGTGGAGGCGTGGCTTGAAAAACGCGGACTGAACCTTATTCTGCCGCCCCATGTGCGGCTGGCTGTGGAGCAGTACGACTGGCCCGGCAACGTGCGTGAACTGCACAACTTTCTTGACCGGTACCTCGCCTTTGGCGACGAGGCCCTTCTTTCGCTGGGGGATGCCGGACGGGCCGACCTGCTGCTCAACACGCCCCAGGGCATCAGCCTTGAGCAGGCAGTGCTGCAACTTGAAGAACGCATGATCAGGCAGGCGCTTGAAAAGTGCCGCTGGCACAGGGGCAAAGCCGCGGAAGAGCTGGGGCTGAACCTGCGCACCCTGCAACGCAAAATGCGCAGAATGTCCGGGGGGAGTGAAAAACTGCAAGGCTAGAAGACAATTGTCTGCAATACCGGATAGCTATTTTTGCTTATCCCGCATGCCTGTCACGAACGGCGTGCGGGATTTTTTTTATGCGCAGTAACAGGATCAAGACCAAAGCAGCGGCATAATTCATCAGAAACCATGCGGTTTTTATCAAGCAGCATGCAATAGTCGTTGTCCACCCAGGCCTCAATGGCAGCAATACCCTCGCGGTCAATAACGCGCCAGCCTGCACCGCCTTCATTGGGATCATCCCATACGCGCACAAATTTTAAAAACAGGGTCAATATCTTTAATTGTGGGCTGAAATGGACTTTGACACAAGAACAGACTGTCCATAGTGACAGTTCTTTGCGTAACGTCTTGTACAATACAATATTCAATATGATAGGCTTGTTCAATTGCCTGCGTGGATTTTCAAAACCCTTAAAGCTATCAAGCTGTACTCTTAATCCACCTGCAGACAGATTAACTACACGTATCGAAGCACATATACTTTCATCAACATAGCCAAATGTAGCATTATCTATGTCATTCATCGATTTAGGCAACTGGTTGTTGCAAATCCACAGAGAAATTTTTTTGAGCATCAGTGGAGTGAGTCCAACGCGCTCATGCCGTTGCAGATCGCGCTGCACATATTTTGGGGGCATGGCGATCTCAACAATGCACTGCTTTGACTTAGTATCTATATAGTTTGCGACAATCCGTGTTTTAAAAATAAAACCATGCCTGATAGCAGGATATGAAATTCCAAGATACTTTTCTGCAATTGCATGAGGTATTTTTACATACAGGCTACAACGTTCGCCTTTAAGAATATCAGGCAAAAAACGCTTGTTTGATTTAAGCAATATTTTTTGTGGAGAAATATACAGAACATCACAGGCAACGTTTTCAAGCTGGCGTTGTCTGTCTACAAAAAAAAGCCGCAACAACAAATAGTGCCTTTGTGCGGCCACAAATATTTTACCGGGCTGAACGGATCGAAACCGGAGCGATGCCCTCCAGAAAAAGTCAACAATTGTTTCGAGAAACTTCATGTATCCCCCCAATTGTCAAACCTAAATGTACAATCGCACACTACCCCTCATTAAAACTTGGTAAACATTCACGGTATATTCAGCCTAACGTGGATTTGCACGCCAACATCAATAGCACTAGTACTTTTATGCTTATTATTTACATCTACACTTTTAATGACAAATGCTGACTATTATCAAAACAAAACAGACATGCTGTCAAAAGCACTACTGATTACTTAACTTGAACAATTCCAAATTTATCAGAGAATAACAAGTACACAGACAACATTACAGCACTTAACAAAAATAGTTATGCCACAACAGGCAGTTATAAAAACATAAAGATGCTAACTATTGCCACATATATCATAACCATTTTTAAATAAATACAGAAAAAATCCATAATTAGCTATTATCGAAAGCTTTTTCATCAGCCAGACCGTGCCAGACAGGTTTAACCTGCTCGCATGCAGATAAAACAACAGCCTGCGGTGACTGAACATGAAGCTCAATCCCCGCAGGCGCTTGGAGGAAGGTATGGGTCGGAACCGCAGCCCGGCTGCGGTTCCAGATAACCGCGCAAGCCATGCCCCCACACGGCAGGCGCGGTCACAGCGGCAAGGAAATTAAGCGCAGTCGTGCTTGTCCCAGGGTTCGCGGTTATCGCGCTGGATAACCGATTCCATGCGCACCAGGGCTTCTTTAAGCTTTCTGATTTCATCAAGCTTGAGGTTGGGATTTTTCATTGCCTGATAAATGATGCCGCCGGTGCACTGGGCGCTGACGGGCAGATCCGCAATGGTGGCAATGGTAACGGCTATGTCCTGCGCGTTAACGGCGCGGGCAACGGCACCGGCCTTGCTGTCAACAGCCAGCCCATAGAAGGCCACGCCGTCAGCGGCGGCAACCACCACCAGGGTGCGGCGGTCGGCGGCTTCCAGAGCGGCGGCCAAAGCGGCCTCGTCACCCTGCACCACCAGCAGCGCGTCTTCCGCGCCTTCAAGGGCGGCAGCTTCAACTTTTTTGCCGCCAAGTTCCAGGGCCAGAGCTTCAAGACCAGCGCTGTCGGCATTGGCCAGCAGGACGGCTTTTTTCTTCAGCTTGTCCAGCGCTTCGGATGCGCCGCTGAGCGCAACGGAAGGCAGCATCAGGAGAATCGCTTTCTTTTCAGCCATGATCTTATCCTTGTCGTCCGCCCCGCCAACGCGGGGCTTTGTGTTTTATCGTGCCGGGGCAAAAGCCGTGCCCTTGCCCCGCATGATGAATTAATCAACCAGATTGGGGTTTTCCATGATCTGGTAAATGGGCGCGCCTTCGGCGTCGGCGGGCACAGGATTGCCCGTGATGTAGCAGAAGGTGGGCACAATGTCGGCCAGCCAGCGCGGGCGGGTATAACGGTAGCCCTTGCGGATGTTGGGGCCGCGGAACATGAGCAGGTTCTTGAGGCTGCCGCAGCCGGATTCGCCGGTGGGCAGGCCATAACCGTGTTCAGCCATGTATTCGGGTTTGAGCACGTACACCACATCGCCAGCCTGCGCGCCGCCCATGCCAAACACATGCGCGTCTTCCTTGCGCACGGCCAGCAGCACGGGGCGGTCGCCCGTGTCGGGATGCTTGTAGTCCAGCAGGGCGTTGATGATACGGTCGCGCACGTTTTCGTAGTCTTCCTGCTCAACAATACCGCCGGGGTAACGGCCCTTCAGGTTCACGTACACAAACATGTAGCGCTGCGGCACGGCAAGCGACTTGCTCACATCAAGCACGTAGTTGAAGCCTTCGGTTTCCTCGTAGATATCCCAGTAGTTCTCGGACTTCTTGGGTTCGTAAGAACACAGGCCCGCTTCCTTGAGGGCGTGGGCCGTGTTGAGGATGGGGCCAAGGGGTGTTGCGCCGTGGTCGGAGCACACGCACATGACGGTTTCGTCGCCCATGATGTCCATGAGACGGCCAAGCAGACGGTCTTCCACTTCATAGATGTAGCGTTCCATCTTTTCGGCCTTGGTGCGAACAGCCTCGTCCGCGCTGTCCAGCTCGCTGAGCCAGCCGTGATAGAACCAGTCAATGGGGTGGGAATGCATGTAAAAGAGATCCCAGTCCGCATTGGCCTTGATGAGGGATTCAATGGTGTTCCAGAGCCATGCGCTGTGAAAGTCCACCAGTTCGCACACGGTGTCGGTATCAATAATGCCGTGCAGATAGGCGACCAGACCAATATCGTTGGCCGTGATGTGCTTGGTGAAGTCAATCTGCGCGGCGGCTTCGGCCGGGGCAATAAAGCCGCAACGGCCAGCAATGCCGGAGATGTACAGCTTGAATTCTTCCGCATCGTCAGAAAGCTGCATGAGCTTGGCGCGGAACACGCCCTTTTCGGTGCGGCCATCGGCCTTCACGACAAAGTCGTGCTGGGCGGGTTCGCTCCACTGGCCAAGCTGGATGGTAAAGAAGGCCTTGGCGTAGTCCTTTTCAGGGCAAAGGGCCATGCGGTCATAGCCTTCATCGCCGCTCTGCCACACAAGGCAGTGCCAGGTCTGGTCTTCGAGGGGTTCAATGGCTTCCTTGAAGTGCATACGCACGTTCATTTCAAGGGGTTCTTCGCCTTCCGGCAGGTTGGCCCAGCCTTCGGCATCATCAAAGGTGCCCTGGGAACCCATGGGATAGAAATCTGTGGAGATAACGCTTTCAGAGCACAAAAATTCCTTGTGCTCATTGCCGTGCAGGGGCCAGCGCGTTTCGGCGGGGCTGAGGCCCTCGCCCATGATCATCACGCCGTGCTGCATCTTGGACGGCCAGGACATGGGATAGTTGACTACGAGGCACTTCTTGCCAGCCTTGTCCCACGCGTCCCAGATGGTCTCTGCGGTGAGGATGCTGGAACCGAAAGCCTGCGAGGTTTCCTTGTAATCAAGGCTGCGGCCTTCATGATAGTAATAGTAGTCTTCCACGCCGTGGGTGCGGGGCCATGCGCCCGTGCAGATAGTGGCCCAGGACGGCGGAGTGACCGTAGGCAGATTGAAACCTTCGGGAATGTAGCTGCCCTCCTGCATGAACTTTCTGAAGTTATCGAGCCCCCCCTGAGCGAGCATTACTTCAAGCCTTTTAGGAATAAGGCAGTCGTAACCTATAAGGGCGGCGCGCTTTGCTTTTGCAGCCATGATTAAAACTCCTTCGTAGTACCGACGGGCACTGTTGTGATATTAACGCGCCCCTCCTTTCAATTTGCATGCCAAATGATTCACAACGTCCCCTGCCCTTTTGCCATGCCCGCCAGACCTCACTTTTTTCCAATCCGTTCTTTGCGGAACATGCAGCGCCGCCCAAATTAGCGACAAATGTGTCGTGTTTTTCAATCAAAATTGTTATCATACTAAATTTATTTAATTTTTATGAAAAATTTTTTTGTCGCAACATACGACAACTCTGCCGCATATTTACCCCATCCACACGCAATCCAGCAAAAAAGTAAATTATTTCAACATGGTGAAATTTGGCACACAGGATGCAAACATGCAACAAACCTGTTCCCGACCAAACACACCGTGAGGCGTCCTTGGCTGCACCCATGCCTGTTGCTGCTTTCCGCAGCTCCCTCTTTGCACAAAAGCACCTGTACGGCATTGCGCCCTGCGGCGGCCTCTTTGCGCAAAGCGCCGCGCCATCCCCTTGCATCCTTTACATCCCCTGCACCAGACCAGCCGGGCCCGGCCTCGCCCGGCAGGATCGGATACGCTTCCCTTGAGTGCGGACAACTTCGCCCGCGCTCTCTTTGGATCAGGCTGTAGCAAATGGATAACGTTTAACTTGGGAGGTACTATGTCTTTGAAACGGAAAACCATTCTTTCCGCAGCAGCTCTTGCGCTTACATTGGGGTTGGCGTTTGGGCAGTCTGCCGAAGCGGTGGATTTCAAGGCACGGGGCATCTGGTCGATGGGCTTTGGCGTGGGCGATTCCAGCCTGACCAAGGACGTGACGACCAATGGGGCAAAACAGAAGGCCAACAACTCTGACCAGTTTGTTTCGCGTCAGCGCGTTCTGCTCTTCCTTGATGCCGTTGCCTCAGAAAACCTGATGGGCAGCGTGCAGTTCAAGCTTGGCCCGCAGGACTGGGGCAGATCCGGTCAGGGTTCCTCCCTTGGTGCGGACGGCACCCTGGTGCGCGTGACCCAGGCCAACATGCAGTGGTCGGTTCCGCAGACCGATCTCAAGTTCAAGATGGGCTTGCAGTATCTGGCCCTGCCCAACGCCGCTGGCGGCTCTGCGGTGTTTGACACCCAGGCTGCCGCTGTGGTTGGCAACTATGCCTTTAACAAAAACGTGGGCCTCACCGCCCTGTGGATGCGCCCCTTCAACGACAACTATCAGGGCGGCACCTACAACAACGTGATCAGCAACGACAAGGCCAGTTATCTTGATAACATGGACCTGTTTGCCCTGAGCATGCCCCTGACCTTTGACGGCATCAGCATCACCCCCTGGGTCATGCCCGGCATGATGGGCCGCAACACTGGCAAGTTTGGCGCTTTCACCAACTATGGGCTCAATGATGGCTCCCCCGCCACCACCCTCTACCCCTATCTGAACAAGATCGGCGCGGGCCACGGCCTCAACGTGACCGGCGTGACCAATGCCTCCAAGGAATACGGCACCGTGTTCTGGGCTGGCCTGCCTGTTAAGGTTACGGCTCTGGAACCCTGGAACATTGAATTCGACACCAACTACGGCTTTGTCGAACAGATGGGCAGCTTCAACGTGATGCGCCGCAACAACGCCAATGATGTGGTCCACGGCAGCACCCAGCGTCAGGGCTGGCTGGCCAAGGCCCTTGTGGAATACAAGCTCGACTGGGGCGTGCCCGGCGTGTTCGGCTGGTACGCTTCCGGCGACGACGGCAACGTCAAGAACGGTTCCGAGCGCCTGCCTTCCGTGTGTGCTTACGGCAACTTCACGTCCTTCATGGGCGATGGCAACCTCGGCTGGAGCCCCAACGTCAACTTCATGGACAAGTCCCTGTCCTACGCTGGCACCTGGGGCTTTGGCGCGCAGATCCGCGACGTCAGCTTCCTCGACAGGCTCACCCACACCTTCCGCGTGGCATACTGGGGCGGCACCAACAGCCCCTCCATGGTCAAGTACATGGACCATGCCAATGCGTGGGATTCCACCTCCAACATGTTTGACGGCCCTTACATGACCACCAACGATGGCCTGCTGGAATTCAACGTGATTTCTTCCTACAAGATTTACGACAATCTTGAGATGAACGTTGAACTGGGCTACGTGGCCAATTACATGGACAGCAGCACCTGGAACAAGAGCTACCAGAACTTCGGCTCCTACTCCAAGCAGGACGCCTGGAAGGGTCAGGTGGTCTTCCAGTACAAGTTCTAAAGATCCGGCGGTTCCTTCCTCCGGTACAGGCCTGCTGCCGACCACGCATACTGGTCGGCGGCAGGCCCATTTTTATGCCCTGCGCTGTGAATATAGCGCAAAAAGGCCGTTGCCCGGACTCCCGGGCAACGGCCTTCACTTTTGCCGGGCTGTGCCAAACAGCGCCCGGCGGCATGCTTCCGCCTAAACGAATGTGTCGTTGGGGCGGCGCACCCGCACGAGAACCTCGGTCACAAAAAGCGCTTCATTGTTGGTTGTCCAGTAATCGGTGACATACCGTTCAAACGCATCCGGTGCATGCACATAGCTATTAGATGCACACCAGCGTTGCAGCTTGCGGTAGGTGTCGCTGATGGTTTCGTAAGGGCCTATGTGATAGCAGCTTGCCATGAGCACGCCCCCAAGCGTCTGCATCAGCTCAGGCTTGCATGGGCGCATGGGGCGCTGCAAAACCTGTATGGGCTGCTCCACCTTTTTCAGCCTGTCTTCTACCGAAGAAAAATGGACAATGACCGGCCCGGCAATGTTGTTATCCAGTGATTCAACATAATTGGTAAAGCCCATATTGATGATGGTGGACTTGATGTCCAGAGAGAACACCTCGTCATGGAACAGCAGATTCTGCGGCGGAACATATTTAACCGAGACCTGCCGCAGATCGTTATCCAGCACCATTTCCGCCTCGTGCAGCAGCTCAAGCCAGTCATGGATGGAGGCCGAGCGCAAACGCAGCACGTCTTCCTCCTGCCGCAGGTCTTCCATCTTGGTAGTAAACATCTCGCGCAGAGCCCTCAGTGAGGCGTTGCTGTCCGCATCAAAGGCCGCGCGGATTTCTTCAAGCCGGAATCCCATCTGCTTGTAATATTTGAGAGGCGGCACTGAGAGCACATCTTCATGCGTGTAATAGCGGTAGTTGTTAGCCCCGCGCAGGCGAGGCGTGATGAGGCCCAGCTTGTCGTAAAAACGCAGGGCCTTTTTTGAAATATTCGAAGTCTCGCTCATTTCGCTTATGGTGTAGCGCTGAGAATTCATGAAGCTCTCCTGAATGTGCGGTGTCCGGCTTGGGGCGTACCCTCCTTGATAGTGCAAAAGTCGTTCCGGCCTCTTCCTCTCATGCCCCCATCCTCAATGCGCTCATGCGATCTGAACCTGCTACCTGCGCCCGCTTCTTCAAATCCGGCCCAAGGTTCCAGTTTTAGGGAAGGTCGCCGCCTTTTGCTGCAAAAAGCAGACATTCTTGCGACAGGCCCGTAATTAAACGCAAAAATGCCACTGATCCCGCTGTGCGCTCCACTGTCGCCATGCGCTCGCATACCCGCGCAGCAGGCGGAAAAATCAAAAAACAGCCAGGTAAGAGGCCAAAACCCGCATTCCGCAAGGGCTGCAACAAATTTCACACACAAGACGAAAAAAATCGGGATATGGCTTGACTTTTCCCTATAGGGGAACGGCTAGAAAGGAACTAGGAGATTTGCTCCGCCCGGCTATGCCCGGACACGAACACGGGTCCCCATGAGGTGAGTTGTATGCAGTATACAGGTGAAGAAGCCCTTGGCCTGATTGAAACTCTTGGCATGGTTCCGTCCATTTACGGCGCGGACAGCATGCTCAAAGCCGCGGATGTTGATCTTGTCGGCTATGAAAACGTTGGCTCCACGCTCGTTACCATTATGGTTCGGGGCGATGTGGCCGCAGTTAAGGCCTCTGTTGACGCTGGCGCCGCTGCTGCCGCCTCTGTGGGCAAGCTTACGGCCACCAACGTCATGCCCCGCCCTGCGCGCGGTATGAGCGGCATTGTCCGTGCGCATACGCTGGACGAAGTGGCAGAAGACGACCCCGGTCTGCGCGCCCTGGGCATGATTGAAACCTTCGGCATCGTCTTTCTTATGGAAGGCGCGGACGCCATGATCAAGGCCGCCGATGTGGAACTGATCGGCTACGAAAACGTGGCCTCCGGTTACTGCTCCGCCCTTGTGCAGGGTGATGTGGCCGCTGTGCAGGCCGCCGTGGCCGCTGGCATCAAGGCCGTGAACAATATGGGCGCTACCGTTTACAGCTCCGCTGTGATCCCCACGCCCCACCGTCGTCTTGTCAGGCTTGTAAGGCGCTACGCCCTGAGCTGACCGGGTTCATCGGAGGAAACATGATCGGCGACAAGGATCTTATTTCCATCCAGCAGGCTCGCATCCTTGCTGAAAACGCGGCTGACGCTCAGACGCGGCTTTCCGCCATGCCTCAGGAATCACTGGACACGGTGGTGGAAGCCATGGCTGAAGCCGCCGCCGCTGAGGCCCAGTCGCTTGCCGTCATGAGCCACGAAGAAACCGGATGCGGCGTGTGGCAGGACAAAATGGCCAAAAACCTTTTTGCCTGCCGCCGCGTCATCCAGAGCGTGCGGGGCATGCGCTGCGTGGGCAGGCTGCCCCAGAGCGCCGATGCCGCGCCAAACGTGTTTGAAGTGGGTGTGCCCGTGGGCGTTATAGCCGCCCTCAGCCCCTGCACCAACCCGGTTTCCACCACCATCTGCAATGTGCTTGCAGCGGTTAAGGCGGGCAATTCCATTGTGGTTTGCCCCCACCAGCACGCCGTGGAATGCACCAGCCGCGTGGTGGCGTCCATGTCTGCCGCCGGTCAGGCCCACGGCCTGCCCGAAGGTTCTGTGACCTGCCTGACCATGGTCGCCGACAGCGGCATTGAAGAACTCATGCGCCACCGTCTTGTGGCTCTGGTTCTGGTAACCGGCAGGGACAGCATGCTTGAAGCGGCGCGCCACAGCGGCAAGCCCTTCATCTACGGCGGCATGGGCAACGGCCCGGCCTTTATTGAAGCCACTGCCGACATTTGCAAAGCCGTGGACGACATCCTTGCCAGCAAAAGTTTTGACAACGGGCTGGCCCCCTCTGCCGAGCAGTGCGTCATTGTGGACGGCAAGATCGAGCCGCAGGCGCGCCGGGCATTTGAGGCGGGCGGAGCCTGTTTTATCAACGAGGCGCAGGCCCAGGCCCTGAGCGAAACCATGTTTCACCCCAATGGCCGCCGCAACCGCGCCATGCTGGGGCAATCGGCAACAGTGCTGGCCGAAAAAGCGGGCATTGCCGTGCCGCAGGGTACGCGCGTGCTGCTGGTTGAACGCCGCTACGTGGACCCCGCCGACCCCTTTATCAGGGAACTGCTGGCCCCTGTGCTTGCCTATTATGTTGAACCGGACTGGCGGCATGCCTGCGAAAAATGCCTCGAACTTCTGCTGCGCGAGGGTCACGCCCAAACCATGACCATCCACAGCCAGGATGAAGAGATCATCCAGCAGTTCGCGCTCAAAAAGCCCGTGGCCCGCATGCTGGTCAACACGCCTGCCGCTTTTGGCGGCATGGGCCTTACCACCGACCTTTTCCCTTCCATGACGCAGGGCAGCGGTCTGGCCGGGCACGGATTCAGCTCCGACAACATTTCACCAATGAATCTCATTTATCGGCGCAAGGTAGGTTACGGCGTTCGCGGATTCTCGTTCAGGGAACAGCAGAGCGACCAGGCCGACCCCGTTTCAGACGCACTGCGGCGCGTTTTGCGCAAGGCTCTCAATGAATTGAACAGGTGATGCGGAACAAGCCCCGGCAGCAGCCGGAGCCGCCATCGCAAACCATGGAGGAATCAACGTGGATCTTCATGATTTTACTCAAAAGATAGCAGAAGTCACCAAAAGCCTGACGCCCGAAGAGCGCGAAACGCTGCGCAAGATATTTGCCACGTCTTCCGGCTCGGCTGTCACCCTCACGCCCACTGCCCCCGCGCAGCATTCCGGCCCCAAGGCTGGCGTGTCTGACGGCGTCAACGTGCCTGACGGCCCTACCGAGCGCCATCTCAAGCTCAAGACCAACTATCTTTTGCAGATGCCGCGCATCACCATTCACCGTGCGCGCGCCATTACCAAGATTGACAGCGAAAACCCCGGCATGCCGCGCATTCTGCTGCGCGCCAAGGCTTTCCGCTACTGCTGCGAAACCGCGCCCCTGGTCATTCAGGATAATGAACTCATCGTGGGCGCACCCAACGGCGCACCGCGCGCTGGCGCGTTTTCGCCCGATATTTCCTGGCGCTGGCTGCGCGACGAGCTGGACACCATCGGCTCCCGCCCGCAGGACCCCTTCTATCTTGCTGAAGAAGACAAGAAAGTTCTGCGCGAAGAAATCTTCCCCTACTGGGAAGGCAAGTCCGTGGATGAATACTGCGAGGCCCAGTACCGCGAAGCCGGTCTGTGGGAACTTTCGGGCGAATCCTACGTGTCCGACTGCTCGTACCACGCCCTCAACGGCGGCGGCGACTCCAACCCCGGCTATGACGTCATCCTGATGAAAAAAGGCATGCTGGACATTCAGCATGAAGCGCAGGAACACCTGACGCACCTGGATTACGCCAATCCCGAAGATATCGACAAAATCTACTTCTACAAGTCGGTTATCGAAACGACCGAAGGCGTCATGTGCTATGCAAAGCGCATGTCGGAATACGCCGCCCAGCTTGCGGAAAAAGAACACGATCCCAAGCGCAAGGCCGAACTGCTCAAGATTTCCGAGATCAACGCCCGCGTTCCCGCCCACGCTCCCACCACCTTCTGGGAGGCCATTCAGGCTGTGTGGACCGTGGAATCACTGCTGGTGGTTGAAGAAAACCAGACCGGCATGTCCATTGGCCGCGTTGACCAGTACATGTACCCCCTCTACAAGGCCGACATCGAAGCGGGTCGCATGACCCCCTGCGAGGCATTTGATCTCGCTGGCTGCATGCTGATCAAGATGTCTGAAATGATGTGGCTCACCAGCGAGGGCAGCTCCAAGTTCTTTGCTGGCTACCAGCCCTTCGTAAACATGTGCGTGGGCGGCGTTACCCGCGAAGGACGCGACGCCACCAACGAGCTGACCTACCTGCTCATGGACGCCGTGCGCCACGTGCGTATTTACCAGCCCTCGCTGGCAACCCGCGTGCACAATTCTTCGCCGCAGGAA
The DNA here is from genome assembly GCF_053570645.1 of Desulfovibrio desulfopostgatei. Taxonomy (NCBI): domain Bacteria; kingdom Pseudomonadati; phylum Thermodesulfobacteriota; class Desulfovibrionia; order Desulfovibrionales; family Desulfovibrionaceae; genus Desulfovibrio; species Desulfovibrio desulfopostgatei. Next base: position 1,202,761 of record NZ_JBRBQS010000002.1, on the reverse strand, counting down.
TACCTCAAGAAAATCGTGGCCGTCATCCGTTCCGGCATGGGCTTCCCCGCCGTGCACTTTGACGACACCCACATCAAAATGATGCTGGCCAAGGGCGTGAGCATTGAAGACGCCCGCGACTACTGCCTCATGGGCTGCGTGGAACCGCAGAAATCTGGCCGCCTCTACCAGTGGACCTCCACTGCATACACACAGTGGCCCATCTGCATCGAACTGGTGCTCAACCACGGCGTGCCGCTGTGGTATGGCAAACAAGTCTGCCCCGACTCCGGCGACCTGAGCCAGTTTGACACCTACGAAAAATTCGAGGCCGCGGTGAAGGAGCAGATTCGCTACATCACCAAGTGGTCCAGCGTCGCCACGGTCATTTCCCAGCGCGTGCACCGCGACTTTGCGCCCAAGCCGCTCATGTCCATCATGTACGAAGGCTGCATGGAACACGGCTGCGACGTGGCCTCCGGCGGCGCCATGTACAACTTCGGCCCCGGCGTGGTCTGGAGCGGTCTTGCCACCTATGTGGACTCCATGGCCGCCATCAAGAAGCTTGTGTACGAAGACAAGAAGTACACGCTCGAATACCTGAACGAAGCCCTCAAGGCCGACTTCAAGGGCTACGATGCCGTGCTGGCAGACTGCCTTGCCGCGCCCAAGTACGGCAACGACGACGACTACGCCGACAACATCGCCGCCGACCTTGTGTCGTTCACCGAGCAGGAGCACCGCAAGTACCGCACGCTCTACTCCATTCTGAGCCACGGCACCCTGTCCATCTCCAACAACACGCCCTTCGGCCAGTTGCTTGGCGCATCCGCCAACGGCCGCAGCGCATGGCAGCCCCTTTCCGACGGCATCAGCCCCACCCAGGGCGCGGACGTCAAAGGCCCCACCGCCATCATCAAGAGCGTGTCCAAGATGTCCAACGACAACATGAACATCGGCATGGTGCACAACTTCAAGCTCATGTCCGGTCTGCTGGATACCCCCGAAGGCGAACAGGGCGTCATCACCCTCATCCGCACGGCCAGCATCCTGGGTAACGGCGAAATGCAGTTCAACTACCTGGATAACCAGACCCTGCTTGATGCGCAGAAGAACCCCAAGGACTTCCGCGATCTGGTTGTGCGCGTGGCTGGCTACAGCGCCTTCTTCATCGAGCTGTGCAAGGACGTCCAGGACGAAATCATCAGCAGAACCGTGCTGCGCCACTTCTAGGCCGCCCGGTACTTACGGCAACACAAGCGTAACGGCATACGGCAGGGGAAAAGCACCGTGATCGAAAGAAAAGCCATCGTTTTCAACATACAGAAATACAATATGTATGACGGTCCGGGCATACGCACCATCGTTTTCTTCAAGGGCTGCGCCCTTCGCTGCAAATGGTGCTCAAACCCCGAAAGCCAGCGTCGGCGCTGCGATGTGCTGTACAAAAAAGACCTTTGCATCTCCTGCGGCGCGTGCGTGCCCGTCTGCCCCTCAGGCATTCACGCGCTCGCAGGGGCGCAAGGCCAGCATACCGTCAACAGGGAGCTTGACTGCATCGCCTGCGGGCGCTGCGTCAAGGCCTGCCCTCAGGGGGCGCTGGCCATCGCGGGCGAATGCAAGGGTATTTCTGAACTGCTGGAAGTGGTGGAACAGGACTGGCCTTTTTACCAGAGCTCCGGCGGGGGAGTTACCGTTGGCGGCGGCGAGCCCATGCTCCAGCCGGAAGCCGTGGCAAACCTGCTCCTGGCCTGTAAGCACAAAGGCATCAACACCGCCATGGAAACGTGCGGCTATGCCCGCCCCGAAGTGGTGCGCCAGCTTGCCGAAGTGGTTGATCTCTTCCTCTTCGACATCAAGCACATGAATCCGGAAAAGCACTACGCCCTCACGGGCGTGCGCAACGAGACCATACTGGCGAACCTGAGCTGGCTGCTTGAAAACGGCAGCAACGTGCGCATCCGCATGCCCCTGCTGAAGGGATACAACGACGATGCGGAAGAACTGCACGCAGTAGGAAAATTTCTGTATAATTACAAAGGTATGAAAAACCTGAAGGGTGTTGATCTGCTCCCCTACCACAAAATGGGCGTCGGCAAGTACGCCCAGCTCGACATGGAATATCCCATCAAGGACAACCCTGTGCTTGATGACCGGGATATGGCGACCATGGAGAGCATTTTGCGTGGCTACGACCTCGATGTGAAGACCATCAGGCATTAACGCAGACAATTACGGACAAACCCGCGCCGCGCCCGTGCGCAGTGAAGGAGAAAAAGCATGCTGGCATTAGGACTTGTGGAAACGAGGGGCTTGATAGGAGCCATTGAGGCTGCCGACGCCATGCTCAAGGCGGCAGACGTGCGCCTGCTCGAAAAGTCCCTTGCTTCCGGCGGGCTTGTGACCATCACCATTGCGGGCGAAGTGGCTGCCGTGCAGTCCTCCGTGGACGCAGCAGCGGCCTCCATTGCGCGCATTGAAGGCGCGGAGTGCGTTTCGCGGCATGTCATCCCCCGCCCCGATGCGGAGCTTGAACATATTTTGCTGTTGCAACCGCGCAGCATTGAGATTGAGGCGGCGGCCCCGGCAGAGGCCGCACAGGAAGGCCAGACAAGCATGACTGACCCCGCCGACAAGGCGAAGCCCGCCACGCAGGCCGCGCCCCCGAGCAAGGAAAAGCTCGCGGGCATGAGCATAAACAAACTTCGGCAGTTGGCCAGAGACCTTCAGGTTCCGCTCACGCGCGGGCAGATTGTCTCCTCCGACAAGAAAACGCTGATAGACGCCATTTGCCGGGCGGCTCTGAAGGAAAAGGAGTAAAAAATGGTCGATAAGGATTTGCTCTCCATTCAGGAGGTGCGCGCACTGGTTCGCGCTGCGCGCAAGGCGCAGCCGGAATTCGCACAGATGAGCCAGGAGCGTGTGGACGCCGTGATCAAGGCCGTTTCCGAAGCCACCGCTGCCCAGGCTGAAACGCTGGGCGCAATGGCTGCGGAAGAAACCGGCTTTGGCAAACCGCAGGACAAAAAGACCAAGAACCTGCTTGCCAGCGAAAAGGTCTATGCCTGCATTCGCGACATGAAGACCGTGGGCGTTCTTTCCACCAACAACCAGACCAAGGTTGTGGAAGTGGCTGTGCCCGTGGGTGTGATTGCGGGTATTGTGCCCTCCACCAACCCCACGTCCACCACCATCTACAAGTCGCTCATCTCGCTCAAGTCGGGCAACGCCATTGTGTTTACGCCGCACCCCAGCGCCCGCAAGTGCATTGCCAAGACGGTGGAAATCATTCAGGGCGCGCTGCGCAGCTGCAACGTGTCGCCCGATCTGGTGAGCTGCATTACCATTCCCACCATTGAAGGCACCAACGAACTGATGAAGATCTGCGATCTCATCCTTGCCACGGGCGGCCCCGGCATGGTCAAGGCCGCGTACAGCTCCGGCACGCCTGCCCTGGGCGTGGGCGCTGGCAATACGCCCGCCTTCATCGAGCGCACCGCCGATATCGAAAGCGCCGTGACCAAGATCATGAGCAGCAAAACTTTCGACAACGGCACTATCTGCGCCTCCGAGCAGTCCATCGTCACCGAATCCTGCATCGCCGCAAAGGTGCGCGCCACGCTGGAAGCCCAGGGAGCCTACTTCCTCCAGGGCGAAAAGCTGGAAAAGGTCAAGAACGTCATGGAACGCGGCAATGGCAGCATGAACCCCGCCATTGTGGGACGCGACGCACAGACTATTGCCCGCATCGCCGGCATCGACGTGCCCCAGGGTACACGCCTGCTCGTTTCGGACGAAAAGGGCGTTGGCCCCAAGTATCCTTTCTCCAAGGAAAAGCTCACGGCCCTGCTCGGCTTTTACGTGGTGGAAGACTGGCATGAAGCCTGCGAACTGTGCACCGCTCTGCTGCACAACTGCGGCGCTGGCCACACCCTTGCCATCCACTCCAACAACGAAGAAATCATCCGCGAATTCGGCCTCAAAAAGCCTGTTTCGCGCATCATGGTCAACACGCCCGCCACGCAGGGCGCGGTGGGCCTCAGCACCGGGCTGTTCCCCTCGTTCACCCTGGGCTGCGGGGCCGTTGGCGGCAGCGCCACTTCCGACAACGTCACGCCCATGAACCTGATCAACATTCGCCGTGTGGCCTATGACCTCAACTCCCAGTGCTGCTGCTCCGGCAACGGGCACGGCGCGGCCAGCCATGCTGCCCCTGCCGCCTCCTGCTGCTCCGGCAGCGGTCATGGCACGTCTGCCCCGGCTGCCAGCGCTGGCAACATTGATATCAACGCCGTCACCGAACTGATTGTGGCCGAGCTGAAGAAGGTTCTTTAGCAGCAGCTACACCGGGCTGGCCAAGCCTGCCCAATGTAACCGTAACAGCCCGTTATTGCGGAATGCCCCCAACGGCATGACCCGCTCAGGGGCACAACAGCATACGCAAATAACGCAAGGAGAATAGCTATGACCGCTTCCGCCAACGCTCTGGGCATGATCGAAACCCGTGGTCTTGTGGGCGCCATTGAAGCCGCCGATGCCATGGTGAAGGCCGCCAACGTAACCCTTATTGGCCGCAGCCAGGTTGGTTCCGGCCTTGTCACCGTTATGGTGCGCGGCGATGTGGGCGCTGTTAAGGCCGCCACTGACGCCGGCGCCGCCGCTGCCAAAAAGGTGGGCGAACTCGTGAGCGTGCACGTGATCCCCCGCCCCCACAGCGAAGTGGAAATGATTCTGCCCAAGCGCGAAGCCTAGTCTTTGCCGTATCTGGCCCCCCGGCGCACACTGACGTGCAGCGCCGGGGGAGCCACAGGCGGAACGCCTCTACGGAAACGGCGCGGCGTTGCCCATAAAAAACGCCCGCCAAAGGAATTTGAGCCTGCGGCCCGATTCCCGCGTATTTACAAGGCGGTTGCCAATGCGCAGCCGTTGCATGCTGGAGCCAAGATGAACGAACAAGCGATCAAGGACATTGTGACAGACGTTGTGCGCAAGGTGCTGACAGAGCAGTGCGCCAGCAGCGACAGGGAAGAAACCATGAACGCCGGGCCCATCCCGGTGGAGATTTCCGCCCGTCACGTCCATCTGAGCGTCGAAGATGCGCTGTCGCTGTACGGTGAGGCCCTGCGACCCGAAAGGCCGCTCTCGCAGCCGGGACAATTTTTGTGCGTTGAACGTGTGCGGCTGATCGGCCCCAAGGGCGTCATGGACAAGGTGGCCGTTCTCGGCCCCGCCCGCAGCGTTTCGCAGATCGAGCTTTCCAAGACCGATGCCCGCATTCTGGGCATCAATCCTCCGGTGCGCCAGAGCGGCGACACCAAGGACACCCCTGGCATCGTGCTTGCATCCACCACGGGCATTGTGGGCCTGGAATCGGGCGTGATTGTTGCCGCCCGCCACATCCACATGCACACCGATGATGCCGAACGTTTCGGCCTCAAGGACAAGGACAAGGTCGCCGTGCGTCTTGATACGGAACGGCCCATGATTCTTGAAGACGTGCTGGTGCGCGTGAGCGACTCCTTCAAACTTGCCATGCACATTGATGCGGACGAAGGCAACAGCGCAGGCTGGAAGCCCGGCGTCACCGGCGTCATCGTGCGGCGCTCAAGGGGCTGATATGGACTTTGCCGCAGCGGATAAACTCATCGCCACGCTTGACCAGTGCCGGGAAAATCCCCGCAAGGTCAGCCCCACGGAACCCCTTTATGTGGGTGTAGACCTTGGCACCGCGTACATTGTGGTGGTTGTGGTCAACGCCAAACGCGAGCCTGTGGCCTGTGCCATGCGCTTTGCCCAGGTGGTGCGTGACGGTCTGGTGGTGGACTACGCGGGCGGCGCGCGCATTGTGCGCGAGCTGACCGAAGAGCTGGAAGAACGCCTTGGCCGCAAGCTTGAAAATGCCGCCATCGCCGTTCCGCCCGGCACCAGCGAGCGCGACTGCGCAACCCACCGCCATGTGGCGGAGGCCGCTGGCTACCGCGTTACCGCCCTGCTTGACGAACCCACTGCGGCCAACAGCGTTTTGCAGGTGCGCGACGGCGCCATCGTGGATATCGGCGGCGGCACCACCGGCATTGCCCTGTTGCAGGACGGCAAGGTTGTGTACGTGGCGGACGAACCCACAGGCGGAACACACGTTTCCCTCGTGCTGGCTGGCAATTATGACATTCCTTTTGACGAAGCTGAAGACCTGAAAAAGGACGTAAGCCGCCACAAGGAACTTTTGCCCGTGGTGCGGCCCGTGATTGAAAAGATGGCGGCCATCGTCAAGAAGCACATTCAGGGGCGCAAGGTTTCGGCCCTGTACCTTGTGGGCGGCACCTGCTGCCTAGCGGATATGGAATCCATCATCCAGAAGGACACTGGCGTGCCCACATTCAAGCCCGCCAATCCTTTTCTGGTGACGCCGCTGGGCATCGCCCTCAACTGCACTGACTAAAGCCTTTAGCTTTTGTGAATATAATTCATAGCCTTAAATGATTATAGGAGCGCGGCTTATGCCCGTGGAACTGAACACACTTATTACCGCCGTGGTGCGGGCCGTGCTGGATCAGCTTGATACCAGGCCCGCATCCGTGGCTCAGGTGCTGGCCCCCAGGGACGAAGCCCTCGCCCGTCAGGTGGAAAAGCGCCTCGGCAGCGCCATGCAGGTGTGCTTTCAGGGGCAGAGCGCCGGGCAGGAACCGGCCCTCTACATCCTGCCGGAGCTTTCCTGCCCGGATATGGCGGATCTGGCGCTGGGGCGCGGCTCAAGCCTTGCCCAGCGCGAAGTGCTTGACCTGCTCTTGCAGGGCAAACAGGTGCGCACCCTTGGCTTTGCCTACCGCGCACACGCCGCCACTGCCCCGGACGCGCTTTTGCGCCTGTATGAAGAGTATGAAGCGCGGCTTGCGGCCTTTGGCCTGACGGAACTCACCGAGGCCGCGCCGGAGGCGTCGCGCACGCGCGATTGTCTTATAACCGCAAACCATGTGGCCGAGGCCGCCGCAACGGGCGCGCGCACCCTGCGTGCTCCCCAAGGGGCCGTTGTAACACCGCTGGCGCAGGATGCGGCGGCGGAACGCAACATGACCATTTTGAAAGATCTGTAGGTGTCGCATGCTGATAGGCATTGTCGTCGGTAACGTATGGGCCACGCGAAAGGAAGATTCCCTCAACGGGCTCAAGCTCATGGTGGTACAGCGCCTTGACCTCGCCCACAACAGGCTGGCCGAAAGTTTTGTGGCGGTGGACTGCGTGGGAGCCGGTATTGGCGAGCGCGTGCTTATCACCACCGGCAGCCCGGCCCGCAAGGCTCTGTACAATCAGGAATCCCCTGTTGATGCAGCCATTGTGGGCATTCTGGATCAGGAAGAAATGATGGGCAAAAGCCCGGAGAGCGAATAGCTCATGGATACGCTGGGCATTGTGGACAGCCGCAGCATAGCCGCTGGGGCGGAGCTGGCCGACATCATGCTCAAGGCCGCTCCGGTCACGCTGGTGCGCGCTTCCGTTGTGTGCGCAGGGCGCTTTCTCATCCTTGTGGGGGGAGACAGAGAGGCGGTAGACGCCTCGGTGCAAGCCGCCAGAGCAACGGAAGCGCGCCTTGCGGGCAGCTATGTTGTTTCCAATGTGTCCAGCCAGGTACTCAATGTTCTGCGGCGCATGCCCGCTGAAATCGGCGGCGCGGCCCTGGGCGTTGTTGAATGCCGCAACGCGGCAGACAGCGTCATAGCGGCAGACAAGGCCGTCAAGCAGGCGGCGGTGTCGCTGATGCGCATGGTTCTTGGCCAGGGCATTGGCGGCAAATCGTACTTTGTGCTGACAGGCGATGTGGCCGCCGTGCGTGAAGCCGCAGCCGCAGCCGCTGACGTGCTGGGCAACAATCTGATGCGTATGGTGGTCATTCCCCAGCCCGACCCGGAAGTGGTCAGCGCGCTGGCTGGCACGGCGCGGCGTAACGCCAATGACGCCCAACAATAACCCGCGCCTGCGGAACGAACGAGGCACATATGGGAAAAACACTGATAACCATTGATAATCTTGATCAGTTCATCCACGGCAACAAGCTTGTGATGGACTCCGCTAAGATTCTGACCCCCGGCGCGCGCGATGAACTTTGCAAACGCGGCGTCCAGATAAGCTACGACGAGGGCACCGCGCACTGCGCACACGGCGAATGCTCGCAGCACGCGCATGACGGGCACGACGAACACTACGATGACCTGCTCATCGGCGTGGCCGCCATCATCAAACAGCACTATGGCATCACCGACCCCGACGAACTGCGGAAGGTGACGCTGGAAACCGTGGCAGTGATCGGCAAGAGCCTTCACGCTTAAGCCTCTGCCGCGCATACGCAAACATAAAAGGAGATTACAATGGCTATAATGACTGACGCTCTCGGCATGGTTGAAACCCGTGGTCTTGTTGGCGCTGTGGAAGCTGCCGATGCCATGGTCAAGGCTGCCAACGTGACCCTCATCGGTCGCGAACAGGTGGGTTCCGGTCTGGTGACCGTGATGGTGCGCGGCGATGTGGGCGCTGTTAAGGCCGCCACCGATGCGGGCGCTGCCGCTGCCTCGCGCGTGGGCGAACTTGTGAGCGTGCACGTTATCCCCCGCCCCCATGAAGAAGTGGAAATGATTCTGCCCAAGTGCAAGTAAGGCCTGAAGCCGGGCTATGTGATTGCGGCGGGTGCGGTTAGGGCAGTTTACGAAAGAAATGGGGTAACTGCTCTGCAGGGGTTTTCCTGAAAATCCTTGCCACGAAATGCGAGCAGGCAGGCTTTGCCTGTCGCAAGCGAACATTTCAGGAGTGAAATGCTCTGGCGGCCCGCTTTGCGATAATTCCAGTGAGAGGACATCATGGGAAAACCAATTGTTGACGCCATTCGCGCGGCTGGCGTGGTAGGTGCGGGCGGCGCAGGCCTGCCCACGCACGTCAAGGCCGACGCCGCCGCGCAGACGGTGTTGGTCAACGGGGCTTCGTGCGAACCGCTGCTGATGAGCGATCCGTATCTGATGGAAACACAGGTGGACACTCTGGTGCGCGGCCTCGAGGCCATGATGGATTGCACAGGGGCCGGGCGTGGCGTCATCTGCCTCAAGGGCAAACACGCCCACGCCATGCAGAGTGTACGCGAAGGCGTTGCCCGCCTTGGCAAGGGCCGCATCGAGGCCTTTGAACTGGGCGACTTCTACCCCGCTGGCGACGAGCAGGTGATGGTCTATGAAGTGCTTGGCGGCATTGTGCCCGAGCGCGGCATTCCTTTGCAGATCGGCGCAGTGGTAAGCAATGTGGAATCGCTCTGCAATGTGGCCCACGCGCTGGACGGCAAACCTGTGACCCACCGCTACCTCACCGTGGGGTGCGAGGTGCGCAAGCCCATGGTGGTGCGCGTGCCAGTGGGTACGCGTGTTGCCGAGGTGCTGCAATTTGCGGGCGGGCCGACCATTGACGAATACCGCGTGGTGGACGGCGGCCCCATGATGGGCCGCGTGCTGCCCGATACGGATCAGCCCGTCACCAAAACCACAAGCGGCCTCCTTGTGCTGCCGCCCGACCACAACGTGGTGTGCCGCAAGGTCATGGACCCGCACACGGTCAAACGCCTTACCAACACCATTTGCTGTCAGTGCTCGCAGTGTACCGATCTTTGCCCCCGGCAGTTGCTTGGTCACAGCCTGCACCCGCACCGGCTTATGCGCGTGCTTGACGGGCAGGCCGTGGATTCGCCCATTGCGCGCGAGGCCCTGCTCTGCTCCGAATGCGGCATCTGCGAAAAGTTCGCCTGCCCCATGGGCCTTTCGCCCAGGGAAGTGAACGCGCAGCTCAAAAAGGAACTCATGGCCGCCGGGGTCAAGTGGGAAAACAGGGGCGAACCCCTCGTGGCCTCGCGTTTCCGCGATGACCGCAGGATTCCCACCAGCCGCCTTGTAAGCAGGCTTGGGCTTGCGGGTTATGAAGCGCACCCGCACTTTGCAGGCGACTACACGCCTTCGGAAGTGCGTATTCCCCTGCGCCAGCACATAGGCGCGCCCGCTCTTGCCGTGGTGCATGCGGGCGATCACGTCAAAACAGGCGACCTCATCGGTGAAATTCCCGAAGGGGCCATGGGTGCGCGCGTACACGCCAGCATTGACGGCGTGGTCACTGCCGTTGAAAACGGCATCATAACCATCAAGGCGTGAGGCAACAGGTGAGCGGCATGAAATTACGCACTATTGGCTGTGTGGAACTGAACAGCATCGGCGTGGGCATTCAGACGGCGGACGAAATGGTCAAAGCCGCCAATGTGGAGCTGGTTATCTCCCGCCCCACCTGCCCTGGCCGTTATCTTGTGGTCATCACCGGCGATACCGGAGCCGTGACCAGCTCCGTGCAGACCGGGTTGCACCTGGGCGCGGATCTGGTGGTGGATTCCTTTATCATCCCCAACGTGCACGAAAGCGTCATCCCAGCCATGAACGGCACCGCCATCAGGGAAAAGATCAACGCTCTCGGCATTATTGAAACATATACCGCAGCCTCCTGCGTGCTGGCGGCGGATGCCGCAGCCAAGGCTGGCGATGTGCACCTTGTGGAACTGCGCCTTTCTGCGGGCCTGGGCGGCAAAGCCTTTGTGCTCATGACGGGCGAGGTCAGCGCCGTGCAGTCATCCGTGGACGCTGGTGCGGCCAACGTGACGGACGGCGGCCCGGTGGTCAGCAAGATTGTGATACCCTCGCCCAGCGATGATCTCAAAAAGCAGTTGCTCTAGAAGCAGATGAACTTTGAAATGTGAAGCATTTCAAAGTTGAAATGCTCTAACCAGTTTACTCTCGGGCAACCCCTTGCGCGGGGAGCCAGACTCCCCGCGCGCCCATCAACATTCCCTCAAGCAAACAGGCAGCCGCACCATGGAAGAAGCGAAACAGCGCGTCATACAGGAGTATGTGCCCGGCAGGCAGATCACTCTGGCGCACCTTATCGCCAGCCCCCAGCGCGACATTCCCCTCAAGCTCGGCCTTGACGAAAGCGCAACGGACGCCATCGGCATACTCACCATCACGCCCAGCGAAGGCGTGATCATTGCCGCCGATATCGCCACCAAGGCCGCCGATGTGCAGATCGGCTTTCTGGACAGGTTTGGCGGCTCCCTGCTGCTCACCGGCGATGTGGCCAGCGTGGAAGCCGGGCTGCGTGAAGTGCTGCGCTATTTTGGCGATGTGCTCCACTACGCCCTGACCGATTGCACCCGGTCATAGGCCTGCCATGCGCCGCATTATGCTTATGGGCGAACGGGGGGTGGGCAGACGCACCGTTGCCCGCCTGCTGGGCTGCACCGTGCCGGATCTGCGGCGTACCATGGCTGTGGAATACGCTGGAGAATTTGTTTTTCCCCCGCCGGAATTTCTGGAAAACCGCCGTTTTTACTGCGCCCTGATTACCCTGGCCACGGAATGCGCGGCCATTCTTTTTGTGCAGGACGCCACCCGCCCAACCTCCGCCTTCCCGCCGGGTTTTGCCCGCATATTCAACCGCACCGTCGTTGGCATCATCAGCAAGACAGACATGGACGCAGCCAACACGGAACGCGCAAGGCGCTTTCTGCACAGCGCAGGGACAACGCAAATCGTTGCGCTGAGCTCCGTAACCCTCGCTGGCGTAAACGAACTGCGCGCCGCCCTGCCCCTCAAAGCCTGATTCCTTTCAGACACAGGCCATCACAACAGATGCGGTCAGGCCATCCCCCCCCCCCGCATCAACCATTCCCCAGAATCTGCATCAATTCAGTCAATATCCATGCGGAGGTTCATTTCTCCAGCATGAGCCCTCCACGCGTACGTACCATACCCGCGCCCCTGATTTGTATTCCATGGCTTTCGTATAAAAAGCAAAAAGAGTTCTATACACATTTTCTTATCAAATGATGCAAGATAGCAGTGTTCAATCAATGATGTGCCAAAAACTTTATGTATTGCATAAAAAAATTTTACATATTGCAACTTTACTATCATGATGTTCATGGCATGATCTTGCCTGTTTTCGGGAGTCTATTCACTTTAAAATTTTTTTGTGCTAACTACTCAAAAATATGCTTATTTTCAGCACTATTTTAGAAAATCGCCAATGCTAACCAATAACGTATTTTTTTATGTTTAAAAAAATTATCCATAAATAATACTATTATCGCTTTTCAGCTTATTCATTGCTTGACCAGTGAGTGCAATTTTCAAATTCATGGGTATAATAACATAAAAAATTTGCATTATAGAGTCTGAACCTCCTTCAGGCCAGGGTGCGGCTTTGGCCTGATCATCACCGATGAAAAATGAAAAAAACCGCATGAAATCAAAACATGGCATAATCATTTACTAAAACATGCCGAAAGGCTCTGCGTTGCTGCGGCATTACCCTGCGCAAGGGTATAGGGTTTCCGCACTGATTCACGATTCATGGTTTACGTTTTTTGAAGTGACAAAGTCTCCGCTCCTCCTGGCGCTCCTGGCTGGCTGCAAAAACAACCATCAAAGAGAACGTGATAATGCTGTATTTATTTAAAAAATGTTTACTTTCAGCCTTATTTTTAGCATTTATTCAGCTATTTTTTGTTCAGGCAGGCAATGCAGACAACACTAAAACCTACATTGGTTCTAAAAACTGCGCTCCATGCCATGAAGAGCAGTACAATTCTTTTATCAAGCATTCCAAAAAAGCCCATTCATGGAATTCTGTAGCCATCATGAAGCCCAAGCTCAAGGAGCACGAGCTTCAAAAATGCTACGAATGTCACACCACAGGCTACAACAAGGGCGGATTCAAAAGCATAGAAACAACGCCCGAGCTGGCCGATGTTGGTTGCGAAACCTGCCACGGGCCAGGCAGCGAACATGCGGAAAATCAGGATCCTCAATCCATCAGCAGAAAGCCTGCCGTGGAAACCTGCACGGCATGCCATAATTCCGAGCGGATTCAGGATTTCAAATTCAAGCCACTGATCTTTTCCGGCGCGCACTAGCTCGGGGGTAGCAATGCTTTTATCCAGATCGCTTAATTTCAAAATTACTGTATCCATTGTCACTATTACTTTTCTCGTCATAAGCTGCATAATGACCCTGGAATATGCCGGGGTTAAAAAGCTTATGACTGATGAAATCCGCTCCAGCGCGCATATGGAAACAGGGCTGATCTATATGGGCATTGAAAAGCCCATGATCGTGGGTGACAACAAGGGAACAGCCGACGAATTCAGCAAGATCAAAAGCAAATTCGGGCATATTACCGCTTACATGACCTCCTACGCGGGCAATATCACTTACAGTACGGACGACACCACCCTGCGCAAGGATTTTGCAGCGGTTGAAGCGGACAAGGAGCTGGCGGGCCTGCATGTGCGCGGCCTCAAACAGCCCATTGAGGAAGCCATTTTTATTGACCAGAACGGTAAAAAAATTCTGGGCAGCGTTTTTTCCATAGCCAACCAGCGCAGGTGCTATCACTGCCACGGCGAATCTGAACCAATCCTCGGCCAGCTGGTGATGAAACTTGACGTCACCAACGCCTGGACCGCCATGGAAAACCAGTTGCTGCGCTCGTCCATCATGGGGGCTGTGGGCCTGCTGGCCCTCATTGCCTTTACGGTGCTGGCGATCCGCCATTTTCTCATTCGCCGGATTTCGCGGCTTGTTGCCAATGCAGGGCAGGTAGCCGCAGGCAACCTTGCCGTGGAGTTTGACCAGCAGGGTAAGGACGAACTTGCCACGCTTTCCACCGACATTGGCAAAATGGTGGCGCAACTCAAAGACAAGCTTGGCTTTTCAGAAGGCGTGCTCAACGGCATTGCCGCCCCCTGCCTGATCATTGGTGCGGACAAAAAAATTCTCTGGCTTAACCAGCACCTGTGCGACCTGCTGGAAAAAACCGCAAAGCCCCAGAGTTTTCTCGGTCTGACATCGGGCAAATTTTTGTGGAATGACGAAAATCGCGAAACCACCGCAGTGCGCGCCGTGCTGCACCGCAAAAAATTTGTGGCCGAGCGTGAACTCCCAACGGAAAAAGGCAACCTGCGCTATGTCACGGTGACTGCCACGCCCTTTTTTGACATGGATAATACTCTCATGGGGTCGGTGACTTTCTGGAACGACATTACCGAAATCAGAAAAAATCAGCGCCAGATTGAAAAGAACGGCGCCATGGTCGCCAGGGTGGCGGAAAATGCAGGCGAAATTGCCACCCACCTTGCCCATATATCCGACCAATTGCTGGAACGCATCGGCCATACCAGCGAAGGCACAGCCAACCAGCAAAACAGGATACGCGAAACCGCCACCGCCATCGAAGCCATGAACGCCTCCATAGTGGATGTGGCGCGCAACGCTGGCGATGCCTCCGGCAATGCCGATCAGGCCCGGCAACGCGCCCAGAGCGGCCAGAAGATCACCGATCAGTCCATTGAGGCCATAGCCGATGTGCGCAGGCACACCACAACCATGAGCACGGGGCTGCACGATCTTGGCAGCAAGGCGCAGGACGTGGGCAAAATCCTTGGCATCATCAGCGATATTGCCGACCAGACAAACCTGCTGGCCCTTAACGCCGCCATTGAGGCCGCCCGCGCTGGCGAGGCAGGGCGCGGATTTGCCGTGGTTGCCGATGAAGTGCGCAAACTGGCGGAAAAAACCATGCAAGCCACCATGGAAGTCTCTTCTGCCGTCAAGGGCATTCAGGACAGCGCCCAGAGCAATATTGCGCTGATGGACGAAACTGACGCCAGCGTACAGCAGGGTGTGGAGCTTGTGACGCAGGCGGGTGAAGCCTTGCAGGAAATTGTCACCCAGGTCATGCAGACCGCCGACATGATCGGCATAATCGCCACTACGGCTGAAAAGCAGTCCGCCGCTTCTGAAGAAATCAACGGCAACATCGGCACGGTTGATTCCATCGCGCTGGATATTTCCAACGCCATGACAGAGCTTGGCGTCACTGCCCGCGAGGTGGCCCAGATGGCCGCCGACCTGCGCGAGACCATTGCCTCCATGAGCAATGGGAACGGCAACGGGCACAGCGATTCCTAGAAAGGCACAACCGCTGCCCATTGACCCGGCGCACCACAGGCCCAGATACATCAATTCATTAAAAGCTGCGGCGAACGTTTGTTTGCCGCAGCTTTTTTTCGTCCTCTTGACACTGATCAATTAATGTTGAAATATCATTTTATGAAAAGCAAAACTGCCGCCAACATCTTTGAAGCCCTGTCGTCCGAGGTACGCCTCGACCTGTTCAGACTGCTGGTCAAAAATGCCCCGCAGGGGCTGGTGGCTGGAGAAATCGCCCGTCAGCTGGATATTCCCTCCACCAACCTCTCCTTTCACCTCAAGGCCGTTGTGCACAGCGGTCTGGTGATGGTTGAAAAGGAGGGGCGATTTATGCGCTACAAGGCCAGCATCCCCCTGATGCTTGAGGTGATCGCCTACCTCACGTCAGAATGCTGCTCCGCCAACCCCGGTGAGTGCCGGAAGTTCCGGGCAGCAAGCAGCGTATTGCCAGGCATCCTCCCGAAATTATAAATAAAAGGGCCCTGCCCTTTTTTTAGCTTCAATATATCAACTATTCAACAAATATTAAAATAAAAGATGCTCACCATGAACACGCCTCTTCAACAAAAATGCTGCTGCAAAAACGATACGTTGCAGCCCCACAAAGCGTCAGAAACGCGTGCCTGGAACCTCAGATATGCTGCGGCTATTACCGCCCTCGGCGTGGTGTGGTGGCTGGTCTATTCCGTCATTCAGCCTGCGGCGCACTGGCTGGCTGTGGGCCTTATGGGTTTTGCCCCTGGCTCGCCCATTGCGGAATCCGTGGAGTTCTTCTTCTATGACACGGCAAAAATTCTGCTCCTGCTGGTAGCGCTTATCTACGCCATTGCCTGGGCGCGGGCCGGACTCAACGTGGAGAGGGTGCGCGATTATCTGAGCGGCAAGGCAAAGGGAGTAGGCTATTTTCTCGGCTCCGCCTTTGGCGCGGTTACACCATTTTGCTCCTGCTCAAGCATCCCGCTGTTTCTCGGCTTCACCACGGCCAGCATCCCCATGGGCATTACCATGTCCTTTCTCATCACCTCGCCGCTTATCAACGAACTGGCCGTTGTTTTGTTGTGGGGCCTGCTGGGCTGGAAGATCACCGTGGCCTACGTGGTTGTGGGCATGATCGCTGGCATCATTGGCGGCTGCCTCATGGACGCCATCAAGGCCGAGCGCTGGCTGCACCCCTTTATTCTTGAGGCCATGGCCAACATGCCCGCGCAAGCGGAAGAAGCCAAGAGCGCAGGTGCCGCCCCGGTCTGCTCCCCACGCATCACCCTGCGCCAGCGGCACGATTTTGCATGGTCGGAAACATCCACCATCTTCCGCCGCGTGTGGAAGTGGGTGATCATCGGCGTTGGGCTTGGCGCGGCCCTGCACGGCTTTGTGCCGGAAAACTGGTTTGCCGAGCATCTTGGCGCCGGGGAGTGGTGGTCGGTGCCGCTTTCCGTCCTGCTGGGCATCCCTCTGTATTCCAGCGTGACAGGCATCATCCCGGTTATGGAAAGCCTGCTGACCAAGGGGCTGCCCATCGGCACCACACTGGCCTTCTGCATGAGCACGGTAGTAGTCAGCCTGCCGGAAATGCTCATGTTGCGGCAGGTCATGACAGGCAGGCTGCTGGCTGTTTTTGTGGGTTATCTTTTGCTTATGTTCACCCTGGTGGGCTGGTTGTTCAATCTGACCGGATCATTTCTGGCGTAACTTTCAGGAGCAAAACAAATGGAAATCAAGGTATTCGGCCCCGGCTGCGCACGTTGCGTAGAGGCGGAAAACGTGGTGCGTCAGGCTGCGGAACAGGCTGGCGGTGAAATTTCGGTTATCAAGGTATCTGATTTCAGAGAAATCATGGCCGCGCGCATCATTTCCACCCCAGCGGTGATGGTCAACGGCCAGATCAAATGCACGGGCAGGGTTCCCACAGGGGATGAGGTCGCCAGCTGGATTGCGGAAACCCGCGCTTAAGCCCTGGCTCCCTCCCCGGCCATTACCAACATATACCCAGATGTCTTCGGCCCGCCGCGCAGATGCAACCAGCTTGCCCTGCGTGGCGGGTCACGTTATTGTCGGGCATTGTTCCGGGTGCAATTTCGCATATTTCCACCAAGGCCGCCCCAATGCACTATCCCCACATTGCCCTGCTGAAAACCAAGTGCCTTTTTCTGGTTGTGGTTATGCACTGCGTCATGTTTTACGCCACGCCCTTTCCGTTCTGGGAGCTCTATGCGGATACCCCGCAACCCTGGGCAGATTTGTTCACGGCCATCTCAGGTTCTACCCTCATCCAGTGCTTCATGTTTGCATCGGGCTTTCTGTTTGCCGCCTCGTGGGATGCTGGCAAGCGCACCCCCCTGCAACACGCGCTGCACAGGGGGCGCAGGCTCCTGCTGCCCTGGTTTGGCGTGGGCATGCTCTGGGTAGCCCCGCTCTACACGCTCTTTTCCATCCCCGCGTTTGGGCATCCGGCAGACGCAACACTGCTTGAAACGTGGAAATCCGTTGCGCTCGGCCTGTTCACAGATCATCTGTGGTTCTTGCTGGTGCTGTTCTGGATCACCCTTTTCTGGATTATCGCCCTGTGGATTCTGCAAAAGCTGGGGCGCGACACGGCCCTTACCGGCGGCATGGTGGCCCTTGTGGCCGCACTGTGCTTGCAGAACTATGGCGGCTGGCTCAAGTGGTATTGCCTGTGGGAAGCACCTTCGTTCATTCTGTGCTACTACATGGGCATTGTGGCTTTCAGAAATCACGAGGCCCTCAATGCCCTGTGCCGCACCCGCCCGCTGGCTCTCGGGCTTGGACTCACTGCGCTGATAGTTCTGCTGTGGCCCTATGCAAGCGCGCCTGTGAGCGGCTGGATCGTTTCCCTGCTCTGCGCCTTGCTGGTGTACCATATGTTTTTACTCACAGCCGGGCTGTACCCGCTGTTGCAGGCATTTGCTCCTTTTGCCTGGTTTGAGCGCAACGGCTTTCGTTTTTATCTTTTTCACCTGCCCACGCCCCTGCTGGTCTTCATGTGGCTTTACAAGCCCTTGCAACTGCCGCCCGTCGCCTTTGTGCTGCTGAACATTGCCATCACCCTGACAGTGACATCTGCCCTTGTGGCCGCAAGCCGCAAGCTGGAAGAAAAACTGGGCATAAAATTATAAATGATTTAGCACTGTTTGGTGTTTTATCCCCCTGTTTATTGGTGTACGGTTTTCAGGCGCATATTTTGCGGCACTGCGCGAAATCCTTGCTCGGGAGGGAATACCATGATGGGGTTCTTGAAGCTGGTGTTGGCATTTGCGCCCTGGCTGTCGTTTCTGATCATTGCGCACGGCAGCATGTTTCGGCTGGAGCTTGGCCTTGGCATCGCTTTGGCCCTCAGCATCCTCATGGGCGTGCTCAAACTGCACCGGGGAGTGATACTGTGGGTGGGGCTGGCCTTTTTCAGCGCGGCATCCGTGCTTGTGATCGGCATTCAGAACATGTGGACAGTGCGGTACATGGGAGTGCTTGCCAATAGTGCTCTGGCGCTTGGCACATGGGCAGGGGTCGTCATGCGCAAGCCTTTTACACTTGATTACGCCAGGGATCACACCGATCCGGCGCTCTGGGATTCCCCTGTTTTTCTGCGCACAAACATGATTATTACTTCTGTCTGGGGTGGGGCGTTCACCTGTAATGCCCTGCTGGCGTGGCTCAAAATGAAGCAGCTCTTTTTTTCAGAACTTACCTACGAGCTGATCTCCTACACCCTGCTCCTTGGCGTAGCCGTATTTACCCAATGGTACCCGGCCTATCTGCGGCAGTTGAGGGCCAGTCAGCAAACGGCGGCGTAACGCTGCACACGCATTTTACAAATTACGCACGACAACGCCCAATAATATAATAAGTAAAGGACTGCACCCCATGACACGGCGCAGTCCTTTATGTTTTGCAGGTGCGGCTTTCGGCAAAAAACGCAAAAATCAGAGTAAATATCTGCCCTCAATTCTGATTGTCGCACTGCCGCCAAACAGCACTTTGCCCGCAGTTTCCTTCAGCTTGACCACGTTGAACGCCGTCTTTTCCGCATTTTGTTCGATTGAAACAGCGCTGCCGTCCCACAGGGAATTTTTAAGCATATAATAGCCAAAAGCCGAATTTCCCGACCCTGTCGCCGGGTCTTCAAGATAGCCAAAGCGGGGCGCAAAAACCCGTGTACGCATTATATTTTGGCTACATGCAACCTCTGCACTGAAAACAAGAATAATATCCACTTCGCTGTCGATGCAAAACTGCTTCAGCGCGGCTTCATCCGGGTGCATGGCGAGGACTGTTCCCAGCGAAGCAAAGGGCACGATCAGCGTGCGCAGGCCAGCATCAATGCACTCCACATTCAGATCTTTTCTGATTTCTGATTTTGAAATAGCCAGATGTTGCGCAACTGCGTCCATATGCGGCTTTACAGGCAGTTCAACCTTACCTGGCGCTGTAATAAATACCGCGTCAGAGGTGGAAATTTCGTTGTAAACCTTCAGGCTGCCCTTGCTTGTGGTGATGGTTATTTTCGGTTTTTGCAGCAGCTTTGGGTCGTTGGCGATCAGATCGTACATGCAGGCAATGGTGCCGTGCCCGCAAAACGCAACCTCGCATTCAGAAGAATAATAGCGCAAATGATAGTGCGCGTCTTCAACCGGCGTGCAAAACACCACTTCTGATACAAAGCCCTCATGTTCCCTGGCCACAGCCAGCATGTCCTTATCCGCCAGTGGCCGCCCTTTTTCAAGATACAAACAGGCTGCCGGATTTCCAGACGAAGAATGCGAGGTAAAGGCATCTATCTTTTTATACGGATAACTGCTCACTTTTGCTCCTTATGGCAAAAGGAATGTGGAGTGGGGGCTGACCATTATGGGTTGGGGCACCCGCAAGCTGTTTCGCCATGAATATTTTATGCCATGCAAAATACTGCGCGCATTGCGTATTGGCAAGCATTCCGATTGGGTGTATGCGCTTTACCGCGTCATGAACGAGCCCGCCAACGGCCCCATATTTTTTGCAACAGCCGAGGATGTTACGCATGAGAAAAATCGCCCTGATCCTTGCCCTGATGATGAGCACCTTTATGCTCACCGCCTGTGGCTCCAAGTACATTGCCGTTACGAAGGATTACACCATCTACATCGGCACCAAGAAGCCCGTTATCAATCCTGAAAATGATTCCGTGAGCTTTGAGGACGACACAGGCAAAACCCACACCATCCCCCGCGAAGACTTGAAGCAGGTTCGTCCCCTGCCCTAGCGCGATTTTTGCCTGACCGCCCAGCGCGGCAAGGGTGCAAAAGAGCAGCCGCCTTACAGCTCCATCAGGAACCGTAAGGCGGCTGCCTTACTTTATGCCGTAAAACGGAATTTAGAACACGGGCACGATGCCGCGTTCAACCAGATTTTTCTGGATGTATTCCTTCACTTCGGGGGACTGCACGGCCTTCATGAGGGCCTTGGCCTTGGGGCTGTCCTTGTCTTCACTGCGCACAACAATGATGTTGGCGTAGGGGGATTCGCTGCCTTCCATCACAAGGGCGTCACGCGAGGGCACCAGACCGGCTTCGCCAGCAAAGTTGGTGTTGATGACCGAAGCGGTCACGTCGTCCAGGGTGCGGGGCAGCTGGGCCGCGTCAAGCTCGTGGAACTTGAGGCCAAGGGGGTTTTTGGTGATGTCGGCCACGGTAACGAGCGCGCCGGGCTTGATGGCGATCACGCCGTTGGCTTCGAGCAGGCGCAGGGCGCGGGCTTCGTTGGTGGGATCGTTGGGCACGGAAACGCTGTTGCCCTTCTTGAGGTCGGCAAGCTTTTTGATCTTCTTGGAATACACGCCCAGAGGTTCGATATGCACCTTGCCGATGGAAACAAGGTCAAGCTTCTTTTCCTTGTTCATGTTGTCAAGGTAGGGTTCGTGCTGAAAGAAGTTGGCAAAGAGCTGCTTGCTGGCCAGCGCCATGTTGGGCTGCACGTAGTCTGTAAATTCCTTGATGACCAGATTGTAGCCTTCCTTGGCAAGCAGGGGCTTGGCCGCCAGCATAATGTCCTTATGCGGGAAGGGGGTCACGCCGACAACAATGTCTTCAGCGGCGAACGAAGGGGCGGCCAGCGCCAGAACCATGGCCAGAGACAAAAGCAGACGTTTCATAAGCGCTCCTGCAAGGGTAAAGGGTAAAAAAGTTCACACGCCGCCGCGGGCCTAGCGCAAAATCTTGTACAAGAAATTGCAGACGCCCTGAATGAGCAGCACGAGAAGGCAAAGAATAATGACCGAATACACCATGATATCGACCTGAAAGCGGTTGTAGCCGTATTTGACGGCCAGATCGCCCAACCCGCCGCCGCCAACGGTTCCGGCCATGGCCGAATACCCCAGCAGCGTAATGGCGATAACAGCCACGTTCAGCACAATGGAAGGCAAGGCTTCAGGAATCAGCACGCGAAAGATGATCTGCGTGTTGCTGGCCCCAAAAGACCGCGCAGCCTCAATAACGCCCCTGTCCACCTCAAGAAAGCAGGTTTCGATAAGCCGCGCCACAAAGGGAGCGGCGGCGATGGTCAGCGGCACTATGGCCGCCGCGCTGCCAATGGAGGTGCCCACCACAAAACGGGTGAAGGGAATGAGCGCAATGAGCAGAATGATAAAGGGGAAGGAACGCAGCAGGTTGACCACAAAATCCACGGCCTGATACACTGAACGGTTGGGCTTGAGGCCGATGGGATTGGTGACGATCATGAGGATAGCCAGCAAAAAGCCCGAAATGAGCGAAAACAGCGTGGAGAGCAGCACCATGTCCAGCGTTTCCCACGTTGCCGTAATAATTTCCGGCAGCTTGTCCAGAAACCGCTCCCACAGCGGGTAGTAGGCCGCAAGGCCGCTCATGTTCTCAATCATGCTTGTTCACCCGCGTTTTCAGAATAGGCCAGAATCTCCCAGAACAGGTTCTGCGTTTTCAGATAATGCAGCACTGCGTCCAGGTCTTTGTCCTGCACGTTGATGATAAGAAAGCCGAAAACATCGTCGAGGTAGCGCTCAAGCTTGCCGCCAACGATGGAAAAATCAATGGCCAGCGTGCGCGCCATCTGGGTGATGACGCTCTGCTGCGAAATTTCGCGCGGAAACATGAGGCGGATGTTGGTGCCGCCGGGAATGAGCGTATACTCGTCCTCCACCATGGCCTGCATTTCCTTGGTGGGCGACAGAAAGAGATTTTCCGTTTTGCCCATGGCCACGGTTTTGCCGCCATCAAGCATGAGCAGGCTGTGGCAGAGGCGTTTGACCACTTCCATCTGGTGCGTGACCATGATGATGGTGAGGTTGAGCCGCCTGTTGATGTCTTCCAGCAGATCCAGAATGGACGAGGTGGTTTTGGGATCAAGGGCGGAGGTGGCCTCGTCGCACAGCAGCACACGCGGGTTGAGCGCCAGCGCACGGGCAATGCCCACGCGCTGCTTTTGCCCGCCGCTCAGGCTCTGCACACGCTGTTTGGCCCTGTCGGCAAGGCCCACAAGCTCAAGCAGCTCCATGACGCGCTCTTCGCGCTTGGCAACGCCCCACAGCGAAAGCGGAAAGGCCACGTTGTCGAACACGTTTTTGCGGGACATGAGATTGAAATTCTGAAAAATCATGCCCATTTTGCTTTGCAGCATACGCAGGGCCGTGCCTTCGAGGGAGGCAACTTCAACGCCCATGACTTTGACACTGCCCATCTGGTAGGGTTCCAGGCCGTTAAGGCAGCGCAACAAGGTGGACTTGCCCGCGCCGGAATGCCCCACTATGCCGAAAATCTCCCCCTCGTGCACGTGCATATTGATGTCTTGCAGCACAAGGTGACTTCCGTAGAGCTTGCCAAGATTGGTTACCTGAATCATGCGATGGTTCCTGAGCCTGTTTTCGGTGTCGCCAGACAATGCGATATTTGTCCGCGAAAGTAAAGAATTCACGCAGGCACAGCATGAATAACCCGGCATTCTACCCCAAGGCGGCGTTCAAAATCAAGCTGCCAGCGGAGGCCCCGCATACGGCGGCGCGCAGGGGCAAACAAGGCCTGCAATGCATTTCTTCGTGCGGGCAGTATCTGCTATCTCCCGCGCATTGCTGTTGCCGCCCCCCCATTGCCGCCCCTGCGCCGAGGGAAGGCATCCTGCATGTGATGCCGATCATGGACAGCCATGCGCAATGGTGACACAACCAGTGGCGCAATTGTTTATCTGAACAGTCTGAAAGGATATTCCATTATGAACCAATCCGCCGATTCTGCGCCAGAGGCTGCACAGCCCACAGCGCCAGCGCATACCCCCCTCGCAACCAAACCTCCCAAACGCCGCATCACCCCCACCCTGCTGCGGCGCGGCATACAGGGCGCATTCGCCATTTTTCTTGTTTGGGTGGGCTGGAATTTTTACCTCTACGTGCAGTGGGCCACGGGAAAAAGCCAAGCGTTCACGCCCAAGCCACCCTCGGTGGAGGGCTTTTTGCCCATCAGTGAACTCATGGCCGCGCGCCGCCTGTTTGAAACCGGCATGTGGGACGTTGTGCACCCTGCCGGGCTGACGCTCTTTTTGGCAATCGCCCTCATGGCCCTGCTGTTCCGCAAGGGATTTTGCGGCTATATCTGCCCTGTGGGCCTTGCCTCCAACCTGCTGGGCCGCCTTGGCGAGCGCCTGGGCCTGAACCACAACCCGCCGCGCAAGCTGGAGCTGGCGCTCCAGGCCATCAAGTATATCCCACTGGCATTGCTGTGTTATTTCAGTTTTTTTGCCATGGGTGTGGACGAAATTGACTCTTTCATGGGCGCGCCATTCAATATGGTTGCTGATTCAAGCATGCTGTTTTTCTTTTTGCGGGCGTCAACCACGACCTTGATTGTGGTTGGCGTGATTGTGGCGGCCTCGCTGGTGGCGCGCAATGCGTGGTGCCGTTTTCTCTGCCCTTACGGGGCGTTTCTGGGCATTCTGGCTTTGGCAAGCCCTGTGGCGGTACGCCGCAACGCGGCTACCTGTACGAGCTGCCGCCGCTGCCAGCGCGCCTGCCCTTCGGCCATCGCCGTACACGAGAAAACGCGCGTCAATTCGCCGGAATGCCTTGGCTGCACCGCCTGTATTGAAGCCTGCCCGCAAAAAGACTGCCTCCACCTTTCTGCGGCCCGTAGCCGCGTGCCCTTCTGGACAGTTGCCGCGGGCTGCCTTGTGCTGCTTTTTGCCGCGTACCTCTGGGCCGTGGGCACCGGGCACTGGGTTTCAGAAGTTCCCCCGGCCATGCTGCGGCGCTTCCACATGATCCAGTTTGGCGGATAGACGGACACTCGCCTCAGGGGTTTATAAAAACAGCATGGCGGCAAAGGTATTCCCTTTGCCGCCATGCTGTCATTTATGATTAGGCTTTAGCCTGTTACCAGACCGGGGCTTCCGCCGGATCGCGCTTGATGTGGCAGGCCTGACAATCCGTTGCACGGGGCTTTTCAAGCTTCATGCGGGTGTGGCAGTCCATGCAGCGCTGGTGGTAGGCAGCCTTAAGCAGGGGCCTGCCGTCCGGCATGGTGGTCACGCCTGCGGGCAGATTTGCGGGATGACACGAAACGCAGCGCGGCGGCGTCATACCCTCTTTAAGGCGCGGGCTGTTGTGGTGGCAGGCCGCGCACTCCAGGCCATCCTTGGCATGCATGCCTTGCAGGCCTGCGGCCTTGCGGCCAATGCCAGACCGGAGCTTTTGCAGATGCTGCGCATGGGCAAAGTCCACTGGGCGGAATTCCTTGCTCATAAGCTCTATGCGTACCTTTTCGGGCAGACCGTCAGAGACCGGCCCAAGCTTGGGCGCGTCAGACGCCTCAACGGCGGGTTGAGCACTTTGGGCAGGAGGCGGCGTTACCGCAGGTTGCAAGGCCTTGGCCGCAGCAGCGTTGGCTGCCGGGTCGGGCTTTGCAGCCGGATTTTTGTCCGGCGGCGGCAACAGAATGGCCGAAGCCGCAAGCGCTGCTTCCGAAGCGTCGGCAGACTGCTGCGCAGCCTTCACCGCAGCGTCCACTGGCAGCAGGATTGCTGAAGGCGCAAGCTTGGCGTTCTGCTGTGCATTTTGGGCGGGCAGGCTTTGCGGCAGGGCCGGGGCTTCCAGCCCAACGGTTCCATTGGCGGCAGCCGTGCCTGTTGTGGTCGCCGCTGCGGCGGCCTGAGGCGAAGGCAGATTACTGGGCAGCATCAGCCCCATGGTGCCCTTCACGCCGGGGGCGGCGCGGTGGCAGAAGGCGCAGTTGCTACCGCTCTTGCTCACGGGCCTTGGCGTATGGCAGCCCGCGCATTCCGGCGCGGAGGTGGTCAGGCTGGTGTGGCAGTTCACGCAGGAATTTTTGGACGTAACAGAGTGCATGGCCTGCGCCAGCGGAATGTTCTTGCCCTTGGGGTCGCCGCTGGGCGTATGGCAGGTGATGCACGACTGCCTGACGCTGGTGTGGTGGCAATCCACACAGTTGAGCGCCCTTTCGTGCAGGCCGTGGTCAAAAGGCACGGCAGGCATGACCGTAGGCCATTTGGGCCCCTGCGGATACAGGGGAGAAAGCGGCACCTGGGGCGGCGTGACCTTGTCGGTCAGCACCACGCCCGTGGGTCTGTCCATGGTCATGATGGAGGGGCTGGCCTCAAAGCGGGGCAAGGCCTCAAAGCGCGCTTTGTCATGACAGGTGGCGCAGTCCACAGGGCCGTGCGGCAGCTTTTGCTCCGCCAACGAGGCGTGGCACTTCATGCACACTTCATGCGCGGCGGCGCGCAGGGGCGGCGGCGTATAAGCGGCATCTTTGGTAGCAAGGGCCGAACCGGGGCCGCTTTCGTGACAGGTACGGCACGAATCAATGTTTGGCGGCAAGGTGGGTGAAAAATCCTTGGCATGGTGACAGGTCACGCAACGCTGGGGATCGTTCTCCGCCAGGATTGCACCGGGGGCCAGACCGGGCTGCGCCTTTACGGGGAACGCGCCGGAGGTCAGATGCCGCTGGTGCAGGGAGGCGTCCATCTGCGGCTTGTAAGGCTTTTGAACGGGCAGCTTTGCGGCATCGGCAATGGTGTGGCAGTCGCGGCACTGCGCCAGGGACGGCCCAGCGCCCTTTTGCGCATGGCACGTAGCGCAGGCCGCATGAAAGGCCTCCTTGCGCGCGGCTGGATCGCTGGAATTCATGCCCGCAAAGGCGCTGAACACAGGCGTTTGCATAATATTGACCGGCAGACCCGCGCTGTTCTTCTCCACGCCGGGATCAGCCGCGTGGCAGCTCGCACAGGCGTTGGCCTTGGCATGGGCCGCATGGTCAAAGGCCACAACAGGCATTTTAAGCTCCTTGGCGCGCTGACCGCCAAGGTAGATGGTGTTGCCCGCCAGAGGCGCGGAAGCTGCCTGGACACCAACAGCAGAAAAACACAGCGCCACGGCAAACACTGCACTGGCGGCCACAAACCGCATGGCGCAAGCAGAAACGAGGGCTGTACTACATATGGTTCGCATTAACTCCCCCTTGGGGACTTTGATCAGAAAAACCATCAGCGCAGCAACCGTGCAAACTGGCAACGGGGCGCACACCACAAAAAAACATGCCCGGCAACAAGGTGCAGCAAGAGCCAGAGTCCATACCCCGGTATGCCCGAGCGGGCAAGCAGGCCAGTGAACGGCAGCAGCACCAACAGGGCCATAAGCCGCCAGTCCGCCTTGGTGGCGGCGGCGCGCAGGTCGGCCAGCAGCAGGTGACGCAACGGCAGGGCCAGCGCCCCAAGCGTCAACAGCACAGCGAGGCCGTCCGCCCAGCGAAAGGCCATGCCCGGCCAGTCAAGGCCCAAGCCGCGCCCGATAAGCACCGCATGGCCGGGGGCAAACAGCACCACCACCAGAGCCATGAACAGCAGCCAGAAAATGGCGTCGTTGACCAGCACGCGCACGGGCCACTGCCCGCGCAGCAGATCAAGCGGCACAAGGCGCGCGCGCCAGCGGGCCGCGAAATCCGCGGGATTGCAGTCGCTGGCCTTGCACTGGCGCAGGCGCAGCACGCACCCGGCCAGACATCCCAGCAGGGATATGAGCAGCCCCCAGCCAGTGAGAAAGGATATCAGCGTTGTCATAACGTGCTCCAGCCTAATCCTTGCCGTTCAGAAAGAGGTAAAAGCCCAGCAGGCCGAACAGGGCAAAGCAGATGAAAATAAACATCCAGCCCGTGCCGGACATCAGGGATGCGTAAAGCGAATAAAATACCGTCTGCATGGCGTCCTCCCTGTCAGGCTTCGGGTTTGTAGTCAGGATGATCGCGCAATACGGGCATCTTGGCGCACACAAAGCGGTACACCGTCACAAGCCCCACCAGCATGAACAGCGAAAGCGTGATCTCGCCCAGCGAGGGAAAATACTTGAGGTGCGTGGGCAGATTGTAGTTGTAGGCCACAAGGCTCACGTCCATGCGGTTGAGCATGACCCCGAATACAGACAGCCCCGCCGCAAGGCGGATCATGCCGTAACGCCGCTCGCGCACGCCCACGGCAAACATGAAGGCAGGCACGATGACCAGAGCCATTTCCAGCAGCCACAAAAGGCCGTAACCGCTGAACACGTACTTCCAGCCATTGTCGAGGGTGAGGCCGCCGATCTTGATGACAAAATAGCCCATCATCACCAGCGATGCGCCCCGCGCAAGGCTCAGGCTCACGCCGTCAAAGCTCTTGGCGTGGTTTTCGTCCATGTACTTGTGCATGCCGGCGTGGGCCAGCGTGCCTTCAAAGATCACCATGGAAAGCCCGGCATAGAGGCTCGACACAAAGAAATACACGGGCAGCCATGACGAGTACCACAGGGGGTGCATCTTTGAGGGAACCATCACATACAGCCCGCCCAGAGAAGACTGGTGCAGGGTCGAAAGGATGATGCCCAGCGCCACCAGCGGCATGATCAGCTTCATGAGCATGGCGCGCAGTTTTTTCCACCCCAGCCACTCGCAGGGAATCACAAACCACAGCACCGCCATGACGCAGAGGTAAAAGAACTCGCACACGCCCACGGTAAACAGGAGTGATGTGGTGCCCTGTGACACAAAGACAGGATACGGCAGCCGCCAGGGCTGGCCCACGTCGTACAGCAGGTCGGCGATGACAAAGGCGTAGCCGAAAAAAGCCGTGGTCAGCGCGGGCCGCCACATGGAACGCAGATTGCTGAAGCCGAAGATGTAGTAGCCCGCCGCCAGCGTAAAGCCGCCAGCAGCAAGGGCCACGCCGCACAAGAGGTCAAAGCCGATCCACAGGCCCCAGGGGTAGTAATCATCAAGGTTTGTAACCGCGCCGATGCCCCAGCCAAAGCGCATGACCGTGGCCACGGCTCCGCAGAACAATATGACGGCGGTGATGATGTTGCCCGGCGTGTTGAGCAGGCCAAGCGTATTTTTCAGCAGTTCCGAAGGCTTCAGCATTGTCCGCCTCCCTGGCCCTTTTCAGGATTATGGTCAGCGGGCTTGCAGCCGCAGGC
Organism: Desulfovibrio desulfopostgatei; assembly: GCF_053570645.1. Classification (NCBI taxonomy): domain Bacteria; kingdom Pseudomonadati; phylum Thermodesulfobacteriota; class Desulfovibrionia; order Desulfovibrionales; family Desulfovibrionaceae; genus Desulfovibrio; species Desulfovibrio desulfopostgatei. Next base: position 1,174,249 of record NZ_JBRBQS010000002.1, on the reverse strand, counting down.
TTGTGCGCTGTTTTCTGCATGGGCGTCAGCGCAGCTCTGGCCTTTTGCCTGCTGCGCACCCTCGCAACGGGCCTGCTCCACCATTTTTTTGTAATGCTTGCTCATGGAATACGCGCCGCCCAGAATCACCGGCCATATTCCGGCAATAACGGCAATGGAGCCAAGCATGCCGCGCGTAAGTTCCGGCGCGGAAACAGCAGGCACATCCGGCTGCCCCAGATCGGCATGCGGCACGGGCGAGAGGTACAGCCAGTTGGTGCCGCCCATCTCGTGTTCGCCATAGATGTGGTCTTCGTACATGCCGGGATTGTCCATGATGCGGCGGCGGGCCAGTTTAACAAGGTCGCTGCGCCGCCCAAAGACCAGAGCCTCCTTGGGGCAGGCCTCCACGCAGCCGGGCAGCAAGCCCTGCTTGAGGCGCGGGGCGCACATGGTGCACTTGTACACCAGCGGATTCCAGGCGTTGTTGTAGTCGTAGGCAGGCACGTAGAAAGGACAGGCCATCATGCAGTAGCGGCACCCCACGCAAAGCTTGGGGTTGTACACTACCGGGCCTTCCTCTGTTTTTACAAAGGCTTTGACAAAACAGGCCGAAGCGCAGGCCGGTTCCTGGCAATGATTGCACTGCAACTTGCGGAACACGGGGGCATGCCCTTCCGGCTGATATTTGTTGACCACCGTATAGGCCTTGAATGTGGGCCTGCGGGTCTGCTCAAATACCGAACTGTCGTCAACGGGCTTTTCCAGAGGCGGCAGCACGTCGGCATTGACCTTCTGGCAGCCTTCCTCGCACTTGCGGCAGCCGATGCAGCGCACTGAATCGTGCAGCACGCCCACGGCATCGGGGCTGCCGTCATAGGCAAAGGGGGCTGCCCCGGCAGCACCGGGAAGCGCGGCTCCGGCCACGCCGCCGAGGCCCAATATTTTCAAAAACTGTCTGCGCCGCATGGCGATCCTCCCCTGCTTGCGCATTGCATCATTTCATGCCCCATGTCTGCCGTGGGGCAAGCCGCCAAGGCGGCGCCGTAAACACGCCCCTGCGGCCTATGGGCTGGCAATGGCCCCCACGTCCTCATTCTCCGCCAGAAAGGCGGCGTAATCTTCATCGAGGTAGCGGGTGGAATACAGATACACCGTGCCCACGGAGCTTTCCGTAAACCTGATGTCCGCGTATTCCTCGCTTTCCGCCATATCGCGCAGGCACTGCTGCAAGGCTTCGGCCTCAAAAAGAAAAGGCGGGTATTCAAATATTTCAAGGGCCACAGGCCGGGGGTAGTCGCGCGAACTGTCGCGCACCACGCTGGCGACCTGCACCATCCTGTTATTGGCTGTGGAAAGAATACCCGCATACAGGCTGCTCATCTGCGGCTTGTAATGATAGTATTCCTTTTTGTCCCAGGCGGTAAAAGCCGCCACGTCTTCATCTTCCGCCAGCAGTTCGGTCAGCAGGGCCGCCGCGTATTCGCGCTCCACCACGCGGGGAGCGGTTGCGGCCTCTGCGGGCTCCGCTGCTGGTGCAGATTCCGTTGCCTGCGCCGGGTCAGCTCCTGACTCCGCCAGCGCCTCTGCGGGATGCAGCAGCGAACTCAGCAACTGCCTGCGGCTCAGCAGACGGCGGGTTTTGCGCAGACCCGGCACTTCCGGGTCAGGGGCAGAGCCGGGCTGGGCCTTTTCCATGGCCTTGATGCGGGCCATATCTGCTGCAACAGTCTGCGAATCCGGCCCTTCAAAACGCGGGTCGGGCATGGACTCCAGCTCCTGACGCACAAGGGCTACGGTAACGGGCGGCGCAAGCGCCGCGCGCTCCATAAAAGCGGCCAGCAGTTCATCGGCGGTCACAAGGCGTTCATCACTGCTGAAATCGGCCAGTGTTTCCACCAGCAGAACCTTGTCGGCCTTGCGCTGGTCCACCAGTCGGCGGCTTTCGGCTTCTTCCACATGGGCGGCTGCGCCGGTCTGTTCTATTTTCTTGACGGCTGCGCCAGTCTGCCCTGTCTCCGGGGCGGCTCCGCCGCCCCCGTCAAAGGGGGCGGCCGCCTGCGACTGATTCTGGGCCTGATTCTGATTGCTCATAGACTCTCCAAGGTTACGCGCCGGGAACCAGCTTTTCCTTGGTCATGGTATCGGCCACGTCATTGAGGCCCAGCGAACGGTAATGGTTCGCGCTGGGCAGGCCGGATTTCACATCCCAGCCCTGCACTTCGTAGAACAGGTCGAGGCTCTTTTCGATATCGGCCTTGTCCATACGGATGGTGCCCTTGGTGAAGGGAGCCTTGTTCTTTTTGTCTTCAAACAGCCAGTTGGGATACTGGTCGTGCTTTTTGCGCATGTCCGTGGTCTGCATCTGGCGCGCGGTGTAGGCGCGGTGCAGGTTAAAGGCGCGCTCTGCGCAGCGGTCCAGTTCCTTGACGTCCAGATTGTGCCCGGTGAGGACGCGATAGTATTTGCTCTCAAGGCTGTTGTCGCCCATGTAGCCATCCTGCTTGTTGGGGGTGGAAATCCACGGCCCCATCCAGTTGCAGAATGAAAGCATGTCGTGCAGTTCCTTGCGCTCGATGGACCACTTGGCGCGGATCATCTTGTACTTGTTGGTGGGCTTGTAGTCGCCGATGGCGTCCACCGCGTCGGCAGAACCCCAGAAGTGCTCGGCAAGGCGCTTTTGCACATCAATGGGCAGACCGCTGCGCACAAAGTTGCAGTTGGAGTGGCACATGGGGTCGCGGTTGTACTGGGTGTTGATGACGCACCCGGTCTGGCCATCGTCCTCGTTGGCGTGATGCTTGGGATGCCCCATCTTCCAGTAGACGGTGCGGTGGTCATCCTTCCACTTTTCTTCGGGGATGCCCATTTTTTCAAGCATGTAGCCAGTGCCCATGCCCAGAAGCTGACCGAATTCGCCTTCCTTGTAGGCAATGCGGTGCACGGCAGTCTTGATGAATTCGGGATTGCAGGCGTCCACCATTTCCCAGGGAATGGTTTTGTATTCATCCGCGCCGAGCTTCTGCTTCCAGATGCCGTCTTCGTACATGTTGCTGAAATCGCGGAACAACTGGCCGTAGTTTTCCCACACGCCAAGGTCGTCCATAAGTTCAATGCCCACAAAACCGGCCTGACGCGCCAGATCGCTCTTTTTGCGCGAAAGCTTGGGAAACCATTCGCGCCCGCCAAACATGCCCACGCAGGTATTGAACTGGATGGGGCTGACGCCGAACTTTGCCGCAGTGTCTTCGTCCTTCATCACTGTATAGCAGCGGATGGGACAGGAGAAACAGCCGTTGTTGCGCACGGTGTACTGCCACACGTTGTCGCCCAGAAAATAGGCGGCATTGTTGGTGCGGTACGAAATGCGGTTGAGCGAACGCACATCGTTTGTAAGGGTAACAGGGGCTTCAGATGCGCCCCAGCGCTTGCCCGGCGCGCCCACCCAGCGGGAACCGGCATCCCAGTACTCAAAAAGCGGGCTGGGGAAATTGGGAACCACGTGCTGATTGTTGGCGCCAATGATGGTGCGGTGATAGTTGATGAGTTTTTCCCAGTCGGCCTTGTCGCCCGCAATGTGCACGGGCTGGCTGCCCTGAAGGGCAATGGCCTTGAGCATCTTGGAGCCCATGACAGCCCCTATGCCGCAGCCTGCGGTGTGGGCGCGGCTGTTGACAACCACGGAATAGGGAACCAGATTTTCACCGGCAGGCCCGATGGCGGCAACGGTACCGTCAGCCCCCACTTCTTCGCTGATAACGCGTGTGGTGCGGCGGGTGCCCTGGCCCCACACGTGGCTGGCATCCTTGAGCCATGCCTTGCCATCGCGCACATGCAGCCACACGGGGCGCTCGGCCTTGCCCTCAATAATGAGGAAGTCGTAGCCCGCGTATTTCAGGTGCTCGGCAAAGTTGCCACCCATGTGACCGGAACCGATGAGATGCTGCGGCCACGAAACAGGCATGATGGTTGTAACCGCCGTGCGTCCGCTGCACAAAGCGCCCGTGCCAGCCAGCGGCCCCACGGCAAAAACTATTTTGTTGGCTTCGTCATAAGCCCTGGTCTTGGGCGGTACTTCGTCCCAAAAAACCTTGTAGCCAAGGCCCGTGCCGCCAATAAGATCAAGATACTGATAGGTGTCTTCAACCGTGATGCGGCCCGTACTCAGATTGACCCGCAGGCCCTTGCCCTGATAACCGCCAAATTTCCTTGCCATAAATTCCTCCGGCTCGCTGATGGAGCGTACTTCCTGTGAATGCCTGTTGCGCCTCGCTCTGCAAGACGCAAGGGGTGCGCGCTACTGCTCGTATTTGAGGTTGCGCGGCCCGCCGGGCGATTCCACATGGCAGGCGTTGCAGGCGGCGCGGCGGTCATCGGGCACCATAAGCGAGAACGACCCGCGCGTGGTGGCCTCGCGCGTGCGGTCGCTCCACGGCACATAACGCAGTGCTGCTGCCGGGCAGGCATCCACGCACTTGGGCGCGCCGTTGCACAAAAAGCACTTGTCGGCCTTGCCCTGCTCTTCATCAAAGGTCATCACGCCCCAGGGGCAGGCCTTCTGGCACAGGCGGCAGCCTACGCAGCGGTCTTTGAGCACCATGCGCGTGCCCGTGCCCTTTTGGGCAATGATGGCGTTTTGCGGGCAGGCCGTGGCGCAGGGCACCGGGTGAGGGCACTGCTTGCAGGTATCCTGAATCACCAGCGAGCCTGAGCCGTAAATGCCCTTGGTGGTGTTTTCCAGCCCGCCCTCCGGCCCAAACATGGCATTGCGGCTTATCTTGATGCGCGCAAGTTTGGGGTCGGCCTTGCCGTCGTTAAACTCCGTACAGGCAAGCTCGCACCGCTGACAGCACACGCACAAGGTGGGGTCGCCCACGATCATGCCGGCTGCTTTTTCCATAATCACCAGCGGCGAGGCCTTCATGGTGGCCAGAGCCTCGGAAGCTTGCAGCGTGGCCAGCCCGAGGGCCGCGCAGGAAGTTACCTTGATGAATCCGCGGCGCGAAAGGTTTTCGAGCAGCATATCTTCATCGGCACGTTTCAGTTTGTTCAGCATATCAGCCATACAGCGCTCCTTGTCATGATCGACAACGGCATCATGGCAGCACAAGCTGCCCGTTTTCATGATATATGTGCATGCTGCCGGACTTAACATTGCCCAGCAGAGTCAACCCTGTTGCGCGCGCCATATCCACGGCGCGCGACATGGCGCGAGAAAGGGAGGCAAAAACAGGTACGCCGATGCGCACGGCCTTTTGCGCTATTTCAGAGGCAATGCGCCCGCTGCTGATGATCATATGTTCAGCGGGGTTCAGACCTTCCACAAGCATGTAGCCCACAAGGGTATCAATGGCGTTGTGGCGGCCAATATCAAGGCAATAAAAAACCATGCCCTGCCTGTTGAGCAGAGCTGCATTGTGGCAGCCGCCTGTCTGGTGGAATACTTCGGAGCGTTCTTCCAGCTCCTGCGCGGCCCGCAGAATGACGCGCGGGTCCCAGCTGGGAACTTCCGCGCGCGGCATGCGGCGCAACTTTTTGGCAGCCAGGGGGATGTTCCAGCCCATGGCAGAAGTGATGGTGAGCCTGGGGGCGGCCTGCTCCGTAGAACCGGCCGCCTTGCTACAGCAGACCTCGCGCAGCAGCACGTCCACCCGCACTTCTTCCGCCCCATCGGGAGGCGTTGCCCCGGAGGCGGCGGCAGGCAGGGGCGTTACGTCCATCCCGGCGAGGTCATGCAGGTTTTCAATGAGGCCGCAGGAATAGAGAAATCCCGGCACAAGGTAGCGCAAATGCTGCCCTGAACAGGCCACACGCACAAAGGGCACGCCGTTGACATGCATGGTCAGCGTCTGCTCCCGGCACGACAAAAATACGGACGGCGCAACCTTGCCGTTGCTGTAGGTCAGAATATCGTAGCTGCGCACCGTGGCCGGGGGAGAAGCCAGCGGCAGAACATCGCCTGCGGTTAAGTTTTTGAACAAAGCCATAGCACCCCTTCCTTTCCTATGCGGAGCCGCTGTCTTTACGGAGGCGGCAATTTCCGGCAATCCACAACTATCTGCCCGTGTGCGCCAGAACTCATTGGCGGCCTGGGCCAAGCCGGAGCAATATCTGGGCCAAGCAAAGGCCAAATCTGGGCCCAATATGAGCCAAGGCCAGCTCAAAACTTCAGGCTGAAAGTTGATACAAATTTGTTCTTTTTTTCACATTATTCCCGCAATGAACAATGTGCTCTTTTCAATTCTGCCTGATATCTTGTACTCTGAGAACAGGTGGAGAGAATAACCCTGCGCCAGATGTTGCCCGTAAGCGGTGGGGGGGATACCGCATGGAAGACATGTGTATTCGCGCAACCATCTGGCTATGCGCAACAATTACCTGACAATCTTCATGGTTTTTATTGTTTGCGTGAACAAAGCTTAGGTAAATCGCTTTGTGCAGTCAAGCCTATGTGTTATTTTTCACCAAACTTAATTTATCATAACACACTAAAATATAATAATATTTACAATTTCATTGTAAATTAGTATAGTTACAAGCTTAAAGAATCATCTACTGGAATGTACTCCACAAGGAAGGTCAAGGCATGTCCCTGTATTTTTGCCTGCGGGAAACTGCGGATATTACCGCCTTTCTTGCAGGAGCAAGCCCCTTGCAGCCTGAGCCTGTATCCGTAAGCGCTGCCCTTGGCAGGGTGCTTGCAGCCGATATGCACGCACCTGTTCCCTGCCCTTCCACGCACCGCTCCACTCGCGATGGATATGCAGTGCGCGCCGCAGACACTGCCGGGGCAAGCCCCGCAGCCCCGGTTTTACTCCACCTGACGGGTGAAAGCCCCATGGGCAGGCCCTGCGGCGGCACGCTGCAAAAAGGCGAGGCATGGCGCGTCTACACGGGCAGTACCTTGCCCGAAGGCGCTGACGCCGTGCTTATGCAGGAATTTGCGGCGCTGAAAAATCAGCCAGCAGAGTCGAAGGATGCTCCGCCAGTGGTGGCAGCTTCCGCCCCGTGCGCAGAGGGAGAAAATATCCTTGCGCCCGGTGCGGACATGCCCCAGGGCGCGCTGCTGGCGCAGGCTGGAACGAGGCTTGGTGCGCACCATATGGCCTTGCTGGCGCAGTTTTTCAGGGATGTGCCGCTGTACCGCAAGCCCGTGCTGGGAGTTCTTTCCACTGGTGACGAATTTTGCGGTTCTGCCCCGCAGAGCGGTCTTGCCGCCTGCCAGAGCAATACCAATGCCCTGCTTCTCGAGGGTCTGGCCGCCTCGCTGGGCGCGCGCTGCCTGCACCTCGGCACTGCGCCGGACAATGCGCAGGCTCTGGGCCAGCATCTCCGCGCGGCCGTGCCGGGCGGCCCCACGCCCTGCGACGTTATTGTGGTTATTGGCGGCTCTTCCGGCGGCAGGCGCGATTTCAGCGCTCAGGCCATAGCCGGGCTGCCGGGCTGCAACATCCGCGGGAATGACCAGCGGGTAAGCAGCGGCCGCCCTCTCACCCTTGCGAGGGTGGGGCAGACAGCCATATGGGGCTTGCCGGGGCATTCACTCAGCCTTGCGCTGGCTGCTCAGGTTTTTCTGGCGCCGCTGCTGCAAAGGCTCGCCGGGCAGCAGACCTTGCCGCAGCATATGAACCGGCAACCCTCCGTACTGGCGCGTCTTGGCCTTGCCCTGCCTGTGGAGGGAAACGCCCCCACCCACTATCCTGTGATGCTGCGGCGTGAGCATGGGCGCGTGACGGCCTGGCCCGTTGCCGCTGGTACTGGCAAAACCGCCGTGCTGCGCGACATGAACGGCTGGATAACCATGCCCGGCAGCGATGATATGTCCAGAGGCGGTTTGCGCCGTGGCGCAGCAGTGCGCGTGCACCTCTTTGCCTGACCCCCTGCCGTCTGCCTGGCGGCACCCGCTTGCCATGCCGTATGGCTGTGGCTACACTTGCAGGCACATCAACTGCAAACGGTGAAAAGCCATGCCCCCCCGCCCTTCTGCCCCACAGCAAACCTTCATTTCGCCGGACAAGTATCCGTATCTTGAGGTGCGCACCACGCTGCAAAGCACTCTGCCCTACGCCGAGCACTTCCATTCAGCGTTTTCTTTCGGCCTTATTCTTGAGGGCGGCACCTGCTTTACGCTCATGGGGCAAGCGCATGAGGCTCTCAAGGGCGACATCGCCATGATTGCCCCCGGCCTGCCGCACAGTTGCAATCCTCTGCACGGCAAGGCGCGCAGCTACCTTATGGCCTATTTTGACGCGGCATGGTTTGCGCGCAATATCTGCCGCCCCCTGGGCATTGCAGATGCGTACGAAGTAACAATGCCCGTTGTGCGCGACCCGGCGCTCTTTCAGCAGGGGATTGCCGCCATGGAGGCTTTTTGCAACGGTGCGGACGATGCGGAAATACGTTTTGTGACGCTTTTCAGGCAGCTTCAATGGGGATACGGCTGCCTCGCCAACAGATCTGAACATGCTGGCAAAAAGACGGACTATCCCCTTGCCGCCACAAACATTCTGCTGGCCGCCGACAGCGCGCCCATGGCAGGTGAAAACGGCCCGCCTGCCACAGACCATGCGCCCGTTACATCTTTGGCCCGCAGGGCTGGCCTGCGGCGCGAGAGCTTTTCGCGCGCATTCCGCCGCACCGCGGGCTTGCCGCCCAAGGCGTGGCTGCACTGCCTACGGCTGGAAAAGGCCCGCGCCATGCTGCGCCAGGGCAAGAGCATTGCCGATGCGGCCCTTGCGGCAGGCTATGCCGATCAAAGCCACTTTCACCGCATGTTTGTAAAATTTTATTCCGTTACGCCCGGCTGCTATCAGCGGGGGCGGTCACATTCGTACAATACGCGCAAATAAAAAGAGGGTGTGCTGTCCGCAAGGAGGCCACCCATGTCTGTTTCCACACTGATTCCCGCTGCTTTTCCAGCGCTGGCTCTGGCGCATTTTCTGGCTCTGCTCAGCCCCGGCCCGGATTTTTTCCTTATCATTGGCCATGCCGTGCGGCATCGGCTGCGCGGTTCGCTGTTCATCTGCCTTGGCATCGCCCTGGGCAATGCCCTGTATATCTGCCTTGCGGTTTCCGGCTGGTCGGTCATGCGGCAGATGCCCGCCCTGTACCGGTTGCTGGAGCTTGCAGGCGCGGCCTATCTGGCATGGCTGGGCTTTTTGCTGCTGCGGGCCAGCCGGAAGGCCGCCAGCAGCAAGCCCTCGCCAGACCAGCCCACACCAGACCGGCACGCGCCAAGCCAACCTTCACATAACCAGACAGGCAGCCTCGCCACAGGCCATGCAAGCCCCCTTTCTCCCGGCAGGCAACTACTGACGGGGCTTGGCTCTGCCCTGCTCAATCCCAAGAACGCGGTTTTTTACCTCACGCTCATGACTGTCATCCTCGGCCCCACCGCCACCCTGCCGCAGCAGGCCTTTGCCGGAGTGTGGATGACCCTGCTGGTCTTTGCCTGGGATGCCGCCCTTGCCGCCGCCATATCACTGCCCGGCGCGCAGCGGGCGCTGGAAAAACGCATTCCGCTCATTGAAGGGCTGGCAGGGCTGACGCTTGCCAGTATTGCCCTCTGGCTGGCGCTGCGGCCCCTGTTTTACTGAGCATCCCGTAACAAAGGCAGAAAGCCCGCATTGTTGCAACGCGGGCTTTCATTGTATCAGGCAGATATATCTCAGAATAATGGTTCGGAGGACGCGGACTTTCGGGGAAGGAATCCGCCCCCGCAACTCACATTACTCCCCCCGAAAACTAGGGCGCATCGGGATTCAACTCAATCTCCACAGGCGAGGTGATGGTCAGCTCATGCTTGACTTCGGCCTTGCCGCCCGCAGGCGCATCCACATTCCAGAACAGCAGATGTTCCTTGGCATCCTGCTGGGCCTGCGGCTTGTCGCGGTAGGTCACAGTAACGCCCTGATCCACCAGCATGGGCATGGGCCGCTCAAGGCGCACGGTCACGACCCTGTCGCGGGTGTTGCGCACGGTGTACGTCCAGCCCCATGTCCAGGTGCGGCTCTTGCCGATAAATCCCTTCTCGCCGCGCTGGCGCAGATCGGCGGCCGCATTGACCTGCACGCGCGGGTCAGCGCCAAAATAGAGCGTAACCTCGTTGCCCTTGGGGCGGAACTGCCCCATGCCCACGCTCTGCCCATCCACGCTGAACTCCGCCTGCCCGTCAGGCCAGGCCTGCCCATCGGGCAGGGTGTGACGCGCCATGAGCCACACGCGGCTGTCCCCCACAGAGGGACGCGCCAGCCACTGCAAGGGGGCCTTCCATTCATCCGCCAGCACCAGCAGGCGCGAGCGGCCTTCAGGCAAGCCCTTTTCTCCGGGCGTCCAGGCGGCGTACATACCGCTGGTGTCGGCCTCCACTGGCGCGGCAGGGGCAGGAGCAGCTTCGGCCATGGCGGCATCGGCTGTCATCAGCATGCGCGGGGCCGCCTTGGCAAGGGGCTGGGCCACGGGCTGAGGCTGCGAGTCAATCACCCAGTGCGGCAGGGGCATGGGTTCACGCGGGCCTTGCCCACGGGAAACAAGCGTCAGGCGCGTGTCTGTCCAGTCCATGCCGGAAAATTGCCACACCTCGGCCATAAAGCGCACGCTCACGGCATCGCCCTTGCCCTTGTCGGGCTGCACGTCAAAAACATAGGCAGGCCGCCAGCCGCAATTGCGCAGCGTATAACTGTAACGCACAGGCAGCGTTGTTGCGGATACCTGCTTTTGCAGGGTGATCAGCACCGTCTGCCCAAGCTCGGGGCTTGGCGGCAACTGCTGCAATTCCTGCTTCAGCAGGGCCAGACGGCGCTCCAGCTCGGCCTTTTCGTAGCTCAAGCCCGGCACAACTTCGGCCATGCGCTTTTCGCGCTGGGTCATATCCTGAAAGCTGCCCTCGGCGGACGCGCCTTCCCACAGGGCCAACTGGGCCTTTACGGCCTCAAGCTTGCCCGCGAAGGTCATCAGCGCGTGCTGGCGCTCCTCGCGCAGTTTGGCAAGATTGCCGCCCTGATCAAGAGTCTGGGGCAAAAATGCCCAGCGCACGATGGTATGGCCCGGTATGGATACCTGAAAATTCTCGGCCCCGGCGGGCAGCACCACGCGCACCTGACTTGCGCCATCGGCGGAAATCACAGGAGCCTGCTGCTCCACCTCAAGCAACCCGCCGGAAGGCGTGAGGCGCGCGGCCTGCGGCGCTGCTGGCGTGTTGGGCAAGGCTGCGGCCTGCGCGCTGAAAGGGAGCAAGCTCAAAAAACACAGTACCAGAGCAGGCAGCGCATGCCGCCCGCTGGCAGATTTGCGGCAAATGCCAAGACCGGAAAGAAAAAAACGCAGGGGAGAAAGGACGGTGTACGACATTGGCCCTCCGGCGAAAACCGCCGCATACAAAGCCGCCGCGCCGCAAGATGCAGCGCGGCGGCGGGCGGCTAACGCGTCAGTTTGCGGTACTTGATGCGGTGCGGCGTGTCGGCATCTTTGCCGAGCCGCTTCTTACGGTCTTCTTCGTAGTCCGTATAGTTGCCTTCATAAAACACCACGCTGGAATCGCCTTCAAAGGCCATGATGTGCGTGGCCACGCGGTCGAGGAACCAGCGGTCATGGCTGATGACCAGCACGCAACCGGCAAAGTTGTCCAGCGCGTCTTCAAGGGCGCGCATGGTGTTTACGTCAATATCGTTGGTGGGTTCGTCAAGCAGCAGCACGTTTGCGCCGGACTTGAGCATGCAGGCCAGATGCACGCGGTTGCGTTCACCACCCGAAAGCACGTCCACCTTTTTCTGCTGGTCAGCGCCGTGGAAGTTGAAGCGCGTGCAGTAGGCGCGGGCGTTGACTTCGCGCCCGCCCAGCTTGATGGTTTCAGCGCCGTCGCTGATGACCTCATACACGGTCTTGCCGGGTGTGAGCGATTCGCGGCCCTGATCCACATAGGCAAACTGCACTGTTTCGCCCACCTTGAGCGTGCCGGTGTCGGGCTTTTCCTGCCCCACAAGCATCTTGAACAGGGTGGTCTTACCCGCGCCGTTGGGGCCGATAATGCCCACAATGGCGCCGGGGGGGATGATGGCGTTGACGTTTTCCATCAGTTCCCTGTCGCCCATGCCCTTGCTGACGCCTTCAAGCTCAAAGACGACCTTGCCAAGGCGCTGTCCCGGCGGAATGTAGATTTCCAGATCGGGCGCGCGTTTTTCACTTTCGTGCGAGAGCATGGCCTCGTAGGCGTTAAGACGCGCCTTGCCCTTGGCGTGACGGCCCTTGGGCGACATGCGCACCCACTCCAGTTCGCGTTGCAGGGTCTTCTGGCGGTCGGCTTCGGTTCTTTCTTCGTTGGCGAGGCGCTTCTGCTTCTGCTCCAGCCAGGAAGAATAATTGCCCTTCCACGGAATGCCCCGGCCACGGTCCAGTTCCAGAATCCAGCCCGCCACGTTGTCGAGGAAGTAGCGGTCATGGGTAACGGCGATGACAGTACCGGGGAAGGTGGAGAGGAAGCGTTCCAGCCAGGCCACCGACTCGGCGTCAAGGTGGTTGGTGGGTTCGTCAAGCAGCAGAATGTCGGGCGATTCAAGCAGCAGGCGGCACAGGGCCACGCGGCGGCGCTCGCCGCCCGAAATCTGGGCAACGGGCATGTCGCCGGGGGGGCAGCGCAGGGCGTCCATGGCCATTTCAAGGCGCGAATCCAGATCCCAGACGTTCTTGGCGTCCATGAGTTCCTGCACTTCGGCCTGACGGGCGATGAGGGCGTCCATCTCGTCCGCTTCCATGGGCTCGGCGAACTTGGCGTTGATTTCTTCAAATTCGCGGGCAATGGCGGTGAGGTTGCTCACGCCGTCTTCCACCACTTCGCGCACGGTGCGGGTTTCGTCCTTGAGCGGCTCCTGTTCCAGATAGCCGATGGTGTAGCCTGGGGCCAGCACGGTCTTGCCGTCAAAGGCCTGATCCACGCCCGCCAGAATGCGCAGCAGGCTGGATTTACCCGCGCCGTTCAGACCAAGCACGCCGATTTTGGCCCCGTAAAAGTACGAAAGAGAAATGTCTTTCAGCACTTCCTTCTGGCCATGACGCTTGGTGACGCGGATCATGGAATAAATAATTTTGTCCGGTTCGTTACTCATGATGCTCCTCAAAATTTGGTGACGCTTCCGGCCCTGCGGCGTTTGAGATAACGCGGGGCGAAGCGCGCGCCAAATGGGCGCGCTGGATTGATGACAAACCCGGCCATGCAGGCCAAGGGTTTGCGCCGCCAAAACGGCAGCTCCGTCAGGCGGATAAACGGGTGCCCCTGTGCTGACAGGCCGCAGACATATGCGGTTTGCCGCGCACGGCGTACAGAGGAAGCCTTTGGTCAGACAGAGAGGCCCGCAGGCCCGCCAGACTCGCCAATGCACTGGGCGCTCGTGTAATATATGAGCCTATCCGTTAGCGGATTCTTTTTCAAGTGGCCTTGCGCTCCAGCAACGGCGCGGCCTGAGCAGAACTGCGATCTGCTGCCACCACAAAAGCAACCGCGCCTGTCAGGCTCAAACCCGGCAGGCGCGGCAATGGCGCAGGCAAACACAGCGCGCCCAAATCTGAAGCAGGCCCAGGACCATGCGCGGACCCGCCGCCTAATCAATCATGATATGCAGCACTTCAATATCCGTTTCGCGCATGCCCTCGCGGGCCAGACGGGAAACGCTGCGGATGGTTTCTTCCACATCACCTTTCACGATGCCCTCGCCAGCGGGAAACACCTTGCCCTGCATGGAGAGATCGTGGGCAGTGATGGCGGCATCCACCGCCGATGAAATCTTGGCCGCGCACGAGCTTTTTGCGCCATCGCACACAATGCCCGACACATTGACCAGGGTGTTGATGATAGTGTCGGCAATCTGCTGGTAGCTGCCGCCGTGCATCCAGGTAATGGCCGCCCCGCTGCCGCAGGCTGCACTGACCGCCCCGCAGTAGGCCGAAAGCCTGCCAATGCCCGACTTGTTGTGTATGGCCACGAGGTTGCTGATGAGCAGCGCCCGGTAAAGTTTTTCGTCCGGCAGGCCCAGTTCGCGGGCGTATTCAATGACCGGCAGCGAAACCGTAATGCCCTGATTGCCGCTGCCGGAATTAATGATAACCGGCAGATCGCTGCCGCCCATGCGGGCATCCGAACCAGCCGCCGCCACCGCCGTGGCCCGGGTGCGCACATCGCTGCCGCGGGAATCAAGCAGTGAGCGGCCAACACCCATGGAATACTGGTGGCTCAGGCCTTCAACGGCAATATTGCTGTTGCACAGAATCTGCTTGTCCAGGATATCGCGCACATCTTCGATATTGCAATTTTCGGCAAAATCAAGAATCCCGGCGATGCTCATGAATGCGCGGCTTTCTTCATGGCTCTGCACATCAGGCTTGTATTCCCCGCCCTCAAGAATCTTGCCGTCCTTTTCAAGGCGCACCACGTTGGTGTGCTCTTCGGCAATTTCCACCACGGCGCTGCTGTCGCCCGCCACTGCAGTTATCAGGATGTGCAGGTTAACAATACTTTTGAGCAGCTCCACAGTGCAGAATCCCGCCGCCGCAAGCTGCCGGGCGCGCTCTGCATCTGCCGGGGTAACAGGCGTGAGCACCTGCAACTGCAAATCGGGGTTGCCCCCCACCGCGCCGAGCGTTGCGGCAACGGCAATGCCCTTTTGCCCGCCGGAATTGGGCACGACAACGCTCTTGGCGTTCTTGATCATGTTCCCGCTGCAAGCCACCGTCAGACGCTCGGGAAAGGTTCCAAGAACCTTTGTCGCCAGCGCTCCGGCAAAGGCAATGGCAATGGGTTCGGTGCAGCCCTGGGCCGGGATCAGCTCTTCGCGCAGCACTTCGAGATATTTTGCGTGTGTATCCATAGTATCCATCATGGTCATTCGCGCCCAGTAAGCGAACGCTGATATGCCCCATGCCAGTTTGTATTGTCCTTGGTCTGCCTGCGGTCAGGGAGAAGAATCAGCCAGCACCATTGCGCCACCCTTTAAGGCTATTTCAGCAGGGATTCCGCCTTGGCCCGGATGTTTTCCACGCTCAGATCATGATTGGCGACGCGGTCAACCAGTTCGCCATTTTTGTAGAACAGGAACACAGGCACGGTCATTATCTTGAGTTCAATGCAGAGCCTGCGGCTTCCGGCAATGGGTATCTTGCAGAACTTGACCCGGCCCTCAAAACTTTTTGCCAGTTCTTCCACTTCCGGCATCATGGCCACGCAAACGGAGCACTGCTCGCCCCAAAATTCCACAACTACCGGCTCGCTGCTTTGCAGCACTTCCTGTTCAAAACTGTCTCTGTCTATTGCAAGCATGGGAATCTCCTTGCCGATCTACCGTACCGCAGACGGCGTTTATTTTTCTGCACAGCCTAAGGCCACGCGGGCCGCAAAGGCTGAAAACTCGCTACCGGGATTGCAGCCAGTGATAGGCGGAAATGGCAGCCAGCGCACCGTCTGCCGCCGCCGTGACAATCTGGCGCAAAGGGGTGTCGCGCACGTCGCCCGCTGCAAAAACACCCGGAACAGATGTGCGCAAATGGGCATCCGTAGCCAGCCAGCCCCCATCCGCGCGCTGAAAGCGCTCATCAAGAAATGCCGTATTGGGTTCAATGCCCACGCATACAAACACGCCCGCCACTTCAAGCCCGGTGCATTCACCGCTGACAGTATTGCGCAGGGTCATGCCCTCGACCATCTCGCTGCCGTTGATGCTTGCCACTGCGCTGTTCCAGACAGGAATAATCCTGTCATTGGCGAGGGCGCGGCCTGCCAGTACGCTGTCCGCCCTGAAAGCATCCCGCCGATGAACAATAAATACCTTGCTGGCAAAGCGGGTCAGATAAAGGGCTTCTTCCACCGCTGTATTGCCGCCGCCCACAACTGCCACGGCTTCGCCTTCATAAAAGGGTGCATCGCAAACAGCGCAGTAGCTCACCCCCACTCCGGTCAGCGTATCTTCCCCTGGGCAGCCAAGCCGCCGGTGGGTAGCGCCGCTGGCGATGATGACGGCCTGTGCCGCATAGTCGCCCCTGGTGGTGTGGATAATCTGGCGGTCGCCCTGCGCTTCCAGCCCGAGCACGTCGCCTCTGGCAAAGGTGCAACCCAGATGCCCGGCATGCTCGCGAAAGGATTTGTCCAGTTCCGGCCCGCTCACATTGGGCAGACCGGGCCAGTTTTCCACATCAAGCGTATTGCATATCTGGCTGCCGCCATTACCGCTTTCCAGCAGCAGCACGTTGAGGCCCGCCCTGCGGGCGTATATGCCTGCGCTGGCTCCTGCAGGGCCAGCACCGATAACGACAAGTTCATGCTCCTGCATGGTATCCGCCAAATTTTGTTTTTTGGGGGCGCGCTCCCCCTGCCGCTGCGGTTTCCCGCAGCGGATATCCGGCAAATCCATTGCGCCGGAAGGGGTGCGCCCGGATTAAATGAAGAGTGTATGCGCCTACAGTTTGGCGCAGGTTACCTGCTGGCCGCTGGCGGGCGCTGGCGAACCGGATGCGGATTTGCCGCCCGAAGTGATGGGCTTTTTGCAATGGGGGCAAAGAACCGTGCCGCGCACCTGCGAGGGGCGCAGAAAACGGTGGGATACCTTGTTGCAGTGTTCGCAGGTAAAGGTAAGAAAAGGCATGATCTTTCTCCAGAAATTTATTGTTCCAGCAGTCCCATGACTACCATCTCAACCTGAACCAGCACCTTGGCGCCATCAGCCATGCCGCCCCCAAAAAGCGTTTCGCCCTCGTGGGTTACAGAGCCGTGCAGATGAACGCGCACCTGATTGTTTTCGCGCCACATTTCGCCTGTGATGCCGTTGACTTCCAAGAACTTTTCAATGGTTTTGGATTTCACCGGCGGCGGCATGGTTGTGCAGGTTACGGGGTAGTTGCAGATAATTTTTTCAAGGGAGCCAATGCTTGAAAGAATAAAGGCCCGTTCAAGTTTCTGCTGCTCAAAAAAATCCCGCAGTCCCTGAAACAGGTCAGAGCCTGGACCAAGGCGCAATTTGTACCATTTAGGCTGGGTCAGTTCTGTTACTTGCATGGAATCCTCGATGCTCGCCGTAATAGTTATAAAGCGTAACTACGAGGCATCACTTGAGGTTGTAGATTTTTTTGAGCTCAAATTCCTCAATCAGCCACTTCATGCCCTCCTGAATTTCGGGGCTTACATCGCGCATGGGGCGCTTGCAGTGACCGACAGGAAAGCCCAGCAGGCGCACAAAGGTCTTCACCGCCACAGGGTTGGTGGCAGCGTAGCAGGCCTCCATGATGGGCAGCAGCTCGTTGTAAATCCTGCGGGTGCGCTGCACGTCTTCAAAGTTCTTCCAGGGGCGGGACATTTCAGCCATGGCGCGGGGGTGAATATTGCCCGTCACGTTGGCTGTTCCCGCGCCGCCAAAAGCCAGCACGGGCAGGGTCAGGGCATAGGCGGGGGAATCGCAGCACAGGATGGGCAGCTCGCCGTGGGTGCCTTCCTGAATGGTGGCAATCTGGCCCACGTTGGGCATGGCTTCCTTGTCGGCCACCAGGTTGGGCACGGAATTGAACAGGGTGATGACTGTTTCCGCATTGACGTTGGCCACAACTCTGGCGGGGTTGTTGTACAGGCCCACGCTGATATCAACAGAAAGGCAGACATCAATGAGGTATTCCAGCACGGATGCCTGATCCGGGCACAGATAGGGGGGCACCACAACAACAATGCCGTCCGCGTCCTGCTCCTGCGCGTAACGCGCAAGTTCGATGGTTTTTTCGGTGTCGCCGTGGGTCACGCCAAAAAACGCATGGATCTTGCCCTTGCAGTAGCGGGCCATGTCCTTGATGACGGTCTTTTTTTCTTCAATGGTCAAAGTAGTGGGTTCGCCGGTGGACCCCAGCACCAGCAGGGTGCTGGTGCCGTTGGCGGCGTGAAAATCCACAAGATCATGCATTACACCAAGGTCAATGGTGTTATTTTCGGTAAAGGGGGTAACAATCGCTACCCAGGAACCTTCAGGATAAATCAACCTTCCCATCTTCAATCTCCTTTAATGCTCTGCCTCAGGCAACAGCACGGGCCTGCACGGCCTTGCTGCTCATTTTACAATATGCGCCGGTAACAAATACAATACCAAGGCCAATCATGTCTGTGATGCTGCCGGGGATAATCAGCAGACACGCGCCCACAATCAACAGCAGCGCCACCGGCAACGGTATGGGGCGGAAAAACCAGCGTTCCATGCCGCCAGCCAGAGCAACGGTGCCAATGGTGGCGGTAACAAAAACCTGGAGGATGTTCTGCCACTCGCCCTGCATGAGCAGAGCCGGGTCATACATGAAGAAGAACGGCACAATAAAGGCCACGCTGCATAAACGTGAGGCTATCAGGCCCGTGCGCATCATGGAGGCGCCCGCCACTTCCGCGCCAGCGTAAGCAGCCACGGCCACCGGCGGCGTGACCATTGAGATCACCCCGAAATAAAACACGAAGAAATGCGAGGAAAGCACGCTGAAGCCAAGCTCGCGCAGAGCGGGAACCCCCAGGGTAGCCACAAGCACATAGGCCACGGTGGTAGGTGTGCCCATGCCCATGAGGAGCGAGGCAAGCATGATCAGAATCAGCGCGACTATGGTGCTGCCGCCGGATATGGAAATGACCACAGAGGCGAGGTTAAGCCCCACGCCAGTGAGCGACACAACGCCGATGACAATACCCGCGCCAAGGCAGGCAACCGCAATCAGAATCATACGCCGACCAGCGGTGGAAAGTATCTCAACAAAACGGCGAGGCCCGATGGCAAACTTTTTATCGCCCCACGAAACAACCACGGCAGCCGCAGCCGCAGCCATCGCCGCCCTGAAGGGCGTGTAGCCGAGCATCATGATCACAAGCAGGGCTACAATGGGCAGCAGAAGGTAGAGTCTTTTGACAACATCCTTCATGCGGGGTAGCTCCTCCTTGGGAACCCCCACAAGACCCAGCTTGGCAGCCTCAAAATCCACCATCATAAGGATGGAAAAAAAGTACAGAAAGGCCGGAATCACCGCCGCCTTGCACACCTCAAGGTAGGGTATGCCCAGCGTATCCGCCATCAGGAATGCGGCTGCGCCCATGACCGGGGGCATGATCTGCCCGCCGGTGGAGGCCGCAGCCTCCACCGCTCCTGCAAAGGTGGGCTTGTACCCGGCCTTTTTCATCATGGGGATGGTGAACGCGCCCGTTGCGTAAACATTGGCGGCAGCCGAACCGGAAATGGTGCCGAAAAAAGCGCTGGTAATAACAGCAATCTTTGCAGGGCCGCCGCGATAATGACCTGTCAGCGCACGGCCGAGATCCATGAGTACATCGCCCGCGCCGCACCTCTCAAGAAAGGTGCCGAATACAATGAAGGCAGCAATGTAGGTAGCCGAGACACCAATGGCTGAAGAATACAGGCCCTCAAGCCCGAACCCCAGATAATCCACCACTTCGTTCCACGAAAAGCCTTTGTGCGCGAGCATGCCGGGGATATGGTTCCCCCACAACGCATAGGCAAGAAACAGCAGACAGACCACCAGCAACGACATGCCCACAACGCGCTGGATAAGCACCAGAACCAGCACCAGGGCAGTAATGCCGCTGATGGTCTGGCCAAGGGTCAGGTCGTCAACCATGACCAGCCGTTCCGCAATCTGGTCAGCCTGAATGGCTGGCAGCGCAAAAGCCGCCAGTGCCACCAGCGCCAGCACGAGATCAAGGGGCGCTGGCCCGCGCTTCTTGCTGGAAGGATACACCAGAAAGGCCAGCGATGCGGCAAACATGACGTGGATGGGCCGATGCACATAGGCCACCGGCATGCCAAAAATCGTGGTGACGCAGTGGTAGCCCGCAAAGAGCAGGCAGCCAAAGAATATGAGGTATTGCACAAGTCTGGCAAAACCCTGCTGGCCCGCAACTTCGCCAAAGTCATTGCTGGCTTCGCCAGCAAGTTCTTTTTCCACAGCGCTACGGGCCAGATTGACCTTGGTTGACGCGCCTGTAGCGTCCTTTTGCTCGGAAGAAGCCATTATTTCACCCAGCCCTTTTCCTTGTAATAACGCAGGGCACCGGGGTGAATGTATTGCACGGCAATATGATCAGCGCTTTTGCTGGGGTCAAAGACCGAATAGGTCTGGTGCACATTGCGGATCATCTCGGGCTTTTCACAAAGCACCTTGGTCAGGGCGTATACAGCATCGTCCGGCAGGTTCGCACCTACGGGCAAAACCACGGTTTCGGCCATGTGCGGCGTATCCTTTGTGATAAAGTAATACTGCCCGGCCTTGATGGTGTAGGTCATGTAGCCATCGCTGCTCAGCTTGTCGAGAACCGCCTGGTCAATGGGCAGCATCTTCATTTTGACGGTGGTGATCAGCTCGTTAATGGACGAAACAATGGGGCCTACATAGGCGTCAGCATGGCCGTCCTGAATAAGGGAGGAGGCTTCCGCGTAGGAAACGTAGCTCACGGAGCCGCCCCATTCCTTGATGTCTTCAAACGAGAAACCGTACTGCTTGAGCATGTTCTCGGAGGCAACCGCAGGGGAGGAACCTTTTTTGGAGGTCAGCAGACGGATTTTGGGCTTGGTGTTGGCGATGTCCGCAATGGAGGTGTAGGGGGAATCAGCACGCACAAGAAAAAAGCTCATGGGCATGGGCGCCACATACATCATGATTTTTACGTTCTGCACAGGCTTGCGGCTGGCGAACACGCCCTCGGCCTTGAGGCTTTCTTCATACAGCTTGATCATGCTTGTACCAAGGTCAGCCTTGCCCGCATCAATCTTCAGCAGGTTTTCCACTGAGCCGCCAGTGTTGACGCTCACTGTAGCGCCAGGCATGACCGAACGGGCAGCTTCGCCGATAACGCCGCCAAGGGCGTAAAAATCACCGCCAAGCGGGCCGGAAGTAATGGTAAACGTTTTCAGCTCCGCCGCATGGGGCATCTGGGCCAGCCCAGCCGCCAGCATAACCACGGTAACCAACAGCGAAATCAAACCCTTTTTCATAGAACACTCCTGTGTACGGTTTATTCCGGCCTTTATTAAGGCACGGCAGGTCGCTGGCACTTGGCAATACTCTGGGGGGGGGGCCAAAACCGTTAGCACCCTATCAAAATTCATTCCAAAATCATATACCCTCTCCCAGGCCTTGCGGCTCTAGCACTTACTGCACTCACCCCACACCGGGGCAGAGAGCTGCCAGATGCAAAATTGAAAACATCCAAAACAAATATAGTTAAATTAGTTAACATTTCAAGGTCTTATTTGCATTCTCAAATATGGGAATGCATTTCTCAAATATGAGAAAAATCTTGCCGTTGCTGCATGAAAATGGCCAGAAAAAGCGAGGCAGGCTGTTGTTTTATTTCAGCGAGCTAATGCAGCAGATTATATTCCTGTAGTTTACGGTACAATGTGGCGCTGCTGATGCCCAGACGCTGCGCCAGAAGTTTCTTCTGCTCCGTGCTGGTAGATACGCCGATCAGGCGCTCCAAAAGCTGTTTTTCGTGCGCCGCAAGCATTTCCTTGAGCGTTGTTGCAGACGATGTTCCTGACCGCCTGGCAAAAAAATGCTGTGGCAAATCATTGGCCCGTATCAGTGGGCCTTCAACAACGTTAACAAGATACTCAATGATATTGCGCAACTCACGTACATTCCCCGGCCAGTCATGGCCCATGAATGCGTCAAAAGCCACTGGGTCAAGCCCGCGTATGTCGCGGCGCAGTTCTCGCCGGTAGCGGGCAAGAAAGCTCTCGATAAAAACGGGGATATCCTCACGCCGCTGACGCAAGGGCGGTATATGGATGGGGATGACATTCAGGCGGTAATACAGATCGTTGCGAAAGGTTCCCTGGGCGACCATTTCCTGTAAATTGCGGTTGCTGGCGCACAGAATGCGCACATTCACCGGGATGGACGCAGAACCGCCCACCCGCTGCACGCATTTATCCTGAAGCACGCGCAGCAGTTTGGCCTGCACGGGCAAGGGCATCTCGCCCACTTCGTCCAGAAACAGGGTACTTTCATGGGCCAGTTCAAACTTGCCCATGCTTCCGCCCTTTCTGGCGCCAGTAAACGCGCCTTCTTCGTAACCAAACAGCTCGCTCTCCACCAGATTTTCAGGAATGGCCCCGCAGTTCACAACCGTCATCAGCCGCTTGCCGCGCCCGCTCATACTGTGGATGGTGCGGGCCAGCACCTCCTTGCCGGTGCCGCTTTCGCCGCTGATAAGTACGGTGGAATCCGCTGCGGCGATCTTCTGCACCAGGGCCAGAATATCGCGAATGGCAGCGCTGTTGCCCAGCAGGGGGGTTTCTTCCAGTTGTTTGCGTTCACCACTCACGACCGCATCTAGCTGGTGCTCAAGAATGCGCGAATGCTGCTGCGTTACAAGCTTGCTTTCAATCAGCATGCTCATATATTTGAGAAATTCCTGAAGCTTTTCCTGATTCCCCAGCAGCCGCCCCCGCTCGTCCTCGTTAAACGCAACAATGCCGATAACGCCAGCCACCTTGTTGTTCAAAAAGATGGGGTAGGCCATGTCGGCGAGTTCATTGCAGTTCTCGCGATTGGCGCACACGCTGCAAGCCTGATCGTTCTGCACGTTTTTGACAAAGGCCGGCTTGCCGGTCTTGAATACTTTGTCAAAAAAAGCACTGTGCGCGATCTTCCGGCTGATAAGCGACTCATATTCCGCCGTGCCGCCCACGCGCACCAGATTGCAGTCAACCACGGTAACGGGCGCGTCCAGAATGGAAGCAACCGCAAGCACATAGGCCTGCACAAAAGGCTGGATTTGCATAAGGCTGGAAAGTTCTGCCATTCCTGCTGCTCTTGGGTATGAAACTGTTCGGAGGATGCAGAACGCATGGCGAGCCACGGCGAATCAGCACCTGAAAGTACCTGAGCGATACCTTTTGCCCAAGCCAAGCGCAAGTGCTGCCCACTTGCAACCGGGTACTCTCTCTGCCAGTATGCGCCTCACACCATCGCGGTAAAAAACCGCGCCACAGGAGACAAAGGTTGAGTATCTTACAGCGCGCTGGCAATGCACTTACCCGTTATATGGGAGCGCTTATTCTGACATGCTCGGCTTTGGCCTTATGGAAGCCGGAGCTGTTCCGCTGGGTGGCCCCGCATGTTACGCCGCTTCTGGGGTGCATCATGTTCGGCATGGGCATGACCCTGCGGCTCAAGGATTTCAGCCTGGTTTTTTCCCAACCGCGCGCCCTGCTGCTGGGTCTGCTGGCCCAGTTCGGCTGCATGCCGCTGCTGGCCTTTGCGCTGTGTCATCTGTTCGCCCTGCCGCCCGATCTGGCGATGGGCGTCATTCTTGTGGGCACGGCCCCCGGCGGCACCGCCTCCAATGTGCTGACTTTTATTGCCAGAGGTGACGTGCCATATTCCGTGGCGCTTACCTCGCTGACAACCGTTGTTGCACTGGCGCTCATGCCGGTGCTCACATGGCTGCTGGGCGGCGTGTGGGTTCCTGTAGATATGGGGGCCCTGTTCGTTTCCATCCTTAAAATCGTGGTGATCCCGGTTATTCTGGGCATTGCGGCGCACCGTTACTGCGGCAGGCTTACAGAGCGGGCCATCCCCTTTTTGCCCCCGGTCTCGGCGCTTACCATCACTCTGGTGGTGGCTGGCATCATGGCCATCAATGCCCAGAGCATCCTCGAGGCCAGCGCCAATATCTTTCTGGTCGTCGTGTGCCACAACCTGCTGGGTCTGGCCTTTGGCTATGCCGTGGGCCGCATCTGGAAATTTGATGAACCCCGCTGCCGCGCCCTCTGCTTTGAGGTCGGCACACAGAACTCCGGTCTGGCTACGGCCCTCGCGCTGGCGCATTTTTCTCCGGTTTCAGCCATTGCTGGCGCGCTGTTCAGCGTATGGCAGAATATTTCTGGCGCGCTGGTTTCAAACTACTTTCACGGTAAAAAACTGAAACCGAACCCGTAACAGAAGCCCGGAGCAGAGCCGCCTCCCCAGACCGAACGCCCCTCCACGAGCTGCCGGGCTTTGACTCTGGCGCGGGGCTGTGCCAAGTTGTCCGCAGCCGTCCGCCGCTGGCAGGTTACACACCATTGGCTAACCTTGCAGCAGGCCAACGGCCCAGTACCTTGAACCCTTACCAGCAATCTGAAGAAGGAAGCGCCATGAGCAAGGAAGTCATCAGCACGAGCAAGGCCCCCGGGGCAGTCGGCCCTTACAGCCAGGGCATCAAGACCGGCAACATGTTCTTCTTTTCCGGCCAGATTCCCATTGATCCCGCCATCGGCAAGCTGGTGGAAGGCGATGTGAGCGCTCAGGCGGAACAGGCCTGTAAAAACGTTATGGCATTGCTGGAATCACAGGGCCTGACCGCCGCCAATGTGGTTAAAACCACTGTATTCATCACTGATATGGGCAACTTTGCGGCTGTCAACGAAGTGTACAAAAAGTATTTCACGGCCCCCTGCCCCGCGCGTTCCTGCGTAGAGGTCAGCAAACTGCCGCTTGGCGCGCAGGTTGAAATTGAGGCCATTGCCACGCTGTAATTTCTAGCCGCAACACGGGCGGCATGGCCCGGTCTTCAACCGCAACGCGGCTCTTGTTTGCAAGCAGCCGCGTTGCGGTTTGTTTGTGCCCTGACGCCACGGCAACACCGCCTCATCAGTGCGCTTTGCCGATTTACAGATGCTGTAAAATAGTGGAATATGCAGAAGATTAACGGCAAATGCGAGGCGCGGTATGGATGACCGACAGTCGGATATCACAGGGCAGTATGCCCTGCATATGCAGAAGCAGCTTGTGCAGCACTGCCTTGCACCCTGGCCTCGCCGTGGCCGCACCCTGCTTGAAGTGAACTGCGGGCGCGGTGAACTGTTGCCCCTGCTGTGGGAATACGGCTTTGACATGACCGCCACGGAGCACAATCCCGAGTTGCGGGCGGAGGCAAGCCGCATGGCTGACCGCGCCGAAGTTCTGGCCGCCGCTGATGATCACCTGCCCTTTGATGATGACGAATTTGACTGGGTTGTGCTGCACCTTGCTTCGCCCAGCACCGAAAACACGCGTAAGGCCATAGCCGAATCGCTGCGCGTGGCCTCCGCAGGCCTTGCCCTCACATTCTGGAACTCGGCTTCGCTTCCCTTTATGCTCCACCTGCTTGGCGGCCACAAAACCGCATGGCACGGCCCGGCCTTCTGCTGGTGGCAGATATGGCGGACGCTCAGGAGCCTTTCGGCTGGCCGCATCAGCGGGGCAAGCGTTCTTGCCGGGCCGCAGGGCACATGGAATGCATCGTGCGCACTCTCCGGCTGCAACAGGGTTTTGCCCTGGCTGCCCATGGGAGCATGGGGCATTATCCGTATCGACATGGCAAAATCCCGCCCGGTCACGCCGCTGCCTTTACGGCTCGGGCGCAGACGTCTGCGCCGCGCAGAGCCTGTTCTGGAGTGCGGCCACAAATCTCAGGCCAAGGCTGCCGACACAGAGAGGAAAGCGCCATGAACCTGCCCTTTATTGCCCCCCTTGTGGCATTCATACGCCAGCACCTGCTGGCGCTGGCCGCAGTGCTGCTTGTGATTCTGGCGGCGGTGGGCGGATACAGCGGCTTGCGGTACTACCAGTACAGACAGACTGCCGAATTTGCCTTTGTGCAGATAAAGGACGCACTGCACCCGGCAAAACCAACAGAACTGGCGCAACGCATAAACTTTGACGCAATTTCCCTGCCCTTGGCCAAGGCGGTTGCAGATCACTACCCCTTTTTAAAAAAAGGGCCAAACCAGTTGCGTGATCTGAGCGACATGATCCAGGTCGGTCTGCTCAAGCAGGCGCGCGTCAAGGAAGAACCCGTCAAGGAAGAAACTGACGAGCTGGTGCGTCTCAGAACCCCCCTGTATGTTCTGCCGCCAAACTTTTTTACCCAGTTTTTTACAACCATGACCTTGCAGAACCCCACGGAAAATACAGCGTTGATAGCCGCGCAGATTCGCCATCCCGTGCTGAACAAACAGTTTTCACTGCTGCTGCGCATGGACAAAACCCCAGAGGGATGGAAGCTTGACGACATGGTCAATGCCGAGGAGCTGGTCCGCCAGTACCGCGAGTTCCAGATGGAGCGCATGGTCGCGCAACGGCAACTGCTTCTTGACAAAAATGCCAAGATAAAAAAGCGCATGGAAGATACACTTCCTCTCAAAACCTGCACAGCCAGCGCAGGTTTGATTTCAGACGGAAAGACACTTCTTGTTGTGGTGAACGTACAAAGCAAAAACATCAGCACTATCCCCGTCAACAACATGGATCTTTCGGTCAAAATTTTTGCGCCGGACGGCACGGAGCTGATGCAGCGTTTTCTTAATGCCGTGCAGCCCACATTTCCGGGCGATACGTTTGACCGCAGCTGGACAATTGAAATTGACGGCACAAGCCCGCTTGGCAAATCCATTGTGGCGGCGCGCAAACTTACCTGCGAAGCTTTGTGGAAAACTCTGGGCCTCGCCAATGGAGAGGTGCTGCACTATGCCATAGCGCCTGATCTGCTGGAAGAATTTCAGTAGTTTTCACAGTCACCTGTCCACTATGCCCTTTTCTCGCGCAGGCGAATGTGTCATAGTGATGAGGTTGGCGGGCCGCACACGCCCGTGCCAGCCTACATAAACTCAAGGAGCCGCAAAATGTCGGGCCTCAGCCGTTCCATACACCTTACGGTGCATATCCATAAAGATCCTGCCGCCATGGCCGAACGCGCCGCCCACATTCTGGCGGCAGCCTGCGAAGAAGCCATTGCCGACAGGGGTGTTTTCAGAATTGCGCTCTCCGGCGGGCAGACCCCCACGCCGCTTTTCCGCCTGCTGGCGGGCGAAGACTGGGCAGATCGCCTCCCTTGGGACAAAATGACCTTTTACTGGGTGGATGAACGCTGCGTTGGCCCCGACCATCCTGACAGCAACTATGGGCTTGCGCGCCGCGAACTGCTGAGCATGGTTCCTGCCACACACTTTTTCCGCATGCGCGGCGAAGAAGACCCCGTTGAAGCCGCCGTCAAATACGAGCAGCAGATCCGCGCCGAATTCAACCTTGGCCCGCAGGAACTGCCCCGCTTTGACTTTATGCTGCTGGGCATGGGCGAAGACGGCCACACTGGCTCCATCTTTCCCAATTCGCCCGCCCTTGCCGAACGCAAGCGCCTTGTCATTGACCAGTACGTGCCCGAACGCAAGGCCGACCGCCTCACGCTCACCCTGCCTGTCATCAACAACGCCCGCTGCTGCATGTTTCTCGTGACCGGCAAGGAAAAGCACGATGTGCTTTCGCGCGCGCTCAACCTGCTGGCCGAACCCACCCTGCCCGCACAAAAGGTGCGCCCCGGATTTGGCGAACTGATCTGGGTTGTGGACGAGGCCGCCGCCAGAGGCGAGTAAACCAAGTATTTTTGCCGCCTGAACGCGGTTGGCAATCATAAAAAAGGCTCCTTTTTCAAGGAGCCTTTTGCATTTTGACTGTCAGTTCATTTTGATGCGGGGGATGTCGCCTGTGGGTCACGGCCTCGGTCACTGGCTGACAGATGGCGCGGCAGAGGCGTCTGCCGGGGCCGGGGCTTCACCAGATGGAGCCACGGGAACAGAGGAAACGGCAGGCTGCGCAAGGTTTTTCGGCGCATCGTTGTTCGGCAAGGGTTCCAGCCCCTGCCACACGCGGGCCTTGCAGATGATTTCCGGCCTGTATTCGAAATGCATCAGGTCATATTCGTGCCATTTTCCGCCCCAGATAAAGCCTTCGTTTTCAAAGGCTTCCACAATGGCGGAGGGATAGCTTTGCTGCAAAGGGTGCGGGCGCAGTTTGCTCCAGCGCCAGTAAGTGGCAATGCCGGGGCTGATGTCAAACGCAATGCCAAAGGCATGGGGGCTCAAGCGGTTCTCGCCCGCAATGCGCCGCCAGGCGAACCCCCCGTCCATTTTCAGCAGGGTTTTCAGCCGAGGCGCCTGAGCGGCTTGCGGGGCAAGATGAGCGTTTGCCCTGTTCATGGCTTGCGCCGCTGCGGGCGAAAGATGCAGATGCTGCCCCAGCAGGCGGGCCTGTACCAGATGGCCTCCAACAGCCTTGGGCGTGGATCCGTAAAGGGCTTGCAGCAGATCGTAGGAGCGCCGCCGCCCCGGCGAAACGCCCAGAGGAGTATCAGGCCGCTGCGGCTCCAGAGGATACGGCTCGGCCATGCTCGTCCGCACGCTCACGACCCACTCGGATGCCTGCGGGCCAGTCGAGGGGGCCGCACCCGGCGCAGCATCATACAGCACACGGCGACCATCGTTAAACACCAGCCACTGGCCCTGCGCGTCCGTCGTCATGCCTGTAATCTGCGGATAGGCCCGCCGCAGGCAATAAAAATCCACCTGCGCGGCATCATCAAGCCCGGCGGGCAGATCTGCAGCGTCAATAAGGCCGTTGCCAGCCCCAGTGGCTCGACTCACAGGCGCTGCACTGGCAGACGCCGTTGGAGGAGCATTGGAGGGCGCATTGGAGGACTCAGCCGTCTCGGCATGCACGACATGGGCACAGCTCAAAAAAATAAAAAGCAGCAATATTGGCATGAAGGCACCCTAGCCGCCCCCGGCTTGTCAAGGCAAGCGCTTTTGCGTACATCTGCGCCATGTCTGCCTGGAAATTTTATCTGGTCACGTTCGGCTGCAAGGTCAATCAGTACGAAACCCAATCACTGCGCGAAGCCTGGCTTGCCCAGGGCGGCGTGGAATGCAGCGCCCCTGCCGAGGCGGATGTGGTGTGCGTCAACAGTTGCGCCATCACCTCCAAGGGCGAGAGGGACGCGCGCAATGCCGTGTTCCGCCTGCGCAGAGAGGCTCCCTCCTCGCGCCTGATCCTCACCGGTTGCGCAGCGCGGTTGTTTGCTGATTATAAACCGCGCCCCGGCGCCATTTGGGCCGCCCCTGATCTGCTTGTGCCGCAGGAAGAAAAAAGCCGCCTGCTGCATGGCCCATGGGCCGACCTTGACGGCGAGGGCGTCATCCAGTCCGCCGGGATGCCGGATGCTACCACACCTGCGCCCACTGTTGCCGCCTCGACGCCCGCACAGGCCGAGGCGCAAGCAAGCAAGCAGGCATTTCCGCCATTTCAGATTTCCGCCTTCAAGCGCGCCCGCCCGGTACTGAAAGTGCAGGACGGCTGCGCCCACCGCTGCACCTACTGCATTGTTCCCTCTACCCGCGGCAAACCGCGCAGCCGCCCGGTGGATGAAATCGTTTCCGAGGCGCGCCGTCTGTTGCAGGCAGGCCATGCGGAAATCATGGTTTCTGGCATCAATCTGGGCCAGTACGGACGCGGCACGGATACGGGCGACTTCTGGAAACTGCTGCGCACGCTTGACGCGGCTCTTGCGCCGGAATTTGCCGGGCAGGCCCGCCTGCGCATCAGTTCGCTGGAACCCGGCCAGCTCGATCAGCAAGGGCTGGACGCCCTGCTTGCCTGCCGCATGCTCTGCCCGCACCTGCATATTTCTTTGCAGCACGGCAGTCAGACGGTGCTCAAACGCATGGGGCGCGGCCACTACACCCCCGCCATGCTGGAGCATGCCGTGAGCGCGCTGGCCTCGCACTGGCCCATCATGGGCCTGGGCGCGGATATCATCGCGGGCTTTCCCGGCGAAACGGAAGACGACATGCGCCAGTTGCTGGAGCTGATCGACCGCCTGCCCATGAGCTACGCCCACGTGTTCCCCTATTCGCGGCGGCCCGGCACGGCGGCAGACCGCTTTGACGGGCAGATTCCCCACAGCCTCAAGCTTGAGCGCGCAGCCCGCCTGCGCGAAGCCGTGGGCCGCAAGCAGCAGGTATTTCTGGCAGAACAACTCAAACTGCCCCGCATGCTGGTAGCGGCGGACAATCCGCAGGCATTTGCGGACTCCGCAACGGATGTGGCCCCCACGCCGGAATCTGCGGGCAAGACCAAGAAAAACTCCGTGAAAGGCGTGAACGAATACTACGCCGCCTGCTCCATCCGCCTGCCCGCACAAGGCAAAAGACCCGGCGCAGATGCGGGGCT
The DNA here is from genome assembly GCF_053570645.1 of Desulfovibrio desulfopostgatei. Classification (NCBI taxonomy): domain Bacteria; kingdom Pseudomonadati; phylum Thermodesulfobacteriota; class Desulfovibrionia; order Desulfovibrionales; family Desulfovibrionaceae; genus Desulfovibrio; species Desulfovibrio desulfopostgatei. Next base: position 1,144,234 of record NZ_JBRBQS010000002.1, on the reverse strand, counting down.
GTTGCCCGCGCGACCTGTGGCCCTTACCGAAAAGGGGCTGGTAGTGGAGCTGGTAGAACAAAAATAAATGCAGCGCCGTAGTGTCCCTGTACACTTGATAAAAGAAAAGGAGAGCATGGCTCTCCTTTTCTTTTATCTGTATAAACCCGTGCTGCTCTTTCGGTGAACCCCTTACAGGCCCCCGCAAGCAGGCTAGATGCTGATCTTCGCGCCCAGCAGCTTCACAAACTCGGCGATCAGGGCGGGATGGGCAGGCCACGCGGGGGCGGAAACAAGGTTGCCGTCCACAGTGGCGCTGGTGAGTGTTTCGTTAAAATCGCACCAGGTGGCCCCGGCGTCCACCACATCGGGCTTCACCGCCGGGTAGGCCGTGCAACTGCGGTTTTTCAGCACGCCAGCCGTCACGAGGATCTGCGGGCCGTGGCACACGGCGGCAATGGGCTTTTTGGCGTCGTTGAATTCACGCACGATTTCCAGAATGCGGGGGTTCAGACGCAGGTATTCCGGGGCGCGGCCACCGGGAATAACAAGGCCTGCGTAGTCAGCGGTGTTTACCTTGTCGAAATCGTAGTTGATGCCGAAGTTGTGTCCGCGTTTTTCAGAATAGGTCTGGTCGCCCTCAAAGTCATGGATGGCCGTACGCACGCTTTCGCCGGCCTTTTTCCCGGGGCAGACTGCATGCACTTCATAGCCCAGCATCTGCAACATCTGGAAAGGCACCATGATTTCATAATCCTCAACATAGTCGCCAGCCAGCACCAGAATTTTTTTCATATGATCCTCCAAACGGGGAGCGGCCCGTTAACGCGGTCGCCAAGACCGGTTGTTGCGCGGCGGCCGGGCGGCAAAACACCGCCCTTGCCTTGACCGTATATATACTTATATATGCACACAAAGCATGTGGGCAAGCCCCTGACTCCCCCTGGCCCGCACAATTGCGCGCCTGGGAGGCTGGTCGCTTTCTGACCGCAGCGGCCTGCGCAAGCTTCAAAACATTTTCAACAGTAATTATTCTGGCGCCCCCATGTTGCGGTATGCCGCCGCAAGGGTTTCATTCCGGCAACGAATCAGGAGAATAATCATGCCCATGTACGATTTTGTCTGCACGGCCTGCGGCAATAAATTTGAAGATCTTGTTTTTGGCGATGAAGTACCCGCCTGCCCCAAGTGCAATTCCCCCGCCACAGAAAAGCAGATGTGCGTGCCCAGCCCGCTGAAAACCGGGGCTTTCCCATACAAGCCCGGCCCGGTGCGCCCCATGGGCAAAGGCATGCCCCCCTCCTGCGCGGCTGGCGGCGGCTGTGGCGGCTGCAGCGGAAATTCCGGCGGTTCACAGGGATAATACACTGATTTTAAAAATAAAAAATGTATATCCACAGCGCCGGGCCAAGGGCATTTGTTGCATTCGCAAGCCCCTTGCTCTACACTGACGCATATCTTTAGCAGGAAGGAAGCTATGCTCCGCAGCATGACCGGCTTTGGCCGCTGCCTGGTGGAAAACGACTACACCACCCAGCAGTGGGAGGTTAAAAGCGTCAACAGTCGCCATCTTGACCTCAAGTGGCGTTTGCCTCTCTCTATACGCAGCCTTGAACCGCGCCTTGAAAAAGTGGTGCGGCGCTATGCCTCGCGCGGGCGCGTGGATGTGAGCCTGGTCTTGCAGTATGCGCCGGGCAACACCCCCGCCATGCGTTTTGACATGGTGCAGGCCGCTGCCATGCTTGATAATTTGCAGGCACTGGCTGATGCGCGCGGCGAGGCTTATGTTCCCGACTTCAACGCGCTGTTGCAGATCCCTTCTCTTTGGGGCGACAGCGGCGAGGAGCTGGACGAAGACACCGCCCGCTGCCTTGAAGAAGGTCTGGCCCTTGCGCTGGAAGACTGGAACGAGGCCCGCTCCGCCGAAGGCCGCTCCCTTGCCACCGACATGCACTCCCGCATTCTGCGCATGGAAGAATGGACAGGCCTTATTGCCGACCGCGCCCCCAATATCAAGGAAGAACGCGCCAATGCCCTGCGCGAGCGCCTGAGCGAGGCCCTGTCCCAGAACGGGCAGGAGCTGGAAGAAGGCCGCTTTTTGCAGGAGGCCGTCATTCTGGCTGACCGTCTGGATGTGAGCGAAGAGCTCACGCGGCTCAACACGCATCTGGCGCGGCTGCACGACCTGCTGCAAACTGGCGGCGATGCCGGGCGGCGGCTCGACTTTACCTTGCAGGAGTGCTTCCGCGAGATCAATACCTGCGGCAACAAGCTGCCTGATGTGCAGCTTTCGCGCATGGTGGTTGATTTTAAAAACGAACTGGAAAAATGCCGCGAGCAGGTTCAGAATCTGGAATAAACATGCCTCGCGAACGTCTTATCAATATTGGTTTTGGCAACTATGTGCTGGCGGGCCGGGTTGTGGGCATTGTCAGCCCTGCATCCTCGCCCATGAAACGCCTTCGCGAAGACGCGCGGGCTGAGGGAAGACTCATTGACGCCACCCAGGGGCGCAAAACGCGCTCCATTCTGGTGACGGATTCAAACCACGTCATACTTTCCTCCATCCAGCCGGAAACAATCAGTCAGCGCTTTGCGCAAGAGGAAGGGGACTGATGCCCCGCGAAGGCATAGCACTGGTGCTGAGCGCACCGTCTGGCGCAGGCAAGACCACACTGGTCAAACGCCTGCTGGCGGAATTTCCGCATATTGGCTACTCGGTTTCGTGCACGACGCGGCAACCGCGTCAGGGCGAAGTGGACGGCAAGGATTACATTTTTCTGAGCCACGAAGAATTCGAGCAGCGGCGCGTGCAGGGATATTTTGCAGAATGGGCCGAGGTTCACGGCAATTTTTACGGTACGCCGCTTGCCCCGGTGAAGGAAAAACTGCATCAGGGCCAGGACGTGCTTTTTGACATTGACGTGCAGGGCGCGGCCCAGCTCAAGCTTTCCCTTTCGGAAGCCACGTTCGCCTTTATCCTGCCCCCCAGCCTGCACGAGCTTGAAAACCGTTTGCGCGGGCGCGGGCTGGATGACGAGCCAACCATTGCGCGCCGCCTTGTCAACGCGCGCTCAGAGATTCTTCAGGCCCGCTGGTATGATTCTGTCATTGTAAACGACAATCTGGATCAGGCCTACGATACCCTGCGGGCGGTGTATGTGGCTGCGGGGCTTGCCCCTGCGCGCAACCCGCACCTGCTGGATGAGATTCTCAACCGCTGATGCGCGCTGACCGGTACTGACCGATTCTGCTATGGGCTGCTCCGCAGACCGCCAGCAAGAATGATCCGCTCCCTCCGCAGCACGGCATGCGTGTTGGGGCAAAAGATCTGAAACCGCATATTTTGTTCGTACCGCCGGGTTTCTGGCAGCGAGCAGCAGCACAGGAAGCAACATGCCCACGCAGCAGCACAGACCGCAACTGGCGGTAGCTCTGGATTTGCCCGAAAAACAGCTTGCACTCGCGCTGGCGCGCCAACTGCGCGGCACGGTTCCCTGGTGCAAGGTGGGCATGGAGCTGTTTACCTACGCAGGCCCAGGCCTGCTGGAAGAACTGTCCGCAATGGGCTTCAGCGTTTTTCTTGACCTGAAGTTCTACGATATCCCCAACACCGTGGCGCAGGCTGTCAAAGCCGCGGCTGCGGCAGGGGTGAACATGCTGACCCTGCACTGCCAGGGCGGCGAGCGCATGTGCCGCGCAGCGGCAGAGGCGGCAGCCGGGGTTTCCGGGCAACGCCCCCTGCTCTTTGGCGTGACCGTGCTTACAAGTTTTGCGCCCGGCGAAATGCCCGGCATAGAGGCCTCACCCGCTGATTTTGCTCTGGCTCTGGCCCGCCAGGCCGGGCCGTGGGGCCTTGACGGCGTGGTCTGCTCCGGGCATGAAGCTACAGCCATCAAGGCCAGTTGCCCCGGCCTGCGCTGCCTTTGCCCCGGGATCCGCCCTGCGGGTTCCGCCGCTGGAGACCAGCGCCGCGTTATGACGCCCGCTCTGGCCATTGCGGCAGGGGCTGACTATCTGGTTGTGGGCAGGCCCATCACGGCTGCGCCGGACCCGCTGGCAATGGCCCGGCAGATTACGGAGGAAATGGCCTCCGCGCACACATAAAGAAGTATTGAGGATTAGCATGGCCGGTCAAACGCCAAAAAGCGCGCAAGGCGATTCCCACAGCAACGCCAAAACCGATGTTCGCGGGGTCTTCTCCACTCAGGAAGTCCGCAGGGTGGGTACTGGCACGACCACGCGCAAGACCGTGCAAAAAACATTCTGGTTCATAGAGCAGCACGGCAAGGAAATTGACTGCCAGCCGCTCAATACCAACTATGTGCCCAGCGGCCCCAAGCGCAAAATCACCCTGGACGAGCTTATTGCCAAATTCTCGCCCGAGCCGGAATTTTACCTCAATTCCGTTTTCCCCAAAATGCAGGAGATGCAGCGCAGTATTGATAACGGCGACGAACATCGCGAAAATGGCGAGAACTTTGCCGCCGAATTTGAATACACGCGCGCCCTCAAGGTGGATGAAGAAAACGTGCGGGCCAACTTTGGCATTGGGCTGACCTATCTTGAGCGGGGCGACAACGCCAAGGCGCAGGACATTTTTCAGCGTCTGGTAAAACTCGAAGCCGCGTTCGAGCCAGAGCACAAGCACCTTTTCAATGAATTTGGCATCAATCTTCGCAAAAGCAAGATGTTGCAGGAATCGTTTGAATACTATCAGCGCGCCCTTGAGCTTTCGCCCACGGACGAAAACCTGTACATGAACATGGCGCGCGTGCTGCTTGAACTCAAGGACATCAGCCAGTGCGTTGATTACCTGCTGAAAGCGCTTGAGCTTGCACCACGGCACGAAACCTCGCTCAAATTCCTGGCATGGCTTATTCAGAAACAGCTCGTACCCGCCGACCGCATAGAAGGTGTACGCGCCGCACTTCAGGCCGCACAAAACGGGGCCGCGCAGAAACCCAAAACGGCGGGCTAACGCTTTGAAAAACTGGCTGATCCGCGAGCCTGTGCAAAACATCTGCCCCACGCCGCCCCGGCAATGGGCAGATGCTCTCTCCATCTCGCCCCTTCTTCTTGAGATTCTCTGGCGGCGTGGCCTTTCCGAAAGGGATGCCATGGACGCCTTTTTGTCCGCCCGGCTTGATTCACTCACGCCCCCTGACCGCTGGCCCCAATTGCCCGAGGCATCCAGCCTGCTGGCATCTGAACTGCTGGCCGGAAAAAAGCTGGCAGTATGGGGCGATTATGACGTGGACGGCGTGACCGCCGCCACACTGGTGCTGGATGTGCTTGAAAGCCACGGCATCCACGCGGACTGGCATATACCCGACAGACGCAGCGAGGGCTACGGCCTCAACGTGCCGCATATCGAGGCTCTGGCCGCCCAGGGCTGCGGCGTGCTGCTCACGGTGGACTGCGGCATTTCAGATGTGCAGGCAGTGCAGCGCGCTCGCGAGCTTGGCATGACTGTGGTTGTTTCCGACCACCACCTGCCGCCCGAAGAGCTGCCCCCTGCCCACGCCATCTGCAATCCCCGCATCTGCGCAGCAGAAGACCTGCCCTACCCGCACCTTGCAGGCGTGGGCGTGGCCTTTTATCTTATGGGGGGCGTCAACGCCGCCCTTGCCCCGCATACGGGCAAAAAACACAACATGGGCGATTGCCTTGATCTGGTGGCGCTGGGCACCCTTGCCGACGTCATGCCCCTCACCGGAGAAAACCGCGTGCTCGTGCGCGGCGGGCTTACCCGCATTGCGCGGGCGGAACGGCCCGGCATGGCGGCATTGAAAGTTGCCAGCGGGATGAACGCCGCTGCGGCACTGAGCGCCGGGCAGGCGGTTTTTCGCCTTGCGCCGCGCATCAACGCCGCCGGGCGCATGGGCAAGGGCGAACTGGCCCTGCGCCTGCTGCGCGAAAAAGATCACGTTGCCGCCGCAGGCATGGCGCAGGAACTAGACGAACTCAATCTGGCCCGCCGTCAGGAAGAAGAACGCATCTACGCAGAAGCCAAGGCGCAGGCATCAGACATACTTTCGCGCGGGCCGCGCGCAGGCCTTGTGCTCTATGGCAAGGACTGGCACCCCGGTATCGTGGGCATTGTGGCCTCGCGCATTGTGGAAGATTACTACCGCCCCACCATCATTGTGTGCGACGATCAGGGCAGCCTCAAAGGCTCGGGCCGCTCCGTGCGCGAATTTGATCTGCACGGAGGGCTGACCCGCACGGCAGACTGCCTGCTGAACTTTGGCGGGCACCGTCAGGCGGCGGGCGTGCGCCTTGCGCCGGAAAGACTGGAAGAATTTCGCGCCCGGTTTGACGCTGTGGCGGAAGAAGTGCTGGGCCCCAACCCGCTGCTTCCCAGCATCACGCTGGAATGCGAGCTGGGCTTCAATCTGGCAGGTGACCACAATTTTCTCAAGGAACTTGAACTGTTGCAACCATTTGGCCCCGGCAACCCCGAACCTGTATTCCAGTCGCCCCCGCTGCTGGTCAAGGAACGTTCTTTTCTTGGGCGCAGCAGGGAACACGTGCTTTTGCGCCTGACGGACAGCGCCAGCGGCATTACCCTTTCTGCAAAGGCCTGGCGCATGGCTGACGAACTGCCAGCCAGCCTTATCAACAAGCACATTCTTGTGGCCTACACCCCCCGCATCGACACCTACAACGGCATCGCCTCGGTGGATATTGCCATCAAGGACTGGCGGCCAGCCTGACCGCCCAGTCTTGTAATAAACGCATAAAGGGGCAGCCCGGCACCAATCAGCCGGGCTGCCCCTTCTTCAGTATGTGAGGCGCGCTATCCCCGCTTCATTTCTGCAATCAGGTCGCTCAGGGCCTTGGCCTGACGCGTAAGATCCGTCACTGCCTGAGCCGCTTCGTCCATGGCTCTGGCGGTCTGCATGGAGATATCGTTGATCTTCACAATGGTCTGGTTGATTTCATCGCTGGTGGCAGACTGCTGCTCGCTGGCGGTGGCAATGGCGCGCACCTGATCCGCCGCAAGCTCCACACTGTTGACAATGTGGGTGAGCGCTTCGCCAGACTGCCCCGCAAAATCAGAGGCAACCTCCACCTGCCGCAAGGCAACTTCCATAACATCCACGCTCTTGGCCGTGCTGGTCTGGATTGCCTTGATGGCATTGCCCACATCATGGGTTGAGGCCATGGTTTTTTCTGCCAGTTTGCGCACTTCGTCCGCCACCACGGCAAAGCCGCGCCCTGCATCGCCCGCACGTGCGGCCTCGATGGCGGCATTGAGGGCAAGGAGGTTTGTCTGATCGGCAATATCAGAAATCACGTTCATAATGCGGTTAATGGCCTGAGCATGGTCGTTCAGTTCCGCCATGTCGCTCTTGAGCCCGTGCGAAATCTCGCGCACCTGCCCGATGCTTTGCAGGGACTGCTGCACAATGCTTGAACCATTTTCAGCGCTGCTGCGCGTCTCCTCGGAGGTGGACGAAGCAGCCGAAGCGTTGCGGGCCACTTCCTGCACAGTGGCGTTCATCTGGTTCATGGCTGTGGCCGCTTCAGCAAGCCGCTGCGCTGATTCTGAGGCAGCCTTCTCTGACTGCCCTATCTGCTCTGAAAGCCGCGCCGAAGCCGAAGCAAGAATATCCGCCACGCCTTCAAGCTGCCCCGCAGCAGCAAGCATGCCCTCTTTGCGCGCGTTTTCCGCCTGGACGGCGGCCTGCTCTGCGCGCTCCGTTGCCTGGCGGGCCTGTTCTGTGGCCTTATGCGCCGCAGCGGTTTTTTCCTCGCTCTCGCCCAGCAGGCGCTTGATGTTGGACATCATACGTTCCATGCCAAATGAGAGTACGCTGAACTCGTCGCCTCTTTTTTCAGAGGTTCGCAGCAGACGCTCCTCCGCCGCGGAGCATTCGAGCCTGCCGCCAGCAATGGCCTCGGCAATGCCGGAAAGCCCCCCCAGCAGGTGCACGATACTTCGTACACTCAAAAAGATGACGATGCCTACCACAAGGGCGCAAGCCACTGCCGTCAGCACGTTATTGACCAGCATATCGCTGATGGGCTCGTAAAGGAGGGTTTTGTCCAGCTCCAGACACAATATCCAGCCCTCATCGGGCATATTTGTATAATACAGAATTTTTTCAAGCCCTTCGGCATTCACAAATTCGAGGCGGCCCTTTTTGTTTTTAAGAACTTCCGTCACCCAGGCCGATCCTGTTTCTTTCTGCCCGATGCGCTTCAGGTCGGGGTGCTGTACAATCACGCCTTCCGTATTGATAACAAAGGCCAGGCCCACATCACCAAGATCAATTTTGTTTGTGGTGGCGTTGGCCAGCTTGTCGTTGTCTGTGCCCCCGTAAATGACGCCTACGATCTTGCCCTTGTCCTTAACGGGCATGCCGATAATGGTGGTCATTTTTTTGGTGGCCACGCTGACCAGCCCCACGGAGCTGACCACGCCCTTCATGCCGTTGATAAAATAGCTGCGCTTTGAAAAATCTTCGCCAATGGTGCTGCTGAACCTCTGCGTATCGCCCTTTTTGCTGTGCATAATGACTTTGCCGTCAGGAGCAATAAGGCCGCATGTGGCAATATTGCTGTTCACATCGGTAAAGTTTTTGAGGGCGTCATGGGCGTGGAGAAAAAGCTCGTCGTTGTGGTCAATGGGAGCGCCATTGGCATAAGCTTCAAGAAAGAGGCGAAGGCGGCGATTTTCGGCAATTTGGGCAAGCGCTTCCTTCATGGATACAAAGACCGCGTTCAGGCCCACTTCCTGCCCTTTCAGAATGGCCGCAATATCCTGCCGGGTCTGCTTTCGCAATGCGTCTTCAGACATATGGTGACTTATGCCAGCCACAAGGGCCAGGCCAAGCATCGATGGAATAAGGATGTACAACGACATCTTCGTCAAAAGACCCAGCTTCATAGTGCCTCCCGGTACCTGACGCCCGTTCTGAAAAAGGAGCAGTTTTCAGTTTTATCGTCATGTTTCGGATATGCAATAGGGCAACACGCACTCATGCCTGCACAAGCCAAGACTAACGGATACCTCAACATGAACGATTCTGCCCTTTATGGCAATGGGGAGAGTCTGTTCAGTGATTGCTTTCAAAAAAACAAGATGCCCCCGGTCAGGATAACTCGGGGGCATCGTCTTGCAATAAAGAAGCGTTACCGTTTACGGCATAGTGTACACGCGTTCGGTGTTAAAGATATTGCCTTCCTTTTCAAGCCCCTGAGCTGCGGCCTTGCTGTACCACGCAGCGGCTTCTGACGGATTTACAGGCACACCTACGCCAAATTCATAGCATGCGCCCACGTAACGTTGCGCCTGCGCAAAGCCCTGATCGGCAGAACGCTTGGCCCAGGCAAAGGCCTGATCCGGATCCTTGGCAAACCCATACCGCCCCTGGCTGTAATAAAGCGCAAGGTTGAACTGGGCTTCCGCATTGCCAGCAGTGGCGGCGCGGCTCATAAGATCGGCCACGGCGGTATCGTTTTTGGGAACCCCGGCGCCCAGTTCATACAGATAGCCCAACTGCACCTGCGCCTCTGCGTAATTCTGCTCAGCAGCTATGCGAAACCACTTGGCAGCGGTTTCCATATCCTGCGCCACGCCAAGGCCGTTTTCGTAGCAGCGGCCCAGCAGCACCTGAGCGCGCGGATTGCCATCGCTGGCCAGAGGCTGCACCATCTGCACAACCTTGTTGTATTGACCAATATTGTATGCAGTCCACGCCTCATCCAGAGTTTGCTCGGCGCTTTTGGCGGGAGCCGCCTGAACTGTAGCACCCATTCCTGAACCCAGGGCCAGCGCTGCGGCCAAAAGGATTGCAGAACCTATTTTTTTCATAAACGTCTCCTTTGATTCCGGCTTTTCTGCCGGAGTTGCACGGCCAGACAGTAGTACCAGCGCGGGCTGTTGGCAAGCCGCCCCTTGACGCCGTAGCTGGCAGAAGGCACAAACACAGCAGGCGCAGGGCTTGCCCAACCTTTTTTTGCGCTCTGAGGAGATTTTGCATGACTGTTCCCCCAAACGACCCTCGGCACGACCAACCCGATACCTCTGAACAGGCTGCGCTGCCCGAGGGTGGTGCAGGTAAAACGGGCGCGCCGCGCGTGGTTGATGTGGAAATTCTGCACGACCATGAAGACTCACGCAATGCCGGCCAGCATGCAAAAGGGCAAGGCAATGCCAGAGCGCAGGGCAACGGGTGGAATAGTGCCCCAGGCTTCGGCCCCTATGAGGATGGAGCGGGCACAGGTTCAGGCCAGGCAGAGTCAGGGCGTCAGGAGTACCGCAGCAGGTTTTTCTACCGTGGAACCTTCGGTCAGTCCGGAGGCCTCGGCGGCATGAATCTTGGCCGCGTGTGGATGGGCGGCAACGACCAGACAGGTTGCCTTGCCGCCAGCGTGACCTTTGCCCTCTTTATGGTCTGCCTTGCCCAGTTTGGTTTTCTTGCGGGCATCGGCTTTGTCTTCTTCCATATAATAGGCACGCTCATGGGCGTTATGCGCGATCTGCGGCAGTTCAGCACGGGCCGCCTGCCCAACCCGTGGACATGGCGCATCGGCAACTGGGCTGTTTCCTTTCTGCTGACGGCATGGTTTGCCGGAGCCTTTGACTGAGCCGCGCCGAGGTTACGCGCAATGACTGACAACCCATGGCTCGTCTACCTGCTGGAGTGCGCTGACGGCACGCTGTATTGCGGCATCACCACAAACATGGAGCGCCGTCTGGGCCAGCACAATGGTCAGGTTCCCGGCGGGGCGCGCTACACGCAAGGGCGTCGGCCCGTGCGGCTCATTGCCAGCCGGACCTGCGCCTGCAAAGGTGACGCGCTACGGCTTGAACTGGCCGTCAAATCACGCCCGCGCCCCCAAAAAATACAGTTTCTGCTTGATGGAGAGAGTATTTCATGCTGACACCTGATGCAATGATGGCCTTTTTTGCCGCCGCCCTGCTGCTTAGTATTGCGCCCGGCCCGGACAATATCTTTGTACTCACCCAGTCTGCTCTTTTTGGCGTAGGCGCTGGCATAATCACCACGCTAGGGCTTGTTACAGGCCTGTGCGTTCACACTACGGCAGTTGCGTTGGGTGTTGCCGCCATTTTCCAGACCTCGGCCCTGGCCTTTACCCTGCTCAAAGTAGCGGGCGCTGGCTATCTGCTCTGGCTGGCCTGGCTCTCGTTCCGCGCCGGGGCATCCACAACCGATGTGGCGGATGGTGCCGCCAGCGGCACTGGCAGCAACTTCCCCGGCTACATGACGCTCTATCGGCGGGGAATAGTGATGAACGTCACCAACCCCAAGGTTTCACTCTTTTTTCTGGCCTTTCTGCCGCAATTCTGCGACCCCGCACGCGGCAGCGTGGCCTTGCAGGTGCTGAGCCTCGGCGTCCTCTTCATGCTGGCTACCATCGTGGTTTTCTGGACGGTGGCCGCCCTTGGGGGCCGCCTGGCTGTATGGTTCAACCGCTCAAAGCGCGGGCAGGTCATGATGCAGCGCGTGGCGGGCTGCGTGTTTGTGGGGCTGGCTTCCGCCCTGCTGCTCAGCGGGCGCTGATGCGCAACGCTGGCCGCTCACTTGAGAATCTACAGGTACGCTGATGTATTCATGCTCCCGCTACTCCCGCCGCTCTGTTCTGGCTGGCCTTTGCGCCCTGCCCGTTGTCATGTTTGGGGCCGCGATGGGCGCGCCTGTCATCAGTAGCGCACTGGCCGCTGCCAGCCCCGACATCAGCGCAAAAAACCTGCAAAAAATGCTGGCCGAACTCGAGGCGTCAAGCGGCGGCAGGCTTGGCGTGGCAGCCAGTGTCAGCAATGGCGACAAAATTTTATCATACCGCGGGAATGAACGCTTCCCCATGTGCAGCACATTTAAAGTGCTGGCGGCAGCAGCAGTTCTGCGGGACAAAACGAATATTCTTGAACAGAGAATCCATTTTGCCAAAAGCGACATCCAGCCCTGGTCGCCTGTTACGGAAAAGCATCTGGAAGACGGCATGACTGTATCAGAATTGTGCGAAGCCATGCTCCAGCACAGCGACAATACGGCTGCCAACCTTGTGCTTGCCCAGTTGGGCGGCCCTGCGGGCTTGACCTCCATTGCCCGCAGCTTTGGCGACACCACGTTTCGCCTTGACCGCTGGGAAGTAGAGCTGAACACAGCCATTCCCGGCGATGCGCGCGATACCACGACGCCCCTTGCCATGCGCCGCACCCTGAACGGCCTGCTTTGCGGCAATCAGCTGAAAGCGCCCGCCAGGAAACAGCTAACGGACTGGATGCTGGGCTGCGCAACCGGGGCCGGGCGCATTCCCGCAGGAGCGCCGCAGGGCTGGCGCTCGGCGCACAAAAGCGGCAGCGGAGAAAACGGCACTGCCAACGATGTGGGCGTACTGTTGCCGACGGGCAATCCCGAGCAAGCAGCCAAGGCCCGCAATGGCAAAAACAAACCGCTGACTGTAGCCCTCTACCTCACGGGATCGCGCCTGACCGGACCGGAAAACGACAAAATCCTTGCCCAGGCAACTCGCCTGGTCTGCGCCGCAGAAGGGCTTGCGACGCCGCTTGACAATATGTATTGACATGATTGACCAGCAAAGGTATGAAGTCCGACTTTCGAGGTATCACATGCAGAACTATCGTATTTCTCTCAATGACCTTTCCCCCGAGGGCAAGGAATTTACTCTGGACGACCCCGCCATCTGGCAGGAACCCATGGAGGAATTCCACCTGGAGTGCCGCGTGAGCAAACCATTGCGCGCGCGCATTCTGGTTTTGCCCACGGACGGCGGCTGGCTTGTGCGCGGCACGCTTGAGGGAGAAGTTGTTCTGCCTTGCAGCCGTTGCGCGGAAGATTCCATGGTGACCATTGCCGCGCGCTTTGAAGATTTTGAGAGTCTTCCCGGCGGCAGCGATGATGAAGACGAAGAAGAAAATTACGCCCCCCTGCCCGATATGGATGGCGTGACCGAAGGCCGCATCGTGTTTGAGCGCAACGCCCCCATGCTTGATCTTGCCGCCATTTGCTGGGAAGAACTCATGCTGGCATTGCCCCCTACACCCCTTTGCCGCGATAACTGCAAGGGCCTGTGCGCCGGATGCGGGGTTAATCTTAATGAAGGCATGTGCGCCTGCACGGAAGAAGAAGGCGACCCCCGCATGGCGGCATTGCGCGGCCTCACTCTGCACAAAAACTAGACAATCACAATTTTTTTTACTAATCTGCTGTGTCTTGCGGGCGGGCATGTGCGCCAAGCCGCCCAAACCCGCACAAACATTCCGCAAGACAGGAAAAGGAGACTACCATGGCCGTTCAGCAAAACAAGAAATCCCGTTCCCGCAAGGGCATGCGCCGCTCCCATGATCGCGTGGCCGTGCCTGCCGTTATCTACTGCTCCTGCGGCGAGCCCACCGTTCCGCACAGCGTGTGCCCCAACTGCGGTACCTACAAAGGCCGCCAGGTGATCGCCAAAAGCGAAAACGAATAATGAACGAACGCCCCATCATTGCCGTGGACGCCATGGGCGGGGACTTTGGCCCCTCTGTGGTTGTGCCGGGAGCTATAGAAGCTGCAAGGCTTTATGATCTGCATGTCCAGCTTGTGGGCGACACCCCCAAGCTGGAGGCCGAGCTCGAAAAGCTCGATCTTACCAATGTGCATTTCGACATAGTTCATGCCGATGATGTGGTGCATATGAACGAAAAGCCTTCGGACATCCTGCGCCGCAAGAAAAACGCGTCCATCCAGGTGGCCTGCCGTCAGGTCAAGGATGGCGCGGCGGATGCCGTTGTCAGCGCCGGACATTCCGGCGCTACGGTGGCTTGCGGCATGTTCATCATGGGGCGTTTGCCCGGGGTGGAGCGCCCTGCTCTTGCCACCTTGCTGCCCACGGAAAAAAATCCCGTGGTTGTGCTGGATGTGGGAGCAAATGTGGATTGCCGCCCCTATCATCTGTTCCAGTTTGGCCTCATGGGCGATGCGTTTGCCCGTGACCTTCTGGGTTACGCCTCCCCGCGTGTGAGCATCCTCAGCATTGGCGAAGAAGAGGGCAAGGGCAACAGTCAGGTCAAGGAAGCCTATGACCTGCTTAAGATGGCCCAAAACCTCAACTTTGCTGGCAATGCAGAAGGGCGCGACATCTTTATTGGCAATATCGACGTGGTTGTCTGCGATGGTTTTGTCGGTAACGTGGTCGTTAAAATGAGCGAAGGGCTGGCTACTTCTCTGGTGCGGATGCTCAAGAAGGTGTTTACGTCCGGCGTTTTGCCCGCCATTGGCGGCATGCTGGCCAAGGGCGCTTTCAAACGCTTTGCCAGCACCATTGACTATGCAGAATACGGCGGCGCGCCCCTGCTGGGCCTCCAGGGTCTGGCCATTGTCTGCCACGGGCGCTCCAGCGCCAAGGCCATGACAAACGCCATCAAGATGAGCGGAACCTTTGTGCGCAAGGGAACCAGCAGCCGCCTCGGTGAAATAATTCTTGCCAACGAGGAACTCACACGTTTCTCCCGCGCTATATAACCCTACGGTATTTCTATGAATCCACTCTGTCATCTGCTCGCCTTGAGCGCCTATGTGCCGGATACGGTGCTGACCAATAGCGATCTCGCCAAGGTGGTGGACACCAATGACGAATGGATTGTTTCCCGCACAGGCATAAAACAGCGCCACAGGCTGGGCGATGCGGAAAACGCCTCGGATCTCGGCCTCAAGGCCGCCCGCAAGGCACTTGTGGAAGCCGGGATAGACGCAGGGGAGCTCACCCATATAGTTGGCGCAACCTGCACCCCTGACGTGCTCTCGCCCTCTGTGGCCTGCATCATTGCCGGGCAACTTGGCGCGGGCAAGGTCATGGCCTTTGATATCAGCGCGGCTTGCTCGGGCTTTCTGTACGGGCTTTCCATCTGCCGCGCCCTGCTGGCGCAGGATCCTGACGCCAAAATTCTTTTTGTCTGCACAGAGGCGCTTACCCGCCGCGTAAACTGGGCAGACCGTTCCACATGCGTGCTTTTTGGCGATGCGGCCACGGCCTGCATTGTGAGCAGCGCTTCCAACAACGCAATGTCTTGCGTTGAAGACGTGGTTTGCCACAGCGACGGCGTGCAACGCGACCTTATTATGGTCGGCGGCGGCACCCGCTGCCAGTACGGCCTTGGTCAACCTGTTGGTGAAGACTTTTTCATCACCATGCAGGGCCGCGAAACTTACAAGCATGCTGTGCGCAACATGGTGCACGTGTGTGAAGAAGTGCTTGCGCGCAACGGCCTTTCGGGCGCCGATGTGGACCTGCTGGTGCCGCATCAGGCAAACATGCGCATCATTGAAGCCGTGGGCAGCCGCCTTGAATTGACAGGCGATCGCGTGTTCACCAATGTGGAAAAATACGGCAACACATCTTCTGCCTCCATTCCCCTGGCACTGAGCGAAGCTCGTGCCCAAGGCCGCATCCGCCCCGGCAGCCGCGTTCTTATGACGGCTTTTGGCGCAGGCCTTACCTGGGGTGCCGCATTGTTACGCTTTTGAGGCAATGCGCCTGCGGGATTGCCCCGCAGCACAGCGCCATGTATACTGAATTTCAGTCAGGCCAGGCCGTAAGCCGGGCAGCGCCGCTGCAAAATTAACGCAAAAAGGCGATCCACGGGATACGGTCTCCTTTTTTTACAGGACTCAGACAAAGGCGATACAAGCATGAGCACAGCGCAATCCTCCCCTGCAGCCGGACTGCCGACAGCCCTGGTTACCGGCGGTTCGCGCGGCATTGGCCGGGCCATTGCCCAAACCCTTGCCCGTGACGGCTTTCAGGTATTTCTCACCTACGTCAGCAAACCCGAAGAAGCGGAAAAAGTCGCTGCCGACATCTGCGCAGCTGGCGGCAAGGCCCAGGCCTTTGCGCTTGATGTCAGCAACAGCGAGGCTGTGGCCACTTTTTTCGCCACCCAGATCAAGGACAAGGTTGATCTTGCGGTGCTGGTCAATAATGCCGGCATCACCAAGGACGGCGTTCTTATACGCATGAAGGACGAAGACTTCGACCGCGTTATTGCCGTCAACCTTCGCGGCGCGTTCGTCTGCACGCGCGAAGCCGCAAAAATCATGAGCAAGTCCCGCAAGGGGCGCATCGTTAATATTTCTTCCGTGGTGGGGCAGATGGGCAACGCGGGACAGGCCAACTACGCTTCGGCCAAAGCCGCCCTCTTGGGGCTTACCAAGTCCTGCGCCAAAGAACTGGCCGCCCGCCAGATTACGGTTAACGCCGTAACGCCGGGTTTTATCGAAACGGACATGACCGCGACACTCAGTGACGACGTGCGGGCGAGCTACACAGACAGCATCCCGCTCAGACGCATGGGCAGCGCCGAAGATGTGGCAGAGGCCGTGGCTTTTCTTGCCTCGGACAAAGCGGCCTACATCACCGGGCAGGTGCTGGGAGTGAACGGCGGCATGTACTGCTAGGCATTTACTACGGAAGACACCCGGCCAGGGCCGGGGTTAAGCAGACCACTAATTTATCTGGAGGATACCATGTCTGACGTTACTGAAAAAGTTACAAAAATCATCATTGACCAACTCGGCGTGACCGCTGAAGAAGTGAAGCCCGCTGCTTCCTTTGTGGAAGACCTCGGCGCCGACTCCCTTGACCTGACCGAACTGATCATGGCCATGGAAGAAGAATTCGACATCGAAATCGCCGATGACGACGCCCAGAAGATCCTGAAAGTTCAGGATGCCATCAGCTACATCGAAAACAAGCAGTAATAGCGCTTGTTATAGTATATGCAGCGCGGGGGGGTCTGCCCCCCGCCTCAAAGGAGCATGCATGACCCGTCCCCGCGTAGTAATCACCGGCATAGGCGGCGTTACGCCCCTCGCCAATGATATTGAGAGCACCTGGAAAAAACTGCTCGCAGGCGAGTCGGGCATCGCGCCCATCACGCTTTTTGACGCCTCCGCCTACGATTCCCGCATTGCCGGTGAAGTGAAAAACTTTGTCGCCGAAGACTATATGCCCATGAAGCAGGCTCGGCGCATGGATCGCTTTACCCAGTTTGCAGTGGCCTCTGCCAAGATGCTGCTTGAAGACTCCAAGTACGAAATCACCGATGCCAACGCCTACGATACGGGCGTGATCCTCGGTATCGGCCTGGGCGGTCTGCACACCATCGAAACATACCACGCCAAGCTGCTGGAATCCGGCCCCCACAAAATTTCGCCCTTCATGATCCCCATGCTGATTTCCAACATGGGGCCGGGACAGATTTCCATCTTCACCGGCGCCAAGGGCTCGAACATCGTCACCACTACGGCCTGCGCCTCTGCCATCCACGCTCTTGGCACCGCCTACAGCGAAATGGTTCTGGGCCGCGCGACCGCAGTTATTTCCGGCGGTGTTGAAGCTACGGTTACGCCTCTGGGCGTGGCCGGATTTACGGCTCTCAAGGCCCTTTCCACGCAGTTCAACGATGAACCTGCCCGCGCATCCCGCCCCTTTGACGCCAATCGCGATGGCTTTGTCATCGGCGAAGGCGCTGGCCTGCTGCTGCTGGAAACGCTGGAATCCGCGCAGGCGCGCGGCGCAAAAATTTATGCGGAAATGGTGGGTTACGGCGCGTCTGGCGATGCCTACCACATGACCGCCCCCCGCGACGACGGCGAAGGCATGGCCCGCGCCATGCAGAACGCCCTGCGCGAAGCTGGCATTGATGCTTCGGCCATTGGTCACATCAATGCCCACGCCACGTCCACCATGCTGAACGACAGCACGGAAACCAAAGCCATCAAGACCGTTTTTGGCGCGCATGCCAAGAAGGTCAAGATTTCGGCCACCAAATCCATGACCGGGCACCTGCTCGGCGCGGCTGGCGGCATTGAATCCGTCTTCACGGCCCTTGCCCTGCATGACGAAATGCTGCCCGGCACCATTAACCTTGAAAACCCCGATCCCGCATGTGATCTCGATTACATGGCCGACGGCTCCAAGCACATCGCCTGCGAATACGCCATGTGCAACTCCTTCGGCTTTGGCGGCACCAACGCCAGCGTGATCTTCAAGAAGTGGCAACAGTAGCCGACAGTTTTTACTCGGCCTCTGCCCTCCCCGTTTGATAATCATCTGCCCGCCGTTGTGGCGGGCAGAACATTTCAAAAGGATGCGACGTCATGGACGAAATCCTGCTGCAAGACCCGGAACTGGCGCGAGCCATCACGCTTGAATCCGACCGTCAGATGAGCAAACTTGAGCTCATCGCTTCTGAAAACTTTGTTTCCCGCGCCGTGCGCGAAGCTCAGGGCAGCGTACTTACCCACAAGTACGCCGAAGGCTATCCCGGCAAGCGCTACTACGGCGGCTGCGAATATGTGGATATGGCCGAAACCCTGGCTCAGGATCGCGCCAAGCAGCTTTTCAACTGCGAATACGTGAACGTGCAGCCGCACTCCGGCTCGCAGGCCAACATGGCCGCCTACCTCGCTTTTCTGAAGCCCGGCGACACCATTCTGGGCATGAACCTTTCGCACGGCGGGCACCTCACCCACGGCAGCCCGGTGAACTTTTCTGGCCGCCTGTTCAACATCGTTTCTTACGGCGTGCAGCGCGAGACTGGCCGCATAGACTATGACGAAGTCGCCGCCCTGGCCCGCGAACACAAGCCCAACGCCATTGTTGCCGGTGCAAGCGCCTACCCCCGCGCCATCGACTTTGCCCGTTTCCGCCAGATCGCTGACGAAGTCGGCGCCAAGCTGGTGGTGGATATGGCGCACATCGCTGGCCTTGTGGCCGCCGGTCTGCACCAGAGCCCGCTTTCGTACGCCCACATCACCACCACGACCACGCACAAAACCCTGCGCGGCCCCCGTGGCGGCATGATTCTTTCTACAGAAGACATGGGAAAAACCCTGAACAGCCAGATTTTCCCCGGCATTCAGGGCGGCCCCCTCATGCACGTCATTGCGGCCAAGGCCGTGGCTTTTGGCGAAGCCCTGCGCCCCGCCTTCAAAACGTACCAGCAGCGCGTGGTGACCAACGCCGCCGTGCTTGCCAAGTATCTTATGGATGCCGGGTACGACCTTGTCTCCGGCGGCACGGACAACCACCTGATGCTGGTTGACCTGACCAACAAGGACGTCACGGGCAAGGATGCGGAACACGCACTTGATCAGGCGGGCATCACCGTCAACAAAAACACTGTGCCCTTTGAAACCCGCTCGCCCTTTGTGACCTCGGGTGTGCGTCTTGGCACTGCGGCCCTGACCACGCGCGGCATGAAGGAAGACGACATGCGCACCGTGGGCGCGTTCATCGTAGAGGCTATTGAAAAACGCGAGGACGCCGCCGCTCTTGAAAAGATCAGCAAGAACGTTGAGGAATTTGCTCGTCAGTTCCCGCTATTCGCCTGGTAACGGGCTGATTTTCGGGCGGTTTTTCTGACGCCTCGACCCCGCAGGCAACTTCGGGGCTGGTGCCGGAAAAACCGCCAGATATAATCATAGAGGGGCTGCACCCCCTTTGACAAAGCCCCGGTTTTGAGAAAAACAGGGGCTTTGCCTTGCGCGGACAGGCAGATAAAAACTGCTGTTTCACAGCAAGACCGCACTGCCGATGCAGTGGGCGACCGGAACCGCAAGCGCTGCCTGACGCAGCATCACGGCAAAATAGCCCGACAGGCAACTTGGCATTTTCACCAGCCGCCTGTACACTACCACCAATCAACATATGGGTGTGTTATGCAGCGAATGCCGTGGCCGGAATATTTTATGAACATCACGTACCTGGTGAGCGGGCGTTCTACGTGTACGCGGCGCAAGGTGGGTGCGGTGGCGGTTAAGGACAAGCGCATTTTAGCCACGGGATACAACGGGGCTCCGGCGGGGGTTCCGCACTGTCTTGAGGTGGGGTGTCTGCGCACGCAGATGGGCATTCCTTCGGGGCAGAGGCATGAGATATGCCGGGGGCTGCATGCGGAGCAGAATGTCATTATTCAGGCTGCTGTGCATGGCATCAATATCAGTGGCGCAGAGATTTATTGCACGACGCACCCTTGCGTGCTGTGCAGCAAGATGTTGATAAATTGCGGCATACGCCACATTTATTATGCGGAATATTACCCTGACGAGCTTGCGGAGCAGATGCTCAAGGAAGCCGGGGTCATTATGGAAAAGCTGGATTTTGCACCGCCTGTTATCAGCGCCCAAGCCGGAGTAGACTACCATGTCTGAACTGGATTTTGTTCCCTTTATGCGTGAAGCCATTGACCTTGCAGAAAAAGGTCGGTGGCATGCCTGCCCCAACCCCACGGTGGGGGCGGTACTGGTGCGCGATGGGCAGATCGTGGCTCGGGGCTGGCACCACGCCGCCGGAGAGGATCATGCAGAAGTGGACTGCATCAAGGATGCGGCCTCGCACGGCGTAAATCCGGCGGAGTGCACTCTGGTTGTCACGCTTGAACCGTGCTGCCATCAGGGCAAAACGCCACCCTGCACCGAAGCCATCAAGGCTGCGGGCATCAAAAAGGTGGTCGTAGGCCTTGCGGACGTCAATCCTGTGGCCTGCGGCGGCGCTTGCCAGCTGCGCGAAAGCGGCGTTGAGGTGATTGAAGGCGTCTGCGAGCAGGAATGCCGCGATCTTGTGGCCGATTTTCTGATCTGGCAGCAGCACAAGCGCCCCTACGTAATGCTGAAAATGGCCGCCACCCTTGACGGACGCATCGCCACCCGCAAGGGCCAGTCCAAATGGATAAGCTGCGATAAATCCAGAGAAGAAGTGCAGGAACTACGCGCGGGCATCGGCCTGTGCGGCGGCGCTATCCTTGTGGGCGGCGGCACCTTTCGCACTGACAATCCGCAGCTTACCGTGCGGGGCGAAAATGCCGGGCCGCAACCTCTGGCCTGCGTGCTTACCTCACGCCTGCCCCAGCCCGATGCGGATTTTCACCTGCTGAAAGACCGCCCGGAACAGACAGTTTTCATGGTTTCGCCCGCGGCGGCGGCCTCCACCACTGCCAAGGCCCTGCGCGACATCGGCGTGAGGGTTCTGGCGCTTGGCCCCGGCATGCACGGCGGGCCGGACTTTCCCAATCTGCTGCGTGCAGTGTGGGAAGAACTGCACTGCCCCTACATGCTTTGCGAAGGCGGCGGGCATCTGGCCCTGAGCCTGCTGGAAGCGGGCCTTGTGGACGACTTCCGCCTGCACCTCGCGCCCATGATTCTGGGCGACGAAGACGCCCTGCCGCTCTTTTCCGGCCGCGCGCCCCTGAGCCTGGAAGAAGCCCTGCGCATGCGCGTGAGCAATACGCACCTGTGCGGCGAAGACATTCACATTCACTTGCGGCCTCTTGAAGCCGCCAAGGCATAGGGCGGGCGCATGTTCACCGGCATTATCCAGGGCCAGGGCGAGGTTCTCGCCCTGCGCGACACCGGCGCGGAACGCAGGTTCACCTTGCGCCCCCTGTTCAGTCTGCCCTCCATCGTCGATGGCGAATCCATTGCCGTCAACGGCGCATGCCTTTCGGTGGAAACCCACGGCGAGGGGGTGTTCACAGCCTATGCCTCCACAGAAACCCTCTCGCGCACCACGCTGGGCAGGCTCAAGACTGGCGACAGCGTGAACATGGAGCGGGCGCTGGCCCTGGGCGACCGGCTTGGCGGGCATCTGGTGAGCGGGCATGTGGATTGTCTTGCCACGGTGCGCAGCGTTACGGGCGCGGGGCAGTCCCTGTGCTGCCGTATTGCCTTTCCCAAGGAATATGGGGTGGAGGTCATTGCCAAGGGCTCTGTGGCCCTTGACGGCATCAGCCTTACCATCAATGATTGCGGGCCTGATTTTCTTGAGGTCAACATCATTCCCGATACGCAGAAGCGCACCACAATGCGCAACTGGCGGCCGGGAACTCTGGTGAATATGGAAACCGACCTCATTGGCAAATATGTGCGCAGCCTTTTGGGGGCCTGGGCTCCCGGCGGCAAGAGCGCGGCAGAGCAAACTGCCGCCGCGCAGACTAGCGGGTTGAGCCGCGAGATGCTCTTGCGCAACGGCTTTATCTGAACATTTCCGCTTACAGAAATATTACAAAAAACGCGTTAGCGCGGGCACTTGCGCCAACGCGCCAAGGAGTTGCCATGAGCACTGTTACCACCATCGCCGGACAGTTGGACGCCAAGGGCCTCAAGATCGCCATTGTGGCCACCCGGTTCAACGATTTTATCGTAGATCGCCTTGTGGGCGGCGCGCAGGATTATCTGGAACGTCACGGCCTTGATACCGCCAATATCACCATTGTGCGTATTCCCGGCGCATTCGAAATGCCGCTGGTCTGCCAGAAGCTGGTCAATTCCGGCAAGTATGACGGCGTGTTGGCGCTTGGCGCGGTTATTCGCGGCGGCACCCCCCACTTTGACTACGTGTGCGCCGAGGCCAGCAAGGGCATTGCTCAGGCCATGATGCACTCCGGCGTCCCCATCGGTTTTGGTCTGCTGACCTGCGACACCATTGAACAGGCCATTGAACGCGCCGGTTCCAAGGGCGGCAACAAGGGCGTGGAAGCTGCGGCAGCCATGCTGGAAACCATCCGCGTTATGGAGCAGTTGTAACCCATGGCAAAAGGCAAATCAGCCACCCGCCGTGGCGAACGCGAACTGGCCTTTCAGGTTCTGTACGGCCTTTCCTTCACCCCGGCCCGTGATATTGACGATCTGCGGCGCATCTTTCGCATTTCTCCGGACTATCTTGCCCGCTGGGAAGGTCAGGAACCGCCCAGCCATCCCTCGGGCTTTGCCTGGGAACTGGTGGCAGGCGTTTGGAGCAAGAGCGATGAGCTTGATGCGTCCATCAGCAATTTTTCGCGCAACTGGCGCGTAGACCGCATGGGCCGCGTGGAGCTGACCCTGTTGCGCCTTGCCGTTTTTGAGATCATGTACCGCAATGATGTGCCGCCCAAGGTTGCCATCAACGAGGCGCTGGAACTCAGCCGCCAGTTTGGCGAAGGCAACGCCAAGAGCTTTATCAACGGCATTCTTGATGCCGTGGCCAAGGCTCTGGAAACCGGCGGAATCTCCCGGCCCGCTGCCGATCCTTCAACCATATCCGAGTAATCCGGTAAAGCCCCATGACGCACGAACGCTATAATCCGCAAGCTATCGAAGAAAAGTGGCAGTCTCGCTGGCAGGCCGAAAACGCTTTTGCCTGCACCCACAAGAGCAACAAGCCCAAGTATTATGTGCTTGAAATGTTCCCCTATCCTTCGGGCAATATCCATATGGGCCATGTGCGCAACTACGCCATTGGCGATGTGGTGGCGCGCAGCAAGCGCATGCTGGGCTTCAACGTATTGCACCCTATGGGCTGGGACGCCTTTGGTCTGCCTGCGGAAAACGCGGCCATCAAGAACAATACCCATCCCGCCAAATGGACCTACGCCAACATAGACAACATGCGGGCGCAACTGAAGCGCCTGGGTTATTCCTATGACTGGGATCGCGAAATCGCTACCTGCCGCCCCGAATATTACCGCTGGGAGCAGATGTTCTTTTTGCGCCTGCTGGAAAAAGGGCTCGTGTACCGCAAAAAGGCGGCGCAGAACTGGTGCCCCTCGTGCCACACGGTGCTCGCCAACGAGCAGGTTGTCGATGGCCTTTGCTGGCGCTGCGACAGCCGCGTGGAGCAGAAGGATCTGACCCAGTGGTTCCTCAAGATCACGGCCTACGGCGATGAACTGCTGCAAGACCTGCAAAGCCTTGAAGGCGACTGGCCCGACCGCGTTATCGCCATGCAGCGCAACTGGATTGGCAAATCCACGGGCGCGGCCATCACTTTTGGTCTGGAAAACGCGGCCCTCAAGGCAGAAGGCGTCACGGGCATAGACGTGTTCACCACGCGGCCCGACACGCTCTTTGGCGTGACATTCATGACGCTGGCCCCCGAGCATCCGCTGGTGGAAAAGCTCATTGAAGGCTATGAAAAAGCCGATGAAGTACGCGCCTTTGTTGATCGCATCCGCAATATGGACCGTATCGACCGCCAGTCCGATTCGCTGGAAAAAGAAGGTATCTTCACCGGTGCCTACGCCGTGCATCCCTTTACCGGGCAGCGCGTGCCGCTGTGGCTGGGCAACTTCGTTCTGGCTGATTACGGCACTGGCGCGGTTATGGGCGTGCCCGCGCACGATCAGCGCGATTTTGAGTTTGCCCGCAAATACGGCCTGCCCCTGCGCGTGGTCATCAGCCCCAAGGATGAGCAGATTGATCCTGAAACCTTGACCGAAGCTTATACAGCTGAAGGTTTCATGGTTAATTCCGGCCCCTTTGACGGCACCGCCAATGAGGACGG
Organism: Desulfovibrio desulfopostgatei; assembly: GCF_053570645.1. Taxonomy (NCBI): domain Bacteria; kingdom Pseudomonadati; phylum Thermodesulfobacteriota; class Desulfovibrionia; order Desulfovibrionales; family Desulfovibrionaceae; genus Desulfovibrio; species Desulfovibrio desulfopostgatei. Next base: position 1,119,955 of record NZ_JBRBQS010000002.1, on the reverse strand, counting down.
CAAAAAGGCCGTGGCTCAGGCGCTGGAAAAGGACGGCAAGGGCAAGGCCACCACTCAGTTCCGCCTGCGCGACTGGAATATTTCGCGCCAGCGCTACTGGGGCGCGCCCATCCCCGTTATTTACTGCGACAAGTGCGGCGTGGTGCCTGAAAAGGAAGAAAACCTGCCCGTGCTGCTGCCCATGGACGTGAAAATCCGTGAAGACGGGCGCTCTCCCCTGCCGGAAACACCTGAATTTGCCTCGTGCACCTGCCCCAAGTGCGGCGGGACCGCCCGGCGCGAAACCGACACAATGGATACCTTTGTGGAATCCTCGTGGTATTTCGCCCGCTACACCAGCGCCCGCAAGGAAGATGGCCCCTTTGACACGGAGGCCCTCAAGTACTGGCTGCCCGTTGACCAGTACATCGGCGGCGTGGAACACGCCATCCTGCATCTGCTCTATTCGCGCTTTTTCACCAAGGTGCTGCGCGATCTGGGCTTTTTCCCTGCCGAACTCAACGAGCCTTTCGCCAACCTGCTCACTCAGGGCATGGTGCTGAAAGACGGCAGCAAGATGTCCAAATCCAAGGGCAACGTTGTTGCGCCTTCCGACATGATCGCCAAGTATGGCGCGGATACGGTGCGTTTGTTCTGCCTCTTTGCCGCGCCGGCCGAACGCGACTTTGACTGGTCGGATTCTGGCATCGAAGGCGCGTCGCGCTTTATTGGCCGCGTGTGGCGTCTTTTTGATGAAGAAAAAGACCGTCTGCTGCCCCTCAAGGCCTGCCAGTCCACGGCTGAGGACGCTCAGAGCGAGGAAGCCCGCGACCTGCGCCGCCGCGAACACCTTACGGTCAAGAAATGCAGCGAAGACATGGGCGACCGCTTCCAGTTCAACACGGCCATTGCCGCTGTAATGGAACTGGTCAACGCCATGTATCTTTCGCGCGAAAAGCTTGGCGCCACGGAAGGCGACCGCCGCGTATTCTCGTCGGCCATGGCCTCCGTGCTTACGCTGCTTTCGCCCATCACGCCCCATGTTTGCGAAGAACTCTGGCAGCATCTGGGGCACGGCACCCAGCTTGCCAGCGAACTTCTGCCCAAATGGGACGATGCCGCTACCGTTCAGGACATGCTCACCGTGGCCCTTCAGGTCAACGGCAAGCTGCGCGGCACGGTGCAGATACCCGCAGCCGCCGACAAAGCCGCCATGGAACAGGCCGCACTGGCAGATTCCTCGGTGCAGCGCCACATTGACGGTCTGACCGTGCGCAAGGTGGTGGTGGTCCCCGGCAAACTGGTCAACATCGTTGCCAACTAACTGATTATCATGGCGGAAGGGGCTGTTTTTCGCAGATGAAAAACGCCCCTTCCGCCTGTATACCCCTTCCCCGTTCCCACTTTTGTACCTATACTGACTGCGTTGGCAGTTTCACCAGATGACAAACCTGGATTTACGGGATTTATTCCAAGGCGGAATTTATTCCGGGCGGGTTTTATTCCGAGGCTGCTACGGCAGTCTTTTTTTTATCAATTTTCAGAACCACGGAATATCATGAGCGCGGTACATCCCGGATTCAGTTTTCTTGTATGCCCTGACGGGCAGTTGCTGCGCGCGCGCATGGAGCAACTGCTTTCTTCCTTTCCGCCCGCCAGCGGGCAGTGGGAAAGGCACGTCTACTGGGGCGACGAGGAACCCTCGCCGCGCTTCTGGGAGCAGCTTACACTGCAAGGCCTGTTCGGCGCACCGCGTGTGCTGGTGGTGCGTCAGGCCAATCTGTGGCCCGCAGCGGTGTGGAAAAAGGTATCGCATGCGCTGGCCCGGCCCTCGGAACAGTGCTGGCCCTTTTTTTGTATGGAAGTGGCCTGGGACAAAGGCCAGCCCAAGATTCCCGCGCACATTGCCAAACTGCGCTGCATGGCCTTTGCGGATCAGCAGGGCTGGATATGGCGGCAGGACGGCCTGAACGAACGGGCGGTCAAAAAGCATGTGCTGCAACGCTCGCACGAGCTTGGCCTGCGCTTTGAACAGGACGCTCTGGAGCAGTTTTGCGCCTCTGTGCCGCCCGATGCCCTGGCCATTGAAAACGAGCTGATCAAGCTGCAACTGCTGCGCAATACCGCACAGGATGATGCCCGGGAGAAATCACAGGCAGATTCCCACGGGGCGGATCAGGTTCCCGACCAGGGCACCATTACTCTGGCCATGACCGCCACGGCTTCTTGGAACCCAGAGTGCAACGTCTTTGACTGCATCCGGCACATGGAGGCGGGCAACCTCACCGCCGTGTGGAAGGAACTTTCGCGCAGTCAGGACGGCGACAGCCTGCTGTTTTCTTTGCTGGCCCTGCTGGCGCGGGAGTTGCGCCTGCTCTGGCAACTATGGGCGGGCGAAAAGGTGCGCGTGCATCCCAACGAGGCTGCCTTCAAAAAACAGTTGGCAACCCGGCTCGGCCCAGCAGTGCTTGCGGAGTGCATGTCCACTGTTATGGATGCGGAGTTGCAGGTAAAGAGCGGCCGCAGATCACCAAGCCAGAGCCTGGACTATCTCGCGGCCCGCATGACAGACCTGTTTGCCGCAGGCCGCACCCGCGCCTGACGCAAACCGCCAGGCAGAACATCGCCGCGCCAGCCTCGCGCGGTGCAAATGCGGTTATTGCGACCCAGATTCCGCTGCGATCCGCATTTATCATTTTCGCTCACGTAAAAAACGGCAAAGGATTTGCGGGATGCATGCGCCTTTATCCGCCCGCCCCCTTGCGCAACCTCCAAGACTGCTTATTTTATGACAGCAAAGCCAACATCCACCCCGCCCACAAGCCTCGGGCATCGTGAGCGGCTGCGGCAAAGACTGGAACTGGAACCCACAGCAGTGGCGGATTATGAAGTGCTGGAGCTGCTGTTAGGCTACGGGTTGACCCGCAAGGACACAAAGCCCCTCGCCAAGGAACTGATACAGAAGTTTGGCAGCATTCGCGGGGCGCTGGACGCAAGGCCCGAAGAACTCTTGCAGGTGCCCGGTTTTGGGCCGGGATTGCTGGCCTTATGGCGGGTTTTGGGCGAAACGCGGGCGCGCTACGCAGCGGCAGAGCTGCGGCAAAAGGAAGTTCTGGCAACACCCGAGGCCGTAGCCCGCATGGCGCAGGCCCGGCTTGGCACAAGCCCTCACGAAGAATGCTGGCTGGCGCTGGTAGACAGGCGCAACCGCCTTATGGCCTGGGAGCGCCTGCGCAGGGGCGGCATTGCAGAAGTTTCAATCTACCCAAGGGACGTTCTTGAAGCGGCCCTGCTCCGTAAGGCAAGCGGCATAATCTTGGTGCACAACCACCCCGGCGGCAACCCGGGGCCTTCGCAGGAAGACCGCCTGCTGACAGAAGAACTACAAAGACTGGCGCCCCGCATGGGGCTGCGCTTTCTGGATCACGTCATCGTTACTGATGGAGACTGCTACAGCATAACGCAATCGCAACGCATTTGAATCGAAAGCAGTCGGGGAGAATATATATGGCTGACATCAATGAAAAAGACATTTTGCTGCATCAGGAAGAACCCATTGAGGCAGAACCTGCCATCGACAGCGAAACGGACAAGGCGGAAATGAACGCGCCCGAGACGCTGGATCACGAGGGCAGCCTCAATACGGCGGCGCAGAGCATTCCCGACACGCTGCCCGTGTTGCCCGTTCGAGACGTGGTTATCTTCAACTATATGATCCTGCCGCTGTTCATCGGACGCGACAAATCCGTGCAGGCCGTTGACGCAGCCCTGAAAAACGGGCGGCACCTGCTTGTGTGCGCGCAGAAAGAAGAAGCCACCGAAGATCCCAAGCCGGAAGACCTCTACGAGGTCGGCACCGTAGTGCAGGTCATGCGCATGCTCAAGATGCCCGATTCGCGGGTGAAAATTCTTGTGCAGGGCGTGAGCCGCGCACGGGTTACGGGCTACCGCCAGGTGGAACCCTTTCTTGAAGCGCGCATCGAAACCCTGCCCGAGCAAATCCCTGTGGTAGACGCCACGGTGGAGGCCCTGTTGCGCTCCGTACGCGAGCAGAGCGAAAAGGTGCTGACCCTGCGTGGCCTTTCCTCGCCCGACGTTCTTGCGGTCTTGCAGGGAGTGGACGATCCGGGCCGCCTGGCCGACCTTATCGCCGCCAACATGCGCATGAAAACAGCCGATGCCCAGCGCATTCTCGAGGCGGAGAATCCCATTGACCGCCTCATGCTGGTCAACACCCAACTGCAGCGCGAGGTGGAAGTCGCCACCGTGCAGGCGCGCATCCAGAGTTCGGCCCGCGAAGGCATGGACAAGGCGCAGAAGGATTACTTTTTGCGCGAGCAGCTCAAGGCTATCCGCACAGAACTTGGCGACAAGGACGAAGACGGCGAGGAAGACCTTGAAAACCTCAAGCAGGCCCTTGAAAAAGCTGGCCTTCCCAAGGACGTGCGCAAGGAAGCCGACAAGCAGTTGCGCCGCCTTTCGGGCATGCACGCCGATTCTTCCGAGGCCAACGTGGTGCGCACCTACCTTGACTGGCTGGTGGAACTGCCGTGGAAAAAGCTTTCGCGCGACAGGCTGGATATTGTCCATGCCAAAGAAATTCTTGACGAAGACCACTGCGGACTCGACAAAATCAAGGACCGCATCCTTGAATTCCTGAGCGTGCGCAAGCTCAATCCGCAGTCCAAGGGGCCCATCCTCTGCTTTGCGGGCCCTCCCGGCGTGGGTAAAACCTCGCTTGGGCGCTCCATTGCGCGGGCGCTGGGCCGTAAATTCCAGCGGCTTTCGCTGGGCGGCATGCACGATGAGGCGGAAATCCGCGGGCATCGGCGCACCTACATCGGCGCCATGCCGGGTCGCATCATTCAGGCCCTCAAGCAGGCCGGCACGCGCAACCCCGTTATCGTGCTGGACGAAGTGGACAAGCTGGGCGCGGATTTCAGGGGCGATCCCTCATCCGCCCTGCTGGAAGTGCTTGATCCGGAACAGAACTACACCTTCAGCGACCACTACCTGAACGTGCCCTTTGATCTTTCAAAGGTTATGTTCCTCTGCACGGCCAACCATCTGGAAACCATCCCGGCGGCCCTGCGCGACCGTATGGAAGTCATTTCCCTGCCCGGTTACACCTTGCAGGAAAAGGCCCAGATCGCCCGCAAGCATCTGCTGCCCAAGAAGGTGGAAGACAATGGCCTTGCCCCAAAGGATGTGGAACTGACGGAAGAAGCCCTGGAAAAGATCATCCGCGAATACACGCGCGAGGCCGGGCTGCGCAACCTTGAGCGCGAGCTTTCCTCCATCTGCCGCAAACTGGCCCGCCGTAAGGCCGAGGGCAAAAAGCCGCCCTTTATGGTTGACGTGGCCGATGTGGAAAAACTGTTGGGCGCGCCCCGCTTTATTGAAGACGAAAAGGAAAAGAAGCTCATGCCCGGCATGGCTCTGGGCCTGGCCTGGACGCCCGCTGGCGGCGAAGTGCTGACTGTTGAAGCCACTGTCATGAAGGGCAAGGGAGGCCTCACCCTCACCGGGCAACTTGGTGATGTGATGAAGGAAAGCGCCCAGGCTGCCTTGAGCTACATCCGCAGCCGCGCGGACGACCTTGGCGTGGACCCCGGTTTTGTGTCGCAATACGACCTGCACGTGCACGTGCCTGCGGGCGCAACGCCCAAGGACGGCCCCTCGGCGGGCGTTACGCTGACCACGGCCCTCATCTCCGCCCTGAGCGGACGGCGTGTGCGCGCAGACCTGTGCATGACCGGCGAGATCACCCTGCAAGGCCGGGTGCTGCCTGTGGGCGGCATCAAGGAAAAAATTCTGGCGGGCGTGGCGCGCGGCCTCAAGCACGTGGTCATTCCGCACCAGAACGTCAAAGATCTTGAGGATGTGCCCAAGGAACTGCTCAAGCGCATCACCGTGCACCCTGTGCACCATTATGACGAACTGCTGCCCATCGTGTTTGAAACCAAGGGTGGGCGCGGCAGTTCCGCAACGGGCAAGGGCGGCAAAAGCAAGGTGGAAGAATCCACGGGTGTAGCAGCCAAGGGCACGGCAACAGCCAAAACCGCCGGTGCCAGAAAGCCCAAGCGGCCCGCGGAAGCCGGAGCCTGACATTCGTGCGCCTCAAGCAATATATAGATGAAGCGACAGAACAACTGACAAAGGCGGGGGTGGACAGCCCCCGCCTTTGCGCAGAAGTGCTGGCGCGCGAAACGCTCAAGGGGGATCCTTCAGGATCTGCCCGCCTTTTTTGCATTCTGGAGGCGGGGCGGGAGCTGACGGCCATAGAAGAGAATGATTTTCTAGCGCTGGTGGCCTGCCGGGCCACGGGGCAACCTCTGGCCCAGATCATCGGGCGCAAGGAATTTTATGGCCGCGACTTTACGGTTACGCCGCACACCCTTATTCCCAGACCGGAAACAGAACTCATTGTAGACAATGCTCTGGAGCTGCTGCCGGAAGAACACCTCAGCTTTGCAGACCTGGGCACCGGCACAGGCTGCATCGGCATCACCCTGGCGGCGGAGCGCCCCTGCTGGAGCGGTATTCTGCTGGATATCTGCCCCAATGCCATTGCCGTTGCCGCGCAGAATGCGGAGCGGCATAGTGTAGATGGCAGAATTGCGGCGCTGCGCGCAGACATGCGTACTCCGCCGCTCAAACCGGAATCGCTGCATCTGCTTGTGAGCAACCCTCCATATATAGCTGATGCCGAGCGGCACATGGTTATGGATGAAGTGTTGCACAACGAGCCGCACAGCGCCCTGTTCTCTGAAAACAACGGCCTGCTCCACCTTAAAGCAGCCGTGGATGCAGCCGCGCTTGCATTGCAAAATGGCGGTTGGGTTTTGCTGGAGCACGGCGCAAACCAAGCGGATGCCGTGCGCGAAATGCTGGCTGCCACGGGAATTTTCAAAAAAATTGAAAATAAACGGGACATTGCCCAACTTAACCGTTGCACATTGGCGAGGAAAGGGCTATAAGGCCAAATCGTTTCCGCGCAAAGGCGCGAAAAACGGTAAAAAGCAGCACGGCTCACTATAATTTGAAAAAATTTGAGCCAAAGCGAAATTTTTGCTTGCAAAGCAGAATGAAAATCGCTAATAAGCTGTGTTGCCGCTGGCGTAGCTCAACTGGCAGAGCAGCTGATTTGTAATCAGCAGGTTGCGGGTTCGAGTCCCATCGCCAGCTCCACAAGAAGCTGAACGAAGATCGGACTTTCCGACTTTTCGGCAAGAGTGGAGGGGTTCCCGAGTGGCCAAAGGGAACAGACTGTAAATCTGTCGTCGTAAGACTTCGGTGGTTCAAATCCACCCCCCTCCACCACCACTTTTCCGTCGCCAAATACTGGACGGTTGGTGGCTGGTTTGAATAAACTGCCTTGGCTGTAGGAGACAGGACGCCTGTCGGGGAACTACGGTAGCGTGCGGGAATAGCTCAACGGCTAGAGCATCAGCCTTCCAAGCTGAGGGTTGCGGGTTCGAATCCCGTTTCCCGCTCCAAAATCCTGCCTGATTCCGCCTCCCCCTCAGTCACCTTGTCCGCCAATGCACGTTCCCTGGTGTCCAGGGACTGAATGCGGATAGCGGGCCGCCCAACGGAACTTCCCACTACCGCAGCCGTTACGCGAGGAGCAGGCGTTACAGCTCTACGAATTCAAAACGAATTTAGTAACGCAGGTAAAACGCAAACATTTTTTTCTCCAGGGAGACGTACAATGGGCAAGGAAAAATTTGAACGCAAAAAGCCCCATGTAAACATCGGCACCATCGGCCACATCGACCATGGCAAGACCACCCTCACCGCCGCCATCACCAAGATCGCCGGCCTGAAGGGCTCGGGCAAGTTCATTTCGTATGACGAAATCGACAAGGCCCCCGAAGAAAAGGAACGCGGCATCACCATTTCCACCGCACACGTGGAATACGAAACCGCTACCCGTCACTACGCCCACGTTGACTGCCCCGGCCACGCCGACTACATCAAGAACATGATCACCGGCGCTGCCCAGATGGACGGCGGTATCATCGTTGTGGCCGCCACTGACGGTCCCATGCCCCAGACCCGTGAGCACATCCTGCTTGCCCGTCAGGTCGGCGTGCCCCAGCTCGTGGTGTTCCTGAACAAGTGCGATCTGGTTGACGACGAAGAACTGCTGGAACTCGTGGAACTTGAAGTTCGCGAACTGCTCTCCAGCTACGACTTCCCCGGTGATGACGTTCCGGTTATCCGCGGTTCCGCCCTTAAGGCTCTGGAATGCGATAACCCCGACGCGCCCGAAGCCAAGTGCATTCTTGACCTTCTGCAGGCTTGCGACGACTTCATTCCCGAACCGGAACGCGACATCGACAAGCCCTTCCTGATGCCCATCGAAGACGTGTTCTCCATCTCCGGCCGTGGTACCGTTGTTACCGGTCGTGTGGAACGCGGTATTCTGAAGGTCAGCGACGAAGTGGAAATTGTGGGCATCAAGCCCACCCAGAAGACCATCTGCACCGGCGTGGAAATGTTCCGCAAGCTGCTTGACCAGGGTCAGGCTGGCGACAACATCGGCGCCCTGCTTCGCGGCACCAAGCGTGACGACGTGGAACGCGGCCAGGTTCTTGCCGCTCCCAAGAGCATCACGCCCCACAAGAAGTTCAAGGCTGAAGTGTACGTTCTCTCCAAGGAAGAAGGCGGCCGTCATACCCCGTTCTTCTCTGGCTACCGTCCTCAGTTCTACTTCCGTACCACTGACATCACCGGCATCATCAACCTGCCCGAAGGCGTGGAAATGGTTATGCCTGGCGATAACTCCCAGTTCATCGTTGAACTCATCGCCCCCATCGCCATGGAAGCTGGCCTGCGTTTCGCCATTCGCGAAGGCGGCCGCACCGTTGGCTCCGGTGTGGTGACCGAAATCATCGAGTAGCATATGCGAGTTAATATCATACTGGCCTGCACTGAGTGCAAGCGCCGCAACTACAGCACCCGGAAGAACAAGAAAAACACTACCGGTCGGCTGGAAATGAAAAAGTATTGTCCCTGGGATAAGAAGCACACTGTGCATCGCGAAACCAGGTAAAATAAACTTCCGCCGGGGGGCGATAAGCCCCCCGGACGGTGTGCAGGGCAGTAGCTCTAACGGCTAGAGCGGCGGTCTCCAAAACCGCATGTTGGGGGTTCGAATCCCTCCTGCCCTGCCATTTTTTATCTCCGGATTACACCATGGCAAAAAAACAAGCTCAAGCTGCCGACCTTAAGGCGGACAAAGGCCCGAACCCTGTCGTACGGTTTACTCGCTACGTTGAGGACGCCAAGGCCGAATTGCGCAAGGTCACCTGGCCTACGTTGCAGGAAACGCGCAAAGCCACCTTGGCCGTTTTGGGCTTTGTAGCCGTGATGGCTGTCATCCTGGGGCTGGTGGACTTTGGTCTGTCTTCCCTGATCAAGACCCTATTGTCCTGAAGGCCGATATGAAAGACCCTGTTATCGACGAAACTTCCGAGCTCTGCAAAAAGGCTCGCTGGTACATCGTGCACACCTACTCGGGTTTCGAGCAGCGTGTGCAGAAGACCATTAACGAGTTGCGCCGCACCGGACAGGATGAAGGGCTTATTGAGGAAGTTGTTGTTCCCACTGAAAAGGTTATTGAACCTACCAAGGGTGGACAGCAGCGCACCTCTACGCGCAAGTTCTATCCCGGGTATGTCATGGTGCGTATGACCATGACGGATCTTTCCTGGCATCTGGTACAGTCCATCCCCAAGGTCACCGGCTTTGTGGGCGGCAAAAACCGTCCTACCCCAATGCGTGAGAGTGAAGCACAGCGCATTCTCTCCCTGATGGAGTCTCGCCAGGAAACGCCACGGCCCAAGTTCAACTTTGACCGCGGCGACGAAGTACGCGTTATTGAAGGGCCGTTTGGCGGCTTCAATGGCGTTGTGGAAGACGTCAACTACGACAAGGGGAAACTGCGCGTTTCCGTTTCCTTTTTTGGTCGTCAGACCCCTGTGGAACTGGATTTCGTGCAGGTATCCAAAGGTTAATGACTTGCCCCCCGCGCGACAGGGCTTTGCCTTGAACTGCGCGAGCAGCGATGAAGGATAACTCAAATGGCCAAGAAAGAAGTTGCCAAAATCAAACTGCAGATCCCCGCTGGCGCGGCTAACCCCTCGCCGCCGGTTGGTCCTGCCCTCGGTCAGCACGGCCTGAACATCATGGGTTTCTGCAAGGAATTCAATGCCCGCACCATGGAACAGAAGGGCACGATCATTCCTGTGGTCATCACCGTGTACGCCGACCGCTCTTTCACCTTCATCACCAAGACCCCCCCGGCCTCGGTGCTGATCATGAAAGCCGCCAAAATTGAAAAGGGTTCCGGCGAACCCAACCGCAACAAGGTTGGTAGCCTGAGCATGGCGCAGATTGAAGAAATCGCCAAGCTGAAGCTGCCCGATCTGAATGCTGCAAGCATTGAGTCTGCGGTGAAGTCCATTGCTGGTACCGCTCGCAGCATGGGCATTGACGTTAAGTAAGGCCCTTTTAAAGCCGTGAGCGCCCTTGGGCGCTCGTTGCATATACGGCACACTGGTCTTACGGCTGCAATAGCTTTAAAACGCTTGGCAGCCATCGTTGAAATCAATTGTACTGCCGCCTTTGCGCAAGACAAAGTTCGGCAGGAGATGCAAAACGAAAGGATTATCTCATGCCCACACATGGCAAGAATTTCCGCAAGGCGCTTGAAGGCAACAACCTTCAGGAACGCTTCAGCATTGAAGACGCCGTCAGCAAATCGCTTGGCGCTTCCTTTGCCAAATTTGACGAAACTGTTGACGTGGCCGTGCGCCTCGGCGTTGACCCCAAATATTCCGACCAGATGGTTCGCGGCGCTGTGACCCTGCCCCACGGGCTTGGCAAGACCGTTCGCGTGGCCGTGTTCTGTAAGGGCGAAAAGCAGGCGGAAGCCCGCGAAGCCGGTGCGGATGTTGTGGGTGCCGAAGATCTGGTCGCCAAGGTCAAGGAAGGCTGGCTCGAATTTGACGCCGCCGTGGCTACCCCCGACGTTATGGCTCTTGTGGGCCAGATCGGTCGCGTGCTTGGCCCCCGTGGCCTTATGCCCAACGCCAAGACCGGCTCCGTCACCTTTGATGTGACCAAGGCCGTTACCGAACTTAAGGCCGGTCGCGTGGACTTCAAGGTTGACAAGGCTGGCGTGCTGCACGCTCCCCTTGGCAAGGTTTCCTTTGGCCCCGAAAAGATTCTGGGCAACCTCAAGGCCCTGCTTGACGCCGTGAACCGCCTTAAGCCTTCCGCCGCCAAGGGCAGCTACATGCTCTCCATGGCAGTGTCCACCACCATGGGCCCTGGCTTCAAGGTTGACATGACTCAGGTTAAAAAATTTCTTGAGGGCTAAGCTCTCAAGGCTGTGGGCGCACTGTATGTCAGTGCGCCCACAATCTGTCTAAGGATACGGAATTCGAGTCGAAGACGACAGGTGGGCGCAAGCTCTTAATACCCTGTCCAGACACTTCTTCTTTGGCTCGGCATTCCACCTGGCAACCCCGAACGTGAGAGGTATCACGTGAACAGGTCTGGAAAAGCCGTAATTATTGAAGCCGTTAAGGCCCGCGCCGACAAGGCTTCTTTTGCGGTTATCACGGACTTCAAGGGCATGACGGTGGAAGAGCTGACGAACCTGCGCGTTTCTCTGCGTAATGCAGGCGGCGAATATCTCGTCGTTAAAAACACGCTTGCCCGTATTGCTCTGACCGACGGTACGCACAACGCTATCAAGGACAAGTTCCATGATAACTGCGGCGTAGCCTTTGGGTTCGATGACCCCGTGGCGGTGGCCAAGGCGCTCAGCGATTTTGCCAAGCAAAGCAAGCTCTTTGAGCTTCGCTGCGCCAGCCTGGACGGCAAGGCTATGGATGCCGCCCAGATTGACGCACTGGCCAAGCTGCCCGGAAGGGAACAGCTCCTCGGTCAGTTGCTCGGCACCATGAACGCCGTGCCCACCAACTTTGTTTCGCTGTTCGCCAACGTGGTGCGTGGTCTGCTTTATGCCCTCAAGGGCATCGAAGATCAGAAATCCAACGCCGCATAGCAAGCAACCATCGAATTATTTGCACTAAAGCCAAAGATCAGGAGACTTATCATGGCCGTTACCAAAGAAGAAGTTGTTGAATTTATCTCCAATATGACCGTTCTCGAACTTTCTGAGTTCATCAAGGAACTCGAAGAAAAGTTCGGCGTTTCCGCCGCTGCGCCTGCCGCCGCCATGATGATGGCTGCCCCCGCTGCCGCTGCTGAAGCCGCTGAAGAAAAGACCGAGTTCGACGTTATCCTGAAGGAAGCTGGCGCCAACAAGATCGGCGTCATCAAGGTTGTGCGCGCTCTGACCAGCCTGGGCCTCAAGGAAGCCAAGGAAAAGGTTGACGGCGCCCCCGCTACCCTGAAGGAAGGCGTGTCCAAGGAAGAAGCTGAAGAAGCCAAGAAGCAGCTGACCGAAGCTGGCGCCACCGTCGAAGTGAAGTAAGTTCGGTTTTATACCGTGCTTTTGAGGCGGAACCTTAGGGTTCCGCCTTTTTTATTGCTTTGACATGGCGCTCAGGCCGTTTTGCCCTTGCCCTGATATCTGTCAGGCTCAGTAACCTTCAAGACTACCGCCAAAACACCCTGCCTCCCTGCGCAGATCACGCGCCAACAAATCAGGCTTTGCATCCAAGTAAAAAGCCTCCATGCAAAAGCAGGGTCCCTTCTGCTTTTTGGTCGGTTCCCTGCCATTTTTCTTCAGTAAACGCTTACGGAATGTTGCCTGCAGTACGCGTATCGATGGCTTAAGTCATTCCACAGTCAGGGTTGGCGACAGATCGAATGCGCAACTATGATGAATGGTTGCAGCCCGCAAATTCAGTCAGATTCCCACCTCGACGGCCTGTCGTAAGCAGAGGGCAATTTCCCCCTCAAACCTTTCCGCTTTTAAGTCGTCCCAATTACCTTCTTCGCGAGCTGCCTTTGCGCAGATGTGAGACGCTTCGTCAAAATCCAAGCATACGCAGATTGCGTAAAAATTCACGATCCTCTCAGAGCTTCTGCCTGAAACAGCAGCGCATACTTTGTCGCGACCATATCTCCCACCTTCGTAACTCCTCTGTTTTACACAATTACATACTATTTTTGTATGTTTTACCATGCATATAAATGATCCGGATCTCTTTTGTGCGCTTCGACACATTCGCTCAAAATTGCATGTCAAAAATATTATCATAACTGTTTAAAATATATCTATTTTATTTGGCATCCACTTTGCAATATGTGTAAAAATTCCCAAGCTCAACAATTTACCATGCAAAGGAGAATACTATGGCTGACTCTTCCTCCTTCGAAGCGCTGAACCCGTATCAGATGTGCGACAAGGCGGCCGCTGTCATGGAGGGCAAGGCGCTCAAGCCCGCGCGCAAAGCTTTTTTGCTTGCCGTCATGGCAGGTGTGTTTATCGGGCTGGGTTTTGTGTATTGCGCCATAGCCAACGCGACCGGGGCGGGCAAAATTGTTGGCGGGCTGGTGTTCAGCCTGGGCCTCATGCTGGTTATTGTGCTGGGTGCAGATCTCTTCACCTCCACAACCATGACGCTTATTCCCCGTGCCAGCGGCAAAATCACCTGGGGACAGATGTTCTCCAACTGGGGCGTGGTTTACGCTGGCAACTTTGTGGGCAGCCTTATCCTGGTCGCACTGATCCTTTTGAGCGGCCACCCTTGGGAAAACGGCGGCAGCATTGCAGTCTTTTACATCAACACCACAGAGCACAAACTTACTCACACCTTTATTGAAGCGGTTTTTCTGGGGGCCATGTGCAACCTGATGGTCTGCCTGGGCGTGTGGATGAGCTACGCCGGGCGCTCGCTGTTCGACAAAATGATCGCCTGTCTGTTCCCTGTGGGCCTCTTCATCGCCTGCGGCTTTGAGCACAGCGTGGCGAACATGTTCATGATTCCCATCGGCATTCTCTGCAACAACATGATGCCGCCCGAAGTGGCCGCCAAGCTGGCCGATCCCGCGCACATCGCCTCTGTGCTGAACTGGCAGAACTTCATCTTCAAGAATCTCATTCCTGTGACGCTTGGCAACATCCTTGGCGGCGGCGTTTTTGTGGGTCTGTTCCACTGGCTCATCTACCTGAAGCACGGTCACGATGACCATCAGGCTGCCACCAAACCTGCGCCGCAAAAAGAGTCCCCGACCATCGGCTAAAATGTCGAAGCTGTCGAAGCCCTTCGTCAAAAGTGTCGAACACGGCTTTATGGATACCCCGCCGCACGGACAGCGGGCAGAGATATTCCCCAAAATGCGCATGAATACTCGGTTTGTGCATAATGGCACGTATTCTGCTCAACAAGGGCCATTATCACGATCCCTTGCGTAACGAGGAAGGTTATGAACCATTTCATTTTTGCGGATCCGGTCAAGTGCATCGGCTGCAATACCTGCATGGCGGCATGTTCGCTGGCGCATGAGCAGCAGGGGCTGCTCAGCAGGCCCCGGCTTGAGGTCATGCGCTACGGCAACGGCACAGCGCCTGTGAGTTGCCGCCATTGCGAAGACATGCCCTGCGCCAAAGTCTGCCCGGTGAACGCCATCACAGCCACGGGGCATTCAGTGCACATCAACGAAAGCAACTGCATCGGTTGCAAACTGTGCGGCCTGGCCTGTCCTTTCGGGGCCATCACCCCCGCTGCCGACAGGCCAGCCGGGCACCCGGAAGTGTACGAGCATTACGTGCCGGAAGAAGAACTGGCCGACGCTCCAGGCAGCAATTACTCCATGCCGCCTTTTCTGGCCTGGAATGTGGGCCGCCGCACCGTCGCCGTTAAGTGCGACCAATGTTACTTTCGCTCGCGCCCGGCCTGCGTGGAGGCCTGCCCCACCACGGCTTTGCGCCTTGTGGATGAAAAAACGCTGGCAGAACTGCAAAACAGCAAACGTGTTGCCGCGCTTGAGCAGGAAAAACACGGTGATGATGCCGCCCCGGCGGCAATAACCATGTCGGGGGTGCAGCATGCGTGATCCACTTGAAATCCTGCTTTGGGCTGTGCTGGCCTACATGGCCGGTGGCGTGCTTTCCCTGCTGCTAGGCCGCAACGAGCGGGCAGCCATTACCATCAACGGTCTTTTTGGCGCGCTTGGCGGCGCGCTTGGTCTGTACGCTGTTTTGCCCTTTTTGCTGCAACGTGCAGATGCCCTCAACCATGTTTACGCGGGGCCGTTCCCCTTTGCGCATCTGGCCGTGCGGCTGGATATGCTGGGAGCCTTCATGACGGGCGTCATATCCCTGCTGGCGGTTGCCGCTTCCATCTATTCCATTGCCTATGTGCGGGAATACGAAGGCAAGGGCGCGTCAGCCATGGGCTTTTTCATGAACACCTTCATCGCCTCCATGGTGGCGCTGATGGTCATGGACAACGCCTTCTACTTCATCATCTTTTTTGAAGTCATGTCGCTGTCTTCCTACTTTCTGGTCATTGCCGATCAGGAAAGCGAAGCCGTCAGCGCCGGATTGCTCTACTTTTTCATCGCGCATGCCGGGTCTGTGCTGATCATGGCATCGTTTTTCATCATGTATTGCCATACGCCCAACAACAGCCTTGATTTTGCGGCCTTCCGTCAGGCGCAGATTTCGCCTGCCATGGCATCAATAGCCTTTTTGCTGGCATTTTTCGGCTTCGGCGCAAAGGCTGGCATGCTCCCTCTGCACGGCTGGCTGCCCAGGGCGCACCCGGCCGCGCCCTCGCACGCCTCGGCCATGATGTCTGGCGTGATGGTCAAAATCGGCGTGTTTGGCATCATCAAGGTGGGTGCAGACCTGCTGGGCGGCGTGGATATGCCTGTCTGGTGGGGTGTTGTGGTGCTGACCTTCGGCGCAGTTTCGTCCGTGCTGGGCGTTATGTACGCTCTGGCGGAACACGACATCAAACGCCTGCTTGCCTACCACACCGTTGAAAACGTGGGCATCATCCTCATGGGCGTGGGCGTGGGCCTCATGGGTCTGGCCCTCAAAAACCCGCTGCTGGCAGCTCTGGGATTTCTGGGCGCGCTCTATCACCTGCTGAACCATGCCGTGTTCAAGGGCCTGCTTTTCCTCGGCGCTGGCGCCATCATCTACAAGGTGCACACCAAGGACATGGAGAAGATGGGCGGCCTTGGCAAGCGCATGCCCCGCACGGCCATGGCCTTTCTGGTTGGCTGCATGGCCATTTCGGCCCTGCCGCCCCTCAATGGTTTTGTCAGTGAATGGTACACCTATCAGGGCCTTGTGAGCATCAGCCAGCATTCTTCCGCCATTGCCCGCCTTTCCGGCCCTGTGGCAATCGTGATGCTGGCCATCACCGGCGCTCTCGCCGCCATGTGCTTTGTAAAGGTATACGGCATCAGCTTTTGCGGGCAGGCGCGCAGCGCCAAGGCTGCGGAAGCCACGGAAGTTCCCGCTGCCATGACGCTTTCCATGCTTGGGCTAGCCGCGCTGTGCGTGGTGCTGGGCGTGGGCGCGGCCTGCGTGGCCCCTGTCATCAGCGCCGTGGCCGACTCACTCACCACAAGCCAGCAGCACTTTGAAGCCGTACGGCAGGGTGTGCTTGTTCCCGGCGCAGATGCCGCCACCGGGCTTTCGCCCACGCTGGTGATGCTTCTGCTGCTGGGCGGCATGCTTTTGCCCCTGCTGCTCTTTATGGCTGGCAGGGCCGACCGCCTGCCCATGCGCCGCAAAAACGATCCCTGGGCCTGCGGTTATGGTTACGAAGAACGCATGGCCCTTTCTGTCGGCAGCTTTACACAGGGTCTGCGCCACGTGTTTGCGGGGCTGTACCGCCTGCGTCAGGCGCTTGATCCGGCCCCGGCCATGTCGCGTGCGCTTGACTCGGTCATCCGTACTGCCCGGCGTGTGGAGCCCATGTGGGACGACGGCATCCTTGCCCGTATCGTCCGCACCGCACAAAAAATCGGCATATGTGTGCAGCGGCTGCAGCAGGGCGATTTCCGCGTCTACTGCCTGTATATCATCATCGCGCTTATCGCGCTGCTTCTCATCAAAGCCGCCTAGGGGGAATCATGTTTACCATGCAATCCTTGTCCTGGCCGGTATCCTTGCTGCTGGCCGCAGCGCAGACCTTGCTTCTGCTTTTGCTGGCCCCTCTGCTGTCCGGCATTTCGCGTAAAATCCGGGCCAGAATGCACTCGCGCCTTGGCCCCCTGGGGGCAGCTGGCGTGTTACAGGACTACCGAGACCTGGCCAAACTCATGACCCGGCAGGAAGTGGCCCCTGCGCAGTCGGGCATCATTTTCCGCATCATGCCCTTTGTGCTCATTGCCAGCGCAGCGGCCATCGCCATGACGCTGCCCCTGATCGTGACCGGCTCCCAGATGGCGAGCGCGGCAGATCTGATAACCTTGCTGTATCTTTTCGCTCTCTACCGCTTTTTCTTCGCCCTTTCCGGGCTTGATTCCGGCAGCCCCTTTGCGGGCATGGGCGCAAGCCGCGAAATGTTGCTGGGCGTACTGGTGGAGCCTGTGCTCATGCTGGCCCTGCTGGTGGCGGCCCTTATTGCTGGTTCCACCAACCTCGGCGTCATCAGCGAGATATTCCGCCAGAACTGGGGCGGCTCCATGCCCACGGCAGCGGCACTGGCCATGGTGGCCTGCGCCTTTGCCGTGTTTATTGAAATGGGCAAGATCCCCTTTGACTACCCCGAAGCGGAACAGGAGCTTCAGGAAGGCCCGCTGACCGAGTATTCCGGCCCCGGTCTTGCCCTGGTCTGCCTTGGCGTGAAGTTCAAGCAGGCAGTTGTGGCCAGCGTGTTCATCAGCGTGTTTCTGCCCTTTGGCAATGTAACGCCCGAGAACCTCAGCGTTGTATCCGTGCTGACCGCCACAGTCATATTCGTTCTGAAGCTGCTGGTCATTTTTGTGCTGGCCTCGCTGTACGAAAACAGCCTTGCGCGCGGGCGCTTTTTGCTGACCCCGCGCGTCACATGGTCCGGTTTCGGCGTGGCGGCCCTGGCATTCGTCTTTTACTTCAGCAAGCTCTAGGGCGTCGAGGAAGAAGTCATGGATAAAATTGCACTGGCAACAATCCTGATACCGTTCATCGGCGCGTTGCTCGCCGCCTGTTTGCCGTATCGCGCGGCACGGGCGCTGGCGCTGGTGGTTGCCCTTGCCGCTTCGGCAGGCAGCGCGGCCCTTGGTCTGGCATACTTCAACGCAGGTATGCCCGAAAACTGCACATTCAGCCTTGTGAGCTACAACTCCGCCATGTTTGGCGGGGCTGGGCACACAGTGGAAATATTTGGCGTACTTGTAGACAGGGTAAGCACGCTCATCTGCTTTGCCGTGGTTTTTCTCGGTTTTCTGGTGGTGCTGTATTCCACAGCCTACCTGACCAAGGGCAACCGCGAGCATCCGCATGAAGGCACCACCCGCTTTTACGCCATCATGCTGGCCTTTATCGGCGCAATGGCCGGGCTTACGCTGTCCTCAACCCTCTTTGGCCAGCTGCTGTTCTTTGAAATCACCGGCGGCTGCTCGTGGGGTCTGATTGGTTACTACCAGACGCCCAAGTCGCTGCGTTCGGCCATGAAGGCCCTGCTGGTGACCCACCTTGGCGCTCTGGGCCTGTATGTGGCTGCGGCATGGCTGTTCCATGAAACTGGCTCCTTCGCCCTTTCCGGCATTGCCGGGCTTGGCGACACAGCCAAGATCATCGTCGTGGGCGGCGTACTCTTTGCGGCCTGGGGCAAGTCCGCCCAGATTCCCATGCACATGTGGCTGCCCGACGCCATGGAAGCGCCCACCCCGGTAAGCGCCTATCTGCACGCGGCATCCATGGTCAAGGTGGGCGTGTTCATCTTTGCCCGCGCCGTCATGGCCGCCGGGGACATCCCCCCGGTTGTTGGTCAGGTGGGCATGGTCATGGCCGTGATAACCCTTATCTACGGCTTCATCATGTACCTGCCGCAGACCGACATGAAGCGTCTGCTGGCCTATTCCACCATCACCCAGCTTTCGTACATCTTCTTTGCCATTTCTCTGGCCGCCCTGTGCACGGACCCTGTTCTGCGCAATACGGTGCTGCTGTTTGGCGCGATCGCCTACATTTTCAACCACGCTTTTGCCAAGAGCCTGTTTTTCCTTGTTGCTGGCGCGCTCAGCTACACATGCGGCACGCGCACCCTCACCCAGTTGCAGGGAATCCTGTCACGCCTGCCTCTGCTGGGCGTGGGCTTTTGCGTGGCGGCACTGGCCATCACCGGCGTGCCGCCGCTCAATGGCTTTTTCAGCAAGTACCCCATCTTCACCACCGGTTTTGCCCTTGGCTCAACCCACTGGCTGGTGCTGGTGCTGACGGTGCTGGTCATGATCGAATCCGTGGGCAGCTTTGCCTGGTTCCTCTACTGGTTCGGCAAGACTGTTCCCGGCAAACCCTCTGAGGTTGTGGCGCAGGCGCAGCCTGTGCCCGCCGCCATGAAGCTGGTGCTGGCCATCCTTGTTTTCATGTCGTTCTGTTCCAGCATCATGGCCGTTTACTGGTTGAACCACGGAGGCTAAGCATGTTGAGTTCAAGTATAATCATCAACAATCTCGCGGGGCTTTTGGTGGTCACATCCCTGATGGTGGTCACCTGCAAAAAAGCCACAACATCCGCCTTGCTGTACGCTGTGCAGTCTACCGTGCTGGTGCTCTCGTTCATAGCGCTGGGCGGCCTGATGCAGGCGCACGAACTGTACACCTGGGCCGGAACCGCCGTTCTGACCAAGGTCATCCTTGTGCCGCTGATAATGTACAAGGCCCTCGGCAAAATGAGCGACCCTGAAGCGCAGGGAATGGTCATTCCCACATCTGTGGTCGTCATACTGTCAGCCGTTCTGCTGCTCTTGTGCCACTTTGTGGTGAGCACGGTTCAGGTGCCCATCATTACCCAGCACGGTCTTGAGCCTGTACTGGCCGTATCGCTTGGTCACTTCATGATCGGCGTCATGTGCATTGTGGTGCAGCGCAACATCATCAAGCAGATATTTGGCTATTGCCTGATGGAAAACGGCGCGCACATGACCCTGGCCCTGCTGGCCAATCAGGCCCCGCATCTTGTGGAAATAGGCATTTCCACAGACGCCATCTTCGCGGTTATCATCATGGTTTACATGGTGCGCCGCATCTTCACCACCATGAACACGCTGCGCGCGCATGATCTTTCCGCGCTGAAGGGGTGAGCCATGAATGTCATGACCAACAGCAACCCCATGCTTTTTTACCTGCTGCTCGCCGCGCCATTGATCACGTCGCTGCTGTGCTTTGCCTGCGCCTTCTGCGGGCGCGGCATACGCGCCGTGGTCAACATCATCAATACGGCAGGCTGCGCGGCCCTTCTGGTCACGGCCTACGGACTTGTAAGCAGTGTATATGAGCATGGCGCTCTTTTTGCCGCCGGCAAGTGGCTGTACCTCGACAGCCTTTCGGCCATGTTTCTGGCCGTGCTGGCCGTGCTTGGCACCATTACCGGCCTGTATTCCTACGGATACATGAAGCAGGAAGTGGACCACGGCGAAGTCTCCGTGCCAACCCTCTGCAACTATTACGGATTCTTCCACCTGTTCATCTTCACCATGGTTTCGGTGATCACCACCAACAACCTGATCCTCATGTGGGCTGGCGTGGAAGCCACCACCCTTGCCTCGGCCTTTCTGGTGGGCATTTACGGGCAGAATTCCTCGCTTGAAGCGGCCTGGAAGTACATTGTCATCTGCACCGTGGGCGTGGCCTTTGGCCTCTACGGCACGGTGCTGGTGTACTCCAACGCCTCCGCAGCAATGACCGCCCAGGGGCTTGACCCCTCGGACGCCATCTTCTGGACCGAAGCCCTGCGCTATGCGGACGGCCTTGATCACACCCTCATGTATCTGGCCTTTGTGTTCGTACTGATCGGCTTTGGCACCAAGGCCGGGCTGTTCCCCATGCACGCATGGCTGCCCGATGCCCACAGCGAAGCCCCAAGCCCCACCAGCGCCCTGCTTTCCGCCGTGCTGCTCAAGGCGGCCATGCTGGTCATCCTGCGCTACTACATCCTTATCAGCCGCAGCATCTCAAGCGCTGTGCCGCAAAACATGCTGCTGGTTTTCGGTCTGCTTTCCATACTTGTAGCGGCGTTCAGCATGATCTCGCAAAACGACATCAAGCGCCGCTATGCTTATTGCAGTGTTGAAAACATGGGCATCATCGCCGTGGGCCTTGGCTTTGGCGGCCCGCTGGGCATCTTTGCCGCCCTCTTCCACGTTATCAGCCACAGCCTTGCCAAAGGTCTGGTGTTCTGCGTGTCGGGCAACGTGCTGCTCAAGTACGGCACGCGCGACATGACCACCGTGCGCGGCATGCTCAAGATCATGCCTGTTTCCGCCGTGTTTCTGGCAGCGGGAACCCTGGCTCTGGGCGGCCTGCCGCCGTTCAGCGTATTCCTGAGCGAATTCATGGTGGTCGTTTCCGGCATCACCGCCGGTCATATGTATCTGGTTGCTGCTCTGGCCGTGCTGCTCATGGTCGCTCTGGGTGCGCTGGTGCATCTGGTGGCGGTGACGCTCTCCGGCCAGGCGCCGGAATCCATTGCAAAAGGCGAACAGGGCAGCATGACCCTTATCCCCGCCGCCGTGCTGCTGGGCCTGCTGCTAGTTATGGGCACCTGCACGCCCGCCCCTGTGGTGAACATGCTCAACGCAGCCACCAGCATCGTGCTGGATAAAAATACCGCCACGGCCCAGGTGCAGCCCGCCCTGCGCGACATGGTACGCGCCGCTTCCCACGATACGGCGGATGCGGCGGAAGCCGACGACGCAAAGCAAACTTCTTCCCGTCAGGAGATATAACGTGAGCACGACCACGGAACAGACCCAACACCCCGCCAGCGACAATCGCGGCGCAGGGTATGTGGCAAACGTGCGGCAGCGCTTTCCCTATGCTGTTCTTGATGAAGAACGGCAAACCAGCAACCAGCTCACCATCACGGTCAAGCTGGAGGCTCTGCCCGATGTGGTTTCCTACCTTTATTACGATCAGGGCGGCTGGCTGCCGGTGGTTTTTGGCAACGACGAACGCACGCTCAACGGCAGCTTTGCCATCTACTACGCCCTTTCCATGGAAGAAGGCGAAAAATGCTGGATAGTTGTGCGCGCCTTTGTGGACGCCGACCGGCAGGAGTTCCCTTCCGTCACGGCCAGGGTGCCCGCCGCCGTGTGGGGCGAGCGCGAAATCCGCGACATGTACGGCCTCACACCCGTGGGCCTGCCCGATGCGCGCCGTCTGGTGCTGCCCGACGACTGGCCGGACAACCTGCACCCCCTGCGCAAGGACTGCATGGACTACCGCCAGCGCCCCGCGCCCACCACGGACACGGAAACCTACGACTTCATCAACGAGCTGGGCAGCAGTAAAAACCGCATTCTGCCCGTTGGCCCCATGCACGTCACTTCTGACGAACCCGGCCACTTCCGCCTGTTTGTTGACGGCGAAAACGTAGTGGATGCCGACTACCGCATGTTCTATGTGCATCGCGGCATGGAAAAAGCTGCGGAAGTACGCATGGGCTACCACGAAATCACCTTTCTGGCCGAACGCGTGTGCGGCATCTGCGGCTATGCCCACAGCATCGCCTACGCCAACTCGGTGGAAAACGCCCTGGACATCAACGTGCCCATGCGCGCCCGCTGGATACGCACCCTGCTGCTCGAGGCAGAACGTCTGCACAGCCATCTGCTGAACCTTGGCCTTGTCTGCCACTTTACGGGCTTTGACTCCGGCTTTCAGCAGTTCTTCCGCGTGCGTGAAAAATCCATGACCATTGCCGAGCTGCTCACCGGGTCGCGCAAGACCTACGGCCTCAACCTTATCGGCGGCATCCGCAACGACATTCTGGCCGATGCGCGCAAAACTACCACGGCCCTGCTCAATTCCATTGAAAAGGAAGTGGCCGAGCTGGTGGACATGCTCCTCAGCACCACCAACTTTGAACAGCGCACCAAGGGCGTGGGCATTCTCGACCGCAAGGTGGCCCGCGACTACAGCCCCGTTGGCCCCATGATCCGCGGCAGCGGCTTTGCACGGGATGTACGCGCCGATCATCCCTTTGAAGGCTACGCCCATATTCCCGTCAACGTCTTCTCCTTTGACGGTTGCGACATCTTCTCCCGCGCGCTTGTGCGGGTGAAGGAAGTGTTCGACTCCATCGCCCAGTGCCGCTACGTGCTGGACAACATGCCCGGCGGCCCGGTGCTGACCGAAGGCTTCACCTACACGCCCCACAAGTTCGCTCTGGGCTTTACCGAGGCCCCTCGCGGCGAAGACGTGCACTGGAGCATGACCGGCAACAACCAGAAGATATTCCGCTGGCGCTGCCGCGCGGCCACCTACGCCAACTGGCCGGTGCTGCGCTACGCCCTGCGCGGCAATACGGTTTCGGACGCCGCCCTCATCATCGGCAGCCTTGACCCCTGCTATTCCTGCACAGACCGCGTCACCCTTGTGGATGTGCGCAAAAAGAAGGCCAAGACCGTATCGTATCAAGACTTTGAGCAGTACGGCATTGACCGCAAACATTCACCCCTGCCCTGAAGCATGTGGCAACGCGTATGAAAACCACGAACATTCACCAGAACCGCGCGCGGCAGCGCAGTACGGCCCCCGCCACATGGGCGGCCCGGCATTGTGCCGCAGCGGCGGCCATGCACATGCGCAACATGCTTGAGGAGGCGCTGTCATGCTGAAATTACTCAAAATAGTCCGTGATGCAGGCGAGGTAACGATCAAGTATCCCTTCGCGCCTGCCGAATTCACGCCCACATTCCGTGGCAAGCCGGAATATGATCCCAAACGCTGCATTTCGTGTGCAGCCTGCGCCATCGCCTGCCCGCCCAATGCCCTGACCATCGAAACGGATCTGGAAAAGGGCGTGCGCACCTGGCAGTTCTGCGCCGGGCGCTGCATCTTTTGCGGTCGCTGCGAAGAGGTTTGCCCCACAAGGGCCTTGCGCCTCTCGCAGGAGTTTGAACTTGCCGTCATGCGCAAGGACGACCTTTATGAACGCTGCACCTTCAGCCTGTGCCACTGCCGCCAGTGCGGCACCCCCTTTGCCCCGCAAAAAGAGGTGGACTACGCGCTGGCCCTGACCATGCAGGCTGACGGCATTACAGAAGAAGACCCCGACCAGCGGCTGCAGTTTGAAACCTGCCCCCAGTGCAAGCGCAAGCAGACCCTCGGCCTCAAGCCCCGGCAGGAGGTATAGCCATGTCCATTGTTCCCTATGCCTACGCGCCCGGTATCTCGCACTACAAAACCGAACCCGTCAGCGTTGAGGATTCCATAGCCGCGCTCAAAGGTGCGCTTTTGCAGCGCATTCAGCGCTCCGCCTACGTCTACCGCATCGACTGCGGCGGCTGCAACGGCTGCGAAATTGAAATCTTCGCGTCCATCACGTCCATTTTTGATGCCGAGCGTTTCGGCATCAAGGTGGTTCCCTCGCCCCGCCATGCGGATATTCTGCTGTTCACGGGCGCTGTTACCCGCGCCATGCGCATGCCCGCCCTGCGCGCCTTTCACAACGCGCCTGACCCCAAGATATGCGTCTCTTACGGTGCCTGCGGGTGCAGCGGCGGCATCTTCCACGACATGTATTCCGTGTGGGGCGGCAGCGACAAGATTGTGCCCATTGACGTGTACATTCCCGGCTGCCCGCCAACCCCGCAGGCTACGATCTATGGCTTTGCCATGGCCCTTGGCCTGCTGGATCAGAAGCTCAAGGAGCGCAATCACGAGGAATCCGGCGCAGCCGCTCCAGCGCCCCTGCTGCCCGATGCCCCGCTCGACATCCGCGTGCGGATTGAACGCGAGGCGCGTCTGCTGGCTGGCTACCGCCAGGGCAGGGAAATCAGCGACAGGTTCTTCCAGTGCCTTGAGGCCGGGAGCACCGCCGCCCTTGAAGCAAACCTGCAAAAATGGATTCGCGATGCCGAAGACCCCCGCCTGACGGAAATTCTCTTCCGCCTGCGCGAAGTGTTTTTCGACAGCCTGAACGTTGGGCAGGATCAGGGGATCTGCCATGACTGAAATGGTCAGCTTTCACGCGCTGCGGCGAAAGTTTCTGGATACGCAGAAGGATCTTCCCGAGTCTGACGCTACCAAGCAGGTCATGTACTACTCCCTTGCCATCGGGCATCACGTGGGAGTTATCGACTGCCTCGTCAAAGTGCTGGAATGCCCCAAGGACGCCTACGAAGCATGGGTGGGCCTGCTGCCCGAGGGCGAGGCCCGCCGCAAGATGAGCGGCCTGCTGACCTTTGGCGAAATCCATATTGACGCCAACCACGCGGGCATGCTGGGCAAGGCTTTTGCCGAAGCCATGCCCGGCATGGACGAGCCATACAAGGGCTGGAGCGCTGTACTCATGGAGCAACTGGCCGCCATTCAGCGCGAGCCTGCGCTCTACCTCATGGTGCAACTGCCCCGGAGGATGGAATGACAGCCCCCGCCCCCCAAGACTGCAATGTGGTGCTGACCGTGGGCAACAGCCTCATGGGCGATGACGGCGCAGGCCCGCTTTTGTGCGAACGCATGGAGGCAAACCCTGTGCCGGGCTGGACTGTGGTGGACGGCGGCTCCATGCCTGAAAACGTCACCTACTCGGTCAAAGCCATGAAGCCCCGGCGTCTGCTCATTGTGGACGTTGCCACCCTCGGGCTTGCCCCCGGTGAGATGCGCTTTGTGGACAAGGAGCGCATTCGCTCCATGGGTATAGCCAGCACTCACAACATGCCCCTCTCCTTCATTATGGACGAACTGGAGCGGGAGATTGAACAGGTTGTATTTCTGGGCATCCAGCCGCAGGAAGTGGGCTTTTGTCTGCCTGTTACCGATGCTGTGCAGCATGCGGTGGAGCGTATTCATGCGGGGCTGGCGGACGGCCTAGGCGACATTCCCTGGCTGGCCTGAAAATTCGTCAAAAATGACGAAATAGGACCAATCTGGCTAACTGTCTGGAGTAATAGCGATTGTTATAAATTTCACACAAGTTTGCCATTCGACAGTTCGACACTTTTGACGAACCTGCGCGTACACGGTTTTTACATCAATCGTAACAGTGCAGAATGCCAGATCATTTTTGCAACATACTGGCATTCTTGTTGCATTTTAACGAATACTGGCCGGCCCCACGTCGAGCCGTAAAACAAGCAAAGGCTTTCTATGAAAAAACGCATAGCGGCCAATCCAGGGCGCTGCATAGGCTGCCGCACCTGTGAGATAGCCTGCGCCCTGGCGCACAGTGAACTGCGTATTGAAGACATGACCGCCTCTGACTTCAAAGCCAGAGTCGCCATCCTGAAGCACGAAGACATCAGCACTCCGGTTGCCTGCCGCCAGTGCGAAGACGCCCCATGCGCATCGGCCTGCCCCTGCGGGGCCATTGTTGCCGACAGCGAGAGCGTCACCGTGCTGCGGCACAAGTGCATAGGCTGCAAGGCCTGCATCATGGCCTGCCCTTATGGGGTCATGCGGGTCACAAGCCACAAGGTGCGCCGTACAGTATGCGGCAAACCGCTGGGATTCAGCCGCAAGGCCCTGGCGCAAAAGTGCGATCTGTGCGCCAGCGTGCCCGAAGGCCCCTCCTGCGTGCGGGCCTGCCCCACCGATGTGTTGTTCGTGGTGGAGGATGAAACTGTGCAGCCCGCAGGAACAGCAGCATTTCAGTAAGCGGTCATTGGTGCTGTTACACCTGCCCCTGATTGAAATGTGGCGCAACATGCCTGCCAGAGCAGCGGAGTGCTCGCCGCTGTTAAAATGAATACAAGAGGTTATCATGAAAAAAGTAATAGAAGTCTGCCCGTACTGCGCTTCGGGCTGCAAGATCAACCTGCTGGTTGAGAATGGCCGCGTGGTTGGCGCAGAAGGCGCCAACGGCCTGACCAACCAGGGGGCCTTGTGCCTCAAGGGTCTGTATGGCTGGGATTTTATCAACGACACCAAGATCCTGACCCCCAGAGTCAAAAACCCCATGATCCGCCGCAAGCGTGGCGGCGAGTTTGAGGCTGTGTCCTGGGATACGGCCATCGACTACACTGCGTCGCGTCTTATGGCCATCAAAGAAGAATTTGGCCCCGATTCCATCATGGTATCCGGTTCTTCCCGTTCCACCGGCAACGAAACCAACTACATAATGCAAAAATTCGCCCGCGCGGCTCTCGGCACCAATAATGTCGACTGCTGCGCGCGGGTCTGACACGGCCCATCCGTTGCAGGTCTGCAACAATCGGTCGGCAATGGCGCAATGAGCAACTCCATTGTGGAGATTGAAGACACTAAATGCTTGTTCATCTTTGGGTGGAATCCGGCAGATTCACACCCCATTATCGCCCGCAGGGTGGTAAAGG
The DNA here is from genome assembly GCF_053570645.1 of Desulfovibrio desulfopostgatei. Classification (NCBI taxonomy): domain Bacteria; kingdom Pseudomonadati; phylum Thermodesulfobacteriota; class Desulfovibrionia; order Desulfovibrionales; family Desulfovibrionaceae; genus Desulfovibrio; species Desulfovibrio desulfopostgatei. Next base: position 1,092,542 of record NZ_JBRBQS010000002.1, on the reverse strand, counting down.
CGAAAGAAAAAGGGGCAACCATCATTGTCTGTGATCCGCGCAAGATTGAAACTGCGCGCATCGCCGACCTGCATGTTCCCCTGAAAAACGGTTCCAACGTGGCCTTCGTCAATGCTTTGATGAACGTCATCATTAACGAGGGGCTTGCGGACAGGGAGTTCATAGAAAGGTACACAACGGGTTTTGAAGAACTCAAAGCCATTGTGGATAACTATCCTCCTGAAGCGGTTACGGAAATCACGGGCATTGATGCCGAAACCATCCGCAAGACCGCCCGCATGTATGCCACTGCCCCAGAGGGGGCGGGCATTTACTGGGGCATGGGCGTATGCCAGTTCTATCAGGGCGTGGAGACCGTACGGGCACTGACCTCCATGGCGCTGATTACCGGCAACATAGGCAAACCCCACACCGGCGTTGCTCCGGTGCGCGGGCAGAACAACGTGCAGGGCGCCTGCGACATGGGCGCGTTGCCCAATGTGTTTGTGGGCTACCAGAGCGTGACAGACCCGGCCATGCGCGAAAAATTCGCCAAGGCCTGGGGGGTTCCTGTTGAAAAAATGTCCCCCAAGGTGGGTCATTTCCTGAGTGAAGTCGCCGCAAGCGCTTCTGCTGGCAGGCTGAAGGCATTCTACTGCATGGGTGAAGACCCCTTGCAGACAGAACCCGACCTTTCCGGCGTACGCAGCGGCTTCAGCAAGCTTGACCTGCTTATTGTGCAGGACTGCTTTATGACCAAGACAGCAGCCGTGGCCGACGTGATCTTTCCCACCACCACGTGGGGCGAGCACGAAGGCGTGTACTCTGCTGCCGACCGTGGTTTCCGGCGCTTCTACAAGGCTGTGGAACCGCAGGGCGATGTAAAGGTGGACTGGGACATCATCTGCCGTCTGTCCACAGCCATGGGCTATCCCATGCGCTACAACAACACCAGGGAGATATGGAACGAGCTGATCTCGCTCTCGCCCAAGTATGCGGAAGCGACCTATGAAAAGCTCGATGCAAACGGCGGGCTTGGCTACATCCAGTGGCCCTGCACCAAGGATGCCCCCAACGGCACCCAGGTGCTTTACGCACAGCCTGACGGCAGCATCAAGTTTGAAACCCCGGACGGCCTGGGCCACCTTTTTACGGTGGAATGGGTCCCGCCTGTGGAAAAAATCAGCTCCGAGTTCCCGCTGGTGCTTTCTACCGTGCGCGAAGTGGGCCACTACTCCTGCCGCTCCATGACAGGCAACTGCAAGGCGCTGGCGGCACTGGCGGACGAACCCGGCTTTGTGCAGATGAACGACAAGGATGCGGAAGCCCTCGGCATCCGCGACCATGAGCTTGTGTGGGTGCAGTCGCACCACTCCAAGGTCATCACCAGGGCGCAGACCAGCCCGCGTACCAACCAGGGCGCGGTGTACATGACCTACCAGTGGTGGATTGGCGCATGCAACGAATTGGTGGGCGAGGTCTTGAGCCCCATCACCAAAACGCCGGAATACAAGTATGTGCCTGTCCGTGTTGAAAAAATAGAAGATCAGACATGGGCTGAAAGCCATGTGGTGCAGGTGTACAGCGAATTGAAGCAACGCCTGCGCAAGGAAAAGGCCAACGGCTCCGCGCAGAAAATCCCTGCCTGACTCCGATAACCCTCAACAACTCCCCGCGCGGTCACTCCCATGGTGCAGCCGCGCGGGGAACCACAATCATGAAACAGCCGCCGGATGCTTCCATAAGTATTGAACGCACCATTACCCGCGTCGGGCCTCAGGGCCGCCGCGAGGTCATGGACATACTCCTGCGTGAAGAACGCTACGAACTCGTCTGCAACGGCACTTGCGTGGCCGAGCTGCACTGCATGCCCAGCCTGCTGCGCGAGCTTGCCGTGGGGCGGCTCCGCACCCTGGGGCTTTTGCATGAAATCTCCGCGCTGCGGGCGCTTTCCATTGATGAGCAAAACCGCGTCATAGAGGCCTCCGTGGCGGAATCGCCTGCGCCAGCAGTGAGCGCGCCCAGCGATGTGCGCCTTGCCGCAGCGCAGGTGCATGCGCTGCAACTGGCCTTCAACGAGCGCTGCGACCTCTTCCGCGCCACGGGCGCGGCCCACAGTTGCGCCCTGGCTACCCCGAATGGCCTGCTGCTTTTCTGCGAGGATATCGCGCGCCACAACGCGCTGGACAAGGTCATTGGGGCCATGCTGCTGCAAGGGCTGAGTCCGGATGGAAAAATCCTCATTTTCAGCGGGCGGCTCGCCTCTGACATGCTCTCAAAAGTTGTGGCCTGCGGTGTAAGGCTGCTTATCGCACCGGGAGCCCCCTCGCTCACCTCCGTAGAAATGGCCGAGGCTCACGGCATCACCCTGCTGGGCTTTGTACGCCGCGACAACATCAATATTTACACCTGTCCGCAAAGGATATGCTGAGATGAATCGCGCCCTGCACTCCTTTGCGGCTGACGCACAGCCCCATGTTTCTGCCCTGCCGGAGCGTGAAAGCCTGCCGCTGGAGGAAGCCCTGGAGCTTCTTTTGCAGCGCACGCCCACAGTTGCAGAATCGGAGGAAGTGCCGCTTTTTGACGCCGATGGCCGCATATGTTTTGCCCATATGCGCGCCGAGTTGCCTCAGCCGCCCTACAACCGGGTTCAGGTGGATGGATATGCCCTGCGCAGCTCCGACATTGCCAGCGCCACGGCGGAACGTCCCGCCATGCTGCTGGTAACGCAGCACCTCTATGCCGGTGATGCACCAGGCCAGCCCCTTGAACCCGGTCAGGCGGCACGCGTGACCACAGGCGCAGTCCTTCCTCCGGGAGCGGACTGCGTGGTGTGGCAGGAGGACACGTTGGCGGATGGCCAGACCGTGGTGATTTCGCGCAGTCTTGCGGCCATGCGCAACTGCCGCATGTGTGGGCAGGACATGGAACGCGGCAGCACTCTTGCCGAGAGCGGCGATGTGCTGCACAGCGGCACCCTCAGCCTCCTGGCTGGTCAGGGCCATACCCATGTGCGCGTATTCCGCCGCCCAAGGGTCAGCCTGCTGGCAACAGGCAGCGAGCTTGTGCTGCCCGGCGCTCCGCTGCCGCAGGGCGGCGTTTACAACATCAGCAGCACCCTGCTGGGCGTGCGCCTGCGTAAAATGGGCGCGCGCATACTCCGCATGATGACCAGAGGCGACAACCGGCAGGCATTGCAGGAGCTCCTCGCCGAAATGCTGGCCGAGAGCGATCTTGTCATCACCACGGGCGGGGCTTCTGTTGGCCCCAAAGATCTTGTGCCCGGCATTGCTTCAGAGATTGTGGCGGAACAGGGCGGCAGCATGCTTTTTCAGAGCCTGCGCCTCAAGCCCGGCTCCATGACCTTGGCTGCAGCACTGCCGCAAACCCTGCTGCTGGGCCTTTCGGGCAATCCTGTGGCTGCTGCCGCAACCTTTGGTCTGCTGGCGGTTCCGGTGCTGAAGAAAATCGGCGGCGCAACGCGCTTTGCGCCCCTGCGGCAAAAGGCCGTGGCCCGCAACGATTTTGGCTCCTGCCGCAAGGACGAACGCCGCATTGTGCTGGCGCGGCTTGAAGGCAGGGATGTGTATTTTGCGCGCGATGCGCAACGCATGGGGCAGCCAGCCCTGTGCGACGACTGCAACTGTTTTGTGGATATTCCCGCTGGCAGCGCTCCTTTGCGCAAAGGCATGGAGGTAGACGTCATTCTTGCCTGATCCCCTCGGGCAAGCTCGGTAGACAGTCCTATAATCCTGCCCTATGGTGCATGGAGAAATGTTGTGGATATCCCGTCCAGAATCCCCCCCGGACGCACGCCGCCAGCCGGGTTTTTTACAGCCAGCGCCTCCGAGATGGTAAAAAGTACAGCTATTGTCTGGCAGGAAGCCCTGCTCGCAGCCAGCCGGGTGCTGCCACTGCAAAAAGACATTCCCAGCCTTTTGCGCATGCTGAAAAACTGCTGTGACCCCCTCATGGCCTTTCAGCGCATACACATCGTTATTGCCGCGCCCATGCAGGAAAAGGCGCGGCTCTACATGCTTGACGCGCACGCTGACCGCTCTGCCGTTTCAGAACAAGACCTGACACCCCAGCAGGGCCTGCGCCAGTTCTGGAGCCAGACCGAAGTGGCCTGCTTTGAAGGCGAGCACCTGCGCCGGGAATTTCCCGCCATTGCTGATCTTGACCAGTACCGCAATGCCAGCGGCTGCCTTTTTGTTCCCATTTCCACGCAGGGCGGCTGTCACTGCGCCATGGATTTTGTCAAAACAGACGGCAGCGTGTTCAGCGATGATTCTCTTGTTTTTTTCCGTGTTCTGGCAGGGGTGGTCACGGCTGCCATCACAGCCATCCTCTGCATGGACAATGTGCGCCAGGAAACCGAACACCTGCGCCGTGAGCGCGACCACTTCAGCATCCTTGTGGACGTGACCAACACGGCCATCGGCACCCTTGAAATGAACGACATGGTGGCCGTGGTCGCGGGCGAGATACGGCGGTTTTTCGGCATACGCGATTTTGCCCTGCTGCTGCACGAAACGGACGACACCTTTTCCTTCCACTGCGCCCGCCCCCCGCAATCAACTGAAAACCCCGTGTTGCCAGCGGGTACGTTTTCGCTGTCCAACAGCCTGCTCAAGCGCTGTCACGATATCAACGCCCCATTGCTGGCGCGGCAGGGCGATTTGGCCAGGCTTTCGCGCAAAGACCCGGCCTCGGAATTCATCCTTGGCAACGGCAATCAGGCTGCGGGGCTGTTTCCGTTGCACTTTGGCCAGCACTGCCTTGGGGCCATGCTGCTTGCCCACCGCCACCCCGATGTCTTTACCGATGAATCCGTCAGTCTGCTGGCCCAGATAGCCTCGCGCGTGGCCATTGCCGTGCGCAACGCCCTGGACTACACCACCATATCTGTGCAGAAAAACGACCTTGCACAAGAAAACCTTTATCTTTCCGAGCAGATACAGAGCCAGTCGGACATGGGCGTCATCATTGGCCAGAGCGATGCCATCATGCGCGTTTTGCAGCAGGTGGACATGGTGGCTTCCAGCGACAGCACCGTGCTGCTGCTGGGCGAAACCGGCACAGGCAAGGAGCTTTTTGCCCAGGCCATCCACAACCGCAGCCCGCGCAAATCCAAGCGCATGGTCAAGATGAACTGCGCCGCAGTGCCTGCGGGGCTTATGGAAAGCGAACTTTTCGGGCACGAAAAAGGGGCCTTTACCGGTGCCGGCGCGCAACGCAAGGGACGCTTTGAACTGGCCCACGGCAGTACCCTGATGCTGGACGAAGTTGGCGACATCCCGCTGGAATTGCAGCCCAAACTGCTGCGCGTACTGCAAGCGCGCGAAATTGAACGCCTTGGCGGGCACAAGGTCATTTCCGTGGATGTGCGCCTAGTAGCGGCCACCAACCGCAATTTGCAGGAAATGGTGCTCGACGGAACGTTCAGGGATGATCTGTTCTACCGGCTTAACGTCTTTCCCATCGCCATTCCGCCTTTGCGCGAACGCCGCGAAGACATCCCCCTGCTGGCAAAGCATTTTACGCAGCAGATGGCGCGGCAGATGAAGAAAAACATCACCAATATTCCTTCCGCCGCCCTGCGCTGGCTCTGCGACCAGCCCTGGCCCGGCAACGTGCGCGAGCTTGCCAACGTTATCGAGCGCGCGGTCATTCTTTCCAGCGGCCCCAGCCTGAATATCTGCCCGCTGGAGGTTCCCGCCCCGGTTGCGGCCATTTCCCAGCGCAAGCAGGAGGCCAGCGCGCCGCCCGCGCCTGCGCAGCCCATCCGCCCCGTGTATACGGATGCCCACCACCAGCCCGGCGAAACCCTCAGCGAGCGCGACCGCATCGTGGCCGCCATTCTGGCCTGTAACGGCGTTATGGCGGGTTCGCGCGGGGTGGCCGCCATGCTGGGCCTCAAGCGCACAACCCTGCTCTCGCGCATGCAGCGCATGGGCATAGACATCAAGGACGTGCTGGAAACACGCGGTCAATCCCTGCCAGCCTAGACTTTGCCAGCATACCCCTGCCGGGGTGCCCCGCCAGCCAGCGCCTACCCTGCTCCAATCCGCTGCCCCTTGCCAACTTGACCCAAGATTTCAGGCCCATATAAAAAATACGCTTGTCCCGCCTTGTTGACATAGCGGGAAGTTCTGATACCCATTACAATAATATCTTGAAAATTCGCGGCCTCAGCCTGTGGCCGGTCTGCCCTGTTTTTGGCTTCAAGCTGGCCTGTTTCTGTCACGGTCACCGCTGGAGCAGATCAACATTGAGCCTGTTTGTCTGTTCTGCATGGATTTTTGTAAAAATCCGCGCTGCGAGGTGCTTGCATGGCGAAGGTAATCCACCGTCACGCAAGCATTTCAACGTGAAAATGCTCTAACCGGAGCCGCCATGAACAACCGCACTCTGCTTTACGCCCTGTCGCTCACCTGTATTCTGCTGATATTTGGCGCGTGGACGCTGGCCTTTTTCCATTACGGGGCTGCCGTGCGGCAAACCCCTGCGCCGCAGGCGCTGGCAACCTTGCAGGCAGGCCCGGCAGCCGAACCGCAGTTCAATCCGCCAAAGCCGCAGGACGCGCCGGAAGACATGCGCGAAGCCGTCATGCTCGGCTACAATATTATCAACGATACTGCGCAGTACGCCCCCGAGCACGTGGGCAACGAACTCGCTTGCGCCACCTGTCATCTCGAAGGCGGCACCAGCAAGGCGAGCATCACCCTTGTGGGCGTTGCGGCAACCTATCCGCGTTTTCTGGCCAGCCACGGCTACAGCGCCGATCTTGCCCAGAAAGTGCAGGATTGCTTTGCGCGCAACCTCAATGCCGCGCCCCCGGCCCTCGACAGCCGCACCATGCAGGCTGTGCTCGCCTATCTGCACTGGATTTCAAAAGATATTCCCGTCTATGCCAAGCTGCCGTGGGCCCTGCCCGCAAAGCTCGACAGCAACCACAAGCCCGATGCCGCCAGCGGAGCCAGCGTGTATGCAGACAACTGCGCCGCCTGCCACGGCGATGCGGGCGACGGTTCACCCCCGCTCTGGGGCAATGGCGCGTACACTGACGGCTCCACCATGCACGACATAAGCACCTTTGCCGTGTACACCCATCGCTTCATGCCGCCGGACGCAGCCAACCTCACGCCGGAACAGGCCCTTGACGTGGCGGCCTATGTGGACGGCCAGCCCCGCCCCCATTACGCGCCCGCAAAGCCCGCAACGGCAACTGGCGCGCCCAAAGCGCCGCAGGGGAAGTAGGCCATGAACTTTCCCATCCTGCATATTCCTGTGGTGGGCGACGGCATGACCATTGCCCTCAATGCAGTGCTGCACGTTTATATCAGCCACGGTCTGGCCATAGGCCTCATGACCATGCTGGTGATCTTTCAAACCCTCACATGGAAGGGCAAGGGCGCTTTCTGGGCCGACATTGCCCGACGCCTCCTGGGGCCGCTGGTGGTTGTTACCACCTCTGTGGGCGCGGTCACGGGCGTGGGAATATGGATTCTGACCGGGAGCCTCGCTCCGGAAGGCATCGGCGCGCTCATCCACCTGTTTTTTTGGCCCTGGTTTATCGAGTGGTTCGCCTTTACCGCCGAAGTGATTCTGCTGCTCTGCTACTACTACCTGTGGGATCGGCTGATAACGCACAAACCCGGCACACTGGCCGCCATTGGCTGGGGCTATGTGGTGGCGTCCTTTATCTCTGCGGTTCTTATCACCGGCATCCTGGGCTTCATGCTTACCCCGCAGGGCTGGCCGTGGGCCAGAAGCTTTGCCGAGGCCTATTTTAACCCCACCTTTGTGCCGCAGTGCTTTTTGCGTGTCGGCGGCGGCCTTGGCCTGGGCATACTGCTGCTCATGGCCTGGATCGCCTGGCGCTTCAAGGGCACGGCGGAAGAACGCGGCAGGGCCTTGCGCCTCTGCGGAACAGCGCTGCTGCTCTCTCTGGCTGTGACGGCAGCGGCCACCTATGTGTATTTTTCGCGGGTGCCGCAAACCTACCTCACGCACTGGAAGTTCTCGGTCGCCACATCCTATCTCTCGCAAATGCCGGACTTTCTGCCTGCGGCCAACGCGGTTGCCGCGCTTGTGCTCCTGCTGACGGCGCTGGCGGCTCTTGGGCGCTCACGGCTGGCATGCCGCTTGCTGTGCATTCCGGCCCTGATCATGAGCCTGTGCTTTGTCATGGAATTTGAGCGTGTGCGCGAATTTATCCGCGGCCCGTACCTGATGCCAGGCTATATGCATGCCAGCCAGATAACCCTTGTGGAAAGCGAGGCTCTGGCAGCCCAGAACGCCCCCCTGTTGCCCCGGCTGCGATGGGTCAACACCAGCGGCGATCTGCCCCCGGCAACCCAGGCCGCCAGAACGCTGTTTGCGGCCAATTGCGGCGTATGCCATGCGGAAAGCGGCATTAACGGCATTGATCAGCGCCTTGCGGGGCGCTCGGCAGACGGCATCAACGCCATGCTGGGCATTACGCAGAGGCTGGCCCCCTACATGACGCCCTTTGTGGGTTCGGAGCAGGAACGCGCCATGCTCACGGAGTATCTGTTCCAGCTTTCCTCCAACTATTCCCGCCGCGCCCAACAAGCCGCCAGGGAGAAGTAGCCATGCAGCAATGGACAGACCTGTTTCTCAACAAACCCTTGCCCGAAGGCTGGATGCAGGGGCTGCTCTTCATAACTTTCGGCCTGCATCTGCTCTTTGTGCTGCTCATGCTTGGCACGGCCATACTGAGTCTGCTGTTCTTTCTGCGTGATCTGCTGCGGCAGCCTACGCCCGATCAGCACTGGAACGAACACGTGGCCCATTCGCACATGGGCCTCAAAAGTCTGGCCGTGGTGCTGGGCGTTGGCCCGCTGCTGCTTATGCAGATAAGCCATCCGCATGCCTTTTTTACGGTTACGGGGCTTTTTTCATATGCGTGGCTGGCGATTATTCCGCTGCTGATCGCGGCCTTTCTGCTGTTTGACGGTTTTGCGCACAAGCTTGCCACCAGCGCGTGGCTGGCCCTCATCTGCGGACTGGTGGGCGTTGCGGCCCTCATGACTGTGCCCGCCATCTTTACCGGGGCGCTGACCCTCATGGAACGCCCTGCGGAGTGGGCCGACTTTGCCGCCCACGGCTTCCGCTTTGGCGCGCAGTGGATGCCCCACTGGGTGCTGCGCTACCTGCATGTGCTGGGCGCGGCAGTGGCCTTTGGCGCGGCTTTTCACCTGTTTTTCTCTGCCAGAAATGAAAAGCAGAAGGCCCCGCTGCTGCGCAAGTGGCTGCTTGGCGCTCTGGCGGCTCAGGCGGTCATCGGGCTGGCCCTGCTGGCAACCATACTACCGCAACTGTCCGTCCCGGTGCTGTCGCTCATAAGCCTTGGAGCACTGGCCCTTGGCGCGGCGGTCTGGATTCTGAGACCGGAATCGTCAACTTCCGACTATCGTTTGCTGGCCCTGCTGCCCCTTATCTTCGTCTCCATGCTGCTGGCCCGCCAGCTCATGCAGAACGAGGCGCTGGCCCCCGGGCAGGCCGAGGCTACGGCCCAGCGCGAGCAGCGCGTTCAGGAGCTGGCTCCTTTCAGCCAGAAGGCTCTGGACGCCTTTGCCGTCAAGCTGCGCACCGTGTACGACAATGGCGACACCATCTATGACGGCGCATGCGAGCCGTGCCACGGCCTCACCGGGCATGGTGACGGGGCGGAAGCCTCACGCCTGCGCATCCCCGCCACAGACCTGACCACCATGCGCACCGACCGGGATTATGTGTATGAAATGGTGCGCGACGGTATCCCCGGCACAGGCATGCCCTATTTTCGCATGTTCGACCGCGAAAAGCTGGAGAGCCTGCTGGGCGTCATGGGCAAGCGCTTTGGCATGTATGCAGCCACGCCGCCGCCCCCGCGCGATATCAGCCCTCTTTCGCTTGAAGTATGGATAGGCACCTGCGCCAAATGCCACGCGGCCAACGGCAGCGTCAGCCCCTCGGGGCGGGCCATGCAGCCCCCGCCGCCCGATTTCACGCGCAGCAGCCTGACCCACGGGCAGGCCCTCAAAATCATTACCGAGGGCTACCCCGGCACAGGCATGCCCGGCTACCGGAACCAGCCCCAGACCGTGCGCGAAGACCTCGCCATCATCTGCAACAGCTTCCGCGCTGCGCATAACAAGAACGGGAAATAGCCTGGGCGGCGGGCTGGCCCTCAGGCCTCGTTGCGCCATACAGGCTTGCCTGACCAGTTTCAAAGAGTCCCATAACAAAGCCCCCGTTCCATGAAGGAGCGGGGGCTTTGATTTCAATCAATTACTTGCACTGTTTGCGGGCGGCTTTTCTGGCCTTGCTGCGCAAACGCCGTTCTTCGTCATCAAGCAGGGCACGCTGCTTGTCAAAGGGTATTCAACCGCAATTCAGCCGGTCTGTGGGCAGCCAGCCTTTTTTGAGGGCAAGCAGGTATATGGCGGCAATACCGCCAAACACCAGCAGGAGAATCAATGTATCCATAAAACCTCCGCCGCTTTATCTGGTCCAGGGATAGAGCGCCGAAGATCCATCGGCGGCGGCCCTGGCGGCAGTGGCGCGGCTTGCGTACAGGTTAGTGATGCGCAGCCATGATTCCATGATCCGCTGGCGCGAAATGCGCCCGCTTTCCACAAGCCCGCGCAAGGCATCAAAGGCTTTGCGGGGCAGGGTTTCGTCCCAATACAGGTTATTGCCGAACAGCAGAATGTCCACCCCGGCGTTGACGGCCAGCAGCATTGCCTGCTCCATGCCGTAATGGTCGGTGATGGCCTTCATCTGCATGTCGTCGCTGATGATCACGCCCTGCCAGCCCATGCGCCCGCGCAACAGGTCGGCAACAACAGCGCGGGAAAGCGTGGCAGGATATTGCGGGTCAAGCCCCTTGTGGTACAGGTGCCCAAGCATCACCATGCCGGGCCAGCCCTGTGCAAAGGCCTGCGCGTAGGGCGCAAGGTCGGCCTTGGCGTTCCAGCTGCGGGTGATGTCCGTCAGCCCCAGATGCGAATCCTTCTGCGCGCCGCCCTGACCGGGAAAATGCTTGAGCGCTGGGATGATGCCGCTCTGCGCCAGCCCCTGACCAAAGGCCAGCGCGTGCGCGGCCACAAGCGCCGGATTGGGGCTGAAGCTGCGCTCCAGCGCGCCAATGGCCGGATTGGCGGGGTTGCTGTTCACATCCGCCACCGGGGCCAGATCAACAGAAATTCCCAGCGAGGCCAGTTCCACGCCCAGTTGCCGGGCAATGGCGCGGGTTTTCTCAGGGCTGGTCGCGCCCATGCTCTGGGCGGAAGGCAGATCGGCAAAACCGCGTTGCGGCTTGAGCCGCCGCACCCGTCCGCCCTCCTGGTCAACTGCTATGAACATGGGGCAGGGGGACGCCGCCCGCAGCGTGGCTGTGAGCCGCCGCACCTGCTGGGGCGAAATGATATTGCGTTCCCCGCCTGTGGTAACATCCCTGTCAAACAGGATAATATGCCCCACATGCCCGGCGCGCACCTGCGCAAGAAAGGCATCGCCCTGGGGCAGATCCGCTCCGCGAAAGCCCAGCATGAGCATGGAGCCGATCATGACGTCCAGCGATGGCGCGGCATTGCCCGCGCTTGTCTTGGCGGGCGCGGCCTGCGCAGCCGAGGCCCCTGATCGCAGCAGTGGCGAAAAACAAAAAATCAGCGCCAGCGCAAGCAGACAAAGCGTGACCCCACCCTTGCGCGCGGCGGCAAAAAGAATCTGGCTGTCGGAACAGCCCGAAACATTGGGGGATTTTCCCCTGTTTACAGCATCAAACACTGTTTTTTGCCTCAACTTTCAGGGTCAAGCGTTGTGTAGGGAGCCTGCCCCTGGCAGCCAAGGCACTGCGGGCCGTGATCCAGAGGATAGGCCTCGCCGCAGCGGGGGCAAATGCCGATGGTGCCCATATGGCCATGTCCCAGAAAAACCTTGTCCACCTGCACGCGCTGCACCTTGCAGATGCTGTGCCCGGCTTCTTCAATTTGCCGTTCAAGCTCCACAATATCCTGCGCATGCTTGGGCTTTTCTTTCATGAACCAGCTACGGATTTCCGGATAGGCGAATAGTTTTGCCGGGTCTATGCTCACGCGCACGCCCACGCCCGTCTTTTTGTTGTACAGCGAGAGCGCGTAGAGTCCCAGATCACGCACATGCAAACGGTTGTTGCCCGTGCTGCACAGGCTGAGCAGCTGCACCGCGTCCGGCAGGCATTTGCTGGTTTCCGCCACTGCTTCAAAGAGAGTTCCTTCGGGCAGCATACCCTTGGCAAGCTCGACCATATAGCCGCCGATAAGCAGACCGGGGGCCGCGCAACCGTGAAACTCCTCTGCGATCCCGTGGAACTGCGAAAACGTATACGCGCCGATATTCATGGGTATTCCGTCGTGCTGCCCGCCGTGTGCGGAAGATAAGGTGGGGTGCGCAGGCAGGATGGCTGCACCGAGAGGCAAAATGCCTTCCGTCACTTGGCATCATTTGCCGGCCAGCGTCAAGTACGCGCGGCAGCAGCGCTTGACCCGGCAGAGCGCGGACTGCTATCGGTTGCACACGGTCAGATTCATGCACCAGCATTCCGCGCTAACCTTTTGGGCGGCATATCCGCATGAGGCACCTCACATGCAGGCTCTTATAATCATAGATATTCAGAACGATTACTTCCCCGGCGGCAAGATGGAGCTTTGCGGCAGCGAGGCAGCGGCCAGTAATGCCGCCCTGCTGCTCAAGGCTTTTCGCAAGGCTGGAAAACCTGTTTTTCATGTACAGCATATTTCTCTTGCGCCCACTGCCACGTTTTTTCTGCCCGGCACAACCGGGGCGCTTATTCATGAAAGTCTTGCTCCTCTGACGGGCGAGACCGTGGTGGAAAAGCACTTTCCCAATTCCTTCCGCGACACCCCCCTGCTTGGTCTGCTCCAGGCGCAGAATATCACGGACATCGCCATAGCGGGCATGATGACCCACATGTGCGTGGATACCACCACCCGCGCCGCCTTTGACCTTGGCTTCACCTGTCATCTTGCCCACGATGCCTGCGCCACCCGCGATCTTGCGCACGATGGCAAAACCGTATGCGCCGCCGATGTGCAGACAGCGTACATGGCCGCCCTTGGGCAGGTATTCGCTCAGGTACGCAGCACGCAAGAACTGTGCGCGGCCATCAGTCAGAGCCGTTAGTCATTGCATCCATAAACTGCTATAAGCTGCGCTGCACTCCGTTTACACTACACATCAACGCCTATGCGCGCTGCACACTCCATCAGGGGGCAAATTATGGCGTCATTCCTGTTGCGATTCCGTTTTTCCGCACTGGCTCTATTTTTGTGGGCCAGCCTGCTTGCAGGCTTTTCGCTGGTTTCCCTGCCCTGCCATGCTCAGGAAAAGGCGGGCCTCGAGCTGCTCTTGCTGCACACCAACGACCTGCACTCCTACCTTGCGGGAAGGGACGCCCACGGCAACGCCTGCCTGAAATCCGAGGGCTGCACGGGCGGTTTTGCCCGCCTTGCCACAGCCATGAAGCGCGCCCGCGCGGAGCACGACAACGTGCTGGCCGTGGACGCGGGCGACCAGTTTCAGGGTACCCTGTTTTTTACTGCCAACAAGTGGCCCATGCTGGCCGGCATCAACAGCCTGATGCCCTATGACGCCATGACGCTGGGCAACCACGAATTTGACGACGGCTGCGAGGCCACTGCCGGATTTGTGCGGGCGCAGCCCTATCCCGTGCTGGCCGCCAATCTGGATGCCCGCCCCGGCTGCCCCCTGCGCGGAATGCCGTTCCGCCCATGGATCATCAAGGAAGTGCACGGGGTCAAGGTGGGCATTGTGGGGCTTGCCAACCCAAGTGTGCGTACGCTTTCTGCGGCCTGCCCAGAAACGTGGTTCTACAAGAGCGAAACCACGCTGAAAAAGGCCGTGGCGGAGCTGGAAAAGCAGGGTGTGCGGCACATCATAGCCGTGACGCATCTTGGCCTGCCAAAGGATCTGGAACTGGCCCGCAGCGTGGACGGCGTGGATATTATTGTGGGCGGTCATACCCACGACTACCTTGGCCCAAAATCATCCAAGGGGCCGTACCCCATTGTGGAGCATTCGCCCTCGGGCAAGCCTGTTCTGGTGGTCACTGCCGGGGCGCTTGCCAAGTATCTGGGCCAGCTCGACGTGACTTTTGACGCGCAGGGCGTCCCCGTGCGCTGGCAGGGCGAGGCCCTGCCTCTGGATGCCTCCATTCCGCCCGACCCGGCCGTGGAAGCCAAGATCGCCCAGTATGCCCAAAAGCTGGAAGCCTTCACCTCCGTTACCGTGGGGCAAAACAACCTGACTGCGCCTGACGGCCTGCACCAGTGCCGCATAGGTGAATGCCTTTCCGGCCTCATCGCGACCGATTCCATGCTGGATTATGGCCGCGCCTACGGAGCGCAGGCCGCCATTATCAACGGCGGGGGGCTGCGCGCCCCTCTGCGGCAGGGAGCGCTGAACCTTGGCGACATGCTGGCCGTGCTGCCCTTTGGCAACAAGGTCATCATTCGCGATTTCAGCGGCGAGCAACTGCTGGCAGCGCTGGAACACGGCGTGGCCGACTACAAAGGCGTGGGATCGCCCCTGCTGCACACGGCGGGGCTGCGCTACGTGTATAATCCCGCTCTGCCGTCCGGCAAACGCATTGTGCGCGCAGAGCTGCTGGACGCGGGCGGAGCCGCGCGCCCCCTTGACCCTGCCGCCCGCTACCGGGTGGTTCTTGTGGATTATCTGGAACGCCGGGGCGATGGCTACGCCATGCTTGCCAAAGGATCGCCCGTGGAAGCCCCCGACCCGGTGGATGTGGACGTGCTGGCGGCATACATCAAAAAGTTCAGCCCGCTGACGGCCTTGCCGCCAGACCGCCTGATCCGACAGACGAACTGATTGCTGCATGCGTGCAGGCTGAACCGCCGCGCGGCTCCATGCGCACAGATGCCTGCCCATGCCACGCGTGCCTGAGTGTAGCAGAACAAGCCTGCCCATGGGACTTGCCAAGGGCAGGCTTGTTGGGCAGTGTGGCGAAAAAGTTGAGGCTTTATGAATTCCCGCGACCTTATCATGGTCCTTTCTTCGCTGCTTTCCATGGCGGCGGGCGTTTTTCTGCCCCAGGCGGCAGAACCGCTTGCCGCGATGCCGCGCCTTATTCTCATTTTCATGCTTTATATGAGTTTTCTGGCTGTGGGCATGGAAGCCCTGATGCGCGAAATACGCCACATGAAGGGCACACTCTGCTTTCTGGTGGCCCTGCGGCTTGCGGTGCTGCCGCTGCTGTGCCTTGCGGTCTTCCGCCTGTGCATGCCCCAGTTTGCGCTGGGGGCCTTTCTGCTGGGGGCGGCGCCCGTGGGGGTCATGGCCGCTGTTTTTTCGCTTATGGTGGGGGCCAATACGGCGCTTATTCTTGTGGCCAACATCGCCACGTCACTGCTGCTGCCCGCAAGCCTGCCCGCCGTGCTTTCCGCTACGGATGCCGGGCTGCGCCTGCTTGGGCTTGAGCCGCTCAACATGCCCGCGCATCTGGAACTTGGGCACATGAGCGTGTCGCTCTGCGTGACCATTCTTGTGCCCTTTGCCGCCGCGCACCTTACGCGCATCCACCTTGACGGACTGCGCAACCTGCTTTTGCGCTGGCAGTTCCCGCTCATAACCGTGTCCATCGTGGTTTCCAACATTGCCATTTTCAGCCACTACGGCGACCTGCTGCGCCAATCGCCCGAGCTGCTGCTCAAATCGCTGGGCGCGGCCTCCCTGCTCTGCCTCGTCATGACGCTTGCCGCCATCCCCCTGGCCCGCCGCATGAGCAGGCAGGTGGGCATGGCCTTTCAGATTTCGTTCGGCGTTATCAACAACGTGCTGGTCATGATCGTGTGCATGGAATTTTTCAGCGCTACAGAGGCGATCATGGCTGCAGCCTACTTGGCCCCCCTGTACGTGCTGCTGTTTTATTACCGCCTGTGCAGCCGGGATAAAAAGCAGGGCTGACATTGCAGTGAATGCGGTGCCCTTGCGGCGAAAACGGGTTTACTTGCGGCCCCGGCAGATGTAGAAATCACTCAGGGGATGGAGTTCCCCTTGAACCGCATTTGCTGATAACTCCTACCAGGGCCAGGGCGTTGGTAGACTATTTTGCGACCGCGCCCAAGCGCGGTTGCTTTTTTTATTCAACGCCGGGGCATTACCGCTGACATCGGCAAGCATGAAAACGCGGGCAGCATGGGCCGTTAACAGCCATACCTGCACTGCATAACGGATTGACGCATGGTCAAAAACGTTCTTGTCATCACATTGGGGGCCGGGGCCGGGGCCTGCCTTCGCTGGGTGCTTTCAATGCTGCTCAATTCCATCTTTCCGGCTATTCCGCTTGGTACGGTGGCCGCCAATTTCCTCGGCGGGTTCGGCATCGGGCTTTCGCTGGGCGTGTTCAACTCGCTGCCCGGTCTGGCCCCCGAATGGCGGCTGCTTATCATCACCGGTTTTCTTGGCGGCCTTACCACCTTTTCCACCTTCACGGCAGAGATCGGCACCCTGCTGCAGGAACAACGCATAGGCATGGCCGCCGGGGCCATAACCCTGCACGTCTGCGGCTCGCTGATCTGTTTTTTCATGGGCCTTGGCGCAGTTTCGCTTCTCAAATCCCTCTTTCGTTAGGAGCAGGCCATGAACGGCTACAAACTGACATTTTATACGCAGCAGGGGCGCTCGCACGGGCACATGAGCATTGCGGAATGGCTGCTTAAGGAAGCAAAGGCCATTGGCGTTGAGGGCGCAACCTTTGCCGCGGCGCAAGGTGGTTACGGGCGCGACGGCAAATACCACAGCGCACGCTTTTTTGATGTGGGCGAGCAGCCCATGGAGGTAACCATGGCCGTGAGCCCGGAACACAGCGAGCAGCTTTTTGCCCGCATTGAGCAGGAAAATCTGCAAATCTTCTATATGAAAATCCCTGTGGAATTTGGCATCACCTGCTCGGGAAAAAATCAGCCCGCCTGACCGCAGGCAGAACCGCCCTCCCAATAAAGAACCCCCGGCGGAAACGGCCTCTCAGACCACATCCGCCGGGGGTTCACAGCATCGACAGACAAAAAACTAGGCCTGATCCAGACTCCACTGATCTTCAACTGGCAGATCGGCAAGACGGCGGCGCAGCATGTCCAGCGCATGGCTTGAGGCCAGGCGGCGCGTCCAGTCGCGACCCAGATAACGTCCTTGCGGGCGCATGACGCGCAGCCAGACATGCTCCGCATCACTCAGGGCAATGTACACAAGGCCCACAGGCTTTTGCGGCGTGCCGCCGCCGGGCCCGGCCACGCCCGTAATGCCAATGCCATAATCTGCGCCGCTGTACTTGCGCGCGCCCTGGGCCATGGCCCGCGCCACCTCCGGGCTGACGGCCCCGTGCGCGCACAGCATATCGTGCGGCACGCCGAGCAGCCGCTCCTTGGCTTCGTTGGCGTAGGTTACCATACCATAGCCAAAAACATCCGATGCGCCGGGCTGGTCCGTGATGCGCTTGGCCAGCAGGCCGCCGGTGCAGGATTCCGCAGTGGCAAGGGTTTTGCCCTGACGCGCCAAGTCCTGCACCACCACCGTCTCCAGCCCCGCAACATTCACGCCGTACACAAAGTACCCCAGCAGTTTGCGCACCTCCGCCACCATAGGGGCAGCCAGAGCCTCGGCAGCGGCGGCATCCTGCGCCTTGGCCGTTACCCGCACAAACATTTCCGCATCACCCGCATAGGTCGCCGCCGTGGGATTGGCACTGCCAGTCAGCCCCGCAATGCGCAAGGCCGCCACGCCCTCGCCTATGCCAAAGGTCTTTACCATGAACGATGAAATGACCGACCCGCTCATGCTCCGCAAAAAGGGCACGGCGCTGTCGTGCAGCATGGGCAGCAGTTCGGAAGGAGGCCCAGGCAGCATGAGCACCCAGCGCCCCTCGCCCGCAGGGGTGGCGCAGCCGGGGGCAGTGCCCGCCAGATTGGGGAAAGCCACGGATCCGCGCGGCAACATGGCCTGTTTGGCCTGATTGGCCGACATGGGGCGCGTGCCGAAATACTCCCGCAACCGCGCCATGCTGTCTGCATGTTCCTCAAGTGGCGCTTCGGCCACCAGAGCTACTGTTTCCTTGGTCAGATCGTCTTCCGTGGGGCCAAGGCCGCCAGTGGTTATAACGACTTCCGCGCGTTCCAGGGCCTCACGCAGGGCTTTCTCCAGCCTTTGCGGGTTGTCGCCCACAGTGTGCACCTGTAAAAGATCCATCCCCAGCGCAGAAAGCTCCCGCGCCACATGGGTTGCATCCGTATTGACCGTATGCCCCAGCAGGAGTTCTGTGCCGACCGATATTATTTCCGCCTTCATGCGGCCTCCGTTTTGCTTGATGCGCGTCCTGCCTGCAAAGCCGTGGAACGTGCCGTTGAGCATCCTAGTCTCCCAGACTGCACGGCGCAAGACTGACGCGGCGCGCATGCAAGATTTCCCGGCAGGGCTTGCTTGACAAGCCCGGATATCTGGGCCAATCATTTCTTACCAATTTACTAAGAAATTATTTGTCGACTAGGGTCATACAAACTGCAAAAAAACAGGGGACAGAAATGAGCGAAAAGAAGAAACCACGTTTTGAAACCCTGCAAGTTCATGCAGGGCAGGAACAGCCGGATCCGGCTACAGGGGCGCGAGCAGTACCGATCTATCAGACAACATCCTTTGTTTTTGACGACTGTGCGCACGCTGAGGCTCGCTTTAACCTCAGCAATGCCGGCAACATATACAGCCGCCTGACCAATCCCACGCAGGACGCCTTTGAACAGCGCGTGGCAGCACTTGAAGGCGGCGTTGCGGCCCTGGCCACGGCCAGCGGCGCTGCAGCGGTCACCTATGCCCTGCAAAATCTGGCCGAAGCGGGCGACCACATTGTGGCCGAAAAAACCCTCTACGGCGGCACCTACAATCTGCTGGCGCACACGCTCAAGGCCTGGGGCATAGACACCACCTTTGTGGACCCCGATGAACCCGGCGCTTTTGAGCGCGCCATCACACCGCGTACCAAGGCCATTTTTATTGAAACCCTGGGCAACCCGCACAGCAATATTGTGGATATTGAAGCGCTGGCGGATCTGGCCCACAAAAACGGTATCCCCCTGGTGGTGGACAATACCTTTGCTACCCCCTGGCTGCTGCGCCCCATCGAGCACGGGGCAGACGTTGTTGTGCATTCGGCAACCAAGTTTATTGGCGGCCACGGCACAACCCTTGGCGGCGTGATTGTGGACGGCGGCAAGTTTGACTGGGAGGCCTCAGGCAAGTTTCCCCGGCTGTGCGAGCCGGAGCCGAGCTACCACGGCCTGAGCTTTACCAAGGCAGTGGGCGCGGCGGCCTATGCTGTGCGGGCACGGGCCATCCTGCTGCGCGATCTTGGCGCAACGCTTTCACCCTTCAACGCATTTATTCTGCTGCAGGGGCTGGAAACCCTTTCGCTACGGGTTGAGCGCCACGTCAGCAATGCGCTGGCAGTGGTGGAATATCTGGCCAAGCATCCCAAGGTTGAGCGGGTCAACCATCCGTGCCTCTCCAGCAGCCCCAGCCATGCCTTGTATCAGCGCTATTTTCCCAAGGGGGGCGGCTCCATCTTTACCTTTGAGGTCAAGGGCGGCGCGGCGGAGGCCAGGGCATTCATCGACAGGTTGCAGGTCTTCTCCCTGCTGGCCAACGTGGCGGATGCAAAATCGCTGGTAATCCACCCCGCCTCTACCACGCATTCGCAGCTCACCGACGCAGAACTTGCCGAAACGGGCATCCGGCCCAACACGGTCAGGCTCTCCATTGGCATTGAGCACGAGGATGATATTATTGAAGACATTGCCCAGGCCCTGGGCTAACCCGGCCCGTTGCACGGCGCGCACAACGCACCCGGAACCGCAGCACAATTTCAAAGGCCCTGCCGATATACGCGGCGGGGCTTTTTTAGCCTGACAGCCCCGAGTAAAAGGCATTGTCTTTTCAGGGGCCATTGCATACAACTGGCTGATCCATTGTAATGCTCTGCGACCGGGACAGCCTGCCCCTTATGGGCAAGCCCCGCCGTTAACTGTGCGCTCTCAAGCAGGAGAATTTTCATGTTCAGAAAATTTGCGGTTCTTCTTTTCGTCATGCTCCTGGCCACGCCCGTGCTGGCAGATGAGGTGAGTACAAAGTATATTTCCGTCGACCTTCCCGACAACTGGAAGGCCGTTATGGCTCCCACAGAAAATCAGGGAACCACCACCGTTATCTTTTCAAATGCATCGGGCAGTTCCACGGTGGGTTTTGTGACCGGGCCCAACGGCGGCGCGGATACCAAAACTGTTGCCGAAATGTTCGCCAACCAGTTCAAGGCGCTCAAGCCCCCGGTGGAAAAAAACGGACAATACACCTTTGCCTTCACCCAGCAGCAGACCCCTTGCCAGTCCTGGGTGGCGGCGTCTGGCGATATTTTTATGGTCACGACCATCACCGGCGACCGCAAGCTTGGCCTGGCTTTTATCAAAAAGTATGTAAAGAGTGCGGAGTACGCCAGTTTGCTGCCTAAATAGACAAATTCTCTCGGCCAGTTACGGATTGATAAAACATCAGGGGCTGTCGGCATTGCCGACAGCCCCTGATGTTATTTCCTGCCCCCCAAAGTGCATTCACAAAGGGGCGCATTCCTGCCCGCAGCCTTTCCAGATTCTTTTAAGACGATTCACCACGGCATCTGAATAAATGTCGTTATTGCGGCCTGCCGCAACAAGATTGTCCAGCAGATCCTTGCTACGGCTCAGGGCCTGTTGAATGGGCGCATAGGCGGGATCTTCCTCCAGCACTACATTGTAGCCATCCATATCCTTGATGCGATAGCGCAGCGGCACCTTCCAGTTGCGAACGCACATGTTATACAGATAATAATTCAATACAAACAGTCCCATACCGCCGGACTCATCCTTGAAAAGCCGGGCATGTTCCTTGACCTTATTCAGATCCGTATCTTCGTATTCCGAATTGTCGTACTTGCCGCCGTTTACAAAAAAATCATTGGCGTCATAATAGTATTGCGGCAATCCGGCGCAGTTCATACGCGCGCCGTAATCCCCGTCATCTGCGCCGTACAGGCCGTAATCTTCGCTCCAGCAGCCCAGCATGTCTGAAACACTTTTGGGGATGATAATGGCGCTCCCCATTAAATTGGAATTGCAAATGCCAAGTATGCCGTCTTCGCTGGTGATCGTGCCTGGATTTTTCACCATGTCATGCGCTTTGAATGTTGGCCCCAGCGTAGAAACAGGGTCGCCGTGCGCCCACAGCCTGAAAAGATTCTCAAGCCAGTGGGGTGTTATGACAGCCATATCGTTGTCGAGCTTCATGTAATAGGGGGCGTCCACAGCGCGCCAGCCGATGTTGCATGCGCAGGATATGCCCATATTGCGCGGCAGCAGAAAGAGATTATCGATAATCCCGTCTTTGTGCAGTTCCACCAGCCGATCACGCAGGGCTTGCTCGCTGCCGTTGTCCACCACAGTAACCGTGAATGAAATGCCGGGCGCAGTTTTGCGCAGGGCCAGCAGCGTCTTCTGGGTAAGATGATACCTGTTAAAAACAGGAATGGTGATGTTTACAACAGGATTGGCCATCTGAACACTCCTGTACCGACCAGTGATTCAGAATGATGTGCAGGCTTAGGGCATTTAACGCTTACTTCTCGCATACGGCTGGCAAAAGCCTGCCTGCGCGCATGACATGGCAAGGATTTTCAGGAAAATCCTTGTCATGCTGATAACTCATTTCATTCGTAAACTGCGTTAGCCAACCTCTTCCATCAACCAGCGGCGCATGAAGGCCAGCCCTGCGGCCCGCGCCTGAGCGCCGAGCCTCTGGGCGTCTTCGCGTATGGCGCGGGGATCGAAGCCGTTAACGCCAAGTTCGCAGCAATGCCCCACAAGCCATGTTTCCATCAGGGCCGCGTCCATTTCTGCATGAAACTGCAAGCCAAGCTGCCCCGGCCCGGGCCGGAAGGCCTGATGCGGCGTGATGGCCGTTGAGGCAAGCAGGTCGCTACCGCGGGGCAGATCAAACGTATCGCCATGCCAGTGCAGCACAGGCGCGCCGACAAGCTCGGCCAGGGGGCCGCTCAATCCCGCAGGGGTGAGCTCAACCTGACCCCAGCCAATCTCTTTGGCAGTTCCGGGGTACACATCGGCATCAAGAGCGCTGGCCATAAGCTGCGCGCCAAGGCAGATGCCCAGCAGCGGGCGGCCAGAGGCAAGGCGGCTCGCGATAAGCACCTTTTCATCGGCAAGAAAGGGATACAAATCTTCCTGATACACGCCAATGGGGCCGCCCAGCACCACGGCAAGGTCGGCATCTTTCCACAGTTCCGGCTCCAGGGGCACAACTCCGGCCTGCACATAGCTGATCGCAAAACCAGCTTCTTCGAGCGGCTGCACAAACACACCCAGATTTTCAAAAGCCACATGCTGAATAGCAACGCAACGCTTCATACTTTCTCCCGATGCTGAAATGCCTTTTACACTGACTGCCATATGGGCAAATACGGCAAACAGCGTTTGCGCCCGTCACTCTGCGGGCATTCTGAACGCCACGGGGGGAAGTTGTACGCGCCCAGGAAACCAACTTCGAGCAATGCACCTGTTGTTGCAGAGGCTCAACATCCTAAACAACACAGACCCCAGCGTCAGTCGCGCAATCATAGCGCGCCTGGGCATCCTTGCTGCGTCTTCCCGCACAATCTTCAGGGCAACTGCAAAACGAACCTGCCCGGGTTGAACTGCACCAGCCGTCTGCACCAGTAGTTTTCCATCTCACATAGTACGCAGCTTGTGGATGAAGCGCAAGAATGCCGAGCCTGCCCGGCAAAAACATCTTGCTACAAATTTATTTTTTTTGTTACTAAACATCCAGCTACGTCATGCCATAGCGGCAACCCCCTCCACCTCAACCAACAGGAACTTTCTATGTGGAAAATTTGCTGCGCCAGCCTTGCTCTGCTGCTCATGTGGGGAACCCAGGCCCAGGCCCATTTCGGCATGGTCATTCCCTCCACCCCCACGGTTGCCGACAAAAAGGACGCCAATGTGCAGTTGGAGATTTCCTTTGTGCACCCAATGGAAATGCAGGGCATGGATATGGCCGCGCCTGCGGCGGCTACCGTCACCCATGACGGAAAAACCGAAGACATCAAGGCAACGCTCAAACCCGCCACCGTGCTGGGGCACAAGGCATGGCAAACCACCTATGGCATCAAAAAGCCCGGCGTGTACCAGTTTGCCGTTGAGCCCGCCCCCTATTTTGAACCTGCGGAAGACAAGTTCATCATCCATTACACCAAGACCGTGGTGGCCGCCTTTGGCGAAGAGGAAGGCTGGGATGCCCCCCTTGGCCTGAAAACGGAAATCGTGCCCCTTACCCGCCCCTTTGCCAACTACACAGGCAATGTATTCCGTGGCCGCGTTCTGCTTGACGGCAAGCCCGTTGCCGGAGCGGACGTGGAAGTGGAGTGCTACAACAAGGGCAAGGCCCACACCGCCCCCAACGATTTTTATGTCACTCAGGTAGTAAAGACCGATGAAAACGGCGTCTTCAGCTATGGCATTCCCTGGGCGGGATGGTGGGGTTTTGCGGCCCTGAACACCTCCGCCGAAAAAATGGAATACAAGGGTGAAGCCAAGGAAGTGGAACTGGGCGCTGTGATGTGGGTGAATTTTGCCGCACCCAAAACCAAGTAATACTGCGCCAAGTATGACTGCGGCAGGCCGGGCCGGAAATTGCCCCTTCCGGTTCGGCCTCTGCGCCAGCGGCCTTGCAAGGTGAAGCCGGGCAAAGGCCCATCAAAGGATTGATCATGCATATTGCCGAAGGCGTTCTTTCCCCTGCCGTGCTTGCCACGGGTTACGCCCTAACCGCTGCCGGAACGGCCCTGGGCCTGAAAAAACTCGATTATGACCGGCTCATGACCGTGGCCATTCTGGCCGCGACTTTTTTTGTCGGCTCGCTTATCCATGTGCCCATCGGCATTACCAGCGCGCACCTTATTCTCAACGGCCTTCTGGGCGTGATACTCGGGTGGGCGGCCTTTCCGGCCATCCTGGCGGCTCTGGCGCTACAGGCGCTACTGTTCCAGTTTGGCGGCCTTGTGGTATTGGGGGTCAACACCTTCACCATGGGATTTTCAGCCGTCGTGGCGGGTTATGTGTTTCGCGGCCTGTGCCGTGCGTGGCCCACACCAGCAGGGCAAAAAATTGCCGCCTTCTGCGGCGGAGCGCTGGGCGTCTTGGGCGCGGGCCTGCTGACGGCGGTGGCTCTTGCCTCCAGCGATGAAGGCTTTGCCACAGCCGCGCGGCTGCTGTTTTTGGCGCACCTGCCCATCATGCTGGCCGAAGGGCTTATTACCATGCTGACCGTGGGTTTTATCGCCAGGGTGCGCCCTGAAATGCTGCGCCTGAGCGCGGCCTGAGGCCATAAGGAGTCTCCATGCATTCCATTTGCTCGCGCAGGGCATTCTCGCCCACACTGCCCGCACTGTTGTCCACGCTGTTTTTGCTCTTCACGTTGGCATTGCCCCATGCGGCTCAGGCCCACCGGGTCAATATTTTTGCATGGACAGAAGGGGATCAGGTTGTTGCGGAATGCGGCTTTAACGGCGGCAACAAGGTCAAGCAGGGACAGGTGGTGGTGTACGATGCTGCCACAGGCGCAAAACTGCAGGAAGGCCGCACAGATGATCAGGGCGTGTACCGTTTTCCTGTTCCCGCTGAGGGCAAGGCCCACGGCCTGCGCATTGTCGTCAAGGCTGGCGAAGGCCATCAGAACGAATGGATGATGGATGCCGCCGAACTGGCGGCGGTTCAGACGCCAGCCATTCCCGCCAGCGCCTCCGAAGCAAAGGACGCGGCGGCTCCTGCTGCCGAAAAAACATCTCCGGTTACACACGCAGTATCCACGGCAACCCCCGGAGCAAAAGGCGCGGCTGCACCCACCCCAAGCGCTGCCGGCGTCAGCTCCGGGGAGCTGCAAACCATTGTCAACGCGGCGCTGGATGTAAAGCTTGGCCCCATCCGTCGGGAACTTGCCGAAATGCGCGTGTCGCGCCCCGGATTTTCTGAAATTTTCGGCGGCATCGGCTGGCTGGTGGGTCTGGCGGGTATTGCCCTTTACTTCAAGGGGCGTCGGGGGTAATGGCTGGGAGTGTTTGACCAGCCCTTTGTTCGCCCATCGCTCATACAGCGTATTGACCCCCGCGTTCGCATGGCCTTCGCGGGGGGTCTTGCGGTATGCATATCTCTGCTGCACAGCCTGACCGCCTGCGGCATGGCCCTTGCGCTGGGTCTGGCGCTGCTGGCGGCGGCCAATCCGCCTGCCCGCGCGCTGCTGCAACGCCTCGGCGCCATCAATATCTTCATTGTTTTTCTGTGGTGCGTAACGCCCCTGACCACGCCGGGAACCCCGCTGGCGCAATGGGGAATGCTCACAGTCAGCGCAGAAGGCGTGCGCCTTGCACTGCTGGTGAGCATCAAGTCCAATGCCATTGCCTGCATCTTTCTGGCGCTTGTCGCCACCATGAACGCCCCCACCGCCGGTCATGCGCTGGAGCGGCTGCACTGCCCGCCCAAGCTCGTTTTCCTCTTTCTTTTCACAGCCAGATACGTTCACGTCATCGCCCAGGAATGGCACACCCTGCTTGTGGCGGCACGGTTGCGCGGTTTTCGCCCGCGCACCAGCATGCATACCTACCGCACCCTGGCGTCCTTGCTGGGCCTGTTGCTGGTGCGCAGTTACGAGCGCTCTCTGCGAGTGCGCGAGGCTATGGTTCTGCGGGGATTTTCCGGCCATTTCAGATCGGTGACGGTATTCCACGCCCAGAAGGGCGACTGTATTTTCGCACTGGGCCTGCTGTTGTGCATGGCGGGGATAATCGCGATTGAATGCCTGGGAGGCCTTAATGTCTGACCACCATAACGATGCAGCCATTTTCAGCCTCGAGGGCATCTGCTTTGCTTACGGGCAGGGCAACTCGCCGCGCACAGTGCTGTGCGATGTGGATTTCTCTCTGCATCCCGGTCAGCGTATCGGCCTCTATGGTCCCAACGGCAGCGGCAAGACAACGCTTTTCCGCTGCATCACGGGCTTGGCGCGGCCTCAGGCGGGTCAGGTGTTGTTTCACGGCACGCCCCTCAAGGAAGAAAAGGATTTCTACAATCTGCGCTGCAAGGTGGGTTTTGTGCTGCAGCACGCAGAAGACCAGCTCTTTTTCCCCACCGTGCTGGAGGACGTGGCCTTTGGCCCCCTGAATCTCGGCTTTTCAGCCGATGATGCCAGAGACTGCGCCCTGGACACCCTGCGCGCTCTCGGCCTGGCCGGATTTGAAAACCGCCTTACCCACCGGCTTTCCGGCGGCGAAAAAAAGCTCGTATCCCTGGCTTCAGTGATGGCCATGAAGCCCGAGGCCCTGCTGCTTGACGAGCCCACCAACGGCCTCGATAACGATGCCCGCCAGCGAATCATCGACATCTTGGGCAGCCTGGACACTGCGCGCATAACTATATCCCATGACTGGGATTTTCTGGCGCAAACATCCACCCAGTACCTCACCATCGCCAACAATCGGCTGAGCGCCTGCGCCCCATCCTTTGCCCATGCCCATATGCACGCCCACCCGTTGGGCAACGAACCCCACGAGCATTAGCCCCACACAATTTTGCTGGCGGCAATCTTCAACAATGCAAGGGCAATACGCCCGCAGCTATCTGCTATAAAATAATTTTCCATCCTGCCGCCGCGCCCCGCCCTTCCGTAACGCCCCGCTGGCGTTGCCCGCTGGCTCGCCTCCGGCAGCCTCGCTTTTTAATTTTAGCACCAAATATCTACTTGTATATATAAAATGATAGTAGCATTCTTTCCTGAAGAGTAGTAGGGTCGCGCAGCAATTTATGCTCTGCGTCAGATTCCTGTCTTTTGGCACCATATCTTGGACTCCCAAGGATTGCCATGCGCGAACCCTATCCCAGCCACCCCCTGCCGCTTATCCAGACGGACACAACCGATGCCGTGCTGGAATGGCGCGTTGCCTCAGACCTCCTCCGCTTCAGCCTTGGGGCCGGGAGGCTACTTGGCATTGAGGCAAATGTTCCTTGCAGTATGGCGGCATTTCTTGGCGCATGCCATGAGGATAAAAGGGATATACTCGGGCAATCGTTGCAGACGTTTCTCGAGGGCCACATCGGGGCGCATATGGAAATATGCTTTCCCATCAACGGTCTTGTGGCACGAACCCAGCTTATAACCCTTGCGCGTAACGGTGCAGGGCAGGCAGAGCGTGTGGTTGGCTGCATCAGCGCGGTGGAACGTCAGGCGCAGCAGATTTTGCCGTCCGCGCGTTTTTCCATGCAGCACCTTGCCACGCCGCACTCCACGCAGGATGCCGCCCGCCTGATGCTGGCGCTCAATGCTTCCGGCGATGGACTGTGGGATTGGGACGCCAATACCAATACCGTCTACTACAGCCCCCGCTACATTGAAATGCTGGGCTACTCTGCCGAGACTTTCCCGGCAACGCTGCGAAGCTGGGAAGAAAAGATTCATCCGGAAGATTACGCCCACGTGGTGCCCATACAAAAAGACATCATTGCCTCGCCCACCCACGGCGATACCTTTGAATGCACCTACCGCATGCGCAGGGCAGACAACACCTGGGCCTGGATCCTTGGCCGCGGCAACGTTACACAGCGCGATGCCAGCGGCAGGGCCACGCGTGTGGTGGGCCTGCATACCGACATCAGCGCAAGCCAGGCCGACAGAGCCCACCTTGAGGACATGGTGCGCAACGACCCGCTCACAGGTTTGCGCAGCCGAACTTTTTTTACCATGACCGTGGAGGAGCTGGAGCAAAACGCCGTTCGGCCCGTGGGGATAATCGTTGCCGATGTCAACGGACTGAAAATGATTAACGATTACCTCGGGCACGAAGAAGGCAATACCGTGCTTTGTCAGGCGGCCCTGCTGCTGCGCGGCGGGCTGGATTCCG
The DNA here is from genome assembly GCF_053570645.1 of Desulfovibrio desulfopostgatei. Classification (NCBI taxonomy): domain Bacteria; kingdom Pseudomonadati; phylum Thermodesulfobacteriota; class Desulfovibrionia; order Desulfovibrionales; family Desulfovibrionaceae; genus Desulfovibrio; species Desulfovibrio desulfopostgatei. The sequence goes on along the minus strand of NZ_JBRBQS010000002.1, from coordinate 1,064,476 downwards.
CAGCCTGCGTGGCGCGCATGAGCGGTGATGAATACACCGTGCTGCTGCCTGGATGCGACAGACTGAAGGTTGCCGAAACGTTGCATGAACTCATGCAGCGCTTTGAAAGGCACAACAACCAGCAAAACCGCCCCCCGGTCTTGCTGGCAATGGGTTCCGCCTGCACAGAAAACATGCAGAACAGCATTGCCAACGCCATTGTGGAGGCAGACCGGGCCATGCTGCGGAACAAACTGACCACAAGGGCTGAGACGCGCCAGCGTGTTCGGGACTGGATTGAAAACCACACCTTTGCCAAGGTTTCCATGAACGACTGCCGCTATCTGTAACGCGCAGCAGGCAGGCCGCCGCAGGCCGCGCCCCCGGCGCTCTTGACGCAAGGCTGGCTTTGCGCCAGAGTATCCCCATGTCGGAAGATAACCCTCCCCCTACGCAGGCCCAGGACTCTGGCATCGGCATCAGCAGGCAATCGCCGCTGGAACAGCCGATAGTTCAGGAGACCGAAAGCGGCCAAAAGTTGTTACAGTTCCTGCAAAGGCGGCTGAACTTGCCCCCCACCCTGCTCCACCGCTGGGTGCGCACTGGTCAGGTGCGCATCAACGGCAGCAGATGCAAGCCCTTTGCCCGTGTGCAGACAGGCGACATTGTTCGTCTTCCTCCCTTTGCCTTCAAAATGGCGGAAGAAAGCGCGTCAGAAACTGCCCCCCAGCCGCTGACGGATACAGCTCTCGACACGCAGCCGGTTGATTCGCCTCCGCTGCCGCCCATGATCGGCACAGACGGCTACCTGTGGGCCTTCAACAAACCCGCAGGCCTGCCTACGCATCCCGGCACAGGGCATGACGACAGCCTCAGTTCCCGGCTGGCCGCCTACTTCGCAAGCGCGCCCTTCAAGCCCACGCCCGTGCACAGGCTGGACAAGGAAACATCGGGCGTACTGCTGGTGGCTGCCTCGTACGAAGCCCTTGCCAAGGCTCAGGACGCCATACGCGATGGAACGCTGGCCAAGGAATACGTTGTATGGGTGCAGGGCCGTTGGCCTTTTGCCGAAACGCAGCTTCTGCGCCACTTTCTGCGCAAGGATGCTGCCCAGGGCTACGAAAAGGTGCGTCCGGCTGCTCCCGGCGAGGCTGACAGCCGCGAGGCTCTTTGCATGGTGCGCCCCCTGAGGGTGGAGCAAGCGCAAAGCCTGCTGCTTGTGCACCTGCTGACAGGCCGCACGCATCAGATCCGCGTACAGCTTGCCGCCGTGGGGTATCCTGTGATTGGCGACACCAAGTACGGGCAGGCTGCGCCTACGCGCCGCCATGTGCCGCGCGGGGCCTACGCCCTCCCGGCCCCGGCCCGCATGGGCACGGCAGAAAAATCTGCCCCGGAGCCGGAAAACCTGATGCTGCATGCCCTGCGCGTAACCATGCCCTGCGGACACGTGTTTTCATGTCTTCCGCCGTGGTCTGGCGCGCATGCCCTTGAGCAGATGCCAGAGCCTGTCGCAGCCATGACAGCCCCGGAACATGGGGGCGGATGCGGGGTCTTCCCTTTGACGGAACAAAGTGCTAAAAATAAATTTTTACGCCAGTAAAGCAGTCTCAAAACCCAACTGTCCTGGCTGCCGCGCGGCCTGCGCGGCATTACACGCCAGACGCCTCAGAGAGCATATGCTCCGGGCGCTTTCTCTTCATCGGAGCGCATGACCGCATGGCGGCGCACTCCGCTTCACGCTTGCAATCTCGCCTGGCAAATCCCAGGCGTACACTAAGGTATTCTCATGGCAGATACATTGCCCCGCGTCATTCTGGTGGGTCGCCCCAATGTGGGCAAATCCACCCTGTTCAACAGGCTTATCCGCAGCAATCGGGCCATCACCCATGACCGCCCCGGCGTGACCCGCGACCGCATGGACGGCGTGGTGCGCCGCAAGGACACCCCCGTTTTCGGTATCGTTGACACGGGCGGCATCACCCTTGACGCCCACTCCGCTGTGGTGGAAGGCCCCGAAGGCATTCGCGGCTTTGAGCGCGACATTCTTGCGCAAACCGAGGCGGCGCTGGTTGATGCCGCTGCCGTGGCCTTTGTGGTGGATTCGCGTGACGGCCTGCTGCCCCTGGACGAGCATCTTGCGGCCCATGTGCGCCGCAAGGGCCTGCCCACCCTCTGCGTGGTCAACAAGGTTGACGGCGTGGAACGCGAAGATGAACTCATGGCGGAATTTCACGTTCTGGGCTTCCCGCTGCTGGCGGTTTCCGCCGAGCACGGACACAACATCACCGCTCTGGTGGAAGAACTGGTAGCCCTGCTGCCGGAAGAAACCTCCACCGAACCGCCCGCGCCGCCGACCCTCAAGCTGGCCATGCTTGGCCGCCCCAATGCGGGCAAGTCGTCGCTTATCAACGCCATTTCCGGCAGCGACCGCATGATTGTTTCCGATGTGGCGGGCACCACGCGCGACAGTGTTGACGTGCGCTTTACACGCGGTGGGCGCGACTACGTATTTGTGGACACTGCGGGTGTACGCCGCCGCACCAAAATCAGCGACAGTCTGGAAAAGTACTCCGTCAACTCGGCCATCAAGTCGAGCACCAAGGCCGACGTGACCCTGCTGACCCTGGACGCCGCCGAAGGGGTGAGCCAGCAGGACAAGCGCCTCATGGACATGCTGAACACGCGCAAAACTCCCTTTATGGTGCTTATCAACAAGTGTGATCTGGCCCCCCGCGACTCGCTGGACAGGCTCAAAAAGAACGTCGCCGAAATGTTGGCCTTCTGCCCGCATGTGCCGATTCTGAATGTTTCTGCCCTCAAGGGAACCGGCCTGAAAAAAATCCTGCCCCTGGCAACCCAGATCCACGAAGAATGCAGCGTGCGCATTTCTACCGGCAAGCTCAACCGCGCCATGGAAGAAGTGCTCGACAAGCACCAGCCGCCTGTGGTCAAGCGTGTGCGCGCCAAGTTCTTCTACCTGACCCAGGCGGAAACCGCGCCGCCGACCTTTGTGTGCTTTGTGAGCGATGCCACCCGTGTTCCTGAAAGCTATACCCGCTATCTTGAACGCGCGTTGCGCAAAATATTCGGCATCACGCATGCCCCCATGCGCCTGCACCTGCGCTCAAGCCACAAGAAAAAATCTGAAAAATAGCGACAGGCCTGGCTGAAACCAGGCTGCCCGCAAGACAAAAAAATCCCCCGGGTCAAACCGGGGGACAAAACGTCAGTCTGCAAAAGACGGCAAGCCAGATGAGCCTGGCTAAAAAAGCTTGAATGGCGGAGACGTATAGGGGTCGAACCTACCACAGACCGCAAGGCCTGCCACCGGTTTTGAAGACCGGGCGCCACACCGGTGACGAAACGTCTCCGCATGGGCGCACCATAGGGCAAAAGCCCCTTGCCCGCAAGGGGGCAAACTTATTTGGCCTTTGCAGCACAGCAAAAGCAGCAAAGCCCGCAGCACAGTTTGACCATGCGCAACACGCACCCGGCATGCTGTTTTGACTCCTGCATGTCAAACCTCCATTGCCAAGCGTGTTTTGCGCATTATTATGAACAAGACAAGCGCAGCCGAAACCCTGTTGCCTGAACTGCAAATGCCCACAAGCATTTGACACCAGCCACATACAGGTAGTAATTTCTTAACTGTGCTGGCCATATATCCGGCCTGGCCGTGCGCCACCGCGCGCGGAAAACGTAACGGAGGCAGTGTTGAATCAGATAAGTCGCAACCTGATGCTGTGGGCGATAATCGTCCTGGCGATGGTCATGCTTTTCAATATGTTCCAGCAGCCGCAGGGGATCACCCAGCGGGTGCCCTACTCGGATTTCCTCAGTCAGGTGGACAACGGCCAGCTCATGTCCGTAACCATTCAGGGGCACACCCTCATTGGGCGCACCTCTGACGGAAAAACCGTGCAGTCCTATGCTCCGCAGGACATCGGCCTCGTAAACCGCCTTATTGAAAAAAAGGTCGAAATCAAGGCCGAGCCGCCGGAAGAACAGCCATGGTACATGACCCTGCTGGTTTCATGGTTCCCCATGCTGCTGCTGGTGGGCGTGTGGATTTTCTTTATGCGCCAGATGCAGAGCGGCGGCGGCAAGGCCATGAGCTTTGGCCGGTCGCGCGCGCGCCTGCTCAATCAGGACAGCACACGCGTTACCTTTGCTGACGTGGCTGGCGTTGACGAAGCCAAGGACGAACTTTCGGAAGTTGTGGAATTTCTCTCCAACCCCAAAAAATTTACCCGCCTTGGCGGGCGCATCCCCAAGGGCGTACTGCTCGTGGGCCCTCCCGGCACGGGTAAAACCCTTCTGGCCCGCGCCGTTGCTGGTGAAGCCGGGGTGCCGTTCTTTTCCATTTCCGGCTCGGACTTTGTTGAAATGTTTGTGGGCGTGGGCGCTTCGCGCGTTCGCGACCTTTTTGTTCAGGGCAAGAAAAACGCGCCCTGTCTGATATTTATTGACGAAATCGACGCCGTTGGCCGTCAGCGTGGCGCTGGCCTTGGCGGCGGGCATGACGAACGCGAGCAGACCCTGAACCAGCTGCTTGTGGAAATGGACGGCTTTGAAAGCAATGAAGGCGTTATCCTCATTGCCGCCACCAACCGCCCCGATGTGCTTGACCCCGCCCTGTTGCGCCCTGGCCGCTTTGACCGCCAGGTGATGGTGCCCACGCCCGATCTGCGTGGCCGCCGCCGCATCCTTGAAGTGCACACCAAACGCACGCCTCTTGCGGGCGATGTTGATCTGGAAGTGCTGGCTCGTGGTACACCGGGCTTTTCTGGCGCTGACCTTGAAAACCTGGTCAACGAAGCTGCCCTTCAGGCCGCCAAGCTCAATCAGGATCGCCTGGACATGCACGATTTCGAGTATGCCAAGGACAAGGTTCTCATGGGGCGCGAACGCCGCAGTCTTATCCTCTCTGAGGAAGAAAAGCGCATCACAGCCTACCATGAAGGCGGTCACGCTCTGGCTGCCCGCCTGCTGCCCGGTTCCGACCCGGTGCACAAGGTTACGATCATTCCGCGTGGACGCGCCCTCGGCGTGACCATGCAGCTGCCGGAAGAAGACCGCCACGGCTATTCACGCACCTTCCTGCGCAATAATCTGGTGGTGCTGCTGGGTGGCCGCGTGGCGGAAGAAATTATTTTTGACGATATCACCACTGGTGCCTCCAACGACATTGAGCGCGTCACCCGCATGGCCCGCAAGATGGTCTGCGAGTGGGGCATGAGTGAGGCCGTGGGCACGCTGGCCATCGGCGAAACCGGCGAAGAAGTTTTTATTGGCCGCGAATGGGTTCAGAACAAGAACTTCAGCGAAGACACGGCACGCCTTGTGGATTCAGAGGTGAAGCGTATTGTGGAAGACGCGCACAGCCGCTGCCGCAAGCTGCTTGAAGAGAATCTGGATGCCCTGCACCGCATTGCCCAGGCGCTTCTTGATCGCGAAACCATCACCGGCGCGGATATTGACCTGCTCATGGACAACAAGGAACTGCCCCCGCTCGACAACAACGGCAAACCCGTGCCCTCCACTGCCGCCAAGGGCGGCAAGGCTTCCAAATCCGGCGCAGAATTTGTTATTGAGCCGGATACGGACGCTCAGGCCCCCGAACAGAAGGCAGAGCACAAGCTGGAGCAGCAATCGGAACAGGCGGAGTCCAAACAGTCCGAAACCGAGAACACCCGGAACAACAGTAAAGAAAATGACCGATAGCATTTGCCCGGCCGCTCTTTCCAGGGGCGCAGACTGGCATATTCTTGGGGGGCGGGCGTTGAAGACGCCCTCCCCCTTTGGCGTAATGGGCATTGTAAATCTGACCCCAGATTCCTTTTATGACGGGGGCCGGCACAACGCCCCGGCATCAGGCCTCAACCATGCGCTGACCCTGCGCAACCAGGGTGCAGACATTCTTGACCTTGGCGCGGAATCGTCGCGGCCCGGAGCTGCGGAACTGCCCCCCCAGCAGGAAACCGAGCGCCTGCTGCCGGTTCTGACAGGGCTGCGCCAATCTGCGCCCGGAGCCGTAATCTCCGTGGACACCTACCATGCCGCCACGGCTGCCGCTGTGCTGGACATGGGGGCTGCCATCATCAACGATATTTCGGCCTGCGCCTTTGATCCCGCCCTGCTGGACGTGCTTGTGCAATACAAGCCCGGCTATGTGCTGATGCACAGTCAAGGCCGCCCGCAGACCATGCAGCACGACCCGCGCTACACTGATGTGCGCCGCGAAGTGCTGGAATTTTTTGAACGCGAGATGTCGCGCATGGTACGGGCGGGCCTGCCGGAAAACCGCATTGTGCTTGACCCCGGCATCGGCTTTGGCAAGACGCTTGAACACAACCTTGCCTTGCTGGCCCACCCGGAAGACTTGCTTGCGCTCGGGCGGCCCGTGCTCATGGCCTTGTCCATGAAATCCGTTTTTGGCGGGCTTCTGGGCCTGCCGCCGCAGGAGCGTGGTCTGGCAACAGCCATGGCTACGGCAATGCTGCGCGGCAAGGGCGTGTTCTGGCACAGGGTGCATGATGTTGTCGCGGCCCGTCAGGCCATGACTGTTGCTCTGGCTCTTGAGGCCAACTAGGATTCAAACCGTCAACGATTGCGAGTCTGCCGGTATGGTGCGATTTTTTTCAACGCGCCCATTCACTGGAATGCTGCTCATCACGTTGGCCTTCAACTTACTTTTGACATGGGTTTTGATTGACCGCAAACAGCAGCTTGAGCGGGTCAAGCTTGAGAGCATTGCCCGCTCGCAACGCGATAATCTCCAAAGCGATCTGTTGCGCCTGATATTCAAAACGGAAACCCTGAACGCGCTTGTTATTGACAACAGCGGGAATATTCAGGAATTCGAGCGTGTTGCCGCTGCCCTGCGCGATGATGACACCATTCAGGCCTTTGTTCTCGCTCCCGGCGGCACCATAAACAAGGTGTACCCATATACGCCTGCCAACAGCCTGCTGGTGGGGCAGGATATGCTTGACGGCAATCTGGGCTGCCACGAGGCAATCACGGCCCGCCACGGTGCCCCCCTGACCCTGGCCGGGCCGGTACTGCTCCCCAACGGGGATGCGGCTCTGGTGGGGCGACTTTCCGTATTCCTTCCTGATGCTTCCGGCCGTCCTCAATATTGGGGTATTGCTGCAATATTACTGCGTTTTCCTGAAGTGCTGACAGCCTCGGACCTTTACCTGCTGGACAGCATGAATATCGATTTTGGCCTTTGGCGCACATCCCCCCATAAAGGCGGTGCGTTGCTTATTGCTGGCAGTGCGGATTCAGAAAAAGACGCCGGCAGCATAGACATGCCTGTGACAATTCTTAACGCTCACTGGCTGATCCGCATGTCGGCAGGCGTTGCGTGGTTCAGATCACTGGAATCATGGCTCTATGTGGGTATGAGCGTTCTTCTCAGTCTCTTCCTGGCAACGTTAGTTCAAAGGAATCATGACCTTACGCAAATTCGCACATATCTTGAGGCCATCGCTTACAGAGACGCCCTTACGGGGGCGCTCAACAGGCGTGGGCTCTTTGAGGAACTACAAAGGCGCATAGCCTCACCAGTTGTAAAAAAATTCACCTTATATTACGTCGACTTAAATAATTTTAAAGGCATCAACGACACCTATGGACATGAGGCGGGCGACCGAGTATTGCAACTCTTCGCAGAGGTTGTTCGCGCACATGCCCCGGTGACCCATATTCTGGGGCGTATGGGCGGTGATGAATTTGTACTGCTGCTCAACGGTCCCCCGGCCGAGGAGAGGGACAAGGCCGCCTTTACCCGAATGCGCGCCGATCTTGCAAAGGGATTGCCAGAGCTGAACATACCTGGGCCGATCACGTTCAGCATGGGCAGTGCAGTGTACCCTGATACTGCCCTCACAGTGGATGCGCTGCTCTCCTGCGCGGACACTGCCATGTACCAAGACAAGGAACGCGCCAAAGCCCACGGCTGACAGCGCGACGGTTGCCCGATACACTTTGCTGCAAGGAACACACCGTGTTTGACCGTATTGCCATAGACTGGCGCGATGTAATGGATATAGCCGTGGTCAGCATTATGCTGTACCAGGTTATCCAGATGCTGCGGGGTTCGCGGGCGCTGACAGTCCTTACAGGGCTGGGCCTGCTTACGCTGCTGTATTTCTTTTCAAACGCTCTCGGCCTGTACACGCTTACCTGGCTGTTGCAGCACATCTTCAGTTCCCTTTTCATCCTCATCGTCGTTATTTTCCAGGCCGATATCCGTCAGGCTCTGGGAGAAATGGGCGCACGCCCCATCTTTCGCCGATCCAGCATAAAAAGTATCGGCGTGGAAGAAGTGGTGAGCGCCTGTGTTGAAATGGCCCGGCTGCGGGTGGGCGCACTTATCGTTATTGAGCGCAGCATGCGCCTTGGTGATATGATTAAACGCGAAGGCGTGCGCATTGATGCGCAGCTTTCACGCCAGCTGCTCATGAATATTTTTTATCCCAAGGCCCCCCTTCACGATGGAGCCGTGGTCATCAGCCGTGGCAGAATCACCGCTGCGGCCTGCATTCTGCCGCTGGCCGAAGCCAAGGGCCAGAACTTCGGCACGCGGCACCGCGCGGCACTGGGCATTGCCCGTGAAAGCGATGCTCTGGTCATTGTTGTTTCTGAAGAAAGAGGCGAAATTTCCGTGGCACTCAAGGATGAGCTGATGCGCGCCCTTGACGCTACCCGCCTCAGGCAGGTGCTTAATGAAATCCTCTGATCCCTCACGCCGCCCCCCGCATCTGCTTTCCATGCTGCTGGCGATCTTTATCGCCGTGAGCATGTGGTACATGGTCAGCGTTCGCGACAGGCTGGAAGCGCAGATTGAAGTTAACCTCGATTACTTCGGCATCCCCGCCAATCTTGTGGTGACTGACGGACTCATCAACAAGGCCATTGTGCGCCTGCGCGGGCCGGAAACTCTTTTGCGCTCCATAACGCAGCGCAAGATTATTCAGGCTGTTGACCTTTCCTCCATAAAAAAGGGCACCACAGTGGTTCCGCTTTCGGCAGAACATCTGGGGGCAAACTTCCGCGCCTTTGAACTCATTGATGTGCAGCCCCCGCGCATTGTGGTCAAGGCCGACAACGTTCAGGAACGCAGCGTGCCCGTCAAGGCTGTTGTGGATTCGCCCCTGCACAGCGGCGCCCTGACGGTGGAAAACGTCAGCGTAACTCCGGCCACGGTGGTTTTGCGCGGCCCGGAATCTGTTGTTTCTGCCATTGCCAGTGTGCCGCTAACCATAATGCTTGATCCCAAGGCAGCGGGCACAACAACCCAGCAAACCATCACGCTGGACACGCCAGGCATGGTCACGGCCACGCCGCCTTCCGTCAAGGTGCAGTACACCATCACCAGTGGGCGCACCGTTATATCGCGCCGTTGCAAGGTGGAAATTGCCAAGGAAAGCCGCCATGCCTATACGGTTAGCCCCGATGAAATTGCCGTGCTGGTGGAAGTGCCCGAAGCTCTGGCTAAGAACAGCCGCTACCTTGGCGAGATGGAAGTTTCCCTCGTTACGCCGGAGATCCAGCCGGGAGAAAGCATTAAAACGCCCTTGCACTTCAAACTGCCGGAAGGAATGACTCTCTTGAACCCGGTTACGGAAGAAGTTACGGTAACAAGAAAAAAGAAATAAGCGCCGCCCTTCAACTGCCGCATCCGGCAGCCAGAAAGGAACGCAACCGCGCCTTGCCCTTGCGGCCGGGTACGGCACATACGACAAAACCCAGCAACAGCGCCCACGCTGAAACGCGTCTGCGCGCTGCAAAAGAATTAGAGGTAAGGAGTTTTCATGGCTGAGCGTCTTTTCGGCACAGACGGACTGCGCGGCACGGTCAACAACTATCCCATGACCGTGGATGTGGCCCTGCGACTTGGTCTGGCGGCGGGCGTGCGCTTTCGGCGCGGCGACCACCAGCACAAGGTGGTCATCGGCAAGGATACGCGCCTTTCAGGCTACATGTTTGAATCTGCGCTCACTTCCGGCCTGTGCGCCGCCGGCATGCACGTGATCATGACCGGCCCGCTGCCCACTCCGGCCATATCCTTCCTTACCCGCAGCATGCGGGCCGACCTTGGGGTGGTTATTTCCGCCTCGCACAACCCCTTTCACGACAACGGCATCAAGTTCTTTGATGCCGATGGCTACAAGCTGCCCGACCTGACCGAAGACGAGATATCGGCCATGGTGCTGGATTCGGACTTTAAATGGCCCTATCCGGAAGCGCGCGGCGTGGGCCGCGCCACCAAGATTGAAGACGCAGGGGGCCGCTATATTGTTTACACAAAAAGCTGCTTCCCCCCCCAGTTGACGCTTTCGGGCCTGCGCATTGTGATTGACTGCGCCAACGGCGCCAGCTACAAGGTTGCCCCGCTGGCTCTTGAAGAACTGGGAGCCGAAGTTTTCCGCATCGGCACAAGCCCTGACGGCACCAACATCAACGAGCACTGCGGCTCGCTCTATCCCGAAGTGGTGGCGGCCAAGGTGCGCGAGGTGCGGGCCGACGTGGGCCTTGCGCTGGACGGCGATGCTGACCGCCTCATTGTTGTGGACGAACACGGCGACATCATTGACGGCGACCAGCTTATGGCCATGTGCGCCCAGGCCATGATGGCCCGGGGCGAACTGCCGGGCAATCTGCTTGTGGCAACCGCCATGAGCAACATGGCCCTGGAAATTTTTATGAAGGATCACGGCGGTTCGCTGCTGCGCACCAAGGTGGGCGACCGCTACGTTATGGAAGCCATGCGGCGCGAAGGCGCCATGCTGGGCGGCGAGCAGTCGGGCCATCTTATTTTCCACAAGTACAGCACCACTGGCGATGGCCTGCTGGCGGCCCTGCAAATTCTGCGCATCATGCGCGAAAAGGACAAGCCTCTCTCCGAACTGGCGGGCAGGCTCAAACCCTTCCCGCAGAAGCTTATCAACGTGCGGGTGGAAAAACGCCTGCCCTTTGAGGAACGCCCCGCAATTGGCGAGGCTGTTGCCAAGGTCGAGGCGGAACTGGCAGGGCGCGGGCGTGTGCTCTTGCGTTATTCCGGCACGGAATCTCTTTGCCGCGTCATGGTGGAAGGCGAAAACCCCGAAAAGGTCAAAACTTTCGCCGAAGATCTGGCCGTTGTGGTTGAGCGCGAACTGCGCTGATTTGACTGTTGCACATCGTGGCGGCGCTCCCGGATCGGGCAGGAACTGCTTGCAGTATGGCCGCTATCCGTTTATTGCTTGCATCGGTTTGCCGCTAATAAAAATTGTTTTGTCTACCCCCCTTGGAGGCATGCATGAAGGATATTCGTAAAGTCGTCATTCCTGTGGCCGGATGGGGCACCCGTTCCTTGCCTGCAACAAAGAATATTCCCAAGGAAATGCTGCCCATCTACAACAAGCCCGTCATCCAGTATGTGGTTGAAGAAGCGCAGCGCGCCAATATTGAAGATGTAATTTTCGTCACCAACCGCGACAAAACGGTTATTGAAGATCACTTCGACTACAACCTCCAGCTTGAGGGCGTGCTTGAACGCGCTGGCAAGCTCGACAAACTGGCTGAAGTGCGCAAGGTGGCCGAGATGGTCAACATCATGTCCGTACGGCAAAAGCGCCAGCTTGGCCTTGGGCATGCGGTGCTTTGCGCGCGCGAACTTGTGCGTGATGATCCCTTTGCCATCATGGTGGGCGATGACCTCATGTTTGGCGGCGCTCCCGGCATCGGCCAGCTCATTGAAGTGGCCATGGCCGAAAAAATGCCGGTCATCGGCGTGATGGAAGTACCGTGGGAGAAGGTCAGCCGCTACGGCATCATTGATGGCGATGAAGTGACCCCCGGCGTGTTCCGCGTCAAAAACATGGTGGAAAAACCCGCCCGTGAAGACGCGCCCTCGCGCATGGCTATTGTTGGCCGTTATGTGCTCACACCTGATATTTTTGACTATCTTGAAAAGGTCGAGCCAGGTCACGGCGGCGAAATCCAGCTTACCGACGCACTGCAGGCCATGGCTCAGGAAAGGGGCATGATGGCTGTGCGTATGTCCGGTATGCGCTTTGACGCTGGCGACTGGGCGGAATTTCTCACCGCCAACATCTACTTTGCCCTTCAGGACGAAGAACTGCGCTACGATCTGCTCAAGCTGCTCAAGAATTTTGTGCAGTTCCATTAAAACCCGCTGCACATACGTATTGCCCCAAGCCTCCTCTGGTTCGCCAGAGGAGGCTTGCCATTGGGGCCGTATTACGTAACTCTGCCCCACATGTACGCCACAGTCGCCCTGCTCACTCCGCCCTACGCCAGCCTTACCTACACGCTGCCGCCCGAATTTCCCGCCGATTTCTGGCAGCCCGGCTTGCGCGTGGCCGTGCCGCTGGGCCGGGGCGAGCGCACCGCCCTGCGCGCCGCAGTGCTTTTGCGCGTCAGCCCCACCGCCGACGTGCCGGAAGGCGTTGACTGCAAAAGCCTTGGCTGGCCGCTGGAAAACGCCCCCCTGCTCCCCGCTGTACTGCTGGAACTGGCTGAAGATCTGGCCCGCCGTCAGGGGCTGCACCCCGGTCATATTCTGGGGCATGTGCTGCCACAGGGTTTGCGCCTTGCACGGGTGCGGCTGCGCAATATTGAATCGGGCAAGGCTGTGGCCTGGACTCTGGCCCGCATCCGTGAAGCCCTGCCTGAACAGCGTCAGGCGCTCGCCGAGTCCCTTTGCAAAGGCACGGCCCGCATGCTGCCCCCCGGCACAGACGCCGCCAGCGAAGAATTTTGCCTGCTGCGCGTTGACCCGCCCTGGCCTGTGCGGCCCTCGGCCAAACGCCAGATTGAGGTTCTGGACTATCTGCACCAGCACGGCAGCGTGAGCCGCAGGCGGCTTGTGCAATCCCTCGGGCAGGCCGTAACCCCAGCCCTCCATACCCTGCTGGAAGCTGGGCACGTCAACCTAGCGCGAGACAACGGCGTTGACGATGATGACGCTCTGGACGCCACAGAGCAAAGCCTGTTGCCGCCCCCGCCTGCCCCCTTTGTCCTTAACGATGAGCAGGCACGTGCGCTTGAAAGCATGCTGGAGGCACTGCGGGCAGAGGAGGCTTCCTCCCGCCTGCTCTTTGGCGTGACCGGCAGCGGCAAAACAGCAGTATACCTTGAACTTGCCAAGGCCTGCCTGGCGGCGGGCAAAAGCGTCATGCTGCTCGCACCCGAGGTGGCTCTGGCCCACAAACTGCGGCGCGATGCCACCTGCGCGCTGCCCGATGCTCCGTTATTTTTCTACCACGGCTACCAGTCGCCCGCACGGCGGGAAGCGACCTTTCGCCAGATGGCGCAAAGCGACACCCCCTGCATCGTCGTGGGTACGCGTTCGGCATTGTTTCTGCCAGTGCCGCATCTGAACTGCATTGTGCTTGACGAAGAGCACGACGGCTCTTTCAAGCAGGACGAAAGCCTGGCCTATCAGGCCAAGGAAGTGGCATGGTTCCGTGTTGCCCAGGCAAAGGGGCTGCTGGTGCTTGGTTCTGCCACGCCAGACCTCAAGACCTTTTATGCTGCTGAAAACGGCCACCTGCCCATCCTGCGGCTGCCGCACCGCGTGGGCGGACGCGAGCTGCCGCCGGTGGAACTGGTGGACATCAGCTCCCTCGCGCCCGGCTCAACCAGCATGGACGGGCTGCTGGCCCCGCAGAGCGAGGCCGCACTGCGCGAGACCATTGAGCGCGGCGAGCAGGCCGTGGTGCTGCTCAACAGGCGCGGCTACGCCCCCCTGATGTACTGCCTTGACTGCAACCGCACCCTGCGCTGCCCGCACTGCGAAATTGGGCTCACCTACCACAAGGGACTGGAAAAACTCGTCTGCCACTATTGCGGCTATAGCCGCCCCTTTCCCTCGCCCTGCCCAGAGTGTGGCGGCATGAACTTTTTGCCCATGGGCGAAGGTACAGAACGCCTGGCCGAGCGCCTGAGCGTACTGGCCGGGGGGCCTGTGCTGCGGCTGGACAGGGACAGCACCCGCAGGCCCGGACGCATGGAAGAAATCCTGGCGGCCTTTTCCCGGCAGGAGGCCCCCATACTGGTGGGTACGCAAATGCTCTCCAAGGGGCATCACTTTCCGCTGGTGACGCTGGCCGTCATCGCGGATGCGGACCTTGGTCTGAATCTGCCGGACTACCGCGCCGCCGAGCGCACATTTCAACTGCTGGTGCAGTCTGCCGGGCGCGCTGGCAGGGGCGACAAGCCGGGCCGGGTGCTTATCCAGACGCGTGATGTGGAGCACTACTGCTGGCAGTACGTGCGCACCGCAGACTATGAGGGTTTTTATCAGGCGGAGCTTGCCAAACGGCGGCTGCGCCGTTACCCGCCCTTTGTGCGTCTGGCGCTCATTCGCATATCCTACGCGCTGAACGAACAGGGCGGCCCCCCTGCTCTCAACGATCTGGCTCTGGCCCTGCGCGGCAAGGCTGCGGAACTTGGCGTGCAGCTCCTTGGCCCCGCTCCCGCCCCACTGGCCCTGCTTCGTGGGCGTAAACGCTTTACATGTTTGATAAAAGGTCAGGACTGGCAGGCTCTGCGCTCGCTCTATTTCTTTGCTTTGTCACAAAAAGCTTCAAGACACTTGCGACTTTTCCTTGACCTTGATCCGATAAATATGTTGTGACAGCCCATTACTGTTGTCGAGGGCGGCCATACAGCCGCGTCCGTTTCTGCGACATCACAACCGTACCAGCGTGCTAAGGTATGCCGGGATGGGCTGTTGTGCGCTTTTTTTGCATCTTAGTGGAGGGGTGATGAAGGTTTTTCGTGCTGTATGTCTGGCGCTGGCTCTGGTGGCCTGCTGCGCGCCCGTAGCCTGGGGCGAAGGTTTCTCCCTGAATGAATGGAGCGCCAGAGGTGTTTCCCTGGCTGGCGGCATGGTGGGCCGCGCTGATGATGTTTCGGCCATTGCCTATAATGCCGCAGGCATTACGCAACTGCCCGGCACCCGCACGATGGGCGGCTTTGCCCTCATCAGCCCCTCTGGTGGTATTTCCACCAGTTATGGCGGCCGCGAAACCTCGACCTACACGAAGCCCGCCCTCTGGAATGCTCCGCACGCCTATCTGAGCCACCAGCTCAGCGACAACGCATGGGTCGGTCTGGGCGTTTTTTCGCGTTTCGGCCTTGGCAACAGCTATTCGGGTGACTGGGCGGGCAGGTACAATGTCTATGACATCGGCGTACAGACTATTTCCTTCGTGCCTACCCTTGCCATCAAGCTCAATGATACGGTCTCCTTTTCTGTAGGCGTGGAAGCCATGAACGCCCACATGTACATGGGCAACAAAATTCTGACCTACAACAACGGCAAAAAATTTGACAACGACATGCAGCTCGAGGGGAACGGATGGGGTTATGGCGCACACCTTGGCCTGCACATGCATCTCAACGACCAGTGGTCGGTTGGCCTGTCCTACAAGAGTCAGGTGACCATGAACATCAATGGCGACGTGGAATTCGCCTATCAGGGCAACAACGCCATCAGCAAGGCCAAACACCTGCCCGAGGCCAGAAACTGCGGCGCAAACACCGTGCTTCAGCTGCCCGATTCGGCAGCCCTGGGCGTTACCTACAAGCCGCTGGACAATCTGAGTTTTGAAGTGGGCACGGTCTGGACCCGCTGGTCCACCTACAATGCCCTGAACATCTATATGGACAGCGGCTACAATTCCATCAACAACAAGGAATGGCGCGACGGCTGGAACTTCAACGGCAGCGTGGAATACAAGCCCCTTGACTGGTGGACCCTGCGCGCAGGTTTTTCTTATGAGACGCCCGTGGTCAATGAAAGCCACGCCGACTTCATGATCCCCACCAATGGCCGCAAAACGCTCAGCGTGGGTACTGGCTTCAACTGGAATAACTGGACCGTGGACCTCGCCTACGCCCACCTGTGGATCAATTCGCTTGACTACGGCGGCACCGATGCCAAGGGCATATCGCCCGAGGTAGGCATTACTGGCGGCAATTCCAAGGATGTTTCCGCAAACATCTATATGCTTTCAGTGGGTTACACGTTCTAAAAAAACAAGCTGGCCAGACGCGCCCCGCTGATGTTGTGAAGACGGCGGGCGCTTATGGCGCAATAGCATATGAACCCGGTTGTTAAAAAACAGCCGGGTTTTTCTTTTTTGTACAGAATACATTTTGTTTCCAGTTGAATCAAAGCGTTGCAGCATACTGTTTTGCATGGTCAACACAGTAAATATACGTCATCACCGCTTCCAATATAGAAAAAATATTGACATTTTCTAATGTTTGTTTCAACTTTAAAGCTGCCTTCATTTTTTTGGAGGAAAGTACCTAGGAGGACTGTCATGAAACGCTTTATTCTTGCGTTGGCGCTGGTGCTGAGTCTGGCACTGCCCAACATTGCCGCTGCTGAAGGCAACGGCATGTATCTGGCCCCCAAATTCTTGATGAGCTTTCAAAATACCGGCCAAATTGAACGCTCCCGCGCCCTGGCTGGCTCAGGCGTAGACCAGTACAGCCAGTTCACCCTTGGTGGCGCCATGGCCCTGGGCTATGACTTCTGGCCCCAGCAGATGCTGCCCCTGCGTGCCGAACTTGAATTCGCCATGCGCGGCAACAATGAAAAGACCTGGAGCGATGGCGGCGCGGCGATCAAGCAGGTCAAGGGCACCTGGAACTCCTCGACCCTGTTTGCAAACCTGTTCTGGGATTTCCACAACGACAGCATCATGACCCCTTATGTGGGTGGTGGTCTTGGCATGGCCTTCAACTACGCTGGCTATGACTTTACCGCCAACAACGGCGACAAGTTCAGCGGCGATCAGCGCACCACCAACTTTGCCTGGAACCTGGGCGCTGGTGTTGCCTTCAACATCAACGAGCACTTCGCCATTGATGCTGGCTACCGCTTTGTGAGCCTTGGCTACAACGATGTGAGCGTCACCTCTGCTGGCAACAAGTACAACGTTGGCAACCGCCCCTACGAAAACGAGTTCATGCTCGGCCTGCGCTACGGCTTCTAGCCGTAGATAAGCACAGCGGCCTCCCAGGAGGCACAGCAACGTGCTGTGGACGGTAGATTCAGCGCTGGCCCTGCTTGCGCTGTCCGTCCCTCAGGAACAAAACCCCGGCTCAGGCCGGGGTTTTTTGCATTCTGGCGTCAGGCGTATTCATCTGCTGCCCGCATGCTCCGGGCAAGCCTGGATATTTTCTTAACTTTCTTTAATATCAACAGTTTTTATATAATTTTCGTGGAAATTCCGGTCCAGTTATGCGGCATGAAACCACCGAAAATTTCTTTTTCCCCCTTGACAATCTGCCTTGCCTTACGGTGCGCATAGTTTGCTGATGCCTAGTTAAAAAGTGAAGTATACATAAGAAAAACAGAGAAAAAACAAATTATAATTGTGTAAAACTTTTTGACCCTATGTTTAAATCTCCAACATACCCCATGAAAGCCTTGCGCTCAAAGGATATCCCATCATAGGGACTACAGGCCGAGTAACTAAAAAATATTAAAATTCAGGCCTATTAGATATAAACAAAGTTGGGGATAAGAAATTGGCCCCATGTCTCAAACAGCTCGGAATCATCAATTGCCCCCAAATCTGATTTTGGGCTACAAGGCGGCATGCGCGAACAATGGTCGGAAATTTCTGAAAATCTCAAGAAAATGCTGCATTCCGGCGTTTTCAAGGTCTGGATTGCACCCTTGCAGGCACAAGTGCACGCGGGGGGGCTTTTGCTTACCGCGCCCAATGCTTTTGTGGCCAGCTGGCTCGAAGGCAAGATGCTCTCCACCCTGCGTGAAGCAGCAGCCCCGGTGCTGGGACTTGACCCAGCTTCTGTTGACGTGCGCATTACCGCTGCAGGCGATACCGCCCACAGCAGCAAGCCTGCGGCTAACCTGCCAGCCAGCGACAACCGAAATAACTCGGCCTTTGCGGCCAGCCCTGCGCAGCAGCCCGCTTCTTTTGCCCTGCCCCATAATGCAGAAGCCCCCGCCAAACAGGCTGACACGGCAGAGCAGTTCGCGCACTCATCTTCCATACTGAACGCGACCTTTTCCGGCTTGGCGGCCAACGCCACGGAGGCTGCCAGCCGTCAGGACACTGCTGCCCAGCAGATGGCGCGCCCGCAGTTGCAGGCCACCCTGCCCATCAGCAGCACCCCGGCCTACCGTCTGGCGACCAACTGGCGCTATTCTTTTGCGGACTTTGTGGTTGGCCCCACCAATAATATGGCTGTTGCGGCAGCTCAGGATGTCAGCCGTAGCAGCGGCTGCGTACGCACCCTGTTCATGAACTCTGCCCCTGGCCTTGGCAAAACCCACCTGGCTCAGGCCGTTGGACGCGCCATTGCAGAAGAACGCAGCGGCGCGCGCGTGGGCTACCTGACGGCAGAAGATTTTGCCTCGCGCTTTGTGGCTGCCCTGCGCACCCACGACATCGAAAATTTCAAGACCCGTTTCCGCGACCTTGACGTGCTGCTGCTTGAAGACGTGCATTTTCTCCAGGGTAAGGAAAAAATGCAGGACATGGCACTGGCCGTGGTGAAAAGCCTTCAGGCCAAAGGCGGACGAGTCATTTTTACCTCATCGTTTTCGCCTCGCGAACTGCAACGCGTAGACAGCCAGCTTGTGTCGCATTTCTGCTCGGGCATCCTCACCGATATTGGCCGCCCCACAGAAGACATGCGCCGCCACATTCTTGAGCGCAAGGCCAAGAGTTTTCAGGTGCTGCTGCCCGACTCCGTTTGCGAGCTGCTGGCCTGCCGCCTCGACGGCGATGTGCGCCAGATGGAATCGTGCCTGAACAGCCTCATCTTCAAGGCGCGTCTGCTCAATTGCGGGCTGAACCTTGATCTGGCCATGGAAGTGCTCAGCCAGTATGCAGAGATCAGCTGCGGGCCGGATATGCCCACCATCGTGCGTCTGGTCTGTGAAAGTTACGGCCTCAACGAGCGCCAGCTCAGCTCCCGCTCACGCCGCAAGGAATGCGTGCTGGGCCGCAACACAGTGTATTATCTCGCGCGCAAGCACACGGAACTGACTCTTGAAGAAATCGGCGAAAAATTCAACCGCCGCCATTCCACGGTTATCAAGGGCATTACCAGCGTGGAACGTGAACTCTCCAAAGAAACCAGCCTTGGCCGCCAGATTGCCAGAGCCGTCAAACTTATCGAACGCAATGCGGGCATGGGCGCGTAAGCGCCCTTGACCCTGCTGACGCCCCTTGCCTCCTGCCCTGTCTGGGGGCCACAGAGCCTGCCTTCCATCCTTTTTTTCGCTTTGCATGCTTGCCTGAGGTGAGGCCCTTAGCCTTGTAGGCCTCTAGCTGTGTACCATGCAGCAAACGCACAAGCCTGCTCCGCTTCATCCCTCAGGGCATGCAGACTGCCCCTGCGACCGTGCCCAGACATTCACGCTTATAATCTAAACCGTGTATTTATTGATACATGGCTTCACTCTCCGTATGGTCTTAACGTTCGCTGGATATGACCCAACTGGCCGCACAAGGCGTCCGGTCATGTCCACCCCGCATTCAGGACAGGCCATGCTGCACGTAGATATCCATAAAAAACACGGCGAGTTTGAACTGCAACTTGCATTTACGCTTGCGGAGTGCGGCATTGCTGTCATCTTTGGCCCTTCCGGTTCCGGAAAAACAAGCCTTATCAATTGTATTGCAGGGCTGGAAACGCCCGATGCAGGGCAGATACTCTGTCACGGCATCACCTGCTTCAACGCGGAACAAGGCATAAACCTGCCGCCAGAAGGCAGACGCCTGGGCTATGTTTTTCAGGACGCCCGCCTGTTTCCACACCTTTCTGTCCGCGAGAACCTGCGTTTCGGCCTACGGTTTCATGCCGCCCACGCCAGCAAGGATGCGCCCGCCCTTGGTGACGTTGCCGATCTGCTCGATATTGCCCCGCTGCTGCACAGACGCCCGGCCCATCTTTCCGGCGGAGAAAAGCAGCGCGTTGCCATTGGGCGTGCCTTGCTCTGCCGCCCGCGCCTTCTTCTCATGGACGAACCCCTTTCATCGCTGGACATGAGCCTCAAGGATGGCCTTATGACCTACATTGCGCGCATTCCGCAGCAGTGGAACGTGCCAGTGCTGTATGTCACCCATTCGCCCGACGAGGCCTTGGCCCTTGGCAACAGCATGCTGCTGTTGCGCCATGGCCGCCTTGAAGCGCAAGGCTTGGTTGAGGTTACCCTTCGCAAGGCGCACGGTTTGGGCCTGTTGCCGTACCCCACCTTCTATTTGTCAGGAGCCGCACATGAAGCCTCTGGTATTGCCTGAACGTTTTCGCCTTTTGCTGATACTGACCGCATGCATCCTTGTTGTTGCGCAATCGGCCCATGCTGACGGGCCATCCATCACCACCGGGCTTGGATACAAGCCCATGGTGCAGCAGTTGTGCGCGGCCTATGCGCAGCAATCGGGCGTAAAACCCACAGAAATGTACAGCGGCAACATCGGGCAGATAATCGAACAGGCCAAGGCGGGGAGCGGCGTCAGCATTATTGTTTCAGAAAAAGGCACGTTGCAGGATTCCGGCCTGGCCTTTGCCGCCTATGAACCGCTTGGCGAAGCCGTGCTCGTGCTGGCGTGGCGTAAAGGGCTGCACCTTGCCTCGGCGCAGGATCTCACCAAACCGGAATTTGCCAAAATCGGCTATCCCGATGCCAAGGCGGCCATTTACGGCAGAGCGGCAGTGGCCTTCATGAAGGGCAACAACTTGCTGGAGCCGCTCAAGGCAAAGCTTTCCATGCTTTCCACTGTGCCCCAGGTCTTTTCCTACCTTGTTTCCGGTGATCTTGACGCCGCCTTTGTGAACGAGGCCATTGCCCGCAAGCAGGGCGACAGCGTTGGCGGCTGGATGGAAGTGCGCGAGGGCTATACGCCCATGCTGCTGGTGGCGGGTGTCGTGGCCGGGCAGGAGAACAAGGCCGAAGTGCGCTCGTTCATGCAGTTTCTGAAAACCCCTGAAGCGCAGCGCATCCTTGCGGGCAACGGCCTGCGCCTGTAGCCATGCAGCTTCATGAACTGTGGCGCGCCCTGTGTGCGCCTGAAGTCAGCTTTTCCGTGCTGCTGACCCTGCGGGTCTGTAGCGCCTGCCTGATCTTGCACGCGCTGACGGCCATTCCTCTTGCCCGGCTGGGCATGGCTAAAAATCCGCATCTGCGGCGGGTGATCAACTTTATCATCACCCTGCCGCTGGTTTTTCCGCCTATGGCCCTGGGCTTTTTGCTGCTCATGCTCTTTGGCCGCAACGGCTGGGGAGGCATTGCCCTGCGGGAGACACTGGGCGTCAGCCTGGTGTTTTCGCAGGGGGGCATCATTCTTGCCGCATGGCTGGCAGGGCTGCCCCTTGTGGTCAAGCCCGTGCAAACCGCGCTGAACAATCCCGATCTGCTGCGCTTTGAGCAGGCGGCGCGGGTGTGCGGCGCCTCACCCCGCAAGTGTTTTTTTCTTGTGACCTTGCCGCTCATCCGGCATGGCCTTGCCGCCGGGCTGCTGCTGGGCATCACGCGGGCCATGGGCGAGGTGGGCATCAGCCTCATGCTCGGCGGCAACATTGCAGGGCGCACCAATACACTCTCGCTGGAAGTGTTCAACGCCGTATCCACAGGCGAATTTCAGCGGGCAGCCCTGCTCTGCGCCATACTGGCGATAATCAGTCTTTTGCTGTACCTTGGCATTGACTGGTGTCAAAAAAGGTCATTCTAGAGCATTATCACTCCGCTGCTTCAGCGCAAATACACGATTCTGCGCCGTTGACGGAACATTCTCAACCGACATTGCTCTAGCCTGTATAGTGTTCTGCATTTACAAGGAGCATGTCATGCACTTTCCCTGTTCCGATACATGGCTGGAGGGCCTGCTGGCAGACGACTGCCCCGGCCTTGACCTTACGGTAGAACTGCTCGGCATTGCCGCGGCTTCTGGCGTCATGCGCTTTGCGCCCAAGGCGGATTGCACCATCAGCGGCGTGGAAGAAGCCGGATTGCTTCTGCGCAAATGCGGTCTTTCTGTCAGCCGCACCGCCGCCAACGGCGACAGGCTTGCAGCGGGCCGGCAATGTCTGGAGGCCACAGGCCCCGCCGCCGCCCTGCACCGTGGCTGGAAGCTGGCCCAGACCCTGATGGAATACATGACAGGCATTGCCACGCGCGCGGCGCACATGGTGGAGCAGGCCCACACCGCAAACCCCGCCGTGCGCGTTGCCGTGACACGCAAAAACTTTCCCGGCGCCAAGACCATCTGCCTGGAGGCCGCCATGAACGGCGGGGCCATTATTCATCGGCAAAACCTCTCGGACAGTATCCTCATTTTTGACCAGCACCGCGTTTTTCTGCCCGGCGAGCAGCAGACCTCGTTGCGCAGCGTGGCAGCAATGATGGATAAATTGCGAGCGAAAGCGCCTGAGCGCAAGGTCAGCGCAGAGGTGGACACCTTTGACGATGCCCTGCTGGTGGCGGAGGCAGGCATTGATATTGTTCAGTGCGAAAAATTCGATTGCGAGACCCTTGCCGCAACCGTGGGCGCTGTGCGCGCCCTGCGCGATGACATCGTCATTCTGGCCGCTGGCGGCGTCAACGGCGGCAACGCCGCCCAGTACGCGGCCACTGGCGTTGACGTGCTTGTCACAAGCTGGCCCTACTTTGGCAAACCGGCAGACATCAAGGTTGTGATGGAAAAAGCCCCCTAGGGCAATAATTGCGGAGGTACAGATGCCTTTTGTAAATATTAAGGTAACAGGTGGTGCAGAAGCCCCCACTGCGGAACAGAAAGCAGAACTTATCAGCGGCGTCACGGAGCTGCTGCAAAGGGTGCTGAACAAAAATCCCGCGACTACCGTGGTTCTTATTGAAGAACTCTCCACGGATAACTGGGGCATCGGCGGCGAAAGCGTTACCGTGCGCCGCCGCAAACAGTAGCAGCCATCAAATAAGCAAGGCGGCAGCCCGGACATGAAGCCCGGGTCGCCGCCTTTATTTTTTACTACAAAGATAAAGCCTTACAGCCAGGTGACATCCAGCGCCTTGCGCGGCGGCCTGAAGTGGGGGGCAAGCAGGGGAAAGCCCATCATCTGTGCGGCATAGACCTGCTCATCGTCCTTAACGCCTACAAAGGCCCGCAGAGCGTGGGCAGAGGGATGCCCCATGGCAAAGCATACGTAGCCGCCCCAGCAACAGCCCACCTTGTGCCCGTGAGCCAGCAGCTCCAGATAAGCGGCGGCAATGGAGGCATCCGCAGGCCCCCAATGCCCCTTGGGGGCAACAATCAGGGCAATCTGCGGAGCAGTGCGGGTGATGACGTCATACCCAGCTTCCCATGCCCGCACGAGGCTTTCGGCATGTACATCCTTGGCGGTGGCAGGGTCAATTTCCGGCAGGGCGCGCAACCAGTCAATGACCAGGGCTGCCAGCTTTTCCGTCCGCTCGCGGGTTTCCAAAACAATCCAGCGCAACTCCTGCGTGTTTTTGGCCGTAGGTGCAAAGCGCGCGCCGTCAAGAATCCTGTGCAACAGTTCGCGCGGAACAGGTTTGTTTTTGAAATTCCGCACCGAGCGGCGCGAAAATACGAGTTCTTCAACCTGCTCGGCCGAAGGTAGCTGATCACGCCGCAAGGGACGGCTGTCTTGCGAAGAAAGCCCCGGCGCGGAACAGGCATTGGCCGGGCAAAAGGCCATGCACTGCCCGCAACCAATACATACCCTGACCTTATGCAAAGACATGGAGGGGTATTCACCAACATTGCCATCAATAATCTGAATGGGGCACACTTTGGCGCAAATTCCGTCCTTGCGGCACAATTCTGTATCTACTATAAAAGAATTCATAGACTCCCTGGCGTTATAACGCATGGTCAAAAATGCAAAATGCCGCCTTTGCAGGCATGAGCCTGCTCAGGGGCTTGTATCCTGCACATAAAAGCGGCGGTTTACAGGCTGCCGTGGTACGAATACTACGGTAATGCCTGCCAAAAGGCAAAAATCCGCCAGCACACCCACGGCCCGGCCCTCAGCGGCAGGCGCCAGCAGAACCTCGGCCGCAGCTGCCGCCTCTGTTTTTTCAGCAATCCGCTGCCACCAGTTGCAGTGCCCTTCGACTATCAGTTTCCTGCTTTCAGATTTCCACTCTCATTTTTCCAAAAAAATGATCCCGCAAAATTATCGGAATGGCAATTTTGAGAATAATTTCCCATTATTAAACAATATCATCTTGGAACTTGTTTTTTTCACACTGCTATGGTATCATTTCTGCTTGTGTTCTGAACAAATATACTCCGCCTTATACTATTTGTTAGCAAATAGTGGCGCTTGAATCTATGCCTTGTTACACAACCTGTCACAAACCTAAAGTTTTTTCACAAGCAAGCGATAGTATTTTAAACTATTGCATATGGAGAACTTTGATGCAATTACGAGCAAAAGTCTGCATCCCCATAGCTGGTATTACACTTGCTATCGGCATTTGTTGTTATTTTGTCATTCAAAAGCAATTTGAAAGACTTAACGAAACAAATATACAGACTTTGGTCGAAGCCCGCTCCTCGCAGATGAAACAGGCCATTGAACTGTGCAGCGAACAGGCCATGCGCATGGCCGCGCTGGTGAGCAGGCTGCCCGAAGTTGAGGCCGCTTACAGAACAGCCATGGAAGGCGACATTAACGATGAAAACAGCGCCACCGCCCAAAGGGGACGGGAAATGTTGCGCGCTTCCCTCGCTCCCATGCTGGACGGATTCAAGGCGGTTATCGGCGAAAAACCCCAGATCCACTACCACTTCCCCCCGGCCCGGAGCTTTGCGCGCCTGTGGCGCGACAAACAGACCAAGCGGGGCGACAAGTGGGTTGATATTTCAGACGATCTTTCGACCTTCCGCCCCACTGTGCTTGAGGTAAACAAGAACGGCAAAGCCCTGTGCGGGGTCGAAATCGGCAGCGGCGGCTTTGAAATCCGGGGCCTTGCGCCTGTCACAAGCCTTTCTGGCAGCCAGTTGGGTTCTGTTGAAGTGCTGGTGAGCTTTACGCACGTACTGAGCGGCCTGAGCTCTGGCGAGGGAGAATCCTCGCTGCTGTACATGAATGCCGAGCACCTTAAGGTTGCCACGGGCCTGCAAAACAAGGAAAAGCATCCGATCGTTGCCGATTCATATATTCTTGTGAGCGGCACCAAGGACGGCAAGGTTGAGGGATTGCTGGACAAGAGCTTCCTGGATGCAACCCGTAAGGGATCGACAACCCGAATTGTCGGCTCCACCCTGCTTTCCGGCATGCCCATTACAGATTTCAAGGACAAGCAGATCGGCGTGCTCGTGTTCAGCACTGATCTGTCTGAACAGCAGGGCATCATGAGCCGCGCGGGGATCATCCTTGCGGCGGCCTTCCTTACCCTGCTTGTAGTGCCGCTGGTCATGACGTTCTTTGTGCTCAGCATAACAGTGCTGCGGCCAGTTCAGAGCATCCGTCAGACCATCCAGGAGATCGCAGAAGACAGGGCAGTGCTGGCCCATCGCCTGAAGTATTCCTCCGAGGACGAAATCGGCGCGCTGGCCTCATGGTTCAACCGGCTGCTGGACAAGATTGAAAGCATGCTCACAGAGGTGCAGGGATACAGAAACCTGCTGGATTCCGTGCCCGATCCTATCTTTGGCGTAGATGACGACTACCGCATTATCATCGCCAACAAAGCCACAGAAACCTTGCTCGAGAAAGACATTACAAAGCTTCGCGGGCAATTCTGCCACGACAACTTCAATACCGAAGTGTGCCAGAGCGACGACTGCCCCATTGCGCAGTCCAAGTGCAGCGGCAAGTCTGTGGTGGCGCGCATACTTGATATCGGCACTGCGGAAAATCCGCATTATATTCAGCCGTTCAGTGATGTGCTGCGCGACAACCAGGGTAATAAAATCGGCTATGTGGAAATTGCGCGCGATGTGACCACCCTGGTGCTAAAAGAACGCGAGATTGAAGCCACCATGAAGCATATGCAGGAAGTGAATACCTCCATAAGCGCAGCGGCTGACAGCCTGACAGAAGCTGTGGGCCTGATGAATGACCGCTTCCAGCAGGTTTCGGATGGTGCGGATGCGCAAAACGGCCGCGCGCAGGAGACCGCCACCGCCATGGAAGAAATGACTTCCACCGTGCGCGAGGTGGCGCAAAATGCTTCTTCCGCCGCTGACCAGACAGAAGACGCACGGCAAAAGGCACGGCATGGCGCGGAAATTGTTGACGAAGCTGTTTCTGCCATTGCAGAGGTCAACAGCCACACTGGCGCTCTGCTCAAGGAAATGGAATCCCTTGAAACCCATACCGAGGGCATTGGCAGAATCATGGGAGTTATCTCGGATATTGCCGATCAGACAAATCTGCTGGCCCTTAACGCTGCTATCGAAGCTGCCCGCGCGGGCGATGCCGGGCGCGGTTTTGCCGTAGTGGCGGACGAAGTGCGCAAACTCGCGGAAAAGACCATGCAGGCCACCAAGGAAGTCACAGAGGCCATCACAACCATTCAATCTGTGGCAAAGGGCAATATGCAGGAAATGCGCGATACTGCCGACACTGTCAGCAGAGCTACAGAAATGGCCAACCAGAGCGGCGCCGCGCTTTCCCAGATAGTGGAAATTGTCGCCAGTGCCAGTAACAGCGTGCAATCCATCGCCACGGCAGCGGAACAGCAATCCGCCACGAGCGAAGAAATCAACCGCGCCATTACAGATGTGAAGCATGTTGCAGAAACCACCAATGCCCTGACGCGTGAACTGCACGGCACCGTTGCCGAACTTTCACGCCTTGCCGCGCAGTTGAAGGCGCTGTCGCAAGGATAAGTTCCCGTAGATTCCGAACAGGCGCAGATATCACAGGGCCCGCATCAGTCATACTGTTTGCGGGCCCTGTAGCCTCTTCTTGACGTTTGACACAAGATGCCCTACCCACAGGCTATGTAGCGTTGAGTCAAGGGCTTGTTCAAGCGCCAGCACTGATCGCGGCAGCTCAGGCGGCAGGCACCAGAGCTGACCAGGCAAACTGCCTGCCCTACAGTCCAAAGTAAAAAGCCATAACCCGATTGCAAACAATCAGGCAGCCCCCCTTGCCGACAGTGGTGCAATACCAAGGTCTCACAAATTTCGCTCCCAAAAATCCCGCAACTACACACGCCCTAACCCAACAGGTTCATTGAGGTTATTTGATGAAGAACGTTGAACGCTTGCTTCAGGGGAATGAATTTTTTCAAAAAAACTATTTCTGCAAGCATGAAAATGAGCTTCTGGAACTGGTTTCCAGCGGCCAGCACCCCAAGGTACTCTATATCGGCTGCGCCGACTCAAGGGTTATTCCATCGCTTATCACCAACACACCTCCCGGCCAGCTCTTTGTGCTGCGCAACGTGGGCAACTTTGTAGCCCCTTACAAACCGGACGAAGACTATCACGCCATGGCCGCAGGCATTGAATATGCCGTAACAGCTTTGAATGTTGAAGAAATCATCATTTGCGGCCACACCTATTGCGGCGCCATCGCAGCCCTGTACAAGGACATTCATGACGAGGCCTTTGTGCACACGCAAAAATGGCTTTCGCTGGGCAAAAAAGCCAAGGAACTCGCCACGCTGGCACTTGGCAAGGAAGTTGGACAGGATAAACTGCTGCGCCTGACAGAGAAACTCTCCATCATTTTTCAGATAGAAAACCTCATGACATACCCGTGCGTGCGCGACAGAGTAAAATCGGGCGACCTGCACGTTCACGGCTGGCTCTACTATATTGAATCTGGCGAAATCAAATATTACGACCCGGACGAGCACGATTTTCTGGCCCTGAAAAAATAACGTTCCAGAGCGCAGGCCAACGCGCTTGTTTTTGTTGCGACATGCAGTGACAGCGGATTTTCCAGCCTTGGAAAATCCGCTGTTTTTTATACTCGTTCTAGCATTTCGCATTCTGTGGTGTGAATACAGGCATTGATGCCATTTGCCAAATACGTGCACGCATGCTCGCAAGACATCTGTAAACTGCTTTGAAGGCTCACTACTGTGGGCCTTTTACCATTCAGGCGTGCCTAGCAACCATCGCAGCCATATACTTATAAATTCATAACGATACAAAGATATTGCTTTATAAGAAAAATTCACATTTACACCAGATAAATTTTATATTTAACTAATTTGAAATACATTCCAAGCTAGTCAGCCTCAAGCAAGGGACTACTTCCATGAACAAAAATCTGACAGATCAATTCATGAAGTGGAATGGTTCAACAAATATTGCATGCTGTCTTTTAACTCGGATTGCAGGTAATACATTTTCCATTAGTGCCGCCAATACAAGATTTACTGAACGCCTAAAAATCACTGACTTTGAAAGCTTAGAAAAAATTATCGAAAACAGGGATCACCTGAACAAGTCGCTCTCCCATGATGCTGCGGAAGAATGGACAGTATTTTGCGAAACCATGCATTGCTTCCTTGATTGCCGCTGCCAGCGCATTGAAGACAACGTTTGCGTACTGTGGATTTCTGCAGCAGAACAGCAGCCGATTGATGTTCTGTCTGATATTCCGATCGGCATCATCCGCATGAAGGTCGCGCAAGGGCCTGCCAAACTTCACTGCACCTACATGAACAGCGAGGCGCTGGCCATGACAGGCACATCGGGCAATGAGGCGAGCAAGTGTTTCCACGCCAGCGATCTCATGCATGTTCACAGTGCCGACGCGTGCAGGATAGAACACATGCTGGCAATGTTCATCTCCGGCAAGGCCATGCAACCCCTGGAGTGCAGGCTGCGCCCGCAAGATGGGCACGTCAGATGGATTCGCGTCAGTCTCTCCTGGGTTATTCCCCAAAAAGTGCTGCAACTGGCATTTGTCAACATTTCTACTGAAAAAGAGACCCTGGCGCACAACCGGCAAAACCAGGTTCTGCTGCAAAAAATTCTGGATACTACGCAGGCTGCAATCTTCTGGAAAGACGCTGAAAGGCGTTTCACCGGCGTAAACAAGGCATTTCTGGAATATTACGGCTTTGATTCCGAGCAGGTGCTTTTGGGTAAGAATGATGAAGACATGGGCTGGCACAGCGACCCCGACCCGTACAAAAATGATGAACTGCGAGTGTTGCAGGGCGAGAGCACCACACGGGTTCCTGGCATGTGCTTTTGCAAGGGCGAAAACCGCCACATTGTAGCCAGCAAAAGCCCGCTTTATGAAGACGGAAAAATTGTAGGCCTTGTGGGCAGCTTTGAAGATGTCACAAGTGAATACATGTTGCGCAAAGACGTAGTGGATCTCAATGCCAAGCTGCACACAGCGCTGAAGAAAGAACGCCAGGCCAACCGCGCAAAGTCGGACTTTCTCTTGCGTATGAGCCACGACATGCGCACTCCCCTTGCCACCATTGTCGGCTTATCAGACCTTGAGCTGAAAAAGCACAGGGAACCTGACCTCACCAAGGCCTTCTCCACCATAAAGGCGTGTTCAAATTTTCTGCTTGCCATTCTTTCTGACATTCTTGACCTGCAGAAACTCTCTAACGGAAAAATAGACGTTACACCAACAATTTGCACTGGCGCACATAGCGCAAAAAACATTGAGTCCATCATCAGGCCCCAGGCCGAGGCAAAAAACATCACATTCATAACGCAATTCAACTGCACAGCAACCAACTGCCATGCGCAGATCGATACGCGCAAGGTTCAGCAGATCATTGTCAACCTCTTGAACAATGCCGTCAAATACACGCAACCCGGCGGCACCATAACATGGCGCAATGATATCAGCGGTGAAAATGCCGACAGTATTGTTGTGACCCACGTCATTTCTGATAACGGGCCGGGAATCAGCAAAAAATTTCAGGCCAGAATGTACTCCCCGTTCACGCAGGAAGATCATGTTTCCAGCGCAGGCAGCGGGCTTGGGCTGGCCATTGTAAAAAATCTGGTGGACATTCTTGGGGGCAACATCACCTGCAAGTCTGCGCCCGGCCAGGGAACGACCTTTACTGTGATTTTGCCCCACAAAAAAGCTACCGCAGCAGATATCACCGCATTCCACAAAAAAAATCGCACTCAGCACGCCGCCGTCCCACTTGAGGGAAGAAAGATCCTCATCTGCGAAGACAACGCCATCAACAGTGAAATCCTGAAAGAAATGCTTGAGAGTGAAGGAGCGCTGTGCGAACAGGCGTTCAATGGCAGAGAAGGTGTGGAAAAGGCCAGAGGCCGTAATTACGACATTGTCATGATGGACATTCGCATGCCTGTGATGGACGGCTATCAGGCCACCCGCGAAATACGGGAGTTTGATGTGGACACCCCCATTGTGGCACTTTCCGCCAATGTTTTTGCCGATGAAATACAGAACGCCTTTGAATCCGGTATGGATGAGTTTCTGGAAAAACCGGTAGTTATGAGCAAGATGTTTTCAGTTCTTGGCCAGCTTCTTTCCACCACGTCTGACGCGCCCTTGCACGGTCCGGATTAAAAACTCGCCAGCCCGCAAGCTCGCTTTTCAGAAAAAAGCCTTCATCCCTTCCTGCCAGCTTGCGTCTGAACTGTTTTGCACGCACAGTGCAAGCATAACTCACCTTGTTGTAAATATCACAACCACGCGGGGCGTATTATACAGATGCAACCTTTCCAAGCAGGCCTTGCACCTCCCGGAAACATGATTACCTGAAAAGAACTTAAGGTAGTCAACTACTATATTTCCCCCTCTTGCTGCTTTGCAGTCTGCCCATAGTGAGGTATTATGTACAGGACTGCACCATATGCGGCAAGCCACAGATACGGCTATGAACGGCTCTTCATACCCTTCCAACCGGAGGCTATCCCCCGAAGGAGGCCATGATGACAACTATTAAGAGCATCAGCGCGCAAGCCCTGCGGCAAAAAGACCTCAAGCAGGCGCTCATTGTGGATGTGCGCACCCCCATGGAATTTGCGGAAAAACGCCTCGTCCTTCCGACCACGCTGGCCCCGGTGACGGAGCTTGATCCTCACATGGTTGCCCTGCGCAGCGGGGCATTGGCAGATACCCCCATTTATACCCTTTGCGCCAGCGGCAGACGTGCGCAAACGGCGGCGGCCAAATTTGCCGAAGCCGGATTTACGGACATAACCGTTATTGAAGGCGGCCTTGCAGCCTGCAAGGAAGCTGGCTTCCCCACTGCGGGGCAGGCGCTGCCCAAAACAGGCGAAACCTCACCCACGCTGGACAGGCAGGTGCGCCTTGTGGCCGGGGCGCTCACGGCCCTGTTCGTTTTGCTGGGGCTTTTTGTGCACAAGGCTTTTCTGCTCGGCGCGCTCTTTATTGGCTGCGGGCAGGTATTTTCCGGCCTTACCAACTGGTGCGGCCTGGCCCTTCTGCTCACGCGCGCACCCTGGAACAAAAAGGGCTGCTCTGGCGGCGCTTGCCCCATTGGAGCTGGCAAAAGCCCCGGCGCAAGCTGCCAGTAATGCGCCTTCCCTTGATGCCGGAACTTTCACCCTAGCTTTTTTGCAAAGGAGTTCGCCATGTCTGCACCCAACGTGCGCGGATTTTTTGATCCCGTTACCGCTACCTGGACATATGTGGTCTGGTCTGCAACCGATGCCCAGAAGCGTTGCGCCATTATAGACAGCGTGCTGGATTTTGACCTCCACGCCTGCCGCACATCCACTGTTTCTGCCGATGCCGTTATTGATTTTGTCCGTCAGCAGGGCTTTGTGGTGGAGTGGATTCTTGAAACCCACATCCATGCCGATCACGTCACCGCAGCCAGCTATATCAAGGAAAAAATGGGCGGGAAAATAGCCATCAGCAAACACATGCTGGATATCATTTCCACCTGGACCCCCATTTTCCAAACGCAGGAGGACACACCCGCAGACGGCTCGGCCTTTGACCATCTGTTTGAAAATGATGAAGAGTTCACCATTGCCGACATGCCCGCAAAAATCATCCACACGCCGGGGCATACCCCCGCAGACACCACCTATATTGTGGGCAATGCGGCCTTTGTGGGCGACACCATCTTTTTGCCCGATGTGGGTTCAGGCCGGTGCGACTTCCCTGGCGGCAGCGCCGAGGATTCGTATGATTCCTCCCGCAAGCTCTTTGCCCTGCCCGACGACCTGCGCATCTATGTGGGGCATGACTACCCGCCTGAGGGTGTGCGGGGCCCGCAGTGCATGGCAACCGTTGGCGAGCAGAAAACCGCCAACGTGCGGCTGAACCTGCAAGTGGGCAAGGCCGAATTTGTGGCAAAACGCAAGGCGGACGATAACGGCAAGGCTGTGCCGCCGCTCATATTGCCCTCCCTTCAGGCCAACATGCGCACAGGAAAATTCGGCAAGGCCGTCAATGGCCTGCAATTTGTAAAACTGCCCCTAAACCGCATGTAAGTAAGACCAAGGACAAATATCCAGCATACAGACAAAGCCCCTTCTTCCACTGGCATGCCGCAATGGACGAAGGGGCTTTGAGAATGCGCGTGACCAAGGCCGGAGCGTCAGAAAAGAGGGAGGCTTGCGACAGGGCATGGGCCTTGTAATTTTGGCTACTTTTTGCCGTACACGGCCCTTGCAAGGTCAACCGCAAACGGCCCAGCCATACCCGTAGGCGTGGTATTGGTAAGCGCCACAAAGGATATGCCGTTGGCGCGATCCATGAAAAAATGGCTTCCGTATGCGCCGCTCCAGCTCCAGGTGTTCTGGCCCGCGGGGTATTCCGCCTTTTCAGGGTGCAGCAGCACTGCGCCGCCAAAACCAAATCCCCAGCCCGGTGCAACAACTTCGTTGGTTTTACCTGCGGTTACACTCAGCCTTTGCGACAATATGGGGCAGACCTGATCGGCAGTCATGGCCTTCGCGGTATCCGGTTTGAGGATGGAGCCGCCGTTTTCGCGCACGGCCTCGAGAAATTTCAGGTAGTCTGCCGCTGTTCCAACCATCCCTGCCCCGGCGGAGGGAAAGGCCTGTTCGTCCAGCGCCCTCCCCGGCTGAAAGCGCGTGGCGGAAACAGCATTGGGTACAATTTCAGTTTCCGCCATGCGATGGGCCTTGCCATTGGCCCACACATAGGGTGCGGCAAGCAGATCAGGATCATCTGCCATAAAGCCCGTGTGCGTCATGCCCAGCGGCCCGGTTACAAGCTCCTGCACCACGTTGGGCAGCTTGTCCCCGCCAGCCCGCGATACGATTTGGCCAAGCACATCAATGGCAAGGGAGTATTTCCAGTCTGTACCCGGCTCATAATAAAGCGGCACCGTGGCAAGCCGCCAGATGTTTTCTTCCAGCGTGATGGGCGGGTCATCCAGTCCATCGGAAACTTCGGCCAGCGCCATGGGGCCATCGGGCGGCTCCGAAAATCCATAAGAAAGCCCGGCAGTGTGCGTGAGCAGGTGCCGCACGGTAATGACCGGATCCGCCTTGCCCGCGAGCGCAGGGGTAAAGGAGGGGATCCAGCGGGTAACGGGATCGTCCAGAGCGATCATGCCCTTATCCGCCAGGGCAAGGGCTGCGGCGCTCGCAATGGGTTTGCTCATGGAGGCCAGCCGAAAGCGCGTATCCGGACTCATGGAGGTGCCTTTTTCCGCATCGGCCATGCCGACAGCCCGCGCATAGACCACCTGCCCTTGACGGGCAACCATGACCACAGCCCCCACTATGCGCCCCTCGGCCACAGCCTTGTTCAACACGGCATCAAGCCGCTGGGCCAAAGCCGCATCGGCTGGCTTTTCGGCGCTGGCGGCGCTGCCGTCAGCCGGAACCAAGGCGCAAAGGGCAACAATCAGCAGGGCAACAAACCGGGACGCCAGTTTGCCCGCGAGCAACCCCATTATTTTTTTCTGTTTCTGCACGCATCCTCCCCGCAGGCAAAACTGCCCTGCCCTATTTCTGCTGATAGAGCCATTTTTGGGCACATATGTAAATACCGGGCACGCTTTTCACAAGCATTGGGCGCTTAACAAAGAAAAAGCATTCCGCTAGGATTAAAACCAAGCAGGAGGACACCATGAATCCACTCTTTTCTCCCATCAAACTCAAAGGGCTGACACTGCCCAACCGGATAGTCGTCCCCCCCATGGATCAATACTCGGCAGACGAGGGCCGCCCCGTGCAATGGCATGCCATGCACTACGGCACTCTTGCCGTTTCCGGCGCCGGGCTGCTCATCGTGGAAGCTACGGCAGTGGAAGCGCCAGGGCGCATATCCCCGCAGGATCTCGGCCTGTGGAATGAGGAACAGGAAGCCGCCCACAAGGCCATGCTTGATTCCATCCGCTCCTATTCTTCCACGCCCATCGGCATCCAGCTTGGGCATGCCGGACGCAAGGGCGCTACCGGGCGTCCGTGGGAAGGCGGCAAGCCGCTCATGCCCGCTGATGGCGGGTGGGAAATATGCGCCCCCTCCGCCCTGCCCTATGCGCCGGGCCATCAAAAACCGACAGAACTCACGGCGGCAGACATTGCCCGCCTTACAGAATCCTTTGTTACTGCGGCAAAGCGCGCTGTGCGCGCCGGGTATGACGCCATTGAACTGCACGCGGCCCACGGCTACCTGATGCACGAATTCCTGTCGCCGCTCAGCAATGCCCGCACCGATGCCTACGGCGGCAGCCTCGAAAACAGGATGCGCTTTCCGCTGGAAGTGCTGGCAGCAGTGCGCGCCGTTGTTCCTGGCAACTATCCGGTGGGTGTGCGCGTTTCAGGTACCGACTTTGCCGAGGGCGGCTGGAATGTGGAAGAATGCGTTGTCTTTGCCAGGGCAGTTGAAAAAGCAGGTGGCGCATACATACACGTTTCCGGCGGCGGGCTTTCGCCCGACCAGAAGATTACCCTTGCGCCCGGCTATCAGGTGGCGCTGGCTGCGGCGGTCAAGGCCGCAGTGAGCGAGCTTCCTGTTATTGCCGTGGGCCTCATCACAGAGCCGGAACTGGCCTCAAGCATCGTGGTCACAGGGCAGGCCGACATGGTGGCCATTGGCCGCGCCATGCTGTACGACCCGCGCTGGCCCTGGCATGCCGCTGCCGTTCTTGGGCAGACCATTGCCGGGCCGTCGCCCTACCTGCGCAGCAAGCCGCATAACGTAAAGGATCTTTTTGTGTAAGGCTGATTCCACAGCCACACGCTTAAATGCAGAAGGCCCCGCTATTCTTATTTGATGCGGGGCCTTCTGCATTGACCAGCCAGATCAATGCCGCGTGGGGATTGCTCCCGGCGCAGGATCTCGGAACATATCCGACTAGGGAGCGTCCACCTTGTGGGCCTGTGCTTGCGGCTGGGCCTGGAGTTCTGCTCCGGCATTGGCCTCGGTGCTGTTTACGGTCTGGTTTTCCAGCGGGGCCGCCCCGCTGCGCAACTGCCAGCGCGTGATGGTCTTGGTGCTGAACATCCGCAGCGGTATATAAAAAAGAATGAACCAGAAGACCATGCTCGGCTGATTGCCAAAGAGCGGCAAAGAAAAAGGCAGCTCCGGGCTGATTGTGCCAAAGCGCAACTGCATCCAGGCAAGCATGATGGGAACAGGCCACAGCGAAGCCACAAACAGGGCGTTGCTAAGCGAAAAATAATAGCCAAAAGCCTCATGCCCCTGGCGGTTCACGGCCTTGAAGGCTTCCTTGCCGGAGTTCTGCAAGGCAGATTCGCTCAGTTCATGGTAGTGCCGCATGTCATCCTGCAATTTTTTCAGGCGCTTGCGGTGCATGCGCTGGGCCATGCGCAGGGTGGCAATGCCTATGAGGCCCGCCACCAGCGCAAGAACTGCTGTTCCCAAAAAGTAGGCCGCCTCGGGCTGCGGCACCATGCGGTACGGCAGCACAAAAAAAGGATCAAGCCAGACCAGAAGTTGTTCCATATCTCAGAGGCTCCGTATTTCGCGCCGGGGCGATTCTACGCCCTTGCGCACGGGCAGATTACCATTCTGTCGTAAAAAGGAAACACTGCATCCCCGCGGGCAGGCCAGGGGGATGCAGTGTTTTTCATGTTTTCAGCATGTTCCGGACATAGCCGGAAATACTAGCCGAACATCTTGATGTTGAAGAAGCCGCGCAGGATGTAGTCGGTACCAACGTACAGGGCCAGCACGATGAACAGGCGCTTCAACCAGATATCGGAGAAGAAACGCGAGGTGTAGGGGCCAACGATGGAACCAACAGCAATACCGGCCAGTTCAAGACCAACCAGATTCCAGTCCACCAGCGCGCCGTGCAGCATGAGGGTGGTGATGCCGGTGATCATGCTGAGCAGCACGGCCAGAGCGGAGGTACCGGCAGCCAGGTACATGGGGAGCTGGGTCACGCTGGTGATGAAAGGCACCAGCAGGAAGCCGCCGCCCACGCCCAGGAAGGCCGCGATGCTGGCGATAACCACGCCGCCGCAGAAGGGCAGCAGGGGATTGAAAGAGAATTCCACGCCGCAGAAGGTGAACTGGCAGGTGGTGAAGGTGAACTTGATGAGCTTCACGCCCGTGGGGGCAGCAACGCCTTCGCCCTTGGCCTTGGCGGCAGCTTCAAAAGCCTTGGCGGCTTCCTTGGCTTTGGCCTTGGAACGCTGACCGGCGGGGGAGGTTTCCCACATCAGGTACAGGCCCAGCAACAGCACGAAAAGACCAAAATAGCCCTGGTAGGACGAGAAGTTCAGCTTGCCGGCAGTCAGCGAAACAGCACTGAAAGCGCCCACGATGGAGCCGAGGCCAAGGGCGAAGCCCAGGGGCAGCACAAGGCGCTTCATGCGGTAGTAGCTGAACGTGCTGATAACAGCGGAAAGACCGGCGAGCATCTGGTTGGAGGCGCGCACGGAGTCGGTGACGGACTTGTTAAGGGGCGTCTTGCCAAAAGATTTGGCATACGCGCCAAGACCATGCACGGTCATGTGGCCCACGCCAGCCATAACGCCGCCAAAAGCGCCCACGGTGGAGAAAATCCAGCCCACCCACAGGGCCCAGCCAAAGGCCAGAATCATGTTGACCTTGGGGCCGCCGGGGATGCCGAGATAGCCGGGTTCAGCCTGCATATTGATGGTATTGGGGGCCGTTTCCACCTGTTTGGCGATGGCATTGGCAAGCACACTGCCGTCAGCGGCAAGGGCGACACTGGCGGTCAACACCAGAAGTGAAGCCACCACGCCGAAAAGTACCCACTTGTTTCTCATTCCAACTCCTCCCGATCAACGTCGCTCAAGCGAACGGATAATAATGCCTGAAAGCAGCCCGTTGAGGCGGCTTCCTAAAAAAACACATGCACCCACGAAAGCAGCGTCTGCGGGAACACGCCCCACAACACCACACCTGTCAGACAGCACAGAAGTACAGCCCTCACGCCCGCACCGCCCGAAGCTGCCTGTATGGGTGCGGGGTGATTTGCCGGGGCCTCCTGCATGTACATGCGTCGTGCCACTCCAAGATAATACCAGGCGGAAATGGTGCTGCTGATCACAGCCACAAGCACCGTTACCGTATACCCTGCCGAAAAGGCTTCTTTAAAGAGCATGAATTTGCCCATAAAGCCCGCAGTCGGCGGAATGCCCGTCAGGGAAAAAAGAAAAACCAGCATGGCTGCAGCAAGGGCCGGATGTCGTGCGGCAAGGCCCGAGTAATCATCCAGGTCTTCACCCGCATCAGCCAGAGGATTATTTCCCTGTTTTTTCCCGTACACGGCAAGGTAGCCCATGATGGCAAAGGCCCCCATGTTCATGCACAGGTAAATGGTCAAATACGCCGCCGTGGCGCGCAGACCGTCGGCTGTGCACGCGGCAAGCCCCAAGAGGGCATAGCCCGCGTGGGCTATGGCCGAGTACGCCAACATGCGTTTAAGGCTTGTCTGCATTACGGCAGCGATATTGCCCAGAAGCATTGTCAATGTGGCCATCAAGGCCAACGCCCCGCTCCACTGAGCGCCCAGTTGCGGCAAGGCCATGACCAGTACGCGCGCAAGCACGGCGAAACTGGCCGTTTTGGCCGCCACAGACATAAAGGCGGTCACGGTTGTGGGCGCGCCTTCATACACATCAGGCACCCACACGTGGAAGGGCGCGGCAGCTACCTTGAACCCCATGCCTGCCAGCATGAGCGCCAAAGCAACTACCAGGGCGGGCAAGGTCTGCCCGGTTGCGGCAACAGGCAGTGCCGCAGCGATCTGCGCAAGCTCGGTATGCCCGGTAAGCCCGTACAACAGGGACATGCCAAAAAGCAAAAGAGCCGAAGCGAAACTGCCCATCAAAAAATATTTGATGGCCGATTCGCTGCTGCGCGGATCGCCAGTGCGCAGGGCCGCCATCGCGTAAATGGGCAGGGCCATGAGCTCAAGCCCCAGATAGAGCACAATGAGATCACCAGCCGAGGCCATTACGCACATGCCCAGTGTTGAACATACTGCAAGGCAGTAATATTCGCCCTGACGCATTTGGGCATGTGAAAAAAAACTTTCGCTCATTAACGCCGTAAAAGCAAGTGCTACTACGCAAATGGCTTTAAAGAGCGCTCCAAAACCGTCAGCGCGGAACATTCCGTCAAAAGAAACACTCCCGCCGCCTGCAGAAACTGCTACAATTGCTGTAAAAGCTGTTATTGCACCAACGACAGTCAGCCATTGCAGAAAAGCCCGCGCTCTTGGAAAAAACATGTCGGCGCACAGCAGGCCAATGGCCGTGACCAAGAGCGTCAGTTCCGGCAGCAGGGCCGGAAGTTCTTTCAGCAATGGCAGGGCCGAAAGAGGCGCTACGGATATGGCTGTCATGATAGCTCCTATGGTGTTGCCCTTGTGCCGCAAGGCACGTTGACCGCCAGATGTATGGGCAAAGCGCTGGCCTGTGGCGGGGGCGCAAACATTTATTCCTGTGAGCGGGCCGGAACTCTTTCTAGTTTGCGGCAAAAAACGCAAAGGCCTGCTGGGTATCTGCCACCAGATGTTCCACCGTTACGTGCATGTATTCCAGCAGCACGTTGGGGAAGATGCCGATGCCCAGTATAAGCAGGCTCATGGTCAGCAAAATGGCTATCTCGCGCCCATCAAGCTTTTCCCCAACCAGACCGCGCACGGTTTCTGACACCTGACGGAAAAACACGCGCTGATACAGCCAGAGCATGTACCACGCGCCCAGTATCAGGCCGGAAGACGCCACCACCGCGGCCCAGGGCGCGCGTTCAAAACCGCCGAGCAGAATCAGGAATTCACCCACAAAACCGTTGGTGCCGGGCAAACCCACCGCCGCGAGGGTAAAGACCATAAAAAAGCCTGCCAGCACGGGCATGACCGAGGCCAGCCCGCCGTAGACCTTGATCTCGCGCGTATGGGTGCGGTCATAGAGCATGCCCACGCCCAGAAAAAGCGCACCCGTCACTATGCCGTGGTTGATCATCTGCAAAATGGAACCTTCCACGCCCTTTTGGGTCAGCGCAAAAAGCCCCAGAGTCACAAAGCCCATGTGGCTGACGGAACTGTAGGCGATCAGCCGCTTTACGTCCGTCTGCGCGAGGCAGACCAGCGCGCCATACACAATGGCGATGACGGAAAGCACCAGCATGGGCTTGAGCAGCACCCATGCGGCATAGGGAAACAGCGGCAGCGAGAAGCGCAAAAAGCCGTATGCCCCCATTTTGATCAGCACGCCAGCCAGAATGACCGAGGCCGCCGTGGGCGCTTCGGTATGCGCGTCTGGCAGCCACGTGTGCACGGGCCACATGGGCACCTTGACCGCAAAGGCGGCAAAAAAGGCCCAAAACAGCAGCAGTTGCAGCCGGGGATCAAAGTCGTTGCGCGCCAGCGCCATGATGTCGAAGGTATGCCCGCCCTTGAGGTACAGCAGGATGATGCCCAACAGCATCAGCAAACTGCCCAGCAGGGTGTACAGAAAGAACTTCACCGTGGCGTAAATGCGGCGAGGCCCGCCCCACACGCCGATGAGCAGGAACATGGGAATGAGCATGGCTTCCCAGAAAATGTAAAACAGCATGAGGTCGGTGGCGCAAAACACGCCCACCATGGCGCTTTCAAGTAGCAGCAGGCTGATGAAAAACTCCTTGGCCTTGACCTTGATACTTTTGTACGACACCGCCACGCCCATCAGGGTTATGAGGGCCGTCAGCGGCAGAAACAGCACGCTTATGCCGTCCACGCCCAGAGCGTAATTGATGTTCAGGCTCTCAATCCACGCGCAATTTTCCACCAGTTGCATCTGCCACAGGCTTTTATCAAAGCGGCCCAGGGCCACAAAGCTCAGGCACAGCTCAAGCAGGCATACGGCAAGCGCGCCCAGCTTGATGGTTTCTTCGTTGCGGCGCGCAACAGCCAGCAGGGAAAGCCCACCCGCCAGAGGCACAAAGATGAGCAAGGAAAGAACAGGAACAGACATGCGATCTCCCCGCTGTTGTTAGGAAAAAAAGCCCAGTTGCAATACCAGCAAGAGCGCTGCCGCGCCCCCGGCCAGCCATGTCAGATAGTGCGCCACCTGCCCGTCCTGAAGCCTGCGCAGGCTTGTGGACAATCTGCCGATGGCGCGTGGCACGCCGTTGACCACGCCTTCAATACCGCGCGTGTCCACCACGCCCAGCAGCAGGTTATCCGCCAGCCACAGCGTGGGCCGCACAAGACAGGCCACATAGATTTCGTCCACCCAGTACTTGCGCGAAAACAGTCGGTACAGGCCGGGAAAAGCGCCCGCCACCTTGCCCGGCAGTTCCGGGCTGCGGCAATACATGAGCCAGGCCAGGCCGATGCCCGCAAAGCCAGCAGCTACGGAAACAGCCATCAGCCCAAGCTCCACCGCGCCCGAAACATGCACGTGCGGGTGCCCCGTCACCGGCGCGAGAAACTCCGCCCAGTGGTTGGAGCCGCCCAGAACATGCGGAATGCCCAGCCAACCAGAGGCCACGGCCCCCACGGCCAGCACCAGCAAGGGAACAGTGACCACGCGCGGCGATTCGTGCAGATGCTCACGTTGGTGTTCCGTCCCCCTGAACTGCCCCGTGAACACGCTGAAATACAGGCGGAAGGAGTAAAAAGCCGTCATAAAGGCCACCAGCACGCCCACGCCCCAGGCCAGATAGCCCGTGAACGTGCCCGCGTTGTAGGCCATGAGCAGAATTTCATCCTTGCTGAAAAAGCCAGCCAGCCCCGGCACTCCGGCGATGGAGAGCGAGGCCAGCAAAAAGGTGGCGCTGGTAATGGGCATGTACCTGCCAAGCCCGCCCATGGAGCGCATGTCCTGCTCGTGGTGCATGCCCAGAATCACCGAACCGCAGCCAAGGAAGAGCAAGGCCTTGAAAAAGGCATGCGTAAACAGATGGAACACGCCAGCGCCGTAGGCTCCCACGCCGCAGGCAATGAACATGTAGGCCAGTTGGCTGATGGTCGAATAGGCCACCACCCTCTTGATGTCGGTCTGCGTGAGCGCGATGGTGGCGGCAAAGAGCGTTGTGACCGCGCCTACTACCGTAATGACCGCCAGCGCCGTGGGCGACAGGGCAAACAGGGCATTGCAACGCGCCAGCATAAACACGCCCGCCGTCACCATGGTAGCCGCGTGGATAAGCGCGCTCACCGGGGTGGGGCCTTCCATGGCGTCAGGCAGCCACACATGCAAAGGAAGCTGGGCCGACTTGCCCACCGCGCCGCAGAACAGCAGCAGGCAGACAAGCGTTGGCGCGCTGACCGTATAACCGCACAGGGTAAAGGTCATGCCCTCAAGCCTTCCAGCCTGGGGCAACACGTCCGCATAATGCAGGCTGCCAAAAATGGTGAAGATGCAGAGCAGCCCGAGCAGGAAGCCAAAGTCGCCAAACCTGTTGACGATAAAGGCCTTTTTGCCCGCGTCCGAAGCGGAATCCTTTTCATAATAAAAGCCGATGAGCAGGTAGGACGAAAGCCCCACAGCCTCCCAGCCAAAAAAGAGCTGTAAAAAGTTGTTGCCCATGACCAGCATGAGCATGGAAAAGGAAAACAGGCCAAGATAGGCGAAAAAGCGGTAATAGCCTTTTTCACCCCGCATGTAGCCCACGGAATAAATGTGAACCAGGGTGCTGACGCTGGTAACCACCACCAGCATGACAGCCGTGAGCTGATCCACCAGAAAGCCAAAGGTCACGCGCAGGTTGCCGGAGGCTATCCAGGTATGCACATCGGCATTGACGATATTTCCAGCCAGCACATCCCGCAGGGCAAGCAAGGCGCAGACAAGTGAGACGCCAATGGCCGCAATGGGCAGCCAGTGGGCGCGCTCGCCCCATTGGCGGCCGCAGATCAGGGTGAGCACAAAGGCCAGCAACGGACACAGAGGAATAAGCAGCAAATATATTGGCATGTTTACCCCCGCATCGTTGTTATGTCTTCGTTGCGCACGCTTTTGTGGCTACGGAACAGACAGATGACAATGCCAAGCCCCACTGCGGCCTCGCAGGCGGCAACGGTGATGATAAAGATGGTAAAAGCCTGCCCGCGCAGCGCGTCCATGAAATAGCTCATGGCCACCAGATTGAGGTTGACGCCGTTGAGCATCAGTTCAAGCGAGAGCAGCATCACAATGATGTTGCGGCGCGTCAGAAACCCGGCCACGCCTATGCAAAAAAGCACCGCTGCCAGCGCCATATACCAGGAAAGGGGAATCACGCCGCGCCTCCTTGGTCTTTGTTGCCGCTCGCGCAGGGGCGGGCCTTGTTTTCGGCCTGCGCAGTGGCGGGTGTGCACATGGGCTGCCTGCGCGCAAGGGTCAGGGCAGCTACCAGAGCCACCAGCAGCAACACGCCCGCAATTTCCAGCGAAAGAAAATGGTTGGTGAACAGCTCGCGGCTCAAGGCCTTGGTGTGCGTGACCTCGCGCAGGGCTTCAAGGGGCCATTGGCCCTTGCCGCCCGGCACAAAGCCAGCCACGCCCCAGAGCATGCCGCCGCACAGGGCAGCGGCCAGCGCGTAACCCACAATGGGTTTTGGGGTCAGGGCCGGCAGCCGCAACTCGCGTTGCAGATTCACCAGAAAGAGCACAAAAAGGTACATGACCAAAATGGCCCCGGCATAGACGATGATCTGTATGGCTGCCAGAAATTCGGCCTGCAAGGTCAGGTAGACCGCCGCCATGTGGAAGAACAGCAGCAGCACCAGCAGCACGCAATGAATGGGATTGCGCAGGCTGATAGCCAGCACGCCGCACACGGTTATGACAAAGGCGCAGTATAGAAAGAATATTTCACCAAACACCGTTCCACCTCCGCAGTGGACTTGCGCTCTGTTCCGGGATGCCTCGGCAAGGAGGCCTGTCATCCACGTTCTCCGCCAGTTCTGCCGTGCATGCCTTTTCCGCTACGGGCAGGGAGGCCTGCAACGCACGGGCATTGCCGCAGCTCAACACAGATTTCTGGCCGGTCATTGCGCAGCACCGTCCTGATTCGTCTGACCGTGGCCGGGCGCGCTTGGGGTCGGCTCCGCACATTGCGTGCGAACCTGCGCAGCAAGGTGATTCTTGCCCACCCACTGCTCCGCTCCGCTCCATTCCGCATCCACCGCAACCCGCTTGGCATGCGCCAGCGCACCTTCGGGCATGTTGCGTGGGCGGCACAGGGGGTTCACATAGCCTTGCATATCGCCCTTCTGCGCTGCAAAGTCGTCCCAGTTGTCCAGCAGTGCCTGCTTGTCAAACTTGAAGGCCGAACGCCCGTTGGCCGCGTAGGCATAGACTTCTGTCAGCACTATGGCGTTCACCGGGCAGACCTCTGCGCAGTAGCCGCAAAAAATGCAGCGCAGGGCGTCGATGTTGTAGGCATCCACCACGCGGCTGTTATCTGCGGCGCGGCTCCAGCGGATGCGTATGCAGTGCGAGGGGCATACCCGCGCGCAGCGCATACAGGCAACGCAGCGGCTCTCGCCAGTTGCGGCATCGCGCACCAGAGCGTGCCGCCCGCGAAAACCCGCGGCGACCACTGGTTTTTCTTCCGGATACTGCCGCGTTATGGGGCGGTTGAACATGCGCCGCAAGGTCAGGGCCATGCCCTGGGCTATTTCTGTCTGCAACAGGGTTTGCAGCCAGTTGCGGGGCGCTTTGTACTGAATCTGCATGTCTGCTCTCCTCATCAAGAGGCTAGGGCCTTGCCCAGGGCGGTAATCACAATATTGAAGAGCGCCAGGGGGATAAGCACCTTCCAGCCAAGGGCCATGAGCTGGTCGTAGCGGTAACGCGGCAGCGTGGCCCGCACCCAGAAAAAGAAAAACATGACGCCATACACCTTGAGCACCAGCCAGAACGGCGGGAAAAAGCCCACCTCAACCGGGCCGCGCCAGCCGCCCAGAAAGCAGACCACGCCCACCGTGGCCATCACAAACATGGATGTGTATTCGGCCATGAAAAACAGGGCGTAACGCATGCCGCTGTATTCCGTGCAGTATCCAGAAACAAGCTCGCTTTCCGCCTCGGGCAGATCAAAGGGCACGCGGTTGGTTTCCGCCAGCATGGCAACGCAAAAGATAAAAAAGCCAATGCACTGGCGGAAGGCGAACATGCCAAAAAACGAATCACCCTGCGCGGCCACGATGTCGCCCAGATTGAGCGAACCGGAGAGCAGCATCACGCCCACAAGGCTGAGGCCCATGGCGATTTCATAACTGATCACCTGTGCCGAGGCCCGCAGCCCGCCAAGAAAGCTGAACTTGGAGTTTGAGGCCCAGCCCGCCAGCACGACCCCGTAGCCGCCAAGGGAGCTCATGGCGAACACAAAAAGCAGGCCGATATTGATGTTGGACAAGGCCCAGCCCTCGGCCCACGGCAGTATTGCCAGCGAGGCA
This sequence comes from Desulfovibrio desulfopostgatei, assembly GCF_053570645.1. Taxonomy (NCBI): domain Bacteria; kingdom Pseudomonadati; phylum Thermodesulfobacteriota; class Desulfovibrionia; order Desulfovibrionales; family Desulfovibrionaceae; genus Desulfovibrio; species Desulfovibrio desulfopostgatei. The sequence goes on along the minus strand of NZ_JBRBQS010000002.1, from coordinate 1,019,722 downwards.
AAGGCGGGCACCAGACAGATGATGGGAGCAAGCATGAAGATGGGCTTGTCTGCCGCGGATGGGATGATGTCTTCCTTGAAAAAGCTCTTGATGCCGTCCGCGATGGGTTGCAGCAGGCCGAGCCAGCCCACGCGGGTGGGGCCCATGCGCATCTGCATATGGCCGATGACCTTGCGCTCAAAGTATGTGGCATAGGCCACATGCAGCAGCACGACCACCAGAAGCACAACAAGTTGCAGCACAATTACCAGAACATTCATGGTTTCCCTGCCAGATTGGTTGTAGCCGTAAACCCGGTTTGCCCTGCGCAGCCTACAGGCCTTGCAGTCTGCTCCCAGGTTTACCGGTCAGATTCTCCCAGCACCACGTCCATGCTGCCGATATTGGCGATAAGGTCGGCAATAAGCCCGCCCGGGGCAATGCTTGCCAGCGCGCCGATATGGATAAACGACGGGCCGCGCACATGCATGCGGTAAGGCCTGCTGCTGCCGTCGCTCACAAAGTAGAAGCCAAGCTCGCCCTTGGGAGCCTCCGTGGCTACGTACACATCGCCGGGCATGTAGATATTGTTGTCGTGCATGACCTGCCGCAGGCTGCCGCCAAAAAGCGCTGTTTCAGCCTCGCTACGCCACGCCCTGTAGGGCATGAGCAGGTCGGGGGCGTCTGCCGCGAGGGTCGCGCCGGGGGGGAGCTGATCCACGCACTGTTGCAGAATGCGCACAGACTGGCGCATTTCTTCCATGCGGCAGCGGTAGCGGGCGTAAATATCGCCATCGCTGCCCAGCGGCACTTCAAAATCCACCAGGTCATAGGCATCGTAGGGTTCGTGCTTGCGCACATCGTAATCCACGCCCGAGCCGCGCAGGCAGGCCCCGGTGAGGCCCAGGGCCAGGGCTTCCTTGCCGTTCAGCACGCCAACGCCCACCGTGCGCTGCAACCAGATACGGTTGGTATCAAGCAGGGTTTCGTACTCAAGTATGCGCTTGGGGAAGATATTGAGAAAATCCTGCAAGCCGTCCATGAAGCGCCCTGTCACGTCCTGCCGCACACCGCCAATGCGCGGATACGTCAGGGTGAGGCGCGCGCCGCAGAGGTCTTCAAAAAGATCCAGCAGCATTTCGCGCTCGCGGAAGCAGTACAGAAAGACGGTCATGGCCCCGATATCCAGCGCGTGGGTGGCAAGCCAGAGCAGATGCGAACACAGGCGCGACATCTCGCAGGCGATGGTGCGGATGTAACGCGCCCGCAGCGGAACCTGCACGCCCAGCAGCTTTTCCACCGCAAGGCAGTAACCAGTGTTGTTGGACATGGCGGCGATGTAGTCCAGCCGGTCGGTGAGGGTGAGGGCCTGCGCGTAGGTGAAGGTTTCGGCCATTTTTTCAAAGCCGCGGTGCAGATACCCCACCTGCGGGTCGCAGCTCAAAATGGTTTCACCCTCAAGCTCAAGGTCGAGGCGCAACACGCCGTGCGTGGCGGGATGCTGCGGCCCGAGGCGCAGGCTGGTGCGATCCTCGTCGCTTTCGTCAAAGCAGTCAAAGTCGTCAGCGTCTTCTGGCAGTTCCCTGCCCAGCAGTTCCTGCATGTTCTGACGCCCCACAGGCTGACCGTGACGCACAGGGCATTCAATGCTCTGCTTGCGGATTTCACTCATGCTTTTCTCCCCCCTGCCAGCTCAGGGCGTCCGCCGCCCTGGCGTGTTCGCGCAGTTCGGTCAGACCAGACCACTCAGGCACGCCACGCGAGGGGATGCGCACAGGATAGGCCTTGCGCAGGGGGTGCCCCTGCCAGTCATCCGGCAGCAGAATGCGGCGCAGGTCAGGGTGCCCCTTGAAGTGTATGCCCATGAGGTCAAAGACTTCGCGCTCAAGCCAGTTGGCCACAGGCCACAAGGGCACTGCGGAATCAATGCCCGCATCGGGATCGTCCAGTTGGACGCGCAGACGCAGGGCAATGCGCTGATTCACGGAATACAGGTTGTAGACGACCTCAAACGCGCCAAGGCCCTCCTGCTTGCGGCGGCTGTTGTCCACCCCGCAGAGCGAGCGCAGGTGCATCATGTCAAAATGCTCCCTGGCGTAGACCAGCACATCAAGGATGCGACCGTGACGCAGCAGCACTGCCGCCTGCCCGCGAAACTCCTGTATGTCGAGCACTTCCTGCGGAAAAGCCTCACGCAGCAGACGCGCTATCTCCAGGGACTCCATCGAAATTGCTCCTTGTTAATTTTCTCCTGCAACTTGATAAAGCCGTCAAAAAGCGCTTCCGGCCTGGGAGGGCAACCCGGCACATAGACGTCTACCGGGATAATCTGATCCACGCCCTGCGCTACGGCATACGACTGAAAAAGCCCGCCGCTGCAAGCGCAACTGCCCATGGCGAGCACGTAGCGCGGCTCGGGCATCTGGTCATAAACCCTGCGCAACACCGGGGCCATTTTTTTGCTCAGGGTTCCGGCCACCACCATGCAGTCTGCCTGCCGGGGGCTGGCGCGAAAGATGATGCCAAAGCGGTCAAGATCGTGCGTTGACGCGCCTGTGGCCATCATTTCAATGGCGCAGCAGGCAAGGCCAAAGGTCACCGGCCAGATGGAGCCGCAACGGCCCCAGTTGACCAGAGCGTTGAGCGGCCCGAGCACGGCGTTGGCGCCGGGGAAAAACCGCAGGCCGTCCTTGTGCACCACAAGAGGCTGGCCATCGCGCGCAACGGTATGAGTTTCTACTTCACCCATTCAAAGGCCCCCTTTTTCCAGGCATAGGCGTAGGCCAGCACCAGCAGGGTCATGAAGGTCAGCATTTCCGCCAGCCCAAGGCTGCCCAGACGCACAAACTCCACTGCCCAGGTGTAGAGGAAGATGGCTTCCACATCGATGATGACAAAAAGAATGGCAACGTAATAAAATTTGATGGAAAAACGCGTGCGCGGCTCGGCGGTTGGCTCGTTGCCGGATTCATAGGGCATGAGCTTTTCACGGTAGGGCCGACGCATGCGGAAAAACCGCCCGAAAAACAACGTAAGAACGCCAAAAAGCAGCGCAATAATGAGCAGCAGCAGTATGGCAAGATACTCTTCTCCGGCAACCGTAGGCACCATAAAAAGCCACCTTGTTGAATGTCTTCGTCATATTCCGGGCAGGCAGGGCCGAACAATCGCGCGGCCCTGCCCCGCCGTCGGCGTCTCCTGCCAGAGCCGCCGCCAATCAACCTGAACATTCTGCCGCAGGCCCTGTAAGGCACCGCAGAGAACAAAACACGTTCTAGCGGACAACAGGCCTGTTGCGCTGCATCTGCTCGGCAAATTCCTGCCGCTTTTCCTGACTGGCCGCATCCGGCGTGGAGAATTGCAGGCAGCTCATGGCGCAGGTGGTTACACAGGCAGGCTTGAGGCCCTGATCAATGCGGTCGCGGCACAGGTCGCACTTATCCACCTTGCCGGTCTGGGCGTTCCACTGGGGCGCGGCCCAGGGGCAGGCGGTGATGCAGGCCTTGCAGCCCACGCAGGCCGAGGTTTCCACATAGACAATGCCATCGTCCCTGCGGCGCATGGCCCCTGTAGGGCAGGCCTTGACGCACCAGGGATTTTCACAGTGAAAGCACGAGGTGTACACAAAACCCAGGGCGGGCTTGGGTTCGGTCTGCTCCACGGAAAGAACGCGGCAGAAAAAAGCCCCCGGCCCGCCGTTGTGCAGGCTGCGGCACTGAACCTCGCAGGCCTTGCAGCCTATGCAATCCGCCGAATTGTGCATGACAATATATTTGCTCATAACCATCCTCCCACGCGGCTCGGTGGGTTGTTCCCGTAAATTTCCTTGCAGTATCAGGCCATGCCTTTGACAATATCCGAGGCAGAGTCCGCCTAGGCAGCGCCGGAACCGGCCACCTTCTCCAGCGTGACAAAATGCTCCTGCATGGACAGACCGCCGCCGCCCATATCCTGCAAATCCAGGCCGCCGCGCAGGCACTTGCTGTCAGAAATGCCCTTGTGGAAGGCCCGGCTTTCGCAAGGCAGGTCGTGACCGAAGCCATGCACCACAAAGATGGCCTCAGGATGGATGGCAGAGGTGATCTTGACCCCGGCCTCGCCCATGGATTTGCCTGCGGCATCCCGCACGCGCACCCGGTCGCCGGGGTTGATGCCCGCAGCATTGGCCTTCTTGCTGTTGATCCACACGGTATTCTCAGGAACCTGCTCAAGCAGCAGCGGATTATTGATGGTATGGCCCTGGGTGTGCACGGCCACCCGTCCAAAGGTAATGCGGTAGGCCCCCTCCGGCGGCGCAACGGGCGGCGTGTAGGGGGGCAGCATGTTTTGGCCGCAGCCCTTGCCGTAACCCTCGCTGGTCAGTTCCACCTTGCCCGAGGCAGTGGGGAAGGAATAATCTGCCAGATCCACGTACAGGGGATCGCTGGTGAGCGAGACAAAGCCTTTTTCGGTAAAGTCCGCGCTGGTGAGGCCTGTTCCTTCAAGCTGAAAACGCCATACATCCTTCGCGCTTTCAAAAACCAGCGGATCAAGCCCGAGACGCTTTGCCAGACCGCTGATGATTTCCCAGTCGGCCTTGGTGTCGTAGCGCGGCGGGATGACGCGGTTGCGCACAAAGAACTGCGGTTTGAGGCCGTTCTTTGTGGCAATGATGCTCTCGCGTGAAAGGTAGGTGGAAAGCGGCAGCACCACGTCTGAATACCATGCAGTGTCTGACCAGGAGAACGTGACGCTCACAAGCAGGTCAAGGCCGTCAAAGCGTTTGCGCAGCGCATCGGGATCGGGATAGCCCTGCAACGGATCGTGCCGCCAGCACATATAAGCCTTGACCGGAGCGGCCCCCTGCGGAGGATTGCTGATGGCTTCAAAAGCCTTGTGCAGCAGGCCCTTGCCTGGGTCGAAAGCCTTGTTGTCAACGCCAAGGCCATCGGCGCGCAACCCCTTGGGCGCGGGGAAGATATCCGTAAACTTCTTGAGTCCGGCCTTGCCGCATTCCTTGGGGGTGCGTCCCGGCACTATGCCGCCCTTGACGCCCACGCCGCCCAGCAGGGCCGTAATGACCAGAGCCGTGCGCGCAACCTGAAAAGAATCCCCATAACGCGAGGTCATCCAGCCGGGATGCCAGATCACATGAGGGGCCGCAGCGGCAAGCGATTGCGCAAGGCGCACAATGGCCTGCGCATCGACCTGACACTGCTCAGCCGCCCATTCCGCCGTGTAGGGGGCAACAAATTCGGCCAGTTCGGCAAAACCCGTGGTGTGAGCGTCCACATAATCCTTGTTGTAGAGCTTGCGGGTAATAAGCGTGTTGATGATGCCCAGATTAAAGGCATAGTCCGTACCGGGGCGGACAAGCAGAAAATCATTGGCCTTGGAGGCCGAAACATTGTGGCGGATATCAATGACCGTGAGCTTGCAGCCTTTGCGCAAGGCCTGCATGACGGTTCGGGCCTCGCCAAGGTTGATGGCTTCAAAAATGTTGCGCGTTTGCAGTACAATGTGCTTGCAGTTGGCAAAGTCGTTCACGGCCATGCCGCGGCCGAGGCCCATGACAGCCTTGCTGGCGTGGTGGGTGTTGAGGTCGCACGAGGTGCTGTGCGTACAGACGTTGGGCGAACCGATGCCGCGCATAAAGGCGCGGTACAGGTCGGTAAAGGGGCCATCGCGGTCAGACCACAGCACTGCTTCCTTGCCGTGTTGCTGCTGGACTGCGGCGATTTTTTGCGCAACATAGTCAAAGGCTTCTTCCCACGAAACCTTTTTCCACTTGCCCTCGCCCCGCTCGCCCACACGAATAAGCGGGCTCTGCGGGCACTCCGACTCGCGCTCAAGGGCTTTGCCAGCCACGCCGCGCGCGCACAAGGCACCCTTGAGGGGACTGTGCGGGTTGCCGTAAATCATACCCACGGAACCATCTTTTACTTCTACAGAAATTGGACACCTTGCGGTGCACATTCCGCATACACTCTGAACCAACTGCATACTGCCCATAGTGCTTCTCTCGTGCGAGTAAGTGATATTGTCATCTGCCGTGTCACGTCGGGCCAACCCCAAAATCAGCCTGGAGTGAAAAAAAGGCTCTTCAGATGTGCCGCTGCAAACGTTTCCAAGCCACCGTAACTGTACCAATCTTGTCTGGTAATTTAATTAGGAAGCATTGTCGCTAGCATAGTTTTTTTTTAATTTCCAGCCAGGTTCCTGTTTTCACACACTTTCTTTAAACCCTAATTTAATTGTAGTTTTTATAACTTGAGTGCATACTCAATTTTTTTTATTTATAATTTCAGTATATTGGAAATCACATTTTTTATACGAGAGTGATAAGATATTAATTTCACATTAATGCAGAGCTACCAATCAAATTGAGAACTGACGCAAAAAGAAATTTTGAACAATCCAATCAGTTAGTTGCAAAAACGGCGCGTTTTATCCCTTTACTCCTAAAATTTTGAAGTGTTATATTATTGTAGTGAAAATCAACGCAAATGCCTGCCAAAGGATCCACCAGCATGCCTGCGGAACGGATACCTATAGCAAACCTGAAGCCGGGAATGTATGTGCTCAATCCGGGCATTTCCTGGATCAATGCCCCGCTGCTTTACATGCGCGAGGGTCTTGTGGCCGATCAGGCAGAAATTGACGGGATCATCCAGCAGGGCTTTACCGAAGTAATTCACGATCCGGAGCGCGCCGTTCCCACGTATGAACCGGGCGGCGCGCTGCGGCGCGTGTTTTCACGCCACATTGCCCAGGCGCAAAGAGCGCACGCTGCCGCCTACGCCCATGTAAAAGCCGCCATGACTTCCGGCGTGTGCGACAGCGCCGACATTGCAGGGGCGGAACCCTGCGTTAAGTCCATCATCCTTGCCCTCAAGCGTAATGCCAACGCCATGCTGACCCTTGCCAACCTGAAAGGACGTGACGAATACACATACAGGCACAGCGTCAACGTGGCCATTTTCGCCGTAGCCTTTGCCCGGCATCTGGGCCTCACGGATCAGCAGCAGCAACTAGCCGGTATGGCCGGGCTGTTTCATGATTACGGCAAGGCTCTGGTGCCGAGAGAAATCCTCAACGCGCCGCGCACACTTTCCCCTCCTGAATTTGCCGTCATGCGGTCGCACGTGCTGCTCGGCTATGACGCCTTGCGCAAGATACCCAATATCGCACCAGAAATTCTGGAGGGCACAGCCCAGCATCACGAAATGCACGATGGCCTGGGGTATCCTTACGGCCTCAAAGGCTCAGCCATCGGCCTTTTTGGGCGTATCATCTCTATCTGCGATGTGTATGACGCGCTTTCATCCAGGCGCGTATATAAAGAGGCCCTTTGCCCCAGCCATGCGCTGGCAATCATGTACAAAATGAACGGAACGGCATGGCCGCTCGGTTTTGCGGATTCTTTCATAAGAATGGTGGGGGTCTTCCCGCTAGGAACGGCGGTTAAGCTTTCAGACGGGCGCATGGGCCTCATAAGTAGCTGCGATCCCGATTTTCCAACCCGGCCAACGGTGATCATTGTCAGAAAATCCAGAGGGGTAGCCTATATGGAAGACAGGCTTGACCTGTCGGCGGAAAGCAAGATTTGCGTGAGCCGCGCGCTTTCATTCAATGAGACGGAAGACTGGGATATTCCACGCCTTTTGGGCATAACGGAGTGAGCGGAATGAGAGCGGACGGAAGCAGCCAGCTTGCAGGCTGAGCAGGCAGGAAATGGGGAAAAAGAAGAATGGGGAGAAGAAGGAGGCGGAGAAAGAAAAGAACAGAATCAAACTGTGCGCTTGAGCGCGGTGATTTCTTCAATCTGGCTTGGTGCAAGCTCTTGCAGGGCAAATTCCGGCCTTGCCAGATAAAAGCCCTGCGCAAGATCAAAACCCAGAGCAACCACGCTGGCAAGTTCCTCGCGGGTTTCCACTCCCTCCGCCACGGTGAGAATGCCCTTTGAACGGCAATATACAAGAATATTTGAAAGAAATTCCCTCTTGGATGCGGGGGCCTTGTGGATGGCGCGGATAAAAAAACTGTCGATTTTGAGAATTTCGGGCGAAATATTCAAAAGCCGCAGCGCATTTGAATGGGCGCAGCCAAAATCGTCAATGGCGATAAAGGCCGCCAGCTCCGTGCGCAGCTCGCGCACCTTTTGGGCAAGGCCCTCCTCGCTGCTGGCGGTTTCTATGATTTCAAACACCATGTTGCGGCATATGTCTTCGTAGCGCGGGTGCATGGTGCGCAGCTCCCGAGCATCCAGATACTGGGCGGAAATGGCGTTGAAAAATATCTTTCTGGCGCCGAGCGAAGGGAAGTTTTTGCCCATCCAGTCAAAAATCATCCTGAACGTCAGATACTCCAGCTGGGGCAGTTTTGACTGCGCCTCTGCCAGTTGCAGCACATCAAGCGGCGAGGCAAAATGCGGCGTTGTGGAGCGCATGAGCGCCTCATAGCCGTAAATGGCGCCATCTTTCAGGCTCACGATGGGCTGAAAGGCAAAGCGGATCAACTGGCCTTCAAGCAATTCGTCCAGGCGTTCCTGCCGACTCAGGATATTGGCCTTGGCCCGGTAAACTTCAGGATTGAACCGCATGAGCGTGCCGCGATTGAAGTTCTGCACTTCAAACATGGCGTGGCTGGCGTAATTCATGAGCACATCGCCGGTCATGGCATCGCTGGGATACACGGCCACCCCGAGCGAGGCGCGTATACGCACTATCTCGTTGGGCAGTTCAATGGTGGTGTTCAGCAGGGTCTTGCGGTTATCCTGCGCAAAGCGCAAGGCGCTTTCTTCATTATCAAAACCGTGGGCAAACACTGCAAATTCGCTGCCTGCCGTGCGAACCAGCAACACTGCGTCATTTTCGCACATCTGCAAGGCTTCGACCACCTTGCTTATGTACAGATCGCCCCCATCGTATCCATGCGACTCATTTACGTACTTGAGATTATCCAGACCGCACGAAAGCAGCACGCCAAATTTGCCGGGCTGCATCTGCAAGGCTTCGCGCACGCCGCGAACAAAGGCCCGGCGGTTCATGAGGCCGGTTTCCACATCGTGATTCTGGTCGTGCTCGACCTGCTTTTTGCAGGTCTGCGCCTGATTGATAAGAAAGGTCAGTCCGTCAGAGAGGTCACCCATATCGTCAACCGCAGGCATGGGGTACCCCGCGCTGAATATGAGCAGTTGCCGCGCCAGACGCTTGAGCTTGGCGTGCAGGCTTTCAAGGTGCGTGGAAAAGTGACGGCAGGATTTGGGCGGGCGGACAGACAGATCCCCCTCTGCCAGTGCTGCTGCGTAGGCAGAAAGATCAGCGCAGGCCCGCGTGAGCTCGCACAGTTTCTCTGCTGTGGGCTGCTGCCCGCAGCCTTCAAATTCAGCCAGCGCAGCGTCGAATTGCCCGCGCAGCAAATTATCAAGGCCGGTTTCAATATCCATGTGCGCGCCTCAAGTGTGAGCCTCAAGAAAAGTTGAAAAAAACAGATGCGGCATCAGGCCCACGCACGGGCTATGCATCAAGCTCAGCAAAACCGGTTTCCTGTATTCTGACCATACTTTCAAGCACAGCCGCGCTCACGGCATCAAGATCACACCCCTCGGGCAGGTGTTCGCCCGCCTTGCTCCTCAGTATGAGCGCATCGTGGCTGCAATGCGCCAGGGCGTTGGCCGCAGCAAGCAGGCGCGCCTCCATTTTGTACGTTGTGGCAAGCTCGGGCGAGTGGTGCAGGTTTATGGGTTCGGTAAGCACCAGAGGCAGCTTCCACTGGTGCATCACTGCCGCCCCAATAAGCCCGTGGTCCATGCCAAGCTGCGCGGTTTCAGCCTCGGAACTGCCGCAATTTTCGGCCTGTTCCATTTCTGCCGTCTTTTCCCAGAGGTCTGGGCGTGCGGCAGCAAAAAAAATCTTGCCCACATCGTGCAGCAAGCCAGCTATATATGCCTCGTCCGGCACCATAACCAGGCGCTCGCCAGCGCAGGCAGAGGCTCCGCATACGCCGTTATCTCCGCCAAGCACATCCGCCAGGGTTCGGGCAATGGTTGCCACAAAAAGCAGGTGTTTCCAGAATGCAGCAGTATCAAAACTCTTGGGAAGCTGGGCCTCGCGTATAAACGACGACATGCCCACCATGAGCACAAGCAGGCGCACTTCGCGCAGGCCCATGATGCTGATGGCTCTTTGCAGGGTAGAAACCTTGAATTCAAGCCCATATGCAGCCGAATTGGCCACTGTGAGCACACGTGTTGCGAGCCGTGGGCTTTTTTCAATCAGTGCAACGACCGAGCGCACCGAGGCATTGGAGCCTTCCTGGGTAACCGCAAACAGCAGGGGAAGCAGCTTGGGTTCAAACGGAAGCGTCGGCGGATTTTGCAAAAGCTTTTGCAAAAACAGCCTGGACTCTTTTTGAGATTGCATGGCAAAATCCTGAGCTAGGGTTTGCACTGCCCCTGCGCACGGTAACACAACTTGCCCAGGCAGATGCCTGAACTCAAAGCCTCTCATATACGAAAACCCGGAACAAAGACAATAGCCTGTAATCTTTAATAACTAATACCAAATGAACCTTAAAATCGGCGCAGCTTAATATAAAAGTAGATATTTATTTATTGGCAACAAGAAGGTATCAATACGAGACCACACTCCTTAATGCCATATCCTGCAATAATCAGACAAAAGAACTGAATAAAAATAAGAGCCTTGATGCAAAATAAAAGGCAAACCCCACAACACACATAAAACGATTATATGAATACTGTTGTGCAAGAATAAACAATTACAATTACGCACCAATATATACAAGCACAACTTCAACGCTGCACATGTACCAGCAAAGCAAGTCCCCAATGCGCACTTAGCAAAAGGGGGGGCGAAAAAACACATCAGCACAATTCTGCTTGCCTGACAGGCTGTTGCCTTAACAGACATTTTGAGTTCAAGGGGCAACTTCTGCGCATGGCCGCACGCCATCCATACCAAGAGGGCGACAAAATAAAAAAAATACCGGAAAAAAACAGCCTTGCAAGCGTAAGGACGACTGTTTCATTCCGGAACATAAAATTCAAGCAAAAACTTTAGGGGAAAATGAAAAAAAACTTTCGCTGAATCAGAAAAAGCATTTCTTGGCACAAATGACGTGCAAAAGCACTTTGTAAAACGGGCGTCACACTTGCTCTAAATAAAAACAACTCTCATTTTTAACCGACAACAGTTTTACAACATTGTTAAGAAATTCTCCAGGACGATATCTAGACTTTTTATAGAAAATATTTCAGACTATTTTTCACATTCAAGATATTCCAGTATGAGCTGGGCCACATTTGCGGCAAGGCCAGCAGAAAGCATGGTTTCATGGGTGCCTTGCGTCCAGCGCAGCGAGATATTTTCCTTTTTCAAAAAGCGGCCCCAACCCTGATAGTCGTCATTCATTATTATCTGCGGGTTGCTTGCAAAATCCAGCGCGCGCACCAGCAACAGCTTGCAATCGGAAGGGCTTGGCCGCTCATAGCGTGCAGCCGCCAGGGTATTGCCGCGATAGGTCAGCAGCAGGTTGTCCATCTGCACGGCGCTGAACCCGGCAGGTAACAATCCGCTTTTCTCCCCGCACTCCACAAGATAGCCCAGTTGCTGCTCACGCGGCATGGCGCGCAGCTTTACGGGGTCAAAGGCCATACCTTGCTGCAAAATGAGCTGCAAGAGTTCGATGTCATCCTTGGCCGCCATCTGTTTTGCGCGGGTATTGTCGGCCACGGTATCGAGAATGATGACAGGCTCGCTGCGGTTGCCCAGCGCCGCATACCGCCGGGAGCATTCATAGGCCAGCAGGCCGCCGAAACTCCAGCCGCCCCAGATGATATCCCGGCTCTCGACCTTGAGCATTTCGTCCAGATAATACTCCGACAGACTTTCAACCGTGTGCAGCTCTGTGGTAAGCGATGTGCGGCGCTGACTGAATCCCGCCGCCTCAACAGCGTAGACCGTATATTTGCCGCCAAGCAGGCGCGCGAGGTCGCTGTAGCAGAACACGCTGCCGCCAACAGGGTGAAACAGCACAAGGTTCTTGCCGCCCTCGCAGTGTTGCAGTTGGATAACAGGGCTTTCGCGCTTTTCGGTCTTTCCGGCCAGCAGGGCCGCAAGCTGCGCGATGCTTGAATGCGTGACCAGCTCGTTCACAGCCACATGCACGCCCATTTCCTTTTCGATCATGGCAATAAGCCTGATGGAAAGAATGCTGTGACCTCCCAGACTGAAAAAGCCAGCATCGGCATCGGTAATATCAACGCCCAGCAGACGCTTCCATATCTCGGCCAGTTTTTCTTCCACAGGCCCGGCAGGCATGCGCCCACGCTGAATTTCCACCCCGCCCAGGGGTGACGGCAGAGCCTTTTTGTCTATCTTGCGGTTGAGCGAAAACGGCAGTTCCATCATGGGGACAAAATAGGCGGGCACGCAGTACGGCGGCAGGTGTTGCTCAAGATACCCGCGCAGCACGGCCATATCGATAGTGCCCACCACATAGGCCGCAAGGGTCTTTTCCTCCCCGGCGCGAAAGGTATCCGCCACCACCGCCACCTGACGCACGCCGGGAAAACCCGCAACGGCTTTTTCCACCTCGCCAAGCTCCACCCGGTTGCCGCGTATCTTCACCTGCTGGTCTTCACGCCCACGGTAAAAAACAAGGCCATTTTGCACATAACCGTTATCACCCGTGCGATAGCAGGGCTGGCCGTCTTTTTCCACAAACGCACCGGGGCTGGCGTTGTTCAGGTAGCCGCGCGACACGCCATCGCCAAAAATCCACAGTTCGCCAGTGACTGAATCGGGCAACTCCTGACAATTTTTGTCCATCGCGCAGATGCGCACGCCTTCAAGAGGCCTGCCAATGGGATAGGCGGTAAAATCCTGATGGTTGCCCACATCTATGCGAAAGGCGCTGCTGTCCACCGTGCATTCCGTGGGGCCGTACACATTGAACAGCACCACGCCCTCGTTGCCGGGGATGGCGTAAAATTTGCGGATCACATCGGGCCGCAGCACCTCGCCCGCCAGCAGCAACGCCTTGAGCGGCAACGGCTGGCGCTGCCCGGCAAGCCAGTCTGTGAGCACATTGAAAAACGCGGGTGTCATGTCGCACAAGTCAAGCCCGCGCTCATGCGCGCAGGCGCAAAAAAGCGAGGGGTTCTTGCGTTCTTCGTCCGACAGCACATGCAGGCTCTTGCCGCTGAAGACAGACACGGCCAACTGTTGCACAGAAGCGTCAAACGACAGGGGCGCAACCAGCCCCACCCTCTCGCAGCCCGCCGCATAGGGCCGCAGGGCGCGCAAAATGTGCATGAGGTTGCGGTGCTCTACCACCACCCCCTTGGGAGTGCCCGCTGAACCGCTGGTAAAGACGATATAGGCAGCCTGAGCGGGATCGCATGGGGGCAGGGCTTGCCCGCCCGCAGGCGGCAGATACTGCGCGCCAAAACGCGAAAGCGAAACCGGAACCTGAGGACGGCTGCCGCCGGGGCGGATGACCACATCATAGCGGAAGGCCTGCACTCCATGCTGGCTTTCGCTCTCCGGGCAGGTCTGCCCCGCGCTCTGGCCAGAGTTTTGCCCCAGACCGCAGGGGGAGAACGTCACTTCCACCGGCACAGGGCAGCGCGCCGCCCACTCCATAAAAAACTGCCGGGGAACAAACAGCTCGGCAGAGGCATCAAGCCGCAGCAGGCCGGTTTGATCGCCGGTGGCAAGGGCATGGGCCTGCAAGGCTGCCCGCAGATCATTGCGGCAATCCAGATCGCGCACAGCACCCACAAAAACCAGACCTTCTTGCGTGAGCATCTGTACGGCGTGATTCAGCACCCTGCGCAGATAATTGTAGCCGGGGAAATTTTCCACCACGCCGTTCATGACCACCACGTCAAAGGTCTGGCCTTCAAGAAAATGTATGTCCGCAGCCTCCATACGATACGGCGTCACTCTGGCGGGAACGTCAAAACCGGCAAGGCGGCTGAGTTCATTACGGGCCAGATCCACGGCCGCATATTCCTGCGCGGCCCCGGCAAGCGCCTGCGCCACGCAGCCAGACCCGCTGCCCACATCCAGCACCTTGCGGCCTGCGCGGGGCTCCTCCGTGCTGGGAGCCTCTGCATTGCGAGCCAGCCCGCATTTTTCAAGCACGGCAGCAGCCATGGCCGCGAGTTCGCTTTGCGGGCAGAGGGCGGCGTCAAAATCGCTCTTCCAGCCCATGTCGCTGCCCGCCTGAGCCACCTGCTCCCAGTACTCGGTGCTTACAAGGCCTGAGCCTTTTTCGGCGGCATCGTCATAGTCTTGCGCATCAAGGCAGAGTACGTGCCGGATGCCGGGATTCCTGTAATGAAAATACTCGGCCTCGCGCAGGCAGGCGCTGTCGGCAATAATCAGGCTTGCGGGCCGCAGCATGGCCTCTTTGCGGCTTTGCGGCTGCTCGCGCTCCACGGGCAGATACACCGCCCCGGCCCGCATGACGCCAAGGGCCGCAGCCAGATACACCGCGCCGCGCGCGCACAGCACGCCCACCACAGCCTCGTGCCCATACCCCTGCGCAAGGATGAAACGGGCAATACGTTCCGAAAGAACGTCCAGTTCCCTGAAGGTCAGCCCCAGGCCGCCCCCGGTCAGGGCTTGGGCCTCTGGCCTTGCGTCGGCAATGCTGCGGAACAGGTGCTCAAGGCTGACAAAATCCTGCTCTGCCTGCGTGGTGCCCGCTGTCTGCGGGCCAGAACCTGAAATACCGGCAGATTCAGGCCTTGCAGATTTTTTTTCTGGAGCGGCAAAGGAAAAATCCGATAGCTTCATCATGCCGCCCCTTCAATTATGCCTTCAAGAAAATTCCCGTAATAGGTCAGCCAGTCCTGAGCTGTTTCCGCGCCAACCTGCTGCGGATCATACGCAAAATAAAGGGCCAGACCTTCCTCCTGTTCCCGAACCGAGCAGAACAGGCCGTAACCCTTGCCCTGCGCAGGTGTGGAGATACTCCCCTCTGCAAAGGCAAAGCCCAAACGCAGGCCGCTTTGCATGGCGGGCATGTCAGTATCGGCAGGGCCAGAATCACCGTGGTCAGCCCCCCCCATACCAGCCTTTTCCGTCAGCCTCTTTTGCGTGAAGGCCAGCAGTTCATCAAACTCCATATTGTCGTCGATGCTGAACCTGATGGCGCGCTCTGGCGGCACTTCCACCACAAACTGTTCCTGCTGGGTTACCCGGCCCATCAGCACGGCAAACACCGCCAGCAGCAGAGCCTCGGCAGATGCGCCCTTGCCCGCCGCCACGGCCTCAATGCCCTGCCGCACGCCTGCCGGGGCCAAGGCCTCGCACGTTTCAAGGCTCACCACGCCGCCAACGGCGCACGGCAAATCCGTGGGCATAAAGTGCAGCGGCGCGTCCGCAGGCGCGGAGGTCATGAGTTCAAGAATGCGCACATAATCGCGGGCCATGCGCAGCACATCGGCCTCGCTGAACAGGTCTGCGTAGTATTCAAGGGCAATGCTTATGCTCTCGCCAATATCGCTCACAAAGATGGAAAGATCCGTCTTGCTGGAGAATTTGCTGAAACGCAGGGATTCAAACAGGCCCTGCCCTTCGGCGGCAAATTCAAAGTTCATGTATGAGAGGATGATCTCCGACAGTGGCGATCTGTCCGGCCATGCGGTCTGCCTGAGGTCAGCCAGCAGATTGTTGAGAATGTAGGCGCGGTGGCGCATGCCCTCGTTGCTGACCTGCCGTGTGGCGCGCAGCAGGGCGGAAAGCGGCTGGTCGGGGTCTACGCTGAACCGCAGTGGCAGCACTGAGGCCAGCATGCCCGCAGTGTTGAGATGTTCGCCGCGCGCGTCCATTGAAACTGCGACCACGATATCCTGCGAGCCGGTGTAGGCCTGCGCCAGCAGGCTCCAGGCGCAGAGCGAAACCTGATAGTTGGTCAGCCCTTCCCTGCGGGCCAGGCTCTTGATGGCCTGTACAAGCTCCGGTGCGAGATCAAATTCATACGTGCCGCCCCTGCCGGTATGAACCCGGGGGCGGGGATGCGATGCGGGCAGGTCCAGCCGGGGCAATTCGCCCTTGTAAATATTCTGCCAGTAGGCTGCGGCTTCGGGATCGGGATGCATGACCTGCCGCCAGGCGATATCCTTCATCTGCGCGGTCACAGGCGCAAGCTCCAGCCCGTGATACAGGCGGTACAGCTCCACATTGAGCAGCGACATGGTTCTGCCGTCCCCAAGGGCGTGGTGCAGATCAATGAACAACACCTTTTCACCCGCATCGGTCACAAGCAGACAGGCGCGAAAGCCCGTTTCGTTGCGCAGGTTAAAGGGCCGGATAATGTCATCCTTGTGCGCAAGATCGGGGATGCGCCTTTCTTCAAGGGTAAATCCCGTAAAGGGATGAATAATCATGGCCGGACGCTCGGCCTCAAAATCGCAGAAGCTCGTGCGCAACGCCTCGTGCCGTTCCACAATCTGGGCAAGGGCCTTTTCAAGCCGCGCCGCGTCCGCATCAGGCGGCATCACAAGGAATGCTGGCAGGTTGAAACCCAGATCACCCTCGCTGACCATGTCGGCATACAGGATGGCAAGCTGCTCGTTGCCCACGGGGTACTTATCCAGAACTGGCGTTGTTTCCTCGTTCTTTTGCAGCGGCTGCGCTGGCTTGCGCGAGGCAAGGGCGCAGTCGACAATATCGCCGAGGGTGTCGCTTTCCAGCAGATCCGCCACAGCGAGGGCAAGCCCCGCCTCCTTGTCCAGCCGGTTCACAATACGCGTTGCGGCAATGGAATCGCCACCCAGATCAAAAAAGTCGTCCTCTCTGGTCAGCGGTCTGTCATATCCAAGGCAATCGCGGATAATCTCAAGCAGGGCCGCCCCATCAAGACTGTCGGCATTAACGCCGGGTTGCGCCTGCGTGGCATTGCCCTTCGCTGCACTGCTGCTGATTGACGCGCTGCCCAACATGCTGCCGGGCAACTCGCTCCCGGGCAGGCCGTTAAGGGCAAAATCCTCTACGCTTTCGCCCGTCATGCCCACAGCCACAAGTTCCTCACCGCTGGCAAGTGCGGCTTCAAGCACGGCAAGGGCCTGCTGCGGCGCAAGCATGTTTGCGGCCTCCGGCCCGTTGCCAAGCCCCTCGCGAACGGCCATGCCCACGCCCGACCATGTGTTCCAGTTGATGGAAAGCCCGGGCAGCCCAAGGCTGCGGCGATACCGGGCAAAGGCGTTCAGAAAGGCATTGGCGGCGGTGTAATCGCTCTGCCCCGGCGCGCCCACAAGGGCCGTGCGCGATGAAGCCAGCACAAAAAAGGCCAGATCATCACCAAGGGTTGCCTTGTGCAGGTTCCAGGCGCCAGCCACCTTGGGGGCCAGCACGGATTCGTATCCCTGCCTGTCGCTGGTCAGCAGGTAACCCCTGCCAGCCGCGCCAGCCGTATGAATGACGCCTTGCACAGGGCCGACCTCGCGCCGGATTTTTGCAAAAACCTCTTCAACCTGCGCGGCATCCGTAACGTCGCAACGGAAGGCGGCAAAGGGCACGCCCTCCAGCGCATGGGGCGGCAACTGGCTGCTTCTGTGCAGCAAAACCACGTGCGCGCCATAACGCTCATAAATCTGACGCGCCAGCGTCTGGCCCATGCCCCCGAGGCCACCGGTAATCACGACGCAACCGTTCTTTGTGATGGCAGGCGTGGCAGTTGCAGGCGCAGGCGGCAGCTTGACCAGCTCACGCACACGCACCGTGCCGTTGCATGCCGCCACATACGGCCCGTCAACCAGCCCGAGGCTGGCCACAAAGGCCGCTACGGAAGCTGCGTTCTGCTCCTCAAGCTCCACATAGGCGCAGGAAATCCTGGGTTCTTCCCACGGCAGGCAGAGCAGCGGCCCCATGTACAACGCGCCCTGCGGCAAACATGCCTGATGCGGTTCATGGGCGGAAGTATCCGGCACAAAGGCCCCGCTGCCCACAACTGTGACGCGCAGGGGGCGGCGCAGGCCGCCGCTGCAAATCTCTTGCAGCAGGGCGCAAAGCGGCCATGTGTCGTTTTGCCCGCCATGCTGTCCAGCAGACTGTGATGCAGGCAGCCAGAGCAAATGATCTGTGGGGCCAGCAAGGATTTCACGCGCCAGAGTGCGGATTTCATCCGCCTGCAAGGGCAGGGGACGGTGCGCGTGAGCAAGCGGCTCCAGAGCCTCACCCAGAATGCCACCCTGCCCGCCAACCAGCATGATGTTTTGCGGCCCGACAGCACGGCCTTTCAGATCGGCCTGCTTCCAGCCAATGGCGTACAGTTCCGGCTGCGGCAGATCACCATGCAAAGGATGCATCTGCGGCGTATCCGGGCCGGATTTGCCAGCGGTTTGGCCCTTGCGAAGGGCCATAAAAGTCATTCCTTCAAGCTCCGCAACAATCTGGCCCGAGGCGTCCGTCACCGTGCAGTCGGCCACAATCATGCCCTGCTGACGGTCAGTGATACGCACCAGCGCAAAGGCCTGCGCGGTCAGGGGGCTGTGGAGCCGCACCATGCGGCAGCCAGCGGGCACAAAACCGTAAGCGCCGCGCAGGGCAAGGCTTGCGGCAATATCCATCATGGCCGGATGCCAGCGGAAGGTATTGAAATCCGCACGATAGGCCTCGGGCAGGCACAGCTCTGCCAGCAGGGTATTGCCGTCCTCCGCCACCCAGAGCGCCTTGCGGCACTGCCAGCGCCC
Organism: Desulfovibrio desulfopostgatei; assembly: GCF_053570645.1. Lineage (NCBI taxonomy): Bacteria > Pseudomonadati > Thermodesulfobacteriota > Desulfovibrionia > Desulfovibrionales > Desulfovibrionaceae > Desulfovibrio > Desulfovibrio desulfopostgatei. The sequence goes on along the minus strand of NZ_JBRBQS010000002.1, from coordinate 1,001,034 downwards.
GCTGACCATGAGCGGCGAACCTTCCGGCGTATCTTGCTGCGCCATTTCGCGCAGGCTTTCGCGCGCTGTAGCCAGATTCAACGCCGCAGGGCGGGCAGTCCCGCCGCGCACAAGGCCGCTGGCGGCCACGCTCCACGTGCCTGTGGTCTGTCCTGTAGTGGAAACCCCGCCAACATTGTGGGTGGCAGGCTCAAAATGGTGCAGTTCCACGGCAAGGGCATCGCCCTGCTCCTGCGCCAGCAGCACCACGCGGCGTCCTGGGCCGCAGGTTACTGGCTTGCGCCAGCGCAGGTCGTGCAGGCTCAGGGGGGCGGCTCCGCCGATCCATCCAAGACAATCCAGCAGGCTCATGCCCACCAGCAAGGGGGTGCCCTCAAGCCTGTGCTCCGCCGCAGGCCAGAAATCCGGCCTGTCCACGGCAAGGGCAAAGGCCTTTCCGGCAGGCGTTATGACGGGTTCGGAAAGAAAGTGCGCTGCAAAACGCGGCCACAATGTAGCGGCGGCGAGGGGGGCTGCGGGCAGATGCACCCTGTAGACGGGCTTTTCTGCGGGCCACGCAATCCTTGCCCCGGCAAGATAGGCGCTGGCAGCTGCCTGCGCCGCTTCCTGCGAGGCAAAGAATGCGCCGGGGAGCGGATTTTCCATACTGCTCCGGCTGTCATGGCGTGCCGCATTGCCCGCGGCAACGCCCGTGAGCCCGGCCTCAAGCTGCTCAAGCAGCTCCTGCCGGGAACGCGCCACAAGAGCCGCGCGCACAGGCAGGGCATCCCGCCCTGTCATGAGGGTGGCGGCAAGGGCATGCAGGGGCCAGCCCTCATTGCGCGCCACAGCCGCCGCGACCGCCCTGGCGTAGTCCTGCAACGAGGTTTCGTCCGGGGCGGAAAACACAACGCACTGCCAGTGCCCGTCGTCCTGCGGCAAAGGCTGCGCCTGATGCTCCGCCACAATCACATGGGTATTTACGCCGCTGAGGCCAAAGGAACTGACGCCGCAACGCCAGGGCCGCTCCTGCGGGGGCAGCGGCTCAAGCATCTGCGCCACGCGCACGGGCGCGGCCTCAAAATCAATATGGGGATTGGGCCGCTCAAAATGCGGCTGCGGCGGCACAAGGCCGTTTTCAAGGCAGAGCACGGCCTTGGCGAGGCCGGCAGCGCCAGCGGCGGCATCCAGATGCCCCAGATTGCCCTTGACCGAACCGATAAGCGCCTTTTGCTCCCGATGCGCGCCCTGCCGCGCAAAGGCCCTGCGCAGGCCCTCGATTTCCACCGGGTCGCCCAGAACAGTAGCCGTGCCGTGGGCCTCAAAAAACTGGATGTCCGCCAGTGAGACGCCCGCGTTCCGTGCAGCGCGGTCAATGACCTCGGCCTGCGCCTCGGGATTGGGCGCGGCCATACTGGAGGACTTGCCGTCCTGATTGACGGCGCTGCCGGGGATCACTGCATGTATGGCATCGTGATCGCGCAGTGCGGCATCCAGCGGCTTGAGCAGAAATACCGCCGCCCCTTCGCCCGCGCCAACGCCTTCGGCCCCGGCGTCAAAGGTTCTTGTACGGCCAGAGACAGACTCGATGGCAAAGGCCGCATCGGCCTTTACAGGCAGATCAATAACATGCGCGCCGCCCACAAGGGCCACGGCGCACTCGCCCTCGTGCAGGCTGCGGCAGGCCTGATGCAGGGCCGCCAGCACAGACGAACAGGCCGTATCGACGCTGGCCGCAGGGCCGTGCCAGTTTTTCATGTAGCTCAGACGGGCCAGCACGTTGGAAGGCACATTGAGCAGGTAGGTCTGCTCCGCCAGATCGGGAAAGACCCGCGTCACGGCAGTCTGGAACAGGCGCACCGGGCTTGCGCCCACAAAAACGCCCACATCGGCGTTTTCAAGGGAGCTGCCGCCGTAGCCCGCATCGTCCAGAGCACGCAGGGCTGTTTCAAGAAACACGCGTTGGGCCGGGTCAAGAAGGCTGGCATCGTTGGGCGAAAGCCCGAACCGCCGGTAATCAAAGGAGGAAATGTCCGAAAGATAGGCGGCCTCGCGCAGGCGGGCCTTGTCAAAGGCAAGGCCCACGGCATCAAATATCTGCCGCGTTTCGCCGCGCCTTTTTTCGGGCATGGGAATATTCTTGTCCGCGCCTCTGGCAAGATCGCGCCAGAAGCTCTGCACATCGGCATAATCGCCAAGGCGCACGGCCATACCGATAATGGCTATGGGCGCTGTGGTTGCACGGCAGACAGCAACGGTGCTGCCAACCTGCTGCGTCCGCGCAATAAAGGCGGCCTGCGCGCGGATGGTGCTTTCTGAAAAAAGCCCGGCCAGCGTGAATACTCCCGGCCACTGCTTGTCCAGCAGGGTGTGCAGCCGCACCAGCAGGAGCGAATTGCCGCCCGCGTCAAAAAATCCCAGATCAGGCCCGGCCTGCACCTCTGGCATGACCTGCCGCCACACTTCGCGCACGGCTTCAATCAGTGCGGGAGAGATGCCGGATTCCAGATCAGACTGAGGGCCAGACTGCAATGCATCCGGGGCATGCTCAGGGACGGCGCTCCTTTCTCCACCCGCCAGCAGGGGCTGACCCTGCAAGCGCTTGCGGTCGGCCTTGCCCGAGGGACTCAGCGGGATGTCTTGCACCACAAAAAAGCGGGACGGACACATGTAGTTGGGCAGCAGGGCCGCAAGCTCCGCGCGGATGCCTGCCAGATCAAGCCGCGCGCCGCCCTGCGGCAGCAAAAAGGCCTCAAGCGCCGCGTATTCGCCAATGCGCCCCATCCGCACCACCGCTTGTGATACACCCCGGCAGCGCCCAAGCGCCGCCTCGACCTCGCCAAGCTCAATGCGGTAGCCGCGAATTTTCACCTGATCATCGTTGCGCCCGAGATATTCAATGCTGCCATCAGTCAGCCATCGCCCCAGATCACCCGTGCGATACATGCGGCTGCCGGGGGCAAAAGGATCATCCATAAAACGCTGGGCCGTGAGGTCGGGCCTATTCAGATAACCTCTGGCAACCTGTATGCCCGAGATATAAATCTCACCCGTTACGCCCAGAGGCACAGGGTGCTTGCAGGCATCCAGCACGTACAGCCGGGTATTGCTGACCGGGCGGCCAATGGGCACCGCATGGGGCGGCGTGTTCAGGCAGGGCTGCCAAGAGACGTCCACGGTAGCCTCAGTGGGTCCGTAGAGATTGTGCAGCTCCACCTGCAACTGATCCGCATGCGTCAGGGCATTCCACCGCGCCACCAGTTCGCGGGGCAAGGCCTCGCCGCTGGTGAACACATAGCGTAATGACCGCAGTCTGCGTACATCGCCGGGATGCGCCTCAAGATGATCCAGAAAAGCCCGCAGCATGGACGGCACAAAATGCAGCACCGTGACCCGGCGGCTCTCTATGGCCTGCACAATAAGGGCAGGATTTTTCTCCGCATTCGGTTCCAGCAGGGCAATGCCAGCGCCCTGCCACGACCACCAGAACAGCTCCCATACCGACACGTCAAAGGTGATGGTGGTTTTTTGCAGCACCACATCGCCCTGCCCGATGGGAAAACGCGACTGCATCCACAACAGGCGGTTGGCAACGCTGGCGTGTTCGATAGACACGCCCTTGGGCCGCCCGGTGGAACCGGAAGTAAAGATCACGTAGGCCGGGGAATCCGGCGGCAAGGGGTCCGCTTCATAATGAGGAACAGCGCCCGGCATCAGCGCGCCAGCGGCCAGCGCCTCAAAATCAGGCGTGAGTATACGCTGCCCGCACTGCCCATTCTGTCCATTCTGGCAGAAGGCTTCCGCAAAGCGCGCCTCGCACAGCACCACGCACTGCCCGAGGTCTTCAAACACAGACCGCATGCGCTCGGCGGGCAAAGTGGCGGCAAGCGGCACATAGACTGCCCCAAGCCGCAAAACTGCAAAAATGCAGGCCAGCATAGCGGGCGAGCGTTCAAAACACATGCACACATACTGCCCGCGCTCCACGCCCTGCCCTTGCAGCCATGCGCACACGGCATCCACCTGCGCGTTGAACTGCGTATAGGAAACAGCCGTGCCTGCGGCGTCCAGCACTGCCGGAGCATGGGGAGTGCGGGCAGCCTGAGCGCGAAAACGGCTGTCCATGTCGGCGGCGACATCCAGCGGTTCCGCCGTATCATTAAAGCTGGCAAGTTCTGCGCGCTCCCGCGCTGGCAGAATATCCAGTTCGGCCAAGGGTTTTGCATCATCAGCCAGCACGGCGTCCGCAAGGGTCAGCAGGCGCTCCGCCATGCGGCGGACTGTCTGCGGGCTGAACAGCTCGGTGCAGTATTCCACATCCACCGTATAGCCGCCGTCCGCCCGCTCCTTGAAGTAAAAACTCAGGTCAAACTTGCTGCTCTGGTGCGGCAGGGGCAGAGGCTCCATGCACAGGGGCGCACGGCCAAAATTGTTCCAGCTTGCGTCTTCCAGCGCGGCAAACACGTCAAATACGGGATTGCGCGCGGCATTTCTCTCCACCCCCACGGCTTCGATAACTTTTTCAAAGGGGCAGCTTTGCACGGCCAAAGATTTTCTGAATGCGGCATCCACCGTGCCTGCCAACTCGGCAAAGCCGCCCTGCGCGTTCATGCGCGCCCGCACTGCGAGGGTGTTGACAAAGAGGCCCACAACGCCCTGAACCTGCTCATGCTCCCTGTTTGCCGCAGGGCAACCCACAATAATGTCGTCCTGCCCGGTATGGCGGAGCAAAAAGGCATCCACCAGCGCAAGCAGCACGGGAAATACCGTTACCCCGGCCCGCTGGGCCCAGTCCTTGAGGGCGTGGCTGCGCTCAAGCCCCAGATCAAAACTCTGCACGGCCCCTTCAAAACGCTGTACCGCCGGGCGGGGGTAATCCAGCGGCAGGCGCAAACGCTCCGGCAGGGGCGCGAGGTCGCTGCATATCTGCTCAAGCCCTTCCGCCTCCCGCTGCGATTCCCACAGGGCGTAGCTTGCAAAATCCAGATCCAGAGGCCGCCACTGCGGCACACGGCCTTGCAGCACAGCGCCGTAGGCTTCGTTGAGTTCGCGGGTGATAATTTCCGCCGACCAGCCGTCAAATATGATGTGATGGAAGCAGAACACCAGCGCATGGCTGCCGTCCTCCTGCCGGAACAGGGCCACGCGCACCAAGGGCCTTTCCGGCCCCAGAGGCAGGCTCATGCCCAAATAGGCTGCATCGGTAAGGGGCGTATCGTAGCATTCAAGCCGCAGACCGCCAGCAGGGGCAAGGCTTTGCTCCGGTGCATCCAGCGCCACGCGCAGGCGCAGGGCATCGTGCCTTTCCTCAAGCAATGTCAGGGCCTTTTGCAGGGCCACTGCATCCACGGGGCCGCGCAACCGGGCCGCAAAGGGAATCACATAAACCTGACCGCCCTCATGCAGCTTTTGCAGAAACCAGATGCGCTGCTGGGCTGGCGACAGGGGGTAGGCTGCAAGCCCTTCCACTCGCGGAATAACAGCATCCGGCTTTGCCAGACTGCCAATGCGGGCGGCAAGGGCGCGCGGGCTGGGGTAGCCCATCACATCCTCTATGCCCACTGCCACGGAGAGGCTTTTGCTCAACTGCGAGAGCAGACTCATGGCTATCAGGCTGTGCCCGCCAAGCTGGAAAAAATCCGCATCCACAGAATCCACAGGGCAACCAAGCACGGCGGCATAGGCAGCGCGCACGGTTTCCGCCAGAGCCGCCACATCCGGCCCCTGCGGGGCCTGGGCTTGCCCGGCTGCGGCGGCAGCGTCACCGGGCGCATTTTCTACCCCGCCCAGTTCTGCGCCGTCCTGCTCTGCGCCGCCATGTTCTCCTGCGGGCCTTTCTGCGCCTGCCCCAGCGTTGTTCGCCGCTTCTTCCAGCGCAAGGCAGGTACGCGCGCGCCCTGAGGCTGCTGCCGCAAGCACGGCATGCAGCCCATTGCGCAGGGCAAGTGCCCTCTCTTCGGGCAAGCGCTCGGGATCATATAAAAAGCGGAAACGCAGATTCACGCCAGGAATAACCGAAATGCCAAGGGCGTAAGGCAGCTTTTCAAAACCGCGCATGTCGCGCAGTTCAACACGATTGTGATCAAAACTCGTATCCACAGGATAATTTTCAAAGACCATCAGGTGGTCGAGCAGGTTTCTGCCCAGTGTTGCCAGGGGCACATAGCCATAGCGCATCTGTTGCAGGTTCTGCTCTTTCACCTGGGCCAGCAGCGCGCCGAGGGAGTCGCTGGCTGTCCAGCGCGCCCGCAGGGGCAAGGTCTGGATGAACAGCCCCACGGCGGACTCAATGCCCGCCAGCTCCGCCGGACGGCCCGAAGTAACCACGCCAAAGACCACATCGCGGCAGCCATTGTTGGCATTGCCGAGCACAATGGCCCACAGCGTCTGAACAAGGGCGGAGAGCGTCACCGCCTCTGTTTTTGCCAGTTCTTGCAGGCTTGCGCTCAGGGCGGCGTCCAGCTCCAGTTCCACTGTCTGCGGTTCGTCAAATTCCCCGGGGGCGGCAGCGCGGGGAGCCGGTTGGGGCAGCTCAACCACGGTTGGCCCGTTGAAATCCTGCAACAATCCAGCCCAGTAGGCCCGCGCCGCACGCTCATCAAATTGCGCGCGCCAGCGGGAATAGGTCTCCAGCGGGAAAGGCTCCGGCAAACGGCTGTTTTCCGGCCCGCCCTTGGCCCCGGCCAAGGCAAAAAGCTCCCGCAGCAGCACGCCCATGCACCAGCCGTCCATAAGCAGATGGTGGAAGCACCAGCTCATGACCACGCGGTCGGTACCCCGGCGGAAAAAGCGCGCCCGCAGCAGAGGGCCGCGCTGCACGTCAAAGCCGCGCTGCCGTTCCGCGCGCAGCAGGGCCTGTGCTTCAGCCTCGGCCTCGGCCTCCGGCAAGTGGGAAAAGTCGTGAAATTCAAGACTGGTGCGGCCCTTGAGCAATACCACGCGGTAAAATTCGCCCTCCACCGGCATGGGAAAGAGGGAACGCAGGCTTTCGTGCCGCGCGGTGAGCGCTTCCCACGCGCGCATGAGCGCAAAAATATCCACCGGGCCGCGAAAATGAAATTCCACCTGCTGGGTGTAAACCCCTGATTGCGCAAGCAGCGACTGATACAGCAAGGGCGCATGTCCGGCATCCGGCTGCGCAATGCGCTCCACATCCTCCGCACGGCAGCCGCAGGCGGCAAAAATGGCGTCCAGGGTCTGCTGCGGCAGATAGGCGGGCAGGGTCTTCAGAGCCGCAATCCAGCTCTGGAGCAAGCCGGAAACCCAATCATGCGCCAGGCAGTGCGGGCTGAACCACGCCCCGAGGTGCAGGATGCCCTGCTGGTCAAAAAAAACCGAAAGCTCCAGCGGAGCATCCGCCTCCATATCGGCGTGGACAAGCTCGGGGATAAGCCCCGGAGCCAGAGCCGAGAGCATCAGGGAGGCCTCTTCGTCAGGCTGACCCGTCAAACGCCCCAGATAGTTAAAGGCAATCTGGGCCGCATAGCCAAATTCAGCCGGATTTTCCTGCCGCAGATACCCATAGGCATTGCAGTTTTCCGGGCTGAAATGCTGCGCAAGCCACGGGCCGAGGGCTTCGCGGGCCTGCGCGTAGTTCAGGGCAGGCCCAAGCGGCATGGGGCAGACCGCCGTAAACCAGCCAAGGCTGCGGCTGGCGTCAAAGCCCGACAAAAGTTCATCGCGCCCGTGGCTTTCAAGCGTTACGCGCACCGCCGCCTTCTGCCCCTGGGCGTGCAGGGCGCAGGCAAGCGCGGCCAGCAGATCGGCCTTGGCATCGGTGCTGTATTCCTGCCGGAAGCCCTCAAGCTGCGCGGACAGACGGGCACGGCTGGCGGCGCTGTCCCGGCCCCTGTCCCTGCTCTGGGGCAAAAGAGCCCGCAAGGGTTCGCATGGTTCGGCGCAGGCAGCCCGCCACAAGGCGCGCTGTTCCTCAGACGGGAATACCCCGGCGGCGCGCAGCCGCTCAACCTCGCGGGCGCGCAGGGCAAGGCCGTGCGCTTCGCGCTGGGCTTTGCCTGTGCGGCAGTAATGGAGCAAGCCCTGCCGCAGGGTTTCAAGCGAAAGCGCGTCCAGCGCAAGGTGATGCCCCACCAGCAGCAAGAAGCGCCTCTCGCCCTGCCGGGCCAGCATGGCCCCCAGGGTTTTGCCGCATGTTGCATCAAGGCCCGCCGTGATCTCCCCCACCGCCTCGCGCAGCAGGCTTGTCTGCTCCACAGTGTCGGCGAAATCGCGGCAGTGCAGGGTTATTTTTTGCGGTTCGGCCAGCAGCACGGCATGATCCGGCGCAAAGGCCATGCGCAGGGATTCGTGATTTTCCGGCAGGGTTTGCAGCCAGGCTTCAATGCTTGCCGTTGGCACATCCGAGCGAATTTCCAGCGGCAGCAGCATGAAGAACTGCCGCCAGTGGCTGGGATGCGCACCCAGAAAATAGCGGGCAAAAGGCAGCAGGGGAACCTGCTCGCCGGGGGCAACAGGAGTGTAATCCATAACCTGCGTTGCAGATGGGTCGCTGTCGGCGCTTTCCAGCAGGGTGCAGAGGTCGCCAAAACGGGGCATGCGCAAAAAATCCGGCGCGCTCAAGGCGGTTATGCCGCTGCGGCGCAGGATGCCCGTTATCTGGATAGCCTTGATGGAATCGCCGCCATCGCGGAAAAAGTCGCTTTCTTCCTGCACTGCGCTGGAACTGCCGGGGTGCAGTATCTCGCGCCAGGCATCGGCCAATACCTGCCGGGGATTGCGGCGGGCAAGGCCTTCGCTGGCACGTCGCATGCTCTGCGCCAGATCATCCAGCAGGGCCGGGGCATCGGCTATGCAACCCGCGTCGTACTCCAGCACAATGCGCGAAGCCGTGCCTGTTACGAGGGTAAAGCTGGCTGTGAGCTTGCTGGCCCGCAATTCCAGCTCCAGCCTGTTCAGTTCAAGCCCCGGAACTCCCACAGGTTCAAAATGCGCATGCGTTGCCAGAAATTCGGGTACAATATCCGCAGCGCAGTAACGGCTGTGTTCAATGGCCTGCCGCATCTGCCGGGCGGCATCGGCCACTGCGGCGCTGTCTTCAAGGCTGTCAAGGCGCACACGCAGGGGGACGGTGTTGACGTAGAATCCGGCAGCGCAAAATTCGTCCTGCGTTTCGCGCAGCCCCATAGGCACGCCCAGCAACAGTTCTTTTCTGTCAAAGCGGCGGCAGAGTGCGCGCCCCGCCAAGGCCACAAAGCAGGCCAGCACGCTCGCGCCAGAATTTCTTGCCAGAATTTCAAATCCCTGCGCGGTTTCCGCATCAAGATCAACGCCGATCATGGCGCCCTTGCGGCTGGCGGCCCCTGTGGCCGGATTCACAGTGGGCACGGGCGGCGTAAGCACCTCCTGCCAGTAGGCCGCATCATCGGCGCAGGCTGGCGATGCTGCATAGGCAGCCTGCCTGCGGCAAAAAGCCTCCTGCACAGCCAGCAGACCGCACGCGGGCGGCTCGCCCCTCAAGTAACGCAAGGCATTTTGCAGCAGGATTTCAAGGGTTTCGCCATCGCCCGCCACATGGTGCACCAGCACAAGCACCTGAACGCACTGCGGCAAAACAGCGGCCACAAGGCGCACGGGCGGCTCCACACGCAGGTCAAAAGGCGTGTGTATCTGCTGGTCAAAAAATACCGCCGCTTCGCGCGCATCGGCAATGGCCACGCTGCACAGGTAGACCTCGCCCTTGCCCCGCGCAAAATGGGGATTGTCTATATCGCCCGCCACCGTGCAGTGAAAAAGCTCCTGCGCGTTGGCGGCCCTGCGCAGGCCTTCCAGAAAATCCGCAGTTTTGTCGCCCCGCAGTTCAAGCAGCAGGGGCATATTATAGTCAATGGAGCCTTCGTTAACCTGCTGGTAGGCCCAGATGCGGAACTGCCCGGTGCTGAGCGGCGCGCTTTCAATGCCTGCAAGGGCCGACTCCGCACGAACGCCGCCAAGCAGGGATTCCACATCAAACAGCGTTTCACAGATGACAAAACTGCGGAAGGAAATATCAACGTCAAAGGTTTTGCGGATGGCGTGCAGCAACGACATGGCGTTAAGGCTGTTGCCGCCCTGGGCAAAAAAGCTCTTTTCGGGATCATAGGCCCGGCCAAGCACGCGCTCAAATATCTCCAGAAGGCCAGCATGGGGCTTGCGGACACTGCCGCCCTGAGCATCGCCCCGCCGTGCAAGGCTTTGCAGTGCCTTGCGGTCTATCTTGCCTGTGGGGGCAAGAGGCATGGCTTCCAGCACGTGCCAGGCTGAGGGCACCATGTAGGGCGGCAGGCTTGTTCTGCTCCACGAAACCACCGTTTCTATGGATGCGCCGGGCCGCAGCACAAAAAATGCCGCAAGGCTGGCCTGACCTCCCGCATCCTTGACGGCCAGCACAGCCGCCTGACTGACGCTTTCGCAGCTCTCAAGCAGGCAGGCCACCTCGGCCAGCTCCACCCGGTTGCCGCGAATCTTCACCTGATCGTCTGCGCGGCCCAGCAGCAGAATCTCACCCTTGTCCGACCACAAGGCCAGATCGCCGGACGCGTAAAAGCGGGCGTTTCCTTCCTGCGGCAGATGGACAAAACGCTGCTCCGTCATTTCAGGCTTGTTGTGGTAGCCAAGGGCAAGGCTGGCCCCGCCTATCCACAGTTCGCCCGCCATGCCTGCGGGCAGCTCGCGCCCCTCGGCATTGCGGATGGAAAGCGTCACGTTGGGGATGGGGCTGCCCACGCCAATGGGTTGCGGCTCAAAGGGCGAAACTTCCTTCATTGCCGCGCAGACGCAGGTTTCCGTAGGGCCGTAGGCGTTGAAATAACGCAGGCCCTTGGCATAGTGCAGGGCATCGCCCACCACCGGCGGCTCGCCCGCCGTTATGAGCACGCGCAATCCGGGAAAGGGCTCTCCCTCAAAAAGATTGAGGTACGAGGGCGGCAGGGTGACAATGCTGATGTCGTTATCGATCATGTACTGCCGCAACGTCCAGGGGGCGTTGCGGCACTGGTCGCTCACCGGATACAGGGCGGCCCCTGCCAGCAGAGCCATGAACATTTCCGACAGCGAGGCGTCAAAAATGGGCGGCGCAAACTGCAGCACATGGTCATCGGCCTGCACGCCAAAAAGCTCGATCTGCCCCTGGATCATGTTGGCAAAGCCGCCGTGCGGAGCCAGCACGCCCTTGGGCTTGCCTGTGGAGCCGGAGGTGTAGATCAGGTAGGCCCCATCCTCTGCCCGGGGTGCTTGCGGCAAGGGACTTATGGGGGCTTGGCGGTAGGCAAGATCGGCAAGGTCAAGCGTGATGTCTGCCCCGGCGTCTTCCACAATATAGGCCATGCGGTCGGGTGCGGCCTTGGGGTCTATGGGCAGATAGACCGCGCCAAGCCGCTGTATGCCCAGAACAACTTCGGGCAGATTGGCCGTGCGCTGCGCCGCCACAGCCACAATGCCGCCCCGTGCAACGCCCTGCCCTGCCAGCCACGAGGCGCAACGCAGGGAATTTTCGCGCACCTGCGCGTACGAAAGGGAGTTGCCCCATTCGTCCCTGACGGCAACGCGCCCGGCAAAGGCATCCGCCGCCGCGTCAAAAAGTTCGGGCAGGGAACGGATATCATACTTTCTGGCAGGGCCGCTGCGCCATTGCGCGAGTTCCCGCTTTTCTTCTTCCAGCAGATAATCAAGCTGCGGCGGCTCAATGCCAGCGGCAAGCTGGGCCACCACGCTCTCAACGCGGGCGACAAAACGCTCCACATCCCTGTCGCTCAGGTGGTTGCGGCTGTTGCGCACCGTGAGCGAAAAGCAGCCCGAGCGCAGCTCCTGCATGACCAGGGTACCGAAAAGGATCGGCTCCTTGGCGCTGTGCCGCTGCTCCGCCTCGACAATCGGGAATTCTGGCGTGCCGGGAGGTGTATTGGGCAGAAAATTGACAAAGGTATCTGCCAGAAAGGCAAAATTTTTGCCTTCAAGCTGGCGGGCAGCCAGTTGGTAAGGCGTGCGCACATGGCGGTAAAAGGATCCGTTCTGGGCGCTGACGGCCTCCAGCAGCCCTGCAAAGGTATCGTGCGCGGCCACGTTTACCAGCAGTGGCGGCAGCGACATCATGGCCCCCTGCCGCCGGTACAGCACCTTGCGCTCCCCATAGGCCACTGGGGCAAGAGCCACAATGTCCTTTTCTCCGCTCATGAACGACACGATGAGTGCGTAGATGCCTGTAAAAAACACCGCAGGGCTGACCTTGTGGGCGGCAATGAGCGCGGACGTTTCACTCGAGGTTTTTTCTGACAGCACAAACTTCTGGTGGCGGCTCTCGCCAAGCACATCGGGCCGCCCCGGCAGGGCGCGCAGCAGGCGCTTTTCTGGCAGGCGGGCAAGGTGCTCCTGCCAAAAGGTCATGTCTTTCTGAAACCGAGGCGAAGCGCAGTGCGCCTGATCTTCAAGGTAGGCTTCTTCGCAGGAGCACGGCTCGCCAAGTTCTGGCGTTTCACCACGTGCGAGTGCTGTGTAAACGTCCGCAATAACAGCTATGTGAAAAAAGAATGCCAGCCCGTCCAGCACCACGTGCGAGCACTTCATGGCAACGATGCAGCTTGCCTCGCCAGTGATGACAAGGGCATAACGCATAAGGGGATTTTCGACCGGTTCTTCAAAAAACTCGTCGATCATGCGGTCGGCAGCGGCATCGGGGTCCGGCTGCGTAGCGGCGTCCAGGACCCTGAAATCAGGTTCCTGCGGTTCACCCACAAGAAAGTACGGTTCGGCTTCATCCTGACACAGGGAGGCGGCGGGCAGAGGCGTGAAATGCAGGGTGCGCTTGATGGCCTGGCGCAACAAATCGGGATCAAGCAGGGCGTCAATGTGATAACAGCCCCGAATGGAGGTTTCGGCATAGTCGGACAGCGCCGCTTTTGCCGAGAGCCACAGTTCTTTTTGACAACCGGTTAAAGGCACAATCTTTGCCATTCCGTCCCCCACTGCGGCTTTAATGCGCTTAGTGCAATATGGTGGGCAAAATAGCTCACGGCCTGTATATTAGCAAGTTTTACATATACTTTGGGCAGTTTTTGCCGTAAATTCACAAACAGAACGCAAACCGGATATTGAATGCATTTCCTCAACAATAACTCTGTATCCGGTTGTTCTGGAACGTCCAACACACCTGAACAACAGAAAATCCATCCGCAAACAGAGGCCGGAATAATGGACGCTGAACCTTGCTGGAAATGCCTTGACTGGAAAAAGGAACTTGCAAACAACGTCGTCACCATCGACCAGTTGAAGCAATACGCCATCTTCAGTCCACAAGAGGAAGCAACGCTTCGTGAAGTCGCCAAGGTGCACCCGGTCAACATTCCCCGCTATTATCTGAGCCTTATAGATAAAAACGATCCCAATGATCCCATCCGTCGCATGTGCTTTCCTGATGCGGAAGAACTGGTGGTTGCCGGATCCATGGGCGCGACTACTGCCGATCCCTACGGTGATGACAAGCACGACAAGGGCAATGGCGTACTGCATAAATACGACTGCACTGCACTGCTGATCACAACAGAATGCTGCGCCATGCACTGCCGCCACTGCTTTCGCCGCCGTATTGTGGGGCACTCCAGCCAGCAGACCTTGCGCAACTTTGCCGGGGCGCTGCAATACATTGCCGACAATCCCAAGATCAACAACGTCATTCTTTCCGGCGGCGATCCACTGACTCTGGCAACCCCGGTGCTGCAAAAAATGCTGGAGGGGCTGGCCGAGATCGACCATGTGGATTTTGTGCGTATCGGTACGCGCATTCCTGTCACCTACCCGCTGCGCATCTTTGACGACGCCCTCATGGACGCCCTGCGCGCCTTTGCCGAGCGCAAGGCTCTGTACATTGCCACGCACTACAACCATGCGCGAGAGATCACGCTCACCTCGACCGAGGCCATCAAGAGGCTGCGCCTGTGCGGGGCCACCATCAACAATCAGGCGGTGCTGCTGCGCGGCGTCAACGACAGTGTGGAAGACATTGTCGAACTTATGAACCGCCTGCTTTCCATTGGGGTGAACCCGTATTATCTGTACCAGTGCATGCCTGTTTCGCGGGTACGGCACCATTTTCAACTGCCTCTCAAGCAGGGCATTGCCATTGTGGATAAGGCCAAGGCGCAACTCAGCGGCTATGGCAAACGCTTCAAGTACATAATCGGGCACGACATCGGCAAACTGGAAATCTGCGGCATCAGCGAGGGCAATATTGTTCTCAAACAGATGCATGCCCGCATCGGACACGAAGAACAGGCCTCGCGCATCATCATCCAAAAGCTTGCTGACGATGCCGGATGGGTTGAACTGTAGGCGCAACACATGCAACACTCGGCTACAACACTTTTCTGCATTCCCCACGCCGGAGGCAATACCGCCTTTTATGCGAGGTTCAACGAGCTTTTTCCGGCATGGATCACTACAAGACCTCTGGAACTGCCGGGCAAAGGCCGCCGCTGCCGGGAGCGGCTGCTTACCAACATGGAAAGCATGGGGCGCGACCTGCTTGAGCAGATACGCCCCGCCGCCCACACTGGCCCTTACGCCCTTTTTGGCCACAGCATGGGCGGCCTGCTGGCCTTTCTTTGCGCGCGCTTCGCCTGCGATGCGGCACTGCCCTTGCCCAAGGCCCTGTTCATTTCGTCCGCCACCACGCCAGGGCTGATGCGCACCGGGATTTCACGCCCTGTTGATCAGCTTCCCCCAGGCGCGCTGTGGGACTACGTGGCCCGCATGGGCGGCATCCCGCCCGAGATTGCTCAGTCGCAGGATTTCAGAAACTACCTTGAACCTGTGCTCCGCGCTGATTTTATGGCCATCGAGGGCTGGCAGCCCGCCCCCTACAGCCCATTGCCCTTGCCTATCCACACCACCATCGGCAGCCATGACCTCGTTACCGAGGCTGACGCCCTGCAGTGGCAAAACCTGACAGACGCGCAATGCACGGTACGCACCTTCAGCGGCGGCCATTTTTACGTTCAGGACCACTGGCAGGAACTGGCAGACCACATGACCCGCACCCTTCAAACAACGGATTAGGCGGTGCTGGCGCAACGTTTTTGCAATTGGCGCGCGCCGTCCGCCCCGGAAAAATCCATTTTGTGCGTTGGCCTGGAGCTTGAGAATATTGCGGACTGGCCCAGCAAGTGCGCGCCCCACACCACCCCGCAGGAGCAGCAGGAGGCCGGGCGCTACGTACGCATAGAAGATGCGGCGCGGCATCTGGCAGGCAGAGCTTTGGCGCGGCGTTTGCTGCTCGCCGCCTTTGGGCAGAACAGTGCCGCAGAGTTAGCCCGCTCCCCTTACGGCAAGCCCTTCTGCCCCGGAATATCCGCTGATTTTTCCATCAGCCATTCGGGCAGCATGGTGTGGGTGGCCCTTTGCCGCTGCGCAAGCGTGGGCATTGATGTGGAAAGGATGCGCCCTCTGCCCGATGCGGCGGAGCTGACCAGCCAGCTGCATTCGCAGGAGCAAAAAGACCTGCTGTCCCTGCCCCCTGGGGAACTGCAAGCGGCCTTTTACCGCTGCTGGACGCGCAAGGAGGCCGTAATCAAGGCTGTGGGCATGGGCCTGAGCATGCCCTTGCAAAGCTTCAGCGTGCACACCGGGCCGCAAGAGAGCGGCTGGATAGTATCCTTCACTGCAAATGCTGTTCACGGCATGGCTGCAATGCTTGAGGGTGGTGGGCAGTGGACAAGCCGCGACATCAGAATAACAGATGGTTACCAGTGCAGCGTTGCGGCCCATAGCCCCTGCCTGGACGTCGTGGTCCACCTTGCCTGTTGATTCCTGCAACCCGCCAAAAAACATGCAGAAATGCCGATGCGCGCCCCAAATTCATGTGGACGATACCGCTTTTCCTCTGATATGTTGAAACATGCGCGCATGGTTTTGCGCCCGTGTGAAATTCCGGATGGCCCAACGCCGCCAATAGCGCAGATTACCATAAAAAAACGTTTGTCTGCTCTGCACGGATTTTGGAAGAACTCCACTCCAGTTTTGGGGTAGAACCGCCGAGCGGCGGACACTCTGTGTCACCAAGAACGCATCATAGGGTATTTTGTTCCATGAGCAGCAGCCTCGGATCGTTCTTCCCCGCACTTGCCGCAGCACTTTGCTGCGCAGTATGCCTGTGCGCAAATGTGCAGGCAGCCCCCCCGCGCGCGCCTGTGGAACAGATGGCAGCGCCTGCCCCGGCGTCCTCCCAGCCCAAACCCTCGCGCCCCAAGGTTGCGGCCTATTTTGAAGCCGGGCCGTACTGGGAATTTACCCTGCTGCAAAAAGAAATCATCAAGGCCCTGCGGCAACGCGGGGTTGCCGACCGCATCACCCTGCCGGACGAACTGTACATCAGCCCCGGCTGGGATGCCTCTGAGAGCGTTTACCGCGCAGAGGCACGCAAACTGATGCAAAATCCGGATATCGACGTCATCATAAGCATGGGAACAGAGGCCACCAAGGCCCTGCTGGCTGAAAACAACGGCAAAACGCCCATCATGAGCGTTGACGTGGCCGACCCGGCAGGCGCCGGCATTGTGGATCGCGCCACTGGCAAGGGCGCGGCCAACCTGACAATCCGCTACACCAAGGATAAATGGTTCAAGGTCTTTGCCCTGTTTCATGAGGCGCTGCCCTTTCTTCGCCTTGGCATCATGTATCACGACAGCCCCGAGGGCCTTTCATACTCCAATGTGCGGGAAGCGCGCGAAGTTGCGCGCGAGCGTGGCTTTACCCTTGTGGAATACCCCTTTCTGGACAAGGCAGAGAGCATGGAATCGTGCACCAAGGGCGTGGACAGGCTGCTGACCGCTGGCGTGGATGCCTTTTACATTTCGGCCCTCAACTGCTTTGACTGGACGCAGGCCAACCCCCAGGCCATCTTTGACACGCTCAACGCCCACCACATCAAGACCTTTGCGCGCGACGGCAGCGTTCATGTGCGCAGAGGCGCGCTCATGGGGCTTTCGACCCTTGATTATGTTCCTCTTGGCAAATTTTATGCTGACCATATTGCCGCCCAGCTTGGCCTGTTGCCGCCAAATACCCAGCTTGAAACAGCGGCCTACACGCCCAAGATTGCACTGAATCTGGTGACTGCCCAGAAGATGGGCATGGATTTGCCGCTGATTCTGCTCATTTCGGCAGACGAACTCTTTGACGTCACACTGGCGGGCGTTGATAAAACGGCCGTTCCCCAATAGAATTCCCGTAACCCTGAAACCGGCCACAACGAGGTTGCACATGACAAAAGATACGTTGGAAAACAAGGTCGACGGCGTTGAAGATCAGATGGCCTGCCAGGCCGAAACCGCTGCTGAAGCGGAAACGTGCGAACGCGCCTGCCCTTCGGAAGAAGTGGTGGACGCCATCATCCGCAAGCGCGTATACGGCGCTATCGGCATTGGCTTTGTGCCGGTGCCCCTTGTAGATTTTCTGGGTCTCTCCGCCCTCCAGATTGAGCTTATCCACGCACTGGCCGAGGCTCACGGCGTTGAATTCAAAAAAGAACGCGTCAAATCCATCGTTTCTTCGCTCTGCGGCGGTTTTCTGACCACGGCAAGCGTGCCCCTGGCCGCCTCGCTGCTGAAAAGCATTCCGGTCATTGGCTTCACCGCGGGCGCGGCCACCATCAGCATTATGGGCGGCGCCAGTACCTATGCCCTTGGCTGGGTTTTTGACCGCCATTTCAGAAAGGGCGGCAACCTGATTGATTTCAATGCCGAAGAAGCCAAGACCTATTTCAAGGAAAAGGTTGAGGAAGGCAAAACCTTGGTCGGCAAGATCAAGAACAAGATGAAAAAAGAAACCAAGGACGAAGCCGCCGCTGAAGCCCCTGACAAAGAAGCGGGCACCAGCGCGGCCTAATATCGGCGACCTCTGGCGGTTTCGGGAATCGGAGCCTTCCGTATGGGCCGGGCAACTGGCCCTTACGGAAGTGTTGGCTATTACGCTCGCCGTACCCAGCCGCGCTTATGCCCAAATTGGCTGACAGAGCATAACTTTCAGGCCTTGGCAAAGGCCGTGGCTGCCGCTGCGGCAGCGTTGACGCTTGATTTACCAGGCCCCCTGCACTGCAAAGGGGCGCATACAAGACCGCCGGGCATACTGTAATGCGCGGCGCACCTGAACACCGGGGCCACAGAACCACATGCTGCAACTGAAAGAATCTCTTTTTCTGAAACTTCTGTGGGAACAGGCCGGCGAGGAAGGCAAAAAAATTGCCGCCGCGTGCCTCGGCTCAGGCATCATGCAGGGGCTTGCCGTATTTTCGGTGCTTCAGGGCTTGCAGCAGCTTTCTGAAGACGGGCTGGAATTCAGCACTTTTCTTGCTTTTCTGGTGAGCCTCGCCTCCTTTTATTTTCTCTTCCGCTACATCACAGGGCGCTCGGCGCAGATTGCCCTGCGCGGCATCATGGAATGGCGCATGCGCATTGCCGCCAAGCTGCGCGGCGTTTCCCTGCTGGAATATGAAAAGCTGGACAAAAACCGTATTCAGTCCGCCCTGCTGGACGGGCGCGAAATGGTGGTTGAAGCGGCCCGAATGCTGGTTGCGGCCTCGGCCAATACGGTGATGGTTGTGCTCTCGTTTGCCAAGATGGCAACGGTCTCCATTCCTGGTACGCTGGGCGTTTTTCTTTTTCTTGCTATGGGGTTCTGGATTTTTCTGCACCTTATCAACAAGGTGCATGCCCACATGGGGCCAGCCATGCAGGCCGACCAGCGCTTCTGCGCGGGGCTGCGCGACCTTTACGCCGGGCTGCTGCAACTCAAGATGCACAAGCCAAGGACAACGGCGCTGTTTGGCGAGCAGATCATCCCTGACCTTTCTGTGGCATCAGAAGCCCGCGATGCCACAGAGCACAGGCACGCCCTTGGCATATCATTTTTTGCCATGTTCAATCTGCTGATTCTTGGGCTGATACTTTTTATCATGCCCAAGGTTCTGAACCTCGAAACGTCGGAAACTTCCTCGCTGCTGGTACTGTGCATGTTCAGCCTGAGCCCGCTCATCAGCCTGATCACCTCGGTTCCCATGATGGCAAAGGTAGAAATGAGCCTGCAGGAACTTGCAGCCGTGGAATCGCAGATAGACGCCGTGACGGAGCCATTTGAAAACGCGGGGGTCAAGGCGCGCTGGCAGCAGGCCGACCCCACTGTGCCGGATTTTGACTCCATCGCTCTGCGCGATGTGCGTTTTGACTACCATGACCGCAACGGCATGCGGCTTTTTGGCATTGCTGTAGACAGCTTTGAGCTGCGCAAAGGCGAACTGGTGTTCATTCGCGGTGGCAACGGATCGGGAAAGTCCACCTTCATGAAGGTACTGGCCGGGCTGTACGCGCCGGAGAGTGGAGAAATGTTCCTGAACAACGTCATGCTTTCCGATGTTAACATGGAATCCTACCGCAACCTCTTCACCATTGTGCCCACAGACTACCACCTGTTTTCGCGGCCCCTCGGCCTGAACATCACCCCGGGCCAGCTCACGGACGTGCTGCGCACCCTGCACATGGAAACCAAGGTGAGCCTGCTGGAAGACGGCACGTTCTCCACGCTTGATCTCTCCGCCGGGCAGCGCAAACGCCTTGCCCTGGCCTGTGCGCTGCTTGAAAAGCGCCATATCTACCTGTTTGACGAAGTGGCCGCAGACTTCGACCCTGTTTTCCGCCGTTATTTTTATGAAGAACTGCTGCCTGACATCATCCGTCAGGGCGGCACAATACTGGCCATATCCCATGACGACCGCTATTTCCATGTGGCCGACAGGGTGCTGACCATGCGCGAAGGCGGCTTTGTGGAAGGACCCTCAGGCGAAGGGGCGCAGGCATGACCGGTCATTTTCTGCGGCTTGCCCTCCCCCTGACGGCCCTGCTGTGCCTGTGCGCCGCACCCAAGGTAGAAGGCAAGGATCTTACGGGAAATACCAATATCCAGCTTGTGCGCCAACTGTACAACAATGTGCGCGACACCATGCCCTCTGAAGTGAATGCTGCGGAAAACACGCAGACCATTCAGAACAGGCTGAAATGCTACGAAGAAAACCACGATTACGGGCAGCGCATCCAGATTTGCAATAACAAATATGTCAAGAGCCTCGTGCGCCACGCCCGCAAGGGAATCCATTCGCGCCCCAGTCTTGGCGAATTTGTGCTCAATGTTGATATGTGCCCCATTCTTTACAATATCTGCATGGGCCAGACGGAAGACGACAAAGAACGCTGCATTCTGTTTGAAAGGCAGTGCATAGACTATACGCTTGATATGTTCTGGCGCGGCTCCGCGCAATATACACAGCAAACCTACCGGTTGGATCAATGAAAAGCGTCTGTGCAAATATACGGGAAGTGTTGCGCCGCAACCGTCTTCGGATCATAGTCGCGGGCGTTGTTGCAACGCTGCTGCTCCTGTTTCTCTGGCCGAGTATTGTCATTTCCATCAAGCCCGGCGAGCTGGGCGTGCTGTACGCGCGCTTTCGCGGCGGCACACAGTTGCAGCACACCTACGAGGAAGGCATACATTTCATCCAGCCGTGGAACATCATGTATATCTATGATGTGCGCGTGCAGGAAGAAACCCAGAACATCGATGTGCTGACCGTGGACGGCCTGACCATCAACGTGCAGATTTCGCTGCGTTTTCAGATCATCCGCGACCGCCTGCCCAACCTGCATCAGGAGATCGGGCCGAACTACCGCGACAAGGTCGTGATTCCCATCATGAATTCCGCCGTGCGGCAAACAATCGGCAGCTATCGGCCAGACGACCTCTACTCCACCGCGCGGCAGGAACTGCAAGACCAGATGCTGGTGGACGCAGTGGAAGAAATGGGACGCATCCCCGTTCTTATTCAGGGCTTCGTGGTCAAGAGCATCACCCTGCCCGAAGTGCTGCGCGAGGCCATTGAACGCAAGCTCATAGCGGAGCAGGACTACCTGCGCTACAAGTACATTCTGCTTGAAGCCCAGCAGGAGGCCCGCCGCAAGACAATTGATGGCGAAGGCATCAAGGCCTACCAGACGCTTGTCAACGAGAACATGACGCAGAACTTCCTGCGCTATGAAGGTATTCAGGCCACCAAGGAGCTTGCCACATCGCCCAATGCCAAGGTGGTTGTGATCGGCGGCAAGGACGGCCTGCCTGTTATCCTCAATGCAGATTCGCCCACAGGCGCAGCCGCGCCAGATACCGCAAACGCTGGCAAGGCGGCCAATCAGGGGGCGGCCCCCAAGGCTCCCGCGCAAGGCACCCAGCAGACGCCTGCAAAACCAGATATGTCGGGAACAGATTCGGTCAGCCCAGACCAGAAGCGGCCCGAGGATATGCGGCCTGGCCAAATTCAGCCAGGGCAGATGCGGCCCGAACCCGGCAGAACGCCCCCGTTCCGCCCCAATTCACATTCCGGCCTGCGCCCCCAAATCCAGTACGATTCCCAATCCGGGGCGCAGTATGCGCCGAAGTACGGGCCGCGTAGCGACTCAGCAAAGCAGGATTCTGCCGCGTCTGCCGAAGCCCAAACACCCGCCGGGGCTGGCTGGATCGCCCCCGGAGAAAATGTATCGGATTATATCCAGAGGTTGAATAAAACACTGCTGCAACCGCACCGTGGCGGCGCTGTCAGACAGTAAGGGAGGCCGCTGTGCTACTGTTCGCTCTCATACTGGGCATGAGCCTGCTGGTCGGGTTTTTGGGCATCAATTCCCGGCTGGGATTCTGGGGCAATTTTTTTGCCAGTGTTCTGCTGACCCCCCTGGTGGGGCTGCTGCTTGTCATAGCCTCGAGCCCCAAAAAGCCCACTCGCTGCTAGGCTGCATAGGGATACGGTTCTGATGAACACACTCTTTCACGCGGCGCAGTAGGCATGCTTTTTCCAATTACAGCCAATGGCCCATGTCTTTTGCTGCGCCCGCAGAAAAACCAGGGGCAACGGCCCCATGCAAGCGCATTTCTGCAGCGCCTGACCACGCTGATTCTTACCATGCTTTTACTGGGCGGCCTGTTTTTCGTCTTCTGCCAGCCCGCCTGCGCCAATCCGCCCGTAAAACGCATTGGCTATCTCGAAGCCGGGCCGTTCTGGCTGTTTGACAACACCTGGAACGCCTTTCGCGATGGTATGGGCAAGTATGACGACATACGCTGCGAATATCCATCTGACGCGCGCTTCAGCCCCGGCTGGGAACCAGCGCAGATGCGCCGCCTGCCTGAAATGGCAAAACAGCTTTTGCAGCGCAAGGATCTCGACCTTGTGGTGGGCATGGGCACGGCGGCGGTCAAGGCGCTGCTGGCAGTCAACGATGGCCGTTTGCCCATTCTGGGCATGGGCATGGCTGACCCTGTGGCTGCCGGGGTTGTCAAAAGCGCGCAGGATTCCGGCGTGGACAACTTCACCTGCCGGGTGGAAGTTGACCGCTGGTCTTCCATGTTCCGCGTTTTTTACGATGTGGTGCGCTTTCACAAAATGGGCATCATGTTCCAGAACAGTCAGGAAGGCCGCGTGTACGCCGCACTTGGCGATGCCCAGGCCATTGCCTCGGAGCTAGGATTTTCCCTTGTGCTCTATGATGGCCTTTCCTCCGCCGAAAGTGCTGAGGAATGCCGCAAGGGGCTGGACGACCTGCGCAAACAGGGCATGGACGCCTTTTTTATCGGCCCGCTGAACTGCTTTGATATCGGCGGCGAGGGCATGGCCCCGCTGCTGCAAAAGCTGAATCAGTGGAAAATCCCCACCTTTGCGCGTGATGGGTCGGAATATGTCAAAGCCGGAGCGCTCATGGGCTTTTCCACCTGGAATTTCGGCCCCAGCGGCATAGCTCTTGCCGGGCAGGCCCACGCCATACTGGGCGGCACGCAGCCGCGCACCCTGCCCATGCTTGACCAGTCCGAGCCTTCCATCGCCCTGAACCTTGCCACCGCCAAGGCCATCGGCTTTGATTTTCCCTTTGACGTGCTGGTAACGGCGGACGAACTGCACGAAACCATCAGCCAGCCGCACCCCGGTACACCCTAAGGATTTTCCGTGCTTATCCGCGCCACGCGCAAACTGCGCATCAATGCCCTGCTGCTCGGGCTTGGAGTCCTGCTGGTCACCCTGGGCTTTAACGTGCTGCTCTCGGTTTCCACGCTGAATACGCTGGCAACCGACATGGTGCTTTCCGGCTATCGCAGCGGTGCTGAACGTCTGGCCCGTGATATTGAACGCGGCATGCGCTTTGGCAAACCGCTGGCTTCGTTCGCCGGAATGGACGAGATGCTGGCGGAACTGGGTCAGAGCGCGGCGGGCATCAGGCGTGTGACCATTATTGATGCCAGGGGTTCCACTCTCTATGAACAGCCTGCCCAAGATTCAAAGGCTGATAGCACGTTGCCCCCCGGTGCGGCATCCCAAACCAGAGAGGGCAAAGACGGGCCGCAAGGCGCGATCAAAACCGCTGATGGTTATCGCCTGAGCATCCCCCTGAGTAACAAAACGCCTGTGGGCCAACTGCTGGTGGACATTGACGGCAAGCCCATCAATGCGGCTACAGAAGATTTTCTGCGGCTGTCATCCCTGTTGCTGGCAGCGGCCTGCCTTGTGGCGGGGCTGATTCTGGCCGGGCGTCTTGGCCTCTTGACCGGGCAACGCGCTGTGGGCACAAGCCTTTCGGGCATGACCAGAATGCTGCTCGTCATCATCGGCACATCGCAATTGCTCTACGCCTGCGGCACGCTGGTGCTGTTCGATACCTTCGTCAAGCAGGCCGTACGCACCAAGGCAGACATCCTCGCCGAGGGCACAGGGCGCGATTTTGAATACCTTATCCACAAAGGCGTGGATATCGCCAGCCTGCGCGGCAAGGATCAGGCGCTTGAGCAGCTGCTTGCGGCCAACAGCGAGCTTGCGGGCGCGCAGCTGCTGACGCCTGAAGGCAAGTCTGTGGCCTCTGCCGGGCACGTGCCCGACCCGGCGCTCACAGTTGAAAAATCACTGAGCACCTACTGGCCCAGCCGCTTCCGCCAAAAACAGGAAGTGCTGCGCCTGCAACTGGCCGTGCAGCCCCAGGCCATCACAACCCGCATATCGGCGCTGGCCCTTGACCTTGGGGCCTCACTGCTCATCAGCTTTTTGCTGCTGCTGGAGCTTTCAAAACTGCTGGGCCTTATCGCGCAACGCAACCTCCCGCCAGATGCTGCGGCGAACGCCCTTGGAAGCAGCCACCACTCCCTCGCCGTGCAGGCCTTGCGGGCAGCGGGCTTTGTGTTCTTTTTGGGCTACGACATGGGCATATCGTTCATTCCCCTGCTGGCCCGCCAGTTGTACGAGCCGTTCATGGGCCTGAGCCGTGATGTGGCCATTGGCCTGCCCATCTCGGCAGAGATGGTCAGCGCGGGCTTTGCCCTGCTGTTTTCCGGCGGATTTTCATTGCGCTACGGCTGGCGAAAGGTCTTTGCCGCAGGCACTCTGGCTGCGGCCGTGGGGCTGATGATGGGCGGCATGGCCAACAGCCTGCTTCTGCTCATTCTGGGGCGCGTTGCCACAGGCTTCGGCTTTGGCCTTGTGCTCATGGCCGGGCAGATCGGCACACTGGGCAAGGCCAATGCCGGGGCAGGGCTCACCAGCGTATTCGCAGGCATATTTTCCGGCAGCATCTGCGGCTCAGCAGCGGGGGCCATGCTGGCGGATCATGTTTCGTTTCAGGCGGTACTGGCGACCGGCTCCTGCACCATATTGCTGGCGCTGTTCACCGTGATGCTTGGCAAGGAACCCGCAGAGGCCACAGCAGGCAGTTCCGGCAACGCGGTCTGTCAGGGGTCTGGTGCGCAGACCGCCGCGCAGGGGCACATGTTTTCAGGCTGCATGCAATTGCTGCAAGACCCGCGCATGCACATGATACTCTGGCTGGTGGGCATACCCGCCGCCATGTGTCTGACCGGATTTTTGCACTATCTGCTGCCGTTGAGGCTGGCAAACGCCCATGTGGATCAGTCGGATATCGGCCGCATATTCATGCTCTACGGCCTGTGTTTTATTACGGCGGGGCCATTGCTTGGCAAATGGATAGATCGCAGAAAAGACAAATCCCTGTTCCTGACGCTCACGGGCCTGCTCTCCGGCATTACGCTGCTCATTGCGGCAACGGCTACAAATATGGCCGGGGCCGCCGCTGCGGTCATCTCCCTGGGGCTGGCCCAGTGTCTGGCTGCCCCGGCATCCATGATCTGCGTTCTCACTCTTGCTTCGGCGCAAACCCTGGGCCGTGAAAAGACAGCCTCGATTTACCGTGGCCTGGAGCGCATGGGGCAGGTAGCGGGGCCTGTGGTGTTTGGCATTGCCGTAACCGTCATGGCTCCAGCCAGCGCGCTGCTGCTCATGGGCGGCATCGTCTGCGCGCTTTCCTTGCTGTTCCACCTGATGTGGCGGCTCAGGACTCCAGCGAACTGACCAGCGCCCGCAGTTCGGGCATGGCGGGATCTGCCAGGCCCCCGGGCAGAAACCATGACAGCACTTCATGATAATCTTCGGGCAGGACGATTTGCCCGCCCTTCCGGATAAACTTGCGGAACTCGTCTTCGGTGGGATAGCTGAAGTATTTTCGCCCTTCGCTGCTCTGCACATGGGTTGTCAGCTCGCGCCCCGCCTCCAGTTCCGGCAGATGGCGCAGCAGGGCGTCTATACCCGCAAAATAGGTATGCACAAAGTTCCACAGCAGGGAGCGGTCATAGTTGATGGGCCACCAGCCGATCTCCACTATGGGGCCGGTATCCAGCCCTGCGTCAAGGTGGAAAAGCGTGCAGCCAGAGCGTTCATTGCCATGCTCCATCGCCCGAAAAGGGCTGCACAAACCTTGCAGATCAGGCAGCGCGCCGGGATGCATGCCGTAGGTGCCAAGCCGGGGCATATCGATAACTTCAGTGGGAATAACATAGTCGTAGCGGCAGGAGATGACAACGTCAGGCGCAAGGTCGCGCATGGCTTGCCGGGAGGCTGGCGACCGCATGGGCCCCCACATCTCCATATCAATGCCGTAACGCTTTTTCAGGCCCGCATAGGTCTGACACTGCGCCTCATTGCCCTCAGGAAAGCGGGCTTCCAGCCAGGGCAGAATGTGTTCAAGCACCATGTTCCGCTCATGGGCCACAAGGCTTGCCGCATAGGCATTGCTGCACTCCGCGTCCAGCACGTAATCTGAAAGAACCACAAAAACATCGTGCCTGGGGGCAATGGCTGCCAGCAGTCTGTTAAGGGCGACACATCCTGCAAGATCCTTCTTCGCGCAAACGACAACTTTCACGGCATATCCTTTCGAGGAACATTGCCCAGCATGCTACGCCGCAAGGTTATGCATGAAAAGAAGAAATCTACCGTAGTTATGCGCGGTACCTCATTTTATTCCACCGGAAAATTGAAATAGGTATCGGTGTAAGGCTCATTTTTAAGCGTGTAGTGCCACCACTCTTCCTCATAGCGCTTGAACCCGGCATTCTCCATAAGGCCCAGAAGCACAGCCCGGTTGGCCTCCTGCTGCGGGCTCAGCCCCTTGGCCCCGTGGTGCGAGGCCGCGCCAAAAAAGTCAAAGGGGGTGCCCATGTCCACCTCTTTGCCGCTCTGCCTGTCAACGAGGGTGAGATCCACCGTGCTGCCGCGTGAATGCCCGGAGCGCGTGGCAACATAACCCAGATCAAAAACCCGCACCTTGTCCACCTGCGGATAAAAAATCGTCTTCATGCGGGTGTCGGCGGCGTTCATGCCCCAGCGCACGAAATGATCCACTGCTGACTGGGGGCGGTAGGCGTCATAAATTTTCAGGGTATAGCCTTTCTCTTCCGCCGCAGTTGCGGCCTTGCACAGAGCATTCGCCGCAGGCTCGGTCAAGATTGCCTGGGGCGCAAGATATCCGTTGATGCGCTCTCCAACAAAGTTATAGGAAGAAAAATAGCGTATTTCCTGAATAATATTCTGGCAGTTGTCGCTTACATGCACAAAACCATCGTGCATGGCCGCCTGCGCGTGCCAAGGAAACAGCATTCCCAAGGCCAGCACCAACATCTGCAAAAAAAGAAGCGGATCGCATTTACGGCGCGCAATCATGGTCGTCTCCTTAATTTTTTCAGCACCCTGCGCTGACGGCAAAACCCGTTACACCAGTTCGGCATTGCACATTATAATGGTTCAGTCGTCAACATGCCACATTTTGACCTTTTACCTTCAAGAAGGCATACTTGGCGGATGAACACAAAAATACCAGGGAGCGCAGCATGAAACTGCTGGAAAAAGCCCGCGCGGCCGGTTGAGCCGCCAAGCTGGCTCCAGGGGCCCTGGAGCGACTTTTACGCGGCCTGCCGTCTGATACGCGCCCTGACCTTGAGGCCAGGGTTCTGGCTGGTCGCGCCCGGAACGAAGACGCCGTGGTGCTGACCGTTCCCCCTGGCTGCGCCCTGGTGCAGACCGTGGATATTCTTGCGCCCATTGTCAACGATGCCTTTGCCTTTGGGCGCATTGCCGCCGCCAACGCGCTTTCGGATGTCTACGCCATGGGCGGCCAGCCTTGGAGCGCCATGAACGTGGCCTTTTTTCCGCAGGCTCTGGCAGAGGACGACCCGCAGCACATACTGGAAAACATTTTGCGCGGCGGCCTTGACGCCATGAATGAAGCCGGGGCCGTGCTGGCTGGCGGCCACACGGTGCAGGACGAGGAACTCAAGTACGGTCTGGCGGTCACGGGCATCATAGACCCCTCCCACATGGCCCGCAACGATGGCCTGAAACCGGGCCAGACCCTGCTGCTGACCAAACCGCTGGGCACGGGAGTGCTCGCCACTGCGGTCAAGGCCCGCTGGGATGGAGCCGAAGAAAGCGAGGCCGAGGTAACACGCTGGTGCTCCCGCCTCAACAGTGTTGCCGGGGGCGTCGTGCGCGACCTCAAAATCGCCGCAGCCACAGACATAACAGGCTTTGGCCTTGGCGGGCACGCGCTTGAAATGGCCCTTGCCTCGGGCGTTACCGTGGTCTTGAATGCCGAGGCCCTGCCCCTCATGCCGCGGGCCCTTGAGTACGCGCGCGATGGGCTTATACCCGCAGGCAGCCACCTGAACCGAAAATATTGGGCTTGTTCCACTCGTGTGGAAGACGGCGTGGACGAAGCGCTCACGAGCCTCGCCTTTGACGCGCAGACCTCCGGCGGGCTGCTGCTGGCCGTGCCGCCAGAGCTGGTGCCGCAGGCCCGCGAAATGCTGCTGACCGGGGGCGATCTGGCCTGCGAGGTGGGCGAAGTTATTGCACCAAGGCCTGACGGCGCAGCCCTGGTGCTGCGCTGAAGCCGCACGGGTGCGGCCGAAGCTGAGCTGGATATGCGGCGCATGCTGTCCACGCGCCGCGCGCTCCGCACCGGGATGGTAATTTCGGCCAGTTTTTTAAAAAAAATTGCTTGCCGTACCGCCATTGCGACTTATTTATGACGGAGATTTTCAGTTAACGCCCTCCCGCCCGGCACAGACCCGGCATCAGGCGCGCCGCTCACGGCTTGCAGCCCACCGGCAAGTGTGCTATGGAAACACGCTTTGCGAGAGTGGCGGAATTGGTAGACGCACTGGACTTAGAATCCAGCACCACTGGTATGGGGGTTCAAGTCCCCCCTCTCGCACCATCTACCTCACCAAGAAAAGGAGTCCCTCGTGGAATATAGCGCAGAAGACATTTCGCCGGTCAGAAAAAAGGTCGTCATCACCACCGAAGCCCAGGAAGTGGAAGCAGCCATCATGGGCGCCGTGGCGCTGTACAAAACATCGGTGCAGCTGGACGGTTTCCGCAAGGGCAAGGTTCCGGCGTCGGTCATCGAGCAGCGCTTCCGCGACAAGATTTATGAAGAAGCCCGCCAGGATCTGATCAACGTCCACATCAACGACGTGATGCAGAAGCTCGACGTTTCGCCCCTCGCCGGCGTTGACGTGGACGCAAAGGGCACCTTTGAACGCGGTCAGGGCTACGAATACAGCATCGAATTTGAAGTGCTGCCCTCCTTCACCCTTCCTCCTTATGAAGGCATGGAAGTGGAGCAGGAAAAAGTGGTCGTGGACGAAAAGGAAGTGCAGGAAGTTATCGACCGCATCCGCCGCGACCGTGGCGAGCTTGTGCCCGTTGAAGGCGCTGGCCCCGCTGTGGACGGTCAGGTTGCCACCATCGACTTTGCCGCCTTTGAAAACGGCGAGCCCCTGGAAGGCGTAAAGGCCGAAAGCTTTGACCTCGCCCTTGGCGAACGTCAGGCTCTTGAAGATTTTGAAGCCCTGGTGAAGACCATCCGCTACGGCGAAGAAGGCGAAGGGCAGATCACCTTCCCCGAAGATTTTCTTGCCAAGGATCTGGCAGGCAAAACCGTCACCATGAAGGTGCGCGTGCACGCCATCAAGGAGCGCAAGCTTCCTGAACTGAACGACGACCTCGCCAAGACCGTTGGCCTTGAAAGCGTGGAAAAGCTGCGCGAAGCCATCACCGGCAGCTACACCCAGAGCCGCGTCAACCTCAACAAGAGCGCCGCGCAGAAGACCCTGCTTGACCGTCTGCTGAAGATGGTTGAATTTGAACTGCCCCCCAGCCTTGTGGACACCCAGGTGCGCACCCTGCTGGGCGACATGGCAGCCCGCTTTGAACGTCAGGGCCGCAGCCTTGATTCTCTTGGCAAAAGCATGGACGAACTGCGCGCCGAAGTGCAGCCCCAGGCTGACGAACTGGCCCGCTCGCAGGTTCTGCTGCTTTCCATCGCCAAGAAAGAAGCACTTGACGTTACCGACAATGAGGTCAACACTCAGATTTACCAGATGAGCATGCGCACTGGCGAAGATTTCAAGACCCTGCGTGAAAGCTATGAACGCTCGGGCATGATCTTTGTGCTGCGTGACCGCATGCTGGCCGACAAGGCCATGGATCTGATCTACGCCAAGTCCAAGGTGACCGAAGTGGAGCCCAAGGCGCCAGCCGAGGGCGACGCCGCGCCGGGCGCACCCGCCAGCGCTCAGGACTAACTGAAGTATAAGGGAGGCGGCCTTAAGGCCGCCTTTTGGTTTTATTTTGCGGCAACACCGCACCCAACCGGCCCACACGCCGTGCCAAGAGGCTCATATGTCGCTTGTCCCCATGGTTATTGAAACCACAGGCCGCTCCGAGCGGGCCTATGACATCTATTCGCGTCTGCTCAAGGACCGCATCGTTTTGCTTGGCTCCGAGGTCAACGATACCGTTGCTTCCCTCATCTGCGCCCAGTTGCTCTTCCTTGAATCGCAAGACCCCGAAAAAGAAATCTATCTCTACATAAATTCCCCCGGCGGCTCTGTTACCGCCGGGCTTGCCATTTATGACACCATGCGCTTTATCTCCTCGCCTGTGGCGACTGTGTGCATGGGCCGCGCCGCCAGCATGGGCGCATTCTTGCTGGCCGCTGGCAAGCCTGGCATGCGTTTTGCTTTGCCCAACAGTCAGATCATGATTCACCAGCCTTCGGGCGGTTTTCAGGGCCAGGCCACGGATATTGAAATCCACGCGCGCGAGGTGCTGCGCCTCAAAGAACGCCTCAACCGCATGCTGGCCGACAACACGGGCCGTCCCTACAAGGATATTGTCAAAGCTACCGAACGCGATAACTTTTTGACTCCTGAGGAAGCCAAGGAACTCGGCATCATTGACCGCGTGCTTGTATCGCGCAATGAAATGGCTCAGGAAAAGAGCGAGTAATATGGCCAAGAACGATAAACCTACGGTGAGCGAACCCCTGCGCTGCTCCTTTTGCGGGCGCAGCGAGCTTGAGGTTCGCAATCTCATCGTGCAGGACGGCGCCAGCATTTGCGACAAATGCATCAAGGCCTGCAACGAAATTATCGCCCGCGACCAGATGGAAAGCCCCCAGAGCGAAGAACGCCTTCTTTCGCCCCAGGAAATCAAGGATCGCCTTGACCAGTATGTCATCGGACAGAACGAGGCCAAGAAAATCCTTTCTGTAGCGGTGCACAACCACTACAAGCGTGTGTTTTACGCCAGCGCCCTGGGCGACGAGGTTGAGCTTGAAAAAAGCAACATCCTCCTTGTCGGCCCCTCGGGCAGCGGTAAAACCCTGCTTGCCAAAACTTTGGCCCGCGTTCTGCGCGTGCCCTTTGCCATTGCCGACGCCACGACCCTCACGGAAGCTGGCTATGTGGGCGAAGACGTGGAAAACATCCTGGTGCAACTGCTCCAGAATGCGGACTATGATCTGGAAGCCGCCAGCAAGGGCATCATTTATATTGACGAAATCGACAAGATTTCCCGCAAGGGCGATGGCCCCTCCATCACGCGCGACGTCTCCGGCGAAGGCGTGCAGCAGGCCCTGCTCAAGATCATCGAAGGCACAGAGGCGAATATTCCTCCCAAGGGCGGGCGCAAGCACCCCCAGCAGGAATTTATCCGCATGAACACGAGCAACATCCTGTTCATCGTGGGCGGCGCTTTTGTGGGTCTGGACAAGATCGTGGGCGGCCGCATGAGCGGCGGCGCAATGGGGTTTGGCGCCAAGGTGCGCGCCAGCAAGGAAATGCCCCTTGGCGAACTGCTCGACAAGGTGCATCCGCAGGATCTGGTGAAGTTCGGCCTCATCCCCGAATTTGTGGGCCGTATACCCATCATCACCCATGTGGACGAACTGGACGAACCCGATCTGGTGCGCATTCTCACCGAACCCAAGAACGCTCTGGTGCGCCAGTACCAGAAGCTTTTTGAGCTTGAGAATGTTGACCTGCGCTTTACGCCCAATGCCCTCAAGGCCATTGCCGCCAAAGCCATTGAGCGCAAAACGGGCGCTCGCGGCCTGCGCAACGTGATGGAACGCACCATGCTCGACATCATGTTCAAGCTGCCCTCCCTGCCCAATGTGCGCGAATGCCTGATCAATCAGGCTGTTATCGACAAGGGCAAGGAACCGGTGCTGCTGTTTGGCGACAAGGCAGAAAACGCCGATACGTCCAAGGCCCAGGCCGGGGGCGACAAGGCCTCTTAGCCAGCCGCCTGAATTGCGCGCGTTCTGCCATGCAGCAGGCACGTAAAGGGGTACCGCCAATGGCTTGACCCCGCAGGTTAAAGCTGGCGCGTTGGCAACATTAGTGTTGCGGCGCACCGTGCGGGTTTTCCTCAAATCCGCGCTGTGGAATAGATTGCAAGGCGACCCTTGCGCTCTTCGGCCAGCCAGCCGCAGGGCAACAGCAAACACCCCGCCTGACGCAGGCATTTCACGGCAAAAAAGCTCTAAGTTCCGCCGGGCGGCGCAGGCCGCCGTCCGGCTTTTTTTCAGGGGAGAATTATGACAGACGAAATGCGCGGCTCTGACGCTTATATTGAACTGCCCATCATGCCTTTGCGCGAGGTGGTCATGTTCCCCCGCTCCATCATGCCGCTCTTTGTGGGGCGCGAGGCCTCCATCAAGGCCATCGAAGCCGCACAGGCCACCTACAGCAAGCAGATATTTCTTGTGGCCCAGCGCGAGCCGGAGCTGGAAAAGCCCGATGCTCAGGATCTTTCGCCTGTAGGCGTGGTCAGCAAGGTGCTTCAGATGCTGCGCCTGCCCGACGGCACCATCAAGGTGCTGTTTGAAGGCGTATATCGCGCCACTTGGGAAAACCTGCACGAAGACGAGCAGTGCGCCATGGTGGGCGTGCGCCGCCGCGCCGAAAAGCAGAGCCGCCCCGAAGAGCGCGAGGCTCTGGTGCGCGCCGTGCACGAGGCGCTTGAAGAATACGGCAAGAACAACAAAAAGATTTCGCAGGAGGCCGTGCTCTCCATTCTTGCCTTGCAGGAAATCGGCCCTCTGGCCGATGCCATCATCCCGCACCTCAAGGTTGATTACCGCAAAAAGCAGGAAGCCCTTGAGATCGACGACGCCACCCAGCGCCTTGAGCTTGCCTATGAGCTTTTGCAGGGCGAGGTGGCCCTTGCCACGGTTGAAAAGCGCATCAAGAACCGCGTCAAGGTGCAGATGGAGCGCAACCAGCGCGAATATTACCTCAATGAGCAGATCAAGGCCATCAACAAGGAAATGGGGCGCGATGACGACCCCCAGGCCGAAGTTGACGAAATAGAGCAGAAGCTCAAGGCCCGCGATATGCCGGAAGAAGCGCGCGAAAAGGCGCTCTCCGAAGCCAGAAAGCTGCGCAGCATGCCGCCCTCTGCGGCGGAATACACGGTTGTGCGCAACTATGTGGACTGGATTCTGGATCTGCCCTGGAACGACCTCAAGCAGATAGACATCAACCTTGAAAAGGCGCGCGCAATTCTCGACGGCGACCACTTTGGCCTTGAAAAGCCCAAGGAACGCATTCTGGAATACCTTGCCGTGCAGAAGCTTTCCCAGGGGCTCAAAGGCCCCATCCTCTGCTTTGTCGGCCCCCCCGGCGTGGGTAAAACCTCGCTTGCCAAGTCCGTGGCCCGCGCCACAGGGCGCGATTTTGTGCGCCTCTCCCTTGGCGGCGTGCGCGACGAGGCCGAAATCCGGGGGCACCGCCGCACCTATGTGGGCGCGCTGCCGGGCAAGATCATCCAGTCCCTCAAGCGGGTGAAGTTCAACAATCCCCTCTTCTGCCTGGACGAAGTGGACAAGATGACCTCCGACTACCGTGGCGACCCCGCCTCGGCCCTGCTGGAAGTGCTCGACCCGGAACAGAACAATACCTTCATGGATCACTACCTTGATCTGGAGTATGATCTTTCCAAGGTTTTCTTTATCACCACGGCCAACTCGCTGCACTCCATCCCTGTGCCTCTGCTTGACCGCATGGAGATCATCGAGCTCAACAGCTACCTTGAAACGGAAAAACGCCACATCGCCCGCCGCTTCCTGCTGCCCCGCCAGCTGGAGGAGCACGGCCTCAAGGAAGGCAACATCCGCGTGTCGGACAACGCCATTCTCGAGATCATCCGCTCCTACACGCGCGAGGCCGGGGTGCGTAACCTTGAACGCGAAATTGCCGCCCTGTGCCGCAAAACCGCCATCAAGCTTGTGGAAGACGACGACACCGAAAAGTGCGTCAATATCTCCCGCCAGAGCCTGCCTTCCATGCTGGGCGTAAAAAAATACCGCCATGACGAACGCGAAAGCGAACCTCAGGTGGGTGTGTGCGCGGGCCTTGCCTATAACCAGCGCGGCGGCGAAATTCTGCTGGTCGAAACCAGCCTCATGGCAGGTTCCGGCCATGTGGTGACCACGGGTCAGCTTGGCGAAGTCATGACGGAATCTGCCAAGGCGGCCCTTTCGTATGTGCGTTCACGGGCCGAAGTGCTGGGCCTTGATCCCCGCTTCCACCGCAAGATAGATATCCACGTGCACGTGCCTGCTGGCGCAACGCCCAAGGACGGCCCCTCGGCGGGCATCACCCTGGCGACGTCCATCACCTCCGCCCTGCTGGGCATTCCCGTGCGCAACGATGTAGCCATGACCGGCGAAATCTCCTTGCGCGGCAGGGTGCTGCCCATCGGCGGGCTGCGAGAGAAACTGCTGGCAGCGCGCCGCAGCGGTATCAAAAAAGTGATCATGCCCCGCGATAATGAAAAAGACCTCAAGGAAGTGCCGGACGAAGTGCTGCGCGACCTGGAGATCGTTTTTGTTGACCATGTGGATGAAGTGCTGCCTCAGGCCCTTGCAGCAACGGCAGAAGAAATCTTCTCCGGCCGGGCCACGGCGCTGCCCATCAGCCGCATTCTGCGGCCCGAAAAGCACGATGACGACAAGAATCAGCCTGCGCAGTAGCGCACGGCGACAGTGATAAAAAATCAGCGATTAAAAAAGGGAGCCATCTGGCTCCCTTTTTTTATTCCTTGCTGGTGCCTGGTGCGCCAGTCAGCAGAATCTGCTACGGCTCCACAGCGCGGCTTTCTGCCGCCACCTTGCGCAGCAGGGATTCCATATTGGCTACAGAGGTCAGGCGCATCTCGCCGTTAGCGGATGTCACCCGGCCCGTCACGTCATAGGATTCGCCGTTGCCGCCGTCATGCACCACAAAGGGCACAAGCCAGCCATCACCATCGCGCCTGGCCTGCCCCACGTTTTTGATTTCCTTGCGCCCGGTGGAGGCATCGGCAAACAGCGGAGCAAGCAGCCCCTGCGCGGTATTGCCCGAAGGCTTGCGGCCAGCAAATGCGCCGGAAGAAATGCCATTGAGCACAAAGGCCCGGGTTTCGTTCAGCAGCAGGGAGCGCACGTTGCCCTCCTTGGACGCCGCCTGCGTAAAGAGCAAGGCAACCATGGGCGGCAGATCCTTTGCCCCCTCCGGATCCTGCGCGCGGCGCACAAAAAGATTCAGCGCCTGCTCAAGAATGGCGTCCACATCCACCTGCCGCTCAAAAGCGGCCACGTCAGATTTGTCCACAGCGCCGCCAGCTTCCAGAATACACTGGCGCGGATCATTTGCGGCAAAGGCAAAGCCGGACTGCACCACAACCGCCGCCCACAGCAGGGTCGCTGCGAAATAGTAAGGCACACGAGCAAAGCCCCTGCAGCCCGCGTCTTTTACACCCACTTCCACACTGGCGGTCCGCCCAACAAAATTCAGCATATTTCCTCCGGCAACTGGCCCTTGAGCACAAGGGGCAGACCGCAGCTTACAAAAAGTACCGTGCCGCACACGCGGGCCAGCGCCTGATTGGCAAGGCCCAGCGTATCCTGAAAACGACGTCCGAGGCTCGACATGGCAACCATGCCAAGGCCAGCCTCCACGCTCACCAGCGCCAGCGGCAGGGGATAGGCCTCAATGCTGGCGGCCAGAGCCTCCACGCGGTCAAGAATATCCCTTTCCGTCATGTCCGCAGCCATAAGATTGGCTACCCACAGGCTCACGCAGTCAAACAGCACAACCCCCGGCCCCTTGCCGTCGGGCTGGGCCGCAGACATCAGCGATGCCAGAGCGCCAGCCGGGTCAAGCGGCTCTTCAAGGCAATGCCAGCCCTGACCGCGCTCCTGCCTGTGCCGGGCAATACGCGCCGCCATTTCTTCATCGTCCGCGCGGCCCGTGGCCAGATATAGCCGCTGCGGGGCTTGCGCCTCGGCCCAGCGCTGTGCCAGACCGCTTTTGCCGCTGCGTGTGCCGCCAACAAAAAGAACTGCTGCGCCCATTACTGCTGACCGCCCACGCGGGGGGCTGGCGCACGTTCTGTGCCGCCAAGCGAGTTTTCTGCAGGCAGCGCGGGGGCCGCATGCCCCTGCGGCGGGGTCAGCTGCGGGGAGGTCTGCACATGCCCGGCGTTTTGTGCGGCATTAGGGGCCACATTTGGCACGGCATTGCCTGCGCCATTAGGAATCGCCCCCGGTGCGGGGCTTTGCGGCTGGAACGGCGTACCTGTTCCGGCCTGTGCGCTGCGCCGCGCCAGATCGCGCAACACTCCCGCCGAGGCCTGCACCGAAGCAAGGGCCTGAGCGTCCGCGCGCAGGCGGCGGTCAACCCACTGGGCCACAAACAACAGGGAATCATCATCCAGCGTCTGTCCGCCGTTCTGGCGTATGGCCGCAACCAGGGTGCGCTGCAAGGCGGCGCGTTCCTCAAGCGCACGGCGGTACCGGGCGCTCAGGCCGTCCACCCGCAGTTGCGCTGTGGATATCTGCGCTTCGGGAGCATTGCTCTCCCGCAGCTGGTCTACCGCAAACACGGCTTCGGCCATCTGGGCGTTAATTTCCACTACCCCTTGCGCGGATTTGTCCTGCTCGCGCAGGCGGGCATCAAGATTGGGAACAGTGGCCACGCCTTCAAGCGCGCCAGCCAGAATCACAAGACGCCCGGCCAGCGCCATGTGCAACTGGCGGATCTGCTCTGGCGTAAAGCCCTTGGAGGCAGCATCGCGGTTGACGGCGTCCAGAAAGCGGTCCGCATAAAGGGTGTACAGCCCGCGCAGCATGGTGGGGTGAAAGGCATAGCGCAGCAGGGCTTCGCGCCCGCCCTTGCCGTCAGTGACATTGGCAAACTTTGCACCGTAGCGCTGATTGAGCGCCTGCACACTAACGTTCAGCGTGCCGCTCTGCGGGCCGGGCTTGAACCGGGCCACAACAAAGGCCGCCAGATCTTCCACAAATTCCATGCGGATGTGGCTGTCTTCCGTCACCTTCTGGGGCATCTGCGCCCCGTTCTGCTGCGGATACATCCCGGCAGGCGTTGAGCCATCTACAGGCGCACCCACGCTGCCCTGCACTGTTTGCCCGGCCAGAGTGCCGGGGGAGGTGGGCGGGCTGACAACAGAAATGGGCGGGGGCGGCGGCGCATCGCGCAGCACATCACCCACACCGGCCAGCGGAGTGCCGCTGGTGGCATTGTTTATGATGTCGGCGGCTTTGTCCTTCCACTGGTCGCGGGTTGATTTATCGCGTGTAAGCCAGTAGGTCGCGCCGCCCAGCGCCAAAACAGCCAGCAGCGCCAGTACCACGGCCTTGCGCGCGCCCGCGCGTGCGGGACGGGGCTTGGGCATATTCACAATGTCCGGCACGTCCAGAGGCTTTTTTTCCAATTTCATAAAATTCTCCTAATGCGGCAGGCATGGGGCCGTGGCACAACGGGTACAGCCCTGAGCGCCGCAAAAACGGCATACCGAGCCATTATTTCCGTTTATTGCGCGTAAATGCTAGCATTGCTTCCCTGCGCTGTGAAGACATTTTCCAGAGAGTTTCTGGATACGGGGCAGACATTGCCCGCATTGCACCCCAACGGGCGGCGGGGTATAGTAGGCAAATTCGTACGCAGTTTTTTATGAGAGGCTTTTTATGCATACCCCTGCCAACATCCTCACCATTGCCGGTTCTGATTCCGGCGGCGGCGCCGGCATTCAGGCTGACCTGAAAACAATCATGGCGCTCGGCGGTTACGGCATGAGCGTCATCACCGCCCTTACCGCGCAGAACGGATTGGGCGTTACAGGAATTCATGCGCCGGATGCCGATTTTGTGCGCTTGCAACTGCGCACGGTGCTTGAAGGTTTTTCCGTCAAGGCCGCAAAAACAGGCATGCTTTTTTCTGCCCCCATCATCCGCGCCGTTGCGGACGAACTGCGCAACCGCGACTTTCCCCTTGTGGTTGACCCTGTTTCCGTGAGCCAGAGCGGCAGCCGCCTGTTGCAGGAAGACGCCGTGACAGCACTGGTGGAAGAAATGCTGCCCGGCTGCGACCTGCTGACCCCCAACCGCCCCGAGGCGGAAATGCTCACCGGTATGAGCATCAGCAGCCTTGAAGACGCAGAGGCCGCAGGCCAGAAGCTGCTTGCCATGGGTGCGCGCGCAGTGCTCATCAAGGGCGGGCACATGGAAAGCTCCATCGTTGTTACAGACTGCCTGTGCATGCCCGGCGAGCAGCCCAAACACCTCCCTCAGGCCAAGGTGGAGACGGAAAACAACCACGGCACGGGCTGCACGCTTTCTGCCGCCATCGCCACAGGGCTTGGGCGTGGTTTGCCCCTACAGGTTGCTGTAACCCGGGCGCAGGAATTTCTTAATCTTGCCCTGCGTAAAAGCTATGCCCCCGGCAAGGGCTGCGGCCCGGTAAACCACGCTGCGGATTTAAACATCAAATAGGCATTTGCCCGCCTGTCAGCCGCACGGCCCTTTTCCGCCGCCGCATGGCAGGCGGATTGGCCCACTGTTTGCAGATTCCCCCTGTGGATATTCAGGGCGTCAAAATCAAGGCGGTGCGGCGTGCCTTTTCGTTTCAAGTTACAGAAAATACTCGACTACCGGGAACAGCTTGAAGAAGAAGCCAAGGTTGATCTGGCCAACAAGCAGAAACTCCTGGAAGAAGCGCGCGCACTTTTTGAACGCCTGAAGGCTGAACTGCGACAGACCGAAGACCGCTTGTTTGAATCAGCCCTTGTGCCGCAGGCGGAACGCTGGCTGCTGGAGCAGTATGTAAAAGGATTGCGGGGCGATGTAGCCAATGCCGCCTTGCAGACCCGCATGCACGAACAGCTTGTTGACGAAGCCCGCAAACTGCTGGCTGCGCGCGCCATTGAAAAAAAACTGCTGGAAAAGCTCAAGGAACGCCAAAACCAGCAGTATATTCGTGAGGAACAACTGAAGGAGCAACGCGTCAATGACGAAACAGCCACACTCCGCTACAAAGCTCCGGCTCTCTAAGCTATTCCGCTGGCTGGCGGTGCTCTGCTTTATGAAGCTTACCATCCTCGGCCTGTTGCTGCTGGATGTGCCCGTGCCCTCCTGGCTTGGCGGATCGCCCAAGGATGCCACGGTAGCCGTGAACGAGCCGCGCAATGGGCAGGAGCAGGCTGAAACCGTGGCTCCTGTTGCTGATGCGGCCCCCTCTGGTCTGGCGCAAAGCGTCAGTTCTACACTTTCGTCCATGGGTTCGGCCCTTGATTCTGTTGTAGACAACATCAAGGACAAAACTGAAAAGAGCCAGAGCGACCCGCAAGGTTCTGCCGCCGCCCGCATGGCCGCAGCGGTCAAACCCCATGCAGATCAAACCACCAGCGTGACCGATGCCGCCCTGCCCGCACCGCTTATCCGTGCAACGGCCTCAGGCGGCGCACCTGAAACTGCGGCGGCTTCCAAGGCTCCCAGCCAGACATTTTCTCCAAATTTTCCCGAACCGCAGGCCCTGCCTGCCCCACAGGCGGAACCGGGCACATCCGCGCCCTCCGGTAGCCTGATTGTTTCTGCCAGACCCAACCGCGCCAGCGAATCCGAATGGCTGGACGCCCTGGGTCTGAGCAATCTGCCCATCCCCGGCCTTGGCAGCGTACAGGCCGCACACGCGGCAGCGCTGGACATGCCTGTTCCCCAGACGCCCACTGGCGGGCAATCGCCCTTTGCTCCCGCAGAGCAAACCGCCCCGCTGACCATACCCGGCGCACCCCCCATACCGGCAAACATTCCGCGCGGTCAGGGCACGGACGGCGCACCTTTGCCGCCGCGCGGCGCGGCAGGCAACAGCGACGGCTTTTTGCCCCCCTTGCCGCAGGGACAAAGCTCGGGCACGCTGCCCGTCCCCACGGTGCAGCAACCTCAGGGCGCGTATTCCAACGACCCCAACACCAAGGCCCAGGAACTGGCGCGCCAGCAGCAGGATATTCTTGTGCTGCGCCAGCAGATGGATCAGCGCCTCAAGGACATTCAGGAAACTGAAAAGAAAATGCAGGACATGATCCGCGAGGCCAGGGGCATTGAAAACGAAAAAGTTCACCGGCTGGTTCTCACCTATTCCATGATGAAACCCAAAGCAGCCGCCAAGGCTCTGGAAAGCATGGACGAACGTGTGGCCATCCGCATTCTTTCCGGCATGTCGCCCAAGCAGTCAGGCGAAATCCTCACCTACGTTTCCCCGGCCAAGACAGCCAAGCTTACGGAGCTTATCACCCGCATGAGGATACCTGATTAATGCGCCTCAAGCTTTTGATCGCCTATGTGGGCACCTGCTACAGCGGCTGGCAGATACAGGAAAAGCCGAGCCCGCCGCCCACAGTTCAGGGCGAGATGGAAAAGGCCCTGCGCACCATCACAGGGCAGAACATACGCGCCCACGGCTCGGGCCGCACCGATTCCGGCGTGCATGCCCACGGGCAGGTTGTGCACTGCGATGTGCCCGATGCGCGGGCCAACATGGACTGGCGGCGCAGCCTCAACGCTGTTTTGCCCCGCGACATCCGCGTGCTGGAAGCCATGCAGGCCGCGCCGGACTTCCACGCACGCAAGGATGCCCTGCGCAAAACTTACGCCTACCAGTTCTGGCTGGAACAGACCTTTATGCCGCCGCAACTGACGCCCTTTGTGTGGAAATGCGGCCCCATGAATATTGAGGCCATGCGCGCCGCCCTGCCCCACCTGACGGGCCTGCACGACTTTGCCGCGCTGCGCAATGTGGGCACGGATGTGGAAAGCACAGAGCGCACGGTGCTGCAAACCGAGCTGCACGCAATGCCCCCCTGCGAATTTTATCCGCCGCACGCGCCCATGCTGCGCTTTATTGTGACTGCCGATGGCTTTCTCAAGCAGATGGTGCGCAATATGGCGGGCTTGCTGGCTGCCTGCGGCCAAGGCAAGGTGCAGCCAAAGGATATCCCCGCCCTGCTTGCCACACGCGACCGCCGGGATGTGCCCTCCGTCACCGCGCCGCCGCAAGGGCTGGCACTGGTGAACGTGGTGTACCCCGAGGCCTGATAGCCGCACACATTGTTGTGCCCCCTCTGCCACAAACAAAAAGCCCATAAATACAAAAGGCCGTCCATCTCTGAACGGCCTTTTCCTTTTACCAATGACTTTTGACTAAGCCTGATTTTTCATTTTTTCTATAACCCGCTGGAGTGACTGAGCCTGTTGCGTCAGGTCTGCGACAGCACCGGAAGCCTGCTCCATAGCTTGAGCGGTTTGGGCAGAAATTGTCGCCACCTGCTCAACAGACTGATTGATCTCTTCGCTGGCGGCGGATTGCTGCTCGCTGGCGGTAGCAATGGACTGAACCTGATCATTGACCAGATGGACGAGCTCAAGGATTTTCTTGAGTGATTCGCCGGAACGTACCGACATGGTGGTTGCACTTTCAATAGTCACGGCAACCTGCTCGACATTCTGGATATTCTTGCGGGTGCCAGCCTGAATGCCCGTAATGGCCTGACCCACTTCTTGCGTGGCAGACATGGTTTTTTCCGCCAGTTTGCGCACTTCATCCGCAACGACGGCAAAACCTCTACCAGCATCGCCCGCGCGAGCGGCCTCAATGGCGGCGTTCAGCGCCAGCAGGTTGGTCTGGTCGGCGATGTCGGCAATGACCCCCATAATCTGGCCGATGCTCTCCGCCTGCTTGCCCAGAGCATCCATATCTTCCTTGATGGCAATGGACTGCGTGTGGACGGATTCAATGCCCTTAACAGCATCGTCGAGTATCTGCGAGCCTTCCACGGCCTGTTCCCTGGTCTGATGCGAAACATCCGCTGCCTGCTGGGCATTCTTGGCCACTTCCAGCACAGTGGCGTTCATTTCTTCCATGGCCGTTGCGGTTTCACGCACACGGCCAGACTGCTCGTCAGCCCCCCGGCTGGACTGCACAATCTGTTCAGAAAGCGCTTCTGACGCGGACGACACGATCTGCACAATCCCTTCAAGCTGCTGGGCAGCCTGGAGCATGCCTTCCGCCTTGGCCCGCTCTGCCCGGCGAGTTGCCTCCTCGGCAAGAGCGGTTGCTTCCTGCGCGGCTTTAGCCTGTTGCGCTGCCTGCTGCGATTTGCTGTCTGCTTCGGCAATTTTGGCTTTGAGGTTGCCAACCATTTTTATGAGCACACCGTAAACGCCGCCATCGCCGGAATACGGCTTGAATGCCAGATCAAGCTGACCGGCGGCTATTTCCGATGCCACGTGATGCAAATAACCGGGATCCTCGCCAAGCTGCTTCGTCACACCCCTGATAATCAAAATGGAAATAGCTGTGGCAGCGAGCATTACCGCAATTATCAACGAGATCGTAAGCAGCTTCCCTCGCTCGTATGAAGTTTCCGCGTCAGCAGCTGAAGCCTTGCTTCCCTTGTTATTGATATCAATAATAACTTTTAGCTGATCGAGGGCCTCAACATACTGCCCCCTGGCCGGGCCAAGCACCAACTTGACAGCTTCTTCGGTATTATTGCTTTTGGATAGGGCCTCAACCTTCGCGTGATTCTCCGTATAGGCCTTCCATGCCGCAAGAAACTTGGGGAATGCAACTTTTTCCTCAGGCTCAGAGATTAGTTTTTCATATTCTTTAACTTTTTCATTAATACTGCCGGTCAAATTCTGTATCTTGTTTTCATACTGCCGCATCAATGATTCATCTGTTGTGAGAATGTGAACCAACTCGTTGCGCCTGTATTCATTCACCATGCTGTTAATTTCACCAGCAACCTTGATTGTTGGAAGCCAGTTTTCAGAAATATCCTTGACGTCTTTATTTATAGAAGACATTCCAACAACAGAAACAAATCCAATAATTATTGAAAATGCCATCAACAATACTGTAAGAAATACAAGTTTTATCGAAAGCCTCATAACACACTCCTGAATACTGTTGTTATTTTACGTTATTTACCAATTCACATGGCAAGAACATACTTTCTATGGACGTCTCCGACACTTGTATATTTTATCGTCTACATATACCAATACTTTACATATTTTTAAATTATATTTTTTATCTTTATTTAACAGTACGATATAATAAATATACTAAGACAATATACCTAAAATATCCTGCAATTATATTGCATTTTATTGATCTATAATATTGCGAATATTAATTCGTAATTCTAAATAGAATTTAATATTTTACCTATTACAAATGCCAAAGCCCCCGCTCACGGTGAGCGGGGGCTTTGGCGTATATAGGAACCAGCCAGATCAGATGATTTCGCTGAGGCCGGATTGTTCCTGCGCCTTGAACTTCTGTTGCAGCATGAGCGGCAATGATTCAGGATCGGCAGGGTCATACTCAAACATCACGGCAGTGCCGAAGCAGGAAAAATACTTGCTGCCATCGGGGTGAAAGGCCACGTTTTCATTATAGCCCACAATAGCCTGTGCGCCCTTGTTCATGGCCCTTGCCGCCATGCCAAAAAAAGCTTCCTCCGAGTCAAACCCCCGGCAACAGACAAGGCCAAGCACCTTGGCAATACGCCTCCCCTCCACCTGATGCGTCGTCACCACAGGAAAGCGCCCGGCCAGAAAAACCTCACGCACCCTGGCGCTTGCGTCAGAAATGCCCACAGTTCTCTCGGCCTTGCGGCTTTTTTTATCGTGGCCTCCCAGCAAAAAAAACATGCTGAACCTCCAGATCAGATGGATGTTCGGGTATTTGACACCCGTTTACATTCAAACTGCAAAGGCCTTGCCAAACAAACCTAATCATTAAATTACAGCACGTTACAAAAGAGTCAACGCGCTCAGTCAGAACATTGACTCGTCAGCGCATCTGATTGGCAACCTTGACAAAATCATTGTAGGCGGCCCGACTTGCCAGAGCGGCCTTATTCATTTCAAATCGTACAGGAACGTAAAATTCTTCTTCAAGTCCCTGGTCAAAAAGCTGCGCGTAGCTGCCTGCCTGCTTGAGAAAAGCACGGTACTGACGCTCCAGTTCCGGCGCTGCCATAAAGGGAGGCCGC
This sequence comes from Desulfovibrio desulfopostgatei, assembly GCF_053570645.1. Classification (NCBI taxonomy): domain Bacteria; kingdom Pseudomonadati; phylum Thermodesulfobacteriota; class Desulfovibrionia; order Desulfovibrionales; family Desulfovibrionaceae; genus Desulfovibrio; species Desulfovibrio desulfopostgatei. Next base: position 956,954 of record NZ_JBRBQS010000002.1, on the reverse strand, counting down.
CCGCCGTCTGCAATGGCTGCAGCAAGCTCGTCACGCTGGGCCTTCAGCGCACCTCTGTCGGGCTTGCTGGGTGTAAGCAGGGTTGCAGTTTTGCCAAACACTGCGAAAATGCGTTCCGCAGCCTGAATTTGCCGTTTGAGCGGGTGGTTGCGCAGCAAGATATCTTCTGCCGGGGCAGCCTCGCCCTCCACAATCGCCATATAGGCATCGCGGGCAACAATAAAGGCCGCATGTTCCTTGAGTATTTCCGCAGCCAGGGCCTTGCCCTTGACGCCGTTATCCTGAATGCTCTCGTCGGACACGTACTTTTCGAGCAGGCGATAATCAGCCCGCATGTCTACGATGGCTTTATTCATATCCTGCACGCAGGCGGCCATTTTTTTGGCCTGTTCAGGAGTAAAAAGGCTGACCGGGGGCGTCAGGCGGCGGGCAAGGGCGGCATCCTGATCCGTATTCAGCTCCGGGCGTTTGGCCAGTTGCCACTCTGCCAGGTAATACTTGGTATAGGCCGCCAGCACATCGGCCTGGGCATAGCGCCCTGTTGCCAGCGCCATCGAAGCTGCGTTGGAAAAAGCCACCAGCCGGTCTGCCCTGTCCAGTTCTTCAGGGCTGGGAGGCGGGGTTGCTTCTTCCACAGCTTGTGCCTGAACCGCAGTTTCCGCATTAGGCGCGCTGGAGGTAGATTCGGCAACGGGCTTGCCGTTTGCGCCTTCTTCCTTTTTGCCGGAATCGCAGGCGGTCACAAGCAGGGCCACACTCAGGGCCAGCAGCAGAGCGAGAACTATTTTTTTCATCGGCGTATATGAGCGAACGTCCCGCATTGTAAGGCAGGACGTTCAGTAGCGGTTACATGTGGTTGCAAATCTGCCCGCAGGCTGGATACCTAGGCGCGGGCAGCTATCCAGGCGTTCAGGCCCGTGAGGTCTTCGCCCCAGGGGAACGAGCCGCCCTTGAGTTCCGGCCCCACGCCGTAAAACAGCGTACCCACGGTTTCGGCTGCGTCCCTGTCCGTGGGGGCGTCGCCCACCATGAGCACATCGGCGGGGTCAAGCTTCTGCGTGTTCACAATCTGCGCCAGCAGCACTGCCTTGGCTGGCGGGGAGCCGTGGATGGCGTCAAAATAGCCATCCAGCTTGCGCTCGCGCAGCACGGCCAGCACTTCTTCGTGCGGCGCGCCGGAGCAGACAAACATGGGCAGCTTGCCGCGCCAGGAATCAAGCGTTTCCTGAATGCCGGGTATCAGCTCGCAACGGCGCAGTTCGTCCAGCACATATTCGGCAAAGCGGTTGCCAAGTCCCTCTGATTCCTCAGGGGTTATGGTCTTGCCCAGCACATCTTCATAAAACCACTCAAACTTCTTGTAACGGCTCACGCCGCCGTGCACCTTGTGGTACATCAAAAAGCGGTCGCGCGCCTCGGGGCCAAACGGTTCCATCAGACGGCCAAAGGCCCGTGTTTTCACGGGCACGCTGTCAAGAATGACGCCATCGCAGTCAAAAACAAGGCATTGCAGTGACATAATATTCCTTGAAAAGCTGTTCGAGTCCGGGGCCGCATGGCCTCCGCTAGCCAGAGCATTTCAGCATGAAAGGCTCCCATTAATCCCAGTGCTTCTGACCGCCCTGCCCACGCATGCCTATAAGCTTGGCCGGAACGCCGCCCACAATACTGAAGGGGGCCACATTGCGCGTAACCACAGCGCCAGCGCCCACCACAGCCCCGCGGCCAATGCGCACATCTGGCGTAACGACGCAGTTGGCGCCAATCCACACGTCTTCTTCAATAATAATCTGGCCGGGAACATGCCCCTGATGCATGATCGGCACATCCTGACGCGCAATGCAGTGGTTGGCCGCGCGGATAACCGTTCCTGGCCCCACGGCGGTATGCGCCCCGATTTCTATGCGGCCCGCATCTGCCCCCACATGCACATTGGGCGAGAGGGCCACGCAGTCGTGCAGCACAAGTTCGCCGTCAGAGGCGGTAACAAAACAGCCGCGCCCCATGCGCACACCGTTGCCAATGCGCATGTTGCGGCAGCCCGCAAGGCTCAGGCCCGTGCCAAAACGCGCCGAACCGCAACTTTTGAAAAGCCACCGCCAGGCAAACAGGCGCAAGGCAAGGCCCACCGGCGTGGGGATCCAGGCAAAGCTGGCCAGCCATAATTCTTCAAACGCCGCCGACACCCGGCTGAACAGCCCGGGCCCTGCATGCGGCTTTGGCTGGGCGGCCTTGGCTTCGGACTGGGCAGACTGCCCTGCCGGTGCCGAAGTTTCGGCGGCAGCGCCGTGAGTTTGTGCTCCCACGGCGCTTGCGCCTGTTGAACCGTCTGCGGCATTGTCCCCTTGTGCAGGGGCGGAATTAAGCTCGCCCGCCATTTACTTGCGGTATTCCTTCATAAGATCATCGCCTTCCATGAGGCGGGCCACGCGGGCCAGATCTTCAGGGGTGTCCACGCTCCACGAACGGCAGTCTGTGGGCACCATGTGCACCTTTTCGCCGTGCTCGAGAATGCGCATCATGTCCACGGATTCATAAATTTCCAGCGGGCTTTCGGGCATTTCGTTGAAATGCAGCAGATAGTCGCGGCGGAAGGGAATGATGCAGACCTGCTTGCGCATGGGCACCTTGTCCGACCCCTTTTTGCGCGAAGGAATGGGCTCGCGCGAGAAATAGAGCGCATTGTTGAAGTGGTCCACAACGACCTTGACTTCGTTGGGATCTTCAAATTCCTCAAGGGTATCCATATCGGCCATGAGGTTGACCACGTTGATGGAAGGATCAGCCAGCATGGGGGCCACGGCGGCATCGATCATTTCGGGGCGCACCATGGGTTCATCGCCCTGCACCATGACCACGATGTCGGCCTTCTGACCGGTGGCGGCTTCGATCTTCAGCAGGGCTTCTGCGGTACGCGTTGAGCAGCGCACGTGATGGTCGCCCGTCATGACGCTCTTGAGCCCGGCGTCCTTGCAGTAATTTTCAATGATCTCGTCGCAGGTGGCCACATAGGTGGCGGAAAGGCACTTGCTCATGGCCGTGCGAAAGGCCACATGCCCTACCATGGGAACGTTGTGGATAAGGGCGAGCGGTTTGCCGGGGTAACGGCTGGAACCCATACGCGCGGGAATGATGGCAATGATGTTCATCTGACGGCTCCTTGTGGCCTCAATAATTTGTGTACGTAAAAAACTGCATCCAATCATGCCGCAAACGGGCGGAGGCCCATGCGGCAGCAACTGCCGTTCCCAGGTCTAGTCGTCAGTGGATACGAGGTACCCGCCCTCAGACGCCAGCTCGGGGTGCAGCTCCTTGTGTTCCTCTTCCATCACGCGCAGGATGCCCTGCCCCAGATCAACGGTCAGCGGCGGCACCAGCTTGCGGCCCACCTTGGGCATAAAGGCATAAGGCGTGACCTGATAATGCCCGCTGTTGGGATCATTCTGATAATTGATGGTCAGTTCCTTGCCGAGCATTTCACCGATCATCTTGAACAGATCACCCACGCGCATGGGCTGGTTGCCAGAGATGATGATGTTCTGGTTTTCAAACTCGGGATCAAGCACGGCCAGGGTGGCTGCCGAGGCATCGTCCACGTGCACGTATTCGCGCAGGGCCGTGGGCGCGCCGTAGTAGGTGATGGCGCCGTTGGCAAGCGCCTCGTAAACAAACCTGTTGATGGCGTTGCGGCGGTCGGAACGCGGGCCGTACAGCGAGCCGTAACGCAGGATGGTGTACGGCAGGTTGTGCATGGCCTGATAGTTTTCGATATACAGTTCGCAGGCCTGTTTGCTGCAACGGTAAAAACCGCCGGACTTTCCGTACACGTACAGGGAACTGGCAAAAACATAGCGCTTTACGCCAGCCTTGCGGCAGGCCTCAAGCACCATGACGTTGCCCAGCACGTTGATACGCGCAGTATCCACCGGGCGGTTGTTGGCCTCGCCGATGTCGGCAATGCCAGCATAGTTGAAGACCATATCCGCACCGGCAACGGCGCGGTTGACGGTTTCTTCATCCAGAATATTGCCTGCAAGCATGGTCTGGTCGGGCCGCAGAAATGGCGAGGGATGCAGGTCAACAATGGTGACCGCATGCCCGGCTTCAGAAAGCTTGTCGCAGATATGCGAGCCCAGAAAACCGGACCCGCCAAAGACGGTAATATTCACAGTTATTCTCCCGAATTGGGGCGTTCAGCCGCCCGCCACAAAAAGACCGAATCAATGCCATAAGCAATAAAACGGCTGCCTGCGGCAATCTGCCGCGCAAGCTCCGCTGGGTCAGGCTGCACAATGTGCAGGCCCATGCGAGCGCCTGCCTTGGCGCAACCTTGGGCAATCCGCGCCATGGCAGCTTTGAAATCCGGGTGGTCAAACTGGCCCGTAAGCCCCATGGAACCCGAAAGATCGTAAGGGCCGACCATGATGGCATCCAGACGGGGATGCGCCAGAATGGCCTCCAGATTTTCTACTGCACGGATGTGCTCGATCTGGGCCACCAAAAATATCTCGGGCGCGCGGCTGGCGCGGTACTCGTCAAAATTTTTGCCAAACACGTTGGCCCGGCAGTAGCCCACGCCGCGGTATTCGGGCGCGGTTTCACCCGCAGCTCGCCAGGTGTCCTGCCCCGGGTACACTGAAAGATCAATGGCCCGGTCAAGCTGCGCGCGGCTTTCAATCATGGGGAAGATAAGCCCCTGAGCCCCGGCTTCCAGCGCGGCCTTGATCTGGGTTTTGCTGGCTTCGCCAAGGCGCGCGAAAGGCGCCGCGCCGCCGCATTCGATGGCGCGGAAAACATCCGGCAGCCCGGTGCGGCCAAAAGAGCCGTGTTCCATATCAACAGCAACCCAGTCATAACCGGCGCGGGCCATAAGCTCGGCCACGTCAGGCGAGGGCAATTGCAGCCATGTGCCAACTGTGGCCTTGTCTGCCGCCAGCCGAGCGCGAATTTCATGTACAGTCATATCAAGCGGCATGCCGCCGCAGGGTTGAAGGTTACGACAAACGTCCTTTACTATACGCCCTGCGTCCACCGTGCGCAATACGGCCAGAGGGCCTGCCGCCAGTGGAAATACAAACCCAATACTCGCAAACCCACCGCACTTTGAATCCAATGCAACAGCAGATACCTCGTACTGCCCGTCCAAAGCCATTTTGCGCCAAGCAAACGACAGCAATGCGGCGCTTTTGATAACCAAACCGTTATAAGAATGAAATTGTTACTTTTTTATCAAAGAAGGAATAGAGAAAAGACAGGGCTTGGCGTTTTACCGTGAGCATGCTAATAAAAAAGCCCCCCGTGGGTAACGGAGGGGCTTGGATAGGAACCAGACTGCGGCAGAACAGTCTGGTTCGCAGGAGGAGGCTGGAAAAACAAACAAGAACGTCAACGTCTTATGACGCTGGCACTTGTATATGGACACTCCGAAACTGGCATTGCCAGACGGGTGTTTGAATCCACTCTCCGCCGGGGCTCCTGGATCGCAAGATTCAGGAGCCTTTTTTGTTTTTGCCCACAAATCCCTCGCGGGGCACAGACAAAACAAACAAGGGGCTTCGGCGCAAAGCCCCTGCTCTTCAGCCTACGGGCTCAATGAACTGCGATCAACATAGAATGGAAGAATCCTTAGGTCAAGGAGCTGCGCAATTTTTCACATATTTTTTGCGCATTTCTTTTTATCCGCTCAGATAACTATTTAAATATAATAGTAAAAAAATAACGACTATTTTTCTATAATTTTTTAACCCTTTGCAATCAGGAACTAGGACCTGATTTGCCGTTTTCTGGTGACTTCACGCAAACACCCCGCCAACGCATGTAGCGCTGACGGGGTGTGCAGGTATCATCCCATACGGTGGATGAAGCGTCTAGAAGGGCCAGACGTTATCCATAAGCCGTGTGAACCAGCCGGGCTTCTGCTTGTCGGCCAGCACGCCCTTGCCGTAATATTCAATGCTTGCGTCCGCAATCTGGGTGGAAAGAACGCTGTTGTCGGCGCTGACGTCCTTGGAACGGATCATGCCGCGCACGACCATGTATTCCGTTTCTTCGTTGACGCGGATTTCACGCGCGCCCTCAATCTCCATCAGGCCGCCCGGCAACACCCGGAGCACACGCGTGGCCAGAGAGGTGGTCACGTAGTTCTCACGCTTGGTCTTGCCCGTGGCCGTCAGGCCGCTGGTAGACCCCGTATTCAGGATGGGCAAGCCCACCGCCGGTTGCGGCCCCACAGCGACAAAGGGAATGAAGCCTGCGTGATCCTTGTTGAACATGGCGGAAACCTCGTAATCGTTGGAGCCTTTCTTGTTGGCTGTGGTTTCTGCCTTGTTCTGGGCCTTGGTATTTTCCACCAGTTTGACCACAACAATATCACCGACGCGCCGGGCGCGGCTGTCTTCAAAAAGGGTATCTGTTTCGCTGGCGGCAAAAATCGACCCCGGATTGTTGGCCGAATTGGCCTCCTGCCGATATTCCTGTGGCGGTGTTACCGGCGGATGCAGTGCAGGTCGCCGGGTTGGGCTGCCGCCGCAGGCGACGCAGAACAGATAGCTCAGCGCCAGAACGGGTATTATGTATCGTGCCTGCATATGCTCCTCTCCTTCCACCTTTAAACGCTAGTGGATTTCCACGGTGCTGCCATCTTTGACAATGGCGTATACCTGTTTTTTGGTTTGCAGATTTCGTACCGCAATGGTGGCCCCCGGCTCGCCGTCGGCCAGGGCCTGGGCCTGCGTGGCAATGCGCAGGTTGCCCTTTATATAGATGAGGTTGACCACATCACCGCGCCTTACCATCAACTGGCTCACAAGGTCGCTTTGCAAAATTGGCTCGCCGGTATTCAGCGCGCGGTTCACCTGCCAGGGGCCGCCGCGCCCATCCCACGGCAGATCACGCAACTGGCTGGCGTTGACCTTCATAAAGGTGACGGACTCTGCCGCCAGGGCTTCCCCTTTGTTCATGGGGCGCGATGCCGCAGGAGCCGTTATCCAGAGCGTGAGGTTGACCGTGCCGGAAATGCGCCGGAGCACATTGCCGTCCACTTCCTGCACAGCAAAGCGCAAGGGCACGCGGCCGGGCGACAGTTTGCCCGGTTCAAGCTGCACCCGCTGCTGCGCATGGGCCAAAAAAATGTAATCCGGCAGCCGAAAATCGCTCAGCTCCACCTGCCCCGGCATGGCGGACAATTGTGGTGTCAGACTTTTGACCACGTAGGAGCGCAGGTCTTCCTCATGAAACACCAGCCCCCCGCGCTGAATCACCAGCGAAGATGGTAAAATGCACCGCCCGGCAACATCCTTGCCCAAGGCCTGCCGCAAAGCCTGAGAAAGGCGGGAATGACTGATCTGCAAGGGTTTGCCTTCTTCCGGGGGCGCAGGCCAAAGCTGCTGCGCGCGCAGTTGCGCCCAGGTATCCTGCCCCATCTGCCCCAGCGGAACAGCAATATCACCCAGCAAAACCATATCTGAATTGGTGACCGCTGCTGAAAGGATTTTGAGCCGCCAATCGTCAGGGCCAAGCATGTTCAGCTGTCCATCCTGCGCCACGGGGGCTTCGCCTGCGGCAAGCTGGTTGCGCGCCTTGGCGGCCCGCTGATCCTGCGCATCGTCCGCAAGGGGCATTTGCCCTGCCTGCGCCTGCGGAGTGCGCAACTGTGTGACTATCTGATTGGGCGAACGGCGATGGTTGCGGTCATTATCCTGCCATGTGGCGCTGGGGACGCCGCCCTGCGGAGCCGCCACGGAAGCCGTAGCCCACAGGCAGCACACCAGAGCCGCAGCCAGAAGTGCGCGCAAAGGCAGCACCTGACCATCCCGCACTGCACATATGACCTGCAAAAACCGCATGACGCATACCCCTAAAATCTTTTCACGCTCAAATACCTGCATGACGACGGCAGCATTGCTGCCATTTCCCAGTAAGCCTTGCGTGGCGCGGATTTTTTCAAAATCAGCGCAACACAGACATTTTCAACAATAATCAGCCCTAGCTGCGCTTGAGCTGCACAGCGATGCCCAGCATGGAATCTGATGTCTGGATGGACTTCGAGTTAACTTCATAGGCGCGCTGACCCACAATCATATTCACCATTTCGTCCACAACTTCCACGTTGGACATTTCCAGAAAACCCTGAGCCAGGGTGCCCACATTGTCTGTGCCGGGTACGCCTTCTGTGGCATCACCCGAAGCCTGGGTGGGCGTGTAGAGGTTGCGCCCGCGGGCATCAAGGCCAGCCGGATTGATAAAGGTGTAGAGCGGCAATTCGGCCCCGGCCAGTTCCTGCCCCTGCGCATCCAGAGCCGCCATGTGGCCCGAGGATGAAATGGAGATGGTCTTGGTTTGCGCGGGCACGGCAAACTGCGGTTGCAGAATATAGCCGTTGGCGGTGACCACTGTGCCGTCCTGATTGAGCTTGAAGGAACCGGCGCGCGTGTACATGAGCTCGCCGTTCACATCCACCTGGAAAAAGCCGTCGCCTTCAATGGCTACGTCGAGAGTGTTGCCGGTGTTCTGAAAATCGCCCTGCGTAAAAAACTTGTGCACAGCCGTGGGACGAGCGCCCATACCGACCTGAATACCGACAGGCAGGCGGTTGTCACCCTCGGTGATGGCGCCGGCCATACGCATGGTCTGGTACATGAGATCTTCAAACTCGGCCCTGCTCTTTTTAAAGCCCGTGGTGTTGACGTTGGCCAGGTTGTTGGAAATCACGTCGATATTGAGCTGTTGGGCCACCATGCCGGTGGCGCCTGTCCAAAGCGATCGCATCATGGGAATTTCTCCTTATACATAACCAGCGCGGCTGCCGGTTGCTGCTAAACCATCACCGGTTAACCCTGGCGGCGGCCCACTTTTTCGTTGGCGGCGCGGTCCAGCGTGTCTGAGGTCTGCATGACCTTTTGATAGGCTTCAAACTGGCGCTGCACTTCGATCATGTTGACCATTTCGGACACGACTTCCACATTGGCGGCTTCCGTAAAGCCCTGCTCGACGCGCGCGCCATCGTCGTAGGCATTGCCTTCGACAATCTGAACTCCATCACGCGGGCGAAAGAGATTACCGCCCATTTTTTCAAGATTCTGCGGGTTGTTCACGCTGACCAGGGCCAACTGGTCAATAACGTTGCCATCGGCAAGTATCTGACCATCGCCGCTGATCTGCAAATGACGCGTACCAGCCGGAACGTTGATAACACCGCCAGCGCCTTGCACGGTGTAGCCCTGCGGCGTCATAAGGACGCCATCGCCGTTGAGCACAAAAGCCCCGTTGCGCGTGAGATACTGCCCCGTAGGTGTAGTGACCCGGAAAAAGGCATTCTCTCCATTAATGGCAACATCAAGGTTGTTGCCGGTATATTGCATGGAGCCTTGCGAAAAATCAGTGTTCGCCACAGATAAGCGGACCCTTGCGGCATTCATCGGTTCGGGAAACAGGGGCGTAGATTTGAGGTTCAAAATCGGCTCCCGAATCTCGTCAAAGGCAAAGGTCGGCATGGTATCTTTGAACGCCACTGTCTCACGTTTATAGCCACGCGTGTTCACGTTCGCCAAATTATTGGCGATGAAATTCATGCGGTGTTCCGTGGTCAATGCGGCAAAAAGTCCGCTAAACATGCCTGCTTGCATAAGCAGCTCCTTGTGTTGGCAGCAGCGCTAAAGATGAAGCGCCGCCGTCTACCTCGGGCCTGATGGCCCTTGCCAGAGCTTTTGCAATATGCGGGCCAATGCCTGTACATTTGGAAACAACCTCTGCGTGCTCGCTCAGCCCCGAAAAGGCACAGAAGACACAGGTGGCGGCACGCAGAGCTATCAGCCCAGGGGAGCAAGCATGGTGCCCAAGCGTTAATCAGCCAATTCTGAGGTCGCCCCCCATTATTGATAAAAGAGTGTACGCGAAGCGCCCCCGCCAAGGCGGCTGAACTGCCGCAATCACAGACAGCCCTGACGGAAACAAAAGCGACTTTTACACGCCCCCGCCCTGACCAGCCCAAAAATCGGCGTCAAGAGCCAACTTTTTAAGAAGCCGAAGCCTATCGTACTTGCCGCAATAAACTTTTTTTGCCGAAATCCAAAAAAATACTTGCCAGCCACCCCCTGTTGGCGTAAACACATCTTCGCGCCGAAGTGGTGGAATTGGTAGACACGCTAGGTTCAGGGTCTAGTGCTCGCAAGGGCATGGGAGTTCGAGTCTCCCCTTCGGCACCATAAGAAAATCAACGGGTTAGAAGAAAAAGTCTTTCTTCTGACCCGCTTTTCTTTTTCCCAAATCGCGATTCTCCCCCACTATGCCCCCACCCCTGGAAATTTGTTAAAATTTCTTGGGGTACCCACTTGTCGCTGCCCCCACCTTCCGTGGGGGAGTGCAGCGTTTACTATACTCCCTTCCTTTTTAAAGCTCCTCCGGGTCATTCGTATGGAATGCCCTGGCGGAGCTTTTTTGTTTTCTCAGTCCCAGTCTCCTTTCACGGCACTCACTCCCTCACAAAAAATTCGCCCCCCTCCCGTGTTCACGGAAGAAGGGCGAAACCTCGCGCTCTTTGCTTGCGGCTCTACGCCACAGCAGCAGGGGAACTTGCGTCATGCAGGTGCGGGGTCGTCGTGGGTGGTGCCCACGGCCTGACGAGCCAGCCGCTCAGACAATCACCTCAAGCAAAGGAAACACGTTGAGGAAAACCAAGGCCTAGAAAGGCGAAAAGCCAATACGTTGGCGCGTATCGGCTTATCAGCAGAGTGAAATCTCTCTTTGCAATGAGATGACACTAAACCGCAAGGTTCCTCTTTGTCAAGTGCATCGAGTCTGCTTGTTTTTGCTTTTTTTCGGCCTACCCCGCTTGGGGAAGAGAGCGCGAACCATGCAGACATTTGCACCAAGAGGACGGATTCACGGGCCGATTTTACCGCAATTTGTGTTGGAAACTTCAATCAGTTTTGGAGCCAAAATTATGTATGCCCTGCTGTGCAATTACGCTTCGGACAACGACCGCTGCTGGCCCTCCCAGGCCAAGCTGGCCGCTCGGCTTTCGTGCAGCGTGAGCAGCGTTAAGAAGTACCTAGCCGAGTTGGTAGGAATCAAGCTCGTGCATGTTCGGCGTGAGCAATACCGCTCATCCGTTTATTATATGTTGGAACCGGCTGCGTTGAAGTCGGCCAGCCATGAGCCAAATCCTGCCTGCCGTCAGGCAGACTCTGCCTGCCCACAGCCAAAAGTTGGCTACATAAATACTCTTAACAAGCAAAGAGAAATACAAAATCCCCCCTTACCCCCCGTGCGTTCTGCGTTGCCAGATTTTGCGGCCTCGCCTCTACCTTCCGTGTCAGGGGGCGGGGGTGTGTCTGTCTCTGATTTTGAAAAAGTATGGGAACTTTACCCCAAAAAAGAGGCCAAGGGCCTTGCCCGTTCTGCTTGGCTACGTCTCCAGCGAGAGGGTTTGTTGCCGCCTCTGCCTCGAATTGAATCCACCATCCGGCATTTCATGGCCACGGACAGTTGGCAGCGTGAACAAGGCCGCTTTGTGCCGCAGATGAGCAACTGGCTAAAAGGTCAACGCTGGCTGGATGATGACGTGATGGCAGCCGCCAATGAGGCAGAAGCCAGACAGCGATCTGTCGCTGCCCTTCAGGCTATGCAGCAAAAAGAGGAAGCCAAAAATGCTGCACGAGCCAGAGAGCGCGAAGCTCTCAGACCCCGCTTTGATGCCTTTGCCGAGAGCTTTCAAATTCACGACAAGCCCGGGATCAGGCCAATGGCCTTTGGTCTGTGGATGCACCTGCACAACACACATCGTGCGCCCACGCCTTCTGACGTGCCTGCCGACAATCAGCTTGGTATTGGCGAATTTCTGCAAGCCTTCAAGCGGCGTTGCGAAGAAGCGGCATGGCGGAAACCTGTCGTGCCGGAACGCACGGCACAGACCGCGTTTGGGGCGTTCACTGAGCCACGAGGCAACAAGCTCACCGCCTTCGGTGCTCTCTTGCCGCATCACCCAATGTTTTCACGACAGCCTGTGTCTCCGGCCCTGGCCAGAGCCATGTGACGATTGCAATCCAAGGAGATTTCAGTGAAACGACAACACATTTTTCGTCTGCTCCCGGCACTACTTGTGCTGCTCTGGGGAAGCATGGCCTGGGCGGCGGAACAGCCGCCTGTGCCTGTGGCACCACCTGCCCCCGTCATCGGGCAGCAGGGCATTGTCCTAGGTCAAACGGACGCTCAAAGACCTACAACGGCAGATCCTGTCACGGCTACCCCGGCTGTGCCTCCAACTCCAGTTGCGCCTGCCGTTACGGCTGCTTTGCCCCAGGAAGGCAAAAAGCCCGATGCCCAAACGCTGTTTCAAGAAAGCCTGCGTCAGATGATGCCGCTGGATGACAGTCAGATTCAGGAGTACCGGGAGCGGTCGGATCAGCGCGATCGGGCTTTGTTGCCGGTGTCGCCTTCACTGGCCTCGCGTACAGCGCGGGTGTCGCTGGAACCTGGCAGTGCGCCGGTGCGGGTGTTCACCACGGCCAATATCGCCACCTCGCTACTGATCCACGATTCCACGGGGCAGCCCTGGCCCATCACCTCCGTCACCAACGGTGGCCCTTCGTTTTTTCAGGTGCTGCGCCCTGAACTGCCGGACGGCAACCTGTTGAACATCACGCCCATACAGGCCTACGGCACCACAACCCTGGTCGTCACGCTGGAGAAACAGGACATTCCGCTGGTCATCCGGCTGGAATCGGATTCTGTGCGCGGGCCGGAGCGCAAGGCGGACGCTTTGGTGCTCTTTCAGATTTCCCAGCATGGCCCACGCGCCAAAGTGCCGGTCATTGAGGACATCAAGGAAACCGTGAACTCCTCCATGTTAGCCTTTCTGGATCATGTGCCGCCAGCAGGGGCCGTTCGCGTGCGCATGGAGCCCACGCCGGACAAGGTGCAGGTCTGGAAGCTCGGCGCAAATCACTACGTCCGCACCAGTCACAGCATGATGTGGCCTGCTTGGACGGCGGTGGTCAACGGCGCGGGCAACATGAAGTGCTACGAGGTGCCTGTTACATCACGGATCATGCTCTCCGTGGGCGGCACAATGCAGACCCTGGTGCTGAAAGACCCGGAACCCGGCAAGGCGCATGGGGAGGTGAAGCCATGAGAGTCACCAGCACGGAAAAGAAACGCCGTTTCGTCATGTTCGCCCTTTTGGGAGTGGCTGTGACCGTTGTCCTTGCGGTGGGCTACATGGCGCTGTTCGCGCCGAAAAAGCCTTCGGCTTCGGCCACGCTGGCCTCGGCCCGCACGGATTCCGTCAAAGGGCAGGCGGGCGGTGAAGGCTCGGAAGAGTACAACAAAAAGCTGGAAGCTCACGACCTGCAAAAGGCCAACAGTGCCCTTGCAGCGGGCGAGAGCTTTATTCCCACGCCTGTGGGCACCAAAACCCCGGCAGTAACACGAAAGCAAGACACCCCCCCGCCTCCTCCGCCGGTCACGCCTCCGCGTGTGGCTCCTATACAGGCTCCGCGCACGGACAACACCCTGCAAAAAAGGATGTTGGAAGACCTAGCGGCTCTGGATGCCAAATTATCCTCGGTATCTGTGGAACAGGGAAAAGTCGTTTTTGTGCATGATTTTTCCAAGGACAAACCCCTCCCTGCCCCTGCGTTTGTGTCCAGCGATGGGGAGTCACCGGCATCCAACACTCTGACTTTGAAGCCTGGCGATCTTCTCTACGCCGTCATCGACACTGGCGTAAATTCTGACGTTCCTTCTGCCGTCATGGCCACGGTGGCTTCGGGCAAGCTCAAAAACGCACGTCTCCTTGGCAAGTTTCAGCGTTTTGAAGAACGGCTGGTACTCGCCTTCACCAGAGTCATTCTGCCGGATGGTTCGGATGCCCAGATTGAGGGCTATGCGGTTGACCCGGCCACGTCTGAAGCCTCTGTGGCCTCTTCGGTGGATACGCATTTCTTCAGCCGCTGGGGAGGGCTTATTGCCACGGCCTTTCTGGAAGGTCTGTCCAACGCCAAAAAGTACAGCGGCGCACAGAGCACCATCTACGGAAGCTATGGGGGCGGGATGAACGGCCAAACCACGGATCAGATGGTCTGGAACACTTATAGCCCTGCGGATCAGGCCTGGATTGCGGCGGGCAAGGTGGGAGAAAAGGCCGGGAAAATCTTTGAGAAGAATTTTGAGCGCCCTCCCACGGTCTACCTGGAAAGCGGTACGGTGGTGGGCATTCTTGTGCTCAACGTGAAGGCGAGGTGATGTATGGAGAATTACGTCGCCAACGTCATTCCGCATTTGCAGCAATGGTGGCCCGTGGTCATTGTGCTGGCCTACCTCATCGGCATTGCCTTTGCGATGGTATCGCTGGCGCAGAGCATTAGCCATAAGCACCGTTTCAACCGCAGTACCGCCGTCTGGTCACTGTGGGCTTCTGTCCTGCTCCTGAACATCCCCGCGCTCATGGATTCTCTTGCTATGACCGTTTTCAACCAGACTTCGGAACAGGCCTTGAGCTATTCGCCTCCGGCATCGCCGGGCTCTGTCTACATTCAGTTTGCTGTCTACGGCATCGCCACGGTGGGCATTATTGGCATCATTCGGGGGCTGTGTCTGCTCAGAGATACTCCCAACCAAAGCATGAACTTGAGCCGCTGCATCGTGCATCTCTTCGGCGGCATTATCGCAGTCAACCTCGTCACATTCCTGCGCGGCATCGGGGCCACGCTGGGCGGTGATGTGCAAACAACCATCGCAAAAATCATCGGGTAAATAAGGAGAATTGTATGAAAACCTGTTTTTCTCTTGAAGCTGTTTCCCCTGTCCGCTTCACAGCAGCGGCTCTGTCTGCCGCCGCTGTGTGGCTTCTCGTGCCGGAGTTGGCCCTGGCTGCCGTAACCTTTGGCGACATCGGCCAGAACGTGGCGGACAGTGCCAAGGGGGTAGCCAAGGGCGTTACAATGGCGGGTTTTGCCTCCGGCGCGGGCATGGGGGTTTGGGGTTGTATTGACCTTTATAAGGCCAGCAAAAGCCAGTCTGGTCAGTCGGGCAACTACGCACCCGGTGTTGCCAAGGTGGTCATTGGTGCTCTGGCCCTTGGCATCGGGGAGTTTCTTGGTTCCGGTTCAGCCACTCTGTTTGGCTCTGACCAGACTACTGGTCTGGATGAACTCGGTCTGCGGTAAGCGGGGGGGATATGAACTGGTTCAAAAAGAAAAAACCTTTACCGGAAGATGTGCAGACAGCACAGCCTTCGGAAATGGTAGAAACAATGGCAGAGGCAAGCGAAAGCCCGCCTCCGACCTACACTGCCGAAACCATCATTGGCGGCTTGGGCTGGTATCGCAGTCAGTACCAACGCGCCATGAAATTGGCCTTGGGACTGGTGCTCGTGCTCATCGTGTGCATTGCGGTGGTTGCGCTGCTCATTTTGAAGCAACCCACGCCGCGCTATTTTGCGGCCACGCCAGATTTGCGACTTGCACCGCTCATTCCCCTGGATAAGCCCGTTCTCAGCCAGCAAGGGCTTTTGAATTGGGTCACAGAAACCATCAGCAATGCCGTATCTCTGGATTTTCTGGAATGGCGGGAAAAACTCTCTAATACCAGAGAAAACTTTGAAGAGGCAGCCTACAAATCATTTCTGGCGGCCCTCCAATCTTCCGGCATTCTGGACATGATCCGCGACAAGCGGCTTTCCGCCTCTGCCGTGGTCACTCGTGCCCCGGTCATCAGCGCATCGGGCCTGGTGGGCGGCATCATGACTTGGAGGGTCGAGTTCCCCCTCATCCTTTCCTACGAATCCAGTCAGGGTGTGGAAAGCACCCAGCGTCTCATGGCCACGGTGCTGGTGGCCCGCGCATCCACAGTGCTCACGCCGCGCGGCGTGGTCATTCAGCAAGTTGTGCTGAAGAGGGGGGAATAATGAAATTGTTCATCCCTCTTCAGGCGTATGCGCGAGACGCCCGCTACGAAGGCGTAGGCGGAATTCACTTCCGCCGTATGCGCCGGAGTAGGCGCAATCATTTCATAAGTAGGGGGGAATAGCGATGTTGGACTCCCTCGTACACGGCATTGATCGCGGTATCCGCGCCTTATCCGAAACTTTTTACGGCCCGGTGGGCAGCTACTGCAAGCTGGAAACGGTAGACAGAGGCGTATTGGTGGCCGATGACGGCAGCCTGATTACTGTCTTGCGGCTGGAAGGGGCACTCAAACAGGTGGGGGTAGAAGAGTACACCACCATCGTGCGCGGCCTGACAGAAAAACTGCAATCCACGCTCTCACGGCCAGGTCACTGCATTCAGGTGGTGTTTGAATACGATCCGGAAGCCAGCGGAGGGCGTATCCGCGAAATGCTGCTGCCCTCGCGCCGCACTGCCCAAAACCTTGGCCTGCACATCGGCCCCTTGCTGGAAAATTGGGGGCAGGCTCTTGAACGGTATTGTTCGCATGAAACCTGCTGGCTGGTCTTATGGACGCGGCCAGGCGTTCTGTCGGAGGGCTTGCGTAAAACCGCGCTTCAAGAGCGTACCACCTCCATGCGCAAAGCGCCCATGCAGCCTGGCTGCCAGCAGATTTCTGCCGCCATTGCCGCCTTGCATGATGCGCACAGCGGTTTTGTGACCGGTGTGCTGGACGCCTTCCGCCAAGAAGAGCTTCTGCTCTATCCGCTCACACCTCATGAGGCATTGCGGGACATTCGCATCTGCGTTGACCCGGAGTTCACCAGCAGGGAGTGGTTGGCTCGCATTCCGGGTGACGTCTTACCTCTACGCCTGCCTGACCCCGGCTCGCCACCTTCTGCGCTTTTGCACAATGTGGTCTACCCAGATTTCAAAACCCAGCTCTGGCCGCGTGAGGGGCATTTGCTTTCCCGCAGTGCCATTACGGTGGGGGATCGGGTGTTCGGCCCGCTTATCATGACCCTCATGCCTCAGACCCCCAAGCCCTTTCAGGAGTTCTTCCGGGTGCTGTCGCGTCGGGATGAACGCCTGCCGTACCGCATGTCGTTTTTGCTGGAGCCGGGCGGCCTGCACATGGGCATGAAGCCGCTGCTTTCGGGCATTCTGGCCTTTGCCAGTTCGGACAACAAACGCTTCAATAATGCGGTGGCAGCCCTGACCGCTTTGGATTTGGGAGGGGTGTGCTGTGTGAAGTTCCGCATCTGCTGCGGGACTTGGGCAACTATTGGCACGGCGGGGCTTTCGGAAAAAGAGGCCCACCTGCAACTGCGGCGGAGCATGGCAGAACTCACCAAGGCCATTCAGGGCTGGGGCACCACGGACGTGTCCGAAGCCGTGGGCGATCCGCTGCTGGGCCTTGCTGCCACAGTGCCAGCCATGATGCCATCAAGCCCGGCTCCGATCACTGCGGCTCCCTTGCAGGAGGCCATCGGCATGTTGCCGCTGCGCTCTGCCTCGCCCTGGAAGGAAGGTTCGCTCCTGCTGCGCACCCAGGACGGCAAGCTCTTTCCCTTTGCGCCCAATTCTTCGGAACAGGCGGCATGGATTGATTTGGGGGTAGCCCCAATGGGCGGGGGGAAATCGGTGTTCCTCAACGCCATGAACTTCGCCTTTGTAACCCAGGCCGGGCTTTCGCGCCTGCCGTGGGTCTCCATTATCGACGTAGGCCCGTCCAGTTCGGGATTAATCACGCTTATTCAGGAGAATCTGCCGGAAGGCAAAAAGCACCTGGCAGCCTATCACCGGCTGCGCATGACCGAAGACTTCGCCATCAATCCTTTTGATACGCCGCTGGGCTGCCGCCAACCGCTGCCATCGCACATGGCCTTTCTGGTCAACCTGCTGACCCTGCTGTGTACCCCGCTGGAAAATACGCCACCGGACAAGGATGTGCCGGGGCTGGTACGCAGGGCCATTGAACTGGCCTATGAGGAGCTGTCGGACAAACATCAGCCAAGACTGTACCAGTCCAATGTGCTGCCGGAACTCCATGAATTGCTGATGCGCGAAAACATCGTGCTGAACGCCATGCCCTCCTGGTGGGAGGTGGTAGACGCTCTCTTTGAACGCGGTTTTGTGCATGAAGCCATTCAGGCACAACGCTATGCCGTACCGCTGCTGGGCGACCTCACCACACAGATCAACCAGAATCAGGGCATCCTCAATACCTATGAAGAAAAAACCCGGCGTGAGGCTTGGCGTTCGATTCTCGACGCCATCACCGCCTATGCCGTGCTGAAAGAACCCACGCGCTTTGATTTGGGTGACGCGCAGATCGTCAGCCTTGATCTGGATGAAGTGGCCACACGCGGCGGGCCTGCTGCGGAGCGGCAATCTGCCGTCATGTACATGCTGGCGCGGCATGTGCTGGGGGCGCGGTTCTTCCTTATGCCTGATGACGTGAAGCTCATGCCGGAACGCTATCAAGACTACCACGCCGAACGCATTGAAGCCATTCGGGAAGATCCAAAAAGGCTTTGCTACGACGAAGCACATCGCGTGACCAAAAACACCTCCGTCTCAGGCCAGCTTGAAGCGGATATGACCACAATGGCGCGGGAATCGCGCAAATGGAACCTTTCCATCGGTCTGTATACGCAGTCCATCGACGATATTCCGAAAATCATCATTGAACTGGCTACTACCATCGTCATTCTTGGAGCTGGAACGGATGACAGCATCAAGGACATGGCCGAACGCTTTGGCTTGAACGGTTCTTGCCGTCATGCGCTTGGGCACTTGGGCAAACCCGGCCCGGCTGGTGCCAATCTGGTAGCACTTTTTCGCACGGGTGCCGGTAAATCACAACTGGTGCTTAGCCTGACCATCGGCGGACAAGCCCTGTGGGCCTTCTCCACCACCACGGAAGACGTGGCTATCCGCAATCATCTCTACAAACGCATGGAACCTGCTGAAGCCTTGCGGCGTCTGGCGGCCCGTTTTCCGGGTGGCTCGGCAAAGTCCGAGGTGGAACGCCGCCGCCGTCAGGTCACTGACCAGTCCGGTGCCGACGATGCCGTGGTCAACGTGATTCAGGAAATAGTCCACGAAATCGCCAACTCTGTGAGGACATCATGAAAAAACTGCTCCTGACCTTATTGCTGTCTGCACTTCCTGCGCAGGCTTTGGCGGCAGGGTGCGACTGCGGTTCCATCAACGCCATGATCACAATGGCGAAGATGGAGACCATCCAGACGGTCAACCTGAACACTACAGCAGAAGCTACGGCCATTCGCTCGGAAATCCTCCTTGCGGCGCAAAGCATCATTGGCACCATCAAGACGGAAAGTGCCACCATTGTACGGGCAATCATCAGCTTAAAAGAAAGCAATGCCGCCATGATTAAGGGGCAGGCTACGGCGGGCGAAGCCACGCGTACTGAGGACTTGTATGGCAAGGCCGCGCAGCCCACTGGGCTGTGCGGGGCAACGTCCCTTGGTGCCGGAGTGCAGCTTGGTGCGCAGGCTTCCCGTCAGGTGCATCAGGCTATGCGTAGCAAACAGTTGGAGTATTCCAACAAGGCGGATGCACGGCCCGTGGAATACTTGGGGCGTGTGCTGGATGAAGGCCATCCCTCGGAACAAGAAATGGTGGATTCACTCTTTCCTCTGGAAAACACCATCACCGACGAACAGCTCTCGCAGGCCCACGAATCCATCAAAAGTCTGGCGAATCCCCGGCCTTTGCCCGTGGTCACGGAAGCCCAAAAAGAAACCCCCTCCGGCCAGACGTATACCGCTGCCCGCAAAATCCATGAAGGGCGGCTGGCTGTGGCTATGGATGTCCTCAATAGTCATGTGGCCACACACGCGCCCACGCTGCCCGATGACGTAACAGCCTGGGCGAAGAGCCAGTGGCAGGAAGCGGGCGGCAGCGGTACGCCTCCCGGCCTTGTAAATGGCAAAATTTCTGAGGCCGGGCTGTTCAAGCTGCTCAGTCAAATGCGCCTCGGCAATCCCAACTGGTTTAATCAGGTGACGACCGCCACGGAAGCTGGGCTGCTACGGGAAATGGTCATGATGCAGGCCATGCAGCTTGAACTCACCCGCAAGAACAACGAGCTGCTTGATCGCATGAGCTTCATCACCGCGCTGGACTATCTGACTCGCATGGACGGCACCACAGGCCGTGAACTCAATGATCTGTATGCCCGCATGGTTGGGGCACAACAATAGAAATATATAAAAATATATTTCTATCAAAAATATAACGCAAGGATACCCTATGGCCGCTTCACCCGACATCCCCGCAACCTCTGAAGTGTTGCTCAAAAGTGACGCCAGCAAACAGTTTTTGGACACCTTGCTGGGGCAAGGCTGGGACGCCTGGGGCCAGGGGCTTGGCGGTTCGCAAGCTGCGGAACTCATGCTGCAACTGTTCAGTGCTTTCAACATAGTGGCGTTGGCAACCATTTCGGCTCTGTTTATCTGGGTGCTGGCTATGGCTGTGGCAGGCACGGCCCACGAGGGAACGCCCTTTGGCAAACGCTACAGTTCGCTGTGGATGCCGCTGCGTTTTGTGGGGGCAATGGGGGCACTGGCTCCTATCTTCAAAGGGCTGAGTTTCTTTCAGGTAGCTATTCTGGCCTGCATCGGCTTTTCCATCAACTTGGGCAATTTCGTCTGGGAGTTGGGCACAGACTACTTTGTCGAGCACGGCGGGCAGATCACTATACAGGCTCCTGACCAGAATGTGACCCATTATGCCGCCATTGCCAATGGTTCGCTGGAATCCTTGACCTTGCAATACTACCTTAACGAGCGACGAGGCCTCGGCATTTCTCCTGGGGGAAAATGGAACTACAGCGGTAATTGGATTCGATCAGGCGGCGAATATCGTTTTTCGTTCAACGGTAATTCCGGCACCATCATGGTGGAATGCGTGGACGAGGGTGACGCACTGTGCCGGGGCAAGGTCAATGCCGTGGGCACGGCGGTGTCGTCGCTCTCTTCGGTGGCTAGCCAGCTTGCCAATCCTGATACTCCTGCTGACGCCATTGACCCGCTGGCTTTGCACTCGGCTGCCAACAGCATAAACGCGACCATCCTTTCTTCTCTGCAAAGCTATGCCAAGCAGGGCCAGCTCAAAAGCAAGCTGCATGACTTTCAGGACATTTCCAAACAGTACGGCTGGTTTATTACTGGTTCATCCTACTGGTCTATCGCCTGGATCAATCAGGAAGTGCGCGAAGCTATGTATTCCGGCATTTCGTATGCGCCGCGTGAATACACGGCATCCGAACTCTACGCCATGAACTTTGGCTTGCAGGACTATGAAGCGATCAAAGAACGGGTGGCCAATTACATTAAGACGGCCTATGCCACGCGGCGCGGCATTTCCGACACCACGGCGCACCCTGCGGTGACTGACGAAACGCGGGCACTCGGTGATGTGGGTAACTGGCTGCGTTCTACGTTGAACAGCCTGGTAAGTGCCAACATTCTGCCCATTGCAGTGGAAAAGCTCTCCAGCAAAGATCCCATTATGGCTGTCTCCAACGTGGGGGATTATCTCATCGGCACGGCCTGGGGCCTGGCTGCTGCGTTGGGTGTTCTTGATGTCACACACGCAATGGGCAAAGCCATTCCCTTCATTGGCAGTGCTATTCCCAATCTGGACAAATATATCGCCTTTGTCCTGTTTTCCGTCTTTCTGCCCCTGCTGCTCTACGGCCTAGCCCTGGCCTACTACCTTCCGGCCATTCCTTTTATTCGCTGGGTTTCCGCGCTCACCGGCTGGGTAATCCTCATTGTGGAATCGCTTGTGGCCGCTCCGCTGTGGCTGTGCGCCCATGCCCTGCCCGAAGGGGATGGGGCAGCCGGGCAGCACGGCAGGCGCGGCTATCTGCTCTTGCTCGGCATTGTTATACGCCCGCCGCTCATGGTGGCCGGGTTCTTCTGCGCGGTCATCCTCATGAATGTGCTGGGGCGACTCATCGGGGCCAGCTTTGAAATGTTCATTGCCGGAACCTCGCAAGCCAAGGTGATTGGTCTTACCGGCACCATATCCATGCTCGTGATTCTGGGCATCGTGGTGATTATGACGGCCAACAAGTTCTTCAGCCTCATTCACTACCTGCCGGAGCATGTGACCAACTGGATCGGCCAACAATTCCATTCTCTTGGGGAAAAGGAAGACCAAAGCGGCGTCAAAGGCGTGTTTGTGGGGTCTACCAATGCGGTTTCGGCAGGGGCTGAAGGCGCGAAGGGTCTGCGTAGCACCATCCGAGGCGGCAATGCCGGGGCGGCAGGCCCAAAAGACAACCTGTCTGAGCATAATTTCAGGAGTTAGCCATGCTTGAAAAAACAAAAGAAACTCTCAGGGCACGGATACAGCCCACAAGCACCCATTTGGCAGCATTGCGCGGAGATTTGCGGAACCGCCTGCAACACTTCAAGGCCAACCGCGCCCCAGAGGAACAAGACGCGATGGAAAAAGACTTTGCACGGGTGCTTCAGGCCTGGGGCATTGAAGACGCCACGCACATTCCCTATGTGCTGGCGGAACTGCGCTTGCGGCTTCCGATCTTTGCGCTGCCATTGCTGGGTTGTTCCGCTGCACTGATGGTGAGCCATAGCACAATCGTATGGCTCGCCGTGGTGCTGATAGTAGTGCCCTGTTGCCTTGGGCTGTGTACCACCTACTGGCGTCTATCCGTGCTTTCCCGCCGCCGCTTTCAGTCCTTCACTAGCTGGCTGTGCTCAGTTGTCGGCCTTGCCCAAAAAGGCGCGTAGGGAGGCTTCAATGACAGCGATTTCTTTCATGTCATTCTGTACGGCAAAGAGCTTCATGGCCTTGGCCAGGTCGCGGTCGATGAGAAAATATTTGCCCACGCGGTTTTCCTTGCCTTTGGGGGCATCATTGTTTTTGCCCGCTGCGGCGGGCGGGGGTGTGTCTGTCTTTAGTGTGGATTTCTGCTCAGACTTTGGCGCACCGAACACAGTGTCGAGCAAATCTTCCTGCGGTTCCACGGGGGCAGCTTGCCCCAATCCGCCTTTCTTACGCGCCATAACGGGCCTCCAGTCTGGTTACTATTTCTGCTCCAAGGGCGGCATAGTCTTGCGCCCCATACGACTTAGCATCATAGGCAAAGATGCTCTGGCCGTGGCTTGGGGCTTCGGCCAAGGTCACGTTGTCACGGATGACGCTCTGGGTGAGGTCAGTCGCGTGTTTTTCGGTGAGCACATCCAGCACGTCACGGCACAGCCGCTTTCTGCGGTCAACGAAAGTGGGGACGATGCCAAGCACCGCCAGATTAGGATTGAGGCGGCGGCGCACCCGCTCCAGGTCGTCTTGCATGAGGGCGAGGCCTTCCAGGGAATGGAACTCCGTCTGCACCGGAATGACCACGGCGTCTGCCGCCGCATAGGTGTTGATAGCCAGCAAGTCCAGCGAGGGCGGGCTGTCAATGATGATCACGTCAAAGGTGCCTTGCACCGCCTCCAACGCTTCTTTCAGCAAGAGTTCCTTACCGATCTCCTGAGCAAAAACCTCCGGCATAGCCGCAAGCTGACGGCTGGCTGGCGCAAGCAAGACACAGCCCGCCCCCTTTTCCACCGGCACGGCAATGTCCTGCCATGTGGCCTTGCTCCTGAGCACGTCCAGAACGCTTTTGCCGTCATGGGGCACTCCCCAGGCGCGGGTCAGATTGGCCTGAGCGTCCATATCCACGGCCAGCACTTTTTTGCCGTGGGCGGCAAGGGCTGCTGCCAGATTCTGCGCCGTGGTGGTTTTGCCCACGCCGCCCTTTTTGTTGGCGATAACGATGCTGCGCATGAAAAACCTCCTGATATGCAGGCTTATTCGATGTGGCATCATAGGAATATATGAAAATATTTTCAATAGCAAAATAGAAATATATAAAAATATATTTTTATACACCTGTAACCACAAAAGGAGTTTTCTCATGCTGCGAAGATGCGCATTTATCCTCTGTTGTTTTGTCCTGACGGGCTGTGCGGGAAAGAAGCCCACACAAGACCCCACAAATCCGGCTGACT
Organism: Desulfovibrio desulfopostgatei; assembly: GCF_053570645.1. Classification (NCBI taxonomy): domain Bacteria; kingdom Pseudomonadati; phylum Thermodesulfobacteriota; class Desulfovibrionia; order Desulfovibrionales; family Desulfovibrionaceae; genus Desulfovibrio; species Desulfovibrio desulfopostgatei. Next base: position 933,010 of record NZ_JBRBQS010000002.1, on the reverse strand, counting down.
TTGTGACCGTCACTCTCGGTGATGCGGCCCAGATTGCCCACGGCGAACTTGCCATGCTGGCAAAACTGCGCGGGCAGGGCTTACAGCCACTTTTGCCGCCCGCTGATCCCAGCCTCAGCCAGCCGGTGTCCATCTCGTGGACTGGCCCGGCTGAACGCGCTGTCAAAGAAATCTGCCTGCAACTTGGCTATCGCTATCAAGAAGCGGGCAAGCCCTCGGCGCAAATACTAACTGTGGTGGTGCGCGGCTTGAATCGTCCGGCCCATGTGCTGCTGGAAGACATTGCCTGGCAGGTGCAGCCGCAGGCTGTGCTGCGCGTTGACCCCATTGGCCGAGTCATAACCCTGGCCCGCACAGTCAGCACCGGGGGGCAATCATGAACCGTTCACTCTGTACGCTGGCAGTGCTCCTGATGTGTCTTGGCGGATGCGCCGTCAAAAATGATGTTCAGGAACCAGCGCCCCTGGTGCCCATGCCGCCGCTGACGAATGTGGCTGCAACCACTGAAAAACCTGCACCGCCAGTCGCTCCCGTGAAAAGTGAGGAGGGCCAGCCCCTCACAGTCCATCTGCCTGACGATGCTGCCGGCAGTCCTCGCCGTGGTGAACCGGAAGAGCTGGCCGCACTTCTTGAAATGAAGGGGGCAGCGAAGAACGAAACCGCCGTCAGCCTCATGCGGCCTGCGGCCATTAAGGAAGCGGCCCAACTTGTCACCTTCCAGACGGCGATGACGTATCGCTACAAGCAACTTGTGGCAGCCACCGAACTGCACAGTTCGATTATGGACACTGCCTTCAACTTTGGCCCACTCCTGATGACGCAGGGGGATGCCCTGATTTTGCCGCCTGTGCTCACGCGGGCCGGGGCTTCCATGCGCATTGAATCAGACGAGACCGCCACCGCCGCGCTTACCTCGTATGAGCTGCTTGCGCCTGCCCGTTATGTGGCTACCGCGCCTACCTGGCGCGAGTTCCTGATGACGGACGGCTTCCCTGAGCCAGAAAAGCCCAATCCCGCCGTCATGCCCAAGAACGATAAAGAGCGTCTCATCTGGCGGGCTGCTGTGCGCGAAGCCTGGGCACAGGGGCTGACGGAGGCGGATCACCTCTATGCCGATAACGTGTCCCGCATGGTGCGCACCTATCGCGGTGTCATGCTCTACCACTTGCTCACGGCGCAGCATCTCTTGAGCCGGGTCACCACGGCCTCCGCAGAGCTTGGCAGCAAGACCACGGACGGCGGCAATAAGCTGCACATAGGGCAGAAGGTCTACCGCATCACTGCGCCTTCAGCTTTTATCCCAGCACAAACTATTCCCGCACATACCGACAAGAGGAAGTGATCCGTGTTTGAAGCCGTTGAAATGTACCCGCGTGAACCGCGCATTCGCTGGGAGACGGACAATCTCAACGACATGCTGCTTTGGGCGACCGGCAGTGGCATGTCGGACATACAGCTTTGCTCCGGCCAGCCCGTGTGGGTGCGTAAAGACGGAGTATGGCAGCGTATCACCACGCGCCCCATCACCACGGACGAGCTGCTGGCCGGGCTGGAGCGGCTTACGCGCAATAATTCCGTGGCGGCCTACATCAAATCCAGCCAGGACGATTACGACTTCGCCCACCAGATAGAAGAAACAAGAGGGGTACGCCGCCGCTTTCGTGGCAATGCGGGCGCGGTGGCGGACGGATATTCCACCGGCGTCAAAATCGTTTTTCGCACCATTCCTTCCATGCCCCCTCAGCTGGAAGATTTGGGTGTTGAACAAAACATTCTGGATCACGCTACCCCGGAAAACGGCCTCGTGCTGGTCACGGGCGTCATGGGGTCAGGCAAGACCACGCTGCTTGCCGCCATTTTGCGGCACATCATTGAAAAAGGAGGCCGCAACGTGGCTACCTATGAATCCCCCATTGAATTTGACCTTTTAAGCATCCCCAACCAGGGCGGGCCAGTCTCGCAAAGCACTATTCCTGAGCATCTGCAATCCTTCATCCGGGCTGTGCGTAATTCTACCCGCACAGCACCCAACGTAGTGCTTATCGGTGAGAGCCGTGACGCAGAAACCCTACGCGGCATGATCGAAAGTGCGGAAACAGGCGTTGCCGCATATTCCACCGTGCATACCCGCTCTGTGCCCGAAACCCTTTCACGCATCATCAATGTGTTCCCTGTGGAAGAGCGCCTGCAAGTCACGGTGACGCTGCTCTCCAGCCTGCGGCTGGTGGTCAATCAACGCCTTGTGCCCATGCTCGGCGGTAAAGGGCGTGTTGCCCTGCGCGAGTTTTTGGCCTTTACGCCAGAAATTCGGGAAGTGCTTCTGGATACCCCGCAAGAGCGATTGATCCAGACATGCGAAACCCTGCTCATCAAATACGGCCAACGGATGCAGGACGCGGCTCAAGCGGCCTATGACGCTGGAAAAATTACCAAAGAAAACACTCAAGCAATCATGGCGGAGCGCAAAACATCACAGCCAATAACTAAGGAGGAACAATGATACAGGACGTACTCTGGCGGGATACCGCCATTACCCCAAAAATATTCATTCTGGATGCCCGTGCGGTGTTTCCGCTGGGCCTGTGGCTATTCCATTGGGCTTGGTGGACGGCTGCCGTTGCCGGGGTGGCCATTGTTGCCCTGTATCTGGTGCAACGCACGGGTATGACGCCGCTGGCCTGCTTTCGCGCTTTGCGTGTGGCCTTCATGGGCAGGCGGCGGGAGACCACGCAGAACGAGGTGCAATGGCGGCAACGCTGCCGCTGGTAGCGCATGAGTGCATAGTTTTCTATGCAATATATAAAAATATATTTCTATGGAGGTTTGCATGAATACCGAAAACCGCAACAGCTACGGCCTTTTTGATGCACCGGTACGCAGTCAGGAGAAAGAACATATCATGCTTTCGCCTGATGACATCGAGCGGCAGTTGGACGCCGGAGCTTTTGTCATGAGCCGTGAGGATGCCATCACGGCGGGCTTTCTTTCTCCCCATGAAGAACCGGATACCGTCATCGTGTCTGTGCAGGAGGCTGTATGAGTCAGGAACGATCTGCGGAAAAGAAAAACCGCTTCCAGATCAGCCGTGAGGTACAGGAAGAGTTCGTCAACTCTGTTGCCGAAAACATGCTGGCCCTCGCCGAAACGGCAGGCAAGTGGCAAAAGCCCTGGACGGCTGACAGCCCAATGGGAATGCCCTTTTGCGCCACCACGGGGCGCGAGTACGGCGGGGCAAACATGGTCAAGCTCATGCTGACCAGCATCGTCAACGGCTTTTCGGACGACAGGTGGATGACGTTCAAGCAATTCCAGCAGTTTCAGGGGGATCATCCTGCCCGCGACATGAAGATCAAAAAAGGAGCGAAGGGCGTCAAGCTCCTGCGGCCCGAAGAAATTGCCTTCATCGTGGGCGAGGACGGCAAGTGGCAATACCTCACCGACAAGCAGCTCAAAGAGTTTGCTACCCAAAAGGAACAAGGGTTGGAAATACCAGATGTGCAGCGCATGACGCTGTTTTATCCGTTCACAGTCTTTAATGCCGCCCAAATAGAGGGATTTCCGCAGAAAGAGCAGCAAGCCCACGCCATGACAACGGTTGAGCGCAACGATTTTGTGGAACGCTTCATCGCCTGCACAGGTATTCCGGTGGAACATCACGGCGGTGATGCCCTCTATGAACCCGCAGCCGACACAGTGAAGATGCCTTTCCCTGAGCGCTTCACCATACCCGAAGAATATTACGCCACCAAGCTGCATGAAACCTATCATGCCACCGGCCACGCTAAGCGGGAGAACCGCAAGGAAAAGCAGACCCACAACATCAAGAATTTCGCCTTTGAGGAAATGCGGGCGGAAATGTTCTCCATGCTGGCGGGGGCGCGGTTCGACCTGCCCATGCCTGCGAGCAATTCCGCCGCCTACATCAATCATTGGAACCAGAAGTTTTCCGGGGGAGACGCCAAGGCCGTGTTTCAGGCGGCGGCGGAAGCGGCCAAGGTGCTGACCATCATGCACCAGTTTGAAATGGGTGAGCAGCCGAGGGCGGCATGGTTCCCGCGCAGCGAAACCTGGCCCGCACTGATTGAAGAGCAAGCCCAGCGTGATGCCGTAACTGGGGCGCACATGGCCACGCCTGTAGAGGCTTTGGCGGAAGCTGCGGCAGCCAGAAGCACGGACGATCCCATGCCCAGACCCGCGCCGATGTCCTCTTCGGCATCAGCTCAGGCATTTCAGGATACGGACGCGGATGTGGTCAAGGCCCGCATTCTACTCCAAAACCCCGACTTTCTCAGCAAGGTGCTCAAACAGGACAGTGACGCTGCCCGCTCTCTGGCGGATGTGTGTGCCTCCTTTTCCAGCACTTTGAGCATGGAACTTGACGAAAAGAATCAGGCCGCTCTGGCTCCCACCGGGACGGAAGCACACGCAACACGCATGAGGATGTGACTATGAATCTGCTCATTTTGGAATCACCCGGCAAGGTCAAAAAAGTACAGTCCATTTTGGGAGTCGATTGGAAAGTGGCCGCGTCCGTTGGCCATGTGCGCGATTTGCCGGAGCGCGAGTTGGGCATTGCCCTGCCGGACTTCACCCCTGCGTATACTCCCACGGAGCGTGGCAAAGACGTGCTCAAAAGGCTGGCAGCTCTGGTCAAGGATGCGGGTGCGGTGTACCTCGCTACCGACCCTGACCGCGAAGGCGAGGCCATTGCCTGGCATGTTGCCGATGCCCTGCGCCTAAAAAATCCCAAGCGTGTCACCTACAGCGAAATCACGGCCTCAGCCATACAGGCGGCACTGAAAGCCCCACGCCCTCTGGACATGGCACTGGTAGCGGCACAGGAAGCCCGGCGCGTTCTCGACCGCTTCTGCGGGTATTTGGTCAGTGGGCCGCTTTCCCGTGCCGCTGGCACACGCCTGTCTGCCGGGCGGGTGCAAAGCCCGGCTGTGCGGCTGGTGGTAGAGCGCGAACGAGCTATCAAGGGCTTTGTGTCCGTGACCCACTACGGCGCGGAACTGGCGTTTGCCGGAGGCTGGAATGCCATTTGGCTTACCAAGCCCTGGTTGCAGGCTGGGCAAGAATATCTGCTGGATACTGCTTTGGCTGACCGTGTTGCGGCCTTGCCTGCTCTTACTGTGAAAGATTGCATGGAATCCGAAAGCCATACGGCCCCACCCGCGCCCTTCACCACATCGAGCTTGCAGCAGGCGGCTTCCAACGCCTTAAAGTTCACCCCCAAGCAGACCATGCAGTTTGCACAAGAACTCTATGAAAGCGGGCACATAACCTACATGCGCACGGATTCGCCCAATCTGTCGGCAGAAGCTGTGGCGGAGATTCGTGCTTTTTGCCAGGCACACGGCTGGCCCCTAGTGGACAAGCCCCGTATCTGGAAATCCAAGGAAGGCGCTCAGGAAGCACATGAAGCGGTTCGCCCGACCCACATCGGCGTTGAAGAAGCCGGAGATACCCCGGACGAACAGGCCCTGTACCGCCTCATCCGCCTGCGGACTCTGGCCTCGCAACTGGCGGATGCCGTGTATGACGTGCGCACTCTTCGTCTTGCTGCGGCCCTGGATGGCAAAGAAGCCGTCATTGAGGCCAGGGGTCGGGTATTGCGTGACCCCGGCTGGAAGGTCTTGCTCGCGACCGACGCGGCAACATTGGATGAACGGGACGATGAAGGTGACGAACCGGAAAACCCTGTGCCCATGTTGAGCCAGGGCACAAGCGTTTCTCCCGCCAGCGGCAGGGTGTTGACCAAAAAGACCAAACCGCCCACGCGCTTTTCGGAAGCGAGCCTGGTTCGTGAACTGGAAAACCGAGGCATAGGTCGCCCGGCAACCTTCGCGGCCATTGTGGATACCATTCTCAAGCGTGAATATGTCCGCGTCGAAAAAAGACAGCTCGTGCCCACGCCCGTGGGGGAACAGGTGGTGGACTTGCTCACTGGGGCATTCTCCTTTCTGGATTACGAGTTCACCAGAGTGATGGAGGACAATCTGGACGCCATTGCCGGAGGCGCGGCTTCCTACAGGGAAGTCATGGAAATGGCCTATGAGCAGCTTCAACAGGAAGTTGGCGACTTCACGGCCAAGTATCCCCAGCAGGAGCGCAAGGCCCCAGAAGTTACAGAATTTGTCTGCGATGCCTGCGGCAAGCCTCTTGTGCGCATGAAGGGACAGCGCCGCGACGGCTCCGGCGAATATGACTTCTTTTCATGTTCCGACCGTGCCTGCAACGCCAGCTACCCCAATGTGGACGGCAAACCCGGCGAAGCCCGCAAAAAGCCCGAACCCACCAAGTTCAAATGCACCTGCGGCAAGCCTTTGGTGCGCCGTGAGAGTGCCAAAGGCCCGTTCTTCGGCTGCTCCGGCTATCCCGTCTGCAAGAAGCTCTATCAGGTAGGGGAAGACGGCAGGCCCAACTTCGATGCCCCAAAAGGGGGTAAGAAATGAAAACTCTGCTGTTAACCCTCATGCTCATGTTTATAGCGGCTCCCTGCCTCGCATCCCCGTGCGACGATACCCAGAACGCGGCCACTGGTGCCATCAAGGAACGCAATGCCCGCGTAAAGGAAACCCATAACACCACAATGCCCGACCCTGAAGAAGATCGGGGGCCGCTTTCCAACTGCCTGGGCAGTATCGCCAGCATTGGAGACGCTTTTTCCCTTGGTGTGACTATTCCCAGTATGGATTCCATCATCAACGGCATGTGCCGTCAGGTGGATTCCATGATTCAGAGCAAGATGAACGAGGTTTTGAGCGAAGCCCGTTCCAGCGTGACTGCCATTGGCAAAAACAATCCCTTTCAGGTCTCCGGCAGCGGCAGCGATGTGGCTGGTTCGCTGATTCGCAAGCTGAAATGATAGCGAGCTATAAACATATGTTTCATAGAAAAATATATTTATATATCGCTATGTGGCTCTGCCTTCTGCCCGCTACGGCCCTTGCCGCCTCTTCCGTTAATCGGGACAGGATCGCGGTTCCACCCACCCGCGCTCTCTCCTGGGAGTGCGTGGTGGAAGCGGCTGATGTTTACAGTCTACCCCTGGCCGCGCTGGTGGGCATTTTGGCTACAGAAGGTGGCAAGACTGGCGAAGCCCTCAGCAATACCAACGGAACGTGGGATTTAGGCGGCTTCCAAGTGAACACCTGCCACGTCAACGAACTTCTGCGGGCGGGCTTTTCGCCTGAAGCGGTACTGAGTGACGGCTGCGTCAATGCCCATGCAGCGGCATGGATTCTGCGTAAGGAGTATGACCGTGCCCGCAATATTTGGGATGCCGTTGGCGCGTACCATTCCCGTACCCCGCACTTCCGTGACGCCTACCTGGGCCGGGTCAGAAAACACCTGGCCCGGATGGAGCGCACCGGGCTGGCTGACCTGTTGGCAAAAGCGGGAGGTGCCCGATGAAAAACCAACACGAAGACAGCGGCAACACCATGTTTTTGCTGGTCTGTCTGATGATCGCCATTCTGTTGTTGGTGCCTGCTTGGTATGTGGCACGGGCGGGGAAAATCAACGGTGGATTGCTGGAACTGGCAAAGGCGCAAATCGTGGCCTTCACGCCGTTTTCTGAAGAAGCAGACAAGGCTTGGGAATTGATTACGCAGGCTGACCCCGCCGCGCTCTCCTGGGATCAGGTCATGAACGTGGTGCGGTACAGCGGCAAATGGGTTCGGTGGCCCTATGCCCTGATACTGATGGCACTCGGCGGGATGTGTCTCTTCATGAGCAGAACGTCTGGGCTGATACGGCGTTTGAACATGGACAGTTTGCTCAGGCACAATGCCGAATCCTTTGCCTGCCTGCGGCCTGTGGTGGGGCGCGGCAATGCCCTGCTTTCGCCGGAATCGTATGACTCCGGCCCCTGGCGCATTGCCCGCAGCCCTGTGCAGTTCGCCCTGGAGCACGGGCTTTTGCTGAACAAGGACGGGCAACCCTTCAGTGTGGATGAAGCTCTGCGGCGAGGCCTCGCGCATGTCGAACTGCCAGCATACGGCAATGCCTATCTGGATGAGGCAAAGGCTGCTGCCGTGTTGCGCGAGCAACTTGGCGGGGCATTTTCCTGCATCCTAGGCCTTGCCGCCGAACGCAAGGCGCTGGCCTGCGCCTTTCTGGCTTACGCTGCGGGAAGGAAAAAAGACTGCCTGAATATTCTGGATACCGTGGCCACCTCCTATCGAGAAGTCGAAAAACCCATCTGCCCAGTGCTGGAAAAGCGCAGATTTCAGCATTCCCTGGATACAATCGCGCAAAAACACCAAGGGCTGTTGGTTGAGCCGCTTTTGATACGCCATGCGGCCTTTGAACTGCCTTGGTTTATGGCTTTGCTGACCCTGGCCCGGCGCAAGGGGGTGCTGGCCTCCTCACAGTTCCTCTGGCTGCGGCCTTTGGATCGCCCACTCTGGTACGCACTCAATCAATGCGGGGGCCGCGCTGCCTGGGCTGAAGGCTTTGCTGCCTGGGCGCATTATGCAGCGGAAGAGCGAGCTGGCAAAACGCTTTTTGAACCTCGCCTTGACCATGCGGTGTCACGTTTACGCGACAATTTGGCCGCACAGGGCTGGCTTTCAGATATGCCGCGCCTGTTCGAGTCGTCGGGCCTGAACCTGGACGACAGCATGACGTTTGCTCCGGCAGAAGTGCTTCTGGAAGAGTATGACGCCAATGAAGATGATTCTTTGAAAAATGAACTTTGCTGAGGTGTTGCCATGAGCGACCGAAAAATTCGCGGCCTGGAAGACAGAGAGGCACAAGAGCGCAAAGCTCTGCTGCGGGATGTACGCTCACCAGTGCATCAGTTGGTGGACGCTCTTAAAAACGGCACGGTGCAGACCAGCGGCACGTTCGGGGCGGGGGTGTGTCTGTTTGCCTTCCCCGTGGCGGCAACGCCACTCTTTGTGCTGGGCCTGTTCTTTTTTGTACTACGCTGTGTATGCGTGAGCAGTGAGCGACTTCCCTTCCGAATGCCTCTGGGCCTCTGCGGCAAGGACAAGGGCGACCCCCTGCCAGGCAGGCGCGGTTACGCTAAACCAGAAGGACTGTTCTTTTTGGGAAACGCCCTGAATGGCAAAGAATTGTGGCTGAAAGCCAAAGATATTCTGACCCACATGCTGCTTTTCGGCACCACCGGCTCCGGCAAGACGGAGACCTTGGTATCTCTTGCCTACAACTCCCTCGCCACTGGCAGCGGCCTTTTCTACATCGACCCCAAGGCTTCACCTAAGTTGGCCGTGCAGATTTGGCAGATGGCAAGGTTTTTAGGGCGCGATGACGATTTCCGCGTGCTCAACTACGGAACATCCGGCAAGGTGAAGGGCAAATCTCCGCGCCGCCTTTCCAATACCAACAATCCCTTTACCTTCGGCAGTGCCGAAGCCCTCACGCAGCTCTTGGTGTCGCTCATGCCCGCGTCTGATGGAGCCAACAGCATCTTTGCAGACAAGGCACAGGCTCTCATTTCCGGAGTCATGTACGCCCTGGTGGATTTACGAGACAAGGGCTTTCTGAAGCTCTCCACTAGCGTGATCCGTGATGCCTTGGCTTTGGAAAAATGTGTGGAGCTGGCCCTGCACCCGGAGTTGGATGAGGAATCCAGTGCCTCCATCAAGGCGGCTCTGGGCACCTCCGGCTGGATTGCCGAGCGGGAGTTGAAGGATCAGCCCCCGTCCTTTGCGGAGCAGTTCGGCTACGCACAATCCTACTTCGGCAAGGCACTGTCCAGCCTGACAGATACCTACAGCCACATCTACGGTGCGGAAGACGGCGAAGTGGATTTCGCTGACGCCATTCTTCAAAGGAGAATCCTCGTAGTATTGTTGCCCTCTCTGGAAAAAGCCCCTCAAGAGCTTGCGAGTCTCGGTAAGATCAGCTTGTCGGCCATACGCAATGCCTGTGCCGTGGGCCTCGGCGCACAGATTGAAGGCGATGCCGCCGACACACTGGAAGCCTTGCCCACGGACACCGTAGGTATTGGGCCGTACTTGTGCATTGTAGACGAATACGCAGCCATCGTAACGCCAGGCTTTGAGGTAGTGCTCACTCAAGGCCGTGGGCTTGGGATTGCCGCCATTGTGGCCAGTCAAGATTACGCGGGCATTCTGGAAGCGGATAAGAAAGGCGCACAGCAAATGGTAGCTAATACAAGTATTAAAGCCTTCATGAAGCTGCAAGATGCCGAAAAGACATGGGAACTTATACGCGGCCAGGCCGGGCAAAACACCGTGGTGCGCAGTTCCGGCTTTTCGGTCAATGACAAGTCTGGTTCCACCTACGCAGACACCATGAACACCACTGTAGAAAAAGAAGATCGCGTGGACTTGCGCGACCTTCAGGAACAAATCGAGGGCGAAGCCCATTTCATCTTTTCCGGCCAGATTGTCCGGGGAGATATGTTCTACGCCAATCCTTCACTCAAAATGGCACAGCTTCGTGTGCCGCAGTTGCTCCAGTTGGGGCAGGAGGTTTCGTATGCAGATGCAGCGTAATGCTATGATAGTGGCTCTGGCAATGTTGGCCATTCTGATGGCCAATGCCCCGGCCCATGCCGGAACACCCATGTCAGACAGGGTGTCTGTGGCAGCCAAAGTTCGGGCTGAAGTGAATAAAGACATGGCTCTGCCCTATAATCCCGTTGAAACTCTAGCCGACCGGCAATGTCTGGACGGGCGGCCTGTTAAAGACTTCCAGGGCGACCTGGTGGAGTATTGGGTTAACCTCGAATGTTCCTACTGTGGCGTCCGTGAACCGCTGCAAGCCCAGCGAGCCAACAGCGACATGTGCATTGTGGTGCGCCACATTCCGACCGATCAATACGGCGAATCCCTCAAAAAGGCCTTGAGCTACGAAGCCCTGAAACAATTCTCGGCCAACGCCGCCAATTTGTTTTGGGATAAGGTGCTGCCGCAAACATCGCTGGGCATTCCCACCCCCTATGAAGCCTCACTGCTGCTAGCCTTTCAGGAAGCGGCCATTCCCGCCGAAACCTTTGGTGAAGCTCTGAGCGGCAGCGCAACCACAATAGTCAATGGAGACATTCTGGCGGGGTACGGGCGCATCACCTCCACGCCGACCTACATCCTCGCCGGGATTCGCTTTCCGTCTTGTGATTTCACGGCCATGCAACTACGCGAAGCCCTCGCCATAGCCAAGCAGGCCCGTGCAGGTGATCACGCGGCGGTTGAGAGAGTCATCACCATCATCACCAACGGGCAGCTCAGCGAAAAAATGCTTTGAGTGGGTGGAGCGCCCTTGCTTTTCTACTTGCTTTTTTCTTGGTAAGGGATACAAGGAAAGTAAGGAAAGAGAAAAGGAGCACCACATGAAAATGGAAGTATCCACCATGACCTCCAAGGGGCAGATTACCATCCCTGTGGCGGTTCGTAAGAAACTAGATTTGCAACAGGGTGACAAGGTTGTCTTTATTGAAGACGACTCCCCAAACGGGGGCATCCGTATACTGAACGCGGCCACACTATCCTTTGGCAAAAATGGGGAGGCAGTGACCGTACCAAGGTAGGATTCATGGCACGGCCACGCAAACAGAAGTATGACCCCAGGCAGTTGAGCTTTACGTTTGACGTAACAGCAGATCAAATAGAACAACTTCGGCGCGAGAACGCCCAAGCCGATACCAAGGAGGAATATCATGCTCGACAGACCAACCAATCCACTGGACATCGCCCGCACAGTGCTGCACCCACAGACCATCCGCGAAGTGCAGAGCGCGGCGTTCACCAACTCCGCTTATTTGATTTTGGACAGGTGGGCACTGAACCAGCCCGACGACCTGCGCCGTCTGGAAGCGAGGGGGGAAATCTCTTTCATGGTGACGCTGGATCAGCAGGCCACGAGGGAAGCGAACGTGCTGAACTCGGATTCAGCCTGGGAAGCGAGTCGCCAGGGGATGAGCGATTGGGAGATTTTGCAGAACGCCGGGATAGATACGAGCCTGAAAATTACCATATAGGTTCGGACGACCGGCTCGGCCACGGCGGCGCAAAGACCAAGTTTGCAGACAATATTGCCGCTATTCGCCTGCTCAAGGATTTGCAAGAGCGTAAGGTGGAGGTAGCCGGGCCGGATGATAAAAAAGTGCTGGTGCGCTATGTGGGCTGGGGCGGTCTGCCCCAAGCCTTTGACGCCCGCAACGAAAAGTGGGCTGCGGAATATCAGGAATTGCAAAGCCTGCTTGCGCCAGACGAATACGCCAAAGCCCGACGTTCCACCCAGGACGCGCATTTTACCTCTGAAACCGTTATCAAGGGTATTTATCAGGGCCTCAATGTCATGGGCCTGCAAGGCAGCGGCCCGCTACGAGTGCTGGAGCCTTCGGCTGGCATCGGTAACTTCATGGGCCTGCTGCCACAAGGCTATGATGCTGACTTTCTGACTGTAGAGCTTGACCCGACCACAGCGGCCATTTCCAAGTATCTTTACCCGAAAGCTCGTCACCTCAACAACGGCTTTCAGAATGTAGAACTTCAAGGGGCAAGGTTTGACCTGGTTGTCGGCAACCCGCCTTTTGGCAAGCAGACCCTCTACGATCCCAACTTTCCAGAACTGCGCAATTTCTCCATTCATAACTACTTTTTGGCAAAGTCTCTGAGCCTGCTGCGCCCTGGCGGCATAGGGGCTTTTGTGGTCAGCCGCTTCTTTATGGATGCGGCAGACCCTGCTGCCCGTGAGCATATTGCAGAATATGCCGACCTTCTGGGGGCTGTGCGCCTGCCAGAAACGGCTTTTCGCCAGAACGCGCTAACCGATGTCACCACGGACATTCTCTTCTTCCGCAAGCATGACGGCCCACGCATCCGCAGTACCGATTGGACACAAACCGCCACTATAGAAGCCCTCGATACAAAGGAAGGCGGCACCCGGCCTGCGGTCATCAACAAGTATTTTGCCGAATTGCCCGGCCAGATCATCGGCAACATGGTGTATTCCGGCGGCATGTTTCAGGACGCGCTCAACTGTGTGGCTCCTTCTGATATTGACCTGGGCGCGGAAATATCCAAGCGGGTGCAAGTGTTGCCGCCCATGCAATATGTGCCCCGCACGGAAAGCGCAGAGGAAGCAACCAGCGAAAAGCGTAATGAAGGATTCATTGCGTCCGACTACTTCCAGTCCCTCAAAATGGGCGCGTTTTGTGTTGAACCGCAGAGCCGCAAAATCGTCTTCAAGACTGCTGGTGGCTTTGGTGACGCTTCATATACTGAGGTGCCGGTTAAAAGTGACTCGGCCCGGCAGCGCCTTGTGGCCATGATTCAAGTGCGGGACAGCTTGCGTGACCTCCTTAACCTGGAAAAAAATGACGCTGAAGAAAAAATGATTGAAGGCGCACGGCGGCAGCTCAATGTGCAGTATGACAATTTTGTGCGCCGCCACGGGCATCTCAATTCCCAAACCAACCGCTCCCTCATGCGCGAAGACCCAGAGCATTCGCTGCTGGAATCGCTGGAGCAGGAATACGACAAGGGCTTGTCCAAAGACCTGGCCAAGCGTCAAAGTAGCTCCGGCCAGTTGCGAGTGGCGCGTCCGGCATCTGCTCGCAAGGCAGCAATCTTTCGGCAGCGGGTGCTAAAACCCACGCAGATTGTGGATCGGGCCGATACGGCCAAGGACGCCCTGGTCATCAGCTTACGCGAAACAGGCAAGGTGGACTTTGCCCGCATGAATCAGCTTCTACACCGGTCAGCGGAGGTCATTCAGCAGGAATTACAGGATGAAGGCCTGATTTTCCGCAATCCGGCCAGTACAGAATGGGAGATTCGGGACAAGTACCTCACCGGCAATGTGCGCGAAAAGCTGCACAGGGCGCAAGCGGCTGCACAGGACAACCCGCAGTATCAGCCCAATGTAGAGGCTCTCACCGCCGCCATGCCTCCGGAGATCGAGGCCGTAGACATCGGTATCAAGTTCGGCTCCACCTGGGTGCCCGGCGAAGTGCTCTCCGATTTCATTGAAGAGCGTATTCATGGGGGGCGGGGCCATCAGAGCATCAACTATGTGCCCATTCTGGGCCGCTGGGAGGCTAAAGTCAGCGTCTATGATCAAGCCGCCAACACGGAAGTGTGGGGCATTCCCGAATATCCGGCCTCCAAAATTATTGAATCATTGCTCACCAATCGCCCCATCAAGGTGGAGAAAGAAAGCGGTCAGTACGACGATCAAGATCGTCCCATCATGGTGGTTGACCAAGAACTCACCGCCGCTGCCATGCAAAAGGCCGACGAGGTGCGCCAGGCCTTTCTGGATTGGGTGTGGACGGATGATGAACGCCGCACGAGCCTTGCCAGCTTGTACAATGAGCGGTTCAATACCCATGTGCCGCCACGCTATGATGGTTCCCATGTGCAGCTCATAGGAGCGTCTGCGGAGGTTGCCTTGCGGCCGCATCAGAAGGATGTGGTCTGGCGCAGCATTCAGGAAGGCACGGTACTTTTTGACCACGTTGTTGGCGCGGGTAAGACAATGGCCTGCATCGCCACCATCATGGAATCCAAGCGCATGGGTTTTACCAGCAAGCCTATGGTGGTAGTGCCCAATCACCTGCTCTACCAGTGGCGCGATGAATTTTACCGGCTTTACCCGGGGGCCAATATTCTGGTGGCCGACAAGACAGATTTTACCAAGCAGAATCGTGAACGATTATTCAGCCGGGTGGCCACCGGCGATTGGGACGCCGTTGTGGTCGCCCATTCCAGCTTTAAAAAAATTGAGACCCCCCGCGACATGCAGGAAGAAATTCTGCAAGAACAGATTGATGCGGTCATTGCCGCCATAGCGGAATCCAAAGAAAATAACGGCAGCCGGGCCACGGTCAAACAACTTGAAAAACAGCGCGAAAAAATGGAAACCCGCTATGAAAAGCTCATGGCCGGAACCGGGGCCAAGGATCGTTCGGTGGACTTTGGCGACCTGGGCGTGGACGCGCTTTTTGTGGACGAGAGCCACGAGTTCAAAAATCTCAGCTATACCACAACCATGAATGTGTCGGGTCTCGGCAATATCACGGGTTCCGCAAAAGCTCTTGATATGTTCATTAAGTGCCGGTATCTGCAAAAAAAGCACGAAGGCCGGGGCGTGTATTTCATGACCGGCACCCCCATTAGCAATACCATTGCCGAGGTCTACACCCTGCAACGCTATTTGCAGTCTGATGAGCTGAAAAGCAAGGGCATTGAGTATTTTGACGCATGGGCTTCCACCTTCGGGCAGATTACCAATGGCTGGGAATTGGACGCCACCGGCGTGAATTATCGCCTTAAATCGCGCTTTTCTAGCTTCCAGAACGTGCCGGAATTGCTTTCTATGTACCGCTCCTTTGCGGACGTGGTGACGAAAGGCGATTTGGACGAGCAGGCAAAACAGGCCGGGCTGCGGCCTTTGACGCCCCCTGTAACTGATGGCAAGCCTTTCAATCATGTGGTGGAGCGTTCAGAGGTGCAGGCCAGCTATATGACGGAAATCATCGACCGCATGGAGCACCTGCCCAAAGACCCGCGCATCGACAATCCCCTGAAAATCACCAATGACGCCCGAAAGGCTGGGCTGGATTATCGTCTTATTGACCCGGAGGCTGGGGACTATGACGGTTCCAAGGCCAATGCCGCCGTGGATCGCATCTATCAGATTTGGCAGGACACGGCGGCAGACAAGGGAACACAGCTCGTGTTCTGCGATTTGTCTACACCCAAGGGAGGCTCGGCAGCACCTGCCCCTGCGACTTCACACACTCAAAAGTTGGAATTTGTGGAAGAAGACTTTACCGCGCAGGTTGATGTGGAGTCAGGCACGAAGTCTGGTGTGGACTTTGGCACGGAGTCAGGCATGGAAGATGGCCTGACAGACGCAGAGCCAGGCGATTCGGTTGAACCGGGCGACGATGACGGCGAATCCACGTTAGTGGATACCGGTGAAGACACATCCGTGGCCGCAGACATGGACGCTTGCGTTGCCGCTGGCTCCCGCTTCTCTGTCTACGACGACATGCGGCGCAAACTCATAGAGCGTGGTATTCCCGCTGATGAGATTGCCTTCATCCACGATGCCAATACCGACATGCGCAAGGGCAAGCTCTTTTCCGACATGCAGGCTGGACGGGTGCGGGTTCTGCTGGGTTCCACGGCCAAAATGGGCGCAGGCATGAATGTGCAGAAACGCCTTGTGGCCGCGCATCACCTGGACGCGCCCTGGAGGCCCAGCGATCTGGAGCAGCGCAACGGGCGCATCATTCGCCAAGGCAATAGCCTGTATGAGCGCGACCCCGATAAATTTTCCGTAGGCATCTATTATTATGCTACAAAGCAAACATACGACAGCCGAATGTGGCAAGTAATAGAGCAAAAAGCCGCTGCCATTGAGCAATTCCGCAAGGGTGACTTGCTTCAGCGCAATATTGACGATGTGCAGTCCGAAGCCGCCAATGCGGCGGATATGAAGGCTGCGGCCTCTGGCAACCCGCTCATCCTTATGCAGGTGAAGCTGGCCAGTGACCTCCGCAAACTGGAAGCCTTGTATTCACAGCATCAACGGTCGCAACACCGCCTGCGGGATCGTCTGAAGTGGCTTGGAGCTGCCGAAGGTCGCCTTGCCAAGGCGCAAGCGGACTATACGGCCAACTGCGGCCTGCGTGACGGTAACACCCATACCTTCACCGAAAAGGGCAAGGAGCGCATCCGACTGGAGTGGTTCAAAGACGGTAAGCTGCTGACCGAAAAAAATAGTGAGCAGATCCAAAACATTCTGCGAGACGGAGTGAAGGACATTACGCGGGAAGCACGGGCAAAGCCCAACTTGGGCAAGTACCGGGGCTTTGAGGTGTCTATGTTGCGCTCGTCACTCGGTGCGGGCGGTGACGGCTTCCGCCTTGCTCTCAAGGGCATAGGCGAACAGGAATTTCAACCGGATAACTTGGTCTACGGCTTTGATGAAAAATTCAGCCTGTCTGGCATGTTCCAGCGGCTGGATAACTTCCTCGAAAAGGGCCTTGAACAAGCCTTCCAGACCTACCAGACCAATGTGCGCCAGGAAATAGCCGAAATGGATACGGTCAAGGCCGCTCTGGGGCAGGAGTTTCCGCAACAGGATGAACTGGCCCTGGTGCGCGAGAACCACGGTGCCGTCATGCGTGAGCTGAAGCGTATGCAGGACGAACCGGGCTATGTAAGTGAGTGGGAGCCGAAAAAAGAGATGTTCCATGCACCACTTCTATGCTATTGCAAAAACAACTGAAATTGGATAACTTTACCTACTTAGAAAAGATATATTAATAATAAACATTCATGAAGAATATGCTCATTTCCATCGTATTTAGATTTAAAAAATGAGAAGAAGCTAATTGCTTAGCAAGCTAAAATAATCAAAGGGGTATACATGGAAAAGCAAAACCTATTCTGGCCTATTTATAAGAATATCGAAAGAGAGACTTTAGCGATTGCTGATTATATACACTTTTCTGACGATCAAAGCAAAGTGTATTCTATTAGAATTGCTGATTTGATAATAAGATGTGCTGTTGAAATAGAATCTATATCGAAATTTTTATATACTTCAAATGGTGGCAATCAAAATGTAATAGATAGTAATGGCAACAGAAGAGAACTGTATTTTGATACAGACTGCATTGATTTTTTAAACAATCTTTGGAAATTAAGTGTTAAAGAAATACAAATTTGCGCAAAAAACTTTTACTTTACAAAAGAATCTAATTTGACACTTACACCATTACACAAAGCAAATAAAAGAGGTGACAGCGGGAGCAGTTGGAAAAAGGCATATCAAAGTATCAAGCATAATCGTGTAAAGTGTATCCGGGAGGCAACTATTAAAAATTTGCTTAATGCCCTTGGGGCTCTGCTTATACTCAACACGTCGATGATCAATCGCTCCATCAATATGGTGAAACGTGCCTTGGACTCGGCCCAAGGCACGTTGACCTGAAGGACGCCATGCTCGGGGCAGTCCACTCGGGGAATCCGAGCATGCAGGAACGTCTTGAACTGGCACGTGTCCAGATGGCGCCAGACACGAGGCTCGGCATGGTCGCGGCAAGCCAGCTCTCGACCACAAGTAGGGCAAAACCAGCGAACACCAGGACCATGCTCCACGCGGATGTCTACCCGACCTTCCGCCGTGTCCAGTTCAACAGCCTCAACAAACCAGGGCTCGGTCAGCCCGAGAATCCGAAAATATAGGTCCGTATCCTTCATTGGTGCCCTCCGGGAAGGACATTAGCAGATCAGCTACCCACGGAAAACCCGGAAGAGCCAAAAAATTATTCAAAATCCAGCTTACGCAGATGAAGTTGAAGCGTTTTTATCAAGTAATCCTCAGTATTTATATGTAAAAAGTGGAGAAGTGCGTTGGTCTGGCATGGAGCCAAAAAATCCACTGTTTATGCAAGAAATAATGCGCAATGGACAAGGTCACGGAAGCTCTCACCGGGCGTCTGAGATTGTAATAAACAAAGGACAAGCCGCGTATTCTGAATTTACTTCAAGCTTTTTTAAACTTTAAAGATTATAACTTTCCACTAACATTAATCTAAAAGATGATTCTTAATCTATTCTAAAATTAGCTATATATTTTGATGCTACGAGTTAAATGCTTACAACAATGCCTCCAGTCCCTTCCTGTCCAAAATCTCCAGTAGCTTGCATGAAGGCCCGCCGGGGTTCTTTGTTCCGGCTTCCCAGGCACGAACAGTGGCGGCGCTGGTATTGATGATGATGGCCAACGCAGCCTGGCTGACATTGAGGCGTGTGCGAAGAGCCTTTACGTTGTCCGCATTAAACTTGGGCACCTGGTTGGCTCGATAAAGTGCCTCAAATTCGCGCATACGCCGCTCGTCTATCAGGCCGCCAGAATGCAAGCCCTGCACGGTTTCGTGCAGCTCTTCAATTATACGGCTATGCTTTGTCATAATACACCTCCAAGAACTCCCCTTTGGCTATGGCTAGCTGCAATTCATCACTGGAATAGCCAAGAAAAATTTGGGCAACCTCTTGCAAATAGGCAAGCTCTGCCTGCGTGATGTTCTCTTTGTCATTCTTCTCAAAGCCGAACATAAAAAACCAGCGGTCTTGGCGATTCGTCGCAATCAGCGTCCGGGTGCTCCCGCTTTTTCCGCGCCCCGGCAATGCCACCCGTTTTTTGTAGACATTGCCGCCCAAGTCGGCATCCACAAGGCCACGCTCCATCTCGTCAATAGCCTTGAGCAGTACAGTGTCGGTCAAAAGCGTTTTACGTAACCAGCGGCAAAATGTGCGCGTTTTTAAAATACGCTTCATAGGGCATCCTTTCGCAAAGCTATACTACCTAGTGGCATAATGTCAACGGAATCATACCTTAGTCCACATTACAATCATTAGGGGAGATTGCTATATTTTCAAGAGCTTCTATACCCCGTTCAGTGAGAACAATATCTGGAATTCTGCCAAGCCCTATGTCTATGCGGCGAACGAAATTTTTACGAATAAGTGCATCTATTGTTCTTTTTTCATGCCCTCCACAGGAGGTTTGTCGATATTTGCGTACATTGTCTTTTGCAGCCATGTAGATTCTTATACATTGTAATGCCGCAATCATGGTTGGTGACAACTTCATAACTTCCCTCTCATGGTGTTGTTTTTTCACTAAAAAATTAGGATGTATGTGTTTTCAACTCATTCCCATACGAGTTGCGCCCTGCTTTTGCTCCATGTTCGCTCCCTCAATCTTCCGCCAGTGCTCCAGATACCGCTCGTTCTTTGCCAGCGCCACGTCTCCGGCCACGCTGAAAGCATAGGCAGCAGTGCGTTCGGCATAGCGTTGCCAGTCGCGGCCTTCGTTTTTCTCTCTGATGGTAGGGGCGCATTGGCGCACGGCTTCGGCCACGGCCTGCTGGCTGTGGCCGGTGGCCCGCAGACGCAAGGCAATCATGGCATCCACCCGTGACAAATCTTCCAGGGCAAGGTGCTGGCGGATATTCTCATAGTGCGCGTAGTAGGCAGCGACTGAATTGCCAGGATGAGCGTGTGTGGGCACGGGGCGCGGGCGTGTCTGTGGCTGCCGGGCCTTTTCTGCTGCGGCATATTCACGGTCTATCTGCCTGGCCAGTTCCAAAGCCTTGGAGCATTCGCGCTTTTCGGCCTTGAGCAGCTTCACCTTGGGAAAGGAGCCATCCTCGCGCCTGTGTTTGGGCTTTAAGTTGCCGAAGCCTGGTGCTCGGTGCGGATGGATGCAGCCGGAGAGCTTTGGATCGCCATACTGCTTGTTGAGGCGCTCCGTGATCCGGTTGCCTACATCCCGATTGTGCGGGCTTTGCAGCTTGGGAATGGTGAGCACACATTGATAATTGCCCGGTGAACTTTCCAGCACTACAGCGGGCCGGAAGCCTTCAGCATAGAGCTTTTCCAGGCTCTCCCGCGTCATATCGTCAATAAGGATGTGATGTCTGTTCTCGGAAAGCGGTGTGTAATAGATGTTTTCGCCGCGCTGCTGAAGCCGGAGCATTTCGGGCAGGTGTGCGGCCAACTCCTCTGGAGTGAAGCCTTGGGATGCTCCGTTCCTCTTGTCCAGAATGAAGACCTTTTTATCGCCATCCGGTTTCATGCGGATACAGGTCACACGGATGCGATCCGCATTCACAGCGGAAACATAGTGCTGGAGCTGTTCATGCACAGGTGTGGATGGAGCCGTGGTGGCCATATGCACGGGCAGCTCCGGGCGTTGGGATTGGATACGGAACCTGTGCCGCCAGCGGTCGGCCTGCGTGTGCAGACCACGCCCGCGCAGCCAGGTTTCAAAGTGGGGTTTACCTTTGCCGGGCTTCTGCCTGCGTCCTGTTTGCTGCCTAAACTGACGCAACTCATCACGCTGTCGCATTTTCAGACGGTGCCTTTCGGCGTTGAGCACGGGCAGCCCGCGTTTGCCAAGGCCGCTCAAAATCTGCTTCCGTTCGCTGCTGTGGCGGGATTTCATGGCATCAAGTTGTTGCTGTTTTTTTGCCTCGTTTTGGTCCAAAGCAGGCATAGAAATGTCTTTCTGATACTGCCGCCATTCTTCCAAATTTACCTCGCTTACTGGTTCGGGCTGCATTTTTTCCAGAGGCGGTGGGATTTCTGCTGGCATAAATTCCCCAAGCCTTTTGCACAATTTGCTCATGCCAAAATCACGATCTATGGACGAAACCTTAACTGCTTTTTCACCCACAAAAACGATGGCCCCGGAGCCTTTCTTTTCAAAACGCAGACCTTTTTCAGCAAGTTTCTGATGCAATTCCGGCCAGGAAGTTGCGTTTTTAATGATGTCATGCCCTCGTTCCTGGGCAATTCGTTGGGCGGATTTCTCGCCGGTGGCGTGTTCAACGGCCATTGCTTCCTGTCGGGGCTGAATTTTTTTTGGCCTTATGTTACGGGCAAGTTCGCCGCTTTCCAACACCGAGTAGCGGGAATTTGCTTCGCTTGCCCAGCCCTGCTTGTGTTCCACCAGAGCAACGATCTTATGGGCCTCTTCTTTGTCGAAACCCTTGTGCGGTTGCACCGCTTTTCCGGTCACGGGATGCATCCGATTGACCGCAATATGGACGTGATAATTTTCGGTATTGTAATGCAAACCATATACGGCCTGGTGCCCGACAAGGCCCATGCGCTCCAGAAAAATATCCACCAGCTCATCCACCTGAGCGCGAGTTGGTTGTTCATGCTCCTGCCACGAAAACACCCAATGACTCACTGGCATTTTGCTGTGGACGCTCTCTTGGGCCAGCGCAATCATTTCCACTTTCTGACCATTGTGCGTGGCGGCGAAAAAGTTTCTGCTCCCGGCGTGGGCGATTTTTTCCTGCGCATTGGTGTTGTGCGGATAGCGGATATAATCCACCAGGTCGCCAATTTGCCAGACCTTGGGCTTGTCCATGTCTGTGTAC
Organism: Desulfovibrio desulfopostgatei; assembly: GCF_053570645.1. Lineage (NCBI taxonomy): Bacteria > Pseudomonadati > Thermodesulfobacteriota > Desulfovibrionia > Desulfovibrionales > Desulfovibrionaceae > Desulfovibrio > Desulfovibrio desulfopostgatei. The sequence continues at coordinate 911,091 of NZ_JBRBQS010000002.1, read as the reverse complement.
TTCACCTTCTTGACGATCACTGTTTTGCGCTCCCCAATCTTTCAATGGCGCGTCCCAAAATCCGCAGAGTTTCTTCTTGCTGCTCCAGATGTTCACGGCTGGCTCCGGCCTGCCGCAGTGTTTCAAAATGATGCTTGAGCAGGCCCCCGATACGGCGCAATTCACGGACTGTGGTCATGTCCGTTTGCGCGACTATGTGAGTGGGTGGCCTGCCGCCAAAGCCGCGACGCCGGAGGCATTCGGAAACCGAAAGCCCGGCCAAGCTGGCTTGTTCCTCAAGCTGTTTTGCTTCGCCTTCGGACACCCAGAGGGTGTATCGCTTATGGAATTTGCGCTTTGGCTTTGCCATGCCTTCTCCCTGCCTTTTGTCTTGAGAGCGTGAGAAGCCTGCGCCGAATGCGTTGCCTTTGGGAGTCCAGAGGGCGCAAGCCCTTTGGCAGGATAGTAGTTGGCGTCAGACAACTACCATCCTGCCACGAAGAACCCACAACAGGGAGTGGCGTAATGACAGGGATTGAATATTTGTGCTATGCTGTCGGGAAATTCCAAGAATGGAGGCAAACATCAATGGCAGTGAAGACCAGAATACCAATGGAAAAGATTATGGCGGTCAAAAAAAAGCTCCAGAAACTTCCTGCAAAAGAGACGGGTAAAACCCGCGAGGAAGCTCTGGAGATACTGGCCGGGGATTTTCAGGAGGCTTTGAAAAAGGGCTATTCCGTGAAGGAAATACGTGAAATTTTAGGCGAGGAAGGGGTGAGGCTGGCGCTGTCGAAAGTGGCAAAGTAGGCCTTTTAGAGCATTCCACCAACTTGGGCGTACACGGCTAGTATCTGTCATATCATGCTAAACACGGTTAAAATGGTATGGTGGTCTTGACTTTTTGCCTTGTCTTCAATAAAATTAGCGGAATACATTACAAACCACAGATGTCTACGAGTTAAGAAAGGGTGGAGTAAAAATCATGGAAGACAGATGGTTGTCTGTAGATGAAATCGGTGAATATTTAGGTGTTAAACGCGATACAATTTACAGATGGATCAGTGAAAAGAATATGCCTGCCCACAAAATAGGTCGTCTCTGGAAGTTCAAAAAAGGCGAAACCGATGAATGGGTGCGAACAGGTGGCGCAAACGATGCTAGTGCAGGACATGATGAAAAAAAATAACTATCTTTCCGCCTTGGGCTTCAATATGGGATTGGGGGGAGCCCATATTTCGCGCACGATGATGCTCGAAGAATTAAGCATCTTGCTTGCTCATACAAGTCGGATAGATGCAGAAAAAAAAGAATACCTCCACGCGATCATTGCTGAAAACTGCCTTGGAAAACGTTCGGCAAAAACCCGCACTCTCACTGGCAGATATCTTGTCGATTTGTACTCTCTTGACTATAAAAATAGGGCCATGACTAGGACAGAGGCCAATAAAAGGCTAATGTCTAGTTATGGCAATAAAAAACAAGTACATCATTCGTTCTAAAATTTCTGAGGCTAAATTCCGTCAACTTCTCAGGCTTTTTTGCGTTGATTTAAATGCTACTCAAATCGCCCAGGTAACAGATTTAAACAGGAATACCGTGAATAGATTATTACAGGGGATAAGAGAGAGAATTGCCTTTGCCTGTGAAGTAGAATCGCCTGTTTCCGGCGAGGTTGAGGTTGATGAAAGTTACTTTGGCGCTCGCCGAGTCCGAGGGCTCAGAGGTCGTGGCGCTAGAGGAAAAACAATAGTTTTTGGCCTCTTCAAAAGGCAAGGGAAGGTTTATACAGAGATTGTCCCTAATTGCTCCAAGGTCACTCTGCAAGGCATCATCCGTGGCCGCGTGGATCCCGAAAGTATTATTCATTCTGACGGTTGGAGAGGGTATAACGGTTTGGTAGATCTCGGTTACCAGAAACATTATCGAGTCCACCATGGTGACAATGAATTTGCCAATGAATATAGCCATATCAATGGCATAGAGAGTTTTTGGGCTTATGCCAAAACTCGTTTGGTACGCTTCCGGGGCATACAAAGACAGACTTTTTATTTTCATTTGAAAGAATGTGAGTTTCGGTTTAATCATAGAGGTGAGGATTTGTATAAAATCATCCTCAAAATGTGCAGAGAAAAACCTCTGTCCTAGTCATGACCCTAAAAATATTCTTTTTAGATCCCTGTTATATTTTTGGAATCGTGACACAGCTTCCAGACCATTACTGGCTTTGCTCTGTGCCTATGCTCGTGATCCTGTTTTGCGCGTTACCGCTCATCATATTTTGAATATTTCTGAAGGAACTGTGCTTGCTCGCGAATCACTAGAAGAGTTTATTGACGCACAAAAGCCAGGACGCTTTAGCAAGGCCACCTTGAAGTCCACAGCTCAGAACATCAATGCAACTTGGACTAAATCGGGGCACCTGAATGGCCGTGCCAAAAAGGTGCGGGGGCGGGCTACTCCAACTGCCGCAAGCGTTTCGTATGCCATGTTTCTTGGCTACCTTACTGGTCTTCGGGGGCAAACCCTTATCCAATCCGAATATGGCAAACTTCTTGATTGCCCGCCTGGTAAAATTATTGAGCTGGCTGAAGAAGCTTCGCGCAAGGGCTGGATCGATCTCAAACGGGTTGGTGAGATCATCGAAATCGGATTCCCCAAATTGATCAGCCAACATGAATTGGAGCTGCTCCATGAACAGGATTAAACGGCTGACACAATCCTACAGCAAATTTATCTCGATTCCGTGGCGAAACGATGCCGCCGCCGCACAGCGTGTGATTTTTTGTGTCTACAATGAAACTGAAGAACGCTGGCTTAGGGCCAAGATAGATGAATTTGAAATTGCCACCCGGCAGGCAGGTCATGAGTGGGGTATTTTTGACCTGACCGATACTTTTGCTGCCTGGTTGACTTCCCAGCGCTATGCCACCAGCTATTTTCAAAAGCCACACCTCTTACCGACTTTGTTACCCAAGTACCTCAGTTATATTGTTGCAGAATTTGATAGCTTCCTGCAAAAAAAAGCATTCGGCGCAGAATCTGTTATAGCACTGAAAGGTGTTGGTTCATTATTTGGATTTTTGAAAGTAAAAGATGTGGTAGATGCCTTGGCCCCATTGGTTTCAGGGCGTCTGCTGGTCTTCTTCCCCGGTAGTTTTGAAAACAACAACTACCGGCTGCTGGATGGCTATGACGGGTGGAATTATCTTGCGGTGCCCATAACTGCTGATAAGGAATTTTGAATAAAGGATAGCTGATGTACAATCACGACATTTACCAAAAAGACCCCGCCACCCGCAAGCTTGTTAATGAAGGTGTGGCCAGCGTTAATGATGAAACAACCAGTCATGCGCTTGCAGTGCTTCGTTATGAGCTGGAAACGTTTGTTTGCGATGGTCAGTATGAAAAAGGGATGTCGCATATCCTTGAAACCTATCTGAAAAATACCGACCAAGCGCAACAGCCCGGAGTATGGGTAAGCGGCTTTTTTGGGTCGGGTAAGTCCCACCTTGTAAAGATGCTTCGGGCTCTTTGGGTAGACACCACCTTTGCAGACGGGGCCACGGCTCGTGGCATTGCCAACCTGCCGCCGGGAATCAGCGATTTATTAAAAGAGCTTAGCACGCAAGCCAAACGGCATGGGGGCCTGCACGCCGCATCTGGAACCCTTGGTTCAGGAGCCAGCGGTAGTGTGCGGCTGGCACTTTTGCGTATCATTTTCAAATCTGCGGGGCTGCCAGAGCAATACTCTGTGGCGCGTTTTGTCATGTGGTTGCGTCAGGATGGTATTTATGAACAAGTGCGCAACCATGTAGAGCAAAATGGCTTTAACTGGCAAGAAGAGCTGGATAACTTCTATGTAGCAGAAGGACTTCACGCCGCTTTAATGCAGGCCAAGCCCAAACTTTTTGCTACGCCAGAATCTTGTGTGGAAACGCTGAACAACCTCTATCCCTATGTTCAGGATGTTTCGAGTGACGACATGCTCAAAGCAGTTCGCCAAGCCCTGACAAAGGATGGCAAATTTCCCTTGACCCTGATTGTGCTTGATGAAGTGCAACAGTTTATTGGGGGCAGTGCAGAACGCTCCATTGAAGTGCAGGAAATGGTTGAAGCCATTTGCCAGAATGTTGGTGGTAAAATTTTGTTTGTGGGCACGGGGCAAACAGCCCTTACCGGTGTTGCGCTTCTGGCTCGGTTACAGGGTCGTTTCACTGTACGAGTTGAGCTTTCAGACGCAGATGTGGATGCAGTTATCCGTCAGGTAATTCTGGCTAAGAAGCCAGAAGCCAAGCCGCAAATCGAACAGATTATGCAGACGAATCTGGGAGAAGTTTCACGGCATCTTGCAGGCACTACCATCGGGCACATGCAAGACGATATTCAGCACTTCTCACAAGACTATCCCATTTTGCCTGTGCGTCGCCGTTTTTGGGAAAACACACTTCGGGTTTTGGATCAGACTGGCACCGAAAGCCAGCTCCGCAACCAGCTCAGCATGATCCACAAGGTTATTCAAACCAACCTGAATGAACCCTTGGGGCATGTTGTCCCGGCTGACTATCTTTATTTTGACTCTGCCTACAAATTGCTCCAGTCGCGTATATTGCCTCGCAAAGTGCATGAAAAAACCATCACCTGGAGTAAAGGCACAGACGACGAAAAACTTATGGCCCGTGCCTGTGGCCTAGTTTTTTTGATCAACAAACTCGGCAGCCAGAACCAGGAGCTTGGCATTAAAGCCACCATTGATACCCTGGCCGACCTGTTGGTAGAAAATCTTTCGCAAGGCAGTGGCGCGTTGCGCAGCAAGCTGCAAAGCCTGTTGGCACACTGTGAACTGCTTATGCGTGTGGGCGATGAATATCGCATACAAACTGAAGAAAGCACGGCGTGGAACGACGAGTTTCTCAGCCAGCAAGCCGCGTTATCCAACGAAGCCCACCGAATTGACGCAGAACGTGAAGATCGTATCCGTAAAAAATTTGGCGATGTTGTGCGCAAGCTATCCTTGATGCACGGTAGTTCAAATGTTCCTCGCGACATTCACCCAGTCTTTGATACTCAGCTCCCAGCAGATGCCCATCAGCGTCTGTGTGTTTGGGTGCGTGATGGGTGGAGTACGGATGAAAACTCTGTGCGAGCAGATGCACGGCAGGCAGGCAATCAATCCCCCACAGTGTTTGTATTTATACCAAAACGCTCTGCTGATGACCTGCGCACCCATCTTATCAACTACAAAGCCGCCACAGCTACCCTAGACAAGCGCGGCGTACCAAACACCCCCGAAGGCACAGAAGCGCGGGCGGCAATGGAAACCACCAAGCAAGGCGGGGAAGGTAAAATTCGTGAATTGCTTGATGAGGCATTCTCTGGTGCTCGCATCTTTCAGGCGGGCGGTAATGAGATGCTGGGTAACGACCTTCAGGAAATGGTGTTGGAGGCTGCCAGCAATTCGCTCCAAAGGCTGTACCCGCAGTTTCAAATTGCTGACCACCCACAATGGGCAAAGGTATACGAAAAAGCCCAAAGGGGCGCACCCGATGCCCTGAAAATCGTGGGTGATGAAGGCGAACCGGCCAGAAATCCTGTATGCAAAGCTATTCTTGGCTTTCTTGCGGCAGGAAAAAAGGGTGTTGATATCCGTACCTGCTTTGAATCCTCGCCATACGGTTGGTCGCGTGATGCGGTGGATGGCGGCCTACAAGTGCTGCTGATTGCAGGGCTCATTCGGGCACAGGACGAGCGTGGGCAAACCCTTGACCCTAAAGAGCTGGAACGCAAGGCCGTGGGCAAGGCCTTCTTTAAGGTGGAGTCTGCCACTATTACCACAGCGCAGCGCATACAACTTCGCAAACTGTTCCAAAAGCTTGGCTTATCCGTGCCATCGGGAGCGAAAGAGTTGGAGGTGGATGCTGACGAAGAGCCGACTGCTGCCAAGGAGCAGAGGTTGATTCATCTGCCCGTTGAGGGAAGAGGTGGCCCCCTTGTTCGGACAGGAAACAGCGGTTCCTTAGCTTGTCTTTTTCCTCATTAGGCTGCCTTTACTAGTCCCTGATGGTAGCAGCGCTCTGGAGTTGTCCCGTCCAGGCTGCTGTGCGGACGAGTCTGATTGTAAAAGCTGATCCATCTGCCGATACCCTCGCGGGCTTCCGAGCCAGTTTCGTAAGCGTTCAGATACACATTTTCGTATTTGAGCGAGCGCCAGAGACGTTCAATAAACACGTTGTCCAGCCAACGGCCTCGGCCGTCCATGGAGATGCGGATTCCATTGTTCCGCAGGACGTTTGTAAAGGCAACGCTGGTAAACTGACTACCCTGATCCGTGTTGAAGATATCTGGTGTGCCGTATTTTTCCAAGGCTTCTTCCAGGGCCACAATGCAAAAATCCGCTTCCATAGTGTTTGAGAGCCGCCAGGACAATACTTTGCGGCTGTGCCAGTCCATGATGGCGACCAGGTATAGAAACCCCTTACGCATTGGAATGTACGTTATATCCGAGCACCAGACCTGGTTGCTCCGGGCTATGGTCAGGTCGCGCAACAGGTAGGGGTACCGTTTATGCTCCGGGTTCGGCACGCTGGTTTTCGGTTTCTGGTATATTGCCATGAACCCCATCAGCCGCATCAGGCGGCGGACGCGCTTTCTGCCGACGCAGTACCCCAGTGACACAAGATAGCGGCACATTTGCCGCACTCAAAAACGGCCATTCGGTGAAAGCCCGGTCGATTTCCTGCATCAATGTGCGGTTTATGGCCGATTCTCCGGCTTTTTCGTAATACAAGCTGGAACGAACGACTTTGAGCAGGCGACACTGCCGGACGACGCTGAGCTGCGCATGGCCCGGATTGACCATGCTTTGCCTGCGGGAGACGCTCACCGCTTCCCCCAGGCCTCGGCTAAAAAATCTCGTTCCACAGTAAGCTGACCGATTTTGGCATGAAGTACCTGGAGTTGTTTTTCCTTTCTGGCCTCTTCGGTCTTGATTTCACCGGCAAAGATGCCCGCGGCCGACTCCTTGAGCTGCTTCACCCATTTGTGGATGAGTGTCTGATGAACGCCGAATTCTGAACTGAGTTCAGCGATGGTCTTATCGCCGGAAAGAGCAGTCAGGGCCACTCGGGCCTTGAAAGCCGGGGCATGATTCTTTCGCTTGGACATGTGTGTTCTCCTCGTCTGGTTGAGTAGCTATCACACCTGTCCGATTTTTGGGGAGCACCTCTGCTCAACTTTGACCCGCCTTTCGCTGCCGCTGGTGACACTTCAAACGCTTCCATGGGTGGTTTGACCTTCACCGCCAATACCGTGGATGCCCTGATGACCGTGGGCCAGAACAGCATGGTTTCGCTGGGCAGCACAGATGCCGAATGGCTGCGCACAGAAGTGCTGCGTTACCAGAGTGACGGAAAGGGCCTGTGGGGGCAGGATATAACAGCGGCTCTCGCCCTGCGCACGCCGCAGACGCTGAGCACCACTGGTGGCATTAATGTGGATGGAACATGGGTCACGGGCGGCGCGGCCGCCACGGCCAACACCGCTCATTTTGCCGATAAATCTCTGCTTGTGGTGGACGCTACGGGCATCGGCAGTGGCGTGGCCCTTTCAGGTGAATCCGGGGGCACCAGCACCCTTACTGTGGATTCCGGAGCAAAACTGCACATCGTGGGCGGTCAGGACGGAGAAACGCTGAACGTCACTGGCGGCTTTGGCGCTTCCACAAAGGATGCTGCCAGCTGGACAGGCAGCAACCTGACCACAAGCACCGCTCTGCTTTCTGCCACCGGCGGCACGTTTGATACAGCCAATGGCGCATACAGCGTGAGCCTTAAGGCCAATGCGGCGTCTTCGTCCTTCCCCATGATGTCGAGCAGCATGGGGGCACTGGTAGATCGCATGGTGGTTCAGACCGGGGTAAATCCGAATTCGCCCAACGCAGGCGTGCGATTCGTATCCCGTGCCATGAGCGACAATTATATTGGCACGACAGACCGCAACAAAGCCGCCGCAACTGTTGAAGGTGCGGCCCAGATGGCTGCTGTAGGTGCCGTGCAGGGTAGCACTCTGAGTGCTGCGACAGCTGCTTCTGGTGCGGTGCTCAACCGCACATCAATGACGTTGCCGCGTACGGATATGAGCCAAGCCGTGGCCGTGCGCCAAGATACGGATGGCAGCCTTAGCCTCGATTCTGGCCTCAGTGCCGGGGACGGCCTTAAAAACGGCCTTGGGGTGTGGATCATGCCGCTCTACCAGTCCAACAATGTTTGGGGCATGCAGGCAGAGAACTTCAAGACTGGCTACAACAGCAACCTGGGCGGCATTGCCCTGGGTGCGGATTACACCATCAACGACATGTTCCGCTTCGGTGCCGCGTTCAACGTCGGTGCCGGGTATGCCAAATCCACCGGAGATTTCAACAGCACGGACAACCGCTTCAACTTCTGGGGCGTGAGCCTCTACGGTGGGTGGGTCTACAACAACTTCGGCCTCTCTGCCGATGTGGGCTATACTGGCAACTACAGCAAGGTGGAGCAGGATATGCCCGCCTCCATGCAGATGAGCGACCTCAAGGCCGACGTAACCAGCCATGCTTGGAATACGGGCCTCAAGGCGGAATACAAATTCAACGCCGGTGCGCTGGATATTATTCCGCGTGTGGGGGTGCGCTACCTCGGGCTTGTGACCGATGGTTATGACGTGAAGAGCGGCGGTACGGTCTTTGAGGTGGACGAGAGCACGCAGTCCATCTGGACATTCCCCGTGGGCGTGAGCTTTGCCAAAGCCTTTGAAACCGAGAGCGGCTGGCAATTCAAGCCACAGCTTGATCTGGGAGTTATTCCGGCGGCGGGAGACGTTAAGGCCAAGAGCAAGGCCCGCGCTCCCGGTGTGGACAGCCAGGCCGAAATGAAAATGCAGGTGGTGGACTACGCCACCTTTGACGGCGGCTTGGGCTTTGAGCTTGGCAAGGGCGACTTTACCCTTGGGCTGACCTACAACCTTCAGGCTTCGGAACACAGCACGGGGCACGGCGTGTTTGGCACGCTGCGGTATGAGTTTTAGATAGACGAACGTGGGCCGGGGAAATCCTTGGCCCACGTTATTTTAAAAACAATATTGCCAACCTAATGTTATTAATTTAGTTTTCTTGAAAAAAAATATTAACTGATTTTTTGTAAGGAGAGGCTGAATCTCTAGCAAGTCGGCCTATAAAAGTATTTTTTTATCTCATGGGCAGTTGCTCATAACTCTAAACACTGAGGAGACTACGGTGGGAGTTTTTAAAATTTTAGCATGTGCGGTAGTTGGTGTCGGCGCTGTTGCAGCTGCCCCGTTTACTGGTGGTGGTTCTGTTCTTGCTGGTGCGACATTGTTGGGGTCTTTGGCTGGTGCAGGGACCATTGCTGCAGCGGCGGGGGCAGCCGCTGTTGGCGCAACAGTTGGAGGCGCTCTCAGTGAAATGGATAACGAACAACAGAGAACTCATGCGAGCAATGCCTGGGAAGAAGGGTTTGAGGCTGGCAAAGCCCTGACCACAGTGGAATATAAAAAATTATTCACAGAATTTCAAAATAAACTATCCAGATATCATAATTTTGAACGACAGGTTGTCGGTTTGTATGCAGTTGGCATTGCCGCCGCTTATGCCGATAAAGATTTTTCAGAAGAAGAACGAAGGGATCTTGAAGAATTCGTATCAGGAGCAGCTTCAAAAGTATTACCGCAGCATATAAAAGGCACGCTTGAGGAATTGCGCAATAGACCTCCTTCATTGGAAGAGGCCATTGAAAAAGCAAAAAATTATGGATGTTGTGCAGAAGACATTACTGATGTCATTCTGTTAATTATCAATGCTGATGGTGTTGTGCTTCCCGAAGAAGTGCAATTCATGGAACGTTGGGAAGCGTTGAAGCCTTCCTACTCAACCGTTCAGTAGGGGAGGCGATAATGTCCAAGTTAGAACGCTTTCAACGGCGCAAGGATTTACTGCAACGAACGCGCGCTGAAGAAAGCCCCCTCAATAGTGTCGAGTCCTTGGAACCGCCTGCGGGAAGTTCAGTCTTAGATGAATTTGAAGCATCCCAGAAAGCTGAATGGGATGCTTTAGCAGCCCCTGTTGATGTAACCGTTGAACAAGTTGAGGGCATTTTATACCGTTTCAGTAAAGAATGGGAACAAACCAAATTCGACGATTGTTTTGATAACGTCCAAAAAAATATTCTTTCCAGCATTATCAATCCGTTGGGCTTGGGGAGTATTGTTGCAGCCTATGATAAAGTGGGAGGGAATGTAGATACTATCCACAATGTCCGCCAAGGTATTTATGCAACAAAGGAAGAGCAGGAAAAATACGACCAGAGGGGAAGCTATGATTCCTATAAATATCATAGTGACAAGCAATTTATTGATGTAAACAGAGAGCTTTCAGCTCAAAAAAAAGCTGGAAAGCTTGATGATGGATACAGAGGGGAACGATTTCAGTCAAACGCCAAAACAGATTTGGATCATGTCGTGTCCGCTAAAGAAGTACATGACGATGCGGGAAGGGTGCTGGCTGAAATGGACGGGACGTCTCTTGCCAATGACAAATCAAACCTAACAATGACATCACCGTCTGTTAATCGTTCCAAAAAAGATTCTTCGGTTGATGATTTCATCAACCGGAACGATCAAAAAGCAGAAAATCGTAAACTCCGCATACAGCAGCTGGAAGGCGAATCTGTCCTAAATGACAAGGAACGCAAAGAACTTCACAAGCTTAAACAGCTTGATGAAGTTAACGTTGATAAAATGCAAGAGGCTGATGCAACGTCGCGAAAAGCGATGGATAAAAAAATTAATACAGAATACTACACAAGTAGTAAATTTCTATGCAACACAGCCATTACTGGCGCTATTGAGTCTGGAAAAATGGGAATGCAGCAGGCTATGGGGTTGCTGTTTATAGATCTTTTTGAGGGCCTCTTTGCAGAAATAAAAGATGCATACGCTCACGGCATTCAAGCTGGCACTGACGCGGATTCCAATACCAAGGCGGTCTTGGTTCGTGGTGAAAGGATCACAAAAAAGATCATAGCGGATTGGCAGAACATTGTGACAGCCTTCAGGGATGGGGCTGTCAGTGGCTTTATCAGCAATTTGGCGACAACGTTAATCAATATCTTTGCGACAACAGGGAAGAATCTCGTTCGTATTATTCGAGAAGGCATGTTCTCCCTGTTCAAGGCAATTAAGCTGCTTGTTTTTCGCCCTGAAGGCATGAGCTTGCGTCAAGCTGCTGATGCGGCCCTCAAGGTACTCGCCGCAGGGGCGGTGTCGCTGGGGGGCATTACTCTTGACCTGTATCTTCAGGAAACCTTGGGGCCTGTCCTTGCCTCCATCCCCGTACTTGGGACGATTTCGTCAACGTTGATTACCATTCTAGCTGGCGGAGTAACAGGCATTGCCATGGCGCTTGCCATGTATTTCATCGATAAGATGGATGTCTTTGGCGTTAATGACCAGGAGCGCCATCGTTTTGTCTGCGAAAAATTGATTGCTCTGCAGGAAGAGGCAGACCAAGAAATCACAGCAATATCCGACGCAGCTTTCGCCCCACTCTACTGAAGCCATAGAGTGTTAAATTTAGCAATGTTGCCCGCTCGTTGACAAATTTTCCACAATAACTGTGGAATTACTGGACGATCCCATTTTTTCGAAGGGAAATATATGAGGTTGCCTAAAGCGGCGCAAACTCGAGATATGCCCCGAGTTTATGGATTATGGAGCCAGCAGCACAGGCAATAAGCGGGGCCGATTGCGCGCGGGGCATGGCGTGTACTGAGAGACTATGCAGAGAGGGCCGGGGATTTCCCCGGCCCTCTTTATTATGGCAGGCTATTTTCTGATAAATAAGAACAAGCTTTCACAGATTGGCAAGCACAATCCAGAGCACGATGCCGCGAAGCCAGCTTGACCCAAAGAACTATATTCGGTATTTATTTAGTCAAAGGAGCGTCAATATGCAACTCAGCACCGCAGTACGACCAATTAGTGAGGTCAAGGCACAGGCCGCAGAAATCATTCGCACTTTCAGTGAAGAAGCTGCGCCGCCCGTTGTGATCACCCAGAATGGCGAGGCCAAGGCCGTGCTCATGGGCATCCATGAATATGAGCGCATGCAGGAAACGCTTGCCATGCTCAAGGCTCTCAGCCTTTCCGGCAAGAGCTTTGAGGTGGGCAAGGGACGCCCCGCTCGGGAAGTTTTCGCAGGCCTGCGCACAAAGGGTAAACGATGACCCTTTCCGCTGGGACGCCATTTTTGCAAGTCTTGCTCTCTCCAGAGGCAGAACAAGACTTGCTGGAGATATACACCTATACAGCAGCCAATGCGGGGCAGGAGCAAGCGGATACGATCCTGGGCAAGTTAGAGCAGGCCATTCTCTCTCTGGAAAACCTGCCTCTGCGTGGCAATGTCCCCCCTGAGCTAGAAATAGTGGGCATCACCCGCTACCGTGAAATACATGTCCACCCATGGCGCATAATCTACGAGGCGCTTGAGGCCGTGGTGCATGTCCATTGGGTATTCGATTCTCGACGCGATGTGGCGGGGCAGTTTGCGCAAAAGATGTTGCGCTGACCGCTGCTAATTAATGTGCAGCACAAAACAACACGGTACTGCCCGCCCCCGTTTCACTGAAAATCCTCCGCACCGGACAGGAACCGCCGCGAAATGAGGGTTTTTCATAGTGAATGCGAACTGCTTCCTTGAAAATTTCAATATCGAGCGTTTCTTTGCAGAAAACGCCTTCCAATTGGTGGATTCGCTTTTTGAAGCCTTTACTTTGGGCTTCAATGGCGGATTTTCCGCCCTCACGCATCTGTTTTCTCACGGTAAAGCAGATTCGGAGATACACCCTACGTTCGCGTCACCAGGGAAACTGACTGATAGGGTCCATGCTACTTTTTCGCCAACTGACCAGCACTGACGGGCGTTATGCTTACTATCTTCACCGTTGGACTTGTTTTAGCACTAGTTCCAGACATAGTTCCAGCACCTCCTCAGTAGTTAGAGGAGGGTCCGGTCGAAATGGGGACTACTCCAGGGCTCTTTTGTTTAAAAAACTTTTTTCGATCAGAGCGGTGTTATTGGATAGACTTTCTCCTCAGGCACATCTTGCAAATTAAGGATTCAAAGGATAGTTTATATCCTACAACATCATGTAACAACTTAAAATTACTGAAAGGTTGTCAGTATTATGCAAAAGAACTCTGCCAAGCTGAAACCAATAGTTCGTTTTCTTGCAGACGAGACTAATGGCAGAGCATATTCATCTTATAAATATTGCCATGACAGCATAAGCATTCCACAGTTCGACTATGATGACGACCCCAGAGAGCTATCTGCAGATTTTTTTGCAGAGACAGACTACCGTTCAAATACACCAATAGAATTATCTAAACGACTTTTCCAACACTCGCCAATATTACGTTATTTTCTAGATGGTTCACGCAAAACATATAAAGTAGACGATATCGAATATGATGGTGTAGTCTATCCTATTGTTGCAGGACAAATATGTGTGGCTTGTTGTCAACGCGAATCCTTTTCGCAGTTCAAAAAGAAAGAGATTCTTTCAGCCCGCACATTAGTTATTCCATCTAAAGCCAATGCTGATGGCGATGGCGTTCCTTCTTTTTATAAATCCACCTGCAAATGTATAAATACCGCATGCGCTTTAAATGGGGCTAATAAATTTGGCATAGATATATCCTTATCAGAGGTGCTGCCTTACGAAACTGGCCGCAAAATGGCAGATAGCAAATACGAAAATCGTGCAATTGCGAGAATTCAAGATAAAATGATTGAAATGGAGAAGGAACTCGTTGCCGATCTGGCGCAAAAACGCCTCCTCTCCTCTGAGTCATACCTAGTTAAGGATGGCTCCCTTCAGTATAAAGTACCCAAAGGTAAAGACTCTCACATATCTGCTATTACACGCGATAACTACAGATTTGTAGTTGGAGCTTCAAAAATGTTTAATCCCGAGCTTCTTGCTGGACGAAAAAAAATATTAACTGCAAAAAACATTGCTGAGCTTCCAACATACTACAGGACACCAGCCTTTAGATATCACAATAGAGATTTCTCTGGTGATACTCAATATGCTATTTGGTATGTCCGCATCAGAGATATGAAATACTCCAATTCCCCTTTTGCTGGAGTACTGAAGCTCGAAAAGATATTGGTTACTGAAGATGAGCGCGAAAACGGTCTACCTACTGACGAAATCGATATGATTACTGCCAATATTATCAATGAAAGGAGTCCGGTCTGTTATGGCTCAGACGAGCGCTGGGCAAATCATCTATACCCAATCTATCTGACAGAATCTTTTTTAAAGAGTCAGTTTCTTGGCGATCATTTTTTTATAAGCCTCTTTTAATTGCGAGGTTACGATGCCTTCAAAGTTAATTGGTAAAATATCTGCAACGGAAAAAAACCCAACTACAATAGATTATTTTTTATTTTGGACGGATAAATCCTGCATTCTTAAAACATTTGACATTGTCAAAGTTGACCACCTTCACGGCTCTGTCACCTATGGTGTAATTGAAGAAATTTCTCATATGACAGATGCTCCTAGTGCGATGACAAGCTATATCTCAAGTGATTTTGGAGAAGTTTCACACCAAGGAAACATGCATCGTCTAGGGATGAATCTTGTCAAGGCTAAAGTCATCGGCAACACTATGGGGATATATAATCCAACACTTGACGGACATAGTGTATCACTCGCATCGAAAGATGAAATCATGGATGCACTTGGCCTTAACAACGTAAAAAACCCACTCCCCTGTGGCCTTATCGAAATGTATGATGGCGATGACAAAGTAATAATTCCTGTCGATATAAACGCACATTTCTTAATTGGGCCAGAGGTGGCCCCCTTGTTCGGACAGGAAACAGCGGTTCCTTAGCTTGTCTTTTTCCTCATTAGGCTGCCTTTACTAGTCCCTGATGGTAGCAGCGCTCTGGAGTTGTCCCGTCCAGGCTGCTGTGCGGACGAGTCTGATTGTAAAAGCTGATCCATCTGCCGATACCCTCGCGGGCTTCCGAGCCAGTTTCGTAAGCGTTCAGATACACATTTTCGTATTTGAGCGAGCGCCAGAGACGTTCAATAAACACGTTGTCCAGCCAACGGCCTCGGCCGTCCATGGAGATGCGGATTCCATTGTTCCGCAGGACGTTTGTAAAGGCAACGCTGGTAAACTGACTACCCTGATCCGTGTTGAAGATATCTGGTGTGCCGTATTTTTCCAAGGCTTCTTCCAGGGCCACAATGCAAAAATCCGCTTCCATAGTGTTTGAGAGCCGCCAGGACAATACTTTGCGGCTGTGCCAGTCCATGATGGCGACCAGGTATAGAAACCCCTTACGCATTGGAATGTACGTTATATCCGAGCACCAGACCTGGTTGCTCCGGGCTATGGTCAGGTCGCGCAACAGGTAGGGGTACCGTTTATGCTCCGGGTTCGGCACGCTGGTTTTCGGTTTCTGGTATATTGCCATGAACCCCATCAGCCGCATCAGGCGGCGGACGCGCTTTCTGCCGACGCAGTACCCCAGTGACACAAGATAGCGGCACATTTGCCGCACTCAAAAAACGGCCATTCGGTGAAAGCCCGGTCGATTTCCTGCATCAATGTGCGGTTTATGGCCGATTCTCCGGCTTTTTCGTAATACAAGCTGGAACGAACGACTTTGAGCAGGCGACACTGCCGGACGACGCTGAGCTGCGCATGGCCCGGATTGACCATGCTTTGCCTGCGGGAGACGCTCACCGCTTCCCCCAGGCCTCGGCTAAAAAATCTCGTTCCACAGTAAGCTGACCGATTTTGGCATGAAGTACCTGGAGTTGTTTTTCCTTTCTGGCCTCTTCGGTCTTGATTTCACCGGCAAAGATGCCCGCGGCCGACTCCTTGAGCTGCTTCACCCATTTGTGGATGAGTGTCTGATGAACGCCGAATTCTGAACTGAGTTCAGCGATGGTCTTATCGCCGGAAAGAGCAGTCAGGGCCACTCGGGCCTTGAAAGCCGGGGCATGATTCTTTCGCTTGGACATGTGTGTTCTCCTCGTCTGGTTGAGTAGCTATCACACCTGTCCGATTTTTGGGGAGCACCTCTGCCTGAAGGTGCTCACTTCAATATTTCGGGCATTTCTGGTTTGGCATCAAAGACATCATATGCAATGTTTTTAATTAAAGCGATTCAGGACTTTTATTATGAAAAAGAGGAAGAAACAATTGCTTTTGTGATGCTTAATGTTAAGGGCAGAGATTTACTTGCGATTGATGAACTAACAGAAAATCAAAATGAATTGGAAAAAGAAATTTTTCCTATGTATCAGATGTTTAATGAGGGAAAAGAACGCCTACAAAGAACGCCATTCAGAAATGTTAAGTATTTTTTTCCTTATGCAAAAGACATGGCCGCCGGAACTTATGCGCATAAGGAAGATGTAGAAAAAGCTTTGTCAGAAAAAAAAGCCAAATTTTACAAATATATTTGTGATGAAACAGAAGGTGGCGACCAGAACAAAATTGACCTCTTGTTTTCAAATATAGACGATCCCCAGGGAACAATGGATGCAATAATTACTTACATTGTGAACGGTGAAGGACAATTTACAGGTATTTCGGAATGGAACAAGCTTCTTGAATCGATGGGACATTATACAAAATCTGGCAGAAAAGATGATCAGTCTATCCCAGTTGCAAGCTGGCGAAAATTTTATCGTATATTTAAAAAAGTTTACGATAAAAACGCTGGTTTATTCGCAGCTCGCGTAGATTCAAAAAAATCCGAAACGCGCCTGTGTGAATCATTGATGAATATCCAGCCCAATGATTGCTTTGTCATTGACATCGCTAAACTTGATGAGGAGATGCAAGCTTTTGTTTTTGGTGATGTTATGCGCTCGATTTATGACCTTAAGTTGGGTGCTGCAGAAGGACTTGGACGAAAAGCGAAAGAAAAAATTCCATCGAAGATAATTATCTTTATCGATGAGCTAAACAAATATGCTTCGGATGACTCTCCCAAAAATTCACCAATCTTACGACAAATATTAGATATCACGGAACGAGGACGATCATTAGGCGTTGTTCTCTTTTCAGCAGAGCAATTTAGAAGCGATATTCATCGGCGTGTTAAAGGAAACTGCGCAACCCACGCATATGGCAGGACGAATGCCATCGAAACATCCAAGGCCGACTATCAATATATACCCAGTACGATCAAGTCCATGCTCACACGACTTAAGCAAGGGGAGTACGTCATCCAAAATCCAACCTTTAGGTCGTTGCTGAGTATCAAATTCCCTAAACCTATTTACAAGCAGTATAAACATGGCTAAGCAGCGTACGCCGGTCATTGGCAAAAATATTATTGAATCTCTCACTTTAGGGATGTATGAAAACCCTCTCTGTATTTATCGGGAATACATACAGAACGCAGCTGACGCTATTGATAAATTTAAGTCACTTGAAATCCCCCCTTCTGACGCTTCATTTTCAATAAGTATACACATTGATGACAAAAACAATGAGATCCTCATTGAAGATGATGGGATTGGCGTTCCTCAAGCCAATGTATATGAAACGCTTACTGATATCGCCGCGTCTACAAAAGAAGCAGGAAAAGACAAAGGTTTTCGCGGAATTGGGCGGCTTGCGGGTTTAGCATATTGTGAAAAGCTTATTTTTGAAACGAGTTATGCGGGCGAGCCTTTTCGAAGTGTTCTTGAATGGGATGCCAATAGAATGCGTGCCCTAATTGCTGATCGCAAGACACCAGAACATGCGGCCGAGGTAATCCAGAAAATTACGCATTTAAGCACTGAAAAAGAATCTGAAGCAGCTCATTACTTTAAAGTGCACCTTGTCAAGGCTACTGAAGAAAAGCTCTTAGATACAGATATAGTCAAGGAATATTTAAGTTTTGTAGCACCTGTTAGATATCGTTCTGGATTTAATTATCATTCAAAGATCAAGCAATATATGACCAACAATGGGCACACGATTGATGAATATGCAATGCTCATTGATGGGCAAATTGTAGAAAAAATATATCAAACATATCTTTACATCGAAAAAAATGGGAAAAAAGAGCGATACGATGATGTCAGGGACGTAGTTTTTATTTCTGACACAACCCCTGATGGCGATACTTTGTATTGGGGTTGGTATAGTCTCACAGCTTTAGAAAAGCAGATCCCTTCCTGTAATCCTGGTAGGGGAATTAGGTTGCGCAAAGAAAACATACAGATTGGTGATGAGCTTGCCTTGGCAAAACTGTTTAAGGAGCCACGAGGGACTAGGTATTTCTTGGGTGAAATTTTTGCTGTACACCCCGAGCTGATTCCCAACTCACAGAGAGATTACTTTAGTGTAAATGAAACCGTCGTATTATTCGAAGAATCGCTTAGAAAAAAATTCTCTGAATTGGACTCGTTGTACCACCTATCATCAACAACAAGAAATCACTATAAGAAAATCAACTCTCTTATCACAGCACAAACTGAATTTTCACAAAAGTCACAAGAAGGTTTTACAGGAAAGGATGAAGCCAAAAAGTTACAAGCAGACCTAGAAGCAAAAGCTAAAGAGGCCGAATCTGCAAAGAGTTCTTTGTCCGCTCTATACAGCAGACATCAGGATGATACAACAACGGCAAAGATGCTAAATATCATCAAAGAAAAATTGGAAGTCAAGAGCACGCCTTGCAAGTCTAAGGCAGTAGCGCCCCGTGCCGAAGAAAAAATAAAGCTCAAGGTTGACAAATATAGTCATCTAAAGAAACAAGAACGCAAGTTGGTTTCCACAATTTATGAGGTTATCAACAATGTTTTGCCTAAAGACCTAGCAGCCAATTTAATAGAAAAAATTGACGAGACACTTTCTAAATGATCAGAAATATTCTTTTAATTGAGCCAAATTACAAAAATAAATATCCGCCTCTTGGCTTAATGAAAATAGCTTCATATCACCGAATTTTGGGAGATAATGTCGTCTTTTTTAAAGGTGAATTAAAAGACTTATTCAAAATAAGCCTTACCTACTCCTGTATCCGGAAGCTTGCGAACATCTCGCAAGTTATCGATTGGGAAAGCTATTTTACAGTTCTCATGAGTTTCATTTCGACTGGTTGTGCAGACTCAAAAGTGAGCATTCTTGAACTCGACCCCAACAATAGAGTTCTTATTGATGTTACTATCTCTGCATATAGGAAGTCAGCAATATCCGGAAAAATAACTGAAGATTTTTATTGGGACAGAATATATATCTCTACATTATTTACTTTTTTTTGGAAAATAACGATCGAAACAATTAATTTTACTAAAAAACTGATACAAAATTCTACGGATATAAAGGTAGGCGGCGTTGCTGCTACAGTTTTGGCGGAAGATATTGAGTCGGAGACAGGCGTAAAACCCATCTGTGGGCTTCTGGATAAGCCTGGCGTCTTCGATGACAACAATATTATAATTGATACTCTCACTCCTGACTACTCAATTCTAGAAGAAATTGACTATAAATATCCAGCAGGAGATGCCTTCTTTTCATATACTACCCGAGGATGCATCCGTAACTGTTCTTTTTGTGCAGTAAAAAAGATAGAACCAAAATTCAATCCTTATGTCTCAATATCAAATAGCATTAAAGAAATTCGTGAGCGATATGGAGATAAACAACACCTTTTACTGTTGGATAATAATGTTTTAGCCTCTAACAATCTCAAGGATATCGTAGCAGAACTTGTTAGCCTTGGGTTTTACTCTGGAGCGACATATGTTGATGACAATAAACTTGAAATAGCAATCAAAAATATAAAGTCTGGGTTTAATAAAAAAGTATACATCAATACTTCTCTTGAAATATATAAAAAACTTCTTCATAAACTGACAGGCGAACAGCAAGACATAGTTTATGAAGCATTAAAGACTAACACATTACTGCAGAATGTTTTCCCATCCCAAGAGCAAATTCTAGCAGCTTACGAAATTATTGGACCCATATATGAAAAGAAGCGCTATAAAGGCAAAAGGGCTCGATATATAGATTTTAACCAAGGCCTTGATGCTCGACTAATGACGGATGAAAAGGTTGCATTGCTTGCACAACTTTCAATCAGACCCCTCAGGATTGCTTTTGACAGCATGGAATATGAAGAAATTTACACTAAAGCTGTAAGGCTTGCCGCAAAACATGGTCTGAAACATTTTTCAAACTACCTACTATACAATGAAAAAGATAAGCCGGTGGAGTTATACCAACGGCTGAAGATTAATGTTGACCTATGCTCAGAACTGGGGGTCAATATTTACTCTTTCCCTATGAAGTACCACCCTATTACAGGGAAAGATCGATTCAACCGTGACTATCTTGGTGAACATTGGAACCGGAAATACGTCAGGGCAATTCAAACTATTCTTAACGCCACAAAGGGTAAGATAGGCGTTGGGAAAAGTTTTTTTGAGAAAGCTTTTGGTAGCAATGAAGAAGAGTTCCACCGTTTGTTAATAATGCCTGAGCTCTACATTCTGTTACGATTTTTCTTTGAGAAGACCGGACTAACTCAAGAATGGGAAAATGACCTCAAGGCACTGAACAGCGAAGAGAAAGAACTGGTTCTCCAGAAGGTTTATACCAATCATATCAGCCCGTCTGACATTTTCACTCTACCATTGCCATTGAAAAAAGTGTTACGCCACTACACCTTAAACCGTGACCACGTCTTAATGGATAAGAATAAAAATTACTATTTACTGGAAGCGGCAAAGCGTATTTTGAATTTACAATTCTAATGGATTTTTCATTGAGGGCCGAACGCCTTATCTTTTTTGTTAATTAATGCTTAGAGCGCATTTTTTCTGGCATATTGCTCATGTTACACAATATTTTAATAACAAATTTCTATGTATCTCCCCCAATATGACTTTTGAAGTTAACTCTCCCAACACCTTCAGAGGATGAGTCAGCGTGGATTTATTTAACAGTCCAGGAGTATAAGAGAAATAGTGTTATTCATGAATATTTGAAAACATATAATTACTACAAGAACACTAAAACAACGTTTCAAATCAACCAGAAAGCCCTGCCAAGCACCATGCTTGGCAGGGCTTTCTCATTCTTGGAGGAATGTTATGGCTATATACCAATCCGACAATATCACGGAACTAGCCAAGGCCCTTCTTAACGTGCAGCGAACCGTGCAACCTGTTACAAAAGATGCTGAGAACCCCTTCACCAAGAGTTGGTACGCCAGCCTCAACAGTGTCATGGACGCCTGCCGCAACGCGCTCATCGAAAACGGCATCTGGCTGTGCCAGTACCCTGTGCCTGTGGAGCAGCCCAACTCCTTAGGACTGGTTACCAAGTTGACGCATGCAGAGTCTGGTCAGTGGCAAAGCTCCCTTGCGGTAGTTCCTTTGCCCAAGGCCGATCCCCAGGGCATGGGATCGGCAATGACATATGCCCGTCGCTACGCTCTAACCGCCATGTTGGGCATGGTAACTGAAGATGACGATGGTGAAGGTGCAAAAAATGGCAAAAAATCACCTGTGCGGCCTAAATTGCCCGTAATTCCCCCTGAATCGCAAAAAGCTCGTCAACGCGACCCATCCACTACAAACGAATCTTCAGCGCCCTCAAATCGACCGCCAGCAAGCCTTGAAAACCTTCCACCGCTGGAAGGCGTCACCTACCAGCAGGTTACTGCCCAGGACGGGCGTCCTTGCATCATTGCCACCGGCAACACGCAGACCAAAAAGGAATTGCTGACTGGCTCAGGCTTCCGCTGGAACCCGCAGAGAAAATTGTGGTGGAAGTATGTCGATGCCGCATAACAAAAATCAAAATACCGAGCGAAAGGGCCGCCTAATGGCGGCCCTTTCGCTTTTATGGAGACTACCCCATGGAACAGATGGACCGCACGGAGGGATTGAGGGCGTTAATCAGACAAGGTCTGCAAGCCGTTGCCCATAACGACACACTTGCACACCTAGGCGACCGCTCCAGATATGTGGGAATGAGCGACATTGGCCAGCACTGGGAATGCCCACGGGCGGCGTTGGCCAGAAAGGTGCGGCCCACCACAAACAGCCTGGAACGTCTGCTTACGCTGCAGCGCGGGCACTGGTTTGAATCCGGGGTTGGGCAGGCACTGGCATCGTTGGGTCTGCATATTTTGCCCCAGCTTGAGATTAACTGGCAGCATCAGGGCGTGCCCATCAAAGCTCATCTTGATTTTGTGCTGGTCTGGGGCGCGCCTGTTAACGCCATTCGCATTCTGGAAGTAAAAAGCACCGACAAGCTTCCCGGCACCCCGCACGATTCCCATCTGCTGCAACTGCACGGACAGATCGGCCTGCTAACAAAAGCATGGAGCAAGCCCATCTTCAGCCTCCGTGCTGAGGACGGCACGCTTCTGCATGACAAAATGACCTTCCCGCAACTTTGCCTTGCCCAACTTGGCCTTCATTTGCCCGCAACGGCTGCCGAGGCAAGCGTGGAAGCGTGGTTGCTCTGCCTTTCCATGAAAGAGGTTAAAGCATTCGGCCCCTACGGTTTCAATCAAGCCATGCTCGATACGGCCCTTGACCATGCGGCACAACTTTGGGGCGAACTAGCAGATTTCCGCGCCGGACACATAACCCTGGCACAGGTTGATTGCGCTCAGGGCTTTTACCCGTTGTGCTCGTACTGCGAACACAACGGTGACTGCCCCAAATTCCCGCAGTGCGTGCAAATGCCCCAATGGGAACCAGCTCTGGAAAAGCTGGCTGCCCTCAAGGAGCACCGCACCGCTTTAGATAGCGAAATCAGAGAGATGGAAACTGTGCTCAAACTTGTTCACCGCCAGGCTGGCACTCGGGACTGGGTAGACACGGGAAACTATCGCTTCCGCATGTCAGTGGCAGCTGGTCGCACCAATTTGGACAAGGATGCTCTGCGGGAGGAGTTGACCGAGATTTTTCATACGGGGCATCTGGGCGACATCGACGTGGATACCTTGCTGGCCCGCTGTGAGCGTACGGGCTCACCTTTCGAAAAATTGAGCATTTCGCCCATAAACTGAACTTCGGGAGATCTCATGGGATATTATTCTGACGTGGCCCTGTGCCTGACAAAAAATGGCATGGATCAGTTAAAAACAGCTCTTGCAGAGGCAGAAAAGCCCCCCCCCGACAACTTTGCAGCAATCAAAATGCTCATCGGTGGCGAACCCAACAAAATCGATGAAGGCTCAGGCTCAGTTGTCTTTCTGTGGGAAGGAGAAAAGTGGTACGATGAATTTGCTGAAATAGCCTTTGTTGGTGAGCTGATGGACAATTTGCCCCACGAAGAATTCCTGTTCATCCGTATTGGCGAAGATTATGACGACATTGAAGCTCGCGGTAGTTATCAGTGCAATCCGCATCGGGTGCGAATTGCCCGGGAAATTGCAGCGGACTAAGTTTCATTGACTGATGTCAAATTTGATGTCATAAAAGATATCGAATTTATCCAACTTGGAGGATTTCATGGATTCCATACTCTCCAATATCACCGTTAGCGTCACAGAACTCAAACGGAACTTTGCGAATGTCCTGGCAACTGCCAAGGATGCGCCGGTGGCAGTTTTGAACCATAACAAGCCAGAGGCCTACCTGTTGTCCGCAAAGCACTACGAAGAAATCCTCGGAATTCTTGAAGATCTTGAAGACAGAAAGATTGTTGAAAAACGCGAAGATGGCCCTTTTGTCAAGGTAACGCTTGATGAGCTATAGCCTGCAGTTTCATGAGCTAGCACTGAAAGAATGGAAAAGGCTTGATTCCAGCATCAGAGAACAGTTTAAAAAGAAACTGGCAGAACGGTTACAACAGCCGAGAGTTCCCTCATCTGCCCTGTCTGGCATGCGCGATTGCTACAAAATCAAATTGCGCTCCATTGGGTATCGCCTGGTGTACAAGGTGAATGATGACATTCTCTTTGTAACGGTCATCTCCATTGGCAAGCGTGAACGCCTTGAGGCATATCGACAAGCCCTACGACGTATGCCCTCTGAAGAATAGTGCCATAAGGAGAACACTGCTTCCTGATAGGCAAATTGTAAGCAGTGCAGCGGAGGCATTATGCCACTTCCCCTTGAAGAGCTGGTTGCAACTGCCATTGAAAATCAGCATGTTATTCTTGAATTTGAGCTTAAAAAAGGCATTCCGTTGAACTATCTGGATGAAAAAGGGCAATACACCCTGCGTTACCCTGATGGTCATACGGAAACCGTCCCGCTGCCTGAGACCGCAGAAGTTCACCTGCCAGTCAATTCCGTATAATTCACAAAAAAACATCCTAGCCAGACTGATACCATATTTCGAAGAGCCCGGTTCCCTTAAAAGGAGCCGGGCTTTTTCTGCATCTAAGGAGCAGCAATCATGAACACAAATTTGATCGAAGGACTTAGTAACCTTAAACCCACTGACCTTGATGCCGGGCAGGTTTTCAGCGGCAAACCATCCGGCACCACGGTAAAAGGATACGCCGTTCCTTCGGCCTACACCCCGGCCATTGACCACGACTATATTTTCCATGAGTCCAGCTGCGATGTTGTGGTTTGGTTTCTCAACCCACAGGAACCGTTGTACGTTTTCGGCCCCACAGGCTGCGGTAAAACGACAGGCATCAAGCAGCTGGCAGCCAGGCTTAACTATTCTGTCCTTGAGGTCACCGGACATGGGCGGCTGGAGTTTGCCGACCTGGTTGGTCACCTGACAGTAAAAAATGGCAGCATGACCTTTGAATACGGCCCGCTTGCACTTGCCATGCGCTACGGCGCACTTCTGCTGATCAATGAAATCGATCTGACCTCACCAGAAATCGCCGCAGGCTTGAACAGCGTGTTAGATGGCTCCCCCCTGTGCATAGCGGAAAACGGCGGCGAACTGATTGTGCCGCACCCCATGTTCCGTCTGGTTGCCACGGCCAATACCAATGGCGGTGGCGATGATACCGGCCTCTACCAGGGCACCCAGCGGCAGAACCTTGCATGGCTGGACCGCTTCACCATCTGCGAAGTGGGCTATCCCTCTGCCGACGTGGAAAAAAGCCTGCTTGCCCGGCGCTTCCCATCGCTGCCCGAATCGTTACGCGCCACCATGGTGGACTACGCCAATGAGGTTCGCAAACTGTTCATGGGCGAGGCTTCCACCAGCAATCTGACCAATACCATTGAAGTTACATTTTCCACACGCAGTTTGCTGCGCTGGGGAGATCTGACCGTACGCTTTCAGCCTCTGGCCCATCAGGGCGTACAGCCTGTCACCTACGCCCTCGACCGGGCTCTGGCCTTCCGTGCAAGCTGTGAAACCCGCGCCATGTTGCATGAACTGGCTCAGCGCCTGTTTCCACAACAGGTGGAACCAGGATCCCCCAAACCCGAGGCTTCTGAAGCCGTCCCCCTGCAAGGTGAGCAAGCCCTACGCTTCATGCGCGGGCATCTGCACCGCACACCCACGGTGGCCAAGCCCCGCGTTCATCTTCAGGTAGTCCACAACCTTTCTGGCAAAAAACAGGACGGCAAATACTGGATCGGCGAAGCCAGCCCTGTGGGGCTCACGCTGGAGTGGGGTAAACCGGACACTGTCGGGCAACAACACTTTATCTCCGCTGAAAATTGTGCTGGCAACAATTCCGTGCTGGAACTTGAAGCTCGCGCGACAAAAAAGATCACGCAAGGCTACGCTCTCAATCCTGCAAAAAGCTCTTTCTAGGAGAAAACCATGACAAAACTTGTTTCAGACATCCGTATTTTAGACAATTTATTGGCACTCAACCTTAACGTCAGCTTGTGGTCAGCCCGACGCAAAATGAGTCAGGAAGACCTGGGCGGCGCAGAGCTGCCCCCTGAAGATTTGGCATCGCTTGGTTCCAAACGCATTGCTGACCCGGAAAACCTCAAGGTGTTCGGCACACTCAAGGCTCGCGCCTTTAACTATCTTGACCGGCATGGGGTGCGGTTCATGTCCGGCTGGGCCATCCCCGAGGAAAAAGCCGGCGAAATCGTGCAGGAGCTGCTTAACATCCGCACCGAATTCGAAAAAGAAAAGGAGGCATTTCTGGCGGACTATGACCAAAATGTGCAGGCATGGATTGAGAAGCACCATCAGTGGGGCGAAATTATCCGTAACTCTCTTGTAGGGCCTGACTATGTTCGCGCCCGTATGGATTTCCGCTGGCAGCTGTACAAGGTGGCCCCGCTTGAACAGCACACAGACAACACCGCTGTGCTGGAAGCCGGGCTGGCGGAAGAGGTGCAGGGCCTCGGCGGCACCCTGTTTGATGAGGTGGCCAAGTCTGCTGACGATATATGGCGCAGGGTTTATCATGGCAAAACGGAGGTAACCCACAAGGCGCTTTCACCGCTGCGCACCCTGCATGCCAAGCTCACGGGCTTGTCTTTCGTAGAGCCACATGTGGCCCCGGTGGCTGACATCGTGCAGGCTGCACTGCTGCGCATGCCCAAGAAGGGCAACATCACCGGCACAGATCTGCTGCTGTTGCAAGGGCTGGTCTGCCTGCTCAAGGACAGTACGGCTCTTGTGGGCCACGCCCAAAAAGTTGTTGAAGGCTACGGCCCGGCCTTTGTGCTGGATGCCCTGCTGACTGGTCCGGGCGTTATCCACGAGCCGGACGGCCCTGCTGTACTGATGGATGGCACCATGAATGGGAATATGGACGATGAGCCCATCCTGCCTGAGATTCCCGTGGCAGATAGCGCTTTGCCGCATCCTGCCATACCCAGCCTGGGTCTGTGGTAATATCAAAAATTCATTGAATAAGGCTAACGCTATGGCTAGCCTCAAGGAAAGGGAGCCCCATGCAACAAGTATCAACCAGACGGACAAGGTTCGCCAGCCAGATGGATGCGGACCTCTATGAATGCCTCAAAACAATCGCTCGACAGGAAGGCCGTCCAATTGGGGCAGTCCTAGAAGATGCTGCACGTGCATTCATTGAAAATCGCAAGGAAATAGTTGTACAGAGGAATGTACTTGAAGCCCTTGATAACAGCATGCTTGAACACGATACGCTATATAAAAAGTTGGCAAAATGAATCCAGCTTACCTCCCGCCCGCAGGGCGACATACTACGCTGGCAAACGATCCGCCATGCTTTGTAGCGTTGCCTGACAAACCCGAACAGTAGCCCGGCAGAAATGTCGGGCTTTCTTATTGTGGGGTACCATGATTCGAACAAAAGATGTTCTCAACTGCCTGCCCCTTTTGGCATCCATTCTGGGTGACCGCTATGGCGTGCAGGTGCGTATTGGCGGCAAGGAAGCCTGTACCAACGGTAAGGTTATCCACTTGCCATCATTGCCCATTGATTGTGAGCCGGAATTATTGGCGCTGGCCAAAGGGTTCACAGACCATGAGGCTGCCCATATACGACACACTGATTTTAGCGTGCTGAAAGCTGCAAACCTTAATCCTGTGACCTTCAATCTGTTCAACTGCCTTGAGGACTGGCGTGTTGAAAAGAAGCTGTCGGGCATTTTCCCCGGCTGCCGGAGGAACCTGAACTGGCTGATACGACGATTCTTTGTAGAACAAGCACAGCCAAGGGCCGGGGACGATTCCCCGGCCCTTGCTGTTTTGGACTATGTGCTGTTGACGGTGCGAGCCTGGGATGTGGATGAGGTGACCCCGACACGCCAAAACGCGGCAAGCATCATTGAGCAGCACTTCCCCGGATTAAAAGAGGCCCTGGATGCCACATTGGTCAAGGTCTACATCCATTGCCCGGATACAAAGGCAACGGTTGAATACGCAAGGCAGATCGCCCTGTGCATCCGGCAGTGGGAGCCATCACAACAACTACGCAATCCCCACGAAAACACTACGCAAATTGAGCACCAGGGGCATCCCGCCCTTTCGCCTGAAGCAGGAGCCCCCTTGCGGGCTTTGAGCGCGTTACCACTCAAGGCGCTCTTTCATGCTGAGGCCCAGGATCTCCCCCAGAACCTAGGGGAAATCATGGCGATTGAGCTTACCAGTTGCAGCACAGAATCCGCTGGTGACGCGCTGACCATCGCTGTGGCAGGCACCCGACAAGCAGCCCCCTTGTCAGCAGAGCAGAAGCTGCAAGCGCTTCAGGCCAGCATTGCCCTGCGCACTCGCCTTCAGGGCTTTCTGCAAGCGCAAACGCAAAGGCGATGCGGTATTGGGCGCAGAGGCACACTGCACGCCAATTCGCTATACCGTCTGCAGGTTGGCAATGCTCGTGTTTTCCAAAAAGAGTCGGTGCAACTGGGCCTCAATACGGCTGTCCATATCCTGCTGGACGTAAGCGGCAGCATGGCTGGCGCACCAATTAACCTTGCCAAACGAGCCTGCTTTGCCGTGTCAACGGCACTGAGTCGTATCCGTGGCGTGAACCCGGCGGTTACGGCCTTCCCTGCTGCCACGGCGACCAATTCCGTATTCCCCATCATGCGACATGGGCAGGCGGTGCCAGACCAGTTTGATATTCTAGCTTCTGGCGGGACACCCTTGCCTGGGGCTTTGTGGTGGGTGCTGCAAACCATGCTGCCTCTCAAAGAACAACGCAAGATGATCTTGGTTATCACTGACGGCATGCCGGACAACCCGCTGGCCGCAAACAATGCCATAGGGGTGGCCCAAAAGCTCGGCTTTGAAGTTTATGGCCTTGGCATTCGGGATGAACACATCACGCATCTGCTGCCACACACAAGCCGGGTGGTCAACGACTTGCCGGATCTGGTGCCTGCCATGTTTGCCCTGCTGCAGGTTGCCTTGCTCAAAGGTGGTGCAGCATGATGGTGCCCCTAGATTTTAGACCTTGGTACCGAACGGGGTTATTCCGTTTCTTTACGCCTAACAAAAAGCGGCGCATCCCGCGCTGCTAAAAACAATGGAGGTCATATGAATCCACTGGCTTGGATACCAGTAGCCATCGCCGTATTGCAGGTTATCAAGGACAACTGGGACGACTAGCCCTATAAGGCTGGCATGCAGAAGGCGGGTAATTCCCGCCTTCCGCAATTTTATAAGAATAGAAGGAGCAAGAACATGAGCAAAACGTGGATATTTATCGGCGGTATGGTGGCGGGAATTGCAGGGGTATTTGCTGCGGCTTTTGCGGCCACAGAGCTAGAGGCCAAAGGCAAAACTACATTTGTGAGCAACGACAAGTTGGCTTTGCCGGAAGGGAACAAAACTTAATTCACCTACCATATTGATGGGGCAGGCAGGTATTCCAAAATCGCCTGCTCCATCTAGGTGTAAATCAAGACCATGGCTTTGCCCACCCAGCGCAACGAGAAAGAGTACTACCAATCACCTTGATTCCTCCCTGGTTGATCATGGGTGCACCATAGATTAACTTTATTGCATAATTTGCAATAAATCGGCTGCAAAGTTTATTCTGAACACCGTAAGCAGCAAGGGAAAGCCATGCCCTCTAAGACAAATGACCGAACATCTGCGGAAAAAATGCTTGATTTGTATTCATTGCTTGCACTTTCTTCGCGAGAATGGTCATTGACGGAACTTGCTAATCACTTGCGGTGCTCCAAGTCGACCACCCTTCGACTTCTGACTAAGATTGAGCGTTTTGAAGGGATCCGTCTTATAAGCCGCTCCCGCAGCACTGCTGGCAGGCCAGAACGATGCTACATATTTGAAAGAATACTGCGCGATGGAGAAAAATCCCAGTACAATGTAAGTGCAGAAGAAATGCGACTCCTACACCTGTGCCGCGATATTGCACTGCCCTTGCTACCTGAGAATGTACAGAAAACGATGGATGCGACCCTACGACGCACTTCTGTGCTCGTGCCATCTGAGGATACCTGGCAGGAGCCGCAATATCCGCAACTGCGTATGGCCATGCTGGGTACTATTGATTACGACCCATTCCAGATTATTTTGCAAACACTGCTAAAGGCAATAAGCAAAAAACAAATTTGCCAAATAGCCTATAAGGCACAAGACAAGCCTTCACGTATTCATGAAATGGCAGTTGTGGGTCTTTATGGCAGTCGACAGGCTTTGTATGCAAAAGGATGGAGCGTACAGGACAAAGGCAAGGCAGAGCCATTGCATCCACTTTTTTTGGCTGTGCATCGGATGGAAGAAATCCTCCTAACACGTCGAACGCACCAAATACCGTTAACCCACGATGATACGCAGCACTTTGGGCTTATCGAAGACACCCCTTTTACTGTAAAGGTATTCTTTGCCCGTGAACTGGAAACATATATTCGTGAGCGCCGCTTCAGCACAGAGCAGCTGATTGAGAAGATAGAAGACGGCATCGAGCTTACCTTCACGGCGCGCAGCGACATGGAGGTGATGGCCTGGATATTGGGCTTCGGGAGCAAGGCCAGAACAATAGAGCCCGCATGGCTGGTGCAGCGCATGCGGGCGGAACTGGCTATGATGGCTGGTCTTTATAACGATTAAGATTTGTCTCTATGGCTTTCAAGATACTCTCTGATAGCCTGCACAGCCTGACCAGCCTTTTCTACAAGCACGGAAATATCTAGGGGGTCTTTCCCTCCCAAGGAGGGGCATAATGTTTTGTCCAGAGAATACTCAGTCTTGTCTGCGTCGTTTTGAACCCAGAATTCATCCAATTTTAAATCCTCGACCCCTTCTAGCCCACCCCCTTCGACAACGTTGTATAAGTAAACACAAATGCAAATTTTGAAAACACCATCAATATTAGCAAGATAGCAGCCTACACATAATTGCACATTTCCAAAGGTATTTGAAGTAAAGTACCAATACAAAGCGTGATATTTGCTACCCCAAACGGAATCAGGATTGAAGAGTTCTCCCACTCCTTCAAGGCCTAAATCTTTAACTTTTTGTGGGGAAAAGGCCCCTTCCAATGCTGGCAACCATACCTTCTGAAAAACATCGCCCATGAATTGGAACAAATCCATTTTACAAAATGTAACATTCCGTTTTGCCTGATAGAATTGCAACACTTCAGCAAATTCAAACGGTGGAGGAGGAACACTGCTTTTGTCAAACTCCAGAAGCCTGGTTCGATTGTTGTCAGAAAAAAAGAATCGCACGCTCCCAGGAATTTCAATTATTTTCTCGACGGCACACATTAGACGCCTCCATACACTTTATTAAATATACTGCACCGTACTGATGCGCCCGCGCTATCAGGAATATTTGTGACATGCTCTTTTTGCAAATGCTCTTCCCACCGCCGCAGCAAATCTTGCCAATACACGACACGCCAAGCGTTGCAGTCCCGTGTAAAACAACTTTTTTTTCTGACCTCACGTTCACTAGATGCGTGCTGTATGACAAAAAAGTAGCCAATGGCACTAGAGAAATCGTCACCGTTTCTCTTGTCGGGATGAATTCTTTTTCTTAGGCGAATTTTGGCTTGCTCCTCATACACATCAAATGGGTTCTCGGCGCTAGCTCCAAATTTTACTTCTAACACTACTACTCTTGCAGCGCCGCCCTTTCCCCATTCAAAAAGAATATCAATTCTTTTTTTGCCTTTCGCCAAATCTTCTGCCCTTACTGCAACATCATCATGTTTGGGCAAAAATCTTTCCACGTTCTCTACGTCGTTCAAAGAGCCGCTTGACTCACAGAGTGCACGCAAAAATGCACGAATGCTCAATCTGTCATCTTGCAATGTCGCTACAATCAACTTTGTAATATCAGCTTCTCGCAACGGCCTATGCCAAAAAATTGGTGGATTGCGCAGGGCATGTCCGGGCCAATCTTGTCCCCAGATAAAATTTAGATCACTGCTGTTCAAGCTTGCACCATGGCCATACGAATCAAAACAGCTTTCTTTGCATATAAGGCTCGTAATATTACGAGTTTCTTCTACAAAAGCTGCAGCAAATGGCCCATCAATGAAACTCAGAAGAGATTTATCATAGAAAAAATTCCTGGGTTCTAGCTGCAAACCACCTATAACATGCTGTATTTGATCTTTTAGTGCATTACAATAAGATTGCTCAGTATAATTTCGCATTACATACTCCAGCACAACTCGACTCTATAAAAGTCAGGTATTAACTAGCTGAAACTATCACGCTATTAGCCTCAATAGGCTTTCTTGACTAGACCCTATCTTGCTATTGAAATCAGCTCTGAATTCATCTGGGGATTACATGAACCTGCACCACTGTGCGTGATTTTGTGTCGTAGAGGCAGGAATATTCCATGGGAACCATAACGCCAAAAGCATTTTTGAACAATAAGGCCTTTATATTCGTGCTGCCTTTCAGCAACACGGTGTTTTCATCATTCGCCATATGTTCGGCGTATGGGAAACGAGGGATAAATTCCAACGCTAGGGTCTCCCATTCAAAGCCATAGATAGCTTGGCCTTCAATTGCGCTCGAACATTTTGGCACGGCATCCCGTCGCAAAGAAATTGCCTGATCCTGAGCGGTCGGCTCCTGAAAATAGCTCCAACCCATCCCCAGAATAAATATGGCCAACAGAGCCCAGCGATTTCTCTTTGCTTCATGCCGTGCTTTTTCGGCTTCGACACGCTGGCTTTCCCGAACCTGTGTGCGGAGTGCATCATCAATGGGCAGCCCGCAATGTGGGCAATTATAAGCTTCAATTGCTATTTTTTTATGGCACGCCGGACATGCCATGAGATTCTGTTGCATTTTTTGCTCCCAACGTAAAAGTAAAGTTTTCTCCTGTCGTTGGGATTAATGTAGCGGTAGTTTGTTGCAAAAGATGAAATTAATAATCAACTTTTGATCTCGCCGTGCCACACGGCTTGCCTACGCGAATCTCACCTAAGTGGGGTCAAACCATGGGGTCAAAGTGCGGGGGCATAGACAAAAATCTCAAAAAATTTTATCAACAATATCAGGTTGTTTTGGACTCGATGGTGTCGCGGTGCCTATTCTCCCCTTCGGCACCATAAGAAGATAAGGGATTACAACAGCTTGTTGTAATCCCTTTTTCGTTTTCCCACGGCTTGAAATGTGCCTTTCCGGCCTTTTGCCCCCCCAAATCAGACCTCCCTCCAAAGAGGGTCACAAATGGGGTCACAAACGAGTCAATTTACGGCGCAGTCATCTTTCGTCCATCCTCTCCGTTCCGGCAAGCTCCCAGCTTTGTTTACCTAACGAATGGAATTTTCTACTTTCTCTACAGATTCCCTGGTTGGCTGATTGCCCACATGGGGCGCACAAAAATTCGCGTCAGCCTGCGCTGGCCGTCGGCCACAAGCCCTGCTGCTACTCCAACAGGCACTGGATGGGGCTCTCAATGAACCCCCAAAAGCCTGGTGACGCCGAATGAAATTCGCAGGCGTTTGAATGGCTACCTCCGATTCATGCTGGACAAGGACGCGGCATCTGTCACTCGCGAAGAGATACGTAACGTTCGCGACACCCTACGCAAATTGCCGCCATCAAGAAAGAAAAGCCCAAGTTCCGCGACAAAAGCATTGCAGAACTTCTTGCAATGCCCCACGCTCAAACCATTTCCGTAAGACTGTAAACGCAATTGTTCAAGCCATCTTAGGCATGTATGAATGGGCGATTCGTGAGCAGGTGTTGGGGATCCCCCCTGCAAAAGGGTGGTACCGATCCGACCTTGCTGGGCATAATCTTTCGTTAGGCGGGCTAACCTTGGCAAGCGCCAAAGGGACAGAATCGGAATCCCAACGGAAAGCTCTAATTGAAAATGGTATAATGCCCTGCAATTGCTCTAGTCTCGTGAGTTTATCCGTTCATTGCACAATTGGGAGTGCCCGGTTTAGTGGCGGGCAGACTGATAAGAGCACACGGACAAAATTTCCACCCTGCAACAAAATTAGAGTTGGTGAGCTGACGGGTTTGAGATTGCCTGCGACAACGGTGCGCGGGTACGCGTCATTTTTTGCCCTGTATAGTCGATAACTCCTACCAATTTTGACTAATTGGTTAATCTGGGCTGCAAGGTCCGATATCTACTTGGAGGCAAATCTACCAGATGGCGTTTTTTCTTCAAACCGCCACAGCCCACTGTTACCTCTCAACTTTCCCTGTCTCAAGAGGCAACTTCGGGTCTGCGGCCCATTCGAACAATGACGCGTCGTAAACAGTTATATTATCAGCACCCAGCAGGTGTAATGCAAAGGCAACGCTACAGGCGGCCAGCCCTCCTCCACAATATGAAATAGTAGGCCTAAACACGCTCAACCCCGCCTCCGAGAATATTTTCCTGAGGGCCACTGCGGGCAGAAAAGCCATGGTCTTTGAATCCACCAACGCTTTTGCGGGAACATTAATGCTGCCAGGAATATGCCCTGGTCTCGCATACCTTTGCAACGATCCGTCAAATATCTCCGGGGCCAACGCGTCGATAAGCAGGGCCCGGTTGGTTTGCAAGTTTTTCAGTACCGCCTGTTTGTCAACAAAAACTGTAGGAGCCGGTTGCAGGGGGAATTCGGCCTTACACCAACCGGGCTGCTCCCGTGTGACCCGGCGGTGCTCCATGCTCCATTTCCGCCAACCACCGTTAAGAACCACGGCGTCGTTAAAGCCGTTGGCATGGAGCATCCACCACAGTCTGGCGGCACAAATGTTGTCCGTGTCATCGTAAAGAACGGCTGTTGTTCCACGGCCCAATCCCAATCCCCCCATCACCTGAGAAAACCGTTCTGGCGTTGGCATCATCAGGGGCAGGTCACTATCCGGATCCGAGAGGTCCTCCAGCAAATCCACGTAGGCGCTTCCAGGAATATGCCCGTTCCGCCAGTTGTTTATTCCTGTTCCCGGATCAGCGTGGAAGTATGCGCTGCAATCGAAAATTCTTAACGTCGGATTATCAATGTTCGCTTCAAGCCAGTCTGTTTCGACAAGGCTGCCCGATCTGGGATAGCCACCGACGTTTGAGCTGCCAACCGTTATTTGCGAGCACATTTTATGCATCGCTTGCCTCACATGTGGCTGATTGTTTATTACCCGGCCATTTCACTAGCCGAACTGATTAATTAAATGTATTTCACATCTATGAAATCGTTTCCAATGATAATTTTCTATTACAACAATCGGCCTGAATGAAGAGTATAAAATGGAACTGCGCGACTTGCGAACATTCGTCACCCTAGCGTCACTGCTCAATTTCAACCAAACAGGAAAGGTCCTGAATGCAGCGCAATCCACTGTATCCATGCGTATTAAGGCGCTTGAAGACGAACTTGATGTTCGCCTGTTCGAGCGGCTGGGGCGCAAGGTTGTTTTGACGGAATCTGGACTCAAGCTGTTACAGTACGCCAGAAAAATGCTCGAAATAGAGGAGGAAGCCAGGGCTTCTGTCAGTGACAATGCCGCATCCGGCAACGTGACCATAAAGGTTCCGGAATCTCTGGAATGTCACCGGATGCCCGGCGTTCTGCTTGCGTTTCGGCGCAAGATCCCAACAGGCAGAGTTCGCATTCTTCCTTGTATCGCGGGTAACGTGGCCGAAGATTTGCGCCGGGGGGTGACGGATTTGGCCTTTGTGTTTGCCTACGAGCCGTCTGCACGGGATATTAATGCGGCATTTTTGGGCACGGATGAGCTGGTGGCCGTGGCTGCACCGGAGCACCCGTTGGCGGGCATGAAGATGGTAGGACCGGCTGACATCCTGAAGCATAGCCTCCTGCTGGCGGCTTCGGATTGCAGCTATCGCCGAACATTTGAAATTTTTTTGTCGGAAACAGCCAACCTGCCCCAACCCTCAGTGGAATGTGACTGCGTCGCCGCAGCCATCAGTATGGTTCGCGCTGGCCTTGGCTTGACCATACTTCCGGAAATGGCTGTGCGTGACCAAATCGCAGCGGGTGCGTTGCACCGGCTGCCGTTGATTGGCGGACCTTTTGAAACTGGCGTATTTATGCTGTGGCACAAAGATAAATGGCTTTCCCCATGCTTGCGGGATTTTATGGCCGTGTGCCGCGAACACCTGATGCGGGAGTAGATCAAGTCCCTGTAGAATCCATTTGGTCGGCTGCACGGGGAGGCAAACGGTACTGCCGCTGGGGGAGCATTAAAAAGCATAGGATTCCACGGCATCAAAAATTTTCAGCCACGGTGGGCGTGGAAGGCACCGACAAGTTGGTGCCTTATCTGAACAATGAAGCTGCAAACACTTCAGGCAAGTACCGCCCTGCGCACACGCCTTCAGGCTTTTTTGCAGGCGCAAATCCAAAGGGGTTGAAGCATCGGGTGCCGGAGGCCCCTGCCTAATAGCTCGCAACACCGTCCGCAGATTCGCAATTTTCACTTCTTTCAGAAAGAATCTGAGCCACAAGGGGCTAACACAGATGTCCATATCCTCCTGGATGCAAGCAGCAGGCAGGAGTGCGATTCAACTTGCCAACCGGGCCTGTTTTGCTGTGGTAACCGCTTAGTTTTGTTAATATCACCATCTTCTTAATGGAACCGTCTGGCATCTGGTTTTGAAGGAAACCATCAACCTCGCTGGCTTTCATATCGGGATCTTGCCTCGCGAAAACGGTCAGATGATGTAATAATCCAGTGCCATACCGGCATTATCTGAATAAGCATTTCTTTGCCCAGGCTTGTAATTTCGTAAACAACTCGGAGCGGCTTCTCATGGTAATCGTGACGGGCGATAAGGCCGTCCCGCTCCAGTTGACGTAGCGTGCGCGTCAACATTCTCTGTGTGATTTCGCCAAAATGGCGACGGATTTCTCCATGCCGCAGGGGGCCAGAGGTTCCCAAGATGTGCACCACCCCCAATGACCATCGGTTCCCCGCGTGTGTAAGTATTTCTCGTTTCAGACCATCATCGTCATTGGTTAGCCCTTCACACAACTCTTTTGAAAGTTTCAACATAGCGTCCCAGTCTTCCACTTTGCCTCCTGTAGTAATCCTGCCCTGTTCGCCAAAAACCATTTTCAGGTGCGCATCCTCTTCCACCTGCCGCAGACGCTTTCCGTCAGTGATATCCGCCTCGCAAAATTTGCTGCGCCATTTGTAAAGGTCCTACCCGAGATAGCGTTTGGCGACACAGGTCAACAACGCGAACTTCGGCCTTATCTGCCGCAGCATTCCAATAATCTGTTCATCGGCAAATCTACTTTTCTTCATTCTTGTACTCCTATACTGGGAACACTAACTTTTCAATGCCATATTTTTCAGAGATGTCACAGTATCATTCGTGTGCCTAGTTGAGTTTTCATTTTTTTCTATGTTAACCTAAAGCAAAATTAAAGGAGATATATATGATGTTGTTAACAGAACAACCCACAAATACAGTCCTCGTGCTTGGTGCAGGACAACTTGGAATGCCAGTATTGCGCGCTATGAGTAAAAAAACTCACAAAAATCCATCGACAAAAATCAGCGTATTACTCAAAGAGGAAGCCAGTCACGCAGTTTCTGGTTCACGAAAAGCGAGGCTTGATGAACTCAGAGCGTTAGGAATATCTGTGGTAGAAGGGGATCTGCAAAGACAAAGCATTGATGAATTGAGCACCATTTTTCGACAGTTTGGCGCGGTAATCAACTGTAGTGGCTTTGTTGGTGGACCAGGAACGCAGATCAAAATTACCACGGCTGTGCTCAATGCAGGTGTAACTCGCTATTTTCCATGGCAATTTGGTGTGGACTACGACATAGTGGGGAAAGGAAGCGGGCAAGAGGTATGGGACGAACAACTTGAGGTGCGTCATCTTTTACGTGGGCAAAGCGAGACCGATTGGACCATTGTCTCCACTGGCATTTTTACTAGCTACCTCTTTGAACCAAGTTTTGGTGTGGTCGATGAAAAGAAACATACTGTATATGGCCTAGGCGACTGGCAACACTCTATAACGCTAACAACCCCCGAAGATATTGGCATGTTAACGGCTGAAATATTCTTTTATCAGCCTGAGATTCGCAATAAAATTGTTTATATTGCTGGAGATACTTTAAAATACAGTGAAATTGCAGAACTAATGGAGAGTCGATGGGGGGATATAACTGAGAGAAAATTACTGACCAAGGAAATGCTGGTCGAGGATGTGCGCAATTCCCCAAATGACACAGCAGCGAAATATCGACTCGCCTTCGCACGTCCTGACGGCGTGGCATGGAGTATGGCAAATACTTTTAATTTTCAGCAGGGGATTAAGACCACAACAGCCGTGCAGTGGCTTGCAATCCATGACAACATTTACAGCGACTGACGCGAAAGGCCAAGAGTGAAACCCGCGTTTCCAGCATAGCTAGCTAGGCCTAAATGAAAATACAGGTGGTAGACTATGCAACGTTGGGCGGAGACTTGGACGTTGAGCTTGGCAAGGAAACCTTTGCTTGGACTCGGCTATGGCCGCAAGCTTTAGAGCACCGCACTGACCCAAGTTTCTGATCCGGTGTGGTATGAGCCATAGTGATAGTTTTGCTAAAGCCTGCAAAGGCTATTGGGGATGAATGAAGAATTGCAATGTGTCCGGCCTCATTTTGCGGATGTTTTTTCATGCAAGCCATTGCTACATGGTTCATAAACGGGGTTACAAGCCTTCGAGGACAAATAAATTTCAATAATTTCAAATTATTGAAATTCAACATATCAAATGGTGCCGAGGTCCCCTCTTGGCGCTATCTTGAACTCCAGGAGAGTTCGAAGAAGCCCGCTAAGCTAACAGCTTGGCGGGCTTTCTGTTTTTCTAAGCATACAGCCAAGCCTAGCTACGCATGGCTCCCCAGCATTGGGGCCAGCTCTGGAGATACGAAGACTAAAGAGACAGTTGGGAGCTATTTCAATGTCCTCAGAACGTAACACATTGCTGGACGCGTGTTTTCCAACATTTTCGTCTTCCACATCGCACCATAGCAAAGGCAACAGGACCGTGAAGGATTTTTTTGAAGGACCGCAAGTGCCGGAGCCGATTTTCCGGCTCTTGCGGCTTTGGACTATGCGTTACAATAGCCAGCATCAGAGTGATTCACGTCACCCGGCATACTGCGCTGTTCGAGAACGTCACACATCTAAACATATCCACAACTCACACTCCGGCCCAGGCTTTCCGCAATATCCAAGCAATCTACTCAATTTTATTTTTGGTGCTCGCATATACCTGGAGCAGGTATTTTTTGACAGCACAATACGTTTATGGATCGAGTTATTGTAAATTTGATTCACACAGTGTTGTTAAAAATACAATTCAATATCTTCTTCACATGGCATCATAAATTACGAGATATAGCAATTTAGCTTATTAAATATATCTAGCATTAATAAAATATGCTCCTAACATAATTTATCCATATTATATCATAGTACTAAGCTTATAATTAAATTTTAGTATATAATATAATCTTGCATATTAATTAATTGTCATACGAATATTAATCACAAGAGTATTTATAAATAAAATTTCACCAGAAAAATACAAAATAAAAATTTCTTAACACAAAAATGAACACGGCCAATCACTTAAAATTCCACAACAATACATAACAGTCAAAGGAAATTAATGATAATATCAGCAGAACACAGTGGATTCACTGCACAATCAAAGAACTCCAACATCTTTTACACAGCCCAGGACATTAAAACTATTGTAAAGGTCACATGCAGTATCAAACTGCATGGAGCCATCAGAGATGTCTTGTGCCACGGGTACCTTAGCGAGACAATCGGACGAGAAGCAAAACTGAAGGTTGTTGACCAAACAATCATTGAAAGGCCCTGCAAAATTTATCCTAATGAATTTGAATACTTTTTCTGCCTTAATAAAAACTATCCGCAGAGAATGCGACTGGGCTATATGGGATGCGGTAAAATACTTGGCGTAAAAAAGAATGCGGATCATAGCATACAGGCCCTGCTCTTGCGATTTGCTGCTCAAAATGTTGTTCGCCGCATGCGGAGAGACCGAAGAATTGACTGGTATCCCGAATATTCCAAGGCGTCCGGGGTGATGCGTATTGACCAGATTCCTGCAACCAGGCACGACTTAAGGGAGTTGATTCAAAACCATTACCATCTCGCAGCCCTCAGATCGCAAATAATAAACATTTCTGCGGCTGGCGCGTGCGCCTTATTGCCAGATGCCCCGGAACTGAAGAGCCTGTCTGCTGATCACGGGTTGATGCTTTACATAATTTCTGATGGAATCAACCTGGCCGATGCCACCTATGTCTTTTTATGCAAAAAAATTGGCATAACAAGCAGTGATGCAGTCGATACCTTAAAATTGAGAATGCAGTTTACCCACGAGCTGAATTTGAGAAACAGTAATTCCAGCTTAAGCTGGAGTGAAATAGCTAATACAGGCTCATCACGCTTAAACAGATTTATTCAGGATATCTGCTGCGACGAAAAAGAAAGCAGTTATCCTGAGCAAATCTGATACGATACGGAGACATTACCGACAATTGGATACCACGCTACTCCTTGTTAAACTGTTGTGGAGATACTCCATGACATCGCTTAAACACATGGCAAAAGTGGGCAAGATCAGAAAATCCGCAAATTGCGCTTATTTCCGTAATTGTATGTTTTGAATTACGCAACAAATCTTCTGCTCTTGCTATCCGCCTCTGAATGATAAATTTGTGCGGCGTCATTCCCACAGTATTTTTAAATTTTGTCGAAAATGCGGTTCTATTCTGGCGCGCTACCTGAGCGAGATCTTCAACAGTAAGCTTTTCCGAAATATTCTCGTCAATATATTCGCATACGCGCTGCAACTGCGGCTTGCTCATCCTCGCCCCATAGAAGCAGCTTTTTATATCATACATATCACATATATACCGTAATGCTCCCTGCATTGTTTCATCAAGACGCAAACTTTGCATATCCGGAGCAAATAACGGCATCAAAATGCTTTTTGCTACAGCTGAAAACTGCTGATTATGTATACCGTGAATAGGGTACACTTTGCTTGCATCAATCTTGCATCCCATTTCTTCTGCAAATTCGTTCAAAAAGCTGGGGTCAAAAAACACATGTATGGACATGCAATCCTCAAGATAGGATGCCTTGAGCGCTCGTCCTTGCGGATTTATTGATGCATTGAAGGCCGCTATTTTCATTTTTTCCAGATGCCAGTTTTCCACCTTCCGATCTATCTTGGTATCCAGAAGTGCAATGGAGAACCAAAGCTTGTCCACGGGAGGTTGCACGATAACACTCCCCGCCTTTTCAAGTGACAAAACAATACTGCCAAAATGCGCTTCAATTTGCTTTATTGTTGTCACGCCTTCATGGCTTTTCCAGTTTTTGAAAAATGAATTTATTTTGTTCATTGCTTCGTGTTCCATAAGAGATTTCAAACAGTAAAGTATACCCATGCATTAGCCTGCATAACACAGTCTGAATAATTTTATTAAAGCTCGCTTCCGGCTTTTTTATAAATTAACTGTGCAATCAGCATCATTTTTCATCAAATACCTGCACATCAAGCTCATATTTCCATTTTATCAAATGCATACACCACTCACGCTAGTGACGCAGCCACAAGCATGCTTAGTTTTTTCCACTTGGCGATATCTGCGCACACCAGATGATGCGCGCTTGTTTTTTCCATCACCATAACAACTACAACTATTAAGTTATAAACCAGAAAGACACTCAAGCAATTGCACTACAACACAAATGAAATAAAAATTATCATACTTGTCAAATAAAAAATATTAATATTACATAATAATTGAATAAATTTTATTTCACAAAAAAAATTTAAAATATTTAATACATTATTATATTAAAAAATTATTAACATAATTTACGATATGAATTCGAATATCAAAGTTTACACAGTTCAAATACAGCACAAAACAACAACACTTATGCCATCAATTAAAATGACAAAAGATGCATTTGATGACAATATATCAAGATGAATGCGAAAAAAGAGATTTAATTCAGAATGGCAGGTGAGTTAATCCTGTGACAGAATATTTGCCGCAGCAGTGATGACAACAATGATTATGTCCCATCAATCAAGGACATGCCTAGAACCATTGTTTATCATCCAATCATACAGCTTTCTATCAACGCTGCATCATGATTATAAAATCAATTCAAAGGAAGCGGCATAAGCACATAAGGCGGAACGCCTTCTTCCGGAACGGAACCCACAGGCTGACGGCCAATCAGTAAAGTCAGCTGTCAGCCTGTGGGCGGGTCACTTCTCTAGCAACCTTCAATTTGGCGCATGGCCGTATTTACTGATTCTTGCGCTTGTGCAAAGTGTTCAGCAGAGTCAGGCGCGTTCGCCCACGCGGAAGCACTCGCCTCGCCATCCACGCCATGTACGTCGCCTCCACCGGCAATGTGCATACCGGTGGAATTTTCATTCATCACAGCAGGCATGTCCGTCAGGCTTGCGACAAACCCTCCTGAGACAGATTCCCCATACTGATGTGCGTCACCACTAACGCCGCTACTCAGAGACCCCTCTGCAAACAGGCCGTCAAGCGACTCATCGCCCAGGGTGAGCACCAGGTCAGCATGAATTTCGCCTTGTTGCCCGGCAGTTGCGCCAGCAACAGGTCCATCTGCGTTTTGGTTCAGGCTATCCCCATGAAACAGCAGACCAACATTTTCACTGCCGTAAAACGAGTTGTCGCTCAGCAAATCATCCAGAACTGGCGAGTCCTCATGCCCATTCTCCGTGGACGGCGTGACACTATCGGTATTTTCAGCCAGATGCGTATCCAACTGAGGATGCGCACCAGTGTTCAGTTGGCCGCCCTGACTTTGAAGGACATCGTGAGTCGCTCCATCTTCAGCATGATCAACAACGCCGGTTACATAGTGTTCCGTTGCCGGATGCGTATCCTCGGCAGTGTATCCCTGAGCAGATGTACCCTGCGCGCCAGTGCTGTCATCGTGATGGGATAATTCTGCCCCGCCGGAACCAATGGCAGCGTCGCTGCCCGCTTCATCCAGAGCATGATCGCCGGCAGTATTCGGTGCCTCAGCCCCCTGAACCGTTCCCAAACCTGCCGCATGCGCGGCCTGTCCATCATCGGATGCACCAGAATGAATGCCGTCTGTACCGCTATGTTCAGCAACATCCGCCGCCGCAAACATCATGGGAGCGGCGGTAGCCGCAGGATCGTGCAGATGGCCGTAGAGACCGTCCGGCACGATGGAAACACCGTTGTCGTGCAAAACGTACAGAAGGTCGTTAAAAGTTGTCAGAAAATCTGCGGGCAGATTCGCTGCATCCAGACCGTCAAAGCTGATACTGGTCAGCCCGCCAGCAATAAGATTGTCGGACGTAATGCCATTGAGCCACTGGCCGTAACGTTCTGCGAAGCTTTCCGTGCTGGAGGCCTGAAGTATGAGCGTGTACGTGCCGTCGGTAGCAATGACGTTCAGGCTGCCGGATTCAACCGCGCCGTTAAGCGTAACCGTATTGCTGCCGCCGCCCACATTGATCTGGTTGCCGCTGCCCTTGATGGCTCCATTAATGGTTACATGGTCGTTACCTGCCCCAGTGGTAATGATGTTCCTGCCGCCGTTAGAGGTCTGCATTGCGATGCCACCGTTCAGGGTGATGCTGTCGCCATCGCCCCCAGCCTGCGAATGCCCGGTGATGTAGTTTACGGCACCGCCACCCTGCGCCCACATGGCAATAGCCTTCTGAGCCGAAGCGGCCGTGGCAGTGATGGTCACGGTCAGCGGTGCGTCAGCAGCGGAGGCAATGCTGTTGCTGCCGGAATTGAGGGCATGCATGCCATGTGCATCGCCAGAGCCAGTATTGCTGGCGGAAACAGCCACTGTGCCGCCGTTGGTCGTAATGCTGTTGGCGCCGAAATTTTCGGCAAACATGCCATTGCTGAGGCCATTGGCGGAACTGGAGGCATCTACAGATACAGAGCCGCTGTCCGTAGCGATGCTATTCTTGCTGCCGGACGAAAAAGCCCACATCCCGTA
Organism: Desulfovibrio desulfopostgatei; assembly: GCF_053570645.1. Taxonomy (NCBI): domain Bacteria; kingdom Pseudomonadati; phylum Thermodesulfobacteriota; class Desulfovibrionia; order Desulfovibrionales; family Desulfovibrionaceae; genus Desulfovibrio; species Desulfovibrio desulfopostgatei. Next base: position 867,183 of record NZ_JBRBQS010000002.1, on the reverse strand, counting down.
GCTTCTGCTGGCGCTGTCCGATGAAACAGCCACATCGCCGCTGACCGTTTCAATGCTGTTACCACCAGCATAATTGGCAAACATGCCATAGCCATCGCCAGTACCTGCATTGCCTGTGCCGGAAATCGCCACAGATCCAGTTTCAGTGGAGATATTATTCTTGCCGGAGCTTACGGCAGCCATGCCGAATGCGTAACTGCTGCCGGTTCCTGAGACTGAAGCAATCACAGAGCCACTCTGGGTTGTGACGTTGTTGGTGCTGCCAGACCCGCTGGCAAGCATGCCGAAACCGTCATTGTCGCCAGTGCCGGATCCCGTAATCGTCACGTCACCAGACCTGGCTGTGACGCTGTTGCTGCCGGAAGTTGTTGCATGTATTCCCCCAGAAATGAACGTAGCGCCGCTTTGGGTGGCAATACTATTTATTCCTGAATCAGTGGCAAGCATGCCCTTACTGTCTTCTGAGCCGGAACCGTCAGCAAAAAGGAAGACATCACCGCTGTTTGTGGTAATTCTATTGGCACTTCCTGCGGAATCGGCCCACATTCCAGTGGACGTTGTGGGACTTCCGCTCTCAACCATTACAGCACCGCTATCTGTTTCTATGCTGTTGGTGCCCGCATTTTGGGCAACCATGCCATAACTTTCTCCACTCTCGGCAATTCCGTAAACCACTGCGGAGCCAGAATCTGTAGAGATACGATTACTTCCAGAAGCAAACGCAGCCATGCCATACGCAGAACCGCTGTCGGCAGCATTGCCGTATGCGACTACGGAGCCGCTCTGGGTAACAATACTATTGCTGCTGTCCGCACCGCTGGCAAACATGCCATAGCTGTCCTTATCTCCAGCGCCGGAGCCAGTAACCGTCACGTCGCCAGACCTGGCTGTAACGCTATTGCTGCCAGCATTCTGGGCAAACATGCCCGCACCTGTGCCGTTTGTGCCCGTGCCCTGAATGGATATATTCCCAGCTTCGGTCTCTACGCTGTTCTTGCCGCCTGTGGCATTAGAAAACAGCCCATAACCGGCGGCTCCGCTCCCCGACACATCAATATCGCCATTTTTTGTGGCAATAGAGTTGCTGCCAGCGCCATTGACGGACATGCCGTAGCTGTTGGACGTAGTGCCTGAACTCTTGGCCGACACATCCACATCACCATCGCCAGTGGTGATGGTATTGGCGCCAGTTGAAGCTGTGTACATGCCGTAGCTACTACGGGAGGCCGTTGACGACACGTTCACATCCCCGCCTTCCGTTGTGACGGTGTTCTGCCCGTTAAAGGTCGTGGACATGCCATAGCTGCTGCCGGAAGTTGACTTTCCTGAAATGTTCACTTCACCGCTCGCTGTAACCACCGAATTGGCACCGGACAAAGCATCCATACCGCGACCAACACCGGAGGCAGAACTGCCGGTCACAGTCACATCGCCGCCTTCAGTCTTAACGGCATTTCTGCCACCAGAGGTATACATGCCAGACCCGGCAGAAGTAGTGGATTTGGCGAGTACATTTACGTCACCGCTGGTTGTACTAATGGAATTATTGCCATCACTATATGCTGCCATAGCGAAGCCAGTACCGGCGACTCCCGAGCCTGATACGCTCACATCCCCGCCAGCGGTGGTAACAGAGTTAACAGCGCCATTGTTGCTGGCATACATGCCGTAACCGTAGCCTGTAGTGCTATTGCCCGTCACATTTACTGTTCCGCCTTCTGTGGAAATAACATTATTCCCGGCAGCGTTCGCATTCATACCGAACCCGCTGCTGCTATTGTTGGTGTTGGCCGTTCCCATCACGGTAATATTGCCGTTTTCCGTGGTGATGACGTTGCTGCCGGGTGTTGCTGTAATGGCATTGTTATTGGGTTCGCCAGCACTCATCATACCAACGGCGTTGCTGGTGCCAGTGCCCGAAACAGTGACATTACCATTTGCAGTGGTAACGCTGTTGGTTCCGTACTTGTTATACATGCCTATCGGGCCAGAAACTTGCACATCGCCATCTTCAGTGGAAATGGAATTACTGCCGCCACTGGCATGCATGGCAGTGCTTGTCCCAGAAACAGTCACGCGCCCATCTGCTGTGGTGATGGAATTTTCGCCAACGGTCGCATGCATTCCGTAGCCGGTGGAGCCCGAACCCGACACCTCTACATTTCCGCTTTCTGTGATAATGGAATTATGACCGGAATTGCTTGCAGACATTCCATAACCAAGGCTGCCGCTGCTCACACCCGACACGGTTACGTTGCCATCATCGGTGGTTATGGAATTACGACCAGAGGTGGCGTACATGCCGTAGGCATTACCGCTGCCAGAGGGGCCGTTTCCTGCACCCGACACCCTGACATCGCCATCTTCTGTTGTAATGGAGTTGCTGCCGGAACTGGCCGCATTCATGCCGTAGCCGATGGTTCCAGAACCTGTAACCTCAATATTGCCGCTTTCGCTGGCAATGGTGTTACTGGCAACAGTGCCAGAATCATAAGCCCACATACCTGCACCGCTGCCCTTTGTAGAGGCGGCAGCCACCGCCACATCACCACTGGCCGTGGTAATGGAGTTGCGACCGGAGGAGGCCCCCATGCCATAACTGGAGCTGCCTGGGGAGTTGGTGGTAGAGGTGGCGGTCACCGTTACATCGCCACTTTCGGTAGTGATGCTGTTGCTCCCGGAAGAGACAGCAGACATGGCATAGCTGTTATTTGAGGTGGAGGTACCCGACACGGATATATGGCCATCTGCTGTGGAGATGGTATTGCTGCCGGAAAGGGTGGCATACAGCCCGTAGCCATTGCTGGCGCCAGAGACTCCAGACACGTTCACATCACCGCCGGAAAGGTTGTTCACACCGCCAGATTGGGCAGACAGGTATCCGTTCACAGCGATCTTTCCGTTTGATCCGGCATCAATGCTGTTATTGCTCCCGCTATTCACAGCCCATAAGGCCGCGCTGCGATTACCGGTAACAGTAATGTCGCCGCCGCGGACAGTGTTACTGCCGCCGCTATTGGCATTAAGGCCTTCGTAGTAGGCCTCGATGACAACCTTTCCGTCAGGTCCAGCATCAACATTATTTGTGCTTCCGCTGCCATTGGCAAAGACAGCAGGGCTGCTGGTACCGCTGGTAATGGCAATATCGCCGCCGCTGACATTGTTTACGCCTTGCTGGGCGGCTCCCAGCCCTCCCCATCCACCATTGATTACAATCTTGCCGTCAGAATCCGCAGTAATCGTATTGGCGCTATTATTGCCCGTAGCAAAGACGGCAGCCCGCGAGTTCGAGTTTTCAGTGCTGGTAATGGTAATATCGCCGCCGTTCACAGCATTTTTACCTTCCGCTCCAGCATAAAGGCCATAACGGGCACCATTTATTGTAACTTTACCCTCAGCGCCAGCATCAATTTCATTTACGCTTTGGCTCCCAGCGATGACGGCATAGTTTAAGCCAGTTATGGAAATATCACCACCCGTGACGCTGTTCGCACCGCCTCTCTCGGCAAAAAGCCCGGAACCGCCAGCGGAAATCTCCACCTTACCATCTGTACCCGCAGAAATTTCGTTAGTACTGCCAGCGTCAGCTGCGTAAACACCATACTTTGACGATGCAGTGATAGAAACATCATTACCCGTAAGGCTGTTCTTGCCGCCGTTTTCAGCACTGATGCCCGTGGTTTCGGCAGTGACAGAAAGCGTACCGCTGGTAGTGATCGTGTTCTTGCCGTTTTCAGAGGCGAGGACGCCAGCATCGTAGGCACTAGTGCTGGAGATGGAAACATCGCCGCCGTTTACGTTAATAGCATTTTCGCCAAAACCGGCATTCACACCTGCATAGTTACTGTTGATGTGAAGCGAGCCATTGTTTATGGCAAGCTCGTTCTTGCTGTCATAGAAGGCGGTCATTCCAGTTCCGCCAGAGTTTATGACAACAGAGCCATTATCAACGGCTACTTTGTTGGTGCCGCCGAAATGAGCAATGATTCCATCCCATCCCCATCCTGAATTCACATTGACATCGCCATTTGTCACAGAAACGGTGTTTACGCCGTTTTCGTATGAATGGATGCCGCGACCAAGCGCGTTGATATTCAGGCTTCCGTTTGTCACGTTAACATTTGCGGCGCTGGCGGTGCTGGTAGTGATGCCCCAGGTATCAGTATCAATATTTATGGATCCGTTGTTGGTGGAGATATTGTTGGTGCCGTTATCATATGCGGCAATCCCTGCCCAGGCCGACTTGATGTTGATATCACCGTCAGTCGTCGAAACCGTGCTGGTGCTGTTTGCATTCGAACGGATGCCTTCTTCCCCGGAAGTAATATTGACGCTTCCGCCGGTTGCCGAAACGGTATTGCTGCTGTCGTTTTCGGCATAAAGCGCGGTGCCGTCCGCATCAACGAGCACATCCCCACCCTTGACAGCAACGGTGTTGGAGCCGCCATCGGTTGCACGAATGCCCGTACCGCTGGCATCAACGCTCAGTTCGCGGCCCAGGATGGTGTTTTCGCCGCCGACGGCGTCTATGCCATGGCCAGAAGCGTTGTGGATATGAACCTGCCCCTTGCCCATGCTGATGAAGTTCTCAGCGTTGTCGCCCTGCACGGATACGCCGCCCTGCACCTTGAGGATGCCATCCGTAGAGGTAACCTGCGTGGTGGAGCCTGACACCGTATTCACGACACCGGCGTTGAGATTGATGGTATTGTAGTCGTCAGCCATCAGGGAAGGATCGGCGGAGCCGCTGGCGTGGATTGAGCTGCCGCCAAGCACTGTATCGTTCAGGACGATTTCATCGTCCTTGGCTGATGAAATTATCGAATAGGCACCGCCCCCATTTTGCCCCTGATGAAACTCGCCAATATTATCGCCTGCAATGTTGCCGCCATATTCGCTGTCGTGGGCGGCAGAATCGAAGGTCTGATCCTTGGTGGCTATCAGCTCGACATTGTAGTCAAACGTATTGCCCGTGCCCCGGTCGAGCACCGTGATCTGGATAAAATCCACAAGCGGCTTGCCGTTCACGCCCATACGCTGCATTTCAGCAATGCCCTCGGGAGTCAGACGAAATTCAAGCCGCCCGGTGCTGTAGTCAAAAGCCACGTCCACCCAGGCATCCTGCCAGCCATCTGGCAAGGTTGCAGTCACGCTGAAACGCGCCCAGGGGGCTGCACCGGTAAAATCCAGATCGCTGGCGGAAACAGCGGAAGGCGTGCCGTTATTCTCGGCAAAAAACACGTTGGTGCTCACATACTCGCCGCTCTGACCGTTGCCGTACAATACGGCACGCACAAAGGGGCCAGAAGGAAAGGTGGGGCCTTCGGGGCCGGGGGGAATTGAGGGGCCTTGGCTGCCGGGATTGTCAGAACCAACGCCAGCAGCGCCGCCCAATTCTGCCCCGCCGGCAACGGCAAGGGTAGGATCCAGAGTTGCCAGCTCTGCCGGCGCCGAAACGTTCAGCGTCGGAGTTTCAGCGCCATCGAGATGCCCCAGACCAGACGCTAGGGATGAATCCGAATGCTCGTTGTATCTTGCCCCTCTTTCCGCAGCTTGCGCGGCAGGCCCTGCGGCTGGGGCGAGGTCAGGCCCGAAAACACTGAAGAATTCCGAGCCAGGCAAAATCTTTCCATCGACAGCAAACTCCGGCAGGTTGGTCTTGTCGTACTGGGCGTAGAAGCCTTCAATAGCGATACTGCCACCGTCGACAAAGCTGAAAACAAGGTTATCGCCACTGCGCTCAAGGGTTGCCTGATCGGTCTGAAAATCCAGATGTATTGTGGCCTGTGGTTCTGCAGGAATAGAGATACGCTGACTGGGGCCAGGGGTGGTGAGAGTAATGGTGGACATGGTTAATCCCCTTTTTAAAAGCAAAATATTTTAGATAGATACAGCATGTGAAAAGCACATTGACTGCATCGCGTATTATCTTTTGAGAAAAGGCTGGAGAATGTACCAGCGTTCAGGGGTGCTTGTTCCCGCGTGTTGGGAACAAGGAATCCTGAGTTTGTCGCGGCGGCATCGCTGCACACACCGGACAAAGATGGAAGGGCAAGGGAAACCTCAAGGTTTCCGCTGAAAATCAGGTGAATTGCGAACATTGCCACCTGATTCAGCAACGCTGCCAATTAATAGTTAGCTATCATTATCAATAAGGTCAAGATCAGCTAACCTCTGGGAGCCACATCAGCTATACCGCATTATATCGGGTAAAATTATAATAACCGATAAAAAAATCTGTATAACTAATTCCTCTCAGATCAGACAGTTATGTTGCCCCTATATAATCAAGTCACAAAAAATATTGATTGTATAATCAACATGAATCATAAGAAACATTTTTTACAAGAACTAAAAATATCAGGCAGTTGAAGCACTGTGAAAAAAGTTGAAAAAAAATTTCCAGCAGCCACCTCTCAACAGAGGCAGACAAAACAAAAATACAGTCATTACTCTTTGCAGGGAACCAGCCGTACACTGGCAGAATTACAAATATTGTCAGCAGACTATTCAGCCTTCCTCACCTCGCCCTGCAGCAGGAACAGACAGAAAAGCGGCGGCCACCGTAGAGGTTAAGCCGCCGCCATATGCCTGCACATGGCTTTGACAGAAATTGCCAGAAGGCGCGCGAAAGGGAGACGAAGCCTTATTTACCGGGGCAAGGTCAATGTGCCATGGGCAAATCTGACAAGATAGAACTGTTAGGCATTTTTAAGGTCGGTAATAATGGCGGCCAGCCGTTGAGCCTGTGCTGCCAGGTCGGAAACAGCCTTGCTCGCCTCGCTCATGGCCAAGGCGGTTTCGCGAGAAATGGAGTTGACATGATCGACCGACTGGGCAATTTCCTCGGCCGAAGCTGATTGTTCTTCGCTTGCCGTGGCAATACCCTGCACCTGATCGGCGGTCTGTTCTGCGAGCCCGAGAATCACCTTCAGAGCTTCCCCGCTTTTTAACGATAACTCTGTTGCAAGATTAACCTTATTAACTGCAGCATCCATGCGGTGCACGCCATCCTGCGAACTTTCCTGGATGGCATGAATGGCTTTACCCACATCGAGTGTCGAAGCCATGGTTTTCTCGGCAAGTTTGCGCACCTCGTCAGCCACCACGGCAAATCCGCGACCAGCATCGCCTGCGCGCGCAGCCTCAATGGCGGCATTGAGTGCCAGCAAATTGGTTTGATCAGCGATGTCCGAAATAACGGTCATAATCTCGTTGATGGCCTGGGCATGCCCGGAAAGAACATCCATACTGACCTTGAGAGCAGCAGCATCGTTTTGCACATCAGCAATCGCACTCTGGCATTGCGATGTCACATTATCTCCGGAACGGGCTTTTTCCTGCATTTCTGCAGACAATTGCGCGCCATAGGAAGCATTCCTCGCCACCTCAAGCACTGCAGAATTCATCTCGCCCACAGCGGTTGCAGTGTCTGCTATACGCTCTGCCTGCTGTTCTGCACCCCGGGAAGATTCTTCAATTTGCGCAGAAAGCTGCTCTGAGGCAGAAGCAATGACGTGCACCACGTTTTCCAGCTGGTTTGCCGCGTCAAGCAGGCCTTCCTTACGCGCGGTCTCTGCACGGTGTTGGGCCTCCACGGCTTCGCCCTGAGCAATACGGGCGCTTTCCGCCGCCTCACGCGCCCTTACCGATTCTTCCTGAGCGTGCTCAATATTCACCTTCAGAGCGTTCACCATGGCAATAATGGAATCGTACACGCCGAGCTTTGGGCAGCCGTCATCAACATTATAATCGCCTTCAACAACTCGGTGCGCAATGGCGTTCAGTTCACTGGGATCCTTGCCAAGCTGCTTGTGGGTGCCGCGAACGATAAACACAACAGCACCAATACCAATCAACAATGCCGCTACAAGCAATGAGCTGACCAGAAGTCTGGCCCTTTCATAAAGTTCGTCACAAGCTTTGCTGGCTGCGTCGGCTCCTGCAGTATTAATATTTACAAGTTCCATAAGAGATGCATTGCTCTGCTCAAAAAGCATTCTGGATTTTGTCCTGAACATATCGATCGCAGCTTCCAGTTTATTGTCATTTGAAAGCTGGATTATTTGAGCGCTTACCTGAATGTATTGTGCCCATTGCTTCGAAAATGTGTCAAAGGCCTGCTCTTCTTTTGGCGAAGATATCAGCTTAACATAACCAGCCTTTGATTTATCAAGTGCGGCTAAAGCATTTTCCATTCGATTTTTATAAACAGAGTTCTCTTCCTCTGTCTTGGCATATACGAACAAGGCCTCTGCAAGCCTGTATTCTGACGTCAACAGAGTTGAATTCATCACGCTGCGTGTGGAGCGCAACCAGTTTTCACTTATATCAGTTGACCCCTTGTTGATGTTTGCCATCTCAATCAGGCTGAAAACCCCAACTAATGTTGCAAGCAGCAAAAGGAATCCAGACATGAGTGTAAGCTTGACACTAAGCTTCATATTACCTCCAATCATACAGATTTTGTAAGTATTGGTAAGATTATTGTGTTTCAACAATATCTTTTGCAGACAATCGATATAAAATATCAACTCAATTACACAGCAATATACTGTATAATTAAGTTTTAAAAAATTATATCAATTTTTATAATCTGCATATTCTATAGAAATTTTTTCTATTTGCGATTCAATCGCCAGAAATGCTTTCACAAATCTTGGATCAAACTGCTTTCCGCTTTCACCAACAATAATGCTAACCGCTTCTTCATGGGTAAATGGCGGTTTATATATGCGTTGACAAACCAGCGCGTCATAAACATCTGCAATAGCTACAAGACGCCCTGAAACGGGTATCTGTGCACCATGCAGGCCACTCGGATAGCCTGTTCCATCCCACCTTTCATGATGTGTCAGTGCAATTTCTCCAGCAAGACGCAGAAAAGAATTTTCTCCAAGCTTTCTCTGCGCTCCCAACATTGCCTTATATCCTATAATGCAGTGTTCCTTCATCTTGGAGAACTCTTCTTTGCTAAGCTTTCCTTCTTTATTCAATATTGCGTCAGGAACACCAACTTTACCTATATCATGCAATACTGCTGAGTGATACAACATATCAATGTCTTCATCATCCAGAAACAGTTCAAGATCAGGGAGTTGTCTTGCCGCATGCGCCAGAGCACATACGTACTCCTGAGTACGCTTGATGTGGCAGCCAGTTTCTGGATCACGCGTTTCTGCTAGATCTGCCAGCATTTCAATTGTTGCCTGTTGGGTAAGCACAAGCTCCCTGGTACGCTCCCGCACCATTGCCTCCAACAGATCGCGGTGACGTTTCAATTCCAGCTGATTGCGCACCCGCGCCTTGACCAGTGAGGGGTTGACGGGCTTGGTGATATAGTCCACAGCGCCAAGTTCAAGACCTTTTGTTTCATCGCCGATTTCACCAAGGGCGGTAACAAAAACAACAGGAATACCTCGGGTAGCAGCATTGCCTTTGAGTTTGGAGCATACTTCGTAGCCACTGATGTCGGGCATCATGACGTCCAACAGAATAATATCAGGAAAAGGAGCTGCGACAGCCATGTTAAGAGCCCGCGTTCCATTGGTGGCCGTCACCACTACATATTGATCTTTCAGTGCTTCCATAATTACGTAGAGGTTGCTGACATCGTCATCAACAACGAGCACTTTGGGACGTTCAATATTCAAGACATGCCTCCTTCTATCTCACCTTCAGCGCCACAAGCAGGCTTTCAATAGCTCGTGATGCCTCTTCAATGTCACAATTACCCATAGCCTTCTGGAGGCGGGCAAGGTCATCCTCCAATACGGAGGGCATTTCCACTTCATCTAGCTCCTTGACCTTGCCTATGGCCTGGGCAACGTCGCATTCAAGCAATCTGCCGATCTCGGCAAGCAGACTGCTCAGGGAAGAAGAATCCAAGACATGACTTATATTGTCTGAATGGCTGTCAGCATCTTCAAAAAGTCTGATCGAAGTCAGCACTTTCTCCAGAGAGCAAAAAAACTGTTCAAACAAATCTTCTGTGGCGGTTTCTTTCTTGATGCTCATTTCAAGCTTTCCAGCGGCAACGCTAAGATCCCTTGCCCCTATATTGCCCGCAACGCCTTTAAGAGAATGTGCGATTGCGGCCACCTCGGGCATGCTTCCTTGATCACGCGCGGCGCGCACAAGCGCAGCGGTATCGGCGTAGTCCACGGCAAATTTTGCTAACAGTTCCTTGTAGAGCGCAAGGTTGCCGCCCATGCGCAACACACCTTGCGTGACAGAAAGACCGGGTAAGGCCACAACAGGCAAAGGAGAGTCAGAGATTTCACCAGGCCCCCCTGGCTGCGGAAAGGTTTTGCCCTTGCCCTGTTTTATCCAGCGCACAAGGGTAGCCAACAGCTTGTCTGGCCTGATCGGCTTGCTCAGATGATCGTTCATCCCGGCATTGAGGCTTCTTTCTCTGTCGCCAGCCATTGCGTTGGCGGTCATGGCAATAATGGGAAGCTCTGCAACTCCTGGTTTTTCCAGTTCGCGTATTCGCCTGGCCGTACTTAAACCATCAAGTCCGGACATCTGAATATCCATAAGCACAGCATCAAAATCGTTATTCTTCACTGCCTCAATAGCTTCAAACCCGTTGTTGGCAACCTGGACAATAAGCCCGGCCTGCCCCAGGATCTCCATCGCAACCTTTTGATTGATCACGTTATCTTCAACTAAAAGGATTCTGGCGTCATAAATTTTAGTCGGTCTCTTCAGCCTTTTTCCGCGGCTGCCCGTATCGCCCCTTCTACTGGCGCCCCTCTTGCCCAACGCCTCCATCACGGTGTCAAACAGAGTTGACGAGTTCACCGGCTTGGCAAGAACCGTGTTTACCCCAACATTTTTACCCTCCAGGGCAATTGCTTCACTGCTGGGGCCTGTGACCAAAAGCGCGATGAAAAGATCACGTGGGGCTTCCTGCCTGATCCGTTGGGCAACGGCGACGCATTCCTTGTCTGACCTTTTTGAATCCAACAGAATAAAGGAAAAAGGATCTTCGCTGCCAGCATTGCCCAGAGCGTCCAGGGCTTCGGCGCCATTGGTTACCGTAACGACTCGGCAGAAAAAAGATTCCAGAGTTGAGGTCAGTGTGCGCTTTGCCTCGCTGTTTCCGGACACAACAAGGCAACGTAAACTCTGCAATTCCTGCATCAGGGCATCATCAATGAGACACGCCTCCTGTTCACCCAATCCAACCCACGCGGTGAACCAGAAGGAACTGCCTTGGCCCGGCACACTGTTAACGCCAACTTCGCCGCCCATCAGTTCAGCCAAGCGCTTGCAAATCGCCAGGCCGAGCCCTGTTCCGCCATAATTGCGCGAAATTGAACCGTCAGCTTGCGTAAAAGCACTGAACAAATCACCGCTCTGCGACTCATCCAGGCCAATACCGGTATCTGTCACTGCAAAATGAAGCAGCATGCGGTCAATGCAACGCTCAACCGCCTTCACAGAAAGAAGGATGTGCCCCTTTTCCGTAAATTTTATGGCATTGGAAGCATAATTTATAAGGACTTGTGAAAGACGCAGTGGGTCTCCCAGCAAGTTATGAGGAATTGTTGCATCTATGTCGAAAATGATTTCAAGATCGCGCTCATCTGCTTTAACAGAAATAACACTGTATATTCTGTCGATAAGCTCAGTCAGGTTAAAACTGACTTCATCAATAACCATCTTCCCGGCTTCAATTTTTGAAAAATCCAGGATATCATCAATGATGCGCAAAAGGATATTACCAGAAATCTGGATATTCTTGACGTGTTCTCGCTGCTTGTCTGTGAGTTCAGAATGCAGGGTGAGGTAGGCGAGACCCAAAATGGCATGTATGGGTGTTCTTATTTCATGACTCATTCTAGCCAGGAATTCGCTTTTTGCCTTGTTTGCTTCCTCTGCAACAAATTTTGCATGCTCAAGATAACGGGCCGCAGCATGTTGCTCCGTGATATCCAAGGATAAAGAAACAACTCCAGTTATGCGATTGCGGCCATCCCTCAATGGAATTTCCGTTGTCCGCAGCAGGTGCTCGGTGCCATCGGCAAAAATATGAGTGCTATCAAAAGTCTGAGCCGTCCCGGATTCTCCCTCCTGGAGATCCTTCTCCATACTTTTACTGACGATCTCGTCGGGAAACACTTCCGCCTGCGTCTTACCCAGGATATTTTCTGTTTTTAGGGCGTACACGTTTTCAAAAAAACGATTGCCCATGAGGTAACGCCCCTCGGCATCTTTGAGGGTTACCAGACAGGGCAAATTATCCATAATGTCGCGCAACCGGCGCTCTTGTTCGGCAAGAGCAAGTGCTGCACGACGTTTTTCTGAAACGTCCTCAATGTATCCCGTAAGTTGAACAATCCCATCAGGCAATCGCTTATAGTGGCAGCTAAGATTCAGGTAGCAATCACATTCTCCTGAAATAACACGCAATTGCACCTCTGTCTGTTCATGATCCTGACCGCCAAACATGCGTGCCAGCACTTTATTGACACCACTCCTTGCCTTCGCCGCATCTTGCGGATCGATATTGCGCCACAAAGAGTCAGGGCTATCAATTATATCATTGACACTAATTCCAAGCAGTTCACTCATCCGCTGGCTGGTAAACGTAAACAACCGGCTCCCATCCTCAAAAAAACACAGCTGAAAAACCCCTACAGAAAGGGATTCAGCCATATCTACCAATTGAGTTTGAGACCGCTTTACACTCTTTAGAGCTGCCAGAATGTCGTTTTTGTGCGCCATAAGTTGCGCCTGGGACACAACCAGGGAATTTGCCTGGGCACACGTCTTATCAAGCAGTTCTTTTACCTGAAGACTGCTGGATAAAATCTCCAGATTTTGCCCCACAACCGGGAGCAACTCTTCCATAAAAAAAGCGACAGGTTCGCCTTGCGGCTTTGACAGAACAAGTTCAAGTACAGCAAGTTTTTTATCTTGCCTGATTACTGGCAATAAAAACCACCTGCCGCCAACCACGTTGCGCATTCCCATGGGTGCGGCAATCTGCATATCCTCTTCATCATCGCTGAAAATAAATTTTGCATCGGAGAAATTCGATGGATAGGAATCTGAATAATTCCAATCGCAAAATGCAACACCATTTATATTTGCAAATTTTTCCTGTGATTTATCTGCAAAATAAAGGTCGCAGTGCGTAATGCCGCACCGCCCACGCAACCTAGAAAGCAAGGCAAAAGAAAATTCCGAGAAGGTTGTTGCAGCCAGTAGGCCTTCGGCAATATTCCCAACTTCAGTTTTGACACGCAAAAACTTGCTGTGCTCAGCCGCACAGATCCTCAGCTTGTCCAGATTATTGGCAAGCTGCCCTATCTCATTATTCCAGCTTTTATAGGGTATTTCCTGCTCATACCGCCCACAAGTTACGTCTTCAATTGCTCTGCTTAAACCGCGTAATGGCCGAACCACGCTGACTTTGAATATTGCCAACACAATACACAGCGACATGACCACAGCTATTGCGACTACCAGCGCAAACATGGAAATGGCTTTCCGGGTGTTTGCCATGACGTTGTTCCGCTCCCGTATCAATCCATTGCGCATTGATTCTGCAAGACAAGAGGTTTCGTGCCGGAGCGTGTTCAGCAGAGGCAAAACGTTATCATGCATATAATCAAGGACATACGTTCGAGTATGGACCTTCGCCACCTCTCGAACTTTATCAAGCTCAACTATCAGTTCTTCAAATTGTCGCTTCAGCGCATCAAGACTATTGGCATGCTCTGGTGATTTATTTTTGGCTACCCCAATAAGCGAAAAGTAGGCATTAATATTTTTTTCAAGATCCGCTCTAATCCACACATGCTTTTCTTCAAAATCCTGAAGAGCAAGATCATACACTTGCTGATATGCAGAAAAATTTTCTTTATTTGAGTTTATCACTGCAATAACAGCTTTAATTTTTTTATCTAAAATATCTGCATATAAAGAATCGACGCTTTCACTTCCCCTAGCTGCAAGCGCAAAAATAGTTATCAGCGCTAAGCCGGTGGGAATAAGCGAAATAACCAGCTTGGTGCGGATGGAGAGATTTGCAAACCAGCTTACGCTTTTTAAATATACAGAATAAAGAGGCGTCATCTATAGCATCCAGCACGCAGCTTACTTCTATCATTATAAACAAATATGCATTCACATTTTTACGCACAAACTATGAATACCAGCCAGTAGCAATTTTACAGCAAGATAATATATTGAATTGTAAAAATTGAATTTTAAGATTTCACACGATTTTACATTGACCACTGCCGCATTTCTCATATCATGCAAAAAATCATTAAAATTTTAACCGGAACATCATGGGTCGTTACCCACAAAAAATTACAGCACGATACATGTATTAATGGATAATTTTCAACTTTAAATGACACGATTATCCTGCATGTAATTCCAAAAGTTGAATAAAATTACAGCAAAACGAGAGAAACTCATGAGTACAGAACGGAAGTATATTTTTTCATGGAGCACTATTGGTGATAACATGGCAGTTGCACGTCCAAGCCTTGGTGCATATACCCGCATTGAAGTGTACAGACTTCTGCAATATACTTTGAGAGATATTCTTGAAGATGACTTTGGACATGCAAAAACGGACGAAATTTTCCGTAGAGCCGGTGCACTTGCAGGCAAAGAATTTTATAAAAAATACATTACTGAAGTTAGTGACATTTCCGGTTTGGTGAAAATCATAGAAGACAAGTTCATGGAACTGGGAATAGGCATCTTTCGCGTAGAGAGCATTGATCTCGACACGCTAAGCTTCACCCTGAATGTTGAAGAAGACCTTGACTGCTCTGGCCTGCCTGACAGCAACGACCAAATTTGCGTTTATGATGAAGGTTTTATCCAGGGCATCCTCGAATCCTACACGGGGACAAAATTCAAGGTCCGTGAGATTGACTGTTGGTGCACGGGCGCCCGCACCTGCCGTTTCAACGCCAATGCTATAGATCAAGCGCACGGTGATTAATGAAAATGGATCTCTTTGTTGATTGCGACAAACAGAAAAACGTGGTGCATAACGTTCTGCACCATGTTGAGAAATTGCTTGATGCTGCAACCCCGCCGGACATTCCTTCTGCATTTACAAAGAATGAAGACTTTGTTCGACTGCATGAAAAAATTATATTGTTGCGCGACATTATTACATCTTTTGCCTCCGGCGACCTTTCCCCCCAGATCACAATGAGCGGAGTTGTCGCAGGCTCATGCAAGGCCTTGCAAGCAAACCTGCGGCATATGACATGGAAAGTGCAGCAGGTCGAAAATGGAGACTATTCGCAGCGCATGGACTTTATGGGAGACTTTTCGTCCTCATTCAACAGCATGGTAGTGCAGCTTGCCAGCACGATAGAAGCGTTGCAGCAAAAAGAAGCCTCCCTTCAGGAAGAAGCCAGGCAACGCAATGAGGCCATGAGGCAGCTGGAACAAAGTGAAGCCAAATTTAAATATATGGCGCAGCATGATCCGCTGACTGGAGTGTTTAATCGCAGGTTTTTCTTCTTCTCTGCAATGGAGCAAATGGAACGGTGCTTTGCAATGCGAAGAAACTGCTGCTACTGCCTCCTTGATGTAGATCACTTCAAAAAATTTAATGATACATACGGCCATGTTGAAGGCGATTGGGCATTGAAGCACATTGTGGAACATGCACAGAAAAGCCTGCGCCGGGCTGACATCATGGGGCGTTATGGCGGTGAGGAGTTTATCTTTTTCTTTTCTGATGCCGATTTCGATCAGGGGCTTGCGGCGGCGGAGAGAATTCGTTTAGCAGTGGAAAATACACCCTGCCAGCTACAAGATGGCAGGAAAATTCCGTTGACTGTGAGCATGGGCGTTGCAGGCCTGCTGGCAAAAAACGCAGCAGATCAAAACAGCAACACCCTGCAACAATGGGCTATTAAACAGGCTGATAACGCCTTGTATAAGGCAAAAAACTGTGGAAGAAACAGAGTCTGCGTTTCTGAACCATCTGTTGAAATTGGAGAATAGTTTGCACTAAAGCAAATTTTTTCTTGTGACAGTTCAACGCGAGTACCACTGTATTTTCACATAGGGGCAGATACCGTGGGGGTCACAAGAGGTGTCACAAGCCTTCGCAGACAAAAAAATAAATTGCTATGATTTAAGTTCACTGAAAATCCATATATCAAATGGCATATATCATCTCCTCCTGCTCCTTCTTGAACTCCAAGAGAGTTCAAAGAAGCCCGCTAAGCTAACAGCTTGGCGGGCTTTCTGCTTTTGGAAGCATCCAACCATGTCAGGTACGCCTTTTGACATACCCCATCACTCTTTTTTTTTTGGGGGGGGGTGGGGGAATAATTGGCTCATAGACAGGGACACTTTATTAACTACACATAAAAACACACAAAATACCAGAATGTCATTACAAGAGCCATCGGCTGCAGCGCTTGTTTTGCAGCTCTTTCGCAGGCATGCGAAACGATATTGCCGCTACGGCAGAGCATGCAATGCTGTAGATGTATAACCTGTTCGCCGAAAAACCTCCTACGTGCCGGTTATTACTACCATCTGAAAATGCATCCCTGCCAGAAAAGCCGCCTTGTCTCTACGCAAAACAAGACTCCCTAATCTGAAAAATGCATAGATCATATCCAGAAGTTAATAATTTAATACGCACCACGGAAACATAATTTCATTTTACTGCTCAATATTGCATGCAGTACTATGCGTCGCTCCTTGTATACCGTATCTAAAAGGCATTCACGATCATGGTGGTGGGGATGTTCATACTTCTGTAGATCAATGCTCGCCACCATTATGGCAATTTTTTCGCGATAATCCGTCATCCTGCCTGGCAGCTTCCATGCCCTTGACCTTCCTGAAAAGAGTGCTGCGGTCCAATTGCAAATGGCGAGAAAGCTCACGTAGGGATCCATAACGTTTCAATCCCTGTTCAATGACAGCATTTTCCACATCGCGCATAATGCTTTTGAGTGATCGGCCTTCCATTTTGGGATACCAGCTGTTTTCACCTGTTGCCACCTGACCAGGTTCCGGGCTGATTCCAGCAAGGTCAGCAGCGTCAATGACACCCCTTTTGCAGATCACAACCAGCCCCTGCACAAGATTTTCAAGCTCACGCACATTACCGGGCCAGTGGTGCTCTTGGAGTATCTTTTCTGCTGACTCTGAAAACCACGCATTTTTGCGGTATTTTCTGGAATAGTAGGCCAGAAACCCCTGTGCCAAGGGCAGAATTTCGGCCTTGCGCTCCCTTAGCGGCGGCACGGTAATGACCGCAACCTTGAGCCTGTAGTACAAGTCGGCCCGAAACAGGCCCCGGTCAACCTCGCGCTCCAGATCCTTGTTTGAGGCTGCCACAATACGCACGTCTACAGCTTTGGAGGCTGTAGCACCGACCCGCTGAATTTCCTTGTCCTGAATCAGACGCAGCAGGCGGGACTGCATGGGCAGGGGCAGCTCCCCCACTTCATCCAAAAACAGCGTGCCCCCAGAGGCCACCTCCACCAGCCCGGCCTTACCGCTACGGCTCGCGCCGGAAAAACTGCCAGGCATATAACCAAACAGCTCTGATTCTATAAGATTTTCTGGGATACTGCCGCAATCAACCTTGATAAACGACGCATCGGCCCTCTGACTTTGCTGGTGGATATGCCGGGCCACCATGTCTTTGCCAACGCCAGTTTCGCCCTGAAGCAGAACCGTTGCATCAGTTGCCGCAATGCCAGCCACATCGGCATACAAACGCTGCATGACAGGACTTTTTACAACACGTGGATACTGACTGCCGGAGATTCCCTCATGGCTCATGGATTGAAACGTTTCCAGCAGTTCCTTTTGTGATGCTATTTCCTCTCGCATTTCAGCCAGAGCCGTAACATCGCGTATAACAGTAACAACGTAGATGACGTTGCCTTTTTCATCTTTGACTGGGTGGCCGTCCAGTAGCAGAGTGCGCCCATTATAAAGGTTTTGCACACTTGAAAACGGCCTGCCAGACTCCACAATGCGCGGGTTGAGCACCACATCAAAGACACCGTTTTGCACCATGTCCTGAATATGTTTACCGATCATTATTTTCTTTGGAATTCCAGTTAGTTCTGAATGGCGGGCATTAACCAGAACCACCTGCCCTTCGTGATCGGTAACGCATATGGCGTCTCGAAACGTATCGCACAGTTGTTCCATATACTCGGCAAGCACTGTTGTTTTTTGCATGTGCGCTCCCCAGTATGCTGCACGTTTTGAGAGTTCAACTGCCCGTCATGCCCATGTTTCGGCCTGCCACAAGTAGCCGGGCACAAGAGTGTCCAGTGAGGGTCACCACCATTTGATTCTTTCTGTTACATAGTCGCGGATGGCAACAAACTTTGGATCATCAAACTGGCGTGGGCGGGGCAGATCCACAATAACCTCTTCCTTGATGGTGGAGGGCTTTGGAGAAAGGATCAGGATACGCTCTGCGAGGTACACGGCTTCTTCAATGTTGTGGGTAATAAAAGCAACGGTGCTTCCAAGTTCCTTCCAGATGCGCATAAGCTCGTCTTCAAGGTAATAGCGCAGTTTTACGTCAAGCTGCCCATAGGGTTCGTCCATGAGCAGCAGGTCTGGATTGATGGCGAAGTTTCTGGCTATGACCACCCGCTGCTCCATGCTGGCCGAAAGCTGCTGGGGAAAGTAGGTGCGGTATTTCATGAGCCCAACCACATCAAGCATGCGCTCAACGCGTTTTTCAATTTCATCTTCAGGCAACCGCTTGATGCGCAGCCCAAAGCGAATGTTGTCTTCTACCGTAAGCCAGGGAATGGCAGACACTTCCTGAAAAACAAAGGCAATATTGTGTTTCCTGGGGTCAGCGGATTCCCCGTCGACGTTTATGGAACCGTGCGTTATGGGAATAAAACGTGAAAGACAATTCAGAAACGTTGTCTTGCCGCAACCTGTCGGCCCCACAATGCACAGCATTTCACCCTTATAGATATCAAAGTTGATATCATTGAGCACCAGCAGGTCGTCATATTGCTTGGTCAGATTGGACACCGAAACCTTTACTTCCCGGTTTGCGGCGTAGGCGGCTTTGTCTCCAAATAACATACTGATCTCCTACAGCACCAAATCGGTGTCTTCTGAAATCTGTTTGCGCAGGGCGAGAAACGAGGGATGCGTGTACTCACGGGGTGACGGAATATCTATGTTGTACTCTGTTTTTACCTTGCCCGGCATAGCAGACATGACGACAACCCTGTCGCCAAGGTAGATGGCTTCTTCAATATTATTTGTGACAAAGCAGACCGTGCGTTTTTCCTTTTCCCATATGCTGCGCAATTCCTGCTCCATTGCGTAACGTGTTTGGGCATCCAGCGCCCCAAAGGGTTCGTCCATAAGCAGTATATCCGGGTCATTGGCATAGGCACGGGCAATACCCACACGCTGCTTCATGCCGCCAGAAAGCTGCGCCGGGTAGGCTTTTTCAAAACCTGCAAGGCCCACGAGTTCGATATACTTGTGCGCAATTTTAAGCCGTTCTTTTAAGGAAACACCGCGTACAGCAAGGCCAAAGGCCACGTTGTGTTCTACTGTTTTCCACGGGAAGAGCGCGTAACGCTGAAATACCATGCCCCGGTCAGTACCAGGCCCTGAAATGGGCACATCATTGATGCAGATTGAGCCCGCAGTAGGTTCCAGAAGACCTGCTACGCAGTTGAGCAACACGGTTTTGCCGCTTTGCCCCGGCCCAAGAATGACCATAAACTCGTTTTCGTATACCTTTAACGAAACCTTGTTCAGCACATGCAAAAGCTGTTTCTGACCCGGCACATAAAATGTCTTGGAAACGTCATTGCAAGCAATTTTGACCTTTTTATCAGTATTCATACCATTTCCCTCCTCCAGGGGCAGAGCACACGTTCAACCCAGCGCAAAGCCGCCGCAAGAAGAGAGCCCACCACACCGATGAGTATCATTCCCACAAGAATCATGGAGGACTTGTTAAGATCCATACCCTGAATGATGATAAAGCCGACACCCTCACGCGCCCCAACCATCTCTGCCGCGAGCACGCACATCCAGGCCATAGACAGGGAATTTTGCACACCCGCAAATATGGACGGCATGCAGGCAGGCACAGCCACGTTGAAGAACTGCTGTGACCGACTGGCACCAAACGAGCGCGCCGCGTCAATAAGCAGTGGGTCTACATAGCGCATGCCGGTATATGAGTTGAGAATCATGATAACAAAGGCGCCTACAAAGCAGATGAAAACCTTTGAACCTTCCGCAACGCCAAGCCAAAGAATGGCAATGGGTATCCATGCAATGGGGGGGATGGGGCGCAGCAGCTCAAAAATGGGAGACACAATTTTTTCGCAAACCCTGCTCCACCCCATCAGCAGGCCCAGCGGCAACCCCATGAGCACTGCAAGGCCAAAGGCTATCAATACCCGTTGCAGGCTGTAGCCCACATGCCCGGCAAGGCTGGTGCCGCCAACAGGCACATGACAAAGCCGGATAAATTCATGCCACACCATGGCTGGCGAGGGCAAAAACTCCGGATTGACCTTGAGTGACACAATCCCCCACAGCACCACAAAAGCACCGATGGATGCCATAGGCGCAAGCCAGGCGGAATTGGCTTTGATAAAACCATTCATGAGAGCCTCCTTGACGAGGCAAAGCGTGCTTCTATCCTTGTGAGGATCCAGGACATCAGCGCACCCAGAAGGCCGATGGTCAGCATGCCGACAATGATGACGTCGGGCCGGGCAAGGCGTCTGCCCTGCTGAATCATGAAACCCAAGCCGACTGAAGCCGCCAACAATTCTGCGGCCACAAGCGTTGTCCACGCCGCATTGAGGGATAGCTTCATGCCCGTAAAAATCATGGGGATGGCCGAGGGTACGCCTATTTTGCGGAATGTTTCAAAATTGGAAGCACCATAAATTTCCGCCACACGGATAAGCACGGGATTGGTAAGACGTATCCCGGTGTAGGAATTGATTACGCAGGGCACAAAGGCCGCCAGAAAAATAATAAAAGCCTTTGCCGGCATGCCAATTCCCAGCCACAGAATGGCAATGGGAATCCAGGCAATGGGCGGAATGGGTCTGATTGCATCAAATATTGGTCGCACAAGCATGTTGACCTTGGGGTACCAGCCCATAAAAAGCCCTAGCGGAACCCCTACAAGCACGGCAACCACAAAACCAGTGAGCGCCAACAGCAGACTGGCTGCGGCGTGCTGCTGTAGCAGGCCTCCGTCAGGATTAACCTGGGTGAATTTGTCAAAAAAGACGGTGATGACTTCTGATGGCGGTACAAGTTGGTAGGGACCTATAATCTCATACTGACAGATTAGTTCCCACGCCAGAATAAAAACCGCAAAGCTCACCATTGATATCCAGTTTTCTTTGGCCGCGGTTGCAAAGTAGTTGGCCTTCTGTATTTCCAGGCTCAACTCTTGGCTTCCATCGTTTTTCTGTTCACGGATAGATGTCATTGTTACTCCTCGATTTCCGGGGCCGCAGACTCGCGTCTGGCAGCCCCGGAAAGGCGCATGAGGCGATTATCAATACAGCAGATGTCCCAATGTTATTTGGAAGTTTCTGCGGCAAGCTTTTTCATGAAACTGGGATCAATGAAGAAGTTGGCCTTGACGTAGCGGTCAAATTCTTTCTTGGTGATGCGGCCCTGGTCGAACATAAAGTTGGCAACGCCGCTCATCCATGTGGCCAGCTTGGCCGGGTCTTCAAGGGCGTTGACCTGTTCGCTCACGCTATAGAGCGGGCGGTACTTGAATTCCATACGCACCTGTTCTTCGGTGAGCTCAAGACCGCAGTAACCGTTAAAGTATTCAAGCAAGGGCTTCACATACTGTTCGGGATTGGCCTTCATGCCTTCAATGATACGCATATAGATGCCAAGCCAGGCAACCACCAGATCCGGGTGCTTTTCCGCAAAGTCCTTACGCGCGCCAATGCCACCGGCAATGCGAACCTTGGCCGCCATGCCCGATGAAACCTTGGTCCAGCCCTTGGCTTCTGCCACATAGCTGAGCGGGGCCCACAACTGAAGGATATCGCCCTGACCAGCACTGAAGGCAGTCATGGCCTGGCCCTGTTCCATGTGCACGATGGCCACGTCGCTGTCGTTAAGGCCCAGGGCCTTAAGCGTGGCGGTCAGGGCGTAGTGGCCGGTGGAAACGGTGGTTGCCAGAATTTTCTTGCCCTTCCAGTCTTCTGTATTGCCTATGATTTCCGGGAAACCGGGCAGCGCAGCCTTGTGCTTGAGCAGGGGCGAATCGGGCCGCACCCACAAATCGTTTGTGGCGCCTTCTTCGTTGGATACGCCAATGAGTTTGTAGCCATAGCGCATGCTGGCCATCATGGTGGGCACTGTGCCCATGGTTCCGATATCCCACTGGTCAGCGGCCAAGGCTTCTGTCTGAGGTGCGCCAGAAGCAAAAAGCATAAACTTTACGGTAAAGGGGGCGTCCTTGAGCCAGCCCTGTTTTTCGGCATACCACATGGGGAAACCATGCAGGCAAGGTTGGGCGCTGGTACGAACCACGGGTTTTTCTTCGGCAACAGCGGCCTCAGGCAACAATCCTCCGGCCAGACCTGCCAGCAACAGTAAGGCAGCACAAAAATTTTTCATCTACGAACTCCTTTTTCTCAGACACAAAAGGCCAATCATATTTGCAACCAAGCCCTCTCAACGGGCGCTGAAACCACCATCAACCATAATTACCTGGCCGGTTATGTATTCGGAGGCATCGCTGGCCAGAAACACGGTACAGCCGTAGATATCCTCGAGCCTGCCGTTGCGCCCCAAGCATGTCTGAGAGGCGTTCTTTTCGGCCAGATCAGGATTGTCAAAAACCGGGCGCGTCAGTTCTGTAGGGAAAAAACCGGGGCCAATGGCATTGCAGGTTATGCCGTAGGGCGACCATTCTCTGGCAATGGCGCGGGTGAGCTGAATAAGACCCCCTTTGCCAGCCCCGTAGGGGGCACTGTCTGCAAAAGCGCGGAAAGACTGAAGGGATGCGACATTGATTATACGGCCCCATCCCCGGAGGGACATCTGGGGAGCCAGAACCTGAGAAAGAAAAAATGGTGCGGATAGATGAAGGTTGAGCTGCGCGCTCCACGATTCGGGCGTTACCTGACCGAAAGGTTGGCGAAGGTTTATGCCAGCAGCATTGACCAGAATATCAACAGGGCCAAACTGGCTTACAATTGCCCTGCCGCACTCAAGCGCGAGTTCTGGATCAGAAAGATCGGCAGAATAAGTCTGCACGCGGACACCCTCTGAATGCAGATCCTCGGCAGCACTTTGCAGGGCATCGGGCCGCCTTGCCAGAAGGATGAGTTTTGCTCCAGCAAGCCCAAGGGCACGGGCCATTGCCAGACCCAACCCCGAATTTCCACCAGTAACAAGTGCCGTTTTGCCCGAAAGGTCAAACAAACCTGCAAGCTGCATAGAATCTCCAGTAAAAACGGTGGCAAAAAGTGCAATACGTATATTGGAGTACCTAAAATCAGGCCGTACTTTTGAAACAGCAAAAAACAGGCCATTTGTGATTTTTTTTACAAAAAAGCGAAATTTTTGTTTTAAATTAGGGTATGATAAAAAAAATATAATTAATTTTAGCATGTTATATAAAAATTTAATATTGTGCTTATTTTAACAAATAACTAAGCCGACCCAAAATACTAAGTACAACTTTCTTTCTAGCCTACATCCAAACTTAGCTTCTCAAATATCCCATTTATAAACAGGATATTATAATATTTTAGTAATGGTTTCTCTTTGCAAGTTTACACAACACAATTAGAATGTTGCAAAAAAAACAACGCAGGCGCATAATATACTTATTGTTTTATTATAGTGTATTAGCATAAATATGCCCACAAGCTTTGTGCAAAATTACACAAAAAGCAGGCATCGCATTGCAAAAAAACATCACATAATAGCCTCTACGATTTCATAAAAAAAATGATCAGTTATTTGGTGCAACAATCTCCAGCCAACAGTGTTCACATACGCACAGCCTGTGCCAAATGCCGGATGCGCCCGGCACTGCTCACACCTCAGAGACGGTGGTATAAAAATAAAGCAGGTTTAATCTGGCAGATTAGGGGGATATTGCGGCAAGCTGAGGATGCGGGGGGAGATATCGAGTTGCACTGTCAGGAGGGAATTTTGGATGTGACTTTTTACAAATAGCTCAACAAATTCATGGGGGGGGGCAAGGCATATGAATCTCACCTACGTGGGATCCAACCCATGGAGGCAAAACGGGAGTTTGCCCCGCGTGTTTTTGAACCAGCTACGCGGCAGTAACTTTGAGGTGGAGTAGTTTTTATGCCACGCGGACACCTCCCGCCTACGCGGCGGCTCGCGGCGCACTGCCCGGCGTAAAGCGCTACCTCGTGCTTTTGCTACTCAGCGCAAAGGAATCCATTTCCCCTTTTTGCATGCCCAACATGTGCCGCGGGCGCAATTGCCAAACACCGACGGAATTATCGAATATTATACAAATTTTTGTGATGCCTATAGACCATGCTGGACATCTGACATTTCAGGGTGGTTCAAGGTTTGCTATGGGGCTTTGGATGGAGCAGGAGCGGCATCGATGACCGACCCACCGATGCCGCAAAATATACATTCGGGGATATTGCAGCCTTGGTGCAACGCCTCTACGCTTGTCCCAGCGCCTCTTCCAGTTTCGGAACCGCGTACTGATCGCCGCCGCGACAGTCATTTATGACAATGACCGGGAAATTCTCCACCACAAGTTCTCGGATGGCTTCAGGCCCCAGATCATCATAGGCGATAACCCTGGCTTCCTTGATGCGCACACTCAACAGCGCGCCAGCCCCGCCCGTTGCACCCAGATACACGGCCTTGTGCTCGACCATGGACTTTTTCACGTCGACCGAGCGCATACCCTTGCCTATCATTCCCTTGAGGCCTTGTTCCATCAGACGCGGCGCATAGGAATCCATACGGTAGCTGGTGGTTGGCCCGGCTGCGCCGATGGCATAGCCGGGGATGGCCGGAGACGGCCCAACATAATAGATAACTGCACCCTTGGGATCAAAAGGCAAGGGTTGCCCCGCGTCCAAGGCATCCACAAGACGCTTGTGCGCGGCATCGCGTCCCGTATAGATAACACCTGTCAAATACACCGTATCACCAATACGCAGTTGCTCCACAGCTTCATCAGAAAGCGGGGTGGTCAAATAATGTTCAGACATTAGAGCGTAACCTCCTTGTGACGAGAGCTGTGGCACTGAATGTTTACGGCAAGAGGCAGGCTGGCCAGGTGACAGGGAACGACAGATATTTTTACCCCAAGGCAAGTGGTATCGCCGCCAAGCCCCATGGGGCCAATGCCCAGGCGGTTTATGGATTGCAGCAAATCGGCTTCCATCCCGGCGACCTTGGGATCAGGGTGAACATCATCCACTTCTCGCATGAGAGCTCTTTTGGCGTTGATGGCGGCCAGCTCAAAGTTTCCACCAATGCCCACGCCCACCAGAATAGGCGGACATGGGTTGGAACCAGATTCCGCAACGCGCCGGATGACAAATTCGCGTATACCTTTCCACCCTTGCGCCGGAGCCAGCATGGTGACGCGCGACATATTCTCGGAACCGCCCCCCTTGGCCATCATGGTAATCTTGATTTTGTCACCGGGAACAATGTCAAAATGGATAATAGCGGGAGAATTGTCGCCCACGTTCTGACGGGTAAAGGGGTCGCACGTGGATTTGCGCAAAAAGCCATCCTTGTAGCCCTTCACCATGCCCGCGTTGATTGCTTCGCGCAGGGTGCCGCCCTCCACGCGCACATCCTCCCCTGCTTCAACAAAAAACACGCCAAGGCCGCAGTCTTGGCAGAGGGGCAAACCTGTTTTGGAGGAAAGGGCCGCATTGTCCACCAACTGCGCCAGAATTCCCCTGGCGGATTCCAGTGATTCGCCCTTTTCGGCCGTTGCCAGTGCTTCCAGAACGTCATCTGGCAAATAGCGACCAGCCGCCATACACATGGAAGCCACTGTATCCACTATCGTTTGTCTTGGTATGGTTCGCATACTGTTTTCGCGCTCCGTTAAGGTTGCAAAAGGTTATCAGCAAAAGGTAGCTGCAAGCATACTTAAAATCACATTGGGGAAATCATGTGTCCTGCTGAACTCGCCGAAGCTCTTTATTTCGAGCGTTGTTTTTGCTGCTCATCCATACTGTGCAGCAGCCCAATCATGTACGGCGAATGACGCAAAGGCCCCAGCATTACCGCTCTTTGCAGAGTGGGTTTATAATGTGGAAAAGCATGTTTGATGCCATCTCTCATTTTTTTCATAACCCCCTTAAGTATAATATTTTTTCAAATATCTCGCCCCGATAAAGAAATCTCCGCCATAACAAAAGTTATGGCGGAGATGGAATATCAAGAGAGAAATCGCAGCCTTTCTTGCTTGTGTCTTTTATAACAAACGGTATTGGAGCATTCTAAAAGTTATACGCCACGCCCCCAAAAACTGCGAATTGTTAGTTCTGGTCAGCAACTTCTCGGGATGATTTGAGCCTTTTGGAAAGCGCAGGCTGAGAAATGCCCAACAATCGTGCGGCCATGGTCTGATTTCCCCCTGCCCTGAGCATAGCCTCGGAAATCAGCAGTTTGTCCGCTTCGGCAAGGCTGGGCAAATGCTCGCACACAGCAAAGGGATTGCCTGTGGCCTCAAGGGATGTCAGGTGTGAAGCGTTGCATCCCACAATGGCCTGAATGCCCATAGTAGACAATTCAGGGCCGTTACTGAGGCTCACAGCATCATAAATCATGGCCCGCAGCTCGCGTACGTTTCCGGGGAAGGCATAAACCGACAGATATTCTTCCAGACCAGAAGGAATGGCAGGCGCAGTTTTGCCCATGGTACTGGCAGCTTCGGCAAGAAAATGCCGCATCAAAAGGCCGATGTCTTCAGCGCGTTCACGCAGTGGCGGGATATGCACATGGTGGGTGCGCAGGCGAAAGTACAGATCACGCCGAAAACGTCCCTCTGCCTCGTCTACAGCCAGATCACGATGCGTGGCCACAATGATGCGGGCGTGCAGACGTTTAGGCTGGTCTGCGCCCAAGGGATAATATTCGCCTTCCTGAAGCAACCGCAGAAGCTTGACCTGCGAGGACAGGGAAAGGTCGCCGATTTCGTCAAGAAAAAGCGTCCCCCCGGCGGCCTCTTCTATCATGCCCTTACGCGGTGTAGCAGCTCCGGTGTATGCGCCGCGCACATGTCCAAAAAGCGTATCGGCAAAAACGGCATCATCAAGCCCGGCAACATTCACAGCCACCAATGGGCCGTCACGCCCACTGATCGCATGGGCTGCCGCAACCAGATTTTCCTTCCCCACGCCGGACTCACCGGTCACAAGCAGAGGCTGGGGGCTTTTGGCAACAGCCTCAATGTAGGCAAAAACGCCATGCATAGTCCATGAACGGGTGATAATGGAAGCAAAGGCTTCAGGGTGCTGTGCCCCTCCCGCTACAAGCCTGTTTTTTACTTCAAGATTTTCCCTGCGCAGTTCCAGCATCCGTATGGCGCGCTGCACCCCGCCCACAATGCGGTCTTCCTCATCAGTCTTGATGTAATAGTCAAAAGCGCCCAGCTTCATACAGCGCACGGCAGTATCCAGCTGGCTGACCCCGCTGATGATGATACAGGCCGTTTCAGGAAACTGCTCGGCAATTGAGGCCAAAATCTCCTCGCCGGAAATATGGGGCATGGTCAGGTCAAGAATCACAAGGCCTATATTGCCCTTGCTCAACAGCGGCAAAGCCTTGCGGCTGTCCTCACACAAAAAGACATTTGTGATACCTGCCGATGACTCCAGCGTGAGCGAAAGGGCCCGCAGCCAGGCGGGCTCGTCATCCACTATGAGAATACCGAAATCTGGATTGAGGGCGGGGTTCATTGGTCGCAGTTCTCCTTGGCCACAGGGATTGTCAGTGTGGCTTTTGTCCAGCACCCTGGGCATGATTCAAAAGTCAGCGTACCACCGTGCTCTTTCAGAATGCCCGCGGAGACGGACAGCCCCAGCCCTGTGCCCCCTGTTTCACGCTTGGTGGTAAAAAAGGGGTCAGTCAGATGCTGCAACTGCTCGGGATTGATGCCCGTCCCCTCATCCCGCACACACAAATCAACAACTGCCTTTTCCGGGTCGTAATGTGTGGTTATGACAATCGCTCGAGACTTGTCCGGCAAAGCCTGACAGGCATTGAGCACCAGATTGACCACAACCTGTTCGATGCGTTGGGAGCTGCCCCACACAAAGGGCAAATCGTCCTCGTAGTTGGCGGAAAAATGGTCGGTGTGCTTGCGGATGGTGGATTCAACAAGGCGCACGGCCTTGCGCGAGGCATCGTTTATGTCGATGAGGGACTTTCCCACGCCCTCTTCACGTCGTGCAAAATCCTTAAGATCATTAACAATACGCTTTATCCGCAACGCGCCTTCCTGCATTTCGTCGAGCATCATGGGCAGTTCGCTACGCATGCGTTCATAGGAAATGCCGCCCAGTGTAAACAATCCTTCGCGCTCACGCAGTTCATCAAGCATGCGCGTCACATCGGCCAACACTCTGCGAAGAATTGGAATATTAAGAAGAATCAGGCCATTGGGATTGTTAATCTCATGGGCAACACCAGACACAAGTATGCCCAATGCCGCCATTTTATCGGCCTGCACCAGCTGGCGCTGGTTGCGCGAAAGTTCATCAAGCGCCATGCTCAGCGAGCGGGTGCGTTGCGCCACCTGCTTGCGCAGAATATGCGTCCACAGCACTACGCCGCCAAGCACTATCAGCAGGGGCACAATAATCGCCCCGGCGTACAGGGCCACGGTTTCCCACCGAACTTTCCCGGTTTCCAGCACGCCCAGCCATTTGTCGTGGATAGCCTGATAGCGCCCGGTTTCCCGCAGGATGGCCAATCCTTCGCTCAGCCGGGACATGAGCATTTCATTGCCCTTGAGCGCCGCGTACCCATAGCGCACCGAGGCCACAGAACTGACCACAACGTAAAGATTGTGCAGTTTGTTCTCCCGGATAATGTAGTTGCCTGGCAAAACAGCCACCACGGCATATTCGCCCTGGCCTGAGGCCAACAGGCGCAGCCCGTCGGCAGGGGTGTCGGTAAGAATCAGATCCTGTGCAAACCCTTTGGAGGCCAGCACTTCATTCATGTAGCCAGCTCGATGGACTATAACTTTTTTCCCCTCAAGCTCATCAAGTGAAGAAACAGGAGGAGTATCCCTGCGTGCAAAAATGGCATGATTGACAATGGTATGCGGTACGAAATCCAAATACCTGGAACGATCTTCGGAAGAGGTCATCCCCTGAAGCATGTCCAGATCTCCCCGTTTGAGAGCTGCCAGTTCAGAAGACCAGCCGCCAAGGCGGAACTCAACCTGCATACCCATTGTTTCTGCGACAGCACGGGTCAGATCAACATTGAATCCGGCAGGCTTGCCGCTTTTGTCGAGGAATTCATAAGGCGGGTAGTCACGGTCACCGCCAACAAGCAAGGAGCGCAGAACCCCAGGGGGCTCTGCGGATGTATCATTTTCACTATATTCCACTGCTGCGGAGGAGGAAACGGCAGTAGAAAGAAGCAGGAGCGCCAGAAGCATGCGTACCAATAGTGTAACCATGGTTATTCCTGCCGTGTTTTTTCTAAAGCGTCAACTCATTAACATATATTTTATGTTATATGCATGGCACAGACTACAGATCGCTACATGCGCGCAGTGTGGAACTACGCGTATAGCCGCTGGAAAAAGCTATTTTGCAGAAGGGGGCAGTATGGCTTGCCCCCTTCTGCAAGGGCTACAACAAAACAGGCAATAGTTTTGTTCTTGGCCTCCAATGGTGCATTTCAACAGTTTTCATAACCAATACAATTTCAGCAACTGCTACTTTCTTTGCAGCCTAGAAACTTTTTGCGGATTGCGCTGGGCAAGATGCCGCGTACGGATTCCAGCGTGGCCATGCGCCGCATGATGCCCAGCTGATCCTGAAGCGGTATTCTCTTGGGGCAGACATCTTCGCAGGCCAGCAGGCCCATGCAACCAAAAACGCCGGAATCGTCTCCGATCAGTTCATAAAAGCTATCGCTTGTGCGTTCATCACGAGGGTCTATATAAAACCGCGCCAGACGGTTGATACTTGTAGCCCCGATGAAGTCGTTGCGCATAAGGGCCGTACCGCACGCCGCCACGCAGCAGCCGCACTCAACGCAGCGGTCAAGTTCAAAGATTTCGTTGGCAAGCGTGTTGGTCATGCGCTCTTCCGGGGCATGGGGTTCAAAGGGTTTGCTGGTATGAACCCATGACTCGATCTTCTGCCCTACCTGTCTGAACCATGTGCCCGTGTCCACAGAAAGGTCCCCCAGCAGTTTGAACACCGGCAGAGGATGCAGGCTGATGTGATCGGGCAGGTCGGAAGTGCGCGTGTGGCAGGCAAGACCGGGGCGGCCATTAATGACCATGGCGCATGAACCGCAGATGCCCGCGCGGCAGCAGAAATCAAACTGGAGCGTAGCGTCCATGGTTTCGCGGATCTGCGAAAGCACCAGAAAGAGCGTCATGCTCGCGGTTTCTTCCATCTCAAAGTGCTGCATGCGCGGTTTTGATTCCGGGTCAGAGGGATTATGCCGGAATATCTCCAGATGAAGAGTGCGTGCCATGCCTATGCTCCTTGCTTCTTGATCATGCCGGGAGAAATCTCGGCGGCAATGATTTTGCCACCGCCGTAGCCTCGTTCACCCGGGGGAATTTCATACCACGGAGTTGCCGGCTCGTAGCTGAGTGTCGGCAAGCTATCACCTTCTTTCCAGTGCGCCAGAGTGCGGTTGAGCCACTGCTGGTCATTGCGCTCGGGAAAGTCTTCACGCGTGTGCGCTCCACGGCTTTCGGTGCGCATGAGCGCTCCATAGGCAGTGCACAGTGCAAGCTTGATCATGCCGGGCATGCGCAGGGCAGTGGAAATTTCAGGACTGAACGCGCTGCCGGATGTGCCGCTGAGCCCGATATTTTTACAGCGCTCAAGCAGATCCTGAAGTTTTTCCACGCCTTCTTCCAGGTCCTGGCTGTTACGGAAAATGCCCACATGCTCCATCATGACGTCCTGCATGGCGTTGCGCAGCGTAAAGCAGTTTTCACTTCCGCCACGGCACAAGGCCGCTATGCGGCTTTTGACCAGGTTTTCCGCATCACGCATGGCGGCTGTGGAAAACACAGAGTCGTGCCCCTGAAGAAATTCCACAATTTTGGCACCCACTACACGGCCAGCGACAATTGTCTCGGACAAGGAGTTGCCCCCCAGGCGGTTAAAACCGTGCATGTCCCAGCAGGCGGCCTCGCCTGCGGCATACAGGCCTTTCAGACCGTAGGCCGCACCGTCCTTGTCGGTGCGTACGCCGCCCATGCTGTAGTGTTGGGTCGGGCGCACGGGAATGGGCTGGTGAATGGGATCAACGCCAAGAAAATTTGTGGCTATTTCATATACTTCACGCAGATTAGTGGTGATGTGCTTTTCACCCAGATGGCGGATATCCAGCCACAGGTGGTCGCCATACGGGCTTTTTACGCCAAACCCCTTGCGCATGTGCTCGGTCATGCGCCGGGAAACCACATCGCGGGAGGCCAGCTCTGCTTTTTCCGGTTCGTAGTCGGGCATGAAACGATAGCCGTTGACGTCAAGCAGGGTTCCGCCGTCACCCCGGCAGCCTTCGGTAACAAGGATGTCGGTGGGCACTGTACCCGTGGGGTGAAACTGCACGGCCTCCATGTTGCCCATGGGTACCAGGCCGGTTTCCAGAGCGGCTATCTGCCCTCCACCATCACAAATGACGGCGTTGGTTGTGGCGCGATAAATGCGCCCGTAACCGCCTGTGGCAATAAGCGTTGCGCGCGCCAGATAGGCCACCAGTTCGCCAGTGCGCAAACAGCG
Source organism: Desulfovibrio desulfopostgatei (assembly GCF_053570645.1). Lineage (NCBI taxonomy): Bacteria > Pseudomonadati > Thermodesulfobacteriota > Desulfovibrionia > Desulfovibrionales > Desulfovibrionaceae > Desulfovibrio > Desulfovibrio desulfopostgatei. Next base: position 835,177 of record NZ_JBRBQS010000002.1, on the reverse strand, counting down.
TGCAACACAGCCCTGGCAGGTCTGCCCGTCATGAATGAGCGCTTCGGCCTGCATGCGGTCGTGCACGTCCACACCCAGTTGCAGCAGGCGGTTATCCAGGGTGAAGAGCACGGAATGTCCTGTGCCGTCCGCTGTATAGCAGGTGCGCCATTTGGCTGTTCCGCCAAAGGCGCGGGCGTGAATGAGGCCAGCGTTTTCGGCTTTTTCCTTTGCCTGAAAGGGCTTGCCTCCCTTAAAGTAGGTATGTTCGCCAGGTTCCACGCGGTTCCAGGGCACGCCAAGATAGGCCATCTCGCGCATGGCTATGGGCGCAGTGTCTGCAAAAATGCGGGCCACTTCCTGGTCGCAGCCCCAGTCGGAACCTTTAACGGTATCCATAAAATGCACGTCGGGGCTGTCGCCTTCGCCCATGATGGAGTTGCCGAGGGCCGCCTGCATCCCCCCCTGCGCCGCCGATGAATGCGAACGGCGTGGAGGAACAAGAGACAGGCAGATAACGTCAAACCCGGCCTGGGCCGCTTCCACGGCAACGCGCTCGCCGGCGAGTCCGGCGCCTATGCAGAGCAGATCAGTCTGAAAAACTCGCACGTAAGTCCTCCTATCCGGCCAGCAGCCAGAGGCGCAGCAGGGTCATAAGGCCAATGGCCACAAAACCGCCCATCATCATATACTCGCCACGCTGCCAGCGGGAGCGCGTGCTTCTTGTTATAAAACCGTACTTCACGCCAAGGCGGTAAAAACCGATGCCCACATGCAGCTCGGCCAGAGGCAGCAGCACCAGATAAAACGGCAGCCAGCCGCCGCGCACCCGTGCTGCGCTCGTGGCCGCGTCAATGGGCAAATGGGTGAGGATGGTGTACATGTGGATGCTGCCCATAATCAGAATGACCAGAGCAGTCGCAACCTGCACAATCCACATCCAGGTATCCTTGTGCCGCAGGCGCACTGCATGGTTCCAGAAAAGGCCCCATTCCCCGGCTGCAAAAGGCATCTTGCGAGCGGCGATTAGAAAATGCGCCACCATGAGCACGAAGATGATTGGCCCGCCGATCTGGGCCATGTAGGTGGTTTCAAGAAACCAGCCAAGAGCATTCATGGCAGAAGGGCTAATGATAACACTGCCCACCATGAGCAGATGCGCCCAAAGAAAGGCGATGAGCAGCACGCCTGATATCGCCTGGAAAAAATCCAGCCGCGATTCAGATCTGATGTGCGGGGATTCCCCGGCATTGTACAAAACCTGACTCATAATTTCTCCCGATATCCCTGTCGTGCATGCTGGTTACAGGAAAGTCATGACCAGGGCGTAGCTTACAAGCGTGCCCACGGTAATGCCGATGGCACCAGGGATAATGAAACTGTGATTGATGATGAACTTGCCGATGCACGTGGTGCCCGATCTGTCAAAATTGATGCAGGCCAGATCGCTGGGATAGGTGGGCAGGATAAAGTAGCCGTAGCACATGGGCATGAAGGCCAGAAGCAGCTTGGGCTCAAGACCGAGACTGAGGCCAAGGGGAACAACCGCCGCCAGTGCGGCCGCCTGGCTGTTCACAAGCTTGGAGACAAACACAAGCACCAGAGCGTACGTCCAGGGATAAGCTGTCACCACGCTTGCCAGTTCCCCCTTGATGAAACCAAGGTGAGCATGGAAAAAGCTGTCAGTCATCCAGGCCACGCCAAAAACGGAAAAGATGGCGACCATCCCAGCCTTGAAGACGGCGCTACTTGATATGGCCTGCTGCTTGACCTTGCAGAACATAAGGATGCACGCGCCAGCAATGAGCATGATCATCTGAATGACAATGTTCATGGAAAGAGGTGCGAGCTTGTTCGGTGGGCCGAAAGAGGGGCGCAGCTCTGCAAAAGCGCCCAGCACCACCACTGCGGCTATTGCGGCAAAAAAGAACCACACGGCGCGGAAGGCTTCCGGGGGAAACACCTTGTCCATCAATGTGCTGCCACCGCCGTATATGTATGCCTTGGTTTCCGGGTCGGCCAGGCGCTTCTGAAATTCCGGATCCTTGTCCAGGTCTTTGCCACGGTGCATGGACCACAAACCAGCGCACAATACGCCCACGAAGGTGGAGGGAATGGAAATGGCCAACAAAGTGACAATGCTTATGGCAGTTCCCACACCGTGGGCCTGCCCGAGCATGGAAACCATCGAAACAACGGCAACAGAAACGGGTGATGCACAGATGCCTATCTGCGCTGAAACAGAAGCGACAGCCATAGGCCTTTCAGGACGAATGCCCTTGTTGATGGCGATGTCATAGATAATGGGGAACATGGTGTACGCCACGTGGCCGGTACCGCACAGCAGCGTAAGAAACCATGTGGTGATGGGAGCCAGCAGGGTGATGTGTTCCGGGTGTTTGCGAAGCAGGCGTTCCGCCACACGCATGAGCACATCGAGCCCACCAGCCGTTTGCAGCGTGGCCGCGCAACCTATAACGGCCAGAATCGTAAGAATGACATCGACGGGCGGCTTGCCCGGCTGCACGTTGAAAACAAAACAGAGAATGAACAAACCAATGCCGCTGATGAGGCCCAGCCCCATGCCGCCGTATCGTGTACCCAACAGCAGACAGGCCAGAATGACACAAAGTTGCAGTGTCAGCATGAAATCTCCCATTTTCGTTATTTTGTTTCATGATATGACCGCTCAGCCACACATGGCTGAACTGCACGATAGTGCTTTGGAACTACCGCCTTACATGCAGCGCGTGACAGATAACGGGGGAGAAAGCAGGTTTGATGCCAGAGTGAATACCTCTATGTAATAATTTGATATATATAATTTTTTTATTTTTATCATCACGCAATAAAAAATCCTCCATAACAAAAGTTATGGAGGATTTGGAATAAATTGGGCTGATCCCGTGATTTCAGGAGATTGTGCCTTTTATAACAAGACGCATTCAACAATTAAAAAAGTTATAACTATGTATAATTAGTAAGTTATAAAAAAATTTGAGGAATAACTACACCGCTTTGAACTGCGTGAATCAGAGAGCGTTTTTTTGGAAGCTTACGCTTTGATATTTGGGATGAGCATAAAACTGTCTGGGACTGAACGCCACTAGATGATATCCCACTACCAATGCTGCCTGCATCATCTTGAACTTCAGGAAAGTTCACGGAAGTCAGCTAACTAACAGCTTTTTGGGAAGGCCTGCTTTAGCACCCAGGCTCGGGACTACCGTCAAAAGATCCGGTCAATCTAAGATCATTGCCCAACAAATGGGCAGCCTCGAATCAAACACAAGAGATCAATTGGGACACTCGCAGGGGCCAAGGAATAGATTTCTTAGAAAATTACTCAACAGCGAAGGAGGAAGAATAGGGCAGAGTTTTGTGCGCCGTAATCTGTAAAAGGATGGGGGAGCTGGGAGCTGGCCTGTTGTTTGAAGAATCAGTTTTTGAAAAATCGGTTTTGGATCGGGGCCGGTGTGTGCATCTGTGTGCGCATGGGATGCCGCACCGGAGCAGACGGCTTTCTGCCAGGAATGATTGCAAAGCAAAACGACAAAGGGGCGCATAGCGCCCCTTTGTCAGTATTCATCAAACCAGCAAAGCTCTTACGCTTCGGCGGTTTCTTCAGCCTTGGGCTTGCGGGTACGCTTGGGCTTGGCAGGCGCTTCTTCAGCGGCGGCTTCCGTAGCGGGAGCAGCTTCAAGAGCGCGAGAAAGCTCAATAATGGCCATGGGGGCGTTGTCGCCCTTACGGGGCATGGCCAGCTTAAGGATACGGGTGTAACCGCCGGGAACACCGGCGAAAACAGGGCCGATCTCGTCAAAAAGGCGCTTAACCAGAGCGTGATCGTTCAACACACGGTATGCCTGGCGGCGGGCGTGCAGGTCGTTGCGCTTGGCAAGGGTGATCAGGGGTTCCACCACCCGGCGCAGCTCCTTGGCCTTAATTTCCGTGGTGCGGATTTTGCCGTGGATCAGCAGGGCCTTAGCGAGATTTTGCAACAGGGCCTTACGGTGCGCAGGCGTACGCGAGAGTTTCCTGCCGGAATTGCTATGCCTCATTTTGCTGCTTCCTTTTCCATTCCTGATATTTCTTGTCGAAGGAATCGACCTTCATGCCGAAGTCAAGGCCCATGTCCAAAAGAACACCCTTGATTTCATCCAACGACTTGCGACCAAAATTCTTGGTCTTGAGCATCTCGCCTTCCGAACGCTGCACCAGTTCGCCCACAAGGGCAATGTTGGCGCCGCGCAGGCAGTTTGTAGCGCGCACCGACAATTCAAGATCGTCAATGCTCTTGTACAGATGCTCATTGATTTCGCCGCTCTCGCCGCTGCCGTGCCGCATGTCGCCAGACACGCGTTCATCAAAGTTGATGAACACAGAAATCTGGTCCTTGATGATCTTGGCACTGTAGGCAATGGCATCCTCGGGTGTGAGGGAGCCGTCGGTCCATACTTCCAGCAACAGGCGGTCATAGTTGGTCATCTGGCCAACACGAGCCTGTTCCACGGTGTAGGCCACCTTGCGCACAGGGGAGAAACTGGAATCCAGCTTGATAACGCCGATTTCCTCGTTCAGTCCCTCGTGCATGTCCGCAGGCACATAGCCCTTGCCCATGCGAGCCTCAAATTCCATTTCAAGCACGACATCCTCGGTGAGGGTGGCGATGTGCTGATCAGGATTGAGCACTTCAACATGCTGGTTGCCCATGATGTGCCCGGCGGTCACCGGACCCTTCTGGTCAACGCGCAGGGTAATGCGCTGTGGTTCATCGGTGTCCATGCGCAGGCGAACCTGCTTGATGTTCAGAATGACATCAGTGATGTCTTCAAGAACACCGTGCACAGTGGTGAATTCATGCTGCACGCCGATGATTTTCACCGACACAAAGGCCGCACCCTGAAGGGACGACAAAAGAACCCGGCGCATTGCATTGCCGATGGTGGTGCCGTAGCCCCGTTCCAACGGTTCGCAAATGAATTTGCCATGCGTGATGCTGGCGGTTTCTTCTTCGCGCATGATCTGATCGGGCTTTACAAGCTCTGACCAGTTGCGTGCATTTATAAGGCGTTCGCCCTGTTTTATAAGCATGCGAACCCCCGCTTATTTCGAGTAAAGTTCGACAATCAGCTGCTCGTTGACGGGGAACTGGATATCGTCACGCTGCGGCAGCGCCTTGACAGAGCCTTTGAAAGCTGCGCCGTCGGCCTCAAGCCAGGCGGGGCAACCACGACGCGCAATGACTTCCTGAGCTTCTGCAAGCACGGGAATCTTGCGGTTCTTTTCGGGCACTTCAATGCTGTCACCCACGCGAACCTGCAAGGAAGGAATGTTCACCTTGCGGCCGTTAAGGGTGAAAATGCCGTGCCGCACGAGCTGACGAGCCTGGTTGCGCGAGTTGGCAAACCCAAGGCGGTACACCACGTTGTCGAGGCGGCGTTCAAGAATAACGAGCAGGTTGGTACCAGTAACGCCCTTCTGCATTTCGGCCTTCTCGAAGTAGCCATGGAACTGGCGTTCGAGAATGCCGTAAGCGCGGCGGGTCTTCTGCTTCTCACGCAGCTGCACTGCGTATTCGCTGACCTTCTTGCGCGCACGGCCATGCTGACCGGGGGCATAAGGACGACGGTCGTATGCACACTTGTCAGTGAAGCAACGGTCGCCCTTCAGAAAAAGCTTGCAGCCTTCGCGACGGCACATGCGGCACTTGGCTTCAGTATATTTAGCCATCTATCTTTACCTCTTACGGTTTAGGCGCGGTTTACGCTAGGCGCAAACTAGACGCGGCGGCGCTTGGGCGGCCGGCAGCCATTGTGCGGAATGGGCGTAACGTCGCGGATGAACGCCACCTTGAAGCCGATAGCCGAAATAGCGCGCATGGCGGCTTCACGACCGGAACCGGGGCCTTTCACATAGATGCCCACGGTACGCATGCCGTTGTCCTGAGCCTTGCGGGCAGCCGTTTCAGCGGCAACCTGCGCAGCAAAGGGGGTGGACTTACGCGAACCCTTAAAGCCGCTCTGGCCAGAGGAGGCCCAGGAGACAGCATTGCCGCGCGTATCCGTAAAAGTAATGATGGTGTTGTTGAACGAAGCCTGGATGTGGGCGATGCCCACCGGCACGTTCTTCTTTTCCTTTTTCTTGACCACTTTCTTGGGTCTGGCCATAACTAACCTCAAATTGGAAGCTTGTCAGATTCTTTTCCGCCAATGGCGGAAAAATCCGTTCGTCCTCACGGCAGCACTATTGCTGCATCCGCTTTACAAACTGCGACAAGCGCAGCCGCACCGCTACTTCTTCTTGCCTACGGCGCCGCGGCGGGGTCCCTTACGGGTGCGGGCATTGGTATGGGTGCGCTGACCATGCACGGGCAAACCGCGACGGTGACGCAGACCACGGAAACAACCAATGTCCATAAGGCGCTTAATGTTGCTGGAGATTTCGCGACGCAGGTCGCCTTCCACCTTGTAGTTCTGTTCGAGTTCCTTACGGATCTCGTTAACTTCGTCAGCGGAGAGGTCGTCAATGCTACGCTCCCAGTTAACGCCGGTGGTATCCAGAATTTTCATGGCCGTGGTACGGCCAATGCCATAAATGTAGGTGAGCGCAATGTCCACCCGTTTGCCGCGAGGCAAATCAACACCTGCTATTCTCGCCACAATTAGTCTCCTGCCCTAGCCCTGGCGCTGCTTGTGCCGGGGGTTTTCGCAGATAACTCGAAGCACTCCCTTGCGCCGGATAACCTTACACTTGGGGCATATTTTCTTGACGGAAGGTCTTACTTTCATACCTCATCTCCAATAAGAAACCATTGCATTGACCAAATAAAGATCCGGCTTGCGGCTTCGCCACGATAGAACAACAGGCCGCAGTCCTCAAAATTAAGGACGGGAACGGAAATCTTTATCCAGCTTTAACGCTGATGTCAACCTTCAATTGTGTGCCGGTTCAAACCACGGTCCGAAATGCTGAGAATCTGGGGGCCATTTGGGGTTATGGCAACACTGTGTTCAAAGTGAGCGGCCCACAAACCGTCGCGAGTCACGGCGGTCCACTGGTCGTCCAGAATGTCCACTTCGTAGGTGCCAACAGTTACCATGGGTTCGATGGCAATGACCATGCCGTTTTGCAAGGTCAACCCACGCATGCCAGGCCTGAAGTTCGGAACTTCGGGTTTTTCATGCATTTTCGCGCCCACGCCATGCCCAACAAAACGTCGCACAACGTTGAAACCGGCGGCCTCAACATAATCCTGAACAGCCGCGCCGATGTCATAGACATCATTGCCAGCCCGGGCCTGTTCAATGCCAACGTACAGGCTTTCTTCCGTTATCCGCATGAGTTTGCGTGCTTCATCGCTGACCTTGCCAACCGGAAAGGTACGAGCGGCATCGCCCACAAAACCTTCATACACAACACCCATGTCGATGCTGACGATATCGCCTTCCTTAAGCAGCCGCGCAGAAGGAAAACCATGCACCACCTGCTCGTTGACCGAGCAGCACAGGGCGAAAGGATAACCGCAGTAGCCCAGAAACGCCGGCTTTACCTTATAGTCGGAGCACATGTCGCGCGCCAACTCTTCAAGACGCATGGTAGGCAGGCCCGGCTCCACCACATCGCCCACGGCATCCAGTATGTTGGCCACCATGCGGTTTGCTTCCCGCAGGCAGGCCACTTCCCTTTCATTCTTGATGAATGCGCCGTGATACTTTTTCATTATACAATCACCATCCGCGCTTGCGAAAGCGAAGGGCAAGCCAGAGGCCTGCCCCGACTTTCTAGAGCCTGCCGCTCTTCCGCGCCTTGGCCATGAGGCCCTGATACTGGCTGGAAATCATGTGTGATTCCACCTGATTCATGAAGTCCATGGCCACGCCCACAAGGATCAGCAAGCTCGTGCCGCCAAAATAGAAAGGCACGTTGAAGTTGCTGATGAGCAGCATGGGCAGCAGGCAGACTATTGAAATATAGGTGGCCCCCGAAAGGGTCAGCCGCGAAAGCACCGTGTCCACGTATTCCTGGGTCTTTTCACCAGGACGAATCCCGGGGATGAAACCGCCGTTCTTCTTAAGATTCTCAGCCATATCCTTGGGATCAAAAATGATGGCCGTGTAAAAATAGCAGAAGAAGAACATCAAGGCCACATACAGGACGTTGTAAGCAACGCCGTGCGGCGAGAAGAAATCGGCTGCCTGCTTTACATAATGGTTGGTCGAAAACTGACCAATAGTAGCAGGGAACAGCAAAAGCGATGATGCGAAAATAGGCGGAATAACGCCCGCCGTGTTCAGACGCAAAGGCAGGTGCGAGTTCTGACCACCGTACATTTTACGTCCAACCTGACGCTTGGCGTAACTGATGGGGATTCTTCTCTGCGAACGTTCAACGAACACAATGGCTACCGTAACCGCGGCCATCAGGACCACGATAACAATCGCCATGAAAATGCTCATGTCGCCAGCCTGTATAAGAGCCACAGACTGGATGATGCCGCGGGGAATGCCCACCACAATACCGCAGAAAATGATCAGCGAGATACCGTTGCCGATACCACGCTCAGTGATCTGCTCGCCAAGCCACATGACCAGCACGGAACCAGCCGTAAAGGTCGCCATGGTCACAAGACGGAAATGCCAGCCGGGTGCCAGAACCACGGGCGCGCCAGCGGGGCTGGTCATATTTTCCAGACCAACGGCAATGCCGAGGCCCTGCACCAGGGTGATAAGCACTGTGAGGTAACGGGTGTACTGCGTAATTTTACGCCGCCCCGCCTGCCCTTCTTCCTTGGCCATGCGCTTGATGTCGGGGCTGACCACCTGCAAAAGCTGGATGATAATGCTTGCCGAAATGTAAGGCATGACGCCCAGAGCGAACACCGAGACGTTGGACAGGCCGCCGCCGGAAAACATGTCGAACAGGCTGAAAAGCGTGCCGGACATGCTTTGAAAAAACGACGCCAGCGCAGAAGCGTCAACGCCCGGAATGGGCACATGAACGCCAATGCGGTAGCAGCACAAAATCAGGAAGGTCCAGCCGATGCGTTTGGTCAGCGAAGCCTGGCCCGCCATATTGTTTGCCGATCCTACTGCCATGAAACACTCGTTGCGTTTGTGCGCCTGTGGCGCAGTATGTGCGCAACGTCATTGCCCGCCGTGAGGCGGGCAATGACGCCAGTGAAAGCCGTGAGGCCGCGCTTGCGCGCGGCCACCTGAATTATTCAGCGGCAGAAACCGCTTCCAGCTCAGTGACGTTGCCGCCAGCCTGGCGGATCTTTTCCGCAGCAGCCTGGCTGAACTTGTGAGCCTCCACCGACAGAGCGCCTGAGACTTCGCCGCGCGAAAGAATTTTCACGGGCGCGCCCATGCGGACAATACCGCGAGCGTACATGTCGTCAAGGGTGATGGTGGTTTTGCCCGAAAAGGCCGACACGAGCGCATCAAGATTGACGATGTCGTAGGTGACCTTAAAGGGGGCGTTTTTAAAACCGTGCTTGGGCAAACGGCGTTGCAGGGGCATCTGGCCGCCTTCAAAACCAGGGCGGACACCGCCACCGGCGCGAGCGTTCTGCCCTTTGTGGCCCTTGCCCGCAGTGCAGCCCAGACCGGAGCCAGAGCCACGGCCCACGCGACGGCGGGTCTTACGCTCTTCCGGAAAAGGAAACAGATTGTGCAGTTGCATGGTATATCCTTTGGCCGTTACTCAACAACGGCAACCATATGCGGAACTTTGGCGATAATGCCCCGGATAGCCGGGGTATCCTTGAACGTCTTGACCATCTCGCGGCGCTTGAGGCCAAGGGAGTCCAGCAGCTTGCGCTGCGCAGGCGTGGAGCCGATGCGCGAACGCACGAGTTTTACCTTGATTTCTGCCATGGTTACTTCCTCGGGGCTTCCAGCTTCTTGCCGCGCAGAGCCGAAACATCTTCGGCGCTGCGCAGGGAAACGAGGCCCTGCATGGTGGCACGAAGCACGTTGTGCGGATTGTTGGTACCAATAGCCTTAGCGAGGACGTCGCGGATGCCTACGGCTTCCATGACGGCGCGCACGGCACCGCCGGCAATGATGCCGGTACCTTCAGAGGCGGGCTTCAGCATGACGCGACCGGCGCCGAAACGACCGAGCACTTCATAAGGAAGGGTGCCTTCAACAAGGGCAACCTGGACGCGGTTCTTGCGAGCGCGTTCAGTGGCTTTGCGCAGTGCTTCAGGCACTTCCTGGGCCTTGCCCAGACCGAAGCCCACGCCGCCCTTGCCATCGCCCACAACAACGAGGGCGCTGAAGCTGAAACGGCGACCGCCCTTGACGACCTTGGCCACGCGGTTGAGGGAAACGATCTTTTCGATTTCGCCCAACTCGTTCTGCTGAGTTTCAGTATTTTCCTGACGCATATTAGAACTCCAAGCCGCCTTCGCGGGCGCCGTCGGCTACGGCCTTGACGCGACCGTGATAAATGTACCCGTTGCGATCGAATACCACCTGATTGATATTCTTCTCCTTGGCCATCCGGGCAATTTCCTTGCCCACCATTTCGGCGCCGCTCTTGTTGCAGTGCATGCCGGCTTCGGTCTTGGAAAGCGTAAGGGTAGAGGCGGCAGCCAGGGTCACGCCGTCCAGATCGTTGATGATCTGGGCGTAGATGTGCAGGTTGGACCTGAACACAACCAGACGCGGGCGCTCGAAGGTGCCGTTGACTTTCTTGCGGATACGGATCTTGCGGCGCTGCCGGGATTCGTTCTTGCTGTATTTCATGACGCGCCCCCCTACTTCTTGCCGCCGGACTTACCAACCTTGCGGCGGATAGTCTCGGTAACGTACTTGATGCCCTTGCCCTTGTAGGGTTCAGGCTTACGAATGCGGCGAATCTTGGCGGCCATTTCGCCCACAAGTTCCTTGTCGATGCCGGAGAGGGTCAGAACCTGACCTTCAACCACGGCCTTGATGCCGTCGGGCAGTTCAACGAGCACAGGGTGGGAATAGCCCACAGAAAGCTCGATAATGTTGCCCTTGACCGCCACGCGGTAACCGACGCCGATAACTTCCAGGCCCTTGGAGAAGCCCTTGGTAACGCCTTCAATGCAGTTGGCAAGAAGGGTGCGGCGCAGGCCGTGCTGCGAACGGCTCTGGCGGGTATCTTCTATACGGCCAAGGGTCACATGACCATCGGCCTGCTCGTAAGTGAGCAGAGAGCAGACAGGGGTGCTCAGCGAGCCCTTGGGCCCTTTAACTTCCACAACATCCGTTCCGATCTTGACTTCAACGCCATTGGGAACGGCAACGGGCAGTCTACCTATTCTCGACATGGTGCACCGCCTACCAGATTTCGCACAGAAGTTCGCCGCCCACCTTCTTCTCATGGGCGGTCATGCCGTCCAGCACGCCGCTGGACGTGGACAAAATGCAGATGCCGAGGCCGTTCTGCACCCTGGGGATGTTATGCGCGCCAACATAAACCCGGCGACCGGGCGTGCTCACACGCTTCAGCCCGCTGATGACGGGCTTTCCCTTCTGGTACTTAAGGGTAATAACAATGTTTTTTTCGGCCACGGCCACGTCTTCGACGTAACCTTCCTGCTTGAGGATGGCGGCTAAAGATTCCTTCATCTTCGAGCTCGGCACATTTACTTCCTTGTGCAGGGCCAAATGCGCGTTGCGGATGCGGGTGAGCATATCCGCAATGGGATCTGTCAACATCGAATGCTCCTGAGAGTTTGGGGGCGGGGTTGACGGCACTATGCCGCCACTTCCCGCTGGCGCGCGAGGCGCGCCTCCCGGGCGTTTGCACGCCCGGAAATCTTACCAGCTCGACTTGCGCACGCCGGGCAGTTCACCACGAAGGGCCATGTTGCGGAAGCAGATACGGCAGATGCCGAACTGGCGCAGGAAAGCCCTGGGGCGACCGCAAAGCGGGCAGCGATTGTAGGCGCGGGCGCTGAACTTAGGCTTGCGCTTGGCCTTTACTTCCAGAGAAGTACGGGACATGGCTTAACTCCTACTTGCGGAACGGCATGCCAAGCTGGTCGAGAAGGAACTTGCCTTCTTTGTCCGTGGCCGCCGTGGTGACGATGGTGATGTTCATGCCCTTGGGGTTTTCAACACGGTCAGCTTCCAGTTCAGGGAAGATGGTGTGTTCTTTGATGCCCAGGGTGAAATTGCCGCGTCCATCGAAACCGCGGTCAGGGATACCACGGAAGTCACGCACTCGGGGCAGGGCAAAGTTCATGAGCTTGTCCAGAAAGTCCCACATGCGTTCCTTGCGCAGGGTGACGCGCACACCAATGGGCATGCCTTCGCGCAGCTTAAATGCGGCGATGGACTTTTTAGCCCGGGTAACCACAGCCTTCTGGCCAGCAATCGCGGTAAGTTCCGCCATGGCTTCTTCCATCAGCTTGTTGTTCGAGCTAGCGGCGCCAAGGCCGATGTTCAGAGAGATCTTTTCGATACCGGGCAGTTGCATCGAAGAGGAGTAACTGAACTCCTTCTGCAGTACCGGAACCACCTTCTCTCTATATATCTTTTCAAGGCGTGTCATCGTATCACCTTATTCCATTACTTCGTTGCACTTTTTGCAGAAGCGCACTTTCTTTTCCTTGCCCTCGGACTCGATGGTCTTGTAACCCACTCGAGTGGCCTTGCCGCAGGCAGAGCAGACAACCATAAGGTTGGACACGTGGATAGGCATTTCCTTTTCCACGATACCGCCAGGCTGCTGGGCATAGGGGTTGGGGCGCATGTGGCGCTTGACCATGTTGGTCTTTTCCACAAGCACGCGATCCTTCTTGCGCAGGATCTTCAGCACCTTGCCGATTTTGCCCGCGTCCTTGCCGGCGATTACCATCACCTTGTCGTCCTTGCGGATGCGATACATTTTCATGACGGTCTCCTACAGCACTTCCGGGGCCAGCGAAATAATTTTCATAAAGTTCTGGGCGCGCAGCTCACGGGCCACGGGGCCAAAGATACGCGTACCCACCGGCTCACCCTGGTTGGAGAGCAGCACAGCGGCGTTGCCGTCGAACTTGATGTAGCTGCCGTCCATGCGACGCACTTCTTTAGCGGTACGCACGATAACAGCCTTCATAACATCGCCCTTCTTAACCTTGCTGTGGGGCATTGCTTCCTTAACGGAAACCACGATAATGTCGCCCACCGAGGCGTAGCGGCGGTGTGAACCGCCCAGCACCTTGATGCAGGCAACCTTTTTGGCGCCGGAATTATCGGCCACCTGAAGCGTCGATTCTACCTGGATCATGGCACTACCCTACACGGCTTTTTCAATGATGGAGACCAGATGCCAGCGCTTGTTGCGCGAAAGCGGACGGAACTCCACAATTTTAACCTTGTCGCCCATACCGCATTCGTTCATGGGATCATGAGCCGTGAACTTCTTGCGGCGCCTCACATACTTCTTAAGCAGAGGATGCTTGACCAGGGTCTCGACGCGCACGACAATGGTTTTGTCGTTCTTGTCGCTCACCACAATGCCGGTCAGCATTCTGCCCTTGCGATCTTCCAGAGCTTGCATGTTCAGGCCCTCTGTTCCTTTTCGTTCAATACGGTCTCGATGCGCGCCACCTGCTTGCGCATGACTTTCAGTTCGGAAGTCTTTTCAAGCTGCGCAGCGGCATGCTTGAAGCGGGCGTTCATCAGTTCCTGGCGCTGCTCGGTAAGAGCCGTGCGCAGCTGTTCCACGCTCATGGAGCGAAGATCCTGCGCGGCGGGCCGGGCGGCGGTTTCGGTCTTTTTCTTGGCAGCCATTTAGATGCCCTCCCTCACCACAATGATGGTCTTAACGGGCAGCTTGTGAGCGGCGCGGGTCAGCGCCTCACGCGCGAGGTCAAGGCTCACGCCCTTGATTTCATACAGCACGCGGCCGGGCTTGACCGGAGCGCACCAACCCACGGGTGCGCCCTTACCGGAACCCTGACGGGTTTCCAGAGGCTTGGCCGTTACGGGGCGGTCGGGGAACACACGGATCCACACTTTGCCGCCACGCTTGATGTGACGCATCATGGCGATACGAGCAGCTTCAATCTGCTGGCTGGAAAGCTGGCCATGCTGCACGGTTTTAAGGCCGATATCACCAAACGCAATGGTGGCGCCGCGGGTGGCCAGGCCACGCAGGCGGCCTTTCTGCCACTTGCGGAATTTAACTCTTTTGGGCGCAAGCATTACTGATCAACCTCTTTGTCAAGGATTTCACCCTTATAGATCCACACCTTGACACCAATGATGCCGTAGGTGGTGTGCGCTTCGGCAAAACCGTAGTCAATGTCGGCACGCAGGGTCTGCAAGGGCACTCGGCCATCGCGGTACCATTCGGTACGGGCGATTTCTGCACCGGCCAGACGTCCGGCGCAGGTTACCTTGATGCCTTCGCCGCCAAACTTGCGGGCCATGGACACGGTACGCTTCATGGCGCGCCGGAAGGCCACGCGGCGCTCGAGCTGCTGGGCGATGTTCTCGGCCACCAGCTGGGCGTCCACTTCGGGGCGACGGATTTCGTTCACTTCAAGAGAGAACTCGCGGCCGAACTTCTGACGAAGATCGTTGCGAAGCTTTTCGATTTCCACACCCTTGCGGCCGATAACAATACCGGGGCGAGCGGTGGAAAGGATAAGCCGTACCTTGCCGCCGGCACGTTCGATCTCGATCTTGGAAACCCCGGCATGAAACAGGAGCTTCTTCACGAACGCGCGGATTTTGCTGTCTTCATAGACAAAGGCAGGGTATTCCTTCTTGCTGAACCAGCGGGACTGCCAATTCTTGTTGTACCCAAGCCGGAACCCGAACGGATGTACTTTCTGACCCATAGCCTATTCCTGCCCTTCTGCGAGTATAACGGTGATGTGGCTGGTGCGCTTGTGAATCTTGGTCGCCCGGCCTTGGGCCCGGGGCATAAAGCGCTTCCAGGTGGGGCCTTCGTTCACCACGATTTCCTTCACCACCATGGCATCCACATCAACGCCGCCCAGCTGCGAGGCATTGGCCAACGCGCTCTTGAGCACGCCGAAAAGCACGCCAGCGGGCTTGTTGGGCGTGAAGCGCAGAAGGTTCATAGCCTCCTCCACTCCAAGACCCTGCACGTTCTTGGCCACAAGACGGGTCTTGCGCGGCGAAACGCGCTGGAATTTTGCAATAGCTTTAGATTCCATATGCCTACCCTACTTCTTGCCGGCCTTGGCCTTTTTGTCGGCGGCATGCCCATGGAAGGTACGAGTGGGCGAGAATTCACCCAGCTTGTGACCAACCATGTTTTCGGTAACGAACACCGGCACGAACTTCTTGCCATTGTGCACCGCAAAGGTCAGTCCCACCATTTCGGGCAGGATGGTCGAGCGGCGCGACCAGGTCTTGACTACACGGCGGTCGCTGTTGGCCACGGTGCTGTCGACCTTTTTCATCAGATGGCCGTCAACAAACGGCCCTTTTTTCAACGATCTCGGCATGAGCTACTCCTACTTCTGGCCGCGGCGTTTGATGATCAGCCGGGAAGAGGCCTTCTTCTTGTCGCGGGTCTTGTAACCCTTGGCAGGCATACCCCAAGGCGACACAGGATGACGGCCACCAGAGCTTCTGCCTTCGCCACCGCCCAGGGGGTGGTCGATGGGGTTCATGGCAACGCCGCGAACCTTGGGACGACGACCCAGCCAGCGGTTGCGGCCAGCTTTGCCCAGAGAGATGGTTTCGTGATGCACGTTGCCCACCTGACCCACGGTAGCCACGCAGGTAGCAAGCACCTTGCGCACTTCGCCCGAGGGCAAACGCAGCAGGGCGTAGTTGCCTTCTTTGGCGACCAGCTGGGCGTAGGTACCGGCGGCGCGGCACATCTGACCGCCCTTTCCGGGGTAAAGCTCAATGTTGTGCACAACGGTACCCACAGGGATGCGGGCCATCTGCAAAGCATTGCCAGGTTTGATGTCGGCCACGACGCCATTGCGTTCGTTGATGCCGGACATGATCTTGTCACCCTGCTTCAAGCCAACCGGAGCGAGGATGTAGCGCTTTTCGCCGTCCGAATAGTGCAGCAGCGCGATACGGGCGGTACGGTTGGGATCGTATTCAATATGCGCAACAGTGGCTTCAACGCCGGTCTTGTCGCGCTTGAAATCGATGATGCGGTACAGACGCTTGACACCACCACCGCGACGGCGGCTGGTGACTCGACCCAGATTGTTGCGACCGGCCTTTTTGGTGAGGCCTTCAGTGAGCGACTTCTCAGGGCGCGTCCGGGTGATTTCCTCAAAGTCGGAAACCGTCTGGAAGCGACGCCCCGCGGAGGTCGGTTTCAGCTTGCGGACAGCCATGATTACACTCCCTCGAAGAACTCAATTTTATCGCCCTGGCGCAGCGTAACATACGCTTTCTTCCAGCCGGGCTTACGGCCAACAACGCGACCCTGGCGCTCCCTGTTCATGGGGGCGCGGCGCACTACGTTGACGGCTTCCACTTTAACATCAAAAGCCTTTTCCACGGCCTGCTTGATTTCAAGCTTGTTGGCCAGGGTGTGGACCATAAAGGCCACCTGCTGGGCTTCGTCCTTGATCAAGGTCGTCTTTTCGGTCAGCAGGGGCTTGAGCAGAACAGAAGTGGTTTCCATCTTACGCCCCCTTCTTTGCGAAACGCGCCTGAACAGGTTCGATGGCGCCTTCAAGCAGAACGAGCTGCTTGTGCTTGAGGATTTCAAGCACGCTCAGGCGATCGACAGTGGTCATGGTGAGGCCCGGAATGTTGCGAGCGGAACGGGTCAGCGCGCTGTCTTCGGCGGGAGCCACGATGAGAGCCTTGGAAAGGCCCAGCGTGTCGGCAACCTTGGCGAAATGCTTGGTCTTGGCTTCGGGCAGTTCAATACCCTTGACCACCATCAGGGTCGCGGCAGCCAGGCGGCTCGACAGGGCCATCTTCATGGCCAGGGCGCGCACCTTGCTGTTAACCTTGAAGCTGTAATCGCGGGGGCTGGGTCCGAAGATGATGGCGCCACCGCGCCAAATGGGCGAACGGTTGGAGCCGGAACGGGCGCGGCCCGTACCCTTCTGCTTCCAGGGCTTAGCACCGCCGCCGGAAACCAGCGCACGGGTCTTTACCATATGCGTGCCGGCGCGTTTGGCCGCCATCTGGGCGCGCGCCACGAGATTGAGGATTTCGGGCCTCACCTCGATTTCGAACACGTCGGAAGCCAGCGTAATTTCGCCGCTTTCCTGCTTGTTCTGGTCATATACTTTCACGGTAGCCATTGCTGCTTCCTCTACTGCTTGCGGATCAGCACCAGCCCGTTCTTGGGGCCGGGCACGGAACCTTTGACCAGAATGACGTTGTCCTCAGGACGCACATCAACGATGGTCAGGCCCATTTCCGTAACGGTTTCATTGCCCCAATGGCCCGCCATTTTCCGACCCTTAAAAACGTGGCCAGGAAAGGTGTTGTTACCAATGGAACCATTGTTGCGGTGCACCTTTTCGCAGCCGTGGGTATCTTTGGAACCGGCAAAATTCCAGCGGCGCATACGCCCCTGGTAGCCTTTACCCATGCTTGTGCCGGTCACCTTGACCGTATCGCCTGCGGCGAAAATTTCAACGGTCAGTTCCTGACCCAGCTCCTGCTCCGGCGCACCCGCAAGGCGGATTTCGCGCAGATGGCGGAAAAGACCCTTGCCAGCCTTGGCAAAGTGTCCCTGCATAGCCTTGGTGCTGTGCTTTTCCTTAGCGGGGGTCAGCGCGATCTGAACGGCGTTGTAGCCGTCCGTCTCCGCAGTTTTGACCTGGGTGACGGGGCACGGACCGGCCTCAATCACCGTGACGGGCACGGCAGCGCCAGCGCCGTCAAATATGCGGGTCATACCAAGTTTGCGACCCAAAATTCCCATTTTCTCAGCCATGACTGCCTCTCGCTAGAGCTTGATTTCCACGTCCACACCGGCGGGCAACGAAAGCTTGCCCAGCGCGTCGACGGTCTGCTGCGTGGGTTCCAGGATATCCATGAGCCGCTTGTGAATGCGCATTTCAAACTGCTCACGGGACTTTTTGTCCACATGCACGGAACGCTGCACGGTGTACTTGTGAATGTTGGTGGGCAGGGGAATTGGTCCCGCCACACCGGCACCGGTATTGCGCGCCGTATCCACGATTTCCGCAACGGCTTTATCCAGAATGCGGTAATCGTAGGCTTTGAGCTTGATCCGAATGCGATCGCTGCTAACTGTCGTCATTGTGCCTACTCCGTTTGCAAAAACATCCCGCGCGGCCTTTTGGGCTACGAGCGCGGGCTCCTTCACAGCATACGCGGGCCATGAAGCATGGCCCGAAGGGCCGACCTCACCCTGGCAAGGAACGGAAAACGGAGCAACGTAAGGGGTTGCGCTAATGCGCGCATCACGCCTGAAATTTCAGGAAGAATTCGGAAGATTGGACGCCTGAACGCGCCTGCATCATCCGCGTGATGCTCCCCAGCGTCGCCCAGGCTAAGCCGCTCATAGAAAGAGCAGCTAAGCGGTCCCGCAGGGTCACCAAATGGGGGCTATCCCCCTACCTTACAGCCCCGGGTCACGCGCGGCCTGGGGGCTGCGGTGGGATCCGTCTTTGGGCTGGAACGGCTCGACATTGTCCGGCATTCGGTAACGCCTGCACATGTCAAAACCCTCTGCAACCAGATACTGTGGTCGCTTTGGGGTGCATCAGAATGGGCTCAACCCACCCTTCCCTGCCGTCCAGGGACGCCGATAAAAATCGCTTCTTATCGCGCGGAGATTTTTTCTATCCAAGTTCCCCTTGAACGTCAAGCCATTTTTGCATTATTTTTATCACGTCATCCAGGTTTTTTGCCGCGCCAATCTTACTCCTTGACGCTTACCCCTGCAAAAAATTAAAAGAGCGCACCCTTCCGGCAATTTGCCAAGATGACTCCCTTTTGTCGCACAGTCTTCACTATTTTGCGCTAACTTGTCATCTTAGCTGTCAATATTTTCAGGAGATCCCATGTCCATGATTGAAGCCTCCAACAGGGCAAAACTCAATTCATACCAAGACACTGTCATTAATTACATTACTAAAGAGAATGGGCATATCCTGGCAGTGAGCGATGACCAAGCCTTTTGTACGCAGTTGCGCCTTACCCTTGCCAAAGAGATGGGCCTTACGGCTCAGAGCATTTTTACCGCCATTGCGGACCCCCGCATGATGCTTCGCGAGCTGCGAGACATTCTGGCCCGGCACCCTGCCCCTCTTATCTTCATGGAGCGCAGTATAGGCGGACAAGATCTGAGCTTCCTAGTTGGCCAGATCAAGCAGGCCTTTACCGCGCTTAAGATTATTGTGCTTACGGGCGATGTGCAGCGCGACCGCCTCATGCTGCTTCACGAAGTCGGGGCGGACAACTTTATTGCCAAGCCTGTTTCTGCCAATACGCTTATTGAAAAAATGGCTTTTACCCTCAGGCCGCAAAGCAAGCTGGGGCAGGTCATTGACGTGGCGAAGAAACTGTTGGCGCAAAAAAAATACGACATGGCACTGACAGCCTGCCAGAAGGTTTTGCAACTCAAGCCGGGCAGCGCTGCGGCGTTTCTGCTTATGGGCGATATTTTCCGCGCCACCCAGCAATACGACAAAGCCCGGATTGCCTACGAATCCGCCGCAAAATCTGCCGATCTCTACCTCGCTCCGCTTCAGCGCCTTGCAGAAATGTACGCGGAAATAGGGGATGTGCCCCAGCAGGTGCGTTACCTCGAAAAACTGGATTCGATCTCGCCCCTCAACGTGAACCGCAAAGTGAGCCTTGGCGAGGCCCACCTGGCAAACGGCGATGTGGAAAAGGCCGAGGCCTTTTTTGAAAAAGCTGTGGTGCAGATGAACCGGGAAGCTGCCGATGGCCTCAGCGCGCTTTCAAGCCGTATTGCCGGCATTTATGGCGAGCGCGACCCGGAAAAGGCAGAAAAATTTCTGCGCAACAGTCTTGAAGCCAAGGGCAAGCGCCTTGGCCGGGAAGATTTGGCCCTGTTCAACCAGCTTGGCATCAGCCTGCGCAGGCAGGGCCGCTGGCAGGACGCCATCACTGAATACAAGCGCGCCATCAAAATCGCCCCTGACGATCCAACGCTCTATTATAATGTAGGCATGGCCTTTGCCGAAGGCGCGGATTTTATCCAGGCCAAGGCAAATCTGGTAAGAGCTCTGGATCTGGACCCGGAAATGGTCAAGAGCAGCGCTTCCATCGCCTGTAACTTTGGAGCGGTCTTTCTTCAGTCAGGCGACCGTGACAGGTCGGTACAGTTTTTTCAGTTGGCCCTTGCCCTCAAGCCCGGCATGCAACTTGCCCTTCAAGGCTTGGAGCGTGCAAAAAAGTGATTCTGCGAGGTTGTCTGCTGGCACGGGTATAGGCGCACTTGCACCTCCCCACCTGTTCTTTGACCAATAATATTTTTGGAGCGTCACATTGCCAACCTCAATGTTATGTCTTATTTTTAAGGGATGCCGTGTATTGTCCCCTTTGGGTAAGACACTGCGCATTCAGCACATTCCGCAGCGCACCCAACATTGGTGTTTGCGCTGCGCAAGCGACTGCCCATTGTGCTAGACAGATCAGACCGAAAATGTTTGTCTGCACAGCGCGGATACTGAAAAATCCTCGCCACGGTTGCTTTCCCATTACGGACGAGACAGTAGATATACTTAGTCGGTAAGCGAGCATTTCAAAGTGAAAATGCTCTAGTAAGGAGACTTCATGTTTGGTTTTCTTTTCAAAAAAATCTTCGGCAGCACCAACGACCGCTACTTGCGCAAGCTCCGCCCCATGGTGCAGCGCATCAATGCGTTCGAGCCTGAAATGCAGCAACTGGCCGATGCCGATTTTCCTGTACGCATAGCGCAATACCGTCAGGAAGTGCAGGACGGCACCAGAACTCTGGAAGCTCTGCTGCCCGAAGTTTTTGCTCTGGTGCGCGAGGCCTCAAGCCGCAGACTGGGTATGCGTCACTATGACGTGCAGCTCATCGGCGGCATGGTGCTGCACAAGGGCAAGATTGCCGAAATGAAGACCGGTGAAGGCAAAACCCTTGTAGCTACCCTGCCCGTGGTGCTCAACGCCCTGTCAGGCAAGGGCGTGCATGTGGTCACGGTCAACGACTACCTCGCCAAGCGCGACTCGGCCTGGATGGGCCAGTTGTATGAATTCCTCGGCCTGAGCACGGGCGTTATTGTGCATGGCCTTGATGACGAAGAGCGCAAAGCCGAATACGCCAAGGATATCACCTATGGCACCAATAATGAATTCGGCTTTGACTATCTGCGCGACAACATGAAGTTCTACGCCAACCAGCTGGTGCAACGCGGGCACAATTTTGCCATTGTGGACGAAGTGGACTCCATCCTCATCGACGAAGCCAGAACGCCGCTCATCATTTCCGGCGCATCTGATGAATCGGTGGGCATGTACCGCACTGTGGACGACATTGTCCGTCAGCTCACCCCTGAGCACTACACGGTTGACGAAAAGGCCCGCACCGCCATGCTCACCGATGAAGGCGTAGCCCGGTGCGAAGAGCTGCTCAAGCTGGACAACCTTTTTGATCCCGCAAACATTACGGCCCAGCACCATGTGATGCAGTCGCTCAAGGCGCATCAGATTTTCAAGCGCGATGTGGATTATATTGTTCAAGAAGATCAGGTTATTATTGTTGACGAATTCACTGGCCGCCTTATGGCTGGCCGCCGCTATTCGGATGGCCTGCATCAGGCTCTGGAAGCCAAGGAACACGTCACCATTGCCGCTGAAAACCAGACGCTTGCCTCCATCACCTTCCAGAACTACTTCCGCCTGTACGACAAACTTTCGGGCATGACGGGTACTGCGGATACCGAAGCTGTGGAATTCCATCAGATCTACAGCCTCGAGGTTATCTCCATTCCGCCCAACAGGCCCATGGTTCGCAAGGATTATCCTGACCTTATCTACCGGTCGCGGCAGGAAAAGTTTGACGCCATTGTTGAAGCCATTGCCGAATTGCACAAAAAAGAGCAGCCAGTGCTTGTGGGCACAATTTCCATTGAAACGTCCGAAATGCTTTCGCATCGACTGAGCAAGCTCGGTATCCCGCACAGCGTGCTCAATGCCAAGCAGCATGAAAAAGAAGCCGAAATCGTGGCGCTGGCAGGCCAGAAAGGCCGCGTCACCATTGCCACCAATATGGCTGGCCGCGGCACGGACATCATGCTGGGCGAAGGCGTTGTGGATCTGGGCGGCCTGCACATTCTCGGCACAGAACGCCACGAAAGCCGCCGCATCGACAACCAGCTGCGTGGCCGCTCGGGCCGTCAGGGCGACCCCGGCTCTTCGCGCTTCTACCTTTCGCTGGAAGACGACCTCATGCGTCTCTTTGGCTCCGACCGCATCAAGGGCCTCATGGAAAAACTGGGACTGCGCGATGGCGAAGCCATTGAGAACGCCATGGTTACCCGCGCTGTGGAAGGCGCTCAAAAGCGTGTGGAAGCCCACCACTTTGAAATACGCAAAACACTGCTCGATTATGACAACGTCATGAACCAGCAGCGCGAAGTTATCTACACCCTGCGCCGCGAGCTCATGGTTGAAGAAGACCTTGAGCCTGTTTTGCAGGAATTCATGAGCGATGTGCTGGACGACGTATACAGCCCGCTGGCATCCCTGCCTGTGGACAGCCAGGACGAAGCCCGCGCCGCAGCTCTGGCGCGTCTGCGCGAGGTTTTCAACCTTGACAGGGTGCTTGAAGAAGGCGCGCGCCTGCCCGAGCGCGAAGAAACCGAGGTTATGGCACAGGGCATTCTTGACAAGCTCAAGGCAGAAACCGGCCCCACCTATGCCGACATCCTTCGTTACTTCCTGCTGGAAGAGCTTGACCGCTGCTGGAAAGAACATTTGCGCAACATGGACGCCCTGCGCGACGGCATAGGTCTGCGCGGCTACGGTCAGCGCGATCCCAAGCTGGAGTACAAGCGCGAAGGCTTTGAAATGTTCCAGGCCATGCTGTTCCAGATTCGAGAGAGCGTGTTCCGCGCCCTTACGCGTATCCGGGTGCAGATTGAGCCTATCGCCGCCGAGCCGGAACAGCAGGAGGTGGAAGCGCCGATCGAAGAGCCGCAGCATTCTCCCGTGTCGCGGGAATACCGTCATAAGGAAAGCAGCTCGCAGCTTTCTTACTCCAGCGGCGGCAGCATTTCGGAAGACCCCAAGAAGCCCGCCAAAGCCGCGCCGCGTATTGGCCGCAACGACCTTTGCCCCTGCGGCAGCGGCAAAAAGTACAAAAAGTGCTGCGGGCAGGATAAATAACTATTTATATTGCGCCACAAGCGCGATACCTAGAAATACAAAAGGCGGGGACAACCCCGCCTTTTTATGTTCCATGCTCTGTGCGTATGCTGCAACTATACTCGCGCGCGCCGATCACGCGGCGCGGCAGACAAGACGTCCTATGCCTGGGATGAAAAAAACTTTGTCCCGACGCTGCCAATGATAATCAGGGCAATGAAAAACAGCTGGGGCAGCGAAACCTTGTCGCCGAAAAAAAGCGCCCCGCCCAGGACCACGCCCACCGTGCCAGCACCTGTCCAGAGGGCATAGGTCATACCCGCCGGGAGCCCGCGCATGGCCAGCGCCAGCAGGCCCATATTCACAAAGCTCAGCGCAATGGGCACTGCCGCAGCCTGCCAGTTGCCCAACGAAGAAGCCCACTTGAGGCTGAGCGCCCACAAAATCTCGGTAACCACTGCCAAACTCAATGCAAACCATGCCATATCCAATACTCCTTTGCGTGGGCTCGGATAAAAAGGCACGGCCTGCGGAAACCCAAAAGAACAGAACAATGCATCCACGGAACGGCGTACAACTGCCATCTGCCCACAGATGTGTCAACCCGCGAAGCCTGATCCCGAAAATCAGAAATAATCCGAAAAATACGGCTTGTCCGGCGGGATCAGCGTCTCCAGCGTTTTCAGCAGATGATAGTCCATGTCGATGCGGTCATTATTGTACAGATAGGTGGGGCGCTTGTAGCCCATGAGCATGGTCGTGAGCGTTTTGATATCCAGCGAAAGGCGATGCCCTGTGCTCCAGGTGCTTACCTTTTCGCAAAACGTGCGCCCATCACGCCAGCTTACATGGAATATCCCGTTGTTCCACGGGGCCATGACATCGCTCACTTCCAGTTCAAGCGTCAATTTGGGGTCTTCAAACTGGAAGGAATACTGTTCGATAAAGCGCTGTACATCCACAATGCGGGCCATGGCGTAGGGCTGAATGCTCTCGTCAATTTCGCTGTCTTCAAACTGGAAGGCAATGGGTTCGCCAGTGTAGTTGGCGCCTTCCACCTTGGTGATCATGGAAAAATGGGCGCTGATGTAGTTCCAGATGCCGTATTTGGCCTCCTGGTTCAGGTAGACCATTTCCTTGATGCTGAAAACTTCGTTCTCAATGTAGTAGATAACATAGCCCAGGGGCTTGCCGTCGGCGCTGTAGTACACCGCCGCCATGACGTCGTCCGAATCCCAGCGCCAGTATTCCTCCCACTCCAGCTTGCCGCGAATAAGCGCGCCGTGTTCCTGAAGGGCAAAATACTTGTAAACGCGGTGCAGGTCTTCGCACTCGATGTCCACGCGCTCGATCTGCCCGTCCACCGGGTGGCGCTTGGGAAGCTGGGTGTCCTTGATGGCAAAGGTCATCTTGTCCGAAACAATTTCCCAACCGTGCTTGCGGTACAGGGGGATGGAATAGGGGCAGAGATAGGAAACTATCTGCTGCTGCGAGCGCATGTATTCAAGGCTTTTGCCGATGAGCGAATGGATCAGCCCCCGCCCCGTGTATTCGGGATACGTTGCCACGCCGGTGATGCCGCCCATTTTGCAGATTTCGCCCTGGATATTCACTTCCATCGGGTAGATGACGATCTGCGAGGCAAGGTGCCCCTTGTAGAACCAGCCCATGACGTGCGATGCCTCAAATATGGGCATCTTGGACTGCTTCATCTCCATGTCAGACCAGCCGATGCGGGCCATTTCAGATGTGCTGACCTGAAAAGCGTAGCGCAGCAGGGCCTCAAACTCCTCAAAATCTTCTTCGCCAAGCTGGCGCAATTCAAAGGCTTCTGTGCCTACGTCCTTGCCCGAAGGGGCTTCTCTGTGGGGGGCGGCAGTGCCCTGCGCGGCTGACCCGCGCTCGGGTCGGGCAACGGGAACAAGCGGCGCGCCATCGCGTTCGTCAGGGGGAACCCCTGCGCCACGAAAAGGATGCGGCTCAAGCCGTGGCCCCTCAAGAGGGGGAAGATGTTGCTGTTTATGAAGAATACGCATGCAATGCCTTCCAGATAAGTGTGGAAAACCGCTGTACATCGGGTGACCCGATTGCGCAAGAGGTTTGACTTGGCCGCCGCAAACGGGCGGTTGGGGGGCTGATCAGATATGGAGGCCGGCAGCGTCGCGGCGTTCTTTCAAGCCTTCAAGCACAGCCGAGCTGACGCGCAAGCCCCCGTAGCCCTGTCCCAGACGGATAGTGGGCTTGTTTGATCCGTGATAGTCCGATCCGCCGGAAACGCCAAGGTCAAAACGCTTGGCCAGGGCCAGGCAGGTGCGTATATCGGCCTCGGAATGCTCGCTGTGGTAGGCCTCAATGGCGCTGAGCCCGTATTCCTTGAGGCGGGCCACCATGGAATCCAGCCACCCGGCGGGGGCCTTCCAGAGCAGCGGATGCGCCAGGCATACCGTCGCCCCCATGGAGGCCAGCAACCGGACGCTTTCATCAGGCTCCAGCACGGTTTTGGGTAAATATGCCTTGCCCCGGCTGCCCAGAAATTCCTTGAAAACCTGCCGGGGATCCTTGGCGAATCCCTTGCGAAGCATCACAGCCGCGATGTGCGGTCGCCCCACGCTTTCGCCCCTGGCCGCCGCCAGCACTTCTTCCATGCTGATGTCGTAGCCGAGATCCTGCAACTTTTTTACTATGCCTACATTGCGCTCTGCCCGCATTTCGCGCAGCCAGCGCAGTTTTTCCAGCAAAGGCTGGGGATTTTCCGGTAGCCACAAGCCAAGAATGTGCAGTTCGCCCAGTTCCGTGCCTGTCGAAATTTCGCAGCCGCGCACAACCTCAATACCAAGCTCGCGCCCGGTCCGCTGCCCCTCATCAAGGCCAGACAGGGTATCGTGGTCAGTAATTGCCACTGCGGCAAGGCCTGCGGCATGGGCCTTGCCCACAAGCTGGGCCGGTGTGTCCGTACCGTCAGAAGCGGTGGAATGCGTGTGCAGATCGATAAACTTCATACTATCTTTCATGGGATAATTATTATACCGCAAAATGACAATATGGGGCAAGCCTTGAACTGGAAGACGCTTGGAGATAGACTACCCCCTCACGATTAACAGAAGGATTCTTTATGCCTATGGAAACCCGCGAGTTACTGCAAATTCTGGCTTGCCCCAAATGCCTGGGCAACCTTGTGGCGCTGGAAGACAACGGTTCAGTCGCCGCCTTTGCCTGCAAGGCCTGCGGCGTGGTCTATCCAGTGCGCGACAATATTCCCATCATGCTTGTGGAAGAAGCGATTCCCCTTGAAGACTGGAACAGGGAACACCCTGCTGCCAAGGAATGCGCCTGATGCGTCTGCTTGTTGCCTCCGACCTGCACGGGTCTGTTGAAAGTCTGCTTTTTTTGCTGGAAAAAGCGCGTGAGCTTACCCCTGACGCACTGGTGCTGCTCGGCGATCTGGTTTACCACGGCCCGCGCAACCCCCTGCCGCAGGGCTACGACACCCGCTCTGTACTGCAAACCATGCCCGATCTTTCGGCCTTGCCCTGCCCGGTGATGGCAGTGCGCGGCAACTGCGATGCCGAGGTTGATCTGTGCCTTTTGCCCTTTGCAGTCACAGAATCCACCTGGATTGAAGCAGACGGGCTGAGCATTTTTGCCAGCCACGGGCACCACCTTCCAGAGCGCCCGCCGTGCCCCGGCATCAAGGCCGGAACGGTGCTCTTGCGCGGGCATACCCATGTGCCGCGCGGCGAAACCATTGATGGCCTGCACTTCTGGAACCCCGGCTCCCTTTCCCTGCCCAAGAGCGGCTCGCCCCGCACCTACGGCCTTATAGAAAACGGCGTCTTTTGCGTGCTGGACATGCAGGGCGGCGAAATCTTGCGCCACGCCCTCGCACCGCGCTAATCAGGTTTTACCATGTCCTACAATCTTGCCCCGTGCCCGGCCCCTGCCGATACGTCCGCGCAGCTGCGCCCGCTGTTCCGCATGGCCTCAGGCCTTGAATTGCTGCTGGCTTCGGCCTCGCCCCGCAGACGGCAGTTTTTGAACGAATGGGGGGTCCCCTTCCGTCTGGCCCTCACCAATGCTGATGAACCACGCCCGGAACAGGGGGAATCCCCGGAGGCGTATACCCGCCGCGCGGCCGCTGCCAAGGCGCTGGCATCAGGCCATGCAGTTCGCCAGCAAGGCGCAGCCAACCATGAATTGCAGCCCGTGATTCTGGCCGCAGATACCGTTGTGGCCGTGGACGGCGATATTCTTGGCAAGCCGGAAAACCCGGCTCACGCCTTGCGCATGCTGGAGCGCCTCAACGGTCGCGGGCATGAAGTTATCAGCGCCGTGTGCCTGCTCCTGCCTGCCGATGCAGCCATTGGCTCTGTGCAAGCAGCCGCCGCATCTGCTGGCACCAATACTGGCCCCAATGTAGACGAATGCTGTATCGATTCGTACCGCATGCTGTCATTCAGCGACACCAGCCGTGTTATCTTCCACCACTGGCCTCAGCCTGTGCTGCAAGCCTATCTGGACACTGGCGAGCCGCACGACAAAGCGGGCGCATATGCCATCCAGGGGCAGGGAGCCGTGCTGGTTGAGCGCGTTGACGGCTCATGGAGCACCGTCGTGGGCCTGCCCGTCACCCAGCTTGCCCAGGTCATGCTGGACAGGGGCCTCATGCTGCCCTGCGCCTGACAGATACTCCCTTTTCGCCATGACACAGCTGCCCTCCGGGCTGTGTCATGACTGCTTTCCCTTCCCCAACGGCCCACAATCAGTCGTCCTTGCGCCACGAAAGCATGGAAATATGCGCCCATGCTTCTGCTATCCCTGTCCTGCCCTGCCAAGAGATTCTCTGCTGCCCCGCTGCCCTCGTCGTGGCCATGTCCCTTTTTTTCCACTGCGCGCCGGATTACCGCAAACGCCTAGCGATGGTTTCTGTGCCTCAGCCAAGCCGTTTTGGCAGGCAGGAGCGCTTTTTTTGCCCTTTCCAAGATGGTACTGAAAGAATCAAAAAAAAATGAAAAAAAGTTTGCCGCTAATTGTGAATTATTTCTTCAATTGGTATGGCGTTCCAATCCGCATGGACTGGTATCCTAGGTTGCCATTTATGCCACTTTGTGAAACTATGTACAGGCATGACTGAAAGATCAATCAATTCCGGGCTCTTGACGCCTCTCTAAAATATTTTTAGTGCTGTACCATGGAATTATTTCACCTCTAGAAATTCTATGCAACACACAGGAGGGAGGATTTAATCATGTCCCAGGAAAGGATCACAACGCTGTTAAATGAGAACCGCAGCTATCTTCCACCTGAGCACGGCAAAACTTCTGCATGGGTATGTGGGCCAGAAGAATATGACGCTCTCTGCAGCCGCGCACTGGAAGACCCCAACGACTTTTGGGGTGCGCGAGCATCGCAGTTGATCCATTGGTTCAAACGCTGGGACAAAGTGCTGGAAGCAGATGAGGTAAACCATAAATACAGATGGTTTACAGGCGGCAAACTTAATGCCTCCTTTAACTGTATCGACAGGCATCTCATCTCTGGGCGGCGCAACAAGGCCGCGCTTATCTGGCAGGGCGAGAAGGAAACAGACGTTCGCTGCTACACCTACCAGATGCTCTATACCGAGGTGTGCCGCGTTGCGCATGCTTTGAGTTCGCTGCGCATCCGCAAGGGCGATCATGTGGCTTTGTACATGCCCATGATCCCGGAACTTTTTATCGCCATGCTGGCCTGCGCCCGCATTGGCGCCATCCACACGGCCATCTTTTCCGGCTATGCGGAGGGCGGCGTGCGCAGCCGTATTCAGGGTTGCAAGGCGCGCGTTGTCATCACGGCGGACGCAGCGGTGCGCGGCGGCAAGTTCAAGCCCCTCAAGGCCAATCTTGACCCCATCCTTGAAAAGTGCCCCTCGGTGGCGCACGTGGTTGTGGTCAAGCATGCCGGCATTGACGGCGTGAACATGCAGCGCAACCGCGATGTGTGGTGGCATGACCTGATCGATGACTTTACCCTTAACCCGGACTTTCCCTGCGAGCCCATGGATGCCAACGATACGCTCTTTCTGCTGCACACAAGCGGCAGTACGGGCAAGCCCACGGGCGTCATGCATTCCACTGGCGGCTACCTCACATACGCGGCGCACTCCACGCAGTGGTGCTTCGACATGCGCGACGACGATGTGTACTGGTGCACGGCGGATGCAGGCTGGATCACAGGTCACACCTATGGCGTGTACGGCCCGCTTTCGCTTGGGGCCACCACGCTCATGTTTGAAGGCGTGCCCACATGGCCATACCCTGACCGCTACTGGCGCATTGTGGAGAACTTCCGGGTCAACATCTTCTATACCGCGCCCACGGTCATCCGCTCGCTCATGCGTATGAACGAGGCCTGGACAGAACGCTATGACCTCCGCAGCCTGCGCATTCTTGGCAGCGTGGGCGAACCCATCAACCCCGAGGCGTGGCATTGGTACCACAAGAACATCGGCGGCGGCGAGCTGCCCATCGTGGACACATGGTGGCAGACCGAAACCGGCGGCGCCATGATTGCCCCCATGCCCTATGCCACCAAGCTCAAACCGGGTTCGGCCTCCAAGCCCCTGCCCGGCATTGACGCTGCCGTTATTGGCACGGCCTCGCGTGACGGCGACGAAGCCGAAGCGGGCAGCAAGGCCGGGCATCTGGTCATCCGACGCCCCTGGCCCGGCATGATGCAGGGCGTATATAATGATGAAGAAAAGTACCAGTCCTACTTCTCACGCTTCGGCTGTTATTCGTCAGGCGATGCGGCAGAAGTTGATCAGGACGGCTACTTCTGGATTCTGGGACGCGTGGACGACTCCATCAACGTGTCGGGGCATCGGCTCTCCACGGCAGAAATTGAAGCCGTGCTGGCGGCCTGCCCCGAAGTTGGCGAAGCCGCCGTGGTGCCCATGCCCCACGCCCTCAAGGGCGAAGGCATCTACGCCTATGTGGTCACGCGGGATGAAGTGCCGTGGAGCGCGCAACTGCGCGTAAAACTGCGCGATGCCGTGCGCCGCGACATCGGCGCGCTTGCCAGCCCGGAATTCATCCAGTTTGTGGACGCCATGCCCAAGACCACCTCGGGCAAGATCATCCGCCGCATGCTGCGCAAGATCGCTGGCGACAGCTATGAAGACATCGGCGACACCACTTCGCTGGCAGAACCGGAAGTCATCGGCAAAATAATTGAAGGACACCGCAACCTTGTTGCAGGCAGGCACGAAACGGAAAGCGCCCCCGAAGGCGCTGCCGAGACCGCGCAGGTCTGATACTTCAGGTGCAGGGCTGCCCGGAGCGGCTTTGCACTCTAACCGGGGCGCACCCTCAACGTCCCGGCAAAACAGCACACCCCCGCAGATTGTGCCATCGCGGGGGTGTGCTGCTGTCTGATGTACAGCAAAGCCAGACTGGTAAAATGAGCATGGCCGCATGATCACGCAGGGTATTGAGGTATGTTCCGGGGCTGGCCTGCAAAAAAATTATCTGCGCGCCATATTACCGCCAGACCAGTGCCCGTGGCTGACTGCGGATTTACAGATTTCCCTGAGAGGCTCTGATTACTTTGCTGGTTGTTCCCGCCGGGAGTCGCCTTTCTGCCGGTCATGCGGGGCAGTATCTGCCGCCTGCACCGATTCATTTTGCGCCGATTCGTTCTGCACAGGTTCATCGGGCGATTGCGCCTCATCCGTCTTATCTGTTCCAGCCACAGCGCTCCAGCGCCCCAGCGTGTCGCGCATCCACGCCCACACAGCCCGGCTTTCTTCAGGCATGCACATGGAGGCAAGGCACAAGGCAATTACCAAAAGAGCAAGAGCCGCCAGCACCAGAGCCAGGGCCTGCGCCGCAAGGGCAAAGGCTGCCACAGCTACAAATATCGTCAGCAGCCACTTGCCTGTAAATGCGGCGCAGCGCGTACAGGCAGCGCGTACACTGTCAAGGGAAGCTTTCATTAAACAGCCTTGCGCCGAACCCACACGTGGCGGCTGGCCATCAAAGCCCAGGCAAGGCCCGCCAGCAGATGCAGCGGCTTGGGTCCGGACAGGCCGGAAGCAAGGCACACCCCTGCCACGCCCAGCATGGCCCGAACTTCGAGTTTTCGCTGCGAAATGCCCAGGATATTTCTTTTGTCGCCCCTGCTGCCCGAGGAAAATCCCCTGGTTGCAGCGCTGCTGTCACCGCGCTGGCTGCGCCACTGCTCACCCCGACGGGCGCGTGCCTCGGCGCGCAGCTCAGCAGCCACCTCAGCCTGAGGACGGGCCAGAACCGGCACGCTCTGCTCTAGCCGCTGGCACAGGCTGGCAACGTCCACACCCGGTTTGAGAATCAGCAGCATGGATTCAGAGCCGGGGCGCACCTCAAGCACGTCCTTCTCTTTGCCAAGCGTTTTCTGCACAGCGCTGCGCACGGCAACCTCACCCAGAGCAGGATGGCGCAAACGCGCCCGGCCTTCCATACTATGTGCTACATATTGAGGAAACATGGCCTCTCCTTGTTCCAGGGCTAAAGCCCTGATCTGCTATCAAATTTGAAAACGACTTTCTTTTCTCTTGACACAGAACCGTAATGAAGGCAAGGTTGATCCGTGGATTACAGCAAGGGTTACACACCCGGCCTGCTCATCCAGAACGGTTAAAAGCCATTGAACAAATTTGCCACCAGCATCAAACATAGAGAGTGCACGCATGAGCCAGATTGTCAATCTGCGTCAGATGCAAGTAGGACAGCAGGGAAAGATTGCAGCCGTTGAAGCCCTTGGCGAAATGAACCGCCGCATCCGCGACATGGGTCTTATCCCCGGCACCACGGTATCCATTGTAGGCCGCGCGCCTCTTAAGGATCCTGTCGCCTTGCGCCTTTCAGGCGTAACCATCTCCTTGCGCAACAGCGAAGCCGACTTCATCAAAGTTGACCTTTCCGGCGCGTCCAGCTAGCTTTTATCTAAGCATCCTACCCTGAAAATTTGCCAGTTTTACCGTCCGGTCGCAAGTGAGCGACCGGACGGAGGCTGGACTATTATCTCGATTCGGCCATCTGCCGCATGCTGGAATCGCTGACCGAATCTGGACACACACGAGCAAGGAGAAGGAAAATGAACGAAGGCATGAAGTGCGGTTTGTGGTTTTTGGGCGGCGTTGCCCTTGGCGTGCTCGGCGCGGTGGCCGTAAGCAAGGGCAAGCTGGATTTCAAGCCCCTGGCCACTGACCTTTTGAGCCGCGGCATGGACGTAAAAGACGCCCTGCTGAGCAAGGTCGAAGCCATCAAGGAAGATGTGGAAGACCTCACCGCCGAGGCACGCCTTGCTGCGGAAAAACGCAAGACCACCAAGGATGCCGCCGAGGCCTAATCCCGCAGTTGTTTGCACCGCCTTTTCCGGTGCTGAAGCTGCCAGTGCCGCCCGAACATTCGGGCGGCACGCAAACTCTCCATCCTCCGCGCATGCAGAGGATCGTTCAGGACAGTGCGGCTCAGGCCGCCTCGCTTCAAGGAGCGCGCATGCGTTTTTTTATTGTTCATGAATTGCGTGGCATCACGACGCCAGAATCCGGCAGAATGCGCGTGCGCGCATCAAGCTGCCTTGGCGAGGGGCGCATTGAGGCGTTGGCGGGAGCACTGACCTCGCTTGAGGGCATCACCGAAGTACGGGCCAACGCCCTGATCGGCAGCCTGCTGATTTTTTATGACAACGAAGAAACGCGCGTTACCGCTCTCACCCTACTGGTGGGCGCGGCCGATGCTGGCGGTCAGTTTGATATCCAGGGGCAGCACTACGAGAGTGCTCTTTCGCCCGGTCAGGGGTTTATGCCTCTGGTGCGCTATGTTTTTGTGCGCCCCTTTTTGCCGCTGGCACTGCGCGTATTCAACAGCGTTATGGGCGCGCTGCCCTTTTTGTTCAAAGGTCTGGGCGCGCTTTTGCGCGGCACCCTGAGCGTTGACGTTCTGGACGCTGCCGCCATTGGCGCGTCGCTCATCATGGGGGACTTCCGCACGGTCAGCATGCTTACCCTGCTGCTGGGACTGGGCGAAACCCTTGAAGACTGGACAAGACGCCGCTCCATGGCTTCGCTGACCGAAAGCCTTGCCCTGA
Source organism: Desulfovibrio desulfopostgatei (assembly GCF_053570645.1). Taxonomy (NCBI): domain Bacteria; kingdom Pseudomonadati; phylum Thermodesulfobacteriota; class Desulfovibrionia; order Desulfovibrionales; family Desulfovibrionaceae; genus Desulfovibrio; species Desulfovibrio desulfopostgatei. The sequence goes on along the minus strand of NZ_JBRBQS010000002.1, from coordinate 801,818 downwards.
ATGTGGAAAACGTCTGGCTGCTGGTAGACGGCACAGAAGTTTCCGTTCCCCTGGCGCAGGTGCGCGAGGGCGACCTTGTGGTTGTGCATGCTGGCGGCTCCATCCCGGTGGACGGCGAGGTTGCCGAAGGCTGCGGCCTTGTGAACCAGTCGTCCATGACTGGTGAACCCCTTGGCGTGCGCCGCACTGAGGGTGCTTCTGTATACGCCGGCACAGCCCTTGAAGAAGGGCGGCTTGTGATCCGCGCCCGCCATGTGGGCGATGGCACACGCCTGCGGCAGGTTGTAAAATTTATTGAAGAATCCGAATCGCTCAAGGCGGGCGTGCAGGGCAAATTTGAACGGCTGGCTGATCTGGCCGTGCCCTTTACCTTTGGCCTTGCCGGGCTGGTGTGGCTGATCACCCGCGATTTCCGCCGCGCATCTTCCGTGCTGCTGGTGGATTACTCGTGCGCCCTCAAGCTCGCCACGCCGCTGGCGGTGCTGGCCTCCATGCGCGAAGGCGCGCGCCACGGCATTGCCATCAAGGGCGGCCGTTACCTTGAGGCCCTGAGCGAAGCTGATACGCTGGTCTTTGATAAAACTGGCACCCTCACCCAGGCCAGCCCCAAGGTTGTGGAGGTCATCCCGGCCCCTGGCTTTGAGCGTGACGAAGTGCTGCGCATCATGGCCTGCCTTGAAGAACATTTTCCCCACCCTGTGGCCCGCGCCGTTGTGCGCAAGGCTGAGGAAGAAGGCCTGCAACACGCAGAGGAACACGCCCACGTGGAATACGTGGTGGCGCACGGCGTTGCCTCCACCCTGCACGGTAAAAAAATGCGGGTGGGAAGCCGCCACTACATTGAGCACGACGAAGGCGTTGACCTTTCGCCCCTTGCTGAAGCTATCGGCCAGCAGACCGAGCTTGGCCGTTCCCTGCTGTTCATGAGCGAGGACGGGCAGGCCGCCGGGCTGGTGTCCATTGAAGATCCCCTGCGGCCCGAGGCGGCACGTGTGGTTGAAGCCATGCGCGGCCTTGGCATGCGCCGGGTGCTCATGCTGACGGGCGATGACGAGCGCACGGCCAGAGCCGTAGCTGCACAGGTGGGCATTACGGAATTTCGGGCTCAGGTGCTGCCCACGGACAAAGCCCGCATTGTGCAGGAACTGGCGGCAGAAGGCTGCAAGGTGCTTATGGTGGGCGACGGCATCAACGATGCCCCTGCCCTGTCAGCGGCGCATGTGGGCGTTGCCATGAGCGACGGCACAGATCTGGCCCGCGAAGTTGCCAACGTGCTGCTGACCCATCCCAGCCTTGAGGGGCTGATCAGCGCCCGCCTGCTGGGCAACCACACCCTGCGCCGCATTCACGGGAATTTTGTGGCCACAATGACCCTTAACAGCCTGTTCCTGATGGGAGGCCTGTTCATGGTGCTTGGGCCGGGAGTTTCCGCCCTGCTGCACAACCTGACCACCCTTGGCGTTGCCCTTAACGCCATGCGCCCCCACCTGCCGAAAAGTCTGCCCGGCGAGGAGTTCCATTATGAACGCCATCCATCTGCTTAGGTATGTGCGCAGTTTTGTAGACGGCAGGGTGCGCATACGCCACCCCGCCCTGCGGCACGAAAGCGTGCTGCGGCTGGCCCGCGAAAAAATGAGCGCCATCAACGGTGTTCATGCTGTGGAGGGCAACAGCGTCAGCGGCTCCATACTGATTACGTATGACAGCGCGGCAATCCCCCGCGAAAAGCTTTTTGCCATTGGCGAAGCCTGGGCGCGGTATCTTGATGCCGTCAACGCAGGCAAAGACAGCGCCATTCCTCAATTCTGAAAACAAACCCCGCAAGGCTTAGCCTTGCGGGGTTTGCTGCACATGGTGGGGCGAGCCCCAAACATTTTAAGCCATTTTTACGCAAGTCCCTTTTTCACCAGCCATTCTTCAAACCGGGCGAGGTGGGCCGCAAAACTTTTACGGCCATAACCCATGCGGAAATACGGTTCCTTGATGCCGTATACTGAACCCGGCAACAACAAAACCCCTGCTTCATGAGCCAGCCTTTCGCAAAAATCCGCCACAGGCTCGCTGAGCCGTATGCGAGGAAAGCCAATGGGGCCAGCCTGAGGGCGGTTATAGGTAAAGAGGTGGGCATGGCGGGCAAAAAAAGCGTCTGCCGTCTTGAGGTTCTCGCTGATAATGCCCCGGTTTTTTGCCAGCAGATGCTCCCCATGCCGCAGAGCCACAAGGGCCAGTGCCTCTGAAGGCGTTGCCCCGCAAATGCTCAGATAGTTTTTGTAGCGCGCCACGTCTTCCATCAACGCGGTGTCCCGGCAGGCCAGCCACCCCACGCGCAAACCCGGCAGGCCATAGGCCTTGCTGAGCACGCCGAGCGAAATACCCTTTTCATACGCATCTGCAATCCAGGGCGCATTGTCTCCTGCCCGCTGCGCACCTGCAGTGGCCCCTGACTTTGCACTTTCCGGGTTCCAGCCCAATCCCCGGTAGACTTCATCGCAGAAAATCCAGGCTCCACGCTGGCGGGCCAGCTCGCACAACCTGCCGGTCTGTTCCCGATTCAGGGTAAAACCCGTGGGATTGTTCGGCGTATTGAGCACAATGGCCTTGGTGTCGGGCCGCAGCAGTGCGGCCAGTTCGTCCATATCACCCAGCCAGCCCTGCTCCGTCTGTCGCAGATGCCAGAAGTCCACTTGGCAGCCCATGCTTCGGGCCACCTCATACAAGGACTGATAGGCCGGGAACATACACACCACGTGGTCGCCCGGCTCAAGCAGGGAATTCATGCAGGCAAAAATGCCCTCCTGCGCGCCGGTAAACAGCACCACATTTTCTTCGGGCATGTTTGCGTACAGGCCCGCCACCGCGCGGCGAAGATCGGGCCTGCCGTTGTTTTCGCCATAGCCGAGGCTGGTATTCAAAAAATCCTGCCGGGCTGAGGCCGCATCCGGCTCCAACCCCAGCAGGGCATCTATACTCAAGGCCTCGCAGTCTGACTGCGCCAGAAGATATGGCGTGGAAAATTCGTATTTGCCAAAAAATACTTCAAGCTCAAATGCTGGAATACGCATGGTCTGCACCCGAATCCGGCCCGTACCCGGCCCGTGTCTGCCCTGTGACAGGGGGCGTTTCCACAGGGAACGCCCTGCCCGCTACTCAAGGCTGGTTGTGTAAAAACAGTAACCTCTCTTGCCAAGGCGCTTTGCCGTGTACATGGCCAGATCGCCCCGCCGCACCAGATCTTCGCGCGAAAGCCCCTGATCCTCAACCAGCGCAACGCCAATGCTGGCCGAAAGCCCCTGATATGCCTCGTGCGCGTCATACGCGTCAATCATGGCGGCCAGCAGATCGCTTGCGCAAGTGCGCAGGCTTTCTTCCGTACACCCTTCGGGCAGGTAAGCGGCAAACTCATCCCCGCCCAGGCGCGCGATCACAGCGCCCCGCAGGTGCTTGCGCAACAACTTGGCTGTCAGCATCAGGGCTTTGTCGCCGGTGTCGTGGCCGAACTTGTCGTTGACGTACTTGAAGTTGTCCAGATCCACATAGGCAAGCCCCGCGCCAAGAGGCAAGGCAACAGGTATCTGCCTGAAAAAATAATGGCGGTTGAAAAGACCCGTCAGTTCATCCGTATTGGCCCGCTCCTTGAGCCTCTTTTCAATCTGCCGCTGCCGGGTAACATCCCGATAGATGCAGATCATGCCGATCACATTGTTGAATATGTCGAGGATATTCTCCTCATACATATCAATAAAGCGCTCATGTCCGTCCACGGCTGACCGCATTTTGACGTGCTTTCCCTTACGGGCAAAGCCCAATCGCTCAATGGCCTTTTTGCGGAAAACCTCGCGCTTTTCGCCGATGATGTAATCCGTATCCGTGATGCCAAAGAGCTTTCTAAACCGGTCGTTAAAATTGACAATACGCCTGTCCGCGTCCAGAAGCATGACAGCATACGGGATACTTTGCAAAACAAGGTCAAGCTCCGCAGTCATGTTGGCAATATCGGTCACATCGCGGGCAATACCCACGGTTCCCATAACCCTGCCATCGGCATTGAACAGGGGGGCCTTGCGCGTCCTGAACTGGCGCATGCCCTGCGGAGCCTTGACCACTTCGTCAAACACCCCGACCTCGCGCGAGTTCATAACGATCTGATCCGTCTCAAGACAGACAAATTCGCCCTGCGCATATTCCTCCGGCTCAATATCCCATATAAAGTAATGCCCGCGCCCTTCAACAACCTCACGGCTCTTGCCCACAAGACGGCAAAAAGCTTCGTTCACCTTAACGTGCGCGCCCTTGGCATCCTTGAACCACACAAGGTCCGTGGTCAAATCAATGACCGTGTTCAGGTGCAGGTTTGTGAGGTCATGATCCCGGCGCTGGCGCACCGCATCCAGCAGGCGCGCCACGTGAAAGTCGTACAGGCTGGCGCTTGCGGGGCCAAGCCATACATCATCGAGCAGCGGCAGAGATTCTGCCTCCGGCTGGGCATCGCCCGCAAAGATGAAAAGGGCGTCAGGTCTGGCAGCGCGGCGCATGGCGGGCAGATGCCCAAGCCGGGACGCGTCCAGCAACACAATATCGGCCCCGGCGCATTGGGCCAGCGTGTCAGACTCGGGATTTTGCCCGGTACTGAATATGTGGGCAAAGCCGGGACGTGGCGCGGCAGCGCGCAACAAAGCCTCCAGCAAAGGATCGGAACTGAACAGCAGGATGTGCAGCGTGTGGTGGTACATGGCATTCCTCGCTGGATCATCAGGTGGGGGAATGACCATATCCTTTCCCAAATGCAGGCAAAGGACAATGGGGCTACGCAGAAAACTTACAGTTTAACTATGATTTCCTTACTCTGCCGCGCCACTGCCCGACGCCGTGTTTTGCGCCAGAGGTTGAAGCGGCGGCTCAGTCGATCAAGGCACAGATAGACCACCGGGGTCGTGTAGAGCGTCAGCAACTGGCTGACCAGCAGGCCGCCCACAATGGTGACGCCCAGAGGCTGACGGATTTCCGCGCCGTCGCCATGCCCAAGGGCCAGAGGCACAGCGCCAAGAATGGCCGCAGCCGTGGTCATCATAATGGGCCGGAAGCGCAGCATGCAGGCCTCAAAAATGGCTTTGTCCGGCGGCAGATTGCGCGTGCGCGAAGCCTCCAGAGCAAAGTCGATCATCATGATGGCGTTCTTTTTGACAATGCCGCAGAGCAGCAACACGCCGATAAGCGCAATAACGCTGAACTCCATGCCGCAGGCCATCAAGGCCAGCAAGGCCCCGCCGCCCGCCGAAGGCAGGGTTGAAAGAATGGTCAGCGGATGGATGAGGCTTTCGTAAAGCATACCCAGCACGATATACAGCGCGGCCAGAGCCGCCAGCACCAGCACAACCTGATTGCCCGCGGTATCGCTGAACATTTTTGCCGTGCCCTGAAAGCCGCTCACCACAGAAGACGGCATGGCAAGCTCCGCCTTGATGGCAGCCAGGGCCTCTTGCGCCTGAGAAAGCGACACGCCGGGCGCAAGGTTGAAAGAGATGGTCACTGCGGCAAACTGCCCCTGATGCGCCACAGAAAGGGGCGCAAAAGCGGGAACCACAGTGGCGACGCTGAGCAGCGGCACAAGACCGTTGGCGCCCGGCAGGCGCACCTTGCCAAGGGCATCGGCCCCGGCCAGCCAGTCCGGCCCGTATTCCAGCACCACATGATACTGGTTTTTATCCTGATAGATAGTCGATGCCTGACTTTGTCCAAAGGCATTGCCAAGGGCGGCGTCCACATCCTTCATGCTCAGGCCGTAGCGGGCCAGGGCGTCACGATCCACCTTGACCAGCGTTTCAAGGCCGCGCTCCTCAATATCGCTGTCCACATCCTTGAACAGGGGGTTGGCGGCCATAGCCCTTTGCAACTTGCGCCCCCATGAGCGCAGATCGTCCAGATTATCGGCCTGCAAGGTATACTGGTACTGCGAGCGCGAGCCGCGCCCGCCCATCATGATATCCTGAGCCGGTTGCAAAAAAATCTGCAAGCCCGGCTCCGCAGCCAGCTTGGCGCGCAGCCGCCCGATGACGCCCATGGCGTCTATCTTGCGCTCCGGCAAGGGCTTGAGGGCTATGAACACCCCACCGCCGCCGCGCCCGCCGTTGATATGGCCCGAAACGTGCTGCACGGCTGGATCGGCTTTGATAACGCCGATGAGCTTGCGCAGCTTTTCCTGCATGGCCTGGAACGAAGCGCTCTGGTCGGCACGTATGCCGCCCATGATGACGCCTGTATCCTGCTGCGGGAAAAATCCTTTTGGCACAACCACGTACATCCACACATTGGCAGCAATGACCACCAACAGCGAGCAGATGGTCAGGCGCGGGTGCCGCAGCACCACGGGCAGGGTTGCGGCATACCCCTGTTGCATGCCGGAGAGCATGCGCCCCCAGAAATCGCCCACGCGGGCAAGCAACCGCCTCCACCAGCCCACAACCCCGCCAGCGCCCATCCGGGCAGCCTGATCCGCTGCGGCCTCCTCATGGGCCTTGGAGCGCAGCAGGCGGGCGCTCATCATGGGCGTTGTGGTCAGCGAAACAACCATGGAAACCAGCACGGCAGTGGTGAGAACCACAGAAAATTCTCGGAACAGCCGTCCCACCAACCCACCCATGAACAGAATGGGCGTGAATACCGCCACCAGCGAAATGGAGATGGAAACGACGGTAAAACCCACCTCGCGAGCGCCGCGCAGGGCGGCGCGCAGGGGTGTTTCGCCCATTTCCAGCCGCCGCACGATATTTTCAAGCACCACGATGGCGTCGTCCACCACAAAGCCAGTGGAAACCGTCAGGGCCATGAGGGAAAGATTATCCAGACTATACCCGCACAAGTACATGACGCCAAAGGTCGCCAGCAAGGACACGGGAGCCGCCACCGCCGGAATGGCCGTGGCCCTGCCGTTGCGTAAAAACAGAAACGTCACCAGCACCACCAGGGCCATGGAAAGCGCCAGGCTTTTTTCCACTTCGCGCAGCGAGGCGCGGATGGTCAGCGAGCGGTCAAGCCTCTGCCCCAGATCAGCACTCTCCGGCAGCCATGAGCGCAACTGCGGCAGCATTTCTTTTACCTGATCAACTGTCTCAATAATGTTGGCCCCAGGCGAACGGAACACAATCAGCAGCACCGCCGGTTTGCCGTCAGATACTGCCATGGCGCGCACGTCTTCCGGCCCGTCCTTGACCTCGGCGACATCGGAAAGCCGTACGGTTTTATCCCCCCTGCGGGCAACAATGAGAGATTTGTAGTCTTCAGACTTGCGCAACTGGTCGCTGGCCCCGATCAGCCAGAACTGACCGCCGCTCTCCACCTGCCCCTTGGGCATGAAGGCGTTGGCAGCCGCCAGGGCGGTGCGCACATCGCTCATGGTCAGGCCAGCGCGGTTGAGCGCATCGGGAATCACGTCCACCCGCACGGCGGGCAGCGCGCCGCCGCCCACAATGACCTCGCCAACGCCCGGCAGTTGCGAAATTTTCTGCGCAAGCACGGTGGAGGCCGCATCGTACAACTGGGTACGGGTCAGCACGTCAGAGGTAATGGCCAGGATCATGATGGGCGCGCCCGCCGGATTCACCTTACGGTAGGTAGGGTTGGAGGGCATGGTAGGCAGATTGGAGCGGGCGGCGTTGATGGACGACTGCACGTCTCTGGCCGCGCCATCAATGTTTCTGTCAAGGTCGAACTGAAGGATGACTTCCGTATTGGACAATGTGCTACTGGAGGTCATTTCCGTGACCCCGGCAATGCGCCCAAGCGAACGTTCAAGGGGGGTGGCCACCGTGGCGGCCATGGTTTCCGGCCCTGCGCCGGGCAGCTTGGCGCGCACGATCACCACGGGAAAATCCACCTGCGGCAAGGGAGCCACGGGCAACAGGCCAAAAGCCACTATGCCCGCAAGGGCAATGGCAAATGTCAGCAAGGCTGTGGCTACAGGCCGCCGGATGAAAGGAGCGGAAAGATTGGCTGGCAGCGCCTCAGGGCCAAAACGGTGCCTGCGGCCCTGTTCCAGCAGGGCTTTGAGCCTGCTCGCACGGCCAGGGCGGGCATGTCCCTCCGGCCTGACCGGGGTGGCGGCATTGTCGGCCTGTTCAGCAGAACGGCCTTGCAGAGGCGGATTTTCCGCGTCTTGCCGGTCTGTACTCATGGCCGGGCCTCTTGCGGTGACTTGCTCCGGGCTCCGGTTCCTTCCTGCCCTGCCCCGCTGGCTGCCTTATGGCCCTTGAAGCGACGGCTCACGCGGTCAAACCACAGATAGATGACAGGCGTTGTGAACAGGGTGAGCGCCTGGCTGAAAATAAGCCCGCCCACCATGGTCACGCCCAGTGGCCGCCGCAGTTCCGCGCCCATGCCCCATCCGACCATGAGGGGCAGTGCGCCCAGCAGGGCCGCCATTGTGGTCATGAGGATGGGCCGCAGACGCAGCAGGCAGGCCTGACGAATGGCGGCAAGCGGCTCCTTGCCTTCGTTGCGTTCTGCATCCAGCGCAAAGTCGATCATCATGATGGCGTTTTTCTTGACGATGCCGATGAGCAGGATGATGCCGATGATGCCCACCACGCCAAGATCCATATCTGCCAGTATCAGGGCCAGCAGCGCCCCCACGCCCGCAGACGGCAGGGTGGAAAGAATGGTGACGGGGTGAACGTAACTTTCGTAGAGCACGCCCAGCACGATATACATGGTGATAATCGCGGCCAGAATAAGCCAGACCTGATTGTCCGTAGATGTGGTGAAGGCCTTGGCCGCGCCCTGCAACTGGGTGCGCAGGGCCGTGGGCAGCTCCAGTTCTTTTTCGGTTTCTTCCACAGCTTTGACCGCCGCGCCCAGCGAAGAGCCGCGCGCCACGTTGAAAGAAATGGTCGCCACAGGGAACTGCCCCTGACGCGCAATGGAGAGCCGCACAGGGCGCTCTTCAAGCGTTGCCAGGCTTGTGAGCGGCACAGGTTTGCCGTCGCCGCCCGTAACATAGATATTTTCAATGGACTGCGGCCCCAGGCGGAAACGTGGGGCGGTTTCAAGCACGACCTTGTACTGGTTGGTCTGCGTGAAAATGGTTGAAATCAGCCGCTGCCCAAGGGCGTCGTACAGGGCGTTGTCAATGGTCGACATGCTTATGCCAAGGCGGCCAGCGGCGTCACGGTTAATGTTCAGCCATGCCATGCGGCCCGGATTCTGGTAGTCGCTCGTGACCATTTCAAGCTCTGGCCGCTGGGAAAGAGCATTCACAATGCGCGGCAACCAGTGATCCAGCTGATCCCTGTCCAGCGCTTCTATTGAAAACTGGTACTGGGTGCGCGAAATGCGGTCTTCAATGGTCAGGTCCTGCACAGGCTGCAAATACAGGGTCATGCCGGGCAGGGCGGTGGATTTTTCCATAATGCGGCGCGCTATGGCTGGCGCGCGGGCATCGCGGTCTTCCAGCGGCTTCAGTTCCACCGAAAGGCGCGAGGTGCCCATGCTCTGGTTGACGCCGTCCACACCCACAAAAAACACCACGCTCTCCACCGCCGGGTCTTGCAGTATGAGGTCGGCCAGTTGGCGTTGCCGCCCTGCCATGGCCTCAAAGGACGTATCCTGCGGCGCTTCGGCCATCCCCTGAATGACGCCCGTATCCTGCACGGGGAAAAATCCTTTGGGTACGCCAATATACAGCAGAACCGTGAGTACCAGCGTACCCACTGCCACTGCCAGGGTCAGGCTCTGGTGTTGCAGTACCCAGTCGAGTTTTTCTTCATACCAGGCGAGCAGACGAGTAAAAAAGCTGCCGTCTCCTTGCTGCGAGTGGTTACCGTCATGTTGCTCGGGCCGCAGCATAACGGCGCAGAGCATGGGTGTGAGCGTGAGCGAAATAACCGCAGAAATAAGAATGGTCACGGCCAGGGTTACCGCAAATTCGCGGAACAGCCGCCCCACCACATCTCCCATGAACAACAGGGGAATAAGCACCGCCACCAGCGAAATTGTCAGCGAAATAATGGTAAAGCCTATCTGCCCTGCCCCGGTCAGAGCGGCCTGCACGGGTTTTTGCCCCTGCTCCAGATAGCGCGAGATATTTTCAATCACCACAATGGCGTCATCCACCACAAAGCCGGTGGCGATAACCAGAGCCATGAGCGTGAGGTTGTTTAGCGAGTACCCGGCAAGATGCATGACGCCAAGGGTGCCCACCAGCGAAAGAGGCACAGCCAGAGCAGGAATAATGGTGGCTCTGGCATTGCGCAAAAACAGCCAGATAACCCAGATCACCAGCGCCACAGCCAGCAGCAGTTCAAGCTGCACATCGTGTACTGTGGCGCGGATGGTTGTGGTGCGGTCCGTAACCACGCGCACGTCCACATTGCCGGGCAAGGTCTGTTTGAGAACGGGCAGAAGCCGCAAAACCCTGTCCGCAACGTCTATGACGTTGGCTCCTGGCTGACGCTGCACCGAGAGTACAATAGCAGGCCGAAAGCTCATGCCCTCCCCTGCCACATAGGCCGCGAGGCGGGCGTTCTCGGCACCCTCCACCACTTCGGCCACATCGCGCAGGCGCAGTGGGCCGCCGTCCTTGTAACCGATGATGGCTTCGGCATAGGCATCGGCAGAAGCAAGCTGATCGTTGGCATCAATGGTGCTGGCCCGTTCCGGGCCGTCAAAGCTGCCCTTGGCATTGTTGACGTTGGCCTTGGAAATGGCCGTGCGCACATCCGCCAGGGTAAGGCCCGCGTTGGCCAGCGCCTTGGGGTTCACCTGTACCCGCACAGCGGGGCGCTGCCCGCCAGAAAGAGTCACAAGGCCCACGCCGGGCAGTTGCGAAATTTTCTGAGCCATGCGTGTGTCTACCAGGTCTTCCAACCGGGTGAGGGGCATGGCGTCGCTGGTGACGGCAAGGGTGATAACCGGGGGATCAGCCGGATTGACCTTGTTGTAAATGGGCGGCGAAGGCAGATCGCTGGGCAGCAGGTTATTTGCGGCGTTGATAGCCGCCTGCACTTCCTGCTCGGCCACATCCAGGGGCAAGGTGAGGTCGAATTGCAGGGTCACCACCGAGGCGCCAGCGGAGGAAAGGGAACTCATCTGCACAAGGCCGGGCATGAGGCCAAACTGGCGCTCAAGGGGGGCCGTGATGACAGAGGCCATAACATCAGGCGATGCGCCGGGATAGAGCGTCTGGACCTGAATGGTGGGGTAATCTATCTGCGGCAGGGCCGCCACGGGCAAATAGCGGTAACCCAGCAGCCCTGAAAGAAACAGGGCCACCATGAGCAGCGAGGTGGCGATGGGCCGTAAAATGAATATGCGCGATAGGTTCATATGGAGGATGCTCCCCCTTGCGGGAAGGGGTGGAAGACACGGAGGGCACTCCGGCAAAGCCGGGATGCTATTCCGCAGGCTGTGCCTTGGGAGTTTCTGCGGTGGCCGTAATTTTCACTTCAATACCATCCCGCAGGCGGTCAAGACCGTCTACCACCACCTGTTCGCCCGGTTCAAGGCCCTTATCAATAACCGTCAGGGCGTCCGTGGCAATGCCGGGGGTTACAGGCCGCACCGTTACGGCATCCTGCCCCTTGCCATTCTTGGCCGCCACATAGACGTAAGCCCCGCGCGACCCCAGCTGCACCGCCGAGGTGGGTACTGTGACGGCATTTTTAATGACGCGCACCTGCAAACGGGCGTTAACGAACTGGTTGGGGTACAATGCCCCTTCAGTGTTGGGAAAACGCGCCTTGAGCTTTACCGTGCCGGTGGAAAGATCAATCTGGTTGTCCAGCGAAAGCAGCCCGCCCACATCAAGCAGATGTTTCTGCTCTCTATCCCAGGCCTGAACAGGCAAGGGGCGGCGGTCAACGTCATCTTCGTGAGCACGCAGAGCCTGCACGACCAGCGGCACCTGACTTTCCGGCAGGGTGAACACGACATCACAGGGGCTGACCTCGGTAATGCGTACAATGCCGGATGTGTCCGAGGCTTTTATCATGTTGCCTTCGTCCACATTGCGCAGGCCCAGGCGGCCCGATGTGGGGGCCGTGATGCGGCTGTAGCTCAACTGAAGGGCGGCGGAATCCACAGCGGCCTTGTCGGCCTCTACCGTGCCCTCATACTGGCGCACAAGGGCGCGCTGGGTTTCAAACTGCTGTGTCGCAATAAAATTGCCCTCCGCAAGCTTGGCATAGCGGGCCAGATCCTTGCGGGCATTGTCCAGCTGGGCCTGATCCTTGGCAAGAGTTCCGCGCGCCTGATCCAGCGTGGCCTGAAAAGGCCTGGGGTCGATCTCCGCCAGCAGGTCGCCAGCCTTGACCCGCTGGCCTTCCTTGAAATGCAGGCGTTGCAACTGGCCGTCCACACGGCTGGTCACAAGCACGTCACTGGAGGGCAGCACCGTGCCCAAGCCATTGAGAAAATGGGGAACATCCTGAGCAAGAGCGGCGGCAACCCGCACGGGCGGCGTATCCATACCCATGCCGCGGCGCGCCTGATTGCCGCTGAAAAATAAACGCCAGCACAGCAGCGCAACCAATGCCAGCAGCAACAGCAGCACCCATCGGCGTTTGCCTGAAAACAAACCGGAAGCAGAAACCATGCTCTGCCGAGATTGAAGACCGGGCATTATATGTCAACTCCATGAGATATCTGAGGAAAGATCACACGAAAGACAGCTTCGCCGTCTGCCGGATCTGAAACCATATCAAGCCGCCAGCCAAGCCTTTCGCAGGCTCTGAGCGCCAGCGAAAGACCAAGGCCACTGCCGCTGACTGCCTTTTGGGTACAGCGCACACCCCTGGCAAAAATATCAACACCGGGGGGGATACACCCGCGATTGCGAACAAGCAGTTCTCCCTGACAAAGGGAAACACTGGCGCGCCCATTTTCAGTATACTGGCAGGCATTGTCCAGCAGATTGTTGAACACGATCGCCGCCAGTTCCTTTTGCCCACGGGCCAGTACAGTGGGGGCGATATCAGCCTGCAAAGCTACAGGCTGGCGCTGTTCCGGGCCTCGCCCATGCGCTTTTTTGCCAGCGATGCGTGGCGCGGCCACCGTGGCAGTTTCAAGGGAGGGGGCATCACTACCTGAAAAAGACGGTTGAGACGGTGCATCAGCAAGGCCCGAGGCAAATTCAGAGGGCAAGTCAGAAATAATATCAAGAGCGGCATCGGGCAAGCTGTCAGAAGCAGAAGAGCAATGCAACAGGCCATCCCCTTCCATTTCCCGCACTATTCCCCACAGCAAAGCGCTGCAATCCAGCGTTTGAAATTCTATTTCTTCAGGGCGGCGGGCCAGCATCAGCAAGGTGCGCACGGTATTGGACATACGTGCCGTGGTGCGCAACAGCCGCTGCACCACAGGGGCGAGGCTTTCAGCCTGCGGCAACCTTTGCAGTTGCAGTTCAAGAATTTCAAGGCCGCCCTGCATGACGGTTAGCGGCGTACGCAGCTCGTGGCTCACATCACCTGTGAAGTTGCTTTCGCGCAGAACAAACCGTTGCAGGGCTTCTTCGCGCGCAGCAATGGCCCGCGCCAATACGCCCACCTCGTCATCAAGACCGGTCAGCGGAATAGGAGCCAAGCCGTCCGGCGTTTCCTGCGCATTGGCCTGCATGCGCTCCGGGGGTCGGCTTTCCACCGCAGTGGTGAGCCTGCTGAGAGGCCCGGTAAGGCGGCGGCTCAGCACAACCGCCAGCACCACAGCCAGCGCAAGACCGCTGACGGCGCAGAGCAGCAAAATACGGTTCAGACGCTGTTTCAGGGCCAGAAAGGCACCCGTTCCGCCAGTGAGCACATAGATGACGTCATCCCTGCGCTCAATAAGAATAAATTCTTCCATGTGGTTGATGAAGTGCAGGCCGTCTGGCATCTCCTGCCACTGCTGCGGAACCTGCTTGCCCACAAGAAAACGCCAGTGCATGACCACGGCAAGGTCTTCGCCATAATAGAGGTTGCCGCCGCCGTTGTCTTCGGCTTCCCAGGCGCGTTTTTCTGCCTCAATAAAGGCTTCCATCACTGGCCTTGCGTGCCAGCCCACAAGATAGGTTGCCAGCGAATCAAAGGAAAGCCGCCCCACTATGCCCAGGGCCGCGCTCATGATCAGGGCCAGAAACACAAAAGCCGCCAGCAGACGACGGCGGATGCTGGTTCTGCGGCGGGGTGCGGCTACGTGGCTGCCTGCGAGCGGGGGGTCTGGCCGGGGCATCAATCGTTGTCTCCGGGGTCGGTACTCAGACGATAGCCCACATGCGGCACGGTGTGCAGCAGGGACTCGGCAAAGGGTTTATCCAGTTCGCGCCGTAGCTCATGAATATGGGTGCGCAGGGCGCTGCCTTCCGGCGGGTCGTCCCCCCAGAGGGCGTGCTCCAGGTCTTCGCGCCGCACAAGGCCGGGCGCAACGCGCATCAGTTCATCAAGAATGCGAAAACCCGTGGGGCTCAGGCGCAGGCGGCGGCCCTGCCGCTCGGCCCAGTGCTCGCCCGAATTAAATGTCAGATCCGCATATGTCCACACAGCCCCGCCATCGGCGCTATTGCCGGAAGACATGCGCCCACGCCGCAGCAGGGCGCGTATGCGGGCCTCAAGTTCCTTAAGTGCAAAGGGTTTGACGAGGTAATCATCAGCCCCGGCTTCAAGCCCCTGTACCCGGTCTGCCACGGTATCCCTGGCTGTGAGCATGATGATGGGAGTGAGTTTGTGGTGTTTGTCGCGCAATTCGCGGCACAGGCTTATGCCGTCAATGCCGGGCAGCATTATGTCCAGCACGATGCAGTCAAAGTGCTGGTCAATCGCCATGACAAGGCCCGTTCTGCCGTTACGCGCGCAGTCAAGCTCATAGCCCAGCGGTTCCAGAAAGGCATAGAGGTTGGCGAGAATATCCTCGTTGTCCTCCACAAGCAAAAGAGCAACGGCCATTGTCAGCGCCTTGCGGGGCCAGTTTTTTGCGTCGGAGCCGCTGTTTCAGGCAGATCCTTTGGCGATATGGGGCCCATGACGGATATGGAATCCACTTCCACCTCGTTGGGGCGCTTGCGGTTCCAGTCCACATGTCCTTGCAGACGCACCTTGTCCTTGGGCGTGATCGTCAGTTGCTCGAAAACCTTGTTGTCGATTTCCACAACGACCTGACCACTGTGATCCTCAAACAGATAGCGGTGCTTGCGACGGGGCAGTTTTTCCACCAAATGCCCCTCAAGAACGCATGGCGCATCATCCTGCGCGCCCAGCACGTCAACGGCCCGCGTTACTGTGACAGCAACGCCAGGCCCTTCAAAACCCGCTGCGACCGGGGCTGATTCTATGGAAAGCACGAGACTGAACGCAAGGAGCAGAATAAAAAGATACGGGGCGGGGCGCACTGTTTGCATGCTGTTCTCCAGAAAGGCCGGGCTGCGCCGCCGGATGGATTAATGTACTGAGGGGAGTAAAGGCAGGCGTGGAATATATTTTAAAAGCAGTTCCCGATGCCCGCGCACTGTGGCGCAGCCTGCGGACATCGGGAAATTGCCGCAATTCCGCGGGCTACTGCTGCATTTCAGCCTTACGTACGGCCATCACGCTTTCCTTGCCAGCCTTGACCACCATGACGCCGGTCAGATGAACCTTGCTCTGCGCTTCAATGTGCGCGGCAGCGGCGGCCTTTTTGCCAAGGGCCACGGTCATGCGGCCAGTACCGTCTTCAAAGACGTAGCGGTTTTTCTTGCCCTGCACAGGTTCCACGATGGTGCCGGTAACGGACACAGGGGTTTTGTTGGCAGCGGCCAAAGCCTTGGCTACCGTATCGACCGGAGCGACTTTTGTCACGCTCTTGGCCTTGCGGGCAGAGTGAGGAGCAGCCGGGGCATCGGCGGTGTTGGCAGCAAAGGCCGGGGCGGCAAGCATGAGGGACATGATCATAACGAGCAGATAACGCATATTTCCTCCAGAAAGGTGCTTAAAAAATTTTGCAACGCGCCACATGTCGCGTGCGGACTTACATTGCAAATATTCACGTCAGCAAAACGTTAAGAATGCCCCAGCCTGTAAAAAAAATATTTCTCTGCTGCGTCTTTCACACTGGTGCTCTTTATTAACAGACGCAGTCCTTGTGATACCGGTTCAAAACTGGTATGGTTGCTTATATGAAAGAGCTTGATCCGCACACCATCCGCCCCTGCCTTGCATGCGGCGGCACCAATGTCCATCTGGAATCCATGCTTCCCCCTGGCCGCAGGCAGGAGGTATGGCGCGTTGTCTGTTCTTGCGGGCAAACCTCGCAGCAGTGGTCGGTGTCGCAAGGGGCGGCCATCCGCGCATGGAACCGCAACCTTGCCAGCGAACACGACATAGATAAAATCGCCGCCCCAGGCGTAGCTCTCAAGAACTGATAGCAGGCGGCCCCGTGGCTGCCCCGCCCCTATAAGGCACAGGCGTTTTTTGCCAGACCGCCTTGGTGGGGCAGATATCTGCCCCGCAGGGCTGATGCTGCACGCCAGCCGAGATCAAAGCCATGCGTGCGCCAGCTGTAGCCGCATGCGGGCTGATTGGCTCAGTCCAGCTCCCGCCCTACCCATACGGCCCTGCCGATGATACGTACCAGACCCCCCAGTTGCTCGCTAGTATCAGCCTCTATGGGGGCGAAATCCGGGTTGATGCTGGTCAGTATGAGCTTGCCCGGCATGGCATCCAGCACCTTGAGATAGACCATATCCTCCACGCCCACAGCGTATATGCGCCCCGGCACCGGCTCACGCTGGCTCTGGTCTATCAGCACCACGTCATTGTTCACAATACGGGGCTGCATACTGTCGCCAGAAACGCGCAGCAGCACCATCTGCGCAGGGTTACCCTTACGCCGCAAAAAATCCCACCTGAACGCATAGTGCCGCAGCACCTCGCCGCCAGCTTCAAAACTTCCTGTCCCGGCAGAGAGCCGGGCCTCGGCCATGGGAACCATCATCAGCCGCGCTTCAGGCGTGTGCACCATACCATTGCCGCAATCACCGCGCCCTGCCAACAGCCAATCCAGTGAACACTCAAGAGCATCGGCAAGCCGCACGGCATGGCTGCCCTTGGGCATCTGCCCGTTCTCATACTGCTGAATTGTCGTCAGGCTCAGACCCACCGTGTCTGCCAGTACCTGCTTGTGCAAACCCAAGTTTTCCCTGCGCTGACGCATACGCGCTCCAAAAGCTGATACCAGGGGCGCTTGTGTTTTCTTCATGTTTTTCCCTTGTTGTTTGCTGCCCTGAAGTGCCGGAGCCATAGATGGGCAACCAGCACAGACCATATTTTTTCATAAAAAAAACGAGCCGTTTGTACACATCTATATTTGTTTTTAGGTAATTTCAAGTTTTCCTTGAACTTCAAAGAAAACTTTTAAACCTATGATGCAAAGAGGTGCAATTTTCTGCATATTTTAAAATTTATGTAAATAAATTCATATTGTTAAAACTTTTCTTATAAATAAAACTTTTCCTTGACTATCCCCACAAATAGTGATTTTTCTATTTTACGGCCCAGTAAATTTAATTTCCTATTTTTGGAGCATAGCATGTCCGCATTTCCTGACGACATCCGTAACCTGAGCGCTGTGCTGGATTCCTTACATTCTGGCGAGCGCGCCATCCAGCAGCCCATACTGCGTCTCGTCATCGAACCCCTGCGTCTTCTGGCCTGCCAGATGGATCAGGAATTTTCCGCGCAGTTTTGCATCCGCTCACAAACATCACCCTCAACGCCAGAATCGCCCGCAACCGACATATCCGCGCGCGCCTGCCAAACTGTGGAGACGCGCCATGACCAATAGGCCCATTGACCCGACAAAACCCGACAACAGTCAACCAGAACTTGCCGAATCGTCGGCGAAAGCCTCTACCCCAGAGGGTGATCCGCGTATACGCCGCAAAAATAATCCCGCATGGGGCAATTCCTTGCGTATGGCCGAAACAGAAGAACAATGGCGCGAACTTATCAACCATTTGCCCGACAATGCGCGTCTGATATGGAGGGCCCTGAACGACATGAAACAATTCTGGGGGGTGTTGCACGCGTTTGGAGGGCAATGCATACGCGTACCGCGCAATGTGCCCAAGGACAGAACGCATCCGCTGCGCAAAACCCTTGGCCTGCGATGCCTGCGCAAACTCATGGCGACCTTTGGCGGCACAAGCCTTTATGTGCCCCGCTGCACGGCGCTTATGACCCGCCTCAGGCAGCATGAGATCGTCAAAGGTTTTTCACGCAGCACAGGGCGCGGTTCAAGCAGCACGGCTGCGGTGTCCAGCCTGGCCCGCCGCCACGGCATATCTGACCGCCGCGTATGGCAGATTCTGAAAAAAGAAAGTTCCGTCCCCTCACAGGCCAGGCTGCTGCTAATGCTTGGCGATTCCGCGCAAATTTCGGCCCAAAAGCACGATAATGCACTGTAAATTAAGCCAAAACCAGCATACTACCTGCCCTTAAAAAATTTAAGCCAGCGTTTATGCTGGCTTTTTTTGCCACCAACTCCTCATTTTCCTCCCAGATACTGCAAAAACAACGCATCCTGCGCCTTTGACGCTGCTGAATCCTTTCAGTCTTACGCGCGCCCGGTTTTTTGGCATGTTCTCCTCACGCCGCTGACTGCGGCCACACCATGCCAAGGAGTCTCATCATGCCCAATCTGTTTGATACTGCCCATGCCTTCACCGCCAGATGGGAAGGCGGCCTCACGGACCATCCCGCTGATCCGGGCGGTCTGACCAAGTACGGGGTTTCCCTGCGATGGGTGCAGGATCTTGCCCAGCAGGCCCGGCAGGAATGCCTGCGCCAGCACAAAAGCTGCGATGGCTGCTCTGCTGCTCGTACCCCCAATTGCACGTACAACGGACTTGATCTGGATATGGACGGCGATGTGGACGCTGACGATATCCGCGCCTGCACCCGGCAGCAGGCCGCCGCGCTTTTCAAAAAGCACTTCTGGGATGCCCTTGGCTGCGCCGCTCTGCCCCTGCCACTGGCCGTGGCCCTGTATGATGGCGCGGTCAACATGGGGCCAGCCAGATCCGTGCGCCAGTTGCAGCAGGGCATGAATTCCGTTGGAGAAGCCCAGCTCGACCACTACCGGCCCATTGCCGAGGACGGAATCTCCGGCCCGCGCACGGCAGAACTGGCCGAAGCCCTGGAATCGGCCAACCTCCAGTGGTTTGCCGCCCGGCAGATACTGCGCCTTCGCGATGCCTTTTACCGTGATCTGGCTGCCCGCCGCCCGTCCCTCAAAGTGTTTCTTGAAGGCTGGCGCAACAGGGTAAAGGCCCTGGCCCAGTATCTTGCGGAACTTGAGCGGGAGGCAAACTGACATGTGGGCACTGCTAGGGAATCTGCTGGGCGGCATCACCGGCGCTGTGGGCAAAATTCTGCCCGACCGCAACCGGCAGAACGATGCGCAAAGCCGCATCAATGAGGCTGAGGTGGGCGGCGCGCCCGCAAGCATGTTGCGGCTGTGGCGCTCCTTCCTCGGTTGGATGCTCTCCCTGTTGTTCTGCTGGGAGGTTGCGGGGAGGCTCATCATTATTCCCCTGCTTTTTCCGGGCTGGAGCGACCACCTGCCGCCCTCGGCCCTGAACCAGATCATGACCCTGCTGCTGGGCATGCTGGGGCTGGGATTTTAGGCCAGTCAATAGTTGCAGCGATCTGGCAACACACTGGGCCAATTTATTTTTGAACAGGCCAACAGGTCTGAAGGATGCTGTGATGATGGACATTTTTTCTTCCACGGGGGCAAGCCTGCTTGTTCTGCTTGTGCAGGGGCTGTTTGCCTGGGCCTTGTGGAGCCTGCGCCGGGCCTTTGTGCGGCAGGAGGACTACCTGCTGCACGTACAGCGCGATACCCGGCGGGAGGTCGCAACCACCCGCAGGCTCAGCGCCATAGAGGAAAACCTGCGGCTCGCCCCCGATACCGCAGACTTAGCAGGCCTGCACAACGAACTGGCGGCCCTGCGCGGTGAAATTCAGGCGCTCAATGTACGCATTTCTGGTCTGGACAGGTTGCTTGAGCGGCTTGAGCACAGCTTTGAGCGTCAGGAAGACCGCCTTCGCCTTGTGCCTCAGGGTGGTGCGGCCTTCGCGTGCCGCACAGGCGCCGATACTGCGGGGGGCTGCAACTGATGCCCCCTGCAAAACGCAAAAGTGCTTGCCGCAACTCCCCCTTGCTCGACAGCCTGGAGCAGCGGCTCGACCTGCTCACCCGCACCCTCAGCGCAGCTGATATTGCGGAGAAAAGTATCGATATTGTCAAAGAAATAAAGGAACTGCACGCAATCCTGCGCTCCCTGCGCGATGAAGCCTCGCCCGATGCCCCCCCCAGAATGGTGGTTGTGTGGGGCGGCCCCCCAAGCGCGGCATCCGGCAGGCTGCCCGCAAATCTATCCGAAGCATCGCCCCGGACATCATCCAAGGCGTCATGTGCATCCGGCAAACCGTCCATGCAAAAAATTCTGCCGCAATACGGCTCAAGCAACTAACGTTTCCCTGAAAAACAAGGATATTTTTCATGTCCCAGTCGGTACCCCACGTCATCCCCTACTGCCCTCGCCCTTTGCAGTGGCGCTTTCACGAGGAGCGCACCCGCTTTTGCGTGCTGCTCTGCCACAGGCGCTTCGGCAAAACGGTGGCGGCGGTCAATGATCTGGTGCGTCAGGCACTGCGCGTGGGCAAAGACGACTGGCGGGCAGCCTATGCCGCGCCCTTTCTGGGGCAGGCCAAGGCGGTCGCCTGGGACTACTGCAAACAGTTTGCCGGGGCCGTGCCCGGCACGCGATTTCTGGAAAGCGAGCTTGTCTGCGTGCTGCCCACCGGGGGCCGCATCCGTCTGCTGGGAACGGAAAACGCGCAAGCCCTGCGCGGCCTGTATCTGGATGATCTGGTGCTGGACGAACCGGCAGACATGCCCCGCGAGGTATGGACGCAGGTGCTGCGCCCCATGCTGGCCGACCGTCAGGGACGCGCGCTTTTCTGCGGCACGCCTCAAGGCACGGACAACCTGCTCTATGACGTATGGCAGCAGGCAGGCGCGGACGAAGAAGGCATCTGGTCGCGCTTCCGCTTTCCCGCTTCAGAAACCGGCTACCTGCCGCAGCAGGAGTTGGCAGCGGCGCGCCGGGGCATGGACGAGGCCGAGTATCTTCAGGAATTTGAATGCTCTTTTGCAGCGGCGGTGCGCGGTGCTTACTACGCGCCCCTGCTGGATACAGCAGAACGCGAGGGGCGCATCCGCCCCTTGCCCCACGCGCCGGAGCTTCCCGTGCATACAGCCTGGGATCTGGGCATGGATGACGCCACGGCCATCTGGTTTTTTCAGGTGGAGCCATCAGGCTGCTGGCGCATCCTCGACTATTACGAAGCTTCCGGCGAGGGGCTGGCGCACTATGCGCAGGTGCTGGCCGCCAAGGCCCGCCCTGCCGAAACGGCGGAATCAACGGCCCCCAATCTCCCAGATGGAACCATTGCCGGACGTGGATTTGTTTATGGTAGCCACATCGCCCCGCATGACATCCGTGTGCGCGAACTGGGCACCGGGCTGAGCCGCTGGGAAAGCGCCGCCCAACTGGGCATACGTTTTACCCTGGCCCCGGCTCTTTCGCTGGCTGACGGCATAGACGCCCTGCGCCGCCAGTTACCGCGCTTCTGGTTTGACGCGGCAGCCTGCGCCCAGGGTGTAAAGGCCCTGCGGGCCTACAGACGACGCTGGAAGGCTGGCTCCGCACAAGGCTCGCAGGCCCCGCAGGCAGGATCCGGCCCCTTGCACGACTGGGCAAGCCACGCGGCAGACGCCCTGCGCTACGCCGTCACGGGCTTTCGCCCGCAGCAGGAAACAGCCTCTGGCGCGCGCCGCGCCCGCACTGACTACGACTTTTTTGGAGGCCACTGATGCGCTTTACCTACGCCCCCATTGTGGATCAACACGCCCGCGACGCCGTTTTTGAACGCATGGAAGCCGAAGGCCTGACAGCCAGCGCCATGAGTTCCCTGCATAAGCCCACGCTGGCCCAGTGGCAATCAATCACCGCGCCGGACAGGGGCGTCTTGCTGGGCTGTTACGGCCCGCCGCCGGAGTCCGCCTCTGTTTGCCTGTCCAGCCCGGCCCCATTGCTGGCCTGCGCCATGTTCAGTCCCCGCAGGGGGCGGGTGTGGGAGTTTGATTTCACCACCTTTCGTCAATGGACGCGGCTGGCGGTGTCCATGGCGCACGGGGGCTTGAACTGGGCTTTTGCAAACCTCGACTGCTCCGCAGTTATGGGGATTTGCCCAACCCCCAACCGCCATGCATGGAGGCTGGCCGAAGCCTGCGGATTCCGTGTGCTTGGACGCTTGCCCGGCGCATGCCTGCATACCCGCAAAAAGACATGGGTGGACGGCGTACTGGTGCTCTGCGCACCGCAGGACTTGTTGGCAATCATACAGCAGCAACCAACAGCAACCATTCAACATGAGGAGAACGTCATGGGATTTGGAGGAGGCGGCACGCCTGATGTACCCGCAGTTGCGCCCGTTCCCAAGCAGGAAGTGGAAAAACCCGTAACCGAGGCCGCCACCGCAGCGCGCCAGAACCAGAAAGACAAAGCCGCCAAGGCGGCAGGCATCAACGGTTCAGTGTACACCAGCCCGCTCAACCGCGTCGATGCAACGCGCAAAACCCTGCTGGGGCAGTAGCGTGACCGCACACATCCAGAACAGCGTTGCGCCTGCAGGGCAGCCCGCCCCCCAGAATACCATGCAGAGCCATGCGCAATATGCTGTGGACGTACAGGCCCTTTCCCGGCGGCATGATGCCCTGTTGCGGCGTCGTGCCCCCTGGGACGCGGCATGGCAAAGCCTGGCTGATCATTTTTTGCCCACGCGCTGCCGCCTGAATCCGCAGGTAGACGCGGCGGAAGAAGGCCCCATGCTCAACCGGGGGCTTGTGGACGCCACCGGCATTCTGGCCATGCGTACGCTGGCGGCTGGCCTTCAGGGCGGGCTCACCAGTCCGGCAAGGCCCTGGTTCCGGCTGAGCCTTGACGATGCCGATCTGGCCCGCAGCCGCCCCGGTCAGGCATGGCTGGACGAAGTGGCCAACCGGATGCGCACCGTGTTCCAGCGGTCAAACTTCTACAATGCAATGCACACCATGTATGGCGAACTGGGCACTTTTGGCACGGCCTTTGTGTTTGAGCTTGCTGATCCACAGCACGGGTTCCGTTTTATCCCCCTTTGCGCGGGGGAATATGCGCTGGACTGCGATGCAACGCGACGGGTGGACACGGTGTTCCGCCGCAGCGCCATGACCCTGCGCCAGATCGTTCAGGCTTTCGGCCCTTCGGCCCTGCCCGAAACCCTGCGCGAGGCGGCGCGCCGCAATCCCGAGGAGCGGCGCAACGTCATTCAGGCTGTGTACCCGCGTGAAAACACGCAGCACGGGCTGGTAGACGCAAGCCGCATGCCAATTGCTTCCGTCTACTGGCTGGAAGGGCGCGACGGCAACCGCCATGCACTCAAGGTTTCGGGCTTTCGTTCCTTCCCGGGCTTTGGCCCGCGCTGGGATGTGGCGGGCAACGATGTGTACGGGCGCTCGCCCGCCATGGACGCCCTGCCCGACTGCCGCATGCTGCAACAGATGGGCGTCACCACGCTCAAGGCCATCCACAAGGCGGTTGACCCGCCCATGAGCGTGGCTGCGGGCCTGCGCTCCGTTGGGCTTGATCTCACCCCCGGCGGCGTCAACTACGTGGACAGCGCGCCGGGTCAAAGCCCACAGGCGGCAACGCCCCTGTTGCAGATAAACCCCGACCTCGCCACGGCGCGCAAGGCTATGGAGTCGGTTCAGGATCAAATACGCAAAGGACTCTACAACGATCTGTTCAAGCTCATCCTTGATGGCCGCAGCGGCGTGACAGCCAGCGAAATCGCGGCGCGGGAGGAGGAAAAACTGGTGCTTGTTGGCCCTGTGCTGGAGCGCCTGCACGATGAACTGTTCATTCCGCTCATGGATCGCACCTTCGAGTGCATGCGCGAGCTGGACATGCTGCCCCCCTGCCCGCCCGAGCTGGCTGGCCGCCGCCTACGCGTGGAGTTTGTCTCCCTGCTGGCGCAAGCCCAGAAGCTGGTGGGCATCAATGCGGCAGACCAGTACATGGCCCTGACCCTCAAGGCTTCCAGCGCGTGGCCCGAAGCCCTGGACACCCTCAATGTGGATCACCTGCTGGATAATTATGCGGAAAGTCTGGGCCTGCCCGTGAGCCTCACGCGCTCGCCGGAGGAACGCCAGCAGTTGCGGGCCGCCAGAGCAGACGCCGCCCAGACGCAGGCAATAACAGATGCCCTTGGCAAGGGGGTGGATATGGTGCGCCAGCTCTCGCAAAGCCCGCTTTCCGGCCCGGACGGCAAACAGGGCAGCGTGCTGGACGGCATCACGAGGCTGCTGCGCAAAGCCCTGCCGGGCGGTTTGGCCCGCGCGGAACAGGCAACAGGACAGGCGGAGCAACGTGACGAACCCAAGGGCGCAAAGCCGGAGGAATATCGTTGATGGATGTTTTTGCCCCATACGAACAGGCGGAGCAGCAGGACCAAACAAAACAAAAGGCGCAGCAGCATACCGCCAACCGCGCCCAGACGTTTGATGCGGCCATGCGGGCCGCAGTGGACGGACTGATGGCCCAGCCTCAGGGTCGCGTATTGCTGCGCTGGCTGCTGCATCTGTGCCGCAACTTCAGTGCCGAGGATGTGGGCAATGCGCCCGAATCCTGCCAAAGCTCTCGCCTTTTTTATGCCGAGGGGCAACGCATGATCGGCATGCGCCTTATGCGCCTCATGCAACAGGCAAACCCCGGGCATTTGCCCAAGCTGCTGCAAACCAAGGAGAACGACGCTCATGATCTCGACACCTTCTGAGGCTTCCTCCACTGCCGAAAACGCCTTTTCCTCCGCGACCGGTTTTTCCGGCGCAGACCAGAGCAACGGAGGAACCGACAGTGGCGCCCCTGCCGCCGCAGCGCCACAGGCTGCCACTGGCGCAGAAAATCCCGCCCAGGCAAATGAACAGGCCAAGTCACAGGCCCATCCGCAGGCTGACCCCTTCGCCCAGCGCCTGCGCGAGCATGAGGCAGGCCAACGCCTCCAGTGGCAGGAGCAGGTCAACAAATGGCGCAAGGAGGCCACGGAAGACCCGCAGATCGGCGGCACAAACCTGCCCGCCACGGTTGCCCGCGCCCAGCTTGCCCTTGACCGGTTTGATGAGAGCAAGCGCATCGGCCAACTGCTGGAACAGACCGGCTACGGCAACAACCCTGATGTGCTGCGCTTTTTTAACCGACTTGCGGACGCCCTCATGGAGGACGGGCTGGTGCAGGGACAGGCGGGGGGCTCCATGCCGCCGCTTGAAGAGCGCATGTACGCGGGCTGGAGTTCGCGCAGCGGAAGCATCTGATTTACGCCCCTGCAAGTAGCATGGCCCAGCAACAAAACTTCTTGAGCAACCTGCAAACAGACGAGGGTATTATGGCTAATTCCATGGGTTTGGTGGTGTCCCTGGCCGAGATGGAACAGTTCTACCGTGGCGACAAGGCCGGGCAGATCATTGAACTGATGAACAAAACCAACGACATCATGGACGATGTGCTCTGGATGGAATCCAACCAGAGCGACGGCCACCTCACCCGCATCCGTACCGGGCTGCCCGAAGTTTACTGGCGCAGGCTGTATCAGGGCACGCCGCCCTCCAAGTCGCAGTGGAGTCAGGTCAAGGAAGGCTGCGGTATCCTTGAAGCCATCATGGAACTGGACGTGGAAGAACTGCGCCTCTACGGCAGCCGTGACAAGGCCTTTCGCATGAGCGAAGGCGTGGCCTTTGCCGAGGCCATGCGCCAGAAAGTGGCCACCACACTCTTTTACGGCAACAGCAATCTGAACCCCGACGAGTTCAACGGCCTTGCCATGCGCTACCCCGCGCTGGACGCCAAAAACGTGCTCGATGCGGGCGGGCGCGACGAGGGCGGCTGCACCTCCCTGTGGCTTGTTTCGTGGGGCGCGCAGTCCGTGCACGGCGTCTACCCCAAGGAGAGCAACGGCGGCCTCTCGCATGAAGACCTCAAAACTTACATGGCTCAGGACCCGGACGGCCGTAAATATCAGGTGGTGGGCGACAAATACAACTGGCGTTGCGGCCTTGCCGTGCGCGACTGGCGCGGCATCGTTCGCATCGCCAACCTGCCCGTGGCCTCGCTTGGCAAGCGCAAGGGGCAGAGCGGCTTTGTGGATATGCAGAAGCTGACCATCGAGGCCAAGAACCTTATGCCCCAGCACCTGCGCCAGAAGGCCGTGTGGTACGCCAATGCCGACGTGCTCACCGCCCTTGAGTTGCAGAATTCCGATGCGGGCAACGTGCAGTTGCAGTACGGCGAGTTCTTTGACTCCAAGGCCGTGCCGGTGCTGCATGGTCGCCCTGTGCGCCAGTGTGATGCCGTGCTCTCCAGCGAAGGAGTGGTGGCCTAAGGCACAATCCTTTGTAACGTGTGGAAGCCCTTGCCGGGGCTTCCACGCCGCAACCCGCCTGTTTTTTCGCTGTTCTTCCAATATTCTGCCAAAGGAGTTTTCATGGCTATTATCGACCGCAACTCCGTTTTTTTTGAAGGCCCCCTTACTGCCAACGCCACGGGACAACCGGTGCCCCTTACCGGCCTGAAGCTTCCGGGACGCATGGAGCCCATGCCCTTGCGGCTTTCTGTTACCGAGGCCTTTGCCCCGGATGAAACGCAGAGCCTCACCATCTGCATGGAGGAGGCGGACCGCGCCGACGGCCCATGGGCTGCCGTTCCCGGTGCTTCGGTAACGGTGCCCAACCCTGTGGAAGCTCCCGGCCTCGGGCTTGGCGCGCGCCCTTACCTGCGATTTTTGCCCCAGGGCGTGCGCAAGAGCTGGCTGCGTCTGGCCTTCGCCGTCACACCCGTTGACGGCAAAACCGTGAGCAAAGGATGCATCTTTGCCGCCCTCACGCGGGAGGAAGACCTGCCCTACGAACCTGCCATCATGGCTGGTTAAAACTCAGCCCGTCAGTCTACAGCCTCCGGCCCCCTGCGGGGCAGGCCGGAGGCTTTTTCTCCACTTCATCACAGGAACTGCCATGACCATCAGCCAGATAAGCGTGTGGAACCGCGCGCTGGGCTTTCTGGGGACGCGCAGTGTTGCCTCGGAGCAGGAAAATACGCCAGAGGCCCTGCAATGCCGCCTGTATTGGGATTCCGCCCGGCGGCAGGTGCTGCGCGATTTTCCCTGGAGCTTTGCCCAGCGCAGGACATGGATGGCCCTTGTGCCGCTGCCCGAAGGCTACGCGCCGGAATTCCGTTTTGCCTACGCACTGCCCGATGACTGCCTCAAGGTGCACGAGGTGCGCCACGAAGGCATTACGGCCCGCCCCTTCTGCCTTGCGCAGAACGCGGCGGGCGATGGCTCGCTGCTGCTCACCGATGCGGCGCGCGCCCTTGCCCTGTACACGGAAGATGTGCGCAACAGCCGCCTTTTTGATGACCTCTTTGCGCACATGCTGGCCCGCAAGCTGGCCGCCCTCATAGCCGCCCCCTTGCTTAAGGGCAGCAGCCAGAAGGCAACCGAGCTGGAGCAGCTCTATGCCGCCAGCCTGCCCCCGGCCCGTAGCGCCGCCGCGTCCGAACGCAGCGACCGTCCGGTTGAAGACCCTTGGCTTGCCGTGCGCTGAGTGCACCCGCAATCACTGTCAAACCAGCAAGGAGCGAGGCATGACCCTGCCCTACAGCCCCAGCCGCGCCGTGTATGAAGGCAATGGCGCAGCAACGGCCTTTCCCTTTGCCTTCAAGGTCTGGAGCACAGACCAGCTTAATATCAGCATCACATCACCCAAGGGAGAGACCTCTCCTGCTCAGGGCTGGACAGCCAGTATCGGCGAGAGCGGCGGCACTGTAACCTATCTGCACGATGGAGCGCCCCTGCCCGCAGGCTGGCGGCTTGCCATAGTGCGCAACATGCCCTTTGCGCAGGGCATAGACCTCATATCCGCCTCGCGCTTTGATCCGCAGGTCATAGAAGACGGTCTGGATCAGGCCACCGCGGAACTTCAACAACTGAACGAAAAACTCGCGCGCGCCGTCATCATGCCCGCCACCAGCGACAAGTCGCCGGAAGAAGTGGTTGCTTCCATCTATGCCAGCCGTGATGCAGCAGCTCAAAACGCCACCGCCGCCGCGCATTCTGCCGCTGCTGCAGCGGCCAGCGCAGCCACAGCAGCACAAACGGTGGCTGAAGCGGCAGAAGCAAGCGTAAGCGCCGCCACTGCGCAGGCAGATATAGCAGCGGCAAGCGCCCAGACTGCCCAAACTGCCGCCCACGCGGCGCAGCAGGCCGTGCCGGACAATTTGCTCAGCCGTATGGCCGATGCGGAAGCAAAAAACTCCCAGCAGGATGCGCGCCTGACCACAGCGGAGCTTGGCATTACAGCCATAGGCACGACTCTGATCGGTAGCGTTATGAGCGTGATGGCGGCAGACGGCTACGTTCCCAACGGCACTGTTCCGGCTGACGCTGCGGAATACACGCGTGAACAATTCAGGGAGTTTTACGACACGTATCTTGTGGGCGGCAAACTGCTCACCTGCACCTATGCCGCCTTTGCCGCCCAGGTGGCCCTGACAGGCAACTGCGTCAAATTCGCATTGGACACCACATCCCAGAAGTTCAAGGTTCCGCTGCTGAAAAACGGCGATTCCATCACGCATGCCGCAAGCGCCTCGGAGCTGGGCAAAAGTTATAAGGCCGGACTGCCGAACATTACAGGCACAACTGGTGGGTACACGTCAATTCTTGGTGGGATTTCAGAAGGGTCTACTGGTGCGTTGGTAAGAACAACCGCAGCGCGCGGCGTTGCAGTCGGTACAGGTGGGATTGGCTGCACAGAACTCCAGTTCAATGCCGCTGCGTCCAACCCTATCTATGGCAACTCCACCACTGTCACCGATGAGCAGGTACGCTTGCGGCATTTTGCGGTTCTGGCATCCGCGCAGAACAGCGCCAGCGTGTTCGACTGGTCAAATTACATGGCAGGACTGGCGGGCAAGGCAAATCTGGATATGGATAACCTGACGGCAGCAGGCTCCGCCAAGGTGGCGAACTACGCCATGCCCGGTCAAAGGGTAGTGGCGGTGGCCGTTCCCGCGTCTACGGCTTATACGGCCCCTGCTCCTGCCCCTGGCTGGTTCAAGTTTGTCGGTGCTTCTTCAGCAATAAATCAATACCTACGCTTGTCCACAAACAACTTTGTTTTGGATGAACTTAGTTGGTCTTCTGCCGCGGGACAAGTACTAAGCCTAATAATCCCAGCGCGCAAAGGCGACGCAGTTCGCGTGGAATATACGGCCCCCACGAATTTATATCTGAGCTTTGTTTTTGCAGAAGGAGGCAACTGATGTCTTGCCATGTGCTGCTCAATGCCGCTGGTGAAATTGACATGTGGGACGCGCAACCATTCCCCGGCAGTGTCGAGGTTGATTATGAGGTAGTGCGCGGCTGGGACGGCAGGCCATACAAGGCCGGGGAGGAACCGTTACGGCCTGCGGAAGCCATCTTTGAAGTTCTGCGCGCCTCCCGTGACGTGCGACTTGCAGCTACGGACAAGTATGTGCTGGCCGACTACCCCATCAGCGAGGGATATCTGGCACAGGTCAAGGCGTACAGGGCCGCCCTGCGCGCCCTGCCCGAACAGCACGGTGCGCCGTGGGATGGCGGCGGAGAAGCTACCCCCTGGCCGGATACTCCTGACATTTTGCAGACGGAACAGTCATGCGCATAGCCCTGCAAAACTTTACCGGCGGCGAGATATCGCCCACGCTCTCGGCCCGGTATGACCTTTCCCGTTACCGCAACTGCGTTGCCTGCATGGAAAACATGCTCCCCGGCCTGCACGGGGATGTGGCCCGGCGGCCCGGTACCCGCTTTCTGGCTGAGCTTGGGGCGTATTCCGTGTTGCTCCCCTTCACCTTCAGCGCGCATCCGAGCCAGAATTTCCTTCTGGTTTTTGGCGAGAAAACCCTGCGCGTTGCTACAGTTGCCGGATTCACCACGGCACCTGTCATGGCGACCCCCTATGCGGCGGAAGATCTGCTTTCGCTCTGCCACGCGCAGGTGGGCGATGTGGTCTATCTGGCCCACCAGAAATATCCGCTGCACAAAATAGTGCGGCGCGACGCACCGGGTGGAAACTATACCTGGAGCCTGGAACAGGTAAAACTGAACACATCCCTGCCCGCCCCCGCCGCGCCCACGCTGGCCTTTACTGGCAGCGGCGGTTCCTACACCCTGCGGTACAAGGTGGCTGCGGTGGATGCCAACGGCAGGCAGTCCCTCGCCTCGCCTGCCGGGGAGTGCACAGGGGCGCGACACCCCTCCGACTGGGTGGTGGGCAACAGCACAACCATAAGCTGGCCTGCCGTTCAGGGCGCTGCTGAGTACAATGTTTACCGCGAGGAAGCGGGCTACTTCGGCTTTATCGGCGTTGCCTCCGGCACCAGCTTCAGCGACCAGAACTACAAGGCCGACACCACAGACACTCCTCGCGAAGACTGGAATCCTTTTGTCGACAACAACAATCCCGGCGTGGTGGCCTTTCACCAGCAGCGCATGGTGCTTGCGGCCACCCCCGGCACGCCGCAGGCATTTTACATGTCGCGCACGGGCGATTTTGAATCCTTCCGCAAGTCGCGTCCCTTGCAGGATGATGATCCGGTGGAATACCTCATCGCCTCCGGCTCCATAGACTCCGTAACCTGGGTTGCCAGCTTCGGCGATCTTCTGGTGGGCACCTCCGGCAGCGAATACAAGGCCAGCGGCGGCGATGGATCGGCCATCACGCCCCAGAAGGTCAGCATCACCGCCCAGTCGTACTGGGGCAGCGCGGGGCTTGCGCCCATCATCATCGGCAACTCGGTGCTGCATGTGCAGCGCCACGGCTCGCGTGTGCGCGATCTTTTCTATTCGCTGGAAAAAGACGGCTATTCGGGCAACGACCTTTCCATTCTTGCGCCGCACCTGTTTGAGGGGCACACCATCAAACAGTGGGCCTATCAGCAGACCCCCGGCTCAACCATCTGGTGCGTGCGCGATGATGGCCTGCTGCTGGGTTTTACCTACATGAAGGAGCACGACATCTGGGGCTGGTCGCGCCATGTGACAGACGGCGAGGTTATTTCTGCCGCAACAGTGGCTGATCAGGACGGCGACGCGCTGGCTCTTGTGGTGCGCCGCACCATTGCGGGCCGGACGCGCTATTTTCTCGAACGGCTGGCCCCGGTCTGGGCGGATAGCCAGCCCATTGCCGAAGCCTGTTTTGTGGATTGCGGCCTTGGCATCCGCACGGATACGCCAACTTCGACCGTGGAAGGGCTGGGCCATCTGGAAGGCTGCGCGCTTTCCGTACTGGCGGATGGCAGCCCTGTGGAGGGCTGCGTGGTGCGTGGTGGACGCATAGAGCTGCCCTACGCGGCCTCTGTGGTGCAGGCAGGCCTGCCGTATGCATCCGTGCTCTCCCCCCTGCCGGTGGAAGGAGACTTCAATTCCGGCACAACACTGGCGCAAGGGCGGGCCTACGGTTCCTGCTCGCTCCGCCTGTACCGCAGCGTAGGCGGGCAATACGGCCCCAGCCGCAACGAACTTTACGACCTGCCCTTTATGCCGGAACACTGGGGCGAGGCCGTGCAGCCCTTTTCTGGCGATATCACGTGCGCTCCCAGCGGCGGTTGGGACAACCAGACGAGCATCTGGCTGGTGCAGCAGAGGCCCCTGCCCTTCCGCGTTCTTGCTCTCACGCTGGACATAACCTTTGCCTGATGCGGCAGGAGGAGCAATCCATGCTGACCTTAACAACAGAAACATTTTCTCAGGTATCCGCAGAAGCGGAACAACTCGCCGCCGCCCACTGGGATGAGGTGGAAGCCGCCCTGCACGGCGCACAGCGTTACCGCCTTGACCATGAGCGCTATGCCAGTCTTGAACGGCTGGGCATGCTGCACATCAGCGCCGCGCGCGGACTGCCCGAGGCCGACCAAGGCGCAGCCTCCGCTACCTCCAGCGCTCCACTGGCGGGCTACGCCGCCTTTACCCTGGTGGCCTGCCCGCACTGCCCGCAAACCCTGCTGGCGGCTCTGGATGGGCTGTATCTTGCCCCCTGGGCGCGCGGCGGCCTGTTTGCCCTGCGCCTGCTGCGCCATGCGGAGGCGGCCCTTGCGGCGCGCGGCGTGAGCCTTGTGCAGTACAGCTCGCCAGCGTCCCGCCCCTGCCATGCCCTCTACCGCCGCCTTGGGGCGCGGCCCACGGAAACTATCTGGCACAAAACCCTGCCGCCAGCGCCAGCCAGGGCAGCAGGAACAATAGAGGAGGACAGCTAATGGCCATAGCAACCAGCACCGCTGCCATGATCAGCGCCGCCGTGGCCCTTGCCGGGGCAGCAGCCGGAACCGTGAGCGCCGTGCAGCAGGCAGAAACCCGCCGACAGCAGACGGAATACCAGTCAGACCTTGCGGCCCGCAACGCCCAGCAGGCGGAACTGAGCGCACAGGCGGCAGACGAGGCCGCCCGGCAGGAACGCCGCGCAGGCTACGAAGCGGCGCAGGCCAAACGGCAGGAGGCGGCCCGCATCATCGGTGCGCAACGCGCTCAGGCCGGGGCATCAGGAGCACAGACCGATGCAGGCTCCACGCTGGATAAAACCCTGGACACCGCAGAAAGAGGCGAACTGGACGCCCTCTCTGCCGAGCAGCAGGGGCAAAGCAGAGCACACGCGCAAGACATGCGGGCCTGGAGCCTGCGCGACCAGGCGGCGGAATCTGCATCCAACGCCGACTTTGCTGGCTCGCGCGCCGAAACGGACTATCTGGGCCTGAGCAGCACCCTGCTCAACGGAGCCTCCCGCGTGGGCCGCAACTTTTACACCATCGGCTCACGCGGCCCGCTGCTGCCGTAGGGCCTCCCTGTCACTGCCATGCCTTTACCCCCCTGCCGTCCCAGTTCGGGCGGCCGGGGGCTTTTGCTGTTATTTATGGAAAGCCCCGCGTAATGCCAGACAAAAACACGGCATTTGCCTATTGACGATGCGCGGCCCGATATTACTTTTTATGGGCAGGCGTGGCGAACAGGTGTATTCTGGACGCACGTCAAGGAAACGACCCGACGGGGAGCACGCATCATGGCAGT
This sequence comes from Desulfovibrio desulfopostgatei, assembly GCF_053570645.1. Lineage (NCBI taxonomy): Bacteria > Pseudomonadati > Thermodesulfobacteriota > Desulfovibrionia > Desulfovibrionales > Desulfovibrionaceae > Desulfovibrio > Desulfovibrio desulfopostgatei. The sequence continues at coordinate 768,627 of NZ_JBRBQS010000002.1, read as the reverse complement.
ATCGTACAAGGATTATTACAAACTTCTGGGAGTAGAGCGCGCAGCGTCAGCCGAGGAGGTCTCCAAGGCTTACAAAAAGCTGGCCCGCAAATACCACCCCGACCTCAATCCCGGCGACAAGCAGGCAGAGGAGAAGTTTAAGGAAATCAACGAAGCCTATGAAGTGCTCAAAGACCCGGAAAAGCGCAAACTGTACGACCAGCTTGGCCCCAACTGGCAGCACGGCCAGCAGTTTCAGGGCGAACCGGGCTTTGAGAATGTGCATTTCACGTTCAACGGCAAAAATTTTGACGGTTCGGGCTTTTCAGACTTTTTTGAAACCCTGTTTGGCGGCGGTGGCCAGTTTGGCGGCGGCGCTCAGTTCGGCGGCCCCTTTGGCGGCCAGATGGGCGGACAAGGTGGCGGACGCGGGGCCAATTTCGGCCCTGATCCCTTTGGTGGATTTTCGTCCCGTCAGCGGCGTGGCCGCGATGTAGAAGCAGAGCTGGCCCTGAGCCTTGAAGAAGTGCTGCGCGGCGGCCCGCGCTCCGTGTCCATCAACATGCCCGCAGGTTCAAAGACTCTTGAGGTCAACGTGCCCGCAGGCATCCGCGAAGGGGCAAAACTGCGCCTCGCCGGGCAGGGCGACCCTGCGCCGGGCGGCACGCCGGGCGACCTTTTTTTGCGGGTGCGCTATCTGCCCCACCATGTTTTCAAGGTGGACGGAGACAACCTGCAATGCGATCTGGCCCTGGCCCCGTGGGAAGCAGCTCTTGGCGCGCGGGTTGAAGTGCCCACCCTTGAAGGCAGCGTAGAAATGCAGATTCCCGCAGGCTCCAGCTCCGGGCGCAAGTTCCGCCTGCGCGGCAAGGGCCTGGGCGCTGGCGACAAGCGGGGAGACCTGCTGGCAAAGATCATGATTCGGGTTCCCGCCCAGATCACGGATGAAGAGCGCGACCTGTGGAGCAAGCTGGCCGAGATATCAACATTCAAGGCCCGCTCGTAGGGAACAATCAGGCAGCCGCCAGCGGGCACCCCCGGCGGCTGCGCAGGGTTTGCATGCATATTCCAGCGGCGCCGCCGCAGGCGGCAACCGATACGGTTACTGGTGGAGGACACAAATGAGCATGACCCCGAAAAAACCTTCACTGCCCGTGCCTTCAACGGTCATGGTCTGGCAGGAATTCATTGAAGCCACAGGCATTGCGCCGGAGCGGCTTCAGGAACTGGTGGGCCTTGGCTGGATTGAAGCCCGCACCAGCGCGGCGCAGGATTTCCTTTTTCGCGATGTAGACATCTACCGTGTACGCAAGCTTGAGCGCATCTGTTGCGACTTTGAGCTGCCCGTGCTCGGCGGCACTATTATTGTGGATCTTCTGGAGCGCATAGATTCTCTGGAACGCAGGGTGCAACGCCTGCAGCATTTTGAAGACGAATAGCCGGTTTGAGCGCATGCAGCCTCCCGGCCAGAAATAACAAAATTTTGCCCGCCGCAGCGCGGGCGCGTGTGGAGGAAGCTTATGGACATCAACAAATTTACGGATAAAGCCCGCGAGGCTGTGGGTCAGGCCCAGAGCATTGCCGCAGGCATGGGCCATCAGGAGACGGATGCCGAGCATCTGGCCCTGGCCCTTGTGCAGCAGGAAAACGGCATCGTGCCGCGCATTCTGGAACAGATGGGCGTGCAGCCCAAGGCCCTCAGCGTTGCCATCGAGGGCGCGCTGCGCAAGCGGCCGTCTGTTTCCGGCGGCGGCATGGACCCCAACAAGATCATGATTACCCAACGGCTGGCTAAAATTCTGGGCGATGCGCAGAACGAAGCCAACCGCATGAAGGACGAATACGTAAGCGTTGACCACCTGTTTGCCGCGCTTACCGATGTTGCGCCCTCCTCGCCGCTTGGCGAAGTTTTCAAGGAATACAAGATCGCCCGCGCCCGTTTTGTGGCAGCCATGGAAGAGCTGCGCGGCGGCGCGCGCGTGACCAGCGCCACCCCCGAAGACACCTTTGAAGCGCTGACCAAGTATGCCCGCGATCTCGTGGAAGCAGCCCGTCAGGGTAAAATGGACCCGGTCATTGGCCGCGATTCCGAAATCCGCCGCGTTATCCGCATTCTCTCGCGCCGCACCAAGAATAACCCGGTGCTCATAGGCGAGGCGGGCGTGGGCAAAACCGCCATCGTGGAAGGTCTGGCCTTCCGCATCGTCAAGGGCGACGTGCCGGAGGGCCTCAAGGGCCGCAAGCTCTTTGCCCTTGATATGGGCGCGCTCATCGCTGGCGCAAAATACCGCGGGGAATTTGAAGAACGCCTCAAGGCCGTGCTCAACGAAGTGGAAAAGAGCGAGGGGCAGATCATTCTGTTCATCGACGAACTGCACACCATCGTGGGCGCAGGCAAAACAGAAGGCGCAATGGACGCGGGCAACCTGCTCAAGCCCATGCTGGCGCGCGGCGAGCTGCACTGCATCGGCGCAACCACTGTGGACGAGTACCGCAAATATATTGAGAAAGACCCGGCCCTGGAACGCCGCTTCCAGCCCGTCATGGTTGAAGAACCCACGGTGGAAGACGCCATTTCCATCCTGCGCGGGCTGAAAGAACGTTTCGAGGTGCACCACGGCGTGCGCATCAGCGACTCGGCCATTGTTGAAGCGGTGGTGCTTTCGCACCGCTACATCACCGACCGTCAGCTGCCGGACAAGGCCATTGACCTCATTGACGAGGCCGCGGCCATGATCCGCACAGAGATCGACTCGCTGCCCGCTGATCTGGACGAAGTGAACCGCAAAGTCATGCAGCTCGAAATCGAGCGTGAAGCCCTGCGCCGCGAAACAGACGCCGCCTCGCGCGAGCGCCTTGAAAAGCTTGAAAACGAACTGGCAGACCTGCGCGCCCAGCAGGCCAACATGCGCAAACAGTGGGAGAGCGAAAAAGGCTCCATCGACCACGTGCGTGAAATCAAGGAGCAGATCGAGCAGACCAAGCTTGCCATTGAGCAGGCCGAGCGCGCCTACGACCTCAACAAGGCCGCCGAGCTCAAGTACTCCAAACTGCTTGAGTTGGAAAAGAAGCTGGCCGCAGCATCCGGCGCTGGTTCGGAACACGAAGGCCCGCGTTTGCTCAAGGAAGAAGTGCGCCCCGACGATGTGGCCGAGATTGTGGGCAAGTGGACGGGCATTCCGGTAACGCGCCTGCTTGAATCCGAACGCGAAAAACTGCTGCGCCTGGGCGACCAGCTGCACGAGCGCGTGGTGGGTCAGGACGAGGCCGTTACAGCCGTAGCAGATGCCGTGCTACGCGCCCGCGCGGGGCTTTCCGACCCGGCGCGGCCCACAGGTTCGTTCATCTTCCTTGGCCCCACGGGCGTAGGCAAGACCGAGCTTTCCAAGGCTTTGGCCGAGGCGCTCTTTGATACGGAAGACAACATGGTGCGGCTCGACATGAGCGAATACATGGAGAAGCACTCCGTGTCGCGGCTCATCGGCGCGCCTCCAGGATACGTGGGCTATGACGAAGGCGGTCAGCTTACCGAAGCCGTGCGCCGCAAGCCCTACTCCGTCATCCTGTTTGACGAGATTGAAAAGGCGCATCCCGATGTGTTCAACACCCTGCTGCAACTGCTGGATGATGGACGCCTAACGGACAGCCAGGGACGCACGGTGGACTTTCGCAACTGCATAGTCATCATGACCTCCAACATCGGCTCCATGCACCTGCTGGACGGCATCTCTGCCGACGGCTCGCTGAAGGAAGGCGCGAGGGAAAGGGTCATGGAGGATTTGCGGGCGCACTTCCGCCCCGAGTTCCTCAACCGTGTGGACGAAACCGTGGTCTTTCTGCCCCTGCGGCGCGACCAGATTGCCCGCATTGTGGATCTTCAGGTCAACCGGCTGCGCAAGCGGCTTGAAGACCGCAAGATCAGGCTTGAGCTTACTGATGCGGCCCGCAAGTTTATTGGCGATGCAGGTTATGACCCTGTGTACGGCGCGCGGCCCCTCAAGCGCTATGTGCAGCAGGCTGTGGAAACCCCGCTCGCCAAGGAGCTGGTGGGCGGCAAAATCCGCGACGGCCAGTGCGTCACTGTGGACGCCACGGACGACAAGCTGACCTTCCGGGCCGAGTAAACGGCGCAAGGCTGACACCCAACCCAGATACAAGGGGGATTCCGAACAGGAATCCCCCTTTTTTTGAGCACACTATCGTCTTGCAGGCTTGATCCGCAAATGCGTTCAGCTTCTGAATGCGTTGCCCAGAGCATCCGCCGCCATAATGGCCGCGGCTACGTTCTCTTCCGTAATGGGAAAGGGCATGGCGTGGATGGATTCTTCGGGCAGGCAGGCCTTGCGGGCCACCTTGCGCAGGGCTTCCGGGCTGATGTCCGTAATGCCGATGTCGCACAGGCACACGGGCAGGCCCACCGAGGTGCAAAAGCCCAGCACTTCGTCCAGTTCTTCCGTGGGGGCGTTTTCCAGCACCAGTTGCACCAGCGTGCCAAAGGCGACCTTTTCGCCGTGCAGATAGGTATGGGTTTCTTCCAGTGCGGTCAGACCATCGTGGACGGCATGAGCTGCCGCTAGGCCGCCGCTCTCAAAGCCCAGACCGGAAAGCAGGGAGTTGGCTTCAATGATGTTTTCCAGCGCAGGCGTCGCCATCTTGGCCTGACAGGCCAGCACGGCCTTGTAGCCGTCTTCCAGCAGGGTGCGGTAGCAGGTGGCGGCAAGGGTTTGCGCGGCAAGGGTGCCTCTGGCCGGGGGGCAGTCGCCCGTGCGCGCGCCGCAGGGCAGCCCCGCGTTGACGGGAGCGCACGAACGCACGTTGGCCCGCGCCTCAAAATAGGTGGAAAGGGCATCGCCCATGCCCGATACCAGATAGCGCACCGGCGAGGCGGCAATGATGGAAACGTCCATCAGCACCACATCGGGATTGCGGGGAAAGTAGGCGTAGTCTTCCATTTCGCCGTCTGGCGTGTAGATCACCGCGGAGTGGCTCGTGGGCGCGTCCGTTGCCGCTGTGGTGGGCACCACAATGACTCCCTGCCCCGCCGCCACGCAGCGCGCCGTATCCAGCGCCTTGCCGCCGCCAAGCCCCACGGTGCAGTTGCAGGAATGCTGGCGCGCCAGCTCGCCAAGGCGGGCGATTTCAACGCGCGAGCATTCGCCCTGAAATTCCGTTTCCACAAAGGTCACGCCAAACTTGGCCGCTGTGGCATCCAGCGTCTGGCGCACCCTGTTCACGCTGCTTTCCGTGGCTACCAGCAAGGCCTTTGTGCCATACTGCCGCACAAAATACCCAAGGTTGAGCAGTTCGTTCTCGCCCTGCACATACTTGGACGGACAGATAAACGCTCTTCTCATGGCATGCTCCGCTTCCGGCAATCGGGCCGGCATTGCAGGTTTGAATCCTGACCGGGCCTACGCGTCTTCCTTCACGCCCAGCAGGGCGCGGGCATAATCCTCGCCACTGAAGGGGCGCAGGTCTTCCATTTTTTCGCCAAGGCCCACATAGGTGATGGGCAGGTGGTGCTGCATGGCAACGGCAATGGCTACGCCGCCCTTGGCCGTGCCATCGAGCTTGGTGATGATGAGTTCATCAATGCCCGCAGCTTCCTTGAACAGTTTGGTTTGCGAAAGGGCGTTCTGCCCGGTGGTGGCGTCAATCACCAGAATGGTGCGGTGCGGCGCGCCCGCATGTTTTTTGCCTAACACCTGACGGATCTTGCTCAGCTCCTCCATCAGGTTGACCTTGGTCTGCAAGCGGCCAGCCGTATCCACATAGAGCACGTCCACACCTTCCTGAAGCGCGCGATCCATAGCCTCGTAGGCCACGGCGGCAGGGTCGGAACCGGCGGTGCGCGCATGGAACAGCGCGCCCACGCGCCCAGCCCAAACCTGCAACTGCTCGATGGCGGCAGCTCGGAAGGTATCTGCCGCAGCAATCATGACCTTTTTGCCCTGCATGCGGTCGCGGTGGGCCAGCTTGGCAATGGTGGTGGTTTTGCCCACGCCGTTGACGCCGATCATCAGCACAACTTCGGGCTGGTTAACGGCTGCAATGCGGCGCGGCGCGCGAAATATCTCTTCCACTTCGGCCATGAGCAACTGGCGCACCTTGGTGGATTCCGTAACTTTTTCCTTGCGGGCGCGCTCTTTCAGACGCTCCACCAGTTCAATGGAGGGTTCGTAGCCAAGATCGGCCATGATAAAAAGTTCTTCCAGCTCTTCCCAGAAGGCGTCGTCCAGTTCGCCATGCCCGGCAAAGAGAGCGTCCAGCCCCTTGGAAAACTGCTCGCGGGTGCGCGAAAGGCCCTGACTGATCTTAAGAAACAGGCGGTTGCGCTCGTCCTCTTCGTCTTCCATATCAAGGGCGAGAGCCAGACGGTACTGTAATTCAGAGCGGAATTCCTCCACCTGCCGATAATCCATGCGGGTGAGCCATTCCTGAAAATCGCGCACAAAGTTCTGCGCTTCGGCCTCCGGGGCATCAAGGGCGCGCAGCAAGAAGAACAGACGCTGCCACAGCAGGTCGCCCGCTTCATCCACGCCCTCAAGCACAATGCCAAGCCATACGGAAAGCCGTGGCTCAGCCTCGCGCAGGCGCAGGGTAAGAGCCTCATCAGCGGCAGATGCCGCAAAAGGCCGGGCAGCGGATTCTGCCGCTGGTTTCGCAGCAGGTTCTGCAAGGGATTCAGGTGCGGCTGCGTCAATTTCTGCGGGCACTTCCTGCGCCGCATTGGCCGCATCTTCCGCGCCGCCGAACATCTTTTTTATGGCAGAGAAAAAACCCATATGATCTCCTTATCTTCCGCCCTCTTGCACCGAGGGCTTGCTTTCCTTGCGGGCCGTTTGCCCTTCCAGCGCGCCCAGTACTTCGCGCAGCGCCAGCACGCATTCTTCCACGGCCTGAGCCGCAGAGGCTGCGTCCGAATCATTTACGGCCCACTGCATCGCGTGCGCGGCAGAGGCCAGCCGCTCCGCGCCCACGCAGGGCGCCGCTTTTTCAAGAATCCGCCCAAGGCGGCACAGGTTGTCCGCGTCTTCCAGCGTGTAGAGGCGCAGCAGCAGATCAGGGGCAGGGGCAAACGTTCTGCCGAACATGCCAGCCGTAACGCGCCAGGCTTCCGGGCGGCGCAACAAAAAAGCCCGCCCAAGCTCGGCGCTCACAACTGCCCCGGCTGCGATATCTTCGCTCAGGGGCGCGACGCTCCCGCCCTGCGCTTCGGCGGCTGGCTGCGGTGAGGGCGCATGACCGGGGGTGGCGCTGTCGCAAGCGGAGCCTGATTCAAAAATATCTGCAAGGCCGGGTTCCATTGATGCCGCAGGGGTGGAATCAGCAGCAGGTTCGCCGGACGCCGCAGTGCCGCGCGGCGCAGTACGCTCCAGCAACAAGGCTTTCAGGCGCGCCAGATCGCCCCAGTGCCAGAGCAGGGCCAGCAAGACCAGGGTTGAAAACAGGGCGGAAAGACAAAAGCGCGCCACTTCCCGCCGGGCCTTCTGGGCCAGATCTTCATCAGTGATGCGGGGCGAAAGGTACACTTCCACCGACCCCACGGGGCGGCCTTCCATCTTGAGCGGATTCATGCCCTGCACGCTGTTTTCCGCAATTTCATCGTCCCAGGGAATGGGTTCCCACTGGTAGTTGCGCCGCTGCCCTTCCAGCATGCCACGCGGCGTCTGCACCTTGATGGCGTAAATGGATTCATCGGTCATGGCCGCCATAACGATTGTGCGGGCGGTCAGTTCGTCCAGCTCCCAGGCTGGCAGGGAAAGCAGGGCCGCCAGTTGCGCTGCGGTACGTCCGGCCTCGCTGCCAAGGCGGTTTTCCGCCTCCTGCCTGTCCTCGTTGACGTTCCAGACGCCAAGCAGCAGGAACAGCAGCAATGCCGCCACCCAAACAGCCAGGGCAAGCCTGCGGCGCAGAACGTGTGAGATATTGGGCATATGCTTTGCCGCGAGAAACACGCTCCCGCGCTCCTTACTGTTAGTGTGGCCTGCCATGCAGACGGTGCGCCAGTGCGCGGGCAGCCGCAAGGGCGTCAGCATCGCGCAGAACAAACAGACAAAAAGCCCAGGCCGTTGCGCCGCCAATGATGGCAAGGGCAAGCCCCAGCCATATGCCGCGCCCGTCCAACTGATTCAGCAATTGCCATGCGGCAAGGGCCGTGGCCGCAGCAGCGGCGCATTGCCGCAGCACCGCCCCCGCCGGGGGCAGGCAAACGCTGGCAGATGCCGCGCCAGCGGAACTTTTTTTCAACGCCCTGCCCAGAATGCACAGCAACAGGCCGCATTGCAGCCACAGGCCAAGGCTCACGGCCAGTGCTGGAGCCATGACGCCAAGACTGCCCGAAAGACTATGGACCAGTGCGCCCCCGACCGCAAGCGTAGCAACCACGGCCCATACGGCGCTGACTGCCGTACGCCGCACCTCGCCCAGCGCGTTGCAGGCTGCCAGCAGGGAACGGTTGACGGCAAAGGCCGGCAGCCCCGGCAAATAGGCCCACAGGGCAAGGCCAGTTTCGTAGGCGGCATTGTCGCCAAAGGCTCCGTGCCGCAGCAGGCCTTCCACCAAGCGCGGCCCCACGGCCCACAATCCTGCGGCGGCGGGCAGGCTCAACAGCAGGGTCAAACGCAGGGCCGTGCGCAACTGATCTGCAAAGAGCGAAAATTCTCTGGCAGCGGCAAGGCGGCTCAAAGTGGGCAGGCTGGCCATGCCCAGACACACGCCCACCAGTCCAAGGGGCAGTTCAAGCAGCCGTTCGGCATAATAAAGGGCAGCCACCTGCCCCCGGCCAAGGCTGGACGCCAGAGACATGGCGGCCAGCATGGCAAGCTGCGGTGCGGATGCCCCAAGCAGGCCCGCGGGCAGACGGCCAATGCAGTTCCAGGCGAGGGATGCCGCGCGGCAGTGCAGCGTGGATGCATCCCTGCTCTCGCTGCCCGGCGCTGCACCCGGCCCATCGGCAGGCCCGGCATTATGCAACGGCAACAAACGCCGCACGGCCAGCCACTGCGCCAGCCACTGTGCGACTCCACCGCAAAGCATGCCCACGGCCAGAGCCGGAGCCGCAGGCAGCAGGCCCAGGGCAGCCGCCCCTGCAAAACACAGAATGACAATATTGAACAGGGCAGGAGAAACAGCGGGCAGCCAGAACACGCCAAGGCTGTGCAAAAGAGCCATGCCCAGAGCCGCCATACCAGCCGCCAGCGTATAGGGCAGGCAGATACGCAGCAGGTATATGGCCTCCTGCCGTTCCGGCCCACAAAAACCGGGAGCCAGAATATCCGTAAGCCACGGGGTGGCCACCAGCCCAAGCACTGTGAGCAGGGTCAGCACAAGGCCAAGCCTCACAGCCAGGGCGCGGGCCAGCAGGCGCATGCTGCGGCTGCGCTCCGCCGCCACGGCATGACCGGGTGATGCGCCCATACGCTCCAGATGCACAAGGCTTGCCGTCAGCGTCATGGAAAGCGAGCCTTCGCCCAGCATGCGGCGCAGCACATGGGGCAGCCGCATGGCAGCCACCAGCGCATCGGCGGCAGCGCCGCCGCCCACAAGCCAGGCCATGCTCATATCGCGCAAAAGGCCGAGCACACGCGAAACAAGGGCAAAGCCGCCCAAAAGAGCCGCCGTGCGCGCGATGCCGCCAGAATACCCGGGGCCGTGCTCGGCAGGGCCGGAAGCGCAAGATGAGGGGGATTCACCACCTTCGCCGTGCGCGCAGCCGCTTTCAGAAGCGATCATTATTCCTCGTTTCAGCCATGCAAAAAAATCAGGGCAGCGCACCGCTGGGCAGTTCTGGGGCGCGCCGGTCAAAACACGTGAACAGCAAACTGCCTGCACCAAAAATTTTCTACTCCCGGCGGCTTTGCCTTGCTCACAAAACAAAGCCGCCGGGAACAAACAAGCCGCAACTACGGGCGGTGCGGATCGGGTTCGGACTTCCACGCGGCCACGGCTTCGCGCACAAGGCGGTTCTGCTCTTCGGGCATGGTGTCCTTGAAAGTTTCGGCAAACACATGGATACGCGTGCCGCCGCGCGGCGCAAACAGGCCCTTGACCCGGCACCAGCAGGGATTGAGCAGGGTGCGCAGGTCTTCCAGCACGTTGTTGGTGATGGTTTCCATAAACGACTGGTGATTGCGGAAGGCGAACATATAGAGCTTGAAGCTCTTGGATTCCACGCACAGCTCATCAGGAATGTACTCCACCGTGATGGTGCCGCAGTCGGGCTGGCCGGTCACCGGGCAGAGCGAGGTAAATTCGGGAAAGCTGATGCTGATCACATAGGGGCGCTGGGGAAAGCAGTTGGGAAAGGCCTCCAGCAGGGCTACGCTGGGGCCGCCCTCCGGGGACTGAAGGCGGCCTGTGCCAAGAACCTTCAGGTCCTGGGTCTGATCCTGGCTGCGGGTACTCATGGGGATACTCCTTAAAATACACGGGAATGACGCTGCCGTGCAGCGTTGGGGGGCCGCCTAAGCGGCGGACGCGGCATGCGCGGGCGAAAGGCCTCACTGGCTGCGCAAACGCAGGCGCGTATCGGACTTGTAACCCATTGCGCTTGCGGCTACAATAATCTATTGCCCACTCCAATCCGATACCATCCATCGGCCAGTTCCCCGGAGCAACGTATGAATATCCTGCTGCACGTACACGCCTGCAAGCGGGGCCAATGTCTGCCCCTGCTGCCTGTTGCCGCCACGGATACCGATTTTTGCCGCAGTCACGGCCTCATGACACCCGAGCCGTGGGCAATGCCCCACCTGCGGGTGGGCACATGCTTTTGCGGGGCCTGCGGCACAGCCCTGCTCAAGGTTACGGGGCGCGCCTGGATGCCCCTGCCGCCCAACACGGCAAACCCCGGCGGCAATGGTGAGGAACCGTGGCAGGCAAGCCACGCGGTGGAGTGCCTGCTGTTGACCGCCCTGACTGATCTGCCCGAAGGCCCGCTGGAAGTAACCGCCAGAAAAACCGGCTACAGCCTTGCATGGATAACCCTGTCGGACAAAGGCGCGCGCGGCCAGCGGCTGGATTTGAGCGGCCCCGCCATTGCTGAAATGGTCGGCTCCGCCATGCCGCTGAGCCACAGCCAGGGATTTTTGCTGCCGGATGAAGCCGCGCAACTGCGCGCCCTGCTGACGGAGCTTGCCCTGAGCCAGGGTTTTGACCTTATATGCACCACCGGCGGCACCGGGCTTTCGGCGCGCGATATTACGCCGCAAACCACTGCCGCCCTGCTCGATACGCCCTTGCCGGGCTTTACTCAGGCCATGCTGGCCGCCAGCCTTGCCAAAACGCCCCACGCGGTTATTTCGCGCGCGGCGGCGGGCGCGCTGGGGCAAAGCATCATCATCAACCTGCCGGGCAGCCGCAAGGCCGTTGTGGAAAACCTTGCCGCCGTACTGCCCGCCCTGCCCCACGCCCTTGCCAAATTGCAGGGCGACCCCGCCGACTGCGGCGGTTAAGGAGAACACATGGGCTTTTTTCCGCATTCCGGCATGAGGCTTTCCACGCCTTTTGGCCAGTTTGGCGACATTTGCCGGATGATCAAGATTGAGCATTCCATTTTTGCGCTGCCCTACGCCTGGGCAGGGGCGGTATTGGCCGCACGCGGCCTGCCCTCTGCGCGCAGCCTGATTTTTCTGACCATCGGCATGATCGCGGCGCGCTCATTCGCCATGGCCTTCAACCGGCTGGCAGATCTGCCCTTTGACCGCGACAACCCGCGCACGCAGGGCCGCCCCCTGGTCACGGGCGTCATCAGCAAGGGCCAGACATGGGCCTTCTGCGCGCTCATGGCAGTTATCTTTATTGCCTCCTGCGCAGCGCTGAACACTGTCTGCCTGTGGCTTTCCGTGCCTGCGCTGCTGTTTGCGGCCATCTACAGCATGCTCAAGCGCTTTACGGCCCTGTGCCACTTCTGGCTGGGCGCGACCCTGGGTCTTGCCCCGCTTGCTGGCTGGCTCTCGGTCAATCCCGCAAACCTTGGCCTTGCGCCTGTGCTGCTGTTCTGGGCCGTCACTTTCTGGGTAGCGGCATTTGACATCTATTATGCGTTTCAGGACATGGATTTTGACGTGGCCTTTGAGCTGCATTCCGTGCCTGCTTCTTTCGGGCCGGATACAGCCCTGACGCTGGCCGCGTTTTCGCACGCCATGACGTCCATCTTTCTGCTGCTGGCGGGCTTTGCCGCCGGGCTTTCCTGGCCCTGGTACGTGGTGTGGTTCGGCATCAGCGTCATGCTGCTTGTGGAGCACAGGCTCATGAAGCCGCAGGATCTGCGCCATGTGAACACGGCCTTTTTTACCATCAACGGCATCATTTCGCCGGTCGTACTGGCTGGCGTGTTGCTGGGCATCTATATCTGACGGAGAGGCAATGCCGCGCAAAAAACAGTACCAATGGAAATCCAGCGAGGAGGCGGAAGGCTTTGACTTGCCGCCCAGCCGCTCTGAAAAAAAACGCCAGAGCCTTGCCCTGCAAAACATGGGCGAAGAACTGACGCGCCTTGGCCCGCAGGAAGTCAAAAACCTTGACCTGCCCGCAGACCTCAGGGAAGCGCTGCAATTATACGCCCGCATAGGCGACCACGAAGGCCGCCGCCGCCAGATGCAGTTTATTGGCCGCGTCATGCGCGAGATTGACCCCGCGCCCATCCGCGCCATGCTGGATGCCCGCCGCGAGGTTTCCGCAGCCGCCACAGCCGCCCTGCATCAGGCGGAGCAGTGGCGCGACCGTCTGCTGACCGCTGACCAGGGCGAACTTGCGGGTCTGGTGGAAACCCTGCTGACCGCAAGGGCACTGCCGGAGCACGACGCAGAAGAAGCGCAGGCATCGGGCAAGGGAGCTCTGCCAGGTCAGGATGAACTCCTGACCATGACCCTCGCCGCCCGCAAGGAAGCTGCGGAGAACACCTCCCCGCAGGCCCGGCGCGCGCTTTTCCGCGCCATCCACGGAATGCTGAAAGCGTAATCCCGGTGATTTTACCTCCCAACCCTGTGCTTTTTCATAAAAATAAAAAAATTGCGCAGGAATACTTGACGATCACCTACGGTTAGGATAGAAGCTTTCTTCGTTGCTACGCCCTTGTAGCTCAGTCGGTAGAGTGCATCCTTGGTAAGGATGAGGTCAGCAGTTCAATCCTGCTCAAGGGCTCCACAAAACATCAAAGGACTTACGGAGTAATCCGCAAGTCCTTTTTTTGTATCCCCGCCTGACTGGGATTTAAGATAAAAAAAGCCGCCCATACGGACGGCCCGAAATCATAAAAATTGCACATCAGGGAAGCTGCGGCGGTTGCGGCATCAAGGCCCGGTATGGGCCGCGCATGCTGTACACAAAGTTTGCCATGCGCGCATCGCCGCTGATCACAAGCATGAGCAAAAGTTTGGACTGCGCATCCTCACGCACAATGCCGTAGCCCTTCACGCCCTTTTGCTCAAAGGTAAATTCCCACTGGCCATTGCTGCGAAGAACAGGCGTCGAGCCCTGCAAGCGTTTGGCATTGCCCCTGGCGGCCTGCTCGGCCTCGCCAGAGTTGGCAGGCCCCACAATGATGAGCGCAGAACTTTTGTGCTCCTTCTGCCCCATCACGACCTGCACGGCTTCCTGCACCTTGGTGGGGCCGTTCACCACTACCCAGTCCGCAGGCAGATCAAGGCTGTAATATTTCGTTGTCAGGGGCGCGGCCTGCGCCTGCGCTGCAAGCAGAACCGTCAGCACAATCAGGGGCAAGCCCCGCATAACAAGCCGGATAAAATTCTGGGGCATGGCAATCTCCGTTACATTCCAGGATGCCGGAGTGTACGGCTCTCCTTCCCGCCTGTCCACACGCCATGCTGCGGATACCTGGCGGATATCTGCGCGATAGGAGCGCGCGCCCTCTTGCCGGGGAAGATTCATACCTGTAGTATGCGCGCGATGAGGATAGTATGCTGAAACTACGAGCCATGCGCGCCCGACTTTATGGAATCCGCTTTGAGTTGCTCATGCTCTCGCTGTGGTGCGTGTTTATCCTGAACATCCTGTTTCCGGACAACATCTACCGTGGCATTGCGCAGGCAATCTATCTGCCAATCCAGCTGCTTGCGGCCCTTGTGCTTTTTGAATTCAGGCCGCGCATTATGCGCCTTGCTCTGTTTTTCGGCGCGCTGCTCATTGTGGGCCGCGCCCTGGATCTGTTCTTTATCGATAGCCTGAAAGAAGAAACCCTGATGCTCTATCTGTGTTTTTTCGGCAGCATAATGTTTGAAGTCTTCCGGCAAATATCCCATGCGCAGATGGTTACTACCAAGATTGTGTATGCTGCGGTGTGCGGTTTGCTGCTCATTGGCTATTGCGGCTATTTCGTGTTCCTGACCATTGAATTCCACCAGCCGGGTTCTTTTTCCGGGCTGGGGCCGGGCGATCAGGCCATTAACGATCTGTTTTATTTCAGCTACGTGACCATCCTCACCATCGGCTACGGCGACATAACGCCAAAAACCTGGATTGCCAAAAATGCCACAGTGCTTGTGGGATTTACAGGCTACCTCTATTCCATTGTGGTTATTGCCCTTATCGTGGGCAGGGCCCACCGCACGCCCCGTAACGCCGTTGCCCCCACAAAAAAGCCTGCCCCGCTGCCTGCGCGCTCTCCGCAATCATCTTCCGCCAAGAAACCGCCGGAAGCCTGACCCTTCGCCTGATTCCGCAACAGCTTCACGCCAGAGGCCATCAGCACAGGGCCAGCCTGATTCGTACCCCTATGAGGGGCATCAGGCCGCCCGCTCAGGCCTTGCGCTTGAACATCCACACGGCAACGCCCACCGCCACCGCGCTGATGCAGGCAATCTTGCCAAGGCTCACCGCTGCCGCAGCCACGGTAATATCCTTGAGAAAAACACCCTGCACAATGGTGGTAAAATGCCGCATGGGGTTCAACTGGCTGGCGTATTGCAAAAATGGCGGCATGTTGATGACGGGCGTGACCGCGCCGGAAATAAGAATGCACGGCACCCCAACGGTAAAGGCCCCCAGAAACGCCTGCTGCTGCGTGGCCGAAAGCGACGAGACCATCAGCCCCACACCGCCCGAAGCCATGGCAAAAACCAGCATGGCCACATAGAGCAGCACCAGCGAACCGGTAAACGGCACCCCGAAACCAAATACGGATATAAGCAGAAAAATTGTGCCGTGCACCAGCCCCACCAGACAGCCCGGCACCAGCTTGGCAAGGGCGATCTCCGTAGGCGTGGCCGGGGAAACCAGCAACTGGTCAAAGGTGCCCACCTCTCGCTCCCGCGCCACGGAAAGCCCCGTCACCACCAGCCCCAGCATAAAGCCCAGCATGCCTATAAGGTTGGGCAAAAAGAACCACTGAAATTCCAGATTGGGGTTGAACCAGCAGCGTACGCGCACGTCCAGCTTGGGTGCGCCGCCTGCGTCAGTTGCAGCGCCGAGCGCCATTTTCCCCCGTGGCGTGGATTCCCCAATGCCGCGCACAATGGTTTCAAGATAGTAGGAGGCAATCTGCGCCGCATTGGAGCGCCTGCCGTCAAGTATCACCTGCATCTGCGCTGGCGCACCCGCATCGACCCTGCGGGAAAATTCATCATCAAACACCATGACAAACAGGGCCTTTTGCCGCTCGATGGTCGGGCGGATATCCGCCTCGCCATCCAGAAATGTCACGCTGCGGAAGGTGTGCGACCCCTGTAGCCTGCGCACGATCTCACGGCTCCAGTTGCCGCTGTCCTGATTAAGCACGGCCACGTCCACGTTACGCACTTCCATGGTGGCCGCCCAGCCAAACACCACAATCTGCATGAGCGGCGGCACGATAATGAGCATGCGCGAAACCTTGTTGCACAGCAGCACCAGCAGTTCCTTGCGCACAATGATCGCCATACGCCGCAGGTTCAGACGGGGCAGCGTTATTCTTGCCATCACGCATCCAGCCTTTTGACAAGATTGCGGTACACCAGCCCCAGCAATACCGAGGCCAGCAGCCCCATGAACAGCAGGCTGGGGCCAAACACGCCCCACACGTCCCCGGTCAGAAAGATGGTACGCAAACAGGTATTGAAGTAGCTGGCGGGCAAAAGCCGCGTCAGGGCCTGAAGCACGGGCGGCATGCTGTTGATGTCAAATACGAAGCCCGAGAGAAGCAATGCGGGCAAAAAGCCGGAGAACAATCCCGCTTCAGCAGCCACCAGTTGCCCCCGCAGGGTTACGGAAATCAGCAGCCCCTGCCCCAGCGCGCTCAGCATGAATACGGACGACAATAACACAAGCACCCACAGGGAGCCGCGAAAGGGCACGGCAAAAAGCGTCACCGCCGCCACCGCGCACAGGGCCATGCTGAACATGCCCATGCAGAAATACGGAATCAGCTTGCCCAGCAGCAGTTGCATGCGGCTCACAGGCGTGGCGAACATGGCCTCCATGGTGCCGCGCTCCCACTCGCGCGCAAATACCAGGGAGGTCAGCAGTGTGCCGATAAGGGTCATGATGACCGTGATGGCCCCCGGCACAAGAAACTGCACGCTCTTGGCGGCAGGATTGTACCAGAAGCGCGGCTGAATATTGATGGGCAGCGCTGCTGCAACGCCATCAGGTAAGGCCGTGCGCTGCCAGGACACAATCAGCCCCTGGCTGTAATTCTGGATGTATTGGGCGGTATTGGGCTCTGACCCGTCCACAAGCACCTGTACGGCCCCGGCGCTGCCCCGCTCAAGCTGCTCGTCAAAATCCTGCTGGATCACCAGTATGCCCTGCACCACAGAATCGCGCATCATGCGCCCGGCATCGGCCATATTGCCCACTGGCCGCGTGGCAAACCACGGGGAATGGGCAAAATCCGCCGCAAGGCTCAGCGAATGCCGCCCCCCGCTCTGATTCAGTACGCCCAGCCGCAGCACGCCCGCATCCAGCGTGATGCCGTAGCCAAAGAGCAGCAGAAAAATGAACGGCAAAACCCCGGCCACAAGATAGGACGAAGGATCGCGCACGATCTGCTGAAATTCCTTGCCCACAAGGGCAAATAACTGTCGTAACCAGATGTTGCGTAGCATAGGGCCTGATTCTTGGTTGTATCTCCCGGCAGCAGCGGTTTGCAAAAAAATCGCGCAAGGCGGCTACTGCGGATGCTCCCTGTCGTATTTTTCAATGCTGGCGATAAAGGCTTCTTCCAGCGTGGGGTCTTCCACCTCGGTACAGGATGCCTTGAGTTCGTCCGGCGTTCCCATGCTGATCATTGCTCCGCGATAGATCAGCGCGATGCGGTCGCAGTATTCGGCTTCTTCCATGAAGTGGGTCGTCACCAGCACGGCGGCCCCGGCTGTGGTCATGGCGGAAATGTGCTTCCAGAAATCCCTACGGGTGCGCGCGTCCACGCCAGAGGTCGGCTCGTCAAGAAACAGCACGGGCGGCTCATGCAGGGTAGCGCACAGTAGAGCCAGCCGCTGCTTTTGCCCCAGCGGCAATGAGCCTGTGCGGCTGCGCAGATAGGGCTGCAATTCCAGCGCCTCGGCCAGTTCGGGCAAAAGGGCGTTGCGCCGCTCCCTGGACAGGCCGTACAGCTCGGCAAAAATGGTGATGTTTTCACGCACGGGAATATCCGGGTACAGAGAGAACTTCTGCGCCATGTAGCCCAGACGCGAGCGGGCCTCGCTGCCCGCGCTCAGCAGGTCTACCCCATCTACGGCGCAACTGCCGGATGTGGGACGCGAAAGCCCGCAGAGCATGCGGAAGGTGGTGGACTTGCCCGCCCCATTGGGCCCGAGCAGACCAAAAATCTCGCCGGGGCGCACATCAAAGGAAATATCGCGTGCGGCCACAAATGCGCCAAAGCGTTTGGTGAGGTTGCGGGCCGAGATGGAAAAAGTCGGGCCTGAATCAGCGGGAGCAGCAGGCAAAACCACATTTTGCGAAGCAGCAGCCGAGGACGCAAGACCAATACGACCATCATCACTGCCCTGAATGCCGGAGTGGTTGCCGCCGTTGTGGGCCACGTGCAGCTTGCCGTAGGGCGAAGGGCTCTGGTTGATGCCGCCCACGGCGCTCATGTAGGCGTCTTCCAGCCGTGGGGGCACGGCCTCGCCGCCACGGGCCAACACCTCGCGCCGCAGATCGTCAGGGGCATTTGCCGCCAGCACCAGCCGGATGCGGCTGCCCTGGATAAGGGCATCTTCAATGCCGGGGCGCATGGTCCAGAGGGCCAGCTCCTTTTTATGCATCCCCACATCGGCCCGCAGCAGAAAAACCCGCCCTTCAGCCCGAGCGGTGAGTTCCTCCGGCGGCCCGGCAAACAGTACGCGTCCGCTGTCCAGCATAATCACGCCGGGGCAGCGCTCGGCCTCGTCCAGATAGGCGGTGGACCACACAACCGTCATGCCGTCCTGACTCAGATCCTGCACCATGCGCCAGAGTTCGCGGCGCGATTGCGGGTCAACGCCCACGCCGGGTTCGTCAAGCAGCAGCAGGCGTGGCGAACCCAGCAAGGCGCAGGCAATGCCCAGTTTCTGCTTCATGCCGCCAGACAATCTGCCCGCAAGACGCTCGGTAAAAGGGGCCAGGCTGGTGAATCCCAGCAGTTTTTCAAACACGCGGTCGCGCTCCGCCCCTTCAAGCCCGCGCAGACTGGCATGCAGCCGCATGTTGGCCATGACGGAAATATCCTCATACAGGCCAAAGCGCTGCGGCATGTAGCCAATGCTGTTGGGCTGGCTGCGCATAAGCTCTGCCGGGCTTTGCCCAAAGAGGTTTGCGCGCCCCTCGCTTGGCGGCATAAGACCCGCCATAATGCGCATGAGCGTGGTTTTGCCCGCCGCGTCAGGCCCCACCAGCCCGGTGATGCGCCCGGCGGGGATGACCGCGTTCACGCCGTCCAGAGCGGTGACGGCCTCGCGCCCCTTGCCGAAGCGCATGACCAGCCCCTCCAGACAGACGGCCTGGGCATCGGGGGCGCGGCCGCTCATGGCGCGGGCGTATCCTGCAAAATGATGGTCACGGGCATGCCCTGCCGCATGACGTTTTCCGGATCCTGCGCCTGCACGCGCAGCCGATAGACCAGAGCCGTGCGCACCTCGCGCGTTTCAACGGTCTTGGGGGTAAATTCCGCCGTGGGCGAAATAAAGCCCACCGTGCCGGAAAAGCTTTTGCCCGGCGCCGCGTCCACCAGAATCTTCACAGGCATGCCGGGTTTGACGCGCCCCAGATTGGGTTCGTCCACATAGGCCCGCAGCCACAGGGGGTCGGTAAGGGTGAGGGTGTACACGGTCTGCCCGGCCTGCACTATGGCCCCGGCCTCGCGGGCGCGGGTGAGTACAATGCCCTTTTGCGGAGCGGCAAGCACGGCATCGCGCAACTGGATTTCCGCATGATTGAGGGCTGCGGCGGCAGCGGCCACAGCCGCTTTTTGCGCCAGCACTTCCTCTTCCCGGTAGCCGGAAAGCAGCATGTCCAGCTGGTCCTGATTGGAACGCAGCTTGGCGCTGGCCTCGCTGTACTGGGCGCGGGCGTTGTCCAGGTCTTTTTGCGAAATGGCGTTGGAAACGCGCATGGCCGCCACGCGGTTCAGGTTGATCTGCGCGTTTTCAGCCAGGGCGGCAGAGCCGCTCACCGCAGCGCGGGCCTGAGCAATTTCTTCCACGCGGTAGCCGCGCTCAAGACGCAACAGGGAGGCCTGCTGCCTTTCAAGTTCTGCGGCGGCCTGATCGCGCTGCTGAGTCAGCAGATCATCGTCAATCCGGGCCAGAGCCTGACCGGGGGCAACGGCATCGCCTTCGTCAACAAGCACACTTGCAATGCGCCCGTTAACGCGAAAGCTCAGGTCAACCTGCCGTATGTCCACATTGCCGTACAACACAAGCTGATCGCCATCATGCCGCAGCCACTGCCACAACAGAAAAACAGCCAGCAGCACAACCAAAGCCGCGCCAAGGCCCAAAACCTTACGGGGGACAGCCATATTCCTCCCTGCTCGCAATCGCCGCAAGCGGTTGCCGCGCCAGACAGTTTTATGCCGGGGCCATGCGCCCCGCTGTCACCCAGAATAGCCAGTGGAGGGGGCCTTGTCCATGCTGCGCAGCACATGCAATAGAATAGTTGATTTCAGCGGGTTTGTGGTGCAAGCAAAAAGAGCGGAACTGCAATGCAGCGCTCAGACCTTTAACTATACCGGGGACATCATGACAAACCATTCGCCTGTTTTCAGCATCGCCAGGGTTATGAGGGTTACAGCGATGCTTGCACTCACCTTGATCCTGTACGCCCCGGTCAGCCCCGCCGCGCAACAGCCGAAAAAATTTCCCGATGCCGCTACGGTAGAAAGCATCGCTGCGCAAGGTTTTGTTTACGGCCTGCCCATAGTGATGCACTACGCCGTTACCTATGAATACTCCGTTGACACCAAATCCCCGCAGTACAAAGCGCCCTTCAACGCCCTGCGCAATGGGGCGCGGGTGTTCACCTACAAGGATACCGTGGTCATCACGCCCAACAGCGACACGCCCTACTCCTTTGCCTGCCTTGATCTGCGGGCCGAACCAGTGGTCATTACCGTGCCGAAGGATACGGACGGGCGGTATTTCAGCGTGCAGCTTGTAGACGCCAATACTTTCAACTTTGGCTACATCGGCAGCAGAACAACGGGCAACGGCGGGGGCAGCTATCTTGTCGCAGGGCCGGAATGGAAGGGCACAGCGCCTGCGGGCATGCGCGTGTTCCGCTCCAACGCGCAGTTTGCCATGGCACTGTTCCGCACCCAGTTGTTCAGCCCCGCAGATATTGAAAATGTGCTGAAATTCCAGACAGGCTACGCCGTAAAACCCCTCTCGGCCTTTTTGGGGCAGACGCCGCCCCCGGCGCTTCCCATGCCGCCCTTCCCCAACATCGGGCAGGATTTTGTAAAGCCGGAATTTTTTGATTATCTGGCCTTTGCGCTGCAATTTGCGCCAGCCGGGCCGGAAGAAGTCTCCATCCGCGCCCAGCTTGCCAGTATTGGCGTGGTTGCAGGCAAACCCTTTGCATTTGATGCCCTGCCCAAGGATACACAGGCAGCAGTGCTGCGCGGTCTGCAAAAAGGCGCTGGCATGGTCGATGCCTCCGTCACAAGGCCGGGGCTTCGCGTGAACGGCTGGAAGATGAGTTTTCCCTTTGGCAACAGGGAGTTCTTTAACGGGGACTGGCTGTTGCGGGCAGCCGGGGCCAAGGCGGGCATTTACGGCAATGATGCCGAAGAAGCAGTATATCCCATGACCAAAACCCTGGCAGACGGCAGCCCGCTGGATGGCAGCAAGCACAAGTACCGCATGACCATTCCCGCCGGGCAGTACCCTCCGGCCAAGGCTTTCTGGTCTGTGACCATGTATGACGGCAATACCCAGTTGCTCATAAAAAATCCTATTGACCGCTACCTGATCAATTCGCCCATGCTGCCGGACATGAAAAAGAATCCCGATGGCTCGCTTACCATCCTGATCCAGCGCGATACCCCTGGCAAAGAGCACGAGAGTAACTGGCTGCCCGCGCCGGACGGCCCGATTTTTCTTGTAATGCGCCTGTACTGGCCTGAAACCGAAGGGCTCTCCGTGCTGCCGCTGGGCAAAGGAACCTGGCAGCCCCCCAAGGTGGAATTAAACGACTGAGCACGAAGCGCAAAAGGATCATATGACGTTTCATTTCACAGCGCGCCCTGCAATCTGGGCGGTCATGCATGCTGCCATCTGGCTGGCCCTGATGGCAGCAGCGCAGACCGCAAGGGCCGAGAACTACGGCTGGTTTTCACTGGAAGCGCCCCAGGGCTGGCAGGCCGAAGCCCCGTCAACCCTGGCGGGAGCCTGGGTACTTGCGCTCACCGGGCCGGAAGAAGCCGTCCACGTGCGCATCATGGTGGGCAAAACCGCAGGGCCGCCGGATGCGGCGGACGTGGCAGGATTGCTGCGCGCCGCCGCCGGGGTGCGGGAGCCTGTGCGCAGGGCTGATGCCCAGTATGTTTTCAGAGGAAAAGACGCAATGGGAGTGGACACGGCCTGCATTGTGGGCGCGGATCCGCAGGCGGGCATATACATGGCCGTGCTGTGCAGTGGAGAAGTTGACTGCGCAGAAGACCTGCTGGCCGCGCTGCGCGGAGGATCAAACCCCGCCATGCTGCCCCTGCGGCATGCCGTACGCGGCAGTATTGAACCCCGTTTTCTGCCCGCTGCACAATAAACGGCAACGGACAGGCGGGGGAAAAGACAGAAGATTACTGTTGCAGAACTGGCTTGCGGCTGCGCTGAATGGGCTTGCCCAGTCCCATGCCTTCTGTGGAACGCAGCACCTCTGCGGCCCTGGCCTCATCGCCGCGCAACAGCACCAGCACCACATAGAGTTTGCCCGAGCGCTCCATCTTTGTACGCATTCCCCTGCCCTCCAGACGCTGACGCAAAGAGTCCACAGCGTCCGCATCCTTGAATGCCCCCACCTGAAACACATAATCGTACATTCCAGATGTCTGCGGCCTTGCAATGCCGCCCGGGGCCGCCTGCTGCCCTGCCGCGCCGCCCTGTGCGCCCCCTTGCGGTGCTGGCGCAACCCCGGCCTGAGCCACGCCGGCAGGTTTGGGCTGCACCGGCGTCATGGGCGGCAAGGGTTTGAGCGGGGCATCGCCCGTGGCGGCATCGTTGCGCAGCACTCTGGCAAAACGCAATTCCTCGGCGGCCAGCACTTTTTGCTTGGGTTCGCTTGCTCCATCATCTGCGCCGGAGCCTTGATCGCCGCCCACGGCATGCGAATCATCGTCCGGCGTGGTTGCGGATGAAGGGGCGCTTGCCCCAGACGTGCCCGACCTGACCGCAATGGGTTGCGGGTGCGCCTTCCAGTAGGCCCTGCCGCTCATAACCCCGCCAAGGTATGCCAGCACCACTGCCGCCACCACCAGAAAGCCCACCGCCAGCAAGGATGAAGGGCGCAGGCACAGGCATTTTTTATCATTTGCCTGGTCCGATGAAGGCTGACGGGTAGCAGGAGGCATGGAATCTCCGGATGTTGGGGTTTGCTGCGATAATCATGCGCAGAGAGGGACAGAAAGAACGTTGGCGCGGGCAACCATATCAATGCATGGCGCTGGCGTAAAGTACGCCAGTAATCCGCACGACAGATCACCGCAAACATTGATCTATATAGCCTTTTGCAACCAGAGCTGCCGTGGCCGCTTGCGGGCCTGCCCTGCGCTCTGCTATCATGCTGACACAAGTTGCAAACATGGAGTACGCCATGATCAAGGATGTATGGTTTCTTCGCATATACGCGGCCATCTGTCTTGTGCTGGCCGGAGCGATCGTTGCTGGCGCGGCCTCTGCCGCCCATATAGCAAAACCCGGCCCTGAACCGCAAATCCTCACCATCGTTAACGCCACAGGCGAGGATATTCTGAGCATGGGCTTTCAGACCGGCCGCAGTATGCATTTTGTGCGGTTCGACATGCCCCCCGCTGGTCGGGACGACATTGAAAACCCCGGCTCGGTCGCCAACCTGCGTGTGGACACAGGCCTTGCCCTGTGGATTTTCAAGGATGTGCCGCTGGCCAAGGCGCAAAGCGTGACCCTGCGCATGGGCGAAAAGCCATTGCTGGAACTCGCTTTTTCCAAGGGCGAGCAGCAACGCCTGACGGGCGAAGTGCAAAGCCTGCTGCCGGGGCCGGATGCCGGGCCGGTCTGCGCGCTTGACCGTTTTCGCCCCGGCATGCCCATGAAGGATGTTTGCACCCTGCTGAGCGCCACGCCGCAACGTGACGATAACGATGCAGTGCTTGCCAGCCTTGGCTTTGCGGGCATGGTCTGGGCCGCGCGGCTTGAGCCTGCCCAGCGCGGGGAAAAGCCTTCAAGCAAGACGCCCCTTGTGCTTGACCACATGGAACTGCGCCGCAAGCTGGACCAGGAAACCCTGGACAAACTGCTGAACGCCCTTTACGAGCAAAAATACAGCCCGTGGCAGGCCGAATTGCCGGGGCTGGATATCAACTTTACCCAAATGCCGTCCATGGATCTGAACAAGCAGAAGGACATGCTGCGGCAGGTGCTTGAGTACTTCATGTCTGCCAGCAAGGGCGAAGCAACCATCATGCTCGCGCCTACAGAAATGCTGCCCAAGCTTGCGGATGCCGATGCCCCGAGCAGCGATGTGCAGCTATTCACCATCACCCTGCGCCCGGCTTCAAAAAATCTTGTGGTGGATGTTGCCGCCTATCAGGAAAACGAAGAATCAAGATAAATTATCGGTATAATATTCCAGAGCCTGTCCGCTGGACGGCCTGAACGTAAGAAGGCATCCTCAGCCAAAAGCCGGGGATGCCTTTTTGAATTTTCGATCAGGCCGGGGCTGTTTAAAGCCTGCCTTCCTTCTTGGCGGCGCGCATGCTCCGCAGCCAGTTGTACCAGCCTTCAAGGCCGTCACCTTTGCGGCAGGAAACCTCAAAGATATCCAGATCCTTATTGAGCTTTGTGGCAAAATTGCGGGCGCGCGCAAGGTCAAAATCCACGTAGGGCAGCAGGTCGACCTTGTTGAGCACCATTGCCTTGGCAAGGTTGAACAGCAGGGGGTACTTTTCCGGCTTGTCGTCACCTTCAGCAACGCTCAACAGGGCGACCTTGGCGTCTTCGCCGCAGTCAAATTCCACTGGGCACACCAGGTTGCCCACGTTTTCAATAAAAAGAATATCCACGCCGGTGAGGTCAAGGCTTTCCAGCGAGGTAAGGATCATGTTGCTGTCGAGGTGGCAGCCGCCGTCTGTATTGATCTGCACGGCCTGCGCGCCTGTGGCGGCAACGCGGCGGGCATCGTTATCTGTCTGTAGGTCGCCTTCCACCACCGCCATGCGGAATTCTCCGGCCAGATCACTCAGGGTGCGTTCCAGCAGGGTGGTTTTGCCCGCGCCGGGCGAGCTGATGAGATTCAGCGACAATATTCCCTTTTCTGTAAGCAGCCGACGCACGTTATCGGCCATTTTTTCGTTGGCTTCCAATACATTGCGAACCACAGGAATTTGCATTCAATTCTCCTTGCTTGCCGCCGGTGCGGCGTGGTCATGAGCCAGAAAGATAAGACAAAGGCGAAGACGGCAGTGAAAGGAGCAAACCAGCCCCCCTGAAGAATCAGAGGGGCAAAGGGGTTAGCTGGCTTCCAGACGGTTGAGATACAGTTCCCTGCCCTGCTCAACCACATGCCCGAACTGCTCGCCGCAATTGGGGCACGGCAGCCAGAGTGCATCCTGCCCCTCCCCGCCAAAAACTTTACCGCAGGCGGAGCAGCGCAGCCGTAGCGGAAGCTCGGTAAGCTCCAGGCGCGCGCCTTCGTGCGGGGTACCCTGCACCATGACTTCAAAACAGAATTGCAGCGACTCGGGCACAACACCTGAAAGCGAGCCGTACGTGACGTTCACAACTTCCAGACGAGTGCAGCCCTGACGGGCTATTTCATCCTCAGCCATCTGCAACAGGCTTTGTGCTATGGACATTTCGTGCATGGGGTCATGCTAGCCCAAACACCCGGCCCCGTAAAGGCCAGAAGCGAATCTTGCTATTCGGCGCAAATAATGTACATTTTGTTCATGCGTCGCTCAAAATTTTCTGGCGTCTTCTCATTCTCTGCCGACTGGACAGAGAGCCGCAGCAAAACGCACTACTTCGTCTGGGAGCTTCCAGACGGAGCCTTTGCGGTGCAGGAACTCAACGCCGCGTTCCAGCCTGTGGCAGAGGTGGAGCGCATAAACGCAAAAACCTTTTCCCAGTCATTCAAGGCAGAGCACAATATTTTGGCTATGCCTGTGATCACGCCGGATCTCAGCCATTTTGAATCCGCCCCGCCCGCACCAGCGCCCCAACACCCGGATGCTGCGGCAGAACAGCCTGCCCGCAAAGCGAGCGCACCCAAGGCCAAAACAGGGAGCGCGCCGCTCCAGACGCTTTCAAAGGCCAAGCTGCCAGATTCCGTGGAAGTGGCCCCCGAGCAGCCCGATATGGGGCTTATTCCCTTTCCTTCCCGCACCGCCACCGGCGTTACCGCTGTTCGCTATGATGAAGGCCCCACGCCTGCTGCCGCTACCACAGCCGCTGCCGCGCCCAAGAGGGCCTACGACCTTGAAGCCGCCCGCAAGGCCAAGGTTGTGGAGTCAAAGCTGCGGGAGACTTTTCGCCAGACATTGCTGCGCCTCAAACGCCCGCGCGAGCGCAAGGCAGCACTGCTTGCCCTTGAGCAACTGGCGCAGACCAAGGACGGCATCATACCCGCCCACAAGCATATGTTCCGTGATTTTGGCGTACGTCTGCGCCAGAATTCCCAGCCCGACCTCGCCCTGCTTTTTTCACGCAAGGCAGTGGAACTGGCCCCCGAGGACGATCACGCCCACTTCAACCTGGCGCGCATTCTCTGTTCGCTTGGCCTGTATGACGAAGCCGCCACCCACATCGGCACGGCTTTGAGCATGTCCAGCGGAGAGCCTCTCTACTTCAAGCTGTTGGAACACATCCGCGAACTCAAACGGACGCGCGGCGCAGGCAAGCCCACGCCCCAGCGCTGAGCCGCTGTTCCAACCCAAGTCATTGGCAGGAGCCTTTTGGCATGAACAAAGTAATTCTCGGTCTTCTAGTGGCAGTGTGCGTTCTGGGCATGGCGCTTATCATGCTCAATGAACGTATGCGCAAGCCTGAACCAGCAAACCCCGCAGGCATTATCGCGCCTGTCACCTCCCCGGATGCGGCCCCGCCCGCCGATGCTGGCAACCAGTCCGCCACATCTCCTTCCCTGCATCTGCCCCCGCAGACCCAGAGCGGCATTCCTGATCTCAACGCCAGCGGCGAAGCCCCGGCCCGTGCGCCCATCCCCAGCCTTAAGCCGGAGGAAAAGAGCGCCCCGACAAGCAATGTAGCCGCGGCCGAACCTCAGCCAGCCGTTGCCAAGCCCGTAGTGCAGCCCAAACCTGCGACCCCGGTCACAGAAAAAACAGCGCCAGCGGCAGAACCCGCCAAGGAGAAAGCCGCCAAGGCCGCGCCGCAGCACAAGAACATCACCAAGTTTGTGGTTCTTGCACGCGATAAGGGCGCAACAGTGCGCCTCGTGGGTGCTGCGCCCATTGTCTACAAAAACATGCAACTCAGCGGCCCTGAACGTCTGGTTATTGATCTGGACGGCAAGTGGCAGGTCAAGGCGCCCGGCGTGCCCAAGAACCCTGCGGTGACCAACGTGCGCATTGGCAAGGGCGACGACAAAACGCGCATTGTCATTGACCTGACGGGCAAGATTCAGCCCAAGTTCACGCTTTCAAAGGATGGGCACACTCTGGACATCCGCCTGGATCACTAGGGCATGACAGGGCGGCCCACGCCGCCCCGGCATCATCAGTATCTCCCAGATAGAGAAACCGGCTGTTGTTAACAACAGCCGGTTTTTATTTTCATGCCCTGTCAGGCGCAATGGTAAGCATCGGGCCAACAGCAGCGGGTGCAGGCCTCAGCTTTCCATTTCCTTGCCGCGCGCGTTGGCGGCCAGCACGGATTCCACCAGCAAGCCTGCAAGGCCTGCGCGGTCAAGCACGTTCACGCCCGCTATAGTCACCCCGCCGGGCGAGCAGACATCGTCACGCAACTGCATGATCGGCGAGGTGCTCTGCTCGGCCATTTTGGCGCATCCGCCAAAAAGGGCAGTAACCATCTCGCGCGATTCTTTATGCTGAAAACCGAGGGTAACGCCAGCCTGAACCAGCCCCTGCATCATGGCAAACACGTAGGCAGGCCCTGCCCCGATAAGAGCTGTGAACGCCGTGAACTTGCTTTCCGGCAGTTCCACGCACACGCCCAACGCGCCGAACAAAGCCTGAATGTCGGCCTTGCTGGTATCGGACAGGTCAGGATCGTCAAAGCAGAGGGCGAACACGCCCATGCCCACAAGGGCCGGGGTGTTGGGCATGCAGCGCACCACAGGACAACGCCCTTCAACTGCCGCAGTGAGGCGCTGAAGGCTCACGCCAGCAGCTACGGAAACCAGGGTTTTCCCGGCTGTCAGCTCTGGGCGCATCTGCGCAAGCACCTCTGCCGCCTGATAGGGTTTAACGCCCAGCACCAGCACGTCGGCGGCCTGCGCCACGGCCTGGGGACTTTCCATCACGCGCACGCCAAGCTCTTCAAGCGGGCGCATGCGTGAAGCGGTTCTGTTGAAACCGCACAGTTCGTAGCCGCCCTTGCGGGCAAGCCCGGCCATGATGGCCCCGCCCATGTTGCCGCATCCGACACAGCCGATTTTGAGCGCCATAATATTACTCCGTTATTTCCAGGCCGCTGAAGAAGTAGCCTATTTCAAAAGCCGCGGTTTCAGCGGCGTCCGAGCCGTGAACAGCATTGGCTTCCAGGCTTTGGCCATACTTGTGACGCAAGGTGCCGGGCTCTGCCTGAGCCGGATTGGTGGCCCCCATGAGGGCGCGCCAGCGGGGCACCGCGTCTTCGCCGCGCAATACAACGCAAACCACCGGGCCGGAAGACATGTAGTCGGTCAGGCTGTCAAAAAAGGGGCGCTCGCTGTGGACGGCATAAAAGCCCGCAGCCTGAGCCTTGGAAAGGCGCAAGCGCTTGAGAGCCACTATTTTGAGGCCGGAAGCTTCCATGGCAGCCAGAATTTCCCCGGTCAGATTGCGCGAAACTGCGTCAGGCTTGATAATGGCGAAAGTGGATTGCATGCTTACTCCTTTTCCATGTTGTCGTTAGCAGGATAAGAACGCGCCGCAACGGCGGCTCCGTCCTGGGCCAGTTTCCAGAGTACGCGCCGCAAGGGCACCACCGCCACGCCGTCCTTGTCCTGCCAGTCGCGCAGAGCGCGCAGGGTTTCAGGATAAGGATGGCCAATGGCCACAGCCATGCCTTGAGCGCGGGCGCGGGCTGCCGCCGCGTCCAGCGCAGACAGAATGGCCGCAGTGTCGCGGCGCGTATCCAGAAAAACATCGCGTGCAAGGCCGACCAGCCCCGCCTCTCTGGCTGCAAGTGCCAGCTGGGGGTCTGGGCGCGTCACACTGTCGAGCACGGCGAGCCCTCGCCCGCCAAGCATGCTGCACAATGTTCTGCACAGCGAAATATCACCAGTAAAAGCTGACCCCATGTGGTTGTTGAGGCCAATAACCGAGGGCAAAATCCGCAGATTTTCCTCAAGTACGGTCTGCACCTCCTGCGCGCTCATACTGGTGAGCAGCGCTCCGGGGCCAGGGTCCGGCCTGCCATGCAAGGCCCGAGGCAGGGCCTCCATGGGCTGGTGCAACAGGCAATCAAGCCGACGGGTTAACGCTATCCCGGCTGTTTCCTGCGCATGCGGCGACCTCGGCCAGATGGCCAGAGTCACCGGAAACGGCAACAAGGCAAGAGCTTCTGCGGATTCGAGCCTCTGGCCCATGTCATCAATGACAATAGCCAGGGCCTCTGGCGGCAGAGGTTGGGCCAAATCTGAAAGCTGCCCCTCCCGACCAGGAAAGCTAACAACATAGTATACCAGATGATTGAGTAGGACTTCAAGCGTTCCTTGCGGCGTCCAGCGCACCTCGGTGCGCACTCCTGCCCTTTCCAGAACCGGATTTTGATCGCGCAGCCCCTGAAGCAGAGCCAGCCCAAGGCGCAGGGGCGCGCAGGGGCCGCTGACGATGACCTGCCGCAGATCTGCCGTGCTGGCATATGTAGCGGCATATGCCGCCTGCTCTGCGGAAGCAGCGGGAATGTGAGGAATGGTTGCCCCGGAGGGCAATTGCGAAGTTTCGACAGGCAAATTTTCTTGCAAGGGAAGCTGCTGCCACTGCGCCTGAGGTAAGGCCAGCGGGAGTGTACGCGCAAGCAACGCGTCCACACTTTCCAGAGCCAGCGCCCTGTCAAAGCCCAACCCGCCGTCATGTGCGCCTGATGGTTTGTGGGCAACCGCAAAGGGCAAAGCCGCGCCCGAGGCAGCTGTCGGCTTCCGGGTCGGGGCTTCCAGTTGCCAATAAACCCAGCAGGATATGGCAAGGCTACATAAAAGCCACAGCAAGCCGCCCACGGCAAGCTGCGCAGACGCAGACAGCCCCCCGGCGAACCGCAAGGGCCCGGCCAGAAGGCTGTCTGATAACTTTGTGTCGCGCAAAGGCAACACCCTGTTTATTCCTGCCCGCCCGCTTTACGCGGTTACGGGGTTAATTCCTGATTTCCCGCATCTTGGGGAGGCTCTTGACCATTTGCAGGGCCATGCGCAACTGGTTGTCGCGCGCGAGCTGCTCGGCGGCATCTTCCTTGCTGTTTTTGGCCTTGGAAGATTTTTTGTCCTTGCCGTTTTCGATGTGACGGTTCAGATCCTGCTCGCGCACCATAAGGCGGGAGTTATCCTTGTCGTCCGTGCGGGGGGCTTCAAACGGCACTTCCACATCAGGCACAACGCCTTCGGCCTGAATGGAGCTGCCGTTGGGCGTGTAGTACAGGGCAACCGTAAGCTTGAGGCCGGAGCCGTCAGAAAGCGGGATAATGTTCTGCACGGATCCCTTGCCGAATGAACGCTCACCCACTGTGAGGGCGCGCTTCTGGTCGCGCAGGGCGCCAGCCACGATTTCAGAAGCGGAGGCGGAGCCGGCGTTGATCAGCACAACCATGGGGGCGTGGATATCATCGCCCTGCTTTTTGGCTTCGTACACGCGGTCAGTATTGTCGCGCCGTCCCTTGATGGAAACGATGACGCCCTTGTCGAGGAACGTGTCAGAAACGCTCACAGCCTGATCAAGCAGCCCGCCGGGGTTATTGCGCAGATCAAGCACGATACCCTTGATGCCGCCGGAATTCTTGGTTTCCTTTTCTGCCGCCTTAAGAGCGTCGCGCAGTTCTTCGGTGGTGCGCTCAGAAAAACGCGTGAGGCGAATCCAGTAATACCCGTCCTCGAGCTTCTTGGACTTCACGCTGATAAGCGGAATGGCGTCGCGCACAAGGCGGACAGTCTGCGGGGCCTTGGCATCGCTGTGCAGGATGGCAAGCTCCACCTCCGAGCCCTTGGGGCCACGGATGCGGGAAACAACTTCCTGCAACGAGAGTTCCTGCGCGGGCTGCCCGTTGATGGACAGAATAATGTCGCCAGATTTGAGCCCGGCCCGATAGGCGGGGGTGTCCTCAATGGGAGTCACCACCGTAACCTGACCGTTCTCCATGGAAATTTCTATGCCAATACCAAAGAACTCGCCGGAGGTGGTCTCCTGCATTTCTTTGTATTCTTCGGCGTTCATAAAGGTGGAGTGCGGGTCAAGGCCCTGAAGCATGCCTTTGACCGCGCCATTGATAAGGTCGCCCTGCGTCACATCACGCACGTAATAACGCTCCACCAGATCAAGAACCTGGCTGAAGCGCTTGAGCGCATCAAACTTACTGGGGGCTTCCTTGGACGTTTCCTTTTTTTCGGCGCACTGGGGAGCGCCCGGCAGGGCGACCACGCCGCCCACGGCAAGCAGAAGCACAAGAAGGCTAAGACGGACAAGAAGACGCATAACAACGATCTCCACGCGGACGTAATGAACGAACACAGCGCCACAAGCAAAAAGCCGCAACGCAGGGGGTGCTGCAACGCCAGCCAATGGAGGGGCCGCGCACCAGCCGGATAGTGCCCCTTTTCATGCTAAATTGCAAATCAAAAAGGCGCGTGTTGCGCCTTGCAGGCCATTCCGCCAAGGTGCGGACGCGCATCTTTCCGTATGCGCCGAAGTATTGCCCCACTCTCCATGCAACATGCGCCGGGGAAACTGCTGCATCAACATATCAGTTTCCTCCGGCGCATATCGAGCGCATCAAGACGTTCCAGGCTTTCAGACAGAACAGCTATTGCCTGTCTGGGGCAAGCCCGGTCATGCAGGTTTTATCCGCAATATGCCGCATGCGCCGCACAGGCCGAGCTAGTCTTCAACCTTGAAGAAAGCTGCCGCGCCGCCGCCGCACACAGGACACGCGTCACAGGGGCCTTCGTGGGTATAGCCGCAAACCTTGCACACGTAATAATCGGTGGCGGGCAGAGCGGCGGGATTTTCCAGAGCCTTTTGGTAAAGCTTGGCGTGGATTTCTTCCACCTGATTGGCAAAGTCAAAATACTTGGCAACGGCGCTCTGGCCTTCGGCCTGGGCCTGTTTGATCATGTCGGGGTACATGGTGGTGAATTCGTAGGTTTCACCTTCGATGGCCGACTTGAGGTTGGCCATGGTGTTGCCGATTTTGCCAGCATTCTTGAGGTGGGCATGAGCGTGAACGGTTTCAGCAGCCGCAGCAGCGCGGAACAGCTTGGCAACCTGATGCATGCCTTCCTTGTCGGCAGCGGCAGCAAAGGCAAGGTACTTGCGGTTGGCCTGGGATTCACCGGCAAAGGCCGCCATCAGATTTTCTTGTGTGGTGCTCATTGGTATTCTCCTCGATGAAGTTATTGTTTTTATCAGGAACAATTCCTGATTAAAGAATTCTCACTGCCTTGTAAAGCATTTTTTTACAAAAAATTATTTTTGCAGGCCCGCCCTTTAGCCCTTGATACCGTTGCGCAGAACGCTATGACAAGCTAAAAGGAACCTATGAACGCCCAAGAAATCATATCCCATTTCGGCATGCGGCCCCACCCCGAAGGGGGGTTCTATCACCGCACATACGAAGCTCCGCAAATTCTTACGGCGGATGAAATGCCCTGTGGTTTTATAGGGCCAAGACCCGTATCTACAGCCATCCTTTTTCTGCTTGAGCAGGGGCAATATTCACGTTTGCACCGCATCAGGCAGGATGAACTGTGGCATTTCCACGTTGGCGGCCCCTTGCGCCTGGCCTGTATTGATACACACGGGCAACCGCGCGAAGTGATCCTTGGCCCGAATATTATGGCGGGGCAACACGTGCAGTTTACCATTCCCGGCGGCTGCTGGTTTGGCGCAACGCCTGCGCCAGGCAGCGAGTTTGCGCTTGTGGGCTGCACGGTTTCACCGGGCTTTGATATGGAAGACCTGCGCCTGGGCCAGCCGGAAGAGCTGACCCTGCGCTACCCCAATGCAAAAGACTGCATACGCGAATTCTGCCCACCTCTGAACGACGCCCAGCGCGCCGCCTGTAGAAGATGCGGTGACGACGAATGACGCGCTATGCCGTGCCTGATGTTGCGCCGCAACACCCGCACTGCACAGAAATCGTTATCCGCCGCAGCCGCTTTCTGACCCAGTGCGCCCATACGCCGGATGCGGCAACAGCGCGGGCCTTTGTGGAACAGGTGCGGCGCAAGCACGCCGATGCAACGCACAACTGCTGGGCATATGCCGCTGGCGCGCCGGGGAATACGGCGCAGATCGGTTCGTCAGACGATGGAGAACCCCACGGCACTGCTGGCAGGCCCATGCTGCAAATTGTGCTGCACAGCGGCATTGGCGAATTGTGCGTGGTGGTGAGCCGCTGGTTTGGCGGCGTCAAGCTTGGCACAGGCGGCCTTGTGCGGGCCTATCAGGACAGTGTGCGCGAAAATCTGGCCGATCTGCCCGTGAGGCAGCGTGTGCCGGAAACCAGTTTGCAGCTTACCGTTGCCTACGCGCACCTTGATGCCCTGCGCCGCATGTTGCCAACGTACGAAGCCCGCCTTGAAAGTGAAGACTATCAGGGTGAGGCCAGATTGCAACTGCGTTTGCCCGCCGAACACGTGGAGGCCTTTCAGGTTGCGCTGGCAGGCGTAAGCAATGGCGCGGCCCTTTGCAGTGAGCTTGCGGACAGCGACACCGCCTGAGACAATATTTTTTTGTGCGTTTACAGCCTATCGGTATATGCCGGTGGGCTTTTTTGTTTTGAATTACTCATTTTGAACCTTACCCCCATCAGCCCCCAATAACAGTCAGGGCCGCCGGATTTCTCCAGCGGCCCTGACGGACATTCATCATACGGGGTGCGGCTTAGACGCCCTTGGCCTTAAGCTCTTCGAGGAAGCCTTCCGGCACTTCAAATCCCAGAGCCTGCGCCTTTTTGGCGGATTCTGCGGCGTCGGCGTACTGTTCCATTTCAAACTGCGCCAGCGCCAGATTGTTCCAGGCCGGGGCAAAACCGGGCTGCTGCTTGATCACTTCCTTGCAGGCTGTTTCGCAAGCCGCAAAGTCGCCCTTCATATAATAGGCGGTGGAAAGCGCATTTCTGGCCTGCACAAAGTTGGGATCCCACTTGAGGGCCTTGTTCAGGGCCGTGATGGCCTTATCGGGCTCGCCGCGTTGCAGGTGCACAAAAGCAATGTTGCCCCACGGCACGGGGAATTTGGCGCGGCAGTTGGCAGCTTCCTCATTGTAGCGCAGGCAGCCGTCAAGGTCGCCGCGTTCAAGGCAGATGCCGCCAAGCTGCACATAGGCTTCCGCCAGATGCGGCGAATTGCGCACAGCGTTCAGCAGGGCTTCTTCAGCAGCCACAAAGTCGCGCTTGGTCAGCAGGGCCAGACCAAGATTGTAGTAATGGGTAGCGCACTGCTCGTTCTGGGCTATTTCCGCCTTCAGATCGGCAATGTATTCATCCAGGTCATCGTAGCGAGCTTTCATGCTATGTGCCCCTCTTTTTTCAAAAGATCATAGTACCATCGGCAAAAATCAAAAATGCCCATGTACTTTTCGTCCTTATTGACCACGCCAAGGGCGCATTCTGTAGCGCCCTTGCTGTAGGCCTTGCCATACGGCCCTTTTTTGGCCGCGTCTTTCAGAAATTCGTTGACCAGCTGCTGTGTGGTGCGCTTGGACACATCTGTCCGCATATCAAGCGGCTCGTTGGGCTTCTGGAAAGGATCCCAGTTTTCATAGCCGATGCGGTCCACAAATTTGCGGCGGCGCGGATTCATGCGCTCATAAATTTCGCGCTTGAGACCTTCCTGCTCATCCGAAAGCTGCTGCGGCGTTCCATCGCGAAAGACGGTGGCGGGAATGCTGCCGTACATCTCAAACTCCTTTCACGCCCGATCAGGCCTCTTCTTTCTTGGCCGGGCCGATACCCAGATAGGCCTCATCGTAGCGGGTTAGCAGAGCCATGGACAAAGGCACATACACGTCATGCAGTTCTTTAAAGCGGCTCTGCACTGTTGTGGCCACATCCCTGCTCAGGTCTTCAAGCCTGTTCTGGATCTTGTCCATATGGATGGTGGGGTATGGCTTGCCCTTTTCAAAGGCGGAAAAGCCGCACACATGCCCTTGCCCGGCAATGGCCGTGGGCACGCCGTACACGCGGCAGGTAATGGGCCGGGCGTGGTACAGCAGGCATTCGTTATTATCGTCCAGCAGGGGGCAGCGCAGCTTGATCTGGGCCGCGCGCTCCATGATGGCCTCGGGGCTTTCGCCGTCTTTTTCCGCCCGGTACAGCTCGCGCTTGATGCGCGTGGCCTGGCGGTCCAGATCAGAAGCGCGCTCAAGAATGGCGGAGCGCTGCGGCCCGTAACCAAAGGCGGCCTCAAATGCCTTGTTGATGTACATGGCTTCAACAAGGGAAAGATCAAAAAGCGCGTGGCAACAATCGCTACAGCCTTCCTTGCAGACTACGCACTGGGGAAAGGCCCCGCGCACCCTGCCGAAAAGGTCGTCAACTTCGGCCCGCAACGTTTCATAGCGGGTAAAAATAGAGCTCAGATCAGGGATCATGGTTATCCTGCGGTAGTGCGGAAGACATGAGGGAGAACAGGCGATTTCACACAGAAATCGCCCTGGCGGCTGCTTGAGCAGACGTCCGCCACAAGAGGCGTGCGCGCGGTTTGTATGCGCTGATAAGCGCCTTAGCGGGCGTCTTGAAACTTTGAGAATGCACATTCTCAAAGTCAGGATGCTCTGGCGGCAAAGCGGCCTGTACCTTATGAAAATGCCGCCTGGCGCGTGCGCGCCGGGCGGCACAATGAAAACTCGGCAGAATCAGCAAGGGAATGCCGCTTGGGCACCCCTGCAATTCCTAGTTTTCTTCAACGGTGATAGCGCTGACTTCGCAAACTTCCACACAGGATTCGCAGCCAAGGCATTCTTCGGCGTTCACGGCTTCGGACTTGCCGTCCTTGATTTCGTAAACTTCAACGGGGCACACGTCCACGCATTCGCCACAGCCCACGCACTTGTCAACGTCAACATTAACATTATAACCCATGGTGTCCTCCAAATTTGCATTGACTTGCTTGATTTTTCAAGCGGCTAAATTCCGCTTGTGCAATGGATAGCTTTAGGCATCCACCCTGTCAAGTGTCGGCTGGAAAATAGCCAACCGGGCAACAACCACAGGAATATCAAGCCCCGCCCCAGCACAGGCGGAAAAGTTTTTTTAAAAATACTTTGCCTCAACAACTGGTTACAAAACGTCTATGGCCTTATGGCACAAGACGCGCGTAATAGCCCTTGCCGTTGCGCACAACCTGCAACAAAATCTGCCCGGACATGCGCTCTCTTCTGAAAGCCTGTAAAAAATCTTCCATAGTTCTGGTCTCGGCAGCGCCCACCGCCGTTATGTGGTCGCCCTGGCGCAAAAAAGATGCCGGGCCGTCTGCCCTGGCCTGACGCACCACCACGCCCTGCGCGGTTTGCGCTGCGCTGAATCCCCAGCGGCGCTCCAGCAGGGCACGGGCCTCCGCATCGCCAAAGGGTTCGGGGGTAGCCTCGATCTTCAACGCGCCGCCCTCGCGAAGCAGTTGCAGCCGCAAAGGGGTTCCGGCTGTCTGGTTGCGCAAAATATCCAGATAATCGCGCCTGTCGCGCACAGGTGAAGAATTTATGGTTTCAAGTATGTCGCCGGGCGCTATGCCCGCCTTGGCAGCGGGAGAACCGGGAAACACCGCCGTAACCAGAACGCCGCCAGCATCCTTGAGGCCCAGGGCCATGGCCGTGCGCCCGTCCACATCCTGCAAATCAAGCCCCAGCCAGAGCGGGGCCACGCGCCCTGCGCTCATGAGGTCGTGCATGACGCGACGGGCCTTGTTGATGGGGATGGCAAAGCCAATGCCCTCGGCGCGTGCATCCACGGCAGTATTGATGCCTATGAGCACCCCCTCGATGTTCAGCAGCGGGCCGCCGCTGTTGCCGGGGTTGATGGCCGCGTCAGTCTGCACAAGATCGGTGAACGCGCCGTCCTTGTTGCGGATAGTGCGCCCAAGCGCAGAAACAACGCCCGTGGTGACGGTATGGTTGAAACCAAAGGGATTGCCGATGGCGATGACGGTTTCGCCCGGCATGATGTCGCCAGAATCGCCAAGCTTTACGGCAGGCAGCTTTGACGCTCCCTTGATCTGGAGCACGGCAATGTCAAAATCCGGGTCAGCCCCTTTGACGGCGGCGGGAAATTCCCTGCCGTCCAGCAAGTGCACCATGACTTCATCCCCACCCGCGATAACATGCGCGTTGGTGAGCACAAGGCCTTTTTCTCCATCTACAATGACGCCAGAACCAAGGCTGACGCGCTTTTGCCGCACCTTGCGCCCGCCGGGCATATCAAAACCCGGCAAGCCGGGAAAGCCCGGGCCAAAAAACTGCTCAAGTGGCGAAAGCCGCTGCCCTTCGACTATATGGGTGCTCGTTATGTTCACAACCGCGGGGGCAACAGCCTGCACGGCGCGCACCACAGGGGTCATGCGGGGGCTGTCCGCCGCTACGGCCCCAGCCCGCGAAGGCGTACACAGCAGCAGAGCCGCCGCCAGCATCAAAAAAAACAGACGCAGGGCAAAACTTCCCTCAACTGCCGCCGCTTCTACCCGCCCAGGGCGCGAGCGCCCACGGCAAGGCAGATTTCTTTGTAT
Organism: Desulfovibrio desulfopostgatei; assembly: GCF_053570645.1. Classification (NCBI taxonomy): domain Bacteria; kingdom Pseudomonadati; phylum Thermodesulfobacteriota; class Desulfovibrionia; order Desulfovibrionales; family Desulfovibrionaceae; genus Desulfovibrio; species Desulfovibrio desulfopostgatei. The sequence continues at coordinate 730,929 of NZ_JBRBQS010000002.1, read as the reverse complement.
ATAGATGGGTCTGGCTTTCATATAAATTCCTTACCTCGTCGCTAACATAAGCACGTTGCCGCAATCGTAAAGTCCCCCAAATGGATTTACCCCGCGCGGCGGCGAGGCGTCCCGTCTTGCGCACGCCCCTTGTTAAGGATAAACAAACGGCATGAAAACCACTCAATCCGACCTGTTGGAACTGATTTTGCCCGGCCTGCGCATTGCGCCCCTGCTTCAGAAAGACCTGGACGATGCCCAGGCCCATCTGGACGACCTCACCAAACCGCAGGGCAGCCTTGGCCGCCTTGAAGACCTCGCCCAGAGGCTCTATGCCATGAGCGGCGGGCAAGCGCCCATCAGCGTCAGCCCGGCCATCATGCTTACGGTTGCGGGCGACCACGGCGTTGCCGATCAGGGCGTTTCGCCTTTTCCCAAGGCCGTGACGCGCCAGATGGTGCAAAACTTTTTTAACAACGGCGCGGGCGTCAATGTTTTATGCAAGACCTCGGGCATGGATCTGCGCGTAGTGGACGCAGGCTGCGACGGCGGCCCCTATGAACCGCACGCCATCCTCATTGAGCGCCGCCTGGGCGACGGCACCGCAGATATGAGCCAGGGCCCGGCCATGAGCCGCGAAACCTGCCTCAAGGGGCTGCGCATGGGCGTGGAACTGGCGCACCAGCTTGCGGATAATGGCTATCGCTGCCTCGGCGTGGGCGAAATGGGCATTGCCAACAGCACGGCAGGCACTGCCCTGTACTGCGCCTTGCTGCACTTTGACCCCGAGCAGATGACCGGCCCCGGCGCTGGCGCAGATCCCGACATGGTGCGCCACAAGACTGAAATCGTGCGCCGCGCGCTGGCAGCCAATGCTTCCATGCTGGAAGGCGACGACCCCATCAATATTCTGGCCGCCTTGGGCGGATTTGAAATTGTTCTCATGGCCGGGCTGATGCTTGGCGCTGCCTCGCGCCGCCTGCCCGTGCTGGTTGACGGCTTTATATGCAGCGCGGCCTATGTGGCGGCCCTGCACATCTGCCCCCAGCTTGCCGACTACGCAGTGCTTTCCCACGCCTCGGCAGAGCCGGGCCACGTGCGCGCCCTGTCCAAGCTGACCGGCGGCGAAGCCCGCAACAATCCCCTGCTGCACCTGAGCATGCGCCTTGGCGAAGGCACCGGCGGCGCTGTGGCCTATCACCTGCTGCGTTGCGCAGCCTCCGTGTACAACGACATGGCGACTTTCAGCTCCGCAGGCGTGGCGGGCAAAACATGCTGAACCAGCTTGCGCCGGAACAGTCTTCCGCATCCGCCCTGCTGCGGCTGGAGGATGTCTCACGGGTGTTTGACATCCGGCGGGGGCTGTTCGGCGAAAAGCGCTCTCTTGTTGCCGTAGACGGCGTGAGCCTGAGCCTCGCCAAGGGCGCGAGCCTTGGTCTGGTGGGCGAATCCGGCTGCGGCAAATCCACACTTGGGCGTCTGGCCTGCGGGTTGCTGGCCCCTTCTCAGGGGCAGGTGCTGCTTGATGGTCGCCCCCTGCCCTCTGCCGGGGCGGACAGCTGGGCAGCCGGACGCATCCAGATGATCTTTCAGGATCCTTTTTCGTCCCTCAATCCCCGGCTCACGGTTGGTAGTTCTGTAGCGGAGCCACTGGCGGCGCGCGGCGTCTCCCGCGAGGAACGTCACGCTCAGGCCGAAGCCATGCTGGCTACCGTGGGGCTTGAAGGCATGGGCCGCCGGTATCCGCACGAATTTTCCGGCGGGCAGCGGCAGCGCATTGCCGTGGCGCGGGCGCTCATCACCCGGCCAGATGTGGTTGTGTGCGACGAACCTGTTTCCGCGCTCGACGCCTCGGTGCAGGCGCAGGCGCTCAACCTGCTGCGCGAGGTGCAGGAACAGTTCGGGCCAGCCTATCTTTTCATTTCGCACGATCTGGCGGTTGTGGGCTTTTTGTGCCGCCGCATATTGGTCATGTATCTGGGCCAGATTGTGGAAGAAGGCCCCACCGATGCCATTTTTGACGGCGCGGCGCACCCCTATACGCAGGCCCTCATGGCGGCCATGCCTACCGGGAGCCGCCGGGGCGAACCCATTGCCGCTCTGGAAGGCGAACTGCCAAGCCCCTTGGCTCCGCCAGCAGGATGCCGCTTTCACCCGCGTTGCCCCAAGGCAAAAGACATTTGCCGTCAGGAAGCGCCGCAGTGGAAGGATATGGGTGATGGGTGGCGTGTGAGGTGTTGGGAGGCGTAGGTTTGAATTTGTGCGCCTGACCGGCGCGGGTTGATTAGCCTTGCTGCCCTGCGGGCACGGCGCTTTCGCCATCCGGCGAAGTTTGGGACGCCTGTGCGGCGCGCAGCAAGGCGGGGCCGGTTATGGGGCTGCGCCCCCTTCGCGGCCCCCCTTGCATCCCCCCCGAAGCACCCCCTAAGAAAGGTTTTCAACTTCCATAAATTGGCGAGGGCAACGCGTCTTATGCTGCGGGAGCTTCCCTCACTCGCTACGCTCGCTCAGGCGATCTCCCTCCGCGCCGCGTTAATGCCAAAGCCTGCTTTCGCCTTGGGTCAAACTCCGTTTCAGCCAATAGCCACGGTCAGAATTAGTCATTGAAAAACTACCCGTAACTGAAACCTGGCTGCGATTCTCACCACGCTCCCGCTCGCCCTGTTGTCAACCACACTTCACCCCTACCCAGCCGAAATCGCTACAACCTCACACTTGCGGCAGGAAACTAGTTCCGTGTCGAATCACAAGATAAGTCATTAGCACCAGAAGCAATATTTTCCCTATCCCTGACTCTCGCTGACCCTCTGAACAACAAAAATCTAACCCGATCCACGGGCTTTTATCTTTTCTCTAGCTGCCTTTATGCCTTTCCCCGCCCGCCATCAGGAGATGGTCGTTGCGTCGCCTTCCTTATACTCGCCGGAGCAAAGCGGAGGCGATGGCTGGTGTTGAGTGAATTTGCAAAATACGCATTTTTCTGGCCTGACAAGGAAAAATCCTGTTTTTGAGCGCAGCGTACTCATGTACGTGAGCATCAAAAACAGGATTTTAACGCAGTCAGGTCAAAAAAGTCGGGTTTGCGTAAATGCGCTCGACAGGCTCACCCCGCCGCCAAACTCTCCCTGCCCTTGCCTTTTTTACCGTTCAAAATAGGTGTACCCGCGCAAACCGTCCTCAAAAACCTGCATAATGGCAAACCGGTCGCTGGGCGAAATTCGCCCCTGCCGCACAGCCTGCTCCGCCGTACTGCGCAGATCTTCCAGAATACGGCGCGGCTCATATTCCACATAGCTCAGAATATCCGCCACAGAGTCACCCCTGATTTCGCGCACATACTCATAATTGCCGTCATCCCGCACCCTGATGGAAACAACGTTGGTGTCGCCCATAAGGTTATGCAGATCGCCCAGGGTTTCCTGATACGCACCCACCAGGAACACGCCAAGGTAGTATTCCTCGCCGTCACGCAGCGGATGCAGATCAAGGGTGGGCTTCATGCCCTGCGGGTCGATAAAATGGTCAATCCGGCCATCAGAATCGCAGGTAATATCAGAAATAATGCCCTGCCGTGCAGGAAATTCCTTGAGCCGGTGCACGGGCATCACCGGGAACAACTGGTCGATGGCCCAGGAGTCTGGCAAGGACTGGAACACGCTAAAGTTGCCATAATAAATATCGGCAAGGCTCACGTCGATGTCCGCAAGATCGCGAGGTATCGTCTTGAGCCGGGTTTTTTCCTGAGCAATGCGCATGATGATGGCCCAGAAAAACCGCTCGGCCAAGGTGCGCTGACGCAGATTCACCCGCCCGGTGGAGAAAAGCTGACGCATCTCGTCGCGGTAGTAAATGGCGTCGTTATAGCACTCCTGCAAATTGCGCAGGGTGATGTTGGCAAGGGTTTCGCGCAGGTTCAGCACCGGCTCCGGCGTGCCCTCGGGCAGGGTGTCGGGCAACTGCACTTCTTCCACCATGCTCACATCAAGCACGTTAAAGAGCAGCACGGAATAGTAGGCCACAGTGGCGCGGCCAGATTCCGTAATGATGTGCGGATGCGGGATTTTCTGCTCATCAAGAATGCTCATGATGGCTTCGACAATGTCGGCGCTGTATTCGTCGAGCGTATAGTTGCGCGACGAAACATAGTTGGTGTGCGAACCGTCATAGTCCACAGCCAGACCGCCGCCAAGGTCGAGGTAGCCCATGGGCGCGCCTTCCTGCACGAGGCCCACGTAAAGACGCGCGCCTTCCATGACTCCGGTACGGATGTCGCGAATATTGGAAACCTGCGACCCGAGGTGGTAGTGCAGCAGCTTGAAGCAGTCGAGCATGTCGTTGGCCTTGAGCGTGTCCACAACGTCCACGATCTGCGCGGGCGAAAGGCCAAAGGTGGAGCGTTCGCCGCCGGAATCCGTCCAGTGGCCGCTGGCCTTGACGGCCAGCTTGGCGCGTACGCCGATGTTTGGCCGCACGCCGAGAGCCTTGCTGCGCTCAAGCACAACTTCCAGCTCACTGGGCATTTCGAGAACAAAGAGCACGTTAAAGCCAAGGCGCAGAGCCTGAAGGCCAAGGTCGATAAATTCTTCGTCCTTGTAGCCGTTGCAAACAATGCAGGCCTCGCGGTCGCGCATGAGCGACACGGCGGCAATGAGTTCCGCCTTGGAGCCGACCTCCAGGCCGTGATGGTAGGTGGAGCCGAACTGGGCTATTTTTTCCACAACCTGCTGCTGCTGGTTGACCTTGATGGGGAAAACGCCACGGTACGAACCGGTATAATTCAGACTTTTGATAGCCTTGCGGAATGATTCGTGGATATTGGCAATGCGCGAATCCAGAATGTTCTCCACGCGCAACAGCACGGGCATATCATACCCGCGCTCTTTCAGCCCGGCGATAACTTCCGGTATCGAAACCTGCGGCCCCTTGGGCCCCTGCGGACAAATCACAACTTCGCCCGCATCCGACACGTCAAAATACCCGGCACCCCAATTACGGATGCCGTACAGTTCGATGGAATCCTCCACCCGCCACTGCTGCAATGCGCGGTTTTTTGCCAATTCCTGCTCCTGGAGCGCCGCAAGGCGCATATATAATGTTGATTCAGCTCCGAAAATGGGGCTGTAGGTTGCCGCCGTTCAAAAAACGACCGCAGATGGTTGCACGAAAAATGCGGCGTAATTATGCCGTGACCGTGCCGAATGTCAATCATCGCAAAAAAGGGCGGCAAGCGCAGATTGTTAGGTGCATGGCTAACTATCTTCTTGACGGCGGGTACTCCTTGCTTCATTTTTTCTCTTGCGCGCAACGGCCTGATGTCGGCTATTTCAATCTTCCGGGGAATACAATGAAACCAGCCCTGAATCCCCTGCCTCCTCTCCTGCTTTTTTTTCTGCTTGCCCTTGGGGCATGTTCGCAGGACGACAGCAAAAAAAACGCTGTACCGTCTGCCCCCGTGCGGGTTGAAGCCGTTACACGGGCTGATGTGCCGCGCCTGCTGCATGCTGTGGGCAATGTGCGGGCTTCTGCCTCTGTGGGCGTAAAGCCCCGCGTAACGGGCGAGATTCAGCAGGTTCACTTTACCGAAGGTCAGGATGTGCGCGAGGGCGACCCGCTTATCACCATTGACCCCCGCCCTTTTGAGGCGGCGCTGCGCGAAAAGAAGGGGCAACTTGCCAAATCCCAGGCGCAGCTTGCCAAAGCCCAGGACGACATGGGCCGTTACGGCAAACTGGTGGGCAGCGGCTACGTAAGCCGCGATGCCTATGAAAAAACCGTGACCGATGCGGCGGCCCTGCGTGCCACGGTGCAGTCTGACAAGGCAGCCGTGGAAAGCGCCGCCCTTGATCTCAGCTACTGCACGGTGGCGGCTCCCATCAGCGGACGCGTTGGCGCACTCAATGTGGACAAGGGCAACATGGTCAAATCGGCTGACGCCACGGTTATTGTCAGCATAGACACGCTTTCGCCCATTTATGTGGGCTTTTCTGTGCCAGAGGTGCATCTGCCTGTCATTATAGAACAGATGGCGCAAACAACGGTGCCGGTTTCCGCAACTCCTGCCGGGGGCGCGCCGGAAAAAGGCCTTCTCACCCTTGTGGACAATACGGTAGACACGCGCACCGGCACCATCCGGCTGCGCGCCACCTTTGAAAACAGCCAGCGCCGCCTGTGGCCGGGGCAGTTTGTGCAGGTGGAGCTGCCGCTGGGCATGGCCGCCGGGGCGCTGACCGTGCCCACACGTGCCGTGCAGTCTGGCCGGGAAGAATCATACGTGTATGTGGTGGATAAGGACAGCCGGGCCAGCTATCGCAAGGTGAGGCCGCTGTTTGAATACGCTGACCGCACGGTTGTGGACGGCGAGGTGGCCGAGGGCGACAAAATTGTGGTGGATGGTCAGGTGCGGCTGGCTCCGGGCCTGATGGTCAAGACCATGGACTGAAATTTTGCAGCAGCAAACCAGAGCCGCGCACAACGGCCTGATATTTGCATATTTTCGGGCAATACCAACAGGCGGTCAATTTTTCCACATGGCCGCCGCGCGCTCAAGCGCGAGTGCAATGACGCAGCACTGCGTCAAGCCTGAGGAGAAGCCCGATGGAACTGGAATTCCGTTTTCGCAATAATGATCTGGGGCCTGTTTTTCCTACCTTTCAGGAAAGGGTCAACTCCATGCTGCCCGTGAACAGGGCAGAAAGTACCCCAGCGGCCCCGGCAGCGCCCGCTGACGATGACGTCAGCACCTCTGCCGCGCCGGTTCTGGAACAGACTGTTCCCGGCACCCCGCACATGCTCAATTCTGACGAAATGCGTCAGGCCCTTGCCCAGGTGGAGCAGGAAGCCATGCAGCACAGTCAGGATCTTGTGCAGGTGCACAGCGGCCTGAACGAACAGCGCGTTGCGCGTTTGCTGGGCCTGCTGGACTAGACCGGAGCTGCCCTCGCCCTCGGCGGAGCAATTTCTAACGAGAATTGCTCAACCCTGTATTTCGCCTGATGGCAGATTGCTCAAACAAAAGCCGTTCCCGCCTTTTTCGGCAAGGAACGGCTTTTGTTGGTCAAAAACCTTTTGGCGTGCGCTGTACAGGCTATTCCTGAACGAGTGCCCGCACGTTTCCGAGCAGCAGGCAACAAAGAGCCGACATTTCGCGGTAAAACACAGTACTGGCGCATTCCGAAGTTTTTTTCAGGCAGTCTCCGGCCCAGGCCAGAATGTGCCCGTCCATAAAAGCCGCCAATGCCGCCTTCGGGGATTGCCCCTGGCTTGAGGCAACGGCCCCGCCCATGTTCTGCACAAGAAAAAGAATGAAGGCCAGTTCCAGCCCCAGATGGTCCTCGGGCTCGTGCCCGTCCCGTTCTGCGGCTAGGCCCCACTCCCTGTAGCAGTCGCGCACTTCCTGCGTTCTGCGGCCAAAAAGCAGGCGATCCTTCTCCCGCCACACGGATTCCCACGGCGCAGCGGCAGGCTGCGGCCCGGAAAACAGGGCCAGATGATCCATGTGCAGATCCAGATACAATGCGCGGCAGGAATCCTGCGCCGCCTCTGCCGGATAGGCTGCCGCAAGGGCGGCAGCGTGGCCCTTTGGATCAAGAACCCCATTCCACAGCTTTTCAGCCAGTTCTGAAGGCCTGAAACAGGCCCAAGCGCCAAATCCTTGCAAAAGCCCGCCGCCAATGACGCCGCGCAGCAGGTCTTCATCCGGCGAATTCTGGAAAATGCGGCTGCAGAACTGCAAGGCCACAACATATTGCGTCAACTTTTCCTGTTCCATATGTAATGATGCGGGGGCCAGACGGCCCCCGTAGAGTTTGCCGTGCCTACATGCCCAGGCGTGAATAGGAAAGATAGAACACAAGCCGCCCGAACACTTCGCCCAGAACAATCAGGAGAAATGCGGGAACCGTCAGAGCCGGGCGAAATCCTTTGCCCTGCATGCCACGGGCCGCAGCCAGTGCCAGCAGCACAACGCCCAGACCAGATGCCAGGGCGTGCAAGCCGTGCGACCATGCAATGCACGCCGGAGGCAGCAGACGGGAAACCGGATTGACGAAGGCAGACTGCTCGGGCATGGCCAGCGGCAGGCTCACGGCCATAAGCACAAGGCCCAGTACCGCCCACACAAGGCAGGGGCCCAGTGCGCGCACGGGCGCGCCTTCCTTGCGCAGGCTCAGCACCACACCATGCCAGGATCCCCCAAGCAGGCACATGGAAGCAAGAAAGGCCGTAAAAACGCTCCAGTTGCTCCAGCCGGGCATTGTGGACTGATTGTAAACGCAGCTCATGACGAACAGCAGCGCAATACCGCACAGGCCCGCCACGATCATGGCTTTTTTCTCGCCATCCACCGCATGCTTTTTGCGCCCAACCAGCACCAGCCACAACAGGGCAAGACCCATAAGGCCGATCATGAGGATTTCGCGGCTGAGCCACGACTGCGTCACGTGCAGCAGGGTAAAGGGCGCATGCAGGGGCGTACCCAGATGCACAAAACTGATGATCACGGCCACGGCAAACAGAAGCAGCGCCGCCACATTCTGCCGCCGCACACCTTCGCGCAGTGCGCGGTCGGCTTCGTTGCCAAGCACGCACTTGCCCACCAGCACCATGCCTACGGCCATCTGCACCAGCAAGGTAAAGAATACCAGCGGAAATTCCTGAAGATACTCCATGCTACATCTCCTCCGGATTACGGATGCTGCCCATGTTGCTGCCCACTGGCTGCGCATTGTGGGGCGGCGTAATCACAAGACAGGGGGAGGTCACGCTCTGTTCCGGCAGCGGAGCCACATGCACGGCATCGCCGAACTGCTTTTTCAGGTCTTCATATTCGCCAAAGTGGATGGCCCGCATGGGGCAGGCTTCCACGCACAGGGGTTTGAGACCGGCTGCCAGCCTGTCCTTGCAGAAATCGCACTTGGTCATTCTGCCCGACTGCTTGTTATACTGGGGGGCGGAATAAGGGCAGTTCCACTCGCAATAGCGGCACCCCACGCACTTGTCGGGGTCCACGCTCACAATGCCCTGCTCGTCCTTGTGCATGGCCGTGGTGGGGCAAACCTTCACGCACACGGGGTTCTGGCAGTGGTTGCAACTGACGGATGTATAGTAGGAAAACACATTCTGGTCATACGTGCCGTTGGCACGGCGCACCCACTTGCCGCCCGTGTACTCCGCCACGCGCCGCCACATGACGCCCTGGGGCAGGTCATGGCCGTCTATGCAGGCCACCATGCATGTTTTGCAGCCCGTACAGGCTGTCATATCTATATAAAAAGCCGGCTGTTTCACAATAAATCTCCTCAATGCAGACAGTTCCGCGCAACAGGCTAGATTTTAACCACATCCACAAGATTGGTGTGCTGCGGATTGCCCTTGGCCAAGGGGGTCATGTGCGTTTTTGTCAGGGTGTTGATGCACCCGCCCTGATCCACACCGTTTTTGTCCGGGGTGTACCATGCGCCCTGCGGCAGGCTGAGCACACCGGGCATGATGCGCGGCGTCACCTTGACCCGCACGACCACTGCTCCGCGATCGTTGAACACCTTGACCACGTCATCGTGCCTGATGCCGCGCTGCGCCGCATCGGCCTCGTTCATCCAGAGCTGCTGCGGGGCAACCTGCTCAAGCCAGGGGATGTTGGCATAGCTTGAATGCGCGCGCCCCTTGTAGTGGTGGCCGATAAGCTGGAAGGGATGCTTTTTCATTCCTTCGTAATCGCACGGGCCTTTCCATGTTTTTTCATGCACGGGTATGGCGTAAATAGCATCGCCCTCGGGCAGTTCCCAAGTCTGGTTCAAATCCCACAGGCGCTTGGAAAATATTTCGATCTTGCCCGAAGGCGTCTTGAGCGGATTGGCCGCCGGATCGTCGCGAAAAGCCTTGAAGGCAACCTTTTGCGGCATGGGGAACCACTTGAACAGGCCGATCTTTGAAGCTTCATCAAAGGATTCCGGCAGTTCCGGCTTTTTGGCGCGTGCCTGGGCGTACAGGTGCTTCACCCAGTCAAGCTGGCTGCGGCCCTCGGTATATTTTGCCGCCAGATCGGGCTGGCCCAGAAGCTTGCCGATTTTTTCGCTCAGGGCCGCGCAGATATCATACTGCGACCGGGTCTCGAACAGAGGTTCAATGGCCTTGCGGGCAATGAGCAGGGAGCTCTGATCCACCTGATAGCCCTGCTGGATGATGTCGTCCTGTTCCAGCGGCGTCACGGAAGGCAGGAGGATATCCGCAAATTTTGCCGAAGCCGTCATGCGGTTTTCCACCACCACAATGCACTCGCACTTGCTTTCATCTTCAAGAATCTTGCGGGTGCCGTTGATGTCCGAATGCTGGTTGATGAGGGCATTGCCAGAGCTGTTCCACAAAAACTTGATGCCGTGATCCAGCTTTTCCTTGTTGCGCAGGCCCATCTTTTTGGCCGTCACCTGGGTGTAGTCGTCAATGGCGTTGACCCAGGTGTAGAAAGAAATGCGCGTCTTGACCGGATTAGTGCCTTCGGGCATGCGCGGAAAACCAATCTGGCTCACGCTTTCCGCACTGCCGGAACCGCCCCCGGCAATGCCCACGTTGCCGGTAAGGATGGCAAGCATGGCAATGGAACGGGACATGGTGTCGCCGTTGGCGTGGCGCTGCGGCCCCCAACCCTGAATGACGCAGCAGGGCTTGGTGGAGCCGATCTCGCGGGCAAGGCGGATGATTTTTTCCGCCGGATACCCGGTGATGGTTTCCGCCCATTGCGGCGTTTTCACCGTTTTATCCGGGCCTTCGCCCATGATGTACGCGCGGTAGCTGTTGCCTGCGGGCACGCCCTCGGGCATGTGCTCCTCGTCAAAACCAAGGCAGTGGGTGTCCACAAACTGCTGGTCAACCAGCCCTTCGTTCATGAGCACATAGGCAATGGCCGCGATAAGCGCGCCGTCAGAACCGGGGCGGATGGGCACCCATTCGTCCCCCAGCTTGGCCATGGAATCCGAATACCGGGGATCAACCATGATGATGCGGGCATTGCCTTTTTTTCTGGCTTCAAACAGCTCATAAGAAAGGCCGCCGCCGCTCTGGCGGGTTTCAAGAATGTTGCAGCCAAACATGACAATGAGCTTTGAGTTAGCCATGTCATTGATGGTATTGCCCGCATTGATTCCGTAGAGATATGGAATGGCGGCTGAAATCTGGGCCGTGCTGTATGTGCCGTATTCGTCCAGATGCCCGCCAAGCATATTGGCAAGCCTGAAAAATTCGTTGCGGCGCGTCATGCCGCTGGACGTTGTGCCCGAGCCATACATGCGGTGGATGGACTCCGGCCCGTAGGTGTTCAGTACGCGTACCCATTCCTTGGCTACCGTGTCCAGCGCTTCGTCCCATGAAATGCGCTCAAATTTCCCCTCGCCGCGCTTGGCGCCGGGTACGCGCCGCATGGGGTACTTAATGCGGTCAGGGGAATAGGTGTATTTGCGCATGGAGCGCCCGCGCAGGCAGGCGCGGATGGCCCTGTTGTTGGGGCCGTCATCGGAATTGTCGGTTTCAACGCGCGTAACGCGTCCATCTTTGACAAAGGCGCGCAGCGTACACTGCGAACCGCAGTTCACCACGCAGCCGGAGTAAAAGCACTGCTCGCCCGCGCCATACGGCGGCTGGGTGGCTGCACGGGCCAGGCCAAGGGGCAAACCACCGCCCAATGGCAAAAGGGATGCGCCGCCAAGCGCGGTACACCACTTGAGAACCTCGCGCCGGGTCACTTCCCTGTGCGCGAGCAAAGGCGGGGTGGAGTCGGAATATTTTTTCATCACAATCCTCATTCTGCGCCGCAGACGCGGCAAGGTAACCTTTCCCCTCCGGGACAGGAGGGGGAAATCAGAGTAGGGGCAAACCCAAGAGCAGGTGAAGGCAGGGCTGAATCAAAAGGACATAGGCCACGTATTGGCACTCAGGAGTATCGGACAAAATCCACGAGGTGGGCGATGGTTCCTGGCGGGCGCGCTCCGGCTGACGGAGCGCCTCAAAAGTGGGGATCTGCTGTTCTTTGAACGTTATTCAGGCTATTGCGCGGTTGGAAACCGCAATATTCACGCTCATTGCCACAAGCGATACTGTTACGCCCCCTTTTGCAGGAAGGCAATACCGCAAGAATCAGCTTCAACTTCGGCGTGTTGGATGACTTTGCGTATCACGGAAAGATGCTGGATCAGCACGCCCAGCCATACATAAGCAGTTTATGATTGATGCTTGTGGTTGGCACATGATTTACCCAGCACAGGATTGCCGCGCATCAATGTGCTGGCATCAGGGGGAAAAAAGCCGGGCTGGAATCAAGCGATTCCAGCCCGGCTGCATAGACATGACTTGCGTACTTAGAATTCCAGGCACAACCCCACAGGGCAGTGGTCTGAACCAAACACGTCCGTTTCAATCCAGGCGTCGCGCACAGCAGGCACAAGCTCCTGCGATACAAAGAAATAGTCGATACGCCAGCCCACGTTCTTTTCCCGCGCGCGGCTCTTGTACGACCACCAGGAATAGCTGTCTGCCTTGTCGCCATGCACATGACGGAAGGTGTCCACATAGCCCATAGCCGTAAAGCGATCCAGAAAGGCGCGCTCTTCAGGCAAAAAGCCCGTGTATTTTTCGTTCTGTTTGGGACGCGCAAGGTCAATGGGCCTGTGCGCTATATTAAAATCCCCGCAAACCACAATGGGCTTGCTCTTGCGGCATTCTTCCGCATAGGCGAGAAAGGCGTCGAAAAAGCCCATTTTATAAGGCACACGCTTGAAACGGCCCGTGGGCTTGCCATTGTCGTCCAGTTCTTCCGCGCCGCCGTTGGGGAAATAGCCATTGAAAAAATGGAACTGTGGATACTCCAGATGCAGCAGACGTCCCTCGCCCTGAAATTCCGGCTGGGGCAGCTCCATGCTTACATTCAGCGAAGGTATCTTGCTGAACACCGCCACGCCCGAGTATCCCTTTTTAACCGTGCTCCACGACCAGTGCGATTCCCAGCCGTCAGGATCGCGCACGTCTTCACTCAACTGGTCGGGATGGGCCTTGGTTTCCTGCAAGGCCACAACCTGCGCTTCGGTGCGCGAAAACCATTCCCATTCGGGCTTGCCCGCCACGGCGCGCAGACCATTGACATTCCATGAAACAAGCTTGAGCTGCATACGTCCTCCTGCCGCAGCATAGCCTTGCCTTGTTTTGCGGGCAAGGGGCCTCAGGGAGGGCTTTGTCTGCAACGCATTGCCAGAACGGGCTTTTTGCAGTATCAAGAATGTGGGCGTATATACGCCGCCAAACCCTTTTCGGGACATTTTTCAAGGAGTCGCTTATGGATATTTTGCCAATTCGTCGCGCTATTCTGAGCGTTACGGACAAAAGCGGCCTTGTGGAGTTTGCCACGTTTCTTACCTCGCGGGGGGTGGAGCTTATCTCTACCGGCGGCACCCAGAAGGCCCTTGAGGCGGCCGGGCTGTCCGTCACCGCAGTAAGCACCGTCACAGGATTCCCCGAGATTTTGGGTGGCCGGGTCAAAACCCTGCACCCCAAGATTCATGCGGGCATTCTGGCCAACAAGGACGAGCCGCAGCACATGCAGACCCTGTCAGAAAAGGGCATTCGCCCCTTTGAGCTTGTCTGCGTCAACCTTTACGACTTTGCGGGCGCGGTGGAACGCCACCTCTCGCTTGAGCAGGCCGTGGAGGAAATTGACATCGGCGGCCCCTGCATGCTGCGCGCTGCGGCCAAGAACTTCCACAGCATCCTGGTGCTGCCCTCGCCGCAGTGGTACACCGCCGCCATGGAAGAAATGGAAAAAGATACCACAGTGGGCCTTGAGTTCCGGCAGGTTATGGCATCGCGTGCTTTTGAGGCAACCTCGCGCTACGATGCCCTGATCACCTCGTATCTGCGTCCCTAGGCTTGTACACAGCCCACTCACCGCATTTGTTCACGCACCCGCAGCCCTGCCCCTTTTGAGGTACAGTGGTTGCGGGTGCGGTTTAACATTTTTTCGTTCAGGAGCTTCCCATCCCAAAGCCAGAAGGTAACGTGCAAGGGCTCAAGCCGAGCCAGCTTGCAGCACTCACCCGCCTGTTCAACCGCCGTTTCCCGGCGGAAGAAGTCTACACCGTTGACCAGGCCCGGGAACTCTCCCTGCTTTCACGCGCCGTGGGGCGGCAACTGGGCCTGCTTATTGACCGCAAGGGCCGGGTGCAGATGGTTATTGTGGGCGAGGCGGGCAGCATCATGATTCCCGAACTGCCGCGCGGGCGCAGCGGGCAGGAACGCCTGCGCGGCCTGCGCCTGCTGCACACCCACCTTTCCCCCGGCGGCATCAGTCAGGAAGACCTGATGGACATGCTCTTTCTGCGGCTCGATGCCGTGGTGGCGCTCACCGTGAACCCGGTTGGCGAACCTGTGCAATGGCAGGCGGCCCATCTTTTGCCCAATCCTTCGGGCAGCCAGCCCTATCATCTTGATACGCCCCAGCCCTGGGATCGCACGGAATCGCAGTTTGTTGCCACCGCCGAAGCTCTGGAAGAAGAGCTTGCCCGCAAGGCAGAGGACGCCCGCGAAGCCGACGACACCCCCCGCGCCATGCTGGTTTCTGTAGGTACGCAGCCGCGCATCATTCAGGAACGCAATCTGGACGAACTGGCGGAACTGGCCCGCACCGCAGGCCTGACCGTTGCTGGGCGCATGGTGCAGCGCGTGGCGCAGATCAACCCCCGCCTCATCATGGGCAAGGGCAAGGTGGCAGAGCTTGAAGTGCTGGCCCTGCAAGGCCGCGCTGGCATGATGGTTTTTGACGGCGAGCTTTCGCCCGCACAGTTGCACAATCTGGCCGACATCACCGAGCGCAAGGTCATTGACCGCACCCAGCTTATTCTGGATATTTTTGCCCAGCATGCGGTGAGCCGCGCGGGCAAGCTCCAGGTGGAACTGGCCCAGTTGCGCTATACCCAGCCGCGCCTTGTGGGCAGAAACCGCGCCATGGACCGCCTCATGGGCGGCATTGGCGGGCGCGGCCCCGGCGAAACCAAGCTGGAGACCGACCGCCGCAAAATCCGCGAGCGCATGGCCCGCATCCGCAAAGAGCTTGACCAGTTGCGGCGGCAGCGCTCGTTCACCCGCGCCCGGCGCTCACGTCAGGGCATCCCGCTGGCGGCGCTTGTGGGCTACACCAATGCGGGCAAGTCCACCCTGCTCAACACGCTTACCCGCTCGGAAGTGCTGGCAGAGAACAAACTCTTCGCCACGCTTGACCCCACCACCCGACGGCTGCGCTTCCCTGCGGAAAAAGAAATCATCATGGCCGACACCGTGGGCTTTATCCGCAATTTGCCCAAGGAGCTGATGGACGCCTTTCGCGCAACCCTTGAGGAGCTGGAAGCGGCGGATCTTTTACTGCACGTTGCCGATGCTTCGCATCCTGACCTTTTGCAGCAGATAAGCGCTGTGGAAACCATCCTTGCCGAGATGGAACTGGATCGCATGCCGAGGCTGATGATTCTGAACAAGTGGGATCAGCTGGAAGCCCCGGCCCGCGCTGAACTGGCGGATGCCTTTCCCCATGCGTTGACGATTTCCGCCAAGAACGGCGAGGGCTGCAAGGCCTTGCTGGAAGAGCTGGAGCTTTTATTGCTGCGGCATCCTGCAAGTATGGTGGCGACTGATGCGCCGACAGTATTGAACTAGGGGGGAGCTGCCTGCGAGGCGGCGATTTCGCCTCCCCGGCGTGGGATGAGCCTTTAATCTTTACTGCCCTTCGGGCACTGGATTCCGCCCTCAGGCGGAGCTTGGGACGCCTGCGCGGCGCGCGGCAAGGTGGGGCCGGTTATGGGGCTACGCCCCCTTCGCGGCCCCCCTTGCATCCCCCCCGAAGCACCCCCTAAGAGGGCTTTCAACTTCCTTAGCGTGGCGAGGGCAACGCGGCCTAGCTGCGGGAGCTTCCCTCGCTCGCTGCTCTCGCTCAGGTGATCTCCCTCCGCGCCGCGTTTATGCCAGAAGGCGCTTCCGCTTTGAATGGTATTCCGCTTCAGCCAACATCCCTCAGTTCTTGGACTAACTAGAAAATACTTCGCTCTTTGCCCCGTGGTACTCTGCCTGCATAAAACTTAGACAAATCCAAATAGCAAACAAAGAGATCTGCAAAATCTTCGCGATACTTGCGGTGGTACCCGTTACCATTCAACCATGGTCAGACAGAAAATTTACTAGTCAGAAAAAAAGCCCTCCATCAGGAGATGGTCGTGGAGTTACCTTCCTTAAACTCGCCAGAGCGAAGCGAGGGCGATGGCTGGTGTTGGGCTAATTTGCAAAATACGCGTCTTGCGGTCTGAAAAGGAAGCGCCGGAATTTTGGCGCAGCGTACCCAAGTACGTGAGCATCAAAATCCCGGCGCTGACGCATTCAGGGTGCAAAAGTCGGGTTTGCGTAAATCAGCCTGACAGGCTCACCCCGCCGCCAAAACCCTCTTGCTTCACCCAATGCGCTCGCAAAATCACCCTAAATCTTCGTTACGCCATCCTTGTCAGCGCGATTCCCCGGCACAGGGGTTTTCTCCGGCGCTTCCTTGGGCGTGGGTGCAATCGGCGCAGGCTTTTCAGGAGCCGCCGGGGCCTTCTGCAAAGCATATTCCCTGGCAGTGCTTTCCATCACGGCCTGCCCAACCACCAGCCACTTCTCGCCCACCTTGCGCAGGGCAAGCCAACTGGTCATGCGGGCAGGCGTAGTCACCTGCGCCACCGCCGCGTCGGCCCCAAGCTCGGTAATCTTGGCGGCCTTCAGGCTCTCAGGCACCCACGGGCAGTCAGGGGTGTCAGCCTTGCCGCACTGTGCCACCAGCTCGCCCGTGCTCACACCGCGCATATACTGCTTCTGCAGGCGCGCCTGCATATCCACAACGCTGCCCAAAAGGTCTTCCATACCGCCCAGCCCGAGCAAACGCCCCATGGAATCCAGGGCGTTGAGCGCCTGATCTTCGCGCGTCATATTTTTTATCTGGTTGGTTGCAAAAGGCTTCATGTCAATTTGCGCCAGAAAGGCCGCGCCGTCATTTTTGTTCAGGGCGTCGGCCACGTCGTTCAGCGCCTTCTGAGGGCCGGAAGTAACGCAGGCCGCAACCAGCGCGCCCAATAGCAATACCAGCGGCAACAGCAAACCACGGCGAAACAACTTCATAACTACCTCTCTTGCGCACAAAAAAGTTTGGGTTTGAATGCGCTTTGCTTATTCTACGCCGTGCAGGCGCAAATGCAAAGTGCATCCCGGCGGCCCAAGCCCGCTTGCGGGGCTTTTTTTCCTCTCGCCCTTCTGCTACACATGGGCCACACGCCGCGAACGGAACAAGCCATGAAACGCGGCGGCAGGAGGCTTAGAATGAAAGTCATCATCATGTGCGGCGGCAAGGGTACTCGTCTGCGCGAAGAAACCTCGGTCAAACCCAAGCCCATGGTCGAGATCGGCGGACGGCCCGTGCTCTGGCACATCATGTCCATCTATGCGCGCTTTGGCTTCAAGGATTTTATCCTGCCCCTTGGTTACAAGGGCGAGGTCATCAAGCAGTATTTCCACGACTACAACATCCGCAATACGGATTTTACGGTTGACCTCAAGAGCGGCAACATTACCACCTACCCCAATCCCATTGAGGACTGGCGCGTGACCCTGTGCGACACCGGGCAGGAAACGCAAAAGGGTGGCCGCCTCAAGCGCGTTGCCAAGCACATTGACACCGACCGCTTTATGGTTACTTACGGCGACGGCGTTGCCGATATCGACCTGAACAAGCTCATCGAATTTCACAAGCAGTCGGGCAGCATCGGCACCTTTACGGGTGTGCGCATGCCCTCGCGCTTTGGTACGGTGCGCACCGATGCCGACGGCAAGATACTTTCGTGGGAAGAAAAGCCCGTGCTGGACGAATTTATCAACTGCGGATTTTTCGTATTCAAGCGCGAATTTCTTGACTACCTCACCGAGGATGAAGCCTGCGATCTGGAAAAAGAACCCTTGCAGCGGCTGGCGGCGGAGGGGCAGCTTTCCATGTATCCGCACCCCGGCCAGTGGCAGTGCATGGACACGCTGCGCGACTCCATCAAGCTCAACGAGATGTGGGACGCGGGCAAGGCCTTCTGGGTCTAAACGGCTCTCCGCAACACGTACTTACAGCTTCGGCTGCGGCCTACCCGTAGCCGAAGCCTGCTTCACAGGCTGCACATCCCCTTTCCGCGTCAGCCAACGCGCGAAAACCCAACGAGGAACCAACATGTTTGCCAACGCATATAAAGGACGCCGGGTCTTTGTAACCGGACACACGGGATTCAAAGGCTCATGGCTTGCGGCATGGCTGACCCAGATGGGCGCAGTGGTCGGCGGTTTTTCCGACTGCGTGCCCACCACTCCCTCGCACTACGCCGCCATGGATCTTTGCGCGCACCTCGAGGCTGACGTGCGCGGCGACATCCGCGACCGCGAAAGCATGATCAAGGCCATGCGCCAGTTCCGCCCCGATGTGGTCTTCCACCTTGCGGCGCAGGCGCTGGTGCGCAAGTCGTACGACGACCCGGCCCTGACCTTTGAAGCCAACATGATGGGCACCCTCAACGTGCTTGAGGCTGTGCGCGCCTGCCCCGATGTGCAGGCCGTCATCATGATTACTTCCGATAAATGCTACCGCAACGATGAATGGGTCTGGGGTTATCGCGAAACCGACCACCTCGGCGGGCACGACCCCTACTCCGCCTCCAAGGGCTGCGCGGAGATCATCGCCCACTCCTATTTTGAAAGCTTTTTCAAGGATGGCCCAGCCTGCGCCACAGTGCGCGCCGGCAATGTGATCGGCGGCGGCGACTGGGCGCAGGATCGCATTGTGCCCGACTGCGCCCGCGCATGGGCCGCCGGGCAGCCGGTGCAGATCCGCAGCCCATGGGCCACGCGCCCCTGGCAGCTCGTGCTGGAGCCTCTTTCCGGCTATCTGTGGCTTGGCGCGCGCCTGCTGCTGGGCCTCAACGAGCCTTTCAACCTGCGCGGGCAGGCCTACAACTTCGGCCCTGCGGCAGACGTCAACAATACCGTGGCCGAAGTGGTGGACGCTCTTGCCCTGCACTGGCCCGGCTTTACCAGCGAAATGGACAAGAACGGTCAGGCTGGCATGAAGGAATGCACCCTGCTCAAGCTCTGCTGCGATAAAGCACTGGCGCATCTGGGCTGGAAGGCCACCCTCACCTTTGAGGAAACCATCCGCTACACTGCCGAATGGTACCACTGCTTCTATCAGGGCCAGAACGGCAAGCAGCCCCAGAACATGCTCGACTTCACCCTTGGGCAGATCGCGGCCTACGTCAACGCCGCCGAACAACGCAATCAGGTGTGGGTAAAGTAATGAATACAGAGGAAATGACTGCGCAGGATGTTGGCATTGCAGGCGCACTGCTGCACCCCCTGAAGGTCATTCCGACAGAAGGCGGGCCGGTGCTGCACATGCTGCGCCCCGGTTCGCCCCTGTTGCCAGACTTCAGCAAGGGCTTTGGCGAGATCTATTTTTCAGAGGTGCTGCCCGGCCACGTCAAGGCCTGGAAGCGCCACACCCGCCAGACCCAACACTTTGCCGTGCCTTCCGGCCTGCTGAAAATCGTGATGTATGACGACAGGCCAGACTCAGAAACGCGCGGCGTTTTGTGCGAACTGGCTCTGGGCAGACCGGAACACTACGGCCTGCTGCGCATCCCCGTGAACGTGTGGTACGGCTTTACAGCTATGGGTGACGCCCCGGCGCTCATCTGCAACTGCGCCGACATCCCCCACGATCCCACCGAGGGGCAGCGACTGCCCGCCGATGACCCTTCCATCCCCTACACGTGGAGTGAAGGAGGCGTATAACATGCGCTGCGGCGATCTTTTGCGCGAGGCATGGGTTCCCCGCCCTGCCCTCGCGCCAAAGCTTACTTTCCGCCAACAGGCAAGGGCGTGGTGGCAGGCCTGCCGCCCGCCTTTTTTCATTACGGCGGCCATTCCGGTTACGCTGGCTCTGGCACTGGCCTTTCGCCTGCAAGGTGGCATCCGGCCCGGGCAGTGGGCAACCTACGCCCTGCTGCTGGCTGGCTGCTTTATGGGCCTGACCATTGCCAATCTGGCCAACGACCTCTTTGACCATATTCTCGGCGTGGACGGCGGCGACAACATCGGCGGCTCACGCGTTATCCAGTCCGGCCTTATCAGCCCGCGCCAACTGTCCATTGCTCTGCTTCTGCTCACCCCGGCAACGCTTGCCGTGGGAGGCCTGCACATTCTGGGGCTGGCCCCGGCCATGCGGCCTGCGCTCTGGGCATTGAGCGTATTCGCGGTGGGTTCTGCCGTTTTTTACGTGGCGCCGCCCATCCGCTACGGGCACCGCGCCCTTGGCGAAATTTTTGTGTGCCTGAACATGGGCTTTATCATGGTGAGCGCCAGCGCCACCCTGCTACTGGGCCGTTTTGAGCCTTGCAGCCTCGCGCTGGCATTGCCCGTGGGCCTGATGGTGGCGGGGGTGCTGTACTACCAGAGCCTGCCGGAAATCGAAACCGATCTGGTGGCGGGCAAGCATACCCTTGCCAATACTCTGGGCAAAGCCGGATCCTTCCTGCTGTTTCGCCTGTGGTGGCCGCTGGTGTGGCTGCTATTGTGCAATCTGTGGGCAGCGGGCCTTGCGGGCTGGCCGGTTGTACTGTGCCTGACGGGCCTGCCCTTTTATCTGGCCGCTTGCCGCCGCATCCACCTTGCCGGGGATGGCGACTGGCTGCCGCTGGACGCTCACGGACATCTGGTGCGCAAATGCTATCTCATCAGCGGGGCGGCACTGATACTGGGTGTGCTGCTGTAAAACGCTCACTGCTGCAATCAACTGAAAAAGGGCATTCCTGGTTGCCGGTCTGTACCAGCAATCGGGAATGCCCTCAAAAATGCATACAGACCTGTTCAAGCCGGAGATTTTCCGGCTTTTTTTACGCCTTCAGATCCCCTGCGAACAGCCTTGGCTCATTGAAAATACTTTTTTGTTTCCGCTATGACTATGGGGCTTAGCACCAACAGTGCCACAAGGTTGGGAAAGGCCATACAGGCATTAGTGATATCAGCCATATACCAGATAGGCCTGATGGACAGATACGGGGCAACAGCTACGCACAAAATATACAGTATTTTGTAGCTCATTACGTATTTTACCCCGTCCGTCAGATACACAACGCACCGTTCGCCGTAGTAGTTCCAGCCAATGATTGTTGTAAAAGAAAAGAATACCAGCCCGATGGAGACTACGTACATCCCCATGTCGCCAGACATGCCAGCATTGAATGCGGCGTTGGAAAGGATACCGCCGTCAAGCGTTGAACTGTCCAGCAAACCAGAGGTGATAATAACCAGCCCCGTCATGGTGCAGATGACAATAGTCGTGAAGAAAACGCCGGTCATGGCAATCAGGCCCTGCCGCACGCCGGAATCAGACTTGGCTGCGGCCACCACAATGGGGGCGCTGCCAAGCCCGGCTTCGTTGGTGTACACACCTCGGGCAATGCCGGTGCGCATGGCGGTCATTACAGAAACTATGACAGCACCGGTTGCGCCGCCAGCCACGGCAGTCGGCTCAAAAGCAGACTTCACAACCAGAACAAAAGCTCCGGGAAGCGCCGCCGACTGATTGAACAGCACATAGGCCGAAGCAGCAACGTAAAAGGCCGCCATCAGCGGCACAACGAACTCAGCCACGCTGGAAATGGACTTGATGCCACCAAGAACAACAGCTGCGGTGGCAATGGTCACAACTGCGCCCACCAGCGGGATCGGCACACTAAAGGCATTGCTGACCGATTCCGTGATCGCATTGACCTGCGGGAATGTGCCGCAGCCCATCAGGGCTGTGACTGCGCCAAAAAAAGCAAATAGTTTGGCAAGCCATTTCCATTTACTGCCCATGCCTTGCTCGATGTAGTACATGGGGCCGCCAGCCACTTCGCCATTCTCGTCTATGGAGCGGTATTTGATGGCCAGCACTCCTTCAGCGTACTTTGTGGCCATACCGAGGACAGCCGAAACCCACATCCAGAAGAGCGCGCCCGGCCCGCCCACACGCAGGGCGGTGGCCACACCAACGATACTGCCTGTTCCGATGGTTGCGGCCAGAGCAGTGCAGAGGGAAGCAAATGCGGAGACATCGCCCACACTGCCTTCCTCTTTTTCAAAAATATAGCGGATGGCTTTGGGGAGATGGATAAACTGAAGAAATCCCAACCGGAGAGTATAATAAAGCCCGGTAATCAGGAGAAGGATCATGGTTGGGGGGCCCCAGACAATTTCCTGAATCTGTTGCAATACGCCAATAAGACTTTCCATACACACTCTAATTTTCTTAAAATATTTAGTGAGTTGAAGAAAATTTGCAATAAGACGCCACATTCCGCGCACATGCCACCGCAAGGCATGTCCCGGCTATTATGAGCAGCATCTCACCACCATAGCAATGTATATCACCGCTATGAGAATAGGCCGGGCTGTTGTGATATGCGACTTTTTGTCATTCCGCAACTCCCGTTTTAATATACTGCGAGATCAATACTCAAACAGCCTGGCTTTATCCTGTAGGGTATTCACGCTTGACCAACTTGAATTCCGCCTCTTTTTTGGGAAAGTGCATACTGCGTCCGCAATTTTCCAGTAAGTTGCTTGAGCCAGTTGCAGCATACTGCAACGAAAAGCGGGGATACGGCGACCGTATCCCCACGCGTGAAAGCTACCAAACCTGTACGTCAACGAGGCGCAACAACGCGTTTCTGTCACTTGCCCAGCTGCTCCGCCTTTTTCATCAGGCTGAAATTGCGCATTTCAGAAATGCCCAATCCAACCAGCGTCAGGCCTGTTCCAAGCGCCGCCATCCAGGTAATCCGCTCATGCAGCACCAGAACAGCAGTAATCACCGTGACAACGGGAACAAGATATATGTACACGCAGCTTTTGACAGCACCAAGCCGCTGTATGGCAAACGTCCAGGCCACAAAACACAGGGCGGACGCCCCCAGCCCCAGAAACAGCAGGTTGAGGCTGTTAACCGGATTTTCCAGACGCTCCAGCCCCAGATGGAATTCCATAAACGGCAGGCAAGGCAGCATGAACAGCAGGCCGTAGAAAAAACAGCGTCTTGTGACCATCAGGCTGTTATAGCCAAAGGCCATGAGCTTGCGCGTCAAAATGGAATACCCGGCCCACGAAAGCCCGGCCAGCACGGCAAGCACATCCCCAAGAGGATTGAGACGCAGTTGCGTGCTGCCGCTAAAGCTGATGAGGCCAATGCCCAGCATGGCAGCCACAAAGCCCAAAAAGAAATTCAGCCCCGGACGCTCGGCCCGCAGCAGCCAGAAGGCCAGCAAACCCGCAAAAAATGGCGATATGGCCACAATCACGCCCACATTTGAGGCAAACGTGTAGGTAAGGGCAATATTCTCAAGCAGAAAATACAGTGTCACGCCACACAGCCCAGCCAAGGCGAACAACACCTCCTGCCGTTTGTCCGTAATGCGCAGCAAGCGCGGGCAGGCAAGCCACAAGGCCGCATAGCCCAGCAAAAAGCGGAAAAAAAGAATTTCCACAGGCGTAAAAGCGCGCAGCAGAACCTTTGTAGAAATAAATGTAGTGCCCCACACGATAATGCAGAACAGCGCCGCCATGTGACCTGTCAGAGTTTTGCTGTGCGTCATGAACCCAACCGGATAAAAAAAGTGGTTTATCACTGAGCCAGGGGCGGCTAGTGACAAAAATTCCGCAAAGGGGCTGGCCCAAAGGAGTAGTGGCAGTGCCAGCCGCTCAGCGCAGCCAGAGCTTGGCCACGTTTGCGAGGTGTTGCACGCGGCAGAACAGCCACGAGGTGTGAAACCCGTCAGCCACTGCATGGTGTACGCAGACAGACAGCGGCAGCAGCGTTCTGCCGCTCTGCTCATAGTGTTTGCCTGCGCGCAGCAGAGGAAAAAACATGCGGGATTCTGCGTACGTATCCTGTGCAAAAGAAGTAAATGAAAGCCAGGGCAACGAGGATATGGAACAAAAGTTGCCGGGCTTGTCCGGGCGTGCCGTTACCCCGGTTGCGCCGCCATAACGTGCCATGTCTTCCAGCACGCGGGAATAAAATGTGGAAAAATCCGCAGTCCATTCGCTCCATACATCAGAAAAGCTGCAATCGCTCTGATGAAACAGCGTATAAACCGGGTTACAGAACGTCCACCAGCCAAGATTGCCCTCCGCGTCCATCGACAGGCGAAAGGTACGGCTCACGTCCTTGCCCGGCCAGCCGCCTTCCGGCAATGGCAAGGACATCTGCACGCTGCTCCGGCTGTGTTCGTCCTTCGCCGCCGGTGTGTCGGAGCAGCTCTCTGCTGGGGTCGGCTCTCCGTTGACTGCGGCCATGAGCAGATAAAGCAGGCAGGGAAAAAACCTGCGCCCCTCGCGCGCCTGCATCAAGCCGGTTATGTCCACCTGCGCCGTAATGGAATAGCGGCACTTTATTTTATTGAAATAGTAGTCAAAGTACTGGCGTCTTGGCCATGTGCCCAAATCAATGGGCACAAAACGCGCATGTCGTTTATGCCGCTGGTCACCCAAACCGGCTGGATGGGACAACGCTTCAGACATTGAAACTCCCTTGCCCTTCGACATCGGCAATCCAGGCTGTCAGCCGCGAGCCTGCCCGGCCATGCCAAGCTCTATAAGGCGCTCAAGCAGCTGGCCAAAATCCATGCCCACAGTACGGGCCTCGCGCGGCACAAGGCTGGTGGCCGTCATGCCCGGCAGGGTGTTTACCTCAAGAATGGTCAGGCTGTCGTCCGGGCCAAGAATAAAATCGGCCCGGCTGTAGCCGCTCAGGCCAAGAGCCTTGTGCGCTGCAAGTGCAAGCTCCTGCACGCGGGAGGTCAGCGCTTCGCTGATGGGCGCGGGGCATATCTCGCGCGCCCCGTCCTTGGCGTACTTGCTTTCATAGTCAAAAAAATCGCCAGCCACAGGCTCAATAAGAATGGGCGGCAGGGCTTCCTCGCCCAGAATGCCGCAAGTTACTTCCCGCCCTGCGAGCACGGGTTCCATGATGACCTCGTCGCCAGCGGCAAAAATGGATGCCAGCACAGTGTCAAGCTCGGCCCGGTTGCTGGCGCGGCCCATGCGCAGCGAAGACCCGCCCGTATTGCTTTTGACAAAGAGCGGATAGGGCAAGCGAGGCTGCCAGCCAGCCTCGGGGGCGCAAGGCAAAAATTCCCAGTCTGCCGTGGGCAGGCCCGCCTGCCGGAATATCTGCTTGGCAGCACTCTTGTTGAGCGCCAGAAAAGACCCCGCAGGGCCGGAACCCTGGTATGGGCAGCCCACCCGCTCAAGCATGGCCTGCACAAGGCCGTCCTCGCCGGGTGCGCCGTGCAGGTTGATGAGGGCAAAATCGTGCGCTGCTGCTGTCTCAAGCAGGCAGTCGAAGCCCGAAAGCAGGTCAAAAAACGTTACCGAATGGCCGCGTTGCGCAAGCGCCTCCTGCATGGCGCGCGCCCCGTTGAGCGAAACTTCGCGCTCAGTGGACCACCCGCCCGCAATCAAAAGAATTTTCATGTAAGGCCCATCCCAGCTGCGCCTCAAGGGCGTTTTCAATATTTTTTCCCTGTCTGTAGGCAACGCCAATGCCCTCGCGCGCAGCCTCGGTACGGCCATAGCGCTCAAGCAGGTCTTCGTAGCGTTCTTCAAGCGTCACGCAGGCATCATGCCTGATGCGCTTGTCGGCATAGATCACAAAAAAAGGCAGTGAACAGATTCCCGGCCCCTGCGGCAAGGCCCACGGCCACCACACATGCATCATCACGCCCTGTGCAATGGCATAATTACCCGTTTCAGCCACAGTCCAGGCCGCGCCTACCTGCGCGTGGCTGCCGCCGTGCTTGACGCAGTAGGTCTTGGCAATATCGTGCAAAAGGCCGCCAGCGCGAACCTCGGGAACGCGCACGGCAAAGCCCCTGTCTGCCGCCCGCTGGGCCAGCATGGCTGCCACGTGCGCCACCAGCAGCGAGTGCCGCCGGATGTTCGGCAGCATGCCGTATTTGTCCCACAGGGCCAGGCATGCGGCTTCACTGGGTACGGGCCGCAGAGCGCCCGCGCTGCAAAGCGATGGCAAGGGAGGCAGGTCGGCCAGAGGCCGGTTGCTTTCTTTCAGAGGGGGCTGCGCGCCGGAATTGGTGTTCATCCTCAAAGTATGCCACCGCAATAAAGGGATGGCAAGATTGCCCTGCGTCGCATTCAATCGGCAGCAGAAGCAGCCCGGATTCCAGCCATACCTGTCCGGATCGGGCAACAGCCCGGTATTAATGTCTGACCGTGCGTGTTTTGCCACAGGCAAAAAAACATCCCGCTGACCAAAGGACAGCGGGATGATGTATCGATAAATTAAAACCGTCAGTTTGTGGGCTTAACCGGCTTGGGAGCTTTGCTCGCCGGTTTGGCCGCAGCAGGTTTGGCAGCCTTGGCCGGAGCGGCCTTGCCAGTTTTTGCCGGAGCAGGCTTGCCCGCAGTGGCAGGGGCGGGCTTGGCCGACGCCTCTGGCGAAGGCGCGCCGTTGATCATGTCTGACAGGGCCAAAATGGTGTTGGCGTAGATGGCGGCATGGTTGTAGGCCATAAGTATCTGATGCTGCCTTGCGCGCGGCAGACCGGGCTTCCAGCCATGTTTGGCGAGATAGTTGGAAAGACTTGCCACAGCATCGGGGATGGTGAACAGATCAACCTTGCCATCGCCGTCGCCGTCCGCGCCGTACGTGGCAATATTGGAGGGCATGAACTGGCACAGCCCCACAGCTCCGTAAATGGAACTCGGCAGATGGTGCGGATCAATATTGTCGCGCAACATGTGCTCCACCAGGGCCTTTACTTCCTTGTAGGCCCAATCCGCCCGTTTGGGCATGATTTCGGCAAACCAGTCGAGGTGCTCCTGATAGCCGGGCATGCGCGGCAGCCAGTCAGGGATATCAGAGGGCTGACGCGTTACCGACATACTGGCAAGCGTGTAAAAGGCGTTTTCCGGCACGTCGGCCAGCACCTTGCCAAGGCGGGTTTCCACAAACAGCAGGGATACAGCTATGGATGAAGGCACGCCAAAACGGGCCTCGGCCTGATCAAAGGCGCGCTTGTTCTGCGCCACAAACTGACGGCACAACTGCACATTGGCATCGGTCAGCACGCCCTTGTAATACAGGGCCGCAGGTGCGGTGGAAGGCGGCTTGGGGAAAAATTTGCGGTTATACAGCTCACGCATTTTTCTGCCCATGGGCGACTGCGTGGGCGTGGCGCTGAGTGTTGCCAGCAGGGCGTCCACCCTCGGGCCGGAAAGCCCGTCAGCTGCAAGCCGATCTGCCAGGGGCCGCCATGCGGGAGCGATGGCAGCGGAGCCTGCCGCTGGTTGCGGCTGGCTTTGCTGATATGACGGGGCATATGTTGGCGCTGGCGAGGGCGCATATGTTGGAGCTGGCGCGGCATAGCCTGGAGCCTGACTTTGCGGCTCGCCATAGCTTGGGGCCGCCGTAGTGCCCGCACCGTTGCTGCCGCCCGCATACCCGCCGGAATAATTAGGGGTCGCGTAGCCCTGCGCCGTGTTTGACGGAGCGGCAGGGGGTGCCCCAGCCGGGCTGTAGGAAGGCTGGCTTGCAGCAGGAGAGGACGGCAAATCATATGATGTAATACCGTCCCCACCGCGTGAGGCCGCTGTCTGTGCGCCGCTACAGGCGCACAGCAGCAGACAGCCCGCAAGACCACATACCGACCAGGCTCTTCGGCAAAACGAATGAACGGCAAAAGCCGGTTGCAGCATCATTTTTCTACACTTCCTGCAACACCCACGCCACGCGGCCAAGCATGCGCTTGGCAAGCAGGCCCGCAGCCAACTGGGTTTCGGGGAAGCTTGCAGCCTCGGAACGCAGCACGTAGCCATCCTGGGTGCTGTTCAAAAACACCCTGCGCAGCACGACGCCCTCATTGGGAGCAAAGATGGCATAGATGCGGCCAGACACCACATCCGTATCCATTGTATCCACACCCACATGCGCCCCTTCCGAGATAAGGGGGGCCATGTTGGCGCCGCGCACCCGCAGCACCTGCAGGCCGTCACGGGTGAGTGAAAGCGGCAGCGATATCTTGCCCGCCAGAGCCAGGGCAGGACGGGGGGCATCATCATTGTAGACGCACTTGGCGTCATACACGGAGTGGATGCCGCCACGGGCCATGGCGTCGCCATAGTGGGCAGCAGTCTCGGCAAGGGAGGCCGGTGCGTCTTCAGGCACATAACCCTGCTCGGTGCGCAAGTACATGGGGCCTACACCCTGCTTGAGCCAGTCAGGGTTCAGCCCAAACTTCTCGAAAAGCTTCATGAACCAGTCACCGGGCACGGAATTGCGCCGTTTCGCATCGGAAATACTGGACTGACGGATGTCCAGAACCTCGGCCAACTCAACCTGCGTGCGGCTGTTGGTGGCCAACTTGATGCGTTCATATATCTCTGCAAAACCGGGCATAACTCTTTGACTCCTGGCGTGGAAAACCACGCATCAATGTTGCTGATTAAGCAGCGGCGTTTCGTTGGAAAGCACCAGCTTGCTGTTCTCTTTTAGCGATTTACGCATGGCGTCAAGCCAGCGTTGATACGCATAGAACTGAGGGGCCTTGTTATAGGCCTGGGCGTAAACTGACGCCGCTTTGGCATCGCCCTGTCCTCGTTCAATCTGCGCGGCGCGCGCCGCCTCTGCCAGAATAACCGCGCGCTGGCGGTCGGCATCGGAACGGATACGCGTCGACTCCTCTTCACCTTCCGAACGGTACTGCTTTGCCTGCCGTTCACGTTCGGCCCGCATGCGTCCAAAAATCGCACGCTGGTTTTCAGGTGGCAGGTCTGTACGCTTGATGCGCACATCCAGCACCTCGACTCCGTAGCCATGCATGAGGTCGGAAACCTTGTTGGTCACTTCCTTCATGATGGCCGCCCTGTGGGAGGACACGACCTCTGTAAGGGTATACGCACCCACAAGTGCCCGCAGTTGTGAATAGACAACGTCGTCCAGCCGCGCCTGCGCTCCGGGAATGGAACGCATGGTGCGGTAAAACTGCAGGGGATCAATGATCTTCCAGCGCGCATAGTTATCAAGAACAATGGCCTTTTTATCTACGGTAAAGGCCTCTCGGGAGCGCGCTTCATAGTCCAGAACACGGGCATCGAAATAGACCACGTTCTGGATAAAAGGAATTTTAAAATGCAGGCCAGGCCCGTACACGCGCGAAAGCGGTTCGCCCAGCTGCAATACCAGAGCCTTCTGGGTCTGGTGAACGGTAAAGAATCCCTGGGTAACAACGATAAGCAGTACCAGAGCAACAAGAATCAGCACCAGAGGATTTTTACTCATTATTTCTTCTCCAGCGTCTTGGGCGAAGCAGGAGCGCCGAGACCAGGCAAGGTGAGATAGGGCAGCGCGCGGCCAGCAGCCGGATTGTCCATAAGCACCTTTTCGTTCGCGTTGGAAAGAATGTCTTCTACTGCTTCAAAATAGAGGCGCTGTTCCGTGACCTTGGGGGCCTTGTCGTGCTCTATGCGCAGGGCTTCAAAACGGGAGGCATCACCCTCGGCGTTACGCACGCGCGTTGCGCTATAGGCAGCGGCCTCGTTGCCCATGGCTGCAGCCTGGCCCCTGGCCTTGGGCAGCAGCTCGTTGCGGTAGGCCTCGGCCTCGTTAATGATGCGGCTTTTGTCCTCACGGGCGCTGGCCACATCTTTGAACGCGTCAATAACTTCGTGTGGGGGGTGCACATCCTGCAACTGCACGGCCAGCACCTGTATGCCCGCGCCGTAGCGGTCAAGAACGGTTTGCAACAACTGGGTGGCCTCGCTCTGAATTTTCAGCTTGCCATCGGTAATGGCAGAGTCGATCTGGCTGTTGCCGATGACCTCGCGCATGGCCGCCTCTGCGGCATTGCGCACCAACGCTGCGGGCGCGGTAACGTTAAAAAGGTAGTCCACAGGGTCGCTGATCTTGTATTGCACACTGAACTGCACGTTGACGATGTTTTCATCGCCAGTGAGCATGGAGGCTTCCTCCGGAATAGTGCGCAACTGCCCCTGCTGGAAGGTGGCCGCCTGCCCAACGGAGCGGAAGCCCACCTCGCTGCGCAAAACCTGCGTGACCTGCGGCTTGTATACTGATTCAATGGGAACAGGCCACGCGTAGTGCGGGCCGGGCCCTTCGGTGCGGTCATACTTGCCAAAACGCAGCACAACGCCCTGTTCATCGGGATTAACAATATAAATACCCGAGAGAAGCCACAGAACCACAATGGCAAAACCCACAAGGCCAGCCGCCCTTCCGTTGGGAAAGCGCATGCGGGCTATCTTGGAAAAAGGGTTTTCTCCACCGGGGCCCCGGCCGTTGTTAAAAGGGGTGCGCCTGGCACGAGGGGTTTCTTCTTCCTGCCCCATATCGTCAGAATCCACATCCTGAGGAGGTCGGGGCGGAGGGTTAGAACCCTGCTTCTGTCTTTTTTCCTGAAGTTTGTCCCAGTCCCAATTCATAACGCAAACATGTCCTTTAAAGAATGCGTGATGTTATTGCCGAACAAAAAGTATCGGTCAGTAACTCACTAATATTATGGAGAAATAAGGAAGTTAAACATGGCACTACAGTGACGAGAACAATAGGGCTTTTCATCCATTCTAATCGGGCATCTTGTACAATGTAGGCACATTCTGAAACAAAGTCAATATAACATGGCAAATTACTATGTTTTACAAGCAATACGGTAAAAATTACAGGTAATTGCAATCTGAAACAAAGGGAAGAACCGTTCCCGATTAGTGATCTTCAGATATGGATAGAAAGAACGGACCAGAAATACACTTCTGTATCTCCTTTTCAGAACTACGCGCGACACGTCAGCCCTCCAGCAGAATGACCGCTGAAAGAACAAGATCAAAAAAGGTGGTAAAGTATACACAAAAAAATGGCCGCCCGCTACTACTGAGAGGCAATCCAACTTTTCAAAATAAAAACAGCCTAGTAGGCCAGGGAAACAGCCGCGGATTTATCCGCGTTCACGCTGGGGCTGCGCAGGGCTGTTCCCGCAAGCGGCACAACCCGCACGGAATTGACCACATCCGCCCGCACATCAAAACCTGGGGTATAGGCAAACTGTCCGCTTTCACCCATGCTTTCGCCGCGCCAGAGGGTAACGGCAAAGAACAGTGCGCAGCCAAAGAGCGCCGCGCTCAATGCCATATAGGGAACTGACCTTACGTGATTGTGACCGTTCATGACGACTCCCTGCGGCAGCTTTTGCCGCCGCCAAGTTTTCGTCAGAACGTTGCAAAAAATACGCCGAAAGATTTACTGACGCAGGCGGGTGCACTCCTCCACAATGCGCGTCAGTTCCGCATCGTCCGGCAGTTCCTTGAGGCCGGCCCGCGCATGCCCGATGGCGCGCACATATTCGCCCGCATCCATCATGGCCCGGGCCATCATGCCAAAGATGGCCTTTTCGTCCTTGTAGTGTTTGAGGGCCTCGGCAAAACATGCATCAGCCTCTGAAGGCTTACCCTCTGCCAGAAACTTTTTGCCGTCGCTGAAGCCGTGGTCAAGGTTCAGCTTGCGCTGCAAGGCCGCCTGATATTCCTCTTCTTTTTCCTGCCCTTTCAGGGAGCGGTAAAGCTGCGAGAGAAGCTGGAGCAGATCTTTTTCCGCACCGGGAGTATAGACAAAGGCTGGCGCTCCGGCGGCTTTCAGCTCCGGATCAACAGCCAGATCCGCCACTGCGGCTCGAAAATCGCCGCGCAGATCAAGCGGAGCGCTCTGGCCGCCCAGCTCCTTGAGAGCCGAAATGGTTAGAAAGAGCGCCCGTTCCGTATCGCGGCGCGCGCAACAGGCCTTGGCGCGGCCCAGGTCTTCTCTGACTTTACGTGCGTTCATCACAGCCCCTTGTCAATTTTTGTTGCCTGCGCGTGTTTTTCAAGCACCTGCCGCATGGCGTCCGCCGTAGGCGCATCCAGCTTGTAGGACATGACATAATCCCGAAAACGGGCGTTCAGCCCTGCGGCCACCTGCGCAAGATCGCGCTGAAATTCCTTGTATTCCTTACGCTCGGTCAGCCGTACCCGGCCCTGCCCGTCCACATCGTCTACAGCATAGCGCTGTAGCGGCGCAAGAGAGCGCAGGCCGGAAAGGTAGAGAATTTTATTCATGAACAGCTTGCCCATGCACAGGTTATCCCTGACCACCAGCTCGCGGTGCAGTCTGCGCTTGTCTATACCGCGTGCGGCATAGGTTTCGCGCGCATCATCGTCTTCCCTGATATTTTCAAAATACTCGGGGCCAAGGTAATAGTACTGCGGCAGGCCCGCCGCCTGCATGCGCAGGCCGTAATCGCCATCCTCGCCGCCATAGAGGCCGTATTCCTCATTCCAGAAACCCAGTATTTCAGAAACAGTCTGCGGCACAAGCACGGCCTGACCGGGCAGGTTGCCCACGCACAACCCAAGCTCGCCGTGCGGGGTTTGCAGGCTGCCGGGAGTTTTTCGCAGCATTTCGCGGTTAAACGCGCCGCCAAGATTGGAGAGCGGCTGCCCGTGGCTCCACAGGGCCAGCAGGTCGCGTAGCCAGTGCTTGCGCACAATGGCGGTATCGTTATCCAGCTTCATGTACAGCGGCGCGGGCACAAGCTGCCAGCCCACATTGGCTGCGCAGGCCACGCCCATATTGCGCGGCAGCAAAAAAAGATGGTCGATCAAGCCCTCTGCCCGCAAGGCCAGCAGTTTTTTTACAAGCTCCGGCTCGCTGCCATTGTCCACAACCGTAATATGGAACGGCACCTCGCGCGAGGTGGCTGCCAGGGCGCGGATGGCGCGCTCCGTGGCCGCAGGCCTGTTAAAAACCGGGATGGTCACGTTGCAGAGCGGCCCCTGCGGGCTCGCCCCGGTGCTGGGCTCGTGCATGTATGCTCCGCTGGCGCTGCTGCGCCCCGCAATCAGATGTGACAGACAGCAATGAATGCGTGATGGTAGATAACAGGCCCCTGTGCGTCAAGACGAGTAATTGACGCTACTGCCGTGCATTGGTAGGCTTGCCGCCGCAAACCCGCCGCCTATTCTGTGGCAGGCATAAAGGAGAACCATGGCGCGCGTACTTTACGGCATTCACGGCACAGGCCACGGGCACGCCATGCGCGGCCTGACCATAGCCCGCCGCCTTTCACGGCACGAATTTCTTTTTGTGGCGGACGACGACGCCCCAAAAATTCTTGAGCCGGAATTTCCCGTGCGCCGACTGCCCAACCTGGGCACGGTGTTCAAGGACTACAAGGTGGACATGGCCGCCACCATCAGCCGGGCCCTGCCCCTGCTGTGGCACAGGCAGCGTTATATTGATCAGGTGTCGCGCCTCATTGATGAATTCCGGCCCGATGTCTGCATGACCGATCTGGAATATTTTGTGCCGCGCGCCGCCGAAAAGGCCGGGCTGCCCTGCCTGACCCTCGACCATCAACATATCATCACCTGCTGCCAGCACAACCTGCCGCCCAACATGTGGTGGGATACCTTTGTGCAGGGCCTCACCCCGCGTTATCTCTTCCGCCCCACGGCGGAAAACCTCATCATATCATTCTACTCGCCGCCTGTGCTGCCACAGTACAAGGCGCGCGTGGCCCCGCCCATTCTGCGCGACAGCGTGCTTGCGCTCAACCCGCGCGATGACGGCCATGTGCTCGTGTACCAGAGCAATTCCACCCACCGCAAACTGGTGGACTTTTTGCGCGCCGCCACGCGCAAGACCTGCTACGTCTTCGGATACGACCGTACCGAAGGGCAGGAGGACAACGTTATCTTCATGCGCAAGAGCGAAGAGGGCTTTCTGCGGCTGCTGGAGGGCTGCTCCTACGTTATCCAGGGCGGCGGACATACCCTCATGGGCGAGGCCCTGCACCTGGGCAAACCCATACTCACCCTGCCCCTCAAGGCCATGGTGGAACAACTCTTCAACGCGCTCTACATCGAGCGCCTGAACTACGGCATGCAGGCCGACATGCACACGCTGGAACCGGAACTGCTCCAGCGCTTTGAGGCAAACCTGCCTGCCTACAAGGCGGCCATAGCCGCAGGATGCTTTTGCGGCAATGAAACGGTTTTCGGCCTTGTGGATCACTTTATCCGCAACGGTTCCCTGCCTGTGCACGGCAACCCCGCAGTGCAGGAATAAAAACGGCAAGCCGCTTTTTTCAGCGCAACTCCAGGCCAGACCTCCGGTACAGCGGCGGTCTGGCTTTTTTCTGCCCCTCCTCCCCCTGCTCCATCTTTTTTCCATCCACCTGTACTTGCAGCATAAAATTTCTGACGCACTGTTGTAACTGCGCTGTCATGTCTGAAGCAATGGCGTAATTGGCCGTTGCGCTTGTCATTTATTTTGAAAAAGTCTAGATTTCAGCAATATTTCCCTACAAATCCATAAACGAGGCTTTTACATGGACGGCATCCGCTATATTCACGCCGCCGATCTGCATCTGGACACGCCATTTCAGGGGCTTTCCCGCACGGCGGCGCAGGGGGGGCATCTGGCACGTCTGCTGCAAGAGGCCACCTTCAAGGCCATGGACCGCCTCTTCCGGCTTTGTGAATCAGACAAGCCGGATTTTCTCATACTGGCTGGCGACGTGTATAATGAGGAAAACCACAGCGTCAAAGCACAGCTCAAGCTGTGCGACGGCTGCCGCCGCCTGCGTGATGCCGGAGTGCGCGTTTTTCTGGCGCACGGCAATCACGATCCCCTTTCCTCACGACTGGCGGCTGTGCAGTGGCCTGACAACGTCACTGTTTTCGGGCCGGATGCCGAAAGCCACACGGTTGAAAAAGACGGCAAGGTCGTGGCTGTGGTGCACGGCATCAGCCACGCCAGGATCAAGGAAGGCCGCAACCTGGCCCGCCTGTTCCGGCGCGACCAGAACCATGACTGCTTTCAGCTTGGCGTTCTGCACTGCACGGTCGAAGGGCAGAGCAAGGCCGACCGCTACGCCCCCTGCTCGCTGGACGATCTCAAAAATACAGGGCTTGACGCATGGGCGCTGGGCCATGTGCACGAGCGGGCCACACTTTGCGCCGCCCCTTTTATCGCCTACAGCGGCAACGCTCAGGGCCTGCACGTCAACGAGCCGGGGCCGCGCGGCTGCCTGCGGGTGACGGCAAGCCCCCAACCGGGCGGCGGCTTTGCCTGCAACGAGGATTTTGTGCGCCTGGGCCCCGTGCAGTGGGCCAGGGTGCAGGTTGAGCTTGATGATGTGACCCACCTCAACGAGGTGGAAAACAGAATGACCTGCGCGCTGGAAGAGGCCGCAGAAGCTACTGACCCCGGCTGCGAGGCCCTGATGGCCCGTGTGGTTTTGCGCGGGCGCACCCCGCTTGACGCCGCCCTGCGCGATGCCCCCAATCAGGAAGACCTTGCCGAACGGCTGGCGCACCTGCAAACAGGCACCCCCAGCGTGTGGATCAAGGACATGGTGGCGGAAACAAGCCCCGCCATAGACCGTGCCCAGTATCTGCAACGTGAAGACCTGCTTGGCGAAACCCTGCGGCTGGCCGAGCGCATGGCGCAAAGCAGCGACGCCCTGCACGATGTGGCAACCCCGGCGCTGAAGCAGGTCTATGACCACGGGCAGCTCCGCCATATTCTCACCCAACCCGATGATGCGCGTATGCGAGCCCTTCTGGAAGAGGCCGAACGCCTGTGCACGGATCTTCTGGAGGCACGCTGATGTATATCCAGTCCTTCCACATGGACGGCTTCGGTATTTTTTCTGATGTGAGCGTTGAAAATCTCTCGCCGGGGCTTTCCATTTTTCTGGGTGAAAACGAAGCGGGCAAATCCACCTGCCTGGAATTTCTGCGTACCATGCTCATCGGCTATCCCGACCCGCGCAACAAGGAATACAAGCGTATTCCCGGCCCCCTGCGCGGCGGGCAGCCCGGCGGCAGCATGGAACTGCGCTCGGACGACCGCGGCATTCTGCGCCTTACCCGGCGGCCCGGCAGCAACGGTGGCGTGCTCACCCTCACCGACCCGGAGGGCAAACCGCTGGAACCGGACATGCTGCGCCAGATGCTCTCCGGCGTGAGCCGCGATGTGTACCGCAACGTGTTCGGCTTCAGCCTCACTGAGCTTGAAGACCTCAACAGCCTCACTGACGAAGGCGTACGCAACGCCCTGTACGGCGCAAGCTTCGGGCCGGGGCTGCGTTCGCCCGGCGAGGCGCTCAAGCTGCTGGACAAGCAGGCCGATGAAATTTTCAAGAGCGGCGGCAGCAAGCCCGCCCTCAACGCCGCCCTGCGCCAGCTTGCCGAGCTGCGGCAACGCAAGGTTGAACTGGAGCAGGAATGCGCCGGGTACGACAGCATGGCAATGGACCTCGCCGCAAAGCGCGATGATCTGGCAAACCTGCGCCACCGCAAACTCCAGCTCGAAGAAGAACGCCGCATCCTTGAACGCCGCCTTGGCGTGTGGTTACAGTGGAACGAATGGCGCATGGCGGGCGCTCGCCTTGAGCGTCTTGACCCCATAAGCGCCACCTTTCCCGAAAACGGCAGGGAACGCCTTGCCCGCGCGCAGGAGGCCCGCGAGGGCTGCGAGCGGCAATGGGCCGCGCAGATGGAAAAACTCACCCGGCTGCGCCAGCGGCGTGACGAACTTGAGATCAATTATCCCCTGCTGGAGGCTCTGCCCGCCCTGCGCCGCATGGCCGAACGCAAAAGTGGCTTCCGGCAGGCATTGAGCGCCCTGCCAGCGCAGGAAGAAGCCCTGCTGCGCGCGCAGGAAGACCTCACCCGCGAACTCTCGCGCCTCGGGCCGGACTGGTCGTGCGACCGCATCCGGGCCACTGACCGCTCCCTCTTTGCCCGCGAGGACATTGAACGCCAGGGGCGGGAAATGCGCGCCGCAGCCTCGGCCCATCAGGCCGCCGTGGACAGCCTCACCCAGAGCAACCGCGAAGTAGAAAACGCAGAACGCGAGGTGGCCTCCAACACTGCCGCCCTTGATCTGCTGCCCGCCCCCCCCGCCGCGCTGGATGACGATGCCCGCGACAACCTGCGTCAGGCCCTTGCCCGGCAGGAAGAAGCCCGCCGCCAGCGCCCCCTGCGCCAACGTGCGGTGAACGAAGCAAAAACAACATTTTCCAGAGCTTTCAATCCGCTGCGGCTGGTGGTCAACGGCGCAAGTGACGGCGCTCAGGCAGAAACCCTGCTTGATTCTCTCCTTTCGCGGCAGGAAGAAGCCCTCGCCCTCGCCGCTGATGTGCAGGAAAAAATGCGTCAGGCGGACGATGCCGCGCAGGACGTGCGCCAGGCGGAGGAACAGGTTGCCGCAGTCAAGGGCCGCGTGGAAGCCCTGCGCGAAGAACAGCGCCACATAAACGGCCCCACCCGCGAAGATCTTGACGGGCAAACCCTTGCCCTGCGCAAGCTGCGCGCCCTTTCCGCCACCTTGGGCACGGAGCGCGAGCGGCTGGAAGAACTCAGCGCCCGCATCGGCAACGAGCCGCCCGTCACAAGGGTAAAAAACCTGCCGCTGCTGATTCTGGGCCTTGCTTTCTTTCTTGGCGGCGCGGGCATGCTGCTGGCCTACTGGCGCATGGGCATTACGAGCATTGAACTTTCGCCGGGCATTGAACTGCCTGTGAGCCTGTGGTCCGGCTATCTTCTGCTTCTCTGCGGCGTTGGCTTTATGGCTGGCGGCGTACCGCACACCGGGGCGGAGGCAAAACGCCGCCAGATGGAACATCTGCAACTTCAGGGTAGACGCGATTCGTGCGCGGCCCATGTGGCGGAACTGGACGAACAGGCCAGCCAGCTTTGCGCCGCCGCTGGCGTGCAGAGCATGGATCTGGTGACGCTTGAAGCAAGGGAAGTGCTGCTTGAGCACGAACGCGAGCAATGTTTTGAAGAAGAACGCGCCCGCAAGGACATGGACGAACTGAAACACGCCATGGACCTTGCCCGCACGGAAGTGAGCAAGCGGCAGGCCGTGCGCTCCGAGGTTGAAGGTATTGTGCAGCAAACCCGCCGCCGCTGGCACGAATTCATGCTGGCTCTGCATGTGGCCAATGTGCCCTCGCCCGAGGGTGCGGCTGCCTTTTTTGCCCGGGCCGAATCAGCCCGGCTCGCCTTTGGCGGCGTTGCCGCCGCCGATGCGGAACTGCAAACCCTGGATGACGACCTGCGTCAGACAGAGGCCCGCATGCGTCTGGTGCCTGCCGTGGCTGAACGCCTGCCCGCCAACGCGGATTCAGATTCACTGGCGGAGGCTGTGCGGCAGGTGCTGGAATCCTGCCGCGAAGCCGATGCCGCCCGCGAACTGCGCATCAAGGCCGAAGCCGCGCTGCAAAATTCGCAGAGCGAACTCAACCGCGCCCGCACCCGTCAGGCGGAAGCCAGCGCAGAACTGCGTCAGGCGCAGGAGCGGCTCAACGAAGCGCGCTCGCAATGGACAGCCTGCCTGCATGATCTTGGCCTCGGCACCGACCTTGACCCGGAAACAGTGCGGGAAGCCCTGAAATACATGGAAAACTGCCTCGCTGCCGAGGCTTCTGTGCAGCGCGCCCAGTCGCAGCTCAACCAGGGGCGCACAGAACTGGCTGCCCTGCGCGACCCGCTGCAAGCCCTGCTGGCGGAACTTGGCCTGCCGCCGCAGCAGGACGCGGACAACCGCCCAGACTGGCTGCTTAGCCTTGATGCCGCGCTGGAAGCGGCGGAAGCCATGTCGCAGGCGCAGAGCCGCCGCCGCAACCTTGATAATGAAGTGACGGAAATGGAGGACGAGGCCCGAGCTGCGGAAGCCGCCCTTGAAAGCGCCCGGAACGCGGAACGCTCCCTGCTTGCCATGGCGGGCGCGCACGATGCGGAAGAATTTTTGCGTCAGGCCGCGCTTCACGAAGAGCTGCGCGCACTCACCCTGCGCCGTCAGGATCTGGAAGATGCCCTGCGGCTGGCTGCGGACAAAACACCCATGAAGGACTTTCTCGATTCCTTCGAGCATGAGGATCAGGAAAGTCAGGAGCGCCGCAGCGCGACCATCAGCGAAGAACTGACAGGCATTCAGGAGCAGGAAGAAAATCTGGTCAAGCGCGTGGCGGAACTGCGCAGCAAGGTGGACGCCCTTTCGCGCACCGACGAGCTTTCGCAGCTATTGCAACAGGAGGCGGCCCTTGTGGAAGACATGGAGCGCATGGCCTTTGCCTGGAGCCGCGTGGCGCTTGCCCGCAGCATCCTTGAAACAGCCAAGCGCACCTTTGAGCTGGAGCGCCAGCCAGAGGTCATCCGCCTTGCCTCAAGCATCTTCACCCGCATCACAGGCCAGCGCTGGCGCGGCATCAACGCCTCGCTGGAAGACGCCAGCCTCGCCATCCTGCCCGCGCAGGGCGAACCCATAGCGCCGGAAAATCTGAGCCGTGGCGCGCGCGAGCAAGCCTATCTGGCCCTGCGGCTTGCCTACATAAAAAATCATGCCCTGCATGCCGCGCCCCTGCCGGTTATCATGGACGAAGTGCTGGTCAACTTTGACCCGCAAAGGGCTGAGCGCACGGCGCGCGCCTTTGTGGAGCTGACCGGCGGCAGCCAGGGCAAGGCCCATCAGCTGCTCTACTTTACCTGCCAGCCGCACATGGCGGGACTGCTGCGCAAGGCAGAACCCCAGGCCGCTCTGTTCCATGTGCAAGACGGCAGCATCAAGGCCGCATAAGCGCTAACAAATCCTCCTTCTGCACAGCGGGCGGGTGTTCCTTGGGAACATCCGCCCCTATTTATTGGCAAAACCATCAGTACTCTCCACACCATCCTTGTTTGCAGCCCTAAAATCGATTAGCAATCTTTCTTTTCCAATTGAGCATGTTAGCATAGAATACAATTTTTTGTACAATTTTTAATAATAAAATCAGTGTGATATAATTTGAATTTGAAAAGTAATTTCATTTTTATTGACACAAAGCTCTGCCTGTGACAGTGTACCGCCATGCACATTCAGCAAAGCGGAGATAAAAATATGGATCAGCAGCCGGTGTTTACCGACCATACGGGTTTAAGCCACCGTTTCAGCCACGACAACCTCCACATTTCTGTTTCTTCCCGCTTCGATCCTCCCCAGGCCTCTGCACTTATTGAGCTTCTTCAGTGCAACCAGGCAAACTGCAAACGCATTTTCATTGACGTACGGCACGTAGCCAACCCACATCCTTCCGCTGTTGACGCCCTCAAAACCTCGCTCCTGCTGGGCGGTCTCAGCACAGAACGTATCGTATTCAAGGGCAAGAGCGGCTTTGACATGGCCGTTACCGGCAATCGCGTTCTCATCGAGCAAAAGAAAAAGCACGTCTGCAAGGGCAACTGCGCCAACTGCAAGTGCGGCCACCACAAGAATCACCACGCGGAAAACTGATCGCCACCTCGCTTGCGGCAGAGGGAGGCGTATTAGGCCAAGGACATCGCCCGGAGGCTGCGCGCCAAGCGCCAGCCCGTCAGGGATGTCTTCTGAAAAAATAACGCGCGCGTTGCAAAAGCCTGTGGCGTCTGCGGCCGTTGCGCAAACCCTTTACGAGGAGAAAGGAATGAGTTCACGAGAAAGGAATGGTCTGAACCGCTTTAAAAAGGTGTGCATGGTCACACTGCTTGCAGCAGGCATGCTGATGGGCGTGGCCGGGGGGGCCAAGGCCATTGACTTCAAGGCCAAGGGCGAATGGCTGGTTGGTTTTGGCGTGGGCGAAGGCGTCCTTACCAAGAACACCAGAGATACTGACGGAGCCAAGTCCAAAACCAATACCGAAGACCAGTTTGGCGCTTCCCAGCGCATCCGCCTCCAGTTGGACGCCGTGGCCTCCGAGGCTCTGTCCGGCACGGTGTATTTTGAAATTGGCGACCAGCATTGGGGCAAATCGGGCGATGGCGCAGCTCTCGGCGCTGACGGGAACAACCAGGTCAAGGTTAAAAACGCCTACATCGACTGGCTGATCCCGCAGACTGACGCCCGCGTGCGCATGGGCCTCCAGGCCGCCGCCCTGCCCAACGTGGCTGGCGGCTCCGCCATTATGGACTGCGATGTTGCAGCCCTGACCGCCAACTACAAGTTCAACGAAAATGTGGGCCTCACCTTTATGTGGGCGCGCCCTGTCAACGACAACTTTAACGGCGCGTTTGTCGACGGCAATGGCAATTCCAGCACGGAAAAGACCAACTACCTCGACAACCTTGATCTGTTCATGCTCTCCATGCCCCTGAGTTTTGACGGTGTTGAAGTCACCCCCTGGGCCATGTACGGCATGCGCGGTAAAAACTCCCTGCGCGGCCTGGATGACGAAACCTACGGTTCGCCCTGGGAAACCAGCGACGGCAAACTTGGCCTCACCATTCCCGGCACCAACCCCGGCTTCAACTACGCCAACGGTCTGAATCCCCTCAATTCCTCCAGCACTAACAAGCAATACGGCTCCGTGTTCTGGGCGGGTCTGCCGGTAGCCATCACCATGTTCGACCCTCTGAACATCGAATTCGACATCAACTATGGCTATTCTGAAGCCATGGGCCGCTACGATGTGCTCAAGCGCGGCGTGGACAGCGTGCGCGCCAGCACCGAGCGTCAGGGCTGGCTGGCAAAAGCCCTTGTTGAATACAAGCTGGACTGGGGCGTTCCCGGCATCTTCGGCTGGTACGCCAGCGGTGACGACGGCAACGTGAAAAACGGCTCCGAGCGCATGCCCTCCATTGCTGGCGCGGGCAACTTCACCTCCTTTGTCGGCGACGGCAACCTTTCGTGGAGCCCGGTTGCCAATGGTTGCGACTGGAGCATGAGCTATGCCGGCACCTGGGGCATCGGCGCACAGCTGAAAGACATGAGCTTTATTGAAAACGTCTCCCACACATTCCGTCTGGCATACTGGGGCGGCACCAACGCTACCTCCATGGTCAAGTACATGAAGGATGCCTCCTCCTGGCAGGCTGGCTACGGCGGCGACGGCCCCTACCTGACCACCAACGACGGGCTGCTGGAATTCAACCTCGTCAACACATGGCAGGCCTACGAAAACCTGAGTGTGAATCTGGAACTCGGCTACGTTGCCAACATGATCGACAAGGACACATGGAAAAAGGCCAGTTACAACAACGGCGCTGGCAACGGCAGCTTTGACAAGCAGGACGCCTGGAAAGCCCAGGTTGTCTTCCAGTACAGCTTCTAAACCTCTCAGCCATTTGCAAGCGCCGTTCCCTTCCCGGCGCGCAGGCTTCGCCGCTTCCCTTCGAAGGGAAGCGGCGTTTCCATTGCGGCAGCACGATACAGTGCAATGCAAAGCCGCACATGGGCGCCTCCTATGCGGCGTTCAGCTACTTATGGGCTTCATCCCATGCGGCCAGCCCACCCTCCACATACTGCACGTCAAAACCTTTCTGCCCCAAAGCGGCCTGAACAGACTTGCTTACAGAGCCGCCCCGCACGCAATAGATGGCTACGGGCTTGTCCTTGGGCAACTGCGCCGCCCACTCGTCCACCTGCTCCGGGTCATGCCATGCAGCGCCGGGGATAGTGCGCGGGTCAGCCTCATAATCAGCCAGCCTGCGCACATCGCAAACAGTCGCGGTATTGGCGGCCAGCATATCCTGAAGTTCCTGCGGCGTAATGGTGGCGTTCATACCTTCCCCCACGTGTCTGACGTTAAGGATAAAAATCCTGTGCGGGCAAGACTGCATCGCCATGACTGCTCCCCATGCCAGTAATGAAACGAGCAACGCACAGCCAAAGTATCGTATATCAGAGCATCTGCCAGATCAGCCCGACAAGCCCGCTCAACCCTACCAGCGCGTGCATGGAGAGCTTGAAACGCACCAAGGCCACAAGCGACACCAGCGCAACGCCAACGGCAAACGCATCAAATCCCGTTGCCGGGAAAAAGGTGTTCCACGCAAAAAATACCCCGATTTTGAGGATAACGCCCACAACAGCAGCGGATATTCCCGTCAGCGCGGCATTGAGTTTTTTGTTGGCTGTAATGGCCTCGATGTAGGGCGCACCGGCAAATATAAACATAAAACTCGGCAAAAACGTGGTAAAGGTGGTGAGCAGCCCGCCCAGAATGCCTGCTGTCATAGGCGTCAGGCCTCCGGGCTGATTCCATGCGGCGATAAAACCCACAAACTGCGTTACCATGATCAACGGGCCGGGGGTTGTTTCCGCAAGGCCAAGACCCAGCAGCATCTCCGTTTCCGTAAGCCAGCCCAGATTGACCGCGTGCTCAACAATGTAGGCAATCACGGCATACGCGCCGCCAAAGGTCACAAAGGTGGCCTTGGTAAAGAATATGGGTATCTGGGAAAGTATATCGCCCATGCTCCGCCATGCAAAAACGGGCAGAATCACAGCCATCCAGATTACGGTGAATATCCCCACCACCTTGAAAAGATGGGACAAAGGCGGCAGATTGGTGAAAGATTCCAGCGCGTCAGTCAGGCATTCATTTGTTCCCGGCTTTTTCTGGCAAAAAATGTCTGGGCGCAGTTTGCCAAGGATGACCCCTGCCACACCTGCCAGCAAAACAATCACCGGAAAGGATACACCCAGAAACTGCCCAAGTACAAACGAGCCGCCAGCAAATGCGTACAGTGCTGGGTGCTTGAGTGATTTTTTTGAAAGCCGGATAAGCGCTTCAATCACAATGGCCACAACGGCGGCGGCGATTCCGTGAAAAATCCCGGCCACAAAGGGAACCTGCCCCTTGGCGGATGCCAGCCATGAAAGAAAGAGCATCAGAATCACCGAGGGGAACAAAAAGCACAGCCCGGCAATGGTTCCGCCCCAGTAGCCGTTGAGCCGCCAGCCTATGTATACAGCCAGTTGATGCGCTTCAGGCCCCGGCAAGAGCATGCAGAAATTGAGCGCCCGCAAAAACACTTTTTCGCTGATCCAGGCCCTGCCATCCACCAGATTTTTATGCATCATGGCGATCTGCCCGGCAGGCCCGCCAAAATTGATGAAGCCGAGCTTGAACCAGTAAAGGAATGCTTCCCGCAAAGTAACCTGAGGCGTTGTTTCCTTTTCGCTCATGGCTTTCCTTTTATTATCAGTTTGTTGCAAGTAAATTTTGCGGGCTAACCGCCATCGGGCAAATGCATGTCAGGTTTTTTAATA
The DNA here is from genome assembly GCF_053570645.1 of Desulfovibrio desulfopostgatei. NCBI lineage: Bacteria > Pseudomonadati > Thermodesulfobacteriota > Desulfovibrionia > Desulfovibrionales > Desulfovibrionaceae > Desulfovibrio > Desulfovibrio desulfopostgatei. Next base: position 686,750 of record NZ_JBRBQS010000002.1, on the reverse strand, counting down.
CAGTACTATTCGCACTGTTGCAGATCAATCACGTGCGGACACCGTGTACAAAAATACCGGAACAGGCAGAAAAATAATAATAGCCACCAAAGGAAACCTTGAAAAATGTTTCGTCTGATAACCAGCAGAAGTTGATGCAAATACGACAAAAGGCCGTCCAACCGGGCGGCCTTTTACTGGTCTGGATTTATGGGATTGCGCCTAGCCCTGACGTTTCATCTCGCCAATCAGATGCTGAAGCGTTTGCGACTGCTGCGCCAGATCAGCTACTGCACTGGAAGCCTGCTCCATGGCCTGAGCTGTTTCAGAAGAAATTGTAGCCACCTGTTCCACAGAGCGGTTGATTTCTTCACTGGCGGCAGACTGCTGCTCGCTGGCAGTGGCAATGGATTGCACCTGATCGTTCACAAGCTGCACACACTCGAGAATATTTTTCAACGATTCACCCGACTGCACGGAGAGCTTTGTGGCAGCTTCAATGGATTCGCCAGTGAACTCCACGCTCTGAATGTTTTTCTTTGTGCCTTCCTGAATTTCCTTGATGGCCCGGCCCACTTCCTGCGTTGCCGTCATGGTTTTTTCTGCCAGCTTGCGCACTTCGTCCGCCACCACGGCAAAACCACGGCCAGCATCGCCCGCGCGCGCAGCCTCAATGGCGGCGTTAAGCGCAAGCAGGTTGGTCTGGTCGGCAATGTCGGCAATAACGCCCATTACCTGCCCGATGCTCTCAGCCTGTTTGCCAAGGGCATCCATATCCTGCTTGAGGGCCAGCGACTGCGTGTGCACGGTGCTTATGCCCTTTACGGCTTCATTGACTATCTGCGAGCCTTCAATGGCCTGCTTTCTGGCATTGTTTGAAACATCCGCAGCCTGCTGGGCGTTTCTGGCAACTTCCAGCACAGTGGCGTTCATTTCTTCCATGGCAGTTGCGGTTTCGCGCACACGAGCGGACTGTTCGTCCGCGCCACGGCTCGACTGCTCAACCTGGGCGGAAAGTTCCTCGGAAGCGGAAGTTACGATTTCTACCACTCCTTCAAGCTGGTGGGCAGCCTGAAGCATGCCCTCGGCCTTGGCGCGCTCGGCCTGACGGCGGGCTTCTTCCGCATCGGCAGTGGCCTTTTGGGCGCGCTCGGATTCTTCTTTGGCCTGCTGGCTCTTTTGATCAGCCTCCGCAATTTTGCCCTTCAGGGTAGCCACCATCTGCTTCATCGCGCCAAAAACGCCGATCTCAGGCCGTGCAGGATTAAACTTTGCCTCCAGATCCCCGCCCGCAATCTGCAAGGCAAGTTCTGAGAGCGAGGCAGGTTCGTCGCCAAGCTGGCGCAGCATGTTACGCGAAAGAAAATACCCCACGCCAAGGCCCACCAAAACTGACAGCAGCACACCAATAATGGTTATCATCCGTGCGCGTTCGTACTCCTGCATGCTTTTGGCGCTCAGTTCCTGCGCAAACTCCAGCTTTTTTTGACCTATGTCCTGCAAAAGATCAGCCAGCTTTTTCGCCAGCCCACGCCCGGTGGTGGACGAAATTTCCTGCGCCTTTTCATTCATGGCAGGATCGGTAGTGCTACCCAGTTCAACAACCTTGTTATGCACTGTACGCCATTCGCTGAGCAGGCCGTTCAGTTCGGCAAGCAGCTTGCGGGCGCTCTCGGTCATAAAATAGCGCGGCAGTTCATTGTGGTATTTATCCAGCACCACATATTCTTTTTGCAGATTATTCAGGGCAAAGCGGTTGCCCTCTTCCGTCGTACTGATGATAAGATTTTTTTCTTCCCGGATGATCCGCAATACTTCAATATTTATCATTCGGAGCAAATCCAGCCCCTTCATGTGCATGGAACTCAACTCTTCAACATCAGTCGCCAGATTGCTCAGGCGGCTGACGCCAAACATGCCAATAATGACCGTGAACAGGCACAGGAGCAGACTCAGACCTGCCATCTTCTGCATTGTCGTAATTTTTTGCATAGTTGTATCCTACCCATGCTTATATGAAGAGGTTACATATCTTGAATGCGCTTAGACTATATTTTATTAAACGTACAATACGCAAATTTATTTAGGGTATTTTTTGAATATTCAAAATTTACTTATTCCATAGTATACTAACAATGTATCTAATTTTTATTATAAAAATAATAATTATCACAATATTCGACAGTGTTTCTCAATAAAACTATTATATTTTTTTATTAAACAACAATATTAAGTTCAAATAAAATTAATAAATCATCTACAATACATGTGAATAAACAATATTTTTTTCAAGATGCAACATTATTATACAACTATTTCGTATTTGTGCAAATTATCACAAACTTAAACTTCTATATCAAACCTCTGTAACCCGCATGCGGCAGCTGGAACTGGGCACGTTGTCCGCATATACAGCCATTATCTGTAATAGAGCCGCCAATCAGCCCACCAGAGGCAAAGAAAAGCCGACTGCTCACAACAAGCAGTCGGCTTTTTACAGCGCGTTTAATTGCGGATTACGTGGCGTCAGCCTCAGTATCGCGCACCACTTCAAAAATGGGCGGCAATACGCGAATGGCCTCAATAAGCTGGTAGAGCTGGGTGGCATCGCGCACTTCAACGGTAATGCGCAGCTTGGCACGTCCATCCACCTGATTGTCCATGTTCAGGCCAATAATGTTGACGCCGTTGCGCGCCATGACCTCGGCAACCTTGGCCAGAACGCCCTGTTCGTTCTTGGCAATAATGAATATGCCTGCTGCGTAGGGCTTTTCTTCCATGCCGTCCCAATGCACGGAAATAAGACGCTCCGGCTCCATATTGGCAACATTGGGGCAGTCGGCACGGTGTACGCTGATACCAAGCCCACGGCTGATGTAGCCGATAATGGGATCGCCCGGCACCGGGTTGCAGCACTTGGCAAAGCGCATGAGCACGCCGTCCACGCCGGAAATGCCCACGCCCTCGCCCTTGCGGGAGGCAGCTTCCTTGCTTTCCTTTACGGTGGGAGTGGCGGGTTCCGCAGCAGTGGCGGCCTCGGGGTGCAGCACCGCATACAGTTTGTTGAGCACCTTGCGCGGTGTGGTGTGGGCATAGCCCACGGCGGCAACCAGATCATCCACGCTGTCAAAATTCATTTCCTGGGCCACAATGGCCAGATGCCCGTCCTTGGTGGCCTTGCCCACGTTCAGGCTGACCTTGCGGCCTTCTTTTTCCAGCAGTTCGCGACCAAGGGTCACGGCGTGGGTGCGTTCTTCCGTGCGCAGATAGTGCTGAATACGGCTGCGCGCCTTGGCTGTTTTGACAATCTTGAGCCAGTCGCGGTTGGGATTGCGCGCCGGGTCGGTGAGGATTTCCACCACGTCGCCGTTTTTCAGCTCCGTGCCAAGGGGCATGAGGCGGCCATTGATTTTTGCGCCGCTGCAATGCTGACCCACCTTGGTGTGGATCACAAAGGCAAAGTCCAGCGGTGTAGCGCCTTCGGGCAGTTCCTTAACATCGCCAGCCGGGGTGTAGATGTAGACCTCGTCCTTGAACAGATCCATTTTCAGCGAGTGCATGAACTCGCGGGAATCTGTTTCTTCACTCTGGCGCTCAAAAATTTCACGCAGCCATGCAAACTGCTCAAGGTCTTTACTGTTGACGCGGCCTTTTTCCTTGTACAGCCAGTGGGCGGCAACGCCGTGTTCGGCCTGCCTGTGCATCTCCTCGGTGCGTATCTGGATTTCAATACGCTCGCCTTCCGGCCCGATGACCGTGGTGTGCAGGCTCTGGTAGCCGTTGGTCTTGGGCATCGAAATGTAGTCTTTAAAACGCCCGTGCACGGGCCGCCACTGCGAGTGCACAAGCCCCAGCACGGCGTAACAGTCCTTGATATCCTGCACCAGCACGCGAAAGGCCATGATGTCGTGCATTTCGTCCAGTGTCATGGACTGGGCCTGCATCTTTTTATAGATGCTGTGCTTGTGCTTGATGCGCCCGTAAACCTGCCCGGTGATGCCGTTTGATTCCAGCAGATCCTGAATCAGGCCCACAACCTTGCCGATGATCTGCTTTTCCACAACCTGATGGTTGTCCAGCCAGTGATCGATCTGGTTGTAAATGTCGGGCCGCATGTATTTGAAGCTCAGGTCTTCCAGGTCGCGCTTCATCACGTACAAACCCAGGCGGTTGGCCAGGGGCGCGTAGATATCCATGGTTTCCTGGGCAATGCGCTTCTGTTTATGACTTTTCTGAAAGTCCAGCGTGCGCATATTGTGCAGGCGGTCAGCCAGTTTGACCATGAGAACCCGCATGTCGTGGCTCATGGCCAGGATCATCTTGCGGATATTCTCCGCCTGGGCTTCTTCCTTGTTCTCAAAGGTGATCTGGCTGATTTTGGTAACGCCATCGACGATATCGGCCACTTCTTCGCCAAAATTTTCGTCCAGCTCTTCAATGGTGGCCTTGGTGTCTTCTACTGTGTCGTGCAGCAGGCCAGCGGCAATGGTGGGTTCGTCAAAACCCATGCCCGCCAGAATGCTGGCAACTGCCAGAGGGTGGGAAAGGTACGGCTCGCCCGAAAGGCGGGTTTGCCCCGCATGGGCGGTGGCGGCAAACACATACGCCTTCTGGATCAGCTCCAGATCCGCGTTCGGGTTGCCAGCCGAAACCTTATCGAGAATTTCCTGAATACGAATCATGCGTAACGTCCACCCACAGCGTAAAAAAATATCTTCAACCAGTTCTGGAACTATGTTCCGACTAAAGCGGCCTTGTCAACGCCGAGGGCAGCCGAATTGCAGGCCAAAGCCCACAAACACAGCGGCCCCGGCTGGACAACCAGCCAGGGCCTGTTCAAATCCGCGTGGTCTGAATATGCGCCTGCAAGCCAGCAGGCAAGAGCAAAAAAGCTGCCCCGTTCCCGGTGCGAGCGCTTAGGGCTGCATCTGCGTATGCTGCAAGGCTTTGGGAATCCACCATTTTTCAAAATTATACATTATACCCGCCAGTGCGGGTTCTATGCCCTGAAACCGCCGCTGCACCACAGGCAGGGCATAGGGCACAAACAAAAAGCAGTAGGGCTGCTCCGCATCAAATATTTCCTGGATGCGATAGTACAGCTCTGCGCGCTTTTTCTGATCGGGCGTGGACTGCGCTTCTTCAAGCAGCTTGTCCACCTCGGGATTGCGGTAGTGGGTAAAATTCAGCCCGCCCTCAAAGGTCTGGGATGAATGCCATACAGAAAACAGGTCAGGATCCTGCGGTATTGTCCAGCCCAGCAGCACGGCGTCAAACCGCCCCTTGTTGACAAACTCGCGGATAAAGGCCGCCCACTCCACGGTGCGGATACGCACGTCAATGCCCACCTCGCGCAGTTGCGACTGCATGACGGTAGCCGCAAGAATGCGCTGCTCGTTGCCCTGATTGGTCAGGATGGTAAAGGCCAGCGGCTGGCCGTCGCGATCAAGCAGGCCATCGCCGTCATGATCGGCAAAGCCCGCCTCGGCCAGCAGGGCGCGCGCGGCGGCAATGTTTCTGGGCATGGGTTTAAGGCCAGGATGGTACGGCCACGAGCCGGGCTTGAACGGCCCAAAAGCCGGAACGCCCTGCCCCAGCAAAACGCCCTTGATGAGGCCCTCGCGGTCGATAGCCATGGAAATGGCCCGCCGCACCCGCACATCCTTGAAAAACGGATGCTCCAGGTTAAAGCCGAGGAAAATATACACCGAGGCGATGTAGCGGAATTTATGGAATCTGCTCTGCCATTCCGGGCCAGAGGTCTGCCTCAGGTATTGCAGGGGCGAAAGATCCATCACGTCCAGTCTGCCCGCCCGGGTTTCCATAAACATGGTAGCGTTGTCGGGAATGATCCTGTACACCACTTCGTCAATGCGCGGCTTGCCCGCAAAATAGGTGGGCGATGCCTCCAGCACTATGCGGCTCCCCGGCTCCCACGACTTGAGCCGATACGGCCCGGCCCCCATGGGCTTGCGCGCAAAAGGCGTGGAACGGATGTTCTGCCCTTCCAGAATATGTTTGGGCAAAATGGGGTTCATCCAGGTGGATACCGCCCGCGCAAAAAACTGGTCATAGCGCACTTCAAACGTATAGCGGTCAATGACCCGCAGATCCTTGATACGCAAAAAATCCTCGGCATAAGGGCTGCCGGTGGCAGGGTCTGCCGCCAGCTTGCAGGTAAAAGCCACATCTTCGGCGGTCAGCTCCTGCCCGTCCTCCCACAATATGCCCTTGCGCAGGGTAAAACGCATGCGTTTGCCGCCGTCTTCCATGCTCCACGATTCCGCAGCCCACGGCTCGGGCTGTAAATCCTTGTTATAACGCAGCGGCGCCGTGTAGATGAGGTCTGCAACCTCATGCGAGGCGGAGTCTGACGTGAGGTAGGGAATAAGATTCGAAGCCTCGCCAATGGTGCCAAAAAATATGCTGCCGCCCGAAGCCGGGGGGCCAGCCGGGCTGACGGCCGCACCCGAGGGGGCAAGGCCGGTTTCTTCCGGCAGATCACCCGCAGAATTGGCGCAAAAAGCTGATGATGCACAAATGCACAGTAAAGCACATGAAATTGTGACCCAACGAATCCACTTTTTCCCGTAAAATCGGGTGGCCCGTTGGGCTGATATTGATTCCAACATATTGATTGCGCGCTCAAAATTTATTTTTTTCATAAAAGTCACACTTCATATTGCTTTCGCCCCCCAACCTGTGCTATTTATCGCAAACGTCATAACATCGCTCCGTTTCTGGAATTTTCCAGAAATTTCAACGGAGTATTTTTGGGGAACCCATGAGTCGATCTGAACAGAGCGTCGTTCGCGAAATGTGCCAGACTTTCCTGCACGATAGTGTGCCGGAATACATCCGCGACGCCGCCTACTATATCCTGTCCGAAGGTGAGGTGCAAAAAATAAATATCCAGGAGGGCGAAACCTGGGACGTCCAAGGCGTCATCCAGGGCGAAGACCTGCAGGTCTTCACGCCGAGCCTGAGCCTCACCATTACGGATCGCAGCACCCGCCACCAGTGCAACTGCTCTGATGCGTTCTCAGGCATCTGCCGCCATGTGGCAGCACTTGCCTTGCGCCTTGTGGAAGAACTGCGCAAGGAACAGGGCGACCCGGAAGAAACCCCGCCTCCCAGCACCGACTGGAAGCAGAGCTTCCGCAACTTTTTTTCTACCGACATGGAACCGGAACCAGGCCGCCACTATCTCATATTCCGCTTTGAACCGGAACAGGGGCGTCTGCTGGTTTCCTTTTTCCGTGGGCGGCAGAACAAATCCGGGCTTTCCAGCGTGCACAACGAGGTAACGCTGGATCAGATCATCCAGAACCCCGACTGGTGCGAATTTTCACCCCAGTTGCCGCATGTGGCCCGCCAGATCGGTCAGCACCTCGACTATTACGGGCACCGGGTTGAAATCCCGCAGGGCCTTACTTCATGGTTTTTCTGGTCTGTGCGCAAGGAATATTATCTGCTGTGGAAGGACACTGACAAACCCTGCCGCATCGAGAGCACGCCTTTTGCGCTCAAGCTCAAGCCTATCCTGGACGATTCAGGCTTTCGCTTTGAAGTGCTGCTCAAGCGCGAGGGCCGCCCCCCGCTGCCCATCCGCGCAGGGCGCAGCAATCCCAGCGACCGCAACCCGACCGAGAGCACCGCGCCGGAAGACGCGCCCATCACCTTTCATGGGCAAATGCCCCTGTGGGTCTGCTACCAGCATAATTTCTACCCGGTGCAGACGGGCCTCTATCCCTCGCTGGTGCGCAACCTTATTTACGAACGCCCGGTTGTGCCGCACGAAGAAATTTCCGAATTTCTCGACCGAGTGTGGACGCGCCTGCCAGCCTCGGAACTCTACGAACCACAGCAGTTCCTCAAGCTCATGGAGCCGGTGTTCCAGCCTGCCACCTATAATCCCAAGCTCTTCCTTGATGAAGAAGGCAGCCTGCTGACGCTGGAAATCGACAACGTGTATGAAACGCGCCACGGCGAATTTACACTCAACGGGCCCAACCCCGACTTCCAGACCGGCAGCTACACCTACGAAGGGCAGACCTATCTGGTGCGCCGCCATCAGGACGAAGAAGCCCAGTTGATGAATGAACTGAGCGGTATGGACTTTCAGGCCCGCTCAAGCAAACTGTGGTTCCTTGAGCCGGAAGAAGCCATTGCCTTTCTGCTCGACTCCTACCCCAAGCTGATCGAAAACTACCGCGTCTACGGCGAAAAGGCCCTCTCGCGCTACAAGGTGCGCACGGCTTCTTCCAACATCACGGCGCAGGTGGTCAGCAACGAGAAGGAAAAATGGTTTTCGCTGGACATCAACGTGGAATACGAAGGCCAGAGCCTGCCCCTGGAAAAAATCTGGAAGGCCTGGACCCGAGGCAAGCGCTATGTGCAGTTGAAAGACGGCTCCTATACCAGCCTGCCCGAAGCGTGGCTTGAAAAGCTCTCCCACAAGCTCACGGCTCTGGGGCTCGACCCTTCAAAGCCCCCGCAGCAGAAATTCAAGCAGTTTGAAGCCCCTGTGCTCGACAGCCTGCTGGAAGACCTGCCCGGTGCAGCCACGGACTCCTTCTGGAACAACCTGCGCGAAAAAATCCGCTCGTTCCGCGAGGTGCGGCCCATCACGCCGCCCAAGGCGCTCAACGCCAACCTGCGCAGCTATCAGGTGCAGGGGCTTTCGTATCTCAACTTCCTTTCGGAATACGGGTTCGGCGGTATTCTTGCCGACGAAATGGGCCTTGGCAAAACCGTGCAGACCCTGGCCTTTATCCAGCACATGATTGATGTGCACCATGACGGGCCAAACCTTATTGTGGTGCCCACCTCGGTGCTGCCCAACTGGGAGCGCGAAGCGGAAAAGTTCGTTCCCGGCCTCAAGCGGCTGACCATCTATGGCACCCGCCGCGAAGGTATGTTCAAGCATATTTCCAGCTCGGATCTCATCATCACCACCTACGCGCTGTTGCGGCGCGATCTGGAGGAGATGGAAAAATACGAGTTCAACACCGTTATTCTTGACGAAGCCCAGAACATCAAGAACCCCAACACCATCACAGCCCGCGCCGTGCGCCGCATCAATGCCCGCATGCGCCTGTGCCTCTCGGGTACGCCCATCGAAAACAACCTTTTCGAGCTGTGGTCGTTGTTCGAGTTCCTCATGCCGGGCTTTCTGGGTTCGCAGCACGCCTTCCAGCGGGGCATCGTCAAGCCCATCAAGGACGGCGACGCTGAAACGCTGGACTATCTGCGCACCCGTGTACGTCCCTTCATTCTGCGCCGTACCAAGGCCGAAGTGGCCAAGGATCTGCCGCCCAAGGTGGAAAGCGTCACCTGCTGCGCGCTGGAAGAAGCGCAGGCCGAACTGTACGCAGCCCTGGCCCGCAAGCTGCGCGCCCAGGTGCTGGCCGATGTGGACGAAAAAGGCCTTGCCAAAAGCCAGATGTCCATTCTCGACGCCTTGCTCAAACTGCGCCAGATCTGCTGCCACCCGCGCCTGCTCAAGCTCGACATGCCCGGCTTCTCCAACAACCTGCCTTCTGGCAAGTTCGATGCCTTCAAGGACATGGTCATGGAAATTGTGGAAGGCGGCCACAAGGTGCTCGTCTTCTCGCAGTTTGTGCAGATGCTCCAGATCATCAAGCAGTGGCTGGAATTTTCACAGATTCCCTTCTGCTACCTCGATGGCGCGAGCAAAGACCGTTTCGATCAGGTAGACAAGTTCAACAATACGCCTGAAATCCCGATCTTCCTGATCTCGCTCAAGGCTGGCGGCACGGGCCTCAACCTGACCTCCGCCGACTACGTTATCCACTACGACCCGTGGTGGAACCCCGCCGTGGAAAGTCAGGCCACAGACCGTACCCACCGTATCGGTCAGACCCGTCAGGTCTTTTCCTACAAACTCATCTGCCAGAACACGGTGGAAGAGAAGATTCTCAAATTGCAGGAAGCCAAGCGCGGCGTGGCGGAAGCCATCATTCCCGGTCAGGACACCTGGAAGTCGCTCACGCGTGAAGATCTGGAAATGCTCTTTGACGTGTAGCTTCAAGCTTTGCCCAAATGACATAACAGCAAGGCCCTCTGGTGACAGGGGGCCTTGCTTGCGTTTCGGGCACTCTGCTTCGGGCATGAAAAAACCGCCCCAAAGGCGGTTTAAGAGCCAGAAAAAAGCCATGTGGAGCACGAACCGGGAGACAGTTTCAGCGGCAAGTTGCGTTGCCCTTTCCGCAAAATGCTCTCTGCAAACAGCGGGCTGTTCGCAACACACCCTGCGGTAACCTGCTTCTGAAAAGCTAGGAAAGCACAGCCTTGGCTTCAGCCACACGGGCTTCTTCTTCCCGCCCAAGCTTGCGCAGGGCGCGGGCAAGAGTTTCCCACGCTTCGGGCTTGTCGTGCAGGCCAGCGCTTTTGCGGGCCAGCAGTTCCGCCATGGCCGGATCTTCATTGCTGTCCAGATAGATATTTGCCAGCAGCAACATGGAGGCGGCATCCTGCGGATTGCGTACCAGAGCCTCGTGCAGCAGCTCACGCGCCTCGCCGCCCTTGCGCTGGCGCACAGCCACACGCGCAAGGTGCCTGCGGGCAAGGCTGGGCGCGCCGGGGCGCGCATCCTCAAGGGCTGCGGCTATCTCATAAAAACGCCGGGCCTCGGCCCTTCTGCCGCCCTGTTCGCACAGTTGCCCAAGACGGATGTGGGCAAACTGGTGCTCGGGCGAAACCTTGACGCACTGCCGATAATACCGGGCTGCTGCGCGCTTTTCGCCAAGCCCCTGGCAGACCGTGCCCAGATTGTAGTAAATCTGTTCGGCAAGGGCTTTATCCGGCCCGTGCCGCAGGGCCTCCGTAAAATGCCGCCGGGCTTCGTGCTGCCGCCCAAGGGCCGCCATGCATACGCCAAGGGAATTCCAGGCCATGGCATTGGCCTCGTCAGCCAGCAGCGCAAGTTTGTATTCTTCCACCGCGCCAAAAACATCGCCGAGGCTGTACCGCCTGTCGGCGCTAATGTTGAGCGCAAGCGAATTGCACACCCCCACCTTGGGGGCTGGCAACAGCAGGGCGTATTCCAGAGCCTTCAGGGCGCAGTCGGGCATTTCACCCCTTCGGAACTGAAGGAAGGGATAACCCGCAAGGCCCACAGAAGCCGAAATGCCACGGCTGCTCAGTTCACCACACACTCCCTCGTACAGAGACACAAGGGCTTGCGCTTCCACATCCGGATGGAAAAATATCAGACTGTTGCTGCCGTAGCGTCCAGCCATCGGCTGCGGCAGGTTCTGCGCCTTGCCAAGGGCATCACGCCACACGCTGAGGGCTGTTTCAATAATCCCCTGCCGGTTCGCGGCATCGTGCATGCCGTCCAGCGGAGCGGCATCCGGATGCGCGGCATCGCCCGCATCAGAATTGCCCGGTTCCAGCCGCAGCAGGCAAAGCGTAAACCGGTTGCGCCGTTCCGCCTCCACGGCAAAACGGTTCAAAAAATCACCGTGACCGCACAAACCGCCAGCACATTCTGCTGGCTGGGGCACGGCAGATGCGGAAGCACCGCACGCAGCAGCGGCGTGTTTGCCACCTTCGGCAGATTCTGCCCTCTGGTTTTGTTCCTGCACGGCCACCGCCGCATCTGGGATGGCAGGGCGCGCGGCGGAAAAATCCTGTTCGTCCAGATCCGGGCTCAAAACGGGCGTCTCACCCAGCAAAGTGAGCCTGTCCCCCACCTCGGGGCGGCAGGTAACGTCAACCAGATGCAGGGCCTCGGCAACGGAATCCGTATCCCGCGTGTGCAGCACCACCAGCTCGCCCTTGTAATGGGGCGAACCGCTTTCCGCCTGTCCCCACAGGGCAAAGCGCATGCCCTCGCGGGCCTTGGCCTGACGTCCGAGGCTAAGCCGCACGCGGCCCAGCGGCAGGGATTCCAGCACCATGCCCCCTTCTTGCAGTATGCGCGCAAAGGGCATAATGCGGCTTTCCACAGCCTGAGCGCCGTCAGCCTCCTGCCCGGCCACATCTGCGGCAAGGCGGGCGCGATCCATGCACAGGCGGGCCTGATCGTGCATCTCCAGGTGCATTTCTGTACCGCGCATATCCTGCGGATACAGCGCATGCCCGGCGCAGAGGCGCGGGTGCACGGGCTTTTTCAACAACGGATAGGGCATGCGCACCGCTTCCATACGCGTCAGTGCTGCACGGGCCAGCTTGTGACAGGCGCCGCGTCCGCTGGCGGGAAAGAGCAGGGCAATCTCCCAGCGGCCCACACGCGCTGCCAGAACATCCGATGGCAGGGCTTCGCGGCAGGCGTCTGCCAGAGCCTTGAGATATTTTTCTGCAAAAGCATGCCCGCCGCGCCGTACCACAGAATCCCCGTTACCAAGACGCAACAGCACAATCCCCATGCACAGCCAGTGCAGGGGCGCGGGGCCGCTTTCTTCCGCGCCCGGCTCTTCCAGGTAGGCCCGCAAGCGCTCTGCGGCATTTTCCATATGCGCAAACAGGGCCTCTTCTGTAGCAAGCCCGGTAACGGAATCCGTGCGCATGGCCTTGGCTCTGGCAAGATTCTCCAGGCAAAGGCCCGCTATGGCAGGCAGAAAAGGCAAAAGGGGCCGGGCCTCGCGCGCCTTGACGCCGTGCAGCATGGCAACGCCAAGCAGATGGTCGTCGCGCCGCAAGGGCAGCAGCAGCCTGCGCTCCCGCGACAGCAACTGCGGCTCTTCGGGCGCGCGGCTGGTGGGAAAATACAGGGCGTGCCCTGAAAAGGACAGGAATGAAGACAATTGTTCACACAACAGGCCTTCCATTTCCATGAGGTCTTCACGCGCGAGTTCGAGCTGCGGGCAGTTTTTTTGCATCTTCAAATTGTAGTGTGGCAAAGGCTGCTTGTCTAGAAAATTTCAAGACAGAGAGTCCCCATCTGTCAGACCATCACGGAAAGGCCTTGCCATTCCAGTTCCATGTCCGGAGCTGCCCGCTGAGGCTAACCTATGCCCGCAACTTGATTTTGCCCCATTGTGCGGCTAAATTTTAAGCGTATTGACTACCGTGGCGGGTAAAACTTTGCCGCTGCCGCGTTGTTAACGCGCCAGGCGCTTGCCTGTGAACACAATCCAAGATAGTATATCCAAAGTCGGTAATTTTGCGCGCAGCAAACCATTGCGCGCCTGATATCGACAAGCCAAAGGAACCTTTATGCCAGTTGCCACGTTTCCCCTCGGCCCTTTGCAGACCAACAGCTACCTTATCCACAGCGGCACTCAGGCCGTTGCGGTGGACGTGGGCGGCGACCCGGATCCCATGCTGGAGTATCTGGCTACGCACGGTCTGAAACTGGCTGCCATCTGCATTACCCATCGGCACTTCGACCACGTTTACGGCGTGGCGGCCCTGCAGAAGGCCACAGGAGCGCCTGTTTACATCAGTGCCGATGATGACTGCCTTGAAGGAACGGAATCCGCCCAAGGCGGCCTGTGGGGCTTTCCCACTGTGACTCCGTACCAGTCGCAACCCATAGCTCTGGGCAAGACTTCGTTCGGCGGCATGGAATGCGAGGTGCTTGCCACCCCTGGGCACACCCCGGGCGGAGTTTCGCTGTTTTTTCCTACTGAAAAACTTGTTTTTACAGGTGATGCACTTTTTTATCGCTCCATTGGCCGCACGGACTTTCCCGGCGGCGACCACAACGGCCTGCTGCGCTCGGTGACGGAAGTACTTTTCAAACTGCCGGAAGACACAGTGGTGTACCCTGGGCACGGCCCCTCCACCACCATTGGCGATGAAAAAAAGAGCAATCCTTTTTGCGGTGAATTTCAGCTATGAACAACGTGCTTGTGCTCCAGTGCAGTCCTCATGTGGGAGGCGTTTCTGATTCGGTGGCAAACCTTTTTACAAAGGGCATGGCCGAAGCCGGAATTGAAGCGCGCACTGTAGCCTTGCGCGACTATGCATATTCGCCCTGTACGGGGTGCGGCGGCTGCTCCAGGCCGCCGCACAAATGCATTCTGGCCAACCGGCCCCTCCCCGGCCAGAATGATGCCTGCGCCCAGATGGACCAGGCCGAAGAAATTTTTCAGATGATCAACGAAGCACAGCTGGTCATGATTTCTTCCCCCATTTATTTCTATTTTCTGCCCGCGCACTTCAAGGCGCTCATCGACAGAACCCAGCGTTTCTGGATGCTGCAGGGAGGTGAAGACCGCGTTCCCCTGCCGCTTTCCCGCGCAAAGCCCGTGCTTGTAGCCATGACCGCAGGGCGGCGGCGCGGCAATCTGCTGTTTTCAGGCTCTCTGCTTTCGCTCAAATACTTTCTGGCCCCCCTTGGGGCTGCCGTTCGGGAAACCCGACTGCTACGCGGGCTTGAATCAATCAAGGATCTGCACGAACGCCCTGCTGTAATGGCCGCCCTGCACGCCTGGGGGCACGACTGGGGCCACAGGCTCGCCACAAAAAATGCCAGCTATGAACTGACCCAGCCCCTGCCCGATGATGCGGACAAACCATAGACCACGCCATTTTGTACCCTATTGCTCACCCCATGCCAGATGACAAACCCCAGCCGCACCCACCGGCTCGTTGCGGCTGGCTGGGTTCTGCGCTGGCCCACATGCAAAACGCTTTGGGGCTGAACCAAGACCGCTGTTTGCACTGTCTGCGTCCCTTTTCCCCTGCGTTTGCGGCGCACGCCCATGCCACGACAGCGCCGGGATCCCTCCTTTGCCCCCAATGCAGGACTCAGCTTGTCCCATACGCCGGGCCCAGATGCCCGCGCTGCGGAATTCCGCCTTCTGATCCACAGGCTGGCAACAGCATCTGCGGCGCATGCCTTCAAAATCCCCCGCCGTGGAGCGGAGCTGCTTTCTACGGTCTCTATCAGGGAGCCCTGCGGCACACCCTGCTTCGGTTCAAGTTTGACGGGCATCTGTACCTTGCCCCCCTGCTGGGAAATTTTCTGCTTGAATCCGTAGCCTGCCTGCCCCGTCCGGATGTCATAGTGGCAGTGCCGCAGCATGCCGCCCATTTGCGCCGCCGAGGATACAATCAGGCCCACGAACTGGCGCGTGCCCTGCATGGCCTGTCAGGCCTGCCTTTGTCTTCAAGGCTGCTTTCCCGCCCTGTGCCCGGTCAGGAGCAGGCGCACCTTGGGGCAAAAGACCGGCGCAGCAACGTGCGTCACAGTTTTGCCGCCTCGCCCGAGGCCAGGGGGCTGCGCGTATGGATTGTGGATGACGTTATGACCACGGGCAGCACCATGAACGCCGCAGCCAGCGCCCTGCTCGCAAGTGGAGCCACGCGGGTGGATGCGGTCTTTGCGGCCAGAACGCCGCTCAACACAGCCGCCGAAGCCTCGGATATGCCAAGCCATGCGGGGTGAGTGTGCACGCAGCACATGACAAGCTCATGCTCTTGGGCTATACACAGGTCACATACACTAGCGCCCCGCCCTCTACGTGCGGAAACAGAGCCAATCCCTCTGCATATCGCAGGCTTGGGCGCACAGGAGATTTCATGCCCAGCGCACACCGTTCCTGTCATCTGGGGTTATTTGAACATAAAAGTGCAGTTGTCGCCGCGTGTTGGGCTGTTTTGTCCTTCCTTTTTTTTGCGCCATTCGCGCAGGCGCAGGTGACCCTGCTGGTGCCCAGCCAGCCCAGCATTGAAGCACCCACCCCCCGCCCCAAGCAGGACGCCCCCGCCAAACGCGAGGATAAAAAAGACGAAAAACGCCAGCAGGACGCCAAAACAGCATCCGGCAAGGCAGAACAACCCGCTGATGCCTCAGGCAAACAGCAGGAACAAGCCCCCGCTGCGCCCACGGCCGAAGGCAAACCCGCTTCTGAAGGCAAACCCGCGCCCAACGGCGAGGCCGCCCCGGCAGACGCCCCGGCCAAACCGGAACAGGCTGCCGCCGCACCAGCACCCGCTGACACGCAGATAGATGAAGAAGTAGACGTGCTTATCACCATGATGCGCCCCTTCCAGTACGAAGGGTTGGTCATGGACATGCCGCAGATGTTTGCGGTGCTGCGTTACGACAGCACCACACCGGTAAAAGACGGCGTGGCGCAGCCCGAACGGCGCGACCTGCTAGGCGACATGGAAGAAATCCGCTACCTGAACCAGAAGGCATGGGGGGCCAACGTTGCCCTGACCAAACCCGGCCTATACCAGTTCATCATTGAAGGCCGCCCCTGGTGGGATGCCGCGCACGGACGCTTTTTGCAGCATTACGTCAAAACAACCCTGCCTGTGTACGGCGTTGAACGCGGCTGGAGCCTGCCTGTGGGCCAGCGTTTTGAAATCGTACCGCTTTCCCGCCCATTTGGCCTTACTGCGCCTGCCATGTTTTCCGGCGTGGTGCTTATGGATGGCAAACCTCTTGCCGCCGCTTCTGTACGCATGGCGCGCATAAATACCGAAAAGCGCCCCGTGCCGACCTCATGGCATGAGGATATCGCCGCGCGCACCAACAACAAGGGGGAATTCTCCTTTGTGTTGAACCAGCCCGGCTGGTGGTGTTGTATGGCCAGCATTCCCGGCGATCCGCTCAAGGGGCCTGACGGACAGCCCAAGCCCCTGCAACTGGGGACGCTGTTCTGGTTGTATGTGGACAGTATTTCCAGCGAGGCGCGGAAGCGCTAGCTTGTTGAAAATTGGGAGCCCCCGGTTACGGTGAAGCGTGACCGGGGACTTTTGCGTTTCATGCCTGCGCGGAGCGTGGTCTCGCCTCCCTTGCGTGTTTTATGCCGCCCTTTGGGCTTGTTATTCCGCCCTCCGGCGGAGTTTGGGACGCCTGCGCGGCGTGCGATTTCGCCCAAGCTTCGCGAAGTGAATTCTTCTTGCTGCCCTTCGGGCACTGGATTCCACCCTCCGGCGGTGCTTGGGACGCCTGTGCGGCGCGCAGCAAGGCGGGGCCGGTTATGGGGCTACGCCCCCTTCTCGGCCCCCCTTGCATCCCCCCCGAAGCACCCCCAAGAGGGTTTTCAGGTTCCATAAAACGACGAGGGCAACGCGGCATCTGCTGCGGGAGCTTCCCTCACTCTCTGCGCTCGCTCGGGTGATCTCCCTCCGCGCCGCGTAAATGCCAGAGTCCGCTTTCACCTCGGCCAAAGTTCGCTTCAGCCAAACACCACAGGTTTAGTTGCTCGTTTAGGGCGTGACCTTGCACTCTTTCCCCGTAACTTCTGACTTTTCAACCACCACCAAGCCCGGACTACTCACGAAAGCAAACAAAAACTTGCACCACCTCGACAAGGTGAGTGCGATAAGGGCAAGTTCCGTTCAGACATGACCAGAAGGGAAATTTTCAAGTCAGATAAAAAAATTCACCATCAAAAGGTGGTCGTGGAGTCGCCTTCCTTATACTCGCCGGAGCAACGCGGAGGCGATGGTTGGTGTTGGGCGAATTTGCAAAATACGCGTTTTGCGGCCTGAAAAGGAAGCGCCGGAATTTTGAGCGCAGCGTACTCAAGTACGTGAGCATCAAAATCCCGGCGCTGACGCATTCAGGGCGCAAAAGTCGGGTTTGCGTAAATCAGCCTGACAGGCTCACCCACACCACAAAAACCTCTCCCCCAGCTTCTGCCTTTTCTTCCTCTGCCTCGTCACCGTTGCGGCGCTATTTCCCGTCCCCCAGCTTTGACAGCAACGTCTTGCGATTAATCCCCAAACGCCGCGCAGCCTCGCTCTTGTTGCCACCCACCTGCGCCAAAGTATCCATAACCGCCAGACGCTCAATCTCCTCAAGCGTCATATTGGCAAAATCCAGCCGCGACGCAGCCGGGGCCTCCGCCTCCTGCCCGCCAATGGTAGGGGGCAACTCGCGCTCACTGATATACTCGCCCACCAGCAGCACCACAGCCCGTTCCACGGCGTTTTCCAGTTCACGCACGTTGCCGGGCCAGTTGTGCTTCAGCAGGCGATCCATTGCGCCAGGCGTAAATCCCTTGACGGTCTTGCCATTGCGCTCGGCAAAAAGCTTCATAAAGTGCATGGCAAGCAGGGGGATGTCCTCACCGCGCTCGCGCAAAGGCGGCAACTGCAAGGCTACCACGTTAAGCCGGTAATACAGATCCTGCCGGAAGCGCCCTTCTTCCACCTCGCGTGCCAGATCCTTGTTGGTGGCCGCCAGAATGCGCACATCCACGCGCACGGTCTGATCGCCGCCCACGCGCTGCAACTCGCGCTCCTGAATGACGCGCAGCAGCTTTACCTGCATAGAAAGCGGAATTTCGCCAATCTCGTCCAGAAAAATCGTGCCCTTATCCGCTGCCAGAAACCGCCCCTCGCGGCGCTTTTCCGCCCCTGTGAACGCGCCTTTTTCGTGGCCGAAAAGCTCCGATTCAAGCAGGGTTTCCGTCAGGGCCGCGCAGTTCACGGCCACATAGGGGCCAGAGCGGCGGTTGCTGTTGGCGTGGATGAGCTTGGCCACCACTTCCTTGCCGGTGCCGGATTCGCCCGTCACAAGCACCGTGGCCTCAGAGGGAGCAATAGCCGAAACAAGATCCAGCACCTGCCGCATGGCCTGGCTCTGCCCTATGACGTTGCGGGCATCCAGACCTGCCGCCAGCTCGTGGCGCAGAGTCCGCACCTCATGCCGCAGGCTGGCATGATCCAGGGCGCGCTCAAGGGCAAGCTTGAGCGCGTCAAAGGCCAAAGGCTTGGTGAGGTAGTCGTATGCCCCGGCCTTGAGCGCCTCCACGGCGCTGGAAACATCCGAGTAGGCCGTCATGATCAGAATGGGAATGGCGGGATTGTAGGCCTTGACGGCCCGCGTGGCTTCTATGCCGCTCATGCCCCCCATGCGCACGTCCATGAGAATGAGGTCAAAAGGACGTTCACGGCACAGCTCCAGGGCTTCCTCGCCGCTGGAGGCCCCGGTGGGCGCGTAGCCCCACTCTTCAAGCAGGGCGCGCAGCATTTCGCGGTGATTGTGGTCGTCATCCACCACCAGCAGTTGCATGGCGGGATTTGCAGTCATAACACTATCCTTGAACTGATCGGTAGCGGTTTCGCCTGCGCTACGGGCAGGTCGCAACGGTGCGAAATGGCCTTAGTTTTTGTCGTTTACAGGCAGGGTGAGCGTAAATTCCGCCCCATGCCCCGGCGCGTTGCCAACGCTGACGCGCCCGCCGTGCCCCTCGGCAATCTGATAGACAATGGCAAGCCCGAGGCCGGTTCCCGATGATTTGGTGGTAAAATAGGGCGTAAAGATGGAGGCCTGAATCTCTGCCGGGATGCCCGGCCCCGTGTCGGCCACGGTGATGCTGAACATGCCATCGGGCAGCGCGCGCGTACTCACGCGCAGGGTGCCGCCGTGATCCATGGCCTGAACCGCGTTGAGAAAAAGATTCAGCAGAGCCTGAGTGAGCCGCTCCGTGCTGATGCGCACCAGCGGGAAGCCCGGTTCCATTTCAAAAACCACGGTAATGTTCTTGGCCTTGAGGTCGGCCTCGGCAAGCCGCAGCGCCCGCCCGATGACCTCGCCCAAGTCAGCCTGCACTGTTTCAAACGAACCGGGGCGCGCAAACTCCAGCAGTTCGGAAACCACGCGGTCCAGGCGTTCCACTTCGTCAATCATGCGCTGGGCGGCTTCTTCCTCGCGACCCCCCAGGGGCATGCGCTTGGCAATGTACAGGGCAACGCCCTTGATGGTGCTCAGGGGGTTGCGGATTTCGTGCGCCACACCCGCCGCCAGATGCCCAAGGGCCGCCAGCCGGTCATTGCGCTGGGCGTCAGCCTGAAGGCGCTTCATTTCCGTAATGTCGCGCAACACAAATACGTTGCCCAAAAAAGCGCCGTCCTCATTGCGCATGGCCGCGCCGCCAAGGCTGACGGAGAGAGGTTTGATCCCCGGCACGGCGAGCGTTGTTTCCTGCTCCAGAATGCGCGCCCCTCCAGCCAACCTGGCCACCAAGGCTTCCCACTCCAGACCGGGCAGACTGCGCAGCCGCCGTGCCCGTGCAGTCCTGCCGGGCTTGCTGGCATCACCCTGCGAGGCCTCCGTGCCAGAAGGAAATATCTCTGAACGCTGTTTGCCGAACATGGTCAAAGCCGCATCGTTGATCATGGCAATGCGCCCGTCCGGGTCGCTGATCACAAGACCAAGGGGAAGGTTTGCCACGACTTCTGCGGCCATGACCTGCTGATCGCGCACAATACGCCGCCAGCGACGGTTGTTGTGCATCCAGAACAGGGACACAAAACCAGCCAGCCCCAAGGCGGCAGCCAGTGCGGCAGAAAGCAGGTTATTGCGCGCGTCCTGCGCCAGAGCATCCTCAAAGGGGCGCGCGTCAAAGCCCACCAGAGCCACGCCCACCACCTGCCGGGGGGCCTCAGGACCGGGACGGCCACCAAACCCTCCTCGTGCGGGAGGGGGCGGCGGCGGATTGTCAAACACATCATTGGGGTCAGGCCCGTCAATATCAGGGGAACGCCCCAGCATGCGGCCCATCATGCCCATGCCGTGGGAGCCGTGCCCGCCGCCCATATGCTGCTGCCCGCCCATGTGCTGTTGCCCATGTGAACGACTCAGGGGCGCAAACACACGAAAAACCTCAAAAACTTCTCTTCCATCCACATTGCGCACCCGCCACATGGGCCGGTCTGAAACATCTGCAAGGGGTGGGATATCCTGAGGCTGCACCAGCATGGGAGTGGGGGAAAATTCCGGTGCGACGTCATCCGGGACGCCGGGAATCGGCGAGCCGTCGCCGCTCTGGGCAAGTATGGCCCCGCTCATATCGGTAACAGCCATATAGAGAATGCCGGGTTGGCGGGCCGTTTCGCTGAGCAGCGGCCGCAGGCCCAGCACCGTGCCGGGGCTGAGGCGCAGGCCCGTGCGAGTTCCGGCTTCCAGCGCCCAGATGAGCGCCTCGGCCCTGTCCGTAAGGTTGTGCACCATAAAGGCCCGTTCGCGCTGGTTGCTGCGCACGGAAAGCCCCACCAGTGTCAGGCCGAGAATAAGGGCTGCCCCAAGCAGCATCCAGGGTGAAAGGCCCATACGCGACAAGCGCTGGGAGAGAGATGGGCGAAAACGGATCATGAGTGTTTCCTCAACGGCGCAGTATCATAAGTATGTATTTTTTACTCACCGCGCAAGCCCCCTGGTAAAAATTGGATAGCTGGCCAGCCAACTGAGTAAAAAATGGACAACATCAATCCAACCAGAGAAGCCTGGGGATTTATCAATTTAATTTAACATAACAAATTTATATGGTTACAAGATTTTACTCATCTTGGCACGGCCTTTGCCTATACAGCATCAAACGGCGCTGAAATACGCAGCACCAATCAGAATACAAATAACAAACTGACGGCGCAACGTCACATTGAGGATACTGATATGTATGGCTGCGATATAGGAAGCGTAATGGGATGGGGAAATGGCATGACGCACCTCATAATCATGATACTGATTATTTCCCTGGCGGTCGCTTTCATCAGCAGAATGTTCCCGTTACAGCGAAAAAACATGGATTATACAGATTCCATGGCGATTCTCAAAAGACGGCTGGCCTCTGGTGAAATCACTCTTGAAGAATACGAAAAACTGAAAAAATCCATCTGAGCGGACTTGCCCTGAGCAGGCCGAGATAAAGGAGAATATTCATGAACTCTATCAAACTTACCCTTGTTTTCGCTTCCCTGGCGCTGGTGCTGGCTTTTGCGGTAAACGCCTCTGCCGCCAACACGGCAGATAGCCAGATCAGCTCCTCATGGTGCGGCAACGGTCAATCCGGCTCGCACGGCCCCCACGGTCACGGTCATGGCTACGGGCGATAAGCTTTCCGTCAGCCAGATCAAATAATCACCTAACCAACACGCAACTACCATCAAACTAAAAGGAAATACTACAATGAAGACCTCCAAGATCGTTACCAGCGGCGCGGCCCTTACCCTTGCCATCTTCCTCGGCCTTTCGGGCGTTGCTTCCGCCCAGAACGGCGACGGCCGGGGTCCCGCAGGCATGGGTCCCGGCACAGGCATGGGCATGGGTATGGGCCCCGGCATGGGTTATGGCATGGGCCCTGGCATGGGATTGTCCAGCGAACAGATGGAAACCATGCAGCAGATCCACCAGAGCTTTGTTGAAAAAACACAGCCCACCATGCAGCAGCACTTTGCCAAGATGGCTGAACTGAACAACCTTGCCGCCGCTGGCGCCAAGCCCGACGACGCCCGCGTCAAGGCCGCCCAGAAGGATCTGCGCGAAATCGACGCCAAGCTGTACAGCGCCAAGGCCGAAATGCTCAAGCAGATGTCTGACAAGGGCATTCCCTTCATGGCTGGTCACGGCATGGGCCGGGGCATGGGGCACCGCATGGGCGGACACGGCATGGGACATGGCATGATGGGCAACGGCATGATGGGCCCCGGTAACTGCCCCGGCATGGCTGGCATGCCTGGCGCAACCAATGCCACTGGCAATGCCGTGCAGTCCGGCGCTACCGGCAACAAGTAACCTGCTACAAGCGCACCGCACAGCCCAGTC
This sequence comes from Desulfovibrio desulfopostgatei, assembly GCF_053570645.1. Lineage (NCBI taxonomy): Bacteria > Pseudomonadati > Thermodesulfobacteriota > Desulfovibrionia > Desulfovibrionales > Desulfovibrionaceae > Desulfovibrio > Desulfovibrio desulfopostgatei. Next base: position 664,288 of record NZ_JBRBQS010000002.1, on the reverse strand, counting down.
AAGGGCAACGAGCCTCCATAAAGCAAGCCTCCGGAACCTTATGATTCCGGAGGCTTGCGCATTTACGCAGCACCAAGGAGCACCCTGACCGCCATGCGCAAAAAAGCCGCCCGCTCATGGGAGCAGACGGCCTGATCACAAGCAAAAACCGCCATGAAACCCTGATTTCACGGCGGTTTTTCTGTCCGGGCGGCTATGCGGTATAGTCGCCCCTGTTGAACTTGATTTTTTCTGTCGTTGTCATCACGTCAAGCTCGTTGACCAGAGAATCAAGCCCAGCATTCTGGCCTCGTACAGAGGCCGTGCTGTTCTTGAGGGCGGAAACCTGCCCGTCTATCCCCTGCAACAGGGAATAGGCTTCGCGCAAGGAACCATTCTGGCCCGAAGAGCCCAGGGCGTTAACGTACGAATCCCACATGTCCAGCGTGCCGGAAGCCTGAGAGAAGGCGCTCTGGATAACGTCTTCGTCCACATCTACCGATTCGGACTGGGTGGAGCCAAGCAGCATCTGACTGATCATGGATGCTTGCGAGGTCTGCCCCGCCGCCGCTGTGGGGAACGCAGAAGATGCAACGGCATTTTCAAGGCCCATCTGTTCGCTCAAAGCCGCCTCAAAGCCGCCCTGCGCCGTCTGCGCTCGGGTTGCGCCCGGGGTCTGGCTCTGCTGGCGTAACAGCGCCTCAAGTTGATCGTTGGTAACTTTCATGTCGCCTCCAGGGTTGGCGTACTGCCGTTGCAGAAAAAATGCAAAAATCCTGCCACAAAGGCTTACTTCCATAACAGGCTGATTTTTCACAGGCTGGCAGAAGCAATGGGGAAAAAATTTCCCTGCCCCTTGGCGGCGTTAGGCGAAATGTCTTGTCTATTGTGCCGAAAAAAACTACCATTTATTACAGATGAAGGCAAAGGATAAAGGCTGCGACCCCAAACCAAACCCCTCTTGGTCGGCCATATTCAGCCAGCCCGTTAATCAATCTGCCTACCGGGGGGAACAGGAGTTTGCCATGAAGGATATCAAGAAGATTCTTTGCGCGGTAGACCTTTCCGAACACAGCAAGGAAGTTGCCGAATACGCGGTGCTCCTTGCCAAGGGGCTCAATGCGAGCGTGCTTGTTGTATACACTGCCCCCTCGCTGAGTCAGTACGTGGGCTTTCATGTGCCACCCAATACCATTGAGAATTTTGTCGGCGAAATTGTGACCGGCGCTGAAAAGTCCATGGAATCGTTTGTGGCCGAAAATTTCGTGGGTGTTGAAGCCAAGGGACAGGTGCTCATCGGCTATGCCGCCGAAGAAATCCTCAACCGCGCCCGTGAAGAAAAGGCCGACCTTATCGTTATGGGCACTCATGGCCGCAAGGGCATTGACCGCATTCTTTTCGGCTCCGTGGCGGAAAAGGTGGTCAAGAACGCCGACATGCCCGTGCTGACCGTGCGCCCCACGGAAGCAGGCGAATAACTCTGGCGGATCTGGCCCTTCCTGCAGGCACGCAGGCAGTTGCGCCAGTACCAGAGCCATAAAGAAAGACAAGCTTTCCAACTTTTTCAGCCAGCAAGCTGTCGCATTGCGATGGTTTGCTGGCTGAAACATACTGACAAGCGCCGCAAAACGCCTTGCGCCCATGCGCAGCCATGAATCTTCGCCCTTGAGGGCGATACCGGTGGAGTAACCATGTCCGAGATCAGTGTGCGCCAGGAAATTATGGCCCTCAAGGCCTATGTTCCCGGCCTTTCCATTGCCGAAATCCAGGATAAGTACAACCTGCCCCAGGTTATCAAGATGGCCAGCAACGAAAACCCGCTGGGCATGCCCCCTCTGGCCCGCGAAGCTGTGGAACGCCACGCGTCCGGGGCCTTCCGGTATCCGCAGGGCGGCAATCCGCGGCTGGCAAAGGCGCTGGGCCAGCGACACGGCGTTGACGAGCACCGCGTGGTTGTGGGCAATGGTTCGGACGAAATCATTGACCTGCTTATCCGTATTCTGGCGATACCCGGCGCGCACAACATTGTGTGCTTCAACCCCTGTTTCAGCATTTACCCCATTCAGGGGCGTATTTGCGGCGTAGAAATCCGGCGGCAGCCTCTTGAGGAAGACTTTTCCTTCAATTTTGCCGCCCTGCTGGAACTGGTGGACGCCAGCACGCGCATTGTTTTTGTGACCACGCCCGACAATCCCTCGGGCTTTTGCCCCCCGCGTGCTGCCGTGGAGGCCCTTGCGCGCGATCTGGCGCAGAAGGCCCCCGACTGCCTGCTGGTGGTGGACGAAGCCTACGTGGATTTTGCCGAGGATGAAAAAGCCGCATCCCTGCTGGCGAGCGGCATCATGCCCCATAACACGGCCTTCATGCGTACGTTTTCCAAAAGCTTCGGGCTTGCGGGCATGCGGGTGGGCTACGGTATTTTGCCTGACCATCTGGCGGATTTTGTCTGGCGCGCGCGCCTGCCCTTCTCTGTCAACATTCTGGCAGAAGAAGCGGCTCTGGCGGCACTGGCCGATGATACTTTTTACAACGCCACGCAGGGTGCCGTGCGCACAGGCCGTAAAGAACTGTTTACGGGCCTGACCGCTCTGGGCTGCAAGGTGTGGCCAAGCGAAGCGAACTTTTTGATGTTCGGCATGCCCGAGGGCGCGCCCACCGCTGCCGAATGCTTTGAAACCCTGCTCGCGCGCGGCATCATCATCCGCCCGCTCAAGAGCTACAGTTTGCCGGATCTGCTGCGCGTCAGCATTGGCAACCAGCAGGAAAACCTCGCATTCCTTTCCGCCATGGCAGATATTATTGCCCGCAAAGGGGAAAAGGCATGAGTGCGCGGCTTCCTGTGGTGACGCTTGACGGCCCGGCAGGTGTGGGCAAAACCACGCTGGCCCGGCGTGTGGCCGAAGGGCTTGGCCTTTCCTACCTTGATACCGGGGCCATGTTCCGCTGTATGGCACTCAAGCTGGGCGCCGGGGCGGAAACATTGCCGGAAGAAGAACTGCGCACCCGCTGCGCGGAGTGGACGTTCACCCTTTCGGGTCTTGGACAGCAGTCCACCCTGTTCTGCAACGGCGTGGCCGTGCGGGGCGAGGTACGCACCGAGGCCGTGGGCATGCTGGCGGCCCGCATAGCCACCGTGCCTGTGGTGCGTGAAATCCTGCGCGCCACCCAGCGCGCCATTGGCGAACAGTACCCGCTGGTGGCAGAAGGGCGCGACATGGGAACCGTGGTTTTTCCCGATGCGCGCTTCAAGTTTTTTCTGGATGCAGCGCCCGAGGTACGCGCCTCGCGCCGTCTGCACGACCTTGAATCCAGCGGGCAGAAGGCGGACCTCGCCACCCTGACCGAACAGATCCGCCAGCGCGACGCCCTTGACCGCAACCGTGCCGTGGCCCCACTGCGCCCCGCGCAGGATTCGCTGATTGTGGACACGTCCCACCTTGACATTGAAGGGGTGCTTGGCGTCATCCTGCACCACATCAACGTGCATGGCGGTACGCAGAGCCTTCGCTCCGCCTGACGCACATAGTATAATCCGCACACAAATTCGCACCCTTAAAGGCCGAACCGTTTCATGGTTCGGCCTTCTTTTGTTCCCCCTTGGCTGCCCGAAAAACACAGCGGCAAGAATTGCCCAACCAGGAAAATCCTGCCTGTGCGGCCCCCCTGAGCGCCAAGGCTTTGGCGCTTTAAGCGGTGCCAAGCCGCCCCCCTGGCGTATATTTTGCACAAACAGCAAATCACCACACTGTATTTATTGCACTCTTTTACTATTGGCACGTTCAGTGCATATAAAAAAGCAAGTCAGCGGCGCATAAAGCGCCCGACCACAAACCAGCCTCAGTTGGGGAGGATACCATGAGCAATCAACTGGATTACGAAATCAATAAGGAATTGGGCGAGTGCTACCTTTTCATGGGTGACTTTGACAAGGCCGAGGAATACTACCGCAAGGCCGCAGGCAGCAACTCCCAGAGCGCGGCCCCCTTCCTGGGGCTGGCCACCGTGGCCGTGCAGCGCTCTGATCTGGACAAGGCTCTGATTCTGTACCAGAAGGCCGCTTCTGTGGAAGAAACCGACAAGGCGCTGTGCGGCATTGGCCTTGTGTACATGGAAAAGGGCGACCACCAGCAGGCCTTTGACTACTTTGCAGCCGCCCTGAAGAAATCCAGGGAAAACATTGTGGCTCTCAACTGCCTGGTGCGCGAATCTTATCAGCTTGGCTGCGTTGAAAACGCGCTGCCCTACCTGGAAGACACCCTGAGCTCCGGCGTGGAAGCCGAAGCCGTTCGCGTCACTCTGGCTGGCTGCATGATCTACCTTGGCCGCGCCGAAGAAGCCCGGCAGCACCTTGAAGCGGTGTTGGGCGCCAACCCCACCAATATCAATGCCAAGGAACTTTTTGACACCATGGCTGCCTAGTCAGCCTGTACATACTCCCCTCCCCACATGATTTTCCGGCCCCTGGCGGGTGTCGGGGGCCGGAAAATCATTCCCTGAGGGAAGCCACGCGCCGCTGCCGCTATTGATCCGTTCTCCGGATCGGGCACGGCGGCACGGAGCGCCGGAAAAACCCCTGATGTACGTCAGGGGTTTTTGTGTTTGGGCGGCTCATTCCGCCCGCAAGTGGCTATATGGGCAGCGGAAGTTGCCGCTGTTCAGAGTTTGGCCCGAATTTCGTCGTAGCTTTCCCGCAGCTTCATAACCTGCGGGTCGTTAAGAACCTGTGCCCCGTCGCGCGCCACAGCGCACATGAACAGCAGGGCCTCCTCCGCATCAGACATACTGTTGCAGACAATATCGTAATATTCCGTCTTGTTGGACGGATCAATCTTTCTGGCGCTCTCCGCCGCCTGACGGAAAGTCTTGATAAACACCTCGCAGCGTTCGTGCCGAAACACTCTGCGGCCAAAAACCTGCAACAGGGGCGTTTCCGCCTGCACGCCCGCGAGCACGCCTTCCACCTCGCGCGCAAGGGCAGCCCCGGCCTCGGAGCTGCGGGCATTTAAAGCGGGTACATCGCACAGGCATTCACGCACAACCAGCCGCACGTCTGCTATGCTGAAACGGTGCTCGCGCGATTTTTTAAATTCGTCCATGAGCAGCAGAAACATGCGCTCACGGTGATAAAGTTGCGCAGCCTTTTTCTGCTTTTGCAGTTCCTTGCGCTGCTCGCGCATTTCATCGTTCTGCATTTTTATGGAAACAATGATGCCCGCAAACGCAAGCCCTGAAAACAGAGTGTTAAGCACCCCGAAGGAATCGCCAAATGTGCCGGACTTGCTGAAATCTTCCACTGACAAGTATAGACACAGGGCTGATGCGGCCCAGATGACGATCACAAGCAAGGCCGCTTTCCAGAACAGCGCCCATGTCACCCTGTCAGGAGAAGCCTCCGCGGCTGCGTGGGTGTGCGGGCCACCAGAAGCGGATGACATACCCGTATTCAAGAAGCTTCCGTTTTCAGCATCCTTAGCGCGCGGTGAGCGTGCCGCCATACAGTGTTCCTCCATTGCTTGCGCGGCGCAAAATCTGCCGCCTGGGCAGCATAACCTTTCAACGTTGCCCCCGCAAACAAGGCGTGCGGCAATGCCCCGGAGGCCCGTTGCAGGCTGTTGACGCGCCATGTTGCAGCAGATATGAGATTTGACGCTCTGTTCAACTTCTTCCGGCCTGCCAGGCATTTGTTCTTGCGACCGCCCGATGGATTTTCCATGCAGATACCAATTCCCGTCAGCACCGTGGGCCTGCTGTTTTGCTCCAATCTTTTCATGACGTTTGCCTGGTACGGACACCTGCGCTACAGGAGTACAGCCCTGCCGCTGGTTATCATCACGAGCTGGGCCATCGCTTTTTTTGAATATGTTTTGCAAGTGCCCGCCAACAGGATAGGCTACGGATATTTTTCGGCGGCAGAACTGAAAACCATTCAGGAAGTCATCTCCCTGACTGTTTTCATGGGCTTTTCCGCTTTTTGGCTGCACGAGCCTTTGCGTTGGAACCACCTTGTGGGTTTTGCGCTCATTGTGCTGGCAGCATGGATTATCTTCAAGGAATGGTAGACAACGTGTTGGATTTCAGCCTGGTTACATACACCGTTGGCATAGCCGCGGCATTCGGGGGCGGATTTATTGACTCCATCGCTGGCGGCGGCGGGCTTATTACCATGCCCGCCCTGCTGCTTTCCGGCGTACCGCCGCATCAGTCTTTGGGCGTCAACAAGGTCAGCGCCTGCCTTGGCACAACGGTTGCGCTTGGCAACTTTGCCCGCAGCAATCTGGTATTGTGGCGGGTGGCCCTGGCGGGCATCATTTTCTCGCTGGTTGGTTCGTGGGCAGGGTCACGGCTTGCCCTGCTGCTGGACGCGGCTGTTCTTGGCAAAGTGCTGGTGGCATTGCTGCCCATAGGCATGTGCGCAACCCTGCTGCCCAAGAAAGAACGCAAGCAGACGCCACTGCCGCACTCCGGCCCCCGCTTCTGGATTCCCGTGGCCTTTGTATGCCTTCTCATTGGCGGCTATGACGGATTTTTCGGCCCAGGCACCGGGAGTTTTCTTATCCTGGCCTTTCACTGGATTCTGCGCATGGGGTTGATGGAAGCCTCCGCAACCTCCAAGGTGCTCAACCTTGCCTCAAACTTTGCCGGAGCCGTGGTTTTCATCGTCAACGGCGTGGTGGTGTGGAGTCTGGCCCTGCCAATGGCCGCGGCCTGCTGCCTGGGCAACTGGATGGGAAGCCGCCTGGCTATTCGCGTAGGGCCTGCGGCTGTACGCCGCTTTTTGACCATTTCGCTCAGCCTCCTGCTGCTGACCCTTGTATGGCAGTATTTTCTGGCTCCGAGCACGCACTAGTAAACCAACAGATCTACAGTCCAACGCAAGCAGCCCCGGAATATCGCATTCCGGGGCTGCTTGCGTTGGACTGTGTGCAGAGCTAGCCGCGCTTCATCTCGCTGATAAGTTCACTCATGCGCTCGGCCTGGCGGGCAAGCTCGCTCACGGCCCGGGAAGCTTCGCCCATGGCCTGCGCGGTCTGGCTGGACATCTCGTTGACGCTGACAATGGACTGGTTGATCTCGTCGCTGGTGGCGGACTGCTGCTCGCTGGCCGTGGCAATGGCGCTCACCTGATCTGCCGATTCCTCGACCTTGGTCACAATTCCCTGCAAGGCTTCGCCAGACTGCTTTGCAAGCTCGGCGGCCTTTTCCACCTCTGCCAGAGCCTTGTCCATGGCGGCAACGCTCTGCCCTGCGCTGCCCTGAATGGCAGAAATGGCATTGCCCACATCATTGGTGGAGGCCATGGTTTTTTCTGCCAGCTTGCGCACTTCATCGGCCACCACGGCAAAACCGCGCCCGGCCTCGCCCGCGCGGGCGGCCTCAATGGCGGCATTGAGCGCCAGCAGATTGGTCTGGTCGGCGATGTCCGAGATCACGTTCATAATCTGGGTGATTGCCTGGGCATGCTGGTTCAGCGTGGTCATGTCGCCCTTGAGCGCCAGCGAAACCTTGTGCACCTGCCCTATGCTCTGCAAGGCGTTTTCCACAATATTCGCACCGCTTTCGGCATTGGCCCGCGTTTCCGCAGACACAGCCGAAGCCGCGGAAGCATTACGGGCAACTTCCTGCACGGTTGCGTTCATTTCATTCATGGCCGTGGCGGCCTCGGCCAGGCGCTGTGCGGATTCTACGGCGCTCTTGTCCGACTGCTCGATCTGTGCGGAAAGCTCTGTGGAAGCGGCGGAAATAACGCTCACCACTTCTTCCAGTTGCCCCGCTGCCGTCAGCATGCCCTCACGCTTAGCGCTCTCGGCCTGACGTGCAGCTTCTTCGGCTCTGGCTGTGGCTTTTTCCGCCTCTTCCGTAGCGTGCTGCGCGGCCTGTGTTTTGTGTTCACTTTCGCTCAAAAGGTGCCTGATGCTTTGCACCATGCGCCGCATGCCCGCCGCAAGCGTGCTGAATTCGTCACCGCGCTTTTCAGCAACGTCAAACAGGGCGCGTTCCTTGTCGTTGGTTTCAAGGCGACCACCGGCAACGGCTTCGGCCACGCTAGAAATGCCGCCCACCATACGCACAATGCCCCGGGCCGAGAAAAAGATCATGGTTCCGACTATCAGCGCACAGGCCAAAGTCAGCAGACTGGCGTTGGTCAGCAGGTCGCTGGTGGGTTTGAAGATTTCTCCACGGTCAAATTCCACGCACAAAATCCAGCCTTCGTGCGGCAGCGGCTTATAGTACAGCCCTTTTTCACCCTTGCCATTGTCAAAGCGGGTACGCCCTTCCTTTTGCTGCAACAGGGCCGCCACATGGGACACCTTGCTGTCATTGCGCCCGAGAACAGCTCCATCCGGGTTCAGAACCATACGCCCCTGAAGGTCGTAGGCATAGACCATGCCCTTCTGGCCGATCTTGATTTTATCAGTGGTATTTTTGCCCAGAATTTTATTGTCGATTGCCGCTGCCAGCACGGCCATGTTTTTGCCATCCAGCTTGAGCGGCATGGCAAGCACGGTGTACACCTCGCCAGTGGTGGCATCTACCATGCCAACAACACTGGGCTGGCCATTCTTGCTCTTTACAAAGTATTCCCTGTCAGAAAAATTGGCGCCGACGAACTTGTTCTTCCCCTGCTGCTTATCAACGCGGTACCCAAGCACGGTGCCGTCCATGGCAATGATTGCGGCGGAAGAAACCATGTCGTTATTGGTCACAAAAGAATCAAGAGCCTGGTCTGCCCGCGTAAACAGGGCCCCCTCGAAGGCATCCGATTTGTTGCGGGAGTGGGCTTCCACCTGATCCTTGATGCGCTGGTTCTCGGTCATGGTTTGCAGGCCCTGTTCTATCCCGGAAAACACCGCGTCAAGCCCTATGCTCTGGCACTCAAGCAGGGCATTCATATCTGTGGCAATCTGCTCTCGCAGGATTTCTTCTGACATCTTGTAGCAAACCCCTGCCACAAGCATCAGCCCCACTATTGCCGGAGTGAGGATGGAAATTCCCATTTTCGCAAGTAATCCGAGTTTCATCACTACCCCTTTTGCGTTGCGTCTACGCACTGAATGACCGAAAGGCTAATTACCATGTGAAAAATTAAACTACCCCTGAAATCCTGTAAGGCAGGTCTTTTCCAGTGTACTTATCGGACAAAACGTGACTTTCAATATATCAATTATACTTATTTTCACAAGAAATCTCTACGAGCGTGATAGGGATTTTTACGCTGCCATTTCGCGCTGATAACTATCAATCTCATTAGGACGGAGGAGGCGTGAATATCTAATACTCGATAGCAGCAACTACTTGCGATAAGCGAAGCATGGCAGAGCAACACTGAATTGCGGTGGGGGCCTACTGGCGGGATAATGGGATCAGCCTTATCAGCGCCTTGAAGCCGCCGGATCGGAAAGATCAGGCAAAGCCCCGCCCGCTATGGCCCACAGATACAGGCTTGCGGCCGAACCATAAGGACTGTAGCGCCGGCGATAGATTTCAAAGCGGTCGCGGCTGACTTCCCGGTGCCGATAGAGCATGCGCAAGCCCCGCAGAATGGCTAGGTCGCCAAAACTGAGAACATCAGGCCGCTGGAGTGAAAACAGCATGAGCATTTCCGCTGTCCACACGCCAACCCCGTCCAGCGCGCACAGGGTGGCGCAGAGGCTGGCATCGTCCATGAGCCTCAGGGCCTCCACATCCAGCTCTCCCAGCAGTACCTTGCGCGCGGCTGCCTTCATATACGCAACCTTGCGGAAGGAAAGCCCCACTCCCTGCAACGTGGCAGTTTCAGCGCCTTCTATGGTTTCAGGCGTCACTTCGCCAAGGGCAAGCACAAGCCGCGCCCACACGGTCTGCTGCGCCTTGGTGGCAATCTGCTGCCCGACTATGGAGTGCATGAGCGCGTCAAAGAGGTCTGGCCGCACCTCCCGCTGTATGGGGCCTATGCGTTCCATGGCTGAGGCCAGACGTTTGTCTTTGCGGGAGAGAAAGTCGATTTCTTTTTGGCCGTAGATAAAATACTGGGGCATTATTTTAGTCCTGCACAAAGGTTGCGGTGTCTGATAGTACAGCATGCCAGCCTCCTGGCGCAAATACAAAAATTCCTGAAGGAACCATGGCGGCAGGCGGCCATAAAAAACGGCGCGGAATCTCAAGGATGCCGCGCCGTGAAGGGATTATATCAGCTTTTAAAGCAGATAAAACTTAACCAGCCTAGTTTTTGAGGCTGTGAATCGGCGCAGGAATGCGACCGCCAAGCCCGATAAAGTCCGTGGCGTCGCCCTTGGGCACGGGGATAATGGCCGCCTTGCCGAGCAGGCCGCCAAAAGACACTTCTTCGCCAACGCCCTTGCCGGGCACGGGAATAAGGCGCACAGCCGTGGTCTTGGTGTTGATGACGCCGATGGCCATTTCGTCGGCAATGATGCCGGAAATGGTCGAAGCGGCCGTGTCGCCGGGGATGGCGATCATGTCCAGCCCCACAGAGCACACGCTGGTCATGGCTTCCAGCTTTTCAAGGCTGAGCAGGCCGGAGGTGGCCGCGGCCTCGATGCTGGAATCTTCCGACACGGGGATAAACGCGCCGGACAGACCGCCCACGGACGAAGAGGCGAACGCGCCGCCCTTTTTCACCGCATCGTTGAGCATGGCCAGCACGGCAGTGGTGCCGGGCGCGCCAATGCTCGAAAGGCCCATACTTTGGAAAATTTCGCCCACAGAGTCGCCCACCGCAGGCGTGGGAGCCAGGGAAAGGTCGGCCACGCCAAAGGGCAGGCCCAGACGGGTGGCCACTTCGGTACCGATCATTTCGCCCACGCGCGTCACCTTGTAGGCCGTGCGCTTGATGACTTCGGCCATGTCCAGCAGGGTAAGGCGGCCGCCCTTGCCGTTGTGCCCGGCTTCGCGGGCGCGATCCAGGGCTTTTTTGACCACGCCGGGGCCGGAAACACCCACGTTGATAACAACGTCAGGCTCGCCCACGCCAAGGTAAGCGCCAGCCATGAAGGGAACATCCTGCGGAATATTGGCAAAAACCACCAGCTTTGCGCAGCCGATGCCGCCGCGTTCGGCGGTGGCTTCGGCCACCTTGAGGATCTGTTGACCCATGAGGGCCACAGCATCCATATTGATGCCGCTGCGCGACGAAGCCACGTTGATGGATGAGCAGATGCGGTCGGTTTCGGCCAGTGCCTGGGGCAGCGCCTCAATCAGGGCGCGGTCGCCCTTGGCAAAGCCCTTTTCCACCAAAGCAGAAAAACCGCCCAGGAAATCAACGCCAGCTTCCTTGGCCGCCTCGTCAAGGGCCTTGCACACGCGCACCATGCCATCCGGGCCAAAGGGCGCGCCCACCACGGCAATGGGGCTCACGCTGATGCGTTTGTTCACCACGGGGATGCCGTATTTGTCGCCCACTTCGTTGCACACGCTCACGAGCTGCGAGGCGTAGCGGCGCAGCTTGGCCTTAACGTTGGCGGTAAAAAGATCAAGGTCGTGGCTGACGCAGTCAAACAGGCTCACGCCAAGGGTGACTGTGCGCACGTCAAGATGCTCGTTGCGGAGCATGTTCAGGGTGCTTATAACTTCGCGTTCTGAAAGCATGGAGGTCTTCCTGTATGTTCGGGCTGTCGGCCTGCCATATGGCGGCCCCGCCCGGAAGGCGGTTTTGCCCTGACGCGCAATACCGCGCGCTCAGGGGAATGTGCATCGTGTCTGAAACCGGGTCGCGCCCTGTTTCAGGCGCAGACCGGTGGTGCATGCGCCTCGGCAACGTGAGGCCTAAAAAGAATTCACCCGATGCACAGCCTCAAAAATATCCCTGTGCTGGGCGCTGACGCGCAGGTCGCGCTTCTGCCCTTCGCAGTCAAGCTCGCGGCGCAGGCGGCCCATGTCAACGCTGTCAGGCACCATGACCTCAAACACAAAAAGCGCATGGTTGTTGCCGCCCTCGCCCAGAATGGCCTTGAGACTCTCAATGTTCACGCCGTGCTGGGCAAACACGCGGCTCATGGCGGCGATAAGACCGGGCTTGTCCGGCCCGTCGGCAGTGACCACAAAGGGTTCGCAGTGCAGGTCTGTGCCCCACTGCCCCTTGATGGCGGGCCGCACGAGGACGGAAAGATCAACCTTGGCGGATTCCAGCCCGGCGCTCAGCTTGGCGCGCAGGGTTTCCGCGTTTTCTTCCGGCGCTGCAACAACAAAGATAGCAGCAAACTCGCCGGAGAGGACGGTCTGGGTCACTTCTTCGATGTTGCAGCCGCTGTCTTCGAGAATGCGGCTGACAGTGGCCACCACGCCGGGGCAGTCGCGCCCCAGAAAGGAGGCTGTAAATTTTTGCATGACGCTTTCCTTGAAAAAGCCGTCAGCTTGATTCTGACGGCGGTTGTATCGTGTAAAAGGGCTTTATATACGTAAACAGGTCAAAACTTCAAGGGGGCGCAAAGCCCCGACTGGCGCGGATATAAGCCGCTGCCTGCATTGATGTTTCCTGCTGCGCCAGAGTCGCATCAACAGCAGAAGCATCCAACAAAGCATTATGTTACAGCAAGTTGCAGACACATTCCTCACAATCTTGACGCCCAAGCGTGAATGGCATACCGTAACGCTCCTTTCAGGTATGGGCCACTCAGGAGTCGTTACGTGGATACTCGGGAAAAGAAAAACAGCAAGCCGGCTATCAAGCTGGGTACCAAGTCGCAGCATGCGGGATATTTTATGCCCATGCTGGAAAGTTTCGCCGCGCGCGAAGGCCTCAACGAAGTTGTCAAAAACAGAGTTGTCAAATCGTGCGACCTTTTGGATGCGGGCGTACCGCTTTTCCCCAACGACTTCCGCAAGGAACACGACGTTGCCTGGGTGCTGGACAAATTCGGCGCTCTTGAAGGCGAATCCCTGGACAGCCAGGAAGACGTGTTTGCCATTGCGGGCCGCATAGTTTCCCTGCGCTCGTTCGGCAAGGTGGCCTTCTTCCATATTATGGACCAGAGTGGCCGCATCCAGTGTTACGCCTCGCGCGAACACATGGATGAAGAGAACTACACAGTGGTCAAAAAGCTCGACGTGGGCGACATCGTGGGCGTTTCCGGCCACCTGTTCCGCACCAAGACGGGCGAACTCACCATTGCCTGCCGCAAAATCAAGCTCATCACGCGCTCCATGCGTCCCCTGCCGGAAAAATATCACGGCCTCACAGACATGGAAACGCGCTACCGCCAGCGTTACGTTGACCTTATCGTCACGCCGCGCGCGCGAGAGATTTTCTTCAAACGCAGCCTGATTGTGCGCGAATTCCGCCGCTTTATGGAAGACCACGGCTTTATGGAAGTGGAAACTCCCATGATGCAGCCGCTGGCTGGCGGCGCTGCGGCCAAGCCTTTCAAAACGCACCACAATGCCCTTGATCTGCCCCTGTTTTTGCGTATTGCGCCAGAACTCTACCTCAAACGGCTGCTGGTGGGCGGATTTGAAAAGGTCTTTGAGCTGAACCGCAACTTCCGCAACGAAGGCATAGACACGCGCCATAATCCGGAATTCACCATGTGCGAATTCTACTGGGCCTATGCCACGTTTGAAGACCTCATGGACTTTACGGAACAGCTTTTTGCCCATCTTGCCATGACGGCCTGCGGCACAACAGTTGTGCCCTATCAGGGCGAAATGATCGACCTCACGCCCGGCAAGTGGACGCGCCTCAGCTTCTACGATTCGCTCACCCAGGTCGGTGGGCATTCGCCGGAATTCTACAACGATTACGGCAAGGTCAAGGCCTACATCCGTTCACGCGGGGAAAAGGCCGCCGACAGCGAAAGCCTGCAAAAGCTGCATGCCAAACTTTTTGATCTTGATGTGGAAGGCAAGCTCATTCAGCCCCACTTCATCTATCATTACCCAACGGAAATCTCGCCGCTTTCACGCCGCAATGACGAGCATCCGGAACTGACGGACCGCTTTGAGCTGTTCATCACCGGGCGCGAGCTTTCCAACGCATTTTCCGAGCTCAATGATCCTGTGGATCAGCGCCTGCGCTTTGAAGATCAGGTGCGCGAACGCGAAGCGGGCGATGACGAGGCCCACAGCATGGATCAGGATTATCTGCGCGCCCTTGAATACGGCATGCCTCCGGCTGCAGGGCAGGGCGTGGGCATTGACCGCCTCGTGATGCTGCTTACCGACTGCGCCTCAATCCGCGAAGTTATTCTCTTCCCCTTGCTGCGCCCGGAAGTGTAGAACGATAGGGTGCCACTTTATTTGACCGTCTGTAAAAAGTATTGATACGATTGCTCAGCAAAGCGCCGCCTTATTGGCGGCGCTTTTTTGTTTTTCAGCAATTTTAACCATATACAGATTCGGTCCCCCATAAAAACTTGCCGGTCAAAAAACATTTTTGAATCAAAGGCATATACTATTGTCGCCTCTGGTCGATAATTATACTCATAAAAGTGTAAACCAAGTTCATTGGGCATGTTTTCGCGCAGGGCGCATACATTTATCGCATTGGCTTGGGCAAGGAGGTTCTTATGAAAATTGGGCTGCTGGGCAAGATGCTCCTGTCCATTCTTACTCCGGCAATTGCAGGGCTGCTGCTGGTTGCTGGTGTGAGCTATAAAATTTCTGAAAGCAACTTGCGCGAGCAGATTATCAACGATGCAAGAGCGCTGCTGCGCTGCCAAAGCATCGGCCTGCATGCCATGCTAACAGTGATGGAAGAGTCGCTCTCCATGGTTGCCGCCGATAACAGGATCATTTTATATCTTGATGCAGTCAACGATAAAATGCCTGAAGTCATGACGCGCACATTGTTCAACGATGCAGATGCTGCACTCAATACATTTGTGACGCTCAATTCCAACTTTGAATTTTGCGGTGTTGCCGGGAGGGACGGCATAGCCATTGCCCATCACCTGGCAGGCGAAAAACACCCCAGCAAATCCGTGGGTGTAAGTTTTACAGACCGCTCTTACTACCAGCGCGCCATGCAGGGCCAGAAGACCATTACTGGCGTGATCAGCAAAACCACAGGCAAGATTGCAACTATCATAGGCCTGCCCATCATGCGCAATGGCAAGCCCGAAGGTCTTGTGTGGGCGGGTATCGACAACGAAAATCTCGCCCAGACAACTACAAGCCAGATCGATTTCGGCACCAAGGGCGGCATCTATGCCTATGACACCAAAGGCATAATGATGCTGAACCGCGACCTCAAGGCTTTTGGGCGGGATGACAGCAAAAAACCCTATGTTGCGGAGATACTGAAAAACCCAGAGGGATTGGTACGATTTACGGGCGAAGACGGAGGCAATAAAACAGTCTTTTACAGGGCCATGCCCGGAATCGGCTGGATTCTTTGCCTGGAAGTGGACAGAGACGAAATTTACACACCCATGCGGATAATGCTGGGCAACTCCATGATGCTGACTTTTGCAAGCGCCCTTGTGGTCGGACTGATCATCTTCTTTGCGGCGCGGGCCATCGCGCGACTGCTCAGGAGCATTTCCGGTATTGCGGAATCCGTTGCAGAAGGACGCCTTGAAACAACCCCTGCAGAAAAAGCCATGCTCTTTGCCGCAGAAAAACGCCGTGATGAATTCAGCACGCTGGCATCTGGCATGGAACACATGGTCGGCAATATCAAAACGCTGTTGCAAGAAAGTGAACAAAAAGCCAGAGACGCCCAGCAGGCAACGGAAGAAGCCAGGCTTGCCACCGCACGTGCGGAGGAATCCGCCCAAAGGGCAGAAAATGCCAAGCGGGAAGGCATGCTCGCTGCAGCGGGGCAACTGGAAGAAGTGGTCGCCATCATTTCTGCTGCCTCAAGCCAGCTTTCCGGGCAGATTGAGCAGTCGGACCAGATAGCCGCGCAGTCGGCCCAGCGCCTCAGCGAGGCAGCAACTGCCATGAATCAGATGAATGTGACCGTGCAGGAAGTGGCCCGTAATGCTTCTTCGGCCTCGGCAGTCTCTGCCGAAACGCGCACCAATGCTGAAAGCGGCGCAAGCATTGTGGAAAGCGCCCTCCAAAGCATCGGGCAGGTGCAAAAGGTTTCGCTGGCGCTCAAGGACGATATGACCAAGCTGAACCAGCATGCCCAGGCAATTACCCAAATCATGAACGTGATCTCGGACATTGCCGACCAGACCAACCTGCTAGCCCTTAACGCAGCCATCGAAGCTGCCCGCGCGGGCGACGCCGGGCGCGGTTTTGCTGTGGTGGCCGATGAAGTGCGCAAGCTGGCGGAAAAAACCATGGCCTCCACCAATGACGTGGGCAATGCGATCTCTGCCATTCAGCAGAGCGCTTCGCAGAGCGTGGCCGCCATGGACAAGGCCCTGACGGAAGTAAATACGGCCACCGAATTTGCCAACCAGTCGGGTGCCGCCCTGCGGGATATTGTGAGCAATGTGGAAGCCACTGCCGATCAGGTAAGCGCCATTGCCACCGCAAGCGAGGAACAATCCGCCGCCAGCGAGGAAATCAACCAGTCCATCGTGCAGGTCAACGCCATGTCCGGGCAGACTTCGCAGGCGATGGGCCAGGCCACAAAGGCCGTGGCCGACCTTGCCCAGCAGGCGCGCAGGCTGAGCGAACTTATTGAGGCTATGAAACGGGGCTAACACTCGGAACAATAAAACTTGTGGATGATCAGCCTTGTCCCTGAGGACAATAACGAAAAGAGGCCCCCGGCCTGGTTTGTCAACCAGCCGGGGGCTTTTGCCTGGTAGTTATCCTGCTAATGGGGATATTTTCAAAATCAACACCAGACTGAAAAGAACTGGCAACAGGCAGAATGGTACAACGGAACCGTCTGTGTTCTAGCGGCAACGCCGGATACGCGCCAGTCTGGCACCTTCTCCCCTCCGAGGGGCTGCACCGGGTACCTGCCCTTGACAGTGCCCTGCTGCGGGAAGTTTGCTCCAGGTACAAACAGTTGCGCGCTGCCTGCCAGCGGCAATCCCTGACGCAATTGGCTTGCCTTGCGGCAACGCAATGCCCCAGGTCTAAAATAACTCTTGAATATCCGGGCAAGGTGGGACAATATGCCGCAAATGTCATTTGAACTATTCGTTGCCCTGCGCTACCTCTTTTCGAGGCGAAAGCAGACATTCATCTACATCATATCGATCATGTCCATTCTGGGCGTGGCTATCGGCGTTGGTGCGCTGGTGGTGGTGCTTGGCGTGTACAACGGCCTCACCACCGACATGCGGGACAAAATCCTCGGGGCCAATGCCCACGCCATTGTCATGTCCTATATCCCCTCGGCCTTTGAGAACCGCAGCGACCTTCTGGATCGGGTGCGTTCTGTCAAGGGCGTGACCGGGGCAACCCCCTTTATTTACACAGAAGTCATGCTTTCCGCTGGCGGCGGCGTCAAGGGCGTTGTCTTGCGGGGCATTGACCCGAAGTCGGCCCCTGCAGTGCTTTCCATGCTGCGCCAGATGCGCGTGGGTTCTGCCGCCGATCTTGAGCGCGAAGGCGCGCCAGGGCTTATTATTGGCGAGGAACTGGCCAAGCGCCTTGGGCTTGGCATGGGCAGCCGCGTGAATCTGCTTTCGCCCTCAGGGCAAAAGACCACCTCAGGCTACGCGCCGCGTGTGCGCCCCTTTGAAGTGGTAGGTATTTTCAAGACAGGCATGTTTGAATACGACTCGTCGCTGGGTTTTGTTACGCTCAACGCCGCGCGCGATGTGCTGGGCCTGCCGGAAAATTATCTTTCGGGCGTGGAACTGACCGTGGCCGATGTTTACAAGGCGGACAAGACCGCTGCCGAAGTTTCAACCGAGCTTGGCTCGCCCTTCTACGTGCGCTCTTGGATGGAAATGAACGCCAATCTTTTTGCAGCGCTCAAGCTGGAAAAAATCGGCATGTTCATTCTGCTGGCCATGGTGGTGCTTATCGGTTCTTTCTCTATTGTAACAACACTGGTCATGCTGGTTATGGAAAAAACGCGCGACATCGCCATTATGATGTCCATGGGCGCCACAAGCAGCATGATACGGCGTATTTTCATGTTTCAGGGAACAATCATCGGGGTTATCGGCACATTGCTTGGCTATGCGTTTGGCCTTTCGCTCGGCTGGCTGCTCAAGCGCTACCAGTTCATCAAACTGCCTGAAAACGTCTATACCCTCGATCATCTGCCCATTATCATCACCCTCTCCGATGTGCTCATCATTGGCGCAAGCGCCATGCTGCTGTGTTTTCTGGCCACCCTTTACCCGGCTCGGCAGGCATCGCGCCTGCAACCGGCAGAAGCCCTGCGCTACGAATAGCCATGTCAGCACTCTATACTTTTTCAAACGTGGGCAAAAAATTTGCCACACCCGGTGAAGAGACCGAGATTATCAAGGATATTAACCTGGTTGTGGAAGAAGGCGAGATGCTCGCCATAGTTGGACAGTCCGGTTCCGGAAAGAGTACCCTCTTGCATCTTATGGGTGCACTTGATACTCCAAGTACGGGCGAGATATGTTTTGAAGGGCGCAACATGGCGCTCATGAGCGCTGACCAGAAAGCTGCCTTTCGCAACAAGACTCTGGGCTTCGTTTTTCAATTTCATCATCTGCTGCCGGAATTTTCAGCCCTCGAAAACGTGGCAATGCCGGCAATTATTGGCGGTGCTAAACAAAGCGCCGTAATGAGCCGTGCGCGTGAAATGCTTGACCGCGTGGGGCTATCGGCGCGTATGGAAAGCAAGATCGCCACTCTCTCGGGCGGCGAACGCCAGCGGGTGGCCATTGCGCGCGCGGTTTTTATGCGACCGCGCGTTCTGTTGGCTGACGAGCCCACCGGCAATCTGGACGAAGTTACGGGAGCGCAGGTGGGCGCTCTCATGAACGAACTCAACCGTGAATTGGGCATGACCCTCGTTGTTGTAACGCACAACCGAGAGCTGGCCGCAGGCATGGGCAGAACCCTGGAACTGAAAGCGGGGACATTGTATGAAAAGATTTTTGAATAACGTACTGTGCAAAGCCCTGTGCCTTGCCGTGCTGGCCTGCGCCACCCTGGCGCTTCCGGGTGGAGCCGTAGCGGCAGAAGGGCCCCTTGTGCTTGTTCTGCCCTTTCAGGTGAACGCCGGGCCGGAAATGCCCAACGCCTCGCAGGATGTGCCTCAGGCGATTGCCGATCAGCTCAAGCAGAACGGCATGCGCACTGTTCCCATGGAAACCGCCCGCGTTTTGCAGCGCAACAGCGGTGAATCCATTGATCTTGCCACCGCCCGCGAACTTGGCCGCAAGGCCGGAGCGCGCATGGTCATTTACGGCAAGTTCAATCAGCTTGGTCAGGGCTTTTCCATGGACACGCGCATTGTGCCTGTCTATGAGGGCGAAGCCGTCCCCGCCGGATTTGAGCGTAACTCGCTGACCTCGCTGAACGAGTGCGCCGCTGTGCTGGCCAAACGCGCGGCAGAAATTTCCAATCCCGCCACCGCCGCCGAGGCCGCGCCCCAAAAGAGCGATGCGCCGGCGACCCTTGTTCCCATGAACGCCCCCACCTCTGCCCACGGCGGACTTGCCGATGTGCAGGTACGCGGCATGAAGGTGCTTGACCCCGATACAGTGCTCATGCGCCTCACCATCCGCAAGGGCGACAGCCCGGACGCCACAGCCATCAACGAAGAAGTAAAGCGCATATGGGATATGGGCTACTTCAGCGATGTGCAGGCCACGCTTGAAGGCAACGTGCTTGTGTTCACCGTGGTTGAAAAGCCGCGCATCGACAACATCGTTGTTGACGGTTCGGACAAGGTCAGCAAGGACGACGTGCTTGCGGCCATGGGCACCAAGAGCGGCAGTGTTCTGAACGAACAGGTGCTTTCGGACGACCTCCAGAAAATCAGCGAACTGTACCACAAGGAAGGCTTTTACCTTGCCAAGGTCACCTACCGTCTTGAAGACCGTCAGGGTGGGCGCGGCGCAGTGCTGGTGATCAGCGTTACCGAAGGCAACAAGCTTTATATCAGAGACGTCAAGATTGAAGGCCTCAACAAGCTCAATCGCGGCGATCTTGACAAATACATGGCCCTCAAGACACGCGGCATTTTCTCGTGGCTGACGGGTACCGGCGTGCTCAAGGACGAATACCTGGAGCGCGACACCAACGCCATTGCCGCCTTTGGCCTTAACGAAGGCTACGTAGATATTCAGGTGGCTGCGCCAACCGTTGAATACCGCGACGACGGCATCTACATCACATTCAACGTGCACGAAGGCCCCCGCTACACCGTGCGCGACGTGGTCTTTGCTGGCGATGTTATCGACAGCGAAGACAAGATGCTTGAAGTCGTGCAGATGGACGACTGGAAAAAATCCGACAAGTACTTCTCCCTCACGGTCATGCAGGAAGACTCCAAACGCCTGACCGACTACTATTCCGATTACGGTTATGCTTTCGCCGAAGTGGACACCAAGGTCGTCAAGGCCGATGACGGCAGCGATCAGGTGGACGTGGGCTATGTGATCAACAAAAAGCAGAAGGTCTTCATCCGCCGTCTGTCTGTCGAGGGCAATACCAAAACCCGCGATAACGTCATTCTGCGCGAAATGCGCCTGGGTGACGGCGACATGTACGAAGGCGCCAAGCTGCGCCGATCCAACGAGCGTCTGAACCGTCTGCACTTCTTCTCTGCTGTGGATATGGAACTGATCCCCACGGAGAACGAAGACGAAGTTGACCTCAAGGTCAAGGTCAAGGAAACCAATACCGGCGCCATCATGGGCGGCGTGGGCTACTCCAGCTACTACAGCGTGGGCGTCACCGCATCCGTCATGGAGCGCAACCTCTTTGGCCGCGGCTACTGGTTGCAGTTGCAGGGCTTCTTCTCCTGGCGTCGTACGTCGGGCGTGCTGTCCTTCACCAACCCGCGCCTGTACGATACCGATCTTTCTGTCGGCAACGACCTGTACTACACGCACGATTACTGGGACAACTTTACCAAGGACACCGTCGGCGACACCATTCGTCTGTCGTATCCCATTGGTGAATACACCAGCATAGGCGGCGGTTATCGTCTGGAACGCTATGTTCTTTACGATGTGGACGACGACGCCTCTCCCTACATTCGCGACTACAAGGGCACCAACTGGACAAGCGCCGTTTCTGGCCGCATCCTGCGCGACACTACGGACTCCAAGGAACGCCCCACCAAGGGTACCATTGCCCGCCTGTGGGCTGAATACGGCGGCGGCGGCCTCGGCGGCACAGACAACTTTATCAAGACTGTGGCCGACTGGCAGGGCTTCTGGTCCTTTAACCCGCAGAACACCATCCACTTGCGTGGTCGTTTGGGCGGCGTGTACCAGAATACCAACTCCAACGTCCCGGTGTTTGAACGCTTCTGGGTTGGCGGCATGGATACCATTCGCGGTTACTCCTTCTCCGACCTCTCGCCCCGCGACTACAAGTACAACGGCGACCAGATCGGCGGCGACCGCATGGGTGTTGCCAACGTTGAATACATCTGGACCTTCCAGAAAGACCTTGGCCTTGCTCTGGTTCCCTTCTTCGATGCCGGTTACAACATCGACAGCAAGACCATGGGCAACGACCTCAACAAATACATCGTCTGCTCCACGGGCCTTGAACTGCGCTGGCGTTCGCCCATGGGCGACCTTCGTATCGCCTACGGTATCCCGCTGGTTCAGGACTACGACAAGGAACGTGAATCCGGTCGCATAGAATTCAGCATGGGCCAGTTCTTCTAGCCCTCACTTCTGCCGCAGCAGCGGCAAAGATTCAGCGCGCCGGAGGCACAGTTTTCTGTGTATCCGGCGCGCTGCTTTTTTCCATGCCCACGCCAAGGCTTATCAGCCAGCAAAAGAGGGAGTTTTGCCATCTTTGCGCTGCTGGCATACAATATGCTAACAATAACGCAGGCAAAACTTTAAAAGTCAAATTACCGACACCATCATGGCAAAAGGAAAAACCGTGGCCGGAAAAAAAGCCCAGCCCAAGGCTTCCGAACCAACTGGCAGCAACCAGATGCGCAGACTTGTTCCGCCTCTGGCCTTTCTGGTTGCCCTGTGCCTGATGGTCGTCTGCTTTTACGACTCCGGCTATACTTCCTTGCCGCCAACTGGCAAGCGCTACGATCTTGCCAAGGCAAATATTGAAACCCTGCGGCAGGACGAAAAGCGTTCGGGTCAGCGTGAACCGTGGGAAAATCTGGCTGCGGAGTTCCGCGCCATCTATGATGCTGATCCTGGCTGGCCCAACCGCCCTGCGGCCCTGTTCCGCGCTGCGGAAAGCCTGGAGGAGCTGGCCCGACGCTCGTTCGCCAAGGCTGATGCCCGCAAGGCCATTGAGTGTTATGAAGCTGTCGCCCAGCGCCATGCCGACAGCCGGCTTGCCGATGACGCCCTTTTTCGTGCGGCCAAGCTGCACGCCGCGTGGCTTAAAGACGACAAGGGGGCACTGGCCCTGCTTGAGCGCATCAAAGCCCAGTACCCCAAGGGGGATATGATTCAGGAGGCGCTGGCCCTGGAAAAGACGCTTCAGGCCGCTGCCAACGGGCGCACCGCCCCAGAGGCGCGCCAGGTTTCCAGCACCGATGGCAAGGAACCAAAGGACGAGGCCGCCCCTGCAAAGGGAGCTTCTGCCCCCACGCCCAATACAGCCGCATCTTCCACTGCTGGCGGCGCTGATGCGGCAGGAGGCCAGATTGCCAAGGCTTCGGCCTTACAGCCCCTGCCACAAGCGGAACTTTTGCCCCGTTACCGCGAGGCCAAGACAAAAATGGATGCCCTGCGCGCCGACAAAGTCCGTTCATGCTGGCGTCAGCCTTGGGAAGAACTGACTGCTGAATTTCTGCGAATCTATACCAGCCGTAAAGACTGGGCCATTTCTCCCGGTGCGCTGTTCCGCGCTGCTGCCAGTCAGGAGGCCCTTTCAGACTGCTCGCATCTTGCAGATGAATACCGACAGGCGCGCGACCTCTATCTCAAGCTTGCGCAGGAATTTCCCAAAAGCGCCCTGGCTGACGACTCGCTGCTCCGCGCCGCGTCCATTGAGGCAGACCGCCTGAACCAGACCTCGGAAGCTCTGGAACTGCTTGACGCCATCATGGCCCTCTATTCCGGCGGCGATATGGTGGCGGAGGCGCAAACCCTGCGCACCCGCCTCACAGGCGCACCTGCAGCAACTGCCAGCAAGGCTGGCAATGCGCCGCAGGTTACCCGCCCGGTGGTTCAGTCCCTTTCGTGGAATTCGCTGAGCAAGAACAGCGTGGAGATTGTCCTTGAGCTGAGCGCCCCTGCCCGTTACACGGCAAAGTTGAACACAAGCAGCGCAAAAGGCAAAAACAGGGCTGAGCAGGCATCCCTGCATGTCGCTCTGGAAAATGCCTCTGTGGAAAAGGATATTCGCAAGGGTGTGAACATCCGGGGCAGCCTTTTCAAGGGTATGAGCGTCAGCGACAGCAAGGGCGGCGAAACCGTGCTCCAGTTCAATTTTCAGGATGCTCGCCGCTTTGATGCCCGTACAGAAACCAACCCCTGCCGCATTATCCTGCGGGTGGCGGGCGGCAGCACGCAGCTGCCGCCGGTCAGCAATGCAAAAGCCGGATTTGCCGATGCGCAACCCGCAGTGGAAAACTCGGCAACAGTGGCCGATGCCAGCGGCACCCAGCCCGCAACCCCGCCCTCGCCGCGCCTGGTGCGCGATATGGCCCGCCAGCTCGGCCTGACGGTACGCACGGTATTTATTGATGCCGGACACGGCGGGCGGGACCCCGGCACCAATCACAACGGAGTGCTGGAACGCATCGTATCCCTTGACGTGGCCCTGACCCTGGGCCGACTGCTTGAGGCCAATGGCCTGGAAGTCGTTTACAGCCGCACTGCCGACAAGCATATTTCGCTGCGTGAACGCACCACCATGGCCAACGCCGCCGGAGCGGATCTGTTTGTTTCCATCCACGTCAACGCCAATGATGATCCTTCGGTGCAGGGCTTTGAAACATACTACCTCGATATTGCCAGCAATCCTGAGGCGGCGCGCCTTGCCACCCTTGAAAATGCTGATGGCGACCACCGGCTCGGCGATATGCAGAAGATGCTCGCCGATGTCATGCTCAATGCAAGGGTGGACGAATCACGCCATCTGGCGCAAGATATTCAGCGGCTTTCACAGTTCCGTTTGAAGCGCCGACAGTATGATACAAAGGATAATGGCATCAAATCTGCGCCGTTTATTGTTCTGCTCGGCGCACAAATGCCCGCAGTACTTGTGGAAATTGGTTACTGCACCAACAGGGAAGAAGCAGCAAGGCTTCTTACGCCCAAATACCGCATGACCCTGGCCGAGGGGCTTGCCGAGGGCATTCTTGCTTACAAGGACAAGCTTCTTAAGCGCAGGACGGTCCAGAATTCCTTGACGCAAGAAGGCGCTGGTGCTATGTGAGGCGAGTAATTTCAACTACGTGTCCCCGGCCTGTATCATAGCAAATGACTGTTCCTTTGGGCGCGTCTGATAATTATAGCTGTTTTGCCAAATGTATTGAACAGTTGCAAACAGCAGTGGCATCTTCTCTTACGGCGCGCGGGTCATCCCAGTTCCGCAAGGACGACATAACAAATCAGCATTGGGGAAGGAGAACTTTCATGCGCAAGGTTTTGATGACGGCTGTTGCGGTTGGCTTGTTGCTTGCCGGGCAAGTCTATGCTGCAGACGGCGGCGCCGTACCCGCAGCCAAGATCGGTGTTGTTGACATGCAGACCGTGGCGACGCAGAGCGTCCCTGCCCAGGCCGCCAAAACAACAATGGAAAGCAAGTTCGGCACTGAACGTAACGAACTTGAAAAACAGGGCGAAGCGCTGAAGAAAAAGGCCGATGCTCTGAAAAACCCCAAGGCCAGCGAAGAAAAGAAGCTGGACTTCATCCGCTCCAAGCAGGATCTGGATCAGAAGACCCGTAACTTCCTGCGCAAGGTTGAACAGGAAGAAGTGAAGCTTCGCCAGGACATGGTTACCCTGGTTTTCAGCGCCACCTATGAAGTTGCCCGCGCCAAAGGCTTCAACTTTGTGGTGGACGTCACCGCCGGTGGCGTGCTGTACGCCGACCAGTCCATGGATCTGACCCAGGACGTGCTGGCCGAAGTGAACAAGATCTACAAAGAAAAAGCCAACGACAAGAGCGGCAAAAAATAAAGCCCTCAGCCGTTAATTCTCAGGCCTCTCAACCCGGATGGGGCGAGAGGCCTTTTTTCATGCCGCCAACAGGCGGATAAGAACAACTCATCAGGAGGCCCCCATGCAGGATACCGCCCCCCAGAATACGGGCATGGACATACAGCGCATTTTGCGCCTGCTGCCGCACCGCTACCCCTTTTTGCTGGTGGACAGGGTTGTGGAATGCGTAGCAGGCTCGCACATCCGGGCCTATAAAAATGTTACGTTCAACGAACCTTTCTTTCAGGGGCATTTTCCCGGTGCTCCCATCATGCCCGGCGTGCTCATTCTGGAAGCTCTGGCCCAGACAGGCGGCCTGCTGGCCGTTTCCGGCATGGACAGCCTGGACGACAAACTCTTTCTCTTCACCGGCCTTGATGGCGTAAAATTTCGCCGCCAGGTGGTTCCCGGCGACAGGCTTGACCTTGAATGCAGCAATCTGCGCATGAAACTCAAGCTCTGCAAAATGGAAGCCCGCGCCTTTGTGGACGGCAAGCTTGCCGCAGAGGCCCAGATTACCGCCGCCATCGGCGACAGGCCCAAGGGCTAGTTCCACAAAAGCTGGCCGCAATGTTTAAGGGGAAGGGATTAACAATCCCTTCCCCTTTCATTTTTCTGCCCTCCGGCGCAAGGCCATCTGCCCACAAGCAGACCGCACGACGGAATTTTTTACTGCTATTTGCCCTAAAAAAGCGAAAGGCTGTGCAGGGCATCCACCACATCTTCCACCGGCAGCGAATCAAGACAGGAAGTGTGAGGCCGTGGGTATTCAAAGCCCAGGTTGAGGTAGGCGTATGGCCCCTTGTGCGGCAAAAGTGCGCGCACATGACGCCCCACCGGCCCCCAGCGCAAGGGATTGGTCGGCCCATGCAGCCCCACTGTGGGTGCGCCCGCAAGCGCTGCCAGATGCATGGTGCCCGTGTTTACGGAGACTACAGCCGTGGCGCGGCTGAACAGCCAGGCAAGGCCTGCAAGCGATGTTCTGCCCGCAAGCGAAATCGCAGGACATTGGGGATGCGCCCGCAAAAAAGCGTCATTACGCGGGGCATCGGCTGGCCCACCGGTCAGGTAGACCTCAAAACCCTTGCTGCCCAGCAGTCTGGCCAGAGCATCCCAGCTGTCGGCAGGCCACTCCTTGAGCCAGGCATTGGAGCCTGAGGGCCACATGTGCAGAAAAACCCTCTGCGGCAAGGCATCGCCTATGTCGCCTGCTGGTTCCAGCCTGCCGCAAAGTTCAGCGGGCAGATCATCCGGCGGAGACTGCGGCAAAAGCAGGCGTGGCGCACCCTGAAGATCCGGGTACAGGGCGCGGCCCAGCTCCATGAAATTTTCCACCTCATGCCTGTCATTGCGATGAGGCACCTTGAAGCTATAGCCAAAGGCGCGGTGCTGCCCTTCCGTATCAAAGCCCACTGTGGTTCGGGCGTTGGAAAGATTGCTCAATATGGCCCCAAGCCGCGCCCACTGCGTGCTGTCAATGAGCACATCGAGACGTTGCTCGCGCAGCCATGCTACCATGGCAGAAACATCCGTCACCGCAAAAGACGCGCACTGGTCAATACCAGGGATCAGACTGACAGTGGCGGCATTGGCGCGGGACACGAGCAGGGCAATATGCACGTTGGGCAACCGCTCGCGCAGGGCGGTGATCAGCGCTGAAAGCAGCAGCAGATCGCCAATGGCTCCCAGACAGATAAAACCCACACGCTGCGGCGCTGCGGGCACAGATTTTTTGCCCAGGCGCGCAACCGCGCTGCATGCCGCCAGGGGTATGCCCGCATAACGATCAAGCAAACGGTTAAGCCTGTTGCCGCGTTCTCCCATCAGTATGCTCCATACCCGGTTATGACCACAGGAATCGTTTTGGCCAGGATCCACAAATCCATCCAGACAGACCAGTTGTTGATATAATAGTGGTCAAAGGCCACCCGTTCGGCATAGGTGGTATTGTTGCGGCCAGAAATCTGCCACAACCCGGTAATGCCGGGCCGCACCATGCAGTATTCTTCATACACCGGGCCGTACTTTTGAACTTCGTTCTGCACAATGGGGCGCGGCCCCACAAGGCTCATATCGCCGATAACCACGTTGAGCAGTTGCGGCAGTTCATCAAGGCTGACCTTGCGCAAAATGCGGCCCACGCGGGTTATGCGCGGATCATGCTTGAGCTTGTGGTCTTTTTCCCACTCCGCCCGCAATTCAGGATCGTGCTCCAGCACTTCCCTGAGCACCATATCGGCCTTGTCCACCATGGTGCGAAACTTGAAAATCCGTATCTCGCGCCCCCCGTGGCCAATACGTCGCTGGCGATAAAATACCGGGCCCTTGCTGTCTAGGCGAATAGCCAGAGCCAGCAGCAAGCCAAGAGGCAGCAGCACAACACCGCCAAGGGCGCAGAACAGCACATCCATAAATCTTTTGACCCGCAGGCGGCGCTTGTCGCGCAGGTTTTGGCGCACCTGCAAGCCCACGGCAGTGCCAAGGTCGCGCGGGGTCAGCCAGTGCGCGCGGAAGCCATCGTTGAAGGAAGGCACCACAAGAATGCGCTCAAAATAACGGCTGGCTTCGGTAATATAGTCCAGGCTCTGCCCCTGATCCGCCTTTTGCAGAATCATGGCCATCGCCTTGGGCTTGGCCTGCGCCGTTTCCGCAAAGAGTTTGCGCACGTCGTCCTCATTGGTGGGCAAAGAATATATGGCGACCGGGTGCAACCCGCGCTCTGGGCGACGCTTGAGGTACCGCCAGAAGTCACGCCCGGCGTTGCCGCTGTCAAAAATTATCAGCGGTCTGCCCCACCAGCGGCGACGCATAAACAGGCGGCGGCAATAGCTGCGCATGAGCGGCAGGGTAAAAACAGTAGCCAGCCAACTGCCCGCAATGACAATCCGGGAGTAGGTATCGCCTGCTTTTGAAAGGAAAAGCACTGCCAGAATGATGCCGTACATGAGGCTTGTGAGCTGGAACAAGGCCTTGAGTTCGCGGTGCGGAGGCAGACTTATGCTTTGATAAAGGCCAAGCCCGGCGGCCATTACCGGCCCCATGAGCAACAAGGGCAATGCCCCGCGGTACTGTGCAAAATCCACGTTGCCAAAAGCGGCGCGCACAAGAAAAACCACCAGGGCCGTGCCGAGGATGGTGAAAAGGTCAGCAAGACAAAGCAGGGTTTTTTGCGGGGAAAGCCCGCAAGCCAGAAGCGCCCTGACCCAGAGGGGATATTGTTTCATGAGGAGCGGCGCTGTGCCGATGGAACCGGCACCACGTTTGCGCACGGCAAGCCGCGCTGTTGCTGAAAACACAGATACTCAAACAATGTAATGTTATTCTCTTTCTTTACAAAGCACAATAATCCCCCCTTGCGATGCTGGCAGCCCCCGGCGGCCCTGTGACGCGGGCTGTCGCCCTTGCGGCTTACTCTTATTCACGAAATGCCCTCGCCTTCGGGTCGGCAAAGCCGACACCGGCTCGTACATTTCGGGCCGCCTCTGCCTCGGCGGCCCTGTGACGCGGGCTGTCGCCCTTGCGTCACAGCCCTCCTTCTGTTACAGAAAGACCTTGTTTTGCAGTGGCCGCGCGGCGTTGGTAATAAATCCCAACCGCGCAGGTATGCGCGCCAGCCGCCCCAGGCGGCAGTGTCGGCGCATGTCCGTTCTGTCCTTTCCGAGGGGGAAATTGAACATGAAGAAGCTTATCGTCTGCGCCCTGCTGGCCGCCGTGCTGGCCGCCGTGCCCGCATTTGCCAAAAAGGCCTATGTGAACGGCATTGACCCCGACTATCCGCCCTTTGCCTACATGGATGAAAAAACTGGCAAGCCCGCTGGTTTTGACGTGGATTCCATGAACTGGATAGCCAAGACCATGGGATTTGAAGTGGTTCACAAGCCCATGGCATGGGACGGCATCATCCCCGCCCTGCTCGCCAAGCAGATCGACATGGTTGACTCCGGCATGAGCATCACCCCTGAGCGCGCCAAGGTTGTGCAGTTCTCCAACCCCTACTGGACGGTTTCGCGCGTGTTTGTTGTGCCCGCCGATTCCAAGCTGACTCCTGCCGATATTCTGAGCAAAAAAATCCAGCTCGGCGTGCAGCGCGGCACCTCTGAAGCCAACGACATCAAAAAAGAGCAGGAAGAAAAGAAATATCCTTTTGAACTGCGCTTTTACGAATCTTCCCCCCTTGCGGTTGAAGACCTCCTCAATGGTCGCATCCAGGCTGCCCTGATGGACGAACTGCCCGCCAACAACGCCATTGAAAATGGCCGCGCCGTCAAGAAGGCCGGCACCCACGGCGAACCCGACAATTTCGGCGTTGCCATGCGCAAAGACGACAAGGAACTGCAGAAGCTGGTGAACGAAGGCTATAAGAAGCTTATGGCCGACCCCTACTGGAAAGAACTGCAGCAGAAATACCTGAGCAAATAACGGACGCGCAAGCGCCCACACGTCAAGCGCGAACCGCCTGCAACCCGGACGGTTCGCGCTTGTGCGGAAAAGGCACCCTCCATACATGAATTCACTGCTTGTGGTATACAACGCCCTGCCCTCCATTCTGTCCGGCAGTCTGGTTACGGTGGGCAACGTCACCCTGTCGCTGACAATGGGTCTGCTGCTTGGCGTGCCCATGGCCGTGGCCCAGGTTTATGGCGGCCCATGGCTTCGGCGGCTGGTGGCGTTGTATGTTTGGTTTTTCAGAGGTGTGCCCATTTTGGTGCTGCTGTTCCTCTGCTACGGCCTGTTCATCAGCATCGGTATTTCCATTGATCCCTTTTTCATCTGCTGTATCGTTCTTGGCAGCACCAGCACGGCCTACCAGTCGCAGATTTTCAGGGGCGCTATCGAAAGCTTGCCCCACGGGCAGCTCAATGCCGCGCGCGCCCTTGGCATGCGCGAAAGCACAGGCATCTGCTCCATTATTTTGCCTCAGGCCATGCGGCTCTCCATCCCTGGCTGGGCCAACGAATTTTCTATTCTCCTCAAAGATTCGGCCATCTGCTTTGTGCTCGGCACGCAAGACATCATGGCCCGCACCTCATTTGTTGCAGCCAGAACGCACGAGCATCTGGCCCTCTACGCCACAGCGGGCGTGTTGTATTTTGTGCTGACGCTGGTGGTGCTGAAACTGTTGCGTCTTCTGGAACAAAAAATCCATGTACCCGGCTATTCCTCAGGGATCGGCATGGAAGGCATGGGTATGGGATAAGCATGAGCGTGGATCAACAAGCGGTATTGCAGGTCAAAGGCATTTCCAAGATGTTGGGCGGCAAGCCCATTCTGGATAATTGCAGTCTCACGGTGAACCGGGGCGAACTCAAGGTGCTCATCGGGCCTTCCGGCGCGGGCAAAAGCACGTTTCTTCAAAGCATCAACTGCCTTATCCCCCCGGATTCCGGCGAGATTTATCTTGAAGGCCAGTTGCTCAACCGCGCGGACAAGGCCGCACTGTGCGCCTTTCGCGCCCAGGTTGGCATGATCTTTCAGGATTTTAACCTGTTTGATCATCTTACAGCCGAAGAAAACGTGGCCATAGCCCTGCGCAAGGTGCGCGGCATGTCTGCTGCCGATGCGCGCGCCCGCGCACAGGAGGAGCTGGCCCGCGTTGGCCTTGCCCGCCGCGCAAGCCTGTATCCGGCGCAGCTCTCTGGCGGCCAGAAGCAGCGCGTGGCCATGGCCCGCGCCCTCGCCATGGATCCCAAGGTTATTCTGCTTGATGAGCCGACCTCTGCCCTTGACCCAGAACTTGTGGGCGAAGTGCTTGCCGTTATTCGCGATCTCGCCAGCGGCGGCATGACCATGGTCATGGCAACGCACCAGATGGATTTTGCCCGTGCCCTTGCCACCGAAATCATTTTCATGGAACACGGCAAACTCATTGAACAGGGCTCGCCCGCCGTACTGCTGGCCGAAGGGTCAAACACGCGTACCCGCGATTTTTGCCAGCGTCTGCTGGAGATGGGGGCCTAAGTGCTGGACGCGGCCTTTTTCAGCAACGAACTGCTGCCAGCCCTGAACCGTGGGCTGCTGGTTTCGATTGCGCTCATTATTCCAGCCGGGAGCCTTGGCTTTGTGGGCGGCGTACTCCTGGGTTGCGCCCGCGCCTTTGGGCCGCGCTGGCTGCGCCGCCTCGGCAACGGTTATACCTCGCTGATACGCGGTGTACCCCTGGCCGTGCAACTGATGATGATCTATTACGCTCTGCCCAAGCTTGGCATTTTCTTTTCACCGTTTGGCGCGGCCCTGACCAGTTTTACACTCTGTACAGCCGCCTACCAGTCGGAATACGTGCGAGGAGCGCTGCTTTCCATCAGGCAGGGCCAGGTGCGAGCCGCACAGGCGCTTGGGTTCAGCCAGTGGCAGACGGTCTCGTGGATCATTATTCCTCAGGCGGCCAGACGCGCCCTGCCCGGCTGCGGCAATGAGATCATCTATCTTATCAAGTACAGTTCACTGGCCTATCTGGTCACGTGTCTTGAACTCATGGGCGAAGGCAAGGTTGTTGCCTCTGATACGTTTCGCTTTACCGAAGTCTTTATCGCGGTGGGGGCCTACTACCTGGCAATGGTCACCCTGGCAACGTTTCTGTTGCGTTGGCTTGAAGACAGATACCGCATCCCCGGCTTTGGAGCGCGCTAACGCCGCCTCTTTGACTTTTTCCATGTCACGAGAAAGGCCCGCTTGCGCGGGCCTTTTAACATTTCTTTGTATCGTTGGGCACTTCAGGGGCACCCTGGGCCGGGCATCAATCCTGCCCAAGCTCCTTTTTGAGCCAGGACTTCACTTCGGGCGTGGGTTCGCTTATGCCCCGCCATGAACCGTGAACCTTGCGGTAATCTTCCATCAGGCCCGAAGGCAGAGGAACGGTGATCAGATCGTCCGCCCTTTCAGAATTACGCCTCACAAGCCGTATAACTGGCGGCTCCTGCCAGCTGTCCACCACAAAGTAGTGGGACACATCTTCCTTGGAGCGAACCGGCGGGTATTCTGAATGCCAGTCGTTATTTCCCCATTCCAGATACATGGTTACTGCGTGTTCGGGGCTGAGGTTCCAGTCTATATTGTAAAGAGAAAAATCCTTCAGGGATGTCATGGCTTCCTCCTTGAGTGCTTAATTTATTAATAACAATTATCGATAAATTATGCAAGTGGCTGGCTCAGGTTTAGCTACTTCTTCCCCGATTGCTCCGCATCCTTCCTTTTCTGGGCGCGCTCAGCCTCAAGCCTGCGTTGCTGACGAACGCGCTCAAGCCGTGTTTGCTGCGCCTGCTCGCGCTGCTGCCGCGCTTCCTCAAGCAGGCGCTCACGTTTGCGATCAAAAACAAGTGTCGTACGCAGGGCCGCAGTCCCCAGAGAAACCATTGTCACGATGAGAATCAGGATCTTCTGGATCGACCACGGTTCGGAGCCAAGAATATCCCGTAACCAGCCCAGACGCAGCGTATCGCCCCAAAAATAGACCACCGGCACGGCAACGAAGCACAGCAGCAGCCCCAAGGCTTCCAGCCACATGAACGTTTTGAGCAGGGTAAGGCCAAAAAGAGTTCCATCGCGTACCATTCGCAAAAATTGCAGACGCTTGCGCAGACTGCGCAACAATTCAGCAAGGTGGGGAGTTTCACCCTGAGCGCGCTTGAACGCCTCGGCCTCCTTGAAGTTGCACGAAAATGCCCGGTTGATGATGCCCGCGCTCTCGTTAAATTCCTGACTGAACTCCCGCAAAGCCGCTGGAAAGGGGAACCAGGAGGCTTCATCCCGGATTTCCTGCAAAATATCAAGATAATACTTGTACCGGTTGCGAAGGTCTTCAACTTCGCGGGCTATGCAGTCTTCCATTTCCCTTTCAAGGTTGGGGCGCTCAGCCACGACCTTAAGGTAGGCAAGGTAGTTGTTGATGTTGGCCAGGGTTTCCAGTTCACGCACCTTTTCACCCAGTTGCAACTGAACAGGGTGTTCCGGCGCAAACCAGGCATTTATGCGGGCGCTGATCTCGTTGACGCGAACCCGGTCGGCATCTGCGCATTTTTTGGCCTCTGTCCACAGGTCATAAAGGGCTGAAAGAATCAGCAGGCGGCCGCGCTCAAGGGCCGGATCTATAAGAATCCTGTTGAAGTACGCGGGTTCCTCGCGGATGAGCGCTGTAAGCTGATCCAGCACAGGCTCGCAAAAACCCATTTTCACCTGACATACGATTTCGCGGTACTTGACCTCGCGCCACTGGGGCATGACGCGCCAAATTTGTGAATACTGTTCAATGGCCTGGGAAAACTGCCCCTGTTCTTCCGCCAGACGCGCAAGAAAAAATTCTGTCCAGGCCTGCAGGGCGGGCGATGGCGTAAGCACAGCAGCATTGCGGAAAGCCGTTTCCGCACGGGGATAATCGTTGCGCTCAATGTGCGCAAAAGCCTGCACCATGTGCAAACGCGGATCGCGCTGATGCCGCGAAATCGCCTGGCTTATCTTCTTTTCCATCTCCGACATTTCAGACGGAGATGTGGTTATGAGCTTGTCCAGCAGCTCCCAGGCGGGGCTGTCATCCTTGGCGGGCACGGCCTCGTTGGGCTCTGGCTCGCGCATGCGGTAAAGCCAGTGCCTCGGCACGTTGCGCAACTGGCAGGCAGAATTGATTTCAAGCACGGCGCGCAGCACCACAGCGGCATCGTCTTCGCCGCCAAGCACCGCCCCGTAGCCGCCTACCCCTTTTTCCGTCAGCGTCATTTCGATGCTGCGGAACCCTTCATTGATAGCTTCAAGATCCAGCTGCCCGAGGTTTTCCCACACTTCCTGGCTGTTGGAGGCTGCCCCAAAACGCGTGGGGCATTCTGAAGAATCGTGGCTGTGAATACCGCAATAGACGCAACCCGTGCCAGAAGGGCTGGGCGATGTAAGGCGGCTTGGCATCAGCAGCGTAATAGATCTGCCGCTGAGGCTGTTTTCGTCCAGCATCACGTTGCACCAGCTGTCCATAGCCATCTGCTCGCCGGTAAAGCGCAGATCGCGAACAGTAAACCCCTCGCCCAGCAGATAGGCATTACGATAGCTGAGGTAGGGAAAATCCGGCATGAGATTATCCCACTGCAAGCCTATTTTCTTGGGTAGATCAGCATTGAAATTCAGGTTGTTGCGGTCGGCAACCACGCTTACGCATGGCCAGTAGCCCGCAGCTTCGTTTTTTTCTTTGTCAAAGCTATGCAGATAGTCGCGCATGAAGGTGCGCAACATTTGCAGATTGTCTATGGCAATCATCATGAACGTATTGTCCACGATGGATTTGATCTTGTGCTTTTGCAGCAGGGCTTCAAGCCGCTTGAACATGGACGTCCAGCCGACCTGATAGGCCTTGTCGAGCGGGCTGCCCAAGGGGTGCAGCACGGCAAACCACGATTGAGTGGAGGCATAGGGCATGCGCACGTCAACCGTCATGGAGGCCCAGTCCACACCCGCCATGCCCTGCCGCCCGGAACGGCGCTCAAAGGTGATGCCGGGTAGTCCTTTTTTACCCTCGCGGCTCTTGGGATGTATCCAGATTTCAAGGGCATCGGTCACAACAATCTGCTGCGCCTGCAAGGCTCCGTCCAGCAGCAGGTTGACCTCGCGCTTGCGCCCGAACTGCAACCGGCCCGGGAACAGTTCAATAGCAACGGGCAGTTCGTTAAAGTTGCCCCACACCATCAGCCGGGCCAGAGCCAGGAAAACGTCGTCAGTAAAGAAGAACCAGATTGACTGCTCTGCTTCTTCTCCCACCAGCATGCCGCCATAATTCAGCAGCGTCTGGCCTACGGCGGGGGCGAGCCTGTCGTGCCAGCTCACCCACACCACATGGCCCATGGTGCTCATGCGCACATCAATATTGCCCGGCAGGCGTGAGAGTAACTGCGATAAATGCGCCATGAATAAAGTCCTTTATACAAAGGCTGCCATGTTGTAGCCTGAAATGAACGGCGTTGATCTAGCCAATAAAACCAAGGCGGTTTTTATGGACATTAACAAAACTCTTCAGGAACTCAAAGCCCGCCCCGGCTTCGCCGACCACGTGGGTATGATGCTGGTGCACAACGGTGTTGTGCGTGCATGGTCGCGTGGGGATCATGCCTCGGTTACAGCCGTGCAAGTTTCCCACGACACCGCAAAAATGGACGCCATCTGCCGCGAGATGGAAAAACAGCCGGGAATTTTTGCCATCGTTGCCCAAGCCGAGGAAGGCCTGCTCAAACCCGGTGACGACCTGCTCTTTCTTGTGGTGGCGGGCGACATACGCGAGCACGTTAAAGCCACTTTTGCAGAACTGCTTGACCGTATCAAGGCCGAGGCCGTCATCAAGCAGGAAATTCATGATGCCTGAACCTTATGCGTCTGTTTGCCTTATCGGCTGACTTGTAAAAAAGGCATGCCCACAGCATGCCTTTTTTCATAGCTGAGCGATAGCAACAGACCGTATGACTGAAAAACAAATCCCCGGTTGCCGAGGCAGCCGGGGATTTTCACTGATCTTTCAGGCAAAGCAGCTCTGCGCTTTGCAACAAAGGCTACACAACGCCGTGTTCGCCGGGGCGCTCGTATTTGGCACCTTCCTGAGCGCGCTGGGTATAAAACTCAGAGTCGCCCAGCGCCAAAAGAATGGCCGAAGAGACGTAAATAGATGAAGCAGTACCCACAAAAACGCCTATGAGCATGGTCAGGGCAAAATCATGGATCACGCCGCCGCCAAGCACAAAGAGTGAGAGTGTTGCCAGCAGCGTGGTGCCGCTTGTCAGGATTGTACGGGAGAGCGTCTGGTTGACGCTGCGATTGATGAGCGCAGACATTGTCAACTGGGGCGCAGCGCGAAGATTTTCGCGCAGGCGGTCATACACGATGATGGTATCGTTGAGCGAATAACCCACCAGAGTCAGCAAGGCCGCCATGACGTTGAGGTCAATTTCAACCCCCATAACGGACAATAGCCCAAGCGTGATGCTGACGTCGTGCAGCAGACCTACGATTGCCCCAAGCGCAAAGTTGAGCTTGAGGAAAAAGCAGACAACCAGCGTAATTGCAAGCGAAAGCAATACAAGCCAGCCCATGCCAAGCCCGGTGAGCCCGGCAAGGTACATTCCGCCCCAAAGAGCGCCAGCCATTATGGCTCCCGCCATCCAGCGCTGCTCAAAACGGCCAGAAATGTAGACCGCGATCAGCAAGACTGAATAATACAGTGCGGCAAGAGCCTTATTGGTCAAATCAGCACCGACCTTCGGGCCGACAACTTCAAGTCTTTGTATTTCAGCCTTGTTGTCAGGAAAAGCGCTTGCCAGCGTATCTATCAGGGCCGTGCGCAACTGGCTGGCATTGGCATTTTCTGACTGGGAAAAACGCAGCAGATAATCCCTGTCGCCATCGCCAAACCTCTGGGTGCTGATGCCGGGCAAGGCTGGTACATCCAGACTTTTCTTGAGGGCCTCATCCTTGACAGGATGTTCAAACTGAATCTGGGCGATCACGCCGCCGGCAAAATCGATACCCATTTTAAGGCCCTGCCCCATGAACATGGAAGCGAGGCCGACCAGAATCAGGAGTACTGAAATGCCATACGCCCAATAGCGTTTGCCAATGAAATCCAGATTGGTGTCGTGCTTGATAAATGCGAAACCCATAATTGCCTCCCGGCGCGCTATATGCTGATGCCCTTGGAGCCGCAGTGCCGCGCCCACTCCTCAAAAATGGCCCGCGATACAAAGATGGCCGTAAACATGGAGGCGATGATGCCCAGAGAGAGCGTCACCGCAAACCCCCTGATGGGGCCGGTGCCGAACTGGTACAGAATCACGGTAGCGATGATTGTTGTCAGGTTCGAGTCGGTAATGGAAATGGCAGCGCGGTCAAAGCCCGCGCGCACTGCGGCAAGCGGCGTGAGGCCCAGCCTTATTTCCTCGCGTATGCGCTCGTAAATGAGCACGTTGGCGTCAACCGCCATACCGATGGTCAACACAATACCGGCAATGCCCGGAAGGGTCAGGGTAGCGCCAAAAGCAGCCATGCCCGCCATGACAATAAGCATGGTGAAGCAGAGCATAACGTCGGCAATAAGACCGCTCAGGCCATAATAGACCGCCATGAACACCACAACGCACACCGCGCCGACCATCGCCGCGCGAACACCGCTGTCGATGGATTCCTGACCCAGCGAGGGGCCGACCGTGCGTTCTTCAAGCACAGAAACAGGGGCGGGCAGCGAACCTGCGCGCAGCACAATGGCAAGATCTTGGGCTTCGGCAGTGGAGAAGCTGCCAGAAATACTGGCTCTGCCCCCACCGATGCGCTCGCGGATGGAAGGCGCGGAATACACCTTGCCGTCAAGCACAATGGCCATGCGGCGGCCCACATTTTCTCCGGTGACGCGCTCAAAGATGCGCGCGCCGCGGGCATTGAAATTCAGGGTAACATATGCCTGGTTCACGTTGTCAAAGGCGGGCCGGGCGTCCGACACGTCTTCGCCCGTGAGCATGGCGTCTTTTTCAACAGCGATGAGGGTTTCCTTCTGCTGTTGGCCGGGATTCTTCTCCAGCATGGGCAGCGCGATCACGCCGGGGGGCAGCACGGCCTTGCCGGGGTCAACATCCTCGCGCACCAGGTGGAACTCAAGGTGAGCAGTCTGCCCGATAACCTGCACAGCGCGGCGCGGGTCAGAAATACCCGGCAACTGCACCTGAATACGATTGTCGGACTGTTTGCGGATATCGGGTTCGGCCACGCCGAACTGGTCAATGCGGTTGCGGATGGTGCGCAGGGCCTGGTCAAGCGAAAGGTCTTCAATGCGCTTGACTTCCGCCGGGGTGAAGTGGGCTACGTAGCGCAACTGCCCTGCTTCTCCAGCCTGGGGTTCGCCCACGCTCAACTGCGGAAACTGGCGGGCCAGCAGATCACGAAACTTGGGTTCATTTTCTGCGCGCGGCAGCACAAATTCAAGAGCGGTACCACCCACCACGCGGGGGCGCAGCACAACAATCTTTTCATCTTCGGCCACGCGGCGCAAATCCTGCCCGGTCAGGGCCAGTGAATTGCTCACGGCCTTGGCAACGTCAACGCCAAGCGTCAGATGGATGCCGCCCTTGAGGTCAAGGCCGAGATTGATTTTGCTCGACGGCAGAACGCGCTCAAGAGCTGTTCCCAGATAGGGAACGCTGGGGAGCGCGTAAACAAGGGACAACACAAAAACCATGATGGCTATGGACAAGCGCCAGAGCAGACCCATCGTTCACCTTCCACACAACAGATTAAGCTTTGCCGCAACCACGCGGCTATCCCTTGAGGGACAGCCGCAGGGCTACCGACAAAGCCGGAAACTCCGAAGACCCGAAAATCCGGGCACGTCAAGAGGCAAAAGCCCTTGAGCCGATCCGGCAACCGCCAGTCCAGCTCATGGGCCATGCACTTTGCCCGCCTGGCAGAGGCAGACACAAGCCGCCAAGGCGGCCTGCTACTTTTCTTCCTTGGTGTCCTTGCCGCCCTTGGCAGGAATAACGCCGCCGATGGAGCCGCGCGAAACGCGCAGCTTGGCTTCGCCGCTCTCAAGAAGCACCTGTTCATCGTCGATCTCAAGAATACGGCCAAGCAGACCGCTTGAGGTCATAACGTGGTCGCCGCGCTTGAGTTCGGCCAGCATCTGCTTGTGGACCTTGGCCCGCTTCTGCTGGGGACGGATAAGCAGGAACCAGAAAATGACGAACATGACGATGAGGGGCAGAAACTGCATCAGCATTTCCTGTCCGCTGGCGGGAGCCGCCCCGGCCTGGGGAGTGCCCATGGCATAAGCTAAGGATTCAAACAAAACGCACCTCCATAGGGTGTGGGTATAGCATTAAAAAAGTACCGCCCGGCATCGGCAGGGGCAAAACGTTGCCCGCGCCCGATTTTCGGGCAATGCCAGCCAATTTCTATATACGCTGCGGCGCAATCATGCAAGCCTTTCCCGCCGCCACTTCGCTGGCAAAGGCCACGGCAATGGCGGCCACGCGCTCGCGGCTTTCCATGTGCGTTGTTGGCAAATGCCCCCCGTGCGGGCTTGTTACCCGCAAAAGATGCAGCCTCACATCAGCCGCGCCGCACTGTTCAAGCAGAAAACTGGAATTGAAAGGCGGGCATACGCCATCACTATATAGCTGCACGGCGCACAGCGGCGCACATATCTTGCCAAGAGTGCCCCGCACCCTTTTTTGCGCCTGCATCAATTGCTGTAAGTGGCTGTATGAACACAGGGTTTCGTGCCCTTGCCAGGGGGCAACGGCCCTGCTTGCCGCAGACCGTGACGGCACCCGCCGCACGGGCTGCAAGCGGCTCCACAGGGGCAGCAGGGGCATACGCCAGTCGGCAAGAAAAAGGGGATGCAAGCGCCACAAGAAAAGCGGCGTTGCCAGCAGGAGCAGACCCGCCGGGGCCGGAAGCCGCCCCTCGGCGGCCTCTGCGGCAATGTCCAGCGCCAGAAGCCCGCCCAGTGAATAACCAGCCAGCAGTGCGGGGCCGCCCGAGCACTGGTCAAGGTAGGCTGCGCGGGCGCAGTCAAGCCACTGCGCGTAAGAGCTTGCCAGATATTCCTCTTCCGAAGCGGCATGCCCCGGAAGCACCGGGCACACGGCAACATGGCCCGCAGCTTCAAGGGCATCGGCCACAGGCCGAACCTCAAAGGGGCTCCCCGCGAGGCCGTGCAAGATCAGACAACGCATGCTACTCACGCCATTCCACCCGGTACGGCAAGAACTCTTGCCAAGCGCGAGCCAGGGCGCTACACCTGAAATCTCGCGTCATTAATGGAAATATCACACCAACCTGTCTGCGGAGAAACGCATGCGCCACTGCGACACATTGCTCCATGCCGCCTGCATCGTCACTCAGGACGAGCAGCGCCGCGTTATAGAAAAGGCCTCTCTGGCCATCGACAAGGGGCTGGTTGCCGCAGTCGGCCCCACCGCCGAAATTATTCAGAACTGGCAGTCCGGCAACACCCTGCACCTCGAAAACATGCTCGTTCTGCCGGGCCTCGTCAACGCCCACACCCATGCAGCCATGACCTTTCTGCGCGGCCTTGCCGACGACATGCCGCTCATGGACTGGCTGAACCAGAGTATTTTTCCCGTGGAGCAAAAGCTGACGCCGGAGATGGTGCGCCTCGGCAGCCTGCTTGGCTATGCGGAAATGCTGCGCACGGGCACCACCGCCTGCGTGGACATGTATCTTTTTGAAGAGTCGGTCTTTGAAGCCGCCGACACGGCAGGCCTGCGCTGTCTGGGCGGCGAGGCTGTTTTTGCCTTTCCTTCTGCGGCTTTTCCGGGGCCGGAGGCTGCGCTTGACGCCACCCGCGCACTGGCGGAAAAATATCGCAATCACGACCGCCTGCGCGTAGCCGTGAACCCGCACAGCGTCTACACCACCACGCCGGAGATTCTGACAGCCTGCCGCGACCTCGCGCAGGAGCTTGCCCTGCCCCTGCACATTCATCTGGCGGAAACCCCGTCAGAAACGCAGATATGCCTGTCTGCCCAAGGCAAAAGGCCAACGGAATACTGCCGCGGCCTCGGCCTGCTCGACGTGCCCTGCACCCTTGCCCATGTGGTTGATGTGACCTCGGCGGAGCTTGACCTGCTGGCCCGACAAAAGGCCGTGGTGGCCCACAATCCATCGTCCAACATGAAGCTGGCCTCGGGCGCCGCCCCGGTGGCGGCCATGCTGGCGCGCGGCATGCATGTGGGCCTTGGCACGGATGGCGCTGCCAGCAACAACAGACTGAACATGTTTTCAGAGATGGGCCGCTCCGCCCTGCTGCACAAGCTCACAGGGCTTGATCCCACCCTGCTGCCTGCGGCGCAAGTGCTGGATATGGCGACCCTCGGCGGCGCGGCGGCCATGCACGATGAACGTATAGGCTCGCTGGCCCCCGGCAAGGCAGCCGACTGCGTGGCCCTCGACCTCAGCGAACCGAACCTGCAACCCATGTATAATGAAGTGTCGCACCTTGTGTACGCGGCCACGGGCATGGAAACCCGCATGACCATGGTGGGCGGCGAGGTGCTGTATCAGGACGGACGCTTTACCCGATTTGATTACCCTGCCCTGTGCGAAGAAATGCGCAACGTGCGCCGCTTTGTGCTTGAGGCGTCTGGCGCATAACCGTTTTTCATTTGTCTATGTCAAAGGGCCGCCCCACTTACGGGACGGCCCTTTTTATTGCACTATCAGTCTATGGGGCTGTTACATGCCCAGGGCTTTTTTACCAGCCTCGAGCACTGTGACAATCTTGTCCACGTCATACACGCTGCCGCCCCAGGTGCCGCCGCTCACGGCCTGC
The DNA here is from genome assembly GCF_053570645.1 of Desulfovibrio desulfopostgatei. Classification (NCBI taxonomy): domain Bacteria; kingdom Pseudomonadati; phylum Thermodesulfobacteriota; class Desulfovibrionia; order Desulfovibrionales; family Desulfovibrionaceae; genus Desulfovibrio; species Desulfovibrio desulfopostgatei. The sequence continues at coordinate 622,855 of NZ_JBRBQS010000002.1, read as the reverse complement.
AAGGCCGCCCACAGGCGGGTGTCGTCAGGCAGGGCGGGCGCGGGCTTGAGGCCGGGGTGGGTTTCACGCCCGGCAAGTACCTTGGCACCTTCTTCCGGCGTGAGGGGATGCTGCGGGTCAGTGCCGATAAAGTTGACGCGGCCTTCCAGCTTGTTGCAGTCCACGACCATTTCCACAATATCGCCGTCGCGCAGCTTGGAAACAGGGCCGCCCACCAGTGCTTCCGGCCCGATATGACCCACGCAGGCGCCGGTGGAAACGCCGGAGAAGCGCGCGTCCGTCAGCAGGCACACATATTTGCCATACGACAGATGCTTGAGCGCCGAGGTGAGCTGATAGGTTTCTTCCATACCGGTGCCGCAGGGGCCGCCGCCGATAACCACCAGCATGTCGCCCTTTTCGATCTTTCCGGCCTTGATGGCCTTGATGGCGTCAGGCTCGGCGGTGAAAACCTTGATGGCCGCCGTGTGGCGGTAAACGCCGTCAGCATCGATGACCGTGGGGTCAATGGCCGTGGACTTGATGACCGAACCCTCGGGCGCAATGTTGCCCACAGGGAAGGTAATGGTGGAGGTCAGGCCGCGTTCTTTGGCGCGGGCGGGAGACATGATCACATCGTCCGGCTCCACGTTGTCCAGCTCCTTGAGCATACGGCGGAAATGGGCACGGCGTTCGCTCTTTTCCCACCATTCAAGGTTTTCGCCCACGGTGTGACCGGTAACAGTGAGAGCATCCAGATGCAGCAGGCCGAGGTCGCGCAGGTGCAGCATGACTTCCGGCACGCCGCCAGCCATAAAGGCGCGGACAGTGGGATGATACACCGGGCCGTTGGGCAGCACGCTGACCAGACGGGGGGCCATGCTGTTCACACGCGCCCAGTCTTCCACCGTGGGGCGATGGCAACCGCCCGCATGAGCAATGGCGGGCAGATGCAGCAGCAGGTTGGTGGAACCGCCAAAGGCCGCATGCACCATCATGGCGTTTTCAATGGCCTTGTCGGTGATGATATCCTTGATGGTGATGCCTTTTTTCAGCAGGCCCATCACAGCCTTGGCCGACTGGCGGCCCACTTCCACCCACACGGGTTCGCCAGAGGGGGCAAGGGCCGTGTGCGGCAGGGCCAGACCAAGGCCTTCGGCCACAACCTGCGAGGTTCCGGCAGTGCCAAGGAACTGGCAGCCGCCACCAGCGGAACCGCAGGCGCGGCAGCCAAGGCGGGCTGCGTCCTCAAGGCTCAGTTCGTTGTTGGAATAACGCGCGCCGATGGTCTGCACCTTGCCGAGGTCTTCGCCGTCGGTGGGGGGCAGGGTCGAGCCGCCAAGCACCATCACGCAGGGCAGATCATGCATGGAGGCCAGAGCCATCATGGTTGCGGGCAGGCCCTTGTCGCAGCTGGCAACGCCGATAACAGCGCCAACTGTGGGCAGGGAACGGATCTGCCTGCGGAAGACCATGGCCGCATCGTTGCGGAAGGGAAGGGAGTCGTACATGCCTGTGGTGCCCTGGGTGCGTCCGTCGCAGGGGTCGGTCACATACGAGGCAAAAGGAACGCCCTTCTGCTGTTTGATCTCCTTGCTGGCGGCGGAAATCTGCAAGCCCAGTTCCCAGTGCCCCACGTGCAGGCCCAGGGCGTCGGGGGTGCCGTCATCGTTGCGCTTGCCGCCAAGGGTGCTGATGATCAACACGTTGGGGCCAAGAATATCTTCAGGCTTCCAGCCCATGCCAGCATCCAGCGTCATGCCGAAAATATCGCCGCAGGGCAGTTCGCGAAGCATGTCGCCAGTGAGCGGCAGCGAACCCTTGGGGCCGGAAGCGTGGGTCTTTACATTATACACATCATTCTGCGGATTGGCGTAAATATCTGCAATGGACATAGCATACTCTCTTTGTTGAGAAGTTGCCGGTTTCAGCGGGCGGCCAGAGGGAGGCCGCCCTTTGCATCCTTACAAGGCCCTGAAACCGTGACGGCGTCAGCGTAACCAACGCCGATTGCTCCATCTGGGGCATTTCACGCTTGAAATGCCCTAAAAGCCGCGCATGAATTCCCGCACGGCAAACATCTGGGCAGAGGTTGCCTCCTGATAGGGGGACGCAACCGTGGCTGAGGCAAAAATGCCCGCATCCACAAGCAGGCCCTTCATGGCCGCCATAAAAGGCGAAGAGAATCCGTACACGCCCACAATGCGGTTGAACAGCTGCTGATACTTCATGGTGCCGTCAAAATCACGGGCCTTCATGGCATCGCGCCAGGCCACGCACAGGTCGGGGCGCACGTTGGAAACAGCCGCAATGCAGCCATCGCCGCCAGCCAGAACGTTTGACGCAAAGTTATGGTCAAAGCCGCTCAACACTTCAAAGGAGGGGATGTTGCCCTTGACGGTCTGGATAAGCTCCACAGTGTGGGCCATGTCGGGAATGGTGTCCTTGATGCCCACAATATTGGGATAACGGCGGGCGAGTTCAAGCACCACGCTGGGCGAAATGGTGTATCCGGTGCGGTCGGGATAGTTGTAGATGTACACCTTGCCGCGCACCTGCTCCGCCACCGCGCCGAAGTAGCTCATCACGTCCGCATCCGTGAGGGCAAAATACCACGGCCCCACCACCATCACGCCGTCCGCGCCCTGCTCAAAGGCAAAGTTGGACAAGGCAACGCATTCCTCAACCCGCATGTCGCCAGTGCCGATCAGCACCTGCATGCGGCGGTCGATGTGCTTGATGGCCGCAGAAATCAGGTTCTTGCGTTCTTCAACAGAAAGATGCGGAAACTCACCGGAACTGCCAAATATGGCCACACCGTCAATACCGGCATTGATAAGAAAATCGTAGTGCTTGAGGCACGACTGCACGTCGATTTCTGTTTTGCTCTTCAGCGCGGTAAGTGTGGGCGTTATATATTTCATCATAATCTCCGTATAGCTCGGTTAGATAACAAACGATGCCAGGTAGCAGAATATCGCCGTGATGATCGACACAATGCAGCCAGACAAGGTGAAGGACAGGTACATGTCTTTGACCGACATGTTCAAAAATTCGCGGAAAAACCAGAAGCCGGAGTCCGTAACGTGCGACCAGCCGATGGCCCCAGCGCCGATGGAAATGCACATGAGCGCAGGGTCAACAGGATGCACGGCCAGCACAGGGCTGATAAAGCCAGCAGCCGTCATCATGGCGACGGTGGCGCTGCCCAGCGCAAAACGCATGATGGAAGCAATCAGCCAGGCCATGATGACCGGGTGCATGTTGAGCGTGACCAGCACGTCCTTAAGAACATTGCCCATGCCGGAATCCATGATGACCTTGTTGAAGCTGCCAGCAGCACCAATGACCAGCAAAATGGAAACCATGGGCAGGAGGGATTTGTCGCAGAAGCCGCTCAGCTCAATGGAGCTGAAGCCCCGCTTCACGCCAAGAAAGATCAGGGAGGCCACGGCGGAAACGAACAGGGCGATCACAGGATGGCCCAAAAATTCCACCAGGGGCATGTAGGGCGCATCCTTGCTGGAGGAAAATTCCACCACGGTCTTGCCGATCATGAGGATCAGCGGCAGCAGTGTCAGCAGCAGGGTTCCGCCAAAGTTGGGCAGGTCGCGGCCATCCTTGCTGATAACGGTGGTAACGGCCCCTTCAGGCAGCGGCACAATGATGTTTTTGCTAATGTACTTGGCAAAAATGGGGCCGCCGATGATGGCGCCGGGCACCACCAGAACGAGGCCGTAAAGGATCACCTTGCCCACATCGGCGTTCAGTTCCTTGGCAATGGCCATGGCTGCGGGATGCGGCGGCACAACGCAGTGCACAACCAGCAGGCCAGTGTAGAGAGAAAGAGCCACCAGCAGGATGGAAAGCTTGGATTCCTTGGAAATGGAGAAGGCCAGGGGCATCAACAGCACCATCCCCACCTGGGCAAACACGGGGATGCCGCAAATGTAGCCAATGATGAGCATGGCCCAGTAGGCCTTGGTCTGACCAAAAACGCCAATGAGCGATTTGGCGAGCCGCTGCGCGCCGCCCGAAACTTCGAGCATCTTGCCCATGAACGCGCCCAGCGCGAGGATGGGAGCCAGAAAGCCCAAGGTATTGCCCATACCTTTTTCAATGGACGAACCAATGGCCCCCAGAGGCATGCCGCTGGCAATCCCCAAAAATGCGCAGGCAGCTATAAGCGCCAAAAATGCATGAACCCTGTAACGCACGCACAGCACCACGATGCCGACGATTGTCACACCAAGAATAATCAGAGCACCCGTTGTTCCCATTTGATCACCCTCTTTTCAGGATTGCATCCCGTTGTTTGCATATACGAACTCAATACGTAAATACAAACTATACGGACAAACAATCTGCGTCAAGCATCCCCCGGACCTTTTCTTGAAAAAAATTGTTTTTCCGTGCAAAACAATGGGCATGCAAGATCAACAAAAACCGACCGTCCACATGCCGACCCAGCGGGTCATTTCACTCCTTGAAGCTCTGGCTGATACAGAACACGGCCTCACGCTTACCCAGCTTGCCCAGTGCATCGGCAGCAGCAAGGGCACTATTTCGCCCATTCTTGAGACCCTGCAACAGCATGATTTTGTTCGCAGAGACAAACTCTCTGGCCGGTATGAACTGGGCCGGGGCCTGTACCTGTTTTCAGAGGGATTCCGCACGCAGGATCCCCTGATGGCGCAGGCGCAGGCCTGCATGCGGCAGGTGGTGGACGCCTGCGCCGAAATCTGCCAGCTGGGCATTCTCTCTCATACCGAAGTGCTCTACATAGCCAAGGTGGATTCGCGCGAGCCTATCCAGATCATTTCCCGCGTGGGGTCGCGCATGCCAGCCCGCAAAACGGCTCTCGGCAAGGCGCTGCTCAGCCAGTGCAAAAGGGAGGAAGTGGTCGCCCTTTTTGCCGGGGAGCTCTGCACCGAGCCTTTTGACATGGACGCCTTTCTGGAAGAGCTGCAAAAGGTACGTCAGGGGGCCATTGCCAGAGATATTGGCGAAATCAACCCGCAGCTACATTGCTATGCAGTGCCCGTTACCTTTGCCGGGCGCGTGGACTGCGCCATGAGCGTCTCCCTGCCCGCCTTCCGCGACACGCCGGAGAAACACCAACAGGTTGAGAGCGAACTTCGCAAGGCTGTGGCAAAACTTGAACAGTTCATGGACGAAACGCACGAATGCTTCTGCCCCTAGGCCTGTGGGCAGACTGGCATTTAAATATTTTGCGGGGATGGGGCTTTTTGCATAAGGGCATCCAGCCTGCCCCGCTCTTATTACTTCAAAATATTGCAGGGATCACCGGCCAGAAACAGACCCGCGTTTGCCTGCCGCCCATAAAAAAAGCCCCTCTGCCGGACATCCCAGCGGAGGGGCTCAACTTTTTCAGCAAAGTCAGCCTACTGCGTCATAAAGGCGTGCATGGTCACAAGCGTGTCCATGTGCGCGGCAGAAAAATGGCTCATGGCGCGGTCGGTATCCGCCCCGGCCTTTACGGCCATCTCAAGCTCAAGCGCAGCGGCGGCCAGCGCCTTGGCCCCCAGGTTGGCGGCTGCTCCCTTGGTGCTGTGCACAAGGTTGCGGGCTTCTTCCATGTTGCCGCTCTTCAGGGCCTGAGCCACCTTTGACGGGGTGTCGCGCTCCGTTTCAATAAACTTGGCAAGCAGCTTGACGTACATGTCGCGCTTGTTGAGCACCCTGGCAATGGCTTCCTTCCAATCCAAAACTTCCTCGGTCATGTTGTCCTTCTTGGCGCAGGTTAAGAAAAAGCGGCAAGCCGCTTGCAGTAATAACGCGGTCGGCATCCCCAAACCCGGATAAGCCGCTAATACCCCCTGGCGGCGCACCCGGCAGGCTGGCGATACATGCCGTAACGGCGTCAGTCTGCTGGGCGAATACTGCCAGCAACAAATTACCCTGACAAGGACTTTATGCGCCAAACATAAAGACAGGTAATCCAGAACAATTTCAAGGTATTTGCAGCTTCCTTCAGGGGATTGAAAGCTGTTAGCGATCCTTTACGGACACTGCGGGTTCGTGACCAGCTAGTAGGTCAGGTTTTCTGGCAGTACACAAAAATCCGCAGGCCCGCCCTTTTCCAGCCGCCCTGCCCCGCAGCCCAGCAGATTCAGGGCGGCAGCGCCATTAACCGTCAGCATCCGCACCAGGGCTTCCGGCGGCACGTCCATTGTTTCGCGCAGCCACACCGCCTCCTTGCGCACGTCCAGATCGCGGTTGGAGGTCAGCCCGTCCGTGCCAAGGCACAGCAGCGCGCCGCTTTCCATAAGCTCGCGTACGGGTGGCACCCCAACTCCAAGATTGCGGTTCGAGCGCGGGCACAGGCACAGGGCCGCGCCGCTGGCTGCCAGCACTTCCACTTCCTGCGCGTCAAGCTGCACGCCGTGTACGGCCAGAGTACCGGGGCCGAGCAGGCCCAGCTTTACCGCATAGGCCAGCGGGCGCAAACCGGGCGCAGACCAGTCTGGCGGCAGCACAACCCCGGCGTACAGGTCGCGCAAAGGCCCGCTGCCCGATGTGAGCAATTGGGTTTCTTCGGGCGATTCCGCAAGGTGGAAGGAAAACACGCGCCCCATGCGGGAGCAGTCCTGCCGCGCGGCGCTGAGGATTTCCGGCCCTGTGGAATACAGGGCATGCCCGCCGGGAGCGCAACGGGCCATGAGAAAGGGATCATCAGCCAGAGCCTGGCGGCAACGCGGCGGCCACGGGCGTTCACCATCGGCAAAGGGCGCGCCAAAGCCAAACCATTCGCAAAAATGGCTTGCGGTCAGCCCCGCCTCATTGCAGGCCGCATCAGCCAGAACCGTGCCGCCGGGCAGGGAGCCAGTGATGTTGCCCACATACAGCGTGCCGTACAGGGCCAGTGCGGCGCAGGCGCTTTCCACGGCATCCGCCTGCGGGGCCGCGCCAAGAAGGGGAATGAGGCTTTGCAGCCAGGCGGTGAAGCCGCGCCCCCAGCGCGTTTTCTCCGCCAGATGCGAAAGTTCCAGATGCGTGTGCGCGTTGACGCAGGCAGGGGCGAGGCAGACCGCGCCCACATCGCGCACCAGCGTACCTGCGGGTAGTTTGGCCTGCGACCACGGCAAAACATCCTCCACCAGCCCGTCGCGCACCAGCAGCACGCCGTTGTCGATCTTTTTCAACGGGGCAAAGAGGCGGGCGGCCCGCGCAGGGCCTTCGCCGCCAAGGGTCAGAATGCTTTTGGCCCTGATGGCCAGCAAGGCCTCCGACGGCTCGTCAGATTCAGGAGATTCCGTGTTTTCCGGGTTCATGGGGCCTCCGCCGTCAACGGCTTCTGCGGGCAAACTGCCCACCGGACACATAGAATGTGTTTTCCACAATGAACAGGGCGCGCGGGTCAATGCTGAACACCAGATTCTCCAGCCGCTTGAGCGCCACATTGTTGGTGACGGTGAGCAGAATTTCGCGGTCCGAGCCGGAGTAGGCCCCCTTGCCGCGCACAAGCGTAGCGCCAAAGCGCTCTGTCACCAGGATGGCCTCGCTGATTTCTTCACCGTGGTCAGAAATGATCATAACGAGCTTGCGCCGGTTGAACAGGCCCAGCACATACTCCAGCGTACTGGCCGAAATGAACATCATCAGCATGGAAGCAACAATAAGATCCAGCGCCATGTGCGAGGCCGCCGTAAGAAACAGCAGGGAGTTGAACAGAAAATTGAATTGCCCGATGGGCACGTTCCAGCGTTCCTTGAGCAGCACGGCAACCACATCCGTACCGCCGCTGCTGCCAAGGGTGCGCAGCATGATGCCGCAGGCTGCGCCGTGCAGCACCCCGCCCACCACTGTGGCGTACACTTCGTTGGTAATAGGAATTTCGAACGCTATGAAAAAACTGAACAATGTGGTGCAAAGGGTACCGTAGGCCGTGTAGAGCAAAAATCGTTTGCCCACGCAAAACCAGCCCAAAGCATACACAGGCACGCACAACATGGAATACCAGACCAGCGGCGTGAGCGTGCCTGTCCAGTAATTGACCAGCAGGCCCACGCCCATGACCCCCCCGGAAAGGAAGCCATGGGGCGCGGCCACGCTCTGAATGCATATGGCCATAAGAACCGACCCCAGCGTAAGCCAGAGCAGGTTCCAGACCACCGATTCGGCCAGAGCCTTGTTGTACGACTGAAGCTTCATGGGTCTACGTTACACCAGGCCCCAGATCATCTTCAAGGCCACAAGGATCAAAAAACAGGCAAAACCTTTCTTGAGCTTATCGGCAGGCAATGCATGCGAAAGCTTTGCGCCAAGTGGGGCGGTCATAAAGCTGGCTGTGGCAATGCCCAGCAGCGCCCACAGGTTCACAAAGCCAAGCGACATGGCGGGCAGATCGGGTCTGCCCCAGCCGCCCACAATAAAGCCCAGCGTACCCGCCACGGCAATGGGAAAACCAATGGCGGCGGAGGTGCCCACAGCATGGTGCAGCGGCACGTTGCAAAAAGTCATGAACGGCACGGAAAGCGTACCGCCGCCGATACCCACAAAGCTCGACACAAGGCCTATGACGCCGCCCACGCCGGCGGTTCCCATCTTGCCGGGCAGATCGCGGCTGGCCGGGGGCCGGTAGTTGGAGAGCATCTGCGCCGACACAAAGAGAATAAAGCAGATAAAAAATATCTTCAGGAACATTGTGGGCATATGGGTGGCAATAAGGCCGCCGAAGAACGTGCCCACAAGAATGCCGGGGGTAATGGCCTTGAAAATATCCCAGTGCACGGCACCACGGGCATTATGCGCCCGCGCGCTGGAGATGGAAGTGATCATGATGCTGGCAAGCGATGTGCCGAGCGCCATCTGCTGCACATACTGGGCGGGAACTCCCACGGTGGGGAAAATGGCAACCATCAGGGGCACCAGAACAATACCGCCGCCAACACCCAGAAGCCCGGCCAGAACACCGGCCACAGCCCCGCACAAGACGTAGGCCACAAGAGACACAAGCATGTGGTTCTCCTCGCTGAAGATACTTACAGCCGCGCCGCAAAACGTCTGCATCGGTGCGCGGTACGCCCTACAACTAGACAATGCCCCTGCAAGCGTCAACCGACTTTTTGCTTTACAAAGCGCCCAAGCGCGCCTACATTTGCTACTTATGAAGACCAACGCCCGTTTGCGCAATTTCCTATGGCAGGGCAAGCACAGCGCCCCCGGCCTTCCTGATTTTTTTCGCATTTGCAGGCGTTTTTCGTATTCCCCCGTTGTATAGCAACGGGGATTTTTTTTGACCTTTTTACCACGCAACGTCATGAATACCGACAATCGCTACCACTGGCCCCACAAAGACCTGCTGGACGTCACCCAACTGAGCGCGGAAGACACCATGCACCTGCTGGACCTGGCCGCCAGCTTTCAGGAAATCAACAGCCGTCCGGTCAAGAAGGTGCCGACCCTCAAGGGCAAGACCGTTGTGCTGTTTTTCGTGGAAAACAGCACCCGCACCAAGACGTCCTTTGACGTGGCGGGCAAACGCCTTTCCGCCGACACCTATTCCCTTGCAAAATCAGGCTCAAGCCTGAACAAGGGCGAAAGCCTCAAGGATACGGGCCTCACCCTTCAGGCCATGGGGCCGGATGTCATTGTCATCCGCCACCCAAGCAGCGGCGCGGCGCGCTTTCTTGCAGAGCTGCTGCCCTGCGGCATCGTCAACGGCGGCGATGGCTGGCATGCCCACCCCACCCAAGCCCTGCTCGACTGCTACAGCCTGCGGCAGGCGTGGCAAAACCGTTTTGCCGGGCGCACCCTGCTGATTCTGGGCGATATTGCCCACAGCCGCGTGGCCCGTTCAAACATGCACCTGCTCACCATGCTGGGCGTCAAGGTGCGTCTGTGCGCCCCGCGCACCCTGCTGCCCGCCGGGGTGGATCACTGGCCCGTGGAAATCTATACGGAGCTGGACAAAGCCGTGCGCGATGTGGACGCCGTCATGTGTTTGCGCCTGCAACTTGAACGCCAGCAGGCGGGCCTGTTGCCCGACCTTGCGGAATATTCCCGACGTTTCTGCCTTGGCTCCAGCCAGCTGGCCCTTGCCGCGCCCGAGGCCAAGGTTTTGCATCCCGGCCCCATGAACCGTGGGCTTGAAATTTCCAATGACATAGCAGACGCCCCCGCGAGCCTGGTGCTGAATCAGGTGGCCGCAGGCGTCGCCACGCGCATGGCAGTGCTCTATCTGCTGGCCACGCGCAACGATGGAGTACGCGCATGAGCCTCTTGATAAAGAACGCACGCCACCTTGAAGCCCCGGTAGACCTGCTGGTGCGGCATGGCAAGATTGTCACCATGACCCCGGCAGACCACCATACCTACGACAGCCGCGAAGTTTTTGACGCCAAAGGCCTCGTGCTCATGCCCAGTTGCATCGACGCCCACGTTCACCTGCGCGAACCGGGCTTTGAATACAAGGAAGACATCGCCTCCGGCCTCGAGGCCGCAGCGCGTGGCGGCTTTGGCGCGGTGATGTGCATGGCCAACACCAAGCCCGTCAACGACACGGCCAGCATTACGCGCGCCATGCTCGACAGCGCCCGCAAAAGCCACCCCAATGGCCCGCGCCTCCACCCCATTGCCGCCGCCACCGTGGGCCTCAAGGGCGAGGAAATGGCCCCCCTCGCGGAACTCAAGGAAGCGGGCTGCGTGGCTATTTCCAACGATGGCCGCCCGCTGGAAAACGCGGAGCTTGTGCGGCGCATCATGGAATACGGCGCGGACCTCGATCTGGTGCTCATAGACCACTGCGAAGACCCGCATCTGGCTAAGGGCTGGCGCATGCACGAAGGCGTGACCAGCGGCCTGCTGGGCGTCAAAGGACAGCCCGCCGCTGGCGAGGCCAATCAGGCCATGCGCGACATCATGCTGGCCGAATACCTCGGCGTACCCGTGCATATCGCCCATGTTTCCGCAGCGCTGACCGTTGACTGCATCGCCTGGGGCAAGGCGCGCGGCGTCAAGGTGACTGCCGAAACCTGCCCTCACTATCTGCTGCTGGATGAAACCGCCCTTGAGGGCTACAACACCCAGGCCAAGGTCAGCCCCCCCCTGCGCACCGCCGCAGACCGCGAGGCCTTGCGCCGCGCCGTGAAAAACGGCACCATCGACATACTCGCCACAGACCACGCCCCCCACGCCGCCCACGAAAAAGAAGGCACACTGGACGATGCCATGTGCGGCTTTACCGGGCTTGATCTGGCTGTCAGCCTCACCTGGGGGCTGGTGGCCGAAGGCGTGCTGACAGAGGCCGATGTGCACCGGCTGTGGAGCCGCCGCCCGGCAGAAATTTTCAACCTGCCCTGCAACGGCTTTACCCCCGGCGATCCAGCAGATTTCTTCCTGCTTGACCCGGACGAAACATGGGTTCCCGGGCCGGAAAACCTCTACTCCAAAAGCTGCAATACGCCATTTCTGGGTCAGGCCCTGCGCGGCAGGGTCAAGCACCACTGGATAGACGGCATGCAGCTGTTCTGATGCCCTGCGGGGATCATTACAGGGGGTTTTATGTACCGCATTCTGCACGATCAGGAGCTGTTCCGCAGCCAGTGCCTCATCAATGGGCACTGGCGCGATGCGGCCGACAAAAGCGTTATTGAAGTCATTAATCCTGCCAACGGCAAGCAGTTGGGCACCGTGCCCAACTGCGGCGAGGCCGAAACCCGCGAGGCCATTGAGGCCGCGCAGGCGGCCTTTGCTGTCTGGAGCGCAAGAACGCCCCTGGAACGGGGCGCTCTGCTCCACGCCTGGGAACGCGCCATTGCCGAGAACATTGAAGACCTGGCACGTCTGCTCACCCTTGAAGAAGGCAAGCCTCTGGCCGAGGCCAGAGCAGAGATCCTTCAGGGTGCATCGTACTTTCCCTGGTTTGCGGAAGAAGCCCGCCGCTTCAGCGGCGAGGTCACGCCCGTATACCGTCACGGGGTGCAGGCCCTCACCCGTCATGCCCCTGTAGGCGTGGCGGCGGCCATCACGCCGTGGAACTTCCCCATGTCCATGATCCCGCGCAAGGTGGCCCCTGCGCTGGCGGCGGGCTGCACCATGGTGGTCAAACCCGCCAGCGCCACGCCTTACAGCGCGCTGGCAATGGCGGAACTGGCCGTGCGGGTGGGCATCCCCGCCGGGGTTTTCAACGTTGTTACGGGCAGCGCGCGGCGCATCGGCAACGAGATCACCGCCAACCCGCTGGTGCGCAAGCTCAGCTTTACCGGCTCAACTACGGTGGGGCTGCAACTGGCAACCCAGTGCGGGCCTACCCTCAAGCGCATTTCCATGGAGCTTGGCGGCAACGCGCCCTTTATTGTGTTTGACGATGCGGATATGGACAAGGCCGTGACAATGGCCATGGCCTGCAAGTTCCGCAATGCTGGGCAAACCTGCATCTGCGCCAACCGTTTTCTGGTGCAGAGCGGCGTGGTGGAGACCTTCGCCACCAATCTGCTCGACCACATAAGCGACATGCGCGTGGGCGACGGCCTCAAGCCGGAGACAGACATGGGGCCGCTTATCAATGCCGATGCCGTTGCCCACACTGATGCTCTGGTCAAGGACGCCGTGGAAAAAGGCGCGCAACTGCTGTTCGGCGGCAAACCGCACAGCCTTGGCGGGAATTTTTACGAACCTACCCTGTTGTTGGGCCTGACCCCGCAGATGCGTATTTTCCGCGAGGAGATCTTCGGCCCGGTGGCTGCCCTCATGACTTTTGACGATGAGGAAGAAGCCATTTCCCTTGCCAATGATACGGAATTCGGCCTGGCCTCATATGTCTGCACGCGCGACATGCCGCGCATCTGGCGGCTGTTCAACAAATTGCAGTACGGCATGGCCGGCTTCAACGATGCGGGGCTTGCTGCCGCCGAAACACCCTTTGGCGGTGTGAAATTCAGCGGCATTGGTCGGGAAGGCAGCCGCGAAGGCCTTCAGGAATACATGGAAACCCACTATGCCCTGCTGGGCGGGCTGAACTGACGCGCCAGCGAGGAGTACTCATGCCCGAACGTGAACCTGTCGCAGCCGGGCGTTTTTATCCCGCTTCGCCCGGTGAGCTGCAAAAGGAAATCAGGTCATACCTCACGGCTGGAAAGGCCTTGTCGGCAACAGCGCCCATTGACGCCAAGCGCAAGGACTCTGCAAGTCTGCGCGGCCTTATGCTTCCCCATGCTGGCTACGTTTACTGCGGCAAGGTGCTTGGGGCCGCGCTCATGAGCCCCTGGAACAAAACAACAGCCGGAGCCAGCCTGCCGGAGCGGCTCGTGATGCTCTGCCCCAACCACACGGACAGAGGCGCGCCCCTTGGCGTGTGGCCGGATGGCATGTGGCATACTCCGCTGGGCGGTGTTGACGTGGATGCGGAGCTGGCCGCCAGCCTGTGCGGCAAGGGCGGTTTTGCGCCTGACCTGCACTCGCACCTTGGCGAACATTCCATAGAAGTTCTGCTGCCTTTTCTGCAATGCGTGCCGCCGCAAGGGTTGCCCGGCGCGACCCGCCGCATCACCCCTGTGTGCGTGGGCACCATGCAGCACAAAATCTTGCAGGATGCGGGGCTTGCGCTGGCGGAGGTCATCCGCCAGTACGAAAACAGGGGCGAACGGATCGGCATCATCGTCAGCTCCGACATGAACCATTACGAAGATCAGGAAACCACCATGCGCAAGGACGCCTTCGCCCTTTCGCAGGCGCTGGCCTGCGACCCGGAAGGTCTGCTCACCATGGTGCAGCGTGAAAAAATCACCATGTGCGGGGCGGCCCCCATGGCCCTGGCCCTGTTTGCCGCCCGCGCTCTGGGCGAACCTTGGGCGGAACTGTGCCTTTATGACACTTCGGCCACGGCATCGGGCGATACACGCAAGGTGGTAGGCTATGCCGCTCTGCGCTTCGGCCTTGCCTGAAACCTCATGACGCTCCGGCAGCGATAATTCTTGCCCTTCGGTCAATCTGCTGCGCTGCAGCGGGGAACAAAACCCTGCTGCAGCGCAATGTTGCGTGATCTGCTTTGCGCATTTTTTACCATATCTGACATATGCCACATATCCGGCAAAGGCGCGCCAACTCACGAACAGCGCCGTTGTACCGCGTCGCGCTCCAATAAAGACAGGCATCTGAATGCGCCGCATCTCTGGACAGGGGATGGCAAGTTTGCCACTATGCGGCATCACAAAACCAAGGGGATTACCATGGAAGTGTGCATCGCTTATCTGCGTGGAAAACCGATCATGCTGGAGCTGCGGGACGGCATCGCCTATCTCGACAACGAGCCCCAGCCCATCAAATATCTCGATGAAGCAAAACTTCAGGAATTCAGCGATTCCATCCGGGCCATTCCGTATTCCGCTGATCCTGGTTATGAAGCGCTGGTCAATTCCAAACGCGCGAATTTTATTGTCAGCCTGATTGGCAGCGCTGTGGGCGAGGAATGCGTTTCCAGGCTGACCCATATTCTGGATCACGTGCATTACGATGTGCTGGAGTATCTGGGCGAAACCGGAGAAGAAGATGCTTGAAATCCGTGACCTGCATGTTTCGGTCAAGGGCACTCCTGTGCTCAAGGGCATTGATCTGCACATCCGCCCCGGCGAAACATTTATTCTTTTTGGCCCCAACGGCTCCGGCAAAACCACCCTGCTCATGACCCTCATGGGCTTTGCGGGGTATGAGGTCACGCAGGGCCAGATCATCTACAAGGGCACAGACATCACCCACGCGCCCATGTACGAGCGTGCGCGCCTCGGCATCGGCATGTCGTTTCAGCGGCCCCCTACCATCCACGGCCTGCCCACGGGCAAGCTGGTGGAACTGTGCGGGCGCGGGCGCAAGATGGATATAGAAGACATGGCCCGCAAGGTGCATTTTGACCATTTTCTCAAGCGCGATGTGAACGCGGGCTTTTCCGGCGGCGAAATCAAGCGCTCCGAACTGCTGCAACTCATGGCCCAGAAGCCCGATCTGCTGCTCTTTGACGAGCCGGAATCCGGCGTTGACCTTGAAAACATGGCGCTTGTGGGCAAAACCGTGCGCTACCTGCTTGATGGCACGCCTGACCGATGTTGCGCCACGCTGCGGCAGCGAGAAAAGGTGCGCTCCACCAGCGGTCTTATCATCACCCACACCGGTCACATCCTCGAATACGTCAATGCCCACCGGGGGCAGGTCATGTATCAGGGCAAGCTGTGCTGCGAGGCGCGGCCCCGCGAAATTCTGGATCACATCGCTACCCACGGCTATCAGGAATGTCTGCGCTGCCTCACCGGCGACATGCTTGGCAAAATTGCGGAGGCGCCCCTTAAATGAGTTCTGTCAATCTTTCCCGCTTTCAGTTCAGCGGCGGCGAAAACGCCGCGCCCATTGAAAACCTCGCCGCCCTGCCCCGCGAGGATCAGGAACGTCTTGTGCTGGCTGGCATCGATGTGAACGACAGCACCGCCAGCGGCGCGTTCATGCAGCTCAACCACGCTGGCGTGCACTGCGAAACGCGCCATGAAGGCCTCGACCTCATGGACATCCGCACGGCGCTGAAAAAGTTCGACGGCCTGCCCCAGTATTACTGGAAGCTGCTGAATCCTGAAAAGGACGAGTTCACGCGCATGGCGCAGGAGCACTGCAACGGCGGCTACTTTGTGCGGGCGCGCAAGGGCGTCAAAATCGCCCAGCCCGTGCAGTCCTGCATGTTCATCAAGGGGCACGGCGCGGGCCAGAGCATCCACAATATCGTGATTGTCGAAGAAGGCGCGGAACTGCACATTCTTGGCGGCTGCGCCACAGCGCACGATGCCAACGATGCCGCCCATCTGGGCGTGACCGAATATTATGTGGAAAAAGGCGGCAAGCTGACCTTTACCATGATTCACAACTGGGGCAGCAGCACGACTGTGCGCCCCCGCTCCGCCGGGATTGTGGAAGCCGGGGGCGAGTTTCAGAACAACTACATTCTGCTCAAGCCCGTGGGCGACCTGCAAATGTACCCCACCATGACCCTGGCTGGATCCGGAGCCGTGGCCCGCTTCAATTCCGTTGTGGTGGCCCCCACCGGCTCCCATGTGGACTGTGGCAACCGCATTGACCTTGCGGCCCCCGATACGCGCGGCGAAATCATCTCGCGCGTTGTCACCACGGGCGGCACGGTCATCAACCGCGGCTTTATCGGCGCTTCCGCCGCTCCCGCCAAGGGGCACCTCGAATGCAAGGGGCTGATTCTTGGCGGCGGGCGCATGCATGCCATCCCCGAACTGGACAGCAACCAGGACGGCGTGGAGCTTTCGCACGAGGCAGCGGTGGGCAAAATCGCGCAGGAGGAAATTGAATACCTCATGGCGCGCGGTCTGGACGAAGACGAAGCCGCCGCCACCATTGTGCGGGGCTTTTTGAACGTGGACATCATGGGCCTGCCCGCCCCGCTGAAAAAGGCCATGGACGAGCAGATTTCCTTGCTGGAAGCGGGCAACGCCATGTAGCAAGGGCAGCTTTTGCGGCCCGCCCAACGCTGCCCGATACGCGCACTTGACCGAAGCCAGCCTTGCAGCTATATTTCCCTTCCTTGGGGCCTATAGCTCAGTTGGTAGAGCCTCCGGCTCATAACCGGCCCGTCCCAGGTTCAAGTCCTGGTGGGCCCACCAAGAACTGTTCAGACAAAGTCCGCCGAAGTTGCACAACTTCGGCGGACTTTGCGTTTTACGATCCAAAATGGTTCTTTTCATTTCGCGTGGGTTCGTTGGCAGCAGTAGATTTATTAGGGCAACATTTAGGGGGAACTAGCCCACAGCGGAAACTGTTACCCCAAGCCCATTTCTGACACCATCCTGCAAAGGCCCGCCCACGCCCCCTGCTGCTAACTCGCAGTAATTCTAAGATTTGAACTTTTGCGCCCAATACCGTACAAAACCAATATTTCCTATTGAGAAAACCCCTGAAATTCATAGAGCGCATCCCAGGGAACTACCGTGACAGCCCTGCAAAGATTTCTTTGACGCGGCCTTGCGGGATGCGCATGGTGACATAGAATATCCCGTCTGACTGGCATGGTTTGAAGTCCAACAAAAAATGAGTACTCGTCATGGCAATTCCTGATTTCCAAAGTTTCATGCTGCCTGTATTGCGTCTGGCTGCCAACGGCTCGTTGAGAACAGCGGAAGCCATCGCTCAAGTTTCTGACGCATTCAACCTGTCCGTTGCAGACAGGCAGGAAATGCTGGCTAGCGGGAGGCAGACCAGAGTTGCAAACAGAATTTACTGGGCTTTCGTCCACCTCACCAAGGCGGGGCTGTTACGGCGTGAGGCACGCGGTATTTATGACATCACAGCGGAGGGGCAACAGGCCCTGCAGGAAGACCCTCAGCGTATTGATATTAACTTTTTGATGGCCCGCTCTGAAAACTATCGCCAGTTCCGCAGCGCCTCCAATGCTCCGGCAACGGACAATGAGACCAGCGGGCAACAGCCTCCCTCCACTTCCGAAGAGGAAACCCCCGAAGAACGTGTTGAAGCCGCATTTGCAGAGCTTAACGGCGCGCTGCGATCTGACCTTCAGGAACGCCTGCAAGCAATGCACGATGCAGACTTTGAACGGCTGATCGTCAAGCTGATGCTTGGCTTGGGGTATGGCGCGGGCGGCCTTGGCAAAAGGACAGGTGGAACAGGAGACGGGGCCATAGACGGCATCATTACAGAAGATGTGCTTGGTTTGGATGTAATCTTCCTGCAAGCCAAACGCCATGGTCAGGACTTTCCCGTCGGCCCGGATAAAATCCGCGAATTCGCAGGAGCAATGGACGCCCACGGCATCACCAAGGGCGTATTTGTTACTACAAGCCGCTATACAAAAGCGGCCCGTGAATACTCTGAACGCAGCCACAAGCGCCTGCGCCTTATTGATGGACACGAGCTGGCAGGCCTTATGGTGCAGCACGGTATCGGGGTTAGAAGTTACAGAACGCTGGAACTGAAAAGACTCGACGTTGATTTTTTTGAGGAGCTTGGAGAGTAAAATCAGAACTGGCTAATATTTGTTGAACAACGCTCAACTGAAATTCATTATACTCTGATGGTTAATCTGGTGATACCGTGAACAAGCAGCAATTAGCGTCAAAAATTTGGGAATCCGCAAACAAAATGCGTTCCAAAATTGAGGCGAATGAATACAAAGACTATATTCTTGGATTCATCTTCTACAAATATCTTTCAGATACTGAAGTCAAATACGTCCGCAACACCCTGAAGGGCACCACTGAAGACATCAAGGCCCTGTCGGAAGACGACGCCGTTACCGTCAAGACCATCCAGCAGAACCTAGGCTACTTCATCGCCTACGAAAACCTGTTCTCCACCTGGCTTGAAATGGGCAGGGACTTTGACGTGTCCAACGTCCGCGATGCGCTCTCCGCCTTCAGCCGTCTCATTAACCCCACGCACAAAAAAGTTTTTGACCGCATTCTTGATACACTGCAAACCGGGCTTTCCAAACTTGGCGACAGCTCCGGCACGCAAACAAAGTCCATCAGCAATCTCATTCAGCTGATTGACGTCATTCCCATGGACGGCAGGCAGGACTACGACGTTTTGGGGTTCATTTACGAATACCTCATCAGCATGTTTGCCGCCAATGCCGGCAAAAAGGCGGGCGAGTTCTACACGCCGCACGAGGTTTCGCTGCTCATGTCCGAAATCGTCGCCGACCATTTGAAAGACCGCAAGGAAATCAAAATTTACGACCCCACCAGCGGCTCCGGCTCACTGCTGATCAACATTGGCAAATCAGTGGCCAAGCACATCGCCAGCGAAAACAACATCAAATACTACGCGCAAGAGCTGAAAGAAAATACCTACAACCTCACGCGCATGAACCTTGTAATGCGCGGCATTCTGCCAGACAACATCGTCACAAGAAACGGCGACACCCTTGAAGACGACTGGCCGTATTTTGACGACAGCGACCCCACAGGCTCGTACAACCCGCTGTATGTGGATGCGGTGGTATCCAACCCCCCGTACTCTCAGGCGTGGGAACCCACCCACAAGGATGCGGACGCCCGTTTTGCGGCCTTTGGGCTGGCACCCAAAACCAAGGCCGACTTTGCCTTTCTGCTCCACGACCTGTTTCACCTGAAGCCAGACGGCATAATGACCATCGTGCTGCCGCACGGGGTGCTGTTTCGTGGCGGCGAGGAAGGCACGATCCGCAAAAACCTTATTGAGCAAAACCATATCGACACCATTATCGGCCTGCCCGCCAACATCTTTTTCGGCACAGGCATACCGACAATCATCATGGTTTTGAAAAAGAAGCGCGCAAGCACAGACGTGCTTGTCCTCGACGCATCCAAAGGCTTTGCCAAGGTCGGCAAAAACAACGTGCTGCGCGCCTCAGACATCAAAAAAATTGCAGATACCGTAACCCAGCGCATAAACGTGGACAAGTTTTCCCGCGTGGTCAGTCAGCAAGAAATTCGCGACAACGAATACAATCTCAATATTCCCCGCTATGTAGATTCCTCAGACAGTGCCGAAACGTGGGACATTTACGCCTCCATGTTCGGCGGCATACCCATGAACGAGATCGCGGCGCTGGATGCGTACTGGCAGACCTTTGGCGGCCTGAAGGAAACCCTGTTTGCCCACAACGGCACACCCTACGCAACACTTGCGGTGGAGGACGTGGCAACTGCCATACGTGGCAATGCCGCCGTACTCGCCTGGCAGCAAAAATACGCTGCGGCCTTTGCAGACTTTGCCGCGCACCTCAAGGCCGAACTTATCGACAACTGGGCAACGCTCAACATCGGCAAACAGGAATCTGCCATTGCGGATGCAATATTCCAGCGGCTTGAGCAGATCGCCCTTGTGGACAGGTACAGTGCCTACCAGGCCCTTGACGACGAGTGGACAAAAATCGCCGTGGATCTGGAAATTCTGCAAACCGAGGGCTTCGACGCTGCAAAAAAGGTCGATCCCAACATTGTGCTGAAGAAAAAGGACGGCAAGGACACTGAAGTACAGGAAGGCTGGGTCGGGCACGTCATTCCTTTTGAACTGGTGCAGCTTACCTTGCTGCGCACGCAGCACGATGCCCTGACGCGGAAAGAAGAAGACCTTGCGGAAATTCAGTCCACCTACGACGAAATTCTTGATTCCCTGGCGGAGGAAGACAAGGAAAGCAGCGTTGTCAACGAGGCCAAGGACGCCTTTGTCGTTGCAGAGGTAGGCAAACAGATCAAACAGCTGTTTGGCACCCTTGCAAAGGCCAAAACCGCCGTGCGGGCCTATGATGAAGATTCACTGGAGCGCAAGCTCGTGCAGGTTCAGGAACTGGTAGACAAGGAAAAAAGCCTGAAAAAACAGATCAAGGCCGACGCGGACGCACTGCACCTTGCCACCAAGGCCGCCATTGAGGGCCTGACGGACGCACAGGTTATAGCCCTGCTGGAAGCCAAGTGGATTCAGCCGCTGATTGCCGCGCTGCAAAGTATACCGGGCAGCATTATTACCGACCTTGTTTCCCGGGTGCGGGCATTGGCAGAAAAATACGCCACCACCTATGCGGAACTGGCCGGGCAGATCGCAGAAACAAAATCGTCGCTTGCTACCTTGATCGATAATCTGACAGGCAACGAATACGACATGAAGGGGCTTGGCGAGTTTCAGGCGCTTTTGAAGGGTGAGGGATATGAATAGCCCCGCCATCCGTTTCGCCGGATTTACTGAGGATTGGGAACAGAGGAAGCTCTATGAAATTTCCGATAAGGTCACGGAAAAGAATGTGAACCGTGCTTATACTGAAACGCTGACCAACTCTGCGGAGTTCGGAATTATAAGCCAGCGCGATTTTTTCGACAAGAATATTGCCAACAATGACAATATCGACGGCTACTATATCGTCCGACACAATGACTTCGTTTACAATCCGCGCATATCAACATTCGCTCCTGTTGGCCCGATAAAGCGCAACAAGCTGGGCAGAAGCGGGATAATGTCGCCGCTTTACTATGTTTTTCGAACACACGATATCGACCAAACTTACCTTGAACACTTCTTCGCCACGGCGGGCTGGCACAAGTTCATGGCGTTCAATGGGGATTCTGGCGCACGTTCTGACCGATTCTCAATTAAAAATTCGGTGTTCCGTGAGATGCCTTTGCCGTATCCATCAATCGCTGAACAAAAAAAAATCGGCAAACAGTGCGATACGCTTGACCGCCTTATCGCCCTTCATCAGTGTGAGCATGATAAAACGGTCAACATCAAGAAAGCCTTGCTTGAAAAGATGTTTCCGAAGGATAGCGAGGACAAGCCCGAAATCCGCTTCGCCGGTTTTACTGGCGCTTGGGAACAGCGGAAGTTGGGGAAGTTGGTAGTGATTTCGTCTGCGTCACGAGTTCACAAACATGAATGGAAGACGTCGGGTGTGCCGTTTTTTCGGTCGAGTGATGTGGTTTCTGCGTTCAAGGGCGTTGACAATGAAAAGGCCTTTATCTCACAAAACCTATTTGAGGAATTAGCAAAGAGGTCTGGAAAGGTTCAGGAAGGCGATGTCCTTATTACTGGGGGAGGGTCTATCGGAATCCCTTATAAAGTGCCTAGCAACGCGCCGCTGTACTTCAAAGACGCAGATCTGTTATGGTTAAAACAGTCTGGAAAGATTGACGGAGATTTTATTTACACATTTTTCACTGCACCTATTTTTAAAGCTTATGTGCAGAGCATAAGTCACATTGGAACAATCGCGCATTATACAATTGAACAAGTAAAGGAAACGCCTATTTTGCTTCCATCAATTGTGGAACAAGCTAAAATTGGTGCGTTTTTCACCAACCTCGACCGCCTCATCACCCTGCATCAGCGCGAATTGACCAAGCTCCAAAACATCAAGAAAGCCCTGCTTGAAAAAATGTTCGTATAGGGGACTGCACAATGGCGTTCAACAAAGAATCCGAATTTGAAGAAGCCCTCATCAACGTGCTCACCACGCAATACGGATGGGAAGCGGCGGTCATCAAAAACCCCACAGAGCAGCAGCTTATCGAAAACTGGGCTGGCATTCTCTTTAACAACAATCGCAGTGTCGACCGCCTCAACAACCAGCCGCTCACACAGGGCGAGATGCAGCAGATTATCGAGCAGATACATACCCTCAATACTCCGCTCAAGCTCAACGGCTTTATTAACGGCAAGACCGTATCAATCATACGCGACAACCCCAATGACGAAGCTCATTTTGGCACGGAAGTATCGCTCAAAATCTATGACAGGCAAGAGATAGCCGCAGGCCAGAGCCGCTACCAGATTGTGCAGCAGCCTAAGTTTCCCACGCGCGGCATTTTAAACGATCGGCGGGGCGACATCATGCTGCTCATCAACGGCATGCCGCTCATCCATCTAGAGCTGAAAAAAAGCGGCGTTTCCGTTATGCAGGCCGCCAACCAGATTGAAAAATACTCCCGCGAGGGTGTTTTTAGCGGGCTGTTTTCGCTGGTGCAGATATTTGTGGCAATGGAGCCTGCGGAGGCCCTGTACTTTGCCAACCCCGGCATGAATGGCAAGTTTAACCCCGATTTCTATTTCCACTGGGCAAATACGAACAACGAGCCGATCAACAACTGGAAGGAAGTGGCCGAAAAGCTGCTCTCCATACCAATGGCGCATCAGCTTATCGGCTTTTACACCGTGCCGGACGACTCGGACGGCATCCTCAAGGTCATGCGCAGCTACCAGTACTACGCTGCAAGCGCCATCTCTGACCGCGTAGCAAAAACGAAGTGGGGAGAGAAAAATCAGCGCGGCGGCTACATCTGGCACACCACCGGCTCCGGCAAAACCATGACGAGCTTCAAGTCTGCCCAGCTCATTGCCAACTCCAAGGATGCCGACAAGGTTATCTTTCTTATTGACCGCATCGAGCTTGGCACGCAGTCGCTTCAAGATTACCAGGCCTTTGCCGATGACAACGACGAGGTGCAGGCAACAGAGAGCACGTATGAACTTGTCGCCAAATTGAAAAGCAATGCCTCAACCGATACGCTCATCGTCACCTCCATACAAAAGATGAGCAACATCAAGCAAGAAAGCGGCATGAACGCCGCAGACATACGGCAGATGGCCGACAAGCGTATTGTCTTCATCGTGGATGAGGCGCACCGCTCCACCTTTGGCGACATGCTGCATGATGTGAAGCAGAACTTTCCCAACGCAATATTTTTTGGCTTTACCGGCACGCCCATTCACATCGAAAACCAGATCAAGGGCTGCACAACTGCCGATGTTTTTGGCAACGAACTGCACAGATACAGTATTGCCGACGGCATACGCGATGAAAACGTGCTCGGCTTTGACCCCTATAAGGTGCTCACCTACAAGGACAAGGACGTGCGCAAGGCTGTTGCGCTCGACAAGGCAAAGGCCGCAACCGAGGAAGAAGCCATTGCCGACCCGCACAAGAGCAAAATCTACTACAGATTCATGAATGACGTTCCCATGGCCGGACACTTTGGCAAGACCGGCAAATATGTGAAGGGCATTGAAGACTACCTGCCCCAGAGCCAATACACGCGTAACGAGCACACAGAACAGGTTGTCGCGGATATTCTTGAAAACTGGGTGATGCTCTCCCACGCGGGCAAATTCCACGCGCTGTTTGCCACAAGCAGCATACCAGAGGCCATTGCCTATTACCGTCTTTTCAAAAAGAAAAAGCCGGAGCTGAAAATCACGGCCCTCTTTGACCCGAACATCGACAACGGCGACGGGGCGACAACAGCGTTCAAGGAAGCCGGACTGGAAGAAATCATCACCGACTACAACGCTCGCTATAACCAGACCTTTAATCTTGGCACTCACGGCAGCTTTAAAAAGGACATGGCGGCGCGCCTTGCCCATAAGGCACCCCACCAGCGCATAAAGGCAGATGAGCAGATTGACCTGCTTATTGTTGTCGATCAGATGCTCACGGGCTTTGATTCCAAGTGGATAAACACACTCTATCTGGACAAAAAGCTGGAATACCAGAACATCATTCAGGCATTCTCGCGCACCAACCGCCTGTTTGGGCATGAAAAACCGTTTGGCACAATTCGTTACTACCGCAAGCCGCACACCATGGAGCAGAATATTGCTCAGGCCGTTAAACTCTATTCTGGCGACAAGCCTATTGGCCTGTTTGTGCAGAAGCTTCAGACAAACCTTGAAACAATGAACAACCTGTTTGAACGCATCAGGCAGGTTTTTGTTGATGCGGGAGTGCCGGACTTTACAAAAAACCCGGCAGACAAAAGTGCTTGCGGCAAGTTCGCCGCGCTCTTCAAGGAGTTCAATGCGGTTCTTGAAGCCGCCAGAATTCAGGGTTTTACCTGGAGCAAGCGGGAGTACACCTTTCAGAGCAAACCGGGTGCGAAAAAGATCGTCATCAAAACCGTTTTTGACAAGAACGACTATCTCGTGCTTGCCCTGCGCTACAAGGAACTGTGGGGCAGCGACGGCGGCAGCGGTGGCGGCGGCGAAGAGGAAGCCCCTTATGATCTGGACGGGCACCTGACCGAAATTGATACCGGAAAAATTGACGCCGACTACATGAACTCGCGTTTCGCCAAGTACCTTAAGGCGCTGCAAGCAAAAGAAGAAGTTGAGCAGGTCAAAAGCGACCTGCACAAAACCTTTGCCACGCTGACCCAGGAAGAACAGAAGTACGCGGGGTTATTCCTGCGCGACATAGAGCGCGGCGACGTTATTGTGGAAGACGGCAAAACCCTGCGCGATTATATTACAGAGTATCAGACGCGGGCAAAAGCTGACCAGATTCACCATGTAGCGGTTGCGCTTGGCCTGGACGAGGCAAAGCTCAGGGACATGATGGGCCTGAAGCTGACAGAAGCAAATATTAACGAATACGGCCGCTTTGATGCGCTGAAAACAACGGTTGATATGGAAAAAACTCGCGCTTTTTTTGCTGATCAGCAAGGGGTAGCCGTTAGCCTGTTTAAGGCACTCAGCCTGCTTGATGGTTTTTTGCGCAAATTCCTGCTCGAAGGCGGCTTTGATATAGAGTAGCGCGGTCGTTTTCTCGAAAAGGTCATAAAGCGTGGGGACTTGCCCCCGCTAAAAAACTTCCCAGCCTCGCAAGCGAGAGACACCAATCAATCACGGAATGATTGATGACCATTCACAGCCAGCTTTTGGGCTTTTGCCGTCCCTTGTGCAAATCGTATTGCCCTTTACCCCCGTTTGCGCCAATATTACCATAGATTTCATACCGTCGCGCACATGAACCGGAGGGCCGGGTGAAGCCTTTTTTGACCTTGCAATCAGTTGAATCGGTGCTTGAGCATATTCGGGCCTTTCCTCTTTTGGGTGAAGAGCGCGTCCAGTTGGACGATGCCCTTGGTCGCAGCCTTGCCCAATGCTTTTCGGCAACAGAAGATCTGCCCGGATTTGACCGCTCCACCGTTGACGGTTTTGCCTGCCGTGCCCGTGATGTTTTTGGCGCGCAGGAGGGCAACCCCGCTCTGGTGGAATGCGTGGCCGACTGCCGCATGGGCGAGGTGCCAAGCATCACCATTGAAGAGGGACAGGCCGCGCGCATTCTCACCGGGGGCATGCTGCCGCAGGGCGCGGATTGCGTGGTGATGGTTGAATACTCCCGCCCGGCGGGAGGCAACCTCATTGAGATTACCCGCAGTCAGGCCCCGGGCGACAATGTTATTTTTCGCGATGATGACGCAACCGCGGGCTCCTTGCTGCTGCAAGCCGGGCACCGCCTGCGCCCTCAGGACATCGGCCTGCTGGCGGCATTTGGAGTGGTGGAGGTGGAGGTACGCCGCAAACCGCTGGTTGCCGTACTCTCTACGGGCGACGAGGTTGTTCCCAGTTCCGCGACTCCACCGCCGGGCAAAATCCGCGACATCAACGCCCACAGCATTGCAGCCCTCTGCCGCGAGGCTGGCGCGCAGGCCGTGAGAGCCGGGATTGTCAACGATGACGCCGCCAAGCTCAAAGCAGCAGTAACCCAGCTCGCAGAAACACATGACGTGGTGGTGGTTTCCGGCGGTTCCTCAGCAGGCATGCGCGACCACACCGTGGAAATTTTTGAGTCTCTTCCCCAGGCCCAGCTGCTGGTGCACGGGGTCGCCATCAGCCCCGGCAAGCCCTTTATTCTGGCCAGGGCCGTAGTCAACGGGCGCACAGTCTGCCTTGTGGGCCTGCCCGGTCACGTCACCAGCGCGCTTGTCTGCGCCCGCGTATTTCTTGCCCCCTTGCTGGAGCACCTTCAAGGGCGTGCCAGTTCCGCAAAACAGCCGCAGGTTCCCGCTGTACTTACACGTTCTGTGGCTTCCGCACAGGGCAGGCGCGACTATCTGCGCGTGAAACTGCGCCCACTGCCCAGCCAGCCCCCCACGCGGGCGCTGTCAGACAAAACCCTGCAACCGCTGTACGAGGCGGAACCCATCATGGGCGCATCGGGCCTTATTTCTGGCATTGCTGCGGCAGACGGGCTCATGGTCTGCCCTGAAAACCGGGAAGGCTATGATGCGGGCGATACCATAATGGTGGAACTTTTTCGCTAGACCAGCACGCGTCTGGCACTATTGCTGGGAGAATTATCTTGAAGCGCAACACCTATCTGACCCTGCTGCCCCCGGAAGAAGCCCGTGCCAACTGGTTTTCATGCCTTGACGCCAAGGCCTTCGCCCTTGGCGAAGAACGCATCCCTCTGGCGCAGGCCCTGCGCCGCGTACTCAGCAGGCCCGTGGCGGCCCTGCGCTCATCCCCAGCCTTTCACGGCGCGGCAATGGACGGCATCGCCGTACATGCGGAGGACACCTTCACCGCCTCCGCCCGCACACCCTTGCGGCTCAAACTCGGCAAGCAGGCCCACTGGATCAACACCGGGCACCCTTTGCCGCAGGGCTGCAATGCCGTCGTCATGATGGAGAACATCAATACCGAGACCGAAAAGGATTCTCAGGACGAGTCGCAGTGGGCCGTTATAGAAAAAGCCGCCTTTCCCTGGCAGCACGTGCGCAAAATGGGTGAAGACATGGTGGCTACAGAGATCATCCTGCCGCCCGGCACGTGCATTGGCCCCTACGACCTTGGCGCGCTGGCGGCAGGCGGCGCGCTTGAAGTGCCAGTATTCCGCCGCCCCCGCGTTTCCATCATCCCCAGCGGGTCGGAAATTGTGCCGCTTGTGGACGCGCGGGAGGAAGACCTGCGCGCAGGCCGTGTGCTGCCCGAATTCAATTCACTGATTTTTTCGGCCATGATTACGGAGGCCGGGGGCGAAGCCGCCACCCTGCCTGTTGTTCCTGACGACCCAGAGGCCATACGGGCCGCCATTGCCAGCGCCATTGCAACTGCCGACATGGTCATTCTCAATGCCGGGTCTTCGGCTGGCAGCCACGACTTTACAGCCCATGTGCTCGGGCAGATGGGCACTGTGGTGACGCACGGCATTTCAGTCATGCCGGGCAAACCCACGGTGCTGGCGGTGGTCAACGGCAAGCCAGTGGTGGGTGTACCGGGGTATCCGGTTTCTGCGGGCATATCCATGGAAGAATTTGTTCTGCCCCTGCTGGCCCTGTGGCAAAAGCGTGCCATGAGCGAGCGGCAAAAGATCACGGCAGTACCCTGCAATCCCCTGCCCTCGCGCCCCGGCATGGAAGAACGGCTGCGGGTCAAACTGGGCTGCGTGGGTGATACTGTTGTGGCCGTGCCACTGCCGCGCGGAGCAGGCACCATAACCAGCCTCAGCCGGGCAGATGGCATCATCCGCATTCCGCGCGACAGCGAAGGCTGCAATGCCGGGGAGCCCGTTACTGTCGAGCTGCTGCGCCCCGCCACGGCCCTCGCGGGCGCACTGCTTGCCATTGGCAGTCACGACAACACGCTTGACCTGCTGGACAGCATGCTGCGCAAGGCGCATCCGCAGTACCGGCTCACCTCGGCCCATGTGGGCTCGCTGGGCGGCATCATGGCGCTCAAGCGCGGGCAATGCCATCTGGCGGGCAGCCATCTGCTCGACCCGGCAAGCGGCGTTTACAACCGCAAGGCCATTGAAGATAATCTGGAAGAACCCACCGTGCTGCTGCGTCTGGTGGACAGGGAACAGGGCATTCTGACCGCGCCCGGCAACCCCCTTGGCATCAGCAGCATTGAAGACCTCGCCAAGCCGGGGGTGCGCTTCATCAACCGCCAGCGCGGCAGCGGAACCCGCGTACTGCTCGATTACCGCCTGAGTTGCCTTGGCATCGCGCCCACAAGCATCAACGGCTACCGCGACGAGGAATACACCCACATGAACGTTGCGGCGGCTGTGCTTTCCGGCCGGGTGGATGCCGGCCTTGCCGTGCGGGCGGCAGCCAACGCCTTGGGCCTGCCATTCACGCCCATCGGTGTTGAGGAATACGATCTGGTCATTCCACGGCGCTTTTTTGATGGGGATGCGGTTCAGGCCCTGCTGGATGTTATCCGCAGCGAGGCATTCCGCCAGACCGTGGAGGGCATGGGCGGTTACGGCACGGAAAAAACCGGGCAGGTAATCTGGGAATACGCCGGGAAATAGGGAGTGGGATGAACGGCTAGACCTTGCCTGCCCAGTCAAAACGCTCCATTTCCGGCACGGAGAGGTCAAGGTGGAACAGCGCGCTGCTGGCTGTGCGGCTCAAAATGGCCCGCAGAGCCAGCTTGGCCATGAGGCAGGCAACCGAAGCCGGGGCCAGCGCCCCAACGCCTTCGCGCCTTGCATGCTCAAGCTCGCTGTTGCTCTGCCCCTGCGGGTAAAGCTCCTCAAGCCGCGCCTGCGGGCCTGCGTTGGCGTAGCAAAAGCCTTCGTCGCGCAATACGGAACCGTGAACAAAGGGCACGCCAGCAGCGAGTGCTGCCCGTTCCAGAGCGGTTTTGGCGCTGATGTTGTCCAGGCAGTCCAGGGCCACGTCCATACCAGCCACAAGATCAGGCAGATTGCCCTCATCGGCCACTAATCCAAGAGCTTCTGTCTCCACGTGGCTGGCAATATCCGCCAGCGCATCACGCACTACGCAAACCTTGCGCTGCCCCAGCACACGCTCGGAGCAGAACCGCTGGCGGTTGAGATTGCTCTCGTCAAACACATCGTTATCCACCAGCCGGATGATCCCCACACCGGAGCGGGCCAACAGTTCGGCCACATGCCCCCCCAGACCGCCGCAGCCCAGCACAAGCGCACGGCTTTGCAGCAGCCGCGTCATTTCTTCCGCTGTGACCAGCCCGAAATTCCGGCGAAAGCGCTCCGGCCAGATGTTCTGCCCCAACAGGTAAATCATGGCAGCACGTAGCGTCAGAGCCTGGGACGCAGCCCAGAGGCGCAATCCCTCAAGGCTCACGAACAGGGTTTCCTGCGTGTCGCCAGCAGGTTTTGTGGGGTATTTTGCCCGGATATAAGGGCTGAAGAACTGATGCAGATCAGATATTGTCATGGCCAACGTGCCTAGCCTCCTCCGACAGCCGGAAAATAGGCAATACGGTCTCCGTCGCGCATGGGATCGCTCACCTTCTGCTGGCGTCCGTTGACCATGACAATTTTTATGTCTTGCGGCGGCAAACCCAGATGTTGCGCCAACTGGGCCACGGTGCTTCCTTCCGGCATTTCCACCTGCAAGCCTGTTTCCGGCACGTAGCCCGGCACATAGTCACGCAGGGTGGTGCTCAGCTTAACGGTCAGTTTCATGGACGCTCCTTGACCTCATGAGGTCTTGTCCAGTTATGCCCGCCCTGTCCGAAAACAGTCAAGCCAGCCGGGGCGCACGCCATGGCGCCGCCGTAAAACAAAATCTCTGGCCCCGCTCCGAACCAGCCGGAGCGGAGACCAATAAGGGCAACCCTACTTCTTTTCCTCAATCCAGTTGAAGACCGTCTTGAGTTCTTCGTGGGTGATATCGAAAGTGGTGTTGTGCGGGGGCAGCTTTTCGTCTGTGAAGAAATCGGGCAGCACGTCCGCAGCCTGGGTAATGCCAGCGCGGCGGTTGAAGTCGATTTCCGTGGAAAGAATACGCTGGCCCAGCGTCACAACGTCGTCGCCGGTGAGCTTCCAGCCAAACTTGGCATTGAGCATGTCCACAATGGCGGGCAGGGCGTCCGGCACGTCAAGGATGGCAAATGCCGTGAACAGGCACAGACCCACGGAATCCACAGAGGCGGTAGCCACCTGGAGATTGCGTGAAAGCTCGATCTGACCGTCCTTCTTGAGGGGGTCAACCGTGCCGCCGCTGTTAAGGATGTTGGCCGTCACCGCGTAACCGGCGGTGTGGTCCGCGCCCATGGGCGAGGTGGCGTAGGTAACGCCCTGACCCTTGACCGCACGGGGGTCATAGGCAGGCAGGCTTTGGCCCTTGACCGCAGGCACTCGCCGCACGCCAAATACCCGGCCCGTGGTGGCCGCGCCGCAACCAACAATACGGCCAAGCGGAGAGCCATCGCTGATGCCGTTCATGACATCAAGCACAGCCTTGGTATCCCCGTAGGGGATAGCTCCGCCAGCCATGGCAACGCCCACGGCAACGCCCACGTCGATGGTGTCAACGCCGATATCATCGCACATGTAGTCGTACTTGGAGATGGCGTCGAGATCGCCAATGCCTGAGTGGGGGCCGAAGCACCACAGGGTTTCGTATTCGGGCCACTTGCTCTGGAACTTGCCCTTTTTGTCGGGCAAAATGCCGCTGCAACGGATCATGCAGCCGCTCATGCAGCCGTGGGCCACCTTTCCCTCGCCGCCGCGTTCCTTGGTGAGCTGATTCAAAAGCTCGCCCGAAACAGCCTCATGCTTGTCAAACTGTCCAACCGTAAAGTTGGCGGTGGGCAGGCCGCCCGCCTCGTGCAGGATGTTGACGAGCACGGCGGTGCCGTATTCGGCAAGCCCCTTGCTGGTGATGGGGTGTTCGGAAAGCGCAGTGGCAAAGCGCTTGGAAGCCTCGCGGAAAGCCTTTTCGTCAGCCAGAGGCTGGCTCTTGCCGCCCTCGGGATTCACAATGATGGCCTTGAGGCCCTTGGAACCCATTACCGCGCCGACGCCGCCGCGCCCGGCATGGCGCATGGGGCGCAGTTCGCGGTCGGTGCAGGCAATGGAAGCCGCAGTGAGCTTGAATTCGCCAGCGCGGCCAATGGTGATGTAGCTGCAATCCTTGCCGTACTTTTCCATCAGCTTGGCCACGGCATCAAAGTTGTTCATTCCGGCCACTTCGGCGGGAATCAGCTTGGCGTGGTCCTTGCTCACTTCGAGCTGCCACCATTCGCCTTCCTTGGCCATGTCTTCCACAATAACAGCCAGGATGCCCAAACGGGCCAGGTGACCGCCGGGCTGACCGCCCGCGTTGGATTCCTTGATGCCTTCGGTCAGCGGGCTTTTGCAGCCCACGGAAATACGGTTGGCGTTGGGGCTGTTGGTGGCGCCCAGCAGGCCGGGAGCAAAAACAAGCTTGTTGTGGGGGCCAATGGGCGTACAGGTGGGCGGCACCTCACGCGCAACGATGGTAGATGTCAACGCACGGCCGCCAAGGCCAGCGTATTCTTGAGGGATTTCTTCAAAAACACAGGTCTTGGTTGCCATATTGACGCGCAAAAAACGGAACATGGAGCCTCCTTAAACAAGGCGCATTTACGCCCGTTTGTGTTTATCCTTCGATACCATTGTGAGAAAAAAAAGTGCAAGCGGGTAAAAAAAATGTCTCGCTTTTCTCCTGTTAGGGGAAAAGTTGGGGAGGAAAAGGGAGTTTTTGTGCAATAGGGAGGAAAAGGAGAATTTGCTGTAAGCGGAAACCGGGATAATGCAGGCAGGATCTATAATGACGAAATGCGGGCGTCCATGTCCCACGCGGTGCCAAGCTTGATTTCACGGGCATCAATGGCACGCAGCAAGGCAGGATCGTGTGTGGCGCAGACAACAGTCATGCCTTCTGCCGTGCTGTTCCTAACTGCCAGGGCAATAGCCCGTGCACTTGCGGCATCCACATTGGCTGTTGGCTCGTCAAGCAGCAGCACCCTCGGCCGCAGGGCCAGGCGCGATGCCAGGGCAACCCGCTGGCGCTCACCGCCAGAAAGTTCGCGCGGGCCGCGATCCGCAAAATTCCAGGGATCGTCAAAACCTGCGGCCTGCATGCAGCATTCAAATGTCTGCCGTAGATCTGCCCCTTGATGGCGGAGTTTCAACCCAAGCACCACGTTATTGAAAACGCTCATGTGCAGCAGATAGGGATCCTGCAAAAGCAGGGTTGCCTCCTTGCGGCCCTCCGCCCCACCGGCATAGCGCAGCTCGCCAGCAGCCGGGCGCTCCAGAAAGGCCAGCAGTCGCAACAGGGTCGATTTGCCGCAGCCATTGGGGCCAGTGAGGAATACGGCCTCGCCCTCTTCAATAGCAAGGTGCTGCACACTGAGCGCCTCTCGCCCATTATAGCGCTGCACAAGATTGCGGGCTTCATACAAATTGGCGCTCATGCCCGCCCCCTGCGCCGAAAAAATGCAAGCGCCAGATTGACCACAAAGGCCATGAGCAACAGCACAAGGCCAAGGGCAATACCCTGGGCAAAATCGCCCTTGCTGGTTTCAAGGGCAATGGCCGTTGTCATGGTGCGGGTGGCGTAACGAATGTTGCCTCCAAGCATCATGGCCACGCCCACCTCTGTAATGACGCGGCCAAAGGCCGTAACGCACACCATGCCCACGGCGTAACGGCACTCCCACAGCGCGTACATAGCAAGCTGCCTGCTGTTGGCCCCCAGTGTAAGCAGGGTTTCGCGGCAACGGGGATCAAGGTCTTCAAGCGCCTGCGCTGTCCACGAAACCACTATCGGCAGGGCCAGCACCGCCTGCCCGATGGCCATACCCGGCAGGGTAAACAGCAGGCCATATTCGCCCAGTGGGCCGCGCGCGGTAATAAAGGCGTAGACCAACAGGCCGATCAGCACTGTGGGAAAAGCCAGCAAGGTATCTGAAATCAGCCGCAGCGCCCTTTTACCGGGAAAGGAGCAATGCCCAAGCAGAAAACCCAGCGGGACCCCCAGCAGCAGAGCTGCCGCCATGGCATAGCAGGTTGAAGCAATGGTTGCGTAAATGGCCGAAAGCGTGGCCGCATCCATATGCGTGAGCAGATACAAGGCACTGCTGAAGCCGTTGATAAGATAATCCATTGCTGCCGCTCGTTGCTGGTCAAAACAGCATTCGCCCGAAGCCGGGGCACACCACCGGCCCCGGGCGAATGCGCGTTACGTGCCTGCACTACCGGGGTGCGCTACTTGTTGGCATTGGGGAAGAAAAGCTGTTTCCCCTTGAGCATGTACCCGGCGATCTTCTGCTGGGTGGCCGGAGCAACCCACCAGTCTTCAAACTTCCTGGCCAGATCGGTCTTGACCTTGGGGCACTGGGCGGGATTGACCGTGATGACGCTGTACTGGTTGAACAGGGCCTTGTCGCCTTCAACCACGATAGCCAGCGGGTTTTTGTCGCCCATCTTGTCGGCAAAGGTGATCCAGGTTCCACGGTCGGTGAGGGCGTAGGCCTGCTTTTCGGCAGCCATGTTCAGGGTGGAAATCATGCCCTGCCCCGCAGAAAAATACTTGGGATCCTTGTCGGGCACGATGTTGCTCTGCTGCCACAGCTTCTGCTCCGCCTTGTGCGTGCCGGACTGGTCGCCACGGCTCACAAAGCCCGCCCTGGTATCCAGAATACGCTTGAGCGCCTCGGCAGTGGTCTGCCCCTTCACGCCAGCGGGGTCTGCCACAGGGCCAACGATCACAAAGTCATTGTACATGACCTGACGGCGGTCCACGCCATGCCCGGCCTTAACGAATTCAAGCTCAGCCGAAGGCGCATGCACCAGCAGCACGTCGGCATCGCAATTTTTGGCGATTTCAAGGGCTTTGCCGGTGCCCACGGCAACCCACTTCAGCTCAATGCCGGTTTCCTGCTTGAAGACAGGCTCCAGATATTCGAGCAGGCCGGAATCCTGCGTGCTGGTGGTGGTTGCCATCATGAGAGTATCGGCGGCCAGAACTGGCACGGCGCAGGCCATGTAGCCCGCGGCGCAGGCCAGGAGCAGAAAACGGGGTAAACGGAACATGGATCAGACTCCTTTTGAAGAGGTAATCTTGAAAGACCAACTCTGTTCAGCGCGACGTTAATCACGCTATCATGAAAAAGCGGGACATAAAAGATTGCAAAAGAAGGCCAAAACAGGGCGGCAACAAATCGGCTCCATGCGGGCCGCAGCCGATATCAAAAACAAAAACTACTCGGCCACCAGCCGAACGGCGCTGGAGGCAAAATGGGCATACACCTTTTTGCCGTCACGCAGATGCATGTTGTCCAGCGTGCAGGTGTCTACCGTTGCCCGCAGGGTTGTGCCGTCTGGCAAGCCAACGCAGACAAAGGTTTCCACCATGTCCGAGTGCAGGCTGTCCACCACGCCCTTGACGCAGTTGGCAAGACTCATGGACGATTTTTCAAGGCTCAGGACTATACGCTCCGGGTCTACCCGCACGCTCAGCACCTGATTTTCGTGCACTTCATGCAGGGCGGCTTCTTCCGGTGTGCAGGCCGCCGCGAGCCTGAAATCTGAAAAAGTGGTTATCTCCACATATACCTTGCGCATGCCGGTAAATATGCGGGTAACAATGCCCCAAAAAAGATTGGTTCCGTCATCGGCCTCGCCGCCGTGGCAGGCGCTTGCCGAGGTGTCTTTTCCTTGAGCCTGCGTGGTCAGCAGTTTGCGCACCTCGCCGTCAGAAAAGTTCAGAAAGGCCAGCAGTTGGTCAGCGTCCTGTTGCCCCAAAAACTTGAGCACCAGCGGCATGGGCACATGCAGTTCCAGCAGTTCAAGCCCGCGCGAATAACGTATGGCGCGAGGCCCCACGCAGGCAGAAGGCAGGTCCATCAAGCTGCCCACGGCGTAAAATTTCTTGCGCAGAAAGCTCTGGTCAAACTGCAAAAAATCTGGCTCCGCCGCCTGCGGCAGGCCAAGAATGCGCCGGATATTGCGCATGGCGCTCACAGGCAGCAAGATTTCGCGCGCGTTGGAGCCAGAAACGCGCAGCATGCCTGTGACGGTATCGATGGATGAACGAGGCTCCAGCGCCAGCACTTCGCCCAGCCGCAAGCCGCCGTAGCGCATCAGTAAAAAAATCAGGTGCAGACGCGCACGCATGTTTTTTTGCGTGCGGGTTGAGGCCTCGGCCTCCCACTGTTCCCAGCACAGGGTCAGGCCTTCGAGTTGTTGGCGGGTCAGATGATTACGCATAATTTTCTTGGGCGAGAATAGCAGGTTGCACAGCCGCTGTCAGCTATGCCTTTTTTGACCTCCGATACTGCTTCTTGATGAATCTCGGATCGCGTAGCGCATAACTTGGCTTTCAAGTGGTGGCACACCAAGAACCTTCACGCAACAGTCCGCCGAAGCTGCACAACTTCGGCGGACTTTGCATTTATAAACGGGCGGTTCGGGGAACCCGTTCAGACAACCTCTCGGTTATCTGGACGCGCTCTGGCCAGTGAACTTTCCAGCTACTTTTATCAGTTCGGCAAGCAGGCCCAGAGTCTGTTTGCCTTCTGCGCTGCCAAGCGCCCCAATAAGGCCAAAAACGCCCGTGGGCTTCACGTTGGCCGTGTCGATCTCGCCCAGCATGTCGATCAGATTCGTGACCTTGGCTTGCAGGTCGGGGTCGGCAAGGCGCTGCAACTGGCTTATCAAAAAGGCCAGGCCTTCGCCTGTTTTGGCAATGTCTTCCGGGCTCATGGAGCCAAGCAGGTTGCCGCCGGCGTTTTTGAATGCAGACATCTTTTCAAACACGCCATCCTTTTCCCACTCGCCCATCTTTTCGATGATGTGCGGAAAAGTCGGCGCAAACGCGGGGTGCAGGATCTTCCACAGGTCGGTGGCGTTCTCGAGCTGGTCGAGCAGCCACGTAAGCCGGGGAACAGTCAGCAAGCCCTTTCGGGCCAGATCCAGAATGTCGTCAAGCGTTACCCTGCCGTTGAGGGTTTCCATCTCTTCAACAATAAGGCGAAAGGCATGGTTTCCAATGGGCGTCAGCTCGCTCAGCAGCATGTTGCTGCTTTCCTTGCTCGCTTGAAGGTCGCTGAGCCTGCCTTCAATGGCTTCCAGCCGCTCAAGAATTTTATCTTCAGGTGTCATATGATCCCTCCGGTCTACTTGCTTCTCAGCAAGGAGGTATCTTTCCCTGCAAGATACATATTGGGTTCAAAGGGGAGCTCATGGCCTTTCAGCATGAGGTTGTAGTACACCCACTTGAACATGAGCTTACCCCAATAGTTGATGTGGCTTTCGCCCAGCAGCTCAAAGGGGCCAACGCCAGGCAGCGGGAACATGCCCGGCAAGGGTTCCACAGCGTAGCTGAAGTCGATCAGCGAGGCCTTTTCAAAACCTGTGACGATAAAGCAGTTGGTGTGGCCGTCAAACCTGTAATAGTTGTCGGTTCCTTCAATGTCGGCCATCAGGTTCTGGGCGATCACGTCTGCTTCAAAGTGGGCCACAGACCCGGCTTTTGACGCGGGGACGTTTGTTGCGTCGCCGATGATGTACATGTTCTCGAACTTCTTGGACTTCAGCAGTTCCTTGTCCGTATCAATAAAGCCGGTCACGTCGGAGACTTCAGATTCGATAAGGAATTCCTGCCCAAGGTTCGGGGGAATGCTCACCAGCAGGTCGTAGGGGATTTCATCGCCAGTGACGGAAGAGATCACGGCGCGGTCGGCTTCTACGCTGTCCACAGTCCAGTTGGTTGTGACCTTGATGCCTTTCTGCTCGCACAGCGCGCCAAGAATGTTGTTTGCCACAGGCTTGGTGAAGGCACCCGTAAGCGGCGTGACAAGCTCAATCTCCACATCTTTGCGCACGCCCATTTTTTGCAGGTACCAGTCGGCCATGTACACAAATTCCAGAGGCGCGACCGGGCACTTGATGGGAGTTTCGCAAATGTGGAGGACAAGCCGCCCCTTCTTGAAGTGCTTCAGCTTGTCGCCAAGCGCCGCAGCGCCGTCATGGGTGTAGAAATTGTGGATCTTGCCGCCCCAGTCGTCCAGAAGGCCGGGCACTTCATCGGGAGCGATTCTTGCGCCAGAGGCAACAACAATCCAGTCATAGGTGTGGGTGCTGTTTTTGCATTCAACCTTTCGCTGGATAGGATCAACAGCGGTGATCGTATCAATCACAAAGTTAACTCCGCGGCTGATAAAATCCTTTTTGGGACGGACGCAACCCTGCGGCGTATCAACTCCAAACGGAATCAGGAGCCAGCCGGGCTGATAGTGATGGACGGGATCCCGGTCAATCAGCGTTATTTCCCATTCTCTTTCACTCAAGAGCTTTCTCATTTTCGTGGCGATCATGGTTCCGCCAGCGCCAGCACCAATAATAAGCAATTTTTTCATGCAATTAACCCCAAATAAAGTATATAGCAGTGCGCCATAAAAAGGTTTCCCTACTACAACCAGCCACAATCATTGCGCGCCGATATCATAGTAAGATGGTATTATTTGCTTACTACCACAGCTAATTTTCAACTGCACTATTTATGTCAATAAAAATGGACATATATCATTTAATACCTACTAACTAAGTATTTTATTGCGCGCATATGCATACCTGCCTGCGACCTGTGGCAGGGACTATTTTTCTGGAAAACTAGTAGGATGCATGAAACTCCCAACAAGCGTGGCTATTGCTGAGGGCTATCGAAAAATGAGAGGCAGGCGTAGGCTGATAAAGAAGGATGTGTGTGTTCCTTGGCAAATAATCATTTTATAACCCTGGTTTATGGAAAAATTCAAATGCATGCACATAATAACAAACTCTTATTCCTTATTTCCTTAACTCTACTGCTCATATGTTCCTGCACAATTGATTCAACTTCCCCTTCAGAACCTGCGAAAAAAGAGGCCAATTCTATTGCAGCAACCAGAAAAATGTCGCCAACTGAAATTTATATTCATAATTTTATGGAGACTGTGCGCCAGTATTGGGCATTTTCATCACCACTGGATGAATCTATGGCTTGCACAATAGATGTGGATGTCTCGCCAGACGGAGAAATTGTAGCATACAAGCTTATAAAAAGCTCCGGAAACAAGTATTTTGATAACTCCGCCCTGAACGCCTTAGTGCGAACCCAGAGAAGCGGCGTACGGCTCCCGCCGCCAGAGCCTCTCCCCAAGGGTCTGACCATTATTTTCAACCTGCCTAAAAGCAGCAGGCGGTGAAGCAGCAGGCGGTGAAGCAGCAGGGCAAAGAGCGCAGTGTTAAAACACCGAAAAGCAAAAAATACATCA
This sequence comes from Desulfovibrio desulfopostgatei, assembly GCF_053570645.1. Classification (NCBI taxonomy): domain Bacteria; kingdom Pseudomonadati; phylum Thermodesulfobacteriota; class Desulfovibrionia; order Desulfovibrionales; family Desulfovibrionaceae; genus Desulfovibrio; species Desulfovibrio desulfopostgatei. Next base: position 584,572 of record NZ_JBRBQS010000002.1, on the reverse strand, counting down.
AATTTGCCATTACTCAGGTAACACAAAGAAGGCCGCCTTTTGGGCGGCCTTCTTCAATTATGGGCATGTTTTTCAGCCAGATCAGTAGAAATTCCCGTGCAAGGCCGCTCAGGCCGCTTCCCGCCCGACAAAATACTTGCGGCGAATATACAGGGCCACATTCACTAGGGCGATCAGCACCGGCACTTCCACCAGGGGGCCGATAACCGCCACAAAGGCCTCGCCGGAATTGAGACCGAACACGGCAATGGCTACGGCAATGGCAAGCTCAAAGTTGTTGGACGCAGCGGTGAACGACAACGTTGCTGATTGCTCGTAGTTCGCCCCTGCCCGCCATGAGAGGTAAAATGAAAGCAGGAACATGATAAGAAAATACACCAAGAGAGGGATAGCAACCTTCACCACATCCATGGGCAACTGCACAATGTACTCGCCCTTGAGGGAGAACATCACAACAATGGTGAACAGCAGCGCCCACAACGTCCAGGGGCTGATGCGGGGAATAAAAACATTCTCGTACCAGTCCAGCCCCTTGACCTTGAGTCCGTAGAAGCGGGAAACAACGCCCCCGATAAAGGGGATGCCAAGGTAGATGAACACGCTTTCGGCAATCTGCCCCATGCTCACGTCCACCACCGCGCCCGAAAGACCAAGCCAGCCGGGCAGCACGGTGATGAACACATAGGCGTAGACGGAAAAAAACAGCACCTGAAATATGGCATTAAAGGCCACAAGCCCCGCGCAATATTCCCTGTCGCCACCGGCAAGGTCGTTCCACACAATGACCATGGCAATGCACCGGGCAAGGCCGATCAGTATGAGTCCCACCATGTAGCTGTTGTTGCCGGAAAGAAAGGCTATCGCCAGCAAGAACATAAGAATCGGGCCGATCACCCAGTTTTGCACCAGCGAAAGCAGCAAAACCTTTTTATCGCGAAACACCCGGCCAAGCTGCTCGTATTTCACTTTCGCCAGCGGCGGGTACATCATCAGGATAAGACCGATGGCAATGGGAATATTGGTGGTGCCCACCTGAAAAAAGTTGATGACGTTCTTTACACCCGGCGTAGCCCAGCCAAGCCCCACGCCCGCAAACATGGCGAGAAAAATCCACAGGGTCAGGAACCTGTCGAGAAATGAAAGTCGCTGCAAAGTTGACTGACTCATAATTTCTGCCCCTTAGTGCGCGGCTATGCCGTCAAGAGTGTTCTGCAAGGTGCCTGCATCCATTGCTGGGTTGGCCTCCAGCTTCTGCGCCAGGGCTGTTACGCGCCTGCGCAGAACCTTCAGCGTTTCGGCAAAGGCAGCCCTGATTGTGGCCTCATCCCCCAGCACCTTGGCAGGGTCAGGCATACCCCAGTGGCTGCGCACTACAGACCCAAAATACACCGGGCAGGCTTCACCCGCCGCATCGGCGCACAGGGTTATGACCACCGAGGGTTTTTCCGGCAAATCATCCCATGATTTGCTTGCAAGGCCTTCGGTGGAAATTCCGGCCTCGGCCAGAGCCTCAAGAGCGCGGGGGTGCACATAGCCCGCAGGCTTGCTGCCCGCACTCCGCGCTGTAACCCCAACCGGGGCCATTGACCGGAAAAGCGCCTCGGCAATGATCGAACGGCAGGAATTGCCCGTGCACAAAAAAAGGATGTTCATAGTTGCCTCTGGTATGGGGTTCAAAGAAGAGGTTCAAAACGCCGCCGTCAGCACTGAAGTTGCATTCATGCCGCCCCCTCATTTAGGGGCACCTTTTCCAGGGTCACTCAAGGCTGCCCTCTGGATCAGGGGCATTGCCCCCGCAACAGTCGGGCAGAAACACCGCGTCCACGCCACTCTCACGGCGATACGCCCTGCACTGTTCGGGATGGCCAGAGCAGCACTCGGCGGTCAGATAGGATATTGTTTCAAGCATCAAGGGGATGTTTGCCCGGTAGCGCGTGTTGCGCCCCTCGCGCTCCATACTGGCAAGCCCGCTGTGGACAAGGGTTTTCAGATGAAAAGAAAGGTTGGTCTTGGGGATATCCGCCAGGCGTGAAAGCTCCCCCGCCACCAGACCGTCAGGGGCATGCTTGACAAGCAGGCGAAAAATGCAAAGGCGCGCCTCGGACGTAAGGGCTTCAAACACCTGGGTAGCTTTTTTTGTTTCCATTGGACAATCATTCAACACCAATTGAACAATGTCAAGCGTGCTGACAACGAAAACAACCATCAGCCTTAATACAAATTTTATACACCCGCCCCAAGTTTAACACCCATTTTATGCGCTTTTTCATACCGTGTTCCCGTGGGCAAGGTTCAATCCCCACAGGAGGACGTTATGGAAAACATGATCGGGCAATGCCTGCTGTACATCACACTGCTCGCCCTGCTGGCGTGGCCGCTGGGCATATACATGGGCAAGGTTATGGACGGCGAACCGTTCTGGCTGCAAAAGGTGCTGGCCCCATGCGAGCGCGGCCTGTACCGCGTCATGGGCATCAACCCGGCGGAACAGATGGGCTGGAAGCGTTACCTCGGCTGCGTGCTTGCTTTCAGTGCCGTGAGCATTGCGGCACTTATGCTGCTGCTCATGGCGCAGGGCAGCCTGCCCCTGAATCCGCAGGGCATCGCGGGTACAAGCTGGGATCTGGCTCTGAACACGGCGGTGAGTTTTGTCACCAATACCAACTGGCAGGCCTATTCGGGCGAAAGCGCCATGGGCTATCTGGCCCAGATGGCAGGGCTTACGGTGCAGAACTTTGTTTCCGCGGCTGTGGGCATTGCGGTGCTGTTCGCCTTAATCCGGGGGCTGCGCGCGCGAAAAACAGAAACATCCGGCGGGGCAGATGCTTCCGCCACGCCAGCCGTTTCAGGTCTTGGCAACTTCTGGGCAGACGCCACCCGCGCCACTCTGTATATTCTTGTGCCGCTCTCCCTGGTGCTTTCCCTGCTGCTCATCTGGCAGGGCGTGCCGCAGAATTTTTCACCATACAAAACCGTAGCCCTGCTTGAACCGCTTACAACCGAAGACGGGGCAATCATTACGGAGCAGATGGTTCCCATGGGGCCGCAGGCCTCGCAGGTTGCGCCCAAGCAGCTTGGCACCAATGGCGGCGGCTACAACGGCGTCAATTCCGCCCACCCGCACGAAAACCCCACACCCCTTGCAAATATGCTGGAAATGCTGGCCCTGCTGCTCATTCCCGCAGGGCTGTGCTTCACCTTTGGCAGGCAGATCAAGGACATGCGTCAGGGCGTAGCCATATTCATCACCATGACCCTGCTGCTGACCGCCGCCATCGGCTTCACTGCCTGGGCAGAGCAGAGCGCCACCCCGCAACTGGCCCAGACCGGGCAGACATATCTTGCGGCCCGCAGCGGCCTGCTGGCTCAGGCCGGGGGCAATATGGAAGGCAAGGAAGCGCGCTTCGGCATAACCAATAGTGCCATCTGGGCAGCCGCCACAACCGCCGCTTCCAATGGTTCGGTCAACGCCATGCACGACAGCCTCACGCCGTTGGGCGGGCTGGTCCCCATGGTGCTCATGCAGTTGGGCGAAGTTGTTTTTGGCGGCGTAGGCAGTGGCCTGTACGGCATGCTGGCCTTTGTGCTGCTGACCGTCTTCATGGCTGGCCTGATGGTGGGCCGCACCCCCGAATATCTGGGCAAAAAGGTGGACCCCTTTGAAATGAAGATGGCCGTTGTGGTCTGCCTGACCACGCCGGTAGCAATCCTGATCGGGGCAGGTCTGATGAGCCTTGTTCCGCAGGTTGTGGAAAGCCTGAACAACGCCCTGCCCCACGGCTTCAGCGAGCTGCTCTATGCCGCCACCTCCGCCGGGGCAAACAACGGTTCCGCCTTTGCCGGGCTGAATGCCAACACGCCTTTTCTGAATGTGCTGCTAAGCGCGCTCATGCTTGCCGGGCGCTTTGTGCCCGTGGCAGCCATCCTTGCCGCCGCTGAGAGCATGGCGGGCAAAAAGACCGTGGCTGCAAGTTCCGGCACGCTCTCCACCAGCAACGGCATGTTTGTTTTTCTGCTCATATTTGTGGTGCTGCTGGTGGGCGCTCTGAGTTTCTTCCCCGCTCTGGCTCTTGGCCCCGTGGCCGAACATCTGCAAATGGCGCGTTAATTAGCGCGCTCAATAATAAAGGATACAGCCATGTCAGCCAAAACTGCACATGCCCCGCGCAACACCCGGATGCTCCGGCGGGCCCTTGGCGACTCGTTCATCAAGCTGGCCCCGCACATTCAGGTGCGCAATTTTGTCATGTTCACCGTATACCTTTCCGCCATCATGACCACGGCCCTTGCTCTGGCAGGGGCGTGGGGATTGATGCCCGCCCTTGCAAACCAAAGTGCTTTTGCCTGGGCGATCGCCGCCATACTCTGGTTCACGGTGCTCTTTGCCAACTTTGCGGAAGCCATTGCCGAAGGCCGGGGCAAGGCGCAGGCCGACAGCCTGCGCAAATCGCGCAAGAGTGTTGACGCCCGCAAGCTGCCGGACCCTGCGCAGCACGATGCCTTTGTGATGACCTCCTCCACCGAGCTGAAACCCGGCGACCACGTGCTTGTGCTGGCAGGCGAGATGATCCCTGCCGACGGCGATGTGGTAGAAGGGGCCGCTTCTGTGGATGAAAGCGCCATCACGGGCGAATCCGCCCCGGTCATCCGGGAGAGCGGCGGCGACCGCAGCGCCGTCACCGGCGGCACCACGGTGCTTTCCGACTGGCTGGTGCTGCGCGTTACCAGCGAGGTTGGACGCAGCTTTCTGGACAAAATGATCGCCATGGTCGAAGGGGCCGCCCGCCAGAAAACCCCCAACGAAATAGCCCTGAATATCCTGCTGGTGGCGCTTACGGTCATTTTTCTGCTGGTCACGGGCACACTGTGGTGCTTTGCCCGCTTTGCGGCAGATCAGAACCATGCGGCAAACCCGGCGGACGTTACCTCGCTGGTGGCGCTCTTTGTCTGCCTGGCCCCAACCACCATCGGCGCGCTGCTTTCGTCCATAGGCATTGCAGGCATGAGCCGCCTCAATCAGGCCAACGTACTTGCCATGAGTGGACGCGCCATTGAAGCTGCTGGCGATGTGGATGTGCTCCTGCTCGACAAGACAGGCACCATAACCCTTGGCAACCGGCTGGCCGTCAGCTTTATACCTGTGGACGGGCACGCCGGGCAGGAACTGGCGGAGGCCGCCCGCCTTGCCTCGCTTGCGGACGAAACCCCCGAGGGCCGCAGCATTGTGCAACTGGCAAACAGCCTGTTCCCGCAGGGCGACGCAACACTCCCTGAAACGAATACACTCTTTGTTCCCTTTTCCGCGCATACCCGCATGAGCGGTGTTGACGCGTCGGGCTCCTCCATACGTAAAGGCGCGGCAGACGCCGTGCGGGCTTTTGCGGAGCAGCTTGGCGGACATTTGAGCACCCAGTGCGATGAAGTGGTGCAAAGCATTGCCCGCCAGGGCGGCACGCCCCTTGTGGTTGCCCGCGATGCCGCAGTGCTTGGCGTGATCCACCTCAAGGACGTCATCAAGGACGGCGTGCGCGAAAAATTTGGCGAACTGCGCCGCATGGGCATCAGGACAGTCATGATCACGGGCGACAATCCGCTTACTGCCGCCGCCATTGCCGCCGAGGCCGGGGTGGACGACTTTCTGGCCGAGGCCACGCCGGAGACCAAGCTGAACCTTATCAGGGACTATCAGGCCAAGGGGCATCTGGTAGCCATGACGGGCGACGGCACCAACGATGCCCCGGCTCTGGCGCAGGCGGATGTGGCGGTTGCCATGAACACGGGCACGCAGGCCGCCAAGGAAGCGGGCAACATGGTTGATCTGGATTCTTCGCCCACCAAGCTGCTGGATATCGTGCGCATCGGCAAGCAGTTGCTCATGACGCGCGGCAGCCTCACCACATTTTCCCTTGCCAATGATGCGGCAAAATACTTTGCCATCATCCCGGCCCTGTTCATGGGCCTGTACCCCGGCCTTGCCGCACTCAACATCATGGGCCTGCACAGCCCGCAGAGCGCCATACTGGCGGCCACCATATACAATGCCCTCATCATTGTGGCCCTCATTCCACTGGCTTTGCGCGGCGTGCCCTACCGGGAGGAAAACTCCGAACTGCTATTGCGCCGCAACCTCTTTATCTACGGCCTTGGCGGGCTCGCGGCCCCCTTTGTCGCCATCAAACTTATTGACCTCTGCCTGGTCGGCCTTGGGCTGGCCTGAGGAGAAGCATCATGTCCATCACAATATTGCTGCGCCGTTCTCTGGTTTTTCTGTGCATCATGACGGCCCTCACCTGCGTCTATACCGGCGCGCTCACCCTGACGGGCAAGGCGCTGTTTCCCTTTCAGGCCGAAGGCAGTATCATTACCGCCAAGGGCAGGCAGTACAGCACATTGCTAGGGCAGCCCTTCACAGCCGCCAACCACCTGTGGGGGCGCCCCGTGAGTGCAGACACCGCCACCTATACCGACAACGGCAGGCCACTGCTCTACGCCGGGCCAAGCAACAAAAGCCCTGCCACAGCCGCATACGCTACAACGTTGCAGGAGCGCGCGGCACGCATCCGGCTGGCGCATCCGGAAAAATCCGGCCAGCCCATTCCAGTGGATCTGCTGACGGAATCAGGCAGCGGGCTTGATCCGCATATTTCGCCAGCCGCCGCAGAATTTCAGGTGGAGCGGCTGGCCCGTGCCACAGGTTTTACGGCTGCGGAAGTGCGCCGCACCATCGCCATGTATACGCAAGGCCGCACCCTGGGGCTGCTGGGCGAGGCGCGGGTCAACGTGCTTGAAGTCAATCTGGCGCTGGAAGGCCTGCTGCCCAACGGGCACGGGGTTTCAGGGGCCTCGGACGCGGCTCCCCGCTGAATGCCGCGCGGCATACGAACCTGAGAACAACCATGACAGACAGCTACAAACGTCCATCCCCCGATGCCCTGCTTGCCCAGTTGCAACAGGCGGCTCCGGGCGGCAAGCCCCTTGCTGGCGAGGCGGGTGCGCCGTCACGCCCATCGCCCAGAGGCTTGCTCAAAATATTTTTTGGCTATGCGGCTGGCGTGGGCAAGACATATTCCATGCTGCGAGCGGCCCACGCCGCTCAGGAGCAGGGGCACAGCATTGTTGTGGGCTATGTGGAGCCGCACCCAAGGCCGGAAACAGCGGCCCTGCTGCCAGGTCTTGAGGCCGTGCCGCCCCTGCGGATCGAGCACAGGGGCATCACGCTCAACGAACTTGATGTGGATGCCGTGCTGGCCCGCAAGCCGGAAATCGCCCTTGTGGACGAGCTTGCCCACTCCAACACGCAGGGCTGCCGCAACCTCAAGCGCTTTCAGGATGTGGAGGAACTGCTCCAGGCGGGCATATCCGTATGGACCACGGTTAACGTGCAGCATCTGGAAAGCCTCAACGATGTGGTTGCCGCCATGACCGGAGTAGTGGTGCGCGAGCGCATACCCGACAGCGTGTTTGACGGGGCCGATCAGGTGGAACTGGTTGATCTGGAGCCAGACGAGCTTGTATCCCGCCTGCGCGAAGGCAAGATATACGCCGAGGCTCAGGCGCAGCGGGCGCTGGGGCACTTTTTTCTGCCCGCGAATCTCATCGCTTTGCGGGAGATTGCCCTGCGCCGCATGGCCGACCGCGTCAACCGGCGGGCATCCGCCACTGCCGGAGGGCAGGAAGCAGGGCGGCAGATCAAGGAGCACATTCTCATCTGCCTTTCAGGCGCGCCCAGCAATGCAAGGGTTATCCGCACCGCCGCGCGCATGGTGGAGGCCTTTCGGGCTGATTTCACCGCCCTTTTTGTGCAAAACACCGCACCGCGCCGCAGTGACGGCAAAAGCCGCGACACCCTGCGCGACAACCTGAAGCTGGCGGAAGATCTGGGTGCGGTTATCGTGACCCTGCACGGCGAGGATGTTCCCGCCCAGATAGCGGAATACGCGCGCATGAGCGGGGTGAGCAAGATTGTGGTGGGCCGCTCCCCGGCTGGCGGATGGCTGTTCCGCAAGAGCAAAACGCTGGTGGAACGCCTTGCCGAACTTGCGCCGGAAATGGAAACCTACATCATCCCCGATGCCGTGCCCGTGGGCAGAGCGCCCGGACATACCGGGCCGTTGTTTGCGGCGCTCAGAGCCTTACGGGGCACAGCCCCCCGCTCCTGGCGGCAATGGTGCGCCACAACTGCGATCATGGCCGTATGCAGCGTCGCAGGTTTGCTCATGTTCTCGCTGGGCATGCCCAATGGCGGCATTGCGGGTCTGTACATGCTGGGAGTGTTGGGCGTTTCCATCCTCACCACCGGGCCATGGTACGGCGTGGCGGCCTCTGTAGCCGGGGTGGGCCTTTTCGATTTTCTGTTTGTTGAGCCTCGTTTCAGCTTTACCGTTTACGATACAGAGTATGTGGGGCTTTTTTGCGCGATGCTGCTGGTTTCCGCCGCCACCAGCGCCATCACGGGGCGGGCTCGCATGCAGGCGCGGCAAAGCGCGGTGCGGGCGCTGCATACGGAGCTGCTGCTGGGCAACAGCCGCCGCCTGCAAAAAGCCAAGGACGAACCAGCCATTCTGCTGGAAACTGCCCGCCAGCTCGGCACCCTGCTGGGGTGTGAAACAACGCTCTATTCCGTGCGGCAAGGCCTGCTTGAAACCCGACCCGTTTTTCCCTACCGGGCTGACAAAATGCAGGGGTCGGGCAGCCCACGAGCTGCCTCCCGGCACAGCAAAAGCACGCCAAAGGATGAACTGGGCGTTGCGCAATGGGTTGCCAAGAATAACCGCCCTGCTGGCGCGGGAACAGATTCCCTGCCCGGATCGCGGCACAGCTTTATCCCCATCAGCAGTCAGTCTGCCGTGCTCGCCGTGGCCGAACTGCACGTTCTGCCGGGTCGCACGACTCCGCTTGCCGATGCCAACAGCAAAAACCTTGTTCTGGCCCTGGCAGGGGAATGCGCGCTGGCTCTGGAGAAGGAACGGCTCACGCAGGCCAACGCCAGCATTGCCGTACGTGCACAGCAGGAAAAACTGCGCGCCGATGTACTGCGCTCCATCTCGCACGATCTGCGCACGCCGCTCACCGGCATCTGCGGCAATGCCGCCATCCTCGCCGGGCAGGGCGGCTCCGGCTCGCCGGAACGCAATGCGGCCCTTGCTTCCGCCATTGAGGAAGAAGCCCGCTACCTTGTGGGCATGGTGGAAAACCTGCTGGCCCTCACCCGTCTTGAGCAGCAGGATTTTACCCTTCGCCTTGAACCGGAACTGCTTGAAGATGTTATTGCCGAAGCCGTGCAGATCACCAGCCGCCGTGCAGCGCACCACGATCTGCGCGCGGAAATGCCCGAAAGCCTGCTCATGGCCCGCATGGACGCACGGCTCATGGTGCAGGTGCTGGTCAACCTGCTGGACAACGCCGTCAAACATACGCCAGAGGGAACAGCCATTCGCATACGCGCGAGGGCTGACGGCCCGTGGGTCAGGCTGGAAGTTGCCGACAATGGCCCTGGAATTTCAAAAGCGGAACAGAGCCGCATTTTTGACATGTTCCACTCCGCAGCCATAAAAAATGGCGATGGCCGCAGAGGCATGGGGCTTGGGCTGGCCTTGTGCCGCAGCATTGTGCAGGCCCACGGCGGAAGCATAGAGGTATTTGACAACACGCCGCATGGCGCGGTTTTTTCCATGACCTTGCCGCGCGAGACGGAAGAGTTCACCCTCCCGGCCTGACAGAAGGAGTATCCATGCCGCTAAATTCGCCAGCAGCGCCCCCCGCTGAGCAGAACGCCAACGGCGTCCCCGAGCGTATTCTTGTGGTGGAAGACGACAAGGTCATCCGCGCGCTTGTGACCACCACGCTTGAGAGCCACGGCATATCCTTCCTGACCGCCGCCACCGGGCGCGAGGCCCTTGCAGAGGCTTCGCGGGCAAATCCCGACGTCATACTGCTTGATCTGGGCCTGCCGGATATGGACGGAGTGGAGATCATCCGGGCGGTGCGCCAGTGGTCCATGCTGCCCATCATTGTGCTGAGCGCCCGAACCGAAGATGACGACAAGGTGGCCGCGCTGGATGCAGGCGCGGACGACTACCTTACCAAACCTTTCAGCGTTGATGAATTGCTGGCCCGGCTGCGTGCCGCCCTGCGGCGCGTTCGTTATGAACGCGGGCACATGGGCCGCAACGAAAGCAGCTTTGAAAATGGCGATCTGCGTATTGATTTTGCCGCAGGCTGCGTGAGCGTTGCCGGGCAACAGGTGCATCTTGCGCCCATGGAATACAAGTTGCTGTGCCTGCTGGCAAACAATGTGGGCAAGGTGCTTACGCACAAAACAATCCTGCAGGCCGTTTGGGGCAGTGCCCTGCCGCAGTCGCTTCCTTCATTGCGCGTGTTCATGGCAACACTGCGCAAAAAACTGGAGGCCGCCTCGCCGCAATGTGATTGCATCCGCACCCATGTGGGCATCGGCTACCGCATGAGCCGATATGAAGGCTGACTCGGGGGCTGCTGTTCCTTTGGCATTGCCCATGCCGTCCTTTTCCCTGCGCAACAGCCGGGCACACAGCTCTGTTCGTTAACACTGCTTGAGACAAAAGAAGGCCGCGATTTCTCGCGGCCTTCCATATCAAGCGAATTTGGTCGACTTACCAGCGACGGGGGGCGGGCTTTTTGGGCTCAGCCTTGTTGATGCGAAGGGCGCGGCCGTCAAATTCCTTGCCGTCAAGAGCGGCAATGGCGTTGATGGCATCGGCGTCTTCCATTTCCACAAAGCCAAAGCCACGGGCGCGGCCGGTTTCGCGGTCGGAAACGAGCTTCACGGAAAGAACTTCGCCGTAGGGGCTGAACAGGGATTCAACGCCTTCCTGAGTGGCGGACCAGGGCAGATTGCCGACGTAGATAGAAGTAGCCATAAGGACTCCAGAGATTACGGGAGGTAGACTTTCCGCTTGGAGCCTTACCCATGTAAAGCCTCTGCAAAAAAATTTACTATACCCAATCAGTGATTGCCCGAACATAGTTTGGGGCATTTTCAATGTCAATAGATATTATTTTTTTCAAGCAAAAAACTGGGCCTGCCCGCTGGCGGCACCGCATTTCCCTACCTGCTCACAGTGTTTTTTGCCAAACTTCAGCTTTCTCAATTTTGTTTGGCACGAAATGCGGGTATACTATATTTTTTGGATAAGGAATACCCGCTAAAATTCGGTACCGCTATGCCCATACAGCAATCCGATTTTTTCAACGAAGCTTGGCAGGGAGTTTTTGCAGTGTATTGCCTGCCCGCCAACCGACATGCTTCTGCAACAGCAGACTGCCGATAATCCTTAACGCAAAGCTAACGCCCCCCCCGATATGTTTCAACATACATAATGGTAGCGGAAAGGCCGCAACTACGCCGCAACCATTGTCTCCGCAGCCACAGCTGCGTATACGCCGATGCTGCCACATGGGCGTATCCCCTTCCCTCCTCCTGCGCGAAGCGCCCTGATAAACCAGGGCGCTTCCTGCGCATGGCAGTACAAAAGCCCCCAAATAGGCTTTTGTACTGCCAACCTCAGCCCTGCTCCACAAAAAAAGCCGACACTCGGGAGAGAGTCGGCCTTTGCCAGATGGCATAGCTGGATAAATACACTGCAAGCGGCGGTGTAAAAGGTTCACGCCCAGACGTGCGCTTTCCCCGGTCTAACGCGGAGTGTATTTGTAAAAGCTGTAACTGAGCGCTCTGCCGTGGTTTTTCTAATTGATCCAGGAACTCAGGGCGTCAACAATCTTGCGGGCCTGATCCGCGCTGAAAATGTTGAATTTGGACTGCTGGCGGTATTCGCCCCCCGCCTTTTTGTAGCGGCGGATAACGTACATGTCCGGGCCAAAACAGTCTTTTTCCGGCTGCCACTGCTGGTAGCGAAAAAGAATGGTAGTCCACGCGCCCTTGCTCAGCACAACCTTGTCCAGTTCGTTAACGATCACCTGACCGTTTTCCTCAAACTGCACTGTGAGATCATCAATTGTTTCGTTCAAAAAAAGCCCCCAAAGTAGGCATAATTAACGTAGTAACGGCAAGCAAAGGCCAAACGTTACCTTCCGGGCCTTGCGGCCATCCGGCACCGACGGGCAACAGCGCTTTTGACAGAAAACTTACCCGGCGTGTTCGACCAGTATCCCTTTGACGTTTTCCGGCAGTTCCGGCTTCTTCAACACCATTTCGGCGGGGCCGGGGCCATAATTTTTGGCCATCTCGCCAGCAGAAGCGGAAAGAGCCATCAGTTCTTCCGCCGTGGTCAGAGAACTGCCGCTTACATACTTTCTCCCAACGATATCCAGCACGAGGTCATTGGGATTGACGGGTTTGACAACACTATTGTCCATATGCGCCTCCCTCACGTTAGGGCATCAGAATAGCTTTTTCCTCCGCCCTCTGCAAGCGTTGCCGCCTGTATGCCTACTGACGCAACAAAACCAGCGTGTAGCGTTCCACCGGGGCAAAATCATCCGTAAGCGCCGGGGTGGCAAAAGGGTCTGCACCCGTGTACCTGCTTGCCAGCATGTCGGCAAGGCGCAAACCGCCTGAAGGAGCATTTTCTGTGCCTGCCGCCGCTAGGGATGGCAGCGCGCCCGCGGTGCTGTCGGGCCGCTGCTCGGGAAAAGCGGCAAGCATAAGGTTTTGCAGTTTGTCGGGTGGTTCGCCGCCAGCGCAATACACCTGCACCTCGGCAAAAGACTGCCGCAACGCGTTGAAAATCCCCTGAAACAGGCGGCCATCCGGCCCTTCCACCGCGGAAATAACGTTCATGAGTACAACCCCGCCAGGAGCCACCGCCCGCCGCAGAGCGGCGGCAGCCTCGCGCGTTCCCATCTGGAAAGGCACTGCGTAGTGCGAGTTAAAAACATCCACAAACACCAGATCATACTGATCGCGCTGACGGTTCAGAAAAGCCCTGGCATCCTCGTGGCGCACACTCAGGCGGGGATCGTCGCGCAGCGAAAACCAGCGCCGGGCTGTTTCCGTCATGGCCGGGTCAAGCTCCACAACTGTCACGCGCGCGGTCTCGGGCTTTGCCAGAGGGGAATTATCGGCCAGCAACCATTTGGGAACAGAATATCCGCCGCCGCCAAGCATGAGCACCCGGCTCGCATGGGGCGTAAAATGCGGCCCCAGCGCGTAAAACTGGGTGTACCGGAAATACAGTTCATTGGGGGCATCAAGATACATGCCCGACTGGCTGTAACCGGGGTCAGTAGCCATAAGGCGCACGGGCCTGCCATTCTGCGCCCAGTCTACGCCTTCAAAAATGCGGATGCTGTTATAGGGGCTTTCCACGAGATGGCTCATGGCCCTGCCATCCTGCCAGCGGCCATAGCTTGCCGCCACCACAGCCATAAGCCCGCATACAGCCAGCAGCACGGCGCGCAACCGTACCCGCCCCCCGCCGTTGCACAGCGAAAGCCCCAGCATGGCCGCAGCCACACCCCACAAGATGCTCGTGCTGCCCAAAAAGGATATGAGAATAAAGCCGCCCAGAAAGGTTCCTACAATACTGCCAGCAGTGGAAAGGGCGTAAAGCCTGCCCACGGTTGCACCTGAGGAATCCACGCTCTCGATGCGCAGGCGTATGGCATAAGGCGTCACCATGCCGAAAAAAAAGGCGGGCAGGGCAAAAATGCACACCGCCGCCAGAACCGCCGCCGCATACAGGTTGCCCACGGCAGCCGTCACCCATTGGCCGATGGCCTCATGGCACAAAGCCGTCAGCCCGCTGCCAAGGCCTGCCCCGGCCAGAGCCAGGGCCAGCCCGCGCCGGGAAAGGGTTTTGTCGGCCAGCCGCCCACCTGCCCATGCACCCACGGCAAGGCAGGCCAGCACCACGCCTATAAGGCTTGTCCACACTACGGCAGATGTTCCCACATGCGGGGCCAATACCCGCGCGCCGACCATTTCAAGCACCATGACCAGCGCGCCGCTCATAAAAACTGTCAGTTCGAGCATACTGCTCCTGTGGCAGGTTGTGCGGCGGATGCAGGATTCAGACCCCGCCGCTGCTTTATTTCGACATGCCAGCCTACTCGCGCCGCTGGCCAAAAAAGTCGTGCAGCAAGGAGGCGCATTCCTCAGAAAGCACGCCGCCCATGTGCCATACCCGGTGATTGGCGCACTGGGCGTCAAAATATTCGGCGCGGGAAACAACCGCCCCGGCCAGGGGGTCGGCTGCGCCGTACACAAGCCCCGCAATGCGCGCATGGATTATGGCGGCGGCGCACATGGCGCAGGGTTCAAGCGTCACCACCAGCACGCACTGGTTGAGCCTGTAGTTGCCAAGCGCAGCCCCGGCGGCCCGTAGCGCCAGCACCTCGGCATGGGCGGTGGGATCATTGGCGCCGATGGGCGCATTGCCGCAACAGGCAAGAATGCGCCCATCCGGAGCCACCACCAGCGCGCCCACGGGCACCTCGCCCGCAGCGCCGCTGGCGCGGGCCTTTTCCAGAGCAAGCCGCATCAGCCCCTGCCAGGTATGGCCCGGCGGGGGCGGAGTTAACGGCCCGGCAGGAGAAAAGGCCCGCGCGTCAGAGCTATCCGTATTCATACGGCGACTAAATAATTACCCTGCACAATTGGGCAACCACTTCTTCGGGCGTGTCGCAAACCGTAATGAGTTTGTTGATTTCACCTTCTTTGATGAAGCCCCGCGCAGCCATGGTCTTGCGCATCCATTCCAGCAGGCCGCTCCAGTAGCTTGAATCGTACAGAATAATGGGAAAGGGCCGTGTGCGACCGGTCTGGGCCAGCACAAAGGCCTCGGAAAGCTCATCAATGGTCCCCATACCGCCGGGCATAACCACGTAGGCCATGGCATATTTGACAAACATGAACTTGCGGATGAAAAAGTAGCGGAAATTACAGCGTGTTTTTACATACTGGTTGCAACCCTGTTCATGCGGCAACTGGATGTGCAGGCCAACGGAAACTCCGCCTGCCTTGCACGCGCCCTTGTTGGCGGCTTCCATAATACCGGGGCCGCCGCCGCTGATGATGCCAAATCCAGCTTCTACGAGCAGGCGCGAAATTTTTTCAGCATCTTTATATTCCTGCGAATCCGGCTTGCACCGCGCAGTGCCAAAAAGGGATATGCATTTGACCTTGAGCGCGTTGAGCGTATCAAGCGCCTCCACCATTTCCGCCATGATGCGGAAGGTGCGCCAGGATTCTGTGGTGACGGAAGTGAGATCGTCAATCATGTTCTGTTGCAGTTCAGGCATGAATGCTCCTTGTTCCTCTTGAAGTATGGGGGGAGGCCTGCACGCAAAAGACGCCGTACGGGCCCATAACTTTCAGTATATGTGGGCCTTCGGCCAAAGGCAATGCGGGAACATTGCCGACTGGGCCCTTGCTTGACGCTGGGGCGCGCTTGCGGCTATGGAAAAAAGTCTCCTTGCGTCTTTTCCGCCTTGTATCGCGGTCAGCAAGGGGCTTGCGGCCTCTCAAGCCGCCAACCCTCAGTGGAGGAACAAATGAAAGTACAATTTCTGGGTGCGGCGCAAACCGTGACCGGTTCATGTTATATGGTTGAGGCGGCTGGCAAGCGCTTTTGCATTGATTGCGGCATGCATCAGGGCAACAAGGCCATTGAAGCCCGCAACCGCGAAGCGGAACTCTATCAGCCTACCGCCATTGACTTTATTCTTGTTACCCACGCCCACATTGACCACTCCGGCCTGCTGCCCAAGATGGTCAAGGAGGGCTTTGCCGGTCCCATTTTCTGCACCAAGGCCACCAGCGAACTGCTGGACCTCATGTTGCAGGACAGCGCCCACATCCAGGAAATGGAAGCCCTGTGGGAAGCGCGCAAATACCAGCGGCGCGGGCTTAAAAATCCCCCCACGGCCCTGTACAATGTTGAGGACGCCCAAAAAACGGTTACCCTTTTTCAAACTGTTGATTACCACAAGGTGTTTGAACCTGCTCCGGGCATTCGCGTAACCTACTATGATGCTGGCCATATTCTTGGTTCCGGCTCCTTGCGCCTTGAGGCCGATGAAGACGGCAAAACCACCAGCCTCATATTTTCGGGCGACATTGGCCGCCCGCAGTCGCTCATTGTGCGCAGCCCAGAAACCCCGCCCAAGGCCGACTACGTATTCATGGAATCCACCTACGGCGACCGTGACCACAAGGACGAAAGCCTCAGCGTGGACGAACTGGGCGAAGCCATTGCCTACAGCTACGGCAAGGGCGAGAAGGTAATTATTCCGGCATTTGCCGTGGAGCGCACGCAGGAAGTGCTCTATTGCCTGCACATGCTCGCCAAGCAGAACAAACTGCCGGCGGATATGCCCGTATTTGTGGACAGCCCACTGGCCATCCGCGCCACGGAAGTTTTTGAGCGCAACCGTGAGCTTTTTGACGATGAAGCGCTTAAAATGCTCAACGGCGGCGATGATCCCTTCTCGCTGCCCAACCTGCGCTACACGCTTTCTGCTGCCGAATCGCAGGCCATCAATGACTACAAGGGCCCTGCCATTGTCATTTCGGCCAGCGGCATGTGCAACGCGGGCCGTGTGCGCCACCACCTGCGCCACAATATCTGGAAACCCGGCGCAAGCATTGTTTTTGTGGGTTATCAGGGCGTGGGCACGCCGGGCCGCAAGCTGGTGGAAAAAGCCAAAAAAATCACTTTGTTTGGCGAAGATGTTGAAGTTGCCGCCCGTATTTTCACCATCAACGGTTTTTCCGGCCACGCAGGGCAAAGCCAGCTCCTTGAGTGGCTCAAACCGCTGACCGGCAACGGCGCGCAGGTGGTGCTGACCCACGGCGAAACAAAAGCCCAGAACGTGTTTGCCGAGCTTATTGAGCAAAAATTCGCCAAGCGCCCCCTTATTGCCACCTATCTTGAAGAAATGGTGCTTGAAGGGCCGCAGCTCACCGAAACCGTGCAGCACGAGACCCAGGCCCATCCCCGCGTCAACTGGGTGTTCCTCACGGACGAAGTGGAGCGCAAGTGGGGCATGTTCAAAGACAAGATGGCCGATGTTGAAGACCGCCCGTGGGTGGAACAAACCGAGCTGCAGGAGGCCATGGAAAAGATGGATTACGCCCTCACCCGCCTGCTCTCGCGCATGTAGGCCGTCATGCGGATTATTTCGGGGCGTCTTGGCGGACGCAACCTTAAGACTGTCGAAGGCGAGGGCTACCGCCCCGCCATGGGCAAAACGCGCGAGGCGCTTTTTTCCATGCTCGCCGCGCGCGGTATGGACTGGTACAGCGCAAGGGTGCTCGACCTCTTTGCGGGCAGCGGCAGCCTGGCCTTTGAGGCCATCAGCCGGGGGGCGGAGCACGCCCTGCTGGTAGAGATGGCCCCTCAGGCCGTGCGCTGCCTCAAGGCCAACGTCGCCGCCCTTGGAGTGGATGATGAGGCCCGCATTGTGAGCGACGATGTGCTGCGTGTGCTCAAAACTCCCCCGGCGGAACCGTATTCGCTTATTTTTATGGATCCGCCCTACCGCAAAAATCTTGCCGACCCGGCGCTCAGGCTGCTGGCCACGCGCCGCTGGCTCGCACCGGGGGCATTTGTAACGGCTGAAATTGAAAAAGACGCACGGGTAAACCTGCCCGCAGAATGGACTCTTGAGGCCGAACGCCTCTTCGGTCAGACACGCATATGCATCTGGACACTGCCATGAGAATAGCACTCTACCCCGGCACTTTCGATCCGCTGACCAACGGGCACCTGAGCCTTATCCGGCGCGGCTGCGAAGTCTTTGACCAAATTGTTGTGGCCGTGGCGGACAACACGCCCAAATTCCCCCTGTTCAGCCATGAAGAAAGGGTGGAAATGGCCCGGGAGGCACTCAAGGATGAACCGCGCGCCGTGGTGGAGCCTTTCTCGGGCCTCACCGTGGAATACGCGGCCCAGCGCGGGGCCTGCGCCCTGCTGCGCGGGTTGCGCGCCGCCTCGGACTTTGAGTACGAATTCCAGCTGGCGCTCATGAACCGCCGCCTGCAACGCCACATCCAGACGGTCTTTTTGATGACCGACTACCAGTGGCTGTTCATCAGCTCCACCATCGTCAAGGCTGCCGCCAGCCACGGCGCGGACATCAAGGGTCTTGTGCCTGAAAACGTACGCGCGGCCCTGATGGATAAATACCACAAGGGCGAAGTGCGCCAGGGTACGCCCTGCCTTGCTCCGCCTTTTGGCGGCTTCCGCGTCAAGTGATCATGATTGAAACGACTTCCGCGCCGCTGCCGGTTATCTGCCTGGCCGGGCCCACCGGCTCGGGCAAAACGGCGGCGGCGCTCGCTCTGGCCGCTGCCCTTGACGGCGAAGTGGTCAACGCTGATTCGCGTCAGGTCTATGCCGATTTCCCCTTGATTACGGCCCAGCCCTCGGCGGAAGAACGCGCCTGCTGTCCGCACCACCTGTACGGTTTTTTGGCTACGGAAAACAAGATCAGCGCTGGCCGCTGGGCGGAAGCAGCCGTGGACAAGGTGCGCGACATCCTTGCACGGGGCAAAACGCCCCTGCTGGTGGGCGGCACCGGGCTGTACTTTCAGGCTTTACTGCGGGGCATGGCGGAAATTCCGCCCGTTGACCCGCAACTCACCACAGCAATCACCGCCCGTGTGGATGAGCAAGGCGCGCCCGCCCTGCATGCAGAACTGGCGCAAATCGACTCCGCCTATGCCGCCAAAATCCACCCCAATGACAGGCAGCGCATCATCCGCGCGCTGGAAGTCTGTCAAAGCACAGGACGATCCTTTACGTGGTGGCACAGCAATTCCATGAGTACGCCGCTCTGCGTCGGCCCCCTGCTGACGCTGGACGCGCCCCTGGCGTGGCTTGAGCCACGGCTGGCCCGCCGGCTTGACCTCATGCTTGCGGGCGGCGCGCTTGACGAGGCCCGCGCGGCCATGCGCCATTGCGCCGATCCCGCAGCGCCGGGCTGGTCGGGCATCGGCTGCGCCGAAGCGCTGGCGCACCTGCAGGGGCGTCTTTCTCTTGAAGACTGCCGTTCCCTCTGGCTGCGCAACACGCGGGCCTACGCCAAGCGGCAACTTACGTGGTTTCGCGCCCGTCCCGAGGCCCAATGGCTGCCGCCGGATGATCCCGCCGCAGTTGTGGAGGCCGCCTGCCGCTTTTGGCAGAAGGCGCGCAGCAGCTACAATTCTTAAGTGATGTTTTGCTGTTTCAGACCATTACAAGGGAGTACCCGCCGCTATGCTCATGCCCGCCATTTCCATTGATCCGGAACTCCGCTCAATCTGGCCGGATACGGCCCTTGGCTGTGTTTTCTGGTCCGCCCCGGTTCAGGCCGAGGATCCCAGGCTGTGGCAGTTCTTCAACCAGAATGTACTGCCCGGTTTGCGGCAGCGCCTTGAAAACACGGAACTTGCCGACATGCCGCAGATAGGCCCCTCGCGTCAGGCATTCAAGGCTTTTGGGCGCGATCCGGGCCGGGTACGCATTTCCTCCGAGGCGCTCTACCGCCGCGTGCGGCAGGGCAAGGATCTGTACCGCATAAACTCCGCAGTGGATGCCAACAACCTGGTTTCGCTTGAAACGGGCTTTTCGCTTGGCACCTACGATCTTGCCCGCCTGAGCGGCAACATTGTGCTGCGCGCGGGGCGAAAAGGCGAAGCCTATGCGGGCATTGGCAAGGACGAGCTCGACCTCTGCCGCATGCCCCTTCTGGCGGATGATCAGGGCGCGTTCGGCTGCCCTTGCAGTGATTCCCGCCGGGCCATGATTGCCGAGGACGGGCCGGACACGTCTTCGCCCCGGCGGCTGCTCACGGTTATTTACGGCTTTTCCGGCACCGGGTATGTCTCTGATGCGCTGAACATTGCGCAGAAACATCTTGAAGTGTTTGCGGGCGCACAGATATTCGCCTCTTCTGTGCTCTGCTGAACGCCCTTATTCGGCCAAAATCACACGATACGCATGTTTTTCGCAAACATTCTGTGTTTTCCGTAGGTTGCGTGAACAATCAATAAAGCGCTCTTTTTAGCGAAAAATATCCCAAGCGCCCTGTTCCCAAGGCATAAGAAGCAATTACAACAACGGCCCCTCCTTGACGTGTCTTGCAGGCTGGGATACCGTTTCAATATCTGCGTGTTCGCCCCCGTAGGGATCGGGGGTACGGAGGAACCCGCTGCAATGTATGCGGCGGGCGTTGGGGTAATGTCTGATTGCAAAAGGACAAGCACATGAGGAACGGCACATCACTGCTTTTGCTGGCGGCTCTGGCCCTGGCGGGCGCGGCGTGTCTGACGGCGCTCGGAGCTGGATCGGCCACGGCCGCAGCTTTGGAGCCGACAGACAGCGGCGCGCCGTCGGCCATTGTCATGTTTCCGGTAAGCGCCAAGCCCAATCCCAAGGGCGCGGCCATGAAACCCGCTGTTTTCAATCATCTCGCTCATGAGAAAAAGATTGCCAACTGCGAAACATGCCACCACACCGGCGATCCTGTGGCCTGTAGCACCTGCCACACTACGGAAGGCAAGGCGGAAGGCAATTTCGTGACGCTTGACCGCGCCATGCATGCCACCAATATCGCCAAACGCGCCAAGGGCAACACCCCTGTGAGCTGCGTGAGCTGTCATGAACAGCAAACCAAAGAACGGCGCGAATGCGCGGGCTGTCACGCCATTGTGACGCCCAAGCGCGACCAGGCATGGTGCGCCACCTGCCACAATGTTACGTCTTCCATGACGCCGGAGCAGATGCAGCAGGGCATCAAGGGCAAGCTGCCCCCCGACCAGAACGAAGCCCTGGCCGCTGAAACCGTGCTGAACCACAAGCCCGTGCAGCCCCTTACCGCCATGCAGGGTCCCTACAAGGTGAGCATTGATGCGCTGGCCGACAAGTACGAGCCCAGCAACTTCACGCACCGCCGCCATATGGCCTCCCTTATGGAACGCATCAAGGGCGACAAGCTGGCCGAAGCTTTCCACAACAAGCCCGAGACTCTGTGCGCCACGTGCCACCACAGAAGCCCGCTTTCGGCTACGCCTCCCAAGTGCGGCAGTTGTCACACCAAGGAAATCGACCCCGCCAATCCCAACCGTCCCAACCTCAAGGCTGCCTATCACCTCCAGTGCATGGGTTGCCACCAGGGTATGAACGTGGGTCGTCCTAAGAACACCGACTGCACCACTTGTCATAAGGCCCGCCCGTAGGGCGCCAACTGCACGGAGAAACGCATATGAATCGCAGAAAATTCCTGGCCATCATGGGAAGCGCGGGCGTGATTTCGGCATTGGGCACTGCCAAGGTGGCCAATGCCGGGGTACACACCTTCCCCTACTATGCAGACAGCTACGGCGTGCTGCATGACACCACGCGCTGCATCGGTTGCCGCCGTTGCGAAGAAGCCTGCAACGCGGTGAACCACCTGCCCAAGCCCAAAAAACCCTTCACCGACCTTTCGGTGACTGCCACCAAGCGCCGCACTTCGGCCTATGAGTGGACAGTGGTTAACAAGTACAACGTCAACGGCAAGGACGTGTTCCGCAAGTTGCAGTGCTTCCACTGCAACGACCCGGCCTGCGCCTCTGCCTGTTTTGCCAAATGCTTCCAGAAGCAGCCTGACGGCAGCGTGACCTACGAAGGTTCGCAGTGCGTGGGCTGCCGGTACTGCATGGTTGCCTGCCCCTTCTATGTGCCGGGCTTCCAGTACGATGAGGCGTTCGATCCCTTGGTGCAGAAGTGCACCTTCTGCGAACCCCGCCTCAAGGAAGGCAAGCTGCCCGGTTGCGTGGAAGCCTGCCCCATGGACGCCCTGACCTTTGGCCGCCGCAGCGACCTGATCAGGATTGCCCGCTCGCGCATCACTGAAAATCCCGGCAAGTACGTAAACTACGTTTACGGCGAACACGATGCCGGCGGTACCGCATGGATGGTGCTTTCCCCTGCCGTGGCTGCTCCTGCCGCCGCCAAGGACGCCAAAGCCCATGATGCCCACGCCGACACCAGCGAACTCAAGCAGCTTGGGCTCGACAAGCACCTGGGTACACAGCCCATGGGCGAGTTGACCTACGGCGCGCTGGGTACCGTGCCCATGATCGTGGCCTTCTGGCCTGTGCTGTTTGGCGGTGCTTACGCCATGACCAAACGCCGCGAAGCTCTCTTCAAGGCGGAAAAGGACGCACACGTTAAGGAGACCAAGGACGATCTGGCCGCTGCCGTTGACGCAGCCGTGCGCAAGATTGAGGAAACCCAGGGTCCGGGCGCTGCCGACACAGCCCGCCGCGCAATGACCGATGCCTTGAAGGCTCGGGAAGCGGAGTGCTGCAAGGAGCACGGGGAGGATAAGTAAATGGCACACCACAGCATAGTTATTCCCACCAGGGACAAGCTGTTCAATATCAGCGAATTCCTGACGCCCACCCCCGGCAACATCATTTCCGCCATCATTCTGGCGGTGGGCCTTGTCATCACCGTTATCCGCTTTACCGTGGGCATCGGTTCCGTCACCAACCTCAGCGATGTGCAGCCCTGGGGCATGTGGATCGGCTTTGACCTTCTGTGCGGCGTGTGCCTTGCAGCGGGCGGCTACTTTACCACTGTCGCCTGCTACATCATGGGCATGAAGCACTTCCACTCGGCGGTGCGTCCGGCCATCACCACAGCCTTTTTGGGCTACGCCTTCGTGGTTATCGCCCTGCTGTACGATCTGGGCCATCCGCTGCGTCTGCCCTTCATGTTCTTCTTCCCCGGCACCACCTCCGTTCTGTTTGAAGTGGGCCTGTGCGTGGCAACCTACGTTTCCGTGCTGCTCATCGAATTCTCGGTGGCCCCGCTGGAATGGATGTCCTGCCGCTACCCCTGGCTCATCAAGGTTCGCAAGATCGTGGTCAAGTGCACCATTCCGCTGACCATCTTCGGCGTGACCCTGTCCACCCTGCACCAGTCCTCGCTGGGTTCGCTCTACCTGATCTCCCCCGGCAAGGTCTTCCCCCTGTGGTACTCGCCCTTCATGCCCATGTTCTTCTTTGTGAGTTCCATGGCCGCTGGCGCGTCCATGGTTATCTTTGAAGGCATGCTGGCCCACCGTGGCGTGCACCACTACATGGACAAAACCCACCTGCGCGAAGCTGACGACGTGACCTTCAGCTTTGCCCGCGCGGCTTCGTTCATTCTCTTCGCCTACTTCATGCTCAAGCTTATCGACATGCTTGTGCAGGCCAACTTCCCCTACCTCTTCACGGGTTACGGGGTCTGGTGGCTGGTGGAAATGCTGGGCTTTGTGCTGATGCCCGCCCTGATCTACGCCAAGGGCGCGCGTGACCGCAATCTGACCCTGTGCCGCATTGGCGCGACCAACACGGTGCTGGGCATCGTGCTGAACCGCTTCAACGTTTCCATGATCGCCTTCAACTACAACTTGCCGTCGGCGGAACGCTACTTCCCCAGCATCTGGGAAATCTGCATCTCCATGTTTGTGGTGACCATGATCGTCACGGTCTACCGCTTTATCGTTTACAACATGCCGGTGCTGTACGAACACCCAGACTTCAAGGGCGAGCACTAAGCCGCGCGTAGGAGGAGAATCCCATGGAATTCAATACTTTCTATCAGTATTTTCTCTTCACGAAGAGCTGGGCTTATGTGATGATGTTCGTGGTACTGCCCGTTTACGTGCTGTACTGGAACTTCGTCCTGTTCCCCGACAAGAAAGAACGTAACAACAACTCCAAGCACTAGCCTGCTCGGGGTACGGAATCACAAGGGCGGAGCCGCAAGGTTCCGCCCTTGTTTTTTGCTCTGCGGGGTGTGTTAGCCGCAGGCCAGAAAAATCATACACATTATATTAATTGATAATTTCACACCTAAAACGAAGTTTTGCTTTTGTGCTTGCACATACGCAGCCCACCTGTTAAGGTGAACTGATACAAATTTGGCAATTGTTGCGGCAAGCTTTCCGTATAAAGGAAAGCTGTCCTTTTTTCTGCATCCATACATTTTTTTTGATCAGGACAATACAATGCGTTTCTGCGTTTCTTTTGCAAAAAACATTTCCTGCGAAGTGACAAAGCTTCGCAGCTTTTTTGCAACCTGATAACGCCCGCATAACTACGATTCACAAAAAAGAGGGCGTACCGGTTACGCCCTTTTTTTTATGCAACGTGCGCTGCTTTGCGCAGCACACTGGAGGAAAACATGCAAGAATATCCAAATATTACAATCACAACCAAGGATGCCGCGAGACTGGAAACCCTGCTGGAAACCCTGTCCGCCGACGGATTCCCCGGGCGCAAGGCGCTGGAAGAAGAACTCTACCGCGCAAACGTTGTGGCCCCCGAAGAAGTGCCGCCCTCCGTGGTGACCATGAACTCCACCGTGCGTTTCGCCATGCTGCCCTCTGGCACCGAGCGCCGCCTGAAGCTTGTGTACCCCGGCAAATCAGACGCCAGCGAGGATTCCATTTCCATTCTGGCGCCTGTGGGCAGCGCGCTGCTGGGGCTTGCCGAGGGCGATGACATCCACTGGCCCAACCCCAACGGCGGAACCCTGCACCTTGTGGTGCATGAAGTGGAAGACCAGCCGGAACGTGCCGGGCACTACGACCTGTAAGCTCATTCCAACATCCGCTGCCGATCTCATCGGGAACGGAAGAACCTTATTCCCCACCTATGCGAGGAGGTATCATGGTGGACGTGATCGCCAAGGCGACTAACGAACTGAATCCGACAGACATACTGTTTCAGACTCCCTACTGGGCTCAGGTCAAATCGCATATGGGCATGGCCCCCCTGGCTTTTGACATTCACTCTACAGAAACCTGGGGCGACGTGCTGGTGCTGATAAAAGACCATTGCGGGCACAAGATGGCTCTTGTGCCGCAGGGGCCAGAGTATGCGCCTTCAGAGGATTCATACGGGCAGTATCTGGAAGACCTTTCCGTTGCCCTGGCAGACCGGCTTGAGCCGGATGTGGCCTTTATCCGTTACGACCTGCCGTGGAAGTCCCTGTACGCGGACGAAATGCAGGAGCAGGGCTGGTGCGCCTTTCCCGAAGCGCGCATACGCGAAATGCGCATGAACATGGGCACCAGATTCTGGAACTTCAAGAAAGCCTCCGCAGATATGACCGTGGCAAGCTCGCTGGTGGTGGATCTTGGCGGCAGCGAAGACGACATCCTTGGCAGAATGAAACCCAAAACCCGCTACAATATCGGTCTGGCCCGACGCAAGGGCGTGACTGTGGAAAAAGCGGACAGCAGCAACCTTGCTGATTTTTATGACCTGTACGAACAGACGGCCAGAAGAAACGGCTTTGCCCCTTGCAGCAGCAAGCAGTTCTCGGCCATGTTCCGCTGCAATTTCGGCGCAAAGGATGAAGCAGATATTGTATTTTTGCTGGCCCGGCATGGGGGCGATATCCTTTCCGGCGCTATAATCGGCATTTCAGGGCAACACGCCAACTTTCTGTACGGGGCATCGGGCAATATCAAGCGCAACTATATGGCATCCAGCCTCATGCACTGGACAAGTATGCGCATTGCGCGGCAACTGGGCTGCCGCAGTTACGAAATGGGCGCTGTTTCGCCCACGCCTGACGCCACGCACCCCTTCAACGGTTTGCACCGCTTCAAGGTCGGCTTTGGCGGCCGCATTGAACTGCGGAGCGGCTCGTGGGACTATCCCCTGAATCAGGGGGCATACCGCGCCATACAGAATGCCGAGGTCATGTACAGAGAACTTGGAGCATGAAGGGAACGGTGCCGTGCATCACGGTCATAAGGCCCACGCCATACACTGACGGCATTGGCAGGGGCAGCGCAACGGGCAATAGCAATAGATGCTGAACAGCTCCGAATTGTTCTGTCCGTTGCGTCCCATGCCGCCACCTGGTCAAGGTACCTTGCGTGAAGCTTGCCGCGCTGATAAGCTGAAAATCTGCGGAACAGTCGCGGCCTTGCAGCCGGGCATTCAGTGATTATCTGCCTTCCAAGAGGTACCAAATATGTGTCTTGCCATACCAGCCAGAATTGAAGAACTTCAGGGAGAGGGCATGGCCCGCGTGCGCGTGGGCGAAAGCTCCACCTTTCTCACCGCCTCCATCATGCTGCTGCCCGAGGAACCCAAGGTCGGCGATTATGTGATTGTACACGCCGGTTTTGCCCTGCACACCATGACGCCGCAAGAAGCTGAAGACAGCCTCTCGGCCCTGCGTGAGCTGGCCCAGGCAATGGATGGCGCTCCGGCAAACTTCTGAGGCCCGTTCCGCATGATTGTGCGGTAATTGCGGCGGAACACGTTGAAAATCCCGGGCGTTTCACTCCTGCGCGCAACGCGTCTGAAACGCCCTTTTTGTTGGTGCTCCAAGATTAAGGGCCAGCCTTTTTGTCCATGAGAAGGCGCTTTATGTGAGGCGGGTTGCCATGCAGATGCACACCATCAGTGCGGTCTGCCAAACATTTTCATGCTCAGCCTGCGTACATGCAGGCACGCCAGCAGGCACGCAGTGTCCTGCTCTTCTTGACTTTGCCCCGCTCTTTGCCCACAGTAGAGCGATTTTTTCACAGTACCATATTGCCAAGTCCTTGAGTTGAACTGTGCCGGGAGCCAGCATGAGCGATTATAAGAAAACATTGAACCTGCCTCAGACCGCCTTTCCCATGAAAGCCAACCTGGCCCAGCGTGAGCCGGAAACCCTGAAAAAATGGGATGCCATTAACAGCTACGAAGCAATGGTTGAAGCTTCCGGCAGCAAGGGAACCTACGTGCTGCACGATGGCCCTCCCTATGCCAACGGCCACATTCACATGGGTACGGCCCTGAACAAGATTCTCAAGGACATTATTGTTAAATCGCGCAACATGGCTGGTTTTGCCTCGCGCTATGTGCCGGGTTGGGACTGTCACGGTCTGCCCATTGAACACAAGGTTGAGCAGGAGCTGAAAGAAAAGAAAAAGACCCTGCCCGCCCATGTGGTGCGCAAGCTCTGCCGAGACTACGCTTCCAAGTGGATTGACGTGCAGCGCAAGGAATTTCGTCGTCTCGGCGTGCTCGGCAACTGGGAAGATCCCTACATGAGCATGCGCCCCACCTATGAGGCCGCCACCGCTCGCGAGCTTGCCAACTTTGTGGAAACGGGCGGAGTCATGCGCTCCAAAAAGCCCATCTATTGGTGCTGCTCCTGCCACACGGCCCTTGCAGAGGCAGAGGTGGAGTACTACGACCACACGTCCCCTTCCATCTTTGTGCGCTTTCCCTTGCAGGACGATGGCCTGAAAAAGGTTTTCTCCGCTGCGGATCCCGCCCATGCCTTTGTGGTCATCTGGACCACCACCCCCTGGACGCTGCCGGACAACATGGCCGTGTGCCTGCACCCCGAATTCACCTATGTGCTGGTGGAAGTGGACGGAGCGCAGTACGTGCTGGCCGAGGAACTGCTCGCCTCCTGCGCGGAGCAGTTCGGCTGGAGCGAACCCAAAATTCTTGGCCGCGCCACCGGCGAACAGCTTGAAGGCCTCAAGGCCCGCCACCCCTTTTACGACCGCGTGTCGCCCATCATCCTGGGCCAGCACGTCACCCTTGAAGCTGGCACGGGCTGCGTACACACCGCCCCCGGTCATGGCCGCGAAGACTACGAAGTTGGCCTCAAATACGGCCTCGAAATCTATTCACCCATGGATGATGCCGGGCGCTTTTTGCCCACGGTGCAATTTTTTGCCGGGTTGAATGTTTTTGAAGCCAACCCCAAGGTCATTGAAAAGCTTGAAGAAGTCGGCGCATTACTGCGTCAGGCCAAGATCAAGCACTCCTATCCGCACTGCTGGCGCTGCAAGCAGCCGGTTATTTTCCGCGCTACCACCCAGTGGTTCATCAGCATGGAAAAGAACGACCTTCGCGGCCGCGCGCTCAAGGCCATTGACGAGCAGGTGCGCTGGATCCCCGCCTGGGGCCGCGAACGCATCCACAACATGATCGAATTCCGGCCTGACTGGTGCATCTCGCGCCAGCGCCAGTGGGGTGTGCCCATCATGGCCCTGCTCTGCGAAGACTGCGGAGAAGCCTGGAACGACCCAAACTGGATGCGCGACCTCTGCGACCGCTTTGCCAAGCACCCCACCGGCTGCGACTACTGGTACGAGGCCGAACTTTCGGAAATCGTGCCGGAAGGCCTTGCCTGCCCGCACTGCGGCGGCAACCACTGGAAACGCGAAACCGACATCCTTGACGTGTGGTTCGACTCCGGCACCAGCTTTGCCGCCGTGCTCGAGCAGCGCCCCGAGCTTGCCTACCCCGCCGATCTGTACCTTGAAGGTTCGGATCAGCACCGCGGCTGGTTCCACAGCTCACTGCTGGTCAGCGAAGGCACGCGCCAGCGCGCGCCCTACAAGGCTGTGCTCACGCACGGCTATGTGGTGGACGGCGAAGGCCGCAAGATGTCCAAGTCCATTGGCAACGTCATCGCGCCGCAAGAACTCATTGAAAAATTCGGCGCTGAAATCGTGCGCCTGTGGGTTTCTTCCGTGGAATACCGCGAAGACATCCGCATTTCCGACGAAATTCTTGGCCGCCTTGTGGATGCCTACCGCCGCATCCGCAACACCTGCCGCTTCATCCTTGGCAACCTTGAAGGCCTCGGCAAGGATGATCTGCTGCCCCTGAACGAGTTGATGCCGCTTGACCGCTTTGCCATTGACGCCGCGGCCCGGGTGCACGACCGAGTGCAGCAGGCCTACATGGATTTTGACTTCCACAAGGTCTATCACACCCTGCACAACTACTGCGTGACCGACCTTTCATCCATGTATCTGGACGTGCTGAAAGACCGCCTCTACGCCTCCGGCCCCGCCAGCGCGGAACGCCGCTCGGCACAGACCGCCCTGTGGCATATCCTTGGCCTGTTGCTGCGCGACATGGCCCCGGTGCTCTCCTTCACCGCAGAAGAAATCTTTGCGCATCTGCCCGAAGGCCTGCGCGGCGCGGAACCCACGGTATTTGCCCTTCAGCCCATTGAATCTGCCCCCCTTCTGCTTGACGAAGGCACGCGCGACGACTGGAACATGCTCGCCGCCGTGCGCGGGGCCGTGACCAAGGCTATTGAACCCATGCGGCGCGATGGCGTTATCGGCCATTCGCTCGACACCCGCGTGACCCTCTTTGTGGCAGACGAACTGCGCCAGCGCCTTGAAGGCCTGAACACTGACCTGCGCGCATTCTGCATTGTTTCGCAAATAGCCATGCAGCCCCTTGAAAGCGCACCACAAGGCGCGTACTGCGATGAAGAAATCGCCGGGCTTGCCATCGGCGTGGAAAAGGCTCACGGCGAAAAATGCGAACGCTGCTGGATTTACAGCACGGAACTTGGCACCGACGCAGGCCATCCCACGCTCTGCCCCCGCTGCACCGCCGTTATCAAGGCCATGGAAGCGTAACAGGAATGCCAAGGCGTTATCGCATACTCGGCATAGCGGCCATTGTAGCCCTTGTTCTCGATCAGGTGAGCAAGTGGGCTGTCATGCAGTTCATACCCGAGCACAGGCCCATCACGGTCATTGCCGGGCTGTTTGATCTGGTCAACATCCGCAATCGCGGCGCGGCCTTTGGCTTTTTAAACCGGTCAGACATTGAGTGGCAGTTCTGGCTTTTTCTCGCTGCCACGGTTGTGGCTGTGTGGGCCATTGTCATGCTGGTGCGCAGTTCGGATGAAGACCCCTGGCTGTTCACGGCTCTTGGGCTTGTGATGGGCGGCGCGCTTGGCAATCTGGTTGACCGCGTGCGCTTTCGCGCCGTGGTGGACTTTCTGGATGTCTATTGGGGCGACTGGCACTGGCCTGCCTTTAACGTGGCTGATTCGGCCATATTTGTTGGTGCGGTGCTGGCCTGCCTGATTCTCTGGCGCAAGCCCCAGGCGGCCGCCAGCGACAAAGGCGGCAAACCAACCCCCGGCAAGGGAGGAACCGCATGATTTTTCATTGGTGGCATGTGCTTGTGGTAATGTTCCCCATGATCCCGACACTGTGGAGCATTCTGCACATATGGGGACACGAGTTTGAAACCCCGCAACAGCGCGCCCTGTGGCTTGTGCTGGTAGTTTTTCTGCCATGTGTGGGGGGAATCATCTATATTTTCACCGGACGAAAAAAAGTTCTGGGAAAAGTGCAAAATTGAAAGAGGGTACTATGCGCACACTCCGTACTATGTACATCCTGACTCTGGCTTGCGCGGCGCTGCCTTTGAGCGGCTGCATGGGCGGCAGCACCAGCAGCGGCAGCGGCAGCATTTCACTGGAACAGCAGGTGCAGCAGCAAGACGTGCAGTTGCGCCAGTTGCAGCCTGCTCAGGCTGACGCCTGGAACCAGATTCAAACCCTGCGGCAGGAAGTCAACGCCCTCAAGGGCCAGATTGACGATCTGCAAAATGCTGGCGGCGCCAAAGCCCTGGTGGGCCGTGTAAGAGCGCACGATGAAGCTTTGCGTCAGGTGGAGCGCAGCATGGCGCTGAACCTGAACCTTGGCGATCCCATGACCAGCGGCGGCGGTTCTGCCCCCTTTGCCCAGGCGGCTCCTCAGGCTGCTCCTCAAGCGGCACCCCAGGCTGCTCCTGCTTTCAGTCAGCCCGGCTATGGCCAGCCTTCCTACGGGCAGGCAGCGGCAGGCGGCATGGCGGCTGGTTCCGTAGGCTACGCCGCGGCTTCCGCCGCTGGCGATCAGGGCGCGGCAGCAGCACAGCCCCAGCCCGTCATCAACCCCAGCTCCAGCACATGGGGCCAGCCCAGCCCCCAGCCCGAACCGCAGGTTCAGGCTCCCAAAAAGGATATTTCGCTGGCGCTTTTTGACGCTGGCGTTAACGCCTACAATTCCCGCAAGTACGATGAGGCGCAGCGTTCTTTCAATGACTTTCTGAAAAATTACAAAGACCACAGCCAGGCGCCTGAGGCCCAGTATTATCTGGCCGAGTGCTACTTCCAGCGCAACCAGTTTGCCGATGCAGCCCTGGCATACGATGCTGTCATCAAAAAGTATCCTTCTTCTTCCAGCGCGCCCGGCGCGTACCTCAAGCAGGGCATCAGCTTCAGCAAGCTCAATCAGTCTGCGGCAGCCAAGGCCCGCCTGGAAGAGCTGATCAAGAAATATCCCAACTCGCCAGAAGCTGCGCGGGCCAAGACGTTTCTGAAGACCAACAAGTAAGTATCCAGGCTCCGCCGCGCCCTCGCGCGGCGGAGTTTTTTACTGCATTTTACCTTTGACCATACACCCTCAAAGGTTCAAAACGCACAAATTAAACCGCGCCGCGCGCAAAGGGGACGGGCATGAGCGACGAAAAGCCCGAAGCCGCAGTTTACAAGCAGATCAGCACGGAAATGCGCCAGGGTCTGAGAGACATTTTTGAGCGCATATCCACTGCCTCCAAAGGCCAGCCCCTGCCCCCCCCAAATCCGGATGCGCTATTTCTGGAAGCATCAAGCCAACTGGATGAAGTACTGAAAGATACGGAAAGCGCCACCATGACCATCATGGAAATCGTGGAGCGGCATCTGGATCTTCAGGAACAGAACGCGGCGCATCTGGCAGGGCTACGTAACGGCGGTGCGGATGCGGCCCCCATTACCGAGCTGGAAGCAAACAACCAACGCCTTGGCGATGACCTCACTTCCGTGCTGACCGCCCTGAGCTTTCAGGACATTACAGGTCAGCGCATCAAAAAGGTCGTGTCTGCCCTGAACCAGATTGAGGCAATGGTGGTGGAACTCTATGTTTCCTCGGGCCTTATTCTGGACGGGGCGGAAAAAGACCCCACCAAGAACGTTCAGGAATTGCAGAACGAGGCACGTCAGGCGGTCAAGGAATTCAATCAGGGCCGTAGCGAACTCAAAGGGCCGGACAAAACCGCAGCTTCTCAGGGCGCCATTGACGACATGCTTTCCCAGTTGGGCCTCTAGACGGTTACCTTGCTAAAGCCTTTTCAGCTACTGAATGAGGGCGTTGCAAAACGCCCTTTTTTGCGTCCAACGCCGCGTTGCAGCCTTTTGCTGTTTCTTCAGGCGCATAGGGTTCAGCCGTAAGTGAACACACTTAACGCATAGCATCGCTGACGAAGGTTCATCTGGGAGAGAAGGCTTGCCGGGCTGGTCTGCGACTGCTCAGCCACACCCTGAATGGGTTTGTTTTGCAACGCATAAAGGCCCCTTGCGGGGCCTTTATGCAGTACAGAAATACCGTGGCGGGAGTGAGCTTACTTCTGCTTGGCGGCTTCGCGGGCGCTGGCGGCCATATGGCAGGGACGGCAGCCCTTGAACTTGGCGCCGTACTTGGCGGGATTTTCCTGAGCCTTCTGCGAGTGGCAGCCGTAGCAGGAGCGGTCGCCATTCTTGGAGTGGAAGGCCATGAACATGCTCATGGGGTCACGTTCGCGCGCACCAGGGGTGGCGTGACATTCGGTACAGGCTACGTAACGGCTGTCGCTGCCCACTTCGTGGTGGCAGTGCATGCAGTTGATGCCTTTGTGCGCCGTATGGGGGAACATGACGCTCATACGCGGGGATGTTCCACCAGGAATTTCAATGGGCTTTTTAATGACCTGCGACATTTCCTTGATATCACGCGCCTGCGCTTCGCCAACCCACACGAGGCTTAACGCAAGCAGCAACAAGGTCACATATTTCATCAGCTATTCCTCCTACTGGGTTCGTAAAGCGCAGGAGCAGGCCCCGGCGCACCACAGGCGGCTGAAAACCGCCATCAACACCACTCTCCGCAGCGGTTGTTCTACCCTAATAATGCCTGCTTGTGCAATAATTAAAGACTGCTACATCAGGAGCATTTAAACGGTTCAACAAACCGACTCAGCAATCCGCTGGCAGCCAGACTGCCAGCAATAAATTTTGCAGTAAAGGCAGTTGCAAAAAACGCCTTTGGCGCTTGCCGCAAGCTGCCGCTAAAACATGTTCCAGAATGACGGCCTGACTGGTTTCAGCTTTTTACGTGCGGCCACCATATCCAGGTGCATCATGCCAAGCGCCAGCGCATCCAGATTGGGAACAAACTCGCGTTCGCGCAGATCCACCGCCGGGCAGTAAGATTTGCACTTGGTGCACCAATCCAGCCGCTCACCGTGAGCAGTGCCGCTTTCGCGCAGCAGTTCCATAACCCCGCTGCCTTCCTCGCCGCATGCAGGGCATGCGCCACGCCGGAATTTCCAGTCCGCTCCGCACACGCCGCAGTGCAGATGTTTTTTACCGCCGCCGCCCGCAAGAAAAGCGTTTTTTTCATCAATGCTGGGTTTATCCATCCAGCCAATGGTGGGCAGCGCGCCGCACACAGGGCAATATCCCTGTCGCCATACATCGCCGACTTCCCAGGGGGTATCGCCTTCAGCGGCCACGGCCTGTGCGGTCATGCCACGCAAGATCGGCGCAACGATGAACCCCGTCACAAAGTCCAGCACCAGAGGGTCAAGGCCAATTTTTTCTGCCAGAGCCGCCAGGGCATCCCTGTCGCCTGAGGCAGCAGCGCAAACCAGCTCTTCCGCTCGCTGGGCTTCAGCTCCGTCAGATTTCAGAAAAAAATCCGTAAGCCTGGCCTTGTGGGGAACCACAGCGTCCATGCGGCACAACATGGGCAGCAGCTTTTCTGCGCTAATGCGCACTGCTGGGGCCACGCCTGAAAAGGAAGCCCCGGCAAGCATCGAAACACCCTGCTCCATCCGCTGCGGCTGGGCCTGCGGCAGTGACACTCCCTCTTTTTTCAGGCATTCGGCCACAGCACCGCCAAGCTCTTCCTGGGCGGTGAGCAGCGGTTCAAACGACCGAAGCACAGGGGCCAGCACCGGACGCCAGGTGATAACTTCTTCAAGGGTTTGGGCAACGGTTTGCCTTTTATCAGCCATTGATACTCCGTATGCCGGGGGTACCCCCGGCTGCTTTCCCAAACTATGCAACACTGAGGATGTCTGCTCTCAATGTTATCAGAATGCTCATTCCGGCATTTCGCAACGCAGATGCAAGCAGGGCTGCATTTCCGCATGCCGATCAGGCAGCGGGCTGGCAGACCATTATGCAGCCTTGGCAAACACCTGCACTTGGAGCCGCACGCGCATTTCAAGGCGAGCCTGCGTCAACCGGTTGAGGCAAAAAGCCAGGGGCCGCTTCAGCAAAGTTCGCGCCGCAACAGGGCAAACGTGTTTGCTGGTATTGTACCCTGATGGTGAACCAAAGCGAAGGATTTGCCAAGCCCCCGCAGTGCTTTTCTACCCCCGCAGCCGAACGACTGCGGGGGTAGAGGGGATAAGGCCTTACATGAAGGCCGCGTATTCGTAGTAGTGTTCTTTTTCTTCCGCCAGCAGGTAGATGACGCTCACATCCTGTACATCTGCCAGAAAAGCCTTGGGGAAGGTCTTTTTGACAATCTCAAGCCGCTTTTGGGCCATGGGCAGGATTTCTTCCCTTTCGCCAAAAGCCATGGTGCCCGTGGGGCACGTTTTGACGCAAATGGGCAGCATTCCCGCGGTAACGCGGTCAATGCACATGTCGCACTTGGTCAGGCATTTGGTCTTGGGGTCAAGCCGGGGGATGTTGTAGGGGCAGGCGTCAATAACGGCCTGCGCATCCTCGGGGCTCAGCTTGGCGCTTTTGTCCGTGGCTATCACCATACCCGTTTTGGGATCCTTGATGATGGCCCCGGGCACGGCCATGTCGGCCACTTCCTTGCAAATGGGCGTGATGCAGTGGCGGCACTGGTCGGGAAAGAAGTTCCACACAACGGTGCCGTCAGGCTTCATACGCTCGCGAAAACGAACAATCTTGAGGTTGTTGGGGTTCAGATCCGGCGGATTCTGATGAGTGCCGCGCTGCTTGGTCTCATTGGCAGGCAGGTCATGCCATTCCTTACAGGCCAACTGGCAGCCCCGGCATGCCGTGCATCGAGTGGTGTCGATCAAAAAAGTCTTCGGCATAGCAATGCTCCTTGGCGGGCGCGCTCCATCAAGGAGCGCGCCCGGCTCGTTAGCCTATTTCGGTCAGCTTGTCGGCCTTACGCAGATTGACGCAGCAGGCCTTGGATTCAGGAATGGTGGTGTTGGGGTCAAACGCACTAACAGTCAGCCTGTTGGTGGAATCGCCGCATTTGGGCGTTGTCCAGCCAAAGGCAAAGGGCATACCCACAAGGTGGATCGTTCTGCCCATAACCGTAAAGGGACGAATGCGCACCGTCACCATGGCGATGGCCTCGCAGGTACCGCGAATGCTCTCAAGAAGGACGCCATCGCCGTTCTTGATGCCTTTTTCCTTGGCCAGCTCTGGGCTCATTTCCACATAGAGCTGAGGCTCGGTTTCGAGCAGGTTGGGCACATTGCGCGTTTCGCCGCCGCCGCACCAGTGTTCGGTGAGGCTGTAGGTGGTCAGCACATAGGGGTAGTTGGGGTCAGCGGGCGCGGCGATCTTGTCCATATCGGAGGTATGGAACTTGTACACCGGGCTGCTCAACTGCCTTGAGAACGGATGGCTGGCCAGAGGCGTTTCCGCGGGTTCGTAGTGTTCGGGGAAGGGACCGTCGGCGGGGCCGGGGCCGAAGAACTGGGAGTGACCGTCCTTCACCATGATGAAGGGCAGCTTGCCGCCCTCATTGGCCATGGGCGGCCAGGGGCCGTCGGGCACGTCGCCCACCCACTTGGCACCGTCCCATTCAATAACGGCCTTCTTGGGATTGAACGGCTTGCCGTTCACATCCACAGAAGCGCGGTTATACAGAATGCGACGGTTCACCGGCCAGCACCACGACCAGTTGGGGAACAGACCAATGTTGGCCTGCATGGGCGTCTGGCTGGTATTACGGCGTTTGGACTTGTTGCCTTCTTCTTCTGTCCAGCTGCCTGTGTAGATCCAGTTGAGCGACGAGGTCGTACCGTCGTCCTTAAGCGCCGCAAAAGCAGGCACGAGCTGGCCGCGTTTGTACTGCTTGTCGCCCACCTTGGCATCAGCCCAGAAGAAACCGTTGATGCGGCGCGCCCAGTCAGAAGCGTCGTACTTGTCCGGCCAGTTCATCTTGAGGATGGGCTCGGGCAAGACGCCGCCTTCGGTCTTGTAGAGATCGCGTATCTGGTTGAACAGGGGCACAACAATGTCTGCAAAGTTGCGTGCTTCGCCGCCGGGCTTAACGCCCTGATCGAACCACTGCAACCAGCGGCCGCTGTTGCTGATGGTGCCTTCCTTTTCGATGCGGTGAGCCGAGGGCAAAAGGAACACTTCGGTCTTGCAGGCCTTGGGGTCCACACCGGGGCGCTTCCAGTTGTCCGTGGTTTCCGAATTGTGCAGCTCAGAACACACGAGCCAGTCCAGCTTGTCCAGAGCGGCCCGCATCTTGTTGGTGTTGGGGAAGCTGTTCATGGGGTTCACGCCAAAAATGAAACCACCCCGCATCTTGCCCTGATAGAGTTTATCCATGGCAAACATGTACGAGCAGTCTTCATTCGGCTCCAGCTTGGCCAGCAGGTCATAGCAGAAGTCGTTTTCAGGCGTGGCTTCATCGCCAAACCAGCCCTTGAGCAGGCTGGCGATATACTTGGGCCTGTTGCTCCACCAGTTGGCGCTGTTGGGCAGCTTGGTGACAGGGGTGTTGGCCTTGTTGTAGTCGGCCAGGGTCTGCCACGGGGCGCGAGGGGTTCCGTGGTAGCCGGGCAGGTTGTTGTACAGCAGGGCATGGTCCGTGGAACCCTGCACATTGGGTTCGCCGCGCAGGGCGTTAATGCCGCCGCCAGCCACGCCGATATTGCCCAGCAGGAGCTGGATCAGCGAGGAAAGACGGATGTTCTGCACGCCCACGGTGTGCTGTGTCCAGCCCAGAGCGTACATGATGGTGCCAGCCTTGTCGGGGCCGCCAGTGGCGCAGAAGGCCTTGTAGACCTTGAGCAGATTTTCCTGCGAAACGCCCGTAACGTCAGAAACGTTTTTAAGCGTGTAGCGGGAATAGTGCTGGCGCATCATGTTGATGACGCAGCGCTCGTTCTGGAAGGTGGGATCGACCACAGGCTTGCCGTCAGGCCCCATTTCCAGCACCCACGTCTTTTTGTCGTATGTGCGCGTGGCAGGATCATAGCCGCTGAAAAGGCCGTCGTTGAAAGCGTAATCCTTGCCCACCACAAAGGCGGCGTTGGTGTACTTTTCAACGTAGTCCTTGAAGTACAGCTTGTTTTCCAGAATGTAGTTGAGCATACCACCCAGGAAGGGAATATCCGTACCCGAGCGCAGAGGCACGTGGAAGTCGCAACGGGCGGACGTGCGCGAGAACTTGGGGTCAACGTGCATAAGCACGGCCCCGTTGTCCTTGGCCCGCATGACCCACTTAAAGGCGACAGGATGATGTTCAGCGGCATTGCTGCCGATAATAAGCACTGCATCGCTATTCTTGATATCGATCCAGTGGTTCGTCATTGCACCGCGTCCGAACGACTCTGCCAGAGCCGCAACAGTGGGGCTGTGTCAGACCCGTGCCTGGTGGTCCATATGGACAACACCCAGGCCGCGTATTGCTTGGTGAATGACGGCGCATTCTTCGTTGGAGGCGTGCGAGGTTCCCATCCAGAAGATGGAATCAAGACGGTTGACCGTCTGCCCCTTGGCATTCTTGAGGATAAAATCCTTGTCGCGGGTGTCTTTAACCCGGCGGGCGATCTGGGCCAGGGTCCAGTCCCAGTCTTTTTCCACCCAGTGATCGCTGTTGGGCGCGCGGTAAAGCGGCTTTTTCAGGCGGTGGTCATTGGTGTACATGCTGAAGAGCGCCGCGCCCTTGGCGCAGAGCGCGCCTTCGTTAACGGGAAAGTCCGGGTCGCCCTCTGTGGAAACGAGCTTGCCGTCACGCACATAAGCTATGACCTGACAGCAGACCGAACAGAAGGGGCAGACGCTGATGACTTCCTTGGCGCCTTCTATCTTGAGTTTTACGGCGTAAGCCTGGGCCTCGCCCAGGTCGAAGCCCAGCTGCCCCAATGTGAGGCAGAGAACTCCTGCACCGACGCCCTTGAGGAAGCTCCTCCGGGTGCTTTTCATGATGACACTCCTTTTTTA
Organism: Desulfovibrio desulfopostgatei; assembly: GCF_053570645.1. Lineage (NCBI taxonomy): Bacteria > Pseudomonadati > Thermodesulfobacteriota > Desulfovibrionia > Desulfovibrionales > Desulfovibrionaceae > Desulfovibrio > Desulfovibrio desulfopostgatei. The sequence continues at coordinate 546,575 of NZ_JBRBQS010000002.1, read as the reverse complement.
GGCCAATCACGCAACGCAAGGTCAGAACTCCTGCGTTGAACAAGACGCCTCTGAACTGCGTCAACTAACAAGATGGAGATTTGTTTTCACCATAGTTGAAAAAACGTGATATCGCAAGATACTTACATTTTTTTAAAGGGAACCGACCTTATTTGTGAGTATTTTCCCAATGATAGAATTTTGCATGCCATTTCACAGTGATGGAACACTATAATTGATAGAATTGTACACACAAACAGCACAAATTGGTTGATATATTTCCCCTGACTCTTGCTGAAATAATTATACTTTTTTCTTGAAAAATTACGATTTCTCCAGTCACCAGATAGCCTATTGCATAAAAAAACCACCTGCATCAGCCAGGTGGTTTACAAAAAACCGTCATAAAAAAACGCGCCAATTCAGGCAGGAACTCAAAGGCTGCGCCCCTGCAAAACATCTTTGCACCAGCGCAGCAGCGTGTCGTAGCACTGCCTTTCGGTGTGGGCAGCAAGCCAGAGGGGGAGGTCAAGCCCAGCCGCAATGATATCTTTCTCCGAGCCTTCGAGGCCCGTCAGCAGTTCTTTTTTGTTGCGGCAGAACACGCCAGAGGCCAGGTAGCGCCGCACCAGCATGACAAAAAAAGCTGCTTTATAGGCATCTTTCAAAACAAGGGTTCTGGTCTCCGCATCCGCATACAAATACGTGTGCGTAAGAAGGTGAACAAGCCCGGCTGCGCCGATTTTTGCGCTGTCCTCGACGTCTTCATCCGTAATGACGGGGAGGAAATCCTCCAGCTTGCCAAACCAGTCTTCTGTGTCCTTCTGGAATGCAAAAAGTTCATGACGCGGCCAATGGAATATATCCCCAGCACCGCCAATAAATCCGCAGGCTTTTTGCCCCTCCGGCATGGCGCGGACAATGGCCCGGTAAACATCAATATCCTCCAGGGCCACAACATCCAGCAGCACAACCACATCAATATCGCTGGCTTCAGTGGCTTCGCCCCGGCGGTAGCTGCCCTGCAGCCCAAGATATCGCAGGCGCGCACCAAAGGTCTGCTGCAATTGCGGCAAGAGGTCTGCCATCCATGTTTCAGCATTGATCACAGCAGCCTCCATCCCCTTCATACCGTTTATAAAGATAGCTGAACCGGCCTTCTTCCACGCCAAGGACTTTTTCCGCCATCCAGGCAAGAGCCCTGGCCTTTTGCAGTCGCTCGGCGCTACTCCACGCAAATGCCGAGCCGTGCAGAATAAATTCTGACGCGGCAAGCAAAATCTCCATGCATTCCTTGGGGTATGCAGTGTTGAACGTGCCCTCGCGCATTCCCTGCCGGACAACACCCTCCAAAATTGGCGAAAGCCGCAAGACAATGGATGCCATTGTGCGCTGGTGCATATCCGCATTGCCCACGGCACTGGCTTCTTTTTCCAGGCGGTCACCGCGCTCGTTGTCTCGCCCCGCATCTGTGAGAATGCTAAACATTTTTTCGTGAGCCGATATCTTCGGATCGTCCGCAACAGCCTGCGCCACCGCCATTTCCGCATCAATGTATCGCTCGATTACGGCGTCCATAAGCGCTTCTTTTGAGGCAAAGTAATGATAAAACGTGCCCTTGGCGATATTCAGGGCTTCAAGAATATCGCTGATGGCAGTGCTGGCGTAGCCCTTTGCTGCAAACAGGTTTTCGGCAGCGTCGATGATTTCAGTTCTACGCTCGCCATGTTCTTTGATGATGCGCATATACTCCCTCTCTTCATCAATAGACCGACGGTCGGTCTATTAAGTAGCCGTCAATTTCAGCTTCGTCAACAAACTTGGGCATGGCTCCACGCTCTCTGCATGTGCAGCCGATGGCGACACATAAAAAGGAGGCCCCGAAAAAAAATTCGGAGCCTCCGCAAAAAAGGCATGTCCGCCTTTGCACAAGACGCAGTATTATTTGCCGAACCAGCACTTGGGATAGGTGCAGGTGTGGCATGCCAGGCAGTAGCCGCCCTCGCCCATGCGGGCCGCCTCGGCGCGGGTCAGGCCTCGGCCGGCCAGCATGCGCGGCAGCACCAGATCAAGGAAGGTTGTTTTAAAATACAGGGCGCAGGCGGGCACGCCCAGCACCTGCATATCCCCCTGCGGGCCGGGGATGCGGCCCATAAGGCTCATGGTGCCGGGCAGGATGGGCACGCCGTGCAGCACATCTGTCAGCCCAGCTTCTACAAGGGCCTGACGGGTCACGTCGTCCGGGTCAACCGAAAGGCCGCCCGTGGTGATCAGCAGGTCGGCCCCGGCCTCGCGCATGGCGGCCACGGAGGCCTGCATCATGGCTTTGTCGTCCGGTACGATGTCGGTACGCACCACGGTGCAGTCCAACATGCTGACCTTGGCGGTGATGACAGGGATGAACTTGTCTTCAATAATTCCCTGAAAAACTTCGGTTCCGGTCACAAGAATGCCCACGCGGGCTTTGCGCAGGGGCAACACGCGGAACAGAGGCCCGCCTTCCAGCGCTTCCAGCGCCTGACCAAGCCGCTCGCGCGTAATGTGGAGCGGGATGGCGCGGGTGCCGCAAAGCGGGCCGCCCTGCTTGACCAGGGTTCCATCCTGACGAGAAGCCACCATGACCTCGGGCACCAGATTAAACCGCGTCATGCGCTCCACATCCACGCAGAAAAGTCCGTTACAGGCAGCCTTGAAATCTATCTTGCCTTCATGGGGCGGCAGTTCGTAGGTAACGCCTTCGCCAGCCATGCGGCGCGCAAAGATTTCCGCCACTTCATTTTCGTGTACAAGAGCACGGGGATCCTCGGGCGATAGCTGCGCGCTGGCCGGGGCATCATCTGTAATGGCCACATGGAAGCGGCCCATCTGCTGCAATCGGCAGATATCGCCCACAGAAATGCGCTGCCCGGCCTTGAATTCCGGCCCCTTGAACTGACCGGGGTCAATGCGGGTCATGTCGTGCGCCACGGTTTTGCCCACGGCTTCTTCCACAGGCACAACACGAACGCCCGTTGCGGCCTTGTGGTGCTCTGCGGCAAGGGCCTGACAGTCTTCCTTAAGCTCGCGCCGCGCCAGCACATAGGGGGCCTCGCCCTGGCAGCCACGGCACACGGGGCCGTCTTCCACCGGGTAGGCCTCGCCGCACACGGGGCAGCACAGAATGCGCGTCATGTGCTTGTGGCCCATAAACCGCCGCTTGACCGTGATGGGCTCCACCTTGCAGATGCTGTCGCCCGCGGCTTCAATTTCTGATTCCAGCAGATCGATATCCTGATCTTTTTTGGCCTTTTCCTTAAAGAACCAGGCCCTGAGTTCGGGATAGGCAGCCATCTTTACAGGATCCAGGCTCACGCGCACGCCCTCGCCAGTGTGCTTGTCAAACAGCGACACCGCGTAGCGGCCCAGATTGTGAATCTTCATCCAGTTGTTGCCGATGCTGCACAGGGTGAGCAACTGCACCGCATCAGGCAGGCACTTGCCCGATTCCACCACGGCTTCAAACAGTGTGCCCTCGGGCAGATGGCGTTTGGCAAGCTCCACCATATAGCCGCCCACAAGCAGGCCCGGTGCGGCATAACCGTGAAAATTCTCGGCAAGGCGATGAAATTCCTTAAACGTGTAAGCCCCAATATCCATGTTTGCTCCAAATCACCGCAGCGGGCTGAATAAAGCCATGTGCTGCGGCAGTGTTTTCACGCGCGTTTTCTCCGCTCGCCCGGGCAGACGCGCAGCCGCGCCGGGTAGCAAATATTGGTTGGCGGCAACTCAGATTCCGCCGGATAATCACGATTACTTAGATGACCGTGAACTGGTAAAGAGAGACTAATGGGAAGCGTCCAGAATATCCAGCGCCCTTTGCAGGTCATCGGGGTGGTTCAAATTGAAAAACGGGCGGGCTTCTTCCGGGCCATAGGGCAAACGGCACTGCCGCTCGAGCGGCACGACCCTGTTGAGCCTGCCGCCGTGGAAGGCCAGCGAATCTTCAAACCAGTGAAGCGCTGCTGTTTCGTATACGGCGGAAAGAGCCTCGGGTCTGCCGCTGGCCGCATCAATGTAAAGCGTGGCAAGGGTATCAGCCGGGGCTGCATCGCGGGCGGCAAGCAGTTTGCACAAGGTGGGCGCATCCATAAAGGGCATGTCGCAGGAAAGCGCCAGCACGGCAGAAAATCCCTGCGCCTGCGCCGTGCGCAGGGCCGCGACCACCCCCGCTACTGGGCCGCAGTCATTTTTTCCATCAAAAATACACTCGTACCCGGCTCGGGGAAGCCCCGGCCTGCACGACACCCAGCACTGCGGCAGCAAGGAGGCAAGCAGAGCGTGCGTACGGGCCAGCAGATCGGGGCTGTCCGAGCCATAGACCCGCAGCAGCGCCTTGTCGCGGCCCATGCGCGAGGAAAGCCCCCCCGCCAGCACAACGCCTGCCACGCGGCCCCGCAATGTATCCATCATGCCTCCTGCCCGGCCGATTGTTCCGCCCTATGATGCTGCACGTTTGTGTTCTGCGCGCAAAGGGCAATGCGCTGCGGGGCTGAACGCTTTGGTTTTTTTGCACCCCGCAGGCCCTTGTGATAGGGTTTGGCGATGATGCACCAACAGCCCCCCGCACCGCAAGCCTGCATGAGCGAGTCGGAAATCATTGATTTCCGCTCTGCACCAGTGCAACGCAAGGCCGCCAGCCTTGCCGCGCACTGCGCATCTGAATTGGAACTCATTGAAAAAACTTTTGTATTTGTGCGCGACAGCATTGCTCACTCGGTGGATTGCGGCGGCACTGCTGTTACGTGCAGCGCATCGGAAGTTCTGCATGTGGGGCAGGGGCTGTGTTATGCCAAGGCGCATCTTCTGGCGGCATTGCTGCGCGCCAACGGTATTGCCGCAGGATTCTGCTACCAGTTGCTGGGATTTGAAGACGAGCACGATCCCCACCGGGTGCTGCACGGCCTCAATGCCGTATGGATCAGCGAGCGGCAGGTCTGGCTGCGGTTGGACGCGAGGGGCAACAAGCCCGGCGTTGACGCGCAGTTTTTGCCGGACGGCCCCGAGCAACTGGCCTTTACCGTGCATCCCCAGTGCGGCGAGGTGGACTACCCTCATGTTTTTGCAGAGCCGGATCCCGGCGTGGTTCTGGCCCTGCGCAGCCACAGCAGTATTGCCCAACTGCTGCCCCGTCTGCCGCAACAGCTTGCCTTCCCTGTTTGACGCTCCGCCGCCCCGCACATACTGCGCCCCCTGCTTGCAGCGTCCCGGTCATTCATGTTCCATACCGCAACTAGACCAGCAGCTTGCGGGCAATCAGCCCCCGAGGCACATTGTGCCGCAGGTCAGCATCTGCTATGCTCTGCCCCGCCGCAGGTCAAAGGCCTCGGCGCGAAAGCCTTCCCGGCAACGGCCCGCCATGCGGGCAATACAGCCGCAACGGAGAACGCATGGGTCAGGATATTTTCGACCTCATCATAGTGCTTGTTCTGGTATTTTTTGGCACACGGGGCTTTATCCACGGTTTTGTGGGCGAAGTTGCCGGACTTATTTCACTGCTGGGCGGCTTCTGGGCCGCGCACCATTACCATCCGCTGCTTGCGCCGCGCCTTACGCTCATCACTGATCCCTCATGGCGCATCATTGCGGCATACGTGCTCATTTTTCTGGGGGTCATCATTTCGGTGGCCATTATTGCGCGCATCCTGCAAAAAATACTTTCCTTCTCCTTTGTGTCATGGGCAGACAAACTGGCTGGCGGCATGCTCGGTCTTGCCAAGGGCGTCCTGCTCTGCTCGCTGGCCCTGCTGTTTCTGCAAAAATTTTTCGCGGGCGCGCCCTTTATGCAGCATTCGCGCGCACTGCCCTACTTCAACGCGCTCATGACCCAGGTACACGGCTGGCTGCCGCCTGACCTCACCGCCCGCCTGGGCATTTAACTGCCAGAATTACCAAGGAATTACGCCATCATGGAAAAGACCGCCCTCGAAGAACTGCAACTCATCATAGACAAACTCACCGCTCCCGATGGCTGCCCCTGGGACAAGGAGCAGACCCCAGAGAGCCTTGCCGAATACGTTATTGAAGAAAGCCATGAGCTTGTGAGCGCCATCCGCTCCGGCAACGTGGCCGACATCCGCGAAGAACTGGGCGATGTGGCCTTTTTGCTGCTCTTTGTGGCGCGCCTGTATGAAAAACAGGGGCAGTTCAACCTTGACGATGCCCTCAACAACAACAGGGCCAAGATGATCCGCCGCCACCCCCACGTGTTCAGCAATACGGTTTTTGACAGCCTTGAAGAACAGCTCAAAGCCTGGGAAAAAATCAAGCGCGCCGAGCATACTGATGATGAAGGCAAGCCCAAGGGCCTGTTTGACAGCCTGCCCGAGAGCCTGCCTCCGCTTGCCAAGGCCTACCGCATCAATTCCAAGGCTGCCCGCGTGGGCTTTACCTGGCAGGAAGATGAAGAGGTGGAACAGCAGGTGGAAGCCGAATGGCTGGAATGGCTGGACGCCTCCGCTGGCGGCGATCAGGATGCCCAGAAGCACGAACTGGGCGATTTGCTGTTCAGTATTGCAGAGCTTGGCCGCCGCAAGGGCATCAAGGCCAGCGAAGCGCTGGACTACGCCAACCGCCGCTTCCTCAAACGCTTTGCCCGCATGGAAGAAATCGCCCGCGAGAAGAATCTTGATTTTTCGGCCCTGACCCTTGATGAAAAGGATGAGCTGTGGAACACGGCCAAGGCCGAGGAAACCGCGGCAAAGGCCTGATGGTCGCAACAATGCGTGCCCAGCCATTGCGAAAAATCCTGAGGCGGCCCATGCCGCTGACCGCCGGGCTTGCGGCCCGATTGCCCCTGCTGGCCGTGCTTGTGGCGGCTCTGGTGGTCGGCCTGTGCCTCGCGGCCTGCACAAAGCACAGCGGCACGGCAACGTCCCTACGCCGCGAGCAACCAACAGGAAGCGCATCCCTGCTGCCGCGCGCCGATCCGGGGTATCTGCAATGGCTTGAACGCCAGTCCATGCTCGGCTCCACCCAGGAACTGACAGGGCAGGTTTCCGGCACGGATCTTATCTGGCGCAACAGCGCCTCAGCGCGGCGTGTGCCCCTGCTGCTTACCGCTGCGCCCAACTGGTTTGACGTGAACCCGCACAGCCTTGGCGCGGGGCAACCAGCCCTGCGGGCGCTGGCCCAACCCGGCGTGGACGCCTTTTGGGCGCAGGCAGGCTTTGGCGGGCTTTTTCTGGCGCCTTTGGGTGAAAAGGGCGACATCTGGAGCGCCCACGCTGCTTCCGCACTGCCTGACGCAGCCTCCGAGGCGGGCGACAACGTCACCGCCCTGCGGCCAGACCCATCATTGGGCACTGGCGAGGATTTTTCGCGGCTGACCGCAAAACTTGATCAGGCGCAGATGCAGATGGGCGGCGAACTCCCCCCCGCGGCAACGGGGCTGGGGCCGGATTTTATTCTTCAGGCGCGCCGGGCCTCGCGCTTTGACGGCCTGTATGCCATGATGTCTGTGCCGCAGAAAGACTGGGATGTTTTGCCAGCAACCGCTGGCGAATGGGACTGCCTGCCCCTGCGCCAGACCGCTGTGGCGGAATTGCGCAAACGGGGTGTTGTTCCTGATCAGTTGCGGCGCGACACCCTTGACTGGGCAACGCCCGGCGGATGGGCCGTCACCGGCGAAGTGCGCGGCGCGGATGGCCAGGTGCGGCGCTGGGTCTACCGCTACAGCGGTAACGCCCTGCGGCCCGTGCTCCTGTGGCAGGATCCTTCCGGTCAGGCCCGACGGGTATTTTCCGCATCTGTTATCCAGCACACGGGCTTGCAGCAGCAAACGCTTGCGGGCATCAGGCTGGAGGCCCTCATGGGTCTTGACGCTCAGGTGGAAGGCCAGAGCGGGGGCAGAACAGACCCTTCGGCTCTGGTCCCGGGGCTTGAAGCCCTGGAATCCCTGGCGGGCGAGGTGCACCGCTACGGAGGATGGGCCGTGCAGGACGATGTGCTGCCCCCATCGCTGACCAAGGCGGTGCTTGCCACAGCCGTAGATTTCAGCCGGGACAGCATTACCCCGGCAGCAGCCGCATATGCCTTGCTGAGCGGCGATGCCGCGCCCTTGGGCGCACTGCTCAAGGCCTCGCTCGCGGCGGGCGTTGACCACAGCCGCCTTGCACGTGGACTGCGTGACAGGCAATATGTTGACTGGCGTCCCCTGCTGGATCTGCCAGACGGCCAGGCTCTTGTGCGCCGCGCGCAATCCCTTGCCAAGGGAGCGCCAGAGGCCTCGGGCCTGCCCGTCACCCAGGCGGAACTTGCCGCTCGTGCCCTTGGGCTTGACGTTGCAAGCGCCGTGCGCCCCGACCACGCGCAGGCCATGGAATCCGCCTGCCTGCTCCTGCTGGGCTGGCGCATTGGCTTGCCCGGTCTGACATTTTTAAGCCCGCAGGATATTACGGGTGCGCTGGGGCTGCCGCAGGGTTCGGGCAAAGGCGCGTCCAGCGCTGGCAGCGTACCCCTGTGGGGGGCCACAAACCTGCCCGGCGGGCAAAGCCCCGCCCCATTGGCCTTTGGCCCGCTGGACATGCAGTGGAGCCGGGAAACAAGTTTTGCCAGACAGATTGCCCGCCTGTTGCAGGCCAGACGCGCCACCGGGCTTGCCTCTGGCCGCCTTGTGCAGGTGGTAAACGGCCCCTCAGGCTGCGTGGCGACCCTGAGTTCCCTGCCGGGCGGCGGCTACTGGCTGCTGGCGGCCAATTTTTCTGACCGGAAACAACACCTTGCCTGCCCTCTGCCCGCTGGTGCGCAAGGCCCCGCGCGTGATGTGCTGAGCGGCCAGAGCCTGCCCACGGGGCGCGCCGTAGAAATTGACCTCGAGGCCCGCCAGGCGCGACATATCCTGCTTGGCGAGCCGAAAACGCATGAAGGAGCGATGCCATGACCCAGAACAGCGCCCAGAATCCCGAAGACCAGGCTGCCTGTCAGTCTGGGGGCCAGCAGACCAGCGCGGAAGGGGCACACGCCCAGTCCGGGCAGCAAGCTGCCAAGGCAGTTTCCCAGCCATCTGCACCGGCTCCCGAACCTTCGGGCGCGGCACAGGCCGCTACGAGCGCCGCAGCCGACGCACCACAGGCCGAGGGCTCAGCCCCCAAGGCTTCCCGTCCGGTGACGATCTCGGCCAAGGGATTCAGGGGAATGTTCGGCAACTCCGGCAAAGAAGGCAAACCCGCAGCCTCAGCAAAGCCAGCAGAATCCGCTCCCCAGTCAGCTGCTCCCGGCTTTGCCGACAAGATTTTTGACGCAGCCAGCATTGTTGGGCCGCTTGCGCTCTTGCTCATCATGCTGGCCCAGGCATGGCCCGCCCTTATGGGGCACAGCCTGTACTGCCCGCGTGAAGCCGCAGGCATTCTGGCTTTTACCCAAACCGCGCAGATCGGCATGTGGCTTGCCCCGGCTGGCGACGGTCTTTCGCAATGGCCCGTATTTTTCTGGTTTTTGCGCGGCATTGAAGCCCTGCTCACCAAGGCCGCGCCGCAGTTTGCCCATCTGCTCTTTCCCCTGGCCGCGATGGCCGGAACCCTGCTCTGTCTTGTGGCCGTGTGGGTTCTGGGCCGCGTTGCCGGGCTGGATCGCCGGGCCGCGCTGGCTGGCGGCATGCTGCTGCTCTGCGCGCCCATCTTTGCGCCGCTCTCCACCTTTACAGGGCCGGAAGCTCTGGCAGCAGCAGTGACCCTGCTTTCCCTCGCCTGCCTTTGCCACGGCTGGCAACAGCCGGGCACGACCATCTCCCTGCCTCTGGGTTTTGCATTGGCGGCATTGGCTGGCCTGACAGGCGGCCTTTTCTATCTGTTGCTGCCAGTGCTTGCCAGCCTGGCCTTTCTGCTCTGGCGTTGCGGATTTCGCCGCGCCCAAAAGGCGGACGGCCTCGTGGGTTTTGTACTCATGCTGGGCATCATTGGCTGTTGGCTTGCTGTTGTCATGCTCTGGCATCAGCCGGAAGGATACCTCAAGAACCTCGGCACCCAGCTTGTGACCTGGCCCATCACCAAGGCCACATGGTGGAAACCCCTTGCCTTTGCGGCTCTGGGCCTGCTGCCCTGGCTGGCTGTCATCTGCGGTGTTTCCTGGGCGCGCGTGCTGCGCACAGCCCCTGCTGATCTGGCCGCCTCCCGCAAAGAAAAAGCCGGAATGGCCTTTTTGTGGATAGCCCTTGTGTTCGCCTGTCTGCTGAGTATTTTTGCTGCCGACATGGTGGGCGCTGCCGTATGCACGGCCAGCCTGGCGGCCCTCCTGCTGGGCAAGGCGCTGCTGCGCCTGCCCCCTGCCGGAGCCAAACTGTTCTACATCATCGCGACCCTGTGCCTGCTGCACGCCAGCATGGCGCTGGTGGCAGCCGGTTTTGGCTACACGCTTGACTGGCTTGGCAAGTTTTTCCACTTTACGCTTACCGAAAGCCAGCGCACCGCCGTGCTTGGACTCAAGGCCCTGCCCGTGCTTGGCGGCATTGGCATTGTGGCGGCAGTACTGCTTGCCCGTCTTGTGCGCCGTGGCGCGCATGGCGGCACCAGCGGCTCGCTCGTGATGTGCGCGGTCATTGCGGTTATTCTGGCCCAGCCCGCATCGCTCATGCTCATGCCGCAGCTGGAAAAAACTCCCGAGGCTCAGGTAAAGAGCCTGAGCGCCATCCTGACGCCCGCTCCTGCCGCCCCGGCGGTTCTGATTCCTGAGGCGACTCCGGCCCCCGCGTCTGAAGCCCCCGCAGCAGCGCCTGCCGATACTCCCAAACTTGAACCCGCCGCCCCGGCAACCGCGCCTGAAACCGCACCCGCTGCTCCGGCTGAAAAACCCGCTCCAGTGCAGGAACCTGCAGCCCCCGCCGCTACACAGCCCGCGGAAGCGTCTGCTCCCCAAACTGCGGCACCTGCGGCCCCAACAACTCCGGCTGAAGCTCCGACAGCAGCGCCTGCGCCGACGCCTGCCGACGCAGCCAAGGAACTCGCCAAGGAAGTTGTCAAGGAAGCCGCCCCCGCTGCACCTTCAGAGCAGGCCCCTGCGGCGCAACCAGAGCAACCCAAGGAAACGCCTAAGACTCCTGCAAACTAGCTTCAAATACATCAGCCCGGTGCAGACCGCGCTCACAATACCAAGGCCCCTCTCACGAGGGGCCTTTTCTATGGCATTGAGATTCAGAACGCTCCCTGCGGGGAGGCCACACACCAGCGGCCGTCTTATGGTGCAGAACATTTGGGCATGGCCTTTGGCTTGCAGACTATGAGCGCTGCTGACCAACACCCGCAAATAAAAAAAGGCCCCGGAATCAACCGGAGCCTTTCATCAATCTTTTTTGCGCCCGTACTGCGGGCATGGCGCTGAATACCCTATTTGTTTATGGGCGGCACATCGCCACCAGCTTTAAGCATGGTGCCAAGGTGACGCCGGGCAAGGGCAAGCTCGCCTTCTGAAACTTCGGGCATATCCTTGGAGCGCGCGCCGCTCATGTCGTTGCCTTCTTCCACAATGGAAAGAGCGGCTGCCATGCGGCCCATGACGCAGAAAAAGCGCACCGGGTTCCAGTTATGCGCCTGCACCCAGGCAGCGGCATTGGGCGAATAGAGAAAATCCGCCTTGTTGTTGCGCATGATGGGGTGGGCTTCTTCATTATTGCCCTTGGCCCAGGCCCGGAACTGCGGCAGAAGTTCAAGAAAGTCCAGCAGTTCCTTGTCCGTCACCGGAGGCTGTTTTTCATACACATTAACGTTCGCGCTGGAGCCTGGGGCAGGCTGCTCTGCCTTTTTCTTGGCAGCAGGAGCCTGTGCGGCCTCGGCCATGCCGGGGGCAACAACCACCAGCGGCAGGGCCAGCACCAATGCCGCAAAAACACCGCAGAGAGATGAAATTTTATTCATTCAATACCGAACCGCGCTGAATTTCGAGAGTCTGTCCATATTATGGTAAGACTCCACATATCGCAGGGTGCCGGTTTTGCCGCGCAAAACCAGCGAGTGGGTAACGGCGTACTTGGCACTGTAGCGCACGCCCCTCAAAAAATCACCGCCGGAAATACCCGTGGCGGCAAAGAAACAGTCATCGCTGCGCACCAGATCATGCACCGTGAGCACTTCGCGCACGTCGATGCCCGCTTCGGTGATAGCTTCTTTTTCCACATACGACTGGGGATCCAGACGGGCCAGAATCTGCCCGCCCATGCCCTTGATGGCGCAGGCAGACAACACGCCCTCGGGGGTGCCGCCCGTACCCATCATGATATCAACCTCGGAACGGGGATCAACAGCCATGAGCGCGCCAGCCACGTCGCCGTCGGTCTGCAGCTGAATGCGCGCGCCTGCCTGGCGGATTTCCGTAATAAGCTTTTCGTGCCGGGGCTTGTCGAGCACAAAGACCACAAGGTCCTGCACGCTCTTGCCCATGGCCTTGGCCACGTTGGCAAGATTGACCTTTACCGGCGCATCGAGGTCAACCACATCGCGGGCCTCGCGCGGCACCACCAGCTTCTGCATGTAATAGCTGGGGCCGGGGTTGAACATGCTGCCGCTCTGCGCAACACCCACAACCGAGATGGCGTTGGGGCGGCCATAAGCCAGCAGATTGGTGCCTTCCACAGGGTCAACGGCCACGTCAAGGCTGGGGCCGCAGCCCTTGCCGACCTTTTCGCCGTTAAAGAGCATGGGGGCATTGTCTTTTTCGCCTTCGCCGATAATGACCTTGCCATCGATGCTGAGGGTGGCGAAGCTGACGCGCATGGCGTCAACGGCGGCGCCGTCACCGGCCTCCTTGTCTCCCCGACCGAGCCAGCGGGCCGATGCAAGGGCCGCAGCCTCGGTAATGCGAACAATGTCCAGAGCCAGATTTTTCTCCGGTGCTTCCGCCATGATATCCTCCACTCAGATCAGCGTTGTGCAACACACTGCTCTTACCCCAGTGCGTTGCGGGCTTCAAGGAAAAACCCCCGCCCTTCGGGGCGGGCCATACGGCAACTCTTTTGCCGCACAGCCCTTTTCCATACTTCTTTTTTTATACAGCCTATTTATCGGGCAGGCTGAAACGTCCGGCAACAGGCGTCTGCCAGCCGCCGCCAAAGGGCATGCGGCTCATGTAAAGCGACAACGGCTCCTGACGGCGCTTGAATTCAGCCCTGAACAGCTTGTCGCGCACTTCCATGCGCGCCGCCGAAAGCGGGCCGGATTCCGCCTCCGCAGGCTGCAACAGGTCTTCAAGAATCGGATCCAGATCCTCATAGGGCAACAGGCTGTCCGAATCTTTCTGACCGGGGCGCAGCTCCGCAGAAGGAGCCTTGGTGAAAATTTCATCAGGGATGATCTCTGCCCCGCGATGGGCGTTGTACCAGCGGCCAACAGCATACACCTGAGTTTTTGTCAGGTCACCGATAACGGCCAGCGCGCCCACGGAATCGCCGTACAGGGTGCAGTAGCCCATGGCCCCCTCGCTCTTGTTGCCCGTGTTGAGCACAAGGGCATTGGCCCTGTTGGCCAGCGAGGTGATGAGCGTGCCGCGTATGCGGGCCTGCACGTTTTCAAAGGTCACGTCGCCGGGCTTTTCTTCAAAAAGGTCAAGGCCGGGCTTGAGCGCGGTGGCAAAAGCATCCATAAGCGGGCCAATGGGCAGGGTCACGGTGGTGATGCCCAGATTCTCCGCCAGCTTGGCGGCATCCGTCAGGGAGCCATCACTGCTGTGGGGCGAGGGCAAAAGCACACCGGTGACATTTTGCGCACCAAGGGCCTCCACCGCCACGCTGCACACCAGGGCGGAATCCATGCCGCCGGAAATGGCTACGATACCCTTCTCCACCCCGCACTTGCGCACAAAGTCCCGAGTGCCGAGCACAAGAGCGCGCCAGTAATCTTCCTCAACGCAGGCGGCCAGCGGTTCCGGGGTTTTTACTGCACCCTGTCCGCGCGCGGTGTCCACCACGAGCACGTCTTCCGCAAAGGCCTTGCCCCGGGCAAGCAGTTGCCCGGTGGGATCAAAAACCAGACTCTGCCCGTTGTACACGCGGCTGTCGTTGCCGCCCACCATGTTCACCGAAAACATATGCACATGATGCCGCGCCGCCACGTGCGAAAGCAGGTGTTCGTCCGTTTCCTGCGCGCCCACGCTGAAGGGCGCCGCCGCCATGTGCACAAGAGCGTCCACGCCGCGCTGCACCAGTTCCATCAACGGATTATGACCGCTGGCGTAGCGGGTTTTCCAGAACGAAGCGTCTTCGCTCTGGGCATCCTCGCAGAGCACAACGCCGATGCGCCAGCCGCCCATGGTGACGATGCCGCACGAAATGCCGCGATCAAAATAGCGTGCGTCCTCATCTGTGGATTCGGCCACGCTGTTCTGACCCTGATTCTGATACACCTTGCGCGAAACAACCTGCCAGCCGCCCTTTTCAACCAGCACTGCCGCGTTGGAAAGCAGGCCCGAGGCATACACGCTGGGCACAGGCGCGCCCACCAGCACAGAAGGGCCGTCCTTGAGTTCGGCGGCCATGATATCCAGAGCCTTGAGGCAACCCGCCGCAAAACCCTGAGCGCAGAGATAGTGGCCGGGGGCCACGCCGCAAAGCGCCAGCTCCGGCGTAACGCACAGGTTTGCTCCTGCTGCGCCAGCCTGACGGGCGGTGCTGATGATACGTTCCAGATTTCCGGCCACGTCGCCGGTAACGGTATTGCACTGCAATAGGGCGATTTTCATGCCGATGCCTCCCCCAGGTTACAAGTAGTTATGTAAGGGGCCGCCCGGCGCTGCCAGGGCTTCCACCTTGCGTATGACTGCCGGTTCCTCTTCCAGTGGGGGGGCATGGAAGGGCTTCAGGCGTGCGTCGATGACCAGCGGCGATTCGCACGACCAGTGCCTGGCCCGTGTGGCGGCTTGAGCGCCATACACGTCTGTGGCCGGGTCTGACCGGGTAAAGGCCACCCACAAAAAATTATCCAGATTCGCGGCGCAAAAGTCCGCATCGTCCGCCACTATCGCAAGCGGGAAGGCCTCGCGGCCCGGCCACTGGGCCAGAGCCTGCGCAAGCGCTTCCATCTGCGGGTCGGGCTGGCTGCGATCAAGGGCATGCCTCGGCCCGCCAATGGCAACAAGGCCGGGGCCGCACACGCGCACCGGGCCAAAGCCATCCGGCAGAGGCGGCAGATCAGCGGCGAGGCCGGAAAGTTCGCACCCAAGCTCGCGCCGCTTTTTGCCAGCAGAGGCCCACACAAGCTTGGAGCCTTCGTTAAGCGCGCTGCCCGTGTAGTCCAGCGTATCATTGGTGCTGCGGGTGATGAAGTGCAGATCGCGCGAAAAATCAACCCGCTCCAGCAAATGCCGCAAAAAGGCGGGCACATCGCGGGCTGTAAGGCCCGGCGCGTCTTCATGCGCCACAAGAAAAACATACTTTGCCAGGGCCGTCTGGGTGGTCCCGAGCAGATGCAGGCCCGCAGTGATCAGCTCGCGCGGGCGGCGCTCTTCCTCATAGGGCGTATAGCGTTCACTGCCCACGGCCAGCAGCAGCGGATGCACCCCGGCTGCGTCCACGGCATGCACGTCGCACACGCCCTGAAAAACCTGCGGCACCAGCGGCCCTGTGAGTTCATGGATAAAGTCGCCAAAGACCGTATCCTCCTGCGGCGGGCGGCCCACGGCGGTAAAGGGCCAGATGGCCCCTTTGCGGTGGTGGACGGCATCCACCTTGAGCACCGGGAAATCATGCGCAAGGCTGTAATAACCCACATGGTCGCCAAAAGGCCCTTCAGGTTTGCACTGGGGCAGCACGTGCCCGCTGATGCAAAAATCCGCCTGCGCAAGCACTGGCAGGGGCAAGCCCGGCACAGCGGCCATCTCTGTGCGTCTGCCGCCGAGCAATCCGGCAAAGCGCAATTCAGAAAGCCCTTCGGGCAGGGGCATGACAGCAGCCACGGTGAGGCTGGGCGGCCCGCCCACATAAATATGCACGGGCAGAGGTTTGCCCATTTCCAGCGCGCGGGCGTGGTGCGCCCCTATGCCCCGGTGAATCTGATAATGCAGGCCTACTTCATCCGCCGCATACTCGTTGCCGCCAAGCTGCACCCGGTACATGCCGAGGTTGGAGGCATCCGCACCGGGTTTGGCGGGGTCTTCACTGTACACCAGGGGCAGAGTAATGAAAGGGCCGCCGTCCATGGGCCAACAGACAAGCTGGGGCAGGTCGGCCAGTTTGCACTGGCATTCCAGCACAGGGGCCACTGCCGCCGCCTGATCTGCGCGCACCCGGCTCACACTCGGCAGCATGTTCAGCAGACCGGGCACAGCCCTGAGCGACTTCAAGGGGTGTTTCATAGCTGCGGCCGGGTCGGCCTTGGCGGTCAGCACAGCCTCCACAGCAGGCAGGCTGCGGCGAAAAATAAAATGCAGACGCTCACGCGTGCCAAAAAGGTTGGAGAGCATGGGAAAGGGCGTGCCCTTGACCCGCGTAAACAGCAGGGCCGGGGCCTTGGCGCGGAAGGCACGGCGCTGGATGGCGGCCAGTTCCAGATGCGGATCGACTTCGGCCTCAATGCGCACCAGATGCCCATTAGCCTCAAGGTCGGCCACGCATTCCTGGAGATTGCGATAACTCATGAATGCGTCCCTTCCCCGCAGGTTCCGGTTGCTCCGGCAACCGCGTCAAATGATGGCTGTATGCCGGCAAGCGAACGCTTGCCAGCGAGCATGGCCCTGAAATCTGCCAGGATCTGCGCATGGTCAAACACCAGCGGCTGCGGCAGGGCATCCAGAGGATAATACGCCGCATGGGCCGCATCGTCCCCGGCGCACAAGGCTTCGGGATTGCGCGGTCTGCCTGTAAAAGCAACGGTCAGCGTGTGCTGGCGGGGGTCGCGGTCAGGCCTGGAATACACGCCCAAAAGCCCGGTCAGCTCCACATCCAGCCCGGTTTCTTCACGCATTTCGCGCACTGCAGCGGTTTCCGCGCATTCGCCCTCTTCAATAAAACCGCCGGGCAGGGCAAAGCCCACGGGTTCGTTGGCGCGGCTGATGATGACCACCCCGCGGTCAGGCGAATAGATAACCACATCCGCCGTGGGCGTGGGATTTTTGTAGCTGGAATAAGGCTCGCCGCAATGCGGGCAGACAACCTGGCGTTTCATGCGTTCTCCGTATGGTTCGCGCCATTGCGCGCAACTGCCGCATACTAAGCCAGCATGCTCCGCGCCGCAAGCGCGGGAAACAAATGCCGCAGCGCAGCTATTTGCCGCCTTCGCGCGGCGATTGACAAAAAAGTATGGATGCCATACTAAAACGCCATGAAAAATGACTGCCATAAAAAAACCGCCGTTGAACTGCGCATCCAGAAATCCATGATCAAAACCATGGGGCATGCTGCCGCCCACTCTACGCGCAGCGCGCCAGTCAGCATCTCGCTGCTGGGCATAGTGACCCGGTTTTATGAGCTTGAGCGCCAGTGCAGCAAATTCAGTACAGATGTGGACATCCGTCTGGCGGAAATCCACACAATCATGGCCATCCACAACAATGAAGGCATCCATGTGGGTGGATTGGCCGAGCAACTGGGCGTCACCAAGGGCAGCGTTTCTGAGCTGTTGCGCAGGCTGGAGCGCAAGGGCCTGGCCTACAAGGCCAAGGACCCGCTGAAAATGACCCGTCTGAATGTGTTTTTGACGGAAAAGGGCAAGGCAGCGCATAAGCAGCACATGGATTTTCATTCTCAGCTTGATTGCATGGTGGACGATGCCATGGGAACACGCAAACAGGATGAAGTTGCTGATATTGCTGATTTTCTTGAAAAACTCCTTGTGAGGCTTAACACGGTGGAGGTCAAATAGGCTTTTCTGGTCATTAATGTTTGGCATCCATACGTTACCCAGACAGACCGAACTTCGGTCACCATGCGAGGTATTATGAACACTGACAAGGGTACTGCTTTTAATGGTCTTGTTTCTGGACAGAGCTACGATATTTTTGCCCGACTGTTCGGGCTGAACGCGTCTTTTTATAAGGCGGCGGTCAAGGATTTGGCGCTTGGCCCGGAAATGTCGGCTCTGGATCTTGGCTGCGGCACAGGTTCCCTGACTTTTGCGCTTGCCGCGCAATCCTCGCCCCAATGCCGCATACATGGCCTTGACCTTGCCGAAAACCAGATCGCCCGCGCACAATACCGCCAGAAAGAATATCCCAACAACCTTCACTTCAGCGTAGCGTCCATGGACGAAGCGTGCTTTCCTGACGGCACGTTCAATATCATCATGACCGCCATGGCGCTGCATGAGGCAAATCCCCAAACGCGGCGCACCGCCATTGCCAATGCCGCGCGAATGCTTGCCCCTGATGGCATTCTTCTGCTGGTGGATATTGCCCGCCCACAGCTGCGGGGCCTGGGCCTCTTGCTCTATCCCTTTGTCATGACTTCGCCAAAACATAAGGACGGCCTGACTGAAGCTTATGCTGAAATCTGCGCCGCGCACGGCCTGTCCCTGCGTGAAGACGGATATTTAAATTCTCTTGTGCGCAGGCAGGTTTTTGTAAAAAACGCGGCCTTCGCCGCGTAGCCTGACAGGAGGTCACTCCAGAGCAAACCCCGCAGCTTCAAGGGCTGCGGCACTCACAGCACCGGCCCGCACTATCCGCAGCCGCACTGCCCCGCCATCCTCGCCGCTCAGCGGCTCCACCACGGTTGACGGCAAGCCGCCAGCGGGCAGCGGCCCACCAAGAGCCAATGGCAGGAAAAGTTCTGTTTTTGCATCCTGCGCCGCGCACCCAGCAGGGCACGTCATGCCCTGCGCCATGCTGCGCAATGCTTCCAGCAGGGCCGGATCAAGCTTGTCTGGAGAGCATACGGGCGCACCGCCGCTGAGGTTGGCGCTGCTTGCCGTAAGCGCGCCGCCAGCCTGCTCCGCCAGTTGCGCAGCCAGTGGATGCGGCGTCACGCGCACCGCCGCAAGCCCCTGACCGTTGACCAATGCGGGGGGCAGGCAGGAGCGCGCGGGCAGCAAAACCGTGAGCGGGCCGGGCCAGAAGGCCAAAAGCCCCTTGGGCATGGCGGCAAGTTCCGCCACCGCGTCCACCTGCGCCGCATGCGCCGCCAGCAGGGGCAAGGGTTTGTGGACGGGCCGCTGCTTCAACTGATACACCCTTGCCACGGCTTCCGCATTGGCGGCAAGGCAGCCCAGCCCGTAAAACGTCTCCGTTGGAAACACGAGCACGCCGCCGTTACGCAAAAAACGCGCCGCAGCCGCAAGCTCCATCCCGGCATCCGGGCTGGAGCAGCGTTCAGACGCGCTATCCGCCATATTTAACGAAACATGAGAAGACATGACTGGCAAACCCTTGAAATACATAAGTGTGGGCAAACTGAAAACGCCGTTCTGGAAGGATGCCGCAGCCCACTACACCACACGCATCACCCGTTGGCGCAAGCTGGACATAACCGAAGTACGCGACGGCGATTCCGCCCTGCCGCCGGATCAGCGCAACGCCCTTGAAGGACGCCGCATCATTGAGGCCCTCGACCCGCAGGACATAGCGCTCGTTCTTGACGAACGCGGCCAGCACCTTACCTCGCCCCAACTGGCAGACATGCTGCGCCAGATGGACCACGACGCCAAGGGCAGAGCCTGCTTTATCGTGGGCGGCGCATGGGGGCTGGATGAAGCCGTGCGCCAGCGCGCCAGCCGCTGCATCAGCCTTTCGCACATGACCCTGCCGCACGAGCTGGCCCGCGTGGTGCTGCTTGAGCAGCTTTACCGGGCGGAATGCATCCTGCGCAAGGTTCCGTACCACCACTAGAGGTCTGTCTCTAACTGCTTCTTTTGTCCAACTGGCTGCGTCAAAAGGTTATTTTTACTCCAGTCATGTACCGTAAGAGTACACTTCTTTCGCAAAAAAAACCTTTTTCCTTGCCCTTGGCGCAAAATCATCCAGTTAGACTGCCCTTGATTGCACATGCGGCGGGCCGCAAGCGCAACCGCCTACAGAACCTCGTAAATCCTGGCGAACACGTTGTCGTACACCAGCTTGAAATAGGGCGAAACGCGGGGATCCTGCGGGTCGCCCACCAAAAGCTGCACCATCAGCGAATTGTACAGGCCCGCATCCATGGCAAGCTTTTCGTCCGTTACGCGGTTGAAAAGAAAGTTGATGTTGCGGCGCTTGGAAAGAAATTCGTGCTGTTCTTCGGGCGTTGCCGAGGGGTGCGCGTCAAACCAGTCCTGAATATAGTTGCGGCGCGTCACGCCGGTCTCTTCAAACACGCTGATGGATGATGCATAGATGGCGCTGCTGTTGCCCTCAAGCCGCACCTCGCCCGAATCAAGCTTGTAGGCAAGGGCCTGCGGCACGATGGAAAGCGCCCCGCCTTCGCCCGCACGGGTAACAAAATTCCAGTTGCCGAAATTGCTTATCCAGAAGCCAAGCCGCAGCATTTCAAAGCTCACTACCACATAGAGCCGCCCCTTGTTCTCAATGAGCGGGGTTTCGGGCGAGCGCAGCCTGTCCATGAGGGCCTGCGCGCCTTCACCATCAAGACCTTCAAACACGTTGCCCGGCTCGTTGCCGCACTGGGCCGTATAGCGGATGATCTGGCGCGCAAAGCGTGGGTTGTCTGTGGCAAAAACCGCTGCGGGCAGATAGAGGGACGGCCCTGCATGCTGCGCCCCATCAGCAATGGTCTGCCGCTGGGCAAAGTGGTTGGCGGCATAGCCCCAATCCCACCACAGCCAGAGCATGGCGTCGGGCGGGGTCATGGCCTTGGCGCGCGATAGCGCTTCTGCATGCCGCCGGTTGATGATTGGCCCCTGCGACATGGCGGGGATCATATCGGCAAAGGGCGCTACCAGCAGGGCCAGCAACACGCCGCTGGTCAGAATGCCCGCCACTGCGCCGCGCAGATCCACACGCAACAGCCTTTGCAACAGCCAGTAAAAGGGCAAGGTCAGGCCAATGGCCATGATGGGCGCGCCAAACATAACCATGCGGCCTCCCATCTTGACGCTCAGGATGCCCAGCCCTGCCAGCGGCAGCAAAAAGAGCGCGCCCGGACGGCGTATGGCCACCAGGGCAAAACCCAGCAGGCCAAGCACCGCAGCTTCCATCCATGGATGAAAGTAGGGGAAAATCTCGATGATGCCCAGATCCTGCACTTCAATGATGGACTGCGCGACCGAGGGATATTCCAGCGAAAGCCCGCCGCCAGTGCTTTTCACATCGCCCGTGTGTTTCACATAGGCATTGATGTGGTTCACAATGGACGTAAGAATTTCGCCCTGAAGCATCAAAAAGCCAACGCCCGCCAGCAGAAGGGCCAGCAACCATGGGCGGCACAGCAGGCGGCGCAGGCGGTAGCCTGTCTTCGTGCCCGCAGCCAGCAGCAACAAGCTGAAACTGAAGCCCCACGGCCCTGCCAGCGTAGGCAGAGCGTAGGCCATGCTGCCCAGAAGCAGCAGGGCGCGCCGCCCGCGAGGGGCCATCACCAAGCTCATAAAGGCCAGCAAGGCCACATTGTAACGGATCAGATACGGAAAAACAGAATGCCATTCCTGCGTCCACCACGAAATGACGCCGGAACAGCCAAGCAGCACAACCCACTGCCAGCGCAGGGGATTGCCCATGTGCTCAGCCTGTTTGAGGCGCGGCGTCCAGTGGCCCACGGGCTGATTGCGGGAAAAAAGGCGGCGCAGGCTCACCACGCCGGAAGTCATGGAAAGACGGCGCAGCACCATGCCTGGCAGCAGCATATAGCGCATGGCCCAACTGGCCGGGGCAAGGGTCATGAGCAGGGGGAAGAACAGGGTTACGAGGTCGGTGTCGTAAAATCCCAGCAGGGTGCGTGCCAGAAAGCCCGGCGCAATGGACGTGAGTATGCCTGCGGCAACGCCAGCTTCAATGCTGCCCAGCGCCCACACCCAGGCAAAGGCGATAACCGCCACAAAGCTCGCCAGCAAGGCAGGGAACCAGAAGGCCACGGCTGCGGGGGAAGTGCCCACGAGGTCGGACATGGCCTTGAGCATCACAGCCATGGGGTGCCCCACGGCAAGGCCGAAATCTTCCGCGCCGGCCACCCATGTGTAGGCATCGTGCGTGGCCAGCAACCACTCGTTGCCAAGGCGGTATTCCGGATTTTGCCAGCAGGGCCATTCCAGCATGCGCAGGGCAAAGGCAAGGGCAAGCGTCACCAGCCCCCAGAACAGCCCCCGCGCCCAATAACGCGCAGAAGGCAGCGAACGTTTGCCGTTGTGCAACCTTGCGCCGCCAGTGGGCAACAGCGCTCCGCCGTGAACGGCATGTGAGGCGGCGTGCTGCTCCGCACAGGCTGGTTCCGCAGCAGGCAGCGTTTCCGATTCGGGTTGCGGCTGCCCGGTGCGCCGGGTTTCGTCTGCATCGTTTCCGGCAGGCGCGGCGCTGGCAGAGGCATGGGCTGCGGGGTGCATGGCGTTCTCCGTAAGAATCATGGTCCTGTTCATACAGGCATGCAGATGGCGACAAAAAACTGTGCGGCGGTTTCTGGACAATTAACGCGCAGAACAACCCCCTGCGCGGTTCGCCACAGAGCTTTCGGCAGGATTTGCGGGCAAACCCTTGTCAGAACATTCAGGTATACGTGCTCTAGCCAGCCTGATGCGTTGCGGCATCATAGGTCAGCCGCTCGTCCCCGGCGCTGGGAGCAAGCGCCCAGAACCATCGCCCGTGCCCGCCAACAACATAGGAGTGCTGCTCCACAAGACGCCAGGGCGCTGGCAATTCGCTGGGGGCTGGCTCAAGCGCCAGCACGACCAGCACGCCGTTATCGTGCAGCCTGGGGCTGGCGAGGTCAAGCAGTTGCCGCCAGGGCATGAAGGCGCGGCTCAGAATGCAGTCCGCCTTGTAATACTGCCCCTGAAAAAAATGCTCCACCGGCCCTCTGAATACATGGGTGGAGGGCAACTGAAGGCGGGAAAGTACACTGGAGATGAACAGAGCGCGCTTTTCGCGCACTTCTATCATATAATATGCGCCGCGCGTCCAGGCCATACGCAGGGGAATGCCCGGCAGGCCTGCGCCCGCGCCAAGATCCCAGCACAGGGGAGCTTCGGGCAAATTGAGCTTGTCCAGAAAACCGGCCAGATGAAAACTGTCCATCGCCAGCCGGGTAAGCATATCCTGCCAGGTGTGCGGGCCGACCAGGTTCATGGCCTTGTTCCACTGGCAGAGCATTTCAAGATATTCCGCCAGCGGCTCCAGGGCCGATTGCGGCACTTCCGCGCCCGAGGCCGCCGCCAGACGCGCCAATTCCTTTCTGTCAACCGATTGTCGCTGCATGATCCTTTCCTGCGCTTGTTCGCCCGTTGCGGGCCTTTCCGGCGTTTCTGCCGGGTTCACTGTCATATCCCCGCAGACCGGGACTTGCAAGCCCTGCGCCGATAACGTAAAAAAGAGGGCTTGCGCGCAATGCGCAGCCTAAACGAACCCAAGGCCGCAAGGCCACGCCAATGCGCGCATGTGCGCGCCACTGGAGGATAAACCCCGCATGACACAAGCCGTTTTGCTCTTTCCCGGCCAAGGCTCGCAAGAGTCTGGCATGGGCCGCGATCTGGCCGAGGCTTCTTCTGACGCCATGAACCTCTGGAAGCAGGCCGAACGCATCAGTGGTCTGTCCCTGCGCGAAATTTACTGGGAAGGCGATGATGCCGCCATGAGCGACACCCGCGCCCTCCAGCCCGCCCTCACCGTGGTGAACCTGAACCTCTGGAGCGCAGTTGCCGCGCGCGCCAACGTGTGCGGCGCAGCCGGGCACAGCCTTGGCGAGTTCAGCGCCATGGCCGCCGCTGGCGTGCTTTCTGCCGAGAGCGCCCTTGAGCTTACTGCCCTGCGTGGCCGCCTCATGGCCGAGGCCGATCCCGACGGCAAGGGCGGCATGGCCGCTCTGCTCAAGCTGGATCAGTCCGCCATTGAAGAAATTGTGGCCGAAACCGTTGCCCAGTGCGGTGAGCTTTTGCTGGTGGCCAACTACAATACGCCCGGCCAGCTTGTTATCAGCGGGGCCAAGGCCGCCGTGGCCCTGGCCTGCCAGAAGGCCAAGGAGCGCAAGGGCCGTGGCCTTGAACTCAAGGTAAGCGGCGCATTCCACAGCCCCATGATGGCTGAGGCCAACAAGGAGCTTGCCCCCCTGCTGCGCAAGGCCGTGTGGAGCAAGCCCAAATTCCCCGTATACTGCAATGCCCACGGCAAGGCCGTGACAGATGGCGAAAGCGCCCGCGAAAGCCTGCTTGTGCAGATGACATCCTCCGTGCAGTGGATAGAAACGGTGCGCAACCAGTATGCCGACGGCGCGCGCCGCTGGCTGGAGCTTGGTCCCAAGGCCGTGCTCGGCAAGATGGTGGCCCCCTGCCTCGCGGGAACCGCCAAGGCGGAAGACCTTGCCATTGAGCTCGTTAACAACGCCGAAACAGCGGCGGCCTTTGCAGGATAGATTTTTGCGGAGAAAGGCCTTTCATGCGAAAGACCTTCCCCGCCTTGCCTGAAACTTTTTTTCATGCGCCTCCGTGCGGAATTGCCGCAACAGACCTGCGCATGAACCTGAAACGGGGTTCCCGGCGGCAGTGCCCCGGGCCGCCCGAGGCGTTAAGCCGCAACCGTTGCACAAGAAAGGACACCAGCACTATGCGCGCCATTGACACCCTGCGCACGGCCCTCAAGGCCATCATTGAAGAAGAAGGCCTTGCCTGGCCCGTCAAAACCGTTATTGAACCGCCCCGCGACCCCAAGCATGGCGATCTTTCCGTCAACTCCGCCATGCTGCTTGCCAAGGAAGCCAAGGCCAACCCCCGCGAGCTGGCGCAAAAGTTCGCCCAGAAGCTTGTGGAGCGCTGCCCCGAGGTGTCCCATGCCGAAGCCGCCGGCCCCGGATTCTGCAACGTGACCTTCACGCAGGATTTCTGGCGCGCCACCGTGGCCGACATTGAAGCTGCGGGCAAGGAGTACGGCAAGAGCACGGGCGGCGCAGGCAAAAAGGTGCTGCTGGAATATGTTTCCGCCAACCCCACTGGTCCCCTGCATGTGGGGCATGGGCGCGGCGCTGCCGTGGGCGACAGTCTTGCCCGCCTGCTGCGCGTGGCTGGCTATGACGTAAACACCGAGTATTACATCAACGATGCCGGTCGTCAGATGCGCCTGCTGGGCCTTTCTGTATGGCTGCGCGCCAAGGAACTGGCCGGAAAGCCCGTCACCTGGCCCGAAGACTACTACAAGGGCGACTATATCATCGACATCGCCCGCGAAATGCTGGATGCCAACCCCGCCCTCGTGGAACTGCCCGACGCCGAAGGCCAGGACGTGTGCTACGACAAGGCCATGAACGACATCCTGAACGGCATCAAGGACGACCTCAACGAATTCCGCGTGGAGCACCAGCGCTGGTTCTCTGAAAAAACCCTTGTGGAAGGCGGGGCCGTTGCCGCTGCTTTTGACGCGCTTGATTCCGCCGGGTATACGTATGAAAAAGACAATGCCTACTGGTTTGCCACCGAAAATCTGGGCGACGACAAAAACCGCGTGCTGCGCAAGTCGGACGGCAGCCTGACCTACTTTGCCTCCGACATCGCCTACCATCACGACAAATTCCAGCGCGGCTACGACTGGCTCATTGATATCTGGGGCGCGGATCATCACGGCTACATCCCCCGCATGCGCGCGGCCATCACGGCCATGGGCAAAACGCAGGACAGCTTTGACGTGGTGCTTATCCAGCTGGTGAACCTGCTGCGCGAGGGCCAGCCTGTAAGCATGTCCACCCGCGCGGGCACGTTTGAAACCCTGGCTGATGTCATCAAGGAAGTGGGCGTTGACGCAGCGCGCTTCATGTTTCTTTCGCGCAAGAGCGACAGCCCGCTGGACTTTGACCTTGAACTCGCCAAGCAGCGCAGCCTCGACAACCCGGTGTACTACGTGCAGTACGCCCACGCGCGCATCTGCGCCGTGCTGCGCC
Organism: Desulfovibrio desulfopostgatei; assembly: GCF_053570645.1. NCBI lineage: Bacteria > Pseudomonadati > Thermodesulfobacteriota > Desulfovibrionia > Desulfovibrionales > Desulfovibrionaceae > Desulfovibrio > Desulfovibrio desulfopostgatei. Next base: position 520,651 of record NZ_JBRBQS010000002.1, on the reverse strand, counting down.
GGGCTGAGGAACGCGGCTTTGTGCTGCCCGCCAAGGCGGATGCAGACCTGCTGCACGGGCTGGATACGCCCGAAGATATGGCCCTGCTGCGCAAGGCCGCCACGTTTGAAGACATGCTGGCCTCCGCCGCCAAATCGCTTGGCGTGCATCACGTGAGCACCTACCTCACGGAACTGGCCGGGCAGCTGCACAGCTACTACGCCAGGCATCAGGTGCTGCTGGCCGATGACGCGCCCCGCACCCTGGCCCGCCTTGCCCTCCTGCGCTCCATCGGTCAGGTGCTGCGCAACGGTCTGGACGTGCTTGGCGTGAGCGCCCCGGAAAGTATGTAGATTTTGAACTGTTCTCAAACGGAAACAGCGCCGGTTCGATCCTGCCAAATGACTCCTGCTGGGGCACTTCCGCAGAATCATCTCCGCTGTTTCATAAACGTCGAATATTCGGCGTGCGACAAATCTGCTCTGTGCCTGTAGCCGTTAAGGCGCGTTTTGAACGAGGCCTTGCGTGTGCTCTGCCTGTCCCGGACAGGATGCGCCTTAACGGTTAAACCAGGCCCCCACAGATTACCGCACGACGGAGGATAATGAATGGCCGCCCCCTTACGCAAACCCCGCAAATCCGTCGTTTCCCAGCCTTCGGGCGAAAAGCGCCGTTTTGTTATCCGCCTTTCGGGGCCAATGCTTGCCCTGCTGGGCGCAATCCTTGTGGTGGCAGTGGGCTGGTCATTTTTTATGGGATTCATGGTTGGGCGCGGGCAAAATCCTGAAACGCGCGTGGAGCAAATGACCAGCATGATTTCCAAGGACGCGCCCAAGGCCAAGCCTGCCCCAGAGGCCCCCGCGCCTGACGCGGCAGCTCCGGCGGCACAAGCGGAAACCGCCGATGCCCAGAATCCGGCCCCCGGCGCTGAGGAAAATCAGGCAATGCCCGCAGGCGCGCCCCAACCCGGCAAACCGGGGCAGGATCAAAAGGGGCAGAAAGCAGCCGCGCAGGCTCCCCAGGGCAAACAGGGCCAGCAATCCCCGCAGGGGGCCTATCCCTTTGCGCAACCTTCGGGCAACAGTCTGGCGGCCTGGGGCATCAAGCCCGGCGCCAACCAGAATGCGCAGGGACAGGGCGCTCAAGCCAGCGCGCAAACAGGCGCTCAGGCCAACGCCCAAAACGGGGTGCAGGCAGCAAAACCCGCACCCGCCAAGACGGGCCCTCAGTTTGATTATGTATATCAGGTGGCTGCATTCAAATCTGACGAAGACGCGGACAAGCTGCGCACCCGCCTGGAAGGCAAGGGCCTGCGCACCCGCACCCAGAAAAACGGCAAGCTCGTGCTGGTTATGGTCAGCATTCGCGGCACGGAAGACGATGCCTTCAACCTGCGTGAAGACCTGCGCCACATGAAGCTGGGCGTACCCATTCAGATTTCGCAAAAACCTGTTTCAAGCAAACCGCAAAAATCAGGGCGGTGAGGCAAACCATGACCGCAACCGAAACTTTCGGCGATTTTCTGCGCAAGATAGGCCGCCCCTGCCTGAACGGCATAGACGCTCTTGGCAACACGGCACTGTTCATGCTTGAAGGTCTGGCCCAGATATTCGCCAGCCCCAAGATTTTTCCGCGCACCATGCAGCAGCTCTTTGTCATCGGCTCCAAGTCGCTGTTTCTTATCATGCTGATCGGCGTGTTCTGCGGCATGGTGCTGGGGCTTCAGGGCTACTACACTCTGGTGAAGTTCGGCTCGGTGGGCATGCTCGGCTCTGCCGTGTCGCTCACCCTGATCCGCGAGCTTGGGCCGGTGCTCACGGCCATCATGCTCACGGGCCGGGCCGGGTCTTCCATGACGGCAGAAATCGGCGTCATGCGCATTACCGACCAGATTGACGCCCTGGACGTCATGGATATCAATTCCATGGGCTATCTGGTCAGCCCGCGCCTGCTGGCATCGCTCATCGCCTTTCCGCTGCTGACGGCGGTATTTGACGTTATCGGCATCATCGGCGGCTATCTCACGGGCGTGCTCATGCTGGGCATCAACGAGGGCGCGTATTTTTACCGCATCACAAGCTCGGTGACGGCAACGGATGTGAACGGCGGTTTCATCAAGGCCGTGCTCTTTGGCCTGCTTGTGACCACCATTTGCTGCCGCCAGGGCTATTACACCAACAAGAGGCGCGACAGCGTTGGCCCGGAGGCCGTGGGCAACGCCACCACCTCCGCCGTGGTTATTTCCTGCGTGCTGATTCTCGCGGCTGACTACATTGTTACCTCATTCTTGCTGTAACAGACCATGCAGTCTGTAACAGTCATCGGCATCGACCCCGGCTCCCAACGCACGGGCTGGGGCGTGGTGCGCGAGGTTTCGGGCGTGCTGCAACTGGTGGACTGCGGCGTTGTGCGCACGGCATCGGCAGGAAAGGAATTTTCTGACCGCCTCGCCCGCATCTACCATGAACTTTCGGGAGTTTTGGCCCGCCTCAAGCCGGAAGAAGCCGCCATCGAGCAGGTCTTTACCGCCAAGAACGCGGCTTCGGCCCTCAAGCTTGGTCAGGCGAGGGGCGTTGCCGTGGCCGCCTGCGCGGCGCACGGCCTCACCATCAGCGATTATGAACCGACCCTTGTCAAAAAATCCCTTGTGGGAACGGGCCGGGCAGAGAAGGAGCAGGTGGCCTTTATGGTGCAACGCCTGCTCAACGTCAAAAACGCCAACTGGGCGCTGGATACCTCCGACGCGCTGGCAGTGGCCGTATGCCACCTGACCGTGCGCCGCTTTGCGGCCCTGGCGGGCAAGTAGCGTCCGCCAGAGTCCGTATTCAACTGCTTTCCCTGCCCGCCTGATTTTTCTACGCCCACGCGCTTGGGCTTGCCGTTTACGCGGCGGGATATTCCGCCATATGCGGGATTACTGCCTTGCCCAGCCAGTCAATGGCCCTGCCCAGATGCCGCATATTTTCCAGCGCAAAAGCGTCCTTTGCCGCTTCCCCCTCCGCATGGCCGAAGCCCATGTTCCAGTATGTTGAACCGGGAACCAGCATCTTGGACATCAGGAACATGTGGTTGATGCTGTCATAGGCATGGGTTGCCCCGGCCCGCCCGGCAGCCACCACTGCCGCGCCAATCTTGCCCTGAAATAACCCGCCGTTCACATAGGCCACAAATCCGGCCCTATCCACCAGCGCTTTCAGCTCCGCAGACATGTCCGTGAAATAACAGGGCGTACCCAGGATCATGGCGTCCGCCGCCAACATTTTTTGCAGCAGTTCGTTGAGCATGTCGTTGTCAAAAACGCAGCGCCCGTTTTTCAGCTCCGCACATTTTTCGCAACCGCGGCAGCCCTGAATCTTCTTGCCGCCCAACTGCACAGTTTCCACTTCCCAACCAGCCTCGCTTAGAGGCGCAAGCGCTTCATGCAGCAAAAGAGCCGTATTGCCGTTTTTTCTGGGGCTTCCGTTTATGGCCAGTACTTTCATGATGTTTCTCCTCAGTGCCAGATTTGCCTCCATACTATGCCTAATCTGCAAAAGTTGAAGTACTGACAAAAAATTCATATAATGATGTCAATAACAGGTACTGACAAATAGTATAGCTTTAAACAGGAAAGCGTATGGACACTCCCGACATTTGCCCGCCCGTACAGGGCAATTACCGTTGCCATTTTGAACTGACCTTGCAGCTCATTGGGGGCAAGTGGAAATTACTGGTTATTTATTTTCTTTCATTGCAGGAAGTTATCCGTTTCAGCCAGTTGCGGCGATCCCTGCCGGAAATCAGCGAGCGTATGCTGGTACGCCAGTTGCGCGAACTGGAAGAAGACGGTCTTGTGCACCGCAAGGTCTACGGCACGGTGCCGCCGCGTGTGGATTATTCGCTCACGCCACTGGGCGTCTCGCTTGTGCCCATCATGGAATCGCTGAAAGCCTGGGGCAACATGTATGAAAAAAGCCGCAGCCAGACTGAGCCTGACCACGGCGACGCCAAGAGCGCTGGCTCCGGGCTATAAAAAAACGGAGGGCTCAACGAACCCTCCGTCTGCACACGGGCGGCAGCGCCGCCGCATGATCATTTTTTGCGCTTTATTCCACGATAACGGCCTTCTTGATAATCACGCTTTCCATAGGCACGTCGTCGTAGTAGCCCTTTTTGCCGGTCTGCACGGCGGCGATCTTGTCTACCACTTCCTGCCCCTTGATGACCTTGCCAAATACGGCATAGCCCCAGCCCTGCGGCGTCTGGCTCTTGAAGTCGAGGAAGTCGTTATCCTTGGTGTTGATAAAGAACTGCGAAGATGCCGAATGCGGTTCGCTGGTGCGGGCCATGGCGATTGTGTACTTTTTGTTCTTGAGGCCGTTGTCCGCTTCGTTGCGGATGGAGGCGCGGGCGGACTTCTGTTTCAGGTCGGGTGTGAAGCCGCCGCCCTGGATCATGAAGTTCTTGATAACGCGGTGAAACACCGTGCCGTCATAAAAACCGGATTTGACGTACTGCACAAAGTTGGCCGTGCTGATGGGCGCTTTGCGGGCATCAAGGCGCACCACGATGTCGCCGAGGCTGGTTTCAAGCTTCACAGTCGGATCAGGGTCAGCAGCCTGGGCCTGCCCTGCCAGAGCAAGCATGGCACCGAAGCAAAGAGTCAGCGTAACAGCACGAAAAAAAACACGAATTGATTTCATGGATTACTCCTCGCAATATGATGTGCCGGGTCTGCCCCGGCAGGCCGCAAGGTAGCACGCTGCCGTACACGCAGCAAGGGCGGTTGACTAGGCGACATAAGACAGGGCTGCATCAGGCCGGAATGGCCGGGCCAGACTACACAGGGCAGACGGCAACCGCCCCCCTTTCCAGCGCCACATGGCGCAGCCGCCAGCGCCGAACTTTCCCCTTCCGGCCCTTGCTAAATGCCGCTGCCGTTATTATACTTGTAGGCAGAAGACAATCTTCAAGCCCGCCCGACGGCACTGCGGCACGGAGCCGTAGCCGCCGAACGGACTGAGCGCCTTCAACTGCTTTTCGGAGGATATAATGTCATACAGCCGCAGTGTTGCTCAAAGCTCCGCTACCAGCGTTGCTTCCCTTTACATGCGTCAGGTTTATCAGTGGATGACGGCCGGTCTGGCGGTAACCACAGTTGTAGCCTACGCAGTTGCCAGTTCGCCTGCCGTGCAGGCGGCCATTTTTGGCAACACCATTGTGCTTGTTCTCATGCTGGTGGCCCAGTTCGGTCTTGTTATCGCCCTTTCGGCGGCGGTTCACAAAATGTCCGGCGGCACGGCCACGGGTCTGTTCCTGTTGTATTCCGCCGTCACGGGCGCAACGCTTTCGTCCATCTTTGTGGTCTACCCCATTGCGTCCATCGCCAACGCGTTTCTGGTAACCACCGGCACCTTCCTTGCCATGTCGGTCTACGGCACTGTCACCAAACGCGACCTCACGTCCATGGGCAGCTTTTTGTTCATGGGCCTCATAGGCATTATCATTGCCTCGCTGGTGAACATTTTCCTCAAGAGCAGCATGATGGACTTTATCATCAGTTGCCTTGGCGTGCTTATCTTCACCGGCCTGACCGCCTATGACACGCAGAAGCTGCGCCGGTTTGGCGAAAACGCCCCCATGGAAGACGGCACCGCCGTGCGCCGTGGCGCTATCCTTGGCGCGCTGACGCTTTACCTCGACTTCATCAACCTTTTCCTCATGATGCTGCGCCTGTTCGGCGGCAACCGCGAGTGATGCGGCACTGCGCCAACGCAGCCTGAAATTTGAGCGATCGGGGGCGAAAGGCCAAGCCTTTTGCCCCCTTCTTTCGCACTACGGAACTCTATGAAAAAGAAAAAATCCCAACGCGGAGCGCCCGGCGCTTCCGCCCATACCCCCGGCTTTCCCTCACGCGAGGAACTGCTGGAGGCCTTTTCCGCCCAGTCGCGCCCCATGCGCGTGGACGGCCTTTTACGTGTGCTGGGCCTTGCCCGCCGCGCCAAGGGCGACCTTGAAGCCGCGCTGACAACGCTGGCCGAGCAGGGCCGCCTGTTGCGCTTGCGCGGCGGCCTGTGGGCGCGCCCCGAAGCCCTCAAGCACATTACGGGCCGTTTCAGTTCGCTGCGCGACGGCGGGGGCTTTGTTACGCCCATGCGCCCGGTTGCCGAGAGCGAAAACAACCGAGACAGCCAGCTGGAATTTACCGGCGCGCGCGATGTGTATATCCCCGCTGCGCTGACCGGCGAAGCCTGGCATCAGGATATCGTGCGCGTGGCTCTCTCCCCCGGCGCATCGCGCGGCCCATCCCCAGAAGGTCGCATTGTTGAAGTTGTGGAGCGCGGCCTCAAGGAAATCCCCGCCCATGCCGCCCACCGCACAGGGCATACACTTTTTTGCCGTCCGGCGGATGCGCGCCTCTCCGTAAATTTCAGCGTGGAGCTGGCTGCTGGCGAAACGCCCCCCGAGCCGGGCACTCTGGTATTGCTGGCCCCGGTGCAACGCCTGGCCTCCGACCTGTGGACAGCCCGCATTGTGGGCGACTACGGGCGGGAGGACGATGTGGCAGTGCAGGAGGAACTGGTCAAGCTCAACCACGAGGTTCCGCGCGACTTCCCTGCCGGGGTGCTGGCTGAAGCCCAGCACCTGCCCAGCGGCCCCACGCCTGAAGACATGCATGACCGCGAAGACGTGCGCGCCCTGCCGCTTGTGACCATTGACGGCGCGGACGCCCGCGATTTTGACGATGCCGTGGAGGTAGAAGACCGCCCCGGCGGCGGCTGGCTGCTGCGCGTGGCCATTGCCGATGTGAGCCACTACGTGCGCCCGCGCGGCAACGGCAGCACTGGCGCGCTGGATGCGGAGGCTCTCTCGCGCGGCAACTCCTGGTATTTCCCCAAGTCCGTGGAACCCATGCTGCCCGAGGCCCTTTCCAACGGCCTGTGCAGCCTGCGCCCGGATGAAGACCGCCTCGCCATGCTGGCGGAAATTCCATTTTCCCCGCAGGGCAAACCCGGCAAACCGCGCTTTGCGCAGGTGGTTATGCGTTCTGCGGCGCGGCTGACCTACGATCAGGTCAAGGCCTGCATGCTCGACAACGATGCTGCAGCCCTTGCCGCCCTGCGCCAAAACCCGCGCGGTGAAGAAGTCATCAGCATGCTGCAAAGGGCCTTTGCCCTGTATGCGGCCCTGCGCGATGCCCGCCGCCAGCGAGGCAGCCTTGATTTTGACCTGCCCGAGGCAGACAGCCGCCTGGACGAAGCCGGGCGCGTGGTCTGGATCGGACACCGTCAGCGGCACGATGCCCACCGCCTCATTGAGGAATTCATGATCGCGGCCAATGAGGCCGTAGCGCGCCACCTGCGTGATGTGGGCATGCCCTTTCTCTACCGCGTGCACCCCCTGCCCGACCCGGAACGGCTGGAAAGCCTTTTTGACACCCTCGCAGGCGTGGGTATGGAAGACCTGCCGCCCCGCCCGGACGCCGCAGCCATGCAGGGCATTCTTGCCCGCGTGCAGGGTACTGATCAAGAATTTCTGGTCAACCGCCTCTGCCTGCGGGCCATGCCGCAGGCGCGCTATCAGCCTTTTAACGAAGGGCATTTTGGCCTTGCTTCGCAGGCCTACTGCCACTTTACCTCGCCCATCCGCCGCTATGCCGACCTGCTGACCCACCGGGCGCTCAAAACTGCGCTGGGCATCGGCGTGGGTGCGTTGGCCGCAGGGCAGAAGCTGCTGCGCATCAGCGACCAGATCAACAGGCGTGAACGCGCGGCCATGGCCTGCGAACGCGAAATGGACCGCCGCATGGGCTGCCTTGCCCTGCTGCCCCGCGTGGGCGAGCACTTCAAGGGCATGGTGGCAGGAGTCACGGATTTTGGCATTTTTGTGGAACTGGCCGACATGCCAGTGGAGGGCATGATCCGCATTGATGACCTCGGGGATGACTGGTACGACTTTGACCCCCGCACCATGAGCCTTGTGGGCCAACGCTCCGGCGTCATGTGGCGCATGGGCCAGAGCCTTGAGGTCGCGCTGGCGGAAGTGAATCTGGGTCGGCTTGAAATCCGGCTCATGCCGCTGGAACTGCCCAAGGCCGCGCAGGGCAACTGGCGCGGCAGAGGCAAAACATCCCGCAAGCCAGCTCACAAAGGCGGCGCAAAACCGGGACGCACAAGCCGCCCCGGAGGTTCGCGCTCCGGCTGGAAGATCACCTCTCCCGGCGACGAGTCCAGCAAGAGCGGGGGCAAGGGTGGAGCAAAGGGCAAGGCCCGCCGCAGCGAGGGGGGGGCAAAGCGAGGCCCCAAGGCTGGAGGCCAGGGCAAGGGCGGTAGCGGCGGTTCTGGCGCGCGCGGGCGCAGCGCGGGCAACGGCAGCAAAAAGCGGGGCCGCTGATGGCCTTGCTTTCCGCACAGCAGCGTATGGGCGCAGCCGCGCTCATACTGGCGGCCAGCACTGTTCTTTCGCGCCTCATGGGCCTTGCGCGCGACAAGATCATTTCTTGGCAGTTCGGCGCAGGCGGCGAATCCGATATGTACTTCGCCGCCTTTGTGGTGCCGGACATCATCAATTATCTGCTGGCTGGCGGCTTTATGTCCATCACCATCATCCCCCTGCTGACCCGCAGGTTTCAGGAGGATGAGGCGGATGCATGGCGCTTTTTTTCCTGCGTTTTCTGCTGGATGGCGGCTGCCTCCACCCTGCTGACTCTTGGCGGCATGGCCCTTGCACCCTGGCTGGCGCAGGTGGTGGCCCCCGGCTTCAGGCCGGAGCAGTGGGCGCGGCTGGCCTTTTTTATGCGCATCATCCTGCCCGCACAGATTTTCTTTTTGTGCGGGGCATGCGTCACGGCCCTGCTGTTCATGCGGCGTCAGTTCCGCGTTCCGGCGCTGGCCCCGCTGATCTATAACGGGGCCATCATTGCCGTGGGTCTGCTGCTGCCCTGGCTGGCAACCACGCAGACTGCGCAGGCCGCTCTGCCTGCAGGCCTGCTGGCCCACATGGACGGCATGACCGGCTATTGCGTGGGCGTGACCCTTGGCGCGGCCCTTGGCACCTTTGTGCTGCCCCTGCGGGTGGCGGCCCAGCAGGGTCTGCGCATGCGCATGGAATGGCGGCACCCCCTCATGGGCAAATTCCTGCTCACGGCCCTGCCCCTCATGCTGGGGCAGACCATCATGATGCTGGATGAGCAGTTTTTGCGGGTCTTCGGCAGTCTGGCGGGCGATGGCGCGGTGAGCCTGCTCAACTACGCGCGGCGCATAACCCAGGTTCCTGTGGGGCTGGTAGGTCAGGCCGCCGCCGTGGCGTCCTATCCCTTTTTGGTGGCGCTGCTGGCGCAGGGCGACACCGAGCGCTTCAACTCCACATTGCGCACGGCCCTGCGGGCCAGCGTTGCCCTCATCATTCCTTGCGCGTTCTGCATGGCGGCCACAAGCTGGCCCATCTTGGGCGTCATTTTTCAGGGCGGGCGCTTCAGCCTCGCAGACACGCTGGCTACCCTGCCGCTCACGCGCATCATGCTGGCCGCCACGCCCTTCTGGATTATCTACATGGTGCTGGTGCGCGCCTACTACGCCCACGGCGACACCATTACCCCGGCTGTGACCGGCAGCATCATGACGGCGCTGTGCATACCCATGTATTACTGGTGGGCTGTTCCCAACGGGGCGTGGGCCATCGCTACTCTTTCGGGCCTGAGCGTTAGCCTGTACGTGCTCTGGCTGGTGGGCATATGGATTCGCCGCCACGGCAGCGGGGCCTTTACGGGTCTGACCGGGCTGGCAGCACGGGTGATCTTTTGCAGCTTGCCCGCCACGGCGGCGGGCTGGTGGGTCTCCGAGGTGTGCCTGCGCTCGTTTACGCTATCCCCCATCCTCAAAGCCTGCGTGGTGCTGATGCTGGGCAGTTGCGCCTTTGCGGCCCTGTTTCTGCCCCTTGCATGGCAGACCGCGCCCGAGGCTTTGGAGCCAGTACTGCAAAGGCTTCGCCGCAAGCGCGGCACAGCCTGATTCTGCGGGATAAACCAAGCTTGAAATGTTCGGGGGAGGGCCACCACCCCCCTGAAACATTTATTGGCTGCGCAAGCTTTCTCGCGCAACTGTCCGGGGCCAGAGCGCGGCATCCTCTGTCGCAGTAAAAGTTTCTTCCATCATCACATCAGATCAGGCTGCCCACAGGGTTATGATTCTGCCTCTGTGCCTGCGGCATGTCTTTGCTGCAACCTTTGCTCCAGCAGGGAAACCACCGTACTGGCCAGCAGGGCGGCAGCCGATGCAAGCCCGTAGCACAGCCACAGGGAAAGATGCTCAACCCCTGTCATCACCACCACTGCAAAGGCTATGCAGCCAAACCAGCCAGCCATGATGCCGCGAAAGATGCTCACTACCGCAGGCGCACCATGAGTGGCGTGGGCAAAGGGCACAATGGAGCAGACCATGACCGGAAAAAACATGAGCACCCCGCTCCAGCCAGGGCCAAGCCAGTGGGCGGCCTCTGTCACGGCAAAGACCAGCCCAGCCCCGCAGGCCATCTGTATGGGAACGCGCACACCTGCGGACAGCGTATGACCTTGCTTGCACCGGGCCAAAACCCTTGGCAGGCAGGCGAGCACCAGCACCGGAGAAAATGAGGAAAGCACCACTGCCCACAAGTGCGTGAACGGCAGGTGCAGCACAGCCCAGCCCCCGCCAAAAAATCCGCACAGGGCCGCAGGCAGGGCCACAAACCAGGGCATGCCCCAGGCGGCAAGCCAGGGATAGATGAGCGCTGTTGCCGTGCAGGCCAGCACGCCAAGCAGCGTGTTGAATGAGGCTGCGGCAGAAAAAGCCGCGCCCTGCTCCAGCGTGAGGAAAAAGGAAACAGGGGCGGAAATGAGCGGCAAGCCAGCAATGACGCCGCCCACAAACGAGCCCCAGCGGCGGGCCACCAGCAGGCACATGAGGATAAGCAGTGGCGTAAGAAAAATTTTGACCAGCATCTATGCCGCCCTGTGTATGCAAAAAGTCAGCGCCGGGGGGATCCGCCGGATCAGAACCAGCTTCCGTGGCCCAGTTTGCGGGTCAAACGCAGCAGGTCTTCGTGAAAAAACAGCCACGTTGCGCCCGCCACACAGGCCAGAAAACAGTATTCACCAAGGCTGCCTGTGGAGCACAGCTTGAGCGACAGCTTGTTCTGGCGCGAAAAGGGCGTCAGCGGCACCCCTGAAGGGGTCAGCATATCCAGCAGCACATGGCTCAGCCCGCCAAAACCCAGGCCGAGCAGGGCATCCCTGCCCAAGGAACCAAGGCTGGCAGGCGACAGGGCAAAAGCCGCTACGCAAACCGCCAGCCACCAGCCAAACCAGTGGGTTGTGCCCCGGTGGATGGCGTTGAACACTTTTTGGCGGCCCCTGCGGGTGGGGGCGAGGCCCGCAATGCGCTGATCGAGTACATCGGGCAGCACCGCGCCAGCGCAAGCCGCCGCCACGCCCTCCCAGGGAAGATGCAGCGCCAACGCCGCCGCCACAGCCGTGGCCTGATGCGTAATCCATTTCATGGTGTAAACCGCTTATGAAATAACAGTGCGGGGAAGTGCCTCTTGTACAAAAGAGCGCCCTCCCCCGCAAGGATATTACTGATCTGTTTGCTGCTTGCCCCGAGCCATCGGGCACAGTCGCGCGGATTTTTATAAAACCGCTCTGCCCCGCCTGGGCCAGGAGACCCAGCAAAATATCTTACCGTCAGTCAGTCCCAATCATTACCCGCAACGCGAAAAACCGCAGCCGGGGCAGATGAGGCAGCCTTCCTGAAAAACCAGCGGCTCGCCGCATTCGGGGCAGTTCTGGGCTTGCAGATCGTTGACGTCGCCGATGTGTTCGTCCTTGAGATAGCGCTTTTCCAGCACCCAGGCGATGGCATCGGGGATGGAAAGCAACAGCCCCTTGCCGCGAAACACGGGGTGCTCGCCGCCGATACCCTTGATCTGGGCCACAACATCGCGCACATGCACGCCGGAGCGCAAGGCCAGCGACACCAGGCGGCCAATGGCCTCGGCCTTGGCCGTGATGGAGCGGCCAGACTTGCCGATGGTGGCAAAAACCTCAAAGGGCTGGCCGTCAACCTCATTAACGGTGAGGTACATCACGCCAAGCCCGGTGGGGACCTTCTGCGTGAAGCCCCACACAATGTCGGGGCGCTTGCGCACGCCAGCCCCGACCTGAGCAGCAGACAGGCCAGACTGCACAGGCTCAGCGCCGCTTTCGCCGTCCATTTTCTTTTGGCCTTCGCCCGTGGCCAGCACCTGAATGCTCTTGCAGCCGTCACGGTACACAGTCACGCCCTTGCAGCCTTCCTGATAGGCCAGCCAGTAAATATCAAAAATATCCTGTTCCGTTGCGCTGTTGGTCAGGTTCACGGTTTTGGACACGGCATTGTCGGTATGGCGCTGGAAGGCCGCCTGCATGCGCAAATGCCACACAGGGGCGATATCCATAGCCGTAACAAAGACCTTGCGCAGCTTGGCGGGCAGGTAATCCATTTCCTGAATGGAACCCTTGGCAACCACCGCATCCATGAGTTCGTGGCTGAACAGTCCGGCATCGGCAAGGGCCGCCTCAAAATGGGGGTTCACCTCCACAAGGCGCTCGCCGTCAAGAATATTACGGGTAAAGCACAGGGCAAACAGCGGCTCCACGCCGGAGGAGCAACCCGCGATGATGGAAAGCGTCCCCGTGGGCGCAATGGTGGTTACCGTGGCGTTGCGGTAGGGGCCAAGCTTCTTTTTGGCGTACACGGACGTGGCGTAGGCAGGGAAAGCGCCGCGTTCCACAGCCAACTGGGCCGAGGCCTTGTGCCCTTCCTCCTGAATAAAGGCCATGATGCGCTCGCCAAGCTCAAGGCCCTGCTGCGAATCATACGCCATTTCAAGCTGATAGAGCAGGTCGGCAAATCCCATGACGCCAAGGCCGATCTTGCGGTTCTTGCGCACGGTTTCAGTGATGCTGTCCAGCGGAAAACGCGAGGCATCAATGACGTTGTCAAGAAAGCGCACAGACAGGTGCACCACGCGCTTGAGTTCGGCCCAGTCAATGCCGTCGCGCGCCGGGTCAGCCGCATCGTTGTGACCGGGAACGTAAAAACACGAAAGGTTGATGGAACCCAGATTGCAAGCCTCGTAGGGCAGCAGGGGCTGTTCGCCGCAGGGATTGGTGGATTCTATCTCGCCCTGGTCAGGCGTGGGATTGTCGCGGTTGATGCGGTCAAGAAACACAATGCCCGGATCGCCGGACTGCCATGCCTTCTTGACCAGCAGTTCAAAAATCTCACGCGCGCGCAGGCGGTTGATAACTTCGCCGGAATTGGGAGCCACAAGGTCGTAATGCTCGTCGTTTTCAACAGCGCGCATGAAGACTTCTGTCAGGCCCACGGAAAGATTGAAGTTATTGAACTCGCCCTCTTTTTCCTTGGCGCGGATAAATTCAAGGATGTCAGGGTGATCCACGCGCAGAATGCCCATATTGGCCCCGCGCCTCGTACCGCCCTGCTTCACCTGCTCTGTGGCGGTGTTGAAGATGCGCAGAAAGGATACCGGGCCGGAGGCAACGCCCCCGGTGGAACCCACGCGGCTATCCTTGGGGCGCAGGCGCGAAAAGGAAAATCCTGTGCCGCCGCCAGACTTGTGGATCATGGCCGCGTATTTGACCGCATCAAAAATTTCTTCAATGGAGTCGCCCACCGGCAGCACAAAGCAGGCCGATAGCTGCCCCAGATCTGTGCCCGCGTTCATGAGCGTGGGCGAATTGGGCAAAAACTTCCAGCTGGTCATGAGATCATAAAAATCGCGCGCCAGCACGTCGCCCTTGCAGGTGGACTGGTTGTACTTGGCTTCCTCGGCGGCAATGCAAGATGCCACCCGCCAGAAAAGATCACGCGGGGTTTCCACCTGCTTGCCGCTCAGATCCTTGCGCAGATAGCGCTTTTGCAGAACAACTTCCGTATTGGGTTTCAACTGTGGCTGCGGCAAATTCTTGGGCATTGTGAGCATGAAAAAACAGCCTCGTATTTAAGGTATGCAGCCGCCGGGGCGGCTCCGAAGTTTCCGTATGACTAACCGCAAAACAGAAGCCGCAGCGTGGCGGCTCAGATACGGCGTTTGATAATAAGTGCTGAGTATACACGGAACCCATGCAAATAAAAGCCCCTGAAAACCCGCATACTACCATTAACATACTAAATTATTTGTATAAATTATCAATAAAAATAACCAATAGCAACAAAAAACTTTAGAATCCTCCGCCTCCGCGCCCCTTTTTTAGCCAGTGGCGCGGATATGCGGGGCAAGTTTTTTTGAACAAAAATTGTGCGGGTAACCCAGCCGAAGGAGGTGGGAAATGCCCCGAGGTATCGCAGGGAGCCATGAACATTCTGAACTGAAAATTCTGCAAGGGGGAGCAGCTATGGTGCGTCATGCACTGGAAAGGGGGGCACAAGCCCCCCTGAAGTTCGCTGATAAAAGACCCCGTGCGCAAAAGGCGCAATCATCGGTACTGATGTCCTGCGTGCCTAGCGTTTATTGCGTCGCGGGCCAGTGGGCTTGCCAGAACGCTTGTCAGAACGCTTGTCAGAAGAGCCTCCACGGCCCTTTCTGTCCTGTCCGCCCGGTCTGTCATGACGGTTGTTGCGGTCTTGACGGTCTTGGCGGTTGGGGCGATCAGGCCTGTCCGAGCCTTCAGACCGATCTGAACGGTTTGAACGGTCTGGCTGACCCTGCCGATCCTGGCGGCCTTTCCAGTCCGGACGGTCGTCACGGCCACGGCGGTCATCCCTGCCTGACCGATCATCACGCTGAGGGCGGTCATTGCCTTGCGGCCGGGGCGGACGCCCTCCCTGCCCTCTGCGGTCGTCCCCCTGGCTGCGGTCGCCCTGCGGGGCGCGGGACGGACGGTCTGGATAGCCCTTTCCTGCGGGTCTATTGCCTTCGCGGGTGCCATCACGGGTTCCATCCCTGCCGCCTTCTCTGTTGTCCCTGTTGTATGGCACGGGCCTGCGCCCTTGTTCATCAGCACCGGGGCGGCGCTCAGGCCGGGGGGTTCCCCCCTGTTGCGCCGGAGGGCTCACCTGCAAAGCGCCACTTTTGCGGTCGCGTGGCGCGCCAGCAGCAATGGAAACAGTCAGTTCATCGCCAGAGGCCAGACACTCGGCATTTTCCAGCAGCAGTATCCCCTTGCCAGAGCAGGCGTAGCGAGCCCTGCCCGCCAGACCCGGCACCAAAAAGGGGGCAGAAAGCACCCTGACGGGCAGGGAACCGGACGTTTGCGCTTCTGCCTCGGGCATGGCGGCAAGCAAGAGGGGCGAGAGGCTCAGGCCGCTTTTGCCAAGGCCCGAAGCCTGCGACAGGTCTTCAAGCCACAGCGGCGCGCCTTCGCTGCCAAAGGTAAAGTGGCACCATGTGCGCCCGCCCTGGCCGCGCAGCAATGGGCAATCAGCCTGATGCGTACAGGGCGCAAGGGCCGTCAGCCCGCCGTCAACGGCAAGCTGGCGCAAACGCATGATGGTGGAGCCGCCAAGGCGCGTACCGGGCTCCACAAACAGCAGGGAAGGCCCAACAGGGGCAGGGCTGCCCGCAGTCGCCTCGCCGCGCGAGTCCGCATGGTCAAAGAGCGGCGACAGGGATTCAAGGAAGCTGTCGAGCCGATCCTCGCGGCAGCCTTCGGGCTTTTCGCCATCAGCCTCTCCCGCAGCGGGATTGCCGTCAATATCCATGCCCTCGGCATCCAGCGAATCAAATTCGTCCTCGTCTTCTATGGCGCTTGCGCCGCGTGAACGCTTTTTGCCAAAACGCAGTTCGTTGAGCACGTTGGCGGCGCTGACCAGCCACGGACGCGCCCGGCCGCCAGAAAGCAGAGGGGCGGCCTGCCGCACGACCTGATCAAGAGGCGCACGGGCCACGCGCACAGGCCATACGGGCTGGCCCGTCAGCTCGCCCAGGACCTCCATAAGGGTTTTGCCCAGTTCAAGCGGCTGGGACGAGGTGTCCATCGCCAGCACCCGCACTGGGGCACTGCGCCATTCAGGCCTTGCCAGCCAGAGGGCCAGCGGCAGGGTCAGCGGGCCTGAGCCCACGTCCACCAGCAGGGCCTCGCCACCCTGCGGAGCCACCGCGCGGGGGTCGGCCAGGGGCAGGCTTGCCAGCAGGCGCGTGAGGCGCACGAGATTCCAGGGAAGAAAATAATACAGATAGGCGCTGATGGAGGCCGGGGAACTCCAGTACGGGCGTGCCAGCCCGGCGCGTTCTGTAGTCAGAAGGCGCGAAAGTTGGGCCACGTCATCGGGCAACGAACGCTTGTGCGCCGTATTGAGCGGCCATACCTTGGTCAGGGCTTCGGGCAGCATATCCAGAATGCGCTGGGTTTCAGCCGAAAGCGGCGGGAACAGCGCTCTGGCGGCAGGCCAGGCCCCCGATTCAAAAGAACGCGCTGCGGGGCGCTGATTCTGGCGCTCGAAGTTGCGCTGCCCAGGAGCGAAGTCCCTGTCCCCCTCGCGCTTCTCTGGCCGGAATGCAGGCCTGCCGTAGCGATCCCTGGGTGCGTTGGGCGAGCGTCCATCCTGACGGCGGTCATCACGCCGATCAGCGGGGCGGTCAGTGGGACGGCGGTCGTCACGGCGATTATCGCGGTGGTCTTCTCGCCGCCCATCACGCCGTGCATCACGACGCTCATCCTGTCCCCTTGAGGGGCGGCTGCCGGGCCGACTATTGGGGCGACTGCCGGGCTTGTCGTCCCGGCGGTTATCCCGGCGGTCGTCCTGACGGCCAGAGTTGCGGTCATCGCGTCCTGCAAATCTGCCGTCCGCGCTATCGCGCCGCACGGGCCTGTCGTCAGGTCTGCGCGGGGACTGGCGGCGGGGCTGGCTGGTGCCCTCGTCGGAACGGCGGCTACGCCGATCGGAATCGTTAAAAGAATCGTCTTTCGCGGACATTTATACTCCAAAGCGCATACGGCGCAGATAATCGGTGTGAAAATTCGGTTCGTCTACAAGGGGAAGCACCACGGCCTCGCGGCACATGCGGGCCAAAGGCGGAATTTTTTTGCTGTGCAGCGCAAGCAGCGCGGCTCCGTCTAGCGCCGTATTGCCCACGGCGCGAACACGCGGGGCAAGAACAGCGGGAACAAAGCCCAGAGTTTCAAGGTCGTCCGGCCTGACATATTCGCCCAGCGTACCAGCCAGGCACACTGCCGCAACATTGCTGGCAGGAATATCCGCCGCGCGCAGCAGCGCATCCAGCGCCAGAGCAAAGGCGGCCTTGACCTGCAACAGGGCCTCCACATCAGCGGCGGCAAGCCACAGGCCATGCGGCAGGCGCAGGCGCGCGCCTGACCGGAGCTGGCCGGATGATGGGGGTTCCCCCGCCAGGTTGGGCTGCTCCAGCCCGGCAGCCAGCTTGCGCGCCAGCGGCATGGCCGGATTTGCCACAAACTGCCCGTCATTGCGCAGAGCTCCTGCGCGCAGCAGCAAGGCCAGCAGGGACAGGTATCCTGTGGCGCTTATGCCGCGCGCTACAGCTCCCGCAGATCCAACTCCAGCGCCAGCCGCAGAACCTGCCGCAAGCCCTTCAGGGTTCTGCCCCGCGTTTGCGCTCTGGCAGGCAGGACAGGGGCAAACAGCGCCCTGCGCAGCATGGTGACGCGCCGCATCCGCTGCATTTTCTGCATCCGGGGACGCGCTTTCATAAAACTGCGCAGCAAGCCCCAGGGGCGTGAGCGTAAAGCCCGTTACCACACCGGGGCCAGCCAGCTGGCCGCATTCAGGCCCAATACCTTCCAGAGCCGGGCCAAGGGGTACGCTGGTCAGCCACAACTGTCCAGTCTCGGTTACCAGTGCAAGTTCGCCGTTGGTGCCAAGGTCGGCCAGTACAAAGGGGCGGGGAACATCCGCCTCCAGCAGGGCGGCCAGCCCCGCGCTCACGTCGCCGCCCACAAAGGGCGCAGGCAGCGGCGGTACATAGAGAGGTGGAAAATCCGGCAGGGCAACGGTTTCATCGCCGCTGTGCGTCAGCCTGTACGGCGCTGCGCACAGCCCCTCCACATCGCGATCAAGAAAAATATCCGTCATGGCCGTATTGGCAGCCAGACACAACCGCGTCACCCGCCCCGTGCCCGACTTCGCCAGCGAATCCATGATGCCCAGCAGTTGCCGCCGGGCAAGCCCGGCCAGCACGGCGCGCCCTTCTGCCACGCGCGCCACGGCAAGGCGCGACATGACATCCGCCCCGGCCCCGGCCTGCGGATTGAGCGTACGGCCTTCAGCCACTGCCCGGCCTTGCATATCAAGCGCCCGCCAACACAGGGATGTGGTGCCAAGATCAACTGCCAGAGCCAAATCCGGCGGCGTCATTGGGGGCAGAATCTGCCGCGCCGCGCCGCGACCGGACAAACGCCCTGTCTCTTGCGCTCTCGCTGGCAGAACAAGATTCTCCGGCGGCAACTCAAGATCAAGCGCGGCAGCGCCCGCCGCCGCAGTCGTGTCAGGGTCTGGCACCTGACGGCGACAGGCCAGACGCCAGCCAGCCTCCAGCTGCGAGGCGGAAAAAACGTCCACCTCCGCAGGCAGGCAGGGCGGCGCATGGCGCACAAAACGCACGCGGCAGCGCCCGCAACGCCCAAGCCCGCCGCACAGGGGCAAAGGGCGCACCAGCCCCGAAAGCCAGATGGCCTGCGAAAGGCTTTGCCCCGGCCTTGCGGCAATAGTCACTGATGGCGCGGCTGGAGCAGCGCCGCATGGGTCTGCATGGGCATGGTCACTGGCCGAAAAAAGACGTACAAACATGCGCCAAGAGTGCCTGACAGGCCCGGTAAAGGCAAGCGTGGCGCACTCCCCTGCCGTGCGGCAATTGCTCTGGCAAAAGGCGCTGTACGGCTTGTCAAACTGGCCTTTATCTTGCATATTCCATCTGCGTGGTCGTGTGCGGAAAAACACGCCGCAACACACATTTTCACGACTGTTCCGAGGCTGGTATGAATAAAGTTCTGGCGCAAGACGAAGTTGATGCCCTGCTGCGCGGGCTTTCCGGCGGGGAAATCGAAAACGAAGCGGAAACGCAGGAAGACGATTCCGGCATTGTGTCTTTTGACCTTGCCAATCAGGATCGCATCATCCGCGGGCGCATGCCCGTGCTTGAAATCGTTAACGACCGTTTTTCACGGCTTTGCACCAACGCCCTTTCAAACTCTGTGCGCAAGCGCGTGGAGCTGAACCCCATATCCATTGATATGACCAAGTTCGGCGAGTTCATGCGCTCGCTGCCGGTGCCAACCTCCATCAATATTTTCAAAATGGATCCCCTGCGCGGCAATGCCATCATGGTTGTTGATTCGCGTCTGGTATTTGCTCTGGTGGAAAACGTGTTTGGCGGCGCTGGCTCCCAGCCCAAGGTTGAAGGCCGCGAATTCACGCGCATTGAGCAGGCAGTGGTGGACAAGATTGTCAAAATCGCGCTGGAGAACATGGAAGAATCCTGGCGGCCAGTGCATGACGTAAAGCTTGAGCTGGTGCGCAGCGAAATCAATCCGCAGTTCGCCGCCATTGTGCCCCCCAGCGACGTTGTGGTGGTCATCACCTTTGAGGTCGAGCTGGATACGGCGCTCGGCTCCATGATTATTTGCCTGCCCTACGCCACCATTGAACCCATTCGTTCCAAACTGCATGCGAGCTTTCAGACCGAACGCCTCGAAGTTGACCACGCATGGGTGGCGCGCCTTAAAGAGCGCCTGCTGGAAACCCCGGTGGAGATGAAGGTGCATTTTGGCCGCACCACCATCACGGGCAACCAGTTGCTGCGCATGCAGGTGGGCGACATTATCGTGCTTGATACCGACCACGAAGACATGCTCAACTGCACGGTCGCCGGGGTGACCAAGTATCAGGGCCTGCCTGGCACCATCAAGGCCATGAAGGCCTTTCAGATCATCAAGGAAAACGAGCCGCAATACACCTGATGCGACCAGCAGCGCGGCAAAGGCGGGCACTCGGCAGCCGCCAGCACTGACGCCGCTCCCCCCACGTATTAAATT
This sequence comes from Desulfovibrio desulfopostgatei, assembly GCF_053570645.1. Taxonomy (NCBI): domain Bacteria; kingdom Pseudomonadati; phylum Thermodesulfobacteriota; class Desulfovibrionia; order Desulfovibrionales; family Desulfovibrionaceae; genus Desulfovibrio; species Desulfovibrio desulfopostgatei. The sequence goes on along the minus strand of NZ_JBRBQS010000002.1, from coordinate 500,646 downwards.
CACGCAAAGGCCCCTGCCTGAAAGAACTGCACCCAACGCAGATTCTGTCAGACAGGGGCCTTGTGCATCTACAGGCACGGCAGGGCTAAAATGCCAAGCCTGCCTGTACATAAAAATTATGCTTTGTCAGGCCCGTCCTCACAACCAGAACCGCCACAGCCGGGGAGGCCGGAACTGTCGGAGCTGTGCTTTCCCCCGCAGTGCGCGCCACAGCCGCCAGGCAGGCGGGAAAGCCTGTGCGCCCGCATCTCAGGCGCAAGAATGTGCACCCCGGCGGCGGCCAGATGCGGCACCACCTTTACGCCTTCCGGCACGGGTACGTTATCTTCGTACGCGCCCACCGGGGGGCGCAATAGCACGCAACTGCACCCGGCGGCCAGCCCGGCCTGCATATCGCGCACACGGTCGCCAATCATCCAGGAGCGCGCAAGATCAATATTCAGATCGGCAGCGGCTTGCAGAATGAGGCCCGGCTCTGGCTTGCGGCAGTTGCAAGGGCCAGTAACCTCCGGCAGGTGGGGGCAATAATACCACGCGTCGATAACGGCGTTGTGCGCCGCCAGATCTTCATTAACCCATGCTTCCAGAGCGTGCAGATCGTCCTCGCTGAACATGCCGCGCGCCAGCCCCGACTGATTGCTCACGACCACAAGCAGATACCCTACGGCATGAAAGCGCCTGAGGGTTTCAACCACGCCCGGCAGCCACTGCCAGTCTTCCTTGCGGTGAATATAGCCAGTATCGTGATTCAGGGTGCCGTCGCGGTCCAAAAAAATGGCGCGGCGCGGCGCTTCTGCTGTGCTCATGAAAGCCCTTGCCCTTTTCCGGGGTTACCCGGCAGTTTGGTGTGCTGCAATCCTTGGCAATTATGCGCCAAACCAAAAAAAAATGCAAAAACTGCCCGCAAAAACCTAACCGGTGTCCCAAACAGAAGCGGCCCACAAGTGGGCCGCTTCTTTCCCCTGCCCTATAAGGCGGGGAATGCAAAAACAAGGCTGCTGACAGACAGACCGCAGAATTACTTCTTGGCGGTCATTCTCCGTTCCCACAGCTTCATGTCGTTCATTTTTTTGCGGCGTTCACGCTGCAAAGCCTTGCAGGCAAGCGGGGTACCCTTTTTAAAGCCCCACTTTTCAAGGTATTCTTCTGTGGAGAGGCCGTGTGTAGCCAGGTGACGTTTAGTCAAAATCTTGAAGCTCTTACCACACTCAAGGCAGGTAACGCTCTTTTCCTTGATCGATTTTCTGGCTTCAAGAACAGCCCCATCAAAATCGGGTTCGCCAGTGGCTTCGCCCATGGCAACAGCCCTGATGCTGCCAGCAACCTTTTGGACAAAGGCCGTTATTTCTTCCGCGCTCATAACCCTGACGCCAGCCTGAGCCTTGGAAATTTCCAAAGCACCCTTCAAAAAATCGTCCATCTTCACTCCGCGATATATTAAGTTAAAAAACTTTTGAACTATAAGGATTCAGCACTAACACTATTTCGATAAAGCAATTTGTGTCAACCCAATAAACGAAAAATGACACCACAATCAAACCGGGGCGCTTGAAGCGTAAGGAGGGCAATATAAATAGCTTTTAGAGAATATGCCATCCATATTTAGGGGTGCGCTGGCGCTTCAACCGCAATTTATCGCACATTATTACTGTAAAAATAAAAAATAGCCCAAAATGGCTGCCATAATACAAATAAACTCCCAGCTTTTTACATTTCATGATAAGCATAGAAAGAAATAAATTACACAAAATTACATCAATGTGCATAGATATAATATAAAAACTAAAAATCATATCAAAAATCAGCCATTTAAGAGCTCGCTGCTCCCAACTGATATAATTCAATTTAATTTTTTTTAATAAAATAATTATCGTAAATAAATATAAAACAATTCAAAACAAAAATGTAACATGCAAAAATCGTATTTAATTATCTCTTTTATTCACAAACAAACAAGCATCAATGCCTTTAGATATTAAATCAAACTACTTCGCTATCTAATTCTACAGAGAACCGATTTGTCAAAAAAAATCACCCTCGAAAAAGTTTCAACAATCTTCTGGTTAACAGCCAAAAATATCAGCATATTAAATCTATTAGACAAAAATCATCATTCTTTTTCTTGCGTTATTAATCACTACAAAAGAGCTCATTGCAAAAAATTTTCCATCCGCAGACTAAGCGTTCCACACAACTTCCATAGACATGCTGCACGGAGCTTTTTCTGGACTTTTCATAAAAAGAAAAAATATTTCAAATATGCTCCATATTCTGTTGAATTCTGGAGGATTCGCTCGTAAATCACTTAGCACAACAAGCAAATCAAACATGCTTGCTGAAGGTGGCGTAAGTACACTTGCAACAGCAAGCTACACCGCAAGATGCGCTTGGCTGCTCACCAATGGAGCAATAATTGAAAAAAAAGCTCTACATAAAATTGTTGCGCATCAGACAGCGCATGGGCATATTCTGGCCGCTGATGATCAACGGCACAGTACTCTTTGTTATATTTATACTTGGCAGCCTTGGGTATAAATATGTTGAAGGTTGGTCGCTGTTTGACGGTTTTTACATGGTGCTTATCACCCTTTCAACAATCGGATTCGGCGAAATACACCCCCTGAGCGAGCAGGGAAAGCTGCTTACCAGTGCTGTTATTATTTCTGGCGTAGTATATTTTGCGCTTCTCATTGGTTATTTTGTGCAATTGGCTTCAGAAGGGCGCGTATTTCAAATGATGCGGAGGCGCAGAGTGGACAAGGCAATTGCGGCACTTTCCGGCCATTGCGTTTTGTGCGGTTTTGGCTTGGTGGGCCGGGTTGTGGCCGCTGAACTGGCCGCAGACGGCGTTGACGTGGTGGTGGTTGAAACCGATGACAAAAAGGCAGAAGAAATCGAGAGCGCGGGCTATTTTCTTGTGCTTGGCGATGCGACATCAGACAGCGTCATGATGCGTGTCGGGCTCGACAGGGCAAAGGCTCTTGTGGCTTCAATGTCCAACGACCCCGCCAACGTGTATGTGGTGCTCTCTGCCCGGGCCATGAACCCCGATCTCTACATTGTTTCACGCGCCAGCGACAATCGCCACATCAGCAAGCTCAAAACCGCAGGGGCCAACCGGGTCATACTGCCGCACATGATCGGCGGACAGTCCATCGCCCAAGCCATTCAGCGGCCCCTGGTGGAATCCTTCATGCACCGCAGCAACACCAACGATGAAGTGCTGCTCGATGAGTTTCTGGTTTCGGATACATCGCCTCTTGTGGGCAAAAGCCTGGCGGAAGCTGCCCTGACCAGATCGCATGATGTTATCATCCTCGCCATTAAAAGCCAGGATAGCCCCATTTTGCAAAAAACCAGGGCTGACACGGTAGTTCAGGCGGGTGATGTGCTGCTTGTGGCTGGATCAAAAATCCATCTGCAAGGCCTCAATGAAATGATGTAGCACCACACATCCCTTGCCGAGGCAGAAGACCGCGCAAGCTGAGCGGCCTTCTGCCAGAGTATCCCGCTAACCCTGATTTTTCATGTCGCGGATAAGCCCCTGAAGTACCTGAGATTGCTGTGCCAAATCCGCCACTGCCTTTGCCGCCTGCTCCATGGCCTGCGCTGTTTCTGACGAAATTGTGGCAACCTGCTCCACCGAATGATTGATCTCCTCGCTGGCTGCCGACTGTTGTTCGCTGGCCGTGGCTATGGACTGCACCTGATCGTTGACCAGGTGCACATTTTCCAGAATCTGCTTCAGCGATTCGCCGGAACGGATTGAAAGTTTTGTGGCTTCTTCGATGGATTCTGCAGACTTATCCACATTATCAATATTCTTTTTTGTGCCTTCCTGAATACCTCTGATGGCCTGCCCCACTTCTTGCGTTGCAGTCATGGTTTTTTCAGCAAGCTTGCGCACTTCATCGGCCACCACGGCAAATCCGCGCCCTGCATCACCGGCCCGTGCAGCTTCAATGGCGGCATTGAGCGCCAGGAGGTTTGTCTGGTCGGCAATATCGGCGATAACACTCATAATCTGGCCGATACCTTCTGCCTGCTGGCCCAGAGCGTTCATATCTTCCATGATGGACAGCGACTGTTCATGCACAGATTCTATGCCCTTGACGGCATCACTGACTATTTTTGCGCCTTCAAGCGCCTGCGTCTGCGCCTGACTGGAGACGTCCGCCGCCTGCTGCGCATTTTTTGCCACCTCAAGCACGGTGGCGTTCATTTCTTCCATAGCCGTAGCTGTTTCCCGCACACGGCTCGACTGTTCGTCCGCCCCACGGCTGGACTGCTCAATCTGGGCAGACAGCTCCTCCGATGCAGAGGTGACTATTTCAACAACGCCCTCGAGCTGCCGGGCCGCCTGCAGCATGCCCTCTGCCTTGGCTCGTTCCGCCTGCTTCCGTGCTGCTTCTGCCTCAAGGGTGGCCTGCTGGGCGCGTTCAGATTCTTCTCTGGCTTCCTGACTCTTTTGATCGGCCTCGGCTATTTTTCCCTTGAGGGCTGCAACCATTTGCTTCATGGCGCCAAAAACGCCAATTTCTTTCCGGCTGGGATTAAACTGCGCGTTCAGGTCGCCGCCAGCGATGCGCAGGGCAAGGTCAGCAAGCGATGCAGGTTCATCACCAAGCTGGTGGAGCATATTGCGGGCAAGCAGGTAGCCAAGGCCAAGGCCAAGCAGCAAGGACACCACAACCCCCGCCATGGTAATATTTCTGGCTAGTATAAAATCCGCCTTGCTTTGCTGGCTGACTTTCTGGGCATAAGCAATCTTTGTATTAACAACATCCTGAATCGTCGCTGCAAGATTGCGCGTTTTTTCTCTGCCTGTAGTCAAGGACATCTCTTGCGCCTTGGCTTTCATAGCCGGGTCTGTGGTTTTTCCCAACTCGACTGTCTTATTGTGAACGTCCCGCCACTCCTTGACCACGCCAGACATCTTTGAAAGGATCGCTTGCCCCTCTGCTGAAACAAAATATTTCTTTATTTCCCCAAGATAGTTATCAAGAACAGCGTATTCATCCGCAAGCGATTTGAGCTGTTTTTTGTTTTCTTCGTCCGTGGTGCTTATGATGAGGTTTTTTTCTTCACGGACAATACGCAGCACGCTGATGTTTATGGATCTCGCTATATCAAGCCCTCGCATATGAATTGAATACAGCTCATCAACATCATTAGATATATTGCTCAATTCCCTTACGCTAAATGCTCCTACGCCAACTGTAAATAATGAAAGCAACAAACTTAACCCAAACAGTTTTTGCATAGTTGAAATTTTAGACATGTTCGTTCCTTCCTTGTTGTGTGTGCATCATAAAGCGTGAACCAGTCACTCGCCCCCACAAAATCGGCATTATTATATATTCGGCAATCACAAATATACGCTTAGGGGAATTTTTTAAAAATGTACCTTATCTAAAAACATATTTTAAGTAGTTTTTAGATTTAAAATAGAAAATGATACAATTATAAAAAAGTTTTATTAATTATTCGTCTAAATTTTCAGCAATATAATCGATATGAAAGTATCGGCTATCCAAAAAAAATTTTCCCCACCAAGCCCTGCAGTCCCTTTTGCAAATACAACACTTGCGCATCTTCCATATTCAATTACACTTTACAACACAGCACCACACCAGACTCTCATGTTTACTATAAAAAATTTGACACGACATAGACTACTTGACGATAAAATTTACAAATATTTCTTCCACAACATCGTATAATAGAGAATAAATTATTTTTTTATCAGAACAAAATTGTTAATTAAGTTTGACAATGACATTACCAAAATGATTCGTACATGTGTCGTCACAGACAGTACTGCTTGGCAGTCAACTGTAACAAATATCTAGACCAGTTTATTAAAACTGAGCTAAATACCAAACAGATACCTGCAGCGCACGATACTGGATACGATCAGTTCCCTTGCCCCTCTTCCTGCCAGCAGGCAGCCACGTACAACGGCACTTTGCCCTGTGATGAGCCCCCATGAAGAACATCCAGAAAGTCATGAAAAAAATTTCAGGCATCGCCGCATGCTCTAGCCTGGCGATACTGCTGACCGCCTCCCTTATTCTTCCGCAGGTTGCCCTTGCCGCTGTAATTGCGGATGGCGACTACCTCATTCAGATGGCAGACAGCGATCTGGCAGTAGTTTCCAGCGGCATGACCGTGAGGGAGCGGGTTACACTCGGACAGAACGAGCAGGCGGGCATCTGGCGCTTTGAGCACCTCGCCAACGACAACTACAAAATTATTGCGCCCAAGCTGGCAATGGTTCTGGATTCATCTGAAAGCAAAAAATACAATGGAGTTCCCACCATCATATTTCCTTGGCATGGCGCCAAAAATCAGCGATGGAAGGTCATTGAAAAAGGGGAATTATACAAGCTTATCAATCAGGAAACAGGCCTCGCCCTTGACCTTAAAGGCAATGTGCAACGCGTGGGAACGGTTTTTCAGGGATACACGGAGAACGCATCACGCGGGCAGCTCTTCCGCCTGACGCCAATGGGCAGGCAAAGCCCGCCAACAAAGGCGCGCGACGGTCAAGAAAAGGAACCGCTTGTTAAATCATTCAGCAACGGGCCTGCGGGGCAGTAGATTAGCCCAGAGAACAAACTCTGCCGCCGCTTGCCTGCGCCAGCCTGCGAAGGAAACGCCCGACAGCGGGGATAGCTGGCGCACATGGCAAGAACGGCGCGACACGTCAAGTCAAGACAACAGCACCGCTGCACAATATTCAGGCGGGAACGAACAGATGCATTTTGTGAAGGCGAAGGGAATTTTATCCGCTAAAAATGGCATGAACATCTATCGCGGATGTTCGCATGGATGCATCTATTGCGACTCGCGCAGCGCTTGCTATGGCATGGAGCATGAATTTGAAGATATAGAAGTTAAAGAAAACGCCATAGAACTTCTTGAGAGCGCGCTTCAGCGCAAACGCAAAAAGTGCATGATTGGCACAGGTTCCATGACGGATCCCTATATCCCGGCTGAAATGGAAATCGGGAATGTGAGAAGGGCTTTGTCGCTGATACATGAGTACGGTTTTGGCTTTACCGTGATCACAAAGTCAGATCGAATATTGCGCGACCTCGATCTGCTGCAAAAAATTAATGAAAAGACCAAGTGCGTTGTTCAGATAACCTTGACCACACACGATGAAGAGTTGTGCAAAAAGCTGGAACCCAACGTAAGCACCACAAGGGAGCGCTTTAATGTGCTGCTTCGCTTACGCGATGCCGGGATCCCGACTGTGGTATGGCTTTGCCCCATTCTACCGTTCATCAATGATACAAAAGAGAATATTGCAGGGATCTTGGAGTATTGCGCCGAGGCAAGGGTGCGCGGCATCATCAACTTTGGCATGGGAATGACTCTTCGCCATGGAAACCGGCAATACTTCTATAGCCAGCTTGATCGTCATTTTCCCGGAATGAAGGAAAGATACATTCGCACCTACGGAACGCAATACATATTGAGTAGTCCGAACAACAAATACCTGATGGACTTTTTCCGGCACTACTGTTCGCAGCGTGGCATCATGCATGAGCCTGAGCAAATTTTTCAATACCTGAGTACGCTAGAAGAAAAGCAGGCCTCCAAGCAACTGAGCCTCTTCGGGTGATGTGCTGCATTCTGTGACTATGCAGAAATAAAAGCCATGATGCGTTTGCGTGTTCGCGTGCTGAAACTGGCAGAACAACAACGGAGTTTCGGTTCACCGCACCTGCATGAATTATTGCATCGCGAATTGTTCGTGCAGAACCACAAGCTGGCAGAGCAGATTACAACACCGAACGGGTGGACAGCAGTCTGGACACTGCATCCCCAACGAAGTACATAAGGACATCCACAATTTTGATGAAACCTATCCGAAGAAAGAAGAAAGCAAAAAGGCGCTGCAAAGCACAATCACCTCTATCTTAAGCTTGTCGCCAAACGGTTCAACATATCAGGATCACCCTTCGGGTGTGTTGGCTGAAATTCTTGCACAGGCAGAGCATAATAAACCGGCAATTTTCAGCCTGATGCAAAATGCATCAATCGGGGCTTGCCCCCCATAGCACCTGTGATTCCATTCGCCTGCGCTGCGGGCGTAAAAGATCACGACATCCTGCCACTAACAAGCACTGGAGTGCGGTACCCAGCACTAACGGAGCATCTGCACATGACCATGCCAACATCCCTGCCGCTTGATTGCGAAGAACTGCCAATTTACCCCATGCCCACTGCAAATCAATTGCGCATGGTGGAAGAAAGCGGCCTGTTTGACGAGACATGGTACCGCCGTTGCTACCTGATGGGCAGAACCGCCACCATGCCCCCGCTTGTGCATTATATGCAGTTTGGACCGCGCAAGGGCTATCAGCCAAACAGACACTTCATGCCGCTGAACTATCTGAGATTTCACCCGGAAGCACTGACGCAAAACATCAATCCGCTGCTGCACTATATACAAAACTTCAGACAGGTGACCGAACTGTCATCGCAAACAGATATTGATTTTCACCAGATTTACCATTGCGGCGGATTTGGTGGGAATGAAAGCTGCTCAGGCACAGGGTCATCACTACGGCAAACTGCAACATTGCGCACAGAGCTGCAAAAAATCTTTCTCAAATATACTATCAAAAGTGTTTTGGACGTTCCCTGTGGCGACTGCAATTGGATTTCTGCAATGGATTTTACAGGTATCACATATACCGGAGGAGATATCGTTGAGGATTTGATAGAGAACAATAAAATTAAATTGGGCAGAGGGTTTTCATTCCTGGTGCTTGATTTGTGCCGTGGGCCGCTGCCAGCAGCAGACATGCTGCTGACACGAGACTGCTTTGTGCATTTGAGCTTTGAGGAAATTTTTAAGGCTCTGGCCACCATAAAGAACAGTGACATCAACTATTTTGCCGCCACAACATTTACCAATTGCACAAAAAATTACGATCTGGACCAGATCACCCGCTGGCGCCCCTTGAACCTGTGCCTGCCGCCCTTCAACCTCCCCGCCCCTTCTGACCTGATCAACGAAAACTGTACGGAGAATGCCGGTCAGTACCAGGACAAATGTCTGGCAATATGGGAAGTGACGCAACTGTAGAATATACGGCGAGCTACTTGCGACAACTGCGTGCTGTGCCGCGGGCGCAGAACCATTCACATCCGGCACCCCAAAAGCCTGCCACGCTCAACAGCCCTGCATTATTTCACCGACACGCTAAACACGCCTTTGACTCAGTTTTACTATCACATTGAAATACTACAAAGTTAATATATTGCATTGATATTTTTGTCAGCGCATTCCACAAAAGTGTACATTTAAAAAAATAGCAATGAAGCAGATCATCCAATAGCCAGCCAATTACCAAATCACACGCTGATCGCCTACACTTTCTTAACGTTGCGCAACAATTGTGAAATTCTGTAAATCACACCTTTGCGATCCCATTCAACGCAAGAAAGGGATAGTTAAACTTTCGTCTAACTATCCCTTTCTTGGATAAATGGTCGGAGCGAAAGGATTCGAACCTTCGACCCCCTGCTCCCAAAGCAGGTGCGCTACCAGGCTGCGCCACGCTCCGAAAAAAAACCCGCGCCGTTGCGGCGCGGGAAAATTGTGGGGCGAAAGATGGGACTTGAACCCACGGCCACCTGGGCCACAACCAGGTGCTCTACCTACTGAGCTACTTCCGCCACGGGAAAATTCTTATAAGCAGGTTATTTTAGTTTGGCAAGCATTTTTTCCACATAGCTTCATCTGGATTTTATCTAGAAAAGTAACTACACTTGCATCCGCTGCTTGGCTTGGCGGCAAAATACCCGCCAGCCAGGCCATTTGCCCGCCTCGCAAGCCATGGATATCGCATCTGTGATTCAGGCGCTTCCGGCACGTCAGGCGTCAAACATTTTTTCGGGGACACTCCATGGACAAACTGGTTATTGAAGGCGGCGTTCCGCTTACTGGCGGCATTGAGGTCAGCGGCTCCAAAAATGCGGCCTTGCCCATTCTTTTTGCCTGCATTCTGCTGTCAGAGCCGGTCACCATCACCAATGTGCCCAACCTGCGCGATATACATACCACAATCAAGCTCCTGAACATGTTGGGCTGCACCTGCGAATACAACGATCATCGGGTACAGGTGCAGCCCGGCAATTTACTGCCGGAAGCTCCATATGACCTGGTGCGCACCATGCGCGCCTCTGTTCTATGCCTCGGCCCGTTGCTGGCCCGCATCGGTCAGGCGCGCGTCGCCCTGCCCGGCGGCTGCGCCATTGGCGCGCGCCCCGTAGACCAGCACCTCAAGGGTCTGGAGCAGATGGGCGCCAGCTTTCAGCTTGAGGAAGGTTATATCATTGGCCGCTGCCGCCAGCTCAAGGGCGCGCACATCTCTTTTGACATGCCCACCGTGGGCGGCACGGAAAACCTGCTCATGGCTGCGGCCCTTGCAGATGGCGAGACCGTGCTTGAAAACGCCGCCCGTGAGCCAGAAATTGTTGACCTCGCAAACTTTTTGCGGGCCTGCGGCGCAAAAATCGAAGGGCACGGCACATCCGTTATCCGCATTCAGGGCGTCACCTCCCTGCACGACGGGGAATACCCCGTTATGCCCGACCGCATCGAGGCAGGAACCTTCCTCGTGGCTGCGGGCATTACCGGCGGCGAACTGATGCTGCGCAACTGCCCTTTCAAAGACCTTGAAGCCGTCATTCTCAAGCTGCGCAGCATGGGCATGGAGATCACCAACACCCCCGAGGGCGTGCTGGCGCGTTGCGCTGGCCCCCTGCGCGGCACGGATGTGAAAACCCAGCCCTACCCCGGCTTTCCCACAGACATGCAGGCCCAGCTCATGGCGCTCATGTGCCTTGCCGAAGGGGCCAGCGTTGTGGAAGAAAGCATTTTTGAAAACCGCTTCATGCACGTGCTTGAGCTCATGCGCATGGGCGCGCAGATCAAGGTTTCCGGCCACACGGCAATGGTGCGCGGCGTGCAGAAGCTCACTGGCGCGCCAGTGATGGCCTCCGATCTCCGCGCCAGCGCATCCTTGGTTCTGGCAGGCCTGGCGGCCAAGGGCGTTACCGAAGTGCGACGCATCTACCACCTCGACCGCGGCTATGAGAGCATCGAGCACAAGCTGAACGCCGTTGGGGCGCGCATCCGCCGCGAGAAAGAATAAAAATCGTTCAGCTCCTTTTGCGGTTGCGCCATGCTGGCTGCCAGCAAAAACGAGCTGAACGTCTACGTTAAGACGCTTCGCCCGCAACGCGGGTTTCAGGAGGATTCCATGAAACGACTGGCGCTTCTACTGCTGCTGCTTTGCGTCACCTTGCTCAACGGTTGCGCATACACCGGCTATTCCATTTATGACGACCAGCGCCTGATGGGTACCATGTCGGACGACAAGGAACTCTCTGCCAAGATCAAGACTGCCCTGCTGGACGAAAGCTTCTCCGGCGGCTGGTCTGTTGCGGTATACAGTTTTTACGGCCATGTCTTCCTTGTGGGCGAAATACCCGACACCATGCAGGGCAAGGCTGTGACCATAGCCAACCGCTACAAACCCCGCTCGGTCACCACGCACTGGTTTACCCCCGCCACCAGCGACACCAGCAACTTTGTGCTGGCCACCAAGCTGCGCAAAGACCTTATTGCAACCAAGGGGCTTTCTTCCACCCGCATAGATACGGAAGTGAACTCCGGGCGCGTGGTTCTGCTTGGCGTGGTGAGGGATGATACGGAAAAGCAGCTCGCCATCCAGGCCGCACGCGGGGTTGGTGGCGTGACAGGCGTAACAAGCTACCTCATGTTTCCCCAAAAGGCGGGCCAGCTTGATAACATGCAGCCGGAGCATGCCACTGGAGTGAGCCCCATGGACGGCAGCATGGAACCCTCCGGCAGCCCAAGCAGCACGCCGGTTCCCAGCGGAGCAAACAACTCCGGTGGTTCGGGCGATGTGGAGTCGCGCGAGCTGCCCTAGACCCGGCGCAGGCCGCTGATAATTCCAGATCCCCGCAACTGGCAGCTACGCCTCCCCTCCAGCGCATTCCCCTTTGAAATAAAAAGCTTACCGGTGAAAAAGTTCGCCGGTAAGCTTTTTGCGTTTAGATCGCAGAAAAACCCGCCCTAAACGCGAGTCCATGCGCACAATTTGCGCATGGCAAGAAATTTTGCAGCCGCATCGCGCTGCGCTCTAAACCGCACCTGATTGATCTGCAAAGCATTTTTTACAACCAGCGCCACAATATCCGCATCAAGCTGCCTGTTCTCCGCCATGGCCGACATGCAGGCAACCACGCGGGTCAATTCCATGCCGCCCCGGTACGGGCGGCTCTCTGTCAAGGCGGTAAACACATCAGCCACAGCCATAACGCGCATTGGCAAGGTGAGCTTTGCTGCTCCCAGACCATACGGATACCCTTTTCCATCCAGCCTCTCGTGGTGCATTCCCGCCCAATCACAAACACAGTGAAAACCGGGGATTGAATCAAGAAGCTGTATCCCAATCTCGGCATGCTGCTTTATTTCATGCCGTTCTTGATCAGAAAGCGACCCAGGTTTCTCAAGAATATCCACAGGAACCGCCAACTTGCCTATGTCGTGCAAGAGCCCTGCAATGTAGATCGTCAGGTAATCTTCGCTTGATGCCAGACCAGTCAGCTTGAGTATTTCCTGCGCAGTGTGGGCAACGCCGTGTGAATGCGTTGCAGTGAACGGACTTTTTGAGTCAATAATCTGAGAAAACAGATCGCACAAAGTCAAAAGATTCTTGGTCGAAAGGGTGTCTTTGCAAAATTCATTGCTCAAATACGCATTCATCGCCCGGGATGATTGATATGCAGCAATAATGGTTTTGTTTTCTGCCAGTTTTGCAAAGGCATCACGCCAAATGGATGAGAAATTGTCCACTTTCTCAAGCATCGCCGATGCCAGATGGTGAAATTCCACCTCTGGATGGGCGAGCATTTCAGCATCAACCGCATCAGCAAAATAAATGCAGTTTGCCGCTATGGCGTTATCTTCCTGCGGGTTCAGTTCGTTCCACGGAGTCTTTCTGAGCAGAACCATATTGCAAACATCTTCAGGAAGTTTGGCTGTTCGGCAAAAAACCCAGCCAGCCACGCAATAATCTTCTTTTTCAAAAACAAAATTGGCCAGGCCATCCTTCAGCGGGATTGTCCCTATCTCATGCAGCATGCTGGCAATAAGCAGGTATTTTCTTTCCTGATGATCCAGGCCGCAATGCCCTGCTAACACCTGCGCCAGATAGGCCACACGTAGGTTGTGTTCTGTCAGCTTTTTGCAAACAAGCCCAAGCGCCCGCGAAAAACCAGAAAGCAAACTGTAAAGGCGAACTGACTCCATTGGCACCACTCAAGCTAGAGGAGAGAATTTCAGCAAGGTATTTCCGACGCTAACAATCGCGCCGCTTGCTTTTTTTGCAAAACGGGCAGGCAAAGCGGCATCTTTGAGGAGAGAACAAAACCAGCCTGAAGAAGACAAAAAGCTGGATTGATAAGCGAAGCAGTTTTCTGCTTTCAGATGGCGGAGGTGCACCATACGGCGGCGCACCTCCGCAGCAGGCAATGTTCAGCACTCTGGCAAATTGATCCCAATAATCCTTGCAGACCTAGCCGTTGCGCATCTCAGAAATAAGACTTGCAAGCTTGCCCGCCTGCACGGCCAGATCGCTTACGGCCTTGGCAGCTTCGGCCATTCCCTCGGCTGTCTGGCGCGACATTTCATTAACTTCAATGATTGTCTGATTGATTTCTTCGCTGGCGGCAGACTGTTGCTCGCTGGCAGTGGCAATGGCGTTGGCCTGATCGGCTGTAACATCTGCGGTGACAACAATTTCGCTCAGGGCCTGCCCGGAGAGGCTGGCGCTCTCCGTCGCAGTATTGACCTGCTCGACGGCATTATCCATCGAAACAAGGCTTTTCGTGGTACTTTCCTGGATGGAGCGTATCACCCGCCCAACATCTGTTGTTGAAGCCATGGTTTTTTCTGCAAGCTTGCGCACTTCGTCTGCCACCACGGCAAATCCGCGCCCTGCCTCGCCTGCCCGCGCCGCTTCTATGGCAGCATTGAGGGCCAGCAGATTGGTCTGATCGGCGATGTCGGAAATGACCGTCATGATCTGTGAAATATCCTGCGCATGCCCATTCAGTTGCGCCATGTCATCTTTCAGGTCCATTGAGAGGCGGTGCACAAGCTGGATACTTTCCAGCGAGTTGCCCACAATCGTGGCCCCGTGCTCGGCCTTTGCCTTGGTTTCTGCCGATGCGGATGACGCAGCGCCGGCATTCTTGGCAACTTCCTGCACGGTGGCGTTCATCTCGTTCATGGCTGTGGCTGCTTCACCCAGCCGTTGCGCAGTTTGCACTGCGCCCCTGTCGGCCTGTTCTATCTGGGCAGAAAGTTGCGTTGAGGCAGAGCTGACCGCATGGGCTACTTCTTCCAGTTGCGCTGCCGCCACAAGCATTGCGCTGGATTTTGACTGGGCAATCTTGCCGGATTCTTCTGCATTGCGCATGGCCTCTGTGGCCTTTGCAGCCTGATTCTGGGCGTTCAGCGATTCATTGTGCGCCTTCTCCATATGGGCTTTGAGCGATTCAACCATTGAAACAATTGAATCATAGACGCCAATTCTGGCACTGCCGTCAGCGATTTCATAATCCCCATCAACAACGCGGCGGGCCAGCGCATTCAACTGCCCCGGATCTTTGCCCAACTGCCGCATAACACTGCGCGTCAGCAGGTAGGTAATTATTATGCTGATGACGACTGCAATCAGGCTGAGCACCAAACCTGTATTTTTTGCCATTATGCCAAGCGCTATGGCATCAAGCATATTTTCCTTGCTGCTCCGGGTCGTCAGGTTGACAAGCTCCGCGTAGACAGGGGCAAGCTTACGAAACTGGGGGCCATATTCTGCGGAAAACAGGGCAGTTGCCTCATCAAATTTTCCTTCAGCAACAAGTTTTGTCGAATTTCTCCTTACAATTCCCATGTCTGCGGAAATATCGTCGATCTGCCGGATCAGTTTTTTTGCCTGCGCAGCAATGTCGCCATCAAACAACGCTGTATATTCAATATATCTTTTTTGATCTTCGGCGATTTTTTGTAAGGATTCTTTGATTGCTGAGTCATACCGCGCAGCGGCTGAGGCTTCGCGTGCAAGGAGCATTGTTGTTAGATTTGCTCTCACTGTCCAAAAGTTTAGATGCATATCACCAACAGCTATAACAGCAGGAATATATGCCTTATCAACATCATCGATACTTCCATTTAATTTTGAAGTACTGATTATTGATGATGTTGAAATCGCCAGAATCACAACAATCATGCCAGCAAATGACAAGATAAGTTTTGTGGACAACCGCATATTTTGATCCCCGCATCGCGTGCACGTTATTTTTACTGCCCAAAGGGGCATGACCTCACGTCAAAATCTCCAGTCTGCCTTTTTTATTGATGATAATGCTGCATATACATGGACAATAAGATGTATTTCAGCGATATCGACCCGAGCACTATATAAATATATGTACAGGCTCAGCTCACGCCACACCTCTTCATAATGCGCCATTGAATAACTTTTCCTACTTTAATGCACTATGTCATCAATACTGATAAGTAAAATAGTATTTTTGCATGCCGCATGCATACCGCAAATATATGAGTTTAACATTGATTCAACCATTTTCCTGACATATACTGTCATATAAAAAGGCTTATGCACTATGGAATATTGTGCGAAAAATTTCCTAATGCAAAAAAATCTGGATAAAACATTCTACGTTTCAATTTGATGCTTACTTATTGATAGCCACACTCTCAACTGCAAAGACAAGCGCTTGATGCACCAGGTACAACCATGGAAATAAGACATCTTAAGACATTAATGATGGTTGCATCTGCAAGGAGCATTTCAAAAGCATCACACTTATTACACCTGTCTCAGCCATCTGTGACAAGAATAGTGCAAGAAATAGAGACCATTGTAGGATCCCCACTGTTTTCAAGAACAAAAGATGGCATGATTCTCACAAATGATGGAAAAAAATTCTACAAACTCGCCACAAAAATCACCTCGTCGCTTCATAAAACTATATCTGATCTAAAAAATTCACATAAAAAATGCGTTATAAACATTGGATTTTGTCCAAGTATTATGATTTTTGACCTCATTGAACAATTGCGCTACGCAAATTTTAGCATGGATTACATCAGATTTCATGAATTCAATACAAAAAGACAGCTTATAGCGCTAAAGAACAATCAGATTGATATTTCAATCACACGGGGTGCGGACACAGCCCACAGTGAAGGCCTTGAGCAAATAACGCTGCATAAGGCGGAGCTGTTTGCGGTCATTCCGGCTGCGCATCGGCTTTCTGGAAAAAAGACGCTCAATCTGGACGAGATGAAAGACGACCAGTTTGTAACACTGTCTGAAAAGTTCTTTCCATTTTACAACAGCACCATGACTGCCATATGCAAAAATGCCGGGTTCATTCCGCGCATCGGTTTTAGTGCCAATGGATACGTCGCGGCACTGGCAACCATTGCAGCAGGATCATGTGTGGGGATTTTTCCACGCGGAATTGTCAATTCAATCATACCTGGCTATGTATATATCCCCATACGAGCCAGAGATAATTTCATTGATATAACCTGCTATTTGCGGAAGGGCGAAAACAGAAAAGAAGTCATCGACATTATATCAATAATTCGCAATCAATTCTGCAACTTTGGACTGTCAGATATATAACAAAATTATTATTTTCATATCTCTGAATCATCCACGCCAGATGGGCAAAATGGTGAATGCCGCCAGAATACGGCTTTTCCACCATCCACTCCCCATTAGCGGCAGCCTCACAAAAAAATGCTGCCCAGGATCAATCATGACCATCCGGCCAGCTACCACCACTGACATCGGCGACATTTTGCCATCCGCACCAGTGTGGGCGAAAATCACCTGTCGCTGGAGCAGGTTAGACATATGGGTATTACTGAAGAAAGCCTTGGCAGCATTATAAGTGAAAATGAATGCACGTGGATTGCCGAGGCGGAAGGCGTGAATATGGGCTTTGCCGTTGCGGATGCGGAAGACGGCAGCGTTTTTGCGCTTTTTGTGCGGCCGGAGTGGGAGAATAAAGGCGTGGGCAAGCAGTTGCTGGAGAAGCTGGAGGCCTTTTTGCCTGCCCGGCATGAAATGATGTGGCTCGAAACAGATGGAAGTAGCTGCGCCGCTGGATTTTATGCTCACCTGGGGTGGACACGCGCGGCAGAACTGGAAAACGGCGATGCCCGTTTTGAAAAAAGGCGTTAACTATCGGCTGAATATTATATTTTTTTATCAGCCCGCTCCAGCAGCTTCTCGCCCATGCGGCGCAAAACCGGGTTCGGCTCGACTTCAAAATCTTTCCAGTCGGCATCGGCGTAAGCCAGCAAGGCGGCCACAACGTCCAGCGCTTCTTCCGCGCTGTCAACCCATCCGCTGACAGCCCCGTGCAGCATCAGCCCCGGCCCTTCCAGCGGGCCGCGAATACCCAGCACAGGGACTCCAGCCCCTGCGGCCAGCCCCACCTCCACCCCGGCATCCTGCCCGGAAGCGCCGTAATAGATGACCATATCCGCCGTCAGGCAGGCATTGTGGCAAAAGGCGTACACCTCGCCGCCGTCACGGTCGGTATCCATCCAGATGCGGCGTTCGGCGGGGGTCAGCCCTGGCGGGGGCACGGCTTTGTCTGTCCAGTCCAGCATGCAACAGCCCATATTCCGCAGTTCGCGCCCCAAAAGGCGCACGCCGTGCTTGTGTTTGAAAGACCCGGCCACATAGATGGTCAATACAGACATATACCCGAATTCCTTTTACAAATACTGGCAAACACACCCTGAAGGGCAATCAGCTACGGCTAAAACTCTATGCCCGGCGCAGCCTTGACTCCTGTACGCCAGGGGTGCTTGATTTCGGTCATGGAGGTCACAAGGTCTGCAGCATCCACCAGCCACTCAGGTGCACTGCGGCCAGACAGCACCAGATGGCAATCCCTGGCGCGAGCCAGCGCCATGAGCTCTTCCAGCTCCTGCTGTTCAAGAATCCCGGCGCTCAGGGCATACAGGGCTTCATCCAGAACCAGCATGTCGGCCTGCTCAAGCTGCTCATGCGCCCAGCCGAGCACCCTCAGAGCGGCCTCACGGTGCGCGGGGCGCTCTGCATCGGTACGCAAAAAACCCAGCCCTCCGGCAAAAAAGCGCTCTCCCAGCAGTTTGGCAAGCATGGCCTGCTCGCCCGCCTGCCCATCGCGCTTCATAAACTGCCCAAAGGCTACAACCATATTCTGCCCCAGGGCACGCACGGTCTGCCCCACGCAGGCGCTGGTTTTTCCTTTGCCGTCACCTGTATACACAAGAATCATTATTTCCAGACTCCCGGGATCTGCACGCCGCACTTGGGGCACTTGCCTTCTGCGCCCCGCACCCGCGTGTCGTATCCGTTCCGTTCAATAACCAGCGCATTGCATTCTGGACAAAACGTATTGCTGCCCAGAGGGCTGCGCGTGTTCCCTATATAAACGTAATTCAGGCCAGCCTCGCGCCCGATGCGCCAACAGGCTTCAAGTGTTGCCAGCGGCGTGTCCGGATGGTCGATCATCAGGTGCGCGCCGTGAAACCCCGTCACATGCCATGGAGTATCCGGCCCCAGCTCGTCGCGAATAAAAGCCGCCAGCGCTTCCATCTCCGCCTGCCCGTCGTTGAGACCGGGGATGACAAGGGTTGTGACCTCAAGCCACCAGCCAAGCTTCTTGATGGCTTTCAGATTCTCCAGCACAGGCTGAAGATGCCCGCCGCAATATTTGCGGTAAAAGGCCTCGCTGAACGACTTCAGATCCACATTGGCGGCGCAGATGCACCGGCTGAGGGCCGTCAGGCAATCCTTGGACATATAGCCGTTGGTCACAAGCACGCTGCGTATACCCTTTTTGGCCGCCATACCCGCTGTCTCGTACAGCAGCTCAAAAAAGACCGTAGGCTCGTTGTAGGTAAAGGCCAGGGTCTGGGCGTGGTTGGCCAGAGCGTGAGCCAGCAGATCTTCTGGCGCAGCGCGCTTGCCGGGCACAATGCCGCTTTCCGGCACATGGGCTATGTTGTTGTTCTGGCAGAAATGGCAGGAAAAATTGCACCCGGCGCTGCCGACAGAAAAAATCTTGCTGCCGGGTAAAAAATGGTAAAGAGGTTTTTTTTCAATGGGATCCATAGCAGCAGCGGTAACAACCCTGCTGACCAGAGAAACCATTTCCCCCCGCATGTTGACGCGCACCCCGCAAATGCCCTTGGCCCCTTTGCGCAGGCGGCAACGGTGAGCGCACAGGCGGCACACAACAGTGCCGTCAGGCTGAGAATCCCAAAGCGCGGCAAGCATGCTCAACGCCTCTCCCTTCCATCACGGCCCCTGTCGGCGCCGCGCTGGTCATACTGTGAATCGCCCTGACTGCCGGGGCGCGGGTTATACCTGTCGTCTCCCCGCTGGTCATGGCTGTTGTCGCGGGGCCTGCCGGGGCCGCTGTAGCCACCATCGCGCGAATCATGCTGATCGCGGCGCGGGCCGTCGTAACGGCCATCGTGCGGCCTGTCATCATACCGTCGGTTATCATACTGTCGGTCGTCATAGCGCCGATCGTCATAACGCCTGTCATCATGCCGCCTGTCGTCATGGCGAGGCCTGTTATGGTCTGGCTGCGGCGCGGGCTGCCAGATAACCGAAGGCATGTTCTGCTGTCCCGGCCACACAGGGCCGCCGGGTTTGGGCATGGGCCCATACGGATTGGGCCCCCAGTGGTTGCCATCGGGGTAAATCTGCGGGGCCACAAAAAAAGTGCCGTAATTCTGCTGCTCCGGGGGAGCGGGCGGCACGACAGAGGTAATGATGTCGCCAGTCTGCGGATCCCGATACTGGGTCGCGATGCCCCTGTCGTTAAAATTTTCACCCTGGAGCTGCCCCGTGCCTGAAACAACGCTGCCGCCCTGTCCCTGCCAGCTTGGCGCGGGCGCAGGATAAGGCGCATAGCCAGGCCCATAACCTGGCGCATACTCGGGGGCAAAGCCGGGGGCAGGCGCTGGCGGCGGCACGGCCGCAGGATTTGGCACAGGAGCCGCAGAGGGTGCGGGAGCGGGGGCAGGAGCCTCCGCTGGCCCCGGCAGGGAACCAAAAGAGGAATAGGGAGCCATGCCCCCTGCACCGGGCCAGGGGGTCGGCTGCCCGGGGGCGGCAGACTGCAAAGCGGGTGACTGCCCAGCCGCTTGTTGGCCTGGCTGTTGGCCCACCGGTTGCCCAGGCTGCGGGTCAGGATGTTGCGGCGCAGCTGGTTTCTCTACAGATGGCTGGCCTGGCGCAGCAGGCGGCTCAGGCTGGACCGCCTGCACAGGGCCAAGCTTTACACCCGAGACAGGCGCGCGGTATTCCGCAGCGCCATCCGCAGCAAGGGACGCGCCGGAACAAACGAACGTCAGTACGGCGCAGAAAATATACAATCCGGCATATCTACGCATGGCACGCTCCTTACCCCTCCGGCTTTATTCTAGCAGTGGCGGGCGGGCCGGTCTATGAAAAAACACGCGGGCAGGGCCTCAAAAAGTCGCTTGGGGTTTGAAAGAACCTGTGGTATGTAGCGCAGATTCAAAGGAGGCAACGGATGTCCAGCGACCGCGCAAAAGCCTACACTCAGGCAGGCGTTGATATTGAGGCGGGAAACGCTCTTGTTTCACGCATCAAAGGCATGGTTCAGAGCACGCAGACCAGAGGCGTCATTTCCGATATTGGCGGCTTCGGCGGCCTGTTCCGGCCTGACCTCAACGGCATGACCGAACCTGTGCTTGTTTCTTCCACCGATGGTGTGGGAACCAAGCTCAAACTGGCTTTTGCCTGCAACAAGCACGATACTGTGGGCATCGACCTTGTGGCCATGAGTGTCAACGACATTCTGGTTCAGGGTGCCAACCCCCTGTTTTTTCTTGACTACTTTGCCACCGGCAAGCTTGACGTAGAAACCGCCCAGACCGTCATTGGAGGCGTGGCCGAGGGCTGCCGCCAGTCCGGATGCGCCCTGCTTGGCGGTGAAACCGCTGAAATGCCCGACATGTACGCGCCAGGCGAGTATGACCTTGCCGGTTTTTGCGTGGGCATTGTGGATAATGCCAAGCTCATTGACGGCTCCGGCATTCAGGTGGGCGACAAGATCATCGGCATCGCCTCCTCTGGCCTGCACTCCAACGGCTTTTCCCTGGCCCGCAAGGTGCTTGACCAGAGCGGCCTTTCCCTCACCGATCCCTTCCCCGGCGGGGATGGAGCCAGCGTTGGCGATGTGCTGCTGACGCCCACCACCATCTACGTGGAAGCGGTGCGCTCCCTGCTGCGCGATATGAACGTCAAGGGCATGGCCCACATCACCGGCGGCGGCTTTTACGACAACATTCCCCGCGTGCTGCCCGCACAGGTGGAAGCGCGCATTCATTTTGGCAGCTGGCAGATGGCCCCCGTCTTCAACTGGCTCAAGGAAGCGGGCAACCTCAGCTGGCCGGAAATTCTGCAAATATTCAACGGCGGCATCGGCTATGTGCTGGTGGTGCCCGCCGATCAGGCCGAGGAAGCGATCAACCGCATCCAGGCCTTCAAGCTGCGTGCATGGTGCATCGGCGAGATAGCCCGCCGCTCCAAGGATGACGATCAGGAACAGGTCATCATCAATTTCTAGAGCATGCCATTATTTATCTGCTCTAGCCCAGATTATAAAGGGCCGCCCGGCATCACCGGGCGGCCCTTTCGTTTCAAACTGCTTTTCTTTTTCGCATTGCGTTGACATAATCAGCCGTCAATGGCCGCAAGGATACCGCACGGCCCACTTCAGGAGGATATCATGAACAGCGCCATAAGTTGCCTTGGAAACGCCATCTGGTTTTTGTGCGGCGGTATTCTCATGGGCCTTGTGTGGTGGATATACGGGGTGCTCTGCTTTATTTCCATCGTGGGCATTCCCTGGGGCAGGGCATGCTTTGTCATGGGCAACTTCGCCTTTTTCCCCTTTGGCAAAATGCCCGTTGCGCGCGATGTGCTCACTGGCAGGCAGGATGTGGGCACCGGCCCGTGGGGCACGGTAGGCAACATCATCTGGCTTTTGCTGGCTGGCGTGTGGATTGCCCTGGGGCATCTGGTTTCCGCCGTCATGTGCGCGGTAACCATAATCGGCATTCCTTTTGCGTGGCAGCACGTCAAACTGGCGGCGCTGGCCCTCTGCCCCATCGGCAAGACCATTGTACCCGCACCCCTGGCCGATGCTGCCGAGCGCGCCGCCGCAGAGCGAGGCTTCCGCGACGGGCGTTACTAGGCTTCAAGTTGCCGCATCACTGCCTGACCAAAAGTCGCGGAGCTGGCGCAGCTTAGTCAGAGGATTCGCACGCGAACAGTTCTGCCAGTTGCTTTGCATAAAATTTATTCATGTACTCAATGTCGATCCTGGGCGAATCAGCTCCCCGCAGCAGATTGACTACCATTGAGGCCCCCATGATCTGCGCCAGTATCAGCTCTGCCCGCGTGGCGGCCTGTTCACCGGGCAGCACCTCCATGATCTGCTGACGGATGTTGTCGTACGTTTTTGCCATCACGTCCGAAACATTGGGATCCAGCGCAGAAAGGGCCGTGATGCGAAAATCTGTGGCCCATGCACTCTGCGCTCCGCCAGAGAGAATGCTGCCCATGGCCATACTGGTTTTTTCCATAGGCGGCACATCAGGCAGGGCCTCAATGCCTTCTGAATTCAGAATGGACGCCACTTCAAGAAAAAGATTCCTTTTTGAGCCAAAATAGCGGCTGATGAGTGCCGGGTTTACCCCTGCCGCCGCGCCGATTTCCCGTATCCCGACGTTGCCGTAGTTGGCTTTGGCAAAGAGCCGTCGCGCCGCCTGCAAAAGACGGTTTCTGGTTTCTGCGGCATTGCGTTTACGCTGCGGGCCCGTGGCTGGTTTACGTTCAGGAGCCATTGCTATCCCCTATGGTTGCTGCGACTTGACACAGTTGGTTTCATGAGGCTACTTTTGAGCAATCGATTGATTACAGATTTTCCATGAAAAGTGCAATGGCTTTGTTGCACGGAAGGGTTCATGAAAATACGGGGATTGTCGTATCTGGCGACATTAACCATTCTTCTTTTAACGGCTTTTTCTGCCATTGCGGAAGAAGGCAAAAACGACAGCAGCCGCTGGGGATTCAACCTCGGCATTAGCGGCACTGTTTCCACCTCGGAATACAAGGGCGTGGAAAGGCTGGGCACGGCCCTGCCCTTGCTGGGATATGAAGGCGAGTATCTGTATTTGCGGGGATTGAGCGGCGGCGTGCACCTGTTCAAGAACGAATACCATGAAGTCAACGTGCAGCTTTCGTATCTGCCGCAGCATTTTTATGCCTCATGGAGCGACAACTCGGGCATGAAAAAGCTTGATGACCGCTATGCATCGGCCATGGCCGGCATCAACTACCGCTTGCGCACCGAACTTGGCGTGCTGGCAGCCACCCTTTCCACCGATGCGCTGGGTGTGAACAAGGGCGTGATGGCCGATGCCTCCTATTCCTACCCCATCCGCTTTGCCAACATGTCGCTAATTCCCACAGCGGGTGTGCAGTGGACCGACGTGAACTACAACGACTATTATTACGGCGTGAGCAAAAGCGAGGCGCGGGCCAGCGGACTGAGCCACTACTCGCCGGAATCAGCCCTCTCACCATATGCCGAGCTGACGTTACGGGTCGGCCTTACAGAAAGCTGGAGCGCATTTGTGAGTGGTAAAAGCCAGTTTTTAGGACAGGAAATAACCGACAGCCCCATGGTTGAGCGCAACAACAAGTATTCGATGAGCGGGGGCTTTCTTTACGCGTTTTAGAGCATATTGACGTTGTTCCCGGCGGCTTTCCGCCGGGTTATCACCAAGGGCGCTTTCTGAACGGTCGGGAATTGCGGGCCTTTGCCGCGACCTGCACGGCTCTACCGTTCAGAAGCGCAACCGCCCTGGCAAAGATGCCCAGGGCCGAAAGGAACAAGCCTGCCCGCAGCAAAGGCGTTAAGACAGTCTGCCACTGTGGGCAGATTGGCATTGTAATACACGGCTATACCAGCCTCCTGCAAAGCCCGCAGGGGCCGCATGCCCATGCCGCCCGCAAGCAGAGCGCCAACACCAAGACGCAGCAAGGCCTGTACTGGCCCGGCGCAATCCCCGCCCTGATGCATGGGATTGGGCTGAATGTTGACCTCCCCAATCTTGCCGTCCTCCACCCTGGCAAGGGTATAGAACTGACATCGGCCAAAATGCGCGTTGGGCGCAGCATCCGGCCCGCCGGGGGCAATGCTCGGCACAGCTACCACCAGCCCGCCCGGCATGGCATCCTCGCTTTCCGCCCCCCCGGCAGTTGCATCCACAGCGCACACCCCGCCCTCAATGCGCAGGGCCTGCCCCTGCACAAGAGCCTGAGCCACGCTGCGGCGCGCGCGCCGCAAAAGCCTGCCAAAGGTATGCCGCGAAACACCCATGCGGGCTGCGGCGGCATCCATGTTCAGGTCTTCAAAATCAGCCAGCCGCAGGGCTTCCAGGCCATCCAGCGACAGCACAACCTCTTCAAGTTCGTGCAGGGGAATACCGTTGGGCTTGAAACATCTGTTTTTTGGCAGGGCGCTTACGCGCCTGCAATGGCAAGGTCTTGGCATAATTTCCCAGTAATATGGTTTTATTTGAGAATAAGCCAATGCCACGCCTCGCGCAAGTGGCGCAAGCCGTAGCCATGCACATCTGCCGCTCTGCGCATGGCCGAGCCAAAAACGGGAGGGGTAAACCCGGTTCAGGCCCGGCCATGCTTCCCGTGGGCCGGAGGCTGCTTGCGCGCAGGCAGCGCGCGCCCAAGGCGCCGTGCAAACCAAGGGTACGGACAATGGTTTGCGGGAACAGTAAAGCCTGCCGCGCATGCGGCTATTATTTTATCAGGCTTGAAGCTCCGTCAGCAGGCGCGTCACGCGGCGCGCATCTTCTGCTGCAGGAGAGGTTGGCAGCGAGGCAAGAATGCCCAGACCTTCCATGACGTCATGGAAAACATCTTCCGGCATATCGCTGACAACCGCCGTATGCACCAGTGCGTTCACACGCATGATGTCGATGACATCCTGCTTCGCCTGCTCCTGCGAGGCGGAATCCAGCACCACCAGCGCTGGGGCATGCCCCTGGACGCTTTTTTTGCAGGCTTCTGCATCGGCAACTGTCGTTACGGCGCAGCCCTGACGCTCAAGCTCCTCCACAAAGGCGGCAAAAACTGCGGGCCGCCCTGTCTGCAACAGAATGGAGCGTTTCATAACGGTTTAATGCCCGCCGCCGCAGGTATGCTCGGGGGTGAACTCCGTCAGTTTGCCCTGGCAAAATGCCTGCACGGCCATGCCCACGGTGGGCTGGTTGCCTGCAAAATACACGCTGATGCCCATCTGGTTGAAGCCCATGAGGGGGCGCATGCCCATGCCGCCAGCCAGAAGCGCATTGACGCCGTGGGAGGCCAGATACTGCACAGGAGCCATGCACCCGCCCTGCTGGTGCGGGATGGATTCAAGGGTGGACTGGGCAGCGACCTGACCGTTTTCCAGTTCCACGATGGTGTAAATGTCGCAATGTCCAAAATGCATACCCATGCCGGAATCCATGCCGCCGGGCATTTGAGAAGGAATTGCCAGAATAGTCTTGCTCATGATGCTTTCCTTTTACAGGTGTTTTATGTCGCCCTGCCGCCCCGGTTGCGATGCCAGAGAGCACACGCGCTCCCAGGCTGCTGCCAGAGTTTCGGCCAGGGGTTTGGTAAGGGGTGAAATTTCTTCGGTCAGGGCCTGCCGCCGCACCATGGCCTGCGTGACCAGCGGGCTGAAGGGCAACTCGCCCACCACATGGTGCCCGCCCTCATCGGCCACTGCGTGTATGCGGGCCACCTCATCCGCGTTCAGGTCGGCCTTGTTGGTGAGCACCGCCACGGGAATACGGAAATGCGCGCACAGCTCCGCCACACGGGCAAAGTCATGCCGCCCCGAAGGCGTTGGCTCAACAACCGCCACGGCCAAGGCCGCGCCGGAAAGGGAGCTGATCACAGGGCAGCCAACACCCGGCGATCCATCGCACAGCACAAGGTCTGCGCCCATTTGGGTTGCCTTGTCCCGGGCCTGACGCTTGAGCAGGGCCACAAGCCGTCCCGAATTTTCCTGCCCTGGGTCTAGCTGCGCATGCACAAAGGGGCCAAAACGGGTGTCGCTGACATACCACACGCCACAGCGCCGTTCGGGAAATTCCACAGCGTGCGCAGGGCAAAGCTTGTGGCACACGCCGCAGCCTTCACAGCCCAGTTCGTCTATGGAGTACACGCCATCTTTAAACCGCACCGCGTCAAAGCGGCACAGCTCGGCACAACGCCCGCAGGCTGTGCACAGGTCAGGATTGATGCGGGCCGTATTGCCGGAAATAAAAACTTCCTTCTGCTGCACCTGCGGATTCAGCAGAATGTGCATGTCCGGCACGTCCACATCCAGGTCGCAGAGTACTGCCTTTTGCCCCTGCGCATGGGCCAGTGCGGCAAATGCGGCGCAGACGGTGGTTTTTCCCGTACCGCCCTTGCCGCTGATAACAACTATCTCACGCATTGTTGGCCCCCTTGGCAAACTCCCGCAGTCTGGAGGCAAGTTCTGCAATGCGCTGCCGCCATTCCTGGCCCGTCGCGCCCTGCGCTTCCGTGGGGGGCAAGCCGTGGGCATAGGCGTGGGCGGCCTCGCGCTGGAAGGGCAGTTCTGCCAGTATGGGCAGTTTTGCACCCGCACACCATGCGCGCAGCTCATTCTCGCAATCGGCGTTGCCTTCCATGCCCACGCGGTTCATCACCACGGCAACGGGCCGCCCCAACTGCGCAAAAGCCGCGTGCGCCAGCTTGAAATCATAAAAGCCAAAAGGCGTTGGTTCCGCCACCAGCAACACGGCATCCGCGCCACGCGCCGCTGTCATGGCCGGGCAGCTTACGCCGGGGGGGGCGTCCATGAGCACGTCAGCCGGATGCCCCGCAAGCAGCTCTGCCAGCTTGCGTTCCTGCGCGCGCAGGAGCGGCGGAGTCATGGCCTCTCCCACGCGGGTACGGCCCATGAGGAAGGGCATTGTTTTACCGCCAGCGGATACAGAACCCAGCAACAAGGCGCCAAGCTCCCGCTGCGCCACGCGCAGCGCCTGTTCCGGGCACACCTCAAAACAGCCGCCGCAGCCGTGGCACATATCCTGAAAATACATGGGCTTTGCGCCCATCATGGCAATGGCCCCGTAGGAACACATGGGGCGGCATGCGCCGCAGCCCGTGCATTTTTCCTCCACCAGTTCCGGCACTTCAAGATATACCGGTTCCGGCTCAGCGAGGTTCGGGTGCAGCAAAAGGTGCAGATTGGGCGCTTCCACGTCCGCATCCACAAGCAGCAGATCGCGCTCCCACTGTCCGGCAAGGCAGGCGGTCACGGTGGTCTTTCCTGCGCCGCCCTTGCCGCTGGCAATCACAATACGCATAAGGGCCTACTTGTTGGGAGCCGTGGCCGGGCTGACCGAGCCATCGGCAAGGCAGCGCACGGCTTCGCCCACGCTGCGGTTGTCCATGTCCTGATACACGTCCAGCCCCGCCGCCTTGAGGGCCGTAAAAGCCTTGGGGCCCACATAGCCGCTCATGACGGCCTGCGCGCCAAGACCCGCAAGCCGCTCCGCAGTCTGAATGCCAGCGCCCTGCGCCGCCGCCTGCGATGCGCCGTTGTCCACATAATCTGCCTGCATGGTGTCCATATCCACGATCACAAACCCGCCAGCCCTGCCGAACCGCGGATCAACCTGCGATTCCAGCCCCGGCCCTTCGCTTGAAACGGCTACTTTCATGGCTACTCCCTTGCTCGTTATTTTTGCTCAAATGAGCATAATCCTGTACGCAAAAATGTCAACACCATAAAAAATCCGCCGCACCAACTTTTGCTGACACGGCGGACATGCCGCCACAAGGCGGCCCGGGGGGGAATGTAGAAACTACTTGAGTACGTAATGATCCAGAGGCTTTACCCTGTAGCTGTTGACCGGCATAAGGTCTGTGGTCACATAGCCCGGCGCGGCGTTGATAAGGTCTGGTATGCGGTTGACGATGGTGGCGCAGGTCAGTTCCACCGTGGCGGGGCGGGTAATGACCACCTGCGTATCCGGCTCGCCCATGAGCGTCCAGTCATTGCGGTCAACCTCGCCGGGGGCGTAAACCTTGCCCACGCATTCGCTCTCGATGACGATGCCCTCCGCCGTTTCCGTGGTCACCACGGCAGACATGCCCGTGGCGTGCCCGGCAGGGATGGTCATGCCCAGCGTTTCAGAGCGCAGCTCGGCGCTGTGGGTCTGGGGCACGCACTTCTGCACCTGGCTTTTGACCGTAAGGCCCAGACGCTCCGCCAGCCAGCCGTTGACGTTCCACATATAGGAGGGCAAAAACTCGCCGCGCTCGATCAACTGCTGGCGCTCGGCGGGCGAAATGGCATCCGCCGAGGCAATTTCCTTCTCAAAGGCGGTCAGGTCAAGCCCCGCGCCGTGAACCTTGGCAAGGGCGATGCCGTAGTCTTCCACATTGTAGCTAGAGCTGCCCTTGATCTTGCTGATGGTGTGCATGGCCCCGGCCAGGGTGGCAATCAGGTTGCCCCAGAACACGTCCTGATAGCCGGAACCGCAAACCGTGCAGCCCGTTTTTTTCGCCATTGCGTCCACCTCGCAGGTGATGGCGGGCGAAGAATTCATGGGAAAGATGGCTTCTTCATTGGTGGTGATGGCGTTGACGCCGTTTCTGGCGCAGACCATGAGGGCATCCACAATGTCGCGCATGAGGCTCATGGTAGTGATGATGCAGGCATCGGGCTTAAGTGCGGCCAGCACCTTGTCGGCCTCATCCGCGTGATGCACCACAACGCCCCGCTCCGGCCCGCCAATGATTGCACTGATATCCCGGCCGATCACTGCGGGGTTCACGTCAAAGGCAGCTACGATTTCCGCGCCTTTTTCGTACACGTATCGCATGGAATACTTGGACATTTTTCCGCAACCATACTGGGCAATCCGCAATTTGCTCATGAGTTTCCTCCTGGTTTGGAATGCGCGCAACCTGAAATACGCTTTCAGTTCTACCATACGCGCCGCTTGTGAAAAAACAAGCATGTCACGGATTGAAAAAACTAGCGCTTTGGCAGCCTCACGCCCAAAGCCACTGCAAGGCCTGCCACAATGGCGGCAGCCCCCGCCACATCGGCGGGCAGGGTGGGCACGCCCAGCAACAAAGCTGAAAGGGCCAGTCCGCTCAGGGGATTGAGCATGTTATACGCAGCCGCAGTGGATGCCCCTTGCGTACGGATGAGCAACAGCCACAGGGCCATGCCCAGCAGGCTCACCACAGCAAGCCAGCCCAGCGCCAGCAGGGCCGGAATGGAAACCGCAAGAGGCGTCACGCTGCTCTGTATGGCAGCTGGGGCAAAACAAAACATGGCGCAGACTGACATCCAGAAATTTACGGGCAGCAGCGGCATGTTGCTGTATCTGCCGCGAAAGAGCACCGCACCTAAGGAAAAAGCCACAGTTGCCCCGGCAGCCAGCAGCAGTCCCTGAACGGCCCCGCCCTCAAGCTTGCCCACGCCCACCATGAGCACAATGCCAGCCAGCGACAGGCCAAAGCCCAGCAGCTTTGCCGCGCTAAACGATTCCAGCCCGCGCGCAACGCCAAGCATAAGAGTGACAAAGGGCGAACAGGACACAATGACCACAACCCAGGGCGGCGAGACCAGTTGCAGGGCGGAGAAACTCAGCCCCAGATAGGCCACGTTGTTCAGCAAGCCGAGCACAAGTCCAGCCCGCAGCGCCCTGCCTGCCTGCGGCCCCCACAGGCTTTTGCCGCACAAGAGGCCAAGCACAAAAACGGTGCCCACAAAGCGGTAAAACAGGCTTACGAATGGCCCCATTTCCGTCACCACAATCTTGCCCGCCACAAAAGCTGAACTCCAGATAACGCTAAAGCACACGCCCGCAGCCACGTGCCGCCAGTTCAGACGCTTTTGGACCGTGCTTGCCGCGCTTCCGTTCCCCAATCCTGGCCCGTGCGCTTCCAGCGGCCTTTCCACACTTGCTGTTTTTCCCATTTTTCACCCCTACCCCTTGCAGCAATATAATTGCGTCCACAGTAGGCGGGGGCTTGATAATTTGTAAAATTTATTTTTATCATGAACAAATCATTTCATCTTATTTTAAGGTGGTCAGCAGCTATGGAACTCCCGGCAGACACGCGCAGTATTACCCTTGAGCATATGCGGGCTTTTATTGCCGTGGCCCATTGCCGCAGCTTTCAGAAAGCCGGGGAGCAGCTCTGCCGCAGCCAGTCGGCGGTGACTCAATCTGTCAAAAGGCTGGAGGCGCACCTCAACTGCACTTTGGTGGAGAGAGGCAACGGGCACACCTTTGGCCTTACCACGGCTGGGCAACGCCTGCTGCCGGAACTGGAGGATATTCTGCTGCGCTTTGACGCGGTGCTGCGCGCAGCCCGGCAACCTGAATTGCGGGGGCGCATAACGGTGGGGATTCCGCCAAGTTTCAGCACGGTGGAATTGCAGGCTGCCGTGGCCCGCCTGCTGGCCCTGAACCCTGACCTTCAGATCGGCGTCATCTCGGCCATGTCTGCGGATATTGACCGCATGCTGGCGGACGGAATTCTCGATGTGGCCCTGATCAACCAGTACCGCTTTGACAGCAGCCACGCGGCCGAGGGCATATTCGAGGTGTTGGCGCAGCAGCCCCTGCACTGGGCCAGCGGCGGGCACATTGAGCTTGCGCCGACCATGCCGGTGCCCCTGGCCACCTACAGCGAGGGCAGCCCCTGGCGCGCCGCCACGCTGGAAAGCCTCAACGCAGCCGGACGGCCCTACGATTTTGCCTATGTGAGCGCCTCGTACGAAAGCCTGTGCAGCTCGGTGCTAGCGGGTTTTGGCATAACCGCGCTGCCCGATTGGGATATGGACGGACGCTTTGTCATCCTTGACGGCACGTGCGCTCTGCCGCCCCTGCCGCAGGTGCGAACAGTGCTTAAAACAGCCACGTCCAGCCCGGTGCTGCGGCAGTTTTGCGACTTCATCATGCAATTGCCGTTTTTTAAAAACCTGCGCCCTCGGGCCTGAGCGCCGCACGCAAAAAGCCCCCGAATCCTGAGATCCGGGGGCCTGAATCAGCTATGAACTCCGCCGCAGAGCGGCATGTACAAGGGTTTGTTAACACTATGAGCAATTTTGTTCTCTGCCAAGGAAGGAAGCCTTTTTATGAAGGGAGTGTACTCGCTTTAGCCGTTGCGACGAAGGAAGCTACGGCTAAAGACAGCAGAGCTCCGGTACTCGACCGAAATAAAAAGGTTTCCTGACGCAGACAGAGGGCAAAAGAGCCATAGTGCACAGGCCCTAGCCTCTGTCTTCCAGCGCCGCCACGGAGGGCAACACCTTGCCTTCCAGCAGTTCCAGCGATGCGCCGCCGCCGGTGGAAATATAGCCCATCTTTTCGGACAGGCCGTACTTTTCCACCGCAGCCACGGAGTCACCGCCGCCCACCACCACAAAGGCTTTGGAATCAGCAAGATAGTGCGCCAGTTCCTTGGTGCCTTCGCCAAAGGGATCAGTTTCAAACGCGCCCACAGGGCCGTTCCACACTACCGTGGCAACCTTGGACAGCAGTTTTTTGTACTGTGCAATCGTGTCGCGGCCAACGTCCAGAATCATCTGGTCGGCGGGCACGTCGCCCACGGCGCGGGTGGTAGCCGCCTGACCGGGGGCCAGTTCCTCGGCGGTCACAACATCCACGGGCAGGGGCAGTTCTCTGTTAAGATTCTTGGCCTGCTCCATGATACGCTTGGCGTCCGTTACCAGATCTTCCTCGTACAGCGACTTGCCGACCATGTACCCGGCAGCCGCAAGGAAGGTATTGGCAATGCCGCCGCCCACGATAAGCACGTCCACTTTTTCCAGCAGATTTTCCAGCAGGGCCAGCTTGGTGGACACCTTGGAGCCGCCGATGATGGCAGCAAGCGGGCGGGCAGGATTGTTCAGCACCTTGGCAAAGGCATCCAGCTCCGCCTGAAGCAGCGGCCCGGCGCAGGCAACCTTGGCAACGCGCACCGCACCCTCGGTGGAGGCATGCGCGCGGTGGGCCGCCCCAAAGGCGTCCATCACATATACATCGCCCAGGGCGGCAAGCTGCGCGGCCAGAGCGGGGTCGTTCTTTTTCTCGCCCTTGAGAAAACGCACATTCTCAAGCAGGGTCACCGCACCGGGAGCCGCCTTGGCTTCTTCCAGCGTGGCGGCGAGGGCAACAGGTTTGCCCAGCAGCTCGGAAAGGCGGGCGGCCACGGGCTTGAGGGAGAACTGCTCTTCATACTGCCCTTCCGTGGGGCGGCCCAGATGCGAAAGCAGCACCACGCCCGCGCCTTTTTCAAGGGCCGTGGTAATGGTGGGCAACGAAGCGCGGATGCGCTTGTCGTTGGATACCTGTCCGTCCTTCATGGGCACGTTCAGGTCTTCGCGAATCACAACGGTTTTGCCGGTCAGGTCCAGATCCTGCATTTTCTTGATGGGCATATGCGTTCTCCCTGTAAGAGGATTTGCTTCGTTCTGTCGGCCAGTTACTTCCCAAGCTGCCGGAAAAGGCCTTCCGCCACTTCCAGCACATGCGCCACGGTAAAGCCCAGACGCTCAAAAACGATCTTGGCAGGGGCGGAAGCGCCAAAACGCTCCATACCGACCACCGCGCCGTCCAGGCCCACATACTTGCGCCAGTAATCCGCAGCGGCGGCTTCAATGGCAATGCGGGCGCGCACGCCGCGGGGCAGCACGCTTTCCTTGTAGGCCGCGTCCTGCGCGTCAAAAATCTCTGCGCAGGGCATGGAGACCACGCGGGCCTTGCGGCCGTCGGCGGTCAACTGGTCAGCGGCTTCAAGGGCAAGCGACACTTCTGAGCCTGTGGCGATAAGGATGATCTCGGGTGTGCCTTCGCAGTCACGCAGCACATAGCCGCCGCGCGCGATGGCTTCCACCTGGGCGGCATCGCGCTGGCAGAAAGGCAGATTCTGGCGCGAGAGCGAAAGCCCGGTGGGCGTATGGACGCTTTCAAGGGCGCTACGCCAGGCCACGGCTGTTTCCACCGTGTCGCAGGGACGCCACAGATTGAAATTGGGCATAAGGCGCAGCATGCCGAGCTGTTCCACAGGCTGATGCGTGGGGCCGTCTTCGCCCACGCCGATGGAGTCGTGCGTCAGCACCCACACGGCGCGGATGCCCATGATGGCAGCCAGCCGCAGGGCGTTCTTGGCCTGATCGGCAAAGGACATGAACGTGCCCGCGTAGGGGATGAACCCACCGTGCAGGGCAAAACCGTTCATGATGGCGCTCATGCCGAATTCGCGCACGCCGTAGGAAACATAGTTGCCCTTGTGGGTCTGCACGTCCATGTGCTCGGAAGAGCTGGTCAGCGTGCCCACGGAGCCGGTGAGGTCGGCGGAGCCGCCCACAAGTTCGGGCAGGCGGGGCACAAGGCATTCAAGGGTTTTCTTGGAGGCCACGCGCGTTGCCGTGGTTTCGGCCTTGCTCACGGCTTCTTCAATCATGCCGCGCGCAATGGAGGCCCAGTCTTCGGGCAGTTCACCACGCATACGGCGGGTAAATTCTGCGGCAAGTTCGGGATTGGCCTTGGCATAGGCGGCATAGGTATGCTCCCAGGCGGCCTCGGCAGCCTTGCCCTTTTCACGCGCGTCCCATGCGGAATACAGTTCCTGCGGCACGGTAAAGGGCTCTTCGGTCCAGCCCAGAGCCGCGCGGGTGGCTGCAATGCCATCGTCGCCAAGGGGCGAGCCGTGGCAGGATGCGGAATCGGCCTTGGGCGAACCAAAGCCAATGTGGGTGCGGCAGATGATCAGGCTGGGGCGGCTGTGGTCAGCCTTGGCCTCGGCAATGGCAGCGTCCAGAGCGGCGGCGTCATGCCCGTTGATGGGGCCGATAACCTGCCAGTGGTAGGCGCGGAAACGGCCCGCCACGTCTTCGTTGAACCAGCCGTCAATCTTGCCGTCAATGGAAATACCGTTGGAGTCGTAAAGGGCTATGAGCTTGCCCAGGCCCCAGGTGCCAGCCAGGGAGCAGGCCTCGTGCGAAACGCCTTCCATGAGGCAGCCGTCGCCGGTGAACACATAGGTGTGGTGATCCACAACGTTATGCTCGGGCGTGTTGTAACGGGCGGCCAGCATGCTCTCGGCCAGCGCCATGCCCACGGCGGAAGAAATACCCTGCCCCAGCGGGCCGGTGGTCATTTCAATGCCCAGATCAGGCTCGTATTCGGGGTGCCCTGCGGTTTTGGCTCCCCACTGGCGGAAGTTGCGCAGCTCCTCCATGGGCAGGTCATAGCCCGTGAGGTGCAGCAAGGCATAGAGCAGCATGGAGGCATGGCCGTTGGAAAGCACAAAGCGGTCGCGGTCAAACCAGCGGGGGTTGCTCGGATTGTGCTTGAAACCATGACGCCACAGGGCTTCGGCCATGTCGGCCATGCCCAGAGGTGCGCCGGGGTGACCGGAGCGGGCTTTTTCAATGGCGTCCATGGCAAGGGCGCGGATGGCATTGGCGCACTGTCTGCGGGTGGGCATGACTCTTTCCTCTATTTTTGCGTGATATGGTTGGCGGCGCGGCGTCTCAGGGCATCTTCCGCATGGCGGGGCGTTCTGCCCGCAAGCGGAGCCATAAAGGCGGCAAGCCGTTTGTCGTAAGGTTTGTGGCCAAAAAAGGCCGAGCCGGACACAAGCACTTCCGCCCCGGCGTCCACAAGCTCGGCCGTGTTTTCGGGGCATACGCCGCCGTCGATCTGGATGAGCGCCTCGGCCCCGCCGTTGGCGTCAAGCATCTGCCGGGCCGCGCGGATTTTGTCGAACGTGGCGGGGATGAATGCCTGGCCCGAAAAACCGGGGTTCACGCTCATGAGCAGCAGCATGTCCATATCCGCCGCCAGCCAGCGGGCCGCGTTCACATCCGTGCCGGGGTTGAGGGCAAGCCCCGCCTTGCAGCCCATGGCCCGGATGGCCGTGAGGGTGCGCTGCGGGTGTTTGTCGGCCTCGGCATGGATGACCAGCATGTCTGCCCCTGCCTTGTGGAAGTCGGCAATATAGCGGGCCGGATCATTCACCATGAGGTGCACGTCAAAAAAAAGCCCGCTGACAGACCGTAGAGCCTTTATCAGCGGGGGACCAAAGGTGATGTTGGGCACAAAAGCCCCGTCCATCACGTCCAGATGCAGCCAGGTGACTCCGGCAGCCTCAAGGGCGCCAAGCTCTTCGGCCAGACGGGCAAAATCGGCAGACAGCAATGAGGGCGATAAGATCATGATTATATCGGGGTGAGCGTGTTTGCGGGGGAGGGCCACCAACAGAAAGGGTCGCCTCCCCCGCGTCCCTTCCCTGAAATATTTAGTTGCGCCAGCAGGCCGCAGCCTATTTTTCGCTGAGCAGGCGGCGCAGCGAGATCAGCTCACGCTGGAGCATGCGCATAAAATCCGGGTCCGGCACCGCCGCCACGCGTTCGGGCAGGCTTTCGTCCACCACGGCGCTGCCCGCAAGTACGCGGCGCGCGCCTTCAATGGTCATGCCCTGCTCGTGCAGCAACTGCCGGATACGCCTCAAGAGGGCCACGTTTTCTTCCGTGTACAGGCGCTGCCCCTTACCGGTGCGCAGCGGCGCCAACTGGGGAAACTCAGTTTCCCAGAAGCGCAACACATGGGTTTTGAGGTCGAGCAGTTCTGCGACCTCACCTATGCGGTAGGTATTGTCGGGCGTGTGGTCCGACATGTCATACCCCTCCTGACACTCTCTGAAAATGTGCCGGAATTGCGCAGGCCCGAAAAAGCCGGGCCTGCGCGCACTGTGTTAAATTTTCACGCCCAGAGCGCTTACAAGCGACTGTGCCACCTTCTCCCGCTCCTTGTCCACTTCCGTATCCTTGAGAGTACGCTCCGCATGGCGGAACGTGAGCCGGAAGGTCAGGTTCCGCACGGGCTCCCCGCCCTGCTCCGTCTTGGGTTCAAAGCAGTCCACGAGGGCCACGTCGTCCAGCAGGGCCAGTTTGAGCCCCTGCACGTGAGCAGTGATGTCGGCCACCTTGAGGCTTGGCCCGGCGGTCACGGTAATGTCGCGCCGCACCGGCGGATACACCGGCAGGGGCGCAAAGCGCACAGTAGCGGCATCGTGCAGTTCACGCAGGATGTCGAGGTTCATTTCAGCCAGCCACACATCCTTGCGGGCGTGGTATTCGTCGGCCATGGCGGGCTTGACCCGGCCCATGAAGCCCACGGCGCGGCCATTCACAAAGACGTTCACGCAGGGCAGCAAGAAGGCATGCTCCTGAGCCAGTTCATAGCTGGGCGCTCCAAGATGCAGATAGTGCAGCAGGTTTTCCACCACGCCCTTGAGGTCGGCATAATCCATGTCGCCCTCAGCCTGGGGCCAGGCCGTATCGTAGCGCGCGCCATACAGCAGCACGCCCAGCATGCCCGTTTCGCGGGCGGTGGTTTCAGAAGCGGCGTCAGCTTCAAAAATATTGGCAAGTTCAAACAGTCGCAGGCCCTGAGCCCCCTGGGCGAGGTTGTTGCGCAGATCGTACATGAGGCCGGGGGCCAGGGCGGTGCGCAGGGCATCCTGCTCCGCCGAGAGCGGATTCATGATGGAAATGCGGCCCTCGCGCGGCATGCCAAGGTGATCCATATCCTTGTGGCCCACAAAGCTGTAGTTCACGGCTTCGTTGAGGCCGAGGCCAGCGCCCCAGTGCTTGAGGCGCGACCAGAATCCGTAGCGCGATTCCGGCTCGCCTGCGCGGTCGAGGTTGCGTGCTATGGGGGGCAGCACGGGGGCAATGGTATCCAGCCCGTGCACGCGGCCCACTTCTTCAATCAGATCGGCCTCGCGGGTGAGGTCGGGCCGCCAGGAGGGCTGGCTCACGCGCCACACGGGGCTGCTTTCGCCCTTGTCCACATTGCAGCCCATGCCGGTGAGCACCTTTTCGTCAAAATCCGCGCCAAGCTGCACGCCAAGCAGGGAATCGGCCCGCGCCGGGCGGAATTCAATGCTGGCCGCCTTGAAGGGACGGGGCTCGTTGATGGAAAGGCCGCGCTGCACGCGCCCGCCGCTGACGGCGGCCATCATGGCGCAGGCGCGGTCAAGCGCCCACACGGTGCGCTGCTGGTCGATGCCGCGCTCAAAGCGGTAGGACGCCTCGGACGAGAGGCCAAGGCGGCGCGATGTTTTGCGGATGGTGGCGGGCTTGAAGACCGCGCTTTCCAGAAACACATTGGTGCTGGCATCGGAGATTTCGCTGTTCAGGCCGCCCATAACGCCAGCAAGGGCCACGGCGCGCGCGCCGTCGCGGATGCAGAGGTCGGCTGCGGTAAGCGCGCGTTCCTGCCCGTCAAGGGTGGTGAAGGTGTCGCCTTCCTGCGCGCGGCGCACCACAATGCGGCCGCCTTCCAGCTTGTCCATGTCAAAAGAGTGCAGGGGCTGACCATATTCAAACAGAATGTAGTTGGTCACGTCCACGATATTGGAAATGGGGCGCACACCCACGGCATGCAGGCGGTGGCGCAGGCGCATGGGCGAAGGCCCGATCTTGACGCCTGTGATGACGCGGCCGGAATACAGCCAGCAGTGCTCGGGGTCGTCAATATCAATGGGCACCAGCACTTCCGCGCCGGAGTCCAGTTCCAGCGGCAGACCCGGGATGGAGAGCGGCAGGTTGCAGGCCAGCGCCGTTTCGCGCGCAAGGCCAAGAACCGAAAGGCAGTCGGCGCGGTTGGGCGTGATGGAGATATCCAGCACTTCGCGGTCAAGCTCAAGCTGCTCCACCAGAGGCTTGCCCACCACAAAGCTTTCGGGCAGCACCATGATGCCGGTATGGTCTTCGGTCAGGCCCAGTTCACGCTCGGAGCAGATCATGCCAAAAGAATGCGCGCCGCGCAGTTTGGCCTTTTTGATCATCATGCCGTCGGGCATCTTGGTACCCACCAGAGCCACAGGCACTTTCTGACCCGCAGCCACGTTGGGCGCGCCGCACACGATATCAAGCAGCTCGCCCTGCCCGGCGTCCACCTTGCAGACGTGCAAATGGTCGGATTCCGGATGGTTGTCGCACGAAACCACATGCCCCACCACAATGGAGCTTATGGCATCGTAGGGCCGCCTGATGTCTTCCAGCTCAAGGCCGAGCATGGTCAGGCGGTCGCCCAGCGCCTCAGCCGTTCCTTCATACGGAGTAAATTCACGCAGCCATGAAAGTGAGAGCAGCATAGTTCGTCCTGTTTCCGCGCCTTGGCGTGGTTATTTGAAACTCCAGGCAGGAGTCTGATTTTGCGGATCGGGCAGTGGGCGCTCGTAGCGCTCGCTCTGGCCCGCGCCCACGCCGTAGGCCCCGGGTCTGGGGCGTTTGGGAGCGGGTTTTTCTTCCGGCTGGCGGTCGTCAATGGTGTTGCCGTAAGCGTCCGTATACCCCATGCCGCCCTCTGCCGTGCGCCCTGCGTTCTTGCTGGGCAAGGATTCAATGCGCTTGGGTTCGCCCGGCGCATCCATGCCCGAATGGCGCGGGGTGTAGGCTGAGGCGGCCTGAGCTTCATCCGCCGCCAGCCAGCTCGGGCTACTGGGCAACAGGGAGGCCGCCGCCAAGAGGCCCAGCAATACAAGCCACATGGGCAGGGCCGTGAAGCGGCCTGCGCGCATGCGGGCATTGCTGCAATCTATGGGGCTCATGACGCTGGGCATAGTGTCCTACCGGGCAAACTGGCCAAGGAAGCGCACGTCGTTTTCAAAAAACATCCGCAGATCGCCGATGCCGTACTTGAGCATGGTCACGCGTTCCACGCCCATGCCAAAGGCAAAGCCGCTGACGTCCGCAGGATAGCCCACGGCTTCAAACACGGCAGGATCGACCATGCCGCAACCAAGAATTTCAACCCAGCCCGTGGTTTTGCACACGCGGCAGGGCGCATCGCCAATGTGGCCCTTGCCGCCGCACATGCAGCAGGAGATGTCCACTTCTGCCGAAGGCTCGGTAAAGGGGAAGAAGCTGGGGCGGAAGCGAACCTGGGTTTCCGCGCCAAAGACAGCGCGCACAAAGGCTGTGAGCGTGCCGCGCAGATGGGCCATGCTGATGCCCTCGCCCACCATGAGACCTTCGATCTGATGGAACATGGGGGTGTGGGTGAGGTCGCTGTCGCGCCGGTACACCTTGCCGGGGGCAATGACGGCCAGAGGAGGCTTGCGCGCCAGCATGGTGCGGGCCTGCACGGGCGAGGTGTGCGTGCGCATGAGCACCTTTTCGGTGACATACAGGGTATCCTGCATGTCGCGGGCGGGGTGTTCGGGCGGCATGTTCAGGGCTTCAAAATTGTAGTAGTCGATTTCCACTTCCGGGCCGGAAGCCACGTCAAAGCCCAGACCCTGAAAAATCTGGCAGATTTCTTCCGTCACCAGGGTGGTAGGATGCAGGCTGCCGCGCCAGGGCGCGCGACCGGGAACGGAAGGATCGAAACGGCGCAGGGCTTCGGCCTCGCGCCCGGCCTCAAGAGCGGCCTTGCGGGCTTCAAACAGGGCGTTGCAACGCTCTTTGACGCTGTTGGCGGTCTG
This sequence comes from Desulfovibrio desulfopostgatei, assembly GCF_053570645.1. Lineage (NCBI taxonomy): Bacteria > Pseudomonadati > Thermodesulfobacteriota > Desulfovibrionia > Desulfovibrionales > Desulfovibrionaceae > Desulfovibrio > Desulfovibrio desulfopostgatei. The sequence continues at coordinate 460,864 of NZ_JBRBQS010000002.1, read as the reverse complement.
GCCCACGGCGGGGCGCTCTGCCGGGGCCAGCGAGGGCAACTGGGCCATGATCTGGGCTATGCGGCCCTTGCGGCCCAGAACATCCACGCGCAAAGCCTCAAGGGCATCCAACGAAGAAGCCTGGCCCAGACCTTTTTCAAGTTCGGGAACCAGGCTTTCCAGTGCAGAAATCAGATCCATAGCGGATATCCCAATGCCGCGCGGCGCGGCTTTTTGTTAAGGGAGACGCAGAAAAACGGAAATGACGGCACCCGCTTGCGGCTTGACCTGACGGCCCTGCCCTGCGGAACATCCTGCCATTTCTGCGATCTGCGCATCCTCACGGCATGAATTCGCCCTGCCCGCCGGGCAATCCCCGGCGATACAAAAAAATCAAGGCGCGGACGGCGCTTGTGCACCGCCCGCGCCTTATACCATGCAAGGCCCCGCTCCCGCAAGCCGCGCTGCGCCCTATAAGGCACAGGCGTCGCTGCCAGGAGGTCTCCCTCCGGCGCGGGGAGCACCGCTCTTAATTCAGAGCGGCCTTGGCCAGATCGACGATCTTGGCGAAGTCGTCCTTGTGATACACGGCAAGGTCAGCCAGAACCTTGCGGTTCAGTTCAATGCCAGCCTGCTTGAGGCCGTGCATGAAGCGGCTGTAGGAAAGACCGCTCAGACGCGCGCCGGCGTTGATGCGGAGAATCCACAGAGTGCGGAAATCGCGTTTCCTCTGCTTGCGGCCCACATAGGAATACTGCATCGAGCGCTCCACAGCCTCGCGCGCAGTGCGGTACAGACGGCTGCGACCACCACGAAAACCCTTGGCTGCGGTCAAATATTTCTTATGACGACGATGACTTGCAAGACCTCTCTTCACACGCATATGCGTTGCCTCCTTCTCCCAACTAGGCGGAGGAATGCCCGTTGGGGAGCGTAAAAAAACTTCATGCTCTCAAATGAGAGACGCGGATTGAACGTCAGTCGCGGCTCCGCATGCGCCACCGATGCCGTAGCATCGCGCTGAATTACCTTTTCCCGTCAGAATCTGCCTTTTGCACTGCAGCTAACGCTGCAATTTGCGCAGAATTTTTACTTGCGGACAAGAAAGCCAAGCGGCGCGCCGAAGCGGAGCATAGCTGTCTATGTGACCGAGGCGCGCCCGCGTAGGCTGCCGCAGTCAGCAAGCAAAAAGACAAGCAAATTAGCCGTTGGGCAGCATCCGGCGCACAGCCTTCTCATTGGTCTGATCCACCAGGGTGGACTGACCCAGGCGCATTTTGCGGCTGGCGGCCTTCTTGGTCAGAATGTGGCGCAGGTTCTGGCGGCGACGCTTGAACTTGCCGCTGCCGGTCTGCGAAAAACGCTTGGCGGCGGAACGCCGGGTTTTGATCTTGGGCATGGCGTACTCCTTAAAAACGTATACACTCGGACGCCGTTTTACGGGCGCACCGAGGGAAGGGCATAATGCCCCAAAGCACCGAACCACGCAAGGGGAAATTCACATCCCCCGCACAGACGGCCTACGACTGCTTTTTGGGCACCAGCATCATCTGCAAGGTGCGGCCTTCGGCGCGGGCTTCCTGATCCACCTTGGCGATATCGGCAAGGTCTTGCACAACCCGTTCAAGAATGGCCATGCCGCGATCTTTATGCACAATTTCGCGGCCCCTGAAAAACACCGTAATCTTACAGCGGTCACCCTCTTCAAGAAAACGGCGAATGTGGCGGACCTTGGTTTCGTAATCATGGTCGTCGGTTTTGGGACGAACCTTGATTTCCTTAATCTGCACCACGGCCTGCCGCTTTTTGGCTTCCTGCTTCTTTTTCTGCTGTTCGTACTTGAACTTGCCGTAGTCCATTATGCGACAAACGGGCGGTTCAGAAGTGGAAGCCACTTCCACAAGATCCATGCCGGCTTCTTTGGCCCGGTCAATAGCATCGTTGCGTTGCAGAATTCCAAGCTGCTCGCCATCGGCGGCGATCACGCGCACTTCACGGGCGCGGATCATCTCGTTGCGACGCACGCCGTCCTGCGGCATGTCGCGACGGAATCTCATATTAGGCGAAGCTATAGCGCATCCCTCCTTGTTTGAAAGGCTCTTCGGCGTCCGTCCGGATCAGCGCGGCGATTTCCGCTACGGATTTGAGCCCCATATTGTCCCCATTGCGCAGGCGCACATTGGCGCCGCCCGCCTGCACTTCTTTTTCCCCCACCACCAGAATATACGGAACCTTGGCCAGCTGCGCCTCGCGCACCTTGAAACCCAGTTTCTCGTTACGGGTATCGGCGGTGGCGCGAATGCCCATCGCCTTGAGTTCTTCGCACATCTTGAGGGTGGCTTCGTCGCCCGCTTCCGTCACGGTAAGCAGACGGGCCTGCTCGGGCGCAAGCCATGTGGGCAGCGCACCGGCAAAGTTCTCAACGAGAATGCCGATGAACCGCTCAAGCGACCCCATGATAGCCCGGTGCACCATGACCGGGCGGTGCTTTTCGCCGTCCTGACCCACATAGGTGAGGTCAAAACGTTCCGGCAGGGTAAAATCAACCTGTATCGTTGAGCATTGCCATTCACGGCCAATGCAGTCAAGCAGTCGCACGTCAATTTTGGGGCCGTAAAACGCGCCGTCTCCCTCATTGATCTCGTAGGGCAGTCCGGCCTTTTCCACAGCCTTGGTGAGCGCGTTGGTGGCAAGCTCCCACGCTTCGTCCGTGCCGATGCTGCTCTCGGGCCGGGTGGAAACGGCAACCTTGTACTGGAAGCCGAAGAGATTCATGAGGTCGCGGATAAGATGGATGACCTCAAGAATTTCACCCTCAAGCTGCTCGGGCGCGCACAGAATATGCGCATCGTCCTGCGTGAACTGGCGCACGCGCAACAGCCCGTGCAGCACGCCGCTCTTTTCGTGGCGGTGCACCACGCCCAGTTCAAAATAACGCTGGGGCAGATCGCGGTAGCTGTGCAGCTCGTTGCCGTAAATGAGCATGTGCGAGATGCAGTTCATGGGCTTGACGCCGTAGGTGTCTTCCTCGATCTGCGTAAAATACATATTTTCGCGGTAGTGGTCGTAGTGGCCGGATTTCTGCCACGTTTCCACGCGCAGCAACTGCGGCCCCTGCACGATTTCGTACCCGCGCTTGAGATGCTCGCGCCGCCAGAAGTCTTCAAGAATGGTACGCACCATCATGCCTCTGGGCAACCAGAAGACCATGCCGGGAGCCACATCTTCCTTGAAGGTAAAGAGGCTCAACTCGCGGCCAAGCTTGCGGTGGTCGCGTCGCTTGGCTTCTTCAAGCTGCTTCAGGTAGGCGTCCAGAGCCTTCTGGTCGGCAAAGGCCGTGCCGTAAATGCGCGAAAGCATACGGTTTTTTTCATCACCGCGCCAATAGGCCCCGGCCACGCTCATGAGCTTTGCCGCCTTGGCAAAACCCGTGTGCGGCACGTGGGGGCCACGGCACAGATCCGTAAAATCACCGCAGGTATAGAGCGACACCGTGTCGGCATCAATGCTCTCAATCAGCTCAACCTTGTAGACTTCGCCCATATTGCGGAATACTTCAACAGCTTCCGCCTTGGGCAGCACCTTGCAGGTGAAAGGCTCGCGCGCATCGGCAATACGCTGCATTTCCGCTTCGATAGCGGGAAAATCTTCACTGGAGAAGGGCTTTTCTACGTCAAAGTCGTAGTAAAAGCCAGTGTCGATGGAAGGGCCAATAGTGACCTTGGCAGTGGGGAAGAGACGCTTGACCGCCGCCGCCATGACGTGGGCGGTAGAATGGCGGATCATCTGCAGCCCCTCGGGCGAGTCGGCGTACACGGGCGCAAGCTCGGCGCAGCCGGCAGGCAGGGGTGCGGAAAGATCCAGCAGAGCGCCGTTATCGGCGCGCGCGGCCACAGCCGCCTTGAACTTTTTGCCGCTCAAGGCTTTTTGCAGGACAGAAGCAACGGAGTCACCGGCTTCCACCATCTGCCCTTCCACACGGACTTCCATGAAAAGCTCCTTACAAAAATACCCGGAGGCACATAAAACAAAGTGGGGAGGTAAACCTCCCCACTGCGCCGAATCCGGTCTTCGGGTCGCATCAAGCGACCTGTGCTATGGGCGGGGCCAAGGCCTTCCGCCGTTTAGGGGAACTATCCCCGAAGAGTCATTTGGTAGGAACGAACAGACTTGAACTGTTGACCCCTTCCGTGTCAAGGAAGTGCTCTAGCCACCTGAGCTACGCTCCTACATGAGGCAAGCGGTTATATAGCTACTCCCCATGCCGCCGTCAACACTTTTTTGACACATTGCCGCAATTTATCTCTGAAACCCTGATAGATGCGCCATGTACCTGCGTGTGTGAGCCGGAAAAACCATTACAACCACGTGTGCCAAATATCATTACAAAAAACGCAGGACGCTGCAAGCATCTTAAATAGCGCCTGCCTCGCGCTGCGCCGCAAGCCATTCGCCGAATGTTTCCTGCGCGCGGGCGGAATACAGGGCTTTGCGGTCTTTTTTACGCGCCCTTTCGCCCAGTTCCGGCACAAGGCCGAAGTGCGCGTTGGAGGGCTGAAAATGCTTTACCGGCGTGCGCAGATGGTTGAGCAGCCCGCCCAGGGCGCTTTCCACCGGCGGATGCGGCAGTTCAAGGCCACGTGCGCGGGCATTGAGCAGCAGGGCCAGCCACAGGCCGCTGGCGGCCGATTCCACATAGCCCTCCACCCCTGTGATCTGCCCCGCCAGATACACGCCGGGCCGCGCCCGCAACGACAAATCCGGGGCCAGCACGTCTGGCGCGTTCACATAGGTATTGCGGTGCATGCTGCCAAAGCGCGCAAACTCCGCATTTTCCATGCCCGGCACCAGCCGGAACACACGCGCCTGCTCGCCCTGGGTCAGCTTGGTCTGGCAGCCCACAAGGTTGCAGGTTTCACTGTTGGCCTTTTCTGCCCGCAGCTGCAGAATGGCCCAGGGCCTGCGCCCTGTGCGCGGGTCCACAAACCCAACGGGTTTGAGGGGGCCAAAGGTCAGTGTGCGGGGGCCGCGCTCGGCAAGCGCCTCCACGGGCATGCAGCCTTCAAAATGCTTTTCCTGCTCAAACTCGTGGGCGGAGACCTTTTGCGCTTCCAGCAGGGCCGCATAAAAAACATCATATTCGTCGCGGCTCATGGGGCAGTTGAGATAGTCCCCCTCGCCGTCGGCTTCGCCGTTTTCCTGCCCATAGCGGGAGGCGCGGAACACCACGTCCATATTAAGGGAGTGCGTCCATACAATGGGCGCGATGGCGTCATAAAAATAGCAGTGCTTTGCACCCACGGCTTCTGCCAGCGAGGCGGAAAGCCCCTCGGAGGCCATGGGCCCGGCAGCCAGCACCACAGCCCTGCCCTCGCCCGTAAAGGGCGCGAGCACCGGGTCGTCCAACGATGCCACCTGGTGTTCCACAAGCGTGATATTGGCCTGCGCCGCCACGCGTTCGGTCATGGCACGGGCAAAAGCTTCGCGGTCAACGGCCAGAGCCTTGCCAGCGGGCACGCGGTGGGCATCGGCCAGTTCCATAAAATCACTGCCAAGGGCGCGCATTTCAGCCTTGAGCAGGCCCACGCCGGATGTGAGTTCATCTGACCGCAGAGAGTTGGAGCATACAAGCTCGGCCAGATGTTCGCTGATATGGGCAGCCGACCTGTGCCCCGGCTTTTGTTCAAACAGGGTTACGGAGTGACCGGCGCGGGCCAGATGCAGGGCGCATTCGCACCCGGCAAGGCCGCCGCCCACCACGGCTATGGACATAGTCTGCATATAGTCTCCTTGCCGCGCAGCTTGAAAGAAATCCCGCCTGATGGCAAGCCCGCCCGCTTCTTGCTCAACAAAAAGCGCCCCGACACGTCAGGGCGCTGAAGGCAAACAAATGCATTCCTGCGAGCATAGCCGCAACAGCCGGAATAATCCGGCCAGCCGCCGCCAGATTCAGTGGGGCTCAGTCAGCCTCAGTTCAAGGCCGCAAGAATTTTGTAAACCGCTTTTTCGGAAAGAAAATACCGTTCCGCCAGTTGCGCAACAGACCAGCCCGCCTTGCGCCGCGCAACTATCTCGCTGTTTCTGGCAACACGGAACGCACGGTTGGGGGCAGCTTCTCCCCAGTGTTTTCTGTTTTCTTCCTTGCGGGGAATGTACAGGTATTCCCCGTCAACATATTCCTGTATGGCCCGCAACAAATGTTGCGGCAGAACTTTAGTCGCTTTTTTATAGCCCATAATGCTTCCTCCCGATGAGATGTCAGGACGGAGCAAGGGCTATTGCCTAAACAATCAAGCTGTTATGCAATAGCCCCTGCTATGCATAACGGGCAGAATCCTGGTAAGTGTACATCCAATAATCCTGTTGAGTGTTAATAATAGAATTTCTGTATACACAGCAAAATGCCAAGTCAACAGGGTTGCGCCCCAATCCGGCTCTTGCCCCCAACGAAAAGCTACGCTAGTAACAACCGATGCACGACGACCACGCACAGCAGCACGCCGCCGAAAAGGCAAACGACCTCCACGAGGGCATGGCCCCCGTGGACATTGCGTTTGTGCGCCCCGGCGCGCGTGAACTCTATGCCCAGGGGCAGGACGATTTTCTTGCTCCCGCCACCAGCCAGTCGGCAGGCATGGATCTGCGGGCCTGCCTTGATACGCCCGAAGCGGTTATTCCCGCCGGGGGCAGGCTCAAGGTAAGCACGGGCATCAGTGTGCAGCCCCGCGCGGCTGGCATTGCCGGTTTTGTTTACTCGCGCAGCGGCCTTGGCGCGCGCGACGGCATCACCGTCGCCCAGGGCGTCGGCATCATCGACCCGGACTATACCGGGGAAATTCTGGTGTTCCTTCTGAACACCTCCGGCCAGGAGCGCCGCATCCAGAACGGCGAGCGCGTGGCCCAGCTCATCTTTCAGCCCTTTGTGCGACCGCGATGGCGTGAAGTAACGGAACTGTCTGCCACAGAGCGCGGTTCCGGCGGTTTCGGTCACACCGGGCGCTGATACTCTGCGCTGGCAACCGCCAGCGACTTTCATCCATTCCACCATTCATACGTTCACCGAGAAGGAGTTTGTCCATGTCACAAGCCTTTGCCGCCGTGAAAGCCGGGGAAGAGAGCCTGCTCTGCCGTTCCTACAGCCGTTACCCGCTGGCTATCGTGCGAGGCAAGGGCGCGCGACTCTGGGACGTGGACGGCAAGGAATATGTCGATCTGCTGGCGGGCATTGCCGTAACTGCCCTTGGGCACTGCAATGATGAAATCTGCGCCGCCCTTGAGGCCCAGTCGCACAAGCTCTGGCACGTGAGCAACCTGTTTTATCAGGAAGAACAGCTTGAACTGGCCCGGCTGCTGCTCTCAACGAGCCACCACAGCAAGGCCTTTTTCTGCAACTCCGGTGCAGAAGCCAACGAGGCCTGCATAAAGCTGGCGCGCCGCTACATGCGCAGCGTGAAAAAGCGTGATGCCTACGAAATCATCACCCTCGAGGGCTGCTTTCATGGCCGCACGCTCGGATCGCTGGCAGCAACGGGCCGCGAAAGCCTGAGCAATGGTTTTACCCCCCTGCCCGAGGGCTTCAAGCAGGTTCCGGCCAACGACCTCGCAGCGATGGAAGCCGCCATCACCCCCGCCACCGCCGCAGTGCTGGTTGAAGTGGTGCAAGGCGAAGGCGGCATTGTGCCCCTGCCCGCAGACTACCTGCACGGTGTTGAGGCCTTGTGCCGCAAACACGACATCCTCTTTATGTGCGATGAAGTGCAGGCGGGCCTGTGCCGTACCGGCAAGTTCTGGGCCTTCCAGACCTGCGGCCTCACGCCCGACATCATCAGCATGGCCAAATCCCTCGCCAACGGCCTGCCCATGGGCGCCATGCTGGCTACGGACGAAGTTGCGCAGGGCTTTGAGGCGGGCAGCCACGCCACCACCTTTGGCGGCGGCGCGCTTGTTTCCGCTGTGGCGGCCAAGACGGTTGAAATCATGCTGCGCGACAAGCTGGCAGACCGCGCCAGCACGTTGGGCGAGCACATGAAGGCCCAGCTGGCCGCGCTCCAAAAGCGCGTTCCCGGCAAGATCCGCGAAGTGCGTGGCATTGGCCTCATGCTGGGCATTGAGCTGACCGTCTCCGGCAAGGATGTGTGGGAAGAACTGCTGCGCCGGGGCTTCATATGCAACCTGAGCCACGGCATCACCCTGCGCCTCCTGCCGCCCCTGAACATTGAGCAGGCGGATCTGGATAGCTTTGTGACCACGCTCGAAGACATTTTGAAGGCTTTTTAAAAAATCGACCTGTCCGGGTCTTTACAGAAGCACGATTGTACACTACATAGGGCTTCCTGAAAATATTCTGCAAAAATTACGGCAACCCCGCTCTGCGGGGTTGCCGCTTGCTTTACACAAGGAGTACTCATGGACGTTTTTGATCAGGCTACCGAGCTGGAGCGCCTTGACCGCGAATCAGCCCTCTTGCGGGCCCGCGCCGCTGTGGATCGCGGCGGCCCGGAATGGATCAACGGCGTAGCCTGCTGCCGTGAATGCGGCGACCCCATCCCCGCCAAGCGCCTTGAAGCCCTGCCCGGTGTTGGCCTGTGCCGCGCCTGCCAGGAAGAACGCGAAGGCAGCCGCGACTAGCCCTCACAGGGTTGCCCTTGCGGCCTGCCGCTGGCGTACCTTGTGCTGTAGGGCTGCGGCCCCGACACCCCCGGCGATATCTGCATTGCAGCGCGCCCGCACACAGGCGAGCGCGTACTGATTGCGCTCGGCTTTTGATCCTGCCAGCGTGACGGCACCATTTGCGCGCAATTTTCTCCCCCTCTGCAAGCCCTTCCATCTCCGCAATCATTGCGACATTCCCCGGACCATTCTTGTTCTGACAAGAACTTGATGCTCACTGGCTGTATCAGGCAGACAAATAAATGCCCGAGGCACTGCATCCCCCTGAAACGAAAAACCCTGTCCCGGCAGATCGCGGGGACAGGGTTTTTGAATGATCTCGCTTGCAAGGCAGGCCGCCAGGCCAGCGCAGTGCGTGCCAAGTCCGGTCAGTTCCAGATAAAATGCAGCAGCCAGTAAGAAACAAACCCCACGCCTGCAGCAGCGGGCAAGGTGAGCACCCATGCCGTCACCAGATTTGCGGCCACATTCCAGCGCACGGCTGAAAGCCTTTTGGTAGACCCCACACCAAAAATGCAGGCGGATATGGTGTGCGTGGTGCTGACCGGGGCACCCATGAGGGATGCGCCGGTGATGACCAGGGCGGCGGAGCTTTCCGCGGCAAAGCCGTGCACCGGCTCCAGCTTGAAAATACGGTGCCCCATGGTCTTAACAATTTTCCAGCCGCCCACGGCGGTGCCAAGAGCCATGGCCCCTGCGCAGGAAAGCTTGACCCACAGGGGCACTTCCACTGTGTCGATCTTGCCAAAAATCATCAGGGCCAGGGTGACGATGCCCATGGTCTTCTGCGCATCGTTGAGGCCGTGGCTGGTAGCCATAAATGCGGCGGAGAGCAGTTGCAAACGCCGGAACGAGGCATTGACCTTGCGCCGGTGTATATGCCCGCAGATCCAATAGATGATCCACATGCAGCAAAAACCCACCGCGTAGCCAGCCAGAGGCGAGGCCACAAGGGGCACCAGCACCTTGTCCCAGATGCCCTTGCCGTTCAGCGCGCTAAAGCCTGCATCGGCCACGGCGGCGCCGATAAGCCCGCCAATCAGGGCATGGGAAGACGATGACGGAATACCGAAATACCAGGTTATGCAGTTCCAGGTGATGGCCCCCACGAGAGCGGCCAGCACAAGTACGTGGCTCCCCTCCACCACGTGCGGCAAAACAATGCCGCTGCCCAGTGTTTTTGCCACTTCAGTACCAAGCAGCGCCCCGCCCAGATTGAGCAAGGCCGCAGCGCCCACCGCAAAACGCGGCGTCACCACCTTGGTGGAAACCACGGTGGCAATGGCGTTGGCGCAGTCGTGCGCGCCATTGGTGAAGTCGAACACCAGGGCCACCAGCACAATGAGCGCCAGCAGCACGGGGATATCAAACATTTTTCAGCACCGCTTCTTCAATGGTTTCCGCCAGCGCATTGACCTGCTCAAGCAGGATGTTCATACGCTCATAGGCCTGACTCCACTTGAGCACCCGCATGAGGGCCTTGCTTGTCAGTTCCTGATGCTCGTCCATCAGTTCCGCCAGGCCCACGGCCAGCACCATGTCGCATTCGCTGCGCAGGCCGCGAAAAGCACGGGTCTTGTGGCAGTCGCGCCGATTGGCGAGGCCGGCAAGCATTTCATAGGTCAGATCAAGCATGGAGCTGATGGTGCGCGCCATCTGCAAGGCGGGAAAGCGGATCGAGGCAAATTCAAAAATATGCAGCCGCGTGCTCAGGCTGTGCAGGCAGTCCATGCACTCTTCCTGTTCCTGGTTGATGCGCAGGATGTCCTCGCGGTCAATGGGCGTGATAAACGTCTGGGAAAGCGCCCGGATGATCTTGCTGTGCAGCAGGTCGGCCTCTTCTTCCAGAAAGGCGATTTCCTTGTGCACGTGATCCATGTTGGAAACGTCTTCCAGCATGTTTACCAGCAGGGCGGACATGCGGCGCAGCAGATCATTCTGCTCGTTGAGCATGGCAAAAAACGGAGCGGATTTAGGCAGTAGAGCAGGAAACATCCTTTCTCCTTGAACTGGTTGCAAGCGCGGAGCGCCACGAATGGTAGCTGTTTGCGCAGGCTTTGCCCTGGCATGCAGCTTGCGGGGGCGAGCAGTGCATCACTTCGCCAGCCCGTTTGACCCATTCCGTTTATACCGGGCAGAACTTTGTGCCAAGAGAAAACAGGGCGTCAAATTAAACTTTTCAATGCGCAAAAAAGAACTCAAATCATGGCGGTATGTTATGAGGTCACTTTTTTGCGCATTCCCGCGTCTGACGCGACTTTCCGCGGGAAAGATTCTCGTTGGATTGAACGCACAATCTATAATCCAGGCGTGTTCTGCACGCAATGCTTTGCTGCGTGGAGGGGACGCCAACTCAACCTGCGTGGGAGTTTAATCAATAGATGTCAGCCATTCCAAAACTTGTCGGCCAACAGCTTTTGGCAAAAAAGACCAGGGCGGCGGCATGATGCAGTTTGCCCCCGGCAGCAGCAGGCCGCCGTGGTGCAGATAGAACGTGCCGTGGGATGTTTGAGCTTCAGCTTCGGGATCTTTGTCTGCGTAGAGGGGATCGTTCCACAGGGGGTGCCCCACAGCGGCGGCATGCGCTCGGATTTGGTGGCGTGCGCCACGTCGGATGCGGCACCCGACCAGCGTCAGCCCAACACGGTGAAATTGGGAGTCTTTTGTGAGGGCGAGTTGCGGCAGGTCGTCCCCATCAAAGTAATGGAGAGGCGTAAAATTTGTCCAGCGCGTGCAGCCGGCATCGCGATCAAGCACGCGGCTTTTGCTGCGCTTGTCCGTGCGCAGGGCAAAAGTCACGGTAAAATCTTCTTCCAGCCGCCCGGCCAAAAGCGCAATATAACGCTTTTCGCAGCGGCCAGCCGCCTCGGCCAGCCGAAAAGCCTTGGCCGCCTGCGGGGAAAGCGCCGCGCACACAATGCCAGAAGTGCCGTAATCAAGACGCTGCATCAACTGAGGGGACAAAGCCTCCGCACTCATACCCGCATCATCTTGGGGATCAGTCTCAGTGGAGCCCTGCCCTGCCATCAACTGCGGCAGCATGCTCTCCAGGCTGTGGCCCCTGCCGCCTGTCAAAGCGGCAGTGTGCAGGCCCACGGGCTTGTAAAAAAAACAGAACTCGCCCTGACGCTCCAAAAGACGCGGCAACGTGTCAACATTTGCATCTGCGGGGCATGCGCTAGTTACGGTTGCCCCAGCAGCGGCACTCTGAACCTGCTGATCTGCGCCCGGCGCATCAGCCAGTGAAACCACATCCCCTTTGCGCAAACGTTGGGCCGCCGTGCAGGAGCGCCCGTTGACGAGTACCTGACCACTTTCAATGCTGCGCTTGCGCCCTCGCAGGCCCATCTGCGGCAGCAGCAAGGTCAGGGCATAGTCCAGCCTCTGACCGACCATGTCTGCACCGGAGGCTTCAAACTGTTTTGCAGTCGCTTCCTGCGGCTCGGCGCAAGATGCGGAGGAAATTTCATTGCTCACAGGGTCACCGAACTGCCGGGAACAAGCTCCAGCAGGGCTTTGGCGGTTAATTCCGGCACATGGCGCTGCGGATCATTTTCGTACACCATATGTTTTTCTACCAGCCGTACACCCAGTTGGGCGAGGGCGTCACGCTCTCCAGCATCCAGCCCGCCCTCATAGCGACCATTGCGGGCATCAACCAGCACGGTCTGCAACAGGGCCTCGGTGGGGGCGTCGGGGGCGTCTTCGCGCAGATGCCGCAAAATCATGGCAGTCTGCCCCGCCACGGTCAGGCCGTGCAGTTCGGCGTCTGTTCCGGTATTGGGAATAAAAATTTTCGGGCACTGAACGGCAGCCACGGCACGCCCTACATTCTGGGGCAACAAGTTGGCAAGCACGCTGGTGTAAAAACTGCCCATGGGGTAGCAGATGGCCGCCGCCGACCGCAGATAGGCCACCGAGGCCGGGGCAAGGGGCGGACGGCAGGGGGTTTGCAACTTTTTTGCCTGCTCGGTTCCCCGGTCAGGCTCGTGCACGGTGAGGAACAACCGCCGCACAGCGCCGCTGAGATTTTTAAAGCGGTGCTGGCCCACTACAAGGGAACCGTCTTCCAGCTCCGCCGCCAGATGCAGGCTTTCGCTCACAATGGGCAGTACCACGCCGCGCGTTTGCAGCAAGCGGCTGAGAAAGGCCATGACCGGGCCAAACACCCGCTTGTGGTGCAGGTAGCCCCCGGCCAGAATCAGATTGCCCAGGCAGGCGCGGAAGGGGTCAAAATCTTCGGGCATGCGTTGCAGAAAAAAATTGAGATGCAGGCGCAAGCCATCTGCAAACAGCGGCGGCATTGCCGCCCAAGCGGGATGCGCCTCGTTGCTCATGGCGCGCAACTGTTGGCGCAGTTCGTGCGGATCGTTGCATTCCGCCGACTGTTCCGGCAGCCTGCTGGCGCAGAATTCCATTACCGAGGCGGGCACAACCGCGCTGTCGGCCAGAGCCAGCAGGCGGTTGCGGATGTCGCCCACGGCAGGCATGGCAAAGCTGCGGCGCAGTGCCGCAGAACTGCCGCCGGAATCAAAGGGCGTGACGAGATGAACGGAATTGTGGGTGTAGTGGATCAGTTCACGGCTCAGATCGCGCAGAGCCGTGCCGCCCGTAAAAAAAACCAGTCTGGGGCCAAGCGGAGGAAAGCAGAACAGCGAAGCACTTTCGCTCACACGGCGCTCCCCGCTGCCAGGGCATCGCTGTCCGGCGCAACCTCACAGGCGCTGCGACAGGAGGGAATGAGTCCCATTTCGCACATGCGCAAAAAAATCAGCCGCCCGATCCAGGCATCTGTGGCGGCGTAGGCAATCTGACGCGGCGTCAGTTCCATGAGGCTCCAGTTTGAACACTGCGAACCCTTGGAAATACGCCAGCCAAAAAAATTGGCCGCAAGGGTGCGCAACCCCTGGCTCGGCATTTTGTGCGCGCGTGCCACACCGCCAAGATCAACCAGCCCCGCTGGCTCAAAGTCATGCAGGCGGCCAAGATCACGCATATCGTCGCGGATGCCCACACCAGCCTTGACCTGATCGGGGTTTGCCAGAATCTCGACCACATGTGGCCCGAACGGCAAAAAAGCCAACTGCACCAGATACACGGCATTGGCCGTGGCAAGCTGGATCAAAGCCGGAAAATTGCGGCGTCCCTTGCGAAAGGAAGGCCGTGTTTCCGTATCAAATCCAAGCAGGTCTGCGGATCGCAGATCCGGCAGCGCGTTCTTCCAGTCCTCCAGGGTGCGAATAACCTGCACCGGCCCCTCGTAATGAAAAAGGGGCATGGCGTTGATTTCTTCGCAACTCAGCCTGCGGCGCAAAACGTCCATATCCATAGGTTACTTACCAATGCAGAATTGGGCAAATATGCTGTTAAGCACTTCAGCCGGGCTGGAAAGCCCGGTCACTTCCCCCAGATGAGCGGCGGCCATATCGAGTCTGACCGCGCAACAATCGTAAGGCTGCCCTGCAACAACATCAGCACGCAGCCCTTCAAGTTCTTTCAAAGCCTTTTCCAGCGCCATGGATTGCCTTGCGTTGGGCGCAAGGCCGTCTTCCGGCGCGGTATCCGAACCGCCCCCAAGCAGCACAGATCGCAACATGGTTGCAAGCTCTTCGACATATGTATCGGAAAGTGCGCTCACTGCGCAACAGGTTCGCGCACCAATCCAGCGGGGAGGGAACACTTTTGGCATGCAAATGTCACATTTGTTCCACACCACGAGCAGGGGCGTGTCGCCCACAGAGTCAAGAACCTCGCGGGCCGCAGGGTCCGGGCAGACCTCTGCCGCCGCACCTTCCTCGCCCAGCAGGCCGCCATCAAGCACAAGAACAACAAGATCAGCCTGAGAAACTTTTTCGCGGCTGCGCGTTACGCCAAGCTGCTCAACGGTTTCTTCAGCCTGTCGCAGGCCTGCAGTGTCTGTCAGGCGTACGGGCAGACCGTCAAGATTGCATGTTTCTTCCAGAAAATCACGTGTTGTGCCGGGGATATCGGTCACAAGCGCGCGCTCGCGCCCTAGCAGCGCATTGAGAAGGCTGGACTTGCCGGCATTCACCGCGCCAGCCAGCACAACTACAGCGCCTTGCTGCACGATCTGGGCCCGTCTGCTCCCGGCCAGCAACCGCCGCACAGCCAGCATGACCCTGTCGAGAACTTCGCAGAGAGCCGCTGGCTCCATGCCTTCAACTTCTTCGTCAGGAAAATCCACGGCAAGGCACATCTGGGCGCGCAGCATTTCCAGTTCTTCACGCAGTTCGGCAGTGCGCCGACCAAGAACGCCTTCAAGGCGGTTGAGCCCGTAGCGCAGTGCCTCGCGCGAGGGGGCGGCTATAAGCTCGGCGACGGCTTCGGCCTGGCTCAGATCCATACGCCCGTTGACAAAGGCGCGGCGCGAAAATTCGCCGCGTTCTGCCTGCCGCGCCCCGTGGCGCAGCGCGCTTTCAAGCACGGCCTGCACCAGAAAAGGGCCGCCATGGCTGTGAATTTCGGCTACATCTTCGCCCGTAAAGGTACGCGGCCCTGGCATGAAAACAGCCAGGGCATCATCGAGCGCCTCGCCGTTCCAGTCCAGCACGCGGCCCCGGTGCAAAAGCCAGGGATGGAAATTTTCCACCTGTGCTGAAAGGGGCAGGAACATGCGGGCAAGAACTTCCTTGGCCCGGGGGCCAGAAAGGCGCACGATGCCAATCCCTCCGGCACCGGGAGGGGTTGCAATGGCGGCGATGGTGTCGCCACGTTCTGTCTGCACTGCTGTATCCATATCCTGCCCTATGTTTGCGCGGCCTCGCCAACGCGCGTTGCCGGAGATCTGCGCCCAGTCGGGCTGTTTCTCCGGCAACGTTACAAGCACCTTCAAGACCCTGCTGGCCCCGCTTGCGGTATGAGCGCGCCAAACGCGCGTCTGCCAGTGAGGCTGAGGCTAGACGCGTTCTCCCTTTCTGCGCATGATGACCACGCGCTTCATGGGGCCATCGCCCGTGCTGCGGGTCTGCACGTCAACAGCCTCTTGCAGGCACACGTGCACAATACGCCGATGGTACGAAGAAAGCGGCCTTGTGGAGTAGGAGCGCCCGCTCTGGCGCACCTTGTCTGCAAGAGCCAGAGCCATTTCGCGCAGTTTTTCATCCTGACGGCGGCGGTATTCACCGGCGTCAAGCTGCACCCGCACGGCTGCGTTCATGCCGCGCGATACAATGCGCGATATCATGTATTGCAGGGCGGCAAGGGTCTGCCCTTCGCGGCCTATCAGAAGACCGGAGTCTTCATCGCAATCAATGCCCACATAAACCCTGCCACCGCCGATCTTGACGGTGATGCCCACGCCGTCCCCAGTGATGGGGCGGATGAGCTTGCGCACGGTTTCATCCACAAGGGCTTCAAGCTTAGCGGCGTCAAGCTGCTCCAGAGGAGTAACCGGCAAACCTTCGCCTGCGGCTTCAAAATCATCTTCCAGTCCATCAACCGGGGCGTCAGGGCGCGGTGCGCGCTCGGGGCGATTGTTCTCGCGCTGTGGGGAACGGACCTCTGCCCTGCCGTTGCCCCTGCTGTCGGGGCGGTTATCTGAACGATTGTCAGGCCGGTTGTCCGACCGGGAATCATTGCGTCGCCCTCTGGCTTCGCGTGCAGGAGTCTCGGCGGGATTAACCGCCTCCACGCCTTCGCCTTCGGCATTTCTGCCTGTGCGCTCGCGGCCCCGGTCGTTTCTGGAATTTCTGCCGGAAGGCTTGGCGCCATTTCTGTCAGGCTTGCCGTTACGCTCGCCCCGGCGGTCAAAAGGCCGATCAGCGGGTTTATCCAGCACATTGCCATTAATGGCGGCGTCCAGCTCTTCTTCACTCTCAAAGGCGTCCAGAGACTGCGGCTTGCGGTTGCGGCCCCGGTTGCGCCTGTCATCCTGCTGGTTACGTCTGTCGTCTTGCTGATTGCGTCTGTCGTCTTGCTGATTGCGCTGAGGCCGGGCCTCCTGCTGGCGGTCGCGCCCATCGCCCCGGCCCTTTTCGGCCTGAACCTCCGGAGCGGTGGGAGCAACGGGAGCCTTGGGGGCTGACGGGGCAGACGGTTCAGGTGCAGCCGTAGGTGCTTGCTCCTGCCGATTGCCGCCGTTTTTGCGCTGCTCCGCAGATCCGGCGTTCTCACTCGCAGATGCGGGCTGCCCGGCAGACGGCGCAGGGGCCGAAGCCCCTTCGCCGTTCTTTCTGCCCAGAATGCTTTCCATAGTTTCGCGCAGCTGCACGCGCCTTGCCCGAACCTTGGCCTTGCGCGCCCCCACGATGCCGAATATGCCGGACTTGGCGTCCTGCACTATTTCAATCTCGAGCTTTTCACGCGCTGTGTTGAAGTAGCCGCAGGCTTCCTCTATGGCGCTGTCGAGATCCTTTCCCTGGAATTCCTTAAATCCTTCCATACGAACCCCTTGCTGTGTCACGCGAACCCGCCGGGGCGGCCTACTTCGCTGCGGATGTAGAGAACTTCTTCGCCATCATCCTCTGCTGCGCAATGGACAGGATGTTGTTGACCAGCCAGTACACCACGAGGCCCGAGGGGAAGCTCAGGAACATGGCGGTGAAGATCAACGGCAGGAACATCATGATCTTCTGCTGGGTGGGATCAGTGGCCGGGGGGCTCATTTTCTGCTGGATAAACATGGTCAGGCCCATGATGACGGGCGTGATGTAGAACGGGTCTTTAGCCGAAAGGTCAGCCAGCCAGATGATGTCAGTGCCGGGCAGATAGGTGATGAAGGGCGCGTGACGCAACTCGATGGACGTGAGCAGGGCCTGATACAGGCCAAAGAACACGGGCATCTGGATGAGAATGGGCACACAGCCGCTGGCCGGGTTAACCCCGTAGGTCTTGTAGAGCGCCATGACTTCCTTGTTCATGAGCTCCTTGTTGTCCTTGTGCTTCTCGCGGATAGCCACCATGTGCGGCTGAAGCTTCTTCATCTTTTCCATGGAGGCGTAGCTCTTGGCCGTAAGGGGCCAGAACAGGGCCTTGATGAGGACCGTCAGCAAAATGATGGCCACGCCCCAGTTGTTCACGTACTTCTGGAAAAATTCAAGCAGCCACAGCAAGCCCTTGGCGATCACATGGAACATGCCGAGGTCAATACTCTTGGCAAGCTGGTCAGAAACAGCGGCAAGCTTGGCGCGTTCCTTGGGGCCAACCCAGTAAGAAACCGTAAGTTCGCGCTCCTGGCCGGGGCCGAGCATCACTTCAGGCTCTTCAACGGCAGCGCGGAACACGTTCTGCTGCATGCGGCCCTTGACGGTCACGTTGCTCGTGTCGCCGGGCAGCACAGCAGCAAGAAAATAGGTGCTCATGGTGCCAGCCCAGTAAATCTTGCCAGCAACCTGCGCACCTGTGGTTTCAAGCGTTTTGGGCGAAGATTCTTCGCCAAGGCTTCCATCGTTGTCCCAGGCAAGGCGCATGGCATCGTAACGGTCGCCTGCGGCATTGCTGGCATCGGCGGCCACAGTGTAGCTGACGCGAACGCTGCGGGCCTGATCCGTGGTGTTCACCACGCGGACTTTTTCGCGGATAAGATAGGTATCAGAGCTGAAGGTCATTTCGCGGATAACGCGCAGGTTGTCCACCTCGCCGTCAAAGCGCAGCACACCCTGCTGACCGGCACCGATATTCAGGCCATTTTCATTGCCTTCCACAGACCACTGGCCAGTGCTCCACGAGGGCTGGCTGTTCACCACCAGGCCCAGCGGGGCAACTGCGGCGGTCTTGGGGTCAACAAGGTTGACCAGCGGGGAATCCACCGCGAGTCCAGTCTGATACTGCTTGAGCTTGAAGGAGCGCAGCGCGCCGCCGCCAGTGTGAAAAACGGCTTCATAAAGGGGGGAGTTGACCGTGAGGTCGCGGCCCGGGGCGGGCGTGAATACGGGCATGGCCTGCTGCGCGGTTGTGGCGGTCTGCTGGGCCTGTTGCTGCTGGGCAGCCTGCTGCTGCGCCTGCTGTTGCTGGGCAACAATGGCCGGATCAGGCTTGCGGACCCAGCCCATGTACTCGGACACGTAACTCCAGCCCACAATAACGACGAGGCACAAAAGGATGGCGATGATCAGATTTTTTCCGTCTTGCATGAGGGCGTTCACTCCTGGGACAGTGGCGGGACGTCACGGGGACGTCTTGGTGGTGGAACAGGATCATAGCCTGAACCGCCCCAGGGGTGGCAGCGGGCAAGACGCTTGAGCGCAAGCCAGCCGCCCCGGAATATGCCGTGGGTCATGATGGCCTCTGCGGCATAGGCGGAACAGGTGGGATAAAACCGACAGGCGGGGGGAAGCACTGGCGAGATGCAAAGCTGGTAAACGCGTATGGGTAATATGCACAGATTACGCAGCAAATGACTCATGGCAGCCCATCCAATGCCGGACGGCCCGGCTCTCGCCGAACCACGCGCCGCATCAGCGGCAAAAGCTCGGCGGCTACGCTGGCCAAATCCAGCGCAGCCTCTCCGGCATGCTTTTTAGCAACGGTAACGATGTCAGCTTCCTTGGGCAAATCGCTGCGATGCAGTCGATAAAATTCCCTCAGCAGCCTTTTGACGCGATTGCGCACAACAGCATTGCCTACCTTGCGGGAAACAGCCATGCCAGTGCGCGCAGCTAGACCGGGACTATTGCCCGACAGCACAAAAACAAGGAAATGCTCGGTATGCAGACGCCTGCCCCGCTCATAGCACGCCACGAATTCCGCCCTTCGACGTATCCGCAGGTGCTGCGGCAAACCATTCTGATTCATGGGAATACCCATGTAGAACGGGACAAGCCCGCCACGCTAGGCGCTCAGAACCTTACGGCCCTTGGCGCGGCGACGACGGATGATGGCGCGCCCGCTGGGGGTGGCCATGCGGGTGCGGAACCCGTGAGTGCGGGCCCTTCTGATTTTGCTCGGCTGATATGTTCTTTTCATGGCAGACTCCTTAAAAAATTTCCGGCAGGGCCTTGGGCCGACCACCGGGGCGATGCGGCACGCCGGGCCTGAGCGGTTTTGGGGCTACCCCCCGGCTTTTAAGCGCAGAAGGGCAGCGTTGCCCTGGCGTTAAAATATATGGAACAAGCTACATACACGCCAGCAAGGTCTCCGTCAAGCGCCAGATTCCACATACAACGCGCGGCTATAATGCCCTTGTTGCAATTATGCCGCAAGAGTAAACGCGCCACGCTCAAAAAAATCTGAGAGCAACGCGTTCGCACATTTTTTAGGCGGAAACTTCAAACCGGCACGAATGGTTCGCACGGCAAGCCAGATTCACACGCGCAGCCATCGCGAACCATGCTACCAGAATCTCAGGGCCTTAAGGCCGGGCATTGGCCCTCGGCAACACATCATCCGCTGAAAAAGCCGATGGTGCCGGCACATCTGGCATAGCCCCGCCACCTGCACCGCCAATACTGCCCACAGACGATGCCGCTGCCGATGAATATGGCATGGGCGCAGAGCTTGGCGCTGGTGCAGCATTGACCGATTTGGCCGGGCCAGTGGCAGAAGCGCCAGACTGGGCCTGCGCTGAAGCAGCGTTATTCATGGGCGGGATGGCGCTGCTGACAGGTGCCGGAAGGGATGTTTTGCCCACCCCCTTGGGTGCCGGGGATGTGGCGGACTGCGGGGCAGCCTTTGAAACCTTGACCTTGCGCTTTGCTTGACGCACCGGCGGTTTTTTGTCCGCCTGAGGAGTCATGGACAACTCCGGCACAGCCGCAGGATCCACAAACCGCGCCCCTTCCAGCGCAATCTGCCGGGGCGTTACAAGAGTATTCCAATACAACCGCCCGCCACCGCTGTGCAGCCACACATCGGTAAGATTGGTGGCCCCGGAGGCCGTGTGAGCAGGAACCTGAGGCGGCAGGGGGACAGCCTCCACGGCAACCGCAACGGGAACGCGGCAAAGGGAAAACGCCCAAAAAGCAAGCAATAGCATACCAACTGACTTGCGCATAAAACTCACCTCTACTGCGCTTATCGGCCTTGAAGCAAAAAAACTTTAGCCTGCAAAAAAAGAAGGCGCGGGCACGGGGGAGAATGCAGAACGCCTGGGCATCATCAGCCACCGGCTGGCAAAGCCCGGCGTTGACAGGCAGCGCTGGCTTGGGCACATTCCCACTAACCGATTAACTTCCAGAAATTCCATATTCACCGCGCATGACAGCATCGCGGTCATACGTTTCCATTCAAGCAATTCAGGAGTCCGCATGTCCAGCAAGCCGGATTTAACAGCAGCCCCCGCGATGCCAGCCCCCTGCATAACACTTATAGGCATGGCCGGAGCGGGTAAATCCACTGTGGGTTCAGCCCTGGCGCAGGAGCTGGGATGGGCTTTTGTTGACAGCGACCACCTGATCGAAGCCGCCTACGGCGCACGCCTGCAAGACATTACCGACAAATTGGGCAAGGCAGCCTTTCTGGATACCGAGGGCAAGGTAATCTGCGCCATCAAGGCCAACCGAACGGTCATAGCCACAGGCGGCAGCGTCATCTACCGCGATGCGGCCATGCGGCATCTGGCTGCGCTTGGGCCTGTTGTCTATATTGATGTGCCCTTTCATCTGATTGAAGAACGCATCGCCCGCAATCCTGAACGTGGCATTGCCATGAATCCCGGCGAGAAGCTTGAGGATATTTTTAATGAACGCAAGGCCCTGTACACATATTACGCAACCCTGCGTTGCCCCGCCGAGGGTAAAAATCCGGCCCAGTGCGCGCGCTGGATTCGCGATCACCTGCCCGAGGGTTTTCTGAAAGGCGATGCAGCCTGATCTGTCCCTTGCCGCACCAACACAGGCAAGAACAACTCGGCCCTTTTTCCCTAATTGCATTGCCAGGGTCTAATCCGACCCATTCTGCATCTCAGGCTCGGCCCACTGGTGCTACCCTGCCGTGCCATGGGCACCGCCTTTCATCCGGGGCCTCACCTGCGCTCACGCATCAAAAAACAAAAGCGGGGCCGAAACCCCGCTGAAATCTCTTCACGAACGGCGACACACCGAACGTGGAACATCCGCTCCGGCAGAACGCAGCGCCAGGCAGCGCGCAACCAGAGCGGCGTTACTACTTTTGCTAATACTGCCAGGTCGAACCGTCAAAACGGATCAGTTCGTTAATGTTGCGAGCCTTGACCTGTTCGCAAGAAGCAGTAGACATAGCTTCCTGACGGGTCTTGCCACGGCAATCCATTACCCTTTCCTGATACCGGATAAAGCCGACGTACTGACCAGTGGGGCTGGGGCGCAATTCAGTGGTCACGTTGGAAGAGTCCACATCAATGTAGGTCCCCACGTAATCCTTGCCGTCCTGGCGCACTTCCCTGGAAGACTTGGAAGGCATCACAGTGCGGGCAGCCTGAGCAGCCAGCTTGTGGCCCACCATGGTGAGTTCGGCGGCGACCTGAGCTTCGGTCTTCGCGCCTTTTTTGGTGGCAACGGGCTTAACTTCAGCCGCTTTTTCGGCCTTGGTTTTACCCTTCTTGCCCTTAGCGTCCTTGGCAGGAGCTACAGGGGCCGGGGTCGGTTCAGGGGCTGCGGTCTGTTCCTGCGGCTGAGCGGGCTTTATTTCTTCATCAGTGGAAGAAGAGCCGCCAAACCAGGCGCAACCGCCAGTGGTCAACCCCAACGTGAGAATGAGTGCCAGAATCTTACGCATGTGCCATGCACCTCATAAAAAGCCGGGCGGCATACACCACCCGGCTTTTGCTTTAATTCGACTGACGCGAAGACGCTCCGAGATTACTCGAAGGACACTTCGGTGCGCCGGTTCATGGCGCGACCTTCGTCGGTCTTGTTGTCATACTTGAAGGACTTGCCGCGGCCAATGGCGGTCATGCGGCTGGAGGGGATGCCCTGCTTCACGAGGTAGTTCTTCACGGAGCTGGCGCGTTCCTGCGAAAGCTTCATGTTGTAAGCATCGGAACCCACAAAGTCGGTCCAGCCGGAGAGAACAACGCGCTTGTTGGGGTTGTTCTTGATCAGGGTGGCGGCTTCGTTCAGGATGCCCATGGCCTTGCCGTCAAGAGCATAGGAATTGAAAGCGAAGTGCACGCCGCGCAGCACGATGACGTCTTCGTCCTTGCAGAACACGGAAAGCACAAAGCGTTCAACAGCGGCATCGCTGGTGGCCAGTTCTTCACCACGCACCACAACGGCGTTGGAGTTCAGGGCGCCGATCTTTTTGATGGTGGCTTCACCGTTGGGGGTGTCGGCCAGGGAGATCACATGCACAACCAGGTTACGCTGGCTGGCGTACATCTGGCTCACAACCTGCACGAGGTCGGTACCACGGTTGTTGTCGCCGTCGGTCACGAGGATCAGGGCGGCGTCGCGCTTCATGCTGGAGATGAAGGGTTCATACGCCTGCAGGCCGTTGCCCATGCTGGTCATGCGGCCAAAAATATCAAAGTTGCTGCGCAGCTTCTTGAGGCCAGCGGCCATGGCGGCGCGATCCCAAGGACCCTGGGCAATGATGGCGCCGTTGGGCGAAAGGGTGTGCAAGCCACCATTGTAGCTCAGAGCGGGGATAGCGGCGTTGATGCGCGTAAGCACATTTTTGGCCACAACAATCTTGTCCTGCTTCAGCTTGTCGTTCTTCATCATCATGGAACCAGAATAGTCCACTACGAAGTCGAAGCTCTCAATTTTCTTGTTACAAGCCGGAGCGGCCGCAGCGGCCACGGCGTAGCTCAGAACAAGAGCGGCCGCAAGAGCAAGAAGACGAAACGATTTCATACTGCCTCCCAAACGTTGTTAGTGTCGTCGATTACCGTCAACAACAGTAAATCGCGGTGTGCCCGCCACGTTACCGGCTCACTCACAGCCATAGGCCTTGGAGACGGCAACTGCCTTTCACATACCCGCGTTTAGGAAAAACCGCAAGTTGTAAATAGGAAACACTCTTTCGCTTTTTCATCACAGTCCAACTGCAACGTACATCCGATTATTTCCCTTTGTCAGCAAAAATCCGGCGGCTGACCCCGCTCTGCCGCCAGCGCTGGACAGCCCGCCGGGGCTGAGGCATACTTTGTCAAGAACCAAGGATTTTCCATGCCTGCACTGACTTTTTCCAAATGGAGCCCCGGGGGCAACACCACCCTGCTTTTTCCCGACGCTGGCCAGCGCCCGGCAGAACAGGCGCGTCTGGCGTCTTTGGCGCTGGATTCTTCCATGCTTGGGGGCGAACAGGCGGGATTTGTGAACCTGTCCCAGCATAAACTGCGTATGGCGGGCGGTGAATTTTGCGTCAATGCCAGCCGCGCCGTGGGGGCCTTGCTGGCATACACTGCCCAATATTCAGGCCCGGAACAGGGAGTGCTGGACGGAATTGCCCCTCGCAGTGAACAAAAAACCGAAGCTGCTGCCCCAGCAGAACACCCTGTCCGCCTTGATGAAATCCAGGTTTCCGGCTGGCAGACTCCTGTACGCCTGCGCACCCGCGGCTCCGCCCCGCTCTGGCAGGTGGAGGCTCTGCTGCGCCTCCCTGAATATTCCATTACTACTATAGAAAAAGGCGCGCATCTGGTGCGCCTGCCGGGCATCTGCCATCTGCTGCTTGGCGGGGCAACGCATCCCCTGCCTGATGACTGCCATGCAGTGGCCGCCCAGTTACGCCAACAGCACGGCCTTGAGGCCGAGCCTGCCGCAGGCGTTATCTGGTGGCGGGAATGTCAGGGCCTGCTGGACATGCTGCCCCTTGTGCATGTGCGCGATGCCGGAACAACATTTCTTGAAAATGCCTGCGGTTCCGGTGCCCTGGCCCTGGCCCTGTGCCTTGCTCGCGCAGGCACGCGCCGCTCTTTTTCCATCATGCAGCCCGGCGGCTCGGCCCTGGACGTGCGGCTGTTTGCTGAAAGCGGCCTTGATATGGCTGGCATAGACGGCCCGGTGTCGCTTGTGGCACGTGGCAAGGTCTGGCTGCCTGATCCAGACTCCCGCCCTAGCTTGACCCAAAAGCTGGCATCCAGTTTGTCACCCAATTTGAGCTGACGCATGGCTGAAAAGCTTCGGGAAGGGTTCACTACCGGCAGCGCAGCAACAGGGGCAGCGCTGGCCGCACTGCAACTGTTGCGCACGGGCACAGCGCCGGATGCAATCCCGGTGCCCCTGCCCCCTTTTAGGGCTCAGGGCGCACACAATCAGTGCAAAAACACCAATGGCCTGCCTGAGCCTCGGGGCTGGCTACGCCTGAACATTGAAAGCTGCGCCACAGGCCCAGCGCCGGAACTGGACGCCGCATGGGCCGCTGCCGAAGCTGACGCCGCAATCGGGCTAGCCGATCCGCCTCCACCGGATATCATTGCCATTGCCCACGCCAGCATAATCAAGGACGGCGGCGATGACCCTGACGCCACGTCTGGCGCGCGCATAACGGCCACGGTGGTGGAGAGCGCGCTGCCCCCCACGCATCTCCCTGCAAACCAGGCCGAGGATGCGGCACGGCAGGCACCCGCCCATAACGCAGAGGGGGGATCACCCGACACGACAGTTGCATACCCCGACCACATCATTATAAAGGGAGGGCCGGGGGTGGGGCGCGTCACCCTGCCGGGCTTGCCTGTGCCCGTTGGCCAGGCTGCCGTCAACCCGGTGCCGCGCCAACAGATAACTTACGCCCTGCAAGCGCAGGAGCAGAAATATGCCGCTGCCCTCCAGGGCCGCACCCGGCTGACGGTATTTGTCAGCGTGCCTGCTGGCGCGCAACTGGCGCACAAGACCTTCAACCCCAGATTGGGCATTGAAGGCGGCATTTCCATATTGGGAACTCAGGGCACGGTGCGTCCGTTCAGCCATGATGCGTGGAAGGCCACTATCGAACAGGGGCTTGCCGTGGCCCGCGCCACAGGCTGCCATTGCGCATGCCTAACCACGGGAAGGCGCTCGGAACGGCTGCTTATGGAGCGCTACCCCGACCTGCCGGAGCGCTGCTTTGTACAGGTGGCGGATTTTGCGCAGTTCTCCCTGCAAGCTGTGGGGAGCATGCAGTTTGAGCGCATTATCTGGGGCTGTTTTTTTGGTAAACTGGTCAAGCTGGCCCAAGGGCATGCGTACACTCATGCAAAGGATTCCACGCTGGACATGCAGGCCCTTGCGCAGCTTGCCAGCGAAGCTGGCGCTGCCTGCGCGGATGCTATCACCCGGTGCGTAACAGCGGCTCACGCACTGGAACTGCTGCTGGCAGACAGCGCAGGAACAGAGACTATCAAGCGGGTGGCGCAACAGGCGGCGCGCACCGCGCAACTTTTTGCAGGCCGCCCCGTGAGCTTGCACCTTTTTCACACTGACGGCAGGGAATTATTGGCGTTATGAAACAACAGGTCTCACTGCCCGGCTTTGCCGTTCCAACCCACACGCCCGACACCCAGACACGGGACGATGACGCAGCCAACGCCGTTCCGGCCGAGGCTCTTGCCGCTGGCCTGCTGGAGACTCCCGGCGAGCATTCTGCTGAAGAGCCCATTACGCATGCCGCTGCCGATGTTGATGAGCAGGCTGCCGACTCGCCGGAATTTCCTGCTGACGACCCGGCGGCTGCCCCAAATATCTGCGCAGTTGCGGAGCCCGCCGCTACATGCAACGCCGCCGACGCAGACACTGCACGCGTTGATGCCCCGATTACCGCTGATGAAGCGCTGCCTTGCGCTGACAATGCGAATACCGAAACGGCAGATGCGGACGCATCAGACAGTGATGAGCCCCTCCTTATGGATTCCGCTCCCGCATCCACGGATGCCGCCCCTGCCACGCCCGCAGAGCTGCCAGCCGAATCCGCTGCAACAGCAGCTACAAACACACTTGCTGCCAACACCGCACAGGCCGCACCTGAGGCCGAAAGCGCGCCTGCCATTACTGCACCCGCCGCCGCTACGCCCGCCAGCCCTGCCGTTGCGGGCACATCCGAGCAGGATGACTGGCCGCCCATGTCGGAAATGTTGCAGTCATTCTTTGTTTTTGAGCCAACGACTGTCGCGCCGGAACCCATCACGGTCATGGGCCTCGACTGCGCACGCCCGCGAGGTCTGGCAGGTCTGGCCGAAGCCCAGCGTCAACTGGCGGAACAAGCCGACGTGATCTGCGCCGGACGCATGCTGCTGGAGGAATTTTCCGGCAGCAGTCTGGAATCCAGCAACGGAGTAACCGGGGGCGCAACCATTGGCACAGACGGGAGTTCGACAGAAAGCCATCCCGCAGGCGATCAGGAGAACCCTCCCGCAGCAGGCCCCGCCCTCAAGGCGCGGCTACTGCCCCTGACCACGCCGCTGGAACCGCTACTCACCAGGCTCAGCCAGTTACGGGCCGCAGGGGAGCGTGTGCTTGTGCTGGCAGACGGCGACCCACTGCTTTTTGGCATCGGCGCAACCCTAGTGCGCCGCATGGGGCCGGATGCCGTGCGTCTGCTGCCCGCTGTCAGTTCCCTGCAGCAGGCTTGCGCGCGCCTTTCCCTACCGTGGCACAAGGTTATCTGCCTCTCCCTGCACGGGCGCGATGATTTGCGCCCTCTCAACGTGGCCTGCGGCAAGAATGCCCCGCTCTGCATCCTGACTGATGCGCGCATGTCGCCCGATGTGCTCGCCCGCCACCTGCTCGACCGCGGGGTGGACTGGTTTGATGCCCATATTTTTGAGCGCATGGGCGCTGCCGATGAATGCGTCAGCCACCTGAGCCTGGCCGATGCCGCCGGGCGCGAATTTGGCCCGGCCTGCACAATGGTGCTGATACCAATGGCTCCGGCCCGCCGCCCGCATCTTGGGCTTGACGCCGACCAGCTTGCGGTTGACCGGGGCCTCATAAGCAAAAAACCTGTGCGCGCCGCCGCTCTGGCGCTGCTGCGCATTGAAGCCGGGCACGTGGTGTGGGATCTCGGTTCCGGCTCGGGCGCTGTGGCTCTTGAAGCTTCCGTGCTGGCGCACGAGGGCCGCGTGATCGCGGTGGAACGCTCCGCCGGGCGCGCCATGGGCATTCAGGAAAACCGCCGCCGCTTTGGCGCGGCCAATGTGGAAGTGCGCCTCGGGCAAGCCCCCGAATGCCTGCCCGGTCTGCCTGATCCGCAACGGGTATTCATCGGCGGCGGCCTTTCTGGCGATGACGGGGATGACATCTTGGGGCATGTATGCCTGCGCCTGCCCGTTGGGGGGCGCGTGGTGGTCAGTTGTGTGCTTCTGGACAGTTTCAGCCTGTGCCGCCGCTTTTTTGAAGACATGGGCTGGCCTGTGGAAATTCTGCAAATCAGCGCGTCTGAAGGCAAAAGCCTTGGCGGCGATGTTCATCTGGCGGCCATGAACCCCGTATTTTTGCTCGCCGCCCAAAAACCCGCGCCTGCTCCCATTCAGTCCGGCGCACAGCCCGAAGGCAGGTAGCCGCATGGACAGCGCGCAGCAGACCGGGATCACGCCCGGCATCGTTACATTTGTGGGCGCAGGGCCGGGTGATCCAGACCTCATGACCATCAAGGGGCGCAAGGCCATTGAACAGGCCGCCCTCGTGCTCTATGCAGGTTCGCTGGTGCCGCGCGAGGTGGTGGCCTGTGCCGCGCCCAACGCCATGGTTGTGGATTCCGCCCCGCTGAATCTTGAGCAGTGCCATGCGCTGGTGCGGGCAACCGCGCTGGCGGGCCGCTCCGTGGCCCGTGTGCATACGGGCGACCCATCCCTGTACGGTGCGTTGCGCGAGCAGGCCGCCCTGCTGGATGCGGACGGCATCCCCTGGCGTGTGGTGCCGGGCGTTACCGCCGCCTGTGCGGCTGCGGCTGCGGCGGGCATTACCTTTACCGTGCCGGAAGTAACCCAGAGCCTCATTATCAGCCGCCTTGAGGGCCGTACCCCCGTCCCGGCGCGTGAGCATCTGCACCTGCTGGCGCAGCATGGGGCCTCCATGGCCGTATACCTCTCCGCAGCGTCGGCTCAGGCTCTTCAGGACGAACTCTCGCGCAGCCTGCCGCCCGAAACACACATTTTTTGCGCCCACATGGTCAGCTGGCCCGAGGAACAACTGCACTGGACCACGCTGGGCGAACTGGCCCAGTGCATAACCAGCCACAACCTCACCCGTCAGACCGTTTTTCTTGTGCTGCCCGCAGAAAGCTGCGAGGGCGCGCCCTCCCGCCTGTACGCCGCCGATTTTTCGCACGGCTACCGCGCAGCCAAAAGCTGATTTCATTCCGACATACCACCATTAATATGGGATTCAGGCAGTGTGCTTTTACGCATCCCGCTTGAATCCCATATCTTTTTTGAACAAGCCATCCTGTTACGCAATAATAGCGTGACACGTTTGCAAAATACGCTTGTATTGTTTTAGTTATCACACAACAAGCAGATTTTGTAATGTTGCATGGTTTAAAATATACAATATTTAATTGTATTTTTTTTCACAATATGTATCAGATCATGTCAGCATAAACAAAAATCTACTACTTTATATGGATTTGCAATCCATATATCTCCCTTATTGTCTTTTTAGACAATCATTGTTTTAAAAAAAGGAGTGATTCATGAACAAACCGGACATTCAGGATTCGTACTCCCTATTCATCGACGGCCAGTGGAAGCAGGCCTCTGACGGCGGCACGTTTGAAACGTTCTGCCCCGCCAATGGCGAACGCCTGGCAACCTGCGCCGAAGCCACCAAGGAAGACGTGGACGCAGCAGTGGCGGCTGCCAACAAGGCCTGGGGCGGCTGGAAAAAGATCGACCCCATTGAACGGGCCAATATGCTGCTGAAAATTGCAGACATCATTGATGCCAACAAAGAACACCTCGCCATGGTGGAAACGCTGGACAACGGCAAGCCCATACGGGAAACCATGAATGTGGACGTTCCCTTTGCCGCCGACCACTTCCGCTACTTTGCCGGGGTGGTGCGCGCTGATGAAGGCACTGCCGTCATGCTGGACGAAAACACCATGTCGCTGGTGTTCCGCGAACCCATAGGCGTTGTGGGCCAGATTGTGCCGTGGAACTTCCCCTTCCTCATGGCTGCCTGGAAGCTGGCCCCCGTGCTTGCCGCCGGGTGCTGCACCGTGTTCAAGCCTTCCAACCATACTTCGCTTTCCGTGCTGGAGCTGGCGCGGCTTATTGCAGACGTGCTGCCCAAGGGGGTGTTCAACGTCATCACAGGGCGCGGCTCCCGCTCCGGCCAGTTCATGCTTGAACATCCAGGCTTCCGCAAGCTGGCCTTCACCGGGTCTACAGAAGTTGGCCGTCAGGTTGGCCTTGCAGCGGCAAAACGCCTCATTCCCTCCACCCTTGAGCTGGGCGGAAAATCGGCCAACATCTATTTTCCCGATTGTCAGTGGGATCTGGCCATGGACGGCCTGCAAATGGGCATTCTGTTCAACCAGGGGCAGGTATGCTGCGCCGGGTCGCGCGTGTTTGTGCATGAGGACATTTACGACCAGTTTGTGGCAGAAGCCGTGGAGCGTTTCAACCGCGTCAAGGTCGGCCTGCCGTGGGATCCTGCAACCCAGATGGGTTCGCAGATTTATGAATCGCACCTCAAGGCCATTCAGCTTTGCATTGAGCAGGCCAAGGCGGAGGGCGCCACCGTACTCTGCGGCGGCGAGCGCATCACGGATGGAGAACTTGCCAAGGGCTGCTTCATGCGTCCGACCCTGCTCGGCAACGTCACCAACAACATGCGTGTGGCTCAGGACGAAATCTTCGGCCCCGTGGCGGTCATCATCAAGTTCAGGACGGAAGAAGAAGTTGTGGGCATGGCCAACGACAGCCCCTACGGCCTGGGCGGCGCGGTCTGGACACGCGACATCAACAGGGCCATGCGCATAAGCCGCGCCATTGAAACAGGCCGCATGTGGGTGAATACCTACAACAGCATTCCGGCTGGCGCGCCCTTTGGCGGGCACAAGGAGTCAGGCATCGGGCGTGAAACGCACAAGATCATTCTTGAGCACTACACCCAACAAAAAAACATCCTCATCAACCTGTCGGAAAAGCCCACGGGATTCTATCCCTAGCATCCGCACACATGCGGCGAACGCTCTGGGCGGTTGCCGACGTATCAGAACGGCCCCGGAAGGGGCCGTTTTCTCTGGCGGGTGGGGCAAACCTGAGCACCCCGCATTAAACGCGAGAAGCGGAGGCCCCACGCCCCCGCTACAAGCTCACAGCGCCGAGGCTGTGCTCGGCTAAAGGCACGAAAAGCTTTCGCTGTCGGCGCGGCAAAGCCGCGACCGGCTCAATCTTTTCGGTGCTGCCGCTGCCCGACAGCACGAGAGGCGGGCCATCGCTGACTGAAGATAGCTGCGGCGCATAAAACGCGAGAGGCAGAGGCCCCACGCCCCCGCCTCTCTATGAGTGGAGAATTCGTCATGGATTGCGGACTGCCATGCCCCCTATCATGTCACGGAAAAGTGATGCTAGTGGTTTGTGTTCTGCAATGCACTGTTAATATTGCATTGAGAACGCATGGTCGTTCTGCATCCGGGCCGGAATTCAACGTAGAAGTCCGTCCGGTTTATTGTTCGGGCGCGTCAGGGACGCGCCGCACAAGAGCCAGGGCCAGCAAGGCCGGAGACATCCTGGGCATCTGGGCAGGTCTGCGCAACTGCCGCCGCACAAAACCCGCCATGTCCAAAGCCATATCCGCATCAGTCAAAGCCGAGCGGCATGCCTTTTTGTTTTCTTCCAGAACTGCAAGATACCGCTCAACCAGCCTCAGATCACGATTGTGTGATGGATCATCGGCCAATTCAGGCGGCGAGGCTCCCAACTGGAAAACGTCACCGATGTGTTGCGACATGACCATTCCTCCATGAATGGATCACTTGCTTCCTTGCAAAGGGGTTGGCCCTGTCCGCCTCCTTGTTTGGTTTCGTACCGTCTCCCCTTCCCCACTCGTCAAGATTTTTATCGGAACATTAGGCCAGATCTTTAGGCTACGTCTAAAAAAAAGGCCCATTGCATGCCCACAAACGCAAAGTAAAAACGGAGAACAAATTATATCAGTCATGTAAAAGAGATACGATAAAACTGTTACTTGCAAGTAATTTCGATCGCAGCTACCATGCAGCAACTCAGATGCCTGACGAGGAGAACCTATGCCAACACCTATATTGCACAAGGAAAGCCTGATCCCGGGCAAAACCAGCAAACTGGTGCTCCACGCGCCGCAAATCGCGCAAAAAGCGCGCCCCGGCCACTTCGTCATGCTGCGCATGAGCGAACAGGGCGAGCGCATTCCGCTGACCATTGCAGATACTGACCGGGAAAACGGCACCATTACCATAGTGTATCTGGTTATGGGCAAGAGTACCGCCATGCTTGAAGCACTCGGCGTTGGAGATGCCATTCTTGACGTCTGCGGCCCCCTGGGCCACCCCACCCATATTGAAAAACGCGGCACGGTCGTATGCGTGGGCGGCGGCACCGGTATTGCCGCCATGCACCACATTGCCAAGGGCCATGCACGCATCGGCAACAAGGTCGTGGGCGTTATCGGCGCTCGCAGCAAAGACCTGCTGCTCTTTGAAAACGAGCTCAAATCCTTTGTGGATGAACTGCTTGTTTCCACGGACGATGGCAGTTACGGCCACAAGGGCCTTGTTACCGAGCTTCTGCGCGACCGGCTTGAAAAAGACAAGGACGTGTTTGAAGTCGTTGCGGTCGGCCCCGTGCCCATGATGGCCGCCGTGGCGGAAACCACGCGCCCATTTGGCGTCAAGACCACGGTCAGCCTCAACCCCATCATGGTTGACGGCATCGGCATGTGCGGCGCCTGCCGCGTCACCGTAGGCGGCAAAACCAAGTTCGCCTGTGTGGACGGCCCCGAATTTGACGGTCACGAAGTGGATTTTCCCGAACTGCGCCGCCGTCTGGCCGCCTACCGGGAGCAGGAAACCATTTCCATTGAAGAATACCGGAGAGTCAGCCATGGAGAATAGCAAGCCCAAAAAGACCGTGGCTCCCCGTGTGGACATGCCCTGCCAGCCCGCAAAAGTGCGCCGGGCCAACTTTGAAGAAGTCGCCCTTGGCTACACCAGGGAAATGGCTCAGGCCGAGGCCAGCCGCTGCCTTCAGTGCAAAAAGCCCCTGTGCGTCTCGGGCTGCCCTGTTGAAGTGCCCATCCGCGACTTTATCCATCAGGTTGCCGAGGGCAACATGGATGCCGCCTACCGCATCATCAAGACCACCAACAGCCTCCCCGCCGTGTGCGGCCGCGTGTGCCCCCAGGAGCACCAGTGTGAAGGCAAGTGCGTACTCAAGGCCAAGGGCCAGCCCGTGGCCATTGGTCGCCTTGAGCGCTTCGTGGCAGATACGTACATCGCCACCACAGCCTGTGAGCAGGTGACCGGCACCAATGCCTGCGCCCTGCCCCTGGGAGCCAAAAAGGTGGCCTGCATCGGCTCCGGCCCTTCATCCCTGACCTGTGCTGGTGTGTGCGCCACCGCAGGCATCAAGGTTGACGTGTTTGAAGCCCTGCACGAACCCGGCGGCGTGCTTATTTACGGCATCCCCGCCTTCCGCCTGCCCAAGACCGTGGTAGCCACGGAAATCAACGGCCTGCGTCAGGCCGGTGTGGACTTCCACCTCAATTCCGTGGGTGGCCGCACCATTGATATTGACGACCTGCGCAAGGAGTACGACGCCATTTTCATCGGCGTTGGCGCTGGCCTGCCCGTCTTTTTGGGCGTTCCCGGCGAAAATCTGGTGGGCGTGTTCTCCGCTAACGAATACCTCACCCGCGTCAACCTTGGTCGCGCCTACAACTTCCCCTCGCAGGACACTCCGGCCTACCCCGGCAAGCACGTTACCGTGTTCGGCGCGGGCAACGTGGCTATGGACGCGGCGCGCACTGCCCTGCGCATGGGCGCGGAAAGCGTGCATGTGGTCTATCGCCGCACAAGGGCTGAAATGCCCGCCCGTCTGGAAGAGCTGGAACATGCGGAGGAAGAAGGCGTGCAGTTTGCCATGCTTTCAGCCCCTCTGCGCTTCAACGGCGATGCGGAAATGCGCCTTCAGTCCGTAACCCTGCAGCGTATGGAACTGGGTGAGCCCGATGCTTCTGGTCGACGCAGGCCTGTGCCTGTGGAAGGCTCGGAATACGATCTGCCCACCGACCTTGCCATTGTGGCTCTGGGCACCCGCTCCAACCCCATCCTCCTCGAGGCTACCCCTGAGCTCAAACTGAACAAGTGGGGCTACATCGAGGCCGATGAGGCCACTGGCGAAACCTCCATTCCCAACGTCTTTGCGGGCGGCGACATCGTCACCGGCGCGGCCACGGTCATTCTGGCCATGGGCGCAGGGCGCAAGGCCGGACAGGAAATAGTCAAAAGAATCGCAGGCTGATTGCAGCCCGGCATCTGATAAAAGGGGGGCCTCCGCTGGAGGCTCCCTTTTTTCATAGCCCATACATAAAAAGACAACAATTCAGCCTGCCCATTGACCTCGGCTTGCCAGACCTGCAGTTCGCGGTCATACTCACGTCAGAGTTCACACCAGCATCAGACCTGCCACCCCCTGCGCCGCCATGGCAGGCCCTTTTATATCGGCAACATCCCCTTTCAGGGGCCGGAATGGCATCTCCGGCGGGCCAAGGGCGCGGCCCAGGCATACTCAGGAAGATCAGCATGATTCTCGCAGACCTGCACACGCACACCAAGTATTCGCACGGCGGCAATACTCCGGCAGAAATGTACGCTGCCGCCCAGGCCAAGGGGCTAGAATACATGGGCTTTACCGAGCATTCTCCCCGGCCCGTTGGCTTTGACTACACACACGAATACCGCGAGCAACTGACCCGCCACCTGCCGGACTACGTGCGCGAGGTTTGCGCCCTCAAAGCCGCCAACCCCAATGGCCCCTGCCGCGTTTTGTTCGGCATGGAAATGGACTGGCTTGAAGGGCAGGAGGACTACACCCACGCCTCCTGCGCCGCCTTTGACTTTGATTACCTGCTTGGGAGCGTGCACTTTATCGGCCACTGGGGCTTTGACGACGGCGCTGAGCCGTGGAAAGCCTTTTCGCAGGAAGAATGCGACAAGCAGTACCATGCCTATTTTGAAGCATGGGAGCGCATGATCCTATCCGGCCTGTTCAACATTGCCGCGCACCCTGACCTCATCAAGATTTTCTCTGTGGAGCAGTTCCACATCTGGCTGGCAAAGCCGGAAAGCATGGCGCTGGTGCAACGCGGCCTTGCGGCCCTGCAACGCATGGGAATGAGCATGGAAATATCCTCCGCGGGCCTGCGCAAGGCCTGCCGCGAGATATACCCCGCGCCGCCCATCATGCTCATGGCCGCGCAGATGGGCCTGCCCGTGAGTTTCGCTTCAGATGCGCACGGCACCGATGACGTGGGCTACGGTTTTGCCCGGCTGGCCTCCTACGCGCGCGCCTTTGGCTTTGCCGAGTACACCATTTTTAATCGGGGCCAGCGGATTGTGCTGCCTCTGTAAAAACGGCACATGCCTTTGACACCACGGATCATGTATGTCCGAAATTATCGTATCCATTGATGACGTAAGTCTTTTCCTGCCCGGCGACGCCAGCCAGAAGCATGTGCTGCACAACATCAACTGGCAGGTGCGGCGCGGCGCGCACTGCGCGCTCATTGGCCCCAACGGCTCGGGCAAGTCCACCCTGCTGCGGCTCATGCGCGGCGAGCTGTGGCCCGCCCACGGGCGCATCCAGTGGCACGGGCCTGACGGCCCGGAAGATTCCCCGCTGGCGGGCAGGGGCATGACAAGCCTTGTCTCTCCTGCGCAGCAGGAAAACTATCAGCGGCAGGCATGGGATCTCACGGGCCGCGACCTGCTGCTCACAGGCTTTGAAGATACCCCACTGGTCTATGCCGACAGCACTGCCTACAGGCGGCAGGCAGTGGAAGACATGGCCGCTCGGCTTGACGCCGAGGGCCTGCTTGAGCGCACTGTGCCCACATTTTCGCAGGGGCAGCTGCGTTTGCTGCTGCTTGGCCGCGCCCTCCTGCGCGCGCCTACCCTGCTGCTGCTTGACGAGTGCGATGAAGGCCTTGACGAACGCTATCGCCAGATTTTTTTTGAGACCCTCGGTGAATACGCCAGCCGCTGTACGGTCGTGATGACGGCGCACCGCGCCGCAAATATTCCCGACTGGTGCGCTGGCCGCCGTTATGTGCGTAATGGCCGCCTGCTCACTGCGCCGCCTGCGTCCGAGGGCAGTGAAAAAACGCCAAAGACGGCGCAGAGCAACAATGCCTCCGGCGTCGCAGAGCACGTCCTCAACGGCGGGCACGCCATGCTTGATCTGGATAACGTCACCGTATTCATTGATCGGCAGGAAGTGCTGCACGACATCAGCTGGTGCATGCATCAGGGCGAAAACTGGCGCATCACCGGGGCCAACGGCTCGGGCAAATCCACCTTGCTGCGTTTGCTGGCAGGTGACGAATTTGTTGCCGCCGGGGGAAGATTTGACCGCTGGCTGCCCGGTCAGGGCGGGCAGGTAGACACCCTCGAAGCCCTGCGCAAGGGCGTGCGCCTTGTATCAGATCTTTCGCAGGCTCTGTATGGTTATTCCCTCAATGCGCTTGATATGGTCTGCACAGGCTTTGACAACAGCATAGGCGTATACCGCCGTTTTTCTGATGCCGAGCGGGCCGAGGCCACAAGCCGCATGGCCCAGATGTTTCCCGATGAAAACCCCGAAAGCCTGAAACAGCTTGGGCGGCAATCCATCCGCCATCTGTCCACGGGGCAGTTGCGCCGCCTGTTCCTGGCGCGCGCCCTGGTGGGCGGGCCGGATATCCTGCTGCTGGACGAACCCTGCTCCGGCCTGGATGCGTCAAGCCGCGCCCAGTACCTGCATCTGCTGGATCAGCTTGCCTTACAGGGCATCCAGATGGTTTTTGTGTCCCACCATGATGAAGACGCCCCCCTGTGCATCAACAGGGAGGCGCATATGGAAGGCGGACGCCTGCGTGTGGTGCTGTAGGGCCTAATTCTTGCCCTTCCCTAACTTGGAACGCGCGATTTCAATAACAACGGGCAGCACGGAAATAATAATGATGCCGTAAACAATCAGGCTGAAGTTCTGCCGCGCCCATTCCAGGTTGCCGAGAAAGTACCCGGCGGAAACCAGCCCCCCCACCCAGAGCACGCAGCCCGTGATGTTGAACAGAAAAAACGTGGGCGGATGCATCAGGGCAATGCCCGCCACAAAGGGTGCAAAGGTGCGCACTATGGGCACAAAGCGGGCCAGCACAATAGCCTTGCCGCCGTGCCGCTCGTAAAAATTGTGCGCCTTGATCAGGTGGGACTTTTTGATAAGACGATTCTCGCGCGAAAAAATGGCTGGCCCCACATGCCGCCCGATAAAGTAATTCACCGCATCGCCCAGTATGCCTGCCGCCAGCAGTACGCCCATCACTTCGCCATAGCCCAAAAGCCCGGCCCCGGCCACCACGCCGGAGGCAAACAGCAGGGAATCGCCCGGCAGGAAGGGGGTTACCACAAGGCCTGTTTCGCAAAAAACAATGACGAACAGTATGGCGTAAAGCCATAGCCCGTACTGATCGGCAAGCTCAAACAAATGCACGTCTATGTGCAGAATAAAACTGACAAAGCTGCTCAGTAGTTCCATAAAGGCTGATCTCCCTCATCGGGCGCGTAGGCGCGCCTTCGGTCTGCTCTTGTACCCCAAGGCCGCTTGTGGCACAACACAGCCATGCGCGTACTCACCACCATAGCTGTCCTTGCCCTGATTCTGTTCGCTCCTGTTGCCAATGCTGCCGACACTTATATGGTTGGTTTCAGAACGCTTGGCCAGTGGTCGCCGGAAACAGGTCTGCGCCTGGATGTGAATGTGTGGTATCCATCATCCCGCCCGCCGCGTGATCTCAACTATGCCCCATGGGAGATTTCCGCCTCCCGCGCTGGCAAGGCGGTGGACGGGCGTTTCCCCCTGCTTCTGCTCTCGCACGATACCGCAGGAACGCGTTTTTCGTACCATGATACCGCCGCCTGGCTGGCATCGCTGGGCTTTGTAGTGGCTGCCCCCAACCACCCTGGCGACAACATGGACAACATGGACAACCTGCTGACCTGGCAGCAGCTTGAAAATCGCGCACATGAACTTTCTGGCAGCATTGACCTGCTCCTGCATGATCCGGAAGTGGAGCCCAGCATTGACGCCTCGCGCATCGGAGTAATCGGCTTTGGCGTTGGCGGCGCGGCGGCTCTGCTGCTGGGTGGTGCGCTGCCCGACTGCGAGGGATGGGCCAGCTACTGCTCGCGTACTGCGCCAAACGACATGTATTGCAATACATGGGCTCGCGAACGCATGGAATCGCTGTGCAAGAACCTGCCGCTCACACGCAGCCTCGCCGACACGCGCATCCGCGCCATAGCGGCAGTTGCGCCCGGCTTTGGCATGCTGTTTTCGCGCCAGTCGTTCCACTGGTTCTACCCGCCTCTGCTGATCATGGCTGCTCCCAATGACAGCCTGAACAACCCCGCCCTGCATGCGAGGCGCATATTTGAGCTTATGGATAAAAAGCCTCGCTGGCTGAGCCTGCCGCAGGCAGACACGGGTGCGCTCATGGCGCCCTGCCCGGAATCTCTGGCCATGGAATTGCCGGAGCTGTGCCGTTCGGTCACAGAAGAAACGCGGGGTGCAATCCACAGGCGCATGACCGAATCCTTGGGCGATTTTTTTCTACACTACCTTGGCAATGCGCAGAATCTGCCCCAGATTCCGCCGCCGCCCGACCTGACGCCCCAGCAGCAAAAGGCAGCGCCAGAGCCAGCCACGCAGCCTGCGCCAAAATCCAAAAAACGACGCCCCGGCTAGGCTTGTAAAGGCATAGGGCATGCGCCTTTTCAGCCGCCTTGACAATTGCCGCTCGGCTCACTAAAGGGTGTGGCATGGCGGTAGAATCATACCGTAACATGCAAATTTCCCTATCCGGAACAGGATAATATGCGGAACACAATTTATTTGTTCTGTTTTTTACTGGCGGCCCTAGTCCCCGCAACCGCCTTGAGCACAGACAGCCAGGGATTGCCAGAACAGCAAGGCTGGGTGGTCATGCCAGCTGGCGCGCGCCCTGCCTACTTTGGCATACACGGCGGCACCATGCCCGTCAGCCTGCTTGTATATGGCGACGGTTCTTCGCTCGTGACCTTTGTTGGCCGCACCGGCAACGACTTTATTGATGTGTTGCGCCGGGCCGAAGTCTCCATGCCAAGCCTGCTTAACGCCACCTCGCAGCGCTCCGCGGCTGGAAAAAACGTCTCGCCTTCGGCCAATGCTACCGCAGTGCTCATGGCGGGCTCTTCTTCCAGCAGCCTTCCGGTGTTCAATGTCAGCGGCGAAAGACTCTCACACATGGATGTTCCGCCCGGACAGCTCCAACCCTTTGGTCTTTCCGACAAGGCGCTGTCTATCGAAGGTGAAGTAACAGCCCCCCAGCGGCTGTCCACTGTGAAGCAGTATCGCCTGCTTTTTCAGCCGCAGTATCTGCAACCACGGCGCAACCAGCGTTAACCTAATTGCAAAAAGCAACTTTTACTTTTAACAAAAAATCAAAAAAACTTTTTTACTGTTCAAACAGCCCATTGGGCAAACAAGTTAAATAATTTTAGCTTCAAACGCTGCCTTTTAAAATTGTTTTTGCGACTGCCCGCCCGGTACAAGAGCGGGCTTTTTTTTCGTCTGCTTGATTTGAATGTTTATATAAGATAAGCTATCTTTAAGCAGAACATTTTGTCTCAGGAGACAAGCTATGCCGCTTTCAGATCATTTGGAACTTATGCAGCGCCTCTGTGCCAAAGCAGGACAGGATCATGAGTGCCCCTTTGAAAAACACTTTCGTTCAGGCATTATGTCACTCAAGGAATTCAGCACGGACTATGATGCCATAGTTGACGAGCACAACCCCTTTTATCAGGAATTTACAAAATACCTGAAGCAGGATGCCCTGGAGACTGACGATCTGTTTTCGCTCTTTGAATGTCTGGTGATCTTTATCCGCATGCGCCAGATGGCACGTTCCGGCCTTGAGCTCAGCCTCAGGGAACAGAGCGTGCTGGACTATTTTGAATCATGCGGTGAATGGGCGTCACGTGACGATACGCTCGTGAGCAACTGGTACTGGAAGCAACTTCCAGATAAACAGCGCAGCCATTAGTGAAACAGAATTCCACAAAGGATTATCCAGACATATCCATCAGCCCGCCAGCCCGCTCTATGCGCAAAGGCCGCCCAGCATTGCTGAGCGGCCTTTTCAACATATGTGCTACGGCTATGCCGCCAGCATTCTAGAACACGCCAGGATTAAGCATCACCAGCACGGTGCAGATAATGCCCACGATGGTGCCGTAGAGCATGAAGGGCCAGAACGTGCGGCGCAGGACCTCGCCTTCTCGGCCCGACAGGCCCACAACCGCGCAGGCAGCCACGATATTGTGCACGCAGACCATGTTGCCCATGGCGCCGCCAACGGCCTGAGCCGCAACGATGATCTGACGGGGCAGGTGCAGGGCCTGAGCCATGTTCCACTGGAATTCAGCAAACATAAGGTCAGAAACCGTGTTGGAGCCAGTGATAAAGGCACCAAGACCACCCACAAAGGCAGCCAGAACAGGCCACACAGAACCAGCCACCGCGGCCACTGCCTGAGCCAGAGCCAAAGGCATGGAGGGCACATCAATGGGGTTTGTCGCAGAACCACGGAAGATGGACACCAGCGCCACGGCAAAGATCAGGGCAATGGTGGGGGACTTCATCTTGCGCAGGCTTTCGCCCCAGGCTCGGGAAACCGCGGCCTTGGGCATCTTGTGCAAGGTGATCGTCATGAGCGACACCACGATAAAGAACGTGCCGGGCAGATACAGATAATCAATGGAAGCGTTTACGCCCTTGAATCCCAGGATATCAACAAAGTTCAGCTTGAAACTCAGCAGCCAAGCCTTGAGCCCCAGCGAAGGAATGCGCGAAAGCACCAGCAGGATGCAGATCAGCACATAGGGCAACCATGCCTGGAGCTGGGTCATGTGCGCACGGAATTCTGTCTTGGTGCTGGGGGGCACGGAGCCAGTCCAGCTTTTGTCCCATTCTGTATGCGGGGCAAATTCCCACACCGTCTTGGGAACGCAAAATCCCTTTTTGGTACCCCACACCACAACGCCGAGACCAAGCAGGCCAGCAAGCAGAGCGGGGAATTCAGGGCCAAGCAACCACGCGCAGGCAAGGTACGGCACAAGGAAGCAAACACCCGCAAAAACGCAGTACTTCCAGGCGGCAAAGCCAACAGACCAGGACTTTTCCTTGCCAAAAAAGCGGGTCATGAAGCCCAGCATGAAAATGGTCAGGATAATTGCCATGGGGGCATGCATAAAGGTCGCCCACTGGCCTACAGCCGCACCAAACCCGTCATAATTCTGGAAGGGCAAATTGGGGTTGGCGGCAACGGATTCCGCCACAAGATTTTTAAGAAAGCTGAAACCAACGATAACAGGCGTGCCCACTGCGCCAAAGGTAACTGGCACGGAGTTGAACACCAGGCAGACCACGGCTGCGGCCATGGCCGGAAAGCCCAGAGCAAGCAGCAGGGGCGCGGCAAGAGCGGCAGGAGTGCCAAAGCCGGCAGCGCCTTCAATAAAGGCTCCAAACATGAAGCCAATAATGATGGCTTGCAGACGGCGGTCACGGCTGACGCCCTGCATGCCGCACTGGATGGTTTCCATGCCGCCGCTTTCTTCAAGAGTATAAAGAATAAGAATTGCGCCAAAAACAATAATCAGAACGCCAATGGCAACGACAACGCCCTGGAGCGACAGAGCAAGCAGATAGGAGGGAGATAGCTTCCAACCCACAAGTCCGCAGATGACGCAGACCAGCCAGGCCAGAGGCATGGCTCGGGTCGCTGGCCACCGCAGGCCAACCATAAAAATGAGTGCAACAAGGATGGGGATAATAGCTAAAAGGGCCAACATTCCAATAGACATAATGCCTCCGCATTTGTGAAGCAGTGAGATGCTCCCATTCTCAGCACACACTGCCCAGTTTTACACCTCGCCGCCTGGCAGGATGATGTTAACGCAATGCTGCCGCATTGCTTTACGGGGTTTCAGCCAGAGTTTTTCCGTCCCCAAGCGCAAGGGGACAGACCAGGTTTCGGCCCTCCCCACAGTGGAGAGCCGAAACCATCCCTCAACTTTCCTGCGGATGAAGAGCCTCAGCTCTCCACCCGCAGGAAGATGTTTCGTTGGATTATTTTTTCAGATTTTCAGCCAGAAGTTCGGCAATATGATCGACCTTTATCTTGAGGCCCTGCTTTTCAGCACCGCCACGGATCTGCATGACGCAGCCGGGGCAGTCCACCACCAGGCGGTCAGCGCCGGTGGCCTTCATATTGGCGATCTTCTTGTCCAGCAGCTGGGCCGAGATTTCGGGGAACTTCACAGAGTAGCTGCCGCCAAAGCCGCAGCACACTTCTTCTTCCTCGCAAGGCACGTATTCAGCCGCATCGCCAATGAGATCGCGGGGGGCCTTTTTGACGCCCAGGCCGCGGCACAGGTGGCA
Organism: Desulfovibrio desulfopostgatei; assembly: GCF_053570645.1. NCBI lineage: Bacteria > Pseudomonadati > Thermodesulfobacteriota > Desulfovibrionia > Desulfovibrionales > Desulfovibrionaceae > Desulfovibrio > Desulfovibrio desulfopostgatei. The sequence continues at coordinate 418,698 of NZ_JBRBQS010000002.1, read as the reverse complement.
CGAGGCATGGTAGGTGACCTTCTGCGCGGACTTGTTGAAGTCCTCGGCCTTGAGGCCCAGCACGTCATGTACGAAGGAGCTGAAGTCGATGATCTTGGCCGCAAAGGCCTGAGCTTCCACCGTGGAGAAATCCTGATCCAGGATTTCAGGGTAGTGGTGCTTGAGATGACCGGCGCAGCTGGCGCACAGCGTGATGATGTAGTCGTAGTTGCCGCCACGGAAGGCCGCAATATTCTGCTTGGCCACGTCCATGGAGGTTTTGCGCTGGCCCATCATTTCGAGGGGCAGGCCGCAGCAGGACTGTTCCATGGGAAAGTCCACGGCCACGTTTTTGGCGGCCAGAATCTTCACGCAGGCTTCCAGTTCTTCGGGGTAGATGAAGTCCTGGGCGCAACCGCTGAAGATGGCCACGCGGAAGGTGGGGTTCTGCACCTTGGGGGCCAGTTCGGGCCAACGGTCGCGGAAGGACTTGTTGGCAATGGCGGGCAGAGCCTTGAAGTTGTGCTTGCCAAGGAAGACGGCAGGCAGATGGCGCTGGAACTGCGCCCCGCGTGTGAAGGGCTTCTGGGCGAAGCTGGCGAACTTGAGCAGCTTGTGGAACAGCTTGCGGTTCTTCATCACAGCGGAAAGCAGGTTGGCTTCAATGGGCGCGCCCTGTTCCACGTTGAGGCGCGAGCGCACTTCGCGGATAAGACGCGGCAGGTCGATGCCGCCAGCGCACACATTGGCGCACGATTCGCAGCCCATGCAGTTCTGGCTGAGAATACGGGCGCGATCCTTGCCGTGGAAGAAGTAGGTAAGGATCAGGCCGATGGCGCCAATGTAGATGTAGCCCATCTTGTGGCCGCCCACGAGGCGGTACACGGGGCAGACGTTGGCGCAAGCGCCGCAGCGCACGCAGCGGAACACCTGCGAGAAGAGGGGATCCTTGGCGATTTCGGTACGGCCGTTATCAAGAAAGATAACGTGCAGAATCTTTTTGTCGTCGGCATTGGCTGCGCAGGGGCCTGCGCCGCACATCCAGGTAACATAGGAGGTAAGGCGCTGGGCGGTGGCGTTGCGGGGCAGCACCTGAAGGGCCACCAGAGCATCGTCCAGCTTGGCAACGAGCTTGTCCAGACCGGCAATGGCAACATGCACACGCGGCAGGGTCGTAACCATGCGGGCGTTGCCTTCGTTGGTCACGGTAGAGATCGCGCCGTTTTCGGCCACGGCAAAGTTACAGCCGCTCACGCCCATATCGGCGGCGATGAACTTGCGGCGCAACTGCACGCGGGCCACCTTGACCAGACGCTGCACGTCAGAATCCTGCTTGACGCCGGTGGCCTTGGTGAAGTCGTCCGCCACCTGATAACGCGAAAGGTGGATGGCGGGCATAACCATGTGCGAAGGACCTTCGTGGCGCAGCTGGATGATCCATTCGCCAAGGTCGGTTTCGTCCACGATCAGGCCGTTGCCTTCCAGCGCGGTGTTCAGGCCGATTTCTTCGGCGGTCATGGACTTGGACTTGACCACCTTCTTCACTTTGTTTTCTTTGGCGATGCGAACGATCATGTCGTTGGCTTCGGCAGCGGTGGCGGCACGGTGCACGTGCACGCCGCGCTTTTCAGCTTCGGCCTTGAACTGAGCGTACAGTTCGTCCATGTGCTGACAGGCGTAGTCCTTGGCGTCGGCGATCTGCTTGATCAGCGCTTTCTCGTCCACTTCCTTGAACACGGCTTCGCGGTTGGCGCGGTAGGCCACGGCAAAGGTATCAAGGGTGCGACGCAGAAATTCGTCGTTCAGGGCTTCGTCCAGTTCCTTATGATATCCCGATGAGCTCTTGAGGGCGTCATGCATGGGTTAGTCCTCCAGCAGAATGATATGCAGTTCCAGCGGCCCATGCACGCCCACGGCAGCCACGCGCTCAATGTCGGCGGTACGGCTGGGGCCAGTCACCAGTGTGGTGTACGTGGCAGTACCTTCGTTCATGCGCTCGCGCAGCAACTGGGCTATGGAGGGCAGATCGGGGTAGATGGTGGACTTGCGCAGCATCAGCACGGAAACTTCCGAGATCATGCCCGTAAGGCGCACGTCTTCGTTGTCGGTATTGAGCAGGCAGGTGCCGCTGGCGGCAACGCCAAGTTCGGCAGTGGAGACGCCCACGTCAATACCGGCAAGATAGTTGCGCAGCCCTTCGCGGATGCACAAAAAACCTTTTTCTTCACAGGCAGCTGCCAGCGCGGCAAAATCGGCGTCGCCAAGCTGCGGCGCTGCCACCACACGCTGTACGCGCGTGGGAACCTTATTGGGGCCAAGGGGGCCTTGTTCCGTGCCGGGTTCGTCAGCCAAAAGCTCTGCGGGAGCCTTGTTGGCGCAAACGTCCACAACATACTGCAAGGCGGCTGCCATGTTGGGCACTTCCTGCACTACGGCGTTAACAGCCGCAGCCTTGGCGGAAAAGGCTTCTACCAATTCCTGATGTGTCATAAACAACTCCTTTTTCAAAACACGCCGGGTTCTTGAACCATGCAGCTTCGCCGCGAAAAATAGTGTGCAGAGGGCCGGATTCACCCGCTGCCATTGTTTGCGCTCATATTCCTGCGAACGGCGTAACACGCCCATAGCTTCCGAAACAAACCCCCACGGCTCTTCTTCAGATGGGCATTCTGGCAGAATAACCGCCGGGTTGATAAACGCGGCGGAGGAACCACAGTCCCCCGCCGCGCTCGCATGTTACTTCAGGCTTTCAGCGTACAACTCCACTGTGTGCTTGACGCGCACGGAGTCATGGTTGTGCGAAAGCACGTCCTCAAGCTGCATCATGCAGGCAGGGCAACCGGCGGCCACAATCTTGGCTCCGGAAGCTACCACATTGTTGCGCTTGCGCTGGCCGATCTTGCGCGAATAATCGTAGTGGAAGAGGTTGAACGATCCGCCGCAGCCGCAGCAGCGGTCAGCTTCGGCCATTTCCGTGATCTTGTAGGCCGGGTTGGCCGCAACAACGGAACGGGGCTGGCTGACAACGCCAAGCGACTTCTTGAGGTGGCAAGAATCGTGGTAGGTCACGCTGACGGCGTTTTCCTGAGCCTGCTCGGCGGGCTGCACCTTGAGCACATCCACCAGGAAGGCATTGATGTCCATGGCCTTGGCGGCCAGTTCTTCAATCTTGCGTTTTTCGGCAGAACCCAGACGATGCGCGTAGCGGGGCCACAGTTCCTTGACCGTGGAGGTGCAGGAACCGCAGGGGCTGAGAATATAGTCGAAGTCGCCGTTTTTGAGGGCTTCCACGTTCACGCGCATCTGCTCCACCATGCCCTTGGCATCACCGGACGAAAGCGCCGGAATGCCACAGCAGGTGAGATTTTTGGGCATGAACACGGCCACGTTGTGATAACGCAGCACCTTCAGGCAGGCTTCTGCCATATCGGTGTACATTTTGTCACCCACGCAGCCGGGGAAGAACGCCACCTTGAGCCCGCCAGCGCGGCGGGGTTCGTCAAGCGCGCCGTAACGGGCGTGCAGAGGCGTTTTTGCCAGGGGGTGGATGTGGCGGTCGCCCAGCATGAAGTTGAGCAGAGGCGCGCACACGGTACCCTGCGCGTCGTTGCTCGAGCCAAAGATAAGGCCCTGCATGGGCGCGCCAACGCGCATGGCGAAGTTGAAGAGGCCAGGCTTGGTCAGAAGCGAACGGAAGATCATCTTCTTGACCGGGTGCAGGCCGATGAACTCGTTTACGATTTCACGGGCTTCCATGAAGACGTCCATAATCTGGACGCCGGGCGGGCAGGACGCCTGGCAGGAACCGCACAAAAGGCAGCGGCCCAGTTTTTCGGCCACAGCCGCAGGGTCCTGAATCATCTCATGGGCCAGGTTGTCAATAAGGGCCAGCTTGCCGCGAGCCACGTCGGCTTCCATACCGGTGGCGCCGAACATGGGGCACACGGCCTGGCACATGCCGCATTTCATGCAGGCAGTGATCCTGTCGTCCAGGGCCATAAGGCGCTGGGCCAGTTCGTGCATAGTACTCATGAAACGCTCCTGGAGCGGTTGAATTTTTGCTCTTGCCCGGTAGCGCCCGCACTGGGCGGGCAGCCCCCGGAAAAGACGGGGGCCAAAAGACCCCGCCTCTGCAATGCCGGAGCGAACTGCCTAGATGCCCACCAGCTTGGTGGAGTTAAGCAGTCCCTTGGGGTCAAGAGCCCGGCGCAGCCGCTGCGAGAACAGAATGGTGCCGCGTGAGGTTTCCTTTTCCATCCACTTGGACTTGGCGGTGCCTATGCCGTGTTCGCCGGAGAGCGTACCCTTCAGCTTGATAGCCGTATCGAACATTTCGTCGATGGCTTCTTCCACGCGCTTGAATTCGTCGGCGTCGCGCTTGTCGCACAGGAAGGTGGGATGCAGGTTGCCGTCGCCAGCGTGACCAAAGGTGCCCACTTCAAGGCGGTACTTGGCCGCGATGTCGTTGACGGCCTTGACCATGGCGGGGATCTGGGAACGCGGCACGGTGGCGTCTTCAAGCACGGTGGTGGGCCGGGCGCGGGCCAGCACGGGCAGGGCCATGCGGCGGGCTTCCCACAGCTTGAACTTTTCGGCGGCGTCCTTGGGCACGTGCACGGCAGTGGCGTGGTTGGCCTTCAGCACCTTTTCAACGGCTTCGGCATCGTCAGCAACCTGGGCAGGGTGGCCGTCCACTTCGATGAGCAGGATGGCGCCAGCCTCGCGCGGCAGACCAGCCTTGGTGAAGTCGTCCACGCGCACGATGGTGTTGTTGTCGAGGAATTCGAGAGTACAGGGCACAACGTGGGCGGCGATGATGCCCGCCACAGCGTCAGCGGCGTCCTGCACGTCAGAGAACACGGCCATCAGGGCCTTGGAGGCCTTGGGCGGCGGCACGAGCTTGAGGATGGCTTCAGAAATAACGCCCAGCGTGCCTTCAGACTGCACCATCATGCCGGCAAGGTTGTAACCGGTAACGCACTTGACCGTGCGCGAACCGGACTTGACCACTTCGCCCGTGGCGTCGAAAAATTCGATGCCCATGAGGTAATCCTTGGTAACGCCGTACTTGAGGCCGCGCAGGCCGCCAGCGTTTTCAGCAATGTTGCCCGCGAGGGTGGACACAGCCTGGGAACCCGGATCGGGGGGGTAAAAAAGATTTTTCTTGGCAACCGTAGCCGCAAATTCAGCAGTAATGACGCCCGGTTCCACCACAGCGTAGAGGTCGTCAGAATTGATTTCAATGATGCGGTTAAGGCCGGTGGTCAGAATGACCACAGTTTCGGACTTGTCCGGGATGGTGCCGCCGGAAAGGTTGGTTCCCGCGCCGCGCACGGTCATGGGGATACCATTGTCATACAATTTTTTCACACACTGGCCGAGCTGTTCCTTGGTAGTGGGGCGCACCACCAAAGAAGGCATGACCGGCGGCAACACCGCAGAATCATACGAATAGCTCATGCGGTCGGCTTCGGAACTGAACACGTTTTCCTTGCCGATCATGTCTTCAAAATCCTTAATCAACGCCTGGCTTGCCATAAGGCCTCCTTAAAAGTCCGTCATGAACGTCTTTATGGTAAGGCACAGACCTCGCGCCCCTTGCGCGGGCCTGACAGATTTGGATTCCCATACGGTTGTTTGAACAGCCGGTCAACTTTTTTACGAGAATGAAGACGTATAGCGTTGTTTGACAAGTTTGCAAAGGGCACAAGCCAAAAAACTTTGGTATCACAGTCTGACATTATCGCCAAAAGTTTCCCCACTGTCGTTGCACCGATACCTGGGCAATGCGATATGCATCATTGCAATTCAAATCGTTTTAAACAGTTAAGCATTATGCGCGGTATTGTGAAGACGCAGTGCCCACAATGTTCCCAACACTCTGGCTGGAAGGAACACATAAAAAAAATTCTGCGGCTGCCATGAAAAAATATTCCATGTTCAGCAACGGCATCGCAAAACGCGACCAGTGAGAAAATGTGAAAAAGATGGCCCAGACAGGCGGGAATGCCGGAATCAGGAGCTTGTGAGGATGTGGCGGCGCAGCGCGCGCCGCCACAAAAAAATTAACGCTGCCAACAGCTGCCGTCAACGGCAGATACCAGCGGATATGCCCGGATGGGCCAATTGGGTTAGCTTGCCCGGGGCTTCTTTGCAGCGGCTTGCTTCCAGAAGAAAAAATGCCCCAGAGCCATGCCGCCATGTCCAACGGCATAGGCCATCAAAAGCCATACAAATACGCTGTGCAGGCTAGCTGCTGTGTGCGACGCATCACCCATCTGCCACGAGCGGAACCACCACAGGCCAGTGAGCAGGGTCATACTCAAGGCTCCCATGCCGAGGCCCTGCACAACACAGGCAAGCCCCTTGGGGCGCGGCGCGATAATAAGCTTGCCGCTGCGTATGGCCGCAACGTCACTGGCAAGTTGCGCCATGTCGCCCCACAGATAGGGAAAATAGTGACGCGGCCCACGCATGCCAAGCCCGCATGCCACAAGGCCAAATCCCAGCACGCACAGCACAAGGCCCAGAATCATGTGGACGGCGCCAAGGCCAAAAAGTTGCGTCAGCACCTGCACCAGTATCAGGCAGACCACCAGGGCGTGCAAAAAACACAACACCGGAGGCTGAAAAAATCCGAGAAACTTCCACAGCAAACCCAACTGGGTTTTCAGCATTTCACCCAAGCCCATAGCGTCGCTCCCTGTTTTGCAACTTTTCAAGAACGGCGGCGCAACGGCGCGCCTGTGGCTTCAATCCCCGCAAAAAAACAAGCGCCGCCCCAAGGGGCGGCGCAACAGGTCTAATGGAGGCACGAGCATGAAAGCATGTGCGCCATCTTTTCTTTCTTGGTACGCAAATAGTTTTCATTCTCCGGGCAGGCTTCCATTTCAATGGGCACCCGCTCCACAATCTCTATGCCGTAACCGGAAAGTCCCACAATCTTCTTGGGGTTATTGGTCAGCAAGCGGATCTTGTGGATTCCCAGGTCAACCAGCATCTGCGCGCCGGTGCCGTAGTCGCGCAAATCCGGGGGGAAGCCCAGCTTGCGGTTGGCTTCGACCGTATCGTAGCCCTCATCCTGCAAGGCATACGCCTTGATCTTGTTGGCAAGGCCGATACCACGCCCTTCCTGACGCATATAGAGCAGCGCGCCGCGCCCTTCTTTTTCGATCTGGCGCAGGGCAGCGCCCAGCTGGCCGCCGCAGTCGCAGCGCAGTGATCCAAGGGCATCACCCGTGAGGCATTCGCTGTGAATACGGGTCAGCACCGGTTCCGGCGTGGAAAGGTCACCCTTTACAAGTGCCAGATGCGTGCCGGGTTCGTTTTCGCTTTCATAGGCAATGACAGAGAAGTCGCCAAAGCGCGTGGGCAAATGGGCCTGCGCCACCCGGCGCACCGAAACCTGACCCCGGTCAAGGCGGTAGCGGATGAGATCCTTGACCGCGGCAATCTTCAGGCCGTGCTCTTCGGCAAAAATTTCAAGGTCGGGCATGCGCGCCATGGTGCCGTCGTCGCGCATGATCTCGCAGATGACGGACGCAGGCTTGAGACCGGCCAGACGGGAAAGGTCAACGCCGCCTTCGGTCTGCCCGGCGCGCGAAAGCACACCGCCAACCTTGGCCCGCAGGGGGAAGATATGCCCGGGGGTGACGATATCGTCAGGCCGCACATTGTCTGCCACGGCAGCCAGGATGGTCGTGGCGCGGTCGGCGGCGGAAATGCCCGTGGTCACGCCGTCGCGGGCTTCAATGGAGATGGTGAAGTTGGTGCCAAAGCGCGAACCGTTGCGCTGGGTCATCAGGGGCAGTTGCAAGCGATCAATGATCTCGGGAGCCATAGGCAGGCAGATGAGCCCCCTGCCGAACTTGGCCATGAAATTGATAGCTTCCGGAGTCACATGCTCGGCTGCCATGGTGAGGTCGCCTTCGTTTTCGCGGCCTTCGTCATCTACCAGAATAATCATTTTGCCCTGCCGGATGTCGGCAATGGCCTCTTCAATGCTGCACAATGGCATGTTGCTTCCTTCATTGCCCGCCGGGGGGCGTGATTTTTTTTACTTTCATCAAAGGTTAGGTACGGAGGCCTGTTCTGTCAACCGCAGGAGGGTCAAACACACAGCGCCTTTCTGCCCGCAAAAGGTTCAGTGCCGCCCCCGCAGAGACAAATCGCCCGCGCCTTGGGCTAACTGCCCGAAACAGGCTTGAGGCCAACCTCTGCCAGCAGATCCTTGACCGACCTGCCGAACAAAAAGGGTAGCATGGCGCGGGGTACGCCAGCGCGCTCCACGCAAAGCTCGCGAAAAGCAGCATCCGTGCGGGCGGCTTCGCCCAGTTCCGCCACGGCGGCTTCCCGCTCGCTGCCCTCCAGCGGGCCTTGCTCCGCATAACGCTCCACCGTCAGGCCTTGCCCCTGCTGCGGAAAAAATCCCAGTCTGTCGGCCAGTTCAAGCACCGCCCGCACAGAAACCTGCTCTTCATGCGCGCTCACAAGGTCAGGCAGCAAGGCCCTGCTGGCAGCACTCAGAGTTGAAAATCCGGGGATCCCGTCGGCCAGCGCGTTCAGAGCCGCATACCGCCCAAGGTGCGACCCCTTGGCAAGCAGGGCCTCCAGCGGCCCGGTGTCCATGCAGAACAGGGCCGTGCACTGGGCCGGGCGCTGTTCATAGATGCCGCAGCCCGCGCCTTCGCGGTAATAACGGCAGCGCCAGGGGTGCACCCTGCCGCCGGGCCCGGCAATCTTGAGACGTTCCCCTTCCAGCGGCCGCAATGCCTTGCGCGAGTCATCCCGCGCCCACTCCCCGGCACGCAGGCACACCAGGGCTTCGAGGGTCAACGTGCCGGAAACCAGCAATGCGGCGTCGCTCAGCATCAGGGTCGGCCCGCCCAGCAGGCAACAGGTGCCGCAGCGCCTGCACACAGGCTCCCCGCCGGAATCCGCGGGCATGGATGAAAAAGGGGAATTCTGCATACTCATAGGTTCTCCAGGGCCGGATCAGTGCGAAGGAGGAAAGGCTTGCCCTTTCTCCGCATGTTCCTGCCGGTTCTGCTTGAAACGTCCGCCCCAGAGGCGTCCCAGCCTGCGGGAGAGTTTTTCCATATAATAGTAGTACACTGGCGTGATGTAGAGCGTGACCAACTGCGAAAAGCACAGCCCGCCCACCACAGCCAGACCCAGCGCACGGCGGGCATCGGCCCCCGCGCCGATGCCCACGGCAATGGGCAGCGCGCCCATGAGCGCGGCCACGGTGGTCATCATGATAGGCCGAAAGCGCACATGACAGCCCTGGGTAATGGCTGCCAGCGGATCAAGGGACGGATCATTCTTCTGCGCTTCCAGTGCGAAATCGAGCATCATGATGGCATTTTTCTTTACGATGCCAAGCAGCATGATGATGCCCACAAAGCCGTACAGATCAAGCTCCATGCCGAACAGCCACAGGGTCGCCAGCGCGCCAAAGCCCGCCGACGGCAAGCCGGAAAGAATGGTGAACGGGTGGATAAAGCTTTCATACAAAATGCCCAGCACAAGATAAATGACCACAATGGCCAGCACAAGCAGCCAGCCCATACCTTTGAGCGAACTCTGAAAGGCCTGCGCAGTGCCCTGCGATTCGGCGGTCACCGTATCGGGCAGCAGCGGGCGCGCCGCCGCCTCCACCGCGCCTACGCCCTGACTGAGCGAAATACCGGGGCGCAGGTTGTACGAGATGGTCACGGACGGGAACTGCCCGTTGTGGTTGACCGCGATGGGGCCAACACCGGTGGAAAGTTTGGCAAGAGTATCCAGCGGTACAAGATCGCCGCTCTTGGAGCGCACATAAAGCCGCGAAAGGGCCGAGCGGTCTTTCTGGAAGGGCTTTTGCAATTCCACAAAGACCGAATAGTCATCCGTAGGCGCGTAAATTGTCGAAACCTCGCGCGAACCGTAGGCCGACTGCAGGGCCAGCTCTATCTGCTGCGGGGTCACGCCCAGAGCTGCGGCGCGGTTGCGGTCAATGGTCACGCGCAGTTCAGGATTCTTGAGTTGCAGGTCGCTGTTGACGTCCTGCAATTCCGGCAACTTGCGCAGGGCATCCTCGATGCGTTGGGCGCTTTCAAAAAGCGAACCCATATCCGGCCCAAACAGCGTGTATTGATACAGGGCCTTGGAGGCGCGGCCGCCAATGCTGATGGTGGGCGGCACACGCACAAATACGCGCATGGAAGGCGAGGTGTTGAGATCCTTGCGCAGCTTCTGGGCCACGGCCTCAATGCCGGGGCGTTTGTCGTGCTCCGCCAGCCGCATGAGCAGGATGCCGTTGTTCATGCTCTGGCTGCCGCCCACAATGCCCACAATGGAGTTGTAGGCCGCCACATGGGTGGATGATTCCAGCATTGGGTCAAGGCTGTGCTGCGCCCGCACCATGCCCTCAAAGGACACGCCCTGCTCCGCCTCGGTACTGGCCTGCAACAGGCCCATGTCTTCCGTAGGCAAAAAACCCTTGGGAATGACCATGCCCAGCCATACTGTCAGGGCCAACAGGCCAAACGAGGCCAACAGGGTAATGCGCCGATGGCGCAACGCCACATCCAGCGAGCGGGCGTACAGGTCGGCCAAGCGGTCAAAACATCGTTCGAGCGCGCCGTACAGCCCGCTCACGGCAGGCTTGTGCCCGGCCATGTTCCGCCCCTGAGCCTTCAAAAAATAAGCGCAGAGCATGGGAGTGAGCGTGAGTGAAACCACGCCGGAGCTCAGAATCGCGGCAATGATCACCACCGCGAATTCGCGGAACAGCCGCCCCACAATGCCGCCCATGAACAGCACGGGAATGAACACCGCCGCCAGCGAGAGCGTCATGGAAACAATGGTGAAGCCGATCTCCGCCGAGCCGTCAAAGGCCGCTGTCTGCGGATCCTTGCCCATCTCCTGATGGCGCACGATGTTTTCAAGCATGACGATGGCATCGTCCACCACAAAGCCCACGGCAAGAGTCAGAGCCATGAGCGAGAGGTTGTCCAGGCTGTAGCCCAGCACAGACATGACGGCAAAGGTCGAAATAACCGACATGGGCAGGGCAAGGCTGGGAATGATGGTGGCGGGCAGGTTGCGCAAAAAGATAAATATGACCAGCACCACCAGAAATACCGTGAGCACCAGAGTGAATTTTACGTCTGCCACAGATTCGCGAATGGACTCGGAGCGGTCGTAAAAAACCTCCACCTTGGCGGAGGGCGGCAATTGTTTTTCCAGCGCGGGCAGCAGGGCGCGGATGGAATCCACCACCTGCACTGTATTGGTGCTGGGCTGGCGCTCCACGGCCAGCATGATGCTGGGCGCGCCGCCGTTGCTCCAGGTAAGCTGTTTGTCCTGCTTGAAGCTGTCCACCACTTCGCCCAGATCGCGCAGGCGCACGGGCGCGCCGTTGCGGTAGGCCACCACCGCGTCGCTGAAGGCGCGGGCGTTCATAAGCTGGCCCGAAGATTTGATGGAATCAGCCCGATGCGACCCTTCCAGCGAGCCTGTGGGCAGCATGCTGTTGGCTGCGGCAACAGCCTCGGCCACCTCGTCAATGCCAAGGCCTCGCGTGGCCAGCTCGTCCGGATTCAGCTGCACGCGCACTGCGTACTGCTTCTGCCCGTAAATGACCACCTGAGCCACGCCGTCCACCATGGAAAGGCGCTGGCCTATGAGCGTATCCGCGTATTCATTGAGCACATAGAGCGGCAAGGTGGCAGATGATACGCGCAGTTGCAGGATGGGCAGATCCGCGGGGTTCACCTTGCGGAAGCTCGGCGGCACGGTCATGTTGGAGGGCAAACGACGCTGGGCAAGGCCGATGGCCGACTGCACGTCCAGAGCCGCCGCATCGATATTGCGGTCAAGGGCAAACTGGATGGTGATGCGTGTGCGGCCCGTAGAATTGACAGATGAAATGGAGTCGATGCCCGCAATGGTGAAAAATTCTTTTTCCAGCGGCGTAGCCACGGATGAGGCCATGGTTTCCGGATCGGCCCCGGCAAGTTCGGCCTGCACCTGAATGGTGGGAAAATCCACGGTGGGCAACTGGTTTACGGGCAGGTTGCGATACCCCGACACGCCAAAAAACAGCATGCCCAGCATTATCAGCACAGTGGCCACAGGGCGGCGGATAAAAAGCGCGGCGATATTCATGCGGCCCCCTCGGGGAATGCAATGGACGGCACACTTGCCTTGCGGCAAGAGGGGCTGCCCGGATCAAGTCTGCCCATGTAAAATAATCAACGTCCGGGGCACTCGCCTTGTGGCGGTCAAAGCCCGCCCAAGCCTGCTTTGGACAAATCCATTCCATCAATTCAAAAAATACTGCTCCAGCTCCCGCACCAGCAGGAACAGGCCCAGCAAACAGCACACGCCGCCAATGAGGGTGCGCAGCATGCCTGTGGGCGTGCGTTTTGCCAGAACCACGCCGCCAGCAAACCCTGCGACTTCAAGAATGCATATTATCGGCAGCAGGGCAAAATCCACATGCCCGTCAGCTATATTGCCCACCGTGCCAAACAGGGCTGTAACCACCTGATACGGCATGGCAAGGCCCACAGCCGTCATGGGGGCAACCCCAGCGGCTATCATCCACGGGATGGTCAGCACCGGGCCGCCAGCGCCAGTCATGCCCGCCAGAAAGCCCGTGCTCGCCCCGATGAAGAAAAACCCCGCCCTGCTCTGCCAAAAAACGCTGCCGCCAGCCTTGGGGGGGCGCAATACGCAAAAGCCTGCAAACAGGATGATGCCCGCCAGCAAAATCACCAGCGGCTTTGCGTTGATGCTGGCGTTGAGCACGGCCCCAGGCAGAGCCGCGAGGCCGCCGATCATAAAGGGCGTGGCCCGCGACCAGTCCACATGGCCCAAACGGCGATACATGACGGTTCCCACCAGCCCAATGGGCAAAAAGGACGCCAGCGCCGTCCCCATGGCCTCGTGCGGCTCAAGCCCGCTCAGCAGGATCAACCCCGGAGGGACAAGAATACCGCCCACGCCCGTAAGCCCAACCAGAATACCCACCAGCAGGCATACAGCACCCAGCACTATTAACAACATATCTTCCTCAAAAATTAGGCAGACTGACCACCATGAAGCACAGCCAGAGCGTCAGACCCCCACACAAGGCGCTATAGCGCAAGAGTTCACAAAGCGCCAGCAAGCGCTTGCGATCCCAGGGCGCGGCCTCGTCCTGTTCCGGCCCGAGCCAGGGTTTTGGCGTCAGCGTGCCGAAGTACACGGACGGCCCGCCCATGCGCGCGCCGCACAGCCATGCGCAGACTGTCATGGACCAGCCGGAATTGGGGCTTGGCATACCTACGGCCTGTCGGGCCACAACCCGAAAACCGGGCCAGCGGCCTTGCCACACGCGCACGGGCCGCAGCCGACCGGGCAAAAACCGCAGATGACGTTCACAGATGGCTACGCATCTGTCCGCAAGGCAGGCCGCACAGGCCGATAAACGGGCAGGAAGGTAGGCCAGCGCATCATCGCCGCGCGCCCCGGCCCAGCCCAGCCAGCGCCACTTTTCGGTCAGGTAGCCCCACATGGAATCAGTGGTGCTCACGGCCTTGTAGCACCACATGGCCACGGGCCCGCCCACGAGCAGCCAGAAAAAAGGAGCCATAAAGGCGTCCGTGAGATTTTCAGAAAGCGTATCGGCCAGGGTTTTGCGCATGAGGGGGCGATCCATGCTGGATGTATCCCGGCTGACCAGCCACGAAAGCGCTTCGCGCGCTTGCGGCTCGTCATAGTGTTCGACCCGGCGCAGCACTTCCTGCCCGGTGCGCAGCAAGCTGCCCAGAGCAAGCCCGGCCCAGGCCAGATACAGGGCCAGCAGTGGCCCAAGCACCGGCAAGGAAACCAGCCCCCATGCCGCAACACCTGTCAGCCCCACAAGCACTGCCAGCGCAACACCCCCGGCAAAACGCCCGCGCTGACGTTCGGCATCCGGCCCGTTCTTGCGCATAACGCGCCGCGCCGGGGCTTCCAGCCAGTCCAGCAGCTTGCCCACCACGCAGACAGGGTGCCTCCACGGCAGGTCAGGATCGCCCAGCCAGAGATCAAAAATCAGGGCCAGAGGGGCAAGCCACCAGCATTCCCACACGGAATAGGGGAATAGCTGCGCCAGACTCACGCCCAATTCTCCATAAGGCCGGTGCGGGCCAGGGCCATATACAGCACAATTCCCGCCGAGGTGGAAAGGTTGAGGCTGCGCACGCGACCCTCCAGCATGGGAATGCGGATACGGTGGGGCGAAAGCGCCAGAATTTCCTGCGGCAGGCCGCGCGTTTCCGGCCCGAATACAAGGCAATCCTCCGGCTCAAAGGCAAACTGGTGGGCCGGGGCGCTGACCTGCCCTTTCTTGGCCGAGGTCAGCACAAGGCGCGCACCCTGCTGCCCCTGCGCCGCAAAGGCGGCCCAGTCGGGCCAGACGCGCAGCCGCACGTTGGGCCAGTAATCCAGCCCTGCGCGCTTGAGGTAGCGGTCTTCAAGCTTGAAGCCCAGAGGCTCAATGAGGTTCAGGGTGGTATCCGTGGCGGCGCACAGCCGGGCGATATTGCCTGTATTGGGGGGGATTTCCGGCTCAAAAAGAACTATCTGCATGGTGTAGCTGACTGGTGGTAATAATGTGAATGGCACAGACTGGAAGTGCCAGCCATATTGCCGAGGCAAACATATCTAGTTGGCCTCCCCCGCGAGGGGCAGGCGCATGCCGATGCGGTTGGTCAGGCCGCAGCGCTTTTCTTCTTCAAGAATATCCTTGAGAAACCGGGGCATGTCCGCATCTTCCAGAGCAGTGAAGCCCAAGCGGGCGTAAAATGGCGCGTTCCAGGGCACGTGGGTAAATGTTGTCAAATAGAGTGCGGGCATTCTGCGCTGCCGCAAGCCCTCTGCAACCCGGCCAATGAGCGCCGCGCCTATGCCTTTGCGCATGTGGTCAGGGTGCACGTCAATCTGGGCCAGCAGAGCGGCATGGTCAATCAGCCGCACATAGGCGTAGCCCACAGGATTGCCCGCATGGTCAAGGGCCGCCCAGAGAAGGCCGTTTTGAACAGCTTCATGAAGTTTGTCCACAGGCGTGAAATCGGAACGGATGTGATCCGGTATGGAGCCTGGAGGAAAAATCCCCGCAGCGGCTACTTCAATAGCCGCCAGCAGGGGCACATGACATGCCGTTGCCTGTGCTATGGTGTATCCCTGAGGACTTTTCATATCAATCCGCCGCGCAAAGCAACGTGTTTTCCTGCAACAAGTGGTTGCTGATTCTTGTTTTCCAGCGAAATTTCACTACCCCATACTTTCGTGAGCGGGTGCGCCATGCGATGGATTTTGTTCTCCGGCAAGGAAAAATATTGCCCGTGGAGGGAGTGTACATAACGGTACTCGACCGACACCGGGCAATATTTTGACGCAGATGGAGGGTAAAAGACACGCACGGCGCACCCGCTCACATAATTTTCATGGAAGCGGAGAGACCGGGAACAACCTGACAAACAACACGAATATCCTTGCTGCCAAAACCCGCGTCATCCAGCGTGGCGAAGATGTCCGCCTCGGTCACTTCCACCCGCGCGCCGCTGACGCCAGCCGCCTCCAGCCTTTCGCGCAGCAGGGCGCTGGCCCGCTGGCGGGCTTCGCTCAGGCTGTAGCCCTTGCCAATGCGCTCGGTCAATTCCAGCGCCGGGATTGTCAGCACGCAGCGCCCGGTATCGGCATAGAGTTCCAGCGCGTCTGTTGGCAGGGTCAGGGCCGCGCCCACGGCATTGGCGACATCTGCGTATGGCGGTGTTTCCACGGGCATGTTCAGGGCTTTGGACATGCGCCGGGCAACGCAGGCCGCAGGGCCGCCCACCAGCCACACGTGCTGCGGGCGCGCCTCGCACACTGCCTTGAGGGCCGCCAGGGTGTAAATGGGGCGGGCATTGATGCCATCAGTCAGGGCACGGGCGGCGGCGGCCACCTGTGCAAGGGCATCGTCTGCGGCCATTTGGGCCAGAGATTCCGGGGACAGGCCGTGCTCTGCGGCCAGTGCGGCAATGCCCGCCGTGGATGCGTTCACATCGCCCGCCACGGCATCCCCGCCATTGATGCCCAGCACGCCAGCCGGGCCAGCGACAAAATTCAATACGTTCAGGGCATCCAGCAGGGTGGGACGGGAACCGCCAAAGGCCATGGCCGGGCCTTCGCGCAAGGGGCCGACATGAACCGGGCGCGCAGCGCCGGGCGCGGTATCCACCGCAAGCAGCGAATCGCCGCCCACACCGATGGAAACCGAAGCCAGAGCGCGCACAAGGGTGCGCCGCCCCTTGAGCAGCATGCCGTCCCTGTCCACCACCGGGGAGCCGTCCACAAAGAGCGCCATATCTGTTGTTGTGCCGCCCATATCGAGCAACAGGGAGCAGCCCTGCCGCATGGCCTTGCTGCCGCCGCACAGGGCGAGCACGCCCATGACGCTGGCCGCAGGGCCGGAAAGTATGGACTGCACAGGCTCCCGCCGCGAAAGCGTCAGCGGCACCGCGCCGCCGTCCGCCTTGAGCAGACGCACCGAGGCTGTAATGCCAGCCTCGGCAAGGGCAGCCTCCACGGCATCCAGAAATTCATTGTGCAGGCGCTGCACGGCGGCATTGAAATAGGCGGTTGCCATGCGCCGGGGAAAGTTGAGCCGCCCCGAGAGCCTGTGCCCCACGGTTATGGACATCTGCGGCACAGCCGACCGCACGGCTTCGCTCATGGCCAGTTCGTGCACGGCATTGCGCGGCGAAAATTTGCCCACGCAGGCCACGGCGGCAACCCCCGCCGCCTCCCATTCCCTGACAGCGGCAGGCAAGGAGGCAGTGCGCAGGGGGCTGACCTCCACGCCCCGGTGATCCAGCCCGCCGGGAACAACGCAGACATGCGCGCCCATTGCAAAACGATGCGGATCAAGCCCCGGCCCGGCGGAAAGGGCCAGCCCCACAGGGTCGGCGCGATCCTGCACCAGGGCGTTGACGGCCAGGGTCGCCCCAAGGGTCACGCGTGAAATAGCGCCAAAATCGCAGCCAGGGGCAGCCGTTGCCAGGGCGGCGAGCACCTCGCGCACAGACGCGGGCAGATTGTCGTGACGGGTGCGCGCCTTGGCGCTGGCCACCAACCGGGCGGAGGGCAAAGCTTCGGCACCAAGTCCCTCTGCGCCAATTTCGCCCGGAGCCAGTTCTTCTGCGGCGGCATCGCAGGCAAGCAGCACGGCATCGGTGTGCGTGCCCCCGGCGTCAATGCCCAGCACATATGTTTCGCTCATAATTCCGGCCTCATAATACTTGTTTGCTGGCCCTGAACATACGGCATCGCCATCCGCAGGGCCAGCCCTTATTATTGGGCAGTTTTCAGGCGGCCTTACCGGCCCTGCCCCGCCGCGCATCCCCTTTGCCTGCTCCATGCACCCGCAATTGTGGATATTCTTTCTCCCACTGGCGCAATTGCTTGCCATATGCGGTCATTTTCAGTAGATTTTTGCTCTTGCGGCAACCGCCGGGACTGCCCCGGCGCGCCCGCGTCTTATACAGCAGGCTACTGCGGAGGAAAGCCATGCAGAACGCAAAGTTTATCTGGTTTGACGGAAAAATGCTCCCTTCTGAACAAGCACAGGTTCATGTGCTGACCCACGCCTTGCATTACGGCAGCGCCGTATTTGAAGGCATTCGCGCATACGCCTGCGCCGACGGCACTTCTGCCGTATTCCGTCTGGAAGACCACTGCAAGCGCCTAATTAACTCCGCTAAGATTATGCGCCTGGAAGTACCCTTCACGGCTGAACAGCTCGTAGCCGCCTGTATTGAGACCCTCAAGGCCAATAAACTGCCCGAAGGTTACGTGCGCCCCCTTTCTTTCGTGGGCCATGGCGAAATGGGCGTCTACCCCGGCAACAACCCGGTGCAGACCATCATCGCCGCCTGGGCCTGGGGCGCGTATCTTGGCGCAGAAGCTCTTGAAAAGGGCATCCGCGTCAAGACCAGCAGCTTTGCCCGCAGCCATGTGAATACCAGCATGTCCAAGGCCAAGGCCGCCGGCAACTACATCAACTCCATCCTTGCCAAGGTGGAAGCCAAGGAAGACGGCTATGACGAAGCCGTGATGCTCGACACCAACGGCTATGTTTCCGAAGCCACGGGCGAGAACATCTTTATCGTGCGCGACGGCGTGATCAAAACCACGCCCTGGACGTCCATTCTGGGCGGCCTCACGCGCGACTCCGTCATGAAGCTTGCCAGAGACCTCGGCTACACCGTGGAAGAACAGCAGTTCACCCGCGATGAATTCTACATCGCTGATGAAGCGTTCTTTACCGGCACCGCGGCTGAAATCACCCCCATCCGCGAGCTTGACCACCGCCAGATCGGCGTTGGGCACGCTGGCCCGGTGACCAAGCACCTGCAGAAAGAATACTTTGCCATCGTCAAGGGCGAAAATCCCAAATACGAAGGCTGGCTGCACCGCTTTACCATTTAGTGCAGACAAACGGCGGGCCGCAATGCCGCCGCTTAGAGAGATATGCATCCGGCAGCTCCGCCCTCGCGGGGCTGCCGGATACCAAAGAGTAAACAAGTCCGCCCTGCGTCGTAATCCGGCGCAACACGGACACAACAGGTAACAGCCTTTCCTGCGGGTTCGCGCATAGCGCAATCCGGGACTGCCCGACAGCCCGTTGGTCATCTTTCAAAGGCAACGAGCGCCATGAAACATCTTTCCCTCGCCGCACGATACAGGCCGCAAAACTTCGCCCAGGTAGCAGGACAGGACATGGTCAAGGCCGTCCTTTCCCGTGCTGCGGCAGAAGACAGGCCCGCAGCCGCCTACCTTTTGAGCGGCACTCGCGGCGTGGGCAAAACCACCATTGCCCGTATTTTTGCCAAGGCGCTCAACTGCCAGCACGCTCCGGGGCCGGAACCCTGCAACCAGTGCGAGCAGTGCCGCAAGATCACCCAGGGCGTTCACGTTGACGTGACCGAAATCGACGGCGCTTCCAACAACAGTGTGGAAGACGCCCGCTCCCTGCGTGAAACCATCGGCTACGCGCCCATGGAAGGCCGCTACAAGATTTTCATCATTGACGAAGCTCATATGCTCACCCGCAACGCCTTCAACGCGTTGCTGAAAACGCTGGAAGAACCGCCGGAACGCGTGGTCTTTATCTTTGCCACCACCGAGGCGCACAAATTCCCCATCACCATTGTGAGCCGCTGCCAGCATTTTGTGTTTCGCCACCTGAGCGAAGACGCGCTCTTTGCCCACCTCACCGCCGTGCTACGCAAGGAAAACGCGGCCTTTGAAGAAGGGGCCGTGCGGCTTATTGCTCGCAGGGCGGCGGGCAGCGTGCGCGACAGCATGTCGCTGCTCGATCAGACCCTCGCCCTTGGCGGCGAGGAACTCACCGTTGCAGCCACCCGGCAGGTGCTCGGCCTCGCAGGGCAGGAACTGTTTGCAGAGCTGTTTACCGCCCTGCAAGGGCAGGATTGCGCCGCCGTGGCAAACCTCTGCGGGCAGATATTGCAGCAGGGTGTGGATATTGGCTTTTTCATGCGTGAGCTTGCGGGCAATCTGCGCAACCTCTTTTTACTGCGCCAGAGCGGTCAGGCCATTGTGCCGAGCCTGCGCCTCCCTGCAGACGAAGCCGCCCTCTGGCAGGGCATTGCCCCGCAATTTTCTGCCGCTCACCTGCACGCGGCATGGCAGATGGCCCTTGACGCGCAACGCGGCATAGTGCAAAGCCCGGAACCAGCAGCAGCGCTTGAACTGCTTTTGCTCAACCTTGCCCTGCTGCCGCAGTTGCTGCCCGTTGGGCAGGCCACGCCCGGCCCCGGCGGCCAGGCTGGCGGAGCTGGTCAGTCATCAGTGCAGGCCCCAAGTCAGGCAGCCGCACAGGGAAGCCAACAGCAGGCTCAGGCAGTGCCCCCCTCTGCGCAGCGTATGGAAAGCAGTGCGGGAATGCCCGCCGGAAGCGTGCAGGTGGCTCAATCCCGCCCCAGGGATGCCGCCACCGGGCAGCACGCCGCCAATGATGCGGACGATGCGGAATCTGACGAGCCTGACGCGGCCCAGAGTTTTGCTGCCCCCACGCACCGCCCCTGGCGGCCCGGTGCGCAAACAGGAGCAGCGCAACCTGATCTGGGCAGCACAGATCTGGCCATCTCAGATATGGGTAGGCCAAATCAGGGTAGCCCCGGCCAGAAGGCCCTCCGTCAGGAAGATTCTGGCTCACGAAATTTCGGGCAAGATGATTCTGGACAAAATGGAGCTGGCTCCAGTAATTCTGACCAGCCGGACTCCGGCGCAAGCGTTGCTGACGGGCAAGGCTTCAACCGGGGCGGCGCAGGCACACCAGGCCAGGGCAAGCAGGAAGGTCAGGCTGCCTGCAACTGGACGGCATTTTGTGATTTTTGCTCTTCATGGCAAGGTGCCGGGCGCGACATGCCGCGCCAGCATTTGCTGCGCAGCGTGAGCGCCACATGGGCTGACGGAATTTTACGCCTCGCCCCCAAGGCTGAAACCCAGTTGTTCCAGCTTGAACGCGGACGTGAGGAGCTGACAGCAGCTCTGGCCGCCTACGGCGCAGGGCAGACGCAACTTGAACTCGTGGCGCCCCGGCCCTATCGCCCCGAGGCGGAACTGATTGAAGAATTCAGCCAGAGACCCGAGTTGCAACCCTGCCTTGAAGTGCTGAACGCACGGGTCAAAGGGTGCCGCCCGGTGGATCAGGATAACCGCTGAGTCCGCTGGCAACTGAAAAAAACTTTCCGCGTCCGCCCGGCCCAAGCCGCCGGAACCGGAAGCATGCAACAGACGCAAGGAGAAACACATGCGGAACATGAACGACATTCTGCGCCAGGCGCAGGTTATGCAGAACAAGATCGCCAAACTCCAGCAGGAAATGGGCGAACACAGCTACGAAGCCAGCAGCGGCGGCGGCATGGTCAAGGCCGAAGTCTCCGGCAAGCAGGAACTGCGCAAACTTATCATTGACCCCAAGGCCCTTGAAGGCAACGATGTTGAAATGCTCCAGGATCTTATTCTGGCTGCTGTTAATGAAGCCGGCCGCATCGCCCGTGAAACCATGGAGCGCGAAATGAGCTCCATCTCCGGCGGCATCAAGCTGCCCGGCCTTTTCTAGAGCCATGCACGATCGGATTCCCGAACCGCTCAAGGCCCTGGTAGAGCAGCTTTCGCGTCTGCCGGGCCTTGGCCCCAAATCCGCCATGCGGGCCGCCATGGCCCTGCTCAAATGGCCGGAAGCCGAAACACGGCGTCTTGGGCGCGGCATCCACGACCTGCGCGACAATCTGCACCTCTGCTCGCGCTGCGGCGGGCTTTCTTCCACTGACCCCTGCGCGGTCTGTTCCGATACCGAGCGCGCCCGCGATACGCTTTGCCTTGTCACGGAATGGGACAGCATGCTCACGCTGGACGAAGGCGGCTTTTATCACGGCCAGTATTTGATACTGGGCGGCCTGCTCGCCCCTCTTGAGCGCATGGATTCCGACAGCCTCGACATGGACAGGCTGGTGAAGCGCCTGGGCGAAGGCGAGGTGCATGAGCTTATTCTTGCCCTGGGTGCGACGCTTGAGGCAGAAAATACAGCTTCCTTCATTCGGCAGATGGTGCGCAGGCAGTTCCCTGCCGTGCGCGTTTCGCGTCTTGCACAGGGTATCCCCCTTGGGGCCGAAGTAAAATTCATGGACAAAGAAACCTTGCGACAATCCCTGCAATTCCGGCAAGATCTCTCCTGACATTCCGCATACCCAACTCAGCGACTCGTCTTTTTTTTCACTCCGCTATAAATCTTTCGATGATTATGCCGTAAGAAGGGCAACACGGAGATTGTCTGCCTTGCCCTGCAATGCGCTTGTGATTTGTGCACATTTGCACAATCTCCTTGTTTTTCTGCCTCCCGGCATATACTATTAGATACATAATATATGCTATGTGTTTTGCCAAAGACATATGCATCGTAAGAACTTTCAGGAATCTCAGTGGGATGGTTTCTGTTTGCGCGTTGCATTGCTTTGCACTGGCCAACTGACAGCGCCCAGGCCAAATGGCGTTTGCCAGCAAATCAAAGGCGCAGGATGAGGTTCTATTCCATGAACATGACTTTGGCTTATCGCATCATTTTTGTTTTTGTTGCGGGTCTTGTACTGGCCTGTATGGCCATGCTCATCGGGTTTGCCATGGTTCTGGGCGATGCCCTGTCCGGCGCTGCCACACTGAAAGCCCTGCTGATTGGCGGTGGCTTTACACTCCTGCTAGCCGTTGCCGGCTCCTTCTTTATCTGCAACAGGCTCTGCCCCATCCGCAAAATTGTACTCTACGCCAAGGCTATTGCCGCAGGTGATGAAAAAGCAAAGCTGGACATAGACCGTTCCGACTGTCTGGGCCACATGGCCACGGCTCTGCAAGAAATGGTAGCCAAGCTCGAAGGCCAGGCTCACTGGTACGAGAGCATACTCAATACCCTGCCCCTCTCCATTTCGGTAACAGATAACGACATGGTCTGGACCTTCTGCAACAAGGTCGCGCTTGAAAGCATGAATAAATCCTGTCAGGGCGATGTGGTGGGTAAACATTGCTCGGAAAAGCAGGGCAACATCTGCAACACGCCGCAGTGCGGCATTGAACAACTGCGCCTGGGCAACAAGCGGGTCATCAATGAGATGCCCAATGGCAAAACCATGCAGATCATGCTCGACTTTTTGCAGGACCGGCGCGGCAACGTGGTGGGCCATGTGGAAATCGGCGAGGACATCACCGCCCGCATTGCCCTTGAGAAGAAGGCCGAGCAAGCCGCGCACAAGGCCCGCATGGAGACTGTGAACCAGCTTGAGGGCGTTGTGGAAACATTGCAGCATGCCGCCAACACTCTCGACAAATCACTCAACGATGTACGCGACAAGTCCGGCACGGTGGCCGACCGCATGGCCGAAACCGCCACTGCCATGGACGAAATGAACTCCACCGTGCTTGAAGTGGCCCACAATGCAGATGGCGCTGCCGATGCGGCCAATTCCGTGCAGGGACACGCTCAGGAAGGCGCGGACATTGTGCTGCGCACCATCAAGAATATGCAGGAAGTGCAAGGCAAGGCCTCTGGCCTCAAGGGTGAAATGAGCACGCTGGACAAACAGGCAAGGGACATTGGCGCCGTGCTGACGCTTATCCGCGACATTGCCGACCAGACGAACCTGCTTGCCCTTAACGCCGCCATTGAAGCCGCCCGCGCTGGCGATGCTGGCCGCGGCTTTGCCGTGGTGGCCGATGAGGTGCGCAAACTGGCCGAAAAAACCATGAGCGCCACCAGCGAGGTGGAAAAAGCCATTGCCGCCATTCAGGAAGGCACCAGCAAAAGCGCCACCACGGTGGATACCACGGTCAATTCCATTGAAGAGGTGAGCCACATGGCGCAGGAATCGGGGCACTCGCTTGACCTTATCTCAAATCTTGCAGGCGATTCCAGCAGCCGGGTTTCCGCCATTGCCGCGGCAGCCACCCAGCAGTCGGCAGCTTCGGAAGAAATCAACCGCAATATTGCCGAGGTCAACACGCTGAGCGCCCGCATAGCAGAGGCCACCAATGCCGCCGCCGGTCAGGTGCGCGACCTTGCCGCTCAGGTCAATATTGTAACGGGCATCCTTGACGACATCCGCAAAAGCGACGCCAGCCAGAGTAAACCCAATATATAAGGATGTGCTGCCTCGTGGCGGCACAAGCAACAAACAGCGCCGAAACCCAGGTTTCGGCGCTGTTTGTTTTATGTTCGATGCCTGCACTGCAAAGCTAACAGGCACAGATGCCAAGCGTTAGACAAAAAGGCTAGGGATGATCCTTGAACTTGTTCATTGTACCCTTTGCGCCGCTATGGCAGGGGGTGCAGTCCATGGTTCCCTTGGCCCAGTTGGCTTCATTTCCCTTGGTTTGGTGGCATTCGCCGCAATATGACACGGACTTCTGCACAGGGAATACCCCTTTGTAATCTTTGCCTGCATCAATCTTGGTGTTGAGAATTTCCGCCGTTTTTGCTGCCACGTCAGCCGTCAGCCTGCCGCAACGCTCGCTGCGTTGTTTGCTTTCGGCTTCAATTTTATTGACGTAACACCACTTGGAAACAGAGATGTGACACAGAACCGAATCCGATTCACTCTGCGGCAGGCTCCCCTTGAAACCCAGTGCCTTTTCACCGGGATCAAACACGGGGAGCTTTGCGGTTTCGTACCAGCGGAACAGATCATTGGCCATCGGCCGCACTTCCTTTCTGCCCCAGAACAGGGAAAAGGTTGATACGCCGCCATAAAGAGCCCCGCAAATTGTGCCCCAATCCGAAATGCCGCCCTTGTTGGCCTCGAGCATGGCAAAGGGAAACTGGTTGTACGGCGCGCCGTATTTTTCTGCCATTAGGCCAATGATGGCATAAAACGCGCCATAACCACAGCCGTAGTCGTTGTGCCAGTAGCCAAGGTAGGCCACTTCTGCGCACTCCTTGGGATCAAGCTTGTGCGGTTTCCAGCCATGATCTCCACCGACCTGCTCAAAACGGCCACCCGGCTGCGTCTGCCCCGCAGCAAGGCTGTTGCCGACGACAGATGTCATACCGCCCGCAAGTACAAGCCCGCCAAGCCCTGTCAATAGTGTTCTTCTGCCAAATTCCATAGGTCTCCTCCTGATGTTATTTGACATACCAGAGAAAGGGTATGTGAAAAAAAAAGCTACAGCTCTTTTAACCCGACAGTCAATGAGGGCGCAGGGCACAAAAGGAATTTTTTGTTTTTTTTCCACAACAAGACTAGACGATAACGGAGAAGGACTTACATATTGTTCGCGCCCAACCAATGGCGCTGATTTTCCCGCGCTCGCCGCCGTTTGCGCACTCCCTGAGGCCCCTCGGAGGTGGTAGCGCGAAGCGCACAGAGAAGTTTTCCTGAGGAGGATTCAGATATGTCCAAGATTATAGGCATCGACCTGGGTACCACGAACTCCTGCGTCTACGTCATGGAGGGCAAGGACCCCAAGTGCATCACCAATCCCGAAGGTGGCCGTACCACTCCTTCCGTGGTCGCCTTTACAGATAAGGAACGTCTGGTTGGCGATATCGCCAAGCGCCAGGCTGTTACCAACCCCAAGCGCACGGTTTTCGCCATCAAGCGCCTTATGGGCCGTAAATTTGAAAGCCCTGAAGTTGGCCGCTGGAAAGAGCATTCGCCCTACGCCATCGTCAAGGCCGCCAATGACGACGCAGGCGTGGAAGTTGATGGTCGCACCTACAGCGCGCCTGAAGTTTCGGCCATGATTCTGGCCAAGCTGAAGGCCGATGCGGAAGCCTACCTTGGCGAAACCGTTACCGAAGCGGTTATCACCGTGCCCGCCTACTTTAACGATGCCCAGCGCCAGGCCACCAAGGACGCAGGCCGCATCGCCGGTCTTGACGTCAAGCGTATCATCAACGAGCCCACTGCGGCTTCGCTGGCGTACGGCGCTGACAAAAAGGCCAACGAAAAGATCGCCGTGTTCGACCTCGGCGGCGGCACCTTTGATATTTCCATCCTTGAAGTTGGCGACAACGTTGTGGAAGTGCGCGCCACCAATGGCGACACCTTCCTCGGCGGCGAAGACTTTGACCAGCGCGTCATCAACTTCCTGGTGGAAGAGTTCAAGCGCGAAAACGGCATTGACCTTGCCAAGGACAGCATGGCCCTCCAGCGCCTGAAAGAAGCCGCTGAAAAGGCCAAGAAAGACCTTTCCACCTCCATGGAGGCCGAGGTCAACCTGCCCTTTATCACTGCCGACCAGAACGGCCCCAAGCACATGCTCATCAAGATTGGCCGCGCCAAGCTTGAATCGCTGGTCAGCGACCTTGTTGACCGCACCATTGAGCCCTGCAAAAAGGCCCTGGCCGATGCGGGCATGAGCGCCTCGCAGATTGACGAAGTCATTCTTGTGGGCGGCATGACCCGTATGCCTCTGGTGCAGAGCGTGGTGGGCAAGTTCTTTGGCAAGGAGCCCAACCGCTCCGTGAACCCGGACGAAGTTGTGGCCATGGGCGCTGCCATTCAGGGCGGCATCCTCACCGGCGACGTCAAGGACGTGCTGCTGCTCGACGTGACCCCGCTTTCCCTTGGTATCGAAACCATGGGCGGCGTGTTCACCAAGCTGATCGACCGGAACACCACCATCCCGACGCGTAAAAGTCAGGTGTTCACTACGGCGTCCGACAACCAGCCCTCGGTGTCCATCCACGTGCTTCAGGGCGAGCGCCCCATGGCGCCCGACAACATGACCCTGGCCCGTTTTGACCTGGCTGGCATTCCCCCGGCGCCCCGTGGCGTGCCGCAGATCGAGGTGTCTTTTGACATCGACGCCAACGGCATCGTGAACGTGTCCGCCAAGGATATGGGCACCGGCAAGGAACAGTCCATCAAGATCACGGCTTCTTCCGGCCTGTCGGAAGACGACATCCAGCGTCTGGTGCGCGAGGCTGAAACCCACGCCACGGACGACAAGAAGAAGCAGGAACTGATTGAAGCGCGCAACCACGCCGACAGCCTGATCTATGGCACGGAGAAATCCCTGACCGATCTTGGCGACAAGGCCGATGCCGCGCTCAAGAGCGACATTGACGGCAAAATCGCCGCCCTGCGCAAGCTTATGGAAGGCGAAGACGCCGCAGCCATCAAGGCTGCCACCGACGACCTCGCCAAGACCTCGCACAAGCTTGCCGAACAGCTCTATCAGCAGCAGGCCCAGCAGACTGGCGGCCAGCCCGGCGCAGAGGCCGGAGCCGCAGGCGCAGGCCAGCAGCACGGCAATGCGGGTGATGATGTTGTGGACGCAGACTACACTGAAGTGAAGAAATAAGGGCAAGGGCAGCTCGGCGGCATACGCCCCGAACTTGCAACCACGCCTACCCTGTACTAAAAAGGTCTGGTTCCCTGAACCAGACCTTTTTTTGCGGCCCGCGTACGACGGGCCTGCCGGTACTA
Organism: Desulfovibrio desulfopostgatei; assembly: GCF_053570645.1. Taxonomy (NCBI): domain Bacteria; kingdom Pseudomonadati; phylum Thermodesulfobacteriota; class Desulfovibrionia; order Desulfovibrionales; family Desulfovibrionaceae; genus Desulfovibrio; species Desulfovibrio desulfopostgatei. Next base: position 391,717 of record NZ_JBRBQS010000002.1, on the reverse strand, counting down.
CAACCAGGATACCGTCATGAATTTTTGCCGCTCTTTCGCCGCGCTGGCCCGCAATGTTTCGCTGCTGGCGCTTCTTGGCTGTCTTGCCGCGTGTCAGATGCCCTTTGGCCTTGGTCAAAGAGCGCCCGAACCCAAACCCCAACCGGTTGCCCCCGCGGCCGTTACCGGCCCCTGCGTGGTGCTGGCCCTGCCGTCTTCCGGCACGTATGCCCCCATTGCGAGCAAGGTGCGCCACGGCGCGCAGATGGCCCAGAGCGAGCTTGCCGCCAGCGGCGTCAAGATGCGCCTTGAAACGGTCAATACCGAAGCCGCCGACTGGTTGCAGCGTCTGGACGCTCTGCCCCCGGCCTGCGCTGTTGTGGGCGGCCCCCTGCAGGCGCGCAACTACGCTCAGGCCCGCGAGCACGGTCAGCTCGAAAAAAGAGCCTTCTTCACCTTTGTGCCTTCGCTTGAGCAGGGCGATGAAGGAGCGCGCGCATGGCGCTTTTTCCCCAGCCCGCAAGACCAGATCGACACGCTCATCAACTTTGCCAGCACTGGCCTGAACATCCGCACCTACGGAGCCTTCTATCCCACCGATGCGTACGGTGTGCGTATGACCGGCCTCATGGAACAGAGCCTTGCCAGCCACAACATGCTGCTGCAAAAGGCCTCGTATAACCCTGCCGACTCCACCTCGTGGAGCAATGCAGTGGCTCCGCTCATCAATGCCCAGACGCCGCAGGGCAGCAAAACCCCTGTGCCGCAGACATCCTTTGAAGCCCTGTTCCTGCCAGATTCGTGGAAGAGCATGGAAATGCTGACCACAAGCCTGCTCTATAACGGCGAGGACCGGCTGGTGCTTCTGGGAACCACGCTTTGGGAGCAAAGCCTCTCCGGCAAAACGGTTGCCAATGCCGACAAGTTCGCTCTGGCGGTCTTTCCCGGCGCATGGAACCAGCCGCAGGCCCCCCGCGCCCTTCAGGCGCCCGGCACGGACTTCTGGAACGCCCTGGGCTACGACTTTGTGCGCTTTGCCGTGTCCATGGGGCTTGATTCACGCCTGACCACGCCGCAGGTTACGGCCCGCGCGCAGCGCGCCTCCAAGATGATCTGGGGCATGGCCCCCATTTCGTGGGACAACGCGGGCGTTGCCCACCAAAAGCTCTTCTTGTTCGGCGTTTCGCCCACCGGTATGACGCCCGTGGATGTGGAAACCTTCCAGCAAACCCGCGCTCGTGTATTGCAACAGGCGGCTCTGCGTATGCAGGGCCTGCCGCCCGTGGACGCCACCGGCGCGCCCCTTGCAGCCCCTGCCGCAGGCGCGGAAGCCGCCCCGGCAGTGCAGACTGGTCAGACTCCGCCGTCTGCGCCCATCATGAGCAACACGCCGCGCCCCTCGTATAAACTCAGCCTGCCCGCAGCGCGCTGATCGCGCCCGCAGGCATTGCCTTTAAAGGACTACACATGGCAGACAACAAAACCATCAGTCTGGAAGAAGTGGCCCACATGGCTACACTTTCCCGGTTGAGCGTCAGCGAGGAAGAACAGACCCTGTTTGCCCGCCAGATGGGCGATATTCTGGCCTATATGGACGTGCTCGCGCGCGTGGACACCAAGGATGTGGAGCCTTTGTACAGCCCGGCCCAGCATCCAGGCCCCCTGAGGGACGATGTGTCGGCCCGGCGGCGTGAGCGTAGCGAAGTGCTCGCCAACGCGCCCGAGGCCGATGGCGAATATTTCATCGTGCCCCGCATCGTATAGAGCAGTTTCAGAGTAATATTGCTCTGGCCCGGCCAGTGCAGCAGCCCGGCGCAGTCACCCGCGCCGGCGTATACCGCACCCAAACGCACAGCATTGCGCAAACCGCAGTGCAGAACATATTTGAGAACGCCATGACCGAAATTTGTTCCCTCTCGCTCACACAAGCGGCTCAGGCCCTGCAAAAAAAGGAACTGAGCGCAGTTGACGCCGTTACGGCCTGCCTTGCGCGCATGGACGCCACTGAACCGCGCATAGCGGCCATGCTGACCGTGGACAGGGAAGGGGCACTTGCCGCTGCCGCCGCCCTGGACAAGGAAGGCCCCAATCCGGCCAAGCCCCTGTGGGGTGTGCCGGTAACGGTCAAGGACGCCCTCTCCACCAAGGGGCTGCGCACAACTGCTGGTTCGCGCATTCTCGAAAATTACACTCCCTTTTATGACGCCTTTGCCGTGCAGCAACTGCGCGAGGCCGGGGCCGTTATTCTGGGCAAGAACAACATGGACGAGTTCGCCATGGGTTCCACCACGGAAAACTCCTCCTACCAGACCACCCGCAACCCGCGCGATGTCAACCGGGTCCCCGGCGGTTCCAGCGGCGGCTCCGCCGCTTCCGTCACTGCCGGGCAATGCTTTGCTTCGCTGGGTACGGACACCGGCGGCTCCATCCGTCAGCCCGCCTCCCTGTGCGGTTGCGTGGGCCTCAAGCCCACCTACGGCCGCGTGTCGCGCTACGGCGTCATCGCCTACGGCTCGTCACTGGATCAGGTGGGCCCGCTGACCCGCAGCGTGGAAGACTGCGCCCGCGTGCTCGGCGTTATCGCAGGGCATGACCAGCGTGACGGCACATGCGCCCCGCGCCCTGTGGACGACTATGTGACCGCCCTGAACAGCAAGCCCCTCAAGGGCGCGCGGCTGGGCATACCCAAGGAATTTTTTGGTGAAGGTCTGGCCCCTGAAGTGCGCGCCGTATGCCAGAACGCCATGAGCATTGCTCAGGCTCAGGGTGCGGAATTGGTGGAAGTGAGCCTGCCGCACACAGATGCGGCCATCGCAACCTACTATATTATCGCCATGGCCGAGGCCAGTTCCAACCTCGCCCGCTTTGACGGCGTTCGCTATGGCCGCCGCGCTGCGGATATCAAGAATCTTGAAGACCTGTACGTGCGCTCGCGCACCGAGGGCTTCGGACAGGAAGTCAAGCGCCGCATCATGCTGGGAGCCTATGTGCTTTCCTCCGGCTATTACGATGCGTATTACCGCAAGGCCGCACAGGTGCGCCGCCTCATCCGCGATGAATACCTCGCCGCCCTTGATAAATGCGATGCCCTGTGGGCCCCGGTTTCGCCCGTTCCTGCGTGGAATGTGGGCAGCCTGACCGCCGATCCGCTCCAGATGTACCTCATGGATGCCTACACGCTTTCGCTGAACCTTGCCGGTCTGCCCGGGCTTTCCATGCCTGTGGGTGTTGGTGCCGAGAGCGGTTTGCCCGTGGGTATGCAGCTTTTTGGCAAGGCCTTTGCCGAGGGCGAGTTGCTTTCTCTTGGGCATGCCTTGGAGCAGGTTTTGCCGGGGGTTGGAGCGCCAGCGCTGTAGATTCGTTTTTTGCAAGGATTTGCTGGGGAGCAGGCCTAAGGGTTTGCTCCCTTTTTTGTTAGCCTGACAGGCTCACATACTCCATCAGTACTCTTTCTCTTTTCTGCCCTTCGGGCACGGTATTCCGCCCTCCGGCGGCGTTTGGGACGCCTCCCCGGCGTGGGGCAGAGGGGACCTGTTAGGGGCTGCGCCCCTCCTAGGCCCCCTCTGCACTCCCCCCGGAACACCCCCTAAGAAGGGCTTTCAGCATTCTTCATGCGGCGAGGGCAACGCGACTATAGCTGCGGGAGCTTCCTTCCCTCGCTACGCTCGCTCAGGTGATCTCCCTCCGCGCCGCGTAAATGCCAGAGTTCGCTTTCGCTCTGGATGTGAATCTGTTTCAGCCAAATACCGCCGATACGTTGCCTGAAAAGGGCATGGCTTTGCACCGTTTTCAGGGCATCTCTAAAATTTCAATCATCACCAACTTGACCGATCCAGGTCGCAATGCATGAGACTTCGGGGCCACTCTCTCCTGCGAGCATTCCGCTCTTAATTCAACCGCAAGCAGGCAGAGAAATTACGAGTCAGAATAGTCCACTCGCCATCAAAAGCTGGTTGTGGCGTTGCCTTCCTTAAACTCGCCGGAGCGAACGCGGAGGCGATGGCTGGTGTTGAGTGAATTTGCAAAATACGCGTTTTGCGGCCTGAAAAGGAAGCGCCGGGATTTTGAGCGCAACGTACTCATGTACGTGAGCATCAAAATCCCGGCGCTGACGCATTCAGGGTACAAAAGTCGGGTTTGCGTAAATGCGCTCGACAGGCTCTACCCCGCTACTCAATTTCCCCTGCTTTTGCCTTAATTGCCCTTGCCACCGTACCGCTTCACCCCAAACCGGATGCAATCCGTGGGGCAACTCCCCGCGCAATCGCCGCAATTGGTGCAATTCTCCTCGCCCGGCCTCGTCCGCATAACGCAAACCCGCCTGCATTTGTCGCAATCATTGCACTGCTCCGTTCTGTAAAAACGGAACGGAGCAAACTTACGCGCAACCTCCAGCGCCGCGCCAAAAGGACAAACAAACCGGCACCAGCACATCAGCACAACCAGCCCCAACGCCAGCCCGCCCAAGGTGATAAGCAGACGCAAGTCCCACATGGGAAAGGCATGCTTCCACGTAAGCCATGCAGAAGGCCAAAATTCTCCCACACGAATAGGCACGTCCACGCGCGGCTGCCCCAGAACAAACCAGGCTGTCAGCCCCGCCGCCAACACCAGATACCGGGCCCAGCGAAAGTTCGCCACGCCGTCAGGGTTGGACCCAAAACGGAAAGGATTGAGCGCAAGTGCCCGGTTCACAAGCTGGCCAGGGCACAACCAGCCGCAAAAAGCCTTGCCAAACAGGGCCGCCACAGCCAGCCATACGCCCCAGAATCCCCAAAACATGCGCGCGGCCTGACCGGGACAGATAATGACCGGGCAGTTCTGGCAACTCACAAAGGGCACAACAAAGGGGCAGCGGAACACGCCAAACAAGGCCCACTCGCCCAAAAACAGCGTGGAGGCAAACAGTACCGCGCGGTTACACCACTGAAGAGCCCTCAACCGCAGGCTGGGACGGGCGACAATTTCATGCAACATCCTTTACCCCCAGCTTTTCCACAAGTTCCATGCCCTTGGACGAAATGGCAGGGATGAAGCCCGCCGTTTCAAAAAAAGCCTGCCCCAGCGCACTGGTAATCCAGTCCATATAGGCTGAGGCCTTTGCCGGATCAGTCGCGTTTGCCATCATGCCCACGGTAAAGGTCAACGGCCCGGCGGGGAAAAACCGCTCGGGAATTTCCACCAGATCCAGCCGATCAGCAAACCGCGTCATGCGGGTGATGCGCCGCTCCACAATCATGGCGTCAGCCTTGCCCTCGGCAACGCTTTCCACAGAACGCTGCACGCAGCTGCCCTGCTCGGGCACGTTGGCAAGCACCTTGGGCGTGATGTCCGCAGCTTTGAGGATGCCCATAACGGCCTGTCCGCCGGGAGCGGAAGCGTCCCGCGCCATGGAAACCCGCACGCCGGGGCGGGTCAGGTCTTCAATATCGCTGATTTTTGCGGGATTCCCCTTGGGAACCGCAATGACGTAACTGGTAAAGCACAAGGGCCTGAAATTGAGCATCTTGCCAGCCTTGCGCAGGTTTTGGGCCAGAGCCAAGACGCGCCCGGCAAAGACCTCCGTCTGCCCGCCGCCAGTCAGCAGGGATTTGCCCAAGGCTGCGGCAAAGGCTCCGGTGTAGACAACCTTGACGCCCGACTGCTGCTGATAGGCCTCATGCGCTGGCATCATGGCCTCGGCAAGCCCGCCGCACGACCATACCTGCAAGGTGCCGCCTTCCGCCGCATTGGCGGCTTGCGGCGTCAGCATGGCAGTGCCTGCTGCCCCCAGCGCCAACGATTTGAGAAAATCGCGCCGTCCTTTTTCGGTAGTTTCCATATGCCTCTCCACAAAGAATAGTGATCTCGCAAAAGCGCAAAGCGCGCCATCAAACGCTCAAAAATAAAAAACGGTTCCGCATTCTGGATGCGAAACCTGGATTGTGAGGGGGAGCGCCTGAGCTTAATTGATCGGGAGAGGGGGAATCAGCGGAAAGCCCGACCAGCGGCACGTAGCGAGACAACCTGCCCCACAGAACCCGCACGTCAGGTCATGCCCGCGCCCATGACTGCAAACATGCCAGCAGTCAGCATCGGCAGCCGCGAAAATGCCGCGAAAATATCAGACAGATTACGGCAGAAACCGCCACGCACCGCATGCCCCGGCGTGCTGGCGTGCGCGGCACTAAAAGGCCTGCCAGAAATTTTGTGATGCTTGCGCATGGTGCCGCATTTTCCCCATTGCTTGCGCCCGCCGCCGCAAACCGTTTATGGATGCGCGCCGGGGCATGATGCAAAAACGAACAATCGGAAATGGCCGGGCTACTCCAGAATATAGCGCATGGGGTCAACCGGCACACCGTTAAGGCGCACTTCGTAGTGCAGGTGCGGCCCTGTGGTGCGGCCACTCATGCCCACATAGCCCACAATTTCGCCGCGCTTGACCCACTGGCCTTCCTGCACGGCGCAACGTTGCATGTGCCCGTATTTGGTCACGATACCGCTGCCGTGGTTGATTTCAACACTGAAACCATACGCGCCATCACGCCCAGAGAGGGTCACCATACCCTGAGCTGGAGCCATAATGGGCGTGCCGATGCGGTTGGTGATGTCCAGGCCCTTGTGGAACTGCCCCCGCCCGCCAAAGGGTGCCGAGCGCCATCCAAAACTGGAAGAAACAAAACCCACCACAGGCCAGATGGTCGGCATGGAAGAAAGGGCATCGCGGTTTTCGCGCAGGGCCAGCAGCAAGTCCTGCTGGCGCACTTCTTCAAGTCGCACGGATTCAGAGAGACGGGTAAGGAATTCAAGCATCTTGCGGGCGGCAAGTTCCTGCCGGTGCAAGGGCAGATAGGTACGCGAAAAATCCCCCGGCCTGTCGCCGATGGAACCGGCCTCCGTGGGATCTTTCTCCATGTTCATCATGATGCGCAGCTTGGAGTCGAAGCTCTGCACCCGCTCCAGATCACGTCCCACAACAGAGATGCGCTCAACCAGATTCACAAGCTGGCGGCGCTGTTCTTCAATGGTTTTGTCTGCATTGCGCAGGTCGTCGCCCAGATGCCGGGTTTCAAGCCAACTGCGCAGCAGCCAGACATTGCAGGCCACAAGGGCCAGCACCAGCACGCAGGCAATAAAGCCAAACCAGCCGCGCATACGCAGGTTGCGGCTGCCGCTACGACCTTCAGTGAAGATGACTATGTGATATTTGCCGAACAGCATTGGGCTAACACTCTAGAGCCGGGATACGGCCCGTGTCAATCCGCAACGCCGTCACGCGCTTCTGCGTCCGGCAGGGGCTGCTCATCGCCCACGGCCGCAGCCACGCTGTTCTTTTCAAGCTGCCAGCGAGTCAAACCATTAAAAACGCACCGGCGCGAATCCTTGGATACCTTATACAGGTGTTCCAGCGTTTCCCCCATTGAACTGCGGGCGGTGTTACCCGCCGAGGGGCAGGCATTGGCCCAGATGGGCAGTTCCCACTGTTTGGCAGCCTTGAGGATAAACTTTTTCTCCACAAGCAGCAGCGGGCGTATCAATTGCAGCCCGCCGCCAAAAAAGGACTCATTCATGCTCATGCCGTCCACGCGGCCATTGCGGCTCAGATTCATGAAAAACGTCTGCACCAGATCGTCCGCATTGTGCCCAAGGGCGAGGTGGGTCACGCCATACTGTGCGCACAGCTCAAACAGGCGCTTGCGGCGCAGCCAGGAGCAGCGGAAACAGGCCGACCTGCGAAGATTTTTTTCTGAATGCGCGTCTGGGCCATAAGTTGTCATTTCAATATGGCCGGGTATGCCCCGCTTGGCCAGCCAGGGCAAAAGGGCCGCATGGCTCTGCTCGTCAAAACCAGGGTTGAGGTGAATCGCCATGATTTCAAAGTGAAAAGGTACGATTCCCTGGCGAATTTTAAGGCTTTGCAGCAGCACAAAGCTGTCCACGCCGCCAGAAACGGCAACAGCAACCCTGCAGCCAGGCCACAACATGCCTGTTTTCTGCATGGCCTTGCCCGCGCTTTTAACACAGGTTTCCTGTGCGAATGATCTTTTTTCTCTGCTCATAATTTTCCTGTACACCCGTTGACGGCAAACCCGTAAAATTTCGGGATGCCTGTTGTTCCGCGCTGGCTGCCGCTTCAGCAGGACTATTGACAGCACAGCGGACGACATATATCAATTCTTATTTCAGCAGGAGAATCCTGCGCCAAGGCGTATGCACACGCCCGGCCTTTACAAATGGTCGGGCGGTATTATTTATCAACCGGGTTGCCCGTGGCGGCCCGGAATGCGGCGTTTAAGCCGCGTACTTACGGAGGCAGCATGGCCCGTATTACCGTGGAAGATTGTCAGCAGCGCGTGGACAACCGTTTTCTGCTGGTGCAGATGGCTATCAAGCGTGTGCATCAGTACCGCGAAGGCTATGAACCGCTGGTAGAATCTCGCAACAAAGAGGCCGTGACCGCCCTGCGCGAAATTGCCGCCGGAAAGGTTCTGCCTGATGACGACAGTCTTTACAACCCCCTGCCCGGCCATAACGCGGCCGCCGCAGAGGAGTAGCCTTTTGGGGACAAATTGTCCGCGCGGCGGCTTCCCCAGGGGAGCCGCCGCGCTTATGTACAACCTTTAGCACAGGCGCACAAGCCGCACAGTGACCGGAACTACGATGGAGCTCGATTACTACGAAGTGCTGGGCGTAAGCCGCAGCGCCGAAGATGACGAAATTAAACGGGCCTACCGTAAGCTGGCCTTGAAGTATCACCCCGACCATAACCCCGACAATGCCGAGGCTGAACAGAAGTTCAAGGAAGCCGCCGAAGCGTATGACGTGCTGCGCGACCCTGAAAAACGCGCTCGCTATGATCGTTTTGGGCGCGCTGGCGTCCAGGGCGGCACGGGTGGTTTTGGCAGCAACGATGATATTTTTGCGCATTTCAGCGATATCTTCGGCGATCTTTTTGGCTTTTCTACCGCTACGCGCGGCCCCAGGCCCATGGCCGGGGCTGATCTGCGCTACAACCTGACCATCACCTTTGCCCAGGCAGCCAAGGGCGACGAGATCAGCATCTCCCTGCCCAAGCACGTTACCTGCTCCGAATGCAACGGCAGCGGCGCGGCCCCCGGCAGCAAGGCGGAAACATGCCGCCAGTGCGGCGGCAGCGGTCAGGTGCGCCGCTCGCAAGGATTTTTCCAGATATCCATGCCCTGCCCCTCCTGTCAGGGCACGGGGCGCGTTATCACCAAGCCCTGTCCCAAGTGCAAGGGCGAGGGCATCACCACAGATACCCGCGAACTTGTGGTGCGCGTGCCTGCCGGCGTTGACAGCGGCACCCGCCTGCGCGTGCGCGGCGAGGGTGAACCCGGCGTCCACGGCGGCCCGGCAGGCGATCTCTATGTTGTGCTCACCGTTGAGCAGGACAAGCGCTGGCAGCGTCAGGGACAAGACCTTATTTACTCCCTCGAGATCAGCTTTGTGCAGGCAGCCCTGGGGCACCGGGCGGAAGTTCCCGGCCTTGACGGCAATCTGCCGCTGGAAATCCCCAAGGGTATTCAGAGCGGCACCCTGCTGCGCGTTTCTGGAGAGGGCATGCCCTACCCCGGGCGTCGTTCGCGCGGCGATCTGCTGGTAGAGGTGAAAGTGCTCACGCCTACCCGCCTTTCTGCCAAGCAGGAAGAACTGCTGCGCGAATTTGAGGCCGCGGCGGAAAAAAGCCCGCTGGAAAAGGTCAAAAAGGCCGCAAAAAAAATCAGCAAGGCCATGGGCATCGACTAAACATTCCACTCAGTAGCATGAGCGTAGAAAAGCCGGGTTTACACCCGGCTTTTTGCGTTTTCAGCCATGAAGGCACCAATGAGGCTTCCAGTTGCTTTTTTTACTGGCGGGAGCCTGTCAGGCATCTATGAGTACCAATCAAACACACAAACATTGATACATATTTAACCTGAAAACTTCCGCACGATACGTTTTTGTATCAATAAAGTTTTCAATAAAAAAACAACTAACTGAAATTAAACATATTTTTATTAAAATCCCCTGGCACGCTCCCTGCAATCTCCTTATGCAAACAAGCCATACCTATTTCTTCGGGAGGATTGCTATGAAGGGTTCGCGCGACATTGGGCGGCTATTGGCGCTTTGCAGCATGGCCGGACTGTGCTTCATGCTGCCGGAATCGGCGCATGCAGCAGAGGAAGCAGCGGTCGAGTACATGCCTCAGGCGTATGGAAATACGCTGTGGACACTGCTGGGGGGCATTCTGGTCATGTTCATGCAGGCTGGCTTTGCGCTGGTCGAATGCGGACTCACCAGAGCCAAGAATGCTGGCAACATCATTATGAAGAATGTGCTGGACTTTGCCATGGGGGCGCCGCTGTTTTTTGCGGTGGGTTTTGGGCTCATGTTTGGCAGCTCCAGCGGCGGCCTGATCGGCAGTTCTCTGTTTTTTCTTGGCAGTGGCGATGCATCAACCCCTGAAGGCATGTGGAATCTGACATTCTGGTTCTTTCAGGCCATGTTTTGCGCCACTTCTGCCACAATTGTATCCGGTTCCATTGCGGAACGCACAAAATTCAGCTCATATCTGTTGTGCAGCGCCCTTGTCTCGGCGGTTATCTATCCCATCAGCGGGCACTGGGCCTGGAATTCCCTGTTGAGCGGCAATGCCGGCGGGGGCTGGCTGGGCAATATGGGTTTTATTGATTTTGCAGGATCTTCTGTTGTTCACTCTGTGGGCGGCTGGATCGCCCTTGCCGGAGCCATCGTGGTTGGCCCGCGCCTTGGTAAGTACGACAAAAATGGAGTGGCCCGCGCCATACCCGGCCACAACCTGCCGATGGCAGCTACGGGCGTGTTCATTTTGTGGTTCGCTTGGTTTGGTTTCAACTGCGGCTCCACCACTATTGCTGACGGCACCATTGGCTATATCGCGGTAAATACCTGCCTTGCGGCCTGCACCGGCACACTGGGTGCCATGTTCACCATCTGGGCCAAAACAGGCAAGCCTGATCCTTCCATGACGCTTAACGGCTGCCTTGGCGGACTTGTGGCCATCACCGCCGGTTGTTTTGAAGTGTCCCCCGTTGGCTCGCTAGTCATCGGCTTTCTGGCTGGTATCCTTGTGGTCTGCTCTGTGCTGTTTATCGACCAAAAGCTCAAGGTTGACGATCCTGTCGGCGCTGTGTCCGTGCACGGTGTGTGCGGTGCGTTCGGCACGCTCATGGTTGGCTTGTTTGCCGCGCCCGGCTACGGCACAACAACGGGTCTGCTTTATGGCGGCGACGTGAGCGTGCTCCTGGTGCAGGCCCTTGGCGTCGCGGTATTCTTCGCCTGGGCTTTTGGCATGGGATTCATCATGTTCAAGCTCATTTCGGTTGTCTTCGGCATGCGCGTCAGCCCCGAAGAAGAGATGAAAGGTCTTGATATCACAGAGCATAAGGCCGACGCCTATAGCGGCTTCCAGATTTTTTCCAACGAATAGCTCTAGCAAGCCCGCAAGCGGAGGATACCTATTATGAAGCTGATTATCGCATATACCCGCCCTGAAAGCCTCCAGCAGGTAAAACAGGAGCTGTATCAACGTAATATCTACGCCATGTCCATCACCAACATTCTTGGTGCAGGGCGGCAGAAAGGTTATGTAGAGATGTACCGAGGCATTGCTACCGAGGTAAATTTGCTCAAAAAAATTCGACTGGAGCTTGCTGTTCCTGATGAAACAGTAAAAACGGCAATTGAAGCCATTATGACAGGAGCCCGCACTGGCAAAGAAGGTGATGGCGTGGTTTTTGTTCTTGATGTTGCTGAAAATTACCGCATCAGGACAGGAGAAAGCATGTAGGCGTGCATGCGGACACATGGAGGCATCTCCCTGGTTGGAAGGTGCCTCCATGCTTCCAAAACAACACTGCCGCCACCAATGCAAAAGCCGGGTTTTACACCCGGCTTTTGCATTGGTGGCGGATAGCCCGAGCCTTTATGCAGCGGTTCCCCAGCCTGAGACAATAATGCCCATACCCACCAGAGCCACAGCACCGCCCAAGATATCTGTGCTGGCCAGCGGTACACCATCTACAAGGCGCAGCCACAAGAGGGCTGTAACCACGTATACGCAGCCATAGGCGGCGTATACTCTGCCACTGGCTGCGGGGTGCAGGGTCAGCAACCATGCAAACACCGCAAGGCTCAGGCAGGCGGGTACCAGCAGCCCGACAGAACCGCCTTTGCGCAACCACAACCAGGGAAGGTAGCACCCCGTTATCTCCGCCAGAGCCGTTGCCACAAAAAGCGCGAACGTCTTGATCATCATGTACTATTCCTGTGGTGGTCGCGCGGTGGAATGCACCGCAATGCGATTTTGAGTACTTCGCTTAATGCCAATATTCCGGTAATCACTGTAAATCTGGGAAGTATCTTCTGCGAAGCAAAATAGCAAATACCCGCACCAATGTTTGCACAACAACACAACGGGCAGTGCTGCCCCACACGCTCACGCAAGGCTGGGCTTTTGGGGAGAAAGGGATAACTTTGGCTTTTGCGGAAAAAACATTTTGGCCCGGCGGCATCTGTGGTATGCCGCCGGGCCAACATTGTCCTGTTTACCGCTCCGCCAGGCGAGGAGAGAGCGGCACGGACGCAGAGGCAGGCAAAACAGTTCCGTTAAGGGGTACGGATTCGCAGAAGGGGTCTGCGGATTTTGCCGAGGGTTGCCATCTGTAATTTTTACGGCCAGTTATGAGGCAGATCAATTAACGTTTTCAAAACAGACTAGTTCTTTGCTTGACTGTTTGTGCGCTCAATCTAGCACCATGTTAAACCGCATGCAAGTTATTTATTTCACCACCACTGCTTTTTTCCACTAACAATTTCATCGCGATAGCGCAACACCAAATTCTTTAAATACACAATGTTACAAAATTATTTCGCATGGCAGAAGGCAAAGCCTGTGAACAAAGCACCAGCGCGCGCAAACCGAGTTCCACACGAAAAAACCCGGCTGTTTCACAACAGCCGGGTCAACGTGGCATAAAAAAGCAGCGCGTTATTCCGTGGGGGTGGCCTTGGCGCAGCAACATTCCTGCGGGTTGGCACCATCAGCAGGCGTAGTTCCTGCATCCTGTGTTTCTTCCACAGGTTTGAGCGAGTGCAGGTTCACCTGCTGCAATCCTTCGCCGCACTGCGGCACCTGCAAACCCACGCGGGCCTCATAGTTGATGACAATGGGGCCGGTGAGATTAAGCGCGGCCTGCTCGGGCGCGCCCGCAGGAATGGAAACCGTCACCAGCACGGCTGCCTGCTCAAGGCTCTCGATATGGAGCAACTGCCTTTCGGCATCTCCCACCTGGGGTGCGTAGGATTTGTCAAAAAAGCTGTATGGATCGGCCACCAGCAGGCCCACTACCGGGGTATTCACGCTTTGCAAAATAAGCAAGGGCGCTTCAGGTCGGATCTGAAGCAGGATAAAATCCCGTTCGTTTTCAAACCCGGCCAGCCCACGGGGAAAGTGCACAACCTTATCCGTATCGATACAACGGCGTCCAAGACGGGTGTCGATTTCTATTTCTTTGTTTCGTGCCATAGTTCAGCAGCCACCATGAGGTCGTTATTACTGGTTTCAAGGGCGCGCCGGTTTTCCTCAACAACCCGCTTGTACACTTCTTCGCGGTATATCGTGGTGTCATCGGGTACTTCCAGGCCCAGTTTGACCTGTTTACCCTGCATGCCCAGGATAGTTATGCGTATATTCTCGCCCAGATATAGGCTTTCTCCTGGGCGTCGCGTCAATATGAGCATAGGTGCTTCCGTTAATTATATCGTTGCATGAACCGCTCCCGGGCAGCGCTTATTTCTGCCCGGCATCAGGCGGCAAAATCCGCCGCTACTCGGCATCAGAGATAACTGGCCAGGCTCATCTGCATTATCTTTGAAGAAGACTGAAGCACGGTCTGATACGTCAACTGTTGCCGGGTCAGCTTTGTCAGCAACTCGGTCAGGTCTACGTCTTCAGTATAGCTCAATCGTTCCTGCTGGTCTAGCTTTTGAAAGCTGAGCACATCGCTGGCAGTTGACACCCGGTTTTCAAGCCCGCCAATGCGGGCTGTCTGGGTGAGCACATTCTGCTGTACAGTGGCAATTTTTGCGAGTGTCTGCTGGCAGCCTTCCTGATTGTTATTTTCGCAATAACTGATGAATTCGCCCACCATATCAAACAGGTTTGTCGAACCCGGCAGGGCTGGCTTGCCTTCGTAGTATCCGCCAAAGATATCCTTGCCCACGTTGTTTACCGAAATATACGAACCCTTCATTATTTCAAGATTCAGATCGGCGCGGTCAGGGTGCACAAGAATCTGCGTGCCAGCGTTTACTGTGTTGCCAGCTACCGTTGTGGCATCCATATCCACATATCCGCTTGGCACGAGCAGGCGAAGCTTGTTTGAACCATCCGTGGTGGCAGTTGCCGCTACCCAGGTTGATCCGCTGTCCGTGCTGTACGAATAGTTGACCGTGCTGCCCGTCAGGGAAAGGTTGGCGTTGTTGTCCATACGCAACAGCACGTTGCCGCCAAAAGATCCGGCGGCGGATGTCGTCAGATTGGCGGGGCCGCCCATAACAGTCATTGTCGGCGGCGGATCATTGTCGTCACCCTGATAGACGGCCGTAGGACGGATGTACACCAGCGTACCGTTTTTTGATCCTGGCCCGGCGCTGATATCAGCTGCGGTAACTGCCATATCGTTCTTCATGGTGACGGTTACACCGTTGGCAGTCAGTGTTCTGCCAGCCGTGGTGCCCGTGCTCCAGGTGGTGCCGCCATCGTTGGACCAGCGAAAAGTCTGCGGCCCGCCATCAAGCGTCCCGGTGCTGGTAAACTGAATCATCATGGATTTGCTGGACGCGCCCTGAATCGTGTAGTCCCCGGCCTGAATGGCCGTATCCCAGTTGGTGTCGGCACTGGTCAGGGCCAACCCCTCCTCAAAGGCGTTGCGGTCATAGCGCTGACCGGCAAAAATGCTGTTGCCCTCATACTGGGTGTTGGAAAGGTTGAGCATCTGGCCAAATATCTGCCGGGCCTGATCCGCAATCTGTCTGCGGTTCTCTGCCGAATAGGTACCAGTCGAGGCTTGTTCAGCCAGAGCCTTGAGGCTTGTCAGAGAGTTGCTCAGTTGCGTACCGAGCACGTTGTCGGCCAGCGACAACCAGCCCTTGGCCGTATCCACATTGCTCTGATACTGGGTAGTGGCGCTGATGTCGTTGCGGGTCACCAGCACGCGGTATGTGCCAGCAGGATCATCCGATGGCCTGTTGATCTTTTTTTGCGAAGAGCCTTGCTCGTTGCTTTCCATGTAGGCAGCCAGACTTTTCTGCATCTGGCTCGTCATTTTGTCATACATGGTGTTTTGCGTAACGCGTATAGCCATGTCAGGCTCCTATTGCTTAAGCCCAAGGAGGGTTTGCAGCATCTGGTCGGCGGTGGTTATCAATTTTGCCGCTGCCGTGTAGGAGTGCTGGTATTTGATCAGGTTGGCCATTTCTTCGTCAAGGTTGACGCCAGAGGCAGAGCTTACCTGCTCGGAAAGGTCGCTGGTGAGTGCCTTGTGGTATTCCGAATTTGTTTTGGCAAAGCGGGTATCCGCACCCACTGTCGTAACCAGGCTAGCGTAGTACTGACCGATGGTCTGGTTGCTGGTGGTCTTCCACGCGGTTGAAATGGTCACGTTGGTGCTGGCCAGTTTGCCAATAGCTGTGGCCGTGGCGTTGTCGCCCTTATTTATCTGCTGCTGGCCGTTGACCTGCCCGGCGGCAATGTAGTTCTCATTGTCGTGCAACTGTCTGCTTGTGGCTATGTCGCTGGCAGTGGTGCCGGTAAAAAACGTATTCACGCCAAGGGCGGCCATCATGCCCGTGCTGTCAGTGCCCAGCGCAAACTGCAGATTACTGCCCGCTGCAGTGTTGAGTACAAGCTTGCCGTCCTGGATGGTGGCTGTAAGCTCGCCGGGGAACGAAGAATTAATGGCGGAAACAACATCATCCAGCGAGTGCTTGCTGGGATCAAAGTTCGGCGTTCCGGGGGTAATGGCGCTGAAGTCAAGCTGACCCGACGAAACATAGTCGCCCGAAGTTTTGTTGTAAAAATAAAAATTGACGTTGCCGGCCTGGAGCCTGCTGGACTCCGGCAGCACGGCCTGGGCTGAGCCCAGAGGCACCGTTGTGTTGGAAACGCCCTGTTGCCCCTGTGCAAAATCGAACAGAGAGGTACCAGCACCCTGGCTGTGGATGCGGTTCACTTCCCAGATAAGCGACTTGGCGGTGGCATCCAGTTCATCCATATACCGGCCGCAGTTGTCGTCTCGAATATTGAAATAGGTGGTCAGCTTGCCGCCAGACACACGACCGGCGGTGTCCGTTCCGTCAAAGCCCACCTGAGGCGTCACGTTTTGCGGGCCGCGCGTGGGTTCAATCCAGTAAAGCCCGGTCTTGGGTATTATGTCGAACTTGTCGCCAACGGTAAAATTACTGGTAGAATCGAAGGATATCTTCAGATTCTTCACCTGCACGGGATCGGTGGATGTGCCTGTGGAGCTTATTTCGTAGTGCTGTTCATTGCCGTTCTCGTCACGCAGCCAGGTTTTGCCGCCGTCCAGAGAAACGCGGAACGTGGGGTTGCCAGCAGTGCCAGCAGGGCCAGCATTTCCCCCGGAAACGATATCTATCGTATATTCGTGGCTGTCGGAGCCGTCATACTGGATACTGCCAGTATAAGGCGAGCCTACAGAAAGCCGATTTTCCGCGCGCGGTTCACGAATCTCTAAATCATTGGTGTTGACACCCTGCACCAGAGGCTGACCGGTGGTGAGCGCCACCGTAAAATTGCCGCCCCCAGAGTCCATGGTCTTCACATCGACATAGGTTGCCATTTCACGCACCAGCTGGTCGCGCTGGTCAAGCAGATCATTGGGATTGCTTACCCCATCAATGGTCGTGGCATTGATCTGCTTGTTAAGAGAAGCAATGCTCTTGGCAAGCTCATTGACGCGGCTGACGCTCTGATTGATGGAAACATCCATCTGGCTTTGCAGCGCCTTGACCGATGTGGCTGTATTGCCCAACATGTCGCAAAGGTTGTCGGCATATGAAAGCAGATCTTCGCGCGAGGCGGTGTCGCCAGGGCGCTGCGCAAGCTTCTGCCATGCCGTAAAAAACGCGTTCATGGAAGAGCTTATGCCCGCCCGATTGGATTCGTTGAAAAGGCTTTCCAACGTCCCCATGATGTTTTCCTGCTCTTCCCAGCGGGCAGAATTGGTGGACTGGCGCACATAGGAGCTTTCAAGAAAAGAGTTGAAATATCGCAATACCTGCTGCGCATTAACCCCCAGACCTTCGCCGCCAGGTTTGGCGACAAGGGTGCCCGCGTCGCGCTGATCCACATAGCGTCGGGTGTAGCCTTCGGTATCGGCATTGGCGATATTGCTGCCAGTGACCGATATCCAGGCTTGGGCGGCGTTGAGGGCAGTTTTGCCCACATTCATAAGACCGCTGAGCATGACTACAGCCTCCCGGAGATCAACGCGGCCTGCGTCTGCCGCTGGGCACTCATGCCCCCACGGCGACCATAGGTTTCCGCCTTTGGCGGCATGGCCTGACTTGTGAGCGCCTGAAGTGCGCGGCTGCTCTGATCAAGCAGAGCCAGGGAAAGGTTGGTGTTGCGCGAGGCCTGGCGAGCAACAGACTGCTCCGTCGTATCTATCCGCTGCAGGATTTCCCGCAGGGCCGCGCCCATGTCGTCTGGCAGCGCCGTGGCGTATTCCATGGCCCGCATGCCGCCCAGACCTCTGATGACAGAAGTTTTTTCCACGGCCAGCTGACGGATCAGCTCCTGTATGGAGAACTCAAGAGACACCACGGCATCAGTATCGCGATCAAGAAGGCAGGTATATTCTTCCTCAAGAAGGTCGCGCAGCAGGCAAAGAGCCTTGTCCTGACGCGAAAGCGATTCGTAAATGGCGTTGTGCATGTGAACCTCCCGAGGGCCATTGATTTCAGCCGTAGTCAGGATATTGCCCGACAGAAAAAGGCAGAAACTGCCGCCCCGGCACAATTAAAGCAAAATCCGTGCCTGAAAATACTTCCGGCGCAGGCATACAGAGCGGTTGAACGAGAGATTGATCATGAGAAGCTGCCAAGCGCCGTAGAAGCGTACGGCATCGTCAGTTCAGCCCCCGCCGGAGCAATCCCACAATAAATTTTAGTTAGGGTTTGCCGTACACGTCCGTAGCTGTCAGCGGCGGAATACCCGAGGCTGCCGCCCCCTTGGCTGCTCCGCCCTGACCGCCCTGGCGCACGAATATCTGCCCGCCCGTCAGCGGCACGGGACTGGTCACGCCTTGAGCAGATGCGGGCGAAGCCACTGGGGCAACACCGGGGCTTACAGGCTGATTGGGAGCCTGAACGCCGGGGCTTGCGGGCTGGCTTGCTGCCAGAACTGCGGGCTGACCCGCCGGGCCCATGGGCAGGGTGCTTACCTGGGCTGCGGGCTGTGCTCCCTGGGCAGGAGCCTGTTGCTGCATGCCTGCGCCCTGCGCCTGCTGGGCATGGTAGGCGGCAATACCGGCGCCTGCGTTGCTGTTGGGGCCTGCGCCGTCAACATTGAGCGTACGGATCAATCCCTGCTTGCCGCCTCGCCCTGACGGCGGGATATTGGTGGTATAGCGAACTTTTTGCGGCTGCGGAGGCTGCACCTGACCAGCTTGAGCGTTTGAGCCGGGCTGCATATTCTGCCCCTGCATGGCCTGCCCCTGCATAGCCTGCTGATGCATGGCCGCCTGCATGGCTGACTGCATGCCTCCAGCGGAATTCAGGGACTGGGCATCCAGCACATTCCCCGTAAGCGGCGGAATACTCATGCCAGACATATCCATCTGCGCACCGCCCTGACCCCAATTCTGCCCGTCCGCCTGGCTGCCCACGGGGCCGCCAGCCTGCGCGGCGCGGCTCTGCGGCTGGGCAAGGCCCAGCATCTGCTGCATGGGCGGGCGCACCGCATTGGGCCCCAGCTTGCTGCCCGCTTCAAACTGCGCCTTGCGGGCAAGGTTGAGGCCGGAATTCATGTTGCCGACAACATTGGTGGTATGCACTACCCTGTGCCGCTCCGGCTGGGCCGAGGCCTGCATGGCCTGCTGGGCGAGACGCGCAGCTTCTTCTGGGTCCTGCCCTTCGGCCACGGCCTGTGCTCCGGTCAGCGTACGGGCCGCGGCGGAACCATTTTCCGCATGTCCGGCGTCCTGCATGGGGGCAACACCGCCGTACACGGATGCAGCAGCGCCTGATGTTCTGGACTTGTCCTTTGCAGCGTCCCTGCCGCTATCGTTGTGCGGGCTATCCGCATCCGGCGCAGGTGGAAGCATGGGAGCCGCCGCAGGCGTAAAAGGCCGCTGAATGGCGGAAGCATCCGTTGCCGTGGCGCGGCTTGCAGATGTCAGGCTGCGCGAAAGCTGGGCGTACATCATGTCGGCCAGACCAATGCCGCCAGCCGATGTCATTTTTTTGGCCAGTTCCTGATCGTACATGCCCTGCCAGAACTGTTCTTCCTTGCCGTGCAGCAAGGTGGACTTGGGCAGGGTTTTGCGCATCTCTTCCCACATTTTCTGGATAAAGATGGACTCGAAGCCCTCGCAGGATTCGCGCAGCTTCTTTTCCTTTTGCGCAGGGTCAATATTTTTCCCGCCCAGGTTGCCAATGCCCGCCAGGCGCGACTGAACTTCCTTGCGGGCAACTTCGCCCGCTCCGGCTTCAGGAGGAATGAGAGCGGTTGACATGGGCGTGGTCATTTAAATTACCTCCAGATCCGCATGCAAGGAGCCCGAGGCCTGCATTGTCCGTAAAATGGATATGAGGTCGCGGGGGGTTGCGCCAATGGCGTTGAGGCCGTCCACCAGTTCCTGAAGGGTCGCGCCTTCCACCATCATAAGATGGCGGTTTTCTTCGCGCACGTTGGTTTCCGTCTGCGGCGTCACCACTGTCTGGCCTTGCGAGAACGGGCCGGGCTGCGAAACCTGTTCGCTTTCCTGCACAGTGATTTGCAGGTTGCCGTGGGCTACGGCAGCGCGAGAGATGCGCACATCGCGCCCAAGCACAACGGTGCCTGTCTTTTCGTCCACCACCACCTTGGCGGAGGTGTCGGGGCTGACATCCAGATTTTCCACCGAGGCCATGAGCGGCACAAGGTTGTTGCGGTACTGGGGCGGCACGTCCATGGTCACGCTGGTGGCGTCCACAGCGCGGGCATAGCGCCCACCCATGGCCCCATTGAGGCGTTCTGCAATCTGCTGCGCTGTAGAGAAATCGCCCACGCGCAGATTGAGCGTGAGTTTGTCCTGCTGGTTGAACTCAAAGGGAATGCCCCGCTCCACAATGCCGCCGCCGGGGATGATGCCCACGGTGGCGATATTCTTTGTGGTGCTGGCAGCTTTGCCCGAGGCTGAAAAACCGCCCACGGTCAACGCGCCCTGAGCCAGGGTGTATATCTTGCCGTCCACGCCCTTGAGGGCCGTTTGCAGCAGCACCCCGCCCATGAGGGAGGTTGCGTCGCCCACGGAGGACACCGTCACGTCCAGCCTGGTGCCGGGCTTGGCCGACACCGGCATGCGCGCCGTTACCATGACCGAGGCCACGTTTTTGATTTTAAGTGCGGAGGCGTCCACGCCCACGCCCATTCTGTCCATCATGTTTTTCATGGAACTGAGCGTAAAGACGGAGTCCTTCTTGTCGCCGGTCCCGGCCAGGCCAACCACCAGCCCGTAACCAATGAGCTGGTTGTCGCGCACGCCCGAAAACGTGGCTATGTCCTTGATGCGCACGGCATGCGCTGGCAAGGCCCAGCACACAAGCAGGGCGGCGGTGGTTATCCAGAAGGCCGGATGGCGCAGTATTGTCAATTTCATGGCGCAGACTCCTTGCCGGAATACCGGCACACAGGGAATTGCAGAAACCATGCCGAACATGCTGACGCACTGCTGACCGCACCGGGCGGCCTGACCCTGACCGCCAGTCCACACCTTTCCCGCCCCATACCCTGCCGCGAAACAGTTTTCCGCCTGCCCCATTCGCCCAATAAAAAAGAGCGGCCAGGGATTCGGCTCCCTTACCGCTCTTTTCGAGTATTTATTGGGCGATTACTTGCGACTGCTGCCCAAGCAGGTCAACATTGAAAATGGTTGTCTACTCTGCGCGGATTCAAAAAAACCGCGTCATGGGCATGCCTACCTGAACAGACCCGGCTCCTCACGCACAAGATTGGCGGCAATAAGCTTGCTGTCAGGCTTGTAGGTGCCGTTGGAGACCTGAGTACGCAATGCTTCCACCTTTTCGGCGCGCACATCGGGCGTATTCTGGGCTGTACGCCGGGCTTCCGTCAGCAACTGGGCTTCCTGCGATACGCTGACAGTATCCCCCTGCGAACCTTCAGAAGGCGTGCCGCTGGCTCTGCCCTTCAGTCTGGCCTCGCCGCTCTTTTCAAGGTTGGCCGTGTTGCTGTAGGGATCGAGAAACGTATTGATCTTTCCCTGAATTTCCATAGTTCTCTCCGCTTGCTTAACCTGCTGCCGACCTAAATGGCAGGCGGTTCGTCAAGCATGCTTTCGTCAACTTTTTTTCGTGTGACGCGCCACAGGGCGTTACGGGTCGCACGCAGTTTTTCATCCGATAAAGGTTCCAGGCCTTCCGGCCCCTGCCCCACTATACGCAGTCTGCCGCCTGGCGGATAGGTAAACTGCACTTCCTGCCCCACTTCACGTCCAAGTTCCTGGCGGATTTCTTCCACCACGGGGTTGTCGCTTCCGGTATAGAGCAGGGTTTCGTAGAGTTCGCGGGCGACCTTCTCAACCATCATGCGACGGCTGGCAGAAGGATCAGGGTCGCTGGGGTCATCGCCTTCGGCAACTCTGCGCCGCATTCTGAGCCTTGCAAGACGCCGGGCTGCCAGCAGCTGCTGTTCATACCCCTGTAGCATCATGCGCAGTTGCGCGGAGGTTGCGTCGGCCATGGCGTTATCCGTCCTTCAACCCTTTTCGGCAGAAGCGATAAAAACTTTAGACTTGCCATGAGGCATTTTTCTCTGCGGCCTGCCGCTTTTTTTGCCCAAAGGCTCGTCATGGCAGCCCGCGAGGGCACAGGCGGTCAGCGGATGTTCCCCGGGGGATATAAAAGGCGGTCAACGGCGGTTGCGGGCCAGTGCGCAGCCCACAGCCAACAGGTTGAGCACGCCAAAGATTATCAGGTCAACGCGCATGGCTCCCATGAAGGCATCAATATTATGCGTTCCGGCTGGCTCGCTGCCAAGAAAAAGCCCAAGGGTCAGCGTTATGAGCGTCATATTGAAGAGTTGGCCGCCAGTGCGCACAGCGCCCGTGAGCCCTGCGGCCTGCCCCACACGATCGCGCCCCGCGCTCTCAAGAATAATGGTGGTATTGGGCAGCGCAAACAGACTGATGCCAACGCCGAGCAGGCATTGGGCCAGAACCAGCACGTACATGGGCGAATCCACCCGCAAAAGCCCGCACACAAGAAGGCCCAGCCCGCACAGGGCAATGCCCGCCGCGCTGACCTTGCCCGGTTCAAACCTGCCGCACAACCGCGCGGCAACAGGGGTGGTCATGACCTGCATTACAGACTGGAGCGCAAGAAAAAGCCCGGCCTGCTGCACGGTCATACCGCGTCCGAACTGGAGATACAGGCTGAAAAAAAACACGATGCCAAAAAATGAACTGTAGTTGATGAAGGCAGCCAATGACGACAGGGCAAAAACCCTGTTGCGGGCAAGCAACCGCAGATCAAGCAAGGGATAGTCGCTCCTGAGTTCCTTGATGCAGAAAGCAGCCATCAGCCCCACAAAGGCCACCAGCAGGCCGCCAGCCAGGGCCGGAGCATCGGCCAGCTCGGACGAGCCAAATGTCAGGGCCGTCATGGCTCCCGCATAAATGCAGCACCCCTTCCAGTCAAAGGGCTTGCCCTTGGCCATGCGCCATTCAAGCTTGACGCGGTATTTCATCAGCAGCAGCACGCCCACGGACGCCAGAGCGCTGCCCCAGAACAGCCATTGCCAGCCAAGCCACCCGGCCACAAAGCCCGCAACAGGCGGCCCGCAGGCAATGCCCGCGTATACTGACGATCCGCTGTAACCAAGATAGGAGGCGCGCCGCCCCTCAGGAGCAGCCGAGGCCAGCAGGGCCAGACCGCAGGCGTTGAACATGGCCCCGCCCACCCCCTGCACAAAACGCAGCAGCAGAAACAGCGGCACAGAATTGACAAAACCCAGCAAGGCGCCGGCAAGGGCAAACAGGGCGATACCCCACAAAAATATGCGGCGGTAACCCCAGATGTCGCCCATGCTGCCGCTGGCCAGCTGAAACACAGCCAGTCCCATGGAATAAAAGGCCCCCATGAGGCCCAGCTCGCGCGCGCTGGCATGGAGGCTTTGCCCCAGCGGCGGCAGCACGGCGTTCACTCCGGCCATCATGAACGGCATAAAAAACAAGGAGGTACACACGGCCACAAGCAGCCAGCCGTGTCCTTTTTCAATGGATGAACTCATGGCGGCAGAGTAGCCTCGAGCATGCGGGGTGGTCAATACGCCCCGCATGCCGGTCAATTGCGCGGCTCAGAACCAGCGCGAACGCCCTGAACCTTTGAAAACGCACATCCTCAAAGGCAACAGGTCTAAAGCGTACCTACGGCTTCGGCCAGCCGCAGGCACATATCAGCCTTGTTCAACGTATACAGGTGAATGCCCGGCGCCCCGGCATCAAGCAGACTACGTATCTGCCGCACCGCGTAATCAAGGCCCACCTGCCGCACGGCTTCCGCCCCGCCATCGTTATTGGCTTTCTCAAGGGCAAGGTAGAGCTTGCCCGGAATATTGGCCCCGCACAGCGAGAGCACCCGCCGCAGCGAGTCAAAACTCTGGATGGGCAGAATACCGGGGATGACCGGCGTAGTAATGCCCTGCCCGCGCAAATGGCTCACCAGGTCTTCATACTCGCGGGCGTCAAAAAACAGCTGGGTCAGGGCAAAATCCGCCCCGGCGCGCATTTTTTCAGCCGTGCAGCGCCTGTCGTCCGCAAAGGTGGGCGATTCGGGATGCGGGGCGGGATAGGCAGCTACGCCTATGCCCAGATCAGGCTGCTGCTCGCGGGCAAAGGCCACCAGATCAGAGGCGTGGCGAAAGTGGGCTTTGTTCCAGTCCCACGGCTTGTCGGCGGGCGGGTCGCCGCGCAGGGCCAGTACATTGTTGACGCCAGAAGCCTGCAAATCGTGCAAAAATGCGGCGATGGACTGCGGCTCCGCGCCCACGCATGTGAGATGCGCCATGGCAGTAATGCCCCGCCGCGCCAGCTCCGCCGTGACGGCAAGAGTATTCTGCTGCCGCGCGCCGCCCGCGCCGTAGGTTACTGACGCAAACAGGGGGTTGAGCGCGCGCAGGCGATCCACCGTGGCATAAAATCAGGCAACTGGGCCGTGTCAGAAGGAGGAAAAAACTCCAAAGAGTAAAACGGGGCCGAAAGTTCCCTGATCATTTTGCCGATATGCATGGAAAGACTCCTTGGCGCGATATGCCCGCAGCCTGATAAATTACTGCGGCGTGATTGTTTATGTTTATATCAAGATAAATTGATATGTCAATAAAAATGTGCCATCGCACCTTGCCAAATGGCAAAAGCGGTCGTAATGCAGGTTACGGACAATAAAAATAGACGGCAAGACATGAATACCCGGCAGTTTTTCTTTATAGCAACGGACGCAATCCGGCCCGCTTGGCGGGTAATCCGCAGTCTGCCGACAACATGGCTGGCGGCCCTGATTGTCTGTTGCACCGTAGCCATGCCCCGGCTCGGCCTTGCCGCGCCAGACCAGCAGGGCAATCAGCCCCCCGGCGCTGTATTGCCCGACGAGGGCCACGCGCCTGCGTTGCCTGCCGCTGCCCCCCACGCCATGCAGCCCGCTGACGCCGCAGCCGCCAAAGGCGGCGTGGACGCTCAGGGCCGAGCCGACTGGCGGGAGCTTGAACCGGGCCTCCTGTTTGGCGAATTTCAGCTCAACGAAGGCGATGCCCGCCTCACCGTCCTGCGTATTGACCCTGCATCATTTGACTTTACGCTCTGCTCCCGCTCTCAGGATGGCTGCCCCTCCCGCCAACTGAACCAGTGGGGCGAACAGTACAACCTTGTTGCGGCCATCAATGCCAGCATGTACCTGCCCGACGCTTCCACGAGCACAGGCTACATGCGCCAGGGTTCGCATGTGAACAACGGGCGCGTGGTGCAGCGGTTTGGCGCTTTTTTTGTGGCCGGGCCGGATGAACCTACCCTGCCCAAGGCAGCCATTCTTGACCGCGATAACCCCCTGTGGCGGCAACAGATGGATCATTATGATCTTGTGATTCAAAACTACCGCATGATCAATGCCGACAGGCGCATCCTCTGGTCGCCCGGCGGCCCGCACTACTCCATTTCGGCGGTGGCGCAGGACGGAGACGGGCAGATCCTCTTCATGCACTGCCGCCAGCCCGTGGAAGCCTATTCCTTTGCGCAACAGGTCTTGCACCTGCCCCTCAACGTGCGCACCGTCATGTACGTGGAAGGCGGGGGCCAGGCTGGCCTGCTGGTTCGTTCCGCAGCGCTTACCCGCGAACTTGTGGGCCTGAGCCCCAGCGGCCTGCTGGTGACTGGCGACCTGCGGGCAGTGCTGCCTAATGTGCTTGGCGCGCGCCGCAAAAACGGTGAAGGAAATTCCGATGGCAACCCTGGCGGCGCTCCCGGCGGCGTGGACGCAAGGCCCGCAGCACCTGTGGAAACACAAGCGCCACCCGTTTCTGCACCTGCACCCGCGGCAAATGCGGATCAAACCCAGCCCGTAACCGACACGCCTGCGCAACCGGCGCAGACCAATCCCTCCGGGCAAGCTCCTTCGGACACTGCGCCCGACATGGTTGTGCCCACCAAGCCAGAAGCCACCCCTGACGCTGAGGCTGCTCCGGCAAACGCAACTCCGCCTGCGCAAGCCCCGGGCACCGCAACAAGCGCGCCTGACGCACCCAAGGTTTCCCCGGCAGAATCGGCTCCTGCTGCCTCGCCGCTCACAGAACCGGGAACGTCCCTTGCCCATCCGGCATCCGGCCCGGAAAGCTCCAGTTTGCCCAAGGGTCCAAACAAGTAATTTACGGGCTAGTCTCTGCTTCTGAAAATTGGCTTTTCATGCGCTTCTCGTGGACTCACACCTCTCGCCTCTTTGTTGATAATAATTATCAATGCTAAAAAAAAGACTTTACATCGGGAGCCACTTCTTTCACAATATTTCTTGGTAAGGGGCTGAACGCGCTGATTGCGGCATGCTCAGCCGCCTCCCCCCAAGCTAACCTGTCAAAACAAGTGAGGGACTCATGCCCACGCAACTCGAAGTGTATAAGTGTACCCACTGCGGCAATATCGTTGAAGTTCTCCACGGCGGCGGCGCAGACATCGTCTGCTGTGGCGACCCCATGAAGCTGATGGTCGAAGGCGCAACCGACGGCGCGCTTGAAAAGCACGTGCCTGTTATCGAAAAGGTTGAAGGCGGCTACATGGTCAAGGTCGGCAGCGTTGCCCACCCCATGGAAGAAAAGCACTACATTGAATGGATCGAGCTGCTGGCCGACGGCAGGAGCTACACCAAGTTCCTGAAGCCTGGCGATGCGCCCGAAGCCTTCTTTGCCATTGACGCTGCCAAGGTTACCGCCCGCGAATACTGCAATCTGCACGGTCACTGGAAGGCCGAAAACTAGGTTTTCTGATGCAGGAACCGCACGGTTCCCATTTGTTACACCGGCATCAAGCCACAATTATATATTCAGGAGACATGCCATGCAAAAGTATGTTTGCGGCGTTTGCGGCTACGAATACGACCCCGCTGAAAACGACAACGTGCCTTTTGAAGATCTGCCCGATGACTGGACCTGCCCCGTTTGCGGCGTGGGTAAAGACCAGTTCACCCCTGCCTAATTTTTTTCTTTCCCCGTTCTTTCCCCCGCTTTGCCTTGCCCTAAGGCAGGGCGGGGATTTTTATAGAAGGGGATTCCCCAACACTGCGGAGACACATCATGCAGCCAGTAGAAATAAAAAAAGATATTTTCTGGGTCGGCTTTGTCGACTACGATCACAGGGATTTTCACGGTTATTCCCGTTCACCTGACGGTTCGACCTACAACGCCTACCTGATCAAGGACGAAAAAAACGTCCTGCTTGATACCGTCGCCTCGGGCTGCGAGGGCACCCTGCTGTGCCGCATGGCCCAGGTGCTTGAGCCGGAAAAGATCGACTACATCATCTGCAACCACATGGAACTGGATCACGCTGGCGCGCTGGAAGCCATTATTGAGCGTTGCAAGCCGGAAAAGATCTTTGTGTCGCAGACCGGCCTCAAGTCGATGGCTGGCTATTTTGACTGCAAAGACTGGCCCGTGCAGGCTGTGAAGAGCGGCGACAGCATCAACATCGGCAAACGCACCATCGTGTTTCAGGAAACCCGCATGCTGCATTGGCCCGACAGCATGGTTTCTTACATTCCCGAAGACAAGCTGCTGGTCAGCAACGACATTTTTGGTCAGAACATCGCCAGCTCCGCACGCTTTGTTGACGAATTCGGTGATGACGGCGAATACACTCGCCGCGTCAAGGAATACTACTTCAACATTGTGTTGCCCTACTCCCCCATGGTTCTCAAGACCCTGCCCGTGGTTGAAAAGCTCGATATCGACATGATCGCCCCTGACCACGGCCTCATTCAGAGGGGTGAAAAGGCCGTGCGCGGCATCATCGACATGTACCGCGCCATGGCCGAGCAGAAGCCCCAGCAGCGCGCGCTCATTTTTTACGACACCATGTGGGAATCTACGGAAACAATGGCCTACGCCATTTGCAGCGGCCTGGAAGAAAACAACGTTCCCACGCGCATCATGAGCGTGAAGCAGAACCACCACAGCGCCGTCATGACCGAACTGGCAGACTGCGGCGCGGTCATTGCCGGTTCGCCCACCCACAACAATACAGTGCTGCCCCTCATGGCCGCCCAGCTTACCTATATGAAAGGTCTGCGCCCCCTGAACCGCATTGGCGGCGCGTTTGGCTCCTACGGCTGGTCGGGAGAAGGTCCCAAGTTCCTGCACGAGCAGCTTGCCTCCATGAATATGGAAATGCCTGCTGAACCCGTAAAGTGCAACTGGCGGCCCGATCACGAGGCCCTCAAGGCCTGCCACCAGATGGGCGTCACCATTGCTGAGGCTCTCAAAAAGAAATGCCAGGGCTAAGCCCGGACTGCCCCTGACTGAAAACAGCAGCGCCCGCATATGCGGGCGCTGCTGTTTTTTTATGATGTGCGCACCTGTGCGGCGTGCTGTGCAATCAGGCCATGCCGCGCAATTGGCAGGCAGACGTGGCAGGCGGGCAGGCCATGCTACTCCGCCAGCCCGGCCTTTGCGGCAAAAGGATCCCAGGAAGGGTCACGGTGGGGTTCGTATTCCGTCACGAGAGCAAGCCAGTCGCTCATGGTCTGTCCGTACAGACGGGCTATAACCGCCAGGGTCATGTCCATACCGGCAGAAACTCCCGAAGATGTCACAACCGAACCGTCATCCACCCAGCGGGCCTTGGGCACCCAGTTCACCTTCGGGCCAGGGGCTGTGGACGCCTTAAAGGCCATCTTGTTTGTGGTGGCGGGCCTGCCGTCCAGAATGCCCGCAGCGGCAAGCAGTGACGCGCCGTTGCACACAGACATGACAAGCTTGGCGCTCTTGGCTTTTTTCTGCAGCCAGCCCAGAGTTGCCGGATTCTGAAGTTGCTGCGCAACATTGCCGCCTGGCACAAGCAGGTAATCCAGCTCTGGGGCATCCGCGTAGCTATAATCAGCCATGGTTTTGGGCCCCTGGTTGGATGGTACGGCTCCCTTCACAACAGCAACGGTAACCAGCCTCACATCCACACGCTTTGACGCATCCTCCCAAAAACGGGCCGGGGCGTGCCTGATGCTGCCCCACATTTCCATGGGGCCGTAGGCATCCAGCATTTCAAATCCGGGGAACAGCAACACGCCCAATGTTATCTGCCGGGCCCCTGGCGCGGGGTTTACATCGTACATGTTGTCAATCTCCACCTGTGCGGATATTTGCCCGGCTTGCGCCTGTACGCCAGTGGGCCAGAACGCTGCAAGCAGCGCCAGCAAAAGAGCCAGGGGTTGCAGACTGCGCTGAATATTCTGGTGCATACACGTCTCCTTGTTTGCCGGATAATGGAACACCCCGGCGTTGAAGTTATGCACCCATCCTAGGGCATGGCAGAGGCTGGCAACAATGACAATAAATCTGATCTTTCTGCCAATGCTGGCAGCATGCATGCCCATGCGGTAAGGAAGGATATAACGCGCACCAAAAGACGGGAGCGCAGACCAAACAAAAAAGCCCTCCGAAGCGGAAGGCTTTTATCATAATCGGGCGGCGTGCAGAGCGCACGCCCCATCATCAGCGGAGGAGCACCCCGCTGCTAATTGCGCACGTCGTCATCATTGTCGGCAGGACGCGCAGCAGGCCGCTGCCCTTTCTGGGAGTCGCGCTGCTGCATGTCGCGCGGGGGACGGCGGTCATCGCGCGGGCGGCCCATCTCGTCGCCACGGGAGCTGCGGCGGTCGCCCTTTTCGCTGTCGTAGCGGGGCTTGCCCATTTTTTCGCCCTGTTCGCTGCGGTTGTCGTGGCGTCCGTCCATGCGCCCATTGGGGTGGTTCTTGCTGTCCTTGCGGTCATACTGACGTCCGCCACGATCAGCGTCCTGGCGCCCGTTACGGTCGCCCTTCTGTTTGTACCCTTGCGGGGCATCTCCATTCTGGGCCGCCTGCACGGCAGGGGTGCCCACAAAGAGCAGGCCCACGGCAAGGGCGCTCAGCGCCAACGGTTTCAACACATATTTCATACGCATAAAGTTCCTCCTTGGGTGGGCATTTCGCCCATTGCCTCCTTACGCCAGCTCGAGCCTGTGCGCAAGATGGCAGCCATGCTATGGAACTTTATGTTAAAAAGCCGTTAGTGCGCCAACCAGCAGAATACAAGAAGCAGACCTTGTGCCGCAAAAAGGCCATCAGTTTTTGACGCGCGCATTGCGCAGGGCCGGGACGCCCACGCCGTCTCGCAAGGCTGCGGCCTTGAGCGCTTCTGCCTCGGGGCGCACATACGTTTGCCCTTCAATAGAATACTCCTTGGCGGCAAGAGGTTGCCCCGCCACGTCCACTGAAACAGCGCGACGCGGTGCAACCACGCGATCAAGCGTCTGTTCGCGCAGGCCCAGAGTGTGGGTGTGGCGCAGCACGGCATTTTCCACGCAATCTCTCTGCCCGGGCAGGCACAGCACACGCAGCAATCCGGCAGGGCGGTTCTTCTTGCCCACACCCGGCAGCCACAGCACGTCAAGAACCTCCGGCATGGCGGAGAGCGCCTCCAGCGCCATACCCAGGTCTTCGCCGTTAAGGTGATCAATATGGCTCTCGAACTGCATGACCTTTTCACGCCCTCCAAGCACATGGTCAGCGCCGCCTGCGCCGTCTTCCACAAGCCACGCCCGCAGGCCAGCGGGCGCGGGACGGGAGCCGTAGCCTGTGCCAAGCGCAACGGCAACGCCCTCCGGGCCGGAAACAAACTGGTCTGTCAGGACATGCACCAGGGCTGCGCCCGTGGGCGTAACAAGCTCCTCGCGCGCATCTGTGGCAAAAACCGGCTTACCGCGCATAAGATACGCCGTTGCGGGCGCTGGCAGCGGGATGCGCCCGTGGGCGCACTCCACGGTTCCGGAAAACCACGGCAACGGCGAGGCGCATATCCGGCTCACGCCCAAGGCCTCCACGGCATATGCCGCGCCCAGAATATCCACGAGGGTATCGATGGCCCCCACCTCGTGAAAGTGCACCTCAGCCGGGGCAATCTGGTGCGCGTGCGCTTCGGCTTCAGTCAATGCATTTAGGGCTGCCAGAGCGCGGCTGCGCACGCCGGGCGAGACTTCAACCCTTTCAAATATGGCGGCGATATCCGCCGGATGCCGCAGGGGCTGCCCCTCGGCATTCCAGCTTACGGCAACCATCTGACCCGGCCCGCCGGGCCGTGTTTCGCCCCTGGCGTCAATGCGGCAATCCACTCCGGCGCGGGCCAGAGCAGCAGCCAGCGGGGCATAATCCACCCCAAGGTGCGCAAGGGCCGCAAGGGTCATATCCCCGCTGATGCCGCCAGAGCAATCAAGATATAAAAACATATCGGCCCCTTCCAAATTTGTCTGCGCGCGCAAACTGAGCACGCGCACTTGTGCAGCCTCGGCACATTGGTGTATAAAAGGATTGTGCGGGTCGCTGCGACCACGCCGTTATAACCTGAAACATATCCCCCCGGAGGGAAGCATGCCTGTACAGAATTGGATGACCACCGATGTTGTCAGCGTTGGCCCCGATACATCGCTGCTCAAAGTGGGCAAGCTCATGAAGGATCACCACATCCGCCGCATCCCGGTTGTTGATGATAACGGTCAGGTCGTTGGCATTATCTCTGACCGCGACGTGCGCGACGCCTCCCCCTCCAAGGCCACCACGCTCGACATGTACGAAATGCACTACCTGCTGGCCGAGCTGAAGGCCAAAAACATTATGACGGCCAAGCCCATCACCGTCAAACCGACCGACACTGTCGAGCAGGCAGCCCTGATCATGCTGGACAACAAGGTTGGCGGCCTGCCTGTAGTGGACGACAACGGCAGGCTTGTGGGCATCATTTCTGACCATGATGTTTTCAAGGCTCTGGTCGACATCACCGGCGCACGCATGGGTGGTTTGCAATTTGCCATAGAATTGCCCGACCAGCCCGGCACGGCGCGCCCCCTGTTTGACCTGCTGCGCGCGCACAATGCCCGTTTGCTCTCGGTGCTGACCGTCTCCAATGCCGATGGCAACCGCCAACTGTTCATCCGTGTGCGAGACCTTGAAAATTCCAAGGCCGAGCAGGAGCTTATGGACGGAGTCGGCAAGCTCGGCAAAGTGCTCTATTGCCAGCACTAAATCCCTACAATTAAATCATATTTATCCTATCGCATCTGAATTACTCAACAAAAGCCGCAACAAAAAAAGTGGGGCAAGAGCAAAAAAGATGCACAGGACTTGCCATCAAAAATTATTTGTGTCATAAGGACTCTCGTTGTGATTGCGGTATGCTTTCGCGCCCAACGGAGGAATTCGGCCGGAAATATCCGGTTGTGCAACGCCTGGGCGTCCGCCCCGGCGAGGTTGAGCAATAGCTGTCCAAGGAGGACACACGCATGGCTGAGATCACCTATAAAGGTAAAAGCTTTGAAGTTGACGAAGACGGTTTCCTTCTGCGTTTTGACGACTGGTGCCCCGAATGGATGGACTATGTGAAGGAATCCGAAGGCATCTCTGAGATCAACGCTGATCACCAGAAGATCCTTGACTTCCTGCAGGACTACTACAAGAAGAACGGCATTGCCCCCATGGTCCGTATTCTTTCCAAGAACACCGGCTACAAGCTGAAGGAAGTGTACGAACTCTTCCCCTCCGGCCCCGGCAAAGGCGCCTGCAAAATGGCCGGCCTGCCCAAGCCCACTGGCTGCGTGTAGTCCAGCCGCAACATTTTGGAAAAAAGCGGAAGGGAAACCTTCCGCTTTTTTTTGCCCATACCGCCCTGCTCGGGCATGCGCCGCCCATACCGTGCGGCGCGCCCGCCGGGGCTTGCCTTTCTGGCAACATTTCATATCTTCTCATCAGCCCGCGCTACGCTCCCCTCCCTTTACGCCGGGCCAAAAAAACGGTATCGCCCTGCCATGAAAATTCGTCTGTCCCTGAAAAAATGCGCCCTCTGGTTTATGGGCATCGTTATAGTCTGCGGCCTGCTGGGCGGCGGCGCGGTGGCCATGCTTTTTTACTGGGCCTCGCGCGACCTGCCCGACCTGAACCGTATCGCCGAATACAAGCAGCCGCAGGCTACTGTCATTCTGGCGCGCGACGGTTCAACCCTTGGCACCCTCTATCACGAAAAGCGCTTTGTCATTGGGCTCAAGGACATGTCGCGCTATCTGCCCATGGCCTTTCTGGCTGCGGAAGACGACGCCTTCTACAGGCACATGGGCATTGACCCCGTGGCCATCGCACGCGCCGCCATCAACAACTTCCGCAAGGGACGCCAGGGCGAGGGCGGCAGCACCATTACCCAGCAGCTCATCAAGCAATTGCTGCTCACATCCGAGCGCAGCTATACCCGCAAGATGAAAGAGGCCATTCTGGCCTATCAACTTGAAAGAAACTTCACCAAGGATCAGATCCTTACCATATATCTGAACCAGATATATCTGGGTGAACACGCCTTTGGCGTGGAATCGGCTGCCCGCACCTATTTTGGCAAGCATGCCGCTGATATCACCCTGGCCGAAAGCGCCGTCATTGCGGGCCTGCCCAAGGCCCCCAGTTCTTACAATCCCTTCCGCAGGCCGGAGGAAGCCAAGAACCGGCAGATGTACGTGCTTGGCCGACTGCGCGACCTCAAGTGGATCACTCAGGCCGAGTATGATCAGGCTGTGGCCGAACCGCTGGTCTACTGGAGCATGCCCGAGGGCATGGGCGGTGCGGCGCAGTGGTATCTTGAAGAAGCCCGCCGCCTGCTGGTGGAATTTTTTACGGAATCCAACCTCCGCGCACTGGGGGTGGAAACCACCAAGTACGGCGCGGATTACGTGTATGAAGCAGGCCTGACAGTGCAAACCGCCATGGACCCTGCACATCAGACTGCGGCTGGCGCGGCCCTGCGCCGTGGGCTGGAAGAACTGGACAAGCGCCAGGGCTGGCGCGGCCCTGTGGAGCAGCTTGACCCTGCAAAACAGAAGGAATTTCTGGCGAAAAACCAGTTTTCTCCCCTTGATCTGGCAGGCGGTGACTGGGTGAAGGCCCTTGTGACCACCGTGGATACCAAGGAAGTCAAAGTGGCGCTGGGCCAGGGATATACGGGCATTGTGCCTGTTTCGGCCATGTCCTGGGCGCGCAAGCCCAACCCCAAGGTTGCGGCTGCCAACGCGCCAGCCATCAAAGACCCCCGCCAGGTGGTGGCGGTTGGCGATGTTATCTGGGTTTCCGCAGAAGAAATCACGGTTACGGAAACCAACGCCAAGGGCCGCAAAGAGCAGAAAACCATTCCTTTTGATCCCACTGCGGTCAAAAAGAATACCCCTATCCATCTGCGCTTGCAGCAGGATCCGCTGGTGCAGGGGGCCATTGCCTCCGTGGAACCGCAGAGCGGCGACGTTGTGGCCCTTATCGGCGGCTACCAGTTTGGCGACAGCCACTTTAACCGCGCAACGCAGGCTCGCCGTCAGCCCGGCTCCAGCTTCAAGCCCGTGGTCTATTCCACGGCCATGGACTTTGGCTTTACGCCCGCCTCCACGGTGCTGGACGCGCCCTTTGTGTATGTGAACCCCTACACCAATGAAGTGTGGAGGCCCTCAAACTACGAACACAACTACAAGGGCGAACTGCCCCTGCACACGGCTCTGGCCCTTTCCCGCAATACCTGCACCGTGCGCGTGGCGCAGCAGGTGGGCATAGCCAATGTGGTGCAGCGCGCCAAGGCTCTGGGGCTTGAACCGCATTTTCCGCAGGAACTGGCTATCAGCCTCGGCGCTGTGGCCGTGTCTCCGCTTAATCTTACGCAGGCCTACGCTGCCTTTGCCAATCAGGGGCTTGGGGTGCGCCCGCGCATCATCACCTCCATCAGCGACCCGCAGGGCCGTGTGCTCTACAGGCAGGAAGTGGAACACTGGCAGGCTGTCAGCCCCCAGAACGCCTACATTATGGACACTCTGCTCAAGGAAGTTGTCAATTCCGGCACTGGCGGGCGCGCCAGGATTGATGGGCGCATCATAGCGGGTAAAACCGGCACCACCAATGATGAACGCGACGCGTGGTTCATGGGCTTTTCGCCCTACCTCGTGACCGGCGTCTACGTGGGTTACGATCAGGTGCAGAGCCTTGGCCGCCTTGAACAGGGCGGGCGTACTGCCGCCCCCATCTTCCGTTACTACCGCAGTGAAGTGGAAGACCGCTACCCCAAGGACGACTTTGTGATGCCCGAGGGCATTGTGATGGCCGATGGCCTGGCTTTCAAGGCCGACCAGCCCATGCAGGGCGCATCTGCGACCTCCCCCACCACTGCCGATGGAACGGCAGTGGATACCTCGGAAGGCGGCGAAGACCTGATGCGCCAGATGTTCTAAGCGCAGGCCCCAGAAGCCAGACGTTTAAAGCCACAGTCACGCACGGAATTGCACCAGCCGAAAGACTATGCAGCTTCCGTGCGTGACGCGGCGTAGACAAGACCGCCCGGCAAAAGCCGAATTTCCCATCCTGCAAGCGCTCCGGCGTGGTGCAGCCTGCCCTGCGGGGCGGAGACCTCCATGAAACACCGCATCAACATGGCCGCCGGAACCGAACCGGCGGATATCCTCATCACAAACGCCAGAGTCGTTGATGTTTTTTCCGGTCTGGTGCGGCAGGATTCCGTGGCCATCGGCGACGGCGTTTTTCTGGGTTTTGGCCAGCGCGAGGCCCGCGAAGTGGTGGACGCACAAGGGGCCTATCTGCTGCCCGGCTTCATCGATGCCCACATCCATCTGGAATCCAGCATGGTCACTCCAGCGCGCTTTGCCGAGATGGCCCTGCCCCACGGCACCACATCCGTTGTGGCAGACCCGCACGAGCTGGCCAACGTATGCGGCACTGCCGCCTTGCGCTTCTTGCTTGCCAGCGCCCAGACCCTGCCCTTGAGCATTTTTCTGGCCCTGCCTTCATGCGTTCCGGCCACGCCATTTGAAGACAGCGGCGCGGTGTTGAAAGCCGAAGACCTGGCTCCCTTCATGGACGACCCGTACGTGGCCTCGCTGGGCGAAATGATGAACTACCCCGGCGTGCTCAGCGGCGATCCTGAAGTGCTGGAAAAGCTTGCCCTGAGCCGTTCACGGCGCAAGCCCGTTGACGGACACGCCCCGGCCCCGCTGGGCAGGGAACTTGACGCCTACCTGTGCACGGGCATTGCCAATACGCACGAGTGCACCACAGCTGAAGAATTTCACCAGAACCTCATGCGCGGCTGCCGCATCTTTTTGCGAGACGGCTCCGCAGCGCGCAACCTGCCCGCGCTGGCCCCGCTGGTCACGCCCGGCAACTGCCACCGCTGCGCCTTTTGCTGCGATGACCGCCACGCCTCCGAACTCCTTACTGCGGGCCATATGGACGAAGTGCTGCGCAAGGCCGTGGCCCTGGGCATGGACCCCGTCACGGCAGTGCGTCTATGTACCCTCAACGCCGCCGAGGCCGAGGGACTGCCAGGCAAGGGGGCCATTGCCCCCGGCTATGACGCCGACTGCGTGCTGGTTGACGATCTGGCATCCTTCAACGTGCGCATGACCTTTGCGGGGGGGAGGCAGATCGCCGCAGAAGGCCGCATGCTCGTCCTGCTGGCGGATCCGCCCCTGAACGACCTGACCAATACGGTGCGGCTTGCGCCCCTGCCGGATGACGTGCTTGCTCTGCCCCTGCCGTCGGGCCGCGCACGGGTTATCCGCCTGCACCCCGGTTCGCTGGTGACGGATGCCGAAGAGCATGACGTCGCCTGCACCAATGGACTTTTTGACGCCCGCCAGAACGACGGTCTGTGCAAGCTGGCAGTTGTGGAGCGCCACAAGGCCACTGGCAAGGTGGGCGTGGGCATTCTGGCAGGATACGGCCTGCGCAACGCGGCTGTGGCAACCTCTGTCAGCCACGATTCGCACAATATTGTGGTCTGCGGGGACAACGATGCAGACATGCTGGCCGCCGTGCGCCGGGTTGCCGCCATGGGCGGCGGCATCGCCGTTGCGGGCGAAGGCCGGATTCTTGAGGAACTGCCCCTGCCAGTGGCCGGGCTGATGACCCACGAAGCCCCGGAAACCGTGGTGCGCGCTCTGGATGCCATTCACGGCCTGCTGCACGGGCACGGGGTTCCGGCCAATGTGGCTCCGCTCATGGCCCTGAGCTTCATGGCACTGCCCGTGATTCCCTCGCTCAAGCTGACCGCGCGCGGTCTTTTTTCCGTTGCCGACTGGCGCTTTGTTTCGGTAGACGCGGCAGCGCGGCACTGAGGCATTTTTTCTGACACCTGAGGGTAGCGCCCATTGCGCAGCCCTGAAGCAGCTAATAAAGGAACCTCATGATTCCCTTCGGTACGCTTGTCGTCTATGTAACCCCCAAGGGCCGCCGCTATGTCAAACGCCTCGTTGAAGGCCAGGATTGGCACAGCAATGATGGCACCCTTGTTTCCACCGAGGTGGCGCAGGCTGACCTTGGCTCTGTGGTCTACACCAACCAGAATGTGCCCATTCAGGTGATGGAAGCCACCCTGTATGACCGCCTCAAGGGCCTCAAGCGTCAGACGCAGATCATCTACCCCAAGGATATCGCCTATATCTGCCTGCGCCTTGGCGCTGGCCCGGGGCGTACCATCATTGAGGCGGGCTGCGGCTCCGGCGGCCTGACCACTGGCCTTTCGTGGTTCTGCGGCCCCACCGGGCGCGTGGTGAGCCATGAGGCCCGTGAGGAATTCATGAAGCTGGCGCGCCGCAACCTTGAGTGGGCTGGCGTGGGCGAAAATGTGGAACTGCACAACCGCGATGTGGCCGAAGGCTTTGCCGTGACCGGTGCGGACGCGCTCTTCCTTGATGTGCGCACCCCGTGGGAATACCTCGACCATGCCCTGGCCGCAGTGCGCCCTGGTGCGAGCTTCGGCTTTTTGCTGCCCACCGTTGACCAGGTGAGCAAGCTGCTGCTGGGCCTTGAGCGCGGCCCCTTTGCCGATGTGGAAGTGTGCGAGATTCTCATCCGCCGCTGGAAGCCAGTGGCTGACCGCCTGCGCCCCGAAGACCGCATGACGGCCCACACGGGTTTTCTGGTCTTTGCCCGTCAGCAGGATCGCAGCGCGGATTTTGACTCGCGCAAGCCCATGGGCACGCGTGAACGCAAGCAGGAAGCCGCCCGTCAGGCCCGCCTTGGCCTCACAGACGAAGCCCCAGAAGCTCTCGAAGGTGATATGGAGTGAATCCCTGGGTAGCGCTCATTGCAGCAGGATTATGTGAAATAGGCTGGCCCCTCGGATTCAAGGTGGCGCAAACAGCGCCCGCCTGGCGAATGGCGGCGATCTCGCTTTCCGTTGCCAGCATGGCCCTGAGCGGCTGGCTGCTCTTTCTGGCTCAAAAGCAGATCCCCATGGGCACGGCCTACGCCGTGTGGACGGGGATTGGCGCAGCAGGCACGTTCATTCTTGGCGTTGCTGTGTTTGGCGATGCCCTCAACTGGGGCCGAGCGCTGGGCGTTGCCATGATTATCGGCGGCGTTGTTGTGCTGAAAGCAATGACGCCCTGATCCCGCAAGTATTGCATAAAACGAAGGCCCGCCATTTGGCGGGCCTTCGTTTTTACTCTTCCCGGCATTTCCAGTTGATGGAGCGACCCCACAAAAGCAGGAGCAGCACGCACACGCTGCTAAGCGCCAGCGCCGGAGCAAAGCCGCCCAAGTATTCGCGCACCACGCCCAGCAGCAGAATCAGGCCCACATTCACGCAGTTGGCAAGCATGGACATGAAGCCGATGCCTGTTGCCGTATGGCTGGCCCCAGCGGCCTCAATGGTCAGGGTAAAAACAGAAGCATAGGTGCCGCCGCAGCACACGGCCAAGGCAAAGGCGCAGGCCAGCAACATCCATGTGCTGCCAGCCAGAGCAAGAAGCAGATAAAAAAGCCCGATGCCGAGTACAAGGGCCACAAGAAGTTTCTGCTTGGGCAGGGCGCGGCCAAGTTCGCCGCCTGCAATCCGCGCCATTGTGCCTGCCAGCAGAACAAGACTTGTGGGCAAGGCCCAGGCTTCTGCGTTGCTGCTGCCTGCAACGGCCCCAGAACTGGCGCTGTCCGCCAGCATCACGGAAAGCCAGTTGCCCAGAGCCGTTATGGTGCCGAAAGAAAATCCGTGGCAGCAACCGATAAACCACAGCCGCCTGTTGCGCGCCACCTGCCCAAGCACGCGCAGCACATTGCCCGCAGAGGTCGGTTCTGTTCTGGTTTCCCGGCGCAGCGGCGCAAGGGGCGGGCACAGGAGCGAAGCCAGCAAGGCCACGGACATAAGGCCCCCCAGAATATAGGCTGCCGCCCAGCCGCTTTCGCCAAAATATGGCAGCACGATAAAGGGAACCATTGTTCCCAGGCTGAATGCCGCGCCCTGCAAGCCTTGCGCCCGACTCATGAATGCCGGGGGGCACAGGGTCTTGACGGCGGAAACCATTGAAAGAAACAGCAAGCCCGTAGCCAGACCGATAAGCATGCGCATACACACGGCCAGAACCATGTTGTGCGGCAGGAGCAATGGCACAAAGCCGCCAGCGGCGCACAAAAGAGCCGAGAGCGCCAGTGTGCGCAGCGTACCCAACCTGTCCACCACAAGGCCCGCTGGAACCTGCACCAGCGTGTGCGCCCAAAAGGGCGCGCTGAGAAAAACACCAAGGCCTGCGTAATTCAGGCTGAAAAGACTCCTGAACTGCTCCGCCACGGCGGATACGTTCAGAAACATAAAACCCATGCCCATACAGCCCAGAGCAGGAAGCCAGTAATAAACGGGAACCATACAGCGTCCTTGCCGCGAAACAGACGCGGGCGGGTTTGCCCTCGGTCAAACAGCTATTTCAGGCGGTAACAGTTCTAAAAAAAACGGTTGCGCCCCAATGGAACGCAACCGTGTGGATGTATACCCCTCAACGCTGATCCGCAATGCCTGAAACAGGGGCCTCGCCTAGCGCATGATCTTGAAGAAACGCAGCCGCAGAGCGTTGGTGACTACGGAAACGGAAGAAAGCGCCATGGCCGTGCCCGCCAGCATGGGCGAAAGCATGGGGCCGCCAAAAGCATGCAGCAGGCCTGCCGCCACAGGCAGGCCGAGCACGTTGTAGCCGAATGCCCAAAAGAGATTCTGACGGATGTTGCGCATGGTCGCGCGCGAGAGCGCCAGAGCCGTGAGCACGGCCTCCATGCCGTCCCGCATGAGCACGATATCGCCCGCCTCGGCGCTCACGTCCACGCCCGTGCCCACTGCCATGCCCACATTGGCGGCAGCCAGAGCCGGGGCATCGTTGATGCCGTCGCCCACCATGCCCACCACGTGGCCTTCATCCTGCATCCGCCGCACATAGGCGGCCTTGTCTGCGGGCAGCAGGCCAGCGGCAATTTCCTCCACGCCTGCCAGCGCTGCCACGGCTTTTGCCGTGCGCTCGTTGTCGCCTGTCAGCATGACCACGCGCACGCCCATGCCGCGCAGGGCTGCTACCACTGAGGCTGATTCGGGCCGCAGGGCATCCGCAAGGGCCAGAATACCCGCAAGGCTGGTGCTGCCATTCTTTTCAAGAGCCAGCAGCAAGGGAGTCTGCCCCGCCTCGGCCAAGAGGGCCAGCTTTTGCTGCGCTTCTTCCGACACGACGAGCCCGCGCTCAGTCATGAATGCTCTGTTGCCCACGGCAAGGCCGTAGTCCACGCCATCCAGCTTCACCCGGCCCGAAATGCCCATGCCGGGCGCTACCTGCACATCATCCACGGGCAGTGATGCGAGATTGCGCTCCCTTGCTGCGCCTACAAGGGCCAGTGCCAGCGGGTGCTCGGAGCGCGCCTCCAGCGAGGCTGCCATGCCCAGCAACGTATTTTCGTCCATGCCCTCCGGAGCATCCAGCAGTGTCACGCCTGTCAGCACGGGTTTGCCCGTGGTGAGGGTGCCTGTTTTGTCCACGGCCAGCACGCTGATATGCCCGGCCTGCTCCAGGGCAGCGCCGTTCTTGATGAGCACGCCAAGCTGCGCGCCCCGCCCCGTGCCCACCATGATGGACATGGGCGTGGCAAGACCCATGGCGCAAGGGCAGGCCATGACCAGCACAGCCACAAAAATCGTCAGCGGCGTTGTTATGGGTTCAGAGCTGAACACAAGCCATGCAAGGGCCGCCACAAGGGCAATGACCATGACGGCGGGCACAAAATAAAAGCTTACCCTGTCGGCCAGCCGGGCGATGGGGGCCTTGCTGCCCTGAGCCTCGCGCACCAGTCGTATGATGCGGGCAAGACGGGTGTTGCCGCCCACGGCGTCAGCCACAAATGTCAGCGAGCCTTCGCCGTTTACGCTGCCCGCCGCCAGCTTGTCCCCCGGCCCGATGGGTACCGGGATGGATTCACCCGTGAGCAGCGACAGATCGACAGCGCTTTTGCCGGTCAGCACGGTACCGTCAACGGGCACACGCCCGCCAGGACGCAGCAAAAGATGATCTCCCACGCGCACCTGTGCCAGAGGAGTTTCTTCCGGCGCTGCGGCGGCATCGTCAGGGTTGAGCCGCAGGGCCGTTTCCGGCGTCAGGCTCATGAGCGCGCCCATGGCATCGCCAGCGCGACGCTTGGCAACGGCCTCCAGATACTGGCCGAATTCGATCATGGTCAGCAGCACCGCGCAGGATTCATAATAGAGGTTCATGGCGCGGGTCATGGGTTCGCTGCCGGCAAGCCCCAGCAGGGTGTTGCCAAGGCTGAACAAAAAGGCCGCGCCCGTGCCCACGGCCACAAGGCTGTCCATGGCCGGGGCCTTGCGCAGGAGGGCCTTGATGCCGTCCACATAGAAATGGCGGCCCAGCCACACCACGGGCAAGGTGAGTACAAGCTGCGCCAGCATGAAGGCGCGTGGCGAAAGGTGCGGATCAAGCGCCTGCGGCAATGGCAGGCCGAGCATATGCCCCATGGAGATAACAAGCAGAGGTACGGCAAAGGCAACCATGGGCAGCAGACGACGCAAACGGGCCTGAATGTCAGCCGCAGCCCTGGCCTTACCTTCTTCAAACTGGCGCGCGGCGTCATCGTCCGCAGCGGGAGCCGCACTGAACCCAAGGGAGGCCACGCGCTCCATTATCCTTTGCTGCAAGTCGCTGTCCTGCCCGTCGCCGGGCCACACTTCCGCACTGGCGGCAGCAAGGTTCACGCTGATTTTTTCCACCCCTTCCATGCGGCCCACTACCCGCTCAATGCGCGAGGAGCAGGCGGCGCAGTGCATGCCGCTGATGTCAAAACGCAAAGGGCAGGCTTTATCCGTAGTTGTACTCATGGGTTCTCCACTTGTCATTCCGTATGGCGGCGAGTAAGCTGTAGATGAAAATGAAAACTCATTCCTGCATGGAGGATATGATGAAAACCCTGAAAGTCAATGGCATGCGTTGCGGCCACTGCAAGGCCGCTGTAGAAGAAGCTGCGGCAAAGATATCTGGCGTTGCCAATCCCCAGGTCAGCCTTGAGGATAAAGAACTGCGCTTTGAAGAAAGCGGGCCGGTGGATTTGCAGGCCTTGAAGACAGCCATCAGCAACATTGGTTTTGACCCGGAATAAGCTCATGAATCTGTGACAACCATCACAGAACTACACCTTCATGGCGCGCTGCCCGATTGCAGGTTTTCAGACCATGCACGGCAGCGCGCCTTTGTTTCATGCTGCCACCAGTGGTGTTTTTTACAGACGCCGTTCAGGCAAGGGCGCACAAGACTTCTCATGACATCACGCTGCCAGGTGACCCTGCCTTGCGCGTCCAGAGTCCGTTCATCTTGCCGTTTTCTGCCGAATAGCGTAGTTCTTGGCAGGTAAATACGGTCACTGATCCACTGCACCTTCAGCGCGAAACACCACAGGCATGCTAATACAAACCACTCGCATCATCGGCATATTTTGCGCGGGCAAGGGCTGTTTTCAAGCCCTTCTGTTCTTTTTCCTGTGCTGTTTTTTCGTGGCTGCTCCCTCAGTGGCGGCACCCGGCAACTTTGCGCTGGACTTTACAACTATCCGGCTGGGCGACGATGCGCAGGGGCTGACGCAGGGCATCCCCGCAATTGTACGCCCTGACAGAAGTGATACTGTAACCGCCAGTGCAGATGCAGCCGCTCAGCTGGCGGCTCCGGCTTCGCCAGTGGTGCTGGTGGTTGGCGGCATTCAGGGTGATGAACCTGGCGGATTTTCTGCCGCGACGCTGCTGACCACACACTACACCATTCGCAAAGGCGTGTTGTGGGTTGTGCCAAACCTCAATTTCCCAAGTATTATCAAAAGGTCACGCGGGCTGCACGGCGACATGAACCGCAAGTTTGCCAAACTTGACGACCACGACCCAGAATTTGGCACCGTGCGCCGCATTCAGGAACTCATAAGCCACCCCCGCGTGGGGCTGGTGCTCAACCTGCACGATGGCAGCGGGTATTACCGCCCCACCTTTGAGGACAAGCTGCGCAATCCCAACCGTTGGGGGCAGTCTGTGATCATTGACCAGGAAGCGCTTGACGGCGTGTTCATGGGGTCACTGGGAAATGAAGCCCGGCAGGCCGCAGAATCGGCCAACAGCAAGCTGCTCTCCCCGCAGCATGCCTTGCACGTGCACAATACCAGAACTGCCGAGGGCGATCACGAGATGGACAGAAGCCTCTCGTACTACGCTGTACGGCAGGGAAAGGCAGCCTTTGGGCTTGAAGCAAGCAAGGAATTTCCTGTTGAAGTGCGGGCATATTACCACCTGCTGATGGTGGAATCGTTTCTTGCGCAGGCTGGGGTGGAATTTACACGCGGCTTTGCGCTTACCCCCGAGGGAGTGCGCGAAGCCCTGCTGGACAAGCTTGACGTCACCTTTGCCGACAACAAGGTTTTTTTGCCGCTGGAAGATGTGCGCCCGGCCATCAACCTGCTGCCGCTTTCCAAGGATGCTCCAGCACAAGCGGTCACATCCAAGCCCATCATGGCAGTGCTGCCCTGCGCCAAGGGCGAGGAAGGCCAGTACTGCGTGCACTATGGCAACCGCATGATCACTCTTATCCGCCCCGACTGGCGCGAAATGGACCATAGCATCACAGGCATGCGGGTATTGGCTGACGGGCGCGAAACCGAGGCCCCCTTCGGGCAGGTGCTGGAAGTGAGCAAGAGCCTGCTCGTGCAGCCAACAGAAGGCTACAGAGTCAACGCCATCGGTTTTGACAGCGGGCGCAAGGACGAAAGCGGCGAGGTCATGGCTCTCAAGGATTT
This sequence comes from Desulfovibrio desulfopostgatei, assembly GCF_053570645.1. NCBI lineage: Bacteria > Pseudomonadati > Thermodesulfobacteriota > Desulfovibrionia > Desulfovibrionales > Desulfovibrionaceae > Desulfovibrio > Desulfovibrio desulfopostgatei. The sequence continues at coordinate 347,569 of NZ_JBRBQS010000002.1, read as the reverse complement.
TCAGTCCCGCTTTTCCGTTGACCGCCAGGGCAGGCTGTATCGCGTTGAAGTATACAAAGACCAGCGTTTCAGCGGCATGTTTCTGGTGCGTTTTGGTTCAGGCAGCAACCGCCTGACAAGCAAGGAAACTCCGTCCATTCCCAAGGACAGACTGCCCGACAAACCGGGGCAGGAATCAAATCTGGGGTTCTGAGCCTACCATGTCCAATCCTGAAATCTGCGTTGCTGGCGGCGGGAGCTGGGGCACGGCCCTGGCGCACCTGCTGGCGGGAAACGGCTACAAGACCTGCCTCTGGCTGCGCGATGCCGCAGTGGCCGAGGCTGTGCGCAACCGGCACGAAAACCCGCGCTATCTGCCGGGCTTTGCCCTGCATCCCAGCCTTGACGCTACCACTGACCCTGCCGCCATGGGGCGGGAAATCGTTGTGCTGGCGGTTCCCTGCCAGCAGTTGCGTGGCTGGCTTGCCGCCAACGCTGCCTTCTTTCGCAAAAACGTGGTGCTGGTAAATGCCGCCAAGGGCATTGAAACCACAAATCTCGCCACGTGCGCGGAGGTGACGGAACAGAGCCTTGGGCATCTTGCACCCCGCTACGCGGCACTTTCCGGGCCATCTTTTGCTGCGGACGTTCTGCGCGGTCTGCCCACGGCCGTGGTTCTGGCTACGGCGGACGAAGCTCTGGGGCACCTGCTGCGACAGATATTTTCCGGCAGCGCTTTTCGCTGCTATTCCAGCACCGATGTGATGGGCGTTGAAATGGGCGGCGCGGTCAAAAATGTCATGGCCATAGCTGCCGGCGTTTGCGACGGCCTCGGCCTTGGGCACAACAGCCGCGCGGCGCTCATTACCCGTGGCCTTGCCGAAATGAGCCGTCTTGGGGTTGCCCGAGGGGCACAGCCGCATACCTTCATGGGGCTTTCCGGCCTTGGGGACCTCACCCTCACATGCACGGGCGACCTTTCGCGTAACCGCCAGGTAGGCCTGCGGCTGGGGCGCGGTGAAAAGCTTGAACATATCACGACCAGCCTTGGCATGGTGGCCGAAGGTGTTAAAACCACAGCCGCCATTCACAAGCTTGCCCGCAGGCTTGAAGTTGACGCGCCTCTTACAGACGCTGTGTACAGCATCCTGTATGAAGACAGCGATCCTCAAGAGGTGCTGCACAATCTTATGTCCCGCCGCCTGCGTGACGAATAGCGCAGTACACTCCACATCAGCATTGCACCATTCCATATAACATGCATTTTGCAGTGCAAAATGCTGTTTCCCTTTTCTCTGATGCAGCAAGTTCTGGAGCTTTTCGGCAGCCGCAAGCCCGGCCCGAAGAGCGCTGCTTTTGCCCGCTCTACCCCCTCTTTTTTCCCCTTCAGAAAATTTTTTTCTTTTTTTTCACGGGGTCAAAATTTTATTTCACATTTCTTGTGCTGCGCACACACTGGTAAAATAAATCACAAAAAAGGTGACTGCGCGCAATGGAATTGTTATCAATTTCGGCGCAATTTTAACACGTTTTTTAAATTTGTATTACTTCATTTTTTGCGCGATCACCCCCTTTTAACGATAGTTCAAAAAATCACATTTTAACGTGGCGTTGTCATTGAATTTCACAACGTTGCACAATGCATTAGCGCTTTTTTGCACAATTTGTTTGTGTAACCAGTTAAATCAAGACTAACATACCGATTTCACAGCCTCTCAAAATCGCGCAAATAGCAAACCGTTTATTGCTCTCACCCTCACATTACCCATTTTGATACCATTTTTTGCAATCTACCTGTTCTTCTTGGAAGAGTTGTTGCTTGCAACGGTTTGCAAAGTGGGCTAAGCCAAAAAAACTTTTTAAGATCATTTTTTCACGACATGGTATTGTGGTGATACCACGATGCCATTTAGGAAGTGCGGCCCGGACTTGACCGGGTTGATCCGCCGGGTACATCCGAGAGACCCGCAAACCACGGGGCAAACTATGACGGAATCACTGTTTTCGGCAGGCGGCTTTCTTGTGCCGCTTCTCGTGGGCATGGCCCTTATGCTGTATGGCGCGGCGCAGTCCGTGCGACAGCGCAACAATCCCCGCAGCCTGATCCTATGGGGTTCGCTGCATGATGCAGGCATTTTCTGCCTGGGTCTTGGAGCAAGCGGCGGCATCAACAGCACGGGCCTGTGGCTTTTTGTGCTGTTCCAGGCAGCCGCACGGCTGCTGGCCTGGGCCGCCCTTTCACGGCTGACCCCCCCGGCGCTTAACGCACCGGTGCAGCTGCAGGATTTGCGCGCCACTGGCAAACGTCAACCCTGGACAGCAGCCTGCTTCGGCCTTGGCATGCTGGCTGCAGTGGGCGGCTCGCCCTTCCTGGTGCCTGAAGCCCGCATGTTCATCAGTTCTGGCATTCTGGGCAGCATGCCCGGCGCCATGGCGGCGCTCATGTGCATGGCCATTGCCACCACAGTTCTTATCTGGCTGCATGTGGAAGCAGTGCGGATTGCCGTGCTGGACACCACAGGCGAAGAAACCCCGGCTTCATGGGCAGCGCCTTCCGGCAATGTTTTTGTGATGCTGGGCCTCGCGGTAGTTGTGGCTCTGTTGGGCCTGTTCAGAGGCCCCATCACCGAACTGTTCGCTTCTTCCTACAATGTGGCTGTACCGCATTCGGCAACGCACCCGGCATACTGGTGTTATTACGCCGGTGCGTTCCTGACCGGCATCGCATTCCTGGCAAAGTTCGACCGCGCGCCCCTGGTGGGCGTGGCCTTCTCCGCTCTGGCGCTGGCGACCACCATCGCCACGCCTGCGGGTCCCACGGCCAAACTCTTCCTGGTTATGATCGCCGTTGTGGGTCTGGTCGTCAGCATATACTCGCTGAGCTACATCCACGAACGTCAGGGCCGCTACTGGTTCTTCCTGCTGCTGACATTCGCATCGCTGGCGGGCATCGTCTCCGCCGCCGACTCGGCGACCATGTACGGCTACTGGGAACTCATGACCTTCGCCTCCTACTTTCTGGTGGTGCATGAGAACAACCGCAGCGCCTACAATGCTGGCCTCAAATATTATGTAATGTGCGCGGGCGGCGCGCTGTTCATGCTGCCTGGCCTTCTGTTGCTGGGCGATCCTTCGCTTTCGTTCGGGCTGATGCAGGGCGCATTTGTGCTCTGCCTGGCTGGCTTCGGCGTGAAAATGGGTCTTGTGCCCCTGCACTCCTGGCTGCCTGACGCCCACCCAGCCGCGCCTTCCTCGGTGTCTGGTCCCCTTTCGGGTATCATCACCAAGATGGGCGTGTTCGGCATAGTGGCAGTGCTGCTCATGCGGCCCATGATCATGGGCATGCCCGGCCTGTTCGGCCTTTCCTGGCTGGGCACCGGCCTTGTGGCCATGGGCGCGGCAACCCTGATCTTTGGCGAGATCATGGCTCTGCGCCAGGACGACATCAAACGCATGCTGGCCTATTCGACCCTCGGGCAGATTGGCGAAATCGCCCTGGTGCTCGGCGTAGGCACGTGGCTTTCGACCACAGGCGCGCTGTGGCACATGCTCAACCACGCCATTATGAAAGACCTGCTCTTCCTTGGAGCTGGCGCTCTCATCATGCGCGCGGGCAGCCGCAAGCTTGCAGACCTGCGCGGCCTTGGCCGCCAGATGCCGGTGACCGTTGCCTGCATGGGCATCGGCCTTGTGAGCATCATGGGGCTGCCGCCTTTTGGCGCTTTCTACAGCAAGTTCCTGATGATTCAGGCGGCCACCGCCGCCGGGCACATCTGGCTGGCGGCCCTGATTCTGGGCGGCTCGCTGGTGGGCCTGATCTACTACACGCGCATTCTGAAAACCCTTGTGTTTGAAGAGCGCCCCGCCGACCTGCCCGCCGTGACCGAAGCGCCGCGCAGCATGCAGATCGGCCTGATCATTCTGGCGGGCATTTGCGTTATCATGGGCCTTGCCCCGCAGCTCGCCATGAACCTTGTGGTGCCGGTGGCCTCCATGTGCTTTACGCCCAACCTCAACGACCCCGATGTGCTCCTGGCCATGAATGTGTCCTGGCCCATCTTCGTGGTTGTTCCTGTGTTTGGCGCAGTGCTGCCCGCCCTGTTCTACCGTGACCGCAAAAAGGCCGGATGGGCCAGCGTGGGCGTGTTGCTGTTCACCGCGCTGCTGGTCATCCTGTTTGGCCGCGATCTGGATACGCTTTCCTTCTGCTTTGCCCTGCTGGTTCCTGTGCTTGGCGCGGTCAACATGGCCTACGCCCTTGGCTACATGGAACACAGCCACCGCCAGTGGCGCTTCTACTGCGCCTTTACCGCCATGTGCGGCGGCCTGGTGGGTATGGCCGCCAGCCAGTACATGCTGAGCTTCTTCCTGTTCTGGGAAATAATGAGCTCGTGGACGCTGTATCTGGCCATTGCCCATGAGGGCGACAAGGACTCGCTGCGCGAGGCCTTCAAGTACTTTATCTTCAACGTGTTCGGCGCGGGCTTCATCTTCCTGGGCCTGTGCGTTGTGGGGCCGTTCACGCCTTTCAACGCCACCCTGCTCACGGGTGCCGCACCTTACATTCCCCACGGCGCGGCATGGCTTGGCATGGCCCTGCTGGCCGCCGGCTTCCTGATGAAGGCGGCCCAGCTGCCCTTCCGCATTGACTGGCAGATGCACCCGGCCCTGGCCCCCACGCCTGTTTCCGGCTACATCTCGTCCGTGCTGCTTAAGAGCGCCATCTTAGGCCTCATCAAGCTGTTCATGCTCATGGGCGGCGGCTTCATGCTGGCCGGCGTGCTCGGCGGCATGGAGCAGAACATCATCAGCACCGTTGCCATGTGGATCGGCGGCATCACCATCATCATGGCTGCCGTGCAGGCCCTGCGCACCAACGTCATCAAGCTTGTGTTCATCTATTCCACTGTGAGCCAGCTTGGGTACATGGTGCTGGCGGTTGCCGCTGGCGGCGCGCTGGGTTACGCGGGCGGCATGCTGCACGTGATCAACCACGTGTTCTTCAAGGATCTGCTGTTCCTTGTGTGCGGCGCAGTCATGTTTGCCACCCACAGGGAAACGCTGGAAGACCTCGGCGGCATTGGCCGCCACATGCCCTTTACCCTTGCCATGTTCGCCATTGCCGGGCTTTCGGTTGTGGGCGTGCCGCCCACCAGCGGATTCTCGTCCAAATGGCTCATCTACCATGCCCTCATGGAAGCGGGCCAGCCCTTCCTGGCGCTGCTCTCCCTGATCGGCAGCGTGCTGACCATGGCCTACATCGCCAAGTTCCTGCATGCGGCCTTCCTGGGCCAGCCCTCGCCCAACCTGCACGAAGTGCATGAGGCCCCGCTGATCATGCGCGTGCCCATGGGCATTCTGGCTGCCGGTTGCGTGATCACGGGCGTGTTCCCCGGCCTGGCCCTTAGCCCCATCAACAACGTATTGGCTGAATACGGCTTTATGCCGCTCAACGTGGGCCTGTCCGGCGTGCTTTCCGGCCCCGGCGCATGGAACGCCACAGGCATGTTCGTCATGATGGCCCTTGCATTTGCTGGCGGACGCTGGTTCGTGCTGCGCTTTACCCGCCTGCGCGAAATCGACGTCCACACCTGCGGTCTGCCGGTCGAAACGTCCACCAGCCGCATGAAGCCCTCCAGCATTTTCGGGGAAATCCTCGGCCTTATGGGCGGCAATAAGCCCGCCAAGGAGAACCGCTGATGAGCGACACCCTGCTTGCCATACTGCACATGTGCATCTTCCCCGGCGGGGCCTTTGCCCTGCTGGTGGCGATGTTCTTCAAAGGACTTGACCGCCGGGTCGAGGCGCGGCTGCAGCGCCGCGTCGGCCCCCCGCTGATCCAGCCCTGGCTCGACATCGCCAAGCTGCTGACCAAGGAAACCCTTATCCCCAAAACCGCCTGCCGTTCGGCCTTTTTGATGGCCCCGGTGTTCGGTTTCACGGGTATGGCCGTGTGCGCGGCCTTTATCCCGATCCCCGGCGTGTTCAACGGCCTGTTCAACATGGGCGACCTGCTGGTGATCTTCTACCTGCTGCCCATCCCGGCCATGGCCATCATGCTGGGCGGCTCGGCCTCCAGTTCGCCCTACGGCGCTGTGGGCTTCTCGCGCGAAATGATGCTGATGCTGGCCTATGAAACGCCGCTGCTCATGATTCTGCTCTCTGTCGCCATGCTTACGGGCAAGGTGCTGAGCGGCGGTGCCTGGGGCGCGGAGTTCTCGCTGCTCAAGATCGTCGCCATGCAGCAGCAGGTGGGTTCCTTCGGGTTCAACCCGACCATGATCCCAGCTCTGCTGGCTTATCTGATCTTCCTGCCCGGCACCATGGGCGTTGTGCCCTTTGATATCCCCGAGGCGGAAACTGAACTGATTGAAGGCCCCCTGCTGGAATACGGCGGCCCCCTGCTGGCCCTGTTCCAGATCACGTCCGCGCTCAAGACCTTTGTAGTTTTGGGCTTGGGGGTTGCGCTTTTCTTCCCCGGCACCATATCTGACATATGGCTGGTGAATCTGGTCTGGTTCCTGCTCAAGTGCCTTGGGCTCATGCTGGTTTCGCTCACGCTGGTCAAATCGGCCACCGGGCGCTTCCGCATTGACCAGGCCTTCCGTTTCTACATAACTGTGCCCACGGCGCTTGCGCTGTGCAGCCTTATACTGGTCTGGGTGATGTAAGGAGGCCGACGTGTCGCTGGATAACATGCTTAAAAAACTCTCCGTGCGGTCGCCGTGGCTTTTCCGCATCAACGCAGGCTCGTGCAACGGTTGCGACGTGGAACTGGCAACAACCGCCTGTATTCCGCGCTATGACGTGGAACGCCTGGGTTGCCGCTATTGCGGCAGCCCCCGGCATGCCGACATTGTGCTTGTAACAGGCCCTCTGACCACCAGGGTGCGTGACCGCGTGCTTAAAGTGTGGAACGAAATTCCCGAACCCAAGGTCACTGTGGCGGTGGGCATCTGCCCCATCTCGGGTGGCGTGTTCCGCGAAGGCTATTCCATTGAAGGCCCGCTTGACCGCTACATCCCGGTAGACGTCAACGTGCCCGGTTGCCCGCCTCGCCCGCAGGCCATTCTTGAGGCTGTGGTGCTGGCGCGTTCCATCTGGCTGAAAAAACTGGGCGTGGAGGAGTGATATGGCGGGCTTTCTGAAAGTTCTGTTCCGCAATTTGCTGGAAGGTCCAAGTACCGACCCCTTCCCCTTGGGCGAAACCTTCACCCCCGAAAGGCTGCGCGGCAAGGCTGTTGTGGATCCCGACCTGTGCATGGGCTGCGGCATCTGCCGTCACTCGTGCGCGGCAGGGGCCATCAACATCTCGCCGCTGCCCGACCGCAAGGGTTTTACCATCACCATATGGCAAAACTCCTGCTGCCTGTGCGCCTCGTGCCGCCATTACTGCCCCACCGGGGCCATGAGCATCACGACCGACTGGCACACCGCGCATCCGGAATCGGAAAAATTCAACCGCATCGAACAGCAGACAGTTCGCTACGAGCCCTGCGCCGGTTGCGGCGAGCTTATGCGCCCCCTGCCCAAAAAGCTGGCCGAAAAGCTCTATGCCTATAATGACGAAATCGACAGGGATCTGACGCGCAGGCTCTGCCCCAAATGCCGCCAGCTTGAGGACGCCAAGCGCAATGCCTGCGTACTGCCCGCCGCCAGCGGCGAGGCAGCGGCGACCAGCGTCACTTCTGCCGCTCCCACCAAGGATTAGCGGTTCATACCCGCGGAGAACATATGCAAGAGACAATTAACGGCAACGCCAAAGTCATCGAGGGGCTTTCAGCCCTGTGTACCGAAGACGACGCCGTACATCACAGCACGGACAGCTTCGGCAACGCTTTTCACTGGTTCAGGCTGGGTACGCCCCGCATGTTGCAGGATGCCGCCGCCATCATGAGCGAAGCCAAGGCGCGCCTGTGCATGACCACTGCTTACAACCGCCGCCAGCTCAGCGAACCCATGCAGGAAGTTTGCTACCACTTTGAGCTGGACGGCGTGGTTTACAACATGACCGTGACCCTTAACGGCGAGTGGCCCACCGTGCCCTCCATCACCCCCCTGTTCGCCAATGCCGACTGGCACGAACGGGAAATGATGGAACTCTACGGCATTCAGGTTACAGGCCACCCCAATCCCACGCGCCTGTTTCTGGATGAAGAGCTTGACGCAGGCATTCTCAACGAGGCCGTGCCCCTGTCCATCATGATGAACGGGGCCTGCACCACCGACCTCTGGGAACGCATTCTCAATGACAAGGAGCGCAACCATGAGTAACACCTTCACCATGCCTCTGGGCCCCGTACACGTGGCCCTTGAGGAGCCGGTATATTTCCACCTCACGGTGGAGGGTGAAACGGTTCGCCACGTGGAACTGACCTCCGGTCACGTGCACCGCGGCATGGAAGCCATGGCTACCCAGCGCAACCTCGTCAAGAACGTCACCCTCACCGAACGCGTGTGCTCGCTCTGTTCCAACAGCCACTCCTTCACTTACAGCATGGTGGTGGAAAACGTGCTCGGCATCACCATTCCCGAGCGCGCCTGCTACCTGCGCGTGGTGGCCGAAGAAATCAAGCGCATTGCCTCGCACCTGTTCAACACGGCCATTCAGGCGCATATCATCGGCTTCAAGTCGCTGTTCATGCACGTGATGGAAGTGCGTGAAATGATGCAGGACCTCAAGGAAACCGTTTACGGCAACCGCATGAACCTGGCGGCCAACTGCATCGGCGGCGTTAAGTACAACGTCACGCCCGAGCTTTTGGACTACATGCTCAAGACCCTTGCCAAGGTTGAACCGCAGGTGGATGAAATCCGCGAGATCTACGCCACCAACGGCATGGTTCTTGGCCGCACCAAGGGCCTTGGCCTGCTGCCCAAGGAAGACGCAGTGCATCTTGGCGTGGTTGGCCCTGTGGCCCGCGGTTCCGGCGTTGCCATCGACGTGCGCAAGGATTCGCCCTACGCCGCCTACGGCAAGCTGAACTTCAACCCGGTTCTTGAGCACGGCTGCTGCGTGAACTCACGCACCATGGTGCGGCTGCACGAGATATTTGAATCGTTCAGCCTCATCCGCCAGTGCATCGAAAGGATGCCCGAAGGCGAGGTCACGGCGCCCATGCGTCAGATCCGCACGGCAGAGGCCTGCGCCCGCACCGAAGCTCCGCGCGGCGAAGTGTTCTACTACATCCGCACCAACGGCACGGATATGCCCTCGCGCCTCAAATGGCGTGTGCCTTCATACATGAACTGGAAGGCCCTGGGCGTCATGATGCGTGACTGCAAGGTGGCCGATGTGGCGCTGATAACCAACAGCATCGACCCCTGCGTTTCCTGCACCGAACGCTAGGCGTAAAGGTTTGGAGAGTTTGATCCATGCATGAGGCAACGCTGGTTCAGGGACTGCTGAACATGGCCATCAAGGCCGTGGAAGACCACAATAAGGCGCATCCGGAATCTCCGGTCAGCCGTATTGCGGAATTTCAGTGCGAACTGGGCCTGCTTGCCTGCGTGGAAGCGCAAACGCTCACCGCCTGCTTTGAACTGCTGGCGGAAGGAACCCTTGCCGAGGGCGCAAAGCTTACGCTTGCATGCGCGCCCCTGGCCTGTACCTGCAATCAGTGCGGACATGAATTCAGCCTGACGCAACGGCATTTCGTCTGCCCAAGTTGCGGCGGCGAAAACATCCACTTCAACGGGGGTCATGGGATGACGCTTATGGCCCTGCACGTTGCATCCGAGGAAACGGACCATGACTGAACATATCCAGGTCGTACCCGACAAATGCCGCGCCTGCCGCCGCTGTGAAGTGGCCTGCATTGCCGCCCACCACGGCATGAGCTTTAAAGAGGCCATGAAACACCGCGACGAACTGGTTTCGCGCGTACAGGTGGTCAAGGCCGAAGGCTTCAAGACCACCGTGCGTTGCCACCAGTGCGACCACGCGCCCTGCGCCAACGTGTGCCCCACCGGCGCATTGCAGCAGGATGCCGATGGCCGCATCATCATGCGCGTACAATACTGTGTTGCCTGTAAGATGTGCATCGCTGCATGCCCCTACGGCACCATCACCCTTGACACCATCGGCATGCCCTCCGTGGACGGCGACGATGGTGAAACCCTGGCCCAGCGCGCCCGCCGCGAAGTGGCCGTGCGCTGCGACATGTGCCGCGCATGGCGCATGGAAAACGGCAAGCGCATCACCGCCTGCATGGAAGCCTGCCCGGCCCACGCCCTCTCGCTGGTGCTGGCAGACGGTTCTGTGGTGGAAGCCCCTGCGCCGGAAAAGAAGCCCGCCATGGAAGGCGCGCCGGAAAAACCCGCCGCTCCAGTGGCAGAACCCGGCCCCCGTGCATCCGTGACCGCTGCTGGCCGCGCCTCTGAAGAGCCTAAGGCTGAGGAAACCAAAGCTGAAGAAGCCAAGGCTGAAGCCCCTGCCGCCCCAGTGGCGGAAGCGGCGGCTCCGGCCCCAGTTGCAGAGGCTCCCGTAGCGCCCAAAGCCGAGGAACCCAAGGTCGAAGCGCCTGTGGAAACTCCCGCAGAAGCCCCTGCCGAAGCCAAAGCCGCTCCGGTAGTGGAAGAAGCCCCCGCGCCTGAAGTCAAGGCGGAGCCTGCGGCAGAAGCCCCGGCAACGGAGCCCGCAACGGCGGCAAAACCTGTTGAAACCAAGCCCGTGGCTGCCCCTGCAGCACCCACGGCTGCGGCCTCCAAGCCTGCCAAGAGCAACAAAAAGGCCACCAAGAAGGGCGGCAAGAAGTAAGCGCTTCTGCCCACTCTGCACATTCAGGCCTCGGCGCGGCAGTCGGAATATTCCGGCTTCTGCGCCGAGGCTTTGCGCTTTATGCAAAGGCCGCACGTTTCCCGCATGCAGCCTCTATAATCATTAGCGCTTGAAATGCTCGCTTACACCAACCAAAAACCTGCCTGCTCGCATTTCGTGGCAAGGATTTTCGGGAACATCCTTGCAGAACAGTTAATTCATTTCATTTGCACCCTGTTATAAAATCACCTTAACATACAGCACGTTGCTTTGATTTAGCCTGAAATGCGGCTCTGAATTGCAAGTTTTTGTGATCTCGGTCACAGAACATCCCGGGCATTTCTGGTGTATTGCCAGTGGTGCTGACAACAGGCCTTGCTGTCAGCCATGGCACTGAGGCGTTCCGTACAGACGTAAGCGAAACTGCAATACCAGACCGTCCGCACGCATGCTGAGGTCTGAGGGGAGACAAGATGGAAAACAGCGACCTGCAAACCATCCATGCTGCCTTGCAAACCGGCCCTTTTGCGGCCATGTCGGATACTGAACGCCAAAAGCTGGCCCTGCACGCCCGTGTGCAGCCATTCAGCCAGGGCGCGACGCTTTTTCGCGAAGGCGAAGCCACTACCGATGCCATGCTGCTGCTCTCGGGCATGGTCAAACTGTGCCGCCACTCGGCTCAGGGCAAGGAATGTGTGCTGCACCTCGTGCGTTGCGGCAGAATGCTGGACGCAGGGGTGCTTTTTTATGAAGAAGGCCTGCCCGCAACGGCTATCGGAGTGCAGAACGGCGTAGTTTTGCGGCTCGAACGCAAGGCCCTGCTTGAAGCCCTGCGCAACGACGCGGCCCTTGGGGTAGCCATGCTGGCGGCCATGAGCCTGCGCCAACGCCTGTTCATCAACAAGATTGCGGGGTCGCAGGGTCGCATTTCCGTTTCGGGCCGGGTAGCGGCGTGGCTGCTGCACCGTGCGAAAATGGAAAAAAGCGCTACCCTGAGCATGGGCGTTACCCAGGAAACCCTGGCCCGACAGATGGGGATAAGCCGGGAGAGTTTGAGCCGGGAGCTTAGCGCCCTGACATCAGCCGGACTCATTGACCGCGACCGACGCCGCATCATTCTGCTTGATGCCAACGCCCTGCGCGAAAGGGCAGAAGCATAGATTCATTGCATATCGATACCACTCTGTCGGCTGCAGGCGCAGCTTTGACCGTTATACAGTGAAGATGCCGCCACTCAGGCAGCACCGCCTTTATGAGTGCGCGCTCGCCAAGGAGCGCTCCAAACGCGATGAGAATGCAAACTCTCAAAACAGATTTTCAGGATCAGCATGAACGCTTGCATTGTTTATTCTTCCTGCACGGGCAATACCCGCAAAGTGGCTGAGGCTCTGGCCGACACCTCGGGTCTTCCCTGCTTTCCCGTGCGCATCGCCCCTGAGCCGGATGACTTTGATATACTGGCTCTGGGCTTCTGGGTGCGCAAAGGCCTGCCTGATGCCCGCGCCCTGCGCTACATGGAGCGTATACGCGGCAAGCACGTATTTTTTTTCGGCACGCTGGGCGCGTGGCCCCATTCAGACCACGCCCGCCGCTGCATGGCGGCAACGCACAAAATTTTACAGGCTGGCGGCAATACGGTAGTTGATGGATTCTTGTGCCAGGGCCGGGTCAATCCGCAGGTGGTTGCCGCATCCCAGCGCAAGGGCGGCCATCCCCTGAGTCCAGAGCGTCTGGCCCGCCTGCGCGAGGCTGAGCGCCATCCGGACGCGGCAGATCTTGCTGCGGCGCGCCTGCACTGGCAACGCAGCCTGCAAAAATACACTGCCAATGCCCCAGCCCCGCAACCCCCTTGTCTTGCCGCAGGCATCTTATCCACGCCGGAACCCATCGGCAGCAATACCTCGCTGTAACCAGACAGCAGGCCAGTATCAGGAGCCGCAAATGCGCAAACAAAACCGCGAATGCCTTGATCCGGCATTTTTTGAAGAAGTTTTTTCCACCGCCGAAGACCTCTGCCTTGCCATGCACGACGGGGAATTTCCCTATGTCATTCCGCTCAACTTTGTGCGCCAGGGCAACTGCATCTACGTCCACTGCGCCCTTGAAGGTCACAAGCTGGACTGTATCCGCCGCAACCCCAATGTGGCCTTTACCTTGTGTGCGGATGTGACCATCCATAGGGAAAAGTCCACGACCTATTACAAATCGCTGTGCGGCACCGGCCGCGCCGTGATTGTGGATGATCCGGCGGAAAAGGGCCTCGCCCTTGATGCCCTGGCAGTGCGCTACGCCGCCCTTTGCCCCACGCCCACGCCGGATGCGGCCCTTGCCCGCACGGGCGTGGTACGCATTGACATTGTGGATCTGGTGGGCAAGCGCAAACTGCCCAAGTAAACGCCTCACCCCATGCACGGCGGCGCGTAACAACGCCATAACATGCCGAATGTAAAGGAAGTCTGACATGCGCGGAGCTTCCCGCCTTATCCCCTTGCCTTCTTTTCTGGCCCTGCTGCCTGCTGGAGCGCACTTCTGGCGCAGCGGTCAGCCCGGCCTCGCCGCCGCCTGCCTTGCTCTGGCCCTGCTTGCCTGGGGCCGCGCCGCGTGGGTGCGCCTGCTGCTCCTGCTGGTGCTGCCCCTGCTGGCCGCCCGCTGGATATGGGCTGCGGCCCAGTTTGTGCAAATGCGCATGTTCATGGGCGAACCGTGGCACCGGCTGGCTGTTATCCTGCTGAGCGTTGCCCTGTTGACGGCGCTTGCCGCCCTGCCCCTGCTGCGCGAATCCGCACGACACCGCTACCACAAGGGGGACACGAGCGCGCGCACCCAACTGGCCGCCCTGTTCCTTTGCCTTGCCCTGTTGCTGCCAGTCTGGCTTATGAAGCCGCAACTGCTGGTCATTGAACGGTTCTTCCCGCAATGGGGATCACTGCAACTTGCGCTGGCGGGTATTTGGGCGGCCTGCGCAGCCGGATGGCTGAGCGGCAAAAAGGTTCCGCAGGTCAGAATGCGCCTGTGGCGGCTCTTTTCACTGGTCTTTTTCGCCCAGCTTGTTCTCGGGCTGGCACTGGAAAGCCGTTTTCTGCTCAGCGGGCAACTGCATCTGCCTGTACCGGGGCTGATCGCCGCCGCGCCCATCTATCGTGGCGGAGGCTGGTTCATGCTGGGCCTGTTCACTTTTTCCACCCTGATTGCGGGCGCGGCCTGGTGCAGCCATCTTTGCTACTTTGGCGTGTGGGATGCCAGCGCCGCAAAGTCCTGCGCCGGAGGCCCGCACGGATTATCTGCGATAAAAAATTCCGGCTCTGCAAACACCGATTCCGGTAATGTTGCTCCGCCCGTTCCCCGCCGCGCTCCCAGGTGGTTGCCATATCTGCGGCTCGCCATGCTGGGTCTGACTCTTGCCGTTCCCCTGCTCTTGCGCCTTTCGGGCGCGCCGCTGGAGGCGGCTCTTGCCTGCGGCCTCTTGCTGGGTCTGCTGGCTGTACCGGCTTCCCTGCTGGTCAGCCGCAAGGCCGGATACGCCGCCTACTGCCGGGGCCTCTGCCCCTTGGGGCTGCTGGCAAAGTGGATTGGGCGCATTGCCCCCTGGCGCGTGCGCCGCACAGGCTCCTGCCGCCGCTGCATGGCCTGTGTACGGATATGCCGTCAGGACGCCATGGGTGACCCCATGACGACATCAGGCCCCAATGCGGACTGCAATCTGTGCCGCGACTGCGTAGCTGTATGCCCGCAAAAGGCGCTCTCCATAACCTGCTACGGCATGCACGGCACGCAAGCCTGGGCAGGCCCAGCACTCATAGCCCTGCTTGCTGCCCTGCACGCGGCATTTCTTGCCATGGCCCGTATCTAGACCAGATTAGCTTTGAAATGCTCCAACGCAGCCACAAACAGTTCATTCAACCAGGGAAGCACGGCTTCACAACCCGCGATTCTCGCAACATCTAGTAACGAGGATGCCAATGATGCGTGTTTTGCGCCGCCTGCGGGCAGGCACAATGGCCCCGCCCAGGGCCGACTGGAATGAAATATTCTGGGCGTGGGCAGGCAGTTGCCTGTCCATAATCAGCCTTGCGCTGCTTGAAAAGCTCTGCTCGCAAGAGTGGAATCTGCCCCTGCTCATCGGCTCGTTCGGCGCTTCCGCCGTGCTGGCCTTTGGCGCGCCCCACAGCCCGCTGGCCCAGCCCCGCAATCTTGTGGGCGGGCACGTGCTTTCCGCGCTTGTGGGCGTGAGCTGCCAGCTCCTGTTCAGCGATAATCCGGTGCTGGCCTCGGGCCTTGCTGTTTCCACAGCCATCGCCCTCATGCACGCAACGCAGACCCTGCATCCTCCGGGCGGCGCAACGGCTCTTATCGCCGTCATCGGCGGGCCCGGCATCCACAGTCTCGGCTACTGGTACGTACTCCTGCCCTGCGCAGCGGGGGCCATCTGCATGCTGGCCCTGGCCTATGCGGCCAACAATCTCGCTGCCCGCAAGAGGTATCCCCTTTTCTGGTGGTAAGGGTCTTACAAAAAACGCGGTGCTGACGATCCATATTTGCAGCACAGAGTCATAACAGTTTGCCTGCCTTCGTGGAGTCTGCCCTTGCGGCCCTTCACGAAGGCAGGCAAATTTCGCTTCATGGATGGAGGCAGCAAACGAAACACCTTGCTTTCTCCATTGCATCTGCTTGGCTCATGCTAGAAGGGCAGCCCGCCGAACTCCAGCCAGCCGCCGAACCTGGAACCAATCCCCGGCTCTGGCTTGCCAGCCAGGGGCAAAGGGAGTAGCCTCATCGTCTTACTTTTATCGAGGTTATGACATGTCCGGCATATCTTCCGCTTCCCCCCTGGCGGAGGGCCTGCGGCGCGCACTGCCCATTGTGCTGGGCTACCTGCCCGTAGGCTTCGCTTTTGGGGTTCTTGCAGTCAAGAACAACATCCCGCCCTCTCTGGCTGTCGCCATGTCCGTGCTCATGTTTTCCGGCTCCGGCCAGTTCGTGTTCGCGGGCATGTGGGGCGCTGGCGCAAGCGCGCTCTCCATCATGGCGGCAGTGTTTATTGTAAACCTGCGCTATCTGCTGCAATCCGCCGCAGAATCTCCCTGGCTGGCAGGCCTGCCGCGCGGGCAACGCTTTCTGCTGGGCCTCGGCCTTACGGACGAAACCTTTGCCGTCCATGTCACGGCTTTTCAGAATGGTTGGCAGCGCAGCCTCACCACGCTCTTTGTCTGCAACCAAACCGCGCAGATGGGCTGGGTGTCCGGTGCGGCCATCGGCGCGTTCTGCGGCGAGCTTGTGAGCGATGTCAAGCCGTTGGGCCTTGATTATGCCCTCACCGCCATGTTTCTGGCCCTGCTGGTGCCGCAGTGCGTCAGCCGCCTGCATGTGCTGGTGGCGCTCTTTACCACCACGCTTTCCATCAGCCTCAAGGCAGCGGGCATGACCCAGTGGAACATTGCCGTTGCCACGGTGCTTGGCGCAAGCCTTGGCACATGGCTCTTGGTGCGCAAGGCGCGGCACGAGGGCGCACCCCTTGACCTTGCCTACCGGCAAAGCAAGGATGCAGACAGCCGCGATATCAGCAACATGGCGACACCGCGCACAGAGGAGGCCGAATCATGAACGAAAGCGGATGGTTCAGCACCCATGCGGCCCTGCTGCTCTGCCTGCTTGGCAGTGTTCTGGTTACTGTTCTGCCCAAGATCCTGCCTGTCACCTTTTTGAAGGGCGACAGCCTGCCTCCGCTGCTGCGGCACTGGCTGTCCTTTGTGCCCGTCGCCGTCATGGCGGCTCTGGTGGGGCCGGACGTGTTTTTTTACGAAGGTCATTTTAACGCTGGCCCCTCCAACCTGTTCCTGATGGTGGCCCTGCCCTCTCTGCTGATTGCGTGGTGGTCAAAGAACTACTTTCTCACCATCGCCTTCGGCATTGGCCTTGTCATTCTGGCCCGCTGGACCGGGTTGTACTGATGCCGCGCGCACGAGGGTCCGCTTCCGGGCCGCCTTCCCTGCGCGAAAGGCGCAAACCGGCTCCAGCACTGCCGCCGCCAACACGCAGCGCCAGCCTTTTGGTGCGCATTGCGCCGGAGCATACGGGGCTGTTCCGCTTTTTGCTCGAAGCTTATGAGCACATTGCCTATTTTACCGTGCTTGAAAACAAGACCGCCCTGCTGCGGGTTATTTATTCCCCCCACAGGGAGCGAGAGGCGCGCGAGGCTCTGGGCCAGATGGCCCAAAGCCTGCCCTTCACCGTGGAGGAATGGCCCAAGCAGGCATAATCGACGCTCTCAGGCTGCGTCTGTAGCATCTGCGCAGGACGGCTCAGGACTGGCCGGGACTGCTGCCGCAAAAACACTTTGAGCTGCGCGCAAATTCTGTTACAATTCTTTCGTTTTGGGGCAGGGCCAAAAGTCCAGCCCTTTTCCTGCGTCCGGCGAAAGCCCGCAACACCTCAGCCTTTACCAAGGCGGACTCATGCCCACACTGAAATACAAGCGCGTGCTGCTCAAGCTGAGCGGCGAGGCCCTGGCCGGAGAAAACAAGACCGGCATTGACCCGGAAACCGTAGCCACCATCTGCCGTGAAATCGGCACCGTGCTCGAAATGGGCGTCGAAATGGCCCTTGTAATTGGCGGGGGCAATATTTTTCGCGGGCTTTCCGGCTCGGCCAAGGGCATGGAACGTTCGTCCGCCGACTACATGGGCATGCTGGCCACAGTGCTCAACGCGCTGGCCGTGCAGGATATGCTGGAAAAGCTGGGTTACCCCACGCGCGTGCTTTCGGCCATCACCATGCAGGAAGTGTGTGAACCCTTCATCCGCCGCCGCGCCCTGCGCCACATGGAAAAGGGCCGCGTGGTCATCTGCGCCGCAGGCACCGGCAACCCCTACTTCACCACAGACACCACCGCCGCCCTGCGCGGCATGGAACTGAAGTGCGACGCCATCATCAAGGCCACCAAGGTTGACGGCATCTACGACAAAGACCCCAACAAATATTCCGATGCCGTCAAGTACGACAGCATCACCTATGACGAAACACTGGCGCGCCATCTGGGCGTCATGGACGCCACGGCCTTTGCCCTTGTGCGCGACAACAACGTGCCCATCATCGTGTGCCGCATGTTTGGCGGCGACATCTGCCGCGCCGTCACCGGCGAGTCCGTAGGCACCATCGTTCAGAACTGAGCCCCCCAAGGAGAATACTGATGGATATAGACAGCATCCTTCTGGACGCCGAAGACCGTATGGAAAAGGCCATTGCCGCGCAGGAACGCGATTTTTCCAAGCTGCGCACGGGCCGCGCCTCCACCGCCCTGGTGGACGGCATCAAGGGCGACTATTACGGCACCCCCACGCCCATCAGCCAGATGGCCTCCGTTGCCGTGCCCGACAGCCGCACCGTGACCATCCAGCCATGGGACAAGGGCGGCATTTCGGTGATTGAAAAGGCCATTCTGAAGTCTGACCTGGGCCTTACGCCCATCAATGACGGCAAGGTCATCCGCATCATGATTCCGCCGTTGACTGAAGACCGCCGCAAGGATCTGGTCAAGGTGGCCCGCAAATACACCGAAGACGCCAAGGTGGCGGTGCGCAACGTGCGCCGCGACGCCAACGACAGCCTGAAAAAGCTGGAAAAAGACAAGGCCATCAGCGAAGACGAACAGAAGAAGGCTTCTGAAGACGTGCAAAAGCTGACGGACAAGTTTGTGGCTGATGCCGACAAAAAGTGCGCGGCCAAAGAAAAGGAAATCATGGAAATCTAGCCCGTGGCGGATTTTCCGCCCGGGTTGTGCGCGCCCCGCAAGCACTTTGCGGGGCGCGGCTTTGCCGCCGCAGACAAGGCCGCAGACCCGCAGGACTTTTCACCACAGGCTTTTGCATGACGGATCATCCAGACAAACTGCCCACACACCTCGCCATCATCATGGACGGCAATGGCCGCTGGGCTCAGGCGCGCGGGTTGCCCCGCGAAGCAGGTCACCGCGCTGGCGCGGAAACCGTGCGCAACATAGTGACCGAATGCCGGTCACTGGGAATACGCCACCTCACGCTCTACACCTTTTCCAGCGAGAACTGGAACCGCCCCAAGACAGAAATCAGCGCCCTTTTCAGCCTGCTGATGGAATTTCTGAGCCGCGAGGTGCCGCGCATGGTCGAACAGGGTATTTCCATGCGTGTTCTGGGCGATCTTGAATCCATGCCCCTTGCCCAGCGCACGGCTCTGCGCCATGCCATCAAACGCACCGAGGGCGGTAAGGACATGATCTTGAACCTCGCCCTCAACTATGGCGGCAGGGGCGAAATCGTGCGCGCCGTGCAGACCATGCTGCGCGAGGGCCTGCGCCCTGAAGACGTGACTGAACAGGCCGTTGCCGACCATCTTTACACTGCCGGGCAACCGGACCCTGACCTGCTTATCCGCACTAGCGGCGAACAAAGGCTGAGCAATTATCTGCTCTACCAATGCGCCTACAGCGAGCTGTATTTCACGCCCGTGCCATGGCCGGACTTCGACGCTGCGCAGCTCCGCATGGCACTTGACGCCTATGCCGCCCGTTCGCGCCGCTTCGGCAAAACACAGGAGCAAATTGATGCCCATTGATCCTTCAACGCAATCCATCGATATCCGCCGTATTTTCACAGGCCTTGCACTTGCCGCGGTCTTGCTGCTGGCACTCTGGTTCAGGGGCCTGCCCTTGCTGTTCGTTATTTTGCTGGTATGCGCCCTCGGCCTGTGGGAATTCTACTCCCTGTTCTGGGGTTCCAGCCGTGTGCCCAGCCGCATTTGCGCCATCGTGCTTGGCTGGTGCATGATCTGCCTCACGTGGCTGCACAGGCCGCAAGATGCTCTGGTCTGCCTTGGCGCTGGCTTTGTGCTGGCCTCCATGAGTTTTCTTTTTCGGTGGGATGTTGTTGAAGACGACAATGCCTTTGCCTCCAGCGGCATCTTCATGGCGGGGCTGGCCTATGTGCCACTGCTGCTGCTTCCGGCGACCTACCTCTCCACAACCAAGCTCATCTTTGTTATTGCAGCGGTGGCTATTTCAGACACCACCGCCTACTTTGTGGGGACCCGATTCGGCCACCACAAGCTGTGGCCCCGCGTCAGCCCCAAGAAAAGCTCGGAGGGCGCGGTGGGCAGCCTTGTTGGCTGCGTGATCTTTTGCGCCATTTACGGCGAAATTTACGGCAAAACCGGCTGGTTCTCCTTTGCTCTGCTGGGCATTGCGGTCAATGCCTTCGCCCAGTTGGGCGACCTTTTTGAATCCGCCCTCAAACGCTCGGTGAACATCAAGGATTCCGGCAACCTGCTGCCAGGGCACGGCGGCATCCTCGACAGGGCCGACAGCCTGCTGTTTGCCATGCCCATGGTGGCCGTTGTTGACCAGTGGTTTTTCTTCTTTTAGGGCCTGTTGGCACTATGACTCTTTTGCCCCCTGCTTGCGCGGGGGGCGAAGCTTCTCATAGTGTTAATGGCCCTTAGAGCCTCTTTATTTTGAAATCCTCGGTTATCCCCACCGGGGAGCTTGAATTTTTTGCCGCAGTACCAACCTTATGCGCACACGCGCCGCGAACACCTGCGCGCGCCCATTAAAGGACAACGTCACCATGGCGCAACTCTGGCCCGGCCTGGGCGGCCCTTCCATCAATTACATTTCTGACGCCCCCGGTGAAAGCTGGCAGCAAACATGGCCGCGCAGTCTGGTGCTGCTGGGTTCCACAGGCTCCATAGGCCGCAGTACGCTGGAAGTAGCCGCGGCGCATCCGCAGGCCTTCCGCATGGTGGGTTTTGCCTGCGCCCGCAACGTGCAACGCCTTGCGGAACAGGCCCTCACATGGAGGCCGCCGCATCTGGCTGTGCTGGACGAGGAATCCGCAGCCAAACTGCGCGCGCTTCTGCCTGCGGACTACCGCCCCCGCATTCTTGTGGGGAGCGAGGGGTACGCGGAACTGGCCTCCCTGCCCGAGGCTTCCACCGTGCTTTCCGCACAGGTGGGCGCTGCGGGCCTTGCCGGAACGCTGGCGGCGGCTCTGGCAGGCAAGGTCATCTGCCTTGCCAACAAGGAATCACTGGTGCTGGCTGGCGACCTTGTGCGCCGCGTGTGCGCCCGCACAGGGGCCGTTGTGCTGCCTGTGGATTCTGAGCACAACGCCATTTTTCAGTGCCTTGCCGGGCGCGGGCAGGAAGTGGAACGGCTCATTCTCACAGCCTCCGGCGGGCCGTTTCGCGGCTGGACACTCGAGGCCCTGAGCGCCGTCACGCCCGAACAGGCGCTCAAGCATCCCAACTGGAGCATGGGGGCCAAGATCACCATTGATTCGGCCACGCTCATGAACAAGGGGCTGGAGGTCATTGAGGCTTTTCACCTCTACGGCGTGCCTGTCGAGCGCATCAAGGTGCTGGTGCATCCTCAGTCCGTGGTGCATTCGCTTGTGGAATTTCACGATGGCAGCCAGCTTGCCCAACTCGGCACGCCGGACATGCGCATGGCCATTGCGGCCTGCCTGCTCTGGCCGCGCTGTGTGCCGGTCAACGTACCGCCGCTTGACCTTACGGCGAAGCCGCTTACTTTTCATGAACCGGACGAAAGTGCTTTCCCCTGTCTCGGGCTGGCCAGACAGGTGCTGGAAAACCGTGGCGGACGTTGCGTAGTGCTCAACGCCGCCAACGAGGCCGCAGTGGATCTTTTTCTTACAGGCCGCTGCGCGTTTATGGACATCCCCCGGCTGATAGCCGCCGCACTGGAGGCGCACGGCGCTTCCAACCCTGGCCATCAGCCTTTATGCGCGCCTCTTGAAGGTGCCGCTTCTGCAACTGACAGCGAAGCCGCACTGACAATGGAGGCGCATACACTGGCGGAGCGCATGCAGCGTCTTGACTGCCAGAGCCGCGAGCTGGTCTACGGGCTGGCCCGTGACGGAGGTTCCTTGTGCTGACAACAATTATTGCAGTAGTGGTCGTTCTTGGCGGCCTGATCTTTTTCCACGAGCTGGGGCACTTTGCCGTGGCGCGTGGTCTTGGCATGGGCGTTTCCACGTTCTCGCTGGGCTTTGGCCCCAAGATTCTCAAATACCGCAAGGGCAAGACGGAATACGCCCTGTCGCTGGTGCCGCTTGGCGGCTATGTGGCCCTGGTGGGCGAAAGTGACCCCAAGGACATTCCCGAAGGCTTTACCGAAAAAGAAAGCTTTGCCCTGCGCCCCGCATGGCAGCGTCTGCTTGTGGTTGCCGCCGGCCCTGCCGCCAATATCATTCTGGCGTGGCTGCTCTGCTGGACCCTGGCCCTTGGCTGGGGCACCCCCGTGCTGCTGCCGCAGGTTGGCGGCGTTGTGCAGAACGGCCCTGCGGACAAGGCGGGCATTCAGCCCGGCGATACCATCGTGAGCATCAACGGCGCTGCCGTTGCCAACTGGCAGGCCATGGCCGACGCCATCACGCAGAGCAACGGCAAAACGCTTGCCGTCACGCTTTCGCGCCCGGACACGGCCCCCCAGGCTGACGATCAAACCCGCGCCGATGAAGCCGCGCAGCCCGAGCAGGGCATGATCATCAGCGTGGAACTCACGCCTGAACGTTCTATCCGCAAAACCATCTTTGGCGAAGAAGAAAGCGCATGGCTTATCGGCATCCGCAATTCCGGCGCAGTGCGGCTTGTGCAGCACGGCTTTGCCGACGCGGCCATTGCCGGAGCGGGCCAGACCGCAGACATGGTTTCGCTCACGTGGCAGAGCTTTGTAAAACTGGCCGAGCGTGTGGTGCCTCTGGATCAGGTGGGCGGACCCATCATGATTATGCAGATGGTGGGCAAGCAGGCCCACGAAGGCCTTGCCGGGCTGCTGGCGCTGGCGGCGCTCATCAGCATCAACCTTGGCATCCTGAACCTGCTGCCCATCCCCGTGCTGGATGGCGGGCAGATTGTTTTTTGCCTGTGGGAAATAATTTTCCGCCGTCCGCTCAACGCCCGGTTGCAGGATTACGCCATGCGCGCGGGCATTGCACTGCTGGTGGCTCTCATGCTGCTTGCCACCTATAACGACCTGTGGCGCATCCTCAAGAATACCGGCTGGTTCGGGAGCGGCTCATAATGCAGAACGGCACCGGGCTTGAGCTTGTCCTCAATGCCGCAGAGGGCGCGCTCCAGATCATTGTCACCGAAGACGAGCGGCTGATCTGCGTGCAGGAATGGCACAAGGCCGACAGAGCTACGGAAATTCTGGCTCCGGCCCTGGCAGAGATTTGCAGCAGCCTTGGCATCAAGCCCGCCGACTTTCGGCGCATTGCCTGCGTGCGAGGGCCGGGTTCCTTTACCGGCATACGGCTGGTGCTGACCACCGCCGCAGCCTTGCGCCGCGTGGGGCAGGCCCGTCTGGCGGGCCTGGACTACATGCAGGCTCTGGCCACCAGCGCCGTGCTCCAGCACAACCTGTTTTACGGCACCCCAGTATGGGTGCTCACACACGCCCGCCGCAATCTTGTGCACTGCCAGCCCTTCATGTCGTATGGGCCGCAGATTCCGGCCCAGCCCACGCAGGCTGTTGACCTCTGCGCGCCGCAGGAGGCCCTGCGCCGTATCGAGGCCGCACAGGAAGCGCCCCTGCCGGATGGCACCGACAGGCACCGCCGTACGCACATCTGCGGCAGCGGCCTTGCCCGCAATGCAGATGTATTTGCGGCTCTGGAAGGCATGCGCATGGTTCCCGTAGGAGAGGAAACGGACTCTCCATTCGCCATGCCCCGGCTGGTCTGCCCGAATACGGACTCGCTGTGCCTGCTGGCCCGCCACGGCGATTATTTTGATGCAGATGTGGAGCCGCTCTATGTGCGACCCTGCGATGCCGTTGAAAATCTCCCCCAACTGGCCCCGCGCATGGGCATGACCGGCGAACACGCTGTCGCCGCGCTGGACACCATGCTGGAGCGCTCCCCCAAAAGCGAAATCTGAGCATTCTGTTGCAAAGGCATGCTTGACCGTGCGCGTTTGCGGAACAGGAATCTTGTCTGTATTTCATAGCGAACCGCTACTGGTACAAACCCAACCACCACACGGAGAACACCCATGATCCGTACCGTCAGACACTCACTGTCCCTATTGCTGTCATTGGCGGCTCTTGCGCTTATCCCCGCCGCTCCCACAACTGTGAACGCTGCGGACAGCAACGCCCGCATGGAGCTGCCCGCCCCCAATAAAACCGGCGGCATGCCCCTGATGCAGGCTCTGGCCCAGCGCCGCTCCATAAAAACGGGCTTCAGCGGAGTGCCCCTTTCGCCCCAACAGTTGAGCGATCTCTTGTGGGCTACCTGGGGCGTCAACCGCGAAGATGGACGCAGAACCGCCCCCACGGCCATGAACCGTCAGGATGTGCGCCTGTACGTGGCCCTTGAAAGCGGCGTATGGCTCTATGAACCCGCCCACGCCCTTGTCAAGGTGCTGGATGGCGACTGGCGCGCCCAGATGGGCGGCGGCTCGCTCACCCTGCTCTACGCCGTTCCGCAGGGCAATGAATGGGGCGGGGCGCATGTGGGCTCCCTGTATCAGAATGCCGGACTTTTCTGCGCATCAGCAGGCCTTGGCAACTATGTGCACGTGTCCGGCCTGCACGCGCTGGACGGCAAGCTCCCGCTGACCGAAGGCTGGAAGATATTTATTGTTCAGACTGTGGGCCTGCTGAAATAAGGCTTTGCCGGACACAAAAACGAATCCCCGTTCTTCATGCGAAGAACGGGGATTTTTCATGTCTTGCACACGCAGAGATGTGAGTAAAAGGGGCCACTAGGGCTAGAACGACAGTTCCCTGCGCTCGCGGGCCACGCAGATGCGGCTGCGCGTAAAACCAAAGGACGCGGCATAGGCCGCCAATTCCGTGAAGTGCGAACCCGTGTCTTCCATATTGTGCGCGTCTGAACCAAAGCTGATGCGCAGGCCCAGATCTGCCGCCAAGCGCATGATGACCGGGCCGGGGTAGGGTTCGTGAAATGGTTTGCGCAAGCCTGCCGAAGAAACTTCCATGGCTGTATCTGTGGCGCGCATGGCCTCAAGCACAGCTGCTATGCGCTCTGTGCTGCCCGGCAGGGCCAGCCAAGCCTGAAAATCATCAAAGCAGCACACCTTGATGAAATCCGGGTGGGCCACCACATCCACCATGCCGCTGGCAGCCAGCCCCCGCATGACATCATAGTAGGCATCGTAGCGCGCAAAGCGCTCTTGGCGCTCAACCTCCGGCCCCCAACTGCGGGGAGAGCCTACAGGCACGTCGTCCACAAAATGCAGCCCGCCGATAATGTAGTCAAAGGCATAGCGGCTGACCATATCGCACATCCAGGGTGTGTTGACCGGCAGCCAGTCAAGCTCCATGCCCAGCAGCACACGCGGTTGGGCATGCGCGCCGGATCTGGGGCTGGATGTCTGCTCTCTCAAGGCCAGCACTTCGTCGGCATAGGCAGGGAAGGTCACGACGAGGTCGCCCTTGTACAAGGGGCAGGAATAACCGGGCGGCAGTGGGGAATGCTCTGAAAAACCGTACCAGACCAGATTACGCGCCTGTGCGGCAGCAAACATTTCGCCCACTGTGGCAAGGCCGTGCGAAGCAACGGTATGGTTATGAATGTCGGCGCAGATCATGGTTTCTCCAGCCGCCCCCGGCCCTCCTAAAATGCAGCCTGTGCAAGCAGGGAACGGGCGTCCTTCACGTCCTGGGCAATGCGCTGCTTGAGGGCGTCCACCGAGGCAAAGCGTTCTTCACCACGCACACGGCCCACAAACTCCAGGCGCATCATCTGACCATAAAGGTTTTTGCCGTCTTCCAGCAAAAAAGTTTCAACACCAAGCTCGTTGTCGCCAAAGGTGGGTTTGCGGCCCACGCAGGTCACTGCGGGCCATGCGTGGCCCTCCAGGGTGGCGCGGGTGGCGTACACGCCTTCCACAGGAAGCACCACTTCGGGCTTGCGCTGGTTGGCGGTGGGAAAGCCCAGGCCAGCCCCGCGCCCATCGCCGTGCACAACTTCGCCGCTGAAACCGTGGAATCGCCCAAGCAGGCGCGCGGCCCTCGCCACATCCCCCTGGCCTATGAGCCCGCGCAGAGACGTGGAGCTGACAACCGTGCCTTCTACCAGCACGGGTTCAAGCTGCTCCACGGTAAAGCCGGTCAGTGCGCCAAGCTCGCGCAGCACCGTGACCTGCCCCCCACGGTTGCGGCCCAGCGTAAAATCGTAGCCCACCACAAGGCGGCGCAGATGCATGGGTTCAAGAATGGTCTGCACGAATGTTCCGGCATCCAGCGAGGCCAGTTCGCGCGTAAAGGGCAGCTCAAGCACAAAGGGAACACCCAGCGCTTCAAGCAGGGCGAACCTGTCTTCGCGCGTGGTGAGGGGCATGTGCCCGCGCTCGGGAAAGAGCACCTGGCGGGGATGCGGCCAGAAGGTCATGACCACCGGGGTCAGGCCTTCCTGCGTAGCAACCTCGAGGGTGCGGCGGATAAGAGCCTGATGCCCAAGATGGACGCCGTCGAAATTGCCGATGGTGACGGCGGCACCCGCGAGGGCGCCCAGCGCGTCAACTGAATGGACGATTTTCATTATATATGTCGGTTCCCGAACAGATAACGCACGCCCGGCGGCTAGATGAGCCGGTCGAAAACGAGTTTGTAAATCTTGCGGATATGCAGCACCAGCTTGAGATTGATGCTCTTGGCCTGACCGGGATCCTGCGTGGAAAAGGAGCACAGGTGCCGGGCAACTTCGCTGAAGTCGCCATCGCCCCGTGGCTCAAGCATGGCCCAGTATTCATTGGCCCGCTGCACAATATGGCTGCTGTGCTTGTCCTTGTGCGCCCGCACGTATTCCTGCTGAAAAAGCTCAAACATGCGCGGAGCGTCAACAGGAAAAGACCGCGCCAGCGCCAGTCGCCACAGGGCCATGTAGAGCCCCATGAGTTCCGACTGCATCTGGCGGCGACGCATGAACTGCATGCGCTTGATGCCCAGCAGTTCAAGCTCAAGGGTAAAGTCGGCATCGGCCAGCAATGCCTTGAAATTCTCCAAAGCCGCTCGCGCGGCTTCAGACGGGGCACCGTCTGTCGATGCCTCCTGCGTGGTGAGATCGTCACTGTTCTGCATGGCTGTCACACTTAACTGTTTGCTCGTAAGATCCCCAAATGCCTAGTCTCCGTCCTCGCGGGACGAACCCTGGCCCTGCCCGTCAGCAGATTGCCCTGCAGTACCCTCGGTTGCATTGCCGCCACGACGTCGCGAGGAACGGCGACGGCGTTTGCCGGAATGCGAAAAATTGCCCTCGCCAGCGCCGGAATCAAAACCGGAATCCGCTGATCCGCCCTGCCCTTCAGGGGCAGCGGGGCTGGCTTCCACTTCGTCCGCGCTGCGGCCACCGGATGGCTTTGGCCGGCCACCGCGTGAACGGCCCGGCTTTGCCTGACGCGACTGACGCTGCTGGCCCTCGGCGGCGCGAGGCCGCCCATCGGGAAAGCGTGTTTCGCGCAGGCTTTCCTGATGGCAGGCATCCAGCAGCATGGCCAGAAGCAGCACGTTGTCTTCCTCATCGCTCTGCGTGGCCAGATCGCGCGCAAGCTGGGCATAGCGCCCAACGCGCATGCGTTCAAGCCCGGTCAGATTGCGGAACCGCCCTTCAAGAATGGCGGTCAGTCTGGCCCCGGCTACCCGCGCCACGTCTTCGTCCGAAGGCAGAGGCAGGGGCATTATGCCGATCTTGTAGTGTTTGGCGATACGGTCAAGCTCCATGCGCTGCATCACGTCCACCAGCGAAATGACCGTACCGGCGGCACCCGCGCGGCCAGTGCGGCCTGCGCGATGGATGTAGCTTTCGTGATCTTCCGGCGGCTCATAAAGAAAAACGTGCGAGAGCTGCGCGATGTCAATGCCGCGCGCCGCAACATCTGTAGCCACAAGGTATTGCAGCTTGCCCTCGCGGATTTTTTCAAGCACGGCCTCGCGGCGCGACTGCGAAAGATCCGCGGAAAGCTCGTCGGCGCTGTAGCCAAAGCCCTGCAAAACGCCCGTCACATAATGAACGTTGGACTTGGTATTGCAAAAAATAATGGCGGAGGCGGGGTTTTCCGTTTCCAGCAGGCGCACGAGCGCCCGGTCTTTATCCATGGGCTTCACCTCGCAAAAGAGGTGCTGCACTTCGGCCACGTGCACTTCTTTTTGCGAGAGGGAAAGCATGGCCGGTTCCGCCATGAATTCACGCGCCAGCTTGAGCACATGGGGCGGATACGTGGCGGAGAACAGGCAGGTATGAATGCGCTTTTGCGGCAGATAGCTCTGGATTTCCTTCATGTCGGGATAAAATCCGATGGAAAGCATGCGGTCGGCCTCGTCAAAAACCAGAACGCGCAGGTCGCGCAGTTCCATGGTGCGGCGCAGCAAATGGTCAAGCACACGACCGGGCGTGCCCACAATAACCTGCGCGCCGTCGCGCAGGGCATCCATCTGCTTTTTATAGCCCACGCCGCCATAAACAGCGGCAGTACGGATGCCTGTTTCTGCAAAAATTACAGCGGCCTCGCGCTCAACCTGAACGGCGAGCTCGCGCGTTGGGGCCAGCACCAGAGCCTGCGGGGCCTTGAGGTCGGCAGAAATATGGGGAAGCATGGGCAAGAGGTAGCAGCCGGTCTTGCCGCTGCCAGTGCGGGACTGCACCATGATGTCGCGCCCGGCCAGCAGATAGGGCAAGGCCAGCGACTGCACGGGCATAAGGCTTTGCCAGCCGGCCCGGCGGCAGGCCGCACTCACGGCCTCGGGCAATTCGTCAAGGGTAACCCTGGGCAGGGCGTCATCGGGTTCGCTGACGGAAATGCCGTGCAACGCGGCGTCAGAAGCGGAATCCGCACACTCATTCACAGTGGAATCGTAATCGGCCATGTATTTTCCCGGCGGCACACCCGCCATAACTAAGAGTTTTGCTAACGTGCCAGCATGCCACACCCGGCATGGATTCGCAAGTTGCGCCTTTTGCGGCAGACCATGCCGCCTCAGGAACGCCGCGCTTGCGTCCTGCGGCTCTTGCAGGTAGATTTAACTGTTTGCGCGGAACAAACCGCACTATTAGACACCGCATTTTGTCGGCACAACGCAAGCGCGCACAGCCCTGCCAGCCGACACAACAAAGGAGGCCCCATGTCCGCTACCCCTGACGGCAGCGCGGCTCTGGAAGGCAACCCCGGGTTTCAGCCCGACTTCAGCAAGGGGCTTTTGCCCGCCATCGCACAGGATTGCGACAGCGGCGAAGTGCTTATGCTGGCCTATATGAACGAAGACGCATGGCGCAAAACCCTTGAAACCGGCGAGGCCCATTACTGGAGCCGTAGCCGCAAGGAACTTTGGCACAAGGGCGGCACATCGGGCAATGTACAAAAAGTGCGTTCCCTGCGGCTCGATTGTGACAATGACACAATACTGCTGCTTATTGAGCAGATCGGCGGGGCCGCCTGTCATACAGGACGGCGCTCCTGCTTTTACAGGGAATTGAAGCAAGGTTCGGTGCGGGAATGCTCCCCGCAGGTTTTTGACCCCAAAAAAGTCTACGGTCGATAGAAGGAAACTGTCATGAGCGCGGATACCATGCCCATCATCAAGCTTGGCGTGCCCAAGGGCTCGCTGGAAGAAGCCACCATCAACCTTTTTGAACGCGCGGGCTGGAAAATCCGCAAACATACGCGCAACTATTTTCCCGACATCAACGACCCGCAGATCACTGCCTCGCTCTGCCGCGTGCAGGAAATCGGCGAATACATCGAAGCTGGCGTGCTGGACGTGGGCATCACCGGCCTTGACTGGCTGACCGAGCGCAACCACGAAGACAAAGTGGTGCGCGTTTCCGACCTCGTATATTCCAAGACCTCCAACCGCCCCTGCCGCTGGGTGCTGGCCGTGGCGGGCGATTCGCCCTACCAGAAGGCCGCCGACCTCGCGGGCAAGCGCATCGCCACAGAGCTTCAAGGCCTGACGCAGCGCTATTTTGACCGCGAAGGCGTTAAGGTTGACGTGTTCTATTCGTGGGGCGCGACCGAAGCCAAGGTCGTGGAAGGTCTGGCTGACGGCATTGTGGAAGTGACCGAAACCGGCACTACCATCCGCGCTCACGGCCTGCGCATTATTGACGAGGTCATGGTTTCCTACCCCGTGCTCATTGCCAATAAAAAAGCAT
Organism: Desulfovibrio desulfopostgatei; assembly: GCF_053570645.1. Taxonomy (NCBI): domain Bacteria; kingdom Pseudomonadati; phylum Thermodesulfobacteriota; class Desulfovibrionia; order Desulfovibrionales; family Desulfovibrionaceae; genus Desulfovibrio; species Desulfovibrio desulfopostgatei. The sequence continues at coordinate 317,668 of NZ_JBRBQS010000002.1, read as the reverse complement.
GGGAAGACCCCGCCAAGCGCGCCAAAATCGAACAGCTTGATCTGCTGCTCCAGGGTGCGCTCAAGGCAGAAAATCTGGTGGCCCTCAAGATGAACGCGCCAGCAGACAATCTGGCAGCCATCCTTGAAATGCTGCCCTCGCTCAATTCGCCCACGGTTTCGCCCCTGCGCGACACCCACTGGCTCTCGGTGGAATCCGTGGTGCAGATTGATGTTGTGCGCGATCTGATTCCCCGCCTGCGCCTTGCTGGCGCAGAGGGCATCATTGAATACGCGCTGAACAAGGTCATTTAGCATTAGCCGTCCGCACGGGCGGCAACACAAATAACGGCAAGGCGGCCTGCGCAAGCGGGCCGCTTTCTGCCCGCGCGGCGGGCATTTATTGTTTCCCCGCCCCGCGCCGCCGCGCCACGGGCACGCAACCAGGAGCGCCCATGTCCTCTGACGCCAGCCGTGAACTTCTCGACAGCCTGCCCGAACTGAAACCTGACGAAACCTTCTGCTTCGACTGCAACCCCGATGTTCCCTGTTTCAACCGTTGCTGCGCTGAGCTCACCCTGCCCCTCACCCCATATGACGTGTTGCGCCTGCGCCGCAATCTGGGCATTGGCAGCGAAGAGTTTCTTGGAACCTTTACCACCATGCGTTCCTTTCCCGACACGGGCTTTCCCCTGCCCATGCTGCGCATGCTTGACGGCCCGGACGAACCCTGCCCCTTTGTGACCCCCGCGGGCTGCTCTGTGTACGAAGACAGGCCCGGCGCTTGCCGCTACTACCCCTTGGGGCGCGGCACGAAAATGGCAACAGACGGCGTTTCGGAACGCTTCTTTGTGGTGCGCGAGCCGCACTGCCTTGGCTTTGACAAAGGTACCGTGCGTACCCCCCATCAGTGGCTGGAAAATGAGGAACTAAAACCCTTCAACACTTCCAACGACCGCTATATGCGCCTCATGGCCATGGTACGGGCAACGGGTCAACCACTTGAACCCCGACTGGTAACTATGATAGTGCTAAGCCTGTTTCAGATCGACAAGTTCCGTGAGCTTATCACAAACATGCGTGTATTCTCGCATGTGGACATAAGCGATCAGCGCAAGGCCGCCATCATGGAAGACAGCCAGCAGGGCGATGAAGCCGCTCTTGATTTCGGGCTGGACTGGATGGAACTTGTCATCTTTGGTCAGAGCCAGGGCCTGGCCAGAAAATAGCTTGTTTTGAATTTCACAAATGCGGCGAAAAAGCGCCCCCCACAGCAATGCGAGGGAGCGCTTTTTCATATCTTGCCGAGGTTATTGAGCATTCCAGCATAGCGAAAACCTGGCGAATTCCGCGACTATTTTTGGAAAGTTTGCTGACCGAGCAGCCTTGCTCGTGATAAATTTCTTTTACAAATTCCGGCTAATATGTCAGAGTGACTGGGTACAGGATATTTTGAGCTGGAGATTAATAAAAAATCAAAGAATTCAAGCATATCTACTGACAGAACCCAGCTGTGTGTGACGCGACGCACGGCATTGCCTTAGACGGTTTGTTTGTATTGGGGCCACGACCTCGGCCATTGGCCGGAACAATCGTATTGGAGGAGAGTATGAGTTTTGGCAGACAGGTGTATGAGTTTCTGCTGAGCAGCTCCCAGGCTTATGCCAAATGGGATTTGGAAGTCTCCACTTCCATTCTCAAAAGCAGGAAAAAGCTGCTCATCTTGTTGGCTCTTGCAGTTCCCATTCTGGCGGGCTGCCTGGCCGAAGCCTATGAGTATCACGAAATGCTGGGCGGCAAAACCGCCTATGCCCCGGCTTTTTACACCAACACCATCTTTTTGGCTTCCATCGCCGTGGGCCTTGCAGCCGGTCTGATCACCGGGTGTATCGGCGCTGGCGGCGGCTTCATCATCACCCCCGCGCTTATGGCTGCGGGCGTGAAAGGTATTTTGGCGGTGGGCACTGACCTGTTCCACATTTTCGCCAAAGCCATCATGGGCACCACGGTGCACAAAAAACTGGGCAACGTTTCCACCAAGCTGGCCATCGCCTTTCTTGTGGGTTCCGGCGTGGGAACAGTCATTGGCGGCGCGATCAACAAAGGGTTGTACAACTCTGACCCGCTGCTTTCCGAACTGTTCATCAGCACCATTTACGCAGTGCTGCTGGGCTTTCTTGGTTTCTATGCCCTGTTTGACTTTTTGAAGAGCTCCCGCGGCGGCGCCGCAGCAAATCAGGACGCGCACGGCGGCAGCGCCGGTATGACAGGCGTTGCCCTGAAGCTTCAGGCTCTGGCCGTGCCGCCCATGATTACCTTTGACGAAGACCTCGTTCCCGGCGGCCGCCGCATTTCCGGCTGGATCGTTGCCGCGGGCGGCGTCATCGTGGGCCTTTTGGCCGCCATCATGGGCGTGGGCGGCGGCTTCGTCACCTTCCCCATGTTCGTGTACATCTTCGGCGTGTCGTCCATGACCACCGTTGGCACCGACATTCTGCAGATCATCTTTACCGCCGGTTTTGCCTCCATCGGCCAGTACGCCATTTACGGCTACGTGTTCTACACGCTGGCAGTCGGCATGCTGCTTGGTTCGCTGCTGGGCATCCAGGTGGGCGCTCTGACCACCAAGGTGGTCAAGGGCATTCACATTCGCGGTTTTTACGCCATCTCCATCATTGCCGGTTTCATCAACCGTGCGGCCACCCTGCCCAAGAAGCTTGTTGAGCTTGAAGTGCTGAACTGGTCGCCCAGCGTGGTGGGCATTATTGAAGACGTGGGCAACGTGATTTTCTGGGTTGTTGTTGCCTTCTTCGGCATCTGGGTATTCAGCAAGTTCTTCTTCAACCTCGGCAAGCTTAGAGGGGAGGCCTGATCATGCTTATTCATGCCAAAGCCCCTTTCTTCCGGGGCAGCTTGATGCTCATTTCGTTTCTGGTTCTGTTTGCCGCCCTGCTCATGCCCATCTTGCGTGACGAGAACGGCAAGCACGTTACCGGCCTTGAATACGCCGATAACGTCTTCAACGAACTTTCCAAGGGGTCATCCTACTTTATCCCTGGCGTTCGTGAAAACCTGAAAAAGGTTGACGGAAAGGTCGTGACGGTTACCGTCAAGCTCAAGAAGGCCGCCCTTGCCCCCGTTGCCGCCATGGCCCTGCAAACTGCGGGAGCCACGGATGTCAGCGCCACTGACGGCAAGGTTACCTTTACCGGCGACCTGGGCAAAATCCTCGCCTCCGCCACTGACGATTCCGATGCCCTGTATCACAATGATGCAGACAAGGTTTCGCAGAAATACGGTGGGGAGAATGCCCTTAAAGTGGCCTCCGCATGGTGGTACCTGCTTTCGCCCAGCATCAAGGAACTGCAAAAGCAGCGCCTGATCGCCGAGTCGCAGGTGGTGGACCATGTGCTGCGCCGCGCCATTGAACCGGGCAACAACTTCTACAGCGTGACCGCCGCCAAGGTGTCCGAGCACGTTATGTTGATGGTTGGCATGCTGGTTTTCTACGTGCTTTACACCCTGTGGTACGGCTTTGCCATCTTCGAACTGTTCGAAGGCATTGGCCTTGCCATGACCAAGTCAAAAGTCAAAAAAGAAGGCTAAGGCATAAATCCGGAGACGCACACATCCCCATAGCTCGCGTCTGCTAAAAAATGGGGATATGCCGGCTTGCCTGGTTGGATATTGAAGAAGGCCGTCTTCCTGTGGAAGACGGCCTTCTGAGCGTTGATGCCATCAACGCGACCAGCAATCTGGAGCAGGCTGAGGCTTGCCCGCGCCGTCGCGACAGATTGATGGCTTCTTATTCCCGTTGACAGCCGTCTTCCTGTGGAAGACGGCCTTCTGAGCGTTGATGCCATCAACGCGACCAGCAATCTGGAGCAGGTCGCGGCTTGACCGCGCCGTCGCGACAGATTGATAGGTTCTTATTACCGTTGGCAGCCGTCTTCCTGTGGAAGACGGCCTTCTGAGCGCTGATGCCATCAACGCGACCAGAATCTGGAGCAGGTCGCGGCTTGCCCGCGTTCCCACCAAACACAACATATGCAACCTGATACCTTTCACAAAAAGTCTGTTACAAGTAACAGCTTAGGCACAATCGGACTGCATATTATACAAGTAAATACCACTAACACATTGACATAATAACAATATTGATATATCTACACAGCTTTACCAACTCATTCAAGGCTGTCCCATGAATTCAGACGCTTCATTCTGCCTCTGGAACTCAAGCTGCCATGAGGCACTGGCCGATGCACAAAACACCGGGGCCAATGTACACCTTGAATGCTGCCTTATCTGGTGCGGCGAAACTGCCTGCATATCTGTGGAGGGTCTGGTACGCGAGGTCAACGGCAGGGAAGCCCAGCTTGTTGTGCGTTCCATGACCATGCAGACCCAGAACCACAAGGCGGTGGTAAACCAGGGCAAATTTTACTTCAGCGTCAAACGGCATATTGCGCAGGATACGACGGCGCGTCTTGGCGTTTACGGTACCGCGCAAATTCTCGAAACAGCTGTCGGGCCCAGTGGCGAAATGCTGTATTTGAGCCTGCGCTTTTCACGCCATGTGACGGTACGGCAGTTGCGCAGCAGCAAGCGGATACCCTGGCGCGCCGAATACAGCCGTATGTCGAGCGTGCTGCTCGCGCCGGAGCGCCCCGACACCACCAACGATTTACGCATCATGCTCGAGGCGTACAGTCAGGTGGCCCCGCCAGCCACCCGCATTCTGGATGTTTCAGAAGGCGGGGCATGCGTCTGCATGCCGGAAGAACTGGCGATGCCCTCCTTCACCTCCGATGCAACCTACCTGTTTTTTCTCCAGCCCAGCGTGGTGCCAGTTACTGTGCCTCCCTACGTTTTTCTTGCCAAGCGGGCAGGTTTTGGCAAGGCCCCTGACGCCCAGGGCGTTGCCGTGCGCCTGCGCTTTCAGGAAGAACTGGACTGGAGCGCCCGCCGCGCCCGGCTGCGCTGGCTCAACGTCAAGGGCGGCTCCCCCCGTTTGCGTCAGTGCCTCACCCAATACACCGATGCGTCAAAGGATCAGCAAGACTCCGCCTAGACGCAAGTACTCGTATCGTCCCTGCATTTACCACGGCCTCACCCCCTGCGCTTTCTCCCAATCCGGGGTTTATGGCCCTAAAATTGCATTCATTATGGCAGTACTGCCGCCATGCGGAAAATTTGACCCATGCAGGTCATCAACATAAAGGATACCGCCATGAAAATTTCCGGACTCAACCCCACTCCGGCCTTTGCCTTCCCTGCCATGGAAAAAGATGACAACACAGCTGCCAGCGCGCCTTCCCGCGATGTTGTCAGCCTGAGCGCCCCCAATTTGCTGGCAGATGACGAAGTGGACGGCGTGCTTGACGACACCATGAGCATGATCTCGCAAAATCCCATGGACGCGCTTTCCGTTCACAGCGGCCTGAGCGCCAGCCGCGTCGCCTCCCTGCTGAGCCTGTAGGCTGGCTGATTCTCTGCGGCATGGTTTGACACTATCGCCGCCTTGGGGGTATCACTTTCCGTCTACGTCGGCGCATATTCTTTTTTGGGTCCGGCGTTTTTTACCGAAGCCAGCACAGAGGTAAGGGTGATGACGGATATTGACCGCCAAATGGCCACCATCAAGCGCGGCATGGCCGAGCTGATTGACGAGAACGAACTGCGCAAAAAGATAGCGCGCGGCAAGCCGCTGCGCATCAAGGTGGGCTTTGACCCCACCGCTCCTGACCTGCACCTCGGGCATACGGTTGTTATGCACAAGATGCGTCATTTTCAGGAACTGGGGCACCATGTCATCTTTCTTATCGGCGACTTTACGGGCCGCATAGGCGACCCTTCCGGCCGCTCGGAAACCCGGCCCCCCCTCACTGAAGAGCAGGTTCTTGCCAACGCGGAAACCTACAAAAAGCAGGTTTTCAAGATTCTTGATCCACAGAAGACCGAGGTTGCCTTCAACTCGGCCTGGCTGGGCAAGATGGACGCCACGGGCTTTATCAAGCTGGCTTCCAGCTATACCGTTGCCCGCATGATGGAACGCGATGATTTTGAAAAGCGTTTCCGTGAACAGCGTCCCATATCCATCCACGAATTCCTGTATCCGCTGTGTCAGGGTTATGACTCCGTCGCCCTCAAGAGCGATGTGGAAATGGGCGGCACTGACCAGAAGTTCAACCTGCTGGTGGGCCGCACCCTCCAGGCGCACTACGGCATAGAAAGCCAGTGCATCCTGACCCTGCCCCTGCTCGAAGGCACCGATGGCGTGCGCAAGATGTCAAAATCTTACGGTAACTACATTGGTATTGACGAAGCGCCTTCCCAGATTTTCGGCAAGGTCATGGCCATCTCTGATGAGCTTATGTGGCGCTACTATGAGCTGCTCTCGGCCAAAAGCCTTGAAGACATTGCAGCCCTCAAGGCTTCCGTGGCCAGCGGCGAGCTGCACCCCAAGGCCGCCAAGGAAAATCTTGCCCACGAGATGGTGGCACGCTACCACAGCGAAAAAGATGCCGATGAAGCAAAGCAGGGCTTTAATGCCGTTTTTGCTGGCGGCGGCGTGCCGGACGACATGCCCGAGCACCAGTGCGCCTGCGGCGAAGACAGCACTCCCCCGTTTTTTCTTGAGGCCGCAGGCCTTGTTAAAAGCCGTGGCGAAGCCAAACGCCTGATGAAAGAAGGCGCGCTCTCCATTGATGGAGAACGCTGCGAAGACGCCATCACCCCGCTTGCAGCCGGGGAATACGTGGTCAAACTCGGCAAAAAGCGCTTTCTCAAGCTGAAGGTGCGCTAAGACGCAATCTGTCTGAATACTTGAAGAAACGCCCTTGCGCGGCAGGTCTGCACCTGCCGCGCAAGGGCGTTCTTTTTATGCGCCAAAACCCTGACCCTCCGAATTATCCACGGCAGGCGGCAACAAATTGTCCGCAAGGCATACGCGATTTCGGCCACTGTTCTTGGCCCGGTAGAGGGCAAGGTCTGCCCTCTTCACCATGTCTTCCAGGGGATTTTCCATATCTGCCTGTAAATCCGCCAGACCAATGCTGACTGTAAAGCGAATGTCCTTTTCGTTGTGCCACACGACCATTTCTTCCACGCGCCTGCGCAACCGCTCCGCAATGGCTTCTGCCTGCTCGGGCACAACACTGGCCAGAAGAATGCCAAATTCTTCCCCGCCAAGGCGTCCCACATGGTCAGAGGTACGCATGGTGTCATGCAGCAGCGCGCCAAGCGCTTTCAGCACGGCATCGCCCGTATCATGCCCGAACGTATCGTTGATCTTTTTGAAATGGTCGATATCGAGCATGAAGAAGACCATGTTCAGGCCGTAGCGCTTGGCCCTTTCAATCTCGAACTGAATCTTTTCCAGCAGATTCCTGCGGTTGTTCAAGCCCGTAAGCGCGTCTGTGGTCGCCAGCGAGTACAGGTCTTCAATGCGTTTTTCCAGGCTTTGCTGTGTCTGCTTAAGTTCTGTAATGTCAGAGGCAATAACAAAAAAACCTCGCACCTCCCGTCCATCCATATCCGGTATGTAGCGGGACAGCACATAGCCTGTTGAACCGTCGGCCCTGGCCCTTTCCTGTTCAAAATTCTGCGGTTCGCCGCGCAGGGTCGCATCAATGAGGGGGGCGCATTTGGCAAGCAGCTCCTCGCCCAACAGGGATTGCAAATCAATGCCGATGATCTCCTCCTCACCTTTGCCAAACCAAGCCCTGTACATTCTATTGGCGTAATGGCACCGCCGCTCCGCATCCCAGTAGGATACCATGATGGGCGCGTGGTCCATCAGGATACTGATGAACTTGTCGCGCGAGCGCATGGCGCTTTGCAGTTTTTCTGTGGAAAGTTCAGAACGGCGACGGCGGCGCGCTTCTATCATCAGGAGTAAAGTCGAAAGCACTGCCGCGGCCAGCCATATCAACACCTGAATGAGCAGGTCGCTATGCCAGTGGGCATAACTGTTCTCGCTGCTGATGATTGTTCCCACCACCAGGGGGCCGCCCGCCAGAAAGGGCGCTGCCGCCTGCTGCAAGGTGAGCATGGACCGCGCGCCATCAGCCCGCAGGGACTGGGTGTGCAACGCTGCCGCATCGGGTGCCATGTTTGCAATACTCTCCGCCAAAAGGGCATTTTCAGCGTTGCCCAGGTTGGCAAAGGGCAGCAAAGGGCGGCCAGAGGCTGTATATACGGCAACTTTGGCATCTGCGCGGTTGAACGCATACGCCAGTTTGTATCCCCAGAATTCTGGTTTCAAGGCAATGCTTACAGATACGGGTGGAAGCCCGTCCTTTGCTGTGGAACGGGAGAAAAGGGCTGTGGACGCAGAAGAAATTGCGCCAGTGGAGGCCCGTGGTGCACCGTTGAGCTCGACAGCAATGGCGGCGACAAGGGGGTTATCCCGCACCAGACCTTGCAGTTGGTCGGCAAGCTGGCCTTCGTCCCGCTGGGCCATGACAGCGTTTTCCACCGTGTCCAGCAGATGGGTGATGCCGCCCACTTCCATTTTGACAATATTGACGGCAATGCTGCTTTCAGAGAGCAGCAGACGCAGCTCATTTTCCTGGAGCTGGAAATAACCATCCACCACGTTGGCGCACAGGACGCCAGCAAGCACGACCAGCCAGACACTGTGGATGGCCCAGTGTGACCGGGAAGCCAGCGTTCTGAAAAAGGCCGTGATGCTCATGGCAAAACTCGGCAGGTAAATATGTTTATTGCATGATACTACCGCTATTGCGGGCAGGCAAGGAGCGACCCGCCCCATCCCGCAGAGTTCTTTTATTTTTTTCTCTTTTCTCCTACCATGCTGCAACGGAGGTCGTATGCAGAAACTTTATGTCGCCATGGTCGGTCTGCCCGCAAGGGGAAAATCCACTCTGGCAAAGCGCATCCGCGATGGGCTTGTGACCGAGGGCATTGCCGCAAAGCTGTTCAATAACGGCGACATGCGCCGGGCGCTCATTGGCGCGGAATCCACCGACCCCAATTTTTACGATCCCAACAACAAGCTGGGACGTGAAGCGCGCGAAATGATCTGCATGCGCAACATGGAGATTGCCCGCGAATGGCTGGCCAAAGACGGCGAGGTGGCCATTCTTGACGCCACCAACGTCAGCCGCGCACGCAGGCACCTCATAGAAACCACGCTCACCGACTACCCGGTACTCTTTGTGGAATGCGTCAACGAAGACCAACTGCTGCTCAATGCCTGCATACGCCGCAAGACCACTCTGCCGGAATACGCCTCGTATACAGAAGAAGAGGCCCTTGCCAGCTTCATGAAGCGCATCAGCTACTATGAAACCATCTACGAGCCATTGCAGGACGAAAAATACTGGCTGCGCGTTGATTCCACAGCCAACCGCATTCTGGACGAGCGCCCCTGCGAAAGTTCACCCTACTATCCAGCTATCCGCGAAATGGTTGTCAGCGTATGGATTCAGTGCCTGTATCTGGCGCGCCACGGGCAGACGGAATTCAACCTGCGGGGGCGCATCGGCGGCGACCCGCCGCTCACAGCCACGGGCCGCGCCCAGGCGCTTGCGCTTGCCGCCCACCTGCGCGACAAGCCCATTGAGTGGGTGTTTACCTCCACGCGCATACGCTCGCACGAAACGGCAACACCGTTGCTGACCGAACGGCCAGAGGCGCATGCCATGGCCTTTAAGGAATTTGACGAAATCTGGGCGGGCGATTGCGAGGGCATGCTCTACAGCGAAATCCGCGAACGCATGCCCGAGGTCACCCAAGGCCGCAACGCCTGCAAGTACACCTACACCTACCCCAATGGAGAAAGCTACGCCCTGCTGCGCGAGCGGGTACAACGTGGTTTGCGGCGGGCGCTTTTTCTGGCTGGGGATGCACCCCTGATCATTGTGGGGCATCAGGCCATCAACCGGGTGCTGCTTTCGCTCTTTCTCCGGCAGCGCAACGAAGACGTGCCATTTATCTACATTCCGCAAAACCAGTACTACCACATCAGCCTGACCCCGCGCCGCAAGGTCTTTGAACGCGTGCCCTATGACGGCGGGCGGGGGGCCAGCCTGCTGGCTGAATAAAAAAGGGCTGCGCCCCTGTCTGCCCGCGCGTCCATCAAACGCAGGCAGACAGGGGCGCAGCCCGTGGACAGCCTGTTACGCGAGGCGCGATGTTACGTAGTTACGCACCGCGCCCTGCTCTTATTCAGCATTCAAGGCAACCGGCCAGGCGGTTGAAAACCGTCGGTTCCGCATGCCCCACCTGCACATCCAGCACATCGTGCAGCTTGCGCACCTGCTTTACAATCTGCTCCATACGCCCATCGTCCTTGACCACCAGCCACATGCGGCAGGTATCGCCGTCTGCTTCCGGCGTGACAAGCACGCCCTCAAGGTTGTAGGCGCGGCCAGCAAAGAGGCCGCACACGTGCGAAAGCACACCGGGATGATTGTTGACGCTCAAGTGCAAAGTTGTAAGCGCGCTCGTCACGGAACCGTTCATGCGTTAACCCCCTCTATCATCTGACTGTTTGCCGCTCCTGGCGGCACCATGGGAAAAACCTTTTCTTCTGCGCTCATGCGCACTTCAAGCAGGCATGGGCCGGGCGTGCCCAAGGCCTTTTCCAGCACGGCCCTTGGGTCGCGCTCGTTGTTAAGGCAGATGGCCGGCATGCCAAAGCCCTGGGCAATGCGCACAAAGTCCGTGCCCGCCGTGAAGGTCGAGCCGAACAGCCGCCCTCCAAAGAACAGATCCTGCTGTTGCTGCACCAGCCCCAGTCCATCGTTGTTGCACAGGATAATCTTGACGTTGGCCTGATTTTCAACAGCCGTGGCCATTTCCTGAATATTCATGAGCAGGCTGCCATCGCCGGAAAAACAGACCACGGTTTCCTCCGGCTTTGCCAGCGCAGCGCCTATGGCGGCAGGCAGGCCAAAACCCATTGTTCCCAGCCCGCCGGATGTGAGCCACTGCCGGGGCTGCATCATGGGGTAGGCCTGGGCCACGCGCATCTGGTGCTGGCCCACGTCTGTGCTCACAATGCCCTTGCCGTGCAGGGCGTCCGCCACGTGCCTGATGATGCCGTAGGGCGAACAGACCTCATCCGTGCGGTCAAAACGCAGGCCGTGCTCCGCCTTGCATGCTGCCACGCGCTCAAGCCACGGCTCGTGGTCGGTCTTGCGCAACAGGGGCAGCAGGGCCGTGAGAGCCTCTGCCGCGTCCGCTGTAATGCCCACCTGCGGAATGCGCAGCTTGCCCACCTCGCAGGCATCAATATCGATGTGGACAAGGCCCGTCTTGGGGCAAAATCCGTCCAGCCTGCCCGTGGCGCGGTCGCCAAGGCGAGCGCCCACAACCATGAGCAGGTCGCATTCGTCTACCAGCATGTTGGAGGCGCGCGCTCCGTGCATACCCAGCATGCCCACGGCCAGCTCATGCCCATGCGGCACCGTGCCCAGCCCGCGCAGGGACATGACGGCGGGGATGCGGCGGGCCTCCATAAAGGAAACCACCGCCGCCGAGGCCTCGGGAGAAGACGTGCCGCCGCCCAGCAACAACAGGGGGCGCTTTGCGGCGTTCATCATTTCCGCCGCGCGGGCAAGGGCCTGCGGGTCTGGCTGCGGCATGGGCGCGGGGATTCCGGCGGCGGGCAGATCCTGCAATTCAGCAACAGCCACCTGCACGTCACGCGGGATGTCCACCAGCACAGGGCCGGGGCGGTCGCCAGCGGCAATGGCAAAGGCCTCGGGAATCACGCGCAGCAGTTCGTCAATGGAGCGCACAATAAAGTTGTGCTTGGTGGCGGGAATGGACATGCCGTAGATGTCCACTTCCTGAAAGGCATCGGTACCGATCATGCTCAGGGGCACCTGCCCGGTGATGCAGACCAGCGGCACGGAGTCCATGCGCGCATCGGCGAGCGCCGTGAGCGTATTGGTAGCGCCGGGGCCGGAAGTGGCAAAGATAACGCCGGGACGGCCCGTAACCCTCGCCATGCCCTGCGCTATAAAGCCTGCGCCCTGTTCGTGACGGGCAAGGATATGCCGGATGGTTCCACTGCGCCCGAGGGCATCGTAGAGAGGAAGATTGAAACCGCCCGGGATGCCCGCAATGTGCGTGACACCCTGGTTCTCCAGCAGGCGGATGGTGAGTTCTGCTCCCGTAAGACGTAACATCGCCGCAAGACTCCTTTTCGATGGTGAGGCTTGTCGGCGGCGGTGCGGACTAAAAAACCCCGCCGACTCGCGCCGGCGGGGTTTGCAATACTACCTTGGATCTTCCCTGCTCAGAACGCGCGCAAAGTGTGACACCGTACTACTACGGCGCACATAATGGATAGCAGCGCTACGTGGCGGAAAGAAGATTGTGTGTTCATGCTCATGGTTGAGACCCTACGCTGGCACCCGGCAAGATGTCAACATATCAGACCAGTGCGGACCAATAATTTTATTTTTTGCGCTTTCTGCCATCGGTATGCGGCAGCAGCAGCTTGACCGCGCGCACCTCGTCAATACGGCGACGATCCATGCGTGTTATCTCCAGATCCCAGCCCTGATAGCGCAGGCGCGCGCCTTTTTCGGGTATACGGCCCAGGCGCTCCATAATGAGCCCCCCGAGGGTGGCGCTGAACAGACGGCGCGGCAGGCTCACCCCAAGCCAGCTTGCAAAAAGGTCAACGGCAAGACGCCCCGGCAGAACCCAACTGCCGTCAGGCCTGCGGCAAACCTCCGGCCCGGCGGGCATGTCGCCCATCTGGCCCGCAAGCACGCTCAGCAGTTCCGCGGGGGTGATGATGCCAACAACACTGCCGTATTCATCCCGCACAAAGGCCAGCGGCGCGGGATTTGTACGAAAATCTTCCAGCAGGGTCGTCAGCGGCGTGTGCTCAAATATGGTGGGCGCGGGGCGCACGTAGGTTTTCAGATCCCACTCGCGGTTGCCTATGCCCTGTTGCTCCTGTTGCAGGATTTCACCGGGGTGCACCACGCCCAGCACTTCGTCCGTATCGCGCCGCTGCACAGGCAGCCATGCAAGGCGCGAGGCAGCCGCAAAACGCGTGACCGTGGCGCGGTCGGCATTGCTGTCCAGCCAGTCCACGCGCTGACGCGGAATCATGATAAAACGCGCCGTGCGCCCGCCAAGGCGGATCACACGGGCCACCATGTCCCGCTCCATGGGAGCAAAGAGCTGCCCCCCGGCATCACCAGCCAGCGCCGCCGCCTCAAGCTGGGCCTCGCCGCCGCCGGGTACGCCGCCGCCGAGCAGGTTCAGAATGACCCGCGCCGTGGATTCGCGCATGTCGCGCATGCTGTAGCGCCTGCGGCGGCTGCGCAAGGCCCACTGGTTGCAGGTCTCCACCAGCACGGAAAAACCTATGGCCGCGTACATATAGCCCTTGGGGATATGGTAGCCAAGTCCATCGGCCAGCAGGCTCAGACCGATCATCAGCAAAAATCCCAGACACAGCACAATGACTGTGGGGTGGCGCTCCACAAATTCCAGCAGGGGGGCTGCGGCAAGCACCATGATGACCATGGCAGCCAGCACCGCCAGCATCATGATGAACACATGGTCCACCATGCCCACGGAGGTGATGATGGAATCCAGCGAAAACACGGCATCCAGAATGATGATCTGAAAAATCACCTGCCAGTAGCCAGCCTGCGGCCCGCTGGTATCGAACCTGCCCGCATGGCCTTCAAGCCTGTCGTGCAGTTCCATTGTGCCCTTGAGCAGCAAGAACACGCCGCCAGCCATAAGGATAAGATCGCGGGCAGAATAGCCGTGCCCCCCCAGGGTAAACAGGGGGTCGGTAAGGGCAACCAGCCGCGCCATGAAGGCCAGCAGCACCATACGCATGAGCAGGGCAAGCCCAAGGCCGGTCATGAAGGCCTGACGCTTCTTTTCCTGCGGCAGCTTGTTCACAAGTATGGAAATAAAAACCAGGTTGTCTACGCCCAGCACCACTTCCAGCAGCACCAGCGTACCCAGGCCAGCCCAGGCTGCGGGGTCAGTTACCCATGCCAGATCCCACATATTTTCTCCGGCGGCCATGCCGCGTTTCCGTAATAAAAAAGGGGCCAGAGGCCCCAGCAGACAGCAATTCCCGCCTGGCGGGATTTGAAGAAACCATTCGCGCCCGACAACACCGCAAGGCGCTGTCAGTTCATGATTTCTGGTTGCGTTGACTTTGTCAAACGCAATGGGGGGCCAAAGGCCCCCCATAAAACCGTGCTTGGCCAGAAGGCGTACACTTATGTGCCGGAATCCGGCGCAGCGCTGTGCCTATTCGGCAGCAAGCTGGATGCGTTCGAAACCGGTAACCGTGATTTCGTCGCCGATGGTCTTGCCCGTTTCGCGCACGATGTCGGAAATGGTCTTCTTGTCATCGCGGATGTAGGGCTGTTCCATGAGGCATACTTCCTTCTGGAACTTCTTCACCGCGCCGTCGGCAATCTTGTCCACGATCTGGGCGGGCTTGCCTTCTTCAAGGGCCTTCTGGCGGTAAACTTCGCGTTCACGCTCCACAGCTGCCTGATCAAGGCTGGCGGCGTCAAGGGCCAGGGGGCTGGCGGCGGCAACCTGCATGGCGAGGTTCTTGGCCAGTTCCAGCACTTCGGGCTTGGCGGCGCTTTCAGCCTTGCCGCAGGTCAGGTACACAAGAACGCCAATCTTGCTGTTGGCGTGGACATACTGACCCACCACATCGTTGGCGCTCTTTTTGCTGAAGCGGGCAAACTTGCCGAGCTGCATGTTTTCGCCCACGGAGGCGATGAGCTGGGTCACTTCTTCGCCCAGGAGGGCTTCAAGAGCGGCGGCGTCGGCAGGAGCCTTTTCAAGGATAACCTGGGTCACGCGGGTGGCCATGGCCTGGAACTGATCGCCGCGAGCCACGAAGTCGGTTTCGCAAAGCAGCGAACCCATGGCGATGTGCATGTTGTCGGCAGTGGCGGCCACGGTCACGAGGCCTTCGCTGGTGGCGCGGCCAGACTTTTTGGCAGCCTTGGCCATACCCTTCTGGCGCAGCCAGTCAACGGCCTTTTCCAGGTCGCCTTCCACTTCCACCAGGGCTTTCTTGCAGTCCATCATGCCTGCGGCGGTCATGTCGCGCAGTTCTTTAACCAATTGTGCAGTGATAGCCATAGTATACTCCACACGCTGTCCGGCCCCAAGCCGGAGTTTTGTAAATGCCTGATCGGTTGCGCGGCCTCCGCGAAGCGCGGCGCGCAATCTTTCATCCAGACGGGGGCAGCGCAGCCCTTACAGGTTGCGCCGCCCCCAGGATACGGAATATGGAAAGGCCTGCTATTCGGCGGGAGCGGCTTCCGGAGCGGGAGCGGCGGCTTCAGCCTTCTGCATGGCTTCTTCGGCGTTGACGGCTTCGCCCTTGTGATCCTTGTTCATGGCTTCGCCTTCCATGCAGGCTTCGGCGAAAGCAGCCACAAACAGCTTGATGGCGCGGATGGCGTCGTCATTGCCGGGGATGATGTAGTCAATGACATCGGGATCGCAGTTGGTGTCGGTCACGGCCACGATCGGGATGCCGAGCTTGCGGCATTCCTTCACGGCGATGTCTTCACGGTGCGGGTCGATGATAAAGGCAAGCTGGGGAATGCGGTCCATGTTCTTGATACCGCCAAGGGTTTCCTCGAGCTTTTTCATTTCGCGTTCCAGAAGCAGAATTTCCTTCTTCTGGTAGCGATTGATGGTGCCGTCGCCAAACATGGCTTCCAGCTTCTTCAGACGGTCCACGCTCTTCTGGATGGTGACAAAGTTGGTGAGCGTGCCGCCCATCCAACGGTTGGTCACATGGAACTGACCGGCGCGGCCAGCCTCAGCGGCCACTGCTTCCTGAGCCTGACGCTTGGTACCGATGAACAGCACCTTGCCGCCCTTGGCAACAGTGTCGACCACTTTGTCGTAGGCGACGCGGAACAGCTTGACGGTCTGCTGCAGGTCAATGATATGGATGCCGTTGCGGGCGCCAAAGATGTAAGGACGCATCTTGGGATTCCAGCGGCGGGTCTGGTGACCGAAATGCACGCCGGTTTCCAGCATTTGCTTCATGCTGACATAAGCCATTGGGATTCCTCCAAAGGGTTAACTTCTTCCACCCATGCCCTGACCCTGCAACCCGATGTCCACACCCTGGAGGGACAAGCCGTCCTTGGGCGCAAAAAATGGACGACGCCACACGCGCCGTCCCACCGGGCACCCCGGGCCGCTGCCTTTGGGTGTGCTTGATGGAAAGGGAGTCAATACACTATCACCTTGCGAATAGCAAGCATTGATGCGGAAATTTCCGCGCAAACCGCAGATCAGCCTAACGGCTCAGCCCCTGCACAAGCTCAGGCTGGGTTTCGCTCAGCCCCTTCCCTGCATAAATGACCAGAACATCACTGTTCTTTACGCGGACAAGATCGGGATGCGCGTCAAAAAACGCTGCCGCCCGTTCAAATTCCCCACGTGATACCCCGCCCCCGCCGCCCGCAAGATAGGCCGTGCCCGCATAGGGTGAAATCATCACCACACTGTCGCCCAGCGGCCCGTCCATATGCGATATGTCGGCGATATAGCGCTGATAGGGATAAAATACGTGCGGCCCAAGGCCGGACTGCGCCCACACGCGCACCGTCGGAGAAAAGTTCGGCAATTGCCCCAGAGCTTCGCGCAGGCGCGTATAAGACTGCGCCTCGGGGTGTTGCAGCAGCCGCGCCACTGTCACAGCCGGATTGTACCAACCCGTCTGCGTAGCGAGCATGATGACGGCCATCGCCACACCGGCGGCGGGCAGAAGCTTTTTCCACAATGCGGGGCGCAGGTTGCCCTGCACCCACATGCAGGCGTGGCAGATGGCGAGCATCAGAAACACGCCGGGCAAATCCTCATACTGCCCGGCCATGGCCCACATCTGGCTGTAGCCCGAAACAGCCACCATGGCGAGATAGGGCAACGTGCACAGCAGGCAAAGCAAGGCCTTGCGCCCAAGCAGGGGCAAAAACCACGAGTACGCCAACAACTGGATATAGTATCGCAGTTTGAGATCCCACTGCCCGCGCACATCTACAAAATGGCTGAAGGCATAGCCCGTGCCCGCGCCTGCAAGCTGGCGCATGTAGGGCAGCCATACCTTTGTGACCGTGACAAACCACAGGCCGGAACACAGACATAAAATAGCGCCGACACGCCGCTGCCCCAACAGCAAAAAGGCATACATGCCCAGGCAGAAAATACTGGGCGCGGCGCGCTCCTGCGCCAGAAAGACCACAAGGCAGCATCCGGCTAGCGCCCACCAGCGGCGCTTGTGCAGCATGAGCACGGCCAGCATGAGCATGGGCGTGACGAGCGTTGTGTAGTGAACCTGCCGCGACCACGGCGTGAGCACCGGACGGAAAAAAAAGAAAAGAAGCAGCGCAAAACCTGCCGTCCACACCCAGTTGCCAGAAGGCGTATCGCCTTCCGCTTCTTCATGCAGGGTGCGCACCAGCCGGGGCAGAATAAAGGCCATTGCCCCCACCGCCACGCCTTGCAGAACGCTGAGGGGGTACGGGCTCTTCCACGGCCCCACAAGGGGGGCCAGCAGGGCCGTCAGGGGGGTGCAATGGTGGGCGTAAAAGGGTTTACCCTCATAGACGTTGGAAAAAGGAGCCTGCCAGTCCCAGCCGTTCCAGACCCGCCAGATCTGCGTAATAAAGTAGCCAAAATCCGCATCATTGATGACAAAGCTGCGCATTTGCAACACGCTGCCCCATATGAACAAGGCGGCAAAAGCCAGAGGAATGTACCAGAGCACCAGCTTTTCCGCCAGTGCAGACCCGCCTGTACAGGACTTGCAGTTCATGTTCATATCATCTCGCTCAATCAAAAATTTGCGGCCCAGCGCAAGGGCACGGGCTGATTTCAGTATCACGCCGGGAGCCGGGTCACAAGCCGGGCATGACGCGCCCGCTGGCAGCGCCCCTTTTCAAACGGCGCATCTATACTTATAGTTAGAGTTCACGCTGCGCCTCAAGCGGCGCTGCACATCAACACTTCAGGATTCATCATGAACAATCACGGATTCACTCTTCTTACAGAACAGCATCTGCACGAAGTGGACGGCACCGCCCGTTTGTGGCGGCACGAGGCCACGGGAGCGCAACTGCTTTCCATTAATAACTCTGACGAAAACAAGTGCTTTGGCGTCAACTTTCGCACGCCGCCAGCCGACTCCACAGGCGTTGCCCACATTCTGGAGCACTCCGTTCTTTGCGGCTCGGACAAATATCCCGTCAAGGAACCCTTTGTGGAACTGATGAAGGGATCGCTGCAAACATTCCTCAACGCCTTCACCTTTCCCGACAAGACCTGCTACCCCATCGCAAGCTGCAATCTGCGCGATTTTTACAATCTCATTGACGTCTACATAGACGCCGTGTTCCACCCCCGCATCGATGAAGATATCTTCCGGCAGGAAGGCTGGCACGTGGAGGCCGAAACGCCCGATGGCCCGTGGTCGTACAAGGGCGTGGTCTACAACGAGATGAAGGGCGTCTACTCCTCGCCCGATTCCGTCCTCGCGGAGCAGAGCCAGCAGGCGCTCTTCCCCGATACGCTCTACAGCCTTGATTCCGGCGGCAATCCGGAAAACATCCCCGACCTCACCTACGAGGCCTTTTACGATTTTCACAGCCGCTACTACCACCCCAGCAACGCCCGCTTTTTCTTCTGGGGCGACGACCCGGAAGACGAACGCCTGCGTCTGACGGCAGCCGCGCTTGAGGGCTACACGGCCCGCCCGGTCAATTCCGACGTGCCTTTGCAGCCGCGCCTGGAAACCCCACGGCAGATTGAAGTGGCCTATGCCGCCTCCAAGGGCGAAAAACGCGCGCTGTTCACGGTCAACTGGCTTTTGGGCGAGCGTGGGGACGTGCATCAGGCCCTGCTGATGGAAATGCTCGAGCATATCCTTGAAGGCCTGCCCGGCTCCCCCCTGCGCAAGGCGCTCATCGCCTCCGGCCTTGGTGAAGACACCACCGGCTGCGGGCTGGAGACTGACCTGCGCCAGATGTACTACTCTACCGGTCTCAAGGGCGTGGCCCCGCGCGATGTGCAGCAGGCCGAACTGCTTATTTTTGACACCCTGGCCCAACTGGCGGACGAAGGCATCCCCCGCTCGGCAGTGGAAGCCGCCGTCAACAGCGTGGAATTCGCCTACCGTGAAAACAATTCCGGGCGCTTCCCCCGTGGGCTTTCAGCCATGGTGCAGTCGCTGACCACATGGCTGTATGATGGAGACCCGCTGGCCCCGCTGGCGTGGGAAGCCCCGCTCAACGCCCTCAAAGCCCGCATTGAGGCTGGCGAACCCGTATTTGAACAGGCAATCAAGGACTGGTTCCTCAACAACGAGCACCGCGCCACCGTGGTGCTGCTGCCCGACACCAAGCTGGGCAAAGCCCGCGAAGACGCGGAAAAGGCCCGCGTGGACGCCGTACAGGCCGCCGCCGATGCCGAGGCCCGCGCCAGGATGGTGGAAGAAACCACCCGCCTCATGGAAGCCCAGAGCGCGCCCGACAGCCCGGAGGCTCTTGCGACCATCCCGGCCCTGGGGATTGAAGACCTGCCGCGTGAAAACGCCTTGCTGCCCCGCGCAGTGGCAGAACTGCCCGAGACGTTCCTGACGCACGAGCTGCCCACACAGGGCATTGCCTACGCAACCCTGTTGCTGCCCCTTGCCAATGTACCGGACAGGCTCGTGCCCCTGCTGCCGCTCTTTGCCCGTTCCCTCACCGAAACAGGCACCGCCAAACGCGACTTTACGGAGCTTGGCGCACTCATGGCCGCAAAAACGGGCGGCCTTGGAGCAGAAACACTGGTGGGCCTTGTGCGCGGCAGCCGCAAGACTTTTGGCTACCTTGGCGTGTCTGGCAAGGCCGTGTACGACAAGCTGCCCGACCTCTTTGCCCTGACCCGCGAGATTCTGCTGGAACCCCTGACGGACGCCGACGTGTTGCGCGAACGCCTGGGGCAGATGCTGCTGGAAGGCAAGGCCCGGCTGGAGCACGGTTTGCAGTCCGCCGGGCATGCGGCGGTCAGCGCCCGCCTGCGGGCGCGCTTCAACGGCGCAAGCGCCATTGCCGAGCGCACCTCGGGCCTGAGCTACCTTGAGAGCGTACGTGGCCTGCTGGAACGCATGGACACGGACCCGCAGTCTGTTTTGAACGATCTTGAAGAACTGCGCTCACGCATCATCGCCCGGCCCGGCGCTGTTATGGACTGCACCGCGGAGGCGCAGGGCCTCGCACTGGTAGAAACGGAAGCCCGCCAGTTGCTGCGCTCGCTTTCACCCGCACGGGCAGGAGCGGCAACGGACTTTGGCAGCGCCCCTCTGGAACTGCCCAAGGGCGAAGCCTTCATTGCTCCGGCCCAGATCAACTATGTGGGCAAGGCCGCCAACATCTATGATCAGGGCTACGTGTACCACGGCTCGGCCAGCGTTATCCTGCGCAGCCTGCGCATGGGCTACCTGTGGGAGCGCGTGCGCGTGCGCGGCGGCGCGTACGGCGCGTTCTGCAATCTTGACCGCCTTGGCGGCACCCTTGTGTGCGCCTCATACCGCGACCCCAACGTGGACGACACCCTGGCGGCCTTTGACGGCATGGCCGAATACCTGCGTACCTTCAGCCCGGACAAGGCCCAGCTTACCCAGGCCATAGTGGGCGCGGTGGGCGATCTGGACAGCTACCTGCTGCCCGACGCCAAGGGTGCCCAATCCCTCTCGCGCTGGCTCACGGACGATACCGATGCAGCCCGCGCCCTCATGCGCGAGGAAATCCTTTCCACCACCGGAAAGCACTTCCGCGAATTTGCCGAGGTGCTGGCCGAGGCCGCGCGCAGCGGATCCACCTGCGTGTTGGGTGGCCCCAAGACCGAAGCAGCAGCCAAGGAACACGGCTGGAGCAGCACCAAACTGGTGTAGCCTCCTGCGATTATAGAATGATAAAGGGGGAGATTTTCAAGAAATCTCCCCCTTTGCGCATGGTGGCTGCATGGCCGACGCCACATGCCGCGCACAAGGAACACCCCCATGTCCCGAGATTCAGGCGACCAGACGCTCCAGCCAGACACGCCGCATCTGCGGCCCGCACGCTTTGCAGGCCGTCTGGCCGCTCCGTCCTTTGTGCTGCCCGCCGGAGTGGCGGAAAACGCACGCTTTCTGGCTGGCAAGGTGGACGAGGTAGGTCTGTGTTTTTTTGAAGCTCAGTCCTGCCTGAACTACGGGCCGCAGGACTTGCCGCCCGATCTGGAAACCCTGCCCCTGCGCTGGCATGTGCATCTGCCCGTTGACCTGCCCTGGCCTGCCAGCAAGAGTACTGCCGCCTACCCTGCCCGCGCTGCCGCCCGCCTGGCCCATGCCGTGCTTGGCAAGGCGGCTTTTCTTCAGCCGCGCTGCGCCGTGCTGCACCCGCCCCAGGGATCGCCGCAAGTGCAACGCCGCCTGCTGGCAGGTTTTGCGCATCACTGGAAAAACTGCTGCGATATTCCGCTGTTGCTGGAAAACGTTGCCCACAGTGATATTACCTGCCTTGGACAGGGATTTCTTCAGGATCACGGACTGGGCCTGTGTCTGGACGTAGGGCACCTCCTGGGCTATGGTCAAAAAAACCTGTTGGTTTCGACCCTGCCAGAGCAGGCGACCATGACGCACTGGAGCGCCCCCGGCGACGGCGACCGGCATCTGCCCCTCACGGCTTTTACGCCCGGGCAGGCGCAGACCGCAGTCGCCCTCATGCAGCGCATCCCCGCTACGGCAGTGCATATGGTCGAGATATTCAACTGGAATCGTTTGGCCGCTTCCCTGCCGGTGCTGGAGGCACTTGCGCAACCGCATTCCGGCAGATGATGAACATGCGCGCATAAACGTTTAAGGAGAATCATGGCTGGCGCCACAGACCACATCGCCCTGCTGCAAAAATGGCGGGCAGGTCTCAGCAAGGACGACCGCTGGTGCATCCTCATCAATGCCGACCCCGATGCCCTGGCATCGGCGCTGGCGCTCAAGCGTATTATGATCCACAAGGTGCACAGCGTGGATATTGCGCGCATCAATGAGGTGACCCGCCCCGACAACCTGGCCATGATCCGCTACCTGAACATCCCCGTGCGCCCCTGGCAGCCTGAAAATGCCGACCAGTACACCCACCTTGCAATGGTGGATTCCCAGCCGCACCACAGCAAGGCTTTCCAGGGCCTGCACTTTGACTGCATCATCGACCACCATCCCCTGCCCCGCGCCGCCAACAATATTACGGCATGTTCACTGGCTGGCCCGGCTTTGTTGCGCGATATCCGCCCCAACATGGGCGCCACCAGCACCATGATGGCCCGCTATCTCAAGGCTCTGCGCATGCGCCCCGGCCCAAGGCTGGCCACAGCCCTGCTCTACGGCATCCGCACAGATACGGCGGCGTTTGAGCGCTCTGGCGGCGAAGACGATTTCCGCGCCTATCAGTGGCTTTCGCGCCATGCGGATAACGGCCTGCTGCGCCGTATTCTGCGCAGCGAATACCTGCGGGAATGGCTGCCGCTGTTTTCACGCGCATTCCGTTCCCTTGCCGACTGCCGCGGCGGCGGGGCCTTTGCCTCGCTCAACGAGGTCAACAGCGCAGACCTCTTGGTGGCAGTGGCGGACTTTTTCACGCGGGTGCATGGCCTGCGGTGGATAGCCGTAAGCGGCGTGGTGGACAAAACCGTTATCGTGATATTTCGCGGCGATGGCGGCCGGGACATTGGCCGTCTTGCGGACGCCTGTTTTTACGATGTGGGCGAGGCCGGCGGCCACCGCAATCTGGCCCGCGCGGAGTTTCCCCTCTCGGCAGTGCCAGAAGGCGTAAAACCCGGCGACTTTGTGCTCAAGCGCATTGAAACGCGCAAGCTGCGGCGCAAAACAACAGCCCCGGACGCCCCCTCAGACCCCGCAGAGCGTGGCGCAGCCTGACTTTGCGAATAATTTGCATGCAAACTTCAATTTTCTATTGACAGGCTTTTGCATGCCGCGTAGCTTTTTACCTAGAAAATTTTAAGGATACTTTCATGCAGCGCATTTCTTCCAACCACACCTCCTCATACGCCGCCGGCATCTTTAGCTGGTATTATTTTGCGTACTTTACCGGAGCCTGTGGTCGGGAGCTTTGCTGACGCGTAAAAGTTAGAAAGTTCAACGGGCCGCAGGCAACAAGCCAGCGGCCCTTTTTTTGTATGGGCCGCCGGAAAAGATGCGGCAAACCCCGCTCCATGCGGGTCACCTTAAAGCAGCAGACTGAAAGGAGCGAGCCCATGTACCTTGGAAAAAAAATCCGCCTGGAACGTATCATCAACCGCGCAAATGGCCGTACCATCATTGTTCCCATGGACCACGGCGTGACCATCGGCGCGGTTGAAGGCCTGGTGGACATGCGCGACACCGTCAACGACATGGCCACGGGCGGCGCTGACGCCGTTCTCATGCACAAGGGCCTTGTGCGTTGCGGGCACCGTAACGCGGGCAGCGACATCGGCCTTATCATCCACCTCTCCGCCTCCACCGCTCTTTCCCCCCTCGGCAACACCAAAACCCTCGTAGCCACAGTTGAAGAAGCCATCAAGCATGGCGCGGACTGCGTTTCGGTACACGTCAATCTGGGCGACCCCAATGAACGCCTCATGCTGGCCGATCTGGGACGTGTGGCCGAATCGTGCGACAACTGGGGCATCCCGCTGCTGGCCATGATGTACGCCCGCGGCCCCCAGATCCAGAACGGCTACGCCAAGGACGTGGTGGCCCACTGCGCCCGCGTGGGCGTTGAGCTGGGCGCGGACATCGTCAAGGTGCCCTACACCGGCGATGTGGAAAGCTTCTCTGAAGTAGTGGCCGCCTGCTGTGTGCCCGTGGTTATCGCTGGTGGCGAACGCATGGATTCCACCCGCCAGATCCTCCAGATGGTTCAGGATTCACTGAGCGCTGGCGGCGCGGGTATTTCCGTGGGCCGCAATGTCTTCCAGCATCCCAACCGCGTTGCTCTGGTCAAGGCCCTGCGCGCCATCGTTCACGACAACGCTTCCGTGGATCAGGCCATGGAAATTGTAGGAGAATAAGCCGCATGTCCCGCATCTATTTCAACTGCGTTCCCTTTGACAAGGGCGATGTGACCCTGGCGCTGGAATCCGGCGTGGACGGCGTTATTGTGCCGCGCAAGCATGTGGAAGAAGTTTCCGGTCTTTCGCGCTGCCCTGTGTGGGCTGCCGAAGATACCGCCATGATGGCGCTCAGCGTCAAGGCTGACGAAGAAGCCGTGCTCGAACGGCTGCATAAGGGCGAGCGTGTGGTTCTGGCTCGCGGCTGGGAGGTAATACCTGTGGAAAACCTTCTGGCCCAGAGCGACAGCGTTCTGGCTGAGGCCGCTACGCTGGACGAGGCCCGCCTTGCCGCAGGAATTTTGGAACGCGGTGTGGCGGGCATTGTTGTATCCAGAGAGGCCGTGGCCGATCTCAAGACCATTGTCAGCCAGTGCAAGCTCGCGCAGGGGCATGAAGAACTGCAGCCCGCCGTGATCACCCGTGTGGAATCCGTGGGCCTCGGGCACCGCGTCTGCGCCGACACGCTCTCCATCCTGCGCAAGGGGCAGGGCATGCTGGTGGGCAATTCCAGCGCCTTTACCTTTCTTGTGCATGCGGAAACCGAGCGCAACGAATATGTGG
Source organism: Desulfovibrio desulfopostgatei (assembly GCF_053570645.1). Classification (NCBI taxonomy): domain Bacteria; kingdom Pseudomonadati; phylum Thermodesulfobacteriota; class Desulfovibrionia; order Desulfovibrionales; family Desulfovibrionaceae; genus Desulfovibrio; species Desulfovibrio desulfopostgatei. Next base: position 292,985 of record NZ_JBRBQS010000002.1, on the reverse strand, counting down.
CCGCCCGCCCCTTCAGGGTTAATGCGGGGGCCGTGCATGCCTACGTGCGCCTGCCCGGCGACAAAACCACCTACCTTGGCGAGTTCAAGGCGGGGCAGGAAGTGCTGATCGTGGACGCCAACGGCGAAACAAGCCTTGCCACCCTTGGCAGGGTCAAGATTGAAGTGCGCCCCATGCTGCTGGTTGAAGCCCAGGTCACCACCGAAGACGGCGTCAAAACCGGCGCGGTATTTTTGCAGAATGCCGAAACCATCCGCCTGACCACCCCCGGCGGCGAACCGGTAAGCGTAGTGGGCCTGAAGCCCGGCGATACCGTGCTGTGCCGCCTGGACGAAGCCGGCCGCCATTTTGGCATGCGCATCCGCGAAGACATCCGGGAGATATAGCATGGACGACAGCAACAGCCACTGGCCCAAGGGCCACCCCGTAGCCGCAGCAGACCGTCAGGCAGCCTCTCCCGATGAGGCGGGCGCGCGCCTTGCCGCCATCCGCCACGAGATTGACGCCGTGGATCAGGATCTGCTCACGCTCTTTAACCAGCGGGCGGCCCTGAGCCTTGAGGTGGGACGTATCAAGGCCGACGTGCCGGGCATTATCTTCAAGCCCCTGCGGGAAAAGGAAGTGCTGGACAGTCTGGCTACGCGCAACCCCGGCCCCCTGCCGGAGGATCATCTGCGGGCCATCTGGCGCGAGATATTTTCTTCCTCCCGTTCCTTGCAGCGACCCCAGAATGTGGCCTATCTCGGCCCGGAAGGCACGTTTTCCTACTTTGCAGGCGTGGAGTACCTGGGCCATGCCGCCCAGTTCCGCCCCTGCAACGATATTACACAGGTCTTTCAGGAAGTGGCTTCCGGTCAGTGCGAGCTCGGCGTGGTGCCGCTGGAAAATTCCCTTCAGGGGACCGTGGGCGTGAGCTTTGACCTGTTCCTCAAGTACGACGTGCATATTCAGGCCGAGCTGTTTTCGCGCATTTCGCACTGTCTGCTGAGCAACGCGCCCTCGCTGGCCGCAGTGCGTACCGTGTATTCCCACCCCCAGCCCCTGGCCCAGTGCGGCGCGTGGCTGCGCGCCCATCTGCCAGGCGCTGGCCTTGTGCCGGTGGAATCCACCGCTGCCGCCGCACAGTACGCCGCTGGCAAGGAAGACGCAGCCGCCATCGGTCACGGCAAGCTGGCCGACCTCATGGGCATTGCCGTTCTGGCCCGCCGCATTGAGGACGAGCCGGGCAACTGGACGCGCTTTGTGATCATCGGCCCCGGCGATGCACGCTCGGGCAGCCGCACGGGCGGCCCGCAGCCCGGCCATACCGGCGCGGACAAAACCTCGCTGCTGTTCACCACGGCAGACAAGGCTGGCGCGCTCTCGAGCGTGCTTGACCTGCTGGCAAGCAACGGCATCAACATGCGCAAGCTGGAATCGCGCCCCCTGCGCGGCCAGCGCTGGAAATACGTTTTCTTTGCCGATGTGGAAAGTGATCTGGAAGATCCCCGCTACGCCCCCCTGCTGGAAAAACTGCACGAAGTCTGCACCAGCTTCCGCATACTGGGCAGCTATCCCACAGGGCCGCAACTGGACCGTCTTGACCTCCACTCGGAAACACCGGAGCAGCCAGCCTCATGAGCCAGAGCACCATTATCATCACCGAGGCCGAAAAGCAGGCCACGGCAAGCGTTACCGCACCCGCTTCCAAATCCGTTTCACACCGCTATCTTATTGGCGCGGCGCTGGCGCAGGGTGTTTCCACCGTGCGGCATACCCTTGAAAGCCGCGACCTCGAACGCACCCGCGCCATCCTGTGCGGGGCCGGGGCGGGCATGGAAACCCTGCCCGAAAGCACTCCGGCCTCCGGCGCGTGGCGCGTGACGGGCATGGGCGGCAAGCCGCTCGGCGGCGCAGAGGGTACGCCCCTCTCCTGTGATGTGGAAGAGTCCGGCACAACTTGTCGGCTGCTTACCGCCGTGCTGGCCGCTGGCGAGGGTGAATTTCGCATACACGGCGCGCCGCGCATGCACGAAAGACCCATTGCCGAACTGACGGACGCACTCAAAAAGCTGGGGCTTGCCGTCACCTTTGAAGGCAAGCCCGACTGCCCGCCTCTGGTGCTGCACGCCAAGGGCCTCAACCCCGCGCTGTGCGAGGGAGAGGTGACCCTGGGCATGGATATTTCGAGCCAGTATTTTTCGGGTCTGCTGCTGGCTGCCCCCATGGGGCCTGCGCCCCTGTCCGTAACGCTTGGCGGGCAGAAAGCCGTTTCCTGGCCCTATGTGGGGCTGACCCTGCAATGCCTGACCGACTATGGCATCCGCTTTGATGTGGAAACCCGCGCCGAGGCCGATGCCCCGTGGGAAATGCTGCCTCCTGGCGCATGGCGCGAGCTCAAGGCCGCGCATCCCGGCTGCCTGCGCGTGACAGTCCATCCCGGCGCGTACCGCGCGGGCAACTACACAGTTGAAGGCGACTGGTCTGGCGCCTCCTATCTGCTGGCCGCTGGCGCACTGGGCCTTAAGCCCGTGAGGGTCGAAGGTTTGCGCACGGATTCCCTGCAGGGCGACCGCGCCATGCTGGGCATTTTGCAGCGCATGGGCGCGCGTATGACCATGACGGGGGATTCCGTCACCGTGTACCCCTCCGCCCTTCATGGCGTGGAGCTGGACATGGGCGACTGCCCCGACCTCGTGCCCACAGTGGCCGTTCTGGCGGCCTTTGCGCAGGGTTCCACGCGCATCAGCAATGTGGCCCATCTGCGTTATAAAGAGTCGGACCGCATCAGCGCCCCGGCGCAGGAGCTTGCCAAGGCTGGCGTAGTCATTGACCAGCTTTCAGACGGCATGCTCATTCACGGCCTGGCCGGACGCGGCAACGGCAAGCCGGACTGTCCGCGTTTGCCCGAGGGCGTTTCCCTCTCGGCCCACAACGACCACCGCATCGCCATGTCTCTGGCCCTGCTGGGGCTGCGCCAGCCTGAAACAAACGTGCGCGACCTGCTGGACGACCCGCTGGTGGTGCGCAAATCCTTTCCGCAATTCTGGAATATCTGGGAGCAACTGGCATGAACGGCAATCAAGGCAGCAACGGCGTCCCTGCCGCCCAGAACGGCGGGGAATCCGCTGCGGAGGATGGATTTGACGGCTTTACCGGCTTCTGCCCGCGCAATCCCGTAAAAACCGTCATTGTCGGCTCCACCGGCCGCATGGGCGCCATGCTGCTGGCCCGCGCCAAGGCGGCAGGGCTGAACGTGGCGGGCGTGGACGTGCCCCTGACGCCCGAAGCTCTTGCTCCCGCCTGCGCGGGGGCCGATCTGGCCATCATTTGCGTTCCTGCCGCTGTATTCAGCGAGGTTGTTGCTACGGTCTGCCCGCATCTGCTCCCTGGGGCTGTGCTGGCGGACATAACCTCGGTAAAGGAAATCCCGCTGCAACAGATGGAAAAAATCTGGGCAGGGCCAGTGGTGGGCACGCATCCCCTCTTTGGCCCCAAGCCGGATCCGCAGGCAGACCAGCCCGTGGCCATTGTGCCGGGGGCCCATGCGGTGCAAGAGCATGTGGAGCTGGCCTCGGGCTTTTTTACAGCCCTTGGCTGCCGTGTATTCTGCACCACTGCTGAAAAGCACGACAAGGCCATGGCCAGCATCCAGAACATGAACTTCATCACCAGCCTGGCGTATTTTGCCCTGCTGGCGGAGCATGAGGATCTGCTGCCCTTTCTTACGCCTTCGTTCCGCCGCCGCCAGAACGCGGCCCGCAAAATGCTGACAGAAGACGCGCGCATGTTCGCTGGCCTGTTTGAGGCCAATCCATACAGCTATGAGGCTGTGCGCCAGTACCGGCAGATGCTCAACCTCGCCGCCGCTGGCGATATTGACCTGCTCTGCCAGCGCGCCCGCTGGTGGTGGCAGGAGGAAGAGGATCGGCAAACTCCCTGATTTCAAAGAGCTCGCAACAGATGGCGTACATGAGGAGGAAGCCCATGCGCCCAATGACCGTTGCGCCCATATCTGATATGCCCGCCAGTTCTCTGACGGGCATATTTTTTGCTATTGCCAGGGCAAAGCGCTTAACAGCGCCAACCAAGCCAGGGCGGTAAGAGCATGTTCGGTTCACAGCAAGATCCAAGCAGAACAGAAGAAGCCACTCCAAAACGTGTCAGCAAACAGCGTGAGGAGGGCAATGTTCCCAAAGCGCAGGAGCTTGGCAAGGCCGTGAGCCTGCTGGGGGGCATGTGTATTATTTATGCCTGGATCGGCCCTATGGCCGACAACATCAAGCGCCTCTTCCGCCACTTTCTCAGCCACTCGTGGGAGTTCGATCCCAATCCTGAAAACGTCTACAGCCTCAGCATTGACGTCACGCTTGAAATTGCCCGCATGATCATGCCAATCCTGCTGACTCTGGGATTTCTGGCCTTTCTGGCGCAGCGCTTACAGGTGGGCAAACTCTGGACAACCAAGGTGATGCGCCCCAACCTGAAGCGCTTCAACATAGTTCAGGGCCTCAAGCAGATGCTGGCATCGCCGCAAACAGCCCTGCGCACCATCAAGAGCCTGCTGTTTTCTCTTGTTCTCGGCATTATCCCCGGCTGGATCATCTTCAAGGAACACCAGAACTTTCTGCCCATGTACTACGCCAGCACCGAAGGCGTGGCGACCTACATGCTGCAAATGGCCTTCAAGCTGACCAGCTATGCACTTCTGCCCATCATTGCCATTGCCATTTTTGACGTATGGCAGTCGCGCTATGCCTATAACGAAGGCATGAAGATGACCAAGTCAGAAGTGAAGGACGAGCAGAAACAGACCGATGGCGACCCCGTGATCAAGGGGCAGCAACGCAGAAAAATGATGGAAATGATGAGCAAGCGTATGCTTGCAGACGTGCCCAAGGCGGATGTGGTGGTCACAAACCCCACGCACATAGCCGTGGCCCTGAGCTATAATACATCGGAAGCTCCCGCCCCCATCGTGCTTGCCAAGGGCGCAGACCATCTGGCCGAAAAAATCAAGGAAGTAGCCCGCGAAAACCGGATTCCCATTCGCGAAAACGTGCCTCTGGCACGGGCTTTGTATAAGTCCACAGAGGTGGGCGACATGATTCCCGAAGAGCTTTACAAAGCTGTGGCTTCCGTGCTGGCCAGCATCTGGAAGATCAAGCCAAAAGTGGTAAAACACTAAAAAGACATGAAATTTTTCCATCTTGCCCATACGTTCCAGGGTAAACCCGCTTTCGGGAACCAACGCAGAGAGGTGTCATAAAAATGGCTGCCGCAGTAATCCCCCAGCTTGATTACGCTCGATTTTCAAAAAACGGCGAAATATTTCTTGCAGCCGGCGTGGTCATCATCCTGTTTGTCATGTTGGTGCCTCTGCCCACGTTTTTTCTCGATTTCATGCTCTGCGTCAGTATTTCCATTTCACTGCTGGTGCTTGTAACCACCATGTTCATGACCTCGCCGCTGGAATTTACCATCTTTCCTTCGTTGCTGCTGGTCACGACCCTTCTGCGGCTGGCGCTCAACGTGGCGTCCACCCGCCTTATTCTGCTCAACGGCAATATGGGCGCAAACGCCGCGGGCGAAGTCATCCGCGCGTTCGGCCAGTTTGTTGTAGGCGGCAGCTACGTTGTGGGCGCAGTTATCTTTATGATCCTGTTCATTCTGAACAAAACCGTTATCACCGCTGGTACCACGCGTATCGCAGAAGTGGCGGCCCGCTTCACCTTGGACGCCATGCCCGGCAAGCAGATGGCCATTGAAGCCGACCTCAACGCTGGCTTGCTGGATGAAGAACAGGCCAATGCCCGCCGTGCAGGGCTGCGCAAGGAAGCAGATTTTTACGGCGCCATGGACGGTGCCTGCAAATTTGTTTCGGGCGACGTAAACGCAGGCATGTTCATCACCCTGGTGAACCTTGTGGGCGGTATCATCATCGGTATGGTCCAGAAGGATATGGACTGGAACACAGCCCTCACCACCTATTCCCTGCTGACCATCGGTGACGGTCTGGTTTCCACCATACCTTCCATCATTGTTTCCACCGGCACAGGCCTGCTGGTTTCGCGCGCCGCCTCCGAAGCCAAGATGGGCGAAGAATTTCTGGCCCAGCTTACCTTCAACAGCCGCGCGCTCAAGATGGTCTCGGGCGTGTTGCTGTTGTTTGCGCTGGTGCCCGGCCTGCCGACCATCCCCTTCCTCTGCATATCCATCCTTATCTTTGTGGTGAGCCGCCTCACGGAAAACAAGGATCAGGAGGCCGCCAACAAGGCCAAGGCAGACAAGAAAAAGAAGAGCGGTTCAGGCACTGCCGACACGCCGGAAGAGGTTCAGGCACTGTTGCCCCTTGATACACTTGAACTTGAAGTGGGCTACGGCCTCATCCCTCTGGTGGACGAAGAACAGAGCGGCAACCTGCTGGCCCGCATCCGCTCCATCCGCCGACAGTTCGCGCTGGACATGGGCGTGGTCATCCCCTCGCTGCACCTGCGCGATAACCTTCAGCTCAAGCCCGGCCAGTACGCCCTGCTTATCAAGGGCAATCAGGTGGCTTCGGCAGAAATTCTGGTCGATCACTTTCTGGCCATGGATCCCGGCAACGTGACCACCAAGATCAGCGGCATTGAAACGCGCGAGCCTGCCTTTAACCTGCCTGCCCTGTGGATTCCCGACAGTCAGCGCGAGGAAGCCATGCTTGCGGGTTACACGGTGGTTGACCCGGCAACGGTTATCGCCACGCATCTGACGGAAGTGTTCAAGCGTCAGCTGGCCGACTTTCTTGACCGCCAGGGCGTGCAGGGTCTGCTGGACACGGTCGCAAAGCATGCGCCCAAGGCAGTGGAAGACCTGGTGCCCAATGTGCTGCCCCTTGGCGTGGTGCAGAAAGTACTGCAACTGCTGGTGCGCGAAAGCGTCAGCATACGCGACATGCTCACCATTGTGGAAACTCTGGGCGACTTTGGCACAAGCGTCAAAAACCCCGACACGCTGGCAGAATATGTGCGCGAAAAACTCTCCCGCGCCATTGTGCGGCCGTATCTGGACAGCCAGGGAACGCTTTCAGTGCTGACCCTTGCGCCCAATGCCGAGCGTATGGTGCAGGAAGGCATTCGCCATGCCGACAACGGCGTAACCTTCCTCTCCATGAATCCGGCTGTGGCCCAGCGGCTGGTGAACAACATCAGCACGGCTGCCGACAATGCGGTGAATACCGATGCCCAGCCCGTGCTGCTGGTGACGCCGCTCATCCGCCCGCATCTGGCCCAGATTGTCACGCGCTTTCTGCCCACGGTGCCGGTCATCTCGCAGGCGGAGATTCCGCCCGACATCCGGCTGCAATCTGTGGGCGTGGTAAGCGCCGAATAATCCGGCCAGCCCCAACGTTGCGCGGCGCTCCGACCCCTTGTGTCAGAGCGCCGCTTTATTTTTTATATTCCTCTCCAGCTATCAGGATTCGTTGCCTTTTACTTTTCCACCAGCTAGTATTGTCTATGCCAAAAGCTGCATTCCCGTGATTGTAACCGCATGGGCCAATACTGCCCAACAAGTTGGCCCCGAATTTGCAACTACTGGTCTGTCGTCAAACAAACGGCACTGATGCGCCGCTGGGCGATATAGAACCGTTAGGCAAAGGAATGGGCCATGCAGGTAAAGACGTTCACAGGGGCCACATCACAGGAAATTCTGGCCAGAATCAAGGCCGAGATGGGGCCTGACGCCGTTATCCTGGGCAACCGCACCTATCGTAAGAACGGTGCCGTCTGCCATGAAATAACTGCCGGGATCGAGCGCCCCAAGGCCGAAGCAGCGCAAGCCGCAGGCGCGCCTGCTGGCTGGGGTGAATGGCACAAGGAATGGATGCATCTCAAGGATCAGATTTTTGCCTTGATGAAGCCAGCCATTCAGCTTGAACGCCTTACGCCCCGCCAGCGTGTTGCTCTGGAATATTTGCAGCGCGAAGGTGTTTCTGACTCTGTGGCGGTTGACCTTTATCAGCGCTTGCTGGCGGAACCCGGAGCCTCTGTGCTTGAATGCCTCTGCGGCATGGTGCCGGTTAAGGCCTGGGGCGCGGAACAGTGGCAGCAGCGCATCCACCTGATGGCCGGGCCTTTCGGTTTTGGCAAAACCACAACGGCCCTGCGCTTTGCACTGCACCTGCGCAAACACGAACCAGAAGCGCGCATTGCCTTTATCAACGCCGACTGCCTGCGCGGCAACGGCAGGCTGATTTTGCGCCACTGGGCGGAACTTTCCAATTTTACGTATATGGAAGCGCCCGACAAGGCCGCCATGGAGCTTGCCCTGGCCGCCACACGAGAGGCCCGCGCCGTATTCATTGATGTTCCCGGCCTTGACCGCAACGGCAATCTTGCCCACTGGCGGGCCGACATGGGCCTGGACACTGTGGAAGCAGCTACGCACCTTACGCTTTCGCCATTTTTTGACGCGCTGCAAACACAGGCATTTTTACAAAGATATAAATTTGAAGGGCCTGGCTCCCTTGTATGGACCAAGCTGGACGAAGCCGTAAGCTTCGGCAATATTGTGAATGTGGCCTGCGCTGCCGGATTGCCGGTTTCAGCACTGTCGTTCGGCGCGGAACTCAAGGAAAGCCTTGCCCCGGCCACCGAGCCGCTGGTCTGGCGTCTTATTTTCAAAAGGCAACTTCCCGGCCAGGCCGCCTAGCGCGGCATGAGCCATAACATGTGGAGCAGACAGATGAGCGGCACTTTCCCTCTGGTTTTTTCCGTCACCTCTGGCAAGGGCGGCGTAGGCAAGACCAATATCTCGGTCAATCTTGCCACTTGCCTTGCGCAGCTGGGCAAGCAGGTGGTGCTTATTGACGCCGACCTCGGCCTGGCTAACGTAGACGTGGTGCTTGGTCTGACCCCGCAGAAGAATATTTTTCATCTGTTTCACGAAGGGGCCACCATTTCGGACATACTCTTTCCCACGCCTTACGGCTTTTCCATCTTGCCTGCTTCCTCCGGCATGAGCGAAATGCTCACCCTTTCCACGGGTCAGAAGCTTGAACTGCTTGAAGCCGTTGATGAAATGGAAGACGGGCTTGACTACCTCATCGTGGATACAGGCGCAGGCATCAGCGACAACGTGCTCTATTTCAACATGGCCGCGCAGGAGCGCCTGGTGGTGCTCACACCGGAACCGACCTCGCTCACTGACGCCTATGCTCTCATCAAGGTGCTGAAAAACAATCACGGCGTTGAACGCTTCAAGGTGTGCGTCAACATGGCCCCGGACCTCAAGACGGCCAAGGACATGTTTGTGCGTCTGCATCAGGCCTGCGACCATTTTCTCAGCGGCGTCTCCCTGGAACTTGTGGGCGTCATCCCGCGCGATACAGGCGTACGCAAGGCCGTGGTGCAGCAGTTGCCCTATTGCATAAGCGAACCGCAAAGCCCGGCGGCAAAGGCCACCATGTCGCTGGCCAAGAACATCAGCGCATGGGAAGCCCCCGAAAACCTCGACGGCAACATCAAGTTTTTCTGGAAAAAACTGCTGTTCCGCTAGAATTGCGGATGGGATTCCGGGCCTGAAAAGCCTTTGGCGACAGAAACAACGCTTCATAACCTCAACGAGTCAATAACGCAGCGCAACCAGCCTTGGCGGGCAGGTGGAGCGAGGCACAACAGGCATCCAGATGCCACGGGGTAGAAGAGGCAAATCCGAAGGAAACCAACATGAAGACCGGCACAGCGCAAGCGCAAGCTCCCTGCCCCTGGGAAGCGCTCGAAACCGGGGCAACCCCTTGGGAGAGCTTTTCACCGGCAGAGCAGGAATCCGTGGTGCGTCACTATGCGCCCAAGATCCGCTTTCTCGCTTTGCGGCTCAAAGCCAAACTGCCGCGCAGCATAGAACTTGGGGAGCTGATCAGCTCCGGCACTCTGGGCCTCATGGAAGCCTTGGGCAAGTTCAGGCCGCAGCTCGGCATCCGCTTTGAAACGTATGCCGAAAGCCGCATCAAGGGAGCCATGCTCGATGAATTGCGCCGCCTTGACTGGTTTCCCCGGTCGTTGCGTCAGCGTGTGCGGGTGCTTGATGAAGCCATGCGCAAGGTTGAACACGAGCAAGGCCGTCAGGCCACCGAGGACGAGCTGCAAAAGATCACCGGCCTCGACATGCGTGATGTGCGGCAGGGGCTTGAAGCCCTGCAAAACCAGCTCTGGATTTCACTTGACGCTATTCAGGACACGATTTCTGGCGAAGGCCCCGAAGGCGGAGAACCCTTCCGCAGCACTGCCCTGCAAGAGCTTGTGGAGCGCGTGGCACCGCTGATCGACCGCTTGACGCCAAGAGAAAAGTTGGTACTCTCGCTGTATTATACTGATGAGTTGAATATGCGTGAAACTGCCGAAGTCATGGGCATCACTGAAGGCAGGGTTTCACAATTACATTCACAGGCCCTGAGCCGCCTTCGCAAGGAATTTCATAATCTCTACGGCGAAGGCACAGAAATATAAGCTTACGACAGACAGTGGCGCACGGCTGCAACGTCTGTTGCAAACCGATATTGACGGCGCTTCAAGGAGTTCTTCTCATGCCTTACAATCCGAATATGCGTGTTCTTGTGGTTGACGATTTTTCCACCATGCGCCGTATTGTGCGCAACATTCTGCGCCAGCTTGGTTTTCAGAACGTGGTGGAAGCCGATGACGGCACCTCGGCATGGGAAGTTCTGAACCGCGAGAAGATCGACTTTATCGTTTCGGACTGGAACATGCCCCAGATGACAGGCATTGATCTGCTCCGCAAGGTCCGCTCAAGCGAGCAGTTTGCCAACATCCCCTTTCTGATGGTCACTGCTGAAGCCCAGCAGGAAAACATCATTGAAGCCGTGCAGGCCAAGGTTTCCAACTACATCGTCAAACCCTTCACTGCGGACACGATGAAGCAGAAAATCGACAAGATTTTCCCCTAGAGCATTCCATGTTGAAAAACTTGCCAGAGGCGATGTGCATTCGCCCGGCAAGCATGCGTGGCGCGGATATACATAAATAACCACGCAGGGCAGCCAGCCTTTTCGCAGGCAACCTGCCTTTGGCCACAGCGCCAAATTTCCCTGGCTTTGACGGCCCGCTCCTGGCCGGGGTCAGCGCTGCATGCGCTCACCTGGTTCGGGGCGGGTTTTTTGTTCTTAGTGGTTGTGGTAGTGTAGTGCTGGTCACGGCATGGAACAGATGAACAGGCCGTGATTGTCAGGAGAGGCGCGTGGCTGAAAAGCAGGATTTGAAAGACGCCCCCGTCAAGGATGAACTTCAGGTTGCGGTCAGCCAGGACACAAGCCTGCGCAAGGTCGAACTTGATCTTGACGATGCCCCGTTCCTTGTGGAACAGGCGCCTCCTCCCCCGGCCAAAACCGAGGAAGCCCCACTTCAGGTAGCCGAAGAAGGGGCCGAACCACCCAAGAAGAAAAAAAAGCTGCTGCTCATTGCTGCCGCTGCTGGCCTGCTCGTGTTGCTGGTGGCAGGCGCTGCAATCTGGTGGTTTGTACTGCGCACCCCCCCGCCGCCGCCTCCGGAGCCAATCAAGCCGGACGTGATCGTGGTGCCTTCTGCGAAAACACCGACTGCCCAGCCTGACAGCGTCAAGGAACTGGCACCCTTCGTTATTCCCCGGCAAACACCCACTGGGGCGCGCTTTTTGATCTGCAAATTTTCAACAGTCAGCCAAAGCCCCAGGGTGGGCATGGAGATTGACCACAAGCTCATTCCTCTGCGTGATGCCCTGTATTATTACCTGAGCAGCAAGTCGGACGAGTTTTTGCTGAATCCGGCCAATACGGCTATCATAAAAAAAGACCTCAGCGGGGTGCTGAACGATTACCTGACGCAGGGGCGCATTGATGACATTTTGTTTGAGAGTTATCTGAACGAATAGCCACAGCAGCATCTGCAGGCCAGTGGAGCCAGCAGACGACAGCGCCCGTGGCCCGACGCAAGGCACACCCGCTGCTGTTGCACAAGCGACCTGTGAAGGTCGTCAGGCCCCCGGAACCGGCAACAGGAGGCCTCCATGAGCGTTGACGCCACCATGGCCGTGCTGTATGCCCAGACCAGCCTGGCCACATCCGTAAGCAATGCCGCTGCTGTCGCCCCGCAGGCATCGGCTGCCATGTCGCGCGTTCTTGCCGCCGCCATGGCAAAGCAGGAGCAGCAGCAGGTAACGCGCACAGAACCCGGAACCCAGACGGCGCTGAACCCGGATGCCGATCACCAGGGCGCACCCCATTTTGGCAGCCGCAGAAGGCGGCGGCCCCCCCCTGAACCGGAAACCCCAGCGGGTGAAACTTCATCCCCGCTTGTGGGCAACCTTTTGAACATAAAAGTATGAACGACACACTGCTTTACGCACTTATCATGCTCTTTTCCCTCTTCGAGCTTGCCATCCTTGGCGGTGTGCTTGTTTTCTACCTGCGTTTGCGCCGGTCAGAGGGCCTGCTCAACGCCTTGCAGGGCAATCAGGACAGCCTGCTGGCGCGCATAGAAATGAACGCACGGCTGGAAAAAGAAATAGTGGCTACGTTTGCCCAACGGCAGGCGGAGTTGCGGAATCTGGATGAAAAGCTGGAAGCGCGCACGCATGAACTGCGCCGCCTGCTGGAACAGGCCGAGGGCATCAGCCGGTCGCCCCAGTTTTTGCGGGAACTGATTTTAAATGGACACCGCAAAGGCCTGAGCAGTCGGCAGATCGCCAAAAACGCTGGCCTCAGCGTGGATGAAGTGGATCTTATCCTTGCGCAGAACGTTCAGTAAGGCCCCATACGGCCCTTCACCCGCTGTGGGGCAGCCATTCCTTACGCAACCCCGCACGCACAGACAAACAATTACCCACTCCTGCGGCAGGGCTAGAAGTCAAGCTTGAACTGCATGCCCAACCCCAAGGCGGATTCGGGCTGTTTGTTGGCATTGGCGCGCTCGCGCTGCTCATCCTTGAGGATCAGCTCCGGCCCGACCCTGATGCTCAGGTCATCGCCCGCGTCCACATCCGCATAGGCCCGCACAACATGGCGGCTTTGCATGGGGACATTTTCGTCCGCCTCTAGTTCATGCTCTCCCTTCTTACGCCACGCGGAGTCTTCCTGCCCCACGCTCACTGCCATGCCGCTTTTGTGTTCTTCTTTTGCTGGCGGCCCCTTGAGGGCGGAATTGATGCTGGCCGTTGTATTTACTGATTTTTCCTTGGGCACGTCATCCCCCACGGCCCGCTTTTGCAGATCGTTGGTGCTTGTGCCTTCCCGCCATGCATCCCGGCTCTGCGCCCCGCCGCCAAACGCCCACGCTGGGGCGTGAATACCCTTGGAGTTCTTTTCCTTCTGCTTGCCCTCGCGCCGGTTTGCCTTGGCGGAGGCCCCTTTTTTCTCGCCAGAACGCTGGGCGCTGGATTTGGGGGGGGCACTTTGAGGTGTGCTTTTGTCAGTCTGATCTGTCGAGGCCGGATTTTCCTTGGCGCATGCCAAATCCGGCGCAGAGCAGCACAAACCCAGCGCCACGCAAAGAGAAAGAAAAATCAGGGGCAACTTTTTATCCATGTTTTTCCCTTTACGACAGGCCCGCCCCTTCTGTAAAGCCCCCGCGAGCGGGCCGGGCTGGCTTCAGTTCCCAGATACGGACGAATATGCACATAAACGCACAGTGGGGGAAGCGCCGTCAGACGCCTCCCCCACTGTTTATCAGTCAGCGGCAGCATGCCGCTTCAGTTCGTATATTATTCGGATTTAGCCGCAGGCGCGCTTGCCCGTCCGCCAGCCTGCTCCTGCAACAGCTTTTCTGTGTTCACCACAGGGAAGCTGGGGCTTGTGCCGGGGTCCTGCCAACCGCCGCCAAGGGCCATGCACACGCTGACGACGCTATCAAGTCTGTCGCGCAGCGCTGTCGCCAACCGCAGTTCGGCAGCAAAAAGCTGACGCTCGGCGTCCAGCACCGTCAGGTAGTCCGTATAGCCGTTGTCGTATTGCAGGCCAGCAATCTGGGCGGCACGCCGCAGGCTTTCAACCTGCACCTGCATGCTGCTCACGATGTGGTCGGCCTCACGCTGCGATGTCAGCGCCGTGCGGATGTCTTCAAAGGCCGTCTGCACTGTTTTACGATACACGGCGATGGCTGCCTTTTTCTGGGCTTCGGCATCCTTGAGGTTATACCAGTTGCGGCCAAAATCCAGCAAGGGCACCGTACCGCTTGCGCCATAGCTCCATGTACCAGCGGGGCCGGTAAAGAGGTTGCCCATGGAAGCGCTCAGGGAGCCCAGCATGCCCGTGAGGGAGATGGAGGGGAAGAACTGTGCGCGGGCAACGCCGATATTGGCGTTGTAGGCCATGATGCTGAATTCTGCGGCGCGCACGTCAGGCCGACGCTCCAGAAGATCAGAAGGCAGGCCAGCGGGCAGCACAGGCGGCGCGGGCAACATGTGGATGCCCTGTCCGCGCTTCATGGCCCGATCCATTATGTCGCGGGGCGAGCGGCCAAGCAGCACGGCCAGACCGGCCTCTGCCTTGTCCACATCCACGGTGCTGGTGTGCACCTGGGCGCGGGCGGTTTCCACCTCTGCACGGGCGCGCTGCCAGTCGAGTTCGGTAATATCGCCCTGTTTGTAGCGGGCGGTATAAATCCGGAAGGATTCTTCACGCGATTTCAGGGTGCGTCGGGCCGTATCAAGCTGCATGTCCTGCGCCAGCAGGGCAAAGTAGCCCTGGGCCGTCTGCCCGGCCACCGAGAGGCGGAGGGCTTCGTGCCCAATAACCGTGGTCATCAGGATATCGCTGAGCATGGTGTACTGGTTGCGGATCTTGCCCCAGAAATCCAGTTCCCAGGAGGCGCTCAGAGCGCCCTGATAGGCTGTGGTAGAACGCGACATCTTGCTCTGGTCAAAAGGCACCGTGTTGGCGGCTTTTTCTGATGCGCCCTGAGCGGCGGCGGAACCGGTGCCGTTGATGACGGGCATCAACGCGGCCGTGCCTACGCCCACCTGCGCGGCGGCAGATTCAATCTTGGCCATGGATTCGGCCAGATCCTGATTGTTTTTCAGCGCTTCTTCAACCAGTTCTGACAGCACAGGGTCGTTAAATCTGTTCCACCAGTCGGTATGCAGAGGCGCTGAGCCCATATCCACTGCCCTCCACTGCTTGGGCATTTCCTGCTCCGGCCTGTCATAGCGCGGAGCAAGAGAGCATGCCGAAAGCAGCATGGCCAGCATCAGCACCAATGCAGGTGTCTTGAGCATTATGCCCGGGGCCTTGCCGGAAGCGCTCATATGTCGTCCTCCTGGTCTTCCGCAAGGTGGTCCCTGCCCGCATTCGGATCAGTTTTGCCCTGCAGTTTCAGTGAGAGTTGCATGATGGCCTTGAAGAAGAACGGCACAAACAGCGTGGCTATGCACGTTGCCGCCAGCATGCCGCCGATGACCGCCGTGCCGATGGCGTGGCGGCTGTTTGCGCCCGCGCCCGTGCTGATGGCCAACGGCACGCAGCCGAGGATAAAGGCAAGCGAGGTCATCACGATGGGCCGAAAACGCAGCTTGGATGCGTGGATGGCCGCCGCATCAAGGCTGCGCCCGGCGCGCCAGGCCTCAACAGCGAATTCCACGATAAGGATGGCGTTTTTAGCCGCCAGACCTACCAGGGTCACAAGTGCCACCTGGAAGTAGATGTCGTTGGAAAGACCGCGACCCCAGGTCGCCAACAGGGCTCCGAACACGCCAAAAGGCACGGCCGTGAGCACTGAAAGCGGCAAGGACCAGGATTCATATTGTGCTGCAAGAATCAGGAAGACCATGACCAGCGCCAGCACAAAGATGACAGTGGTGTCGGCGCTTGCCATTTTTTCCTGAAGGGCGGTACCAACCCAGCCCAACTGGTAATCGGAGGACAAAACCACAGAAGCGGCTTTTTCCATTTCGTTGAGGGCCTGACCCGAAGAATACCCAGGCGTGGGCGCACCCATGATGTGGGCTGCGGGGAACACGTTGTAGCGTTCCACAACCTGGGGTGCGGTGCGGCGCTCAAGGGACATCACTGCAGTCAGGGGCACCATCTCGCCATTTTTATTGGGCACGTATATGTCGTTAAGGCTTTCAGGCAGCACACGGGTATCCGCCTCAGCTTGCAGACGTACCTGGAAGGTGCGGCCCATGAGGTTGAAGTCGTTGACGTATGAACTGCCGAAGGTGGCGCTCATGGCCGAATACACATCGGCGATGCTGATGCCCATATCCTTGCAGCGTTCGCGGTCAAGGTTGGCGTAGAGCTGGGGCGAACCAGTAGTGAAGAGGTTGCGCACCATGCCCACAGCCGGGTACTTGGGCGTGCCGTCGGCATTTTTGGAGGTCACTTCAAGCACCAGCTTGTTGGCAGCTTCTTCCATGTCCTTGAGGCTGCCGCTGCCGCGCATCTGCACATAGCCTTCAAAACCACCGGTATTACTCATGCCGCTGATGGGCGGCGGCGTAAAGCCCAAGATAAAGGCCTCGGGCTGCATCACGGTTACAGCGCCCACGGTGTTCACGATGACGCTGGCTGCATCCTTGGGATCCTTGCGTTCTCCCCAGGGCTTGAGCAGGGCAAAGAAGGTGCCGTAGTTACTCTTGGCAGCCATGGAGGTGATGTCCAGACCGGAGAGCGTGCCCACGCTCAAGACCGCAGGGTTCTTGAGCATGAAGTCGGTAAGCACCTTGTTGACCGCGCGGGTGCGGGGCTGGGCCGCGCCATCGTCCAGAATGGCCAGACCAAGCAGGTAGCCCTGGTCTTCATCCGGCACAAGGCCGCCGGGCACTACGCGGAACAGCCCCACGATGCACAGAACCATGACTACGCAGAGCGCCAGCGCACGCCAGGCGGAGGCTTTGACAAAACGCACGGCGTTTACATAGCGGCGGGTAATGCGACCAAACACATAGTTGAACCACACAAAGCCCTTGGCAGGCGTGTGGTCATGGGCATGCGGCTTGAGCAGCAGGGCGCAGAGCGCCGGAGTGAGCGTCAGCGCCACAATGCCCGAAAGCACCACCGATACCGAGATCGTAATGGCAAACTGCTTGTACATCTGCCCCGCAAGGCCGCCCATGAACGAAACAGGGATAAACACGGCGCACAGCACAAGCACAATGGCGATAACCGGGGCCGTAACTTCGTTCATGGCCTTTGCTGTCGCCTCCCTGGGCGGCAGATGCTCCGAACTCATGATACGTTCAACGTTTTCAAGCACAACGATGGCGTCGTCCACCACGATACCGATGGCAAGCACCAGAGCGAACAGCGTAAGCGTGTTGATGGTGTAGCCAAAGGCGTACAGACCCGCGAACGTGCCGATAATGGATACTGGCACGGCAATGCAGGGAATGAGCGTGGCGCGCCAGTTTTGCAGAAAGACGTAAACAACGATGAACACCAGGATCATGGCTTCGACCAGGGTGCTCACCACTTCCTTGATGGATTCGATAACGAAGTCGTTGTTGTCCACCAGCAGGGTATACGCCAGGCCATCGGGCATGCGCGAGGCAATGTCCTCCAGCTTGGCCTTTACCATATCGCCCGTGGCGATGGCGTTGGCGCCCGGCAACAGATACACGGCGCCCATGCGGGCACCCATGCCGTTATAGCTGGAAAGAACGCTGTAATCCTTGCCGCCCAGTTCTATGCGCGCCACATCCTTAAGCCGCAGCATGGCGCTGTCATCACCGGAGCGGACGATGATTTCGCCAAATTCTTCGGGAGTGACAAGGCGGCCCTGGGTGTCGATCTGCCAGGTAAGCTGGGTGGAGTCAGCCGTGGGCATGTCGCCCAATCGACCAGGCGCATACTGGGAGTTCTGCTCCTGGATGGCCGAGGTTACCTGCTGTGTGGTAATGCCGTACTTGGCGAGCTTGTCCGGCTGCAGCCAGATGCGCATGGAGTAGTCCATGCTGCCAAAAAGCGAGCAGTCGCCCACGCCGTTGAGGCGTTTGAGTTCGTCAACAACGTTGACCTGGGCCCAGTTGTGGATGAACACGTCGCTATAGCGCCCGTCGGGCGAATAGAAACAGAACACCTGCAACATGGCGGGCGAACGCTTGACGACCGTGACGCCCTGCCTGCGCACATCTTCCGGCAAGGTGGCCTGGGCCAGGTTAACCTTGTTGTTCACGTTGACCAGGGCCATGTTGGCATCACTGCCCAGCTTGAAGTACACGTTGATGTTGCCCGAGCCGGAACCCGAAGCGGCAATGGAAGTCATGTAGAGCATGTTTTCCACACCGTTGATATTCACTTCGAGGGGAGCCAGAACCGTGGAGGCAATGGTTTCCGCAGAAGCGCCGGGGTACGACACGCTCACGTTGACCGTGGGCGGCACAAGGTCGGGGTATTGTGCGATGGGCAGGGCCTTCATGGCCAGCGCGCCCACCAGGGTTATGACAATGGAAATAACGGCCGACAGAACCGGCCTGCGCAAAAAGAAATTCGGCTTTGTAGAAACAGCCATATGCTACCTACTTCTTCGGCGCGGCATCCTGGGGCTGCTGCCCACCGGCTTGCTGCACGCGCACTTGAGTCCCGGGGCGGGCTTTGATGATACCTTCACTGATGATGCGTTCCCCGCCCTTGAGGCCGGAACCCACCAGATACTGATCTCCCACAGCCACAGTCACAGTGATGGGAATGGGGTAGACCTTGTCGTCCTTGTCCAGCCCCATGACCACGGTACCCTTCTGGGTCACGACAACGCACTTTTGCGGAATAAGAATGGCGTTCTTGAGGATATCGCCTTCCACAAACAGGCGCACATACTGCCCGGGCATGATCTGCCCGTCGGCATTGGGAAACACCGCACGGGCCTTGATAACGCCCGTGGTGGGCTGCACCTGGCTGTCGATAAAGGTCACGTCGCCTTCCGTGCCGTACATGGTGCCGTCCAGCAGGCGCAACCTGGCCTTGTAGCGGTTGTCCTTGGGGAACACCAGAACGCCCGAGGCTGCAAGCTGCTGGCGCAGCATGCGGTCAGGCGCGGCGATGGAAAAGTCAATGTACATGGGATCTGTCTGGTTCACGTAGGTAAGCAGCGAATTGTTGCTCACCAGGTTGCCGGGGGTGTAGTTTTCCTTGCTGCTGTAGCCGGAAACAGGCGCCACCACCTGACAGTAATCCAGATTGATCTTGGCCTGACGCAGGGAGGCCTTGGCGCTGTCGTACGCTGCCAGGGCAGAATCGCGGTCTTTCTGCGAAACGGCGTTCTTTTCGTACAGAGGGCGAATACGCTTCCATTCACGTTCCGCGTTCACGTACTGGGCCTGCGCCTGCTGCACCTGGGCTTCGTACTGATCGCGTTCAAGCTGGAACATCTGCTGCCCGGCCTTAACGAAATCGCCTTCGTTATACAGGCGCTTTTCAATAATGCCCTGAACACGGGCGCGCACTTCAACAGCGCGTGACCCTGAGGCCTGAGCCTGAAACTGGCTGGGCCAGGAGGCATCGGCCACGGTTACTTCAACAGCCGACACCGGCAAGCGCATGTCGGGCTGTCCTTTTTTGTCGCTCTGGCAAGCGACAAGGGCAAGGCAAAGCCCCAATACAACTGAAATTTTCGCAATAGGTCTGATACTCATGAATAACTCCATATGGCGTGGCGCACGGCGCTCAAAACACGCACGGCGTAACGGCGGCGGCTTTATTTTCCACCGAGACGGGTCATCGCTAAACGTCGTTCCTGGGGGGGGATCAGCATGAAAGATTTGGCGCGAACAAGCGCCTAATGACGCGTTGGGGGCGTCATACAGCCCCAGCCTGATAAACTCACCGACAATTGCAGTAAACCACCCCTTTAAAAAGCACAGTTCACGCCAAAAAGCAATGTATCGGGCTGTTGGGCAGCCAAATGCTGAATGTGATTATATCGTGTAATTTCAGGCAGTTACGGTATCGTGGTATTTTTTTATAACATACTGAAATTATTAACTATTTTTTTAGAAAAATTCTCCATCAGAATCAGGGGTTTCACTCTTTTCAAAGTACTCTCTGATGTGTCTGGCATTGGCGCTTGCACTGTCCAGAAAGACCACCCACCACACGGTATCCTTGAGCAGCTCCATGCGCTTGAACTTGTGGCGCTCGTCAGTCATGCGCAGCACTGTTATCTCCAGCTGCTTCTCTGCACCGCTTTCACCCGCAAAGACAATCCGCAGGCCAGCACGCAGCATGACGCGCAGGTCTGCCGGAGAATATTGAGAAAGTATTCTGCCTGCAACATCGGTGGCCTTGAGGAAACTGGTGGCCTGCGCGGATGAAATGCCCACATTGCGCACATCGCCGTTAATCAGCAGTTCCACACGCTTGATGTTGGCCAGATTGATACGGCTGCGGTTGATGACCTTGCCGTCGCGCAGCACACGGTAATAACACGCCCCGATTTCCTCAGAAACGCCCATAACAACAGTGGCGCTCACATCAGGATAAAAAACGCCGATGCTGGCCGTCATGCCGGAGGCCCTGGCAATATCGCCCTTCTCCTCTGCGATGCAGCGCAGATGGCGCGCAGTACGCATCCTGGCATTTATATAAATGCCTACAAGCAGGAGAAACAGCAGGGCGACAATTGTAAGGGTCATGCAAAGCGCCTTGGAGGGTAAGGGATGAAGTATCTGCGCACCCGGCAATCCGGCAGCAGGCAACTGCGCGGCGGAGCGGCGCACACTCGCCTTTCAGGGCCAGTTAGCACCTGAAATGCGCCTACAGCAGGCAAAAGCCTGCCTGCCCGCATTTCGCGGCCAGAATTTTCAAAAAAATTCTGGCCGGGCAGTTAGATTATTTCATTCGCCAACGGCTCTAGTCGTCAAATCGCAGGCGCACCAGGGTCCCGGCACGGGCGGCCAGCAATTCGGCCACAATGGAAACTGCAATCTGCTGCGGTGTCTCCGCCTCTATGGAAAGGCCAATGGGGCAGCATACGGCAGCCAGTTCCGCATCTGGCACCCCCTGCTTGCGCAAAGCGGCATACACCTGTTCGCGCTTGGTTCTGCTACCAATCATGCCCACATACTGGGCATGACTTGTCAGAGCCTGAGCCAGGGCCTCGCGGTCAAAACTGTGCCCGCGCGTGATAATGGCCACAAAATGCCTGCGCCCGATATCGCAGGTCTGCACAAGGTTCTCGTAGCCAGGCAAAACCCGGCAATGGCGGGCCATGGGGAAGCGCCCCGCATTGGAAAACTCTTCGCGGTCGTCCACCACATCCACCACAAAGCCGCAGGAATGGGCCAGCCGCGCAACTTCCAGCGACACATGCCCGCCGCCGCACAGCAAGAGCACGGGCGGCGCATCCAGAGGTTCCACGTAAAGGATGCGCCCGTCAACATCTACCAGCCCGGGGCGGCCCTTGCGCGTCTCCAGCAGGGGGGTTACCGCGTCCAGCCCCACGGTCACGCCTTCGGTCAAAACGGCATGTTCCGGCAAGGCGTCCACAAACAGCCGCCTCTGCGGGGTTTCCCCCTCGCCATGCAGCGAAACGCCGTCCTGGCGCAGTTCAACCAGCCATGCACCCCGACCGCCCAGCCGCAGTACTTCTGCCGCGAGGGCGAACATTTCAGCCTGACGGGGTGCAAGCACCTCGCACAGCACTTCCATGCCGCCGCCGCAGATCATGTCGCTGTTGGGCGTAAAGCCGCTCATGTCGCACGAAACACGCGCAGAAAGGCCGCTTGCAAGGCTGTTGCGGGCCGCTTCCATGGCGCGCGCTTCAAGCAGGCCGCCGCCCACTGTACCTTCAAATCCGTTGCGAGTCTGAAGGGCGCGGGTTCCGGCTTCGCGCGGGGCAGAGCCTGTGCGGCTCACCACGGTCACAAGCACCAGAGGTTCGCCCCCAGTCAGCAGGGCCGCAGCGCGGGCTTCAAGCGTGTCTTCCCACGGGGTTGTCACCAGAGATTCCGGCGTGCCCTTGGGGCCTTCGCCGGCTGAAGGCAACAGAGAGGCATCGTTTTTCTTACCCATCTCCATCCTCCTTCACATAGCCGCAGCCCTTGACCGGGCAGATGACTTTTGCGCCATCGCGGCTTTTCTTTTCGATCAGATAGGGCGAATTGCACCGTGGGCAGGGGCCGGGCACGGGCTTGTCCCACAGGGCAAAATCACACTGCGGGTACTGGTCGCATGAATAAAATATCTTGCCGCGCTTGGTGCTTTTTTCCACCAGAGACCCTTTGCCGCAACGTGGGCAAGGCACCCCGGTGGAAAGCGGAGCCGCGTACTTGCAATCAGGATAGCCCGTGCAGGCAATGAAGCTGCTGCCAGTGCGGGACTTCTTGATCACCAGGTCTTTGCCGC
Source organism: Desulfovibrio desulfopostgatei (assembly GCF_053570645.1). Classification (NCBI taxonomy): domain Bacteria; kingdom Pseudomonadati; phylum Thermodesulfobacteriota; class Desulfovibrionia; order Desulfovibrionales; family Desulfovibrionaceae; genus Desulfovibrio; species Desulfovibrio desulfopostgatei. The sequence continues at coordinate 270,700 of NZ_JBRBQS010000002.1, read as the reverse complement.
ACTGCGGGCAGTCTCCTACCTTTTCATACTGGGGCTTTTCCTGGGCCACGGCTTCCACGGTGCCGTCTTCCGTACGCTCAAAATTGCTGGTGTAGCGGCATTCCGGATAGCCGGAACAGGCCAGAAAAGCCCCGGCCTTGCCAAACTTGATGAGCAGATCCTTGCCGCACTCCGGGCAGGGCAGGTTTGCGGGCATGCCCCCCTTGAGGCTCTTCATATTCTTGGACGCAGCAGCCAGCGTGGGATTGAAATCTTCCGAAAAACGCCGCAGCAGTTCGACCCACTGTTCCTGACCTTCGGCCACCTTGTCCAGGTTTTCTTCCATCTGGGCGGTGAAACCCACGTCCATGAGCTTGCCGAAATGCTCCACAAGCTGGGTGCATACCACGCGCCCAAGGTCGGTGGGCACAAAATGGCGCTCTTTCAGGCTCACGTATTCCCTGTCCTGAAGGGTGGAAATAATGGCCGCATAAGTGGAAGGACGCCCGATGCCCAGTTCTTCCAGCTCGCGCACAAGGCTTGCTTCGCTAAAGCGGGCCGGGGGCTGGGTGAACTTCTGCTCCTTGTCGAGCTTTTCGAGCGTGAGCGTCTGCCCTGCGGTCAGAGGCGGCAGTTCAGCGTCCGCCTCATCCTTGCCGCGCGGCATGGCCGCCAGAAAACCGGGGAACAACAGGCGCTCGCCCTTGGCCTTCCACTGCGTATGCGCGCAGGCAATACTGGCCGTGGTGTCGTGAAAGCGCGCCCCGGCCATCTGCGAGGCCACAAAGCGCGACCAGATGAGCCGATAAAGATTGTACTGCTCCGGCGGCAGGTGAGTTTTCACCTCATCGGGCGTGATGGTCACATCAACAGGGCGGATGGCTTCATGCGCGTCCTGCGCGCCGCCCTTGGCCTTGTAGACCCTGGCCCGCTTGGGCAGATATTCCTTGCCAAAGCTGCCTTCAATAAAGGCCTTGGCTGCATCGCGGGCTTCATCGGCAATGCGTGTGGAGTCGGTACGCATGTAAGTGATGAGGGCCGTAAGCCCCCTGTCGCCCAGTTCAACGCCTTCGTACAGACGCTGGGCAATATTCATGGTGCGCTTGGCAGTGTACGAAAGGCGCTGGTTGGCAGCCTGCTGCAAGGTTGAGGTAATGAAGGGCGGCTGCGGGGCGCGTTCGCGCTCTTTTTCTTCCACGCTTTCTACCACAAAGGGCTTGCCCGCCATGGCGTCTTCAATATCCTTGGCCTGGGCCGCATTGCTGACCACGGCCTTTTTTCCGCCTACCTTGGCAAGCTCGGCCTTGAACGGCGGCGGCACGTCGGCTGCCAGCAAGGCTTTGAACAGCCAGTATTCTTCGGGCTTGAAGACCTCGCGGGCCTCCTCGCGCTCAACAATGAGGCGCAGGGCCACCGACTGCACGCGCCCGGCAGAAATGCCGCGCTTGATGGACTTCCACAGCAGGGGCGAAATTTTGTAGCCCACCAGACGATCCAGCACACGGCGGGCCTGCTGCGCGTCAAAAAGATGTCCGTTGAGCTCGCGCGGGTGCGCCAAGGCTTCTTTCACCGCCTTGGCCGTGATTTCGTTAAACTGGATGCGTTTGATATCCTTGGCTTTGTCGCGGATAAGTTCCGCCACATGCCAGGCAATGGCCTCTCCCTCGCGGTCGGGGTCGGGCGCGAGATATACGGTATCGGCCTTGGAAGCGGCCGCGCGGAGTTCGCTGACCACATTTTTTTTATTGTCTATAACCTCGTAGTGCGGCGCAAAATCGTTGGCTTCGTCCACACCAAGCGAGCTGGACGGCAGGTCGCGCACATGGCCAACACTGGCCTGCACCATGTACTGCGGCCCCAGAAACTTCTTGATGGTCTTCACCTTGGCGGGTGATTCCACAATGATAAGCTGTTTGCCCATGCTGCCCCTCGGTTATCTCGTGCTTGCCGGCAAAAAACGTGCGGCCCTGTTAACGCTCACGCCATCGCGTGGCTGCCGCGCGCACCCTGCACCGTCACTTATATGGTTGCCAGCGCGGCGTTTTCACGCAATTTTTCTTGCGTGCAATCGCAACGCAACACGCCCGCGCAACGATTATTTTCCGTTGCCAAAATCCATTGCAGCGCCATAACGCCCCGTTGGCGGCAATGCGCGACACAACCAATAGCGTCAAGTACGAAGCATTTGTCAAGTCCCGACCTGTCTCAGCTCCATACGCCAGCACCGCTTATCCTGGGGGCAACCGTGCCAAACTGGACAGCAAGGCCAATCTGCGCTATTTATGATAGTGTCGTTCAAAATTGCAAGGAAGCATATGACAATCTGTTTTCTGCCACGTAACTTTTTTGCGGCTCTGTGCCTGCTGACCATGTTTGCTTTTGGCGCGGGTTGCGCCACGCATCAGGAGCAGCCGGGCACCCCGCCTGCCGCAGATTCCGGAGCGCAGCCAGGCAGCGATGCAGATGTTTCTGATGCACCGCTGCAAAGTGTGCAGGTGCGCAAAGGGCAGACCGTGCACGTGGCAGTGAGCGGCGGCGATGCCTCGTTTAACGCCGACTTTGAATCCATGCTCACGAGTTATTTGCAGAGCGAAAAAGATCTGACCCCCGCCGATTCGGCGCAAAAGGCAGACTTGCTCATACGCGTGAAGGTAGAGGACATATACCCTCTGGGTTCGCGCAACGCGCCTGTGAGCGCAGGGCATGCCCTGGGTTCAACCGCCACCGGAGCCATGCTGGGCGTGCTGCTTGGCGGCACAACCGGCGGCAGAAGCGGGGCAGCCTGGGGGGCAGGCGCCGGAGCGGCCCTTGGCCTGGGCGTGGCCCTACTGGACAGTTCCGGCAAAAGCAAAATATGGGGAATGAAAGCTCTCGTGGGCGTGGGCCGCAACGGACGGGAACCGTCAGATGCGGACATGCACCGCACCACGGTGCGCGCTGAGGGAGCCAACATGGGCAAGGAGGAAATCCTGCCCGCCCTAGAGGACACATTAAGCCGAAAGATTCTCGAGTCGCTGCGCTCCTGATTTCGCGCCAACGCTATCCGCATTCCAGCCCTCGCCCCGCGAGGCTGGTCGCAAATATTATCTCCCCCCCGAATACAACTCAGATCCGCGCCTTTTTTGGCGGCGGCATCTCAAAGGAGCAGTATGTCCTTTATCCGCTATATTCTGATGCTGTGCCTGGCCGTTGCCTCCCTGTGCGGGTGCGTGCGCCAACCGGCGGACGCCGCACGTGTGGAAGTGCTGCGTCAGGGCCAGATTGAGGAGCCGGAAGCCGATGTGAACATCCATCCGGCGGTTTATGTTAATGTGCGCGATAATACCAACAAGGTTTTCGGCCTGCGCACCCAGGTGGAAACATGGCTGCAACGCCAGGGCTATACGGTAGTGCCAAACCCCAGCGAGGCTGGCTACATCCTCCAGATAGTCGTGCTTGCTGCCGGGACGACCGCACCGGAAACCGCCCGCCAGGTGGTGACTGCAGGGTATGACGCCCCCTCGCAACTGAGCGGCAAGGGCGGCACCGCCCTGGTGGCGGATGTTTTGCTGGTGCAGCGCCATGTCCCCAGCACTCAGGGTTCCCGCCGCACAAACCTCAAAAACATTGGCAAACGCAATGCCGTTGGCAGCAGCCAGATGCGCATTGCCCTGCTCGTCCATCAGGAATTCAAGACGGGCGCGGGCATGCCCCCGGTCTTTGCCGAAACGCTTGCCAAGGAACTGGCGACTTCCGTTCACAGCGCCAACACCGAAGAAGCACCAGCCCAACCCGCCAAGCAGTAACCGCTTCCGCTCGGAAGGGGCAGCCTGATCCCATACCCCATTGCCTTTCCCAAGGGCAACCGATGCTGTCGGTTGCCCTTGTTATTGATGGCAACCCTCACGGGTTCCTCCGCCAGCGTCAGCATTCCGGCGCAGGCCCGACCCGCAAAATATAACCTGTCGTTTTACCCGCGCATATCCAGAGTTGGCACTGTACTTGCTTTTTCCTCAACGCGGAGCCTCAGGCCCGCAGGAGGAACACATGGCACTTTCCAATTTTCTGATCCGCCCCCCATCTGATGCACAAAAGGCCCAGGCGGGAGCACCACGCCGCACTGCGCCTGCGCAGGCCGGAAACCCTGCGTCCTTTGCCAACATCATGAGCGGCCAGACCACCAATGCGGAAAACGCCAGCACGGCCGAAATGCAGCGTGCAGGCATGGCCCTGGCTGGAAATACGGGGCAGCAGGGCATGGTACTGGCAGGGCGTTCGCCCAGCGATCTTGCCCGCGCGCAGGTGTTCAGCAAGGCAGAAACCGACATGCGCCAGACCAAGGCCATTGACAGCCTCATGCAGACAGTATCAGGCGGCAACTCAACCCTTGATCTTGCCCGCAGCATGGGTACTGCCCGCCATCTGCGCTCCATGACCAGCGCCATGGACAACCGCATCAAGGGACTCAACATGGGCGATTTTGTCCATTCGCGCACCCAGCCCCAGGCTCAGGCCCGCACCAAACCCTCGCATAAGGTAGAGGACATGGAGCTCGGCCAGCTTTCAGCCCGCTTTGAGTCTGGCAGCGACGGCATTGCCGCCGTGGGCTATGACCGCAATGGTGGTACCTCCTACGGCAAGTATCAGGTATCGTCCCGCGCGGGCAGCCTGAAGGATTTTTTAGATTTTCTGGATACGGAAGCCCCGGATCTTTCCAAGCGCCTGCGCTCCTCCGGCCCCGGCAACACGGGCAGCCGCAAGGGCGCCATGCCCGACACGTGGCGAGCCATCGCCAGCGAACAGCCCGAGCGTTTTGAGGATCTTCAGGAGGCCTTTGTACGTCAGAGCCATTACAAGCCCGCGCTGGATTCCATCGCACAACGCATCGGCCTGAACCCAGACAAGGTTTCCACAGCCATGCGCGAGGTTATCTGGAGCACATCCGTACAGCACGGCCCTGCTGGCGCAGCACGCATATTCGAGCGGGCGCACGCCATGAGCGGCAAACCGACCGATGCGGCCTATGAGCGCAACCTCATCAACAACGTGTACAACATACGCGTGGGGCAGTTCGGATCTTCCGACAGCAATATTCAGGCAGCCGTGGCCAACCGCTTCAAGCAGGAAAAGGCCCTGGCCCTGAACCTTCTGAACGGCGGCAAAACCTCGGCGCTGGCATAAGGCAGTCAACCAATGGAGACCACCTGCTCTGCGGCTGACCGCTCAGGCACCACACTGGTCATCAACCTGACGCGATTTGGCGACCTGCTGCAATGCCAGCCCCTCATTGAAGATCTGCATTGTCAGGGCCAGGCAGTGCATCTGGTGTGCCTGGACAATTTTTCCAGCGCCCAGCCCCTGCTGCGCCATGTGGAGCGCACCTGGCCCCTGCCCGGCGCGCGGCTCATGGCCGACATGGACAAGGATTGGCGCATCGCAACGGCGCTTCTGCTGGAATTTGCCCGCGCCGTCAGGAGCGAGGCCAGGCCCGACTGCGTCGTCAACCTGACCACTACCCTGCCTGCGCGGCTGCTCACTGGCCTGCTGGCTGGCGGGCAGGTGGACGGGCAGGCCAAAATTCGAGGTTTCTGCCTAGACGCGCACGGTTTTGGGCAAAACAGGGGCATCTGGTCCACATTTCTGAACAGCGGCGCTACAAACCGACTGAGCGCCCCCTTTAATCTTGCGGATATGTTCCGCATGGTGGGCGCTCCGCACACGCCAGCAGCCGCAGACGTGCAACCACGCCAGCGGCTGGCTGATCCGCCCGGGGAAGCCCTGGTTGCGGCGGACGCCCTGCTTGCCGAGGCTCCGCCAGAGACATGCGGTTTTGTGGCCATGCAGCTGGGCGCAAGCGAAGCCCGGCGGCAGTGGCCCGCACATTTTTTTGCCGAGGTGGGCGACCGGCTGTGGCGCGATCGCAAGCTCTGCCCGGTGCTGCTTGGCTCACCTGCCGAACGCCCGCTGGCCGAGGCCTATGCCCAGGCTGCCCAAGGGCATTGGGTGGATGCCGTGGGCAAGACCAACCTCACCCAACTGGCGGCACTGCTACGCCGGTCAAAATTGTTGTTTACCAACGATACCGGAACGATGCATCTAGCTGCTGGCCTTGGCGTGCCCTGCCTGGCCATATTTCTAGCCACGGCCCAGCCCTGCGACACCGGCCCCTATTTGCCCGGATGCTGCTGCCTGGAACCTGCCCTGCCCTGCCATCCCTGCCCCTTTGGCCGCCCCTGCCCCAATAATCTGGCATGTGTGACGCACATCAGCCCCCGGAGCGTGGAATCCCTCGCCCTGTCATGGCTTGACGCTGGACGATGGGATGCCGCACCGCTTGACCTTGTGGGGCGCGAGGCCCGCGTATGGCTGACGGAACAGGATGACAAGGGCTTTATGACCGTGCGCTGCCTTACGGAGCACGCCGCCGAGGATCGCAGCCTCTGGCTTGCGCAGCAGCGGATTTTCTGGCGTCAGATACTTGACGAACTGGACAGCGCGGCCCGGCCCGCAGCGGCGGAGCAAGGGAGCTCGGATACACGTCAGCCTGAAGAAAATGCCCCTTCATCATCTGCACATGGCACCGCCCATGCGGACGATTCGGCTGGCGCTTTTTCTGCCGGATTTTCGCAACGTATGGCGGCATCGCTGGAGCAGGCCGCACAACTTTTTGAAATGCTTACGCAACAAGGACAACTGCTGGGCAAAAGCCCCAAGGCAGGACAATTGTTTTTACGCAATTGCGAACGCCTGCAAACGGTTTTTGACGCCTGCCCCGAGCTGCGCTCATTGGGGGCCTTCTGGCGTGAACTGCGCCAGGAACGCGGCGACCGGCTGGACGACCTGCTGGAGCTTACTGCCCAGCTTGGCGCGCATTTCGTTATCTGGCGCCATAAATTTACTGATGGCACGTCATTTGCTTAAACATACTCAGAACACATTACGGTAAAATCTTCCCTGTGGGGAGAGGAGGGAACTGGAATGATAATCATAGACGGCTCACAAAGCGAAAAAAGTATTTCTGCCTTTGCCAACCTTGAGGAACTGCTCAAAGATGTCATGCAGGAAGACCAGATGACCAACCGCGTGGTCACGGACGTTCTGGTAAACAACGAAGCGTTTTCCGAGATCTATCCGCATCAGGCCGAAGACATCGCCTGCTCCGAAATTTCTTCCATTGAGGTGCGCTCCGTGCCCATGGCTGAAATGGCTGTGGACATGTCCGCCGAAATGGGCAAGGTCGCCCAGATGATGGCCCACGGTTCGCGCGAAGTGGCCCGGTTGTTCCGCGCCGCCTCCGACACTGACGCCCTGGAACTTTTTCAGGATCTGCTGGACGTGACCCGCGACTTCATGGGCATGCTGGGTGAACTGCGCACCAACTACACGGATGGCGCTCTGCCCGATTTTGCCGAAAAAACCGAAAAATTTTCCAGCCTGCTTTCTGAAATGGGCGACGTGCTGGAAAACGAAGACTGGATTCTCCTGGCTGACCTGCTTGAATATGAATTCATCCCGCTGTGCGACGATTGGCGCGCCACCAGCGAGATTCTGCACAAGCAGGTTGCCGAACACATGGCCCAATAGGCCTCAGGAGCTTGCATGAATCAGGGAGTATGCCTTCTTGATGAAGCGCTGAACCTTGCCCGCCTGGAAATGGCGGCACTGGAGGACGGCGCATACGACAGGGCGGTCGAGCTTGCCGAAAGGCGGGGCGAAGTGACCAGCATGGCCTGGCACATGCTGGAAGACAGCCAGGCCGACCAATACAGAACTCACCTGATTGAGCTGGCCCGTGTGCAGGATCAGCTGACGGAACTTGCCACCAGGGCGCACAGCGAAATCAGGTCGCAGTTGCAACGCTCACGCCTTGAAAGTCGCCGCATGCGCGGCTACCACAGGGCAGTGGGCCAGGCTCTGCAATAGCGCACCGTGCGTTCAGAATCATAAGTGGCGGCATACGCAACAGCGTGTGCCGCCACTTTTTTTGATGCTGGCCCGCTCCAGGTGTAGAGTGTCAACACGTTGTTCACCCTTCCCTTCACTCGGTATGTTGTTGTCTGGTAACACCAGCTTTACCGATTTATGAAAGGTGAACAACCTATTGGAATATTACATCTAGGGGCTGTTTCTAAATAAAAGATTTTGCGCCGAGGACAAGGAAAACAGTTTTTTTACGACAGGAGCGGACTCGCTTTAGCCGTTGCGACGCAGGAAGCTACGGATAAAGACAGCAGCGCTTTTTGTCCATGACTGGAGTAAAAAATGCTGGATGACGCAGTGATCGGCCAAAAGAATTATTTAGAAACAGGCCCTACCCCACCATGCCTTCACGCATGGCCTTGCGCACATCTTCCACTCTGGTCCGGATGTCGGGCGCGCCGACCAGTTCGCTCACAAGCGAGCAGCAGCGCGCGCCGTGCCGCGCGACTTCCGCAATGTTATGCCGCTTGATGCCGCCAATGGCCACAAAGGGCAAATCCCCATTGCGGGCGACCCAATCCAGATACTCGTACCCAACGGGATCGACCACGTCTTCCTTGGTGTTGGTGGCAAAGATCGGCCCCACGCCGATGTAGTCCGCACCGAGGCTGCGGGCTTCGCGGGCCTGCTCCGGCAGGTGGGTGGAAAGGCCGATGATCATTTCCGGCCCCACGAGGCTGCGCACGGCGGGAACAGGCAGATCCTCCTGCCCCACATGCACGCCGTCTGCCTGCACCAGCATGGCGATATCCACGTGGTCGTTGACGATAAAGCAGGCTCCGGCCTCCCTGGTCAGCCGCCGCAACAGGCGGCATTCCTCCAGCATGGCACCGGATTTCAGTTTTTTTTCGCGATATTGCAAAATGCGCACGCCTGCCCCCATAAGGGCGGAAACAACTTCTTCAAGCGGCCTTCCCAGTGAAAGACCGGCATCCGTGATGGCATAAATATCCGTTTCTCCAGGCAGGATTCTGGGCATATGAGGCTCCTTGGCGGCTATTTTCTGAACGCCGCAACAATGCGGCGAAAACAACTGTGTACAAAGCGGGCAGGATGAAAGGACGTGTGCGAAAGCTCCGCTGGCAACTGGAACCCGGCAGATGAAAAATCCAAGGGGGTTCGCAGGGGAAAGACAGCCCGAACACCGTCATTTTCCTCTGCCGCGGCGCTGCCCCAGGCATGACGGCGGCACAGGGCCGCACCTAGTGGCACATTCTGCGGCGCAAGGCCCAATACGGCATACAGCGCCTCGTCCAGCGCCACGGCAGAGGCGCTGGCCCCTACCACGCCCAAGGCAAATGGGCTGCCGTTGCTCGGCCCTGTCACATGCATGGCCGTAACGCCGTCCGCAACTGCGGCAACAGGGGGCAAGGCCGCCCACAACGCAGCAAGGCAGTCGGCAAAGAACAGGGGGTCGCGCCCCTCGCGGGCGTGAGCAAAAGCCTTGTGCAGGCCGCGCACGCAACCAAAACAGTTTTTGACGGAGAGCGTCACCAGCATCTGCGCATGGGCCTTGACCCGGGGAACCGACACAATAAAATCGCTCTCAAGTGCCAGACGCGCCACATGAAATCGCGATCCGCCCGCCTGCAAACCTGCCTTTTGCGCCGCTTCCCCCTCAAGGGGCAGGGGTACCGGCTGCGCAGGGCCGATCTCTTCAACTTCAAGGCCCAGAGGGCGCAAAGCTGCTTCAAGCCCCACAGCCCGGGCCACAGAGGCCGCGCGTCCAAAACCCGGCGAATCCGCCACGCGCACCCGCGCACCGTGATCCATAAGCCAGGCGCATACTGCGGCCACAACCTGCGGCGAGGTGCAAGCAAGGGGCTTTGCCAGCAAAAGATTGGGTTTTACCAGCACGCGCGCACCGGGGCGCAGGGGGCAAAGCTCCGTCAGGCGGGCAGCGTCCATGACTTCGCCCACAGCCCTGCCCAAGCCGGGATCATGATAATCCTCTTGCTGCAACAAGGCCACGGGCAGTGAAGCCGGGGCGGCGACAGGGCTGTTTTCCAGCCCGGAAGGCGGGGTGTTGATGCCGTTTTCCATGTCCGGACTATGCCGCCCGTCCGGCTCCTTGTAAAGACCACGGCCTTTTCAAACGGCCTTTCTTGACGTATGGAAGGGCATCCACCTTCAGGGACAACCGACTGTAATCTGAGGATTCCATGCACGCACCCAAATTGCTGATAACCGCCCTTTTATTGACCCTGTGCTGTGCCCTGGCCTCTCCCGCCGTATTTGCGGCGGAACCGACCCCCGCCGCCAAACAGGATACCCCCAAGGCAGACGCCGCCAAGCCTGACACTGCCAAGCCCGATGCAGCCAAACAGGACGCCCCCAAGGGCGAGAAGGCCGACAAGTCTGACAAAGCCGACAAGCCCGCCGTCAAGACTGACGCCAAAGCCGATGCAAAAGCTGATGCAAAAGCAGACGCCAAGGCGGACGCAAAAGCGGACCAAAAGGCGGACCAAAAGGCGGACGACAAGGCTGAATCCAAGGTTGACACCAACGAAGAACCCGCCATTGCCACACTGCCCCTGCGCGATCCATGGGAAATGGTCTGGAGCGGGCAAAAGGCCATGCTCGATGAAATTACCCAGAAGGCCACGGCCATGGGTGATACCTTTGCCCAGCGGTCAACCAATCTGAGCCAGAAAGTTCAGCCCTTCATGGAAGAAGCGCGGCGTCTGCTGGTGCTGCTCAATACGTATAAAAACTGGCCCAACCCCGTTGAGGCCGTCAGCCGCCGCATCACAGCCACGGTGCTTGATCTGCGCAAGATGCTTGACCCTGTGCTGGTTGCGCGCAGCGAGGCCCAGGCCCTGCTGGAACGCGTTGGCTATCTGGCCGACAGCATGCCTGAAGACCTGCACGATGGCAGCCTTAGCCCGGAAATGCAGGAATACGGCAAAACGCTGGCGCTCACCCGCCTGCGCCTTACAGCCGTTCTGGCCCAGTACGACTCGGCCCTTGCTCCTGCTCTGGCGCTCATCAAGCGGCTGGAAAAGATGCAGGACGAGATCAACGCCCAGATCCCCCTGCTGTGGAAAAACTATTATCTGCAAAGCCCGGTGCCCTGGCTCAGCCCTGATGCATGGGCCGACTTTGGGCGGCAGATGCACTATTCCGTTCAGGGCATGATCCTGCGCCTGCCTGTGGAAGTTCCTGTTACGCTTGAGCGCTGGGGCACGGCAGTGCTGCGCTTTATCCTCGGCCTGCTGCTTACCGGCGTGCTCACCGTGTTGCTGTACCGCCGCTGGGCCGCGCAGGACAAGGACGAAAACAGCACCCTGCGGCATGTTTTCCGCGTCAGTCTACCCTGGCTGTGCGTGGGGCTGGCATTTCTCGGCAGTTCCATGTCCGCATCCGGTGAATTCTTTCGACTGTTTCTGGCCCTGGGCAATTTGTGTCTCATTGTGGCCCAGATACATCTGGCATGGGACCTGCGCCTGCTGAAATACCCTGAAGTGCCTCGCCAAAAGCCGCCCTTCTGGATACTTATCCAGCCAACGCTGTGTTCATACGTTCTGCTTTATCTGCCGCTGACCAAGCCTCTGGTGCTGGTTATCTGGCTGTGCATCGTTATTATTTCCATTGTGCGGCAGCACCGCAGGCCCAAGCTTGATCTTGGCCCCATGCATGTGGAAACCAGCGTGCTTGAATGTGAACCCATTGTGCTGTGGATATGCCTTGTGCTGACCCTGGCCGGGCTGCACATCTACAGCATGGTGCTGTATCTGCTCTTTGTTTCCTGCTCGCTGGCCCTGCAACTCTGCATGGGGGGCATGTCTCTTGTCAGCAGCCTCAACGACAAGCTGCCTCAGGAAGGCGTGCGCGCTGCCCTTGCTCACCTTGCCGTGGCGCTCTCCGCCCCTGTGGTGCTGGTTGCGGCCTTTGTGGGCGTTTCGCAGTGGGTCGGCACATTGCCCGGCGGCATGTACCTGCTCCAGCATTATGTCCTGCGCGGCGTCAACGTGGGCGCTACGCAGTTCAACGTTGTGCACCTGCTGCTTATCATCACCATGTTCTACCTGACCCGCACGGCGGTTGCCATGGGCTCGCGCTTTCTGGCGCGCCTGCCCAAGCAGGGGCTGGCTATTGACGCCACACTCATCCCGCCCATGCAGACGGCCTTTACCTATGCGCTGTGGTGCTGCTTCGGCCTGTTCGCCCTGCGCGCCGTGGGCATGGAACTGAGCAACCTCGCCATGGTAGCCGGTGGTCTTTCTGTCGGTATCGGTTTCGGCATGCAGACCATCGTCAACAACTTCCTGTCGGGTCTGATACTGATCTTCAGCCGCACTCTCCAGGCGGGCGATGTGGTGGAAGTGGGCGGCACTCAGGGCCGTGTGCGCAAAATCAGCGTGCGCGCCACAATGGTGGAAACCTTTGACAATGCCCTGATCATTGTCCCCAACTCGGAATTTGTGGCCAGCCGCCTTATCAACTGGACGCGCAACAGCCGCACCGTGCGCAGGGAAATCAAGGTCGGCGTGGCCTATGGCTCCGATGCCAATGCGGTGATGAAAATCCTGCTGGCAACGGCCAACGCCAATAGCAACGTGCTCAAATATCCCCCGCCGAGCGTGGCCTTTGCGGATTTTGGGGCCAGTACGCTTGATTTCAGTCTGAGGTTCTGGGTGCGGGATTATGACGTGTCTGTTTCCACAGCCTCGGACATTCGCGTGGAAATCGAACGCGAATTCCGCGAACAGCGCATTGAAATCGCCTTCCCGCAGCTTGATGTGAACATCAAGGAACTGCCGCCTCGCACAAGGGCCCCCCAACCGCCGACCAAGCCGCGCGCAAGTAAAAGACGCGCGCCGCGCCGTCCGCACAAGGTGCTGCCTGCCGGGGCCAAAGGCAAGCCGGAGGCCAAAAATGCGCCAGCCGCTGCCCCCGATGACGGGGACGATGACGAGAACAACAACTAAGCGCTTTCCGCGCGAATGATCGCCGCCGCAATGCCCGGTTATCACGCGGGCATTGCGGGCGGGCCTTGCAAAGCAGGGAAACGCGCTCTTGCAGCCCAGTTTTAACCGGCGCATCCGCGCCCGAACCACAGGAGAACACCATGATCAACCGCGCTGACGCTCTGGAATGCTTTGAAAAGGAACTTTTTGGCGGACCGGGCGCCGTCCACTTTACCAAGATCGTCAATGAGAACGGGCTGGCCGGCAAAGGCCGTCTGTTCAACATCGGTACCCTCAAGCCCGGCTGTGCCGTGGGCAACCACAAGCACAACGGCGAAATCGAGATATACTACATCCTTGAAGGCGAAGGCATGTACAACGACAACGGCGTTGAAGCCCCCGTCAAGGCTGGCGATGTGACCGTATGCAACGATGGCGAAAGCCACGGCCTGCTCAATACCGGCTCCACGGATCTCAAGATGGTGGCGCTGATTCTGTTTACCAAGTAAACAACGCCCGCCCCCCTGATATGAAAACGAGGCCCCTCACTGAGGGGCCTCGTTTGTTTTAGCATGTCTGCAATTATTTGTTAATATTGAATATAGGCCACATGAGTCTGGAGATATTCCATAAGGCCGTGCTTGCCGTCCGCGCCGCCAATGCCCGACTTGCGCCAGCCAGCATGGAAGCCCTGCATGGCCTCGAAGTTTTCGCGGTTCACGTAGGTCTCGCCAAACTTCAGGCGGTTCACCGCTTCCATGGCCGTGGATACGTTGGTGGTGTAGATGGAGGAGGTCAGGCCGTAGTCGCAGTCGTTGGCAAGGGCCAGGGCTTCATCCAGATCGTGGAAGGTCATCATGGGCAGCACGGGGCCAAACACTTCGTTACGCACGATTTCCATATCCTGTCGGCAGTTGCGCAGCAAGGTGGGCGTATAGAAGTAGCCGGAATCGCGGTCGGCGGGCGCGCCGCCGACAACGGCTTCCGCACCGTCGGCTTCCGCGCGCTTGACCATGCCGCTGATCTTTTCAAGATGCTCGGCGCTGATCTGGCTGCACATGTCCGGGGCCGGATCGTCAAAGGGATTGCCCAGCCGCACGGCGGCGAAGGCAGCAGCCAGTTTTTCGGCGAACATGTCGGCCACGCTTTCGTGCACGTAGAGGCGTTCCGCGCAATTGCACACCTGCCCGCTGAACACCGTGCGCGAGGCAGTAACGGCCTTGACCGCCAGATCCATGTCCGCATCGGCGCAGACAATGGCCGGGGCCTTGCCGCCCAGTTCCAGCGAAACCTTGGTGATGTTCTGCGCGCCAGCGGCAATGATGCGCTGCCCGGCCTCCACGCTGCCTGTCAGGCTGACCATGTCTGTCATGGAGCTGGAAGAAAGGGCCTCGCCCAGGGTGCTGCCGCCGCCCGTAACAAAGTTTACCACGCCAGCGGGCAAGTCCAGCTCCGTAAGCAGGCTGGCAAAATGCATGACCGTGGCCGGGGCAATACTGCTTGGCTTGATAACCGTGGTGCAGCCCACAAGCAGCGAGGGGGCGACCTTGCGCGCCATGACAAAGAAGGGGAAGTTCCACGGGCAGATGCCCACCACAACGCCAATGGGCTTGCGGTACAGCAGGATATTTTCGCGCGGGCGATCGCTCTGGATGATCTCGCCCTCGTAGATGCGCGCCCATCCGGCATAGTAGTCAAAATACTCAGCGGTGAGGTCGATCTCGACCTGTGCCAGAGGATGGGTTTTGGCCTGCTCCTCAGCGAGGATGCGGCCAAGTTCCAGCCTGTGCTTGCGGATGAGGTCCGCCATTTTTTTAAGGTATCCGGCACGGGCCACCGCCGGAAGCGCCGCCCAGGCATCCTGTGCCCTGTGTGCGGCTGCCAGTGCCGCCAGCCCGTCCTCACGCCCGCCGTTGGGCGTCTGGGCCATTATTTTGCCGGAGGAGGGATTCTCCACCTCAATCATTGCAAAGCTTGTAGGGGAAACCAATTTGCCGTTGATGAACTGTTGGTATGTACGCATGGTTGCTCCTTGGTTTGGGCAAGCATAGGCACACATGGCAACAAAGGTAAAGATACTCCCTTTTTTACGTATTCAGCAAACACGCATGGCCGCAAGGCGGGGCCAACCGTGCAACGGCTCCCACACCTTGCGGCCATGCGCAACAGACGCCCCACAGGCGCTACGCTGTACGCGATCCTACATGCGCGAAATCACGGCCAATGCACCGTCCATAAAGTGCTGGTCAACATCCTCGATGGCGCCCTTGTCACAGGCCTGTGCAAGGGCAGGGTCAATGGGCAGGCGGGCAAGCACCTTCAGGCCGTGCCGCTGGGCTACGGCATCAATGTGACTCTCGCCGAATATCTTGTATTCCTTGTTGTTATCCGGGCAGTTGAAGTACGAGTAGTTCTCCACCAGCCCAAGGATGGGAATATCCATCTGGCGCGCCATATCAATGGCTTTCTGCACGATCATGCTCACCAGCTCCTGCGGCGAGGTCACAACCACAATGCCGTCCACCGGCAGGGACTGGAACACGGTCAGCGGCACATCGCCCGTTCCTGGAGGCATGTCCACAAACATGTAGTCCACATCGCGCCAGACCACATCCGACCAGAACTGCTTGACCGCGCCGGCAATGATGGGGCCGCGCCAGAGCACGGCATCGGAATCGCCGGGCAGCAGCAGGTTCATGGACATGATGTCCACCCCGCCCTTGCTGCGCTCGGGCACAAGGCCGTCGCCCTCAACATGGGCCTTGCCCGTCAGGCCGAACACACGTGGAATGGAAGGGCCGGTGATGTCGGCATCCAGAATGGCGCAGTGTTTGCCCTGTTTAGTCAAAGCTACCGCCAGCAGGGATGTGATCAGCGACTTGCCCACGCCGCCCTTGCCGCTGACAACACCTATAACCTTTCCAATGCGGCTTTTTGGGTGTGGTTTGACGCGAAAATCCACCTGCGCCTCCTGCCCCTCGCTGCGCTCGTCGCACTGCTCGCCGCAGGAACCGCACTGATGATTGCAATCACTCATGATTCTTTGCCCTCTCAAGATGAACTGCTTTCAGAAGCATTTTTTTCAGACAAATTGGCCTTGCCTGATTTTTTGTTATTGACATATGTCGTAAACACACATACTCCTGTTTATGACATATGTCAATAACAACAACTCAAGGAGGACAATATGCCTCGTTTCGATCACACAGGGCCGGAGGGCAAGGGTTCGCGCACAGGGCGCGGTATGGGCAAGTGCGGCAAGGCTGCCAACGCGGCTGGGCGCGGAATGGGCGCTACGCCTGATGCAGGCCAGACAGCAGGTCAGGGAATGGACGCAAGCCAGAATATGGGCCGAGGCATGGGACAGGGCACAGGGCAAGGCCGCTGCTGCCGCCACGGACAACGACACGGCAACAGGGGCGGCAACTGCGCCATGAACGGGCAGGAAGCAGGCATGGGCCGCGGCGAAGGGCGTGGTATGGGTCGCGGCATGGGCCGTGGTATGCAGCAGGGCAACGGCCCCGCAGGTCAGGCCGAAAGCTGCGGCGCAGGCCCTGCGGCAGGCAGTGACGCGGCGGGCAATAACGGCTAAAGTGTCCGCATATGAATGAGCAAGGCCGCCCGGTCAGTGTGCGCATCCTGAGAGCGCATTGCCGGACGGCCCAAAGAGGATTGCATGCCAAGACCAAAAAAATGGCGCAAAGTCTGCTGCCTGCCGGAAAACCGCAATTTTGGGCCGCTGCCGGGCTTTGGGCAGAGCGCCCCGCAGGCGCAACAGGAAGTCATCATGACCGTGGACGAATATGAGGCCGTGCGCCTCATTGATCTTGAGGGCATGAATCAGGAGGCCTGCGCAGAAAAAATGCGCATTGCCCGCACCACCGTGCAGAGCATCTATGCGGAAGCGCGCAAAAAACTGGCAGACTCGCTGGTGAACGGCAAGCTGCTGCGCATTGAAGGCGGGGATTATGAACTGTGCGACGGGCACGGCGCACGCTGCGGCGTGGGCGGATGCCACAGACGGCGCGGCGGTTTTGGGCAGTAGGGCCAAAAAGCCAGCACATCGCGGGCGCTCTGAGGCAACAAGCCGCAGATAATCGCCCGCCCGCAGGGCGCGTCAAAAACACAGCGCCCGCAGGTTCACGCACGGCCCGTGCCGCAACGCAGTATTATCCTACGGGCGCATCAGCAAAAAAAATCAGGATTCTTCGTTCTTGCACACGTCCACCCACACGCCGCCCGTGACCCGCTCCAGCTCCGCCAGGGTGAGCTTGGCAGCATTGTTGGGCGCGCCCGCAGCCGGATACACGGGATCATAACGCCTGAGGCTTTCGTCCAGATACACGGCAACGCCCTCGGGCAGGGCAAAGGGGCAGACGCCGCCCATAGGATGCCCCACCTGGGCCTCCAGATCTTCGGGCTTGATAAAACGGGCCTTGGCGTGAAAGGAGTCCTTGAACTTGCGGTTGTCCAGCCTGGCCGTGCCCATGACCACCAGCACCAGCGGGGCATCGTTGACGCTGATGGACAGGCTCTTGGCAATGCGCCCCGGCTCGCAGCCAATGGCCTGAGCCGCCAGATCAACTGTGGCGCTAGAAACTTCAAACTCCCGATATGCCTCTTCAAGACCGTGGCGGGCCAAAAACTCCCGCACTGCATCAACGCGCATTTCTTTCCCTTATTTTTGCTGCAACGCGGGGATTCTTCCGTTCGCCGCAGGCATTATCAGCGGCGCACCACAAGGACGATGCCCGCCAGCACCAACACCAGACCAAGCATTCTGCGCCAGTCAAAAGGAAGGACATTAAGGCCGAACCAGCCGTTGTGGTCGATGATGGCCGCCATAACAAGGTTGCCAAAAATCATGGCGACCAGCGTAGCCAGCACGCCAATACGCGGCGCGGCCAGGGTGGTGCTCACAACCATGAACGCGCCCAACACCCCGCCAGCCCACTGCCATACAGGGGTTTCAATTACGCGGACCACACTGCCCCGCCCCATCAGCAGAACCGGGACAGCCAAAAAAACCGCGCCTATGGCAAAGGAAATAAGCCCGCTTTCCAGCAGCCCCACCGTGCGGCTCAAGGCCGCATTGATGGGCGGTTGCAGGGCCACAATGCAGCCCGCAAATACCACCAGCGCAATGTAGTACATGCCGCCTCCCTGCTCAGGCCGTTTCCTCCGCCGAAGACGCCTCGCGCAAAAAAGGCGTGTGCGTAACAGCCATGAGTATGCCCTCTGGGCTGAGGAATCTGGTGACGGTTTGCCCCCAGGGTTCTTCCTTCAGCCGGAGAAGCAGCTCATAGCCGTTCTGCTCAAGAATGCGCGTGGCGGAAACAATATCTTCCACATCAAGCTCTAGCCAGGCCTGCGGCACAGGCAGACGCTCCGGCCAGACCTCCTCGCCAAAGCAGGAGAGCGCGGCCTTTTCCAGCGGCCAGAGGGCGAAGTGTTTTACGCCCTCCAGACACTGGGAATGCCAATAGCCTTCGTAACCTTCTTCATGGCGCAGGGGCAGGCCCAGCACCTTTCTGTAGAGCTTTCCGCTTGCGTCCGGGTCGGCCACCACCGGGCCGAAACCAGCCACAAACAGAACCCGTATGCCATCAGGAAGCTTGTTCTGCATGGTTTGCTCCCGGCTTACAACCCGTTAAAATTATCTGCCGCAGGGGCGGCCTGTCGCTTAAGCCAGAATGCCTTCGGGCAGGGGGCCGAACACGGCCTCGTAACGCTGACGGAAAACTTCAGGCGAATACTCGTGTTCCTGCGTGCCCATTTTTTCAAGGCAGAAGCTGGCGCTCACAGAGCCGAGCTTGGCGGCCTCGGGCATGGCAAGCCCGTGCAGCAGGCCCTTGAGCAGGCCTGCGCGGTGCGCGTCGCCCGCGCCTGTGGGGTCGAGAACCTGACGCGGCGGCACGGAGGGAATGCGCGTTTCCGTGCCATCTGCACCGCGCACCAGCGCGCCGTCCGCGCCGAGCGTGGTAACAAGCCACAGGGTGCGGCCCACCAGTTCGTCTTCGCTCTTGCCCGTGGCCTTGCAGATCATGTTCAGTTCGTAGTCATTGGTGATGCAGGCAAAGGAGCCTTCAATGGCCGCCAGCAGATCGTTGCCGGTGAGCACGGGCAACTGCTGGCCGGGGTCGAAAATATAGGGAACGCCCTTTTCGCGGTAAAATCCCGGCAGGCGGCGCATGTCTTCCACATTGCCGGGGGAGATGATGGCAATGTCCTTGTCCGCATCAATGGCGGGGAAGCTGTAATCGGCAGGGAGGCTCATGGCGCCGGGGTAAAAACCGGTGATCTGGTTGCTGTTGAGATCGGTGGTGATGTAGCACAGGGCGGTAAAGATTTCTTCCGCCCGGCGGATACCTTCCAGAGGCAGCCCCATATTTTCCAGCACAATGGCGTAAGGGCCAAAGTCGCGCCCAGCGGCGGCAACAATGGTGGGCTTTTCGCCAAGCAGGGCCAGAGAATAGGCAATATTGCCCGCGCAACCGCCGCGCCGTTCATCCATGCCGTCCACCATGAAGCTCACGTTGATCATGTGCAGCTTGTCCATCAGGATGTGATCCTGAAAACTGCCAGGGAAGGTCATGATGCGGTCAAAAGCCAGTGATCCTGAAACATAGATGGACATAGTTTCCTCTTGATGACGTGACGGATGAAGGTTGGTCAGGCCGTGGGCGGCAGACTGTTTTCTGTAATCCAGCGCAAAAAAGGCTGATGGCCGTCTGCAATGGGCATGGCGACCACGCAGGGAACTTCATAACTGTGCAGTGCGCGCGCCTTTGCCATAAAATCCGGCAATGCGGCTTCGCTCACCTGGGCCACCAGCAGGCATTCCCCGGCTTCGTGCACCTCGCCCTTCCAGCGGTAAACCGACTGCGCGCCGGGCACGATGTTGACCCCGGCGGCCAGCCGCATACGCACCAGCTCGCGCGCGAGCGTCAGCGCCTCCTCCTGGGTTGGCGTGGTCATATAGACCAGAAAAACCTTGCTGTTTTCCCCGTGTTCCATGAAGGCATGCTACACGTAGCCGAAAAAAAAACAAACCCTGCACCCAGGGCGCGATACTGTAGCCAAACGGAGGCGGGACTGGCTCCATTGCAGAGAGTTATGCCACGCTCACAGCCTGCGCCCTTGCTTGCGGGCATGCGCTCGCTGTGGCATAAAGAGACATGAGCGTAAAATCATCCCCACAGGCAACGGCCCGGAACGTTCTTGCCGCCCTGCAAAAACGCTATCCACACCCGCGCACTCATCTGGACGCCCAAAATGCATGGGAACTGCTGGTAGCCACAGTGCTGGCGGCGCAGTGCACAGATGCCAGGGTGAATACTGTTACGCCGGAGCTGTTCCGCCGCTGGCCCACCCCTGCCGCTCTGGCAGAGGCCCCGCTGGAAGAACTGGAAAGCGTTATCCGGCCCACAGGATTTTTTCACAGCAAGGCCAAAAACCTGTTGGGCGCGGCGCGGCGTGTGCGTGATGTTTTTGACGGGCAGATTCCCAAAAGCATTGAAGACCTCGTCACCATCCCCGGCGTTGCCCGCAAAACAGCCAATGTGGTGCTGTTTGGCGCATACGGCATCAACGAGGGCCTTGCGGTTGATACGCATGTGAAGCGCATCGCCTACCGCCTGGGGCTGACGGACGAAACCGATCCCATACCGATTGAGCGCGACCTCATGAAACTTTTTCCGCGCGAGGAATGGGGCGACGTGAACCACCGCATGGTCTGGTTTGGGCGCGAAGTGTGCGATGCGCGCAAACCCCTGTGCGACACATGCGAAATGCTGAGCTTCTGCCCCCGGCGCGAACCGCCCAAGGCCGCCAAGCCCGCGAAGGGGCGCAAATAGGTTTTTGAACATAGGCCTTAAGGGAATACATATCCTGCCGATACATCTCAACAGCAGTTCCCGTAAACGGAGCACACGATATCGGTGGAAAGCCACGCCTTCCGCAGCACAGGATGGAAAGCCATGTCGCAAAACAGCTTGCTGAACGTTAGCAATAACGAACTTGAAATTATTGAATTTATCATTGATGAAAAGCAGCCGGACGGCAAGGTTTACAGCGGGCATTACGGCATCAACGTTGCCAAGGTGCTTGAAATCATCCGCCTGCCCAATATCACCAGTGTGCCCAGCAAGTGCGACCCTTCAGTACTTGGCACGTTCAATCTGCGCGGCAGGGTGCTGCCCATATTGAACCTTGCCGCATGGCTGGGCAAAGAAATGGCCACGGAAGAAAACACCAAGGTCATTGTCACCGAATTCAGCGGCGTGCAGGCGGCGTTTATGGTCTCCTCCGTCACCAGCATCCACCGCATGACCTGGGATCGCATTGAACCGCCGAACCAGTATGTGCAGACATATTCGCGCGAAAGCATCACGGGCGTTCTGCGTATTCAGGATCGCGTGCTTTTTATTCTGGACATGGAAAAAATCCTCGCCAGCCTCGACAGCACCCTGGACATGTCGCAGGTTGAGGTGGACACCACCCCCGTGGAAGGCGCCGGGCAGTTCCACCTGCTGGTGGCTGACGATTCAAGCTCGCTGCGCAATGTCATGCAGTCGTCGCTGGAAAAATCCGGTTTTCAGGTCACGGCTGTGGGCAGTGGGCGCGCCGCTTGGGATTTTTTGATGCACACCCGTGAGGAAGCCCAGGCCAAGGGCAAGGAACTTACGGATGTGGTGCATCTGGTTATTTCCGACATTGAAATGCCGGAAATGGACGGGCACATGCTCACGGCAAAAATCCGTGAAACTCCCGGCCTCAGCACGCTGCCCATCATCCTGTTCTCCTCGCTCATCACCGATGCGCTGTATGAAAAGGGCGTAAAGGTAGGGGCAGACAGGCAGGTTTCCAAGCCTGACCTCCCCGGCCTGAACAAGATCATACGCGAAGTTATTTCCGAAAAACTGAACAAATAAAGGGCCGGAGCAACCTTGCTCCAACCAGCTCAGATCAGATTTGCCAGCGCCGCAGGAACGTATCCTGCGGCGCTTTTTTATATAAATGATGTCTATGCCCTGTGCACCGAGGCAAAACTGCGTTCAATACCTTTGCCATAGTGGACGCTCGGATATCCAAACAGCACCACCACGCCCTCGCGGCTTTTGCAGCGGATGCCATGCCGTTTGCGAAAACGCGCAGCGCTGCCGCCCCACTGCAACAAAGGGTGGATGGAACCTATCATGCAGGTGCCAAGGCCCAGGGCCTCGCCAGCCAGCATGGCAAGGGATGCGGCCACCAGCGGATCAGCGGGGTCTGCCCAGGGCGAACCATAAAAATACATGGCCAGAGGCGCGTCATAGGTAACGATATTTATTCCCGCATCCATTGAAGATGTGAACGCCGCCAGCGCAGGTCGCACAAAATTGCGGAACAGCCCGTCATTGGCCTTGCTCCAGAATGGGCGCATGAGCGCAAGAAACCAGGGGGCAGTGAGCCAGCCAAGGGTTTTGAGGTGTGCGCAAAAATCACTGGTGAAGGCGCGGTTTTTCTCCCGGCTGTCCAGCACAAGCACATTGACGTCCGAAGGTGGCACTCCGGTGGGCGCGGTGCGGGCCGCGTCAAGGATGCGCTCAACCAGCTCCGGCTCAACCTCGGCGGGCATAAATTCGCGCACGCTTCTGCGCCGCCGCAACAGGGCGTAATAGGCATCAAAACTCGCGGAGCTGCTCAGGGGCGGCAGGGCAAACAGATCTTCCGGGGCCAACGCCCGGCCACGCACGGTTATGGCCCCGGCAGGGCAAACAGCCATGCAATGGGCACAGCCCACGCAGCCAAAAAGCGGTTGGGGGGCAAGGCAGGCCTTGCCCCCTTCAAGCCGCAGACCAAAATCCTTGCACACGGCCACGCACTGGCCGCAGCCAGTGCAGAGCGCTGTTTCTATGCAGACAGTGGCCTCGCTTTGCGTGCGTGATGTGGGAATGGCCATAATGTCCCCTTGCGGCAGTGATAGTAGTTGCGTCACAGTACTACCCAGGGCAGAACGCATCAAGCAAACCATACCGGGAACCGTTCGATACTGGTATCGCGTGGCAGCCATTTCAGGCTTGCCGCTCCAAACATTTCGCCCTTCTGCCCTTGGGCGTCACAAGCGTGACGAAATACTTGGCAACCTTTTTGCAAAACTTACTATATGGATGTTTATAACTACGATCCGGCCAGTGTGCTCAGCCTGCTGCTCACCATGATGCGCGTGAGCATCGTCATGTTCATGCTGCCCGTATTTTCCACCAACAACATCCCCACGCAGGTCAAGGCGGCCATAACCATTGTTTTTTGCCTGGGCGTATGGCCGCACCTCACGCTCCCAGCCGCCGCATTGCCTGCGCATCCCTTTGACGTGGCGCTCATGATGCTGGGAGAGATGGTGCTGGGTCTGGTACTTGGCATGGCCGTCAATTTTCTGTTTATGGGCATTCAGGCGGGTGGTGAACTACTGGGCTTTCAGATGGGCTTTACCATGATCAACTTTGCCGATCCGCTCACCGGCAACCAGACGGGCGTCACGGCATTTTTTCTGTGGATGGTGTCCCTGCTCGTTTTTCTGAGCCTTGACGGGCATCTGTATATGATCAAGGGATTTGCGGCGTCATTTGACCTGGTGCCGCCGGGAGGGCTGTTTATCGGGCCAGTGGTGCTGCGCCAGATTCTGTATCTGGCCTCGCAGATGTTTGTGCTGGCCTTGCAGATCGCAGCCCCGGTCATGGTGGCCCTGTTCATGGTTGAAGTATCGCTGGGCCTCATGGCCCGCACCTCGCCGCAGATACCCATCATGGAATTTGGGTTCCCCATCAAGGTGATGGTGGGCTTTTTCTTTCTGGGGCTGCTCATGGTCATCATGTCTGACCGCATCGCATCCTTTGTGCAGGGGCTGGACAGCCTGTTCATCAACCTGCTGCGCTCCATGAGCCCCTTGTACCAGTAAGCCCCTGACAAAATCCAAAGCAAGTCGCCCGGCTTCTCCTGTCGTCCCTACCCCAAAACACTGCCAGTGCAGAAGGCCCCATTGACGCGGCCATCCCCCTCCAGCAGTTCAGGCGGCAGGCAGGCTACTTCTGTTTTCTGAAAAGAAAGCAACCGCAGCCGTACTTCTGTTGCTGCGCTTCCGCTTCTGAACCGTGCGCAATAAATTCTCCCCTGTCGGTGACAAGGGCAAATTCCTCAAGATACAGGGAGCCAAAGGCCTCCAGGACCGCGCTGTATGTGTAGATGCGGTGAGCGTTGTAGTGAATTTTTGCCACCCCGCCAATGGGAACAGCAAAGAGCAGACGCCCTCCCCTGCCAAGAACACGCGCCAGTTCGCGCATGGCCGCAATATCCCCCTGCGGAGAAAAAGGATCGCCGTAGCGCTCAAGGCCAATATGCTCCACAACGTGCATGCACGACAGGGAATCCACACTTTCGTCAGCAAAGGGGAGGCTGGTGAGGTCGGCCCGTTTGCAGCGCAGGTTGCCAAGGGTAAGGGGGGCGGGGCGATAGTCGTAAAACGTGATGGGCACAAAGGCCGACGCGATAGACACAAAATAGAGGCTCGAAGAAATGTCTATATGGCTTGCGGGCCGCGTGCGTGCAAGAACGCGTGCCGCCCACGCCGTATGGTAGATATAATGGGCGTCAAAGGGGGTTGTGCCCTGCGCATCATTCAGACAGGGGTGCAGATCTTCCTTGCAGCAGAGGAAACGCCCGCCATCTTGCAACTGCTCCGCCACTTCCAGAAACCGCAGAAGAAACTGTTCTTTCAGCGCCATTTCTTCACTTTTCACATATCCCCCAGTATCGCTGATCGTTGCCGCAAAAATGCAAAAAGCAGGGTGCGCGCCGCGTTATTCTACCGGGCACATATGCCAGCCTTCCACTCGCATGCATTCGCCCGGGATGGGGCTTTTGCCGCCACGCCACTTGCTGGGCATGATGACGGTTTTATTCTCCGCCCGCTGCGAAAGCCAGGCCCCCCACCAGCTCAGCGAAGAATTTGAGATGATGAAGTGTTTACACTGCGTCATCAAAAAAAGATCCCCTGCGACATTGTCGTTGTCGTTGGCATCCACGTAAACAAAATCGTAGGGAAGACCGGCGAAGGCTTTTTTTGCCCACTCCATGCCGTTGGAAAACACAAAAAAAGTTGGCTTTGGCTGCAACGCCGCTGCCAAAATTTTGAAGGCGCGTTCAAAATACCGTGGAGTAAGAACCTCATGCATCGAGCCGATGTAGTCGCCGCGCCGTACGTGCACGGCTACCGGCATTGGCGCGGCATGTATGGCTTGCAGCATGTCCAGGTTGCTCTCTTCCACCGCTGGCGCAAAGACATAGGCCTCGCGAATTTCTTTTTCCGCGCTGGTTACATACTGTGCATTGACATAATAGCCGCCGAGGTAGGTGGGCTGCTTCAGGGCAAGTATGTCAGGATCAAAATTGCAAATGCTGTCGGGATACCGATTGAGAGCAATATGAAAGAACAGGCGTTCGTTTTCAGAAGGCAAGCGCAGATTGATATTGGTAAAAACGCTGTTTAGGATAAAAAACCTGTTTTCGACCCCGCGTATATCTTTGGCGTAATGGCGAAACCAGGACAAATCATGTTTTACCGTAAAGGAACTGCCTTTCCCCACCGCCAACGAAAGGGCGTATTGCCACATCTGACTGCCCAGGCCACCGTCCACCTTCACAAGTGCCATACGCTGGATAGCGGCTACATCGATCGAAAAAGACATTGCGGCTCCTTTATGCGCAATCACTGTGAGTTGCGGGCATAAGCAAGGATGCGGTCAAAAAAAGAGCTATCAGCCCTGCCATACCGACAGGTCGCCTTCCCCAAACGGTGTCGGCCCAAAAGCAGTTCTGCGCAGGCCTACCGGTTGTCAAACTGATGCCGCTGCACGCATAGAGCCACTTCTGCAAAGGATACTGGCGTCTTGCGCTCCAGAATGACGGCGGTATCGGCCTCTTCAACCACATCAAAATACTCAAGCAGCACATGGTAATACTCACGGGGCGTAAAATCGTGCACCATGATCAGCGGCGTTTTTTCCCTGGTGCGCAGCAGCAGCTGCAAGGCGCAGGCAACCCGGAACCGTCCGTCCACAAGCACAAAATCCAGCTTTGAGGCGTCAACGGCATCCCATATGGCCTGATGGTAGTTAAGCCACGCCACGACAGGCTCATGCGACAGGGGAAACCCCCATTCGCCCGTTGTCCCTATCTCTACATGAAAGGGACACCAGCGCCGCGCCTTGGCCCATTCCCGCAGGGTGCTGTTGCCCAGCAGCATGCGGTTTATCCACTCCCGGTCAGATTCAACGCTGATCAGCTGCCGTACGCCTTTTTTTGCAAAAAAGGCCGAGCTTCCGCCAGCCCCGAATTCGAGAATGCAGCCATCCGGCGTATATTTGTCCATGAGGGCCACTTCGGCTTCGCTCATCTGGGGCTGCAAACTTTCCTGGGTAGGAAGAGTGGTATCCATCTAATACCTCACTGCGCACGGTTGCGGCAGGCGCCATGCCCTGTTCTGACCCGTGAGTTCCATCGGTGCAGCCCCCGTCATTGCTGACAATTCCACTTTTGCAGCCGCCACAGGTGGGGCTGCGCCAGATGCGGACTGCGCTGCATGGCGGCCTCAAGCCGACCATACAACAGGGCATTGAACAGATCAGGCGAAAAAAGTTTTCTGGTTGCGTTGGCCATGCGCAGGGTGACAGCCCAATCCACAAGCCCAGACATATCTTCAGCGGTTTCAACGGGGGCGCCGCCATACAGATGGCGGTGATGCATCATCAGGCGGTTACCAGGCGCAACGCCCAATGCCTGGAACACCTGCATCTGCGCCCTGAAGGCATACTGCGCCTGCTCTGTGCTGCGCGCCGTGGAAATCTGGGCGTCATGCCTGCGATAAAACCCGAGCACGTCATCCACATTGGCAAAAGCCATCTGCGGATGACGCAGAAATATCCTGAGGTAAAGCTCGTAATCCAGAGCGCAGACCATTTTTTCAGAGTACTGTATGCCGAGGCGGGAAAAAAGATCCCCGTCAAAGGTCACAAAAGGATGCGCCATCGGCGCTTTGAAAAGCAAGTTGGCCTTGATGCTTTCTGAATCAAGAGGCAGCCTGATAAGCCCGCCCTCACCGGATGGCAAAAACGCCACAAAATGGCACCCACAGATACCAATATCGGGGTTTGCCTGCATGATCTGAAGCTGCTTTTCCAGGCGCTGTGGAGCGCAGATGTCGTCCGCATCCATATGCGCCCAGTACCGCCCCCGGCACTGGGACATAAGCCGGTTGAGGCTGCGCGCGATGCCCTGCCCCTCCATATTGCGCAAAACCTGCACGCGCGGGTCCTGCACGCCCATCATGACGTCGTAGGTTTTGTCGGTGGAGCCATCATCCAGCATGAGCAATTCAAAATCGTCAACCGTCTGGTCGAGCATGGAGCGCATGGCCTGCTCCACATACTCCTGCACATTGCGGCCTGCCGCAAAAAAAGACACCAGCGGTCTGCTGCTATGGCTCGGGCATGGCGCGCCCGCAACATCCTCGCCCTGTAGATCCGGCATTATCCCCCCCTGAAAAGACGCAAGGCCGCAAAGGCACTCTTTTCCACCTTCCCTTGCATGCAATCTCGATACCAGCGCGGATGCGCAAGCTTGCCGTTTCAGAAGAAGCGTCCGCTTCAGGCGACCTGGCTCAGACACTCCAGTGCATGGGGGCAATGCGGAAGGCCCAGCCTGGGGGTAACATACGCCCATTCTGCTGCACGAGGGTATCCGGCAGTAAAAAACCGGATACCCTCGCCGCTCAAATCAACCCGGGCACTTGTGGCAAAACTGCCCGTTGCGCGAGTTTTTGACTATAACACGCCTGTTAGCCCATAGCCCGTTGCAGCCGGGCAAGGGTTTCCTGCTTGCCCAGAAAGGCCATGATTTCATTGAGGTGCGAACCGCCCATAAAGCCCATGAGGGCCGTGCGCAGGGGCGGGGCCACTTCCTTGAACTTCAGCCCGTTGTCGGCCACATAGGCGTTGAGCGCGGCCTCAAGGGCTTCAGCGGTAAAAGGCTCGCAAGCGGCAAAAACAGCCGAGAGGGCCTGCAAATGTGCCTTGCCCGCATCGGTAAAATGCTTGGCCGTGTCCTTTTCCACATAGCTGAGTTCTGCGGCAGGCACCACCAGCGGGCGGAAGGCCTCGCCCAGCGCCTTGAGGTTGTTGGCCCGCTCGCGGAACATGACGCACAGTGGCTCAAGCTTTTCCTGCGGCAATGCGCCAAGCCCGGCCTCTTCCACAAAGGGGGCAACCAGCGCCGCCAGTTCGGGCAGGGGCAGCTCGCGCATAAAATGGGCATTGCACCATTCCAGCTTGGCCGGGTCAAAGGCCGCGGCGGCAGGGTTCAGGTTGGTGCCGTCAAAATATTCGATCAGTTCTTCCTTGGTGAACAGCTCCTGATTGCCGTGCGACCAGCCAAGCCGCACCAGGTAGTTCACCAGAGCCTGCGGCAGCAGGCCGTCCTGCTGATACTCAATGACCGCCCGCGCGCCGTGGCGCTTGGAGAGCTTTTGCCGATCCGGGCCAAGAATCATGGGCACATGCCCAAAGCGCGGCACGGGCAGGCCCAGAGCTTCATAAATAAGAATCTGGCGCGGCGTGTTGGAAACGTGGTCGTCGCCGCGAACAACATGGGTGATGCCCATTTCGTAGTCGTCCACCACCACGGCCATATTGTAGGTGGGCATGCCGTCAGCGCGGCGGATAACCATGTCGTCCAGCTCGGTGACATCCACGGCTATCTTGCCCTTCACCAGATCGTCAAAAACCACCTTGCCCGCCACAGGCGCCTTGAGGCGCACGCAATGGCCCTCGCCGGGGCCGAGATTCCGTTCGCGGCAGCGCCCGTTATAGCGCGGCTTGAGGCCGTTCTGGCGGGCTTCTTCGCGCATGGCTTCCACTTCTTCCGGCGTGCAGGAGCACCAGTAGGCGTGGCCTGTTTCCAGCAGCTTGTCCACATAGCGGTTGTACACATCGGCCCGCTGGGTCTGGTAGGTCAGTTCGCCGTCCCAGTCCAGCCCAAGCCAGCGCATGGAGGCCAGGATGGAATCGGTATATTCCTGCTTGGAGCGCAGCAAATCAGTGTCTTCAATGCGCAGGTGAAAACGTCCGCCGGAGTGGCGGGCCAGAAGCCAGCAAAAAATGGCGGTACGTGCGCCGCCTATGTGCAGATGCCCTGTCGGGCTGGGTGCAAATCGGGTTACCACTTGAGTCATGTTGCTTTCCTTGAAACTGGCGTTGGGGGGAAGGTCGCGCATGGGCGGCTGAGTGTCAAGAGCCGCTGCGCAAGTGCAGGAGGCTTTGCCCCTTTCGGCAAGCCTGCTGCCGCCCGCAGAGCATCAGACATTTCTACTCTGCCGGGCCTCGGCTGAACTGTTTGAGTGTGCGCCGCAGATCGGCAAGGTTAACGGGCTTGGTCAGGTGCGCGTCCATGCCTTCCTGCATGCTGCGTTCCGCATCGCCCCGCATGGCATAGGCCGTCATGGCGATAATGGGCACGGTCTTGGCCCCCGGCAGGCTGCTGGCCCTGATGGCGCGCGTGGCCGAATAGCCGTCCATAACCGGCATCTGCACATCCATGAGCACAATATCAATCTCCGCGCTTCGCTGGTTCCAGATTTCCACGGCCTCCTGCCCGTTGACGGCAGAAATGCAGGTTATGCCCATGTCTTCCAGCAGAACTTCCATGATCTCGCGGTTAATATCGCCGTCCTCGGCCAAAAGTACCCGCAGGCCCTGAAGCGATGCGGCTTCCTCCCCGCTGCTTTCTTCCGCCTGCTCCTGCGCGCAGTCTTGGCTGCAAATGGCAAAGGGCAGCTCCACACGAAAAACGCTCCCCTGACCCGGCTCGCTCTGCACAGAAATGCTCCCGCCCATGAGGGCTATCAGGCGGCGGCATAAGGAGAGACCAAGCCCAGTGCCGCCAAATCTGCGGGTGATGGACGTATCCGCCTGCGAAAAAGGCGTAAATGCGCGGGCCAGTTCATCGGACGACATGCCAATGCCTTCATCGCTCACAATAAAGGCCAGCCGCGCCTTGCCGTCACTTTGCTCCAGCAGCTCCACGGCCAGGCGCACCGTGCCGCGCTCGGAAAACTTCAGGGCGTTGCCGCCCAGATTCAGGAGAATCTGGCGCAGGCGCAGGGCATCACCGGAAAGCACTTCCGGCACGCGAGGATCCATGCGGCTCTCAAGGTTGAAATCCTTGAGCTTGTGCCCAACCTTGGGCCGCAGCAGAGACATGACCGACTCAAGTTCCTTGCGCGGCTCAAAAGGCAGATTTTCAAGCTCCAGATGGTTGGCCTCAATTTTTGAAAAATCCAGCAGATCGTTGATGATATCCAGCAAGGATTCGCAGGTTGCATGGATTTTTTCCACATAATCCCGCTGCTGGGGATTCAGAGGAGTGTTGAGCACCAGATGCGCCATGCCCATGATGCCGTTCATGGGGGTGCGTATCTCGTGGCTCATGTTGGCCAGAAAAATGCTCTTGGCGGCATTGGCGGCTTCAGCGGCCTCCTTGGCCTCGCGCAGGATGCGCTCGTGCTGGCGCGCCTCCGTCACATCGCTGACATAACCGGCAATGCGCAGCACTCCCGGCCCGCTCACAATCTCATAGGCCAGGGCATACCAGCGCAAGCCCTTGCGCGGGTGGGCAACCCGCAAATCCAGATGCTCCTGCCCGCCAGCCGTCCACCCTGCGGGGTTGCACAGTTTGCGCCACTTGGGCTGATCCTCGCTTACAATGCGCGAACCCATGATCTCAAGTCTGTCCGCCGTGTTCGAGGCCGTATTGATGCCAAACTGCTCATAAAAAACATCGTTGCCAGTAATATCCAGACCGGAATTTTCGAGACGCGCTATCTCAAAAACTCCAAGCCAGCCCAGGCGACAGGCCAGCGAAAGCCGCACAAGCCCCTCGCGCAGGCTCTGATGCGCCTCGTGCAGCTCCGTCATATCCTGATGATAGCCGACAACCCGCACAACATCATCATGATCGGCGCTGATGCGCCGCCCGCCGCAGCGCACAGGCACCAGCCCCCACGTGGGGTGGTTGTACTGGTAGCGCACCTCGTGCATGGCGGTGTCTGCAATAAATTCGTCATGGATGGCCCAAAGATGGGGGCGGGAGCGGGCATCAACCCTGTCCACCCAGAAGTTGAAGCATTGGGCGGGGGTCATTTCTTCGCTTGCACCAAGCAGGCGCAGGGTCACCGGATTGGCAAGCATGGATATATGGCCGGTGTTTCTGTCGATATCAATGACCCACAGCCCCACATTGGCCGCAGCCAAGGCTTCGCTGTTCCAGTCCTCGTTTCGGGACGCGTCTTTTGCAGCGTTTTTTGCGGCCATAATTCCCCCGTTTTCCATTGTACCATCCATAGCTGTTTTGCTACTCCAAGACAATGCCGGGGAGGGTTGGCGCTGCCCAGAGGCCAACTAATTTGCGCATGGCACAAATCAAAAATTATTTGCATCGCCACGCACTTGTCACACGCGACTCTTGCAGGGCGGCGCACAGGGTGCTAGTGCTTCCAACTGTAAACCAAGTACGCAATACTGATGAAAGGCCCGCGCCTGCGCCTGTGCGCGAACGAGGCGGAGCAGCCTTTCCGGCCCAGACGGCCAAAGGATCAAACAGATGAAAAACGCTACAGTCGTTATCAAATACGGCGGACACGCCATGGACAAGCCCGAACTCAGTTCGGCCTTTGCCGCAGACCTTGCGCAGCTTACCGAACAGGGCATGGGCCTTGTGGTGGTGCACGGCGGCGGCCCGCAGATTTCTGCCCTGCTCAAGCGCCTGAATATTGAGAGCCACTTTGTGGACGGCCTGCGCGTTACCGATGCCGCCACCATGGAAGCTGTTGAAATGGTGCTCTGCGGGCAGGTGAACAAGGCCGTGGTCAACGAATTTACAAGTCAGGGCGTGCGCGCTGCGGGCATTTCAGGCCGCGACGGCGGGCTGTTGCGCGCAAGGGTGAAGAATCCCGCGCTCGGCCTGGTGGGTACAGTGGAAGCTGTGGATCCAGCCCTGCCCCGCTGCCTGCTGGGAGGAGGTTTTGTGCCCGTGGTGGCCCCTGTGGCCTCCGGCCCGGACGGCGAAGCCCTGAACATCAATGCCGACACCGCCGCAGGCGCGCTGGCAGGGGCCATCGGCGCGGAATATTTTGTGCTGATCTCCGATGTGCCCGGCGTGCTGGATGCTGACGGAAGAATTATTTCCAGCCTGAACCGCAAGGAAATCCAGAAGCTGCGCGAGACCGGAGTCATCACCGGGGGTATGATCCCCAAGGTGGAAGCCTGCCTCAACGCTCTGGATGCGGGCTGCCAGCGCGCTCTCATTCTTGACGGGCGTTCGCCTTCAAGCCTGCGCCGCTACCTGCTTGACGATGCCCCGCTTGGGACGGTGGTCGCCAACTAGGTGATGTAACCGCAGGATGTATTGCGGAGAAAAGGCAGGCCGCCAGTTAAGAGGCCTCCCTGCTCCTCTCCGGCAAAGTATCAAGAAAGGCCCGAGACCGGATAACGCGGCACTGCGCCGCCCGGTTTCGGGCCTTTCATACTCCTGAAAATCAGTTTTTTAGCGACCTCGCCGCACCCACCATTCCCGCTCAACCTGCCCATACCACCAGCGGTTGTGATCCGCACGCAGCACAGCCTCTGCCACCTGCTGCGCCGCAGGGCTGCGCAGACGCTTTACCGCGCTTTCCAGCCACTGGGCGGCAAAGGCATTGCCCTTGTCCAGTTCGGCCTTGAGGTTGCAGATAAGATCAAGCTGGTCGGCATCGTGCGCCAGAATGGCCTCACGGCTGGCTTCTTCCGCCAGCTCGTCCCAGAGGGGCAGCACGTCATCCTCCAGCCCGGTTCCGTCCACGCAGTCTTCCAGCGCCTTGCGGGCCTGGCACTGCGCATAGCGGTGGTTCACGTAGTTCAGATCGCCCGTGCGGGCCTCATGCAAATCATGGAACAGGCAAAGATACGTCACCCGCGCCGGATCCATGTCGCACATGCGGGCCAGCACGTAGCCCATGACGCTCACACGGTAGGAATGCTCGGCCACGTTCTCCTGCCCGGTGCCCAGGAAGGCGTAACCAGTGCGGGGCGTGTGCCGCAGCATGCCGACTTCGTTAAAAAAATCCGCAAGCCGGTCAAGCCGATCCGTGCTCACGTCCATAGCCTGGAAATCACCGTTGTTGCTCTTGGATTCACTCATGCCTGTTCAATACCGATCCCGGCGGCATGTGGCAAGGTTGGCGGCGCAGACGGGGAATAGACGAAAAACGGCTCCGGCGACCCAAGGCCCGCACCCTCAAGAACCCCTTTGCGGCTTGGCGCTGGGGCAAATTTATCAGCATGGAAAGATTGCAAAACTGCCCATTGCGGCTGACCGTGTCAGTTGCTGTAAACGGCCATGCCATCCTTCACTTCAATGGTGACGATTTGCGATGTGGCGGCATTGTTCTGCACATCTGTCATTTCAAACATGAACATAAACTGCCCGTCGCCCATGTCCGTATCTGAAAAAACAACTTTTTTGCCAAGGGTAAAGGTATCCACCTCCACCTCCTGAAACTCTCCGTCTTCGTCGTCCATGCGCATGGCGAGAAGGATTGTGGTCACCTTGTCGCCAGCCTTAAGCCTGATAAGCGCCTTGTCGGTCATTTCGCCTTCTTGCACACGGCGAGCCCCGAGGATTTTGTATTCCTTTTCCCCAAAATTATAGACGACAATAAGGTTGCAGCGCACTCCGTTCAGTTTGATGGGCACAACATAGTGGTTTATCCCGTCATCCTGATGCGTGATCTCAAGGAACACCAGGTGGTCGTCCAGGGCTGCCCACTTTCCCTGAAAATTGTCCTTGAACACACCTTCGGCCCAGTCAGCTTCCATATCTGCATCCTTGCCCAGCAGCATGATCAGGTTGTCTTCAATGCTGTAGTAAGCAAGGTAGAACTGTACGCTATCCAGAAATTTGACGCGCTCGGGGCCAAGATTGAGCAGCGCCTCGACGCCATCGCCGACTGTTACCTCAAAATCCTCAAGCGCGGTGATATCCAGCGGCCCCAGGGGAACCACCGATGCAACAACGGCGCTGGCGGCCTGCCCCAGCAAAGCCGCAACACTGCCTGGGGATTGACCGTCAACACTCTGCCCGCCAAGGATGGCTGACAATCCCGATTGCAAGGGCGCCCACAAGGATTGGGCACTCCCCTGCGCCTGGGGCGCGGGCAAAGGCAATGGTGCGACAGGGGCCGGTGTTCCTTCCGGGATGTTTTCTTCCCGTTCAAGGGCGGCAGAGATATCAGCAGAGATGCGTTCAAGGTGTTTTACGGCGCTGTCCGTATCCAGAAAACCCAGTTGAAGCCCGCTCAGAATCAAAAAAGTGGTGATGTTGCCCGCCCGCATCATGCTGGAAAAACCAGCCTTGCCGCCGTCAAACGGATAGTAGCAGGACAGACCGGAAGGCGACCGGTAGGGGCCGTGAACCGTATAGACCACCGCTTCGCCCAGAGCATCCAGAAAATACGGAGCAAACTCGGGCAAGGCCGTTTTCAGCCGCCGCACAAGGGAACCAAGGTCCACCATATTGGTGTAGCCTTCCGAACGCGAGTTCACATAATTTTCAGAGGCCTTGGCCTGCCTGCCGTAGGCGGCGTAAAAGCTGTCGTCATCCATGGCGAGGGAAACAGCTTCAAGGCCGAGCGCGTTGTAGGCAAGATTAACAAAAGGGATCCTGGCAAGATCAACAAGCGAAAGAGTGGCGTTTCCTGCTGTCTCCGCCTCTTTGCAGCCGTCAAGATAGGTATTGCAGATAGCCTTGCCCAACGCTTCCGGGCTTATGGAGGTATTTGCCCCAAGAGCATTCACCCATTCCGTGTACTGCCAGCCATTGGCTGGCTCCACCTCTTGCGAGGCCACCATGTAACGGGCAAACCCGCTTACAGCGCTGGCTGTGTCCAGCGTAGCCATCAGGCAGGCGTCAAAGCCGATGATTTCAAATGGCGGACGGGCAACAGAGGCCGTATACACCTGCTTGAAGGAATTATTGATTTCCTTGAGGGACAGGGCGTCAAATGCATAATTCTCGTCATTGGCTACGCCGCCGATGCTGCCGCCGCCGTGATCCCAAAAAATGAAAACCTGATGATCTGCGCTGTAATTTTCTTTGCAAAAGGCAAGAAAGGAGGTCAGCGTTTTTTCATCCCCCATGCTTGCCTGCGGCAGCTTTGCCACCGGCTCAAGTTTTCCTTTATGGTAAAGGTAGCGGCCGATATTTTTGGGGCTGATGCCCGGCCTGTGCCATTTGCTGGCTCCCCCGGTCTGAATGACCACCTTTACATTATCCGGCAGGCGAGCCTTGAGCAGCTCTGCCAGATCGGCAGAGGCCGCGCCGTCTTCTGACTCAAGATTGCTGCCGCAGAGATACCAGTACACAGCCCATGTTTCTTCAGCACGGGCTCCATAGGGGCAGGCAAAGAGCAGCAACATTGGCAAAACGCAGACTGCGCATTGGAAGTAGCGGATACTGTTTTTCGGCATAAGGATCGTGCTGAAAACAAAGTTACAGGGTCACACTGCCAGAAAACAAAGGCTTCCGAAGCAGTCAAAAGGCATCAAGACGGGCCTGCGCGTCAGCATCACCCTGCCGGGCGGCCTTACCGTACCAGTAAAGGGCTTTTTCCCTGTCATTGTCCAGGCCGTCCCCTGTCTCATAGCTGCGCGCAAGGTTATACTGGGCGGTTGCATAGCCCTGTACCGCCGCCCGCAGAAACCAGTTGGCGGCGGCATGCGCATCGCGCGGCATGCCTATGCCCTTGCTGCAAAGAATGCCGAGCATGTTTTGCGCCTGAGGGTAACCAAGTGCGGCAGACTTACTGTACCAATACACGGCTGCGGCCTTGTCTGCGTTTACCCCCAAGCCATCCTCAAGACAGCCTGCAAGCCTGTATTGGGCTTCGGCATGCCCCTGTTGCGCGGCCTTGTGCAACAGCAACACCGCCTGTTCAAGATTCTGCGCTACGCCAAGGCCAAAAAAGCAGCGCATCCCCAAGGCAAACTGGGCTTCTGCCCGGCCTGCTTCTGCCGCTTTTTTAAGCCAGATCACAGCCAGAGGGTCATCCTTGCACAGGCCGCGCGAGCCACTTTCATACTGCCGGGCAAGCCAGAGCTGGGACTCGGCATCGCCGTGCTGCGCCTGCTCATAAATCTGCTCCATGCTGTTGCACGATTTGGCGGAGCATACTGGAGAGTGGGCGGCCTGCCCCGCTCCCCAGCCAGGGGCATTCCGCATTGGATCCATGGATGCGAACGATACGCTATCCCTGGCAGGCACCGAGGCCGCGCACAAACAGGCCGAGGGGCCAGCCGTCCCCAGAAAACCAGAAATAACAGCAAGGCAAACCACAGTGCCGCGCATAAGCGTCACCGCTTACAAAAGCACCAGCGGAATGCCCACCTGAATCAGCACGGCCAACAACAGCGCCGCCCAGTGCAAAGGGCCAAGCGCGGCAGGCGCTGTCCCCTTCCATATGGACAAAAACCCCTGCAGCGTGCGCTTGAGAGTCCAGACAAGGTACAGGAGTGTGGAGCCGCACATAAAGGCAACCAGAGCCTTGCTGCCCGGAATCGCCCAGAACTGACGCAGCATTTCCAAAGGGGGCTGATCCCCGGTGGATAGTTCATCAAGCTTTGCCATTACTGCGGGATCATTGCCCATCCATCCAGCCACCCCGACGATGCCGCCAATCCCCACAAGAGCAAGCACCAAGGCAAGCCACACGGTATTCACCTGCCACTGGGCATGAGCGCATTCTGCCTGCATGGCTCCCTTGCGGG
Organism: Desulfovibrio desulfopostgatei; assembly: GCF_053570645.1. Lineage (NCBI taxonomy): Bacteria > Pseudomonadati > Thermodesulfobacteriota > Desulfovibrionia > Desulfovibrionales > Desulfovibrionaceae > Desulfovibrio > Desulfovibrio desulfopostgatei. The sequence goes on along the minus strand of NZ_JBRBQS010000002.1, from coordinate 233,964 downwards.
CCTGTCGGCGCTGGTAATAGCCAAGGGCCAAAGCGCCAAGGCCAGCCCACAACAACAGACTCCAATAAAGTGAAAAAGAAAAAATAAGCAGCAGAACATAGCCCGCCCAGATCATGCCACTGACGTGAGTGCTGGAATCTTTCATCGACTGTTCTCCATAACTAGATTTTCAATGCGTGCGGCATTGACGCAGAATTCCAGCAGCTTTTTCCTCCAATTGGTCGCAAAACGGTATCACCCGAAGAGACCTTTGTGCAAAAAAATTTGTCACCCATGTGGGTGATGTGTCCGTTCAGCCATCACGGCAGTCGAATGCGCTGCCCGGAAAAAGCTCTGCCGGGAGACGCTCGAGCGCAAAGCAGAGGATTATCGCAGCATCCACGCTGCGGCTGCGAATCGTTAACCCTCTTAAATCTAATTATTTTTTATGCACCACGCCATTATTCACCCCCAAGGGTGAACAGCAATCGGCAAAATCGAACATTAAGGTGATGTGCAGAGCTCTGCCCAAAGTGTAGGCCTGATCGGGTTGTTGAGGCCATCAGGGATTCGCGGCGCCCTGCACTGGAATAGGCTTTGCGTCCAGGCGCTGACATTTCCCAGCACCGCACGAATATCTTCGGATAATTGGGGTCATGGTTAAATATCAATCGAAGACGGAGGAAGTAATGAAAAAGTATATGTTGGCTGCACTGACTGTTTTTATGTTGGGCGCTGCTCCCTTTGCGGCACATGCAGCAGAACAGGATGTGGCAAAAATCACCTGCAAGGACTTTCTGGCTGACAAGCAGAACATAAGCATGATGGTGATGTGGATTGACGGTTACATGAGCGGCAAAAGCGGCAATACCTCCATCAGTGATCAGTGGATGGAAAAGCTGGGCACCCACCTGGGCACCTACTGCGCAAAAAACCCTGCCAAAACCATTATGGACGCCATCGAAGCCGTACCCGAATAACCACTGCCGACTTCAGCACACGGCACGCCACCACACCCGGGATCACATGGAGATAATTATATGAAACGCTTTATCCTTTCTTTTGCCGCAGCGCTGATGCTCTTTGGTTTCAGCGCTGGAGCAGCCCTTGCACAGGAAATCGTTGTCGCCAACGGCACAGGATTTACCATCCAGCGTCTTGGCCTTGTTGACTCCAATGCAGGCGGCAACGCTCAGGATCTTTTGGGCAATGACACGCTTGCCAATGGCGAAGGCCTGAAGATCAACATCAGCGGCAGCCCCAAGGGGTGGGAACTGATCGCCGTTGACAGCGACGGAGGTCAGGTGAACTGGCAAAACCTCGACCTGAGCGGCGTTAAGAAAATTACCCTGCGCGGCGATGGATCTGCGGAACTTGAATAAATGTGATGTCGCTTACGTGCCAGCATTCCAGCAATTTTTGCAGGACTAGCTGATCCCGAGGCATGCACAGCCGGTGACAAAAGCCCCTGTCAGCTTGAGCGGGCCACAGATGTCGCATGGCTTGAAGAGGAAGGTACCCGAACGCTTGTTCGGGTACCTTCCTTTGCTCTGTTCTCCTGTCAATCCATATAGTTCTGTTGCAGCACTTCGCCGAAGTTTACTGAGGCCTCACGCTGAAAAAAGCTTTCGGGCAACTTTCCGCGAGGGCCAGATGGAATGATGCAATCAGTATCGAATAACACGTATACGAATTTGCTATTGACCCATAATAAATGTGGTGTTCTTTTAGGGGGTAGTGCAATTGCAACTGACTATCTGATGACAAGCCACGCTGACATTTCGGAGAACCAATGGAATCAGGCAAAAAGGGATTGCCAGTCATTTCCGGCATAGGCATTGCCAGCCTGCTGGCAGCCCAGTTTGTAATTTTTCTGGAAGGCCGGGGACTTGGCATTGTATCTTTTTCCCTGCAAAACGCGGTTGCCGGATTTTGCGGCGGCATAATTCTGGGTGGGCTGCTGTTTTCCACCTGGCTCCCCAAACGCTTTGGCGCCCCGTGCGCTGTGGCCTTGACCATGATGGGCGCACTGCTGTGGGCGGGCAGCATATTCCAGAACAATGCCATTTACTCTTACGGAGCCTGTTTCTGGGGCGGGGCGGTTCTGCCCCCGTTGCTCAAAAATTTCTTTGCGCGCAGTTCATCACCCGGTTTTCATCTGGGCGTTGCCTTTGCTGTTGGGGATTTTTTCTGGCTGTTTTTATACATCTTTCCCCTTTCAGATGAATCGCTGCAATGGCTTATGCTGTGCCTTCAGTTCGTGAGCGGCGGCATGGCGGCCACTTGCCTGTTCAAAGAGCAACCGCCAGCAGAAGGCTTGGAAGTTGTGCGCAAGTCAGACAAACTGACAGTAATTTCACTCAGATACCTGACTGCCATCGCCTTTATATTTTTTCTGCTAAACGCCTTTATTGACATCACATTTTACAGAGTTCACAGCCAGGCCTTTCCCATCCCCGCCCAGGTGCACCTGTATACGTGGCTGGCCTATCCCATTGTTGGCCTGCTGATTGACAAGTACGGCACGGACATGCGCCTGTTACTCTTCTGCATTGGCGGGGTAATTTTATCCCCGACCCTTGTGATCATCACAGAGGGAACAGTCATCTACTGGATCATTTATGTGATTGATCTTGCGTGCCGTGGCATTGCGCAATTGTACTTTCTGCTAGTTTTCGATCAGATCGGAAGGCACTCTCCCCGGCGCGGCCTGATTTCTGCCATTCCTTACCTTGCAATGCTTATGGCTTTTTTGTGCGTATACCGCTTTGTGGAGCACTTTCCCGGTACAGTGCCGGTTGCATTCTGGTGCCTTTTTCTCACTACGGCCTTCAGCTATGTCAGCTCCCGCATCCAGTACGCCCTGACGCTTTCCGGGGTATCAAAAACGCCCACAGCGGACGGCGAAGACAAAACAGAACACAAAGCCTTCACCCCGCAGGAATCACACAAAAGCGAACGCTGCCGGGCAGACAGCATCGCTGATTTTGCCCTGACATACGGTATTTCTTTGCGCGAACGGGATGTTTTGTGTCTGATTCTGGAGGGGTGCGATACGTCTGCCATTTGCGGTCGGCTGCATATTTCTGAAAACACGCTCAAAACCCACATTCGGCAAATATTGCGCAAGACGGAAACGCGAAACAGAAACGCTCTGCTGGTACTCTTTTTCAATGAAGAAAATATGGAAAAAGAAGCAGAGGCGCGGCTTGAGAGTTTTTAGCCTTCAGGTTCTCAGGCAGTCAGGGCAGCGGGCCTTATTTCTGTAGCGTGCTGTCGCGACGACAGGCGGGCTTGTCCTTACTGGCCCGACTGACCTTCTTTCTGCAAAAATGAAAAATGCAACTGCCCCGCTGCGTAACGGACATTGTTGATGTCTGGGCGCAACCGCCTGAACAGCTTGTATGCCTGAAGCGCCCTGTAGCCATACTGACAGTGCAACAGCACAGCAGAATCCTGCGGAATATTTTTTACCAAATGCTGAAAAGCATATAGTGGCATGTTAACGGCGTTTGGAAGATGCCCATCTGCAAATTCTTTTTGACTGCGCACGTCGATAATAATCAATTTTTCCGTCTTTAAAACATATTCACGAGCCGCTTCTGGCGACAAGGCCATTGACTCACCCGCGCTGTTGCTCGTTGGCGCTGAAAATTTCCAATAAATACATGTTTCCGCACATGCAATAACAAGCAGAGCTGCAATAATTTTCAGTAGCCGCCTTGTTCCATCAGTACCATGATACAAGGCAATGCCGTCTCCTGTTGTTCTCATTGAAAACCTCTCTCCAACGCCTTACCGCGCGGCATTCATCAGTGCAACTCGCCATTTCCATTGCTTTTCAGGCCAATCACCCAAAAACGACCTCAGAGGGGCACGCCGTCAGGGTGCAAAACCCGCCCGCCATCCGCAACTGATGCTCGGAGGGGTGTTATACACTTCTTCCTTGCCCACGCGCAAAAGAATTCAGAACCCACATTCGTCTAGTGATCGGAGGAATTTTGTGCGCTGACAAGGCCCGCAAGGGGAGACACAGGGAGTGGACGTTCGGTCCTTGACCGATGCCGCCTCCGCAGCGGAACGCCGTCAGCGCGCAAAAGACCCCGATCACTCAAGGCCGTACTTGCGGAGCTTGTTATGCAGAGTAGCCCTCGTAATTCCCAACTGCCGGGCCGCCTCGCTCTTGTTGTCGCCTGTCTGGCGCAGGGTTTCCTCAATGGCGCGACGCTCCACGGCATCCAGGGGCAGACCTGCCAGGGAGGCGTCCACCTCGGGCTGGCGTTCGTCGGGCAGGGCGGGGCCAGTGACCACAGAGGGCAATTCGCGCTCGGTGATGAGGTCGCCGTTGCAGAGAATCACGGCGCGTTCCACGGCGTTTTCCAGTTCGCGCACATTGCCGGGCCAGTTGTAGCGCAGCATGCAGGCCAGCGCCTGCGGCGAAAATCCGCGCACGCTTTTGCGGTTGCGGCTGGCAAAGCGCTCCAGAAAATGCGCGGCGAGCACGGGAATATCCTCGGCGCGGTCACGCAGGGGCGGCACTTCAATACAGATGACGTTGAGGCGGAAATATAGATCCTCGCGAAAACGCTTTTGGGCCACTTCTTCGCGCAGGTCGCGGTTGGTGGCCGCCAGTATGCGCACATCCACGGTTATGGCGGCATCGGCCCCCACGCGTTGCACCTCGCCCTGCTGCAAGGCGCGCAACAGCTTTGACTGAAGGGTAAGGGGCATCTCGCCGATTTCGTCCAGAAAAAGCGTGCCGCCGTTGGCTTGGGCAAAGCGCCCCTCGCGGCGGCGATCCGCGCCGGTGAACGAGCCCTTTTCGTGCCCGAACAGTTCGGATTCCAGCAGGTTTTCGGCCAGGGCCGCGCAGTTCACCGTTACAAGCGGTTTGTCCGCTCTGGCGCTGGCGCAGTGCAGGGCGCGGGCCACCAGTTCCTTGCCAGTGCCGGATTCGCCGGAAATGAGCACCGTGGCCTCGGTAGGGGCAACAGTGGCGATAATTTCCTGCATGGCGCGGATGGAGGCGCTACGGCCAAGGATGCCGGGGCGCGCGGCGGCATCGCTGAGCTGACGGCGCAGCTCACGGTTTTCCACACTGAGACGCGAATGCTCAATGGCTTTTTCAAGCGTATGCCTGAGAGCTTCAAAATCCAGCGGCTTGACCAGATAGTCGTATGCGCCGAGGCGCAGGGCCTCCACGGCAGTTTCCACTGATGAATAGGCCGTCATGAGCACCACGGGCAGAGCCGGATTATATTCAAGAATGTTTTTGAGCGCGTGGATGCCGTCCATGCGCGCCATGCGCACGTCAGTCAACACGGCGTCAAAGGATTTTTCGCGAACCAGAGGAACGGCCTCGTCGCCGTCCGTGGCTTCTTCCACAGCATATCCCCAGGAGCGCAGCATGGTGCGCAGCATGCCGCGGTGGGCATCGTCATCGTCTACAACCAGTATGCAGTTGCTCACCGTATCCTCTCTTTATGCTTGGCAAAAACCTGAAATCCCGGGCCGCGCCGCAGCCGCGCAGGTTATTTTTTACGATTGTCCTGCGCCACCGCGCCTTCCGCCGCGCGGGGCAGCCAGATGCGGAACGTGGTTTCCCCGCGGCGCGCAGTTTGCGCCGGGCGCGAGGTAACGCTGATTTCGCCGTCGTGGGCTTCCACAATCTTGTGCACCATGGCAAGCCCCAGCCCCGTGCCTTGCCCCTTGGTGGTATAGTAGGGGTCAAAAATATGCGGCAACTGGCTGGCCTCAATACCTGTGCCGTTATCGCGCACCATAAGGCACACGCGCCCTTTGCGCTCCACAATGGCAAGCGTGAGCTGCCCGCCCTCGGGCATGGCGTCCAGAGCGTTGAGGCAGAGGTTCAACAGGGCCTGCCCCATGCGTTCGGGGTCGGCCAGGGCCAGCGGCACCCGCCGGGGCGAACGGCAGACAATCTTGACATCGCGTTTGTCCGCATCCTGATGGATAAGGCGCGTCACGTGATCCACCACAAGCTTGAGATCAGTAGGGTGCGGGCTCACATCGCTGGGACGTGAAAGTCCTATAAGATCCATAATTACGCGATTGAGCCGGTCAACCTCGTGTACCATCACATTGGCGGCCTCGCGGTCTTCGCTTCCTTCGGGAAAGCGCTGGCCGAAGTAGGTGGCGTAGCCCTTGATGGAGCTGAGAGGATTGCGGATCTCGTGCGCAACCCCTGCGGCCAGATTGCCCACAGCGGCCAGCTTTTCCTTGCGGCGCACTTCTTCTTCAAGCCTGCGCACCTTGCCCTCGGCCATGCGCTGCCGCTGGCGCGACTCCCGCGCCCGCTCGGCATAGTACAGGGCCACCAGGCAGGCCAGGCCCACCAGCAGGGTCACTGCGGCCAGCATGGCAACGTAGTCCCGGTTCTGGCTGCGCGTTATTTCAAAGGGCGAAAGATCAAGGCCGAGAAAAATCACCGGCAGCGGAAAGCCCCTTGGCAGATCGCGTATACCCGGCGAAAATTGCCTGTACACGGCAAACACGCGCCGCCCCTCCATGCGCATGATGCCCCAGTGGGGCAGCATGTCGGGGGCAAGGTCGCGCATGGTGGCCTCATCGGCTTCGTGCGAACCCACCTGCAAAATTTCACCAAGCCGGGCAGGGTTGCTGTGCGCCACAATGGTGCCGTCAGGCATGGTCACGGCCACAAAAACAATGCCGGGGCTTTCGCCCATTTCTTCCAGCAGCACCTGAAGGCGGACGCCAGCCTCGCTGCGCATGCCCGAACGCAGGATGCTCTCAAAGGCGATGATCAGCGATGAACCCTTTTCCGCCAGCAGGCGGGCCATGGCGGCCTCGCTGCGGTCAATGGAAATAAGGGTCAGCAGCGTTACCATGAGGGCCAGCACAACGGCGGCCCCGCCCAGCAGCAGGCCGAGCGGCGTATGCGCGCCAACAGCGGCGGCCTGCGCTGTCCGCGACTTATCTGTGGAGATTGCGGGGCTTGTGGAGTTTGCTGCGGCTGCGCCCTGTTGCGCAGCTTCCTGTCCGTTTTTTTCAGCCGTGCTGTTTTCCATATTCATACGGCACACTCTGTATTGCGCGCGGCACCGCCAGAGGCGCACCACGAGTAAAAAAATTTGCACGCTTTTTGCAATAAATTATTCATTCCTCGTGCCCACAAAGCCGGGAATCTTGCCACCCCGCTCAGTGATTGGTATGAGAGCGGGACGAGTTTATTCTTCAGAAGGTCTTTTATGATGAAACCCCTTCTTTCCCTTTGTGTTTTGGCCAGTCTGTGCCTCCCCCAGCCAACGGCGGCGGATCAGACCGACTATGCGGAATATACACCTTCGCCGGGAAGCCCCGCAGCCAACCACGCCGCAGATATGCGGACATGGCTGCAACAGCTTTCGCCCGCGCAACGGGCCAAAGCCCAGGCCGTCATTGACGAATACTCCCCCAAGGTGAACGAACTGCGCAAAAGCATCATGCTGAAAAAAAACGAGCTTGCCCACCTGAGCTACAACCAGACCACCTCGCCGGAAACGCTGCCCCGTCTGGGGCATGAATTACAGCAATTGCGAGATGAACTGCGCGCCCTTCTGCAACGAGCAGACCAGCGAATGGGTACTGAGGTAGGCGTTCCGCTTGGCAGCCCGCAAACGCGCGGGTGCAGCATGGAATATCCCGGTCTGTCCACTTCCGCCAGCAAATAACCGCGACAATCTGCTCGCAGCAACACGCGTCCGCCCTCAAGGCGGGCGCGTTTTTTATTCAACTTTGCCCGACAGCCCCTGTAAGAAAATTATGCAGATGTACAAATTTTATACAGAGACAATGCCCGAATGTATAAAAAACATACGCTTCTCTGCCCGCAGGCGCAACGGCCGCGGGAGATAACACATTAACAATCTAGTTTTATTAAATAAAATATAGTTGGCACACGCATTGCTATATAGCAATCAAACGTTGCAGGAACAACGAAACCATATACGAGAAAAAAGACTACGAGGTAGCCTTCCATGAAATCCAAAAACATCGCCATCGCAGCCATACTTGCAGCAACTCTGATGGGTGGCGCCATAACCGCCTACAGCCAGCCTGGCCCCGCAGGCGATATGCCAGAAGGCATGCGGGAAATGGGCGGCTGCATGGGTGAAATGCCCTGCCCCGGAATGCAAGGACACGGCATGATGGGACGTGGGGCGTATACCCCCGAACAACAGCAGAAGTATGATGCCATTGTGGCCGAGTTCGTCAAACAGATGGAACCCGTAAAGGACCAGATGTTCATCAAGCGACAGGAGCTGCGCGCCCTGCAAAATGCCTCCAACCCCGATATTGCGGCTGTGCGCGCCACTGCCACCGAATTGCTGCAACTCAGAAAGCAGCTCGGCCAGATGCACGAAACCATGACTCAGCGTCTTGAAAAGGAAGTGGGCAAGCCTGCCGTTGCCCCCATGCCCAAAAAGGACGCCCCCGCTGCGGCGAAACATCAGCACGGCGCGGCCCAGTAACCACTAATCAACCGAAATTGCCGCTCCCAACTCGTCCGCCTAAGGCGGTTGACATATACAGGATCACTGAGAACAAATTTCCGTCCTGTCCCCTACCCCCAAGGGGGGCATCACGGAGCCTCCAAGAACCTCCTCCTTTGAACAGAACCTTATAACCATCAACACCCTCCCTCCCTTCTCGGCCGCCGGTTCCCCCCCGGCGGCCGCCTCCTTTTCCAGAGCTGACAACAAACGCACAGAACCCGCCGCAAAGCGGGTTCTGTGCGTTTTGCCCTGCGCGACGTCACTCTGGTCGCGCTTGAATTTTAGTAACTGAGCGTGGGGAAAAACCTTTTTACAAAAGGCGTCTCCCTGCAAAACATTTCGCTTCCAACCAGACCTAGATAAATACAAGCTGCGGCGAGGTGTTATCGTCAAAAGATACCGTGCGCAGCCCCAGCGCCGCCCATCTGGCGCGCAGTTCTCCCTTTGCGCCCCAAAAGAAACCCTGGGCTGACCGGGGTAGCTGCAAATCAAACTGCGCGGCTGGTGTTGCCGCATTCTCGCCAAGCAGTTCCCTTACCGCCAACAGCAAGGCACGCCCCTTGACCCTGCCGCCAAGTTCCCTGTCCACCGGCCCGGCAAGCACGGCACTCTCCAGCCCCGGCTCCGGGGCAAGGCCCATACGGATCACGGGCACGTTGGCCCGTGCTGCCACGAGCCATCCGTGGGCAAGGCTTTCAAGTGTATCCTCCAGCGGCCAGGGTTTGTAGCTCCCATCGCGCCACATGGCGGCAAGGCCCGTTCCTTCAAGCACAAGACAGGGATAAAACCGCAGCATCTGCGCGCCCACAGCCAGGGCCGCTGGCACATCGTCCATAAAAAACTGCGGGCTATGCCCCGGCATGCCGGGCAGGAGCTGCACCACCAGCTTGAGGCCAGCAGCCCGCACAAGAACGCAGGCCGCCTGGGCAGTGCCGCCGGTATAGCCCCGGCGGGAGGCGGCAAGCGCACTATCGGCAAAGCTCTGCACGCCCAGTTCCACCACACCGCAGCCTGCGGCGCGCAACCGCTCCAGTATTGGGGCATCCACCCTGTCCGGGCGGGTTGAACAGCGGAAGGAACGTATCCAGCCTTTTTCCTGCGCTTCGCAGGCCAGATTGAGGCAGGCGGCCATATCCTCCTCCGGTAATGCGGTGAAAGTGCCGCCGTAAAATGCCAGCTCCGCCGCAGGCTGCCCGCTTTCATGGCGCAGGCGCAAACTCTCCCGTGCGGCGAGCAGCAGACCCTCCACACTTGCGGCGCGCGAGCCCTCCGCCAAATCCGGATTTTGGCAGTCGCCAACGCCAGTCTGCACGTCCTGCGCGCAAAAAACACAGCGCACAGGGCAGCCCCTGAATGGTAAAAAAACCGGCACAACGGCCTGCCGAGGTTCCGCACCGCGCTGCAGCCATGCAAAATTCAGCGGCACCGGGCGCTCTTTGCCTCCAGTCTGCGATGAGGTCTGCGCAATATTCTGAGCCATATTCATATTAGCTCCATGGTCATGCAGTGCGGCGGGCACAGATTCACAGCAGGCATCCGCGGAATGAGCTTGTCTATAAAAGGGCGAAGAAATGTCCATAAGGGTCATGGACAAAAACTTTTTTTTGGGGGGCATAGGGGGCTCGCTGACTGTGAAACGGTATGTAGAGCGCATTGGACGGAAAATGACATGCAGGCGATTTTTTTAAAAAAACCTTGCTCTGTCTGTAAGTTGCGTGTATTTTACACAAAAGTTCCGTTTGTGTGAAGCTGACAAACATTGCTGCGGGGCATTAGGAACACTGGGTTCCACTCAGCCATACCAGCGCACTGCGCCGGAGAGCACTATGAAAAAAACACTGACCAAAGCGGACATCGTGGAGGCCATCTACGAAGAAACGGACAAAAACCGCGTAGATGTCAAGAACGTGGTAGAAAAACTGCTGGAGATCATGAAGGTCGCCATCAAAAAAGACCGGGCCCTGCTTATCAGCGGCTTCGGCAAGTTTGAGTGTTATGACAAGGCCTCCCGCAAGGGCCGCAACCCCAAGACAGATGAAACCATCACCCTGCCGCCGCGCAAGGTTATGGTGTTCCGCCTCTCGCGCAAGCTTCGCGCAGAGCTGAACCCCTAGGCAAGCTCGGAGCCTCGGCAGCCTTGGCATGCCGGTGGGGGCGCGTGTGACGCGTTTCTTGTCGTGCGCGCTTTTTCTTTGCCATTTGGCCTACAAAAAATGCACAGCCCGGCACGGCAGACATGCATGCCGGGCTTGAGCAACCGCCTTGCCCTGCTGTGCGGAACGCAAGGCAGCACTGGGGATCAAAGCAGGATGCCCGCATTTCAGCGGCTCAGCCGCAGAGTACGAAGCATCCCACACTGCAAACTCGGAAGAATTCAGGCTGACGCCAGCGCGGCGGGCATGTCCACGCCGTCCAACGGGAGTCGCACATGCTTTTCAACTCGTACACATTCCTTTTCGCCTTTCTACCCCTGCTGCTGGTGTGCTGGCGGCTGGCCCAGGGCTACGGCCCCACGGGTCTTGCCCTGGTGCTGCTGGCTTTTTCCGTAGTATTTTACGGTTTGTGGGGTTTGCCCTTCCTGATTCTGCTGGCTGTGATTCTGGGCATGAACTATGCCTTTGCCCTTGCCCTGGCAGCGCCGGAGCCAGAGCAGAAACAGGATGCCGCCCCCGCTGAAAACGCGGAAGGCGATGACGAAAAGGCCTGCCTGTGCGGTTCGCGCAAACAGGCTGGCTGCCGGTTCCACCTGAGCCGCAAGGGCCTGCTGGTTCTTGCCCTGGTGCTCAACCTGCTGCCCCTGCTGTGGTTCAAGTACTCCGCCTTTCTGGCCCAGAATCTTGGGGCGCTGCTGCATGCGCAGTGGCATTTCACCCCGCCCGGGCTGCCCCTGGGTATTTCTTTTTATACCTTCATCCAGATCGCCTGGCTTGTCAGCGTATACCGCGGGCAGGTCACGCCGCAGGGCTTTACGCGGCATGCGCTGTTCTCCGCCTGCTTTCCCTATGTTATTTCCGGGCCAATCGTGCGCTATGAGCAGATAGGCCCGCAGTTTGACACCCTTGCGCCAGCCACTGCGGAGAATCTGGCTCAGGGTTTCACGCTTTTCACCATCGGCATGGTCAAAAAAGTTCTGCTGGCCGACAGCATTGCCCTGTACGCCGACTCTGTATTCAATGCGGCGGAAAAGACCTTTCCGCTCAGCGGGGCCGAGGCGTGGCTGGGTTCTCTGTGCTATACCTTCCAGCTGTATTTCGACTTTTCAGGCTACACGGACATGGCCATTGGCCTTGCCCTCATGCTGGGCCTCAGGCTGCCTGAAAACTTTGACTCGCCCTACAAATCCACAGGCATTGTGGACTTCTGGCGGCGCTGGCACATCACGCTCAGTTCGTGGCTGCGCGATTTTCTGTACATCCCCCTTGGCGGCAACCGCAAAGGGCGGCTCATGCAGTACCGCAACCTGTTTCTGACCATGCTGATCGGCGGCGCGTGGCACGGCGCTGGCTGGACCTTTATTGTCTGGGGCGCGCTGCACGGTTCCATGCTGGGCATCAACCACTTTTTCCGCGCCTGCATCAAGGGCAAGACGCTGGAGCGCGTGCTGGCCCTTGCGCCTCTGCGCATCTGCTCCATCCTGTTTACATTTTTCTGCATCAACCTGTGCTGGGTTGTGTTCCGCGCGCTGACAATTGAAGGCGCAGGCCGCATGTTCAAAGCCATGTTCACAGGGCCGTTTACGCGTGAAGCGGCGGGCCTGAGCGCAACAACCGACGGGCTTACGGGCTTTGCCGCCCTGGTGGCCCGCTGGCTGCCCAACAACTACATTCAGGGATGGGTTCCCTTTGCCCTGCTGCTGGTGAGTTTTCTGGTGGTCTGGGCGCTGCCCAACAGCCATGAGATTCTGCACGGCAGACGCGATGGCAGCCGCCCGCGCCTGAGCTGGCGGCCCACAGCCACCTGGGCTACGGGGCTGGCCGTTATGGCCTTCCTCACCCTGATTCTGGTTTCGCGCAAGGCGACCTTCCTGTACTTCCAATTTTAACCACGCGTGAACGCCATGAACAACACAGAAACCGCCTTTTTGAAGCGTTATTTTCTCGTGCTGCTGGGCCTTGTCCTGGCGGGATGCCTGCTGGCTGTTCCCTATACCGCGTGGTGGCTGCACAGCAGCGGCGACGTGGCCGTGGAACGGGCCGTCGCAGAACAGTCCAAGGGGAACTTTGCCGTGTTTGGATCCGGCGTTTCCCAGGATTTTGTGGACTACAAACTGCAACTCTATGCCAAGGTGAAGCCTGAGATCGCCGCCGTGGGTTCCTCGCGCGTCATGCAGTTCCGCGGCGCATACTTCCGCAAGCCCTTCCTCAATGTGGGCGGCACGGCGGGCAATCTGCCCGTGCTGCGCTCCACCATCGACGCCATGCTGCGCATTCACAAGCCGGATGCCATCATCATCGGGCTGGACTTCTGGTGGTTCATGCCGCAGTGGAATGCCGACCCATTCAAGGAAGAACCGCCCACCAGCGGGTCGTACAACTACGGATTCGACAGCCTCAAGAAACCCTGGACATGGCTGCTTGAAGGCAAAATTTCGTTCAGGGACTTTATCGCCCCCATGTTGCCGCAGTCCATGGGCGGATTCCGCAACGCCCGTTACGGCATCATGGCCCAGCAGTACAACGACGGCTTTGGCTCTGACGGTTCCTGGTATTATACGGGTGAAAGCACAGGGCAAAAGCGGCCCTTTGACTACCAGTTCGAGGACACCCTCAAGCAGGTACGCTACGGCACCAAAGCCTTTTTCCACGCCAAGCCGCTGGCTGACAGCCGCGACCCCGGCGGCATCAGCAGCGCCCATCTGGACGCCTTTGCAGAAATTTACTGCCGGCTCAAGGCCAGAGGCATTGCCACCTTTGTTTTCATTTCGCCCCTTTCTGTCCGTGTGCTTGACGCCATGCGCGAACGGGAGGCCGATTATCCGCACCTCTTCAAACTGCGCGACGCCCTGCTTGCCCGTGGCATTGACGTTATGGAATTTACCGACCCGCGCACCTTTGCTTCCGGCGACTGCGAGTTCTTTGACGGCTTCCACGGCGGCGAAGTCACCTACGCGCGCATGCTACGTGATATGGCCGACCGCTGGCCCGCCTTGCTGGCTTACGTGAATATGGATAGAATCAATGCCACCTTGCGCGACTGGCGCGGCTATGCCCTGGTGCCTGACGAGCGCCTGACAAGCCGCCCGGAAGTGGACTTTATGAATTTTAACTGCCCCAAACGTAAACCGTAAGGAACACCAGCATGTTTCTTCGATGGGGCGCGGTTTACAGCCGCGCCCATCTTATTTCAGCCATCCGGGCCGTATTCGTGTACAGCCTGTGCGTGTCCCTGGCGCTGCCGGGCGGCGCGGCTTTTGCCGCGTCAGACTCCGTTTTTGTTCAGGGTACTGGCGCGCCCAACGCTCCAATTGGTGGGAGCAATGCGCCCAGCCCCAACGGCATGGGTGGGCAACCCTTCGGGGGCGGTACTTCGCCCACGCTTTCGCAGCCAATGCCAGCAGCGCCAATACAGACGCCTACTGTTCAGGTGCCTACCGTGCAAACACCCACGGTGCAGACCCCAAACGTCGCAGCGCCATCCGTGCCCACGCCGCAGCAGGTCAACCCCCTGAACGCACCGGGAGCGCACGCCCCTGCTCAGGCCCAGCAACCGCAGGCTCCTGCGGCACAGGGCGCATCTGCCCCCGCCGCTCCTGCCCAGCCCGCAAGCCCTGCCCTTGAAGCGCCCAAAAAGCCAGAAGCTCCAGTGAAGGAAAAGGGCTCAAAAAACCGCAGAGATAAAAAATCAAAAAAGGGCAAGAAGGAAGCGGCCGCCGAGCAGGAAAAAAATGCGCCTGCAGTGGAAAGCGCCCCCACCAAGGCACCAGTGCCTGTTCCGCAAAGGACTTCGCCGCCCACGCAGGCGGAAGAAGCCGCAACAGCCTACGCCAAGGGCGATTATGCCACCGCGGAAAGCATCTGGAGCAAACAGGCCGAAGCGGGCGATGGGCAGGCCATGAACAACCTTGGCGTGCTTTATGACCTCGGGCAGGGGGTGGAGCCTGACCTGGGCCGCGCCCTGCACTGGTTTGCAGAATCAGCCAAGACCGGGCACCCCTCGGGCATGAGCAACTACGGGCGCATGCTGGAACAGGGACGCGGCATAGAACCCAACCCCGCGGAAGCCGCGCGCTGGTTTGATCTGGCGGCGCGGCAGGGCCAGCCTGAGGCCCAATATAATCTGGGCATGCTCTATGAGCTGGGGCGCGGGGTACAGCAGGATTTCACTGCGGCGGCGGCATGGTACAGCCGCGCAGCCGCGCAGCAGCAAACCGAGGCTCTGTTCCGCCTTGGGCATTTTTACCGCATCGGGCAGGGCGTGACCAAGAACCCCTCGCGGGCGGTGCTGCTGCTTTATGCGGCGGCCATGAACGGCGATGCCAACGCCATGAAAGAACTGGAAGATATGGCCCGCGCCGAACCTTCGCGCCCCGAGGCCGTTCTGTTTGGCCAGCGGCTCGACAATACCGACAGAAATTCCATGCGTGAAGCCCTGCGACAGTACGGAGCAACCGTTATCCGCGAGGATGACGCCTATATCTGCGACCTGTACGATGCCGCCAAGGTTGCCCCCGGCGCGCGCCAGATGGCGATCTGTTACGGCCCCGGAAAACCCGGCCCTCTGGGATTTCTTGAGCTGGATTACACCGCGCCGAACAATACGGTGGAGGGCATGATCCTCAAGATGGTCACTGACCGTTTTGGCAAGGCCTCGGCCGGGGAAGGCGATGACGCCCACCTCTGGAATCTGGGTTCTGTGGTGGTTGCCACGCGCTATGAGCCTACGCGCGGGCAGTTGAGCCTCATGTACATGGTTCCCCGCGTGTACCACCTGACGCGCCAGCGGTAGCCCACATAAGGGGCTCTTTGCGCAGCGCTATCTGCTGAGCGGCGACCACGCCCGGCAAAAGCGGATAAACGTATCCATGCCCGCAGAATGGTATTTCGACTCGTGCCAGCAAAGAGAAAATGTGCGTGAAAACGTCTGCGTCAGCCGGATTATTGAAAAACGGCTGCTGAAGCCTGGCAGCTCGGCCATGAGCCGTGAAGCAAAGGTGATGCCCAGCCCATGCTCCACCATGCCCAGCACCGCCTCGGTGGAGCTGAGGCTCAGGGCCACGGTATAGGGCGCAATGAGCGAGCCTAGGGTGTGCGCAAAAAAGGCCCTCGTGCCGGAATCCGGCTCCCTCAGAATCCAGCGCTGGCCTGCCAGCTCTTCCGGCGCGTGGGCCTTGCCGTCCGCCAGAGCATGCCCCTTGCACGCCACCACTGCCATTTCATCCTTCAGCCATTCCTCTGCCACCATGTCGGTCCGATGCTGCTCGCCCTCCAGCAGCACCACATCCAGAACATAGCCTTCCACCAGTTCAAGCAGGCGGTTGGTGTTGGCTATCTGCGCCTTGGGCAGCCAGCCGTGATCCTTTTCAAAATCGTGCATCAATTGCGGCAGCAGATAGTTGCCAATGGTCTTGCTGGCCCCAATGCTCAAAAAGCAGGCCCCGCCAGCCTGAAACGTCCGCTCGATGGCCTCGGCCCTTTGCAGCATTTCATCCGCCAGCGGCCACAGGCGCGCACCCTCATGATTCAGCCGCAAATGCGGGTGTACCCGGTCAAACAGGCGCACGCCGAGGTGCCGCTCCAGTTCCTGCAAGGCCTGGGAAACCGCGCCCTTGGTCAGAAACAGAGCCTCTGCGGCCTGTGTGAGGTTCTGAAACCGCGCCACAGCCAGAAAAACCTGCAATTGCTTGAATGTCATATCATCGTTTAATTTTTTTATATATTACGTTAAATTCATTTCGATTTTCTTAATGCCTGATCCATGGCAAACATGCAAGCAGACCACAACCAAGGATAGTTCCATGTTGCAGAATGTTCGCAATTTCTTTCGCGC
The DNA here is from genome assembly GCF_053570645.1 of Desulfovibrio desulfopostgatei. Lineage (NCBI taxonomy): Bacteria > Pseudomonadati > Thermodesulfobacteriota > Desulfovibrionia > Desulfovibrionales > Desulfovibrionaceae > Desulfovibrio > Desulfovibrio desulfopostgatei. The sequence continues at coordinate 217,483 of NZ_JBRBQS010000002.1, read as the reverse complement.
TGTTCCCACGCCCCTTGCGGGGCTGGCCCTTGGCATTGCCAGCCTGGGCATCGGGCTTGAAAAAAGCCTGCCCCTCCACAATTTCGCACAGGTGTTTGGCGCGCTGACATCCATGACGCTGATTCTGCTGCTGGCGGGCAAATTTGCCATGAACCCAAGGCTGCTGCTCGAAGAACTGCGCCATCCCGTGCTTGGCAGCATTTTGCCCACCACCTCAATGGCCCTGATGCTGCAATCCAAGAGTCTGAGCATTCTGGATGCGCGGGCGGCCCAGTGGCTCTGGCTGTTTGCCGTGGCCCTGCATCTCTGCCTGTTGCTGGCCTTTGTAGCCTTCCGGGCACGGCAGTTCAGCCTTCACCACATGCTGCCGAGCTGGTTTGTACCCTTTGTTGGCATCAGCGTGGCGGCCATGACGGTTCCCGGCCCGGCCTACTACCAGCTTGCCTATGGTCTGATGGTTTTTGGCATGGTCAATTACGCGACCCTGCTGCCTGTCATGTTGTATCGCCTCATATTTTCCAGGGAAATCGAAGACGCATCCAAGCCCACCATCGCGGTGCTTGCCGCTCCGGCCAGCCTCTCGCTGGTAGCCTATCTGAGCCTTGAGCCAACCCCCTCCCTGCTCCTGTGCAGCCTTTTGCTCGGGGTGGCGGTGCTGATGACCAGCATCATCTATGTTGCCTTTTTCAAACTGCTGCGTTTGCCCTTCAGCCCCGGCTTTGCGGCCTACACCTTCCCCATGGCGGTGGGTGCAACAGCGCTGTACAAGGTTTCCGAACTGCTGGCCGCGTACCCGGCAACGCTGGAGTACGCCCTGCAACTCAAGGTGCTGGCAGTGCTGGAAATGATTGTCGCCACCCTGGTTGTGGCCTATGTGTGCTGGCGCTACCTGATCTTTTACGTTCGGGCGTGGGATACGCTGCTGCGCGCGCAAAGGGCGGCGCACGCCTGACCCGCCGGGCGGGGAAAAATACCCTTGCGCCCCACACACGGTAGAGCTAGCCTGCCAGAACTGCGCGGCGATTTCTGCCGCTGCATGTAATTGCTCAACTTTACGCCGCCCGTGGAGGCGGCCCGTGCAGCAGGTGATCTATGCTTGTTTTTGCCGCCATGCTTTTGTTGGGGATATTGCTGGGCTTTGTGGGCGCTGGCGGCGCTGGGGTTATGATCACCATGCTCAGCGTGGGCTTTGACATCCCCATGCAGGTCGCCCTTGGCACCTCGCTCGCGGCCATGGCTTTTACGTCCCTCTCAGGCTCCATCAGCCACTTTCGCGAGGGCAACGTCAACCGCAGGCTGGGCTTGCTGCTGGGCGCGTTTGGCGCCGCCGGGGCCTTATGCGGCGCGCATATTTCGTCCGGGCTTGCCTCCGCCACGCTCAAACCGCTGACTGGCGTGGTGCTTATGCTCTCCGCCTTCCTCATTTATCTGCGGGTCTTTCACCCTGCCAATCCGCTGTTCAGCTTTCGTTTCACCAGCACCCGCGGCGTGAAGTTCTGGCTGCTGACAGGCATGGTGGGCGTATTCAACGGTCTGGTTTCCGGGGCTTGCGGCGTGGGGGCAACGCCCTTTATCCAGATGACCCTGCTGATTATCTTCAATGTGCCGCTCTATCAGACCGTAGGCACAACCATGCTGGTCATTCTGCCCATCGCAGCCTTTGGCAGCCTGGGGTTTCTCGCCGCCGGGCATCTGGATCTTGTGCTGTTCCTGCAGGTTCTGGCTGGTCAGGTCATCGGCGCGTATGTGGGTGCAAAGTTTACCCGCATGGCTCCGCAATTGCTGCTCAAAGGCTGCATGGTGGCGCTGCCGGGGCTGGGCGGTCTGATTCTGCTGCTCGCCCGCTAAAAAGCCCCCGGCGGAATCCGACGGAGGCTCAATGTCTGTGGCGGTCAGCGCCCCCCATGCGCAGGGCAGATGCCGGTCATTGACCTATTACTTCACTAAATAAGACAGCATCTTGGCAACAATGGGCGAGAGCAGCACAATGGCATAGATGCGCACCAGATGATAGACCATCACCATGGGGGCTTCTGCCCCTGTGCCGCCGGAAAGCGCCACCACAGCGTTGAATCCTCCAGGGCTGGTCGCCAGATACGCTCCGCCCACAGAAAGCCCGCCCCAGCGCACGGCAATCCAGGTGCACAAAAGCCCCGCCATCAAAATGATGCCCGTTGAAAGCAGCATCATGGGCCAAGTGTCGCGCACGGCATCGAGCATACCGGGATTATACATGTTGCCCACAAGCACACCCACGCACCCGTAAACAATAAAGCGCACCCAGTGCGCCATGTCGGGCGAGGTAATGGAACCGCAGCTTTTGAAAATCACCACGGCGATCATGGCCCCGGTCATGGCCCCGCCGGGCAGATGAAAACGGTCAAAAACAAAGCTTCCTGCAAGCCCCACGGCAAACAGCATTATTGTTGTCCCCATATCGTGTCCTTCGCGCCGCGCAGAGCGCGGCTGCCTGCTGATCTGTAGCCGCACCTGCGCGGCGTCAGACCTGCTTACGCCCTTTTTTGCCCCCCCTCAATGAGGCTTGCACGGCATACCCCGACAGGTTTTGGGCAAAATCTTGCGCCTGATTTTCATCTTTTGGCAGGGATGCAGCATCGGTTTGACGTGCCGCGCCCCCGCCGCTAGTCTGCTGCAAGGCCACGGATTATCCCACTGCATGCCATGGGGGCTTCAAGGATTTGCACCCTGCTGGCGGCATCCATGTGACACCTAGCCACCCCACACAGGAAGCATCATGAATTTTGCATCCAGCCCCTATGCGGAAACGGAATCCCAGCGTTTTGACCCCATGACCACGCGGGGAATGGTTACATCTCCTCACTATCTTGCCACCCAGGCAGGCGTGGATATTCTGCGCAAGGGGGGCACCGCCCTCGACGCCGCCGTTGCAGTAGCGGCAGTGCTGGCCGTTGTGTACCCGCAGATGTGCAGCATCGGCGGCGACAACTTCTGGCTGGCGCACGAGGCAGCGACAGGCGCGCTGCACGGCATCAACGCCTGTGGCCGCTCTGGCGAAAATGTCACGCGGGATTTTTTTGCGCAAAAGGGCCTTTCGTCCATTCCCCTGCGCGGGCCGCTGGCTGCCTGCACTGTGCCCGGTGTGGTTTCTGGTTGGGATGCCGCCCATGCACTCAGCCGGTCATGGGGCAGCCCTCTTGCTCTTGGCGACCTGCTGCAAGAGGCCATCAGCCTCGCGGCAGAAGGTTTTGCCGTAACGCCCTCTCTGGCCCACTGGCTGCATGAGGACTGCAAGCCTGATCCCACGGGTTATCGGCAATTGCAGCGGTTTCCCGGCTTTGCCCATACTTTTTTGCCCACCGGCGCACCCCCGCAAACAGGGGCTGTGCTGCGCCTGCCCGACCTTGCCGCTACTCTTGGCCTCATCGCCAGCGAGGGCGCGCGCGTATTTTACGAAGGCGAACTGGCCGACCGCCTGACCCGCTGGCTCTCGGACAACGGCGGTCTGCTCACTGCGCGGGATTTCGCCGCACATCAGGCAGAAACCGTCACGCCCCTGCGTGTGCGCTACCGGGGCCTTGAGTGCTGCAACCTGCCGCCCAATACCCAGGGTCTGGCTTCGCTCTCCATACTCAACATCCTTGAGCATCTGGATATCCAAGGTATGGGCGAGGGCAGCGCCGCATACCTGCATGCCATAGTCGAAGCCACCAAGCTGGCCTTTGCCGATCGCGATGCTTATGTGACCGACCCGGACTTTGCCGACATTCCTGTAGATTATCTGCTTTCTCCGGAGCATGGGCGCGAGCTTGCCAGCCGCATTGACCCTGCCCGCGCCCTCAACCCCACCGCCCCATTGGAACCCAAGGGCGATACCTGCTGGTTTGGCGTGGTGGACGCTCAAGGCAACGCTGTTTCTGCCATCCAGAGCATTTTTCACGACTTTGGCGCTGGCCTTGTGGCTGGCGATACGGGCATCTTGCTGCAAAACCGGGGCAGCTTTTTTTCGCTTGATCCCGCCCATATTAACAGACTTGAACCGCGAAAGCGCACCATGCATACGCTCAACCCGCCCATGCTGCGCAAGGACGGCAAGCCATGGCTCGTTTACGGCACCATGGGCGGCGAGGGCCAACCTCAAACCCAGGCGGCCATAGTCACCCGAATGGTAGATTTTGGCCTGAGCCCGCACGATGCTGTGGCCGCGCCGCGCTGGCTGTATGGCCGAAGCTGGGGCCTGCCAGTAAACAACCTCCGGCTCGAAGGCCGCTTCAGCCCGCAATTGGCCGAAGCCCTGACCAAACAGGGGCACTCGGTTGAACGCATTGCAGACTTTAGCGATCTGATGGGCCATGCCGGGGCCATTCTTTGTGATCAGGATACCGGGGTGTTGTTTGGAGCAACTGATCCGCGCAGTGACGGGCTGGCTGCTGGTTATTGACCCAGGCAATGCAGGTAATCTTTTTCTGTGGCTTTTACCGCTGAATCGTGCTTATATACCGCAGGTTTTTTAGGCCTGTCGGGCTGCTCTGTCTGGTCTGACGCCACGCGGAAGCGGCGCAGGAAGCGTAGCTGGCGGCAGAGCTGCTAGCAGGGGTTCCTCCGCTTCCGGCAAGGGCGTGAGGGCAAGGCCTACCAGTCCGTAGAATAAGGTAACAAATTGAAATTATTTTATATTTTAGATTTTTTTGGAGACCTCACGGAATATTAAGCCACAACAACTCCGCAAAATCGACAAAAAAGTATTTTTTACTTTAAAAACAATTTTACAATATTAACAGTAAGTTATCTATTCAGACGATATCCTTTTCTCGTCGCCAAGCTGGTGCTCACAACCAGAATCCCTGATGGACTGAAAAGCAGCCACACGGGCAACTCAAAAAAACTTTTTAAATTCAGCATATTGTGAAACTGCTCCACAAAAAAATCTGACAGCCCCCTCCAACACGGTATCATATTTGACTTGCGATACCACATATGCGACAAGGTTCATGCTCTGGTTATCGTTTTATTTTTTCACTGTTTTGTAGTGTTTACGCGCAAAAAGTTACCAAAACGTATTTTTTGTGCCGCTAAATTTTACAAACTATGTTCATTTCCAATAACTTAGCAAAACGGAATAATTTTTGCTTTGTTCAGCCTTACCGTATTTTTGGTACACCCCTGTAACTGCACATAAAACTCGGGAGGCCTTCATGAATTTGCTGAAAGTAGCGTCAGTTTGCGCCCTGTCTCTCTTTGTGGGGCAAGCGGCCATGGCCGCAGAAGCTCCGATCAAAATCGGGTTCCCCATCCCGCTTACCGGTGAAATCCCCAAGGTGGGCGAAGGTTCCAAGTATGCGGCTGAAATGCTGAAGGAAGAGATCAACGCCAAGGGCGGGCTGAAAGTGGGCGACAAGATGTACCCGCTTGAATTCATTTATGAAGACAATGAATCCAAACCCGAGTCTGCCGTTAACGTGACCCTGAAGCTCATTGAGCGCGACAAGGTCATGGCCATCGTTGGCCCCCAGTCTTCGCGTCAGGCCGTGCCTGCGGGCGCTGTTGCCAATGACGAGCAGGTGCCCATGATCACCCCCTGGTCCACCAATCCCGACGCCACCAAGGACCGCCCCTGGGTCTTCCGCGGAGCCTTCCTTGACCCCTTCCAGGCTCCTGTGGCCGTGGACTTCACCACCAAGAAGTTCAACGCCAAAAAAGCCGCCGTTCTGTTTGAAGTATCCAACGACTATTCCAAGGGCCTTGCCGACAACTTCAAGGAAGCCTTTGAAAAGACGCACGGCAAGGGTTCTGTGGTGGCCATGGAATCGCACGGCCCCAAAGACCAGGATTTCTCTGCCCAGCTGACCAAGATCATCGCGGCAAAGCCCGACTTCATTTTTGTGCCTGAAAACTACAGCTTTGCGGCCCTTATTGTGCCTCAGGCCCGCGACCTCGGTTACAAGGGCCCCTTCATGGGTTCCGATGCCTGGGGTTCCGCCGAGCTCTTCAACCTCTGCGGCAAGGACTGTGTGGACCAGTTTTTCTCCACCCACTACACCGCCGAGGGCGCGACCGGCAAAACCAAGGAATTCATCGACAAGTACAAGGCCAAGTACGGCTATGTGCCTGACGACGTTGCCGCTCTGACCTGGGACTCCATCAACATCGTGCTTCAGGCCATCCAGAAGGCCGGCAAGATTGACCCCGACCTCAAGAAAGAACGCAAGATCATCCGCGACAACATGGCTGGCATGGCCAACTTTGACGGCATCACCGGCAGCATGAAGTTTGACGAAAACCGCGACCCCATCAAGTGTGCGGTTATTGTGCGCGTGACGGAAACCGGCGCGTTCGCCTTTGTGGAATCTGTCTGCCCCAAATAGCAGACATCAGCAGGTAATTGGCACTGCCGCGCGGCCCAACCCACAGGGGGCCGCGCGGCGGCAAAACATCCGCTGCGGATAAAAACTGCGCCACAGATCAGATCGATATTTTTTGCCTTTGGCTGAGTCCCGGTACGAAGAAGGAATATTTTTGCGCTTTTTGGCTTAAAAGCATGCAGAGGTAAGGCTTGCCTTGCGTTGCTGGCGTAAGCCACCCGCAAATTACCCTTGGGGCAAAAGGATTTTCGCCTGAACGGGCGGTTCAGGGGCCGCAAACGCGCACTGCCGCTCAGAAATTGAAAAAAAGCGCCACAGGATTTGCACACTGTAACCGTCAGCATTTTTGGGTAGCCTATGGACTTTCTGCTGCAACAGACCCTCAACGCCTTGCAATGGGGCAGCTTTTACGCCCTCATCGCCCTGGGCTACACCCTGGTTTACGGGGTGCTGCGCCTCATCAACTTCGCCCACGGCGACATTTTTATGGTTGGGGCCTACATTTCCTTTTTTGTGGCCACGTATCTGGTTTCTTCCGACGGGCTTGGCCTTTCAAAGCCAATGACCCTGTGGCTGACCATTGTGCTGACCATGGGCCTCACGGCTCTGGTGGGCGTTACGCTTGAGCGCATTGCCTACCGGCCCCTGCGCCGCAAGGGCGCGCACAGGCTCTATGTGGTCATTACCGCACTGATGTGCGGCCTTATTCTTGAAAACGGCAACCTTGCCCTGCTCGGCGCCACCAAGCGCAAGCTGCCAGAGCTTATCGACAAGGCCGTATATTCCATCGGGCCGCTGGTCATCACCAACCTGAAAGTATGGGTTATTGTGGCTGCGGTGCTGGTGTTCCTGTTCTTGCAGACCATTGTCACGCGCACCAAGGTGGGCATGGCCATGCGTGCGGTTTCCTGGGATCGCTTTGCCCTGCCGCTCATGGGCATACCGCTCGACAGCGTCATTGTGGTCACCTTTGTGCTTGGCTCGGGTATTGCCGGGCTTGGCGGCATGCTGTTTGCCATGTGCTACCCCAACCTTGAGCCATACATGGGCGCCATGATCGGCTGGAAGGCCTTTATCGCGGCGGTTGTGGGCGGCATTGGCGACATACGCGGCGCATTTGTGGGCGGCTTTATGCTGGCATTTGTAGAAATCATGGTGGTGGCCTTTTTGCCGTCCACCTACATGGATCTGTTTTCCTTCACCATCCTGCTGCTCATCCTGTGGGTGCGGCCCACGGGCATTTTCGGCATGCCGCAAACGACCAAAATCTAGCCGGAGTGTCTGAATGCTGCCTCTTTTTGTACAAACGGTTCTCGCGATTCTGGGCGTGCTCTGCTTCGGCTATGCCATCAAACGGGTTGTCAAACAGAAGAAGATAGACTGTCTTCTGTTCCTGATCGGCGGGCTGGTGCTTGTTTTTGCCGAATACTTTTCGTGGATTGACGGCTACTGGCTCTCAGTCATCAAGTTTATGGGCCTTAACGTTATTTTTGCCACCAGCCTGAACCTTGTGAACGGCTACATGGGCGAATTTTCCTGTGGTCACGCGGGCTTTATGTGCGTGGGGGCCTATGTGGGCGGGCTTATTTCCATCATTCTGTTCACCAAGAACAAGATGCTGGGCGCTCCCCTGCTGCCGCCCGAGCTTGCGCCCCTGCTCTTTCCCCTGGTGCTTGCCGCAGCGGGCGGCGTGGCGGCCCTCTTTGGCCTGCTGGTGGCCCTGCCCTCGTTCAAAACCCGCGACGACTATCTGGCAATCATCACCATTGCCGCCAACTACATCATCATTTCGCTTATCATCAATATCGACTTTGTGGGCGGCCCACGCGGCCTTACGGGCATGCGCGGCGTGGTGCGCGCCATGGAGAGCGTGGCCGACATACCCTGGATGATGATCTGGATGCTGCTTGGCGTGATGATCACCACCATGATGTTGTACCGTCTGGTAAACAGCACCCTGGGCAAGGGCATACCTGCGGTGTGCCAGAACGAAGTTGCCGCTGAGATCATGAGCGTCAACACCAAGAAGGTGAAGCTCGTGGCCTTTATGGTTTCAGCGGGCATTGCCGGTGTGGCGGGCGCGCTTTACGCGCACATGTTCAGCTCCATTTACGCCAACAGCTTTGGCATCATGAAGTCCACCGAGGCCATGGTCATGGTGTATCTGGGCGGCATGGGTTCGCTTTCCGGCTCGGTGCTGGCAGCCGTGATGTTTACCCTGCTGATCGAGCTTTTGCGCTTCGCCCTGCCTGCCATGAGCGATTTGGCCCACATGCTGCCCTTTGTGCCCAATTCGTTCAACATCAGCCAGGAATGGAAGTGGGTCATCATCCCGCTGATTCTCATTCTGCTTATGCAGTTCAGGCCCGAGGGCCTCTTGGGCAACAGGGAGCTGACCGATGTGTTCCCCAAACTGAAACGGCTGGTAAGCTTCGGCAAGCGCGACTAAAGCAATTGCCGGCCCCAGGGCGGCGCGTCCTGAAAGCGCCATTGATGCAGATACAACCAGAACGAGTGGGGGCTGACCTTGGCACTGCTTGAAATGAAAGAAGTCACGCAACGCTTCGGCGGGCTGATTGCGTTAACGGATTTTTCCATCGCCGTGGAAGACCACTCCCTTGTGGGCCTCATCGGCCCCAACGGCGCGGGCAAGACAACGGTATTCAACCTGGCCTCGGGCTTTTATCATGCCACCGAAGGGCAGATTGTCTTTAACGGCCATACATACGATACCCGCCTTGAGCCACATCAGGTTACGGCCATGGGCATGGCCCGCACCTTTCAGAACATCCGCCTGTGGAACGACATGACGGTGCTCGACAATATCTGCGTGTCGCAATACCACAGGCTGGGATACGGGCTGCTTGACGCGTGGCTCTGCAATGAGCGCTACAGCCGTGAAGAAAAACGCGTGCGGCAAAAGGCCTCAAAGATTCTTGAAATCATGGAACTGGCCGATGTGGCCAATGAATTTCCCAAAAACCTGCCCTACGGCCTGCAACGCCGGGTGGAGCTGGCCCGTGCCCTTTCCACAGACCCCAAGTTGCTGCTGCTTGATGAACCCGCCGCTGGCCTGAACTCCTCGGACGTGGACGGCCTCATCAAGCACATCCGCTGGATATTTGACGAATTCAAAATCGCCATCTGGATGATCGAGCACCAGATGAAGGTTGTCATGTCGCTGTGTCAGCACATTACCGTGGTGGAATTCGGCAAGACCATTGCCAAGGGCACGCCGCAGGAAATTCAGTCCAACCCCGATGTCATCAAGGCCTACTTGGGCGACGAGAACGTGTGATGCTACTGGAAGTTGAAAATCTCTACGCCGGCTATGGCAAGATTGAAGCCCTTCACGGCATTTCATTTCACGTGAACAAGGGCGAAATAGTCACCCTCATCGGGGCCAACGGCGCTGGCAAGTCCACCACGCTCAAGGCAGTCATGCGCCTCACGCCGCCGGAATCGCCCACGGTCATCAGTGGCGACATCCGCTTTAACGGCGAATCCATCCTGAAGACAGAGCCGCACCATGTGGTGGCCCGCCTCAAGATGGATCTTGTGCCCGAAGGCCGTCACATTTTCGGCAACCTTACGGTGAACGAAAATCTCAAGCTGGCCACATGGACGCGCAAGGACAACAATATCCAGCGGGATGTGGACAAGGTTTTTGAGCTTTTTCCGCGCCTTAAAGAACGCATGCACCAGCGCAGCGACACACTCTCTGGCGGCGAACAGCAAATGTTGGCCGTGGGCCGCGCTCTTATGACCAACTGCTCGGTGCTCCTGCTGGACGAACCCTCCATGGGGCTTTCGCCCCTGCTCATGTACGACATGTTCCGTACCTTCAAGCAGCTCAACAGCGAGGGTCTGACCGTTGTGGTTGTGGAGCAGAACGCCCGTTTGGCGCTCCAGGTGGCGGATCGCGGCTACGTGCTCGACACAGGCAGCATTGTGGCAGAAGGTTCCGCCGCCCATCTGGCAGACACGCCGGAAATCAAGGCAGCCTATCTGGGCGCATAAGCCTGCTCTGGCGTAACTATCAGCAATGACAAAGCCCCCGTTTTTCAACGGGGGCTTTGTGTTTTACCGTAGGCAGTACGGAAGCTATCTGGCAGCAGCGGCAACCATTGCCGCGCCTATGCGGCGGGCCTGTTCCAGGTCTTGCGGAAAATGCGCATCGCGATAAGCGGCTTTTTCCGGCTCGGAGAACCGTTCGCATTTGTACTTGCTATAGTCGTCAAACTGGTAGGTATTGTGCACATGCTGCACCTGCGGTTCGCCAAAAAGGCGACCCACAAAGGTTTCCATGCCCTTGAGGTTCTGGAGGTAGCCGTACTGCTCCATTTCTTCGCTGCTCACGTTCATGGGGTAGATAAAGGCTGTGGGCATGCGCTTGGGAGCAAGCGAACTGTAGTCTTTGTCATACACAAAAAAGGGAAACATCAGGCGTTCCAGAAAGCTGCGCATCATGCCCGTGACATTGCCAAAATAGATGGGGCTGCCAAAGATAAGCCCGTCCGCCTGCGAGAGCTTTTCCAGCACCGGGGCCAGATCATCCTTGACTGCGCAATGCCCATAGCTCTTGCCGCCCACCCTTTTGCACGAAAAACAGCTCACGCAACCCTTGTAGTTGAGACCATACAGGTGGATCATCTCGGTTTCGACTGTTTCGCTACAGGGTGCGGCTGCAGCGCCGTCCAGAGCAGACTGAAGCAGCTTGGCGGTATTGAACTTTTTTCTCGGGCCACCGTTTATGGCGTAAATTTTCATTATATCCTCCTGTGGGAATTAGTTGATGGCAAGGAACTTCTTGACCACCATGTATACCTGCTTTAATATTATTATAACAAGTACGCATTTTTTTCTTCCCTACTTTTTGCGAGCATACCATGACAAAATCTTCTTCACGCGCCGCCAGCTGCCTGTACGATAACAAGGCAGAATGCCCCATCCTGCACGTTTTCAAGTGCATTGGCGGCAAGTGGAAGCTGCCCGTTCTGTGGCATTTGGCCGAAAAAGAGACCCTTCGTTACAATGAACTGAAACGCACAGTGCGGGGCGTCACCAACATGATGTTGACCAAGTGCCTGCGCGAGCTGGAAGATTTTGATCTTGTGCATCGCATGCAATACAACGAAATTCCACCCAGAGTTGAATACTCCCTCACAGAGCGCGGCAAAACACTACTCCCGGCGCTGGAGGCGCTGTACGCCTGGGGCCGGGAGCATCTGGATTTTGAAAAAAATGCGGAAAAACTAGAAGCAGAAGATTGCGGCTGTCAGCCCCGCGCCTGCCCGGATAGTTTGGTGGACGGTTCGGCGGATACTTCCAAGGGCGGTTCGGCGGCCTGAGCGCATCCGGCCCCGCTACGGAAGTTTTCCACAACAATGCCGGTGATTATAAGCGCGCCGCCAAGCAGGGTCGCCAGTGTCATCTGTTCACCCAGCAGGGCCGCGCCAAACAGCACCGCCGCCAGGGGATTGAGCGCAATAAATACGCCAGCGCGCGCTACGCCAATTTTCTGGATGCCGTCATAATACCAGATATAGGCCACGGCGGAGCCAACTATGCCCAGATAGAGCAGGCTGAGCATTTCGCCGCTGCTGAACCGCGCCACGGCGGCAAAATCCAGCGCGCCCGTGCAGGCGGTATAGACCGCCAGCATGAGGGTTCCGGCATAGATGGAATACGTAACCGTGTGCAACGGCCCAAGCTGCCGCACCACAGATTTGCAAAACACGCTGTAGGCGCTCCAGCTCAGCACGCAGCCGCCTATAAGCGCCTCGCCCAGCCAGCCGCTGCCGCCAGCCCCTGCCCGCTGGGGATCGCCGCCTCCGACCACCAGGGGCACACCGCCGAAACACAGGGCAATGCCAAGCATTTTCAGAGCGCTCACGCGTTCACGGTAAAAAAGGTAGGCGATAAGGGCCATGACCGCCGGGTTCAGCGCCACAATCAGCGCCGCGCGCGAGGCGCTGATGTGCTGCAAGCCGCTGAAAAAGAAAAAGCTGTAAGAAAAGATGCCGCAAAACCCCAGCAGGCTCACCACCAGAGCCTGCCCCACCGTCACACGGCGAAAGCCCTTGCCGGAAACCACAAGAAACAGACTCAGCGCCGCCGAGGCCAGCAAAAACCGCAAGCTCGCCGAAAACATGGGCGCAACGCCAGCCAGGCTTCTGCCCGCAATGAAGGTTCCCCCCCAGGCCACGGCCACAAGTGCCAACCGGACGTACACGGCGGCGTCCCCAGCGCGTTCTTTTGCAACACTCATTTCAATCCCTGACTTTACTGAAATTCTGCGGCCAAAGGCATTGCACAGGCCGCACCCATTGCACCCGCTAGCTGAAGCGCATACATTTACGTACATGTTCATTCATAGAGAAATGAGCAATAACTCATGGAATCGCAATGACGCTGACCCAGCTTGAAATATTCTCCACCGTGGCCGCGCGCCGTGGCTTCACTGCCGCAGCCCTGCAACTGGGGATTTCGCAATCGGGCGTATCCCACGCCATTGAAGCGCTTGAGCAGGAATTTGGCGTGGCCCTGCTGCGGCGCGGCAAGAATCTGGAGCTTACAGATGTGGGCGCTCGCCTGTTGCGGCAGGCGCAGGCCATGCTTGGGCTGGCGGAATCCATGCGGCAGGAGGCCTCGGACGCGCACGGCATGAAGCGCGGCACGTTGCGCATTGGCTCCTTTGGCCCTACGGCCTCGCTGCGCCTGCTGCCCCCGGTGCTTGAAAAATACCGCGCGGTATACCCCGGCATTGAAGTCCACGTGGATGAAGGCCCGGACGGCGAGGTGGCCCAATGGCTCACAGACCACCGTGTGGACATTGGTTTTGTGACCTTGCCGGATGAACGGTTTGACACCTTTCCCCTCATGGAAGACCAGCTGGTGGCCCTGCTGCCTCTGGCGCACCCGCTGACGAAGAAAAACGCCGTCACCCTGGAGGAACTTTGCGCCAGCCCCTTTGCCATGACCAGAGCCGGATCTGAAGACATTATCGGTGGCCTGTTCCGCGCGTTGCGACTGCAACCCAATATACGTTGGCGCTCGTTGCAGCTTGTGAGCACCATTGCCGCCGTGGCTCGGGGCGAGGCCGTGAGCATTGTGGCAGAATCCGCCCTGCCGCCAGATAAAGCACAGGGCTACGTCAAAAAGCCCCTCCGTCCTGCGGCCCGGCGGCAGGTAGCCCTGGCAACGCCGGACGCTCGCCGCATGTCGCCCGCAGCGCGGGAGTTCATCCGCATGGCGCAGGAGGTTTTTCCGCATCCCGCGCAATCAACCGCAAGGCCGGCAAAACGATAAAATTGCCTGTTCTCCGGCAAACGGTATAGACTGCATCAAACGCACGGCTTCGCACAACAGAGGGGGTTCACCATGCATGTTCTCATTCTGGGCGGCACAGGCTTTGTGGGGCGATACATGGCAACGGCGCTCATGCGCCAGGGCCTCACCGTAAGCGTGGTTTCACGCAGGGCGGGCAAGGACGGCAACGGGCCACGGCGCGTGGTCTGGAACGGCTGGGATGGAGCTGCCCTGGCCGGATTGCTGGACGGCATCGACGCCATCATCAACCTTCAGGGCGAGAATATCGGCGGAGGCCGCTGGACGCCGGAACGCAAGCAGGCCATTGTGAACAGCCGGGTAGAAACCGGGCAAGCCTTGTGCGTTGCCCTGCGCCTGCGCAAGGAACAATCCCAGCAAGCGCCTGCAACCCTCTTGCAGGCTTCGGCCAGCGGATACTACGGTCTGTGGCAAAACAGCGCGCCTCCCTGCGATGAAGGTGCGCCCTCCGGCACGGGATTTCTGGCCGAAACCTGCCGCCAGTGGGAACAGAGCACCGTGCCCGTTGAAGCGATGGGCATCCGCCGTTGCGTGCTGCGCTTTGCCCCGGTGCTGGGCAAAAAGGCGGATGGAACCCCCGGCGGATTTCTGGAGCGCATGCTGCCCCCCTTCCGCATGTTTGTAGGCGGGCCGCTGGGTTCAGGCAAACAGCCATTCTGCTGGACGCACCTTGAAGACGTGACCGGAGCAGCCGCCCTGCTGCTGCAAAGACCCGACCTTGCGGGCACGTTCAACATCTGCGCGCCGCGCACCCCCAGCATGAGCGAATTTACCCGCGCCCTTGGCAAGGCCTGCGGCAAGCCCTCGTGGCTGCCTGTGCCCGCAGCGATACTGCGCCTGATGCTGGGGCAGATGGCCGATGAACTGCTGCTCGCTGGGCAGAATCCTGTTCCAGCGCGGTTGCAGGCTGCTGGCTATGCCTTTTACCAGCCGGATCTCGAATCAGCCCTGCGGAGTGTGCTTCTCTAACGCCGCTAACACATTATACGTAAACAGCGCTCGGACAGTCCCACTGGCAACCTGCGCCTAGAAAGCCACCTGTTTTTGCGCGTTCCAGAGCGTTCTGTAGCCGAAATAGAGCGAGCAGAAACAGCACAGGCACACGCAGGCGCAAATAGCCACCATGATGGTTATCTGGTACAGGATGGCAGTGGTGGGAGCGGTGCCGGAAAGTATCTGGCCTGTCATCATGCCGGGCAGCACCACTATGCCCATGCCCAGCATGGAGTTGAGCGTGGGCACGAGGGCGGTTTCCAGCGCCTGGCACACAAAGGGAAAAAGCACCTTCTCCGGCGTGGCCCCGATGTTCAGCAGCGCCTCCACGCGCGCCCGCTGCCCCTCAAGGCCGTTCCAGAATGACTTGAGGCCCAGCGAAACGCCCGTGAGCGCATTGCCCATGAGCATGCCGCTGATGGGGATGAGGTATTGCGGATCAAACACGCTCTGCCCCACAATACAGGTCACGAAAAATATGATGATGCCCAGCCCGCAACTGGCAATGGAAACAGACACTATTACCCGAAAGCGCGGGTTGAGCCTTTTGTTGCGCGAAAGCACCAGATAAATGGTAAAAAACACCAGTATGAGCAGATAGCCCATGGTGAGCAGTGGGTGCGGATGCTCGAAAAGAAATGTCAGCGCGTAGCCTGCGGCAATGAGCTGCAAGGTCATGCGTGCGCTTGCCAGCACCAGTAGTTTGGTCTGGTTGATGCGGCATTTTTTCATAACCGCCAGCACCACCAGCAAGAGCACATAGACGAGCAAAAAAGAGCCTAACTGAATCTGGGCAACGCCGTTCATGGTTATTCCGCCTCTGCCCGCAGGCTGATGATGTTTTCCGCATGCCGCCCGGTCAGGGCGGGATCATGGCTCACGGCTACCACGGTCATGCCGCGCTCGCGGCAAAAGGCCAGCACCTGGGCCATAAAGCGCTCTGCTGTTTCCTGATCCAGAGCCGAGGTGGGTTCGTCGAGCATCAGCACCTTGGGCAGGAATGAAAGGCAGATGGCCAGAAACACGCGCTGGCGTTCGCCACCGGAAAGATGCACGCAAGGCGCATCCAGCGGGAAATTGGCGCAGCACAGGCGCAGGAATTTCTGCTTGTCTTCCGCCGCAAGGGTGGCGGATTCTCTGGCTTCGCAAAAGGCGTCAAAGTTTTCGCCCACGGTGCCTTCAAAGAGAAACACGGACTGCCCTGCCAGCAAAACCTCTCGCCGCAGGGCAATGCTGTCCGTTTGGGCCATGTCCTGCCCCCGATACAGCACCGTGCCTGCCGTAGGGGCCAGAGTTTTGTTGAACAGCCGCAGTAGCGTGCTTTTGCCGCAGCCGCTGGGGCCGCTGATAAAGGTGGCCTTGCCCTCTTCGATGTCCAGATCTCTATAGGATATCTGGCCGTAGGCAAGACCGCGTGTCTGTATACAGGACATGGTTTCTCCTGATGGCTGACGTGATGCAGGACTATTCCGGCGTAGGCCATCCTACAGAGGAGCGCGGCAAGGTCAACAGCCTCTAAACGCTTTGTGCCGCGTAGCAGAATTTTTTTACATCTGCGCCAGAATCTTCATCCCTTGCGGGGGGCGGCTTCTGGGCGGTTTTTTTCAGTCAGGCCGCCGTCTGCCGCAATCTGGGGCTGATGGGGCATTGTGCATTGGCGTGTATGAGGCTATGGTACGCTACCAAGTAATTTTTTATGTACAGGAACAGCATGTCCCCATCGTTCGAAGATTTTCATTTGTCCCCGGAATTATTGCAGGCCGTCAAGGATATGGGTTTTGAAGAACCCTCTCCTATCCAGGTGCTCGCCGTACCCTTTCTGCTGACTGGCCGCGACGCGGTAGGTCAGGCCCAGACCGGCACTGGCAAAACAGCCGCCTTTGGCATGCCCATTCTGGAAAAGCTCACCCCCACAAGGGCGGTGCAGTCGCTGGTGCTTTGCCCCACGCGCGAGCTTGCCATTCAGGTTGCCGAAGAACTCAGCAAACTGGCCGCCCGCATGCGCGGCGTCGCCATTTTGCCCATATACGGCGGTCAGGCCATTGAACGCCAGCTCCGCGCTCTTGAACGCGGCGTGCAGGTGGTGGTAGGTACCCCTGGCCGCGTTATGGATCACCTCCAGCGCGGCACCCTCCGCCTGGGCGGCGCAACCACCATTGTGCTTGATGAAGCCGACGAAATGCTCGATATGGGCTTTCGCGAAGATATAGAAGCCATTCTGGAGCGGGTGCCCGCTGAATGCCAGCGCGTACTTTTTTCGGCCACCATGCCCCCGGCTATTTTGCAGTTGAGCAAGCGCTTTCTGCGTGAGCCGGAAATGCTGGCCATTGCCCAGAAAACCCTGACTGTGCCCGCCATTGAGCAGGTCTATTACGAAGTGCGCCCCCATCAGAAGATGGACGCGCTGTGCCGGGTGCTGGACGCCCAGGGATTCCGCAAGGCCCTGGTGTTCTGCTCCACCAAGCGCAGCGTGGACGAAGTGACGGCCCACCTGCAACAGCGCGGCTATCAGAGCGACGGCCTGCACGGCGACCTTGCCCAGTCGCAGCGCGACAGGGTCATGCAGCGTTTTCGCGGTGAGGGGCTGGACATTCTGATTGCCACGGACGTTGCCGCGCGCGGCATTGACGTGGACGATGTGGATGCCGTGGTCAACTACGATATTCCCCATGACGCAGAGCGCTACGTGCACCGCATTGGCCGCACCGGGCGCGCTGGCCGCGTGGGCAAGGCCTTCACCTTTGTGACCCTGCGCGAGCAGCACAAGCTGCGCGACATTATCCGGCATACCAAGGCCCGCATCCAGCAGGAACGCCTGCCTTCGCTGCGCGACGTTGCCAACATCCGCACCTCGCGGTTGCTGGACGAAGTGCGCGCCACGCTGACCGCCGGTGCGCTGGAAAGCTGCATGCAGATGGTTGAAGACTTTTTGTCCGAACAGTTTGCAGACGACGTGATCACCAGCCGCGATGTGGCCGCAGCCCTGCTCAAGCTGCTGATGCAGCGCGATTTTGGCGATGCCACCAACGTGCCAGAAGAAGACCCGCTGGCCGAAGCGCCCCGTCGTTTTGGCCGCGATGGTCGTGACGGTCGCGACGGGTTCCGTCAGGGCGACCGCGATGGCGCGCGTCCGCGCCGTAATGATGCGCCCATGACCCGCCTGCACATCAGCGTGGGACACGCGCACAAGGTTTCGCCCGGCGAAATGGTGGGCGCCATCACTGGCGAATGCGGCATTGCTGGCCGCAGCATCGGCGCAATCAGCATTCAAAAGCATTTCAGCCTTGTTGAAGTGCAGAGCGAATTTGCCGACGACGTGCTGGCCGTTCTTAACCGGGGCGTGTTTATTGCCGGTACGCGCGTGACCGCCAAGCTGGATACTGGCGGCGGCTCGTTCCAGCGCAAGAGCTTTGGCCCTGGCCCCCGCGCACCGCGTGGCCCCCGGCCCGGATACCCTGCCCGCAATCAGCGCGATGGCGGCGGTAACGGTGGCGGCGGCAAGCGGTTTACGCACCCCGATAAATGGGGCAGAAAACCGCGCGGCGCAGAAGAAGACAGGGATTAATCTTTGTTGCTAGCATAACGGCCCGTTGGCTCATAGAGCCAACGGGCCGTTTTAATTTCATCTACATGCCGCTCTAACTGTTTGCATGAGGAACGAGAGCAGGCCCATTGCATCGGCCAAGCCCCCGGTAATCCGCACGGGCGGCTCCGTGCTCCTCAGATGAAGCCCCCTACGCTTGAATACACCTTTGCATAACCCAAAGAATACGTATCACCCTGCGCCGCGGGGACGTAAGCCCCTATAAGGCTCTCTTACCATCTGCTCCCTAGCAGGTGCATGTTCGATCTGACATTTGCATTTCTGTTACTTACGGCCTGTTAACGGGGTACCCTGGATCCGGAGGACTCAACGGATCGCTGAGCTTATCTCTATCAAGTTACTTTTTTATGCAATCCTGAATTGTTGTACTATCCTTGCCCACGGTATCTATATAAAAACCCGCGAAACAAAAACTCACGACTGTAATATTTAAATTTAAGATTGCCGATTGCTTATAGAGCATCAAACTATCTTTACCTTTTAAGTACCCTATAAAACTCGATACGCTTATCTCCGGGGGTATCGCAAGCAGCATGAGAATATGAACCTCTAAACTACGCAGCAGCTTCTTATTCAACTTCTCCAGAAGCAGTCTGACGTTCCTCTTTAGTATCATAGTGTTCACGTGCCTTTTCGATTTGAGGCAGGTGTTCTATCGCCCAATTGTAGACCGCCCTTAAAGGTACCTGTAGCGTTCGGCCAAGTTCGGTAATTGAATATTCGACGGCTACAGGAGATGTCGCCATAATCTTGCGCATGATTAATCCATTTCTTTCCAATCGTCTCAAAGCCTGCGTCAACGCCTTATGCGTAATACCCTCAAGCCTGCGCATGAGCTCGTTAAACCGTGTAGGCTTCTCTTCTAGAATAGTTAGGATCATCACAGACCACTTGTTTGCAACTTGGTCGAAGAATGATCGTGCCGCGCAGTCCGCAAAAAAAAACAGTATCCACTTTTTGTGTCATAGCAGTATACTCCTGTATATCTACGCACCTTAAGGTGCGTAATTGACGTTATAATCGTAACATATATTAATGAGCACAGCCCACTTTATTAATGGTCGTCGATGTTGATGTCGGCGAGGATATCTCAAAGGATGCTTACATTGAAAGTACAGAACACGCCCTTATCCCGGCGAGGCCTCATGAAGCTGCTAGGCTTGACCACAGCCTCGACAATTATGGCCAACCCCCTGCGCGGCCTTATGGTACTTACGGGGTTAACCACAGACGCGACCACTCCAATACAGGCCTTTGGCGCAAGTAAACCAACCGCCGAGCTTTTTTATACCGACACTGGAAAAGGTAAAAACATGATGCTGCTCCACGGTTGGAGTTGTGACTCGCATGATTGGAGTTGGCAACTCCCAGCGTTGGAAAGCCGTTATCGCGTTGTTGCCATAGATCTGCGCGGGCACGGCAGATCCGAGGTAATGCCGTCTGGCAATTACATGCCGGATGACTATGTCGCAGATATCGAAACGCTCATCGAGACTAGGTTTTCAAGTGAAAAATTTGTGCTGGTGGGGCATTCGATGGGAGGGCAAATCGCCGCACGCCTAGCGAACAAACGGCCGGATCTGATTGAGGGAGTCGTCTCGGTTGATGGTTCGCTCGGATTTTCCGACAAACTTGCTTCTATATTTCAAAAGACGGTTGATGACCTGCAACACGGCAATCCAAGCGATGTAATATCAGCCTTATTAGCCGGATTTTACGACAAAGCCACAGATCCTGCTTTAAAACGATGGCATACCAGACGCCTTCAGGGCACACCGATCTATCCTGTGCGTGAATCCTTTGCCCCCTTATTTTTTGGCCCAAACCAAGTCGGACTTGGGGAGCAAAGCAAAGTATTTTGCAAAACCATTCGCACCCCATTTTATCATCTTTGCAGAGATAAAGAGCAAGCCGAGCGAATGCATACATGGTTCTCTCACCCGAAATCAAAGGTCGACCTCTGGGAAGGCGCTGGGCACTGGATCATGCAGGATCGGAAGGACGATGTGAATGCGGCGATCATCACCTGGGTAGATGCGCTCTGAGTGGCCTGAGAGGAGCCTCTACCTCAAAGACGGGGGCATAGCGGCTCAAAGAAAAAGGGCTTATGGCGGTTAGCCATAAGCCCTTGAAATATATGGTGGGTCGTGCGGGGATCGAACCTGCGACTCTCTGCTTAAAAGGCAGATACTCTACCTACTGAGTTAACGACCCGTAGAGACGCGGAATATAGCGACAGCCTTAGCAACTGTCAAGCGCGTCTTGCAACAAAATGCCGATCAAACCCATATTTGCTCAAAAAGCCGCTATGCGCCCTTCTTTTCCAGCTTGGCCCATGTGTCGCGCAGCGTGGTTGTGCGGTTGAACACGGGCTTGGCATCAGTGCTGTCCTTGTCCTTGCAGTAGTAGCCAAGGCGCTCGAACTGCATCTTGTCCCCTGCCTTGAAAGTAGCCAGGGCCGGTTCCAGCAGGGCCTCCACCTTTGTGAGCGATTCGGGATTAAGGTTATCCAGAAACGTCTTGCCCTCGGGCGCGGCATTGGGGTTTTCCACCGCGAAAAGCTGGTCGTACAGGCGTACTTCTGCGGGGATGGCGTGTGCCGCCGACACCCAATGGATGGTTCCCTTCACCTTGCGGCCATCGGGGCTTTGCCCGCCCTTGCTTTCCGGGTCGTACACGCAGCGCAGTTCAACCACATTGCCCGCATCGTCCAGCACGGCCTCGCGGCAGGTGATAAAGTAGGCATAGCGCAGGCGCACTTCCGCACCTGGGGCCAGCCGGTGGAACTTCTTGGGCGGCTCAAGGCGGAAGTCGTCCCGCTCAATATACAGCTCGCGCGAGAACGGCACCTTGCGGCTGCCATAGGAGGCATCTTCCGGGTGGTAGGGCATGTCAAACTCTTCCACCTGACCTACGGGATAGTTCTCAATAACCACTTTCACCGGGTCGAGCACAGCCATAACGCGCGGGGTATGCTCGTTGAGATATTCGCGCACGCAGAACTCGAGCATGGAATATTCCACGGTGGAATCGGCGCGGGCCAGACCAATACGGGAGCAGAATTCGCGCAGGGCCTCGGGCGGAATGCCCCGGCGACGCATACCGCTCAGGGTGGGCATGCGGGGATCGTCCCAGCCAGTAACGTGGCCTTCCTTTACAAGCTGGATGAGCTTGCGCTTGGAGAGCACCGTATAGGTGACATTGAGCCGCGCAAATTCGATCTGCTGCGGGCGGTACGCGCCAAGGGTTTCGAGCACCCAGTCGTACAGTTCGCGGTTATTGATGAATTCCAGCGTGCAGAGCGAGTGGGTAATGCCCTCGATGGAGTCGGACAGGCAGTGGGTGTAGTCGTACATGGGGTAGATGCACCACTTGTTGCCCGTGCGATGGTGTTCCGCATGGCGGATGCGGTACAGCGTGGGATCGCGCATGACCACGTTGGGCGAGGTCATGTCGATCTTGGCGCGCAGCACTTTTTGACCATCGCCAAATTCGCCCGCGCGCATACGGCGGAACAGATCAAGGTTTTCATCGACGCTGCGGTTGCGCCAGGGGCTTTCGCGTCCGGGTTCGGTCAGCGTGCCGCGGTATTCGCGGATTTCCTCCGCCGAAAGGTCGTCCACATAGGCCTTGCCCATCTTGATGAGCTGCTCGGCGTAGTCATAGAGCTTCTCGAAGTAGTCGGAAGCGTAAAATTCGCGGTCGTCCCACACGCCGCCAAGCCAGCGCACATCCTCACGGATGGAATCAACGTATTCCGTTTCTTCCTTGGTGGGGTTGGTGTCGTCAAAGCGCAGGTTGCACAGCCCGCCAAACTCCCTGGCAACGCCAAAGTTAAGGCAGATGGACTTGGCATGCCCCAGATGCAGATACCCGTTCGGCTCGGGAGGAAAACGCGTGTGCACGCGATTGCCGAACCGGCCCGAAGCGTTGTCTTCAGTTATACGGGTGCGGATGAAATCCAGGCCGACTTTTGCGGTATCGCCAGCGGCGGTGCCTTCAGCAACAGTGGCGGGTGTCGTATCATTTTCGGGGGCCATAATGCGCTCCAATAGTTCCATTTAATGGGAAGTCCATAAAATTACGCCAAGCTGCGCCCCCGGTCAATGCGTGGCTGTGCTGTCCGTGCACCCTCATGTTATGCGCTTTTATTCATAGATGGCAGAACATTCTTGACAGGTGCCGCCGTCTAGGCTAGCTTGCTTTTCTGCATTCTGGTTCGCTTAATTGTTGGCCTGATGCATGCGGAGAGGTGTCCGAGCCGGCCGAAGGAGCTCGCCTGCTAAGCGAGTATACGGGCTTAAACCTGTATCGAGAGTTCAAATCTCTCCCTCTCCGCCACATAAGCAAGTAAAACGGCGAGTTACTGTCAAAGGTAACTCGCCGTTTTTGCGTTCTTGCGGGGTAGGAATTGGGGTGGTGCGGGGTGGCGTACATACCGCCGTACATACTTTTGGGGGATCTGCGGAGAAATCGCTGCTTGCAAGAGGTGCTTTTATGAACAATTCTAGGTGATTTTGAAGTGCCTTGCATGTAGTGAGATGTATTATACGTTTTTTGTGGGATGCCACTGAGCGTTTTAGCAACACACTAAAACTTGATCCCCTTGAACACTCCGGCGGCGCGCCCCCCCAAGCCTTGATAGATTGCTCAATATTGTCTAAATTTTGAATGGGCATCCTCGAAAGTGGAGGTGCGTGGTTGAAAATGCACAATCCCAAAAAAGATAGCTATCATGATATGGGAATCATATTATTGGAAACGTGACTTGCTTAATACGGTCTTTTGGTTAAAGCGTACTAAGGAGAAATTTACAACTATTGAAGGTGAGATAGATGAAAAATTATCTGTAAAACTAGAACAAAAAATATTTATAGGATTTTATTCTATACGGAAATTGCTTGAAACCAAAAAATTCTCTAAACAAATACACTCATGCAAAATTCCTATTCAATATTTCAGTAATGTAAAAAATGTTAATCATCTCAACTGGCATAAAATTGAAGAGCTTTTTGATCTTGACTCGCTTCATAATGAGAAAATTAAATTAGTAGTATTGGCCAACTACTTTATTCACAGCTATATTTTTCTTCCTTCTTTTGAAAATGACCAGCTTTCAGGTATTTTTATAAGTTCAGACAAAATAAGAAATAAAAAAGTCTACTTTCTAAATTTGGAACAATTGTATTTTGTGTTCAATATGGTTGGCAATGACAATCCAACGAAAATAGAAGTGTGGAGAGATAGTGATAATGATTTTGATATAAAACTGGAGTAATCTCTTTTATGATTACATACTACAAGAAAAAAATATTTTCATTGAAAGATTCACTCAATGCTATGCCTGATAATTTAAAGTTTAGAGGGAATAGTCTGATTGATTCTATCCGCATATATGACTACCAAATTGATGTGCTCAATAGCATAAAATCTGCAGAAAAGAAGTTATCTAAAGAAAAAAGCTTTATTGGAAAATTAAGACAAACATTGCGAAGCAGTGGATTAGCTAAGGATGAATCAAGTAAAATAAAATCTAAAATTGACCATTCTTTATATAAAATAGATGGTTATAGTAATATAATTTATATTTTTAAATGCTTTTGTGACGCCTTAGTATTTAAGTACACACCCAAGTGGAATATTCACCATTTTCAAATCAATCAACACAGGTTTGCACTTAAAGAAACTCCTGGTTTTATTACAGAAAAATCGGGGTTTTGGAAAGAGCGGAAAAGAGCCATAGAGCTAGCCCGAAAAGGCTTTGTTCCCTTGCTTAACGATTTAACAAACGTGATGCGACACGGTGATATTAGCCTCCTTGGGAATGAAATTCCTTTGCCCATTGAGGTAAAATCAAGCAAAAATCGCAATCGTAGAACAGAGAGGCAGTTTCAATCACTGAAAATAATTAAAAATTTCTACCGTAATGACGGTGGCGACATAAGTGGTTTTCAAGGAATTAAGAGAGTTTTTCTGCGCGGCACAGAGAAAAACTATACAGAGTTGATGAATAGTACAGTCCAAGAAGCACTCAAGACCGGGTCCTGCATTTCTACTCCCGAAGCAGGAGTTCGGTATCTTGCTGCCACTGGTGATGCTAGTCGCATAATTAATGAGAGTTGTGACGAGATGCAGGAGCCAGTGGCATGCTATGTCAATTCATTTAAAAGCATAGAAAAATGGCGAGATTACACTCCGTTTACTCTTTCTTTTCAAAAACCAGATACATTGTATGCGTTCCTTTCTGGAAATCTCATTCTTATTGTTTTTGTGGATTTGAGTGTATTAAGAGAAAAGGCAGAAGCCATTGGCGTTAATGTCACTAGATCAGAGGATAATGACTATATTTTTAAATTGAATATAAAAAACAAAACCGTTGAAAATTTCGATTATATATATGTATCACGTCACTTTTTTGGCAGGGTTTTTCTGGAATTTATGCCTATTGATATAATACTCGACAATATACATTCCACCTAGAACATATTTACAACACACAATAATTCTTTGAATATCACTAACAACAGTATTTTTGTTGTGAGTCGAGTTTAAGTAAATGTTACTACACAACATACTAATGGTTATGAACGAACACCGCACACCTAACCATTTTTCCATTTTAAACCGTCTTTCTATCTGTACAATTTACCACAAGCAAACCATACAGATGTTGCAACGGCGAGCCACCGCAAAGCAACCCGCTCTTTCTACTGGTACAGCCAAGCCTACCCTTCTGCCTCAGCCTCATCCCCATGAACAGCTATCGATTGAACCGCTCCTTCAATGACCCCGGCCAGACGGTCAAGGTTAGGGGCAACGCTCCTCAGGTAAATATCCGTTGTGGTGGGCCTCTGGTGGCCCAAAAGCTGCTGAATGCCGCCAACTCCGCCTACTGCGATTTGACCAGACTAACGGCAAAATAGTGGCGTATGGCGTGGAACCCGAATGGGGTTACCCCTGCCTTCTCGCAAAGCCGCTTCAGCATCAGCTTCATTGATGGCTGCCGCATGGAGTATGGGCCTGAGTAACCGGGTTAATGAACACAAACCCCATATTGCCCGTTACTGGCCTCTGTTCAGCCACTAAGACATGCGGCCCGACGAAAAGGAACATCTAGCGCCATTACATAGCTGCCTATTTTTCGGCGGAATAGGGAGGCGTACATAGCGTTGGAATATCTGCACGGGATTTTTCTTAAACCTACGGCGGGCCTTACCGACAAATATTTGAGCTACCACGCAGCAACAGTTCTGGGGGGCGCAACCGGCAAACGTACTCGGGCGGGAGCATGAAAACTCCATGGCATCCATTTCAACCGTTGAACGTGTTTTAGTGCAGCTTCAGACATAGTTCTGCCCCACCCAAACCACGCAAGGGAGACATCCGGTCGAAATAAAGGCAACGCCATACAGCTCCGTTGACATCTTGGTTCTTGGCATATAGTGAATTTCGCCAATATACCAGGAGGCAACCTTGAACTTTCGCGCAATTAAAGAATGGATTCCATTCTTTTTCCTGGTATCTCTCACGGCAGCCATAAGTACTTTTTGCCAAATCTGGAGCATCCATCCATCTGCCCCGATCATAGGCATCAACTTTCTGGCAAGCCTTGCTGTCCTCTCTTTTGCAAATAAAAAAACTTGTGTGATTATTTTTTTATTGCAATGCATATCGAGCATCATACTAACGTCTGCTTCTTCTGCCCTAAAAGAGCCGCTTACCCTAACGGCAATTCTGAATGGGATGGATTATGCCCTTGATTTTGGGCTGTCTATTTACATCTATATTCAAGTATATATGGCATTATTTTTTGTAATATGCCTAATCCTTCAATTAATTTGTGTTTACAAGATCAACCTGAATGTTAAAAGAACAAAAATTGGCATCATTTCTCTAATTGCACTGCTTTTAGTTTATGCTATCAGCTTTACTTCTCTGCCATTGTCTGCATTCTGGCCAAATGATAAAATTCAGCCTGGCGAAATTGTAAACTGGAACCCGCCGGAAAGGCGTTCTTTACACAAACGTGGTTATCTAGCCACATATCTTATAGAACTTTTCACAGGATACAGCTCAAGGGTCAAGCAACTTCAGCCAATTATGGATACACCCAGCGGCATTGAAGAAATACCTGCTTTAAAAGCAACAGGGAAAATTATCTTTATCCAGGTTGAAAGTCTTGACTACGACCTGCTCAACGCTGCCGTAGGGGATGAATATGTGATGCCTTTTTTGCACGACCTGCAAAAAGCCGCGATAATCATCCCCATTGACGGAGCAAAAAAACTTGGATCTGCAAACTCTGACTTCGAAATTTTTACAGGAAATATTGCATCATCAAATTATATACACTATACATTCACCAAAACATTCCCAAACTCCCTTTTGTCAGAGATATCAAAGAAAATTTCGCCTTCATTTGCTTTTCATGGAATGCCCTATTTTTATATGAATCAGGGGCCAGCATATACAGCTCAGGGCGTTGAGCACGTCTTATGCCTTGAAGAAATGCAACGGGAGGGAATTACACCGCGCCACATGTGGGGAGACGGAGTAATTGCCGATCAGGATATGTTTCCGCTCGCTTTAAGCAAAATTCCTCAAAGCGGAAACTTCTTTCAATTTATAATTACCATGAATATGCACACCTTTGAGAATCCACGCGATGTGTGCCCACAAATGTATTTTACTACCGGAGATGATCACGCTTTTTATTCGTGCAGCAGATCGACGGATGATGCCATACGAAACTATATCACGCAGGTCCCTGATGGCACGTTAGTGGTAATATGGGGGGATCATCGCTCGTACTCCAGAGATAACTCTGGAAAAATTCCGTTCATTGCCTTCGTCAAAGGTGAAGAGCACCCCTTTGATGGCTCTCATCTTCAGGGCCTGACTCGCAGCAAAATGCATTTCTATCTTGAAAAAATCATTCGACCTCTTCTATAGTCAACAACAAGACGTATTAAATACAGGTTTTAATCCTATGAAAAACTTTATTGAATTAGTACGCCGGCGGCTTGTCTCCGCTACAAAATATTCCATCGACGGATTTGCTGACGCCTTTCGCCATGAGGAAGCCTTTCGACTAGAACTTCTTATATTACTTGTTTTAATAATTGTTCTTTTTTTTGTTCCATGGCCATTATGGAAAAAAATATTACTGCCAACAGGCTTTACACTCGTGCTTTTGGCTGAACTGCTAAATTCTGCAATTGAAAACATTTGCGACATAATTCATCCGCAGGAGTCAAAACTTGTAAAAGCCGCAAAAGACAAAGGTTCCATGGCGGTATTGATTGCTTTAATTGCCAATCTTTTTCTTCTTCTTGCTTTAATAATTGCTTAGTTGCACTCCATTATTGATGAACATGATTGCAAACCAAATGGCTGGCCAATTTAATCATCAATGGCCTTTGACAGATGAAAAATAATGAGAGAACGGATCAATCCTCTCTCACCGCCACATGCGCTAATAAAACGGCGAGTTACTATTAAAGGTAACTCGCCGTTTTTTGCGCCTGAAAGGGATGGAATGCGGCGCGGCATATATACTGTCATATTGCCCCAGCTGAACAAAAATCAGGCAGCTTATTCCCCCGCACCAGCCCTGCCCTCTTGGAAGGACAGCCGCAGAGGCGCTGTGTAGCAAGCATGCCCGCCTCCCAGAGTTATCGATGCTGCGCACGTTACTTAGCTGTAGTCCCAATCCCATTTAGAAAAGCGAAGTATTTGCCGTCTTCCTTAACCATGTGGTTCAACACGAGGTCGTGTATTATGCATTGCAGCATTTGCACTGGGGACACAGAAGTTTCCGCATCCTGTTTGAGCAGACCCGCGCACTTTTGCAGCAATTCCTTGTGCCGGGCCGCATGTTCGTCAACCTCCGGGTATCCACTGCTGCGCAGCACTGCTTCTTCGTCATTAAAATGCTTTTCTACAACATGGTACACATCGTTAAACCGGGAATTAAGGTCAAGAGCATCTCCCTCTGCGAGCACACGTTCAAGCAGACTGTTCACAATGGAAACCAGCTCCATGTGCTGCCCGTCCAGATCCGCGTTGCCGGAAGCATACTCGCTGTTCCATAGCACTTTCAGTCCCCAGATGTTCCCGTTGTGCATCTGGGCATACATCCCGTCATCATCTGACCGGGATTTAACGCAGTTACGTCCCTCATGCTTTGCCAGATAGAGCTGTTCATCCGCGCGCTGCACAATCAGCTCTGGAGTAATGGATTCCTGGCAGATGCACGACACTACCCCAACACTGACCGTCACCACGCTGGCTACCTGTGATGCCGCATGGGGAATCCCGCACTGCATGACAGCCTTGCGTATGCGTTCGGCCAGGCTCACTGCGCCAAGGATACCGGTATCGGGCAACAGGCAGACAAATTCCTCTCCGCCGTACCGCGCGGCCATATCTGTGGGGCGGTTAAGGCATTGCGCCACGGTCTGGGCAACAGCCTGAAGACATTCATCGCCCTTCACATGGCCGTACGTGTCATTGTAATTTTTGAAAAAGTCTATGTCCAACATGATGAGCGAAAGCGTTGCCCCAGAGCGGATGTGGCGGTTGCGCTCATAGGCGAGCATGGCGTCAAAATGCCGCCTGTTGGAAATTTTTGTCAGGCCGTCCTCGTTGGTCATCAGCTCGAGTTTGTGGTTGGATTCAGCGAGGGCGATCTCTGCAAGCTTTCGTTCCGTAATGTCTTCGTGCGCTACAACAACCATGCGCGGGCCATCTCCGCAAAAAGGATTGACCCTGCCCAAAAACCAGCGCTTTTGCTCTGGCGAATGGCAGCCATATTCCATGGAGAACGTCTCAAGCTTGTCGTCAAGAACATCCCTTATGCCCTGAGCAAATGAATTGGCTTCCAGGGCATTATCA
The DNA here is from genome assembly GCF_053570645.1 of Desulfovibrio desulfopostgatei. Taxonomy (NCBI): domain Bacteria; kingdom Pseudomonadati; phylum Thermodesulfobacteriota; class Desulfovibrionia; order Desulfovibrionales; family Desulfovibrionaceae; genus Desulfovibrio; species Desulfovibrio desulfopostgatei. The sequence goes on along the minus strand of NZ_JBRBQS010000002.1, from coordinate 188,299 downwards.
GCGCACACGCCTTCGCAGACACGCAGATAATTTACCCCTTCGGAAACAAAATCCTGCGACATGCCATTTGCAGCAGCAAAGTTGCGCCAGGCCTGATTGACCAGCACAATCTCACCTTCGGCGTTGATGAGGGCGATATTGGCGGAAAGGCCGTTGAGCGTGGACTCCAGAAACTGCTTGGAAGAACGCAACTGGTCGGACAACTTCTGGCTCACCAGCATGATGAGCCCTATGGTCCAAAAGGTGCTGGTGGTCATAAGGAGAAAATACGTTGCCGCCAAAGGGGAAGGGCTTGTAAACAGGGCTATCCCCGGCCCACCCCACCATGGAAGAACCGCGAAAGCAAAAAGCCATAGCGTATTAAAAATAAATACGTATTTTAAAAATTTGGCAGGCAGCGTATGCTTACAGTTGCCGCCAGCGACTGTTACGGCTGAAAACAGCGAAAGTATGGAACAGGAGAAAGAAAGGAGTGTTCGCCGTAAAAATATACTGCCTTCAATAAACGCCAAATAGCTCAACACAACCAGCGACACGCCCACTATAATCAGCACAGGTCGCAACAGTTTTTTATTTTCCACAAATTCCGCAAGCCCAATGTATATGCACAAAAAACAAAGCAAAAACGAAGCCGTATAAATAAATATTGCAATACTGGCTAGTAACTCGACATCTCTGAACGAGTTCATAAAAAATCCAAAAACCATCAGCACGCTGCCCACTATCCACCACTGAATCCCCTGCCCGCCCTTGTTGATCCGATACTGGAGTATAAAGGCAACAAGCTGGGTACAGCAGCACAAACCATAGCAAACAACTAATGTTTTTATATCAATAAAATCAGTCATCTTGCTGACGCTCGCAGTTGAGGGATCTCCCATTTCGACGTGCTTACATCAACACAGGGCTGGCTGATTGTAAACAGCATTGTGTGACACGCGGCTGTAACATCAACGCCAAGGAACTTCACTAACCGCGTGCGGCTGGCGGTATTGGGGCAAGGGTTTGCCGTGGGGTAATCCTCACGACTGCCAGCCTCTTGTGCGCCTCAACACACTTCATATAGTGACTTTCAGGCTTCTTCGTGTTTCTGTGAAAGGAGAATCACCGTTACAATCAGCAGTTGGCCGCCCTCCTGTACCGCTTGTTTTTCAGACAGTATTGGCGGGTTTTGATGATAATCAATGAACAGCTATGGCAAAATATGATAAAAGCTGTCGCGTTCTATCTGCCGCAGTTTCATGTCATTCCAGAAAATGACATCTACGGCAAAAATTTTACAGAGTGGTGCAACGTCCGGAGGGCCGTTCCTCTGTATGATGGGCATGCCCAGCCGCATATTCCTCACGGCATTCTGGGCTACTATGATCTTACTGACGAAAAAATCCTGACAATACAGCATCACATCGCCTGTGATAACAACATTACGGCATTCTGCTATTATTACTACAATATGGCCGGCCGTACGCTTTTGGATGCGCCGCTGCACATCATCAACAAAAGCCGCCTGATACGGAACGAATTTTGCCTCTGCTGGGCGCACGAATGCTGGTACGACAATACCCAGCCCCAAAGGATAAAACCGTTCATCGCGCAGGAATATTCGCCGGAAAACGCCAGAAAGATTATCCGTGATCTCGCGCAGTATTTTGATAATCCGCGCCATATCAGAATAGACGGCAAACCCCTGTTGCTGGTCTTTGCACCGGAGCGCAATCCCCTGATGTCCGTGTACAGCCAGATATGGCGCGAAGAAGCGTGGGCCATGGGGCACACAGAACTTTGTCTGGCTGGCGTGGAATGTCACGTGGGGCAGCATCCCGCCAATCTCGGGTTTGACGTGATGGTGGAATTTGCCCCGAACCTGAACCCCATGAACATGCTCTCCATCGAAGGGGAAGAACCCCGCCGTTTTGATTATGTTGCCACCGTGCAAGACATGCTGCTGAAAGAAACCCCCGACTACACGCGGCTGCGTTGCGCCTTTCCCGGTTGGGACAACACACCCCGGCGCGGCAGACACGGATTATCTTTTGAGCGCACTTCAGTGGATGTGTTCAGCGCCGCCCTGCGCGCCATGGCGCAGCATACCCGCGCGCATCTGCCAGAAAACTTGCAATATGTTTTTATCAACGCCTGGAACGAATGGGGCGAGGGCTGCCATCTGGAGCCGGATCAAAAAGACGGCTTTGCGTATCTGCACGCGGTGCGCAACGTCATGAACGAATTCAACACCTAGGCTGCATCCCCATTGAGGAGGCGTTCTTACGACAGCAAGGGGGATATTGGACAGCCAAAAGGGAGGATTGCCACGTCGCTCCGCCCTTTCTATTGCAACACAAGCCTCACTTTCACCCCTTGGTTCATCCCTGTGCAATGAATACGCCAAATAGTGTATAGATCGCCTTGCTTTCTAATAAAGCGCCCACCTGCGAGCCGACACGGAACCATCTTTTATCAGAGCCATACTTTACAAATATTCGCACTCTGGGCAAATTAAAGCCTGTTGAGACGCCTAACTATTCTTTATATATGGGACACATCATGGACACTTACACGCCGCTACGTTATGCCGCGACTATTTCAGTTTTACTTGCTGTTCTCGCGTTACAAGGCTGCGGCGTCAGGTCCATTTCTGATTCCGGGTATCAGGCGGAAGCTGGCAGATTGCAGCACGCAAACCATTCCCTTTATAAAGGCGAGTTGACTGAATTCGAGGTCTTGGGGATCAATCCTACAGCTTCAGTTTCGCAGGAAGAAATCCAGCGCGCGCTGGAAAACAGGCAGCAGTTTTCCCTGCCCAAAGGCTCCTCTGTCATGCTTATCCAATCAGGGGCCATCATGCCGGATGACAGCATGATCCAGGCATTGGAAGCGCATTATCGGGTTGCGGCCTTTTCCGGCATTCCTGCGGGCCAGGGCGATACCAGCCATGCAGCAGCTTTACGGTTGGCTGCGGCAAGAGGCAATTGCGCAAAAATACTGGTCTATTGGGGAATTCTGGAAACAGCGCAAAAAGATATGAGCACGAAAGCGGTTTCCTGGGTTCCCATAGTTGGCAGCATTATTCCAGATGAATCGCAGGAAATGCGAATCCGCCTGAAAATGGCTCTCATCGATGTTGCGACGGGTCAGTGGGATGCTTTTTCACCCAAGCCGATTCAGGATACATCTGCCAGTGCGCGCTACACACGCGCATCTTCAGACCAGCAACAAGTGGCTGCCCTTAAAGCCCAGGCATATGCGGAGCTGGCTCGCGACATCGTAAAAAAATACGCTGAATAGCCTGAAAGCAATGCAGAGCCGAGCGGCCCGGCGCAGTATACTGGCACAATGCCAGCTAACTGACCGTCTCTGGTCTGTATTGTTTTCTGATGTTCTGCTGACACTGCAACACAATAGTATTTATTTCATCCTTGTGTCCTTCTATGGCGTCAAACATTTGATCAGAAATCTTTGCAGAGATACTTTTTCTGATTATCTCAAAGGCCGTATCAATAGGCAGGCTCTTGCGATATGGGCGGTCTTCCATCAAGGCTGCAATCACATCTGAAAACGCCAGTATTTTTGAACCCGCATCCAGATTTTCATCTTGCAGGGAATACGGATACCCGGACCCATCGGCCTTCTCGTGATGGTTCTTGGCCCAGAGCACAATTTCATAAAACCACTCAGAAATGCTGAGGCTGCTCAGTATCTGCCCCGTATAGTACGTATGCAGCTTGACCTGATCGAACTCATCATCAGTGAGCGGGCCTCCCTTTTCAATAAGGCCGGGGTCGATTCCGATTTTACCTATATCGTGCAGATAGCCGCTGATCTTCAGTTTCAGGCAGCGCTCGCGGGAAAAACCAAATATTTTGCCTAGTTCGCAGGCAAGATTGGCTACCGTGTAGGAATGTGAGGCAGTAAAATGGCTTCTGAAATCAATGATGCGCGAAATGGTCAAGGCAAAATCGAGAACATTTTCAAGTGTAAGATCAAAATTCATCGACGAATCGACCAGCCTGAAAAGCTGATCAAGCTCGAGATTATTGATTTCAATCCAGAAGATATCCGGGGCTGATGCCTGCACGAAGGCAGCGAAAACATCCGGATGAAACGTGGTGGAAACGTTGGCCCTGATTTTTTCTGTAACCGAGGCTTTTTGCTTGAGCACAAAAACATCTGGATTGATCAGCACGTCAACCCGGTCCGCGAGGTGAAGTATGTGACTGTCCAGCAGCACCTCGCCTTCTTCCATATCCAGCGATGCATCATAGTGGATATGATGATGTCTGATGATCCTGGCAACGTCCTTGAACGGGCCGAATGACGACAGCATTCTGTATCCCATTTCACAGTGCGGCCTGGGATTATGCACATCAGCCTGAATGAGCGCATCGCGCTCCTGAACAGACAAGGCTCCAACATCATGAACCGCAGCTGCAATGATCAGCCTGAAGAGCTGATCACAGTCAAGATTCATTTTCTTGCCAATATGGTAGGCAATGACGGCTGTACGCCTATGGTGCGACTTTAAAAGATAATTGCAGCTATCGATGGATTTGATGATAGGGACAGCCAATTCTTTCAGAGAGATAGCTTCCATGACAGGCACCCTTGTGCTAGAGTAAAGCAAAGATAGCTTTTTTTACTAAACCATGCAGGCTATAGCAAGAGTTTTGACATTAAATGCAAAAACAATTCAATCATTATAACGTATCAACAAATAATATTTATAGAATATCATACTGTCACAAACAGGAAACGCTCTTGGCAACACAAAAAACATATACTTCATAATATCAATGACACGGCATTTACAGATACTGACAATCAATAGCCATGTGCCAGACCGCGACAGCATGCCTTTTACATCCCCCGGTTTCTGAAGCCTCAAGTCTGAAAAATCTGAAGTGACAGCAGTACGGCATTGATAGTGCCGAACGCATGGCATACATATCGGATACCTCCCCAAGAATTCACGAGCCGCGGCCTTGCACCGCAGCTAGTGCTGGCATGCCTTTTTGGCCTTTCCACTCTCCATATACCGCTTCAGGAGACGCCATGTTCCGCTATGTGCACACAAATATCATTGCAAAGGATGCAGCCAGACTCATTGCCTTTTACAAGCAGGCGCTGCATTGCAAGAGCATAGGACAAACGCGTGATCTGCGAGGGCCGTGGCTTGACCGGCTCACCGGCTTGCCCAAGGCCCACATTACTGGCGAACATCTGCTGCTGCCCGGCTATGACGACAGCCATCCAACGCTTGAAATTTTTTCTTACGACAGCCTGCGCGACGCTCTGCCGCCGGAGGTCAACCGCCCCGGCTTTGCGCACATTGCTTTTGAAGTGGATGACGTGGAAACAACCCTGGCAGAGATCGTTGCCGCTGGCGGCGGGCAGGTTGGCGAGATTGTCACAGCAGCTTACCCCAACGCCATGGAAGCGGTTTTTGTGTACGCGCGCGACCCAGAGGGCAACATCATTGAGCTGCAAAGCTGGCGCAAGATGCAGACAAATTCATAATCAGCTTTTCCACTGCTCGCCCAGACAGACAACAGCCCCTGCTGCCCGGTTATTTCGGGCAGCAGGGGCTGTTGCAAAAACACGATAGCAGGTGCTAACTGGAGCGCAAGGCCGCTATAAGCTGTTCAAGCTTTTGGGTCTGAGCCACAAGGGCTTCGACCGCCTCGGTTGACTGAGCCATGGCATCATCCGTTTCAGTTGCGATAACGCTGATGGAACTGACGGCACGGTTAATCTCTTCAGATGTGGCGGACTGCTGCTCGGCGGCAGTGGCAATGGAACGCACCTGATCCCCCGCAGATTCAACCATTTTCACAATTTCAGCCAAAGCCTCGCCAGAGCGCTGGGCCAGCCCTGTGGCCTGGGTTACGCGCTCCACGGCGGCATCCATCTGTGCGGCAGCGGTATTGGTGCCGCTTTGTATGCCGCCAATGGCCGTGCGCACCTCGGTGGTAGCGTGGGCGGTTTTTTCCGCCAGCTTGCGCACTTCGTCCGCCACAACGGCAAAACCACGCCCGGCCTCGCCAGCACGCGCCGCTTCAATGGCTGCATTGAGCGCCAGAAGGTTGGTCTGATCGGCGATATCTGAAATAACGCCCATGATGGCTCCGATGCCTTGCGCCTGCTCGCCCAGGCTGCGCATGCTGTCGGTCATCTGCCCTGCTTCATTGCGGATGCTCTGCACAGCGGCGCTGACTTCCTCCACCAGCCGGGCGCCATCCTGCGCCTTCAGCTTGGCCTTTTCGGCATTTTCCGATGTGGCAGAGGCGCTTCTGGCTACCTCAAGAATTGTGGCGTTCATCTCTTCCACGGCATTGGCGGTGTCGCTCACGCGGCCACTCTGCTCGCGCGCGCCCTCGCTTGAATGCGCGATCTGCTGCGAAAGCTGTTGCGAGGCAGTGGCGATGGTTTCCGCCACTTGCGAAACCTCAACGGCAGTCTGGGCAATGGCCGCATTCTGCGCTTCAATGCGCGTTTTCTGGCCGTAAATCTCCGTCAGATCCGTCCAGAATGTAATGGAACCCAGCATGCCGCCGTCCAGATCAAAAAATGGCGTTGTCTGCACGGAAACGCGCAATTGCTTTCCAGACTGCGCCGTATAGTCAAATTCACGGTTCAGAGCCTTGCGTTCCTTGATGGCCCGGTCAGACAGCGTCTCATGGTTGGCATCCCCCCTCGAGAAAAGCCCCGAGCGCTGCCCCAGATATGTATCCTTGGGATCAGGCTTGCCCAGCAAACTGCACACCTGCTCATTCAGCCAGGTCACCTTGAAATCGCTGTCCACGATGTAGCATGGAGTGGGAATGCCGTTGAGCACGCCCTGGGCAAAACCAAGGCGTTTTTTCAGCTCGTCCACCATGGTGCAGAGGTGCCCGGCAAAGCGTTTCATCTCTGCACGGTATTTACCTGCAAGCACGGCCTTGAAATCGCCCCGCGCCACGGCTTCTGTAAAGTCTGTGAGCTGTTGCAGGGGAGCGAACACAAGCTTGCGGTTCACAACGCGTATCACCAGCGTCAGCAGAACAACCGCGCCCAAGCCCACCATGTACAGCACAGACCGCTGATCCGCCGCTGGCGCTGTAAGTTCGGAATCATAGGCGCTCATGCACACAAGCCAGCCTGTAGCCGGAATTTTGGCCACAGACATGAACTTGTCCTCGCCTTTCCATTCATAGCTGAAGGTTCCACTGCCCTTTGCGAGCGCGTCCTGAATGAATTTTTCCTTGGAATAATCCTGAAGCAGCAGCTTTTTGTCCATGCTGTGGGAAATAAAACGGCCGCTCTGGTCGATGGTAAAGCCGTATCCGCGCCGCCCCAACCGGATGGGATCAATGGTCTTTTCCGTAAAGTCCGTCCAGCGGGGGCACACGGCCACAGCGCCGAGCACCGCGCCGTCCTTGCCGCGCACAGCTTTGGCCGCCACATAGATCAGCACATCGCCCGATGCGGCTTTCATGACGCTTTCGCTCAGGGCTACATCCTTGCCGCTGAATATCTGGCGGGCATAATCCCGATCAGCCCTGTTGCCCCCGGTCAGGTCGCCCATATCAGAATTGACCCCGGCAACTATACGCCCCTTGAGGTCAAAAAGCAGAAATGACCAATACCCCGGCAATGATTTGACATAGCTTGTCAACAATTCCTGCGCTTCCTGGGGCTGACCGGCAAATGCTTTCAGCACTGGCTCCTGCCGGGAAAGGATGGTGGCCACATCCACAGACTGCTGGATGTATATTTCAGCCGAACGCGCCACGGTTTTGCTGGCTTCGTTAAGGGCTTCGGTCTGCACGCCGGCAACCATGCGGTAGGACGAGGTGGACACGTAGATGACAAGCACGGTAATCACGGCAACAATCGCTGCCGTTACAGACAATGTGCAGATAGTATTGATGCTGATCTGGCGCATGGTAAACTCCGAAAAGCAGAGGTGGCCGTGGTTCCTTACAGGGGGTTCGGGGCTGTACGCTGACAGACATTTTCACATTAATTTCTATCAGTATTGCTTCTTAACGACAATACCTGCTAAAACATTAGAACAACACCCGGCTCCCGGTATCAGCAGAACACCTCCTTGGTGCTGCAGATAAACACATTGACACCGAAAGATATTTACTAATAGATACCAGCTACAGAAACGCATCTCGGGCTTTCAGCCCTTTTCCCTGACAGCATGGGCCAGGACTTTTACGAAATGCAACACACAGAATTAAATTCCGCCGCACAGGCGGCTCAAAAATCCACACACTTACGTCGCAATCGCCTTATTTTCACAGGCCTGCTTATTATAACCATCATGTCATGGTTCTGCGCCATGACGCCGTGGGTCAGCGATGATCATGCCTTTTCGAGCATTTATCCTGGCTGCACCGGCCTGTGGGACATGCAGGTGCTCGAATACCACGAATGGAGCGGAAAATTTATCGGGCATTTCATGTCTCGCGTGCTGCTGCGCGGGCCTGCCTGGCTGCACCCCCTGCTCACTCCCGCCATGTTTCTGCTGCTTGTTGCCAGCGGCTCGCTGCTGGCCTTGGGCGCACAGTGGCGTGAACGCCTGAGCGCCTGGCACCTCGCTGTCATGGCCGGGCTTGTATGGATTGCACTGCCCGCCTTTGGAACCGTTTTTTTCTGGCGCACCGGCACGGGTGATTACGGCTACAGCCTCGTGTGGGGCGTTCTTTTTTTGGTGCCGTACCGCATCTGGGCCGACAAAGCAGACTTCCGCATACAGGGCGGCCTGCTTTATGCGCTTGTGGGTGTTCTTGCAGGCTGGAGCAACGAGAATGTCGGCATGCTGGTTCTGCTTGCAGCCCTGGGCGTGACGCTGTTTCGCTGGCGCACATCTCGCAGCGTACCTGCATGGGCACTATCGGGCATTGCGGGGGCAGCCTTTGGCTGGGGCATGATGATGGCCGCGCCGGGCAATGCCGTGCGCCTGGCAGCCGTTGGCGGCGCGGAAAAAATCCCGCTGCTGTCCGTGCCTGCCTTTTTGCGCTTTATGGAATTCTGGGGCACGCAACAAATCGAGATGCTGCCTTATTTTCTTGCAGCCCTGGCCCTTGCATGGCTGTTGCGCCGCCGGGGTCTTTTGAAGCCTGCCGCCTGGATCCCTCCGGTGATTTTCTTTCTCATGGCCCAGGCCAGCCTTGCTGCCTTTATTGCCAGCCCCTCAACACCCTACCGGGCCATGAGCGCCACATTCTTTTTCACTGCGCTCTGCCCTTTTTCTCTGCTTGCAGCCCTGAACCCCTCAAGCATCAAGGCCAAGGCTCTTTTTATCATATTCTGCACCCTGCTGCTCTCAAGCGTGCTGATTGAGGCGCGCGTTTTCCTTATGGCACAGCCGGTCATTGCCACGCACCACCAAAACACCCTGTGCAGCCTGGACTACCCGGAAACAGACAAGTATTTCTTTCCCGGCTACGACATCCGCGAAGTAAACCTTTTCTCCACCAGTTGGCGCGATCTTGTGCCGTGGAATGAGTCGCTGGAGTTGAACCTTTTTGAAGCGCCCGGTGCCCGGGCGCTGGTTGCGTGCAACATCGCGTTTTTCGACAACCTGCCTCAGGGCAAGATTCATGTGGCCGCCAGGGTGCGCACCGCCACCACTGCAAGCCTGCTGCAACAGGCAGCAAGGGCCTTGTTTGAAAGGCCTGATGAAGGGATCATTTCAGCCCAAACAGCTGCTTTGCGGTATTTTCCCGCATCCGCCATGGTTACGGACGATGGCAAGGCCGCGGTGTTTGTTCCCGGCATCAAATCTGTGGACGACATCGCCTATATCGCTGTAGAACAGCCTGGCGCGCCCCTTGTATGGCGCAGAGCAAGTGCGTCCCATTCGCAAGACTGACCGCACCCAACGTACTCTCCGCATGGAGGAATAAGCCTTGTTCCGCACCGCCCCATTGTTGGCACTGGTTGTACCCTGCTATAATGAAGAGGAAACCCTGCCCCGCACCCTTGATGCCCTGGCCGGTCTGTTGACCGACCTCAAAAAACAGGGCCGTGTGCATGCGGAGAGTTTTGCCCTCTATGTGAACGATGGCAGCCGTGACCGCACATGGGAACTGCTTGAAGAACGGCACGCGATCGACCCCTTTTGCCGGGGTGCAAGCTTTGCCGCCAATGCAGGCCACCAGAACGCCGTATGGGCGGGCATGGTCACAGCGCGCGATATGGGCGTGGACTGCATCATCAGCCTGGATGCAGACTTGCAGGACGACATTGCCGCCATCCCCGAAATGATCGACCGCTATATGGAAGGCAACGAGATCGTCTACGGCGTGCGCAACGACCGCAGCACAGATACGCCTTTTAAACGGCGCACTGCGCACATGTTTTACGGATTCATGCGCTGGCTCAAGGTGCCGTTGATCCCCGACCATGCCGACTACCGCCTTGTGGCCCGCCCAGTGCTGGAAGCGCTGGACGAAATTCACGAGCATTCACTTTTTCTGCGCGGAATTTTTCCGGCTCTTGGCTTTAAAAGCGCGCAGGTCTTCTACATGCGCCAGTGCCGCATGGCCGGAGAAAGCAAATATCCTTTCTGGAAGATGGTGTCTTTTGCCTGGAAGGGCATTACAGCATGCAGCGTTGCGCCCCTGCGCATCGCGGGCCTCATGAGCATGCTCTGCATGCTGGCGGCGCTGGCCTTCAGCGGCGTTTCCCTGCTCAAATACGCCATGGGCGAGACTATTCAGGGCTGGACATCACTGATTATTGTGGTCTTGCTGCTGGGTTCTGTGCAGCTGTTCTGCCTAGCGCTGGTTGGTGAATACCTTGCAAAAATCTTTACCGAAGTGCGCCACAGGCCCCGCTACATCATCGCCAAAAAGCTGTAGGCGAAGCGGTAAGGGAGTACGTGCCCCCTCGGCCAAAAGCTTTGAGAAAGAGGCCTAGCCTTCACCGCGAAACTGCGTTGCCGAACTGCCATGAGCACTCTGGCAACATCTGTGATAAGATCACATCTACTAAAAAAACAGCCTAATGCTGGTGCATTGGGCTGTTTTTATTTCCGCATAGACGATGGCCGCGTCAGGAATAATACTTGCCAGTGATTTCCTGAATCTTAATCTCAATCACTGCCGTCATTTTAAGCATATTTTCAGGGTAAGCCGCACCTGCGTGCTGGGGCGTGTGCTTGGCCACAATGGCGTCCAGGGCGGCGATTTTTACGGCCCGGTCATTCACCACAGCGGCGTTGCCTGTAATGATGACGCTTTGATAGGCGGTATTGGTGTCGCAGGGGACATCTGCCTGAATAAATGAATGCTGCCCTTCAACTTCAAAACAGACTCTGGAGTCGGCACGCAAATTTTTCAGCTTTTGCCCCGCTGCCAACCCGTGAAAGTAGACATGCCCGTTCATAAACACAAAATGTACTGGTGTTACGTAGGGGAAACCATTTTCGCCCAAAGTGGCCAGATGCCCAACCGGGACAGAACCCAACAGGGAATCTATCTGTTCCGTGGTCAAGGGGTGTTCTTTCATACGTGCCTGCATGGTTCCTCCAAGGTAAACAGATACAGAAAGCGCAGTGTGAGAGATCTTGCCTGCATCGTGCTGCGCGTGCTGGAAAGATACACTTGCTCAGTGTTGGATCAAAAAAAAATTTGCTCCCTCGCTCTCTCCAAAAAATCATCATATTTCAGTTCTGTTTCCTTTCAAAGTAAAATTACTGCGCACCAGGCAAGTATCTTTATTCACGCACAGGATTATCACAGGCAAAATCATGAAGGTGCGCTGCTTGCACGATACGCATCGGTCTGTCGCGCGGCCTCAGACCTATACGCCGTACTCCCTGAGTTTGCGCCACAGGGATGACCGGCTGATGCCCAGCATGTCGGCGGCCAAAGTACGGTTGTCGCCCGCCAGTTCAAGGGCGTGCAGGATATGCTGCTTTTCCATTTCCGCCAGCGGAACAAGCGGTGTTGATGCGTCCGGTGCTGGCGCGGCTGGCACCGATGCACATGGCGCGGCGGCCTGCGGGCAAACCGGGGTTGCAGAGGTAGCATCATCCTGCCGGGCGGCAACAGCAGAAGAAGAACCGGGATCGCTAACGGACAGGTGAACGGCAGACTCGGAGACTTCCGGGGGCAAATGCGCCAGCCCTATGCTGCCTCCCGGCGGACAAAACACCGCCGCCCGCTCGAGAATATTGGCAAGTTCGCGCACGTTGCCGGGGAAGGGATACTGCCACAGCGCATCAAGGGCGTCATCTTCAATATCCAGCGGTACGGCCCCGCCCTGCTCCGCCAGCCGCGCAAGAAAATATCGGGCCAGAAGGGGAATGTCCTCAGCTCTGCTGCGCAGGGGCGGCAGTTCCTGCGTTACCACGGCCACGCGGTAATACAGGTCGCGCCGGAAGCGCCCGGCCTCCACCTCTTCCTTGAGGTTGCGGTTGGTGGCGGCGATAATGCGCACGTCCACGGGTATGTCTACAGTGCCCCCCACACGGCGCAGATTCTGCTCCTGCAAGACGCGCAGCAGCTTGACCTGCATGCCCGGCGGCATTTCACCTATTTCGTCCAGAAACAGCGTGCCGCCGCTGGCAGCTTCAAACAGGCCTTCCTTGCGCCGCACCGCGCCTGAAAACGCCCCCTGCTCATGCCCGAAAAGCTCGCTTTCGAGCAATTCCGGCGAGAGAGCGCCGCAGTTGATAGCCAAAAAACGCCGACGCGCCCGCTGGCTCTGGGCATGCATGGTGCGGGCAGCCAACTCCTTGCCGGTGCCTGTTTCACCTTGCAGCAGCACCGCCACATCTGTGGGGGCCAGACGCATGAGCGCCTGCCGCAGGCCGCACATGGCTGGCGACATGCCAACCATTTCCGGCACAGAGCCGCTTGCCTCAAGCTGGGCGCGCATCTGGGCGACCTGCTGCCGCAGACGGCGCTTTTCCAGCGCCCGCGCAACCAGCATACGCGCTTCTTCCAGCGAGTAGGGCTTTGCCAGATAATGAAAAGCCCCCAGCCGCATGGCCTCCACGGCGCTTTCAATCATGGGGTAGCCAGTGACCATGATGACTTCCACATCCGGCTTGCTGGAGCGTACCGCCTTGAGCACTTCCATGCCGTTCATGCCCGCCATGGCTATATCGGTAATGACCACGTCAAAATCCTGCTCGGCCAGCAGTTTCAGGCCTTCTTCGCCACTGCCCGCCTGAGCCGATTCATGCCCGCCGCGCTCCAGGGCGCGCGCGAGGTTGGCGCGGGCCATGCGCTCATCGTCAATGATCAGCAAACGGCCACCGCCGCCAGCCCGCTGCGCGGCGTCAAGCCCGTGACCGCTGTGCCGACGTTCGCCGGGGGTAGCCGGTGCGGGTGATTGTTCCGAAAGCCGGAACCGTTCCGTAGTCATGCCTCTGCTCCTGAACCGTCTGCGTCATGCCGTTCCGCAAGGGGCAGCCGTACGGTAAAACAGGCCCCTTGCCCCGGTTGGCTCTGCACTTCGAGCGTTCCATTGTGCTTGCCCACAATGCCAAAAGCTATGGACAAACCAAGGCCCGTCCCTTCGCCCACGGGCTTGAGGCTGAAAAAGGGATCAAACACCCGGCCAAGGTTCTCGGGTTCAATGCCCTTGCCAGAATCGCGCACGCGCAGCTCCGCCATCCCCGCCGGTTCATCCGCACAGGCGGTGATGTGCACTTCGCCCTTGCCGTTCATGGCCTGTGCCGCATTGAGCAGCAGGTTGATAAGCACTTCCTGCATGCGCTGGGCGTCCACGGGCAGTTGCAGCCCTTCTGGCACGTCCACCGTTATGTGCACTGCAGCGCCCATGTCGTGCCGCACAAGGCCAACGGCCCTGCGTACAATGCCGGATAGATCATGCAGGGCAACGGTAAAGGGCCGGTCACGCGCAAAATCCAGCAGTCCGCGCACAATATCGCGGGCGCGAACAACTTCGGCCTGAATTTCATCCAGCTGTGCCGTCACGTCTTCTGCTGTGGGCATGGGGCGCAGACCCTGCCGGGCATCGTTGACATCCTCGCCGAGAAGCTGACAGCCAACGGAAATATTGTTGAGGGGATTATTCAGCTGGTGGGCCACGCCGGAGGTCAGCACACCAAGAGAAGCCAGCTTCTTTTCCTGCAACAGCAGGGCGTGGCGGTTTTCCAGCTCCGCCGCCATGCCGTCAAGCGTCTGGAGGACATGGCGCGCTTCTTCCTCAAGCTGCGGCGGGGGCGGCGGCAGGGGCATGCCCGCGCCAACACTGCGCGCGGCGCTTTCGATGGCCCCAAGGGCGCGCATGATGTGTCTGCCAATAAGCCATGCAAAAGCCACCCCGCAGGCCAGCAGGGCCGCAATGGCCCCCAGCAGCTGGGTGCGCAGATCCCCCACGGCAGTAAAAATTCCCTGACGCATGCGGCGCACCGCCGAATCCGCCAGCTCGCTCAGGCGCTGCCCCTGATCGGTGAGAGCGGCGCCGTCTGTGGGCTGATCCTCGAGCAGGGCCTCATAGGTGCCGATGCCTTCCAGCAGCAGGTCGAGATTATGGTGCGCGCCGTCGCCCACCCGGCGGCCCATGGCGGCGTTATAATCCTGCCCCACGGATGTGGCCCGCTCCCGCGCCAGTTCCACAAAACTGCGCAGGGCAAGCAGGTCACCCTTTCTGCCGGGAAAAAGTTGCAGATTTTTTTCGTACCTGCGCATTTCGAGCACGTCGCTGCGCAGGTCGTCCACCATGTCGATCAGACGGGCCGCCCTGTCGATGCGCCCCAGATCATAACAGGCAATGCCGCCCAAAAGCAGCAGCATGACCAGAAACAGGCCCGTGCCCACGGCAATCTTGCCGCGAATGGTATGCCAGACAGAAAAATGCGGAAGCATCCCTCACCCCCGCAGGCGCAAGAGTTTACACCTGCGCCCGACGCCGTTTCAATTTGCAACAGCGTATAAAAATAAAACAAAGCTGACAAGCCTTAGCCTGCAACAAATTGCGGCCCTTGCTCACTTGAGCATGTCACAATGAAACAGTAACGGCGCAGCGCACCACACAGCCAAAAACAAATAACTCCATACAAATTCAGCATGTTACAGATTGAACTTTTTGGCACAATAGTTGTAATTGCCAGCGCAGGAGGCCGACATGAACACCCTGCAAAAAACGATGGAAAACTGGTTTACCGCTGTGGCATATGCCGATGCCGGGC
Organism: Desulfovibrio desulfopostgatei; assembly: GCF_053570645.1. Taxonomy (NCBI): domain Bacteria; kingdom Pseudomonadati; phylum Thermodesulfobacteriota; class Desulfovibrionia; order Desulfovibrionales; family Desulfovibrionaceae; genus Desulfovibrio; species Desulfovibrio desulfopostgatei. The sequence continues at coordinate 173,139 of NZ_JBRBQS010000002.1, read as the reverse complement.
AATCCGGCTGGACAGACGATTTGTGGACTCTGAACGGCAAGCGCGAAAGCACGGCGCTGAAGCAGACCCTGCTTTACGGCGCGGGCAGCATTGTCATTTACGTGCTGGCTTTTGCCAATGCCGATGCCTTTGCCGCCCTGTGCGCCAAGGGTGGTCTTTGGACAGCCCTGCCCATCGCCTCGGTGCTGCTGCTCTCTTACGTGCACGGTCACTTTGCCGGAGCCCTCTGGGAACTGTGCGGCATTACCGGTGTGCAAAAGAAGAGCGCGCAAACCACCGCAAAGGCTGTGGCCCGTCAGAGCGCCACACCTGCCCCCCGGCTGGACACCACGGCCGTGGTTCACGGCTAACCGAGCTTTTTTCACAGGTCCGGGCCGCGCCGCCCGGCTCAAATTTTTTGTTCAGCTGCGGCATGTCTGGCATTGCGCCAGCGCACAACAGTACGCCCAGGCAGCCTGCCAGTCGGAGGTAACATGGATCTGCTCAGTCTTGACCCGTCCCAGTTTATCGTGCTCACGCCCGTTTCCGTGGCCTTTCTGCTGGCCGTGGGATTTGTGGGCGGGCTTGTGAGCGGCTTTATCGGTTCCGGCGGGGCCTTTATTCTTACGCCGGGCATGATGGGCCTGGGTGTGCCCGGCGCTGTGGCTGTTGCCAGCAATATGTGCCACAAATTTCCCAAGGCCATGGTGGGCGCCATCAAACGCTACCGCTTCGGTCAGGTGGATGTAAAACTGGGCATGGTTATCGCTGCCACAGCGGGCATAGGCGTGCAGATTGGCATCCGTATTCAGCGTTTTATTCTGGAAAAGTGGGGGCAGGCCGGGTCTGATCTCTACGTCAGCGTTTCCTTTGTGGTGGTGCTCGTTGTGGTGGGCAGCTATATCCTCAAGGATGCCCTGCACTCCAGCCACTCCGGCACGGAAGATGACGAAAGCACGCCGCCTCTTGCCAAAAAGTTGCAGGCCATCAACCTGCCGCCCATGATGTCCTTTCCCAAATCCGGCTTGCGCATTTCGCTGTGGTTTACCCTGCCCGTGGGCATCGCCACCGGCATGCTGGCCGCAACCATTGCCGTGGGCGGATTCGTGGGCGTGCCGGGGCTTATCTATGTGATCGGCGTACCCGGACTCATTGCATCCGGCACGGAACTGGTCACGGCCTTTGTCATGGGCCTGTGCGGCTCGGTCAACTGGGCCATGCACGGCATGATAGACATCCGCCTGGTCTTTATCATTCTGGCGGGTTCGCTGCTTGGCGTGCAGCTTGGGGCCATCGGCACCACCTACGTCAAACCAATCATGATCAAGTACGTCATGGCCGCCATCATGCTTATTGTTGCCGCAAGCCGCATTGTAGCCCTTCCGGGCTACCTCAGCGCGCTGGGGCTTATCCAGATGGGGCCGGGGATTCTCTATCTGCTCAAGGTCGTGAGCTTCATAACCATGTGCGCCGGATTGCTCGTTGGCGCGGGCATGATCCTTGGCGGCATGTGGCGCGGGCAAAAGCGCAACCGCAAAGAAGCGGCGCTGAGCAGCGCGGCCTGAAGCATCTCTCATAAACAAACCCCAATAACATCTTCTCCTCAAACCCTATAGCAAAAGGGGGGTGCATTGCGTCTGCACCCCCCTTTTATTTTCCTGTCAAAGGCAGAGCGCGGACAATTGGGCCATTGCCTATTTCCTGATTTTCTGTATGCTTTCATAATCACCAGCATACCTTGTCAGCTTTTCTGCCATCCCTTCGCAGGAGGAGCCATGCGCATATTCACGCGCAGCCTCAAGACGCAGTTTATTGAGGCATTCACGCTGCTTATCCTGCTTTCATCGTGCTTTCTTGCGGCCATAACCGGGCGCGAAGCCAGCAGCGAGGCCCGCTACGAACGCGGCCTGCTGCTGACCAACCGCGTGCAATCCCTTGCCAAGGCCCTTGATCAGTCCATGTGGTTCTGGATCAAGGAGGTGGACACCCTGCGCCATACTGTGGGGCTGATCGGCGGAGATATGAAAAAACTATCCATCGCCGTGAACCGATTACAGGACACCATGCCCGCCTTTGCCTGGATCGGGCTCATGAATCCCCAGGGCAAGGTTTTTGTCGCCACTGATGGCGTCCTGGAAGGAACAGACCTTTCCATCTGCGCCATCTTCCGCCAGGGCAAAAACGGCCTCTTTGTGGGCGATGTACGCAAGGCATCCCTGCTTGCCCAACTGTTGCCCCAGCCGGAAAACGGCCCGCTGAAATTTGTGGACATCAGCATGCCCATTGGCGAGGGCGAACTGAAAGACTGGGTTCTGGTAGCCCATCTGAGCTGGGCATGGGCCAGAGAGGTGGAGGAATTCATCCTTTCGGGCGAAGGCTCGGATACCAACACCAAGATCATGGTTCTCAGTGCAGACGGCAGTGTCATCCTGGGCGGCGACAACAATGAAAAACCGCTGGCCTTGCCACTGCTGCAAGAACTTGAACACTCCACTTCGGCCTGGGCCGTGGAAACATGGCCCGATGGCATTGCCTACCTCACTGCGGCAGTAAGCTGCACGGGATTTAAAGACTACGATGGCTTGCAGTGGAGCGTGGTGGCGCGGCAATCGCTGGATGCCGCATACGAACCCGTGCGTCGTCTTGTGGCGCGCATTCTTGTGGCTGGCCTCTTGCTTGCGGTGCTGTTTGCGCTGGTTGCCGGATACATCGCCCAGCGCACCATTGCCCCCCTCAAGGCGCTTACCGCAGCGGCCGACAGACTCAGCCGGGGCGAGCGCGTCACCATTCCGCGCAACCGGGGCATACGCGAAATTGAAGTGCTTTCAGCCTCTTTGTCCACTCTGGTCGAAAACCTCACCCGCACAGAAAAAGACCGGAACCGCATCCAGCATGCCGCAGAACGCGATGCCCTCACAGGCCTGCTGAACAGGCACGGTCTGGCTGCGCGCATTGACGAGGCCATGCCCAGCCTGACGCAAAACCAGGGGTTGGTCGAGCTGTTGTATATGGATCTGGACGGCTTCAAACCAATCAACGACGCGCACGGGCACCATGTGGGCGATGCCGTGTTGACCATTCTGGGGCAGCGCCTTACGCGCTGCCTGCGCAAGGATGATGTGCTGGTGCGGCTGGGGGGCGATGAATTTCTGGCCCTGCTTGGCCATACCAGGGGCACGCCAGACATACTGCGCACCATAAACCGCATCCGTGAGGATGTGGGAGCGCCCATTTCCGTTGACGGCCTCATGCTGCGCATCGGCATCAGCATAGGGCACGCCACATGGCACTGCGCAAATGAATCTGTTGAAGATGCCCTGAAACGGGCAGACAGCGAACTCTACATGGCCAAACGGACGTCAAAAGCCTCGCAGGAAGTGTTGTAGCTCTTTGCTGTCAGCAGGTTCCAGCCTGCGGCAGAGCCTCCCGCTGAAATCCCGGCACCCCGCTTTTCCCTCAGTCCATATCCTTGCACAGACGCCACAGCGTACTGCGGCTGATGCCCAGCTGGGCCGCTGCCCGAACCTTTGAATTGCCGCACCTGTGCAGGGCCTCGCGCACACTCTCGGGGGTGAGGGATTTGCGCTGCATGGCGACGGCTTTTGAGGCCTGCGGGAAACCGGGATGGCGCAGTTCTTCAAGCAGGCGTTCTCCAACAGCGGCATCATAGCCATGCGGTGAAACAACCGTCAGCCTTTCAGCCACTGTGCGCAGCTGGCGCACATTGCCCGGCCAGGGCAGGGCCTGCAAGGCCTGAACAAAGGTTTCGGGCAGTTGCAGGCGCGGCCTTTGCTCCGCTTCGTTCTGCGCGTAAAATTCCTGCAAAAAAGCCTCTGCAAGCAGGGGAATATCTTCCTTCCGCTCCCGTAGCGGGGGAATGTGCAACGGCAGCACATGCAGCCGGTAGTACAGATCTTCTCGCAGCCTTCCTTCGGCAACATCCAGCCACAGATCGCTGTTGGCGGCGGCAATGATACGCACATCCGCCGGAACAACCACGTTGCTGCCAAGGCGCATGATTTCTTTTTCCTGCAGCACGCGCAGCAGGCGTGTCTGAAACGAAAGCGAAATGGTTCCCACCTCGTCCAGAAACAGGGTGCCACCCTGCGCCAGCTCAAAAATACCGATCTTTCCGCCTCTGCGCCCGCCGGTAAACGTGCCTTCGGCGTAGCCAAAAAGTTCGCTTTCCAGCAGGGATTCCGGCATGGCCGCGCAGTTCAGCGACACAAAGGGGCCGAGCCTGCGGGGGGATGCATTGTGTATACCCTGCGCCAGAATTTCCTTGCCCGTGCCGCTTTCGCCGGTAATGCACACGCCTGCTTCCGAGGCGGCATACAGCCGGGCCTGCTCCAGAAGCGACTCCACGGCGCTGCTGGTGTGCAAAAAATCCTCAAGTGTATAACGCGCCCTGAATCCCCGATTGTAGGCCTGTCGGACCCTCTCCTCCGCCTGAAGGATGCGCGAAGCAGGCTGCATGCTGAAGACCGCACCGGCAGGTTTTTTACCCACGCGGATGGGGATGGTGTTGACGATAAACTGCTCGCGATGCTTGCTGGCCGCCGTCACATTATGCAGGGGTTCGTGCCGTTCATGGGCGCTGGCAAGGGGCAAAGCGGGGAATACGCTGCTGACGGGCGTGCCAATGACGTTGAGTTCATTGACCTGGAGCATGCTGCAGGCCTGGGGATTGATTTCCTCAATGGCGCCGCGCTCGTCCACGGCCAGAATGCCTTCAGAAATCCCGTCAAGAATGCTGCGGTAGCGCTCTTTTTCCTTAAGGGTCTTGCGCCTTGTCTGCACCACGTTAACGATGCTGTCAAAAAAACTGGCAGGTATTTCGGGCTGCTCATGCAGATCAACAAAGGGCAGACCGCATTTTTGGGCCGCCCTGCGGGTAATATCGCCGCCAATAATAACTTCAAGCCCCCGTTGCTGGGCTTGCAGCACGCCTTTTTCAAGACTGGGCTTGTCGCTGTACAGGATTATCTCCGGCTGAAACCCCAGTAATTCCTCGCACAGAGCCAGGTTGCACTCTCCGGTGCGTATCTGGGTAATGCCAATACGCCGCCCCATGGTTGAAGCTTTTTTGAGCGCCCGCAGCTGATTGGCCGTGGTATCCGGCAAGGCCACCACGGGCACGGAAAGCTGACGCAGAATATAGGCCGTCCCCCTGCGGGACAGGATGACTTCAACCCCCTGCTCCTCAATGATCTGCCGCACTGGTTCAACGGCATCCTCAAGATCGAAGACCGCCTCCACAAGCCGACAGGGCTTGTCCTCCAGCACCTTGCGAACAGTGTTCACATTGCGTTGCGATGAAAAAACCAGACCGATCACTGGGGGAGTGTTCATGCGTGCTCCTTGCTGCTCCGAAGCATAGGCTGCAAGCTGGGCGGACGCAAGTTTCAGTGCGTTTTAAAAAAACACATGAAACGTTTCTGAAACGTTTTTACTACTCCGCAGGGGCTGGAGAAGCGGCATAGCGCACACCGGCGAAAAAATATTCATACTAATCTGTTTTTATTGATAAAATATAAAAGTCCCAACTCATTGTTTGCACAGTCTGTACGAGCTTGCGCTTTTTGGCACAAAACTTGTTAAAGGCGGGCACTTGTAAATTCCCGCTTTGTTTACTGCATCTGGAGGAAACAATGTCAGACAAAAAACTGTTCATGAACCGACGCACCTTCATCAAGGCCTCGGTGGTCACGGCAGGCGCCCTGACCTTCACCTTCGGCCTGGGTGGGCTTGGTTCCTCCCTTTGGGCCGCCAACAACAAACCTATGCTGGATTTTGACATCATTGTCGTTGGCTCCGGCGGCGCTGGCCTGCGCGCTGCGGTTTCCGCCATGGAGGCCAACCCCAAGGCCCGGGTTTGCGTGGTCGCCAAAACCATGCCCACCCGCTGCGCTACAGCCATGGCCGAGGGCGGCATCAACGGCGTCATTGATTTCAGCAAGGGCGATTCTTACGACCTGCACGCCTTTGATACCGTCAAAGGCGGCGACTACCTTGTGGATCAGGACGCGGTGCTGGATTTCTGCGAAGAGGCCAGCCGCACCATCCACGCTCTTGATTACCTTGGCATGCCTTTTTCGCGCGACGATGCCGGCGCGCCCAAGGCGCGCTATGCTGGCGGCGCGTCCAAAGTCCGGTGTATCTACTCCGCCGACAAAACAGGCCACATTGTCATCCAGACCCTGTTTGCCGAGGCCCTTACGCGCGGAGTCAAGTTCCTCATGGATTACCAGTTGCTCGACATTGGCAAGGGCAATGGCGCACTGGAGGGCGTTGTGCTGCGCAACATCCGCACTGGCGAGATCATGCCCGTGCGGGCCAAGGCTGTTATTATGGCAAGCGGCGGCTATAGCCGGGTATACTGGAACCGTTCGTCAACGCCCTACGTGGCGACAGGCGACGGGCCTGCGGCAGCCTTGCGCGCGGGGGTTCCCATGAAAGACCCCGAAATGACGCAGTTTCACCCCACAGGCGTTGTGCACGGCGGCGTGCTCATTACAGAAGCAGCCCGAGGCGAAGGCGGTTATCTGGTCAACCGCCTGGGCGAACGTTTTATGTCCCGCTACGCCAAGGATCGCATGGAGCTGGCCCCCCGCGACATCGTATCCCGCTCCATCGAATCGGAAATTCTCGCTGGCCGGGCCTTTGGCGAGGGCATGGAGGCCTATGTCTACCTTGATCTGCGCCACCTGGGCGAAGCCAAGATCGACAAGGATCTGCCGCTGATCCGCCACATCGGCAAGCTTTTTGAAGGCATCGATCTCGCCAAGGAACCCATGATCATCAGGCCCACGGCCCACTACTGCATGGGCGGCATTGACGTGCTGAACTATCGCCAGATGAACACGCTCCTGCCGGGGCTTTACGCCGCCGGAGAGGCGTCCAATGTGTCCATTCACGGGGCCAACCGCCTTGGCGGCAATTCACTGGCCGAGGCTTCCGCCACCGGCAACTGGGCCGGGCAGGGGGCCGCCGCCTACGCCAAGGGGGCATCGCCCGCAGCCGAGGGCAAAAATCTGCTCGAACTCTGCAGCAAGTGGACGGACCATTACGCCAAGGTTACGGCCCGCACTGCCAAGACAGACATTTTTGCCATCCGCGAACGCCTTGGCGAAGTCATGTGGGACAACATGGGCATCTTCCGTACCGAAGACAATATGCGCCAGGCCGCCAACGAGCTGGATTCCCTGTCCAGAGCCTATGAAGACGCCAGCGTACCTTGCACCAATCCTGGCTACAACACGCTTTACACGCAGTACGTGGAGCTGGGCAATCTGCTCACCTGCGCCAAGGCGGCCACCTTTGCCGCAAGGGCCAGACAGGAATCACGCGGGGCGCACTGCCGTACAGATTTTCCCAAGCGCGATGACGAGCGCTTTCTCAAGCACTCGCTCGTTACCCTGGCGGATGGCGGCATGAAGCTGGACTGGCGGGATGTGAGCATTACCAAATTCAAGCCTCAGGAGCGTAAGTACTGATGAGCGACGCAGTATTCATAGTTATTGAGCGTTTTGATGGAAAAAAACGGTACTCGCAGGAGTACACGCTGGCCCGCGCGGACGTTCACAATAAAACAGTGCTCAGCACCCTGATTTTTATCAAGGAGCATCTGGACCCGACGCTGAACTTTACCGCGGCCTGCCGCATGGCCATTTGCGGCGCTTGCGGCGTCAGGCTTAACGGGCAGCCCATCATCGCCTGCGACACCAGCATGGAAGATCAATTGGCCCTGTATGCCACCAACAGGGTTACCATTGCGCCGCTTGCCAATTTCAAGGTTATTTCAGACCTGGTGGTGGATTGGGAACCCGCGCTTGAAAACCTGCGCAAGGTTCACCCTTCGCTTATGGCCCGCAAAGAGTTTTCCAAGGAAAAAGGCTGCCGGCAAAGCGCTGGCGACATGGAAAAAATTGCAGACATGTGGGACTGCATTCTTTGTGGATGCTGCGCATCGTCCTGCAACAAACTTTCCGTCAACCGGGCAGACTATCTGGAGCCCTTTGTCTTCAACATCGCCGCCCGCATGTCGGTGGATTCGCGCAGCAAAGACCCCATGATTCATGCCAAGCCAGCTTTTGACAACGGCCTGTGGAAATGCGTGCACTGTCAGGAATGCGCCAACGTATGCCCCAAACATATCAAGCCGGTGGAAGGCATAAGCATGATGCGCAATATCACCGTGAACCGGGGGCTCAATCAGGGCAAAGGGCCGGAGCATGCCGAAGCCTTCTTGACCGACATGCGCGACACGGGCCGCCTTAACGAAATGAAAATGGCCCTGCGTACAGAAGGCGTAACCGCCATGACCAGAGTTGGCCTTGCCGTCAACCTGCTGCGTCGCGGCAAGGTTCACCCCACAGAACTTTTGGGCAATGACCCCATCAAGGGGCAGGCCGATTTTGTCCGCATTCTTGATCTGGCAAAAGCTGATGCCAAGGGTAAGGAGTAAAACATGCTGAAGCGTTATGCTTTTTTTCCCGGCTGTGTGCTGAATGCTGCTGCCAGCGAAGCACGTACAGCCCTGGAGGCCAGCGCCAAGCTGCTGGACGTGGAGCTGGTGGAAATACCAGGCTGGAGCTGTTGCGGCGCGTCACATGTGCAGGACATAGCTCCTAATGAAGCTCTGGCGGCCAATGCCCGCAATCTGGCGCTGGGTGAACAGATCGGCGCACCGGTGATCACCGCGTGCAGCACCTGCGCCCTCATGCTGCGCACTGCCAAGGCCGAGCTTGACCATGGCAAAAAAGATCAGGCAAACCACTGGCTTTCGGCTGCCAATCTTGAATACAAAGGCACAGTTGAGGTCACGACCCTTCTGTGGGAGCTCGCCAAAGACCTGCCAGCCCTCAAGGCAAAGGTCAAAAAGCCCCTCACGGGACTGAACGTGGCCTGCTTTTATGGCTGCCACAGCGTGCGGCCCGAACCAATCATGAGCTTTGAAAGCTCGCGCACGCCGCACAGCCTGGAAGATATCGTTACCGCTCTTGGCGCTACGCCGGTGCCCTATGCCCACCGCCTCGACTGCTGCGGCTTCCATGCGGTGTACCCGGCAGAACATGATGCCATGGTGATGGTCTCGTCACTGGTTACAGACGCCGCCAAAGCCAGGGCCCACTGCGTTGTATCGCCCTGCCCCCTGTGCCAGATGCAACTGGACATGTATCAGGGCAATGCCGCTGACGTGACAGGCAGCAATGCCTCGGTGCCCGCGCTGCACCTGCCGCAATTGCTGGCTATTGCACTGGGAGCCGCGCCTGATTCTCTGGGCCTGGACAGGCTCATTGTGGCCCCCGATGGGCTGAAAAAAGTTCTTTCGCTGTAGCAGACAGCGCCATCAATCATAATCGTACCAAGGGGAAGCATGATGAAAATGATACTCAGGTCTGTATGTCTGACTGTATGCGGCACGGTTTTACTGGCCCTTGCGAGCCTTGCCAGCGCTGCTGAAATCAGCGTTGTCAGCTCCGGCGGCTTTGCAGCCGCCTACAAGGCGCTTTGCCCGGAGTTTGAAAAAGCCACGGGCGATACCCTCAAATCCGCGTGGGGACCGTCCATGGGCGATACCCACAACGCCATACCCCAGCGTCTGGAACGCGGGGAATCCATTGACGTGGTCATCATGGTGGGCAATTCGCTCGACAAGCTGGTCAAGGAAGGCAAGGTCGATCCGTCAAGTACGGTACTGCTGGCGCGCTCCAAAGTTGCGTTGGCTGTAAAGGCCGGAGCCCCCACCCCTGATATCTCGACCGTAGAAGCCCTGAAGCAGACCATGCTCAACGCCAAAAGCATTGCCTATTCCGACAGCGCCAGCGGCAAGTACATCTCCAACGTTTTGATTCCCAAGCTGGGCCTTGCGGATGCCCTCAAGGACAAGGCCCGCATGATCCCTGCGGAGCCTGTGGGCAAGGTGGTGGCCCGTGGCGAAGCCGAGATCGGTTTTCAGCAACTCAGCGAACTCAAGCCCATTGAAGGTATCCATATTGTGGGCCTGATCCCCGAAGCCGTTCAGGAAGTAACGCTGTTCTCCGCCGGCATGGTCAAGGGGGCCAAAAATCCGGAAGGCGCAAAGGCCCTGCTGAAGTACCTCGCTTCACCCCAATCTTCCAAGATTATTGACGACACAGGTCTGGAAGCGGCCAATCGCTAAACATTGGTCCATAATGCAAAAGGCCCCTGTCCGTCATGCGAGCAGGGGCCTTTTGCATAGGGCACATGTTTTTTTTGCATGCTGTTCAGGCCCCCTCCTGCTCCTGCAAATGCCGCAGACACTTGCCCGCTGTGGCAAAATTCTTGCGCAGATCGGCATAATCCGGCACCGTGCGCGCGCCGCCCCGGTCATAGAGCACAAGCCCGCCCGCAAAAGTATCCACATCGTCCGGGTCATGACTGATGATCACGGCGGGAATGGTCAGATCGGCCATCAGTTCGAGCAGTTCTTCGCGCAGGCGCTCGCGCAGCAAAGGATCAAGCGCGGAAAAAGGTTCGTCAAGCAGCAGAAGCAAGGGGTCGGCATTGAGCGCCCGCGCCAGAGCCGCGCGCTGCCGCTGCCCGCCGGATATCTGCGAGGGCAGGTGGGCAGCCAGATGCCCGATGCCCAAACGTTCCAGCATGGCCTGCGCCTTGTCGCGCTCCTCGCCGCGCACCTTCCAGGGCCAGCAGCCAGTGCGCGGATAGGCCACGTTCTGCAACAGGCTCAGGTGTGGAAACAGGGCGTAATCCTGAAACATGTAGCCGATACGCCGCTTCTGCACAGAAACAAACACGCCCTGTGCATCATCGTACAAGGTGCAGTCGCCAATGCGGATATGGCCTGCGTCAGGCCTTGTCAGCCCCGCCAGACACTGCATGGTCAGCGACTTGCCGGAACCGGAAGGGCCAAAAAGCACCGCGCACTTGTGCTCGTCGCCGATATCGTAGCGCACGTCCAGATTGAAGGGCGTAACCCCGTTCCTGAAACTTTTTACCAGCCGCAACGAGATCATCAGCGCCGCCTCTTGAGTTTCACAAGCAGTTCCGCCGCCATCAGCAGGGTCACGCACACGGCGGAGGTAACAAACACAAGCCAGGAGGCCTGGAGGTCATTGCCCGCCTGAAAGGCATCGTAGATGGCGAGGGCCAGGGTCTGGGTCTTGCCGGGAATATTACCCGCAATCATCAGGGTTGCGCCAAATTCTCCCATGCCGCGCGCAAAGGCCAGCATGATGCCCGCAAAAATGCCCTTCCAGGCCAATGGCAGCGATACGCTGATAAACACCCGCCATTCCGAGGCCCCAAGGGTGCGGGCCGCGTCTTCCAGATGTTTGTCCACCTGCTCCAGCGCCGCGCGGGCTGACTTGTAGATAAGCGGAAAAACCACAACAGTGGCTGCAACCACAGCCCCCTGCCAGGAAAAAATCAGGTTGATGCCCAGTTCCGCCAGTCCATGTCCAAAAACGCCGCGCCGCCCCACCAGCAAGATGAGGTAATAGCCCAGCACCGTTGGGGGCAGCACCAGCGGCAGCGAACACAGGGCGTCCAGCAGGGCGGGCATGGGGCCTTTTTTGCGGGCCAGCCGCCAGGCCGCCAGCGTTGCCATAACAAAGGAAACAGCCGTAGCCGCTCCCGCCACGCGCAACGAAAGCTCCAGCGGGCTCCAGATAAACCCCAGGTCAAAATCCATTTCCAACTCTGCCCCCTGCCGCCGACCATATCCGTCGTAAAAAATAATAAAGGCGGCTGCCGATTCTGCCAAAACGGCAACCGCCAGTAAGCACAATCCATCATTGCAGGCCGGCGCGCAAGGGCACGGGCCGCGCCTTCATGTGCTATGGTTTGGAAAAGCCATATTTGGCAAGCACTGCCTGGCCTTCAGGCGAAAGCACAAAATTCAGAAATTCCTGGCCCATCTTGGCATCCTTGCCGGTGGTGGCAACGGCAATGGGGTAGCTCACGGGGTCGTGGCCTTCCACAATCATGACCACTTCAACCTTGTCCGCCAGCTGCTTGGCATCGGTGCGGTAAACAAAACCGGCATCAACCTCGCCGCGGGCCACATAGTCCAGCACCTGACGCACGCTGTTGCCCATGATAAGCTGGGGCTGCACGGCTTCCCACAATTTGGCGGTGTTCAGCGCGTCCTTGGTGTAGCGCCCGGCAGGCACGGAATCGGGATTGCCAATGGCAACGCGCTTGAAGGCCTTGATATCTTCAAGCTTGGCGGGCTTTTTGGAGCCAGCAGGCACGATAAGCACCAGGTCGTTGAGCGCAAAATTCTTGCGCGTAGCGGGGTCGACAACCTTGGCGGCCACGGCCTTGTCCATGGTGCCCTGATCGGCAGAGGCAAAAACATCTACAGGCGCGCCTTCCTGAATCTGTTTGAGCAGCGGATTGGAGGCGGCGTAATTGGTGTGCACCTGCAAGCCGGTGTGCTTCTTTTCAAACACGCCCTTGATTTCGTTAAAGGCATTGGTAAGGCTGGCAGCGGCAGAAACGGTCATTTCCGCAGCCTGAACGGGAAGGCTGAGCAGGGCCACGCAACCCAGCGCCAAAGCTATGCGGCAAAAGGCCCCACGAGCGTATGCAGTCTTTTTCATGAAATTCCTCCGTGCGCCAGAAGCGCGGTTTATACGCCAACAGTACAGAACCCTTGAAGGCGAGCAATACAGTCACGTTTTTTGATTAAAGCGTGAACACTGTACAACAAAAGGGTTTTACTTGTATAAGGCAGGAAAACTGACGGGAATCAGCATGGAAAAAAACAAAAACCGTGAGGAAATGGCCGCGCTTTTGCGCTCCCTCTCTTCCGCAGACAGGGCATGGCTGCGCCAACGCCTTATGCGGCGGGACTCTGCCGCTCTGCTGCAGGATACAGGACGCATCAGCCCGCGCGAGCTGCTGGCCGTGGAAACATGGCTGTGGGAACGGGCCAGCGCCGCCCGTGGCCCGCGCGAAAAACGCCCCCGCCTGCGCATGTGGCTGATTTTCATGCTGCTGCGCTACGCGGCCCTGCGGCTTGTGGAAATTTTTGAGATCATGCCTGCGCACCTTGATTTTCAGGACGGCGTTATCCATGTGCCGGGCAGCAATGAGGCCCCAGGGCGCGAGGTTCCCCTGCCGCTTACCATCAGCCGCCGCCTCAAGCGCGTGCTGGAAGACCCGGCGCTGTTTCCTGAAACCCGCGAGCTCATGCGCTGCGACGCCAGTTATGTGCGCCGCTGCCTGCAACAGTGCGGTGCGGCCTGCGGCCTGCCCAAGGGCCTTTTGAGCGCCCGCGCCCTGCGCCATACCCGCGCCCTTGAGCTGGGCAGGCAAGGCCTGCCCCTGCCCGTGGTGGATATTTTTCTTGGCCGGCGATCCGCGCCCGGCCAGAGCGGCATTGTCCGCTGCGACCCGCAGGAGGCCAAACGTCTGCTGCGCGAACAACTGCAAAGGGAGCGACCCATGAAAACCAGTGCGCGCAACGTCTTTCAGGGGCGCATAACCTCATTGCGCCAGAGCGGGCTGCTGGTAGAAGTGGTGCTGCGCACCGCAGGCGGTCTGCGCGTGGCCTCGCTCATTACGGACGAAAGCGCCAAGACCCTGGCCCTCAATGAGGGCAAGCTGGTCAATGCCAGCATCAAGGCCCCCTGGGTGCTGGTGCAGGGTGGAGAACTCTCGCCCAAAAGCTCCCCTCCGGCGGAGAACTGCTTTACAGGCGTGGTGGAACGGGTACGGGAAGATGAAATGGTGGCCGAAATTCTGGTGGCGCTTGGCGAAGGCAGTCAGGTCTGCGCCCTGCGCAACTGTGGGCCGGAAAACCCCATCAATCTTGTGGCCGGGCAGACTGTAACGGTATTTTTCAAGGCTTTTTCCGTCATTCTCACCGTAGATTAGCCAGCAAACTCGCAAACAAAGCCGCGCCGACAGTCGTTATGACCATCGGCGCGGCTTTGTTGTTTATTTCAGCGGCAGTTTACTGGCAGGTCTTACTTCCACAGGGCGCGGTTTTCTTCCATAAAGCGCTCAAAGGCCTCAATGGCTCGCGCCATATCCTGACGCCCCACGCCACTGTAGGTTGTCAGCCGCAGGTGATCCTTGCCCATGCCCTTTGCCAGCAGCCCCAGAGGCGCAAGCTGTTGCTCGAACCATTCTGAAGACCTGCCGGAAGCGCTTATATCCAGCATCACAATATTGCTCTGCACAGGCGTGAGCACAAACTCGTCATAGGCCGCCAGCGCCGCGCCGAGATGGCGGGCGTTTTCGTGGTCTTCCGCAAGGCGCTCAATACCCGTGCGCAGGGCCACCAGCCCGGCAGCCGCCATAATGCCCGCCTGCCGCATGCCGCCGCCAAGCAGCTTGCGCGTCTGACGCGCCTTGGCGATAAACTCGCGCGTTCCGCACAGCACAGAACCGAAGGGCGCGCCCAGCCCCTTGGAAAGACAGAACATCACGCTGTCCGCGCAGGCGGCCAGATGAGCGGCATCCACCCCGAGGGCCACGGCAGCGTTGAACAGCCTCGCGCCGTCCATATGCACGGGAATCCCCGCCTTACGGGCCGTAACGGCGAGCGCCTGCTGCCGTGCCAGCGACACGCAGATGCCGCCGCCGAAGTTGTGGCTGTTTTCCACACAGGCCAGCTTGACGTCCGGCGTCGCGCAGGCGGATGCAAAGGACGCGACTTCGGGCATGCCCTCCGCATCCCGCGTGTAAAACACTGGCTGAACGCCCAGGAACTTTTCCATGAAGGGCGACTTTTCGGTGCGGAACACATGCAGGTCCGGCTCCAGAGCCGCAGCATCCCCACGCTCGCACCACGTAGCCAGCGCAACAAGATTGGCCATGGTTCCCGACGGGCAAAAAAGCGCGGCTTCCTTGCCCAGCAGTTCGGCGGCATGATCTTCCAGCCGATTAACTGTGGGGTCGCCGCCGCGCCCTTCCGCGTCAACACGGCCGTCATCGCCCACTTCGGCCTCGCGCATGGCGGAGCGCATGGCCTCGGTGGGAACGGTCAGGGTATCACTGCGCAGATCGACTACAGGCATGAATGTCACCTTTTAGACTTCAGCGGTTTCTTCCACCGGTTCGTAGGCAATGCCCGCCCAGCGCATGACAAGCTTCACCGCGACGGTGTTGCTGACCACGTTGACGGCTGTACGGCCCATGTCCAGAAAAGCGTCCACACCCGCGATGATGGCCAGGGCTTCCACAGGAATGCCGATGGTGGTCAGCACCATGGCAATGGCCACAAGACCGCCGGAGGGCACGTTGGCGCTGCCCTTGCTGGCAAGCGTGGTCACCACGATGATGGAAAGCAGGGTGCTGGGGTCCAGGGGAATGTTATAGGCATCCGCCAGAAAACCCACGGCCAGCGCAAAATACATGATGGAGCCGTCGCGGTTGAAGGCGTAGCCCAGGGGCAGCACCACCGAGGCCACGGCCTTGGGAACGCCCATTTCCACCAGCTTTTCCATATGCAGGGGCAGTGTCGCCTCTGACGAACGTGTGGCAAAAGCCAGAATAACTGGTTCGCTCACGGCCTTGGCGGTCTTGAGGGGCTGCTCGCCAATGCAGAGCATCAAAATGGCAAACAGCACCAGCAGTACGCCAAGCCCCAGATACATGACCAATACCAGTTTGAGCAGGGCCAAAATGGTGTGCATGCCCTGCGTGGAAAACAGCCAGGCAATGATGGCAAAAATGGCGATGGGGGACAGGGCGATGATCCAGCCCGTGAGTTTGAAAACAGCTCCCATCAGGGCATCCAGCACATCAACCAGAGGCTTTGCCCTGCTGCCGGTGGAGGCCAGCGCAAGGCCCAGCAGCACTGCAAACACCAGCACTGGCAGAAGGTTGGTGCCGGACATGGCCGCGAACACGTTGGAGGGGATCATGTCGAGGAAAAACTTTGTCCAGTTGACCGTGGTATTGATGTTCTTGGGCAGTTCTGCGGTGTGCGACAAGTTGACGCCCACACCGGGGTGGAACATGCCGTTGAGGGCAAGGCCAATGATGATCGCAACCACCGTGGCAATGAAAAAATAGAGCAGGCTGATAACGGAAACCTTACCCAACTGCTTGGCGCTGTTGCCCATCTGGTAGATGCCAAGGGTGATGGCCGTGAACACCAGCGGCACCACGATCATCTTGATGGCCTGCACAAAGGCCGTACCCACCGGGGCCAGGGCCTGGGAAAAGTGCGGCGCGAGAAAGCCGAACACAATGCCCAGAACAAGGCCGAGCACCATCTGAATTGGCAGCGGAATGGGCCGCTTTTTGCTGGTTTTTGTCATTTCCATCGCCTCTCTTCCCCCTCTGTTCCTTGCACGTAAAACGTCTTGTGATGCTCAGCGGTCAGGATTAGCCGAGAACTGCAAGCAGTGAGCGCAGTTTCGTTTCCATGGCCTTTTGCAGATGATCCCAGACAAGCTGGTGAGCCAGTGTTTGATTGCGATCCAGAATGGCATTACCAATGGCGATATGTTCCTTGATCACCACGCGTGTCCGTTCTGCATCGTAATTTTTGACGCGCTGCATGGCCAAGGAGTTCTGTACGCGCACGTCTGCATAGAGTTTTGCCAGCCGCGTGTTGCCAGCGGCCTGAAATATGGCTTTGTGGAAGTCCCAGCCGATACGCTGCGCTTCAAAGGTATCAAGCTCCGGCCCATCGGGCAGGGCCTGAAGCTCGGCAAGGCAGGCGCGCAGCTCAGGGCTGCCGCCTTTTTCTGCGGCCAGCTTGGCGGCCATGCCTTCGAGCGCCAGGCGCACCTCGTGGATTTCTTTCAGGTCTTCCACAGACAGGCGCTGCACAAAGGTGCCCCGCAGAGGAACGCTCATGAGAACGCCCTCCCTGCACAGATCCTTGATGGCCTCGCGTACTGGCGTGCGCCCAAGTTGCAGGCTTTCAGCCAGGCTGCGTTCCGACAGTTCTTCGCCGGGGCTGAGCTGCCCCTGCGCGATCATGGAACGGATGGCCTCATACGCTGTGGAAGATGCCTTGGTGTTTGTCTGCTTCATAACTGGTATACCAGCATAAAGCCAAATAAATGTCCATACGCCGCAGGACGGCTCCAGCATGTTAACCCTATAATATTACAAAGGGGTGGAGTTTTTTTGACCAGAAAAAAACGAGTAGATTTGCGGCAACACCAAGTGAAACCAACAGGAGGTCCTGTGGAACCAGCTAAGCAAAGCCGTTAATGACGCAACAAGCCCCCCAGAGGCAACTTATGGTGTCCGGCGAAGATTTTTAGGCGCTGGCAAGGAAGTAGTTATTTTTGCGAGGGGAGTGTACTCGCTTTAGCCGTTGCGACAAAGGAAGCTACGGATAAAGACAGCAGCGCTGACCGTACTCGACCCGGGCAAAATCACTCCTGAAGCAGAAGACACACCAACCCAAGATACCAATGTGTCCAGCGAGGATTTTTGGGCACTGGCAAGGAAGTGTGGCTTTTTGTGAGGGGAGTATACTCCAATGGTACTCGACCCGATCAAAAATCCACACTGACGCCGCCAACGCTCAAAAAGACCGCCGGACACACCTCGGGGGAGTCGCAGAACTTCCCTTGCCACAACTCCCTCGTCCCCAGCGCCCGCCGCAAATCTCCCAGAAGGCCGCGTTTGTCCGTGGCCCAGGCCGGGGCCAGCAGTTCACCGGGGGCCGGGTCGCTCTGGAGGCGATGAATGACGATGTGCGAAGGGATGCGCGGCAGGGCGGCGCAGAGAAGATCGACATATTCATCGCGCCAGAGGGGGTGGTACTGGCCTGCGGTGTACTGGCGGGCAAGTTCCGTCCCCTTGGGCACGTAAACGTTGTGCAGTTTGAGACCGCTTATCGGCAGGGAGAGCGCCCATTCCAGACTTTGCAGAAAATGTCCTTCATCTTCGCCGGGCAGACCGGCCATGAGGTGAGCGCATACGGCAATACCGCGCGCAGCGGCCATGCGCACGGCATTTTCAGCGCTGGCTGCGGAATGGCCCCGGTTAATGCGGGCAAGGGTCTGGTCATGGGCCGTTTGCAGGCCCAATTCCAGCCAGAGGTCGCAATCAAGGGCTGCGAGCAGGTCGAGCTTTTCGTCATCAAGACAGTCGGGGCGGGTTCCCACGGCTATTCCAAAACAGCCGGGCAGTTGCCGAACGGTTTGGAGCAGTTGTTGCAGGCGTTCTGATGGCCCATACGTGTTGGAGAAGGATTGCAGATATGCAATAAAGCGCGTATTGGGGTCGTCCCGCAGATATATGGAGCGCCAGTAATTCCACTGTTGCAGTAGGGAATCGCCCTGTTTTGCACGGCCAGAGCCGGATCCATTGGCATTGCAAAACATGCAGCCGGAAAACGAAAGCGTACCGTCGCGGTTGGGGCAGGAGGCCCCGGCGTCAAGTGGAATTTTTTGCACCCGGCTGCCGTAGCGTTGATTATAATAAGCGGCCAGAGTATGCCAGCGCTGCATGTTTGCGTCCCTTGAAGGCTTATTTCCGCGCCTTCCGGCGGGACAAATATTTTAACCCTGCGTCCACCGTCTTGACTTCATGCCAGTTTTAGCAGAACAGTTTTCAGCCTGACGTTACCAATTCCAACAGCGCCCCCACTCCAGGCCTCTTCGCCTCGCCGGGTGCGGGAGTTGTTTCAACATGACGGTAAGGTAGCACACCAGCACAGCGAGGCAAGTTAGAGTAATGTCCAAAATTCTGGATTTCGCACTAGGATTGTTTTCCAATGACCTGGCCATTGACCTTGGCACAGCCAACACCTGCGTTTATGTCAAGGGGCAGGGAATTGTGTTGCGCGAGCCCTCTGTGGTTGCGGTCAAAAAAGACCCGCGCGGCAACAATGTAGTTCTTGCCGTTGGGCACGATGCCAAGCGCATGCTGGGCAGAACCCCTGGCAACATCTGGGCTATCCGCCCCATGAAGGACGGCGTTATCGCCGACTTTGAAGTTACCGAGGCCATGCTGCGCCACTTTATCGCCAAGGTTCACAATTCGCGGCGTCTTGTGCGCCCGCGCATCATGATTTGCGTACCTACGGGCATCACCCAGGTGGAAAAGCGCGCCGTGAAAGAGTCGGCCCAGTCCGCTGGCGCACGTGAAGTGTACCTCATCGAAGAACCCATGGCAGCGGCCATCGGCGCGGATCTGCCCATTCAGGAACCCACCTCCAACATGGTGGTGGATATCGGCGGCGGCACCACTGAAGTGGCGGTCATCTCCCTTTCGGGCATTGTGTACTCGCGCTCTGTGCGCGTGGGCGGCGACAAGATGGACGAAGCCATCATGACCCACGTCAAGCGCAAGTATAACATGCTCATCGGCGAATCTTCCGCTGAAGAAATCAAGATCAAGATCGCATCCGCCTATCCGCTCGATCCGGAACAGCAGATCGAAGTCAAGGGACGCGACCTTGTGACGGGTATTCCGCAGAATATTATCATCACCTCTGAAGAAGTGCGCAAAGCCATTTCTGAACAGGTGGACAGTATTGTTCAGGCTGTGCGCATCGCCCTGGAACAGACCCCGCCTGAACTGGCGGCGGATATTGTGGACAGAGGCATTGTGCTCACGGGCGGCGGCGCGCTGCTCAAGGGCCTTGACCAACTGCTGCGCGAAGAAACCTCGTTGCCCATTACTGTTGTGGACGATCCCTTGTCCACGGTTGTGGTGGGTACCGGCAAAGCGCTGGACAACCTGCACATTCTTAAAGAAGTGTGCATCGACTAGAACCGACCTTGTCCTCGCGCCCCTGTGCGGCTGACGCAATGCCGGAACACGAGCTTCCGGTTCTGCGTCTCCGGTACAGGGGCGCGATTTATTCCGCACCGGCTTTCAGGAGCTTCCGCCTGTGACACTGCGGCGTCTTCTCCTCCTCGCGGGCATTTTGCTCATCCTGTTTCTGGGCATGTATTCCTGGAATCAGCGCACGCGCGTTCTGGACGACCTGGCCGCGAAACTGGGGCTTGAAATCACCGGCGCGGTGCTCACGCCCGTTCGTTCGGCGCAGGACGCTGCGGAAAACATGTGGGATCGCTATTTTGACCTTGTGGGCGTGCGCGAAGAAAACGAAGCCCTCAAGCAAAAGGTGGACGAACTCGAAGCGCGCCTGCTTGCCAATGGCGAAGATCTGGCCGAGCTCAAACGCCTGCGCGCGCTGGTGCAACTGCCGGTAGACCAGACATGGCGTCCCCTTGGAGCCCGCGTTCTTTCCGGCCGCATGGGCCCCAACGCCGTTCTGGACAGCATCACCATCAGCCGGGGTTACAGCACGGGCGGGCGTCCGGGCACGCCGCTGGTCACGCACCTTGGCCTGGTTGGCCGCGTTCTCAAGGCCAGCGCCCACAGTTCCATTGTGTTGCTGCTCACTGATCCCAGCAGCCGCATAGCCGTTTTTTCGCAGGAAAGCCGGGCTCCCGGCATCCTCATGGGCATGGGCACGGGCCAAAAGCTTGAAGTCAACTTTGTGCAGCGCGATGCCAAGGTCAAGCCCGGCGAAATAATCATCACCTCCGGTCTGGACGGCAAGTACCCCAAGGGCATACCTGTGGCGCGCGTACTGCGCGTGGCTCCTTCGGACTACACCCAGTTCATGGCCATCAAGGCAGAACCGCTGGTTGACCTGCAACACCTTGAAGAAGTGCTGCTGCTCGAATCCACCGGCGCGCCCCGCCCGCTGGAACCCAGCGAAGCTCCCAAAGAATTCGTGGGCCCGCCCGCGCCCAAAAGCGCCACGCCATGAGGACGCTCCGCAGCATTGCATGGTGGGCCTTTTTCATGGCCTGCGCCATTGTTTTGCAGGCGGCGGTACCGGGGCTTGATGTGCTCACGGTTGGCCTGATCATCCTGTTGCAGGAACGGGATTATAAAAATATGCTCTGGCTGCTGCCCGTGTTCATCCTGTTGCAGGAAGGCATGGGCACGCGCCCCTTCGGGGCCGTCATTGTCTGGTATGCCGCAGTCATCTTGCTGTTCAAGATGGGCCGCTGGCTGTTTGAAGTGGAAAATTTCATTTTTGTCTTTTTGCTGTCAGCCTGCCTGGGCGCCGCATACTACGCCATTGCGTGGCTCATGGCCCCTTTGCAGAACCTGCCTTTCGATGTGCAGGGAACCCTGGACACAAGCCTGATTCAGGCCATCTTTGTGCCCTTCGCCTGGCGGCTGTTGGTGGCCACCCGCCACTGGAACCCCGATGATCAGGAAAACTGACAATACCTCGCTGCTGGCGCACAAAGACAAGGCGCAGCATAAGGGCATTCGCTCCTGGCTCAAGATTCAGGTCGAGAGCGAGGGCTATCAGCCGCCGCGCGCGGGCGCAATCCTGCTTCAGGTTCTGGTGGGTCTGATGTTTTTTGTGCTTGTGGTGCGCTTCTGGTATTTGCAGGTGCACAGGGGTGAAGAGTTTGCGCGTCAGGCGCAGGACAACCGCCTGCGCATTGAGCGCATCTTTGCCCCGCGCGGGCGCATCATGGACGACAAGGGCAAGGTGCTGGCCGACAACCGCACCGCCTACGGCCTTTCCATCGTACGCGAAGACTGCCACGACATCCCGGCCACCCTGGCCCAGATAAGCGAATGGTCGGGCATTCCCCTCCAGCAGGTCTGGGACAAGTTCCGTCAGGACCGCTTCAAGGTCAAACCCTTTGAGCCTCTGCTGCTCATCACCGATATCGACTTTGACCTTGTGGCCCGCATTGAATCCGAGATTCACGAATGGCCGGGGCTTGAAATTGTGGTGCGCACCAAGCGCAGCTACCCCGAGAAAGAACTTTTCGCCCATATTCTTGGCTACGTTGCAGAAGCCAACGAGCAGGAAATGGCCGCGGACAGCGCCCTTGCCATGGGCGATCTGGTGGGCAAGCAAGGGCTGGAACTGGAGCTGGAAAAGCAGTTGCGGGGCCGCAAGGGATTGTACGATGTCGAGGTTGACGCCCACGCCCGGGTGCTTGGCAAGACCCTGCGCGATGAACCGCGCGGCGGGCACGAAATACATCTTTCGCTCGATGCGGGCCTGCAAAAGGCCGCCTGGGACGCCCTCGGCGGCGAGGCTGGCTGCATCGTGGTCATGGAGCCGGACAGCGGCAAACTGCGCGCGCTGGTGACATCCCCGGCCTACGACAACAATCTTTTTGCTGCGGGCATTTCGCAACGCGACTGGGACGCCCTGCGCACCAACAACCGCTTTCCCTTGCAGAACCGCGTTATCCAGAGCGTGTACCCCCCAGGTTCCGTATGGAAGCTGGTTATGGCCACCATGCTGCTTGAAAAGGGCGTTAACCCGCGCGAAAGCGTGTTCTGCCCCGGTCAGGTCAAGCTGGGCAACCAGATTTTCCGCTGCTGGAAGCGTGGCGGGCACGGCTCGGAAGACCTCGTGCACGCGCTCATCGACTCCTGCGACGTCTATTTCTACCAGATGGGCGACCGCCTGGGCATTGACAAGTTGGAAGAATTCGCCAAGGCTTGTGGATTCGGGCGGCCTACAGGCATTGATCTGCCGCACGAAAAATCGGGTCTTGTGCCTTCGCGCGACTGGAAACGGCGGCGTTTTGGTCGCCCGTGGACACGCGGTGAAACCTACAACGTGTCCATCGGCCAGGGCTACACCCTGGTGACACCGGTGCAGGTAGCAGTATTTGTTTCGGCCCTGCTCAACGGCGGCGATCTGCTCAAGCCCCAGCTTGTGGATGACGCCACCCGCGAAGTGCGCGGGCGCGTACCCGCCAAGCCTGAAACGCTCAAGTTTGTGGTGGAGGCCATGCGCCGCACTGCCAACGGCGGCACAGCCAAGGTTGTGGGCCGCAAGGATGCCGACATGGGCGGTAAAACAGGCACGGCGCAGGTGGTCAAACTCAAGATGGCCGCGGGCGACCGCCGCCTGAAAATGTCAGAAATGGAATACGCCCAGCGTGACCACGCCTGGATTGCCACCTGGGGTGTTAAAGACGGCAAAACCTACGTGGTTATTGTCATGGTAGAACACGGCGGCGGCGGTTCAAGTGTGGCTGGCCCTGTGGCCCGCAAGGTTTACGACTATCTTTTCGGGCCTGACCCCAACGCGCCCATGATCGTGTTGCCCGCCCCAACCGCAGCCGTAGACCCCACGGACTAGGCAACATGCGCAAAGAGCCGGCACCGCGCACAGGCGCAAACAATGTTTGCTCCAATGGCAAGAGCGCAGCCAACAATCGCAGCAAGGCCCGCCACGGGCAAGGAGTGTTGCGGTGCGCGGCACATGGACAAGCCTTTTCAGACCACCCTGCAACCACGCATTCCTGACAAGCGGACAAGCGGCATGGATAATCGCCTTTTCAGCTATATCAACTGGGGCCTTCTGGCCTGTATGCTGCTGCTCTATCTTGTGGGCGTGGGCAACCTGTATTCCGCCAGCGGTACGCGCGTGGAATCTGGCCTGGCATTCAATTCCTTTTATCAGCGCCAGCTGATCTGGGGCCTGTGCGGCGTGGTATGCATGCTGCTGGCAATGGTTTTTGACTACCGCCAGTTGCGCAACCTTGCCTGGCCTTTCTTTCTCATAACCGTCTTTCTTCTGCTGCTGGTGCCCATTGCGGGCAAAACAGTCTACGGTGCCAAGCGCTGGATTTCGCTGGGTTTCATGAGCTTGCAGCCTTCAGAAATGGCCAAGCTTTCCGTGCTGGTTCTGGTGGCGCGCCTGCTGGCGCGCGACAGCCGCCCCCTGGGCTGGAAAAATTTTTGCAGCGTGCTTTGCGTGGGCCTTATTCCTTGCGGGCTTATCATCGTTCAGCCCGATCTGGGCACTACCCTGCTCATATTGCTGATCATGGGCGGCATGATCCTGTTCCACGGGCTTAAGGGCTACGTGCTCAAAACATGCCTGCTGGTAGCGCCAGCCGCTGTGGCCTTCATGTGGTTTGTGGGTATGCACGATTACCAGCGCCAGCGCATCCTGACGTTTCTGGACCCCGGCAACGACCCGCGCGGCACAGGGTATCACATCATCCAGTCGCGCATTGCCATTGGATCGGGCGAATTGTGGGGCAAGGGTTTTCGCGAAGGCACGCAGAGCCAGTTGCGCTTTCTGCCCGAACGCCACTCCGACTTTGCCGTGGCTGTTTTTGGCGAGGAATGGGGTTTTGTGGGCTGCGTGGCTCTGGTCACGCTGTTCTGCCTGTTTTTGCTTTCCATCTTCTCAACCGCAGTTCAGGCCAAGGATCGCTTTGGCAGTACCCTGGTGGTTGGGGTGTTTTTTTACTTTTTCTGGCAGATTTTTATCAACATGGGCATGGTCATAGGCCTCATGCCGGTGGTGGGCATTCCCTTGCCCTTCATCAGCTACGGCGGCAGCGCCACGGTGGTCAACTTCACACTGCTTGGCATTGTACTCAACGTGTCCATGCGACGTTTCATGTTTAAAAGCTAACTGTAAAGCCAAAGGGGATAAACGTGGCAAAGGACGAAATAGCGTACCTCGGCTCCGATACCGTCTATGAAGGCAAGCTCAACTTCAAGGGCACTGTGCGCATTGAAGGCCGCTATACTGGCGAAATTGTCAGTGACGGTACGCTCAACGTGGGCAAGGATGCTCAGGTGCAGGGCACCCTTGATGTGGGTGAACTGCTGCTTTCCGGCCACTTCACCGGCGATGTGACGGCCAAACGCCGCATCGTGGTTTACAGCTCCGGGGTGCTCGAAGGTCAGGTTGTCACGCCCAATCTGCTTACGGAAGAAGGCGGCATTATTGAAGGCCAGATCAGCATGAAGGCCCCGGTCAAGCCCAAGGCTTAAGGGCCCAAGGCTTAGGGGGCAAAGCAAGAACGCCTGAGGGTGCGCCAAGCCGCGTTTTCTCAACGTTCGGCTTCCCTGCGCGGACAGATCGATAAGAGCCTGCGGCAATTTTGCTGCGCTGCCCAGAAAGGATCCTGCCAATGCAAGTATCCCGGCCAGCAGCCTCCTGAAATAGCGCTGCATTGGTGCACTCTTGCCTGTTTATGGCATATTCGCCGGGCCATGCCACACCACATTTGCCTGATGCAGAAAAATAGCGCATAGTTGGAACTGGAAAACGTGTTA
Organism: Desulfovibrio desulfopostgatei; assembly: GCF_053570645.1. NCBI lineage: Bacteria > Pseudomonadati > Thermodesulfobacteriota > Desulfovibrionia > Desulfovibrionales > Desulfovibrionaceae > Desulfovibrio > Desulfovibrio desulfopostgatei. Next base: position 148,152 of record NZ_JBRBQS010000002.1, on the reverse strand, counting down.
CAAACCAGATCAACAATTCATGCGCGGCAGGCTTTAATGCCTGTCGAAACGCTTTCCTCAGGAGGCACCTATGGCACACGATTATTTCCGTGCGCTCAGGGATGTGGCGCTGGTTATCAACTCCAGCCTTGAGCCCCGCGAAGTTCTGCACAAAATCACCGAGCAAACCGCCGTTACCATGGGCTGCAAAGCAAGCACCATCCGTCTGCTGGACAGCACCGGACGCTTCTTGCTGCCCAGCGCCGCCCACGGTCTTTCCTCCACCTACATGCGTAAAGGCCCGGTGGAAGTGAAACGCAGCGGCCTTGACGGCGAAGTGCTTTCCGGCAAGACCATTCACCTTAAGGACGCCACCGCCGACGGGCGTTTTCAGTACCCGGAATCGGCCAAGGCCGAAGGCCTTGTTTCCGTGCTGTCCTCCCCCCTCATGGCTGACGGCAAAGCCATTGGCCTCATCCGCGTGTACTCCGACGTGGAGCGCGAATTCAGCGCCGACGAGGAAACCTTCATGGAAGCCGTGGCTGCCATTTCGGCGCTGGCCATTGAAAACTCCCGCCTGCATGAAGCCCTGCGCAACAATTACGAGCTGATGGCCAAACACGCCTACTCTCTCTACGAAGACTAGGCCGCGCACAGGCGATTTTGTCCCGGCTGCCTGGCAGGTTTTCAACAGCCCGTGCAGCAAAGGCATTGCCTAAAAGTGGCAGGGCTTTCGTCCGGGGCCAGAACAGTCGGGCGCAGGGCATGCGCTTTGCAAATTTGAGCCGTTGAATTCCGGCGGCAGCGCACGACAACGATTTTTCCCTCTACGCTATGAGGAACTTGCATATGAGCAGAATCAAAGTAGGCATCAACGGCTTTGGCCGTATTGGGCGGCAGGTTTTCCGCGCCCTGCACCAGAGCTACCGCGACAAAGTGGAAGTGGTCGCCATCAACGACCTGTTTGACGCGGAATCCAATTTCCACCTGCTGGAATACGATTCCGTCTATGGACGTGCCAACCTTGACGCCAAGGTCAACGGTCAGGACGCCACAGTAGGCGACTGGAACATCCACTGCTTTGCAGAGCGCGACCCCAAGCAGCTTACCTGGGGCGCGCATGATGTTGACATCGTGGTGGAAAGCACGGGCATCTTCCGCTCTGCCACCCAGGCGGCCGTGCATATTGAAAACGGCGCAAAAAAGGTCATCATCACCGCCCCCGCCAAGGACGAAGACATCACCATCGTCATGGGCGTGAACCACGAGCAGTACGACCCGGCCAAGCACCACGTCGTGTCCAACGCCTCGTGCACCACCAACTGCCTTGCCCCGGTGGCTCTTGTGTTGCAGCGCAAATTCGGCATCCAGATGGGCAACATGACCACCATCCATGCCTATACCAACGACCAGCGAATTCTCGACATGGCCCACAAGGACCCGCGTCGCGCCCGCGCCGCCGCCTGCAACATCATCCCCACCTCCACCGGCGCGGCTCAGGCAGTAGCCAAGGTTATTCCCGAACTCAAGGGCAAGTTCACGGGCTATTCGCTGCGTGTGCCCACGCCCACGGTTTCGGTTGTGGACTTTTCGGGCATTCTGGAAAAATCCACCGACACCGAAAGCCTGCTCGGCGAACTCAAGGAAGCTTCGGAAACCTACCTCAAGGGCATTCTGGCTTACAACGAAAAACCCCTGGTCTCCATGGACTTCAAGGGCGACCCGCATTCTTCCATTCTTGAAGCCCCCTACACCACCGTGCAGGAAGGCCGCCTTGTCAAGATTGTGGCCTGGTACGACAACGAATGGGGCTATTCCAACCGCGTGTGCGACCTCGCCTGCCTCATGGGGGCCAAGGGCTTCTAGCACAGCACCGTATAACGGCACAGAACGGCCCCCGGTCAGCCGCTTCGCAAGGAGCGGGCCGGGGGCCGTTGTTCGTGCAGGGAGGAGCGCGCCGTGAGCAGTACAGCACAAAAGGAACCCTCTGTTCTTGATCTTCCTGTGGGCATAGACGCCGCTGGAGAACGCGAAGAGTTTGACAGCATGGGCCAGGTCATGGTGCCTGCCAACCGTTACTGGGGTGCGCAGACGCAGCGCTCGCTCGAACATTTTTCCATTGGCGACGACAAGATGCCGCTGGAAATCTGCCGCGCCCTCTGCCTGATCAAAAAGGCCAGCGCACAGGTCAACGCCCGCATGGGGCGGCTGCCCGGCTGGAAGACACAGGCCATTGACCGCGCCGCGCAGGAAGGCATGGACGGCCTGCTGGACGAACATTTTCCGCTCTACGTGTGGCAGACTGGTTCCGGCACCCAGACCAACATGAATGTGAACGAGGTGCTGTCCAACCGCGCCATCCAGTTGCTCGGCGGCGTCATGGGCAGTCAGAAACCCGTTGGCCCCAATGATGATGTGAACATGAGCCAGTCGTCCAACGACGCCTTTCCTACGGCCATGCATCTGGCTGCTGTGCAGAGCTGCGATGCGCGTCTGCTGCCGGAGGTGGAAGCCCTGGCCGATGCAGTGGAACGCAAGGCCGTGCAGTGGATGGACGTGGTCAAGATTGGCCGCACCCACTTGCAGGATGCAGTGCCCCTCAGCGTGGGGCAGGAATGGTCTGGCTATGCCGCCCAACTGCGGGCCTGCGTTGCGGACATCCAGACCGCCCGCGAGGGACTCTACCCCCTGGCTCTGGGCGGCACCGCCGTGGGCACCGGGCTGAACGCGCCAAAGGGCTTCAGCATGGCAGTTGCGGAAGAACTGGCGAGCATCACGGGCAAGCCCTTTGTCACAGCGCCCAACAAGTTCATGGCCCTTGCCTCCCAGGACGCCATTGTGCGCTTCAGCGCCGCCCTGCGGGGGCTGGCCGTGGCTCTGGTCAAAATAGCCAACGACATGCGCTGGCTGGCGGCTGGCCCGCGCTGCGGGCTGGGCGAACTGCAATTGCCGGAAAACGAACCCGGCTCGTCCATCATGCCCGGCAAGATCAACCCCACCCAGTGCGAGGCCCTGATCATGATCGCCATACAGGTCATGGGCAACGACAGCGCCGTGGCCATTGCGGGCAGCCAGGGCAATTTTGAACTCAATGTCATGCGCCCCGTAGCCATCAAAAACGTGCTGCAATCCATAAATATTCTGGGCGACGGCTGCCGCAAGTTCAGGGAACATTCCGTTGAAGGCACAAGGCTCAACAGGGAGAAAATTGATTCGTTCGTCAATAATTCCCTGATGCTGGTCACGGCGCTTTCGCCCGTCATTGGCTACCAGCAGGCGGCAAAAATTGCAGAAAAGGCCTCGGCGGAGGGGCTCACCCTCAGGCAGGCGGCGCTGGAGCTGGGAAGCGTGACCGCGGAACAGTTTGACAACATCGTGCGGCCCGAAACCATGATCGGCAATGGGCTGGCTGGGGCGTAGGCTCTGCGGCCTGCACGCGCCCTGAAATCAAACATCCGGCAGGGAAACCCCTGCCGGATGTTGTTTTTATTCTGCAAAAGCGTCCCGCACGGGCGGGCCGCATGCTATGCGAAGTTGTAGCCCTGCTCCAGCGCCTTGGCGTTGGCGGAGATCAATTTGGCGTAGTGCGCGCTGACCACGCGGTTCAGCGCTTCCTGCATCACATTGAGGGGCAGTGCGCCCGTTGCCTTGAGCCATGCGCCCAGGGCCACCATGTTGGCCATTTTCACATTGCCCAGTTCGTGGGCCATGTCGTTCACGGGAATGTACACCGTGCGCTTTGCGGCATCGAGCAGGTTCTCCGCCACCAGCGAGGCATTGACGATCTGCACGCCGTCCGCGCTCAGCCGGGGCTGGAACTTGGAAAGCGAAGGCTCGTTGAGAATGATGGTGGACATGGGTTCACGCACCAGAGGCGAACCGATGGGGTGCTCATCAAGCACCACCGTGCAGTTGGCCGTGCCGCCGCGCATTTCTGCCCCGTAAACGGGGATAAAGCTCACCTCAAGCCCGTGCTCCATGCCAGCCTGCGCCAGCAGGTTGCCGATGAGCATGACGCCCTGACCGCCAAAACCGGCAATAATCACATCCTGATATGCGTTAGACATGATCCGCCTCCACGCTGGCCGTCACATCCTTGTACACCCCAAGGGGGAATACGGGCATCATGGCCTCGGCAATCCGCTTGTTGGCAGCAATGGGATCCAGATGCCAGTTGGTGGGGCAGCCGGAAAGCAGCTCGATAAAGCCAAAGCCAAGGCCCTGCAACTGCACTTCAAAGGCTTTGCGCATGGCCTTTTTGGATTCGCGCACATGCTTGACCGAATCCAGCGAGCAGCGGGCGGAATAGGCCACGCCGTCCAGCTGGGCCATGATTTCGGCCATACGGATGGGGCCGCCCTCGTTGCTGATGGAGCGTCCCTGCCGCGATGTGGTGGTCTTTTGTCCCACCAGGGTGGTGGGGGCCATCTGCCCGCCGGTCATGCCGTACACCGTGTTGTTGATGAAGATGCCGGTGATCTTTTCGCCACGGTTGGCGGCGTGCATGGATTCGGCCATGCCGATGGCTGCCATGTCGCCGTCGCCCTGATAGGTGAACACCACGGCGTCCGGGCGCGCGCGGCGCACACCGGTGGCCACGGCGCAGGCCCGGCCATGCGGGGCCTCAAGGCCGTCCACGTTAAAGTAATCGTAGGTAAAGGTGGCGCAGCCCACCGAGGCCACCAGAATGGTGCGTTCGGCCACGCCCAGCTCGTGCAGCACCTCGCTCACCAGCCTGTGGGCAATGCCGTGGTGGCATCCGGGGCAATAGTGGGTGGGGCGCTCGTTGAGCACGGGATTGGTATCAAAAACCAGGCTTTCGCCCTCGGCGGGACGCAATGCGTCCAGTTCCTGAGCTTGCATGATTAGTTCTCCTTGAGGGCCTGAAGCATGGGTTCGCGCAGGGCATCGGCACCAATGAACAGCCCCGGCATGACGCCGTGCCACAGCACGGATGCGGGCGCAACACCCGGCTGGCCAAAGAGGGCCAGACGGACATCTTCCACCATCTGCCCCGTGTTCTGCTCCATAACCAGAAAACGCCGGCCGGGCGCAAGCGCGCGCAGGGCTTCATCCGGGAAGGGGAACAGGGTAATGGGCCGGAACAGGCCGATTTTATGCCCCTGGGCGCGCAACTGGCGGATGGCGCTGCGCGCAATGCGGGCAATGGAGCCAAAGGCCACCACGATCAGTTCCACATCGTCAGTATCAACGCATTCAAAGGCGCAATCGGCCTTCATGGATTCGTACTTGCGCATGAGCATGCGGTTGCGCTCGGCCAATGCCCCTTCGGCCAGATAGACCGACTTGAGCAGGCGCGGCTGCGCGCCGGGGCCACGGCGGCCATAACCTTCCATGCGCCAGGGCGCGGCAAGGGCGGCCAGTTCCTCGGCGGGCACGGCGTCCTTGGGCGGCACGCGGCGCACGGGTTCCTTGATCTGGCCCACGATGGCGTCGCCCAGCACCATGACCGGGTTGGCGTATTTGAATGCCAGGGCAAAGGCCCTGAACATGAAATCATAGCATTCCTGAGCGGTGGAGGGGGCCAGCACCAGATTGCGGTGGTCGCCGTGCCCGCCGCCCTTGACGGCCTGAAAATAATCGCCCTGCGAGGGGCCGATATCGCCTAGGCCGGGGCCGCCGCGCTGCATGTTGACGATCACGCCGGGGATCTGGCTGCCCGCCATGTAGGAAATGCCTTCCTGCATGAGCGAAATGCCGCAACTGGAGGATGACGTAAGCGCAGGAATGCCGCTGGCTGCCGCACCCAGCACCATGTTGATGGCGCCGACTTCGCTTTCGGCCTGCACAAACTGGCCGCCGACTTCGGGCAAGAGGCTGGAGAGGGATTCCGGCACTTCATTCTGCGGGGTGATGGGGTAGCCGAAATAGCAGCGGCAGCCCGCATCTATGGCGCCAAAGGCCACGGCTTCGTTGCCCTTGATGAGCACACGTTCGGTTGCTGCGCTCATGCCTTGCCCCCCTTGGTTTTCGCGCTTTTGAACACGCGTATGGCCACATCGGGACACATGACCGCGCACGAGGCACAGCCCGTGCATTGGCCTTCCATTTCCATCACTTCATAACCGTGGCGGTTAAAACGGCCCGAAGGCCGGAGGATGTGCACCGGGCAGACTTCCACACACAGGCGGCAGCCCTTGCAGCGCTCTTCCATGAATACAACTCTTGACATTTCAGCTCCTTGGGATTCCACACCCGCTTCATGAAACAATCAGCGAATAAGCATGGCATCGCCATATGAGAAGAACCGATACCCCCTGCTCACGGCCTCGGCATAAGCGGCAAGCACACGCTCGCGCCCTGCCAGGGCAGAAACCAGCATAATCAGGGAGGACTCAGGCAGATGAAAGTTTGTCAGCAGGCCGTCAACCACGCGGAAGGGTCTGCCGGGGTACAAAAAGATGTCCGTCCATCCGGTAAAGGGCTGCACCCTGCCGCACAATTCGGCCACGCCCTCCATAGAGCGCAGGCTGGTGGTGCCAACGGCAATCACAGGCCGCCCTTCACGCTTGGCCTCGGCAATGGCAAGAGCCGTTGCCTCGGGTATTTCCACATATTCCCTGTGCATGCGGTGCCCGCGGATGTCGGCGCTGCGCACAGGGCTGAAGGTGCCGTACCCCACATACAGGGTTACGTCCGCCCACTGAAAGCCTCTGGCCTTCAGGGTTTCTCGCATCTCGGGGGTAAAGTGCAGGCCCGCCGTGGGCGCGGCCACAGAACCCGTCTTGTCCTCGCGGGAATAGATGGTCTGGTAGCGGCTCAGATCTTCTTCCGCATCTGTCCGCTTGATGTAGGGCGGCAGAGGAATGTGCCCGGTGGCGGCAAAGGCCTTGGAGAGGTCGCCGTCCCAGGCCAGACGCACACGCCGATGCCCGAATTCACCCGATTCCAGCACGGTCACGCTGATGCCCGCGCCAAATTCAAGCTTTTCACCGTCACGAATACTGCCTCCAGAGCGTATGAGCCCTTCAACCTCGGCGCTGGAGCCGCCAAGCTTGTCGGGCCGCGCCCTTTCAAGCACCAGCGGCAGGGGCGTGAGCAGCAGAAACTCCACCTTGCCGCCGGTGGAGCGTGTTCCTAGCAGGCGCGCCTGCAATACGCGGGAGTTGTTGGCTACCAGCAACGCGCCCTCGGGCAGGCAGTCCGGCAGATCGCTGAACTGGTGGTGCTCAAGTTCAAGCGCGCCCTGGCGCGGCATGACCAGCAGACGCGAGTTCCCGCGCTCTTCAGGCGGGAACTGGGCTATCTGCGCTTCAGGCAATGCAAAATTATAACTTTCGAGAAAAAAATCCGCTTCCTCAGTGGGCATGATACGTGGGCCTCGTTAATGAACCTCTCGCGCCGCGGGCTTGTCAGCATGCGGCTGAGGGGCTAGTGTACTTGGGTTGCTTCCGGAGCATTTCACGCCGGGAGGAGGAGATTATAGCCATGCGACGCCCGCTTGTCATCCTTGCAGTCACCCTGCTTGCCGCTCTGATGGCGGGCTGCTCGACGATGGAAATCAGCAATCCCTTTACCAATGACCCCCTTACGGGCGGTGTTGATACTGGCACAAGCCAACTTTTGGGGGTTCCCACACCTGCCGGAATGCAGCGTTTCCCCACCCACGGGTACCAGACCGCTGGGGCTGGCGGCGCGCAAGGGCTTGAAATATTTCGCGGTGATGCCGACATGGGGTTTGTAGCCCAGATCATGTTCACCGGTTTGCAGGGTCAGGGCTGGCATTTGCGCATGGCCCAGCGCAAGGGCATACGCAGCGTATACGTTTACGAACGCGGCTCAACAATGGCTACGCTGACTATTGAACGGGAAACCATGGGCACCGTACTCGCCATATGGGTTGCCGACCGCATGCCCGATGGCGCAACCCTGCCCATGCAGGAAAATACTGGCGCCAGCGGCTACGGCGGGGGCAACAGCGGCAGCGGCAGCTCGTCCGGTTACAGCGAAAGCTCTGGCGGTGGCGGCGGCATGAATTCCTCCCCCAAGCCCGGCTTCACAGAAAGCTGGGGCGGCAACAAGGGCGGTCTACAGGAGCGAAACCTATGAGCGAAAGCAAAAGTGGTCTGAACACTCCCTTTGACCAGAGCACCCGTTACGAACGCAAACGTCTGCACCTTGGCGTGTGCGGCTCCGTGGCCTGCTACAAGGCCGCCGATCTTTTGCGCGCATGGACAGGCATGGGCATGCATGTTTCGGCCACGCTCACTCCGGGCGCGCGCCGCTTTGTGGCTCCCCTGCTCTTTGAGTCGCTGGGCGCTGCCCCGGTGTACGAAGACATGTTTTCGCAGGGGCAGGATGTTTTTTCGCACCTTGAACCGGGGCAACACGCGCAGGCGCTGGTAGTGGCTCCGGCATCGGCTGACGCCCTGTTCCGTCTGGCGCACGGTGCGGCGGGCGACATGCTGGCGGCGCAGGCACTGGCCTTTGACGGGCCAATGGTGATCGCCCCGGCCATGAACCCGCGCATGTGGGCCAATCCTGCCACGCAGGCCAACATTGATATTTTGCGGCAACGCGGGGTGCGCATTGTAATCCCTGCCTGCGGCGGCACAGCCTGCGGCGAACAGGGCGAGGGACGTCTTGCCCCCCTGCACGATATTTTTCTGGCTGCCCTGCGCGCGCTTTCACCTCAGGACATGGCGGGCAAGCGCGTTATGGTCACTCTTGGCCCCACCCGCGAGGCATGGGACGGCGTGCGCTTCTGGTCAAATCCTTCCAGCGGCCTTATGGGCGCGGCGCTGGCAGTGGCGGCATGGCTGCGCGGCGCAGAGGTTACTGCCATCTGCGGCCCCGGCGTGCGCGCACGTTTGCCGCGTGAAATCGCCCGGCACGACGTTGTGAGCGCCCGCGACATGTTTCAGGCCGCCGCCGATCTCTGGCCCGGCATGGACATGGGCATGTTCACTGCTGCTGTGGCGGATTTTTCGCCCCAGCCCTTTGGCCCCCGCAAATTCAAGAAAGCGGACGCTCCGGACGGCCTCACCGTGGCCTTTACGCCCAACCCTGATATTCTGCGCACCCTTTCCGAGGGCCGCAAGCCAGGCCAAAAGGTGCTGGGCTTTGCCGCGGAAACCGCCGCTGACATGCAGGCCCTGCTGCCGCTGGCCCATGCCAAGCTCCAAGGCAAAAAGGCTGATGTGCTGGCCGCCAACCGCGTCAACGCCACAGACAGCGGCTTTGGCGCTGTCACCAATTCCATGGCTGTTGTAGACGCAACCGGGCATGAAGAAATCTGGCCCAACCAAAGCAAGGCTGATGTGGCCTGGGAACTGTGTTCATGGCTTTTGCGCTCGTAAACCCCGTCAGCGCGCTCTGGCAGCGCCGGGGGCTTACCACCCTGCTCATGCCCGAAGGCTACGATGCCTTTGCCGCCCCGCAACAGGAGGCGTCTCGTGCTGCGTCCGCCAACGCCCACGGTCAGGCGCGCACAGGCCAGCACGCGCGGGAGCGCCAGCCATGGCAACAAAGTGGTCAGCAGCAAAGTCCTCGACCAGCAAGCCCCGCGCCAAGCCGTGAAGTGCCCCCCCAACGGCGACCCCACATGCCCGCAGGGCCGGATACCGCCAATGCCGCCAGCAGAACAGCCCCCCAAGCCGAAGCCGCTCCTGCCGCAGAGCAGAGCAAGGCCGCCGCTTGGCTGCCCCTGCCTCCCCATGTGTGGCCCGGCCCCTGGCAGGCACGGCTGAAGCAGACCCGCCCCGGCCCTGTGCTCTGGACATACTGGAATCTTGGCCCCGACCTCTGCGATCCGCAAACCCCGGGCCGGATGGAACGCCGCCAGTTTTTGCAACGCCTGCTGAACGATCTGGGGCATCCCGCTGGTACGCACACCTTTTGGCCCTCGTGCCTGCCGCCTGATCCCGAAGCATTGCCGCCAACCGTACCGCCCATATCGGACAATGGCTTTGCGGCCAATGCGGACGTATTCTGGTCTGGCGCTGCCCAACTTCGCGCCAGAGGCGTGGTGGTCATGGGTTCGGCGGCAGCCAATGCCGTTGCGCTCCCCGGCGGGCTGCGACCTCCGCAGCAGATACGCCACAGGGGCAAGCTGGTATGGGTTCTCTGGGACGTGGACAACCTGCTCCAGTTCGACCAGCGCTATGCATCCATGCTGGCCCTGCTGCGCGAAGCCCTGCGCCACATTTTGCGGTAAGCCCCGCCAACAGGACGCGTGGGGGTCGCCGCGCACTTCGGACGGCCCTTCATTGTCGCTCATGGGCGACCGAGAGGAGATTTTCTTTCCATGTTTATTGCGCTTGGACTCACCTTTCTTGGCATGGCCCTTGGCTTTCTGCTGCGCGGCCAGCCCTGGATTACCTCGCTGACACGCTGCGTCACACCCGCCATCATGCTGCTGCTTTTTGCGCTGGGCATATCAGTGGGCAGCAACGAGCTGCTCATACAGTCCCTGCCCCGGCTTGGCGGCGCAGCTCTGGCCCTCACGGTAGCGGGCATTCTGGGTTCCTTAGCCTGCGCGGCGCTGATTCGCCGATTTTTCACCAAAACGCCCACGCCTGCGGGGATTTCACCCCAGCAAAAGGCAACAGATGCAGAGGCGCGCAGTCATGAAGGGTAGCCTCATCATCCTGTTTTTTTTCTGTTCCGGCGTACTGCTTGCGCGCATGGGGCTGATACCCACCTATCTGGTGGAACACGACTTCACGATATACGCCCTGTGGCTGCTCATGCTACTGGTGGGCATTTCCATCGGTTCAGACCGCAGGCTTGGCGAAATTTTGCGCACTCTGCGCCCTCGCGTACTGCTGCTGCCGCTGGCAACCACGGTGGGCACATTTGCGGGCACGGCGCTCATGGGCCTGTTTCTTGCGTACAGCGTGAGCGAGTGCATGGCTGTGGGCGCGGGCTTTGCCTATTATTCGCTGTCGTCCATCTTCATTTCGCAGTACAAGGGGCCGGAGCTGGGCACCATTGCGCTCATCAGCAACATTGCCCGCGAGCTCATCACCCTGCTGCTCACGCCACTGCTTGCGCGATATCTTGGGCCGCTGGCGCCGATCTGTTGCGGCGGCGCATCTACCATGGATACAACGCTGCCTGGTATTACCCGGTATTGCGGCAAGGACTGGCTCTTTGTTTCCATCGTACATGGCATGGTACTGGATTTTAGCGTACCATTCTGGGTGATTTTATTTTGTACATTGTAGGAAATTGAAGAGGAATTACCTCGCATGCTTGAGGGCGGGTGAACCGGCCAAGCTATCCGCGGTATTTGGATGAAACGAATATTGAACGAAGCGAAAGCGGCCTCTGGCATTTACGCGTCGCGGAGGGAGATCACCTGAGCGAGCGCAGCGAGGGAAGGAAGCTCCCGCAGCAGCAGACGCGTGCCCTCGCAAGCCCACGGTAATTGAAACCCCAAGGGGGGTAGCAGAGGGGGCCGAGGAGGGGGCGCAGCACCATACGGAGTATTGGCTTAGCCAATACGACCGGAAATCAGGAGCAGGTCGCGGCTTTGCCGCGCCGTCAGCGACTGATAGCCGTGCCTTACCGCTCGGCGGCAACGCCGCCGAAAGCGGCCCAAAAACCGCAGAGCGGGGTTTGGCATCAGAATGGCGGGGCGCAGCCCCATAGCCGGTCCCCTTTGCCCCGCGCCGGGCAGGCGTCCCAAACTTCGCCGGATGGCGAAACTTCCGCGCCCGAAGGGCGCAATCCCGCCGCACGGCGAAACACGTACCCAGATTCCTGCCTTGCCAGATCGCTCAAAAGCGCTCACTATGGATGCAAGCCTGAAAACAGACCGCGGAGGAACTGCTCATGGCCCGCATGCGATCTACAAAACAAAAGCTTAAAGAGTGCCTTGTCAGCCCGCAGTGGCGTGAACACCTAGACGAAATCGCCCAAGGCGGCCTTGAAAATATTGGGCCGCTCTTTTCCTTTCTTCTGCTCGGCCCCCAAACCATGCACCGAGCCGCTGTTGCGCTGGGGCAGGTAACAGCGCGCCTGATGCAGGAACAGCCGGAATCGGCCAAGAATATTGTCCGCCGCCTCATGTGGCACCTCAACGAAGAATCCGGCAACATCGGCTGGGGCATCCCCGAGGCCTTTGCAGAAATCCTCGCCGCCAGCGAATCCCTGGGCAAGGATTTTCACCGCATTCTTATCAGCTACATCATTGATCTTGGCCGCGACGACAACTATTGCGACAACGACACCCTGCGCCGCTCCTGCTACTGGGCCATCGGGCGTCTTGCCCAGACTCGCCCGCAATTGTGCCTGACCGCCCGCCCCTGGCTGCTGAAAGGGCTGGAAGACGTTGATCCTGTGTGCCAGGGCATGGCCGCATGGGCGCTCAGCCAACTGCCGCCTGACCTCATGGACGCCCCAGCTCTGCGCCGCCTGGCCGAAGCGGGCAACACAGCCCCGTGCGAGCTCTTTGACGGCGAAGATGTTTACGAAAAAACCGCAAGCCAGATTGCTGCCGATGCCCTTGAGGGCAAGCTGAAGTAACGTTCTTCTTGGCGCATCCCGCAAGCCATAGTTGACCTTTGCCATAAATAGAAAGCTCCCCCGGAACCGCGAGATTCCGGGGGAGCTTTGTTATGCCAGCCGCCAGCAGCGGCTTTCAGTTATTCTTCCGCTATTCTTCGGCCAGGGCGCGCACGGGTTCGCCGTAAGCGTCGTTAACCGTGCCAGTGGTGTTCATGAGTTCAATCCAGCGGCGGATGGTGCCCACAAGCACAAAGACCATCAGCACCATGACCAGGCAGGCCAGGAAAGCAAGCAGATACTTGCCGCCGGGGATGTAGGTCGTGGTGACCTGCAAATAGCCAGCCCAGAAGGTCACGGCGGTCAGGAAGATACCGGGGATGGCCGTAACAAGGCTGAGCTTGCCGCGGTTCATGCGCAGCAACATGGAGGTGCACACGATCAGGGCGCAGCCAGCAAGCAGCTGGTTGCTCAGACCGAACAGGGGCCAGATGTTGCTGATGTTGCCGGTGTACATCAGATAGCCCCACATGGACGTGAAGATGAAGCTGGTGATGTAGACGCCGGGCATCCAGTTCTTGTCGCCAAAGGGCGCGTACACCTTGCCCAGCATTTCCTGCAGGAAGAAGCGGCCCACGCGGGTACCGGCGTCAATGGCGGTCAGGATGAAGACCGCTTCAAACATGACGGCAAAGTTGTACCAGTAGGCCATCAGGTGATCCATGTAGGGGATCTTGTGGAAAATGTGGGCCATGCCCACGGCCAGAGAAACTGCGCCGCCGGGGCGGGCATGCAGGTTCAGGCCGATCTTTTCTTCAAAGAAGCCCAGATCGACAGTGTTCAGCGCGGGGTGCGCCGCAACCAGCGAGCTGAACTTGTCGGGGGTAGCGTTGATGGCAAAGTAGTCGCCGGGCATCAGGGTGCAGGCGGCGATCAAGGCCATGATGGCGACAAAGCCTTCGGTCAGCATGGCGCCGTAGCCTACAAAGAGGATGTCGCGCTCGTTGCCGATCATTTTGGGCGTTGTGCCGGTGCCGATGATGGCGTGGAAGCCGGACATGGCGCCGCAAGCGATGGTGATAAAGATAAAGGGCAATGCAGGCCCGCCGATCACGGGGCCACCGCCGTTAATAAAGGGGGTAACGGTGGGCATGAGCAGGATGGGCTGCACAAAGATGATGCCCACGGCCAGCATAAGGATGGTGCCTATCTTGAGATAGGTGGAAAGATAGTCGCGCGGCACCAGCAGGAACCACACGGGCAGAACGGAAGCGAGGAAGCCGTAACCGGCGATGGCCAGAGCCACGGTGTCGCGGTTCCAGTCAAATGCCCAGCCCAGCACGTCCTTCTGCATGAGGTCATGGCCGCTCAGAATACCCACAACCAGCAGCACCAGACCCACAAGGCTGGCAAGCAGAACGCTGTTCTGCTTGAAGCGCATGATCAGGCCCATGAGCATGGCGATAGGCATGGTGATGACAACGATAAACAGCGACCAGGGCGCGTTGTGCATGGCACTGATGCAGGCCAGCGAAAGACCGGCCAGGGTCAGAATAAGAATACACAGCACGGCGATGCCCGCCACGGTGCCTGTAACGGGGCCGACCTCGCGCTGGGCGATGGCCGAAAGGCTCTGGCCCTTGTGCCGGACGGAGGCGAACAGCACCACCATATCGTGCACCGCGCCGCCAAGTACGCAGCCAATCAGAATCCACAGCGCGCCGGGCAAATAGCCGAACTGCGCGGCGAGCACAGGGCCAACCAGCGGCCCTGCAGCCGCGATGGCGGCAAAATGGTGGCCGTAGAGAACAAATTCGTTGGTTTTGACGTAGTCGTGACCATCAGCAAAACGAACCGCTGGCGTAATGCGGCCCGCATCCAGTTTCAGAACCTTGTTTGCCAGAAAAATGCCATACACCCGGTAGGCAATGGCAAATATGCACAATGCCGCAAACACTAGCGTGATGGCATTAATGTGCTCCAAGCTTTCCATCGTGTCTCTCCCTGTTTTGTTCTTCTGGTCGCAGCCAGCAAATCATTCCAAAGCACACAGCCGCTACCCCAGAAACACGCTACTGAATCCCGCGGAACAATGCACAGTCTGCTTCCTCCTTGCCAATGCGTCGGGCATCAAAACCGCGACAAACCAGAACCCCCAGTTAACTGGTCAACATTGCTAATCATAAACTTTCCTGCTTTTCGCGTACCCCCATTAAATTGCGCTGTCCATACAAATTGTTTACGCAAGGCCAGTGCCGCACTTTCGGCCAAACGCCAATCACCATATATCTTGCGCAGTTTAATGGAAAAGGCTTCTGGCGCACACTGTTTATACAGTATTTTGCTCGGTTACCGAAGACAGATTGCCTGCATTCACAAAGGCCCCGCAGCGATGTGAAAATTTTCACTCTTTTCGTGAATCCATGCAAGCACTTTGTTGGCGGGCTTGCATGCCCCGCGCTAAACCCTCCCAATGTGGCAATAGAAATGTAGCAACGCCGGGTTGCTGCCTATCGTTGGCCGTTTTGCTTGCATTCCTCCGCGCCTGGGCCTAAACTTGAAAAACCGGCTGGGGGAGCCTCAAAGGCTGAGAAAGGGTGGTAGCGCCCTGACCCCTAGAATCGCGCAAAACAACGCGGTTCTGCACCTGACGCGGATAGTGCCGACGAAGGGAAGCTGGCCAACCTGCATGTATTTGCAGGATTGTGCTCGCCCGCAGCCGTAATGGTTTTTGCGGGCATTTCTGTTTTATGCCGTCCGGCATCAACTGCCCCGCAGAACCATTACAACCTCAACCTCGGAAGCAGCCCAGCGGCTGTTTTCCTCTGGAGGCGCGTATGGATGTCACAGTCAACGGGGAAACCGAAGCCATTGCCGAACCATGCAGCGTTGCCGGACTTCTGGCAGCACGCGGGCATGATACGGCACGGGTTGTCGTTGAACGCAACGGAGAAATCCTGCCCCGCGAACGTTTTGCCCAAACCCTGCTCTGCGGGGGCGACAGTCTGGAGATCGTGCACTTTGTGGGCGGCGGATAACAGGCCAGACCTGTTTCCGGCCCGGCACACCATCCTTTTACCAGCACATTCCAGACGGAGAGCACAATGAACGATCCCTTCATCATCGGCGGCGTCACCCTTACAAGCCGTCTTTTCATCGGTACCGGCAAATATGGAGCCGACAGCCTCATCCCTTCAGTGGCCGAAGCCAGCGGCGCGCAAGTCATCACCGTGGCCATGCGCCGTGTGGACAAACAGGGCGAAAACCAGGCTTCCAGCCAGGGCATCATGGGGCATATCCCCGCCCACATGCGCCTTTTGCCCAACACCTCGGGCGCGCGAACCGCAGAGGAAGCCGTGCGTCTGGCCCGGCTGGCCCGCGCTGCTGGTTGCGGCGACTGGATAAAAATCGAGGTCATTTCCGACACCCGCCATCTGCTGCCCGACGGCTACGAAACCGCCAAGGCAACGGAAATTCTCGCTAAAGATGGCTTTACCGTTCTGCCCTACATCAATCCAGACCTCTACGTGGCGCGGGCCTGCGCCAATGCCGGCGCGGCAGCCGTCATGCCTCTGGGTGCGCCCATCGGCACCAACCGGGGCCTGCGCACCAAGGAAATGGTGGGCATCCTGATTGAAGAAATCGACCTGCCCATTGTGGTGGACGCGGGCATTGGCCGCCCCTCTCAGGCTTGCGAGGCCATGGAAATGGGCGCGGCTGCCTGTTTGGTAAACACAGCCATTGCCTCATCCAGCGATCCAGTCAGCATGGCCCGCGCATTCGGCGCGGCAGTTCGGGCCGGGCGCGATGCATGGCTGGCTGGCCCCGGTGCCGTCAAGGCGCAGGGCCAGGGCGCGGAAGCGTCTTCACCGCTGACGGGATTTCTCCGCTAACGCTTGCAATACACACCATGTTGACCGCCAGCCAAACCGCTGGCAGCCGACCGCTTATAAGGATCACACATGGAAACTTTTCAGGAATATTTGCAGGCGTGGCCTTCAGCCCGCCGGGCAGAGGGAGCCGCACGCGCCACAGAAGCGGATGTGCTGGCCGTGCTGCAAAAGGAAATTTTGCAGCCAGCCGATCTCCTTACCCTGCTTTCGCCTGCGGCTGCTCCGCACCTTGAGGCCATGGCCCGCCGCGCACGCGAGCTGACCCTGCGTTTCTTTGGCAAGGCCGTGAACATCTTCACTCCACTCTACATCTCCGATGTCTGCACCAACCAGTGCCGCTACTGCGGATTCAATGCCAAAAACAAGCAACCACGCCGCCATTTGAGCATTGATGAGGCCGCTGCGGAGGCGGACGTTATCGCCGACAAGGGCTTTCAGCACATCCTGCTGCTGACGGGCGATGCGCGGCATTTATCCTCGCCGCAGTATATCGCGGATGCGGCCCGGCGCATCAAACCCCGCTTTGCCTCGGTGGGCGTGGAGGTCTATTCGCTCACCACCGAGGAATATGAACTGCTGGTGAACGCAGGCGTGGACAGCATGACCATGTTTCAGGAGACGTATAATCCGGAACTTTACGCATGGCTGCACCCCGTTGGCCCCAAGCATGATTACGGCTTCAGGCTCAATGCGCCGCAGCGCGCGGCAGAGGGCGGCATCCGCTCCATCGGCGTGGGCGCCTTGCTGGGGCTGGAATCTTTTGAGCAGGATGCCTTTGCCACAGGCCTGCACGCATGGTGGCTGCAAAGGCGCTATCCCGGCGTGGATGTGAGCGTTTCCATCCCGCGCATCTGCCCGCATGAGGGCAACTTTGACGTGCAGCACGCCGTGGACGACCGCCATCTTGTACAATATGTTACTGCCATGCGCTGCTTCCTGCCGCGTGCGGGCATCACCTGCTCCAGCCGCGAAAGCGCCTTTATGCGCGACCATCTGGTGCCTATCGGCGTAACCAGAGTTTCCGCCGGTGTTTCCACCGCCGTGGGCGGCCGCGCAACCGAGGACTTGCACAATCCCGGCCAGTTTGAGATCACCGACCGCCGCAGCCTTGAAGAAATGGCGGCCTCCCTGGCTGGCATAGGCTATCAGGCTGTGCTTAAAGACTGGGAAGACCCGGTGGCAGTGTAACAACACTGTTTGCAGTGATGGAGCGGCGGTCTGGTGCACACCGGGCCGCCGCGTGATACAAGCTGACACCTCCAGGCCAAATACCAACTCACGGATCTACGCCATGCACAATGCACTTCACAACGGCCTTGCCCGCTACCTCAGCCCCGACCAACTGGAGGCCCTGCGCGCCGCCCGCGTGGGCATTGCCGGGGCGGGGGGGCTTGGCTCCAACGCGGCCCTGATGCTGGCCCGTAGCGGCGTGGGCAATTTGGTGCTGGTGGATGATGACGTGGTGGACGCCTCCAATCTCAACCGCCAGCAATACTGGCCCCGGCATGTGGGCCGCCCCAAGGTCGAAGCCCTGGCAGAGCTGCTGCTGGAACTGAATCCCGAAATGGGCGTGGAAGCCCGGCGTATGCGCCTTGACCAGAGCAACATGGCTGAGGTGCTGCCCACCTGCCCCATCTGGGTGGAGGCCTTTGACGGGCCGGACGACAAAACGCTGCTGGTGGAAACTGCCCTGCTCGGCGGCTACCGCATAGCCAGCGCATCGGGCATGGGCGGCTGGGGCGGCAAAGCCATGGGCAAACGCTACCTTGGCAATCTGATGCTCGTGGGCGACTTCAGCACAGATATCCTGCTGGCCCCGCCCCTTGCCCCCCGTGTGACAGAAGCCGCCGCCCTGCTGGCTGACGCCGTGCTTGAGATGGTGCTGGGCGTGAACGAGCAAGCATAAGAACTGCCAGATATTTTTGACCACAAAAAAAGACCCGTTACAGACAGATATTGCGCGCTTATCGCTCTATCCGGCTGCAACGGGTCTTGTACTGCCTTGAGGCAAAAAACTGAGCTACACTTTCAATTGCGCGGTCAGGTCTTCCAGCTTGTCGGTCAGTTCCTGAAGCTTGTCGGTTTCCATGCTGGCCTGGCCCATGGATTGGGACGTGTCGGCCACCATATGGTTCACCTGATCAATGGTGTGGGTGATCTGCTCGCTGGCGGCTGACTGCTCTTCGCTGGCAGCGGCAATAGCCTTGACCTGCCCCACGGTGTTTTCCACCGTACCCACGATGGCGTCCAGCGCCTCGCCAGACTGCTTGGCGTAGTCTGTGGCCTGCTCCACCTGCTGCACGGCATTGTCCATGGACGACATGCTCTTGGCGGCGCTTTGCTGAATGGCCTCAATGGCACGGCCCACATCCGTGGTGGAAGCCATGGTTTTTTCTGCCAGTTTGCGCACCTCATCGGCCACCACGGCAAAACCGCGCCCGGCTTCGCCGGCACGGGCCGCTTCAATGGCTGCGTTGAGGGCCAGCAGGTTGGTCTGGTCGGCAATATCTGAAATAACGTTCATAATTTCGGTAATGGCTCTGGCATGTGATTCCAGCGTGGCCATATCCGTGCGCAGATCAAGCGTAACACGGTGCACGTTTTCAATGCCGTGCAGGGCGTTCTGCACAACTTCCGCCCCTGTGGTGGCCTTGGACATGGTGTGGCCAGAAGCTTCGGCGGCCTTATCCGCATTGCCGGCAACTTCCTGCACTCTGGCGTTCATGTGGCCCATGGAGGAGGCGGCCTCTTTAAGCTGGCCCGCGGCAATGGCGGCATTTTTGTCCGACTGCCGGATGCTGCCGGTAAGGGCCACCACGATCTCGGCCAGCTCATCCATGGTTTCTTCCAGCGCCTGCGCCACTTCGGCCATACGCTGGTTCTTTTCCGTTATCTGCCGCTGCGCCTCGTTAAGCGCGGTCATGTCCACATACACGCACATGCCGCCAATACAGGCCCCTTCGGCATTGTAGATGGGGAACACGTTGGCGAGCACGTTGACCTTGCCGCCCTTGTGCCCGCCGATGGTCACTTCAAGATTCTTGAAGCACTCGCCCGTGGCCATGCTCTTGCCCACGGCGGTTTTGCGCGTGGGATCGTTATAAAACAGATGGGCCAGGGTTTTGCCAAGGCAGGATTCAATGCTGTCGTCGATTTCCAGCATGTTCAGACATGCCCTGTTGGTGCTGAGCGCGCGCTCGTTGGTGTCCACCAGCAGGTACGGCATGGGCAGGCCACGCAGGATGCCGTCTTTGTATTCCCTGTCGTTTTTAAATGCCAGCCGCAGGTCTTCAAGGCTTGTAAACAGCGGAGCAAGAGAGGGATCAGTATTGCTCAGGCTTCGGCTTGGATTGGCCGCCACGGCGCAGACAGCTTCACCAGCCTGACGCAAAGCCCCGCCAGCAAGCGCACGCCCGGCAGCAAACGCGCCAAAAGCCGCCACAAGAGCGCTCACTATGACAGCTAAAACGGGCAGACCCGCCAGCTGAGTTACGCCAAAGCCAATACCCGCTGCCAGCAGCGCTGATGCGCAACTGTACAAAAGGAATTTACCGTTCACTGAGCCACCTCTCTTTAAAACGCAAAACTTTTTATACGTGGCAAAAACTTGCCGTCTGCATGCCATCGTTTACAAAAAGGTACAGCAGCCCCCTAATGCCGCTGTCCCGGACTATTCTCTTCTCATTCTGCATTTCGGCAGTTTTTTGAAAAAAATTAGTTTTCAGAAAAAAAAGGGGCATTTTTACCATTTGGTGGTATCCATACTTCATCAATCAAGGTACGACAACTCACCATAGTATATCTTGCCCGCATTGCACAAACATCTTGACATTTTTTTTTCACCAAGATAATGAAACTCATTCAAAGCGGCTGGCGTTCGCGCCACTGCTACATCCTGATGCGGAACGCAGTTCCTGCGGGGTGGCCTGAATGGGCCCCCTTTTTTTTGTCCTTGTGACAGGGCAAACCCGCCAGGCAAGCGCATTTTCAGCGCAAAGGAATGCTCTAAGAAACGAATGACCGACGACGTACTCAAAGAAACCATCACCAGTTTGGCCGAGCCCCTCGCAACATCGCTGGGCCTGGTTATCTGGGGAGTGGAAATCGTCCGCGCCGGGCGCACAGTGGTTCGGCTCTTTGTAGACGTGCCGTTTTCTGAAGAATCCGGCACCCAGCCCGCCCCCGCCGACACCGACGACATTGATGCGCCAGCCCTGGTCGCACTTTCTGCCACCCTTGAGCAGTGCGAGCACATCTCGCGCCACATTGGCCTCGCCCTTGAGGTGGAAGATACCATTCCCGAGGCGTACGTGCTGGAGGTTTCCACCCCCGGCCTGACGCGACTTTTCTTCAGCCTTGACCAGATGCGCCATTATATTGGCGATGTGGTGGAAGCCCGTCTGCTCAGGGCCGTTGCCATCAACGAGGATGCGCCCGAAGGGCCCAACCCCTCCCACGGCGGCCCCCGCCGCCTGTGGCGCGGCACCCTGCTTTCCGTTGAAGAGAATGCGTTCACCCTGGCGCCAGCCACCATCTCGCCCGAGGGCGAGGTGACACCCGAAAACCTGCCGCCGGTCAGCATCCCCTGGGATGCCGTGCGCAGGGCAAGCCGCATGTATATTTTCAGGCAGCCGCAAAAGCCTGGCAAGGGCCGCGCCAAAGCGCCCGCCGCCAAGACTGCGACCAAGCCCCGCAAGGAAAAGAAAACAAAATCCAGTGGTTCTGAAGAGAACCAGTAAAACTTGACGCAACTGCACACTCGCTTGGCATGGCCAGAAGCACTGGCCGCCGTGAACAGGGCAGGAACCAGAGATATTTTCGCCGCAGCGCCAGCAGCCGGAGGCACCCATGAATCTTGAACTTAAAAAGGCCATTGACCAGATCAGCAAGGACAAAGGCCTTGACCGCAACATGCTCATCGACACGCTTGAAGACGCGGTGCGCACTTCGGTGCTGCGCCGCTTCAGCGAAGATATGGACGTGGAAGTTACCTACAATGACGAAACAGGCGACATTGAGGTCTACCAGTTCAAAATCGTCATGGCCGACGACGACTTTGCCAATCCTGACACGCAGATTGAGTACTCCGAAGCGATCAAGCATGATCCTTCCGTGCAGGTGGACGATGAAATGGGCTTCCGCGTCAAGGTTGAAGACCTTGGCCGCATTGCCGCCCAGTCTGCCAAGCAGGTCATCATCCAGCGCATGCGTGATGCGGAGCAGGAAATCATCTACACCGAATACAAGGATCGCGTGGGCGAAATTGTATCCGGCATCGTGCAGCGCCGCGACAAGGGCGGCTGGGTTGTGAACCTTGGCCGCACCGAGGCCATACTGCCCCGCGAGGAACAGATCCCCCGCGAACATTACAAGCGCGGCGACCGCGTACAGGCCCTCATCATTGAGGTACGCCAGGAAGGGCGCGGCCCGCAGGTTGTTGTTTCGCGTTCGCACCGCGACTACATGGCCGCCCTGTTCCGCCGCGAAGTGCCCGAAGTTGACGATGGCGTGGTGCAGATCATGGGCGTTGCCCGCGATCCCGGCTCCCGCGCCAAGGTTGCCGTGCTTTCGCGTGAGCGCGATGTGGATCCCGTGGGCGCATGCGTTGGCGTGCGCGGTTCGCGTATCCAGAACATCGTGCAGGAACTGCACGGCGAACGCATCGACATCGTCGTCTGGAGCGCAGACATTGCCACCTATGCCCGCAACGCCCTGGCCCCGGCCCTGGTTTCGCGCATTGTGGTGGACGAAGAAGAAAATCTTCTGGAAGTCATCGTGCCTGACGATCAGCTCACCAACGCCATCGGGCGCAAGGGGCAAAACGTCAAGCTTGCCGCGCGCCTGCTGGGCTGGAAGGTCGATATATTTACCGAAACCCGCTACAACGAGGCCAATGCCATTGGGCACGGCCTTGAACAGGTTGCCAGCGTGGCGGAAGTTTCCATTGAAGCGCTTCTTGCCGCGGGCTACAGCTCGCTGGACAACCTGCGCGAGGCCACGGATCAGGAACTGTCTGACAAGCTCACTATCAGCGCGGCGCGCATTGCCGACCTGCGCTCGGCCATCAACTTCCTGGCCCCGATTGTGGAAAGCACTCCCGAATCCTCGGCAGTGGAGCTGAAAATGCCCGCCGCCACGGAAAGCGGAGATGCAAAAGAATAACGCTGCGCCCGTTGAAGTCGGGGAGCAGGCCTGTGACGGGCCGGAGCGCATGTGCGTCATCTGCCGCCGCCGCTTTCCCAAGGCCGATCTCGACCGCCACGTACTGGCGGAGCAGGGAATTTTGACTTTAGACGCAGAAAAAACCAGACCGGGCAGAGGCTGGTATGTATGTTCCGATCCTGTCTGCGCGGCCAAGTTCGCGAAATTCAGACCCGGAACACGGCGCAAGGGGGGAAAACATGTCCGATGATAAAATAAAAATTAAGGATCTCGGCGGGGATATCTCGCAAGATCCCAAGGATATACTGCGTGTCGCGCGTGAGCTCGGCCTGCCGGTAAAATCCGCTACTGGTTCCGTCACCTCAGAGGAGGCCACTCGCTTGCGCGACTACTTTGCCGAACAGAAACAGGTTGATGCGGAGCGCGCCGGTTCGCAGCGCGACGTCATCGTGCGCCGCCGCCGCAAGGACTCCCCGCAGGAAGCCGAAACCGCAGCGCAGGAAGCCCCCGTTGCCGCACCGGTTGAAACCGAAGCGCCCAAGGAAGCTGCCCCTGTGGTAGAAGCCGTGGCCGAAGCGGCCCCTGCGGCTCCCGCTGCCGAATCCGTTGCGCCCAAGGCTTCCAAGCCCGCGCAGGAATCGGCCCCCGCTGCCGAACACAAGGCCCGCGTCGTCAAGCCTGCCAAGGTTGTCTCGCCCGCCCGCGTCATCAGCCGCCCCAGCGACCAGAAAGAACCCGAGGTTGTGGAAGCTCCGGCTCCCGCCGCTGCGGAGTCTGCACCTGCACCTGAAGCAGCGCCCGCCGCGCCTGTGGTGGAAGCCGTTGCTGCAAAGGTTCAGGCTGAAAAGCCCCACGCCGACAAGACTGAAGCCCAGGACAAGGCCGCCAAGGCTCGTGTGGCGCGCCCCGATGCCTCGGCCATGCCCGAAGGCTCGTCTGCGCCTACCCTGCCCCAGCGTTCTGCCGAAGCCCGCGCCAGTGAAGATGGCGAGGAAGGCGCCGCGCCCCGTCGCGCACCCCGTGCAGAAGCTCCGGCAACACCGCAGGTTCGCATTATTTCCCGTCCTGTTCCCGGCGCGACTCCCTCGCAGGATGCCCGCCCCGCCCGCACTGGCGACAGCCGCCCCGGCGGTTATCCGCCCAGAGACGGCGCTGGCAGGCCTCCCCGTCCCGGGGGTCCCCGTCCTGGTGGCCCCGGTGGCCCCGGCGGCGCGCCGCGTTCTGCTGGCGGTCCCCGCCCCGGCGGTCCCGCAGGCGGCTTTGGACAGCAGACAGCGCCTGCCTCCCCTTCCGACACCCGCGATGGGCAGAGCAAGAAAAAGCGTCTCAAGGGTCGCCGCACTGTTGATTTTCAGCAGGGTGATTTTGGTCGCCGCAGCGATGACGACGACAGCGGTCGCCTGAACAGAGGCAAGGGCCGCCGCAAGTCGGGCCGTTCTTCTGTGGCGCCGCAGTCCACCCAGCCGCTCAAGGCCGCAAAGCGCAAGATCCGTATTACCGAAGCCATCCGCGTTGCCGATATGGCCCACCAGATGGGCCTCAAGGCCAACGAGATCATCAAGGTGCTCTTTGGTCTTGGCATCATGGCGACCATCAACCAGACGCTGGATATCGACACCGCCACCCTGGTGGCAGCCGAATTCGGCTACGAAGTTGAAAAAGTCGGCTTTTCTGAAGACGATTATCTGGTTCCCAAGGAAGTGGACGCGCCTGAAACACTCAAGCCGCGGCCCCCTGTTGTTACCATCATGGGTCACGTTGACCACGGTAAAACCTCGCTGCTCGACGCCATACGCAAGTCCAACGTCACCAGCGGCGAAGCCGGCGGCATCACCCAGCACATCGGCGCATACCATGTGAAGACCAAGCGCGGCGAAATCGTGTTCCTCGACACGCCCGGCCACGAAGCCTTCACCGCAATGCGCGCCCGTGGCGCTCAGGTCACCGACCTTGTTATTCTTGTGGTCGCCGCCGATGACGGCGTCATGGAGCAGACCCGCGAAGCCATCAACCACTCCCGCGCCGCCAATGTTCCCATTATGGTGGCCGTGAACAAGATGGACAAGCCCGGCGCCGAGCCTGACCGCGTGTTGCGTGAACTGGCCGAGCTTGGTTTGCAGGCCGAAGAATGGGGCGGCGACACCATCGTTGCCAAGGTTTCGGCCAAGAGCCGCATGGGTCTGGACGAACTGCTCGAAATGGTGGCCCTCCAGTCTGAAATCATGGAGCTCAAGGCCAACCCCGACAAGCCCGCTCGCGGTCATATCGTGGAAGCCAAGCTCGACAAGGGCCGTGGCCCCATCGCCACCGTGCTCATTCAGGAAGGCACTCTGCGCCAGGGCGACAGCTTTGTGTGCGGCACCTTCTCGGGCCGTGTGCGCGCTCTCATGAGCGACCAGGGCAAGAAGGTCAAGGACGCCGGCCCCTCGCTGCCTGTGGAAGTGCAGGGCTTTGAAGGCGTGCCGGAAGCCGGTGAAGAATTCTTTGTGGTGTCCGACGAAAAGGTCGCCCGCCGCATCGCCGATTCCCGCGCGGTCAAGCAGCGTGAACGCGATCTGGCCTCCGAATCGCGCGTCACCCTTGAAACCTTCCTGTCGCAGCGCAAGTCCGATCAGGAAACCCTGACCCTCAACCTTGTGGTCAAGGCGGACGTGCAGGGCAGCCTGGAAGCCATCACCGAAGCTCTGAACAAGCAGAGCACGGAAAAGGTGCGCATCAACGTGGTGCACGGCGGCACAGGCGCAATCACGGAATCCGACATTCTGCTGGCTTCTGCCTCGCAGGCCATCATTATCGGCTTCAACGTGCGTCCCACTTCCAAGATCAAGGATGTGGCCGACCACGAAAACGTGGATATCCGCTTCTACGAGATCATTTACAAGCTCGTGGACGATATCAAGAGCGCCATGGCTGGCATGCTCGCCCCTGTGCAGCGTGAAGTGTACCTCGGCCAGGCCGAAGTGCGCGACACCTTCAGCGTGCCCAAGGTCGGCGTCATCGCCGGTTCCTACGTGGCTGACGGCAAGATCGCCCGTAATGCCGGTGTGCGTCTGCTGCGCGACGGCGTGGTGGTCTACACGGGCAAGATCTCTTCCCTCAAGCGCTTCAAGGACGACTCCAAGGAAGTGGTTAAGGGCAACGAGTGCGGCGTGGGCCTTGAAAACTTCAACGACGTAAAGATCGGCGACATCATTGAAGCCTTTGAAACCGTCGAAGAAGCCGCCACTCTTTAAACATTGATTAATGGGAAGGGAGGCCGCAAACAGGCCTCCCTTCTTTTTTGCATACATGCCTTTGACAGCCAGCCTTTCAGGCCATATCTGTAGTTCTCGGCTGTGCCGGAAAGTGCCCGTGGGGCCAAAAGCACACCACCTACCCCTTGCCGCCACAAGGCGACAAGCCTGCAAAAAGCCTTTCGCCCGGCAGGAATCCAGCCTATGGCCATGTTTATGGCGGTTCTTACCGTAGAATTCAGCCTGGAAGGCAACGATAATCTCAAGGCCAAGCGCCGCGTTGCCAACAGCCTGAAGCAGAAGACCAGAAACAAATTCAATGTAGCCATAGCCGAAGCGGGAACAGAAGACAGCCTCTCCCGTCTGCGGCTTGCAGTGGTATCCATTTCCAACAGCGAGAGCCATCTGCGCAGCCGCATGGACAAATGCGCGCTCATGATGGAAGCGGTCTGCCCCGAGGAAATGACGGATAGCCAGGTGGAGATATATGCAGCGGACTGAACTCATTCCCCCGCAATTCCGCGAAGGTGCGGAACGCATGGCCGAAGCTTTTCGCCATGTGGATCAGGTTATTGTGGCCGCCCATGTGAACCCAGACGGCGATGCAGCAGGCGCGGTGGCGGCTGCTGGGCATATTTTGCGCTCCATGGGCAAGGAATTCATGCTCTACGCCCAGCCAGGCCTGCCGGGATATCTGGATTTTTTTTCCACGCCGGGCTTTGTGCACACAACGCTGGAGCATCCGCCCTTCAAGCCGCGCTGCGCGGTGCTGCTTGACTGCGGCGAACCCGAGCGCCTTGGCCGCGAGCTGGCGGGGCGCCTGCCGGATCTGCAAACCCTGAATATTGACCACCACCTCGGCGGCAACGGCATGGGGAACGTGGCAAACTGGGTTGAACCCCAGGCAGCGGCCACTGCCCAGCTCATGGCCTATGTGGCCCTGGCCGCAGGCCTGCCCCTTACTGGCGAGCTGGCAAACGGTCTGGCCCTTGGCATCATTACCGACACCGGCGGTTTCTGCCACGGCAATACCAGCGCCGAGGTGCTCTACCTCACGGCCCATCTGGTTGAGCATGGCTGCAATATTGCCCAGTTGCGCGAACATCTTGAAAACAGCTGGAGCCGTGGCCGCCTGACCCTCTGGGGCCAGCTTTTGCAGCGGGCGCAACTTGAGCGCAACGGCAGCGTCTGTTTTTGCCCCGTGTATCTTGAAGACCTGCGCAAATGCGGGGCGCTGAAGGAAGACCTTGAGGGCTTTGTGGAGCAACTGCGCCGTTTGCGCGGCGTTCAGGTGGCCGCAGTACTGCGGGAGGATTCCCCGGCCTGCTGCAAGTTCAGCCTGCGCTCCTACGGGGCGGTAGACGTGCGCGCGGCGGCGGCCAGACTTGGCGGCGGCGGGCACCGCAATGCCGCGGGCGGCACTGTGCGGGCAGATATGGATGCGGCAAGCGCCCAGTTGCTGGCGGCCATAGCTGAAGAACTGGATGCCGAAGAGCAGGATTCTTCCGGCGAGTAACAGTTTTCTGCTTTTTTCTCGGCTTTAGGGCCCGCCAGGGGCCTTTGCCGTCGATATTTTTTTGACTTATGCCCGCTCTGCGGCTATGGTAGCAACTTGCGTATGAGTATGACCAAAGCGGCTGCTGCCGCACCCAGCACCCCAGACCGGCAGCCGGAAAAAAGCTCCGGGGCGGCCCAGTTGCCCCAGCAGCACGGCATTCTGGTGCTGCGCAAGCCCTCCGGCCCCACCTCGGCCCGTTGTCTCACGGCTATCAAACGCCTTGGGCAAAAAAAGATCGGGCATGCGGGCACTCTTGATCCTTTGGCATCAGGGGTTCTGCTTGTTTTGCTGGGGCAGGCCACCAAACTTTCAGGGCATCTGCTGGCTGGCGGCGGCAAGGTTTACAGCGGCACGCTGCGGCTGGGCCAGACCACCGACACCTGGGATATTGAAGGCAAGGTAGTGGCCGAAGCGCCGTGGGAGCATGTGAGCGAAGCTGACGTGCGCCGCGAAGTTGCCGCGTGGCTTGAGCTTGCCGAGCAGGCCGTGCCGCCCTATTCAGCGGCCAAGCACGAAGGCCAGCCGCTCTACAAACTGGCGCGCAAGGGCGTAGAAGCCCCTGCCAAGGTCAAACGCATGAAAATTTCACAGGCGGAAACACTCACGGTGAGTCTTCCGTTTGTGAGCTTTCGGGTCGCTTGCAGTTCTGGCACCTATATACGCTCCCTGGCCCACAGCTTGGGGACGCGCTTAGGGTGTGGAGCCGTGCTCACAGAACTGACCCGGGAGTATAGTCACCCCTTCGGCCTCGATGTGGCCCACGATCCTGCGGATTTCACGGCTGATCCCACCCTGTTGCCCGGTTGCGTGCGTCCCATTGCGGAAGCGCTGCCCCACTGGCGCAAGGTGGAACTCACGCCGGATGAAGCCGCACGTGTGCGCAACGGCATAGCCGTGCCTTGCCGCCCGGAAGCACCCGCGCAAGCGGATGCCCCCGAGCAGGGCGCGACAGGTGCCGAGCCTGCGGAAGGCTTTGCGCTGCTGCTTGAACAGGGCACTGCCCTGGCTCTGGCGCAGCTCGAAACCACGCCCGCTGGCCCATGCTGGACCGTGTTGCGGGGACTTTGGAACTAACCCCGACTATCAAGGAGTACTGCTGTGGTAATGGATGCCAGCGACAAGAAAACGGTTATTGATGCTCACGCCAAACACGAAGGCGACACCGGTTCCCCGGAAGTTCAGGTGGCTCTGCTCACCGCCCGTATTGAAGACCTCACCGGTCACTTCAAAGAACACAAGAAGGACTTCCACTCCCGCACCGGTCTGCTCAAGCTGGTTGGCCGTCGTCGCAACATTCTGAACTATCTGAAGAAGAAAGACGTTCAGCGTTACCGCGCTCTTATCGAAAAGCTCGGTCTGCGCAAGTAAGACTTCTGTCGCGCAAGGGGGAGCCAGCGCTCCCCCTTGTTGCTTGAATCAACCCCCACGAGGGTACAAAACGCGAAGAAGGGGGGTCCGGGAAAATCAGGCAGAGGCCAAAGGCCGATGATCTGCCCGCTTTTGCCGGAATCCCCTTCGCACTACGCAAAGGAATTTTTATGTATCAAGATATTTTTGAACCCATCAGGGTTACAGCCATGGTCGGCGGCAAGGAAGTTATCCTTGAAACAGGCCGTATGGCCAATCAGGCCCACGGCTCTGTGTGGATTCAGTGCGGCGGTACCGTGGTGCTTGTCACCGTGTGCTCGCAGACGCTTGAATTCGACAAGGGCTTCTTCCCCCTTACCGTTGAATACTCCGAAAAAATGTACGCCGCTGGCCGCATCCCCGGCAGCTTCTTCCGCCGCGAAATCGGCCGTCCTTCCGAGCGCGAAACCCTGGTTTCCCGCCTGATCGACCGCCCGCTGCGTCCGCTCTTCCCCAAGAAGGGCCTGAACGAAGACGTGCAGGTTCTGGCCAGCGTTATCTCTGCCGATCAGGTGAACGACTCCGACGTGCTGGCCCTTACGGGCGCTTCCGCCGCTGTCATGCTTTCGCCCCTGCCCTTTGACGGCCCGGTGGCCGGTGGCCGCATTGGCCGCATCAATGGCCAGTTTGTGCTGAACCCCACCTTTGAGCAGCAGGAACAGAGCGACCTCAACATCGTGTTTGCCGCCTCTGCCGATGCGCTCACCATGGTGGAAGGCGAAGCCCGCTTTGTGCCCGAAGAAGTCATCATCGACGCTCTTGAATGGGGCCGCCAGCAGATTCAGCCTCTGGTCGAAGCCCAGCTCAAGCTGCGCGAACTGGCCGGCAAGCCCAAGATGGCCTTTACCCCCCACGCCGACGACCCGGTTCTGGTTGCCCGCGTGAAGGAACTGGCCCTTGCCGCAGGCCTGGAAGAAGCCCTGCGCGTGCCTGAAAAGATGGCCCGCAAGGACGCCCGCAAGGCCGTGAAAGAAAAGGTCATGGAAAACCTCAAGAACGATCCGGCCTGGGCCGAAAACGACGCCGCGCTCAAGAGCGTGGGCGACATGCTCTCCGACCTGGAAAAGAAGCTGGTGCGCGCCCGCATTGTTAACGAAGGCACGCGCATTGACGGCCGCGACACCAAGACCGTGCGCCCCATCCAGATCCAGACCGGCCTGCTGCCCCGCGCCCACGGCTCCGCCCTGTTCCGCCGCGGCGAAACCAAGTCCATGGTTGTGACCACCCTTGGTTCCTCCACCGATGAACAGCGTATGGATTCGCTCACCGGCGACGTGACCAAGCGCTTTATGCTGCACTACAACTTCCCGCCCTTCTCTGTGGGCGAAGTCAAGCCCGTGCGCGTTTCGCGTCGCGAAATCGGCCACGGCGCGCTGGCGGAAAAATCCCTGCGCCCCGTGCTGCCCGCTGACGCTGATTTCCCGTTTACCCTGCGCGTTGTGTCCGAGACTCTCGAATCCAACGGCTCCTCCTCCATGGCTGCCGTGTGCGGCGGTTCGCTTTCACTCATGGATGCGGGCGTGCCCATCAGCGCCCCTGTGGCCGGTGTGGCAATGGGCCTCATCAAGGAAGGCGACAAGTTCATCGTGCTCACCGATATTCTTGGTGATGAAGACGCCCTCGGCGACATGGACTTCAAGATCGCTGGCACCGCAGAAGGCGTGACCGGCGTGCAGATGGACATCAAGATCACCGGCCTCACCACCGAAATCATGCGCGCCGCCATGAAGCAGGCCCACGAAGGTCGTCATCACATTCTGGAAGAAATGGCCAAGGCCATTGGCGAACCGCGCAAGGAACTTTCGCGCTTTGCCCCCCAGCATGCCGAAGTGTTCGTGAACCCGGACATCATCCGCCTCATCATTGGCCCCGGCGGCAAGAACATCAAGGCCATCACCGCGGCTACGGGCGCGTCTGTGGATATTGAAGACTCGGGCCGCGTGTCCATCTTCGCCCCCACGGCCGAAGCCCTGGAAAAAGCCCGCGAAATGGTTTCTTACTATGACCAGCGCCCCGATCTCGGCAAGAACTATCTTGCCAAGGTGCGAAAAATCATGGAAATCGGCGCCATCGTGGAAGTGCTGCCCAATGTGGAAGCCCTTGTGCACGTGTCGCAGCTTGACGTTAACCGCGTGGAACAACCCGGCGACGTGGCTCGCCTTGGCGAAGACATGATGGTCAAGGTCATTGAAATCAACGGCGACCGCATCCGCGCCAGCCGCAAGGCCGTGCTGCTTGAAGAGCAGGGCCATCCCTGGAATCCCGAAGAAACCGCCCGTCCTCCCCGTTCCGACAGGGGCGACCGCGGCGACAGAAATGGCCGTGGTGACCGTGGCGGGCGTGACCGCCGCGACCGTGGCGACAGACGTTAAAATGTATTGCGCGCAGGCCGGATACTCTCCGGCCTGCGCCCTGACCGCGCGATGAAAGGAATATTTCATGGCCAAAAAAGCTGAAAACAAAATTCAGGCTGCCGAAACCGAAGCCGAAGAATGGGTTCGCGTTGACAGTGAAGGCAATCCTCTTGCCGATCAGGCTCCTACTGCCGAAGAGCTGGAAGCCAAGCTGGCTGCCGCCAACCGTGGGCATACAGAAACCCTGGGCGATGCCTGGGCGGTGCTGACAGGGCAAAACCCCGCCGCCATCATGGGCCAGATTGCCACCACCGTCATGCACGACGGCGGCACCCGCCCCTCCTGGCAGTGGAAGCGCGACGGCAAGGATCACATCCTGCTGGCATGGCCGCAGGATCAGCCCGTCAGGGCTGCCGTGCTTGTGGCTGGCGAGGAAGGGGAAAAGCTTGCCCCTGTTACCGCCACCCCCCTGCTTGAAGGGCTGCCCAACGACCTCACGGTTGACGACGTGCACCCCTGGCAGACCGGCGTTGAGGCCAATGTGGCCGTGACCATGCTTGAGGGCAAAAACCCCATGTGGTTTTATGACCCGCTGTATGGACGCGACAAGGACGACCTCACCCCCGGCGTCATGCACACATTTTTGCTGGCTGGCCTCGCTCTTGGCCTGCGCAAGGCCCTGCTGGACGAAATCACCATCACCCAGGGCGTGCGTTACGAGGCCTATGCCGAGGCATGGCTTGCCGAAAACCCCGGCAAAACCCGCCTGGACGTGCCGCCTCTCAAGGTGAGCGTCAGCAATCGTCACCTCATCATGCCAGGCCGCAACTTCTGCGAATACCAGATGCGCGCCACCATTGAAGAAGTGAAAGACTGCCAGCTTGAAAAAATGCCCGTAAAGCTGCTCTACCTCAGCTTTCCCTTTGAGGACAGACAGCCTATGCGTCTGGCTGTTTACGCCTCCAAGATGGTTCTGGGCGAGTACGAACCTGAAGCGGGACACGAAATCGATGCCTATGTATGGCTGCAAGGCCGTATCATTGACATTGACCAGGGACCGCAGCAATAATCTGTTGAAGGGCCGCGCCATCGGCGCGGCCCTTCAACACTCTGAGTCTGTGGCGGAGCCGCCCTGCCGCCAGCTATGAAGCGGCCCGTTTCAGAGCAATCAGCCCCACAGGGGGCACAACGACCTGGGATTGCACCATCTGCAAGCCGACAACAGGTCAGACAAGATCCCGCATCTTCCCCCCTCAGTCTGCATCAGCGCGCACCATGTGCCGCGATGCCTGATGTGCCGTTCCGTATTGCAGCAATTTTGGTTGAGATTGCTCAGGTTACTGCGTGAGCAGATGCCCGCCACCAAGGCGTAACGCAGCTATGGACAATGTTCGGCAACTTAGGAAAACAGCGCCGTACTCACGCCGCATTGAGCAGGGGACATATGCAAGAAGCCCATTTCGCCGCGCCCTTCATGGGCACAGGGCAGTGCCTCGACACCCTTAACCGGGTGTTGGCCGCCCTATCGCCGGGCCATTCCTTTCACGATTCTCTGCGGGAGCTGCTGGCGGCTCTTGCAGAAGACATGCACTTCGACAGGCCCCACATTGTGGTTCAGGACCCTGAAAGCGGCGAGCTCAAGCTCTCGCTTTCCTACGGCCCTGCGGACGCGCCCGAGGCCGCCTATGAGCCGGGATCAGGCATCACTGGTCAGGTTTTTGCCGAGGGCAGGCCCATTATTGTTTCATGCATGCAGGGTCGGCCAGACTTTCAGAACCGCCTTTTTGGCCGCAGCCAGGAAGAAATGGCGCGGCTGGCATTCATCAGCGTGCCGGTGCGCGTTGAAAATGCCGACCAGACGGAAGTTATCGGCACCCTGAGCGCCGATACCCCCACCGCCCCGGAATCAGAACTGGATCTGCGCTGCCGCTTTCTCGAAACCGTAGCCACGCTTGTGGGCCGACAGGTGGCACGTTTGCAGGAAGAAATGGCGCGCCAGCATTTCTGCATGCTGCCCGATGAACCGCTTGTCAGCGGCACGCCAGCCTCGGTCATTGCCACCTCCAAGAGCTTGCGGCACGTGCTGCGCCGCCTTACCCAGGCCGGGGCCAGCCGCGCAACCGTGCTGTTGCGCGGGGAGTCGGGCGTGGGCAAAGAACTGATGGCCCAGGCCCTGCACACAGCAAGCCCTCGGCGCACGCAGCCGCTGGTCATGCTCAACTGCGCCGCCCTGCCCTCGGAACTTATTGAAGGCGAGCTTTTTGGCTGGCGCAAGGGCGCGTTCACAGGCGCGGTGCAAAACCGTGCCGGCCTTTTCCGCCAGGCAGACAAGGGCACGCTGTTTCTGGACGAAATCGGCGACCTCTCCACCACCGCACAGGCAAAGGTGCTACGCGCGCTTCAGGAAGGCGAAATCCAGCCTCTTGGCGATGAACGCCGCTACAAGGTGGACGTGCGCCTTGTCTGCGCAACCAACCGCCCGCTGGAAGAACTGGTGGAGCAGGGGCTATTCCGCGAGGATCTGTACTACCGCATCAATGTCTTTCCCGTGTTCATTCCGCCGCTGCGCGAAAGGCCGGAGGACATTTTGCCCCTCACGGAGCATTTTTTGCGCATGTTCAGCAAGGAATACGACCGCCCGGTACGGCGCATTTCCACGCCTGCCATCGACCTTTTGCTGCAATACCACTGGCCCGGCAACGTGCGTGAACTGAAAAACGTCATGGAACGCGCCGTGCTCATCTGCGAAGATGCCGTGCTGCGCGCCCATCACCTGCCCAGCACCCTGCAAAGCGCGGAGAGCAGCAGCACCGGCCCCACGGGCGGCGGCCTCGGCTTTAACGAAACTATCGCCCGGGTGGAGCAGGAATTTATTGTGGATGCCCTCAAAAATGCCCGTGGCAATATCCATCAGGCCGCGCGCGATCTGGGCATCACCTACCGCATCATCTATTACAAGATGAAAAAGTACGGCATAGATCACCGCCGTTTTGCTCCTTCCACCCCAGCATAACGCCTCAAACCGATGCACGGCATACAGCACTTCACACCCGGCCCGGCAGACTTGTAATCTGCCGGGCCGGGTGTGTTTTTTTGCGCTGGCGCTCAGAACTGTGGCAGGGCATACAGCACCACTCTGAATGCATACAAAATTGTTTTAAAATCCCATAATTTTACAAAAATGTTTTAATTTTAGAGCACTACATAAAAATTTATCAAACAAATACAAATTATTACAAAAAATATCGTCTTGGAACGCCTCTTGCTTACCTATGTGCTGTAGCAAGCAGCGCGGCAACCATGGGGGTGCGCCGCGTCACGTACAGACATACAGACAGTTCCAAGGAGGCTCCACATGTTCAAGAAAACGTTGGCGGCGTTGGCTCTCATGCTCGTCACCCTGTGCGGTTCGCTGAACGCAAAGGCCGAGGAAGACACCATCAAGGTGGGCATTCTGCATTCGCTCTCCGGCACCATGGCCATCAGCGAAACAACGCTGAAAGACGTTATGCTCATGCTCATTGAAGAGCAGAACAAAAAAGGCGGCCTGCTGGGCAAAAAACTGGAACCAGTGGTGGTGGACCCTGCCTCCAACTGGCCCCTCTTTGCAGAAAAGGCCCGCGAGCTGCTGAGCAAGGACAAGGTCGCCGCTGTTTTCGGCTGTTGGACCTCGGTTTCGCGCAAGTCCGTGTTGCCAGTGTTTGAAGAACTCAACGGTCTCCTCTTCTACCCCGTGCAGTACGAAGGCGAAGAATCTTCGCGCAACGTCATCTACACCGGCGCGGCCCCGAACCAGCAGGCCATTCCCGCCGTGGACTACCTGATGAACGACCTCGGCGTGAAGCGCTGGGTGCTGGCCGGTACGGACTACGTGTTCCCCCGCACCGCCAACAAGATCATCGAAGCCTACCTGATCTCCAAGGGCGTGAAAAAGGAAGATATCCTCATCAACTATACGCCGTTCGGCCATTCCGACTGGCAGTCCATCGTTGCTGAAATCAAAAAGTTCGGCAATGCGGGCAAAAAGACCGCCGTGGTTTCCACCCTCAACGGCGACGCCAACGTGCCTTTCTACAAGGAACTTGCCAACCAGGGCATCACTGCCGCCGACATTCCCGTCATGGCTTTCTCCGTGGGCGAAGAAGAACTCTCCGGCATAGACACCAAGCCTCTGGTAGGCCATCTGGCCGCCTGGAACTACTTCATGAGCGTGGACAATCCCGCCAACAAGGCCTTCATCAAAAAGTGGCACGACTTTACCAAGAATCCCAAGCGCGTGACCAACGACCCCATGGAAGCCCACTACATCGGCTTCAACCTGTGGGTGAAGGCTGTTGAAAAGGCCCAGAGCACCGATGTGAACAAGGTTCTGAAGGCCATTGTGGGCCTTGAAACCCTCAACCTTACCGGCGGCGTGGCCAAGGTCCTGCCCAACCACCACATCACCAAGCCCGTGCTGATCGGCGAAATCCAGGCTGACGGCCAGTTCCAGGTGGTCTGGGAAACTCCCTCCGTGGTTCCCGGCGAAGCGTGGTCGCACTACCTGCCCGAATCCAAGGATCTGATCGGCGACTGGACCGACCCCATCAACTGCGGCAACTACAACACCAAGACCAAGAAATGCGGCGGCGCTTCCAAGTAGCCCGCGCAACCGTATGAATCTGCGGCGGGGGCCCCAGCGGCCCCCGCAATCCCCCCACGGCACGTCGGCCAGGGCCAGCACCAGCGCAGACCCGGCAGACCAGACTAAAGGATATTCCCATGCGCACGGCGCTCTTGCTCTGCTGCCTCATAATTTTCAGCCTGCCTCCCGCAGTGCTGGCGTCCGGACCGGAACCGGACGGGAATGCCGGGGGCGCGGTTTCGACTCCTTCCGCGTCCCCGGTGCAAACTTCGCCATCCATTATTCCAGCCGATCTGCTCAAGGCTCTGGTGAGCCCCAAGGTAGCGGACAGGGATGCGGCCATTGCCGCGCTGGAAAAGGATGACAGTAGCCTTGCCGCGCCACTGCGCGAAAAACTGCTGGAAGCCCTGCTGCGCAATACCCTGCTGGCCGATGCCGCCGCAGGAGCGCTCTTTGTGAGCGATGATGCAGGTCAGGCGCGGTCCCTTGACGCCAAGGGAGAACTTGGCGCGGCGCAGAGCGCCGATGCCCTGCGCAAGGTGGGCACAAGCAACCGCCAGCGCCAGCGCATTACGGATATCCTCAACGCTCAGGCCCTTACCTCCACAGACACGGCCAAGCGCCGTCAGGCTTCGGCGGCCCTTATGGACAGCGCCACTCCGCCCCTCAAGGCAGAGGCCCTGAACAAACTGCTGACAGGGGAAAAGGACGAAGCCGTGCGCGGCAACCTCAGCGCGGCCCTTGCCCTGTACGTGGCGGCTGATCCTGCCGCCGTGCGCTCAGACCAGCTTGCCGCCGTCAAGGCTCTGAACAGCAACGGCAGCCCGGCAGCCCTCAACGCCCTGCGCACGCTTGCCGCCTCATCCGACACGGCGGTGGCAAAAGCGGCGGACGATGCCCTCTATTCCCAGCGCGTTTCCGCCCAGTGGGCGCAGTTTTTTGAAATGCTCTTTTTTGGAACGAGTCTGGGATCCATTCTTGTACTAGCCGCCATTGGCCTTGCCATCACCTTTGGCGTCATGGGCGTCATCAACATGGCTCACGGCGAACTGATCATGCTTGGGGCCTATACGGCCTGGGGCATGCAGCAGCTCTTGCCGGGCCAGCCTGGTCTTGCGCTCATTCTGGCCGTGCCCGCCGCCTTTCTGGTGAGCGGCGGCACAGGCGTGCTGCTTGAAAAGACTGTTATCCGCTTTCTCTATGGTCGGCCGCTGGAAACATTGCTGGCGACATTCGGCATCAGCCTTGTGCTGCAACAGGCCGTGCGTACCATGTTTTCGCCCCTCAACCGCGCCGTGCAGAACCCGGAATTCATGAGCGGCGTGTGGCAGATAACCCAGCATTTCAGCCTGACCTGCAACCGTGTGTACATCATCCTGTTCTGCCTTGGCGTATTCGCCCTCATCCATGTGGCCATGCACCGCACCCGGCTGGGGCTTGAAGTGCGCGCCGTATCGCAAAACAGGGCCATTGCCCGCTGCATGGGCGTACGCGCCTCGCGCGTGGACGCACTGACATTCGGCCTTGGCTCCGGCGTGGCTGGCATGGCTGGCGTGGCCTTGAGCCAGGTTTCCAACGTTGGCCCCAATCTGGGCCAGACCTACATTGTGGATTCCTTCATGGTCGTGGTGTTTGGCGGCGTGGGCAACCTCTGGGGCACGCTGACGGGCGGGCTGGCCCTGGGCATTGCCAACAAGTTTCTGGAGCCTGCCAGCGGCGCCATGCTCTCCAAGATCATCATTCTGGTCTGCCTTATCCTGTTCATCCAGAAGCGCCCGCGCGGCTTGTTTCCGCAAAAGGGCCGCGCGGTGGAGGCATAAATGGCGACCGATATCTTTGAACGGGAAAGGCTGCTCAACGCGCCTACCCGCAACTTTCTGGCTGTTACCGCCCTGCTGTCGCTGGCTGTGGTTGCAGGCAGCCTGCTGCCTGCAGGCAGCGCCCTGCATGTGCCGGGCTACATGGTCACCCTGCTGGGCAAATACCTGACATATTCATTGCTGGCACTTTCCGTTGATCTGGTCTGGGGTTTCATGGGCGTGCTCAGCCTTGGGCACGGCGCGTTTTTCGCCCTTGGGGGCTACGGCTTTGGCATGTACCTCATGCGGCAGATAGGCGCGCGCGGCGTATACGGCAATGCCAACCTGCCGGACTTCATGGTTTTTCTGAACTGGAAAGAACTGCCCTGGTTCTGGCAGGGCAGCGAATACTTTGTGGTGGCACTGCTGCTGGTGGTGCTGCTGCCCGGCCTGCTGGCCTATGTGTTTGGCAGGCTGGCCTTTGGTTCGCGGGTTTCGGGCGTGTATTTCTCCATTATGAGTCAGGCCATGACCTACGCCCTCCTGCTGGCCTTTTTCCGCAACGAGATGGGCTTTGGCGGCAACAACGGTCTCACGGACTTCAAGACCCTGCTGGGCTTTGAATTGCAGACAGACGGCATGCGTACAACCCTGTTTGCCTGCTCCGCCGTGGCGCTCATGGCTGGCTACCTCCTGTGCCGGGCCGTGACGGCGTCGCGCCTTGGGCGCGTGTGCGTTGCCGTGCGCGATGCGGAAAGCCGCGTGCGCTTTATCGGCTACAGGGTGGAGCGGTATCAGGTGGCGGTGTTCACGCTTTCCGCCATTCTGGCGGGTATCGGCGGCGCGCTGTATGTGCCGCAGGTGGGCATCATCAACCCTGGTGAATTTTCGCCCCTCAACTCCATTGAAATTGTGGTCTGGGTGGCGCTGGGCGGCCGTGGGCGGCTTTACGGCGCTGTGCTTGGCGCGTTTGCCGTTAATGCCTTCAAAACGTGGTTTACGGCGGTCATGCCCGAGGCATGGCTGTTTGCCCTTGGTGGCATGTTTGTGCTGGTGACCATCTTTCTGCCGCAGGGCCTCGCGGGCTTGCCCGAGCAGTGGCGCAACCGCGCAATACGCGGCGCGGCGTCAGATGCCCCTGCCGATTCCGCCAATGAAGGAGGCGCAGCATGAAGACCCAGCAGGATATCTTGCATGGGCGCAGCCTTGAGGACGTGGCAGAAGCCGCCCGCGCCTACGAAGAAACGCACGCCCCCTTTGACAAGCGCCCCATGAAGATGCGTGCCCGGCCCCCGCGCCGCATGATGTCCAAGCCAGACATCGCGCTGTATATGGAAAAAATCAGCGTGAGCTTTGACGGCTTCAAGGCGCTCAACGACCTGACCTTCTATGTGGACAAGGGCGAACTGCGCTGCGTCATCGGCCCCAACGGCGCGGGCAAGACCACCATGATGGACGTGATCACCGGCAAAACCCGGCCCGACGCTGGTTCCGCATGGTTTGGGCGCACCTGCAATCTGCTGCAAATGGATGAAGTCGCCATCGCCCAGGCTGGCATTGGCCGCAAATTCCAGAAGCCCTCGGTGTTCGAGGCCCTGAGCGTACTGCAAAATCTGGAACTGGCGCTGGCTGGCGACAAGCGGGTATGGCCCACATTCCGCGCGCGGCTCTCTGCCGACAACAGGGTCTTTATCGAAGAAGTGCTGCACCGCATCCGCCTGACGGAACTGGCCCGCTTGCAGGCGGGCAAGCTTTCGCACGGGCAGAAGCAGTGGCTTGAAATCGGCATGCTGCTCATGCAGAAGCCCCAGCTTCTGCTTCTGGACGAGCCCGTGGCGGGCATGACGCCTGAGGAAATGGATCGCACCATCGAACTGCTGCACGACCTTGAGGGCGAGCAGAGCATCATGGTGGTGGAACACGACATGGAATTTGTGCGGGCCATTGCCCACAAGGTAACGGTACTGCATCAAGGCAGCGTGCTGGCCGAGGGCACCATGGACGAAATGCAGAACCACCCTGCCGTGGTGGAGGCCTATCTGGGCGAACCGCTGGGCGCGGCCTAGCGCCTGCACGGCCTTGGCCTGCCGCTGGCTGATTTCGGGCTGGCCTTGAGCTGGATGACCGCTGCAAACTGCCAATTTTCGAGCCTCATGCTCCGGAGGAGCGTAATGCTGCATATAACAGGTCTCAATCAGTATTATGGCGAAAGCCACATCCTGCGCGACGTCAACCTTGAGGTAAAGGCCGGTTCGTGCGCCTGCCTCATGGGACGAAACGGCGTGGGCAAAACCACCTTGCTTCAGTGCATCATGGGCGTGCTACCGGCGCGCTCCGGTCATATTCTCCTTGAAGGAACGGACTTGCTTCCTCTGCCTGTGGAGCGCCGCGCGGCCCTGGGCATCGGTTATGTGCCGCAGGGCCGCCAAATCTTCCCCCTGCTGACCGTACGTGAAAACATGGAACTTTCCCTGCCCATGCGCAAGGACAAGGCCGGGGCCATTCCTCAGTTCATCTTTGACTTTTTCCCCGTGCTGGGCGAAATGATGCATCGGAGGGGCGGCGATCTTTCCGGCGGGCAGCAGCAACAGCTTGCCATTGCCCGGGCGCTCACACTGGAGCCGCGCCTGCTCATTCTGGACGAACCAACCGAGGGCATTCAGCCCAACATTGTGCGCGACATCGCCACAACCATTCGCAGACTCAACGAAGAAATGGGCCTCACAGTGCTGCTGGTGGAGCAGAAAGTGCCTTTTGCCCGCCGCATGGCAGATACCTATATGATTATGGATCGAGGGCACATCGTTTCACAGGGCGGCATGCACGGCCTGGATGATGCCACCGTCAAAGCCTTTCTGAGCGTCTGATTCCCGCCACGG
This sequence comes from Desulfovibrio desulfopostgatei, assembly GCF_053570645.1. Classification (NCBI taxonomy): domain Bacteria; kingdom Pseudomonadati; phylum Thermodesulfobacteriota; class Desulfovibrionia; order Desulfovibrionales; family Desulfovibrionaceae; genus Desulfovibrio; species Desulfovibrio desulfopostgatei. The sequence continues at coordinate 107,793 of NZ_JBRBQS010000002.1, read as the reverse complement.
AATCCAAGAGGATCTGCATGTCTGCCAACACCGCAAACCCTGCCGGCAATCTCCACGGTCACTGCTTTACGCCTGACCGGCGCTGGAGCGCGCGCATGGAGCTGGATTTTGCGGTGCGGCAGGGGCGCACCACGCTGGCAAAAATGCAGTTCAGCGGGCCTTTGCGCGTGCAGCGACCCTTCTATCCCGAAGCTTCGCCAGCCAATGCGCCGGGCCGGGCGCAGGTGTCCCAGCCCTGCCACTGCTGTCTGCTGCACCCGCCGGGCGGCCTTGTAAGCGGCGACGATCTGAGCCTTGCCGTGCGGCTTGCGCAAGGCGCGCACGCCCTGCTCACCGCGCCTTCTGCTTCCAAATTCTACGCTGCGGATGCGCATAACGTCGCCCAGCGTCAGACCACAGACCTGAACGTTGCGGGCGGCATGCTGGAATGGCTGCCGCGTGAAACCATCATCTATGACGGCGCGCGGGCCGAAATGCGCACATCGGTGGAGCTGGACAATGCCAGCGCCTGCATCGGCTGGGAAATGATCTGCCTTGGCCGCCCTGCCGCCAGCGAGAGCTTTACCCACGGCAGCGTACGCCAAAGCCTCATACTCACTCGCGAGGGGCTACCCCTGCTGCATGAGGTGCTGCGCTTTGAAGGCGGCGATGCCCTGCAAAAATGCGCCTGTGGTCTGGGTGATCAGGCGGTCTCCGCCACCCTCTTTGCCGTGGGACGCGGAGCGGATGACGGGCAAGACCTTGCCGCGCTGGAAGCATGCTGCACCACGCTGCAAAACATGCTCTCGCCCAACTGCGATTTTGATGATGCGCCAGATGGCCCTCCTGATGATGCATCAGGAGGGCCAAGCCCCGCTGCATGCGATAGTTCCGTCCAGGCCAGGCCCGTTCCCCTGTCTGCCCACATGGGGGAACGGGCCGGAGCCACCGTGCGCGGAGGGGTGCTTGTGGTGCGCTATCTGGGGCCGGATATGGAAGAAGCTCGCAACCTGCTGCTGACAGCCTGGAACCTGCTGCGGCCAAAGCTGACAGGCTGCCCGCCGCATATGCCGCGCATCTGGTACGGAGCTTTTTAAGGTTTTTTCACAGCCGGACTGCGGCCTGAGCTGCAAGTCGGGCTGTGATCATATAATTTTCAAGGAACTCTTGCGGCATGCCGCACATACAGGAGGCATCATGGAACTTCTGCCCAGAGAAAAAGACAAGCTGCTGCTTTTCACCGCCGGGCTGCTGGCAGAGAGGCGCAAGGCGCGCGGCCTCAAGCTCAATTACCCCGAGGCTGTGGCCTACATCAGCCTGGCAGTGCTTGAAGGCGCGCGCGACGGACAAAGCGTGGCCGAGCTTATGGGTTCGTGCCGCAACCTGCTCACGCGCGAGGACGTCATGGACGGCGTCCCCGAGATGGTCCACGAAGTGCAGGTGGAGGCCACCTTTCCTGATGGCACCAAGCTTGTGACCGTGCACGATCCCATTCTGTAATCAGGGCACCAAGGGCAAGCCGTGCACGACAACGAACGCAGCAACGTATACGAACACGCAAGGGGGACGCATGATTCCCGGTGAATTTCATATCGCAGAGGGCGAAATAACCCTTAACGCACTCTCGGAAGGGCAGGAAGTTGTGCTGGAAGTTTCCAATACCGGCGACAGGCCCATTCAGGTTGGTTCGCACTACCATTTTTTTGAGGTAAACCCGGCCCTGACCTTTGCCCGCGAATCCGCGCGCGGCATGCGGCTCGACATACCCGCTGGAACCGCCGTGCGCTTTGAGCCGGGGCAGAAACGCGAGGTGCGCCTTGTGTCCTACGCCGGGGCACGGCGCGTGTTTGGCTTTCGCGCCCAGATCATGGGGGCGCTTGATGCCGAAGCCCCCAGGGAGGAAAAAGCATGATCCGCATCCCCAGAAGCCAGTATGCCGAACTCTACGGCCCCACCACGGGCGACCGCATCCGCCTTGCGGACACGGAACTGTGGATAGAAATTGAGCGCGACCACACCGTCTATGGCGATGAAGTCTGCTTTGGCGGCGGCAAGGTCATTCGCGACGGCATGGGCCAGAGCCAGATCAGCAATGCTGACGGCGCTATGGACACAGTCATCACCAATGCAGTCATCATGGATGCGGCGCTGGGCATCATCAAGGCCGATCTTGGCATACGCGACGGGCGCATTGCCGCCATCGGCAAGGCGGGCAACCCCGATGTACAGCCCGATGTGGACGTGATCATCGGCCCCGGCACGGAGATTATTGCGGGCGAAGGCTGCCTGCTCACCGCTGGCGGCATGGACTCGCACATCCATTTTATCTGCCCGCAACAGGTGGAAGAAGCCCTTGCCAGCGGCATTACCACCATGCTTGGCGGCGGCACCGGCCCTGCCACGGGCACCAACGCCACCACCTGCACCCCCGGCCCCTGGCATCTGGAACGCATGCTGGCCGCCACAGACGCGCTGCCCATGAACTTTGGTTTTTTGGGCAAGGGCAATGCCGCCATGCCCGAGGCCCTGCGCGAGCAGCTCGAGGCGGGCGCTTGCGGCCTGAAACTGCACGAAGACTGGGGCACAACCCCGGCTGCCATCGACACCTGCCTTACCGTGGCTGACGAATACGATGTGCAGGTCGCCATCCATACCGACACGCTCAATGAGGCGGGCTTTGTGGAAGACACGCTGGCCGCGTTCCGTGGCCGCACCATCCACACCTACCACACGGAAGGCGCAGGCGGCGGCCACGCTCCCGACATTTTGCGCGCCTGTTCCCTGCCCAACGTGCTGCCCTCGTCCACCAATCCCACCCGGCCCTATACCGTGAACACCGTGGACGAGCATCTGGACATGCTCATGGTCTGCCACCACCTCAACCCCTCCCTGCCAGAGGACGCGGCCTTTGCCGATTCGCGCATCCGGCGCGAAACCATTGCCGCGGAGGATATCTTGCAGGATATGGGCGTAATCTCCATGATTTCCTCAGACTCGCAGGCCATGGGCCGCGTGGGCGAGGTCATCACCCGCGCGTGGCAGACCGCCCACAAGATGAAGGTGCAGCGCGGCCCCCTGCCCGAAGACCGGGGGCGCGGCAACGACAACTTCCGGGTGCGCCGGTATCTGGCCAAGTACACCTGCAACCCTGCCGTGACCCACGGCCTTTCCCACGCCATTGGCGCAGTGGCCCCCGGCCTTCTGGCCGACCTCGTGTTGTGGAAGCCCGCCTTCTTTGGGGTCAAACCCTCGCTGGTCATCAAGGGCGGGCAGATAGCCGCCGCGCCCATGGGCGATGCCAACGCCTCCATCCCCACGCCGCAACCCATGCACTATCGGCCCATGTTTGGCGCGCTGGGGCAGGCTGCGGCTGCCGCCAGCCTGAGCTTTGTTTCGCGCGCCTTCATGGAAAACGGCGGCGAGGGACGGTTGCGGGAGCTGGGCCTGCTGCGCGGGCTTTCCTCCTGCCGGGGTACGCGCACCCTGTGCAAGAGCGACCTCTTGCTCAACAGCGCCACCCCGGCCATTGCCGTGAACCCGCAAACCTATGAAGTCCGCGCTGACGGCGAAATACTCACCTGCGCTCCGGCGGAAGTGCTGCCGCTGGCGCAACGGTATTTTTTGTTCTAGGCAAACCACCCAAGGAGCGACCATGCTGGAATTTACCGAAAACATGGGGCAGCGCACCAATCTGGAGCCTACGGCCACCCTCACCCTGACCTGGGAGCAGCGCGGCAAATGCCGTCAGCGGCTGCGGCTGGACAGCGGCGAAGAAGCTGGCCTGTTTCTCACGCGCGGGCAGGTTCTGCGCGAGGGCGATATTTTGCGCGCCGGGGACGTACTGGCAATTGTGCGCAACGGCGCGGAACCCGTGGTGACGGGCATTGCCCCCAACTGGGAAACCCTGGCCCGCGCCTGCTATCACCTTGGCAACCGCCACGCCGCCTTGCAGCTTGGGCACAAGTGGCTGCGCTTCATGCCCGACCACGTGCTTGAAGAACTGGCGGAAAATCTGGGTCTGCGGCTGCGGCGTGAAAACCTGCCCTTTGTGCCCGAGGGCGGAGCCTACGGCGGTCACGGTCACAGTCATGGCTGAATTGGCTGCCGGACTGGCGACTGACCCGGCATCCGAGCAAACGCCCCCCACAAGGGCGCTGGCAGGTGGAACCTGCCTTGCTCAAAAAGTACAACAGTGCGCGCCGCATGAGCAGGCGAAGGACGCCGCAGGACAAACCGGGCCGCATGCTGGCCGTGGCTGTAGCCGCACGACATGGAATGGGCCGCAGTTTGGCCTGACAGCCTTGCTCTATCTGGCGGGGCAATCCCTGCCCGTGGGCGGCTTTGCCTGGTCGCAGGGCCTGGCCGCCGCAGTGGAGCGGGGGCATGCAGGCACGGCGGAAGGCGTGCGCCGCTGGCTTTGGGGCGTGCTGCGCCTCGGCCTTGCCCGCAACGACCTGCCGCTGCTGCTGCGCATGCACACGGCGGCAAGCAGTGCGGATGCCGATGCACTGGCCCGCTGGAATGCCCTTATGCTTGCCGGGCGCGAAAGCCGCGAACTGTGGCAGGAAGAAATCCAGATGGGGCGGGCCTTGCGCCGCATTTTGCACGATCAGGACATGCTGCCGCACTGGCCTCTGCCAGACAACGCAGGGTACACGGCCTGTTTTGCTGTTGCCGCCGTCATGCTCGACCAGCACGCCCGCAGCATGGAGCCTTTTAGCGACCCTGCCGCGCAACAGCGCGCCGGGGTGGACGCGGCCTGCGCCTATGTGTGGAGCTGGCTGCAAAATCAGGTGGCCGTGGCCTGCAAAACGGTACCTCTGGGCCAGACCGCCGCACAAAAACTGTTGCTGGAGTTCATGCCTGCCGTGCCGCAACTGGTGGCGCAGGCAGCGGCCCTGCCCGATGAGGACATCGGCTCCAGCCTCCCCGGCCTTGCCCTGTGCAGCGCCGGACACGAACGGCAATACACCCGACTTTTCAGGAGTTGAACGTCATGACCAATAGACCCTGCCTGCGAGTGGGCGTTGGCGGCCCAGTGGGTTCCGGCAAAACGGCCCTCTTGCGCCACCTGTGCATGCGCCTTCGCAAGCACTACAACATGGCTGTCGTCACCAACGACATTTATACCCGCGAAGATGCGGAATTTCTGCTGCGTCACAACGCCCTTGAGGCCGACCGCATCATCGGCGTTGAAACGGGCGGCTGCCCGCATACCGCCATCCGCGAAGACGCCTCCATGAACATTCAGGCAATTGAAGAGCTTCAGGCCCGCCATCCTGGCCTTGAGCTGGTGCTGGTGGAAAGCGGCGGAGACAACCTCTCCGCCACGTTCAGCCCGGAACTGGCAGACCTCACCATCTATGTCATCGATGTGAGCGGCGGGGACAAAATCCCGCGCAAGGGCGGCCCCGGCATCACCAAGTCCGACCTGCTCATCATCAACAAGGTTGACCTCGCGCCCATGGTGCATGCCTCGCTGGACGTGATGGAGCGCGACACCCGGCGCATGCGCGGCGAACGCCCCTATGTGCTCACAGAGATGCTTTCCGGCGCAGGCATTGAAGCCGTGATCGCCTTTATCATCCGCGAGGGCATGCTGCGGCTGCCCGACCAGTCAGTATAAGTGCATTGCCTGCCGCGTGGATGCCCGCCACGCAGACGCAAAAAACGCCCGCGATTGCGGGCGTTTTTAGTATCCATATTACAGGCAGGCGATTAATCAGAAGCCTGCGCCTTGAGCGCATCGGCCTGCGCCACAGTGCTCAGGGCTTCAATCAGAGGATCGATTTCGCCTTCCATGATGCGGTCCAGAGAATACAGGGTCAGGTTGATGCGGTGATCCGTGCAACGCCCCTGCGGGAAATTGTAGGTGCGGATGCGTTCGGAACGGTCGCCGGAACCCACCTGCGACTTGCGGTCGGCGGAAATTTCCGAATTATAGCGTTCACGCTCGGCGGCCAGGATGCGCGAGGCAAGCACCTTCATGGCGCGGGCCTTGTTTTTGTGCTGCGAACGTTCATCCTGACAGGTCACAACGGTATTGGTGGGCAAGTGCGTGATGCGCACAGCCGATTCCGTTTTGTTGACGTGCTGGCCGCCAGCGCCGGAGGCCCGGTAAATGTCGATGCGCAGGTCTTCCGGGCGGATTTCCACGTCCACTTCTTCCGCTTCGGGCATAACGGCCACGGTGGCGGCAGAGGTGTGGATGCGGCCCTGGGCTTCCGTGGCGGGCACACGCTGCACGCGGTGGGTGCCCGCCTCGAACTTGAGGCGGCTGTACACCTTGTTGCCGCTGATAAGGCAGATAACTTCCTTGAGGCCGCCCGATTCAGAGGGCGATTCGCTCATGAGTTCCACCTTCCAGCCCTTTACTTCGGCATAGCGCGAATACATGCGGAACAGGTCAGCGGCAAACAGGGCCGCTTCTTCGCCGCCAGTACCGGCGCGGATTTCAAGAATGGTGTTCTTTTCGTCCAGCGGATCCTTGGGCAGCAGCATGAGCTTGAGCTCCTGCTCCACCTCGGGCAGTTCCGTTTCAATGCGGCGCAGGTCTTCCTGGGCAAGCTCGCGCATTTCCGGGTCTTCATCGCGCAGCAGCAGCTTGTTTTCGGCCTGTTCCTGCAACAGCGCCTTGTGACGGCGGTACATCCCCACAATGTCGCGCAGATCGGCATGGGCCTTGGTGAGCTTGCGGTAGTGTTCCTGATCGTTGAACACGTCCGGCTCAGCCAGGGAATGCTCCAGCTCCATGAATTTCTTTTCCAGACCTTCCAATTTGGCGAACATAGGTGTCTCCAACACGCTGTGGGCGGAAAAAACGAAAATCGGGCGCGCAGCCATGCCGCAAGCAGCATGTCAGGCAACAGGCCCATGTACAGCATCTGCCGCAAAGGCGGCAGAAAAAGACGGCAATAAGCGCTATTCCGTGGTGTAGGCTACGGTGCGCACCCTCGCGCCGTCATCCGGGCCAAGGGCTTCACGCAGGGCCACCACGGCCACTTCAAGCTGGCTTTCGTCAGGCTCGTAGGTGGTGAGCCGCTGGAGGGCCAGCCCCGGGGCGCGCAGCACAGTTGCCGACAGCCCTTCGGGCAGCTTGGCGGCGTAGCGTATAAGCTCATAGGCCAGCGCGCTTATAGGCACCATCAACAGCAGCTTGACTCCAATGGTGAGTGCGTGCTTGGCCACTTCGCCCTGCGGCGTGTAAATGCTCAACATCAGGGGAACCAGCACCGCATGCAGCAATATGGAAATGCTGATGACAAACAGCAAAAACGTGGTTCCGCAGCGCGGATGCAGACGGCTTTTACCCATGGCAGCGGCTGCGTCCACATCGCCCCCCGCCTCATAGGCGTGGATGGTTTTGTGTTCTGCCCCGTGATACTGAAAAACACGGCGGATATCAGGCACATATGAAATTGCCTTGATATACCCCATGAAGATGCAGCACTTGAAAAAGCCGTCCCAGAGGTGGAACGAAAGCCCTTCCACATCGCCGCCAAGGCGCGCCCAAAGCATCACCAGCGAGAGCAGGTGCGGCACAACCACAAAAAGGCCTACTGCCATCAGCAGGGCCAGAATCAGCGTAAGCACCAGATGCCAGCCGGAGATTTCCTCCTGCTCGCTCTGGGCCACAGCTTCAACCGAGCGGTTGAGCGCCTTGATGCCGTTGACCAGGGTCTCCAGCAGCACAGGAAAGCCCCGTACAAAGGGCTTTTTGAGCCAGGGGCTGCGGGTAAGCGAAAACCACGGGCAGCGCATGGCACGAATGACGCCGTCGGTCTGGCGAACAGCCAGTCCGTAGACATCACCGTGACGCATCATCACGCCTTCCATGACGGCCTGCCCGCCTACCGGGGCGCATTCCGCATTCAAAAGAGCGAGGGCAAGCTGCAACACACCGCTCGCGCGCTTTGCGCGCGGGGCGATTTGCTGCGAGCCTGCCCGCCGCGAACTTTCGGGCGTCATGCCAGTGCTGGAGTCCCGGTAAAGGCCCGACCCAAGCTTACTGCTGATCAAACTTGGCGTACTTCTTGCGGAAGCGGTCAATACGACCAGCGGTATCAAGAAAACGCTGCTTGCCGGTGAAGAAAGGATGGCAAGCGGAGCAAACTTCCACGTTAACCTGTTCGCCCTTGGTGGAGAGCACGTGCTCTTCATTGCCGCAGGCGCAGGTGATGGTGGCGTTGAACACTTTGGGATGGATATCATTTTTCATGGCAGCTACCTCGTGAACGCGGCATAATCCAGCTTTTACAGCAATTCGGACGCCCGCGCGTTTTACCCTTGGCGCGGCGCAGTACCGCACAAGGGCAAGCTATATAGCCCTCTTTTGCGGCTTTGGCAAGTGCACCGGGCTGGGTTAAGCATAAAATGGCTTTACGGCCCCGGTCATACGCTCGCCGCAAGCCACTTGGCGGCCCCACGCGGGCAACTTAGAGGCAGTCTTGTGGTTGCCGCGGCAAGCAGCTATAAGACCTCCATGCCTAAATCACCCAGACAACGCGCCGACCAGCTTGTATTTGAACAGGGCCTTGCGGAAAGCCGCGAACAGGCCCGCCGCCTTATCATGGCGGGCAAAATCATCCTTGAGCAGACGGTTCCTGGCGCGCCGCCGCAGGTAGTGCCCAAACCGGGGCATCCTTTTGCTGCGGACACGGTTTTTGCCCTGCTGGAACCGGAACGCTACGTGAGCCGTGGCGCTTACAAACTTTTGACCATCCTTGAGCATTTCAAGCTGGATGTGACCGACTTTGTGTGCCTGGACGCGGGCGCTTCCACCGGAGGTTTTACGGACTGCCTTCTGCAACGGGGGGCCAAGCGCGTTTATGCTGTGGATGTGGGCAAAAACCAGTTACACGAACGCCTGCGGGCCGATGAAAGGGTGATAAATCTAGAAGGCGTCAACCTGCGCCATGCGGAGCAGAGCCTTATCCCCGAGATGGTTGATCTGGTAGTCGCGGACGTTTCCTTTATTTCGCTCACCCTCGTGCTGCCCTCGTGCATGCCCTGGCTCAAACCCGGCGGCATGCTCGCCACGCTCATCAAACCCCAGTTTGAGCTTGGCCCCGGCGAAACCGTCAAGGGCGTGGTGCGCGATGATGCCGCCCGCCAGCGCGCGGTGGACAAGATTCTGCTCTTCACCCAGGCCAATCTGGGTCTTGCCTGTCAGGGCGTGCTGCCCGCCGCCATCAAGGGCCCCAAGGGCAATCAGGAATACATGGCCCTGTTTGCGCGGCAGGGTCAGGCAAGCGCATAAAGCCGCCTAATCCTCACGGCCAGATTCTTTTGCATCCGACGTGTCCACATCCCCGGCGCTATCCGGGGTAAGCGCGGCAGCGGTCTTTTTTTCCGCAGGCGTAAACAGTCGCCCGCGCTGCACGGCCTTGTTGCCAAAGCGGCTGCGCAGATCGTCCAGCGCTGCATCCAGCTTTTGTCTCCTGGCCTCAACCTGCGGGTCCAGCCCCTGCGTTGCGGGCTTGACCGCGCCCGGCAAGACCAGTTGCGCCACAGGCGCGTCAAAACCTGAAACCCCAAGGCCGATAAGCCGCACAGGCTGGGGCAGGGGCAGCTCGCGCAGCAGGGCGCAGCCCACTTCAAAAATGGTTTCCGTGGAGTTTATGCCCTCCGGCAGGGTGCGCGATCGGGTAATCTGGCGAAAATCCGTATACTTGACCTTGAGCGTCACCGTGCGGCCCCTGTAGCCGTGCCGCCGCAGCGAAGCGCCCACGCGCTCTGCATGGGCCAGCAGCATGCGCTGCAAAAAATCCCGGTCGCGCGTGTCCTCGGTAAAGGTGCATTCCGCGCTTTCACTCTTGGCGGCGCGTTCGGTCTCGATGCCGCGCGGGTCGCGCCCGTGCACGCGCTCATACAGCACACCGCCCCACTTGCCGTATTTGCGCAGCATGAAATCCAGACTGTAGCGGCGCAACTGCCCCACAGTTCTCACGCCCAGACCTTGCAGACTCTCAACCATGCGCTTGCCCACGCCGGGAATCTTGCCCACAGGCAGGGTCGCCAGAAAGTCGTCCACTTCTTCGGGCCGCAGGATGAACATGCCATCGGGCTTGTTGATGTCTGAACAAATCTTGGCAAGAAACTTCACCGGCGCGGCCCCGGCGGAACAGGTAAGCCCGCCCGTGGCCTCGCGCACACGCTCCTTGATGCGCAGGAGCAGTTCTTCCAGCGAGCCGAACAGACGCTCAAGGCCTGTGGCGTCCACATAGGCCTCATCCACGCTGGCCTGCTCCACAAGGGGTGAAAACTCGGCAAGGGCCGCCATGACCGCCCGCGAAAGCTCGGCATAGCGCGCGTATCGCCCACGCACCACAATGGCCTGCGGGCAGAGCCTGCGGGCCGTTGCCATGGGCATGGCGGAATGCACCCCAAAAACGCGCGCCTCGTAAGAACAGGTGGAAACCACGCCCCGCTGCTCGCCGCCCACGATGACGGGCTTGCCGCGCAGGGAGGGGTCGTCCATCTGCTCTACCGATGCAAAAAAGGCATCCATGTCTATGTGGATGATCATGACAACATTCCGGGCGCCGGTTTCAATATTGCGTATGGGGTTAATTTGATTCGGTGCTTATGATTTTTCTTTGCTGTTCACGTTAACGGGCAACAAGTTTCGCGTAATTCATACTTCTCAATAAGCTACGTTTAAAAAGATGGATTTTGTCCTCTGGCAAGGAAAAGGCCCGTTTCAGGACAGCAACCGACAGAGACGTTAGTCGTAGCTCGCACAGATGCTGTTTTGTTCTCCGGCAAGGAAGAATGGCCTTTTGCGCAAGGAGTGTACTCTTATGGTACTCGACTGTAGCAAAAAGCCATTCTGACGCCGCCGGTGGGCAAAAAAGCCCTGTGCGAGCTACGACTAGTCGAGCTTCTCGCGCACGCGTTCAAGTTCCGTCTGCACATACGCCTCCGGCGCACCCGCCGAGCGCAACAGATATTCCGCCATGGCCAGCGCAACTTCGCGTTCGCCGCTGAAAACGGCGTCCGCGCCTTTATCGCGCAGGGAGCGGGCTTCGCTCACAAAGGCCGTGTGCGCCAGAATGCGCGCATGAGGATTCACCGCGCGTGCTATGGGCGTCACTTCGCCTGCGGGGATACTGGGGGATGTCAACAGCAGGGCCTCGGCCTTTTCCAGGCCAGCTTCGCGCAGTACTTCGGCCTGCATGGCATCGCCGTGCACCACGGGCACCCCTTCGCTGCGCAAAAGCCGCACCGTGTCGATATTCATTTCCACAACCACCGGCAGCATGCTGCTGTCCTGCAAAATGCGGCAGCAACTGCGCCCTACGGGGCCGTAGCCCACCACAACCACCCGCGCGCGGTTGCCTTCGTCCGGCACGATCAGGCAGGCCGATGGTTCGGCAGCGTTGCCGCGCTTGCGCTTCTCCCACCACAGGGCCACATCCTTGGCCTTGCGGTACAGCATGGGGTTGAACGTGATGGAAATGATGGCCGCAGGAATAAGCGCATTGTTGACCCTCTGGTCAAAAACCCCAAGGCTGATGCCGAGGCCCGCAAGAATAAAAGTAAATTCACCCACCTGCGACAGGGAGGCGGCCACGGGCAGTCCCAGCTTGAGAGGCTTGCGGAACAGGCTTGTCATCAGCAGCGCCCCAAGAGGCTTCACAATCATGATGACAAAGAGGGTCGCCAGCATGAGGGGCCAGTCCTGCGCCAGCGAGGCAGGGTCAAAGAGCATGCCCACAGACACAAAGAACAGCACGGCAAAGGCATCACGCAGGGGCAGGGCTTCGGCGGCGGCACGGGCGCTGAACTCGGACTGCCCCACAACCATGCCAGCCAAGAATGCGCCAAGCGCCATGGACGCCCCAAAAAACTCCGCAGCAGCAACGGCAATGCCAAGGGCCAGAGCCAGCACCGCAAGGGTAAACAGATCGCGGGTGCCCGTGCGGGCCACGTAGCCCAAAAACAACGGAATAAGCTTTTGCCCAACCACAAGCGTAAACACGGAGAGCGCCGCCAGTTTGAGCAGGGTCATGCCCAGGGCGCTCCAGAATTCGCCGCCCGGAGAAAGAACCGAAGGCAGCAGCACAAGCAGCAGAATGGTAAAGATGTCTTCCACCACCAGCCAGCCCAGAGCCACATGCCCGGTGGGATTGTGCAGGTCATGGTTATCTGCAAGCACTCGGGTAAGCACCACGGTGCTGGCTACAGAAATAGCCATGCCGTAGACCGCGCCAGAGAGCAGATCAAAGCCGAAAAGATGCAGCAGCCCCATGCTTGCCAGCGTTGCCAGCGAGATTTGCGCCGCTGCGCCACCAGTGGCAATGGCCCCCACGGCCAGCAGATCCTTGAGATGAAAATGCAGGCCCACGCCAAACATCAGCAGGATAACGCCAATCTCGGCGCACTGGGCCGCCGTGGACGAATCGGCCACAAAGCCGGGGGAGTGCGGTCCTACGATGATGCCTGCCAGCAGATAGCCTACAAGGGGAGAAAGGCGCAGTTTCTGCGTGATAAAACCAAGAACCAGGGCGGCGGAAAGCCCCCCGGCAAGCGTAAGAATAAGATTTACGTCATGGGGCATGGATGGTGCTCCTTTAAGGCCATGAAAAGGCAGGCCGCAAGCAGCTGAATGCCCGCTCTAGAGCTGTTGACGAATGGAATGGATCAACTGCTCCGCAGGGATTTTCCGGAAAAAATCCTTGCCACGAAAAGCTCTAGTCGTCGGACTTCAGCCATTGCAGCCACAGGTTGCGGCGGCGGGGGCCATCGCCCTCGCACAGATAAACAGATTGCCAGGTGCCAAGGCGCAGTTCGCCCTTCTCCACAATCAGCAGGAGGGATGGCCCGTGCAGGGTGGTTTTTATGTGGGCATCACTGTTGCCCTCAGCGTGGCGGTAATCGCCATGCTCCGGGGCAAGGCGGCTGAAAAAGGCCAGCATGTCGCGCCGCACGTCAGGGTCTGCGCCTTCGTTGACCGTGAGGCCGCAGGTGGTGTGCGGGCAAAACAGGGCCAGAGCGCCGCTCTGCCAGCGGCCATCTGCGGCCTTGCGACGCACCCGCGAGCGTAGCTCCGCCGTGATGTCGACCATCTCGCAACGGCTGCGGGTGCTTATTTCAAGAGTTTCCACGGCTGCCTCAACTTGTGAATTCCAGCAGGTCGGAGCGTGCTATGCGGTCCAGCTCGTCACGCTGGTTTTCCGGCGTTTCGGTAAAGAGAAAACCAAAAAGCCCGTAGCGCGTGAAATCGCTTTTGCGCACATGCAGCACACGGGCAAAGCCCCGGCTCAAGGCCTCATAGTCAAAGTTGCGTACGGGCGGGCAGTTTTCCGGCTTGTTCAGCACAATGAGGGTGTAGAGCTTGCCTTCGCGCCCTGCCAGAGCCTTGTCCCAATCGGGCCGCCGCCCTTCCAGAAAGCAGCCGTAGGTGTGGAAGCCCCAGGAAAACAGGGTGACGTCCGTGCAGCACCAGCCCGCAAAACGCAGGGCATTGAATTCTATGGGCCGTATACGTCCCTGGGCATCACGCCGCAGCTCCACATGGGTGGGAAAATTCCGCAGACCCAGCAAGGAGTTAACCTTGTTGAACCATGCCTCGAACTCCGCAAGGTGTGAGCGTACCACAGAAGCGCCCGTGTAGTACAGGCGGTCGCTCACGTCCGAAGCGGAAGCAAATTCGTGCCGCAGGATATTGCAGATCACGGCCTGCCCCTGCGCGTCAAAGTATACATCCACGGCGTATTCATCGCCGTCAATGTATTCCTCTATGAGCCAGTCTTCGCTGTCCACCACGCTGTCTGGATACTGCTCGCGCCAGTGCGTTGCTTCCTGCTCAATGGCGGCAAGGGCGGCCTGCCAGTCTTCGCGGGTGCGCACAATGCGCACGCCCAGGCTGAAAAAGCCCACAGAAGGCTTGACCACGCAGGGCAGGCGCAGTTCTTCAAAAGGCAGGCGGCGCAGGGCATCAAGGCTGAGTCTGCGATAGAAATAATCATCGTAGAGGGGGCGCAGCAACTCGCGGGTTCTGGCCTTGTTTTTGAGCTTTTCAATGCCGCTGACAAGTTCGGCATTGTCCACATGGTCGCAGACCCAGGCCAGGGAATTTTCCGAGCAGGTATAGATGCGCGGGGGCGCGCAGTCCGTGCAGGACTTCCGGCACTGGGCCGCAAATTCCGCTTCCGGTACGAGGTTCAGGGGCGCTGCGCCAGAAAGCGCACGGGCGCGGGACAAGTCCCGCGCCACAGCATTGTCGAGCACCGGTTCCCGCCGGGCTGCCGCGTAGTCGAGCAGCTCTGGCGAGACGTATGGTTCATCAAAAATTATCATGCTCCTCCCAACACGCGGAAGTAGACCGCGGGTTCCTTGAGCAAACCTGCGTCCATGGTGCGCTGGAGAGCGTCGCTCATGGCGCGGGCCGTGGTTTCGTGGGTCATGAAGACCAGCGGTACGCCATTGCCTTCATCACTCTTCTGGATGACCTGGGCCATGCTGATGCCCTCGGCGGCCATGCAGCCCGAAAGATCGCGCAGCACGCCGGGGGCGTCCTGCACCATGACGCGCACGTAGTAGCACGAACGCCATTCTTCCGGCGGCACGATGGAGGCCTTGGGCAGTTCCTTGCTCACAAAGCCGGTGTTGTTGGGGCGTTCATCGCGGGCAACGGCCAGCAGATCGCCCAACACGGCTCCGGCTGTAGGCAGATCGCCCGCGCCGCGTCCGTGGAAAAACAGCGGGCCGGAGGCGTTGGCGTCCACCCGCACGGCATTGTACACGCCGCCCACGCGGGCCAGCAAAAACTTGTGGTACACAAGGGCGGGGAACACCCCGGCTTCAAGCCGGATGTTGCCTTCACTCTCAGCGCCCTCGGCGCCGGGAACCTCGCGCACCTGACCAATAAGCTTGATGCGGTAGCCAAATTCGCGCGCAAGACGGATATCCATGCCGGAAAGCCCGCGAATGCCGCGCACCGAAAGGGCCGTGTAAGGATAGTGCACCCCGTAGGCCAGACGGATAAGCAAGATAAGCTTGTGGGCGGCATCGTGGCCGTCAATGTCCAGCGTGGGGTCGGCCTCGGCATAGCCCAGCTGCTGGGCCTGCTTGAGCGCAACGTCAAAATCCATACCGTTGCTGGTCATTTCAGACAAAATATAGTTGCTGGTGCCGTTAAGAATGCCCATGAGCGATTCAATACGGTTGCCCGTGAGGCTTTCCTTCAGCGTTTCCACAATGGGGATGGCCCCGGCCACGCTGGCTTCGTAGCGCAGGATGCGCTTTTTGCGGTCAGCCTTCTGGAACAGGGCCAGACCTTCCTCGGCCAGCAGGGCTTTGTTGGCGGTGACGATGTGCTTGCCCTGATCAAGGGCGCGGTCGATGATGGTGCGGGCATTGTCGATGCCGCCGATGAGCTCCACCAGCACGTCGATTTCAGGATCATCGGTAAGCGCGCGGTAATCGGTGGTAAGTTCCGTTCCGGCGGGCAACTGGGCGCTGCGGGCCTTGGTGGCGTTGCGCACAAGCACCTTTTTGAGCACGATGTCGCGCCCGCAACGGCGGCGGATAAGGTCGGCGTTTTCGTCAAGCAGGCGCACAAGGCCGCCGCCCACGGTGCCGAATCCGGCAAGGCCCACTACCAGGGGTTTATCGCTGTTCTTTGTCATGTCGCCTCCGAATCTGCTGCCTAACCCCGGTCTGTCCGCCGCGGGCCTGCGCGGTTGTTGGCCGTATACGGCCTTATGGTTGCTGCGGCGGGGCCGGAAAACCTCCCGACCCCGCCGATTTCAGTTGTTCTGGCTTTGCTTTTTCCGACGATCCAAGCGGATTGAACCCAAACCGCTCGGAAAAACGTTTTTTGAAAGCGAGATTTTGTTCCCTGGCAAGAAAACGGCCCGTTGAGGCAGTCCAGTGAACAAAAACTGCTTTCAAAACCTGTTTGCCATCCTGCGGATTTTTGCCTTCCGGCAAGGAAGGCGGGCTTTTTACGCAGGGAGTGTACTCTGATGGTACTCGACCGGAATAAAAAGACCGCCTGACGCCGCCGGAAGCAAAAAAACGCGGAGGGCGAAACAGGTTTAGTCGGAGACGCCCGACAACAACCGCCGCATGCTACTGATAGCCTGCCGCGTGCGGTGTTCGTTTTCAATCAGGGCGAAACGCACGTATTCGTCGCCGTAGGAGCCGAAGCCCAGACCCGGCGAAACGGCCACGTGAGCCTCCTGCAACAGCAGCTTGGAAAATTCCACGGAGCCCATCTTGCGGAAGGGCTCGGGAATATGCGCCCACACAAACATGGTCGCCTTGGGCGAAGGAGTTTCCCAGCCGATGCGGTTCAGGCCTTCGATGAGGCGGTCGCGCCGTTCCTGATACACGTCGCGGATCTGGTGCACGCAGTCTTCGGGGCCGTTGAGGGCCACGGTGGAGGCAATCTGGATGGGCTGGAACATGCCGTAATCCAGATAGCTCTTGATGCGTGCCAGGGCATGGATAAGATCCTTGTTGCCCACGGCAAAACCCACGCGCCAGCCGGGCATGGAATAGCTCTTGGACAGGGAGTAAAATTCCACCCCCACATCCTTGGCGCCCTTGGCCTGCAAAAAGCTGGGGGCCTTATAGCCGTCAAAAACCAGATCGGCGTATGCCAGATCATGCACAACCCAGATGTGGTTTTCCTTGGCGAAATCCACAATCTTCTGGAAGAATTCCAGATCCGTCACTTCGGTGGTGGGGTTGTGCGGATAGCAGATGAAAAGCACCTTGGGCTTGGGCCAGGCCTGACGCATGGCGGCCTCAAGGTCTTCAAAAAAGTTGCGCCCAGGGCCGATGGGCACGCTGCGCACGTCCGCGCCTGCAATGATGGGCGCGTACTTGTGGATGGGGTAGGTCGGGTCGGGTGCGAGCACCACGTCGCCAGGCTCAAGAATAGCCAGCGAAAGGTGGGCCAGACCTTCCTTGGAACCCAGGGTCACGATGGCTTCGCTGTCAGGGTCGAGCTGCACGCCGTAGTGGCGCGCGTAGCGATCACAGATGGCTTTGCGCAGGTTCGGAATACCGCGCGAAAGCGAGTAGCGGTGGTTCACCGGCTTCTGTGCTGCCTCAACAAGCTTGTCGACGATGGGTGCGGGCGTTGCGATGTCCGGATTGCCCATGCTGAAGTCCACGATGTCGATATTCTGCCGACGCAGCCGCATTTTGAGGTCTCCCACCACCGCAAAAACATAGGGGGGGAGGCGGCGAATCCGCGAAAACTCTTCCATGTCTGATAGCTCCTAAGTTGATCGACATGCAGTCTGTCCCATGCGCTCGCAACAGGTCACGCCCGCACCATGCAGGCATGGACTCCACCCTGCCGCGCAGCCCCACAGGAAGCCAGTGCGTTTACCGGGCGCTCACAACGCGCCGGAAACGATTTTGTCATGCCGCAGCATAGCCAGCCGCGCGCCTGTTTGTAAAGCATTGCGGGCCGCCGAACCCCTTGATGGGGCATGTTTTTTATATGGTTTCCGGCGGAATGCCGCCAACTGCGCTTTGCCTTCCGCGCATAGTTGTGTATCCTTGATAAATATCTTGATTCCTGCGGAGGCAAACCATGGAAGATCATATTCGCTTTGACAGGCAAAATCTTGCGCTGCACCTGCTTGACCAGCGCTTGCTGCCAGAGCAGGAAACCGAAGTGATCTGCCGCAATACAGACGACATTGTATCGGCTTTACAAACCATGGTTGTGCGCGGGGCTCCGGCCATTGGCGTCACTGCGGCCTGGGGCTGCGCCCTTGCGCTGAACGAAACCAGCGGCCCCGGCTGGGCCACCCAGCTTGAAGAACTGCTTGACCGCATCGCCAATGCCCGGCCCACAGCCGTAAACCTGCGCTGGGCCGTTGAACGCATGCGTAAATGCTGGTGGAAGGTCATCAACAGCGGAAGCGGCGACCGCGAACCCCTGCTCGCGGCCTTTCTTGACGAGGCCGCCAGAATGCAGGCCGAAGATGTGGAAGCATGCAAGACTCTGGGGCGCTTTGGCGCGGATTGCCTGAAAGACGGCGACACCGTGCTCACCCACTGCAATGCCGGGGCTCTGGCCACTGCGGGCTATGGCACGGCGCTTGGGGTTATTCGCGGCGCTGTGGAGCAGGGCAAACGCATCAAGGTTATTGCCGATGAAACGCGGCCCTTCCTCCAGGGCGCACGCCTCACGGCCTGGGAGCTGCACAAGGACAATATCCCCGTTACCGTTGCCTGCGACAATGCCTGCGCGCTCCTCATGAGCAAGGGGCTTGTGCAGTCTGTGGTGGTGGGGGCAGACCGCATTGCCGCCAACGGCGATGCGGCCAACAAGATCGGCACCTATGGCGTTGCCCTGCTGGCAAAGCACTTCAATATTCCCTTCTACGTGGCTGCCCCGCTCTCCACCATTGACCCCACAACGTCCGACGGCAGCGGCATACCCATTGAGCAGCGCCCGGAACGTGAGGTCACCCACGTGGGCGATACGCGCCTTACGCCCGCAGATGTGCCCGTGTACAATTTTGCTTTTGACGTAACCCCGGCAGAACTCATCACCGGCATCATCACCGAAAAAGGCGTGTTGCAGCCGCCCTACGGGCTTGCCATCTGGGCAGCCCTCAACGAGGCCAGCGCCGCGCCCGAAGCCGATGACGCCGGGATTATTGAGCGTTAGGGGTTCAGTATGAAAGAGCTTGTTCTTGTCATTGGCCCGGCACTGCCGGATGCGGCACGCGCGCTGTGCACGGCCCCGGGCTACAGCCCCAGCGGCAAGGCCGAAACAGAGTCGGGTCAGGCCCTGCCCGAACGGCTTGTTGCCCACTGGGACGGGTGGGAAGCGCCCAATGGCGAAATTTCGCTGTCTGCGCGCCTGCGCGATGAGCTGACGGCCATCCGCGCCGAGCATATGGCCTGGGCGCACGATTTGGGACGCATGCGCGTTGGCGGGCGCGAGATGCAGCAGCATCTGCGTTGCGGCGAAAAGCTCTCCATGTGGTGGTGTTCGCTGCTGTACGAGCGCCATCCCAAAATGACGCCCGGCCTCTACACTGTTTACAAATTACGCTCCCTTGAGCGCCTCATGGACGAGGGCGGCTTTGCCTCCCTGCGCGTTTTTGGCGGGGATGAAGATCTGCGCGGCGCGCTTGCGCGCATGTGCAAGTCAGGCCACAGGCTGTTTGCGGAATGCAGCGAAGCTCCGGTTCCGCTTGAGCCAGCCCGCAGTCTGCTGCGCAAGGTTTATGACGCAACGCCTCCCCCTTTGCGCGCGCTGGCCCGCTACGCCCACTGGTGGTGGACTGTACGCCGCCACATGCCTCCAGTTTCGGCCAAAAGCCCGCTGCCGCCCGCTCAGGGGCAGGCTGCCACCATCGCCACCTACTTTCCCAATGTGGACATGAAGGCAGCGGAAAATGGCCGCTATCGTTCCCGCTATTGGGAGAGCCTGCACGATGCGCTGAACGCCACCGCTGAGGTGGAAGCGCAAGAACAGGGAAACGCCGGGAAGCATGCCCAGACCGCCGGGCACTTTGTGCGCTGGCTTTTCATCCGCTTTCCCGCGCCCCAGCTCAGTCTGGCCCAGTGCATTGCCCTGCGGGACCGCTTTCGCCGTGAAGGCAGGGACGGCGCGAGCTTTCATTATCTTGAAGAATTTCTGACCACAGGCGACCTCATAGCCGCCCTGTTCCGCTACGCGCGCCTGTGCCTTGCCAGCCTGCGGCTGGAAAAAGAAGCCCGCGCGGCCTTTCGTTTTGCAGGCTCAAAGCTTGATTTCTGGACCTACCTTGGCCCCTACTGGGCGGAATCGTTCCGGGGCTGGCGTTGCCTTGAACGCTGCCTGCAACACCGGGCATTCAAGCGATATGCCGCTATGGCCGGCCCGCAGCGCTGGACGCTCTTTCCGCTGGAGAACTGCCCGTGGGAGCGCATGCTCACCCAGACCATGCACGAGGCGAATAACGGCCCGGTCATCGGCGCGCAGCACTCCACCATCCGGCCCACAGACTTTCGCTATTTTGACGACCCGCGCACCTTTACGGGCGATCTGGCAGAATTCCAGCCCGATATGGTGCGGGGCAACGGGCAGTCCGCCTGTTCCCAGTGGCGCGAGGCAGGCGTGCCCACCGAGCGCCTGGGCGAAGTGGAAGCTCTGCGTTACCTCTATCTGGCGAACAATGACGCGCAAAATGCCAGTGCTGCTGCGAGCCATGATTCCACGCCTGCTCCCCGGCGGTTGCTGGCCGTAACCAGTTTTTTTGCGGACGAAACCGAGGCCCATCTGGCCCTGCTCGCCCGTTCGCTGCATGCAGGTCTGCTTGACGGCTGGGAAATCCGCGTAAAGCCGCACCCCTACCTGCCGGTTCAGGAAAGGTTGAAGGCCTTGCTGGGCCGCCGTGCGCAGGATGTGCAGGTGGTAGACGGCCCCATTGCCGACCAGCTTGCCCCCGGCGTGGTGGTCTGGGCCTCCAATTCCACCACCGTGGCGCTTGAAGCCGCCATCAAGGGACTGCCCGTGGTGGCCATGCTGCCCACAGACGACTTTGACCTCTGCCCCTTGCAAGATGTAGCCAGCCTGCCGCGCACCGGCAGCGTGGACGATGTGGCCCGCGCGCTGCAAACAGCAGCGCCTCTGCACCTTCCACCTGAATATCTTGACCTGAACGTCGATCTTCCCAAATGGAAAAAACTGCTGCACCTGAGAGGAAAATCATGAGTACGCACGACAGAGTGGCCGCCCTGGTGCGCCACTACTATTGGGACAGAGATCTCAACTGCGCCCGCACAACCCTGCGTTGTCTGGAAACTGTTCTCAAAGAACCGCTGCACCCGCAGATTTACACTGCCACAGTGGGTTGCCACGGCGCTGGCGGCACTGGCGGGCAGTGCGGCCTTGTGGAGGGCGGCTTGCTACTCATCGGCCTGCGCGGCGCAGAGCTGGGCAAGGAAGAATCAGAAATTGTTGATCTGTGCGCCAGATTTGCAACCCAGTTCACTGAACGCTTTGGCAGCCTCTCCTGCAAGGATTTGAGGCCCGGTGGCATCCATCCCAATGATCCACCGCATCTTTGCGAATCCGTTTCGGTAGACGCCATATGTTTTTTGCATGACTTTCTTGACGAAATGGCACAATCCGCCGAGCCAAACCGCAGAAAACCCGGCTTTGAAGACGATACGGCAGAATAGGGCTTAAATTTCACCCTTTGACAATAATGCCCGGAGCGAATAGGTTCCGCGCAGATGGCCTTTTGCGGCCATGCACTTTTTATGCATCTGCCTTCTGGCAGGCGGTCACCCTCAACCCTTGGAAGGAGCATCCTACATGTCGTCCGACAGTTGCCACAGTTCCCCTTCGGAACCTGACAGTTTACGTCGCACCACTCTTTCCACGCCATTCCGTTCCCGTAGCTGAAAATCTTCCTGCGGGTAACGCGTTGCGCGTGCTCTCAGGAGGATTTTATGGTTCTGCGCTCTTTTCTGCCGCACGGCCTTGTTGTGCCGTTTGCCCGTTTTTTTGGCCGCAAAGGCCACGCCGCCTCACATACCGTCAGTACTGAACTGGTTCGCCAGGCTGCAACCCGCCTGCTTGACGCCGCCCGCGTTGAGCCGGACGAAGCCCTGCAGACGTTCAACTCCTCGCCCGATGGTCTTACCCGCCATCAGGTGCATGCGATGCGCCAGCAGTACGGGGCCAATATCCTTGCCGCCAAGGGCAGGGACAGCCTGCCCAAACGCCTGTTCACCTCGTTTATCAATCCTTTCAGCGTTGTACTCCTGCTGCTGGCCTGCATTTCGTTCTTTACCGACTATCTGCTGGCAGATGCCGGAGAAAGAGACCTCACCGCCGTTATCATCGTGACGGTCATGGTCTGCATCAGCGGCGTACTGCATTTCGTGCAGGAGGCCCGTTCCGGCAATGCAGTGGCCCGCCTTGAATCGCTGGTCAAAACCACCATTGAAGTGGTGCGTGAGGGCGAGGGCAAGGAGCTGCCCATCAATTCGCTGGTAGTAGGCGATGTGGTGCGCCTGGCCGCAGGCGATATGATCCCCGCCGACATGCGGATTTTACGGGCCAAGGATCTTTTTGTCAGCCAGTCTTCCCTCACGGGCGAAAGTGAGCCTGTGGAAAAATTCCCCCATGCCCTGCCCGCCGACCTGGCCGCCGCCTCGCCCCTTGATTGCGACAATCTGGCCTTCATGGGCAGCAACATTGTCAGCGGCGCGGCCTACGGTCTTGTGCTGGCTGTGGGCGGAGCAACGCTTTTTGGCTCTCTGGCGCGCCAGATTGCGGCCACAACAACGCCCACCAGCTTTGACAAAGGCGTGAATTCCGTTTCCTGGCTGCTTTTGCGGTTCATGTTCTGCATGGCCCCGGTGGTGCTTTTTATCAACGGTTTCACCAAGGGCGACTGGGTGGAAGCCGCCTTGTTTGCCCTTTCCGTTGCCGTGGGCCTTACGCCCGAGATGCTGCCCACCGTGGTATCCGCCAATCTGGTGCGCGGAGCCGTGTTTATGGCCCGCAAAAAGGTTATTGCCCGCCGCCTCAACGCCATCCAGAATCTTGGGGCCATGGATGTGCTGTGTACCGACAAGACGGGCACCCTCACGCAAGACAGGATTGTGCTTGAGTATTCGCTCGATATTCACGGTACGGAAGACGCCCGTGTGCTGCGCCATGCCTTTTTGAACAGCTGGTTTCAGACCGGCCTCAAAAACCTGCTGGACGCCGCCATCGTCAACCACGCCGATGAACTGAGCATGCAGCCCTTGCGCAAGGAATACAGCCTTGTGGACGAAATGCCCTTTGATTTCAGCCGCCGCCGTATGAGCGTTGTGGTGGCCGACACCACGGGCAAAACCCAGATCATCACCAAGGGTGCGCTGGAAGAAATGCTCACCGTGTGCTCCTATGCCGAATACCACGGGCAGGTAGAACCGCTCACGCCCGAACTCCAGGCCGAAATACTGGAGCGCGTGCGGCGTTACAACAACGACGGCATGCGTGTGGTGGGCGTGGCGCACAAAACCATGTCAGCGCCGGGCGGAGTTTTTTCTGTGGCGGACGAAAAAGACATGGTGCTGCTGGGCTATCTGGCCTTTCTTGATCCGCCCAAGGATTCCGCATCAAAGGCGCTGGCCGCGCTCAACGAGCATGGCGTGCGCGTAAAGGTGCTGACAGGCGACAACGATGCCGTTACCCGCAGCGTATGCCGTCAGGTGGGGCTGCCGGGCAAAAACATTCTGCTGGGCGCAGAAATAGAAGGGATGGACGATGCGGCCCTGAAAACCGCCGTTGAAGAAACCGACATTTTCGCCAAGCTCAGCCCGCGCCAAAAAGCCCGCATTGTGACCTGCCTGCGCGGCAACGGCCATGTGGTGGGTTTTATGGGCGACGGCATCAACGATGCCCCGGCCATGAAGAACGCCGATGTGGGTATTTCCGTTGATTCCGCTGTGGATGTGGCGCGGGAATCCGCGGGCGTCATCCTGCTTGAGAAAGACCTCACCGTGCTTGAAGCCGGGGTGATGGAAGGACGCCGCACCTATGCAAATATAATCAAATATATAAAAATTACGGTAAGTTCCAACTTCGGCAACATGTTTTCCGTGCTGGCGGCCAGTGTATTTTTACCTTTCTTGCCCATGACGCCCCTGCAGATACTGGTGCTCAACCTGCTCTACGACGTCTCCTGCACGGCAATGCCATGGGACAATGTGGATGAGGAGTTTCTGCGCAAGCCCCGCAACTGGAACACGGACAGCATCCGGCGATTCATGTTCTGGCTCGGGCCTACCAGCTCGGTCTTTGACCTCACAACCTACGCCTTGCTGTTCTGGGTAATCTGCCCTGCCGTGGTGCCCATGCCAGCAGGCGGCTGGCAGGCCATGAGCAGCGCCGATCAGGCAAGCTTTGCCGCCCTGTTTCAGGCGGGCTGGTTTGTGGAATCGCTGTGGACGCAGACCATGGTCATCCACATGCTGCGCACCCCGGGCGTTCCCCTGCTGCACAGCCGCGCCGCATGGCAGGTGACCCTGCTCACGAGCCTTGGCGTAGAGGTGCTCCCCAAAAATCGGACAGGTGTGATAGCTACTCAACCAGACGAGGAGAACACA
>NZ_JBRBQS010000002.1:0-82336 GCF_053570645.1 Desulfovibrio desulfopostgatei | reverse complement strand
CAGGGCCCAAAATCCCGTCAACAGAGCAATCCTGCCTTTTGAATTGTCTTTTCCCGGCAAGGCTGTCTTAAACAGCCAGCGGACAAAGGAACTGCTTAACGCTTGCTGTCAAAAAAATCCTTCTGATCCCCCACCCCATACAAAAACGCACCCCGGTGGTCGGCGGTGTCGCCAGCATACACGGCCTCAGCCCTGGCTCCCCCGGCGGTGATGGTGTAGCCCACGGCAAGGGTGGACACGTAGGGCGGCATGACCTCATCCACCTTGCCGTAATAGTAGCGGCAAGGCGTTGCCGAGCGCCACATGAAGGCCTGATTGTCGCGCAGCCTGCGAAAAAAGCTATCCATACCCGCCGAAGACTGCGCCATAACTTCCTCTTGCACCAGATCGGCAACCTTGGCGGGTATCTGCGGTTGCAGCTCTTCCCAGCCGATCTTGTTTTCGTAAAAATCGCGGCAAACAGCCTGATACTCTGGCCTGATGATGGTCTGGGGCAGGCCGGGCATGTCGTAATAGTAGGCGTAGGAATAGGTAAACAGGATAACGCTGCCCGCCAGCCACGTGGCGTCAAGCGATGAGGGGTTGTTTATCCAGCGGGTCAACAGCAGATACAGATCGGCTGGCGTAGCCGCCGTTGCCGCCGCCTTGACGGGCATGTTCAGGGATTCGAGCCGATGGCGGAACTGCTGGGTGCTCCAGCTACCCTGAGACCAGCCGCTGAGATAAAGCCCATTCTCTTCAATGCCCAGATCCGCCAGCACGGCACGGGCGGCAAAAAGCATATCCATGCAGGCCTGCACGGTTGACTCGCGTACCATGTAGCTGTCCGGCTCAGTGGAATCACCCTTGCCAATGTAGTCCGCACCTATCACCACATAGCCGTTCCCGGCCAGCCGCGCGGTCACAATGCGCGTTTCATCCGATTCCTCGGGGCGGGAGGGCACCGCAGTGCGGGTAAATACCGTGCCATGCTGATATGAAACCACGGGCAGCTTCTTTTGCGTGGTTTGCGGCACCGCCACAAGGCCGGAAGCCAGCGTGGGCCGATTGCCCTGTTCCGGAATCATGGTTGTATACAGCACCTTGTACAGGCTCACACCATTGGCGGCTTCCGGGTACTGCATCTTGAAATTGCTGAATGCCGCCACTTCTGACGTAAGAATTTTGTTCAGCCGTTCAACGCTGTAATCGCCGATGTGCGTATAGCGCACGCCGGAGGCAACGTCCTTGTAATCTGCCGCACTGGCGGTTGCCGCCAGCAGCATGAACAAAAGAGCAATGATTGTGGTCTGCCGCATGGAGCCTCCGGGTTTGCTGGTGTTTTTTCCACACTACTGATGCCGCGTTCTTTTGCAAGCCTCTGTGAGCAACCCTAAAAGCTGCCCCGGGAAGACAGATAAAAGGGGGCCCTGCCATGCGGCAAGGCCCCCACACATTGGTACGTACAGGCAGACGGCTAATGCCCGGATTTCAAACTGCTGATAAGCCCGCGCAACACCTGGGCCTGCTGGGCCATATCGGAAACCGCCCCGGCAGAATGCTGCATGGCGGAACTGGTCTCGAGCGAGATGCGGTTCACGTCCTCAATGGAGCGATTGATCTCCTCGCTGGTGGAGGATTGTTCTTCCGCAGCAGTGGCGATGGATTGCACCTGCTGGGCTGTGGCGTCCACCAGATTCACAATTTCATGCAGTGCCTCGCCCGAGGTGCCCGCAAGCGTGGTGGCGGTGTCAATCATGTTCACAACCTGCTCCACGTTGCCTACGTTTTTGCGGGTGCCATTCTGGATATCGCGGATGGCGTCGCCCACTTCCTTGGTGGCGGTCATGGTCTTTTCCGCCAGTTTGCGCACCTCGTCAGCAACCACGGCAAATCCTCGCCCGGCTTCGCCAGCGCGCGCCGCTTCAATGGCCGCATTGAGGGCCAGCAGATTGGTTTGATCTGCAATATCCGAAATAACTCCCAGGATCTGCCCGGTGCTCTCGGCCTGCTTGCCGAGCGTGGTCATTTCTGATTTCAATTCCACTGCGCTGGTCTGGATACGGCTGATATCCTTTACCACACTGGCCACCACATCCGCGCCGCTTTCCGCCTTGCTCTTGGCAGCTTTGGCGGATTCCGCCGCCTGCCCGGCGTTACGCGCCACTTCAAGCACGGTAGCGTTCATTTCTTCCATGGCGGTGGCTGTTTCGCCCACGCGCGCGGTCTGGCTTTCAGCGCCGCGGCTGGCCTGTTCCACCTGGGCCGAGAGTTCTTCCGAAGCCGTGGTTACGGCCTCTACAACGCCTTCAAGCTCGGTGGCGGCATGCAGCATACCGTCGGCCTTGGCCTGTTCCGCTGCAATACGGGCGGCTTCGGCCTCTTTTGTTGCGCTTGCTGCGCGTTCCGATTCTTCCTGAGCCAGGCGGCTTTTTCCGTCAGCCTCGGCTATCTTGTCTTTAAGGCTGCCCACCATGCTGCGCAGGCTGTCTGCCAGATGACCAATTTCATTACGCCGCACAAGCGTCAGGCTGCGGTCAAGCTCGCCCGACGCCACAGACCGGGCATAGGATTCCAGCTCTTGCAGGGGTTTGACGATGATCTTTTCAAGGGCCAGCAGGGTAATGCCCACAAGCAGCAGAATTGCGGCAAAGCCCGCGCCAACCATGAGGTTGCGCTGGTTGTTGGCCGAGGCTTCAATCTCCGCGCGATCCATGGTGATGACAACCTTCCAGTTCCAGCCCGGAACCGGAGCCCACGCCAGCATTTTTTCCACGCCGCCACGAGTGAAGGACTCCACGCCCGACGGAGTGGCAAGAATCTTGGCAATGCCTTCTTCCTTGGAAACATCCTTGAGTACGCGCTCGCTGTCGGGGTGCCCGACCATGACGCCTGTGGGCGCGACAATAAACGGATAGCCCGTTTTGCCCAGATGGATGTCGTTAATATAGTTTTCCATCAGGCCGTCAATGGCATAGGCCATGCCCACGCCGCCAATGACCTTGCCGCTGTCGTCCACTATGGCATCGGCAACGCCCACAATGGCCTTGCCCGTGATCGAGCTCTTTGACGGTGTGTCGCTCAGGCCGGGCTTGCCCTTGAACGTCTGGCGAATGTACTCGCGATGGGCAAAATTTTTGAGGCTGCCTTCCTTGCCGTGAACGCGGTTGATCAGCTGGGTGCCTTCCGTGTCAAACAGAAAGAAGGAGTTTACTTCGTCTGCCGAGCGCGACATGGCCGAGAGAAAACCTGCGGCCTCGCCATTATCATGCCGGTTACGCAAATATTCCTTGAGGGCAGGCTGCAGCACCGCTCCGTGCAGCACCATCTGCTGCTGTTCGCCAAAGTCGCCCAGCGACTTGGCAATGGTGCCAGCCAGGAGGCGCATCTGATCAACGCTTGACGTCAGGCTGGCTTCATAGCTGTAGCGGGCGACAACGACAATCAGAGCCGACTGCACCGCAAAGACCACCCCGCCCACAAGAAGCATCATTGCCATTCTGATGCTGCGTACCGACATAAACTAGCCTCCTCACTGCAAAACAGATCATTTCAATTCAGGCTGTCCACTGCGATCTTGCCAAAAACATCAAATTGAAGGCGGATGCAATATATATTCCAATATATCAAGATGTTTTATTTTATACTTATCATGTGAAATAACTAAGAATTTATTGTTATCTGAATCTTGATTACTTCACGCCACGCTCCCATATGCCCTCATTTGTTAACACTGATATTAAAATAATTAACAGTGATGTCTGCATGTGCGCCTTGTGGGCAGCGGCAAAAAAGGTGAAAAAAGCGGCCCCCACATAAGCAGGAGCCGCTTGCAGTCAGGTAGCAAGGCCTGATTTTAGAATACTTCAACTACAAGTTCAGTATGTTATGGCGTACCTGCCACTGTTTTCCATCATCACTGGCTAGTTTCCGGACTTCATACTGCTGATAAGTCCGCGCAGCACCTGGGCTTGCTGGGCCATGTCTGAAACCGCCCCGGCAGAATGCTGCATGGCGGAACTGGTTTCGAGCGAGATACGGTTCACGTCCTCAATGGAGCGGTTGATCTCCTCGCTGGTGGAGGACTGTTCTTCTGCAGCTGTTGCGATGGACTGCACCTGCTGGGCTGTGGCGTCCACCAGCTCCACAATTTCATTCAGGGCCTCGCCCGAGGTGCTTGCAAGCGTGGTGGCGGTGTCAATCATGCCCACAACCTGTTCCACATTGCCCACGTTTTTGCGGGTGCCGTTCTGGATATCGCGGATGGCGTCGCCCACTTCCTTGGTGGCGGTCATGGTTTTTTCCGCCAGTTTGCGCACTTCATCTGCAACCACGGCAAATCCTCGCCCGGCTTCGCCAGCGCGCGCGGCTTCAATGGCCGCATTGAGGGCCAGCAGATTCGTCTGGTCGGCAATGTCTGAAATAACGCCGAGGATCTGCCCAGTACTCTCGGCCTGCTTGCCGAGGGAGGTCATTTCCGTTTTCAGTTCCACGGCGCTGGTCTGGATGCGGCTGATGTCCTTCACCACGCGGGCTACCACATCGGCGCCGCTTTCAGCCTTGCTCTTGGCTGTTTTTGCGGATTCCGCAGCCTGCCCGGCGTTGCGCGCCACTTCAAGCACAGTGGCGTTCATTTCTTCCATGGCGGTGGCTGTTTCACCCACACGGACAGTCTGGCTTTCAGCACCGCGGCTGGCCTGTTCCACCTGGGCCGAGAGTTCTTCCGAAGCGGTGGTTACGGCTTCCACAACGCCTTCAAGCTTGGTGGCGGCATGCAGCATGCCATCGGCCTTGGCCTGTTCGGCGGCCATACGCGCGGCTTCGGCCTCTTTTGTTGCGCTGGCTGCGCGTTCAGATTCTTCCTGAGCCAGACGGCTTTTCTCATCGGCCTCGGCTATCTTGGCCTTGAGGCTGCTCACCATACTCCGCAGGCTGTCTGCCAATTTGCCGATTTCATTGCGCAGGTCGATTGTCAGAGAAGATTCAAGATTACCGTCCGCTACGTCTGAAGCAAAAGTCTGCAACTGCCGCAAGGGGCGCACAACCACTTTGTCCAGCGCAAACAGGCAAATGCCTACCAATGCCAGGATAGTAACAAAGCCGAGCACCAGCATGACGTTGCGCTGCTCGCGGGCCGGAGCTTCTATTTCATCAAGGGCCATGGTCACGCCTACGCGCCAGTTCCAGTTGGGAGCCACATCCCAGGCCAGCATGCGCTTTTCGCCTTCACGCATAAATTCCACGCCGCTACCGGAATCAACCTTGACCATATCGCTGACGCCCGGTTCACCAGCCATATTCTTGAGGATGTAATCGCTGTTTACGTGGCTGATCACAACGCCCTGGGGCGAAACAACAATGACGCGGCCCGTCTTGCCAATACTGATTGCCTTGAGATTTTTTGTCAGGCTGTCAATGTCGTATGACATGCCCACGCCGCCCACGACCTTGCCTTTATCGTCAAGGATGGGTGCGGTTACGCTGACGATAAGCTTGCCTGTGGCTATACTTTTTGTAGGTGCGGAACTGAAGCCCGGCTTGTTGGCCAGGGCCGCCTTGATGTATTCGCGGTCGGCAAGGTCGCTGAGCTTGCCGGGCTGCCCCTGCGCATAGGTAATGAGCTGTTTTCCGGCTGTGTCAAAGAGGTAAATTGTGTTGATTTCAGGCGCTGCTTTGGACATGGCAGCAAGAAATACTTCCGCGCCTTTTTTGTCTTCGCCCGTGAGCAGGAATTCACGCAGTCGCGGCGGTTTGGAAACACCGTTGATGAACATGCTGAGCTGGGTTCCAAAATCGCCCAGAGATTTGCTTACCGTGTCCGCGGTGAGATCCATTTCGTGAGTGCTTGCCTTAAGGTTCGCCTCATCCCCCATGCGCGTTACGACAACAACCAGAGCCGACTGCACCGCCAGTACCACAATGCTGATGACCAGCAACATGGCAGTTCTGATACTGCGTGAAAACATAACAGCTTCCTTTACGTAATAAAACTAGTCACCTGAACACCTTGATTCATAGCATTTCATATGCGGCATCCCCCTCATTTCTGAAGGTCGATAATTTTCCATGGGGACACGCCAAGACAGGCCGCAGCGTGGCTGTTATCCGCATAATGCCATCAACGCTGCTTCCCCTGCGCTGGCACGGTATTGCCGCACAGCAAAAAAGAAGCGGCAGCGCAACAGACCTGCGCTGCCGCTTCTTTGATTATCGGCTTCTATAATATAAACTTTACTTTTTTTGTAAAGAAAGTCGATCTGCCACGGCATCCGCCCCCATGCGGGCAAATTCGGCCACTTCGCGCCCCTTGCGGGCGCTTTCGGGCAGGAGCAGTTCCGGCTTGTTGGCCAGGCTCTTGTCGGGCGTGACGCCGTACTCCGCCGGGAAGGAATCGTTGAAATACATGTCCTGAAAACCTGCGAACTTGAGGGCATGGGCCGTTGCGTCAAGCACGGCATGCTCCTTGTTGCTGATCAGGCCAAGGGCCTTGGCGTTCATGAGACCCGCAAGGCATTCGCCGCCCTGGGTGCAGGCAATGTGGCCGTGACGGTTGGCAACAATCATGGCATCCATAATCTGCTGCTCGGTCACGCGCACCACCTGAAAGGCCCCTTCGCCGCCCTTTTCAGTGAACATCTCCGCCAGGTTGCGCACGCGCGGGAAGGAAACGGGATTGCCGATCATGGCGGCCTGCGCCACGCTGGGCGTGACGGTCACGGGCTGCCAGTGGCGGGCATCCTTGGGGGCATCATAATAGCGCCACACCGGGTCGGCATGCTCGGACTGCACGCCAAACACGCGGGGCAGCGAGGTGATGATGCCGAGCTCAAGCATTTTCAGGAAGCCGCACATGATGGCCGTGATGTTGCCCGCATTGCCGATAGGCACAAAGAGGCAGAGATCAGTCATGTCCCAGCCGTACCACTGGGCTGTTTCATACGCGTAGGATTCCTGCCCGAGGATGCGCCAGCTGTTCTTGGAATTGAGCAGGGCCACGCGATAATTTTCGGCCAGCAGTTCAACCACCTTCATGCAGTCGTCAAACACGCCGGGCAGTTCAAGCACGGTTGCTCCGCTGCCCAAGGGCTGCGAAAGCTGCTGGGGCGTCACCTTGCCGTGGGGCAGAAGCACCACGCTCTTGAGGGGCGCGCCCACGTATGAGGCATAAAGGGCCGCCGCCGCCGAGGTGTCGCCAGTGGAGGCGCACACGGTCAGCACTTCGTCCCACTTGTTGCGGCGGCACAGCCACTTGAGGTAGCTGAACGCGCAGGCCATGCCGCGATCCTTGAAGGACGCGCTGGGGTTCTGACCGTCGTTCTTGTAGGCAAAGGGCACGCCCACGCGGTCACGCAGGGCCGGGGCCGCTTCGATAATCGGCGTGATGCCTTCGCCCAGATACACGATATCGTCTTCGTCCAGCAGGGGAGCAAGCAGCTCGTAAAAACGGAATATCCCCCGAAGCGCGGTGCTGCGGCTGGCGGAGCGGGCGTCGAAAAGCTCGCGCCACTCTGCGCCGCTGCGTTCTTTCAGTTTGTCGAAATCCAGGTTTTCCAGCAGAAACACGCCGCCGCACTGCGGGCAGGTGTATAGCAGGCTGTCGCCGGGATGACGCGCGCCGCAGTCAAGACAAACATACTCCATGCGGCCGCGATAGGCCGGAAAATCCGCATGCGCCATGAGAGAAACTCCTTGATAATTGCATCAGGAAGGGGCTTTGCAATCCCCATCCTCACCCCCGGTTCACAAAAACATTTTGCAGCCAGGGGCGCTTGTGGCTCTGACAATGGCGGCACAGCAGGCCGCAGCATTGCCGAAATCTACGGGAAGCCGGGGGCTATCCCTTGTCTTCCTGTTTTTCCGAATGCTTGCCCTTGAGCCAGCTTTTTTCGGTACCTGCGCGCAAGCGCGCGATATTTTCCTTGTGCTTCCAGACCACCACGGCCAGCACGCACAGGGAAAGAGGCAGCCACACCCATTGGCCTGTAACCGCCAAAGCCACAACCAGCGCGGCAACGAGGCTCAGGGAACCCAGCGAAACAAAGCCGCTGCGCCAGATGATCAGACAGCACAGGGCAGAAGCTGCCAGCAACTGCCAGAAAGCCAAGGGCATGAACACGCCTATGCTGGTGGCAACAGCCTTGCCGCCCTTGAACTTCATGAAGCAGGAAAACACATGCCCAAGCACGCAGGCCAAGCCCACTACGCTGACAAATACGGGCGAGGGATTGATGCGGAACGCAAGCCACACCGGCAGCGCGCCCTTGCAGACGTCGCACGCAAGGGTTGCCACACCCCAGCCAAAGCCGCACAGACGCGCCACATTGGTGGCCCCGGTGTTGCGGCTGCCGCTCTCGCGCGGGTCAAGACGGCAAAAGGTCTTGGCGATAACAAGGCCCCACGGCACGGAACCAAGCACATAGGCCAGAGCAATCCACAATACTTCCAGCATATAATTCTCCGCTGCAAGCCTCTGAAAATACGGGCAGATATGCCCGCAACCCCAAACAGTCCCCTAAAAACACCACGGCATGGCAGCGTAAGTGGCTGCTGGCGCGCATGCCGGATCGGGATGCTGCCCGACGGAAGCGAAAGGCCGGTCTAGCCCGCCGTAACCGCTTCCAGAATCATGATTTCATTGTACAGAGGCTGCACCTTGCCGATACGCACATCCACGGCAAGGCCGGGGTGCGAGCGCTCGTCAAAAAGCCGCCTTTTACCGCGCACAAACATACCCTGATCGGGCAGGCTCACGGTAATAAAAGCATCGTTTTCTTCAGTGATAACGCCGTTCCACCAGACCTTGTCGCCCTTCTGGCGGAAGAAAAGCAGCTTCCAGTAGCGCGGGCGGAAGCGCTGCACCTGGCCCGCCGCATCCAGCGCTGGCGAAAGCACGTTGAGCAGGTCTGTCAGCTCGGCTTCTGTCCAGCGCGGCGCGCCTGTGCGGAAAAAATGCCCCAACTGTTCTTCGTTGACAAGATCGGGATAACGCCTGAGCGGCGAGGTCACAGGAGTGTAACGCGCAAGCCCGAGAGCCGCGTGGGGGCGTGCCTGCACCTCAAGGCCGGAGGGCGTGAGCGCGCGCATGATGCGTGTCATATCCTGGGGCGTTGTCCAGATGCCCGCGTATTCCCTGGGCAGGGCCACATCCTGCACGCGGTGCAGCATGGCGACGCCGTGATCGGCGGCCCACTGGGCTACAGCGGCGCTGGCAAGGATCATCATTTCCGCCACCAGCATCTGCGCGTCCGAGGCC
Organism: Desulfovibrio desulfopostgatei; assembly: GCF_053570645.1. Lineage (NCBI taxonomy): Bacteria > Pseudomonadati > Thermodesulfobacteriota > Desulfovibrionia > Desulfovibrionales > Desulfovibrionaceae > Desulfovibrio > Desulfovibrio desulfopostgatei. The sequence continues at coordinate 73,104 of NZ_JBRBQS010000002.1, read as the reverse complement.
TGATAATCCAGCCCAACTTCCACGCGCACATCTGCTCCTTCGCCCTCAAGACGGATCACAGGGTCGGGCCTGTCCATGATTACCGCGCCGTCCGCGATGCGGGCGGTCTGCCGCTGACGGGCAAGCTCAAGGCCCAGACGCAGTTGTTCGGCATAGGGCGTGGCCGCATTCTGCGGCAGGGGCTCGCCTGCGGCCTGCGCGTCAAGCACGGCCTGGCTGTCCACATAGGTCAGGTTGGCGGCAAGACTGACCTGCACAACCGAAATTTCGCACTCGCCAAGGGTGCCGTCCGCCGCCACATGCACGAGCACGCTCAGGGCGGGACGCGTCTGGCCCGCCAGCAGCGAGTAGGCGTCGGTGCCCAGTACTTCGGGCAGCATGTGGCAGTCGCCTTCCGGCAGATAAATGCTGGTGCCGCGGTGCAGCACCATCTTGTCCAGCGGCCCGCCAAAATTCCAGAACAGCGAGGGGCAGGCCAGCATGAGGGTCAGGGCCCAGCCGTCGCCCTCCGCCTCCACATGAAAGGCATCGTCCACGTCGCGCGTGGTTGCGCTGTCTATGCTGATGCAAGGCAGATCGCAGACATCGAGGCTGCCTTCCTGTCCGTTTCTGGCAAGGGCCGCCAAGGGGGCGCGCCCGGCGGCGGCAAGGGATTCTACCTCATCGGCGCAGGCCTGCCACCATGTATCGCCCGAGGCATAGCCCGCGCGGTCAAGCCAGAAATTATAGTGCGGCGGCACCTTGCCCCAGGCCACCAGTAGTTGCAGGGGCAGATGCGGCACATCCGGCATGCCCTTGCTCAGGGTGCGCCAGATGTTTTCCCACTCCTGACTTTCAGGATCAATCATGCGGGAAAAAAGGACTTCTTCAAGGCGTTCGGCCACTTCCTGCGGGGGCCATTCGCCAAGGGCAGCGCCCTCGCGCGGGGGCTGGGGCAGCTCGCGCTTGCGGCAGGCAACATCCCACAAAAGGCGCAAAAAGGCGGCTCCGCCTGCAATGAGCGATTCACGCTCAAGGCGGATTTTCTCCTCGGCCATACGTTTTTCAACCATGTCGGCAGAAAAAACCTGAAAATCCGGGGGCTGAAAACGGAAGTGACTTTTGCAGGCCAGCAGGGCGCGGCCATAGGCAGCCATATGATCGGTGGTGGGGTCGCTTTCAAAAAGCTCGGCAAACCAGCTTGCCGGGGCCGCTTCCACCTCGCCCTGGGCGAGTTCCCACACGTCCATGACGGGGATCTGGGCGGCCATGTCTTCGCGGGTTTTTCTGTGCGCTTCAAGCACGCGCACTGCGTCTTCCCGCCCCATGTCCGCCCCGTGCATGGGGCCTATCCAGGGCAGCAGGCGCGAAGAATTGAGCCGGGTTTCCCTTCTGTTGGGCAACAGCAGCCGCAGCCTGCCCCCGACCTCTTCAGTGACCAGGGCAATCTGCACGGCATTGCCTTCCATATATTCCACCACGCAACCCGGCGCCGGGTAGCGCACACAATCAGACATGCCCGCTCCTTCAGAAAAAGCGCGTCCGCTCTCCCATAGACCGTCGCGCTTGCAGCCAAAGACATTCCTTTATTTTTGGCCTTCTGGCAAGTGCCGCCGGGGGCGCAGCGCCAGACATACTGGACGCAAGGGCTGTAAACCGCTATATTAGCGGCTTACGGCAACAATTTTTACCACTCGCATAGCGCGAGCAGGGCGGACACCCAATGAGCAACATTATTCACCAAACTGGAGGCAGCCGTACCCTGGTCATGCAGGAGCCGGAAAAACCGCAGCTCTACCGTGAGCTTTTCCCTTACACCAGCGTTTGCCGCACCTCGTTTGACGAGGTTCTGCTGTCCCCCCGGCCGGCAGATCAGATGCGCATTACCGACACGACCTTTCGCGACGGCCAGCAGGCCCGCCCCCCCTATACGGTCAAGCAAGTGGCAAAGATGTTCGATTTTCTGCACCGACTCGGCGGAAAAACCGGACTCATCACGGCTTCGGAATTTTTTCTGTACTCGGCCAAAGACCGCAAGTGCATTGATGTATGCCGCGCCAGAGGCTACCGCTTTCCGCGCGTAACCGCCTGGATACGCGCCACCAAGGACGATCTCAAGCTCGCGCGCGACATGGAATTTGACGAAACCGGCATGCTCACCAGCGTGTCGGACTACCATATTTTTCTCAAGCTGGGCAAAACCCGCCAGCAGGCCATGGACATGTATGTGGGCATGGCCGAGCAGGCGCTGGAATGGGGCATCATCCCCCGCTGCCACTTTGAAGACGTGACCAGAGCCGATATTTACGGCTTCTGCCTGCCCCTGGCCCAGCGGCTCATGGAGCTTTCGCGCGAGAGCGGCATGCCGGTCAAAATCCGTCTGTGCGACACCATGGGTTACGGCGTTCCCTACCCCGGCGCGGCGCTGCCCCGCTCGGTGCAGCGCATTGTGCGCTGCTTTACGGACGAGGCCGGCGTCCCCGGTCAGTGGCTTGAATGGCACGGACACAACGACTTCCACAAGGTGTTGGTCAACGGCGTTACCGCATGGCTCTATGGCTGCGGCGCGGTCAACGGCACTCTGTTCGGCTTTGGCGAGCGCACGGGCAACACCCCGCTGGAAGCCCTGCTGGTGGAATATATTTCGCTTACGGGCGACGATGCCGCCGCAGACACCACAATTCTGAGTGAAGTTGCCGAGTTCTTTGAAAAAGAACTGCACTACCGCATCCCCCACAACTATCCTTTTGTGGGCCGCGATTTCAACGCCACCAGCGCGGGCGTGCACGCCGACGGCCTGGCCAAGAACGAAGAGATATACAATATCTTCGACACCAAGCATCTGCTTGGCCGCCCGGTGCCCATCATCATTACCGACAAAACGGGCCGCGCTGGCGTTGCCTACTGGATCAACGCCAACCTCAATCTGCCCAACGACCAGCAGGTCTCCAAAAAGCACCCTGCCGTGGGCCAGATATACGACGCCATCATGGCCGTGTACGAAGAAACGGGCCGCACCACCAGCTTCTCGCACGAAGAAATGGAAGCTCTGGTGCAGCGCTTCATGCCCGAACTCTTCGCCTCCGAATACGACCACATGAAGCAGCTTGCTGGCGAACTTTCGGCCAACATCATCATCCGCCTTGCCCGCAGCAAGGATCTGCTGGATCTCAACAAGCATGCCTGCGCGCGGCTTGATGAATTTGTACGCGAATATCCCTTTATCCAGTACTGCTACCTCACCGACGATCAGGGCAAGCTGCGCTGCTCGGCCATTACCGACCCGGTGTACCGGGAAACCTACGAGGCACTGCCCATCGGCTACGATTTTTCGGAGCGCGAATGGTTCAAGATGCCCATGAAAACCGGCGACCTGCACATCATGGATGTGTACCAGTCGCACTTCACGAGCAAGCTCATCATCACCGTTTCATGCGCGGTGACTGATGACAAGGACAACATCGTGGGCGTCATTGGCGTGGACATCCAGCTTGAACAGCTTCTCAAACGCGCGCGCGCACTCCAGCAGGAAGTGGCCGCAGCAGACGACAGCGACAACGACTAAGGTAAGGAAATTCCATGAACAAGAGAATCTACTGGATCGAAGGCGACGGCATCGGCCCCGAAATCTGGAAGGCCGCGCGCCCTGTCATTGAAGCTGCCCTTGCTGCCGAAAACACCCGCATCAATCTGGAGTGGACAGAGCTGCTGGCAGGCGACAAGGCTGTGAAAGAAACCGGCTATCCCCTGCCGGAAGAAACCATGCAGACCCTGCGCACCGCAGAACTTGCCATGAAGGGCCCCCTCGGCACCCCCGTGGGCACGGGTATCCGCAGCCTCAACGTGGCCCTGCGCCAGGGGCTTGACCTCTACGCCTGCATCCGCCCGGTGCGTCACTTTGAAGGGCTTGAAACGCCCGTCAAACACCCCGAGCGCGTCAACATGGTCATTTTCCGCGAAAACACCGAAGACGTATACGCCGGTGTGGAATTTGCCGCGGGGACCCCCGAGGCCCGCAAGCTCATCACCTTTTTGCGCGAAGAACTGGGCGTGAACAAAGTGGGCGATGCCGCCGCCGTGGGCATCAAGCCCATGACAGAGGCTGGCTCCAAGCGCCTTGTACGACGCGCCCTGCGCTTTGCCCTGGACCAGAAGCAGCAGAGCCTCACCCTTGTACACAAGGGCAATATCATGAAGTTCACCGAAGGCGCCTTCCGTCAGTGGGGCTACGATGTGGCCGCGCAGGAATTTGGCGACCTGACCTGCACGGAAAAGGAACCCGTGGCTGGCCGTCTGGTGGTCAAAGACCGCATTGCCGACGCCATGTTTCAGGAGGCGCTGCTGCGCCCCGAGCAGTACCAGATTCTCGCCACGCCCAACCTCAACGGCGACTACATCTCTGACGCGCTGGCGGCGCAGGTGGGCGGCCTTGGGCTGGCCCCCGGCGTCAACATGTCGGACACCCTGGCCTTTTACGAAGCCACCCACGGCACTGCCCCCACCATTGCGGGCAAAGACAAGGCCAACCCCGGCAGCGTCATTTTGTGCGGCGCGCTGATGCTTGAACACATCGGCGTGCCCAAGGCAGCCGAGCGCATCCGCAATGCCGTGAGCAAGGCCATTGCCGCCAAGGCCGTGACTGAAGACCTGGCCGCTCAGGTGCCCGGTTCGCGCACTGTGGGCTGCGTGGAATTCGGCGACATCATCGGCGCGAATCTGTAGCATGCGCAGCGCTGGCCCCGACACCCTGCCCGCAACGGCATAGGGTGTGGCGTGGCTGCCGCTGATATGTCTTTAGTAGCAAGAGGAGAAAAGGAGTGTTTTACGGCTCTGCCTGGAGGTCAACCGGCTGAGGGCGCAACCGCAAGGCGCTCCTTTTCTCCCCCCTGCTCTGGCTTGAATGAAGGACTGCACCATGATCTCGCTGGATACTCTGCTGCTTTTTGTGCCCATGGCCGCCATTCTGGTGATGTTGCCGGGGCCGGATTTTGCGCTCATCGCCAAAATTTCACTCATGAATGGGCGTCCACAGGGACAGGCCGCCGCAGTAGGCGTGGCCCTTGGCATCTGCGTGCACACCACGGCGGCCATGCTGGGCATTTCGGCCATCATCGCGCAGTCCGTGCTGTGGTTCAGCATCCTCAAATATGTGGGGGCGGCCTATCTGGTCTGGCTGGGCATTCAGGCCATACGCGCCGGACAACGTGCTGGGCAGCCGTTAAGTGCGGCTGTGGTCAAAACCGCCCAGGAGCCTGATGCGCCCCGCGCGTCGCAGCGCCTGACCTTGCGCCAATGGCTGCACTTCTTCGGCCAGGGATTTCTGACCAACGTGCTGAACCCCAAGGCCGTACTGATTTTTCTGACCTTTCTCCCCCAGTTCATGGATCCCCACGCACCGCTTGCCCCGCAGTTTCTCACCCTGGGCAGCATCATGTCTGGCTTGTGTCTGTTCTGGTATGTACCGCTGGCCTATATGTTGGGCCGCATCCGGCATATCTTTGAGAACAGCCGCTTCCAGAAGTGGATGCAGCGCTGCACGGGCCTTGTGTTCATAGCCTTTGGCCTCAAACTGGCCACGGCGCAAGCTCGCTAACCCGCGTCGCGCCAGCGACCCGCAAACCCCTGAAGGTCTGCCATGATCGAAATAGTGAACAGTTCTGTGGTGATTGACGCCAACGGCATACGCATGGCTGAAGAAGCCCGCGCCAAGGGCGTGGACATTGAATCCGCCCGCAAAAACAGCCTTTCCGCCCGCATTCTGGCGGCGCACAATACCGGCACGGACGACAACGTGCTGCGCATCCGTTTTGATGCCATGGCCTCGCACGACATCACCTATGTTGGTATCGTGCAGACGGCCCGCGCCAGCGGCCTCAAGGAATTTCCCGTCCCTTACGCGCTGACCAACTGCCACAACAGCCTGTGCGCCGTGGGCGGCACCATCAATGAAGACGACCACCTCTTTGGTCTTTCTGCCGCGCGCAAGTACGGCGGCATTTTCGTGCCCCCGCATCTGGCGGTTATCCACCAGTATGTGCGCGAAATGATGACCAGATGCGGCGGCATGATCCTTGGCTCAGACAGCCACACCCGCTACGGGGCGCTGGGCGTCATGGCCATTGGCGAAGGCGGGCCGGAACTGGTCAAGCAGCTGCTTGGCAAAACCTACGATGTGACCAATCCGCAAAAGGTTGTGGTCTGGCTTGAAGGCGCGCCCCGCCCCGGCGTTGGCCCGCAGGACGTGGCCCTTGCCATCATTGGCGCGGTGTTCAAAAACGGCTTTGTGAAGAACAAGGTCATGGAATTCATGGGCCCCGGCGTAGCGGGTCTTTCTGTGGAATACCGCTGCGGCATTGACGTCATGACTACGGAAACCACCTGCCTGTCGTCCATCTGGACCACGGACGAAAAGGTGCGCGACTACATGGCCATGCATGGCCGCGCGGGCGACTACGCCGAACTGCGGCTTGAAGGCCCGGCCTGTTACGATGGCCTTATCCGCGTTGATCTGAGCAGGATTGTGCCCATGATCGCCCTGCCCTTCCACCCCAGCAACGTGTACCCCGTGGCCGAAGTTGCCAAGCACGGGGCCGAACTGCTGGCCGAAGTGGAAGCCGAAGCCCTGCGCCAGTTTGGCGATGCGGCCAAGGGCCTGAACATGCGCGCCAAGGTGCGCGATGGCGGCGTGTGGGTGGATCAGGGCATTATTGCTGGCTGCGCGGGCGGCAATTTTGAAAACATCGCTCTGGCCGCCGCCATTCTGGACGGCAAATCCACGGGCAATCAGGCCTTCAATCTGGCCGTGTACCCCGCCAGCGAACCGCAAGGCCTTGCGCTCGTCAAAAACGGCGCAACCGCCAAGCTCATGCTCGCAGGCGCTGTGATGAAGACGGCCTTCTGCGGCCCCTGTTTCGGCGCGGGCGACACCCCGGCCCACGGCGCGCTTTCCATCCGCCACACCACCCGCAACTTCCCCAACCGCGAAGGCTCCAAGCCTTCCAACGGGCAGGTCTCCACGGTGGCCCTCATGGACGCCCGCTCCATCGCCGCCACTGCGGCCAACGGCGGCCGCCTTACCCCGGCGACCGAGCTTGACTGGTCTGCGCCCGCGCTGGCCAATGTCGATCTTTCCTATACTTTTGAGCCGCTCATCTACCACAGCCGCGTGTACAACGGCTTTGGCAAGGCGGAACCAGAAGCCCAGCTCGTGCGCGGCCCCAACATTGCCGACTGGCCGAGCATGAGCCCTCTGCCAGAACATCTGCTCCTGCAGGTGGTGAGCGTGATCACAGACCCCGTCACCACCACGGACGAGCTGATTCCCTCCGGCGAAACTTCGTCCCTGCGCTCCAACCCGCTCAAACTGGCGGAATACACGCTTTCGCGCAAAGACCCCGGCTATGTGGGCCGCGCCAAGGCTGTGAATGCCATGGAAGCCGCCCGCCTCGCCAATCCCGCCGATGCGGAACTGCTTGCCAAGGCGCGCGGGCTCTTTGCCGTGTGCGGCCTTGATGTATTGCAGGGTGCGGGCGACCTCAAGCAGGTGGGGCTTGGCTCCACCATCTTTGCCGTAAAGCCAGGCGACGGCTCGGCCCGCGAACAGGCGGCCTCCTGCCAGAAGGTGCTGGGCGGCTGGGCCAATATGGCTGTAGAGTACGCCACAAAGCGTTACCGCTCCAACCTTATCAACTGGGGCATGCTGCCCTTTATCGTTGATCCCTCGCTGGCCGACAGCCTGAAAGTCGGCGACTGGCTGGTGGTGCCCAATGTGCGCAGCGCCGTACAGAACGCCGACCCCACCTTCACCGGCTACGTTGCCAGCGAAGGCGGGCAGGCCCAGCAGATCAGCCTCGCACTCAAGGAACTGACCAGCGATGAACGCAAGATCATCCTTGATGGCTGCCTGATCAACTTCTACAACAGCTAAGGAAAGGTTGGGGGTGTTTTGCGGGGGAGGGGCGCTTTAAAAAGAGGCTCCTCCCCCATTCCTCCCCTGAATTTTTTCTTCTGCTATCTGGAGTGGCTAACAAGGCCACTTAAAACAATAAAAGGCCTCTGTGGAGCAGTTCCACAGAGGCCTTTTTAATTTCTGGCTGGCAGAAAAGCCTTACTTGGCGGCTTTCTTGTCTGTCTTTTTGTCAGCTTTCTTATCCGCCTTGGCGTCTGCCTTGGCATCGGGCTTGGCGGCGGCAGGCTGGGCTTCTTCCACAGCGGGGACCTTTTCCAGCTCCTGCTTGATGGCGGCCTTGAGTTCTTCGTTGGCGGTGGCGTCGGTCAACCCCGCGCGCAAATGTTCCGCGCCGCGCTTGGGATCTTCAAGAAAATAGATGTACAGCACGCCGAGGCTGTAGCGCACGGAGGCCTCATCCTTGATCTTCACGACCTGCTCAAGGGCTTCGGCGGCTTCCTTGTGGCGGCCCTGATTGTGCTGGATTACGCCAAGCAAATACAGGGGCTTGGGATTGCTCACGTCCATGGTCACGGCACGCTGGGCAAAGGTTTCTGCCGCGTCCCAGTTCTGCGCGGTCACAAGATGCTCGATCAGGTGAATAAGCGCGCCAAGATCCTGCGGATTTTCCGCCACCTGACGCATGAGCTTGCCCACGGTCTGGGCGTCTTCACCAGCTTCACCCCCGCCCATGCCCTGCTGCTGGCGGGCCGCCACAGTGAGGTGGGGATTCTGGAACCGCGCCTTGAGCGAGGCCCCAAGCATCACAGCCAGCGCAACAGCCAGCGCGATAATAAGGATACGGGCGGAAAGGTTGCCTTTTTTTGTATCAGTCATGGTTGAGCATCTCCATCTGGACAAGGCGCGCGGCCAGTGAACGCTGGCGAGCCGCCAGAAAAGCCATATACGAGCCAATGCCAATCCACACGGCGGCATTGGCCATGATTACCCATGTCAGTGTATCCATAGTTCCTCCGGGTGGAGTGAATGATTTCAGTTACGGGCCGAAATTTCACGCGTTCAGCCGATTTTGCGCCAGCGCGTCAAGCCGGTCGCGCAGGTCAAGCTGGCGCTTGCGCAGCCACACAAGGGCCGCCCACAACAAGCCAAAACAGGCCACGCAGGCAATAACGGTAATACGCATTTCAGGCTCCAGCCCGCCGCCCTTGCTGCCAAAAACAGCCGGATGGATTGACCGCCAGATGCGCGCCGACATAAAGACCAGCGGCACATCCAGAAAGGCCACCACGCCCACCACGGCGCACACCGTATTGCGGCGCTGCGGCGGCAGGTCAAGCCCGCGCAAAACCAGATAGCCCGCATATACGAACCACATGATCAGGGTTGTGGTCAGGCGCGGATCCCACGTCCACCACACGCCCCACGAGCGGCGCGCCCAGAGCATGCCCGTGACCAGCGCAAGGCCGCCCAGCAGCACGCCCACTTCTGCGGCGGCGGCAGCCAGCCTGTCCGCAGCGGGATTACGCCGCCACAGGTAGGCCACAGATGCGCCAAACACCACAAAAAAACTCACCAACGCCCACCACGACATGGGCAGGTGGATGTAAAATATCTTTTGCGCCAGCCCCAGGGTCACTTCCTCGGGGGCATAGGCAAACACAAGCCATTGACAGGCGGCAAAGGCAACGCCCCCCAGCAGGGCCAGAATCTGCGGCAACGCCGAACACTTGGGCATTACTCGTCCCCCGCGTAGATGTATCCAAACAGCAAAAGCCCGGCACCCAGAAAAACGGCGTCAAAGGCTGCGGCAACGCCGAGCCACGCCCCCGGGCCATCCGGGTTGGGCGCGCCGAGCGCCTGCGCCCCCACGCTGATTCCCGCCAGCAAAAGCGGCGTCAGCAGCGGAAACAGCACAATACTCAGCAACGATTCACGGGCAGCCTGCCCCTGCGCCAGCGCCCCCAGCAGGGAGCCAAGAGCGCACATGCCGATATCCGTCAGCACAAGGGCCAGCAGAGCCTCGGGCAATGGCCCGCCAAGCTCCTGCCCCAGAAAAACCACCGCCGCAGGCAGAAAAACAACCTGCGCCAGCACCAGCAGAGCAAGCCCCGCGCAGCCCTTGCCAAGCCATACGGCCTGCACCGGGGCGGGGCAGAGCAAAAGCCCGAGACGGGAATTGTTAACTTCTTCCAGCGCATAGAGCTGGTTGAAAATAAGCACCTGACAAAAGGCGGAGCTTATCCAGAACACAGCCGCAGCGCCTTGAGGAGCCATGCGCTCGCCAATGCCCTGCGACAGGCTGAATACAAAGAGCAGCAAAAGCCCGAGCAGCAAGGCCTGCACCAGCCCGCTGCCGCGCGCCAGCGTCAGGGCCAGATCCTTGCGGGCCATGGCAAACATCAGGCGCAGCATGCGGGGCCTCCCTGCGCGCGTTCAGAAGCCTCTGCGGCAGCGCCTGCCGGTGTTTCCACCGGAGCAAAGCCGCCAAAGCCAGCGGGGGAGCCGTCATAGGCCAGCTTGCGGTGTTCCAGCGCCAGCAGCCTGTCGGCCAGAGGCGCATCGCCCGCCAGATCGTGGCTGATAAGCACCACGCAGGCTCCGCGTTGCCGCGCTGCAAGAATCTCTCGCCGCAGCAGCGCCAGCGAGGCCACATCAAGGCCGGTGCCGGGTTCGTCCAGCAGGAGCACGTCCGGGGCCTGCATGAGCACCCGTGCCAGATTGAGGCGCTGGGCCATGCCGCGCGAGAACACGCCCGCCCGTTCGTGGGCATGGGCTTCCAGCCCCACGCGGGCCAGCCCTGCCATGATGTCGTCACGCGTCAGCTTGAGGCCGTATGCATCGCGCCAGAAGGCCAGATTTTCCACCGCCGTGAGGCCGGGATACAGAAAGGTAGCGTGCCCCAGATAGCCCACGCGGGCCTGATCTGCCACGTTGGCAGCGCCAGCGCTTGGGCGGGAAAGCCCTGCCATAATACGCATGAGGGTACTCTTGCCCGCGCCGTTGCCGCCCACGAGCAGCGAGACACTGCCCGCAGCAAGAGCGCAGCTTACGTCTTTAAAGACGACCTTGACGCCATAGACCTTGGCAACGCGCACAAGTTCCAGCAAGAGGGCCTCCTGCGGCTAGGCCGCGCTGTTCTCGCTGTCCGACTCCGGCGCAGGATTCTTGCGGCGGCGCAGCCCGGCGAGGGGCAGAAGGCACATGATAGTACCGCCGATCCACAGCCAGTTGACCAGCGGCTCCACGCTGACCTTGACCACGACCTTGGAGTTTTCGTCCAGCCCCAGCAGGGAGGCGTAGATTTCGTTGCCAAGGCCGGGGATCACGTCCACTTCGGAGAACTGCATGGTGCCGAACTTGTCGTACAGGCGGCGCTCCGGCGCGACTATGCCGATGGATTTGCCGTCCTTGAAGATTTCCAGCCGCGCGGCGATAAATTCATGGTCAACGCGGCGGCCCTCGCCCAGTTCAAGCAGGGTGGCAGTATAGCTGCCCACGGTGCTGCTTTCGCCCTTGGCGAGGATCATTTCGCGGTCAGTGGTGTACGGGCCTGAAAAGGATATGCCGATGGCGACCAGCGCCATGCCGATGTGCGCGCCCAGCGCCCCGATGGTGACAGGCTGCGAGCGGTTGGCCTTGTCTGCCAGCAGCATGACGGCCCCAAGCACGATAGCCACAGCGGCGGAAGCGCCCAGCAGGGCCGTGGGCTGATGGTAGCCCAGCGCCCAGATAACCCCGGCGCTGACCACAAATGCGCCGATCACGGCAAAAAAGCCCTTTTTGTTGCGCAGGCCCCCGCCCCAGCCAAGCCAGGGGCAGGCCGCCATCATCACCACCAGCAACGCGCCGAGGGGCAGGCACACGCGGTTGTAGAAGCGGGCGTCAAGGCCGCGCGGCGCGGTAGACCACAACTTGCTGATGACAGGCCACATGGTGGCAACCAGAATAATCACGGCAAGCGCCAGCAGCACCCAGGCCACAAGGGTCAGGAAGCCCTCGCGGCTTTCAAGCCCGGCAAGGGGTTTGCCGGTTTTGGGCGTGGCAAAGGGAATCCACAGGGCAATGACAAGGCCGCCCAGCACAAAGATGGTCAGGGGCGTACCCACGCTGCCGTCGCCAAAGGCGTGGACGGAATCAATGACGCCGCTGCGCACGAGGTAGGTGGCAAAAAAGGCCGAAACCGTGGTGAGCACCATCATGGCAACGTTGACGCGCCCAAGCTTGCCCCGGCGGTCTTCAACAATCAGGGTATGCAGCGAGGCCGTGGCGATAAGCCAGGGCACCAGAGATGCGTTTTCGACTGGGTCCCATGCCCAGTAGCCGCCCCAGCCAAGCTCCATGTAGGCCCACCATGCGCCAAGCACGATGCCCGCCGTAAGGAACAGCCACGCCAGAATGATAAAGGGCCGCGAAAGGCGGAACCACGAGCCTTCGCTGCTGCTCTGCCCCGAAAGACACTGGGCCAGCGCCAGACAGGCAGGCACGGCAAAGCCGCCGTAACCAAGGAACAGCAACGGCGGATGAAAGATCATACCGGGATTCTGGAGCAGGGGGTTCAGGCCGTTGCCGTCTGCCGGAACAGGCGATTGCAGCACAAAGGGATTGCTCCAGCTGGTGAGGATGAGGGCAAAAAAGCCCATGATGATGTAAAAAAAGCTCCAGTACCACAGGCGCGTGGGGCGGCTGAGGTTTCTGTAGGCCCGCGTGAGGGCAAAGGCGCTGCCGCTCAGGCCCACAGCCAGCGCCCAGAAGAGCATGGAGCCGGGCTGCCCGGCCCAGAAGGCCGTGAGGCGGTAAAATACGGGCAGTACGCGGTCAGTATAGCTGGCAACGTAGGCCACGCTGAAGTCGTTCCAGAACAGGGCGTGCAGCAGCAGGGCCGAGGCCAGCAAGAGCGCGCCGCTGATAACGAGGTGGGCTTTTTCCACCACGGCGAGGGAGTCTTCCCGGTTTTGCCACAGTTGCAGAAGGGCCAGACCACAGCCGCCAAGTGCGGCCAGCAGGGCCACCAGTTGAAGGGCAAAGGCAAAAACGTACATAAGACTCCTTTATCCCGCTGAGGGGGCGGCCCGCCGCAGGGCGGGGCGTTGCTATCGTTTGGGCATCGGGTGCCCGATTACGGCTCTGCGCACTGAACTGAAACCCGGCCATCTTTGCAGGGAAAGCCCGCGACCGTGGCCCGCATATGGCCCGCAACTATTGACAGGGCGAAGGGCAGTCAGGCCAATCGCACTCGCAAACGGCAATGCCGCTGAGCAGGCTCAGCTATTGCGGTTCTCTTTCTGGTATTTGGAGGGGCATTTGGTCATGAGCGTCTTGGCCTGAAAGCGGCCTTCCGGCCCCATGCCGCCTTCAACAATAACTTCCGCGCCAGCCTTGAAGGTATCCGGCACCGCGCCGGAGTAGCTTATCTGGATGGTCTGGCTGGCGTTGTCCTTGTCTTCAAGGCGAAAATCCACACCGGGCGCGCCCCGGTGCTTCTCAATGCCGTCTTCGGCCACAGTACCAAAAAGCCGCGCAGCCACGAGTTTTTCGGGCGTTGCGGCCTTGGCTTCCGACACGTTCAGAAAATACACGCTGTTTTCAGAAAAGCCGGAATATGCAAGATAGCCCACCCCGCCCAAAAAGAGCAGCAGCGCGGCTATGTAGATGCCAGTGTTTTTTTTGCGGGCCATGCGTTTCTCCTGAAACATTGGGTCATGTTTGGTGCTGCCCGAAAGGGGCCATGACCTTCGGCCTGTTGCGCCGCAGGGGCGCGCAGACCGAACCTGCCGGGCTGGGGCTTTTGCCCTGGGCCGCCCGGCCCTGATTGCTCAAAACCTTACGCTATTTTACACCTGCTGACAAGATAGGAATTATTTTTAATAGAAGTATAACGCAGCTTGGGGCGCGAGTTCTGTGATTGCGGTCACACTTGCTGCAAGCTTTGTGTGCGGGCGCACATAACTGCATCAGCAGACAAGCACGAGCGGCATCCGCACAAGCGCACGCATAAGCACACAGGCAAGGCAGAATGTGGCCTGCGTCTTATCATACTACTGCAATAAGATTTATGCCGCAAGGGATAATACAATTATTCCTCGCTGCCCAAGCCGCTTCAGATGGCGCGAAAATGCGGCACGCCGATTTTGCAAGCCGGACATGGCGGGCGCAGCACAGGACAAGGCAGCAGATCAGCCCTGACGGTTGACGCTCAGTTCGCGCCGCCGTTGACGCGCAAGCGCGCGCAGATCATCCACATTATCGCTTTCGTCCACAATTTCGCTGCCGAGGATTTCTTCCAGCACGTCTTCCAGCGACACCACGCCAGCAAGCCCTCCGTATTCATCCAGCACCACAAAAAGATGCACGCGGGCCTTGAGCAGATCGTGCAGTAGCACGTCAAGCGTCTGGTTCTCAAGGATAAAGTGCGCCGGCCTCATGATCTTGCTGAGGGTCACATCTTTGCGGCCCTCGTTGATGCAGCGGCCCAGGGTGCGGCGCTCCACCACGCCCACGATGTCTTCGTTATTGTCGCCGTACACGGGTATGCGGCTGAAATGCCAGGTGCGCTGGTCTGTGTAGGCCTGCTCCACGGTGAGGTCGTCCGGCAGCTCAAAAACCACCGTGCGGGGGGTCATGATCTCGCGCACACGCTTTTGGTCCAGCGCCAGCACGTTGCGGATAAAGGCTTCTTCATAGGGTTTGATGCGCCCCGCCTGACGCGAAAGACTGGTGACGGCGCGGATGTCGTCCTCAGAAATGACCGGGCCAGCAGGCGGCGGGGACACAAGGCGGGTTATCATGCTCGTAACCCACAGCAGGGGCGACATGAGCTTGACCATGATGGCAAGCGGGCGGGCGAGCATTACGCCGAGCGGCTCCGCCTTGGTCACGCCCAGATTCTTGGGCAGGATTTCGCCCATTGTCAGAATCAGCACCGTAAAGCCCACGGCAAAAATCGACATGTATTCCGGCCCGTACACGGCCAGAAAGGCCGCGCCCGCCACCGTGGCCCCGGCGGTGTTGGCAATGGTGTTGAGCGTAAGGATGGCGGCAATGGGTTTATCCACCTGGGTGCGCAGGGCATACAGCAGCTCGCCGGACTTGCTGCCGGACTTGCGCAGTCGCTCGATGGTTGACCACGAAAGGGAGTACAGCACCGTCTCAAGCAGCGAACAGGTAAAGGAAACGGCAACAGCAATGACAACGGCCAGAACAAGGGTGAGCATGGCGAAACATCCGAAGGATTTGATGCGGCGGGTCGCCCTGCAAAACGCAAGGCGGCGCTGACAGCCGAAGTTTAGCCCCGCGCGGGCCTGTTTGCAATCACCGGGGCGTTGCGCGAGGGGCGGATGGTGGATGGACAGCTATGGAGGGAGCGATAAATTCAAACCGAAGGCAGGAACTACAGGGCAGCGCTGGATATTAATAGGGAAGGCTAAAATTTGAGCTGAGGCAAATTGCGGAGGCAAAAGAGCCAACACTAACAAATAACACTATAAAATGAGCACGCTACGACCCACATTTAATATGTTTCTACTATGATTAACGTAAAAAGAGTTAAATTCGACAAGATAAATGGCCACATGCGTATTTACCAGAAATAGAATTAAGCGTACTATATATTTCAGCAGATTAAAGCTGCAAATTCTGCGCGGAAGAAAGCTACAATAGGGATGCGGAAGGCACAAACGATGCTGCCCACGCAAAACAAAAATAATTTCGTCATGCACAAAAGGCGCAAAACAGCGCCTAATGCGGATTTAAGGCAAGGACAAACGGATATGAACGCGGCAGACCAAAAGAATTTTACAAATTTTCTTGACAGTCAGAGGCCAAGCGCTTACATATCTGTTCTCGCAGCGAGAAACGCTGCACGTGTCGCGGGGTGGAGCAGCTCGGTAGCTCGTCGGGCTCATAACCCGAAGGTCGTAGGTTCAAATCCTGCCCCCGCAACCAGATAATTCAAGCCCTTACGGAGACGAGCCGTAAGGGCTTTTTTATTTGTCCTACCCTATTCCTACCCTCCCTCACTATAAGAAAAAAGTTGATTTAAGATACCACCATAAGCACATCGAAGGTGGATCAAATATGTTTTGGGAAACTGTCAGCTCAACGCCAAAGCTAACAAATGAAGCCAGCGTCGAACAGCACGTCGCTTATCCTCTATTGCGCGTTCTCGGCTTTGAAGAATCGGACATCAAGGCTAAACACCCCATCGAATTCCAAGAAGGACGGAAGAAAAGGGGGAGAAAGCATGAGGCAGACTATGTTGCATTCTATGGCCCTGATACAAATGCCTCCACCTCTTTGATTGTAGTTGAAGCAAAATCGCCCAAAGAAGAGCTCGATGATGCTTTGCCACAAGCAGAAACATATGCACGTATTTTACGCGCACCTTATATTATCCTTACAAATGGAATAAAACTTCAAATTTGGCAGCGCCAACCCGCAGACATCAGTACATTGGTTATCGAATGCTTTGTAACAGATGTAGGCCAAAAAAGAAGCCTCATAGAAAAGGTACTTTCCAAAGAATCTGCCTGGAAATTTTGCGTAAACAGCAAAATAAAGAATCCAATTTCTACAAACTATGATGTGGATGATTATATTTTACATGAAAACATACGAAACACGTCTGATAAATTCTACACCGAAAGAAGGCTAACTAGTGATGAGGACCATAAAAGCTTCACACAGTCAGCCAAACTTCTTAATGAATTCACCAAAGGAGCAATTATAATTGCCCCTTCTGGATATGGCAAAACTTCATTAGCCAAGAGCCTCTACAGCAAGGCGATAAATAGCCACAAATCAGGCCATTATAAAAAAATTCCAATCGAAATTTCAATACGCGACGTAATTAATACCAACGAGCGCATGACAGACTTCATATTTTCGCGCTTAAGTTCGCACTGCCCACATATAACAAAGTCTCAATTTCTCAGCATCCTACTCACTCAAGGACTATTACTAATATGTGACGACTTCGACACAACCGATATTACCAAAAAAAATTTTCTCGAAACTGAATTCAATAACATTATCCGAGATTACCCCCATTCTCAAATATTTATCTTTTCACGTATTACCTCTAACATTAACCTTCCTAGATTGTATCTTCAGCCGCTGAATGACACCGAGAGATGTGCACTATGTGAACTTTATGGAAATTCAAATGGATTACAAAAATATTTCTACCACAACATGCCTGAACCGCTTCAAGTTCTCTGTGGAACACCTTTAATATTACGCCTATCATTAGAACACTATAAAAAACATCATGAATACCCAACTAGAATTGAAGAGTTGTTTATTTCCTGGACAGACAGCCTTTTACATTCAAGATTTGAAAGAATTACAAATGTAATCACAAAAGAAAAAGCCCTAATACTCCTATCGGTTAATTCAGTAGATTATAAGATTGATAGAAAAAAGTTTTTATCAATTCTTATGACAGAAAATATTGCGATACAAATTTTTGATGAATTAATAACGGATGGAGTAATCATACAAACAAATACATTATTACATCTTCAGCATGATGCGTTAGTAGACTATTTTAAAGCAAAAAACATAGCAGACAACAACGAAACATATATTTCAAAAGATCTACAAGTCGCCGCCGTCAATGATGACTCTTTTTTTGTTGTAATCTTGATGTCTCTGCTTAAAACAAGAGAAGCACAGCTAGCCCTATGGGAACAATTTAAATCTCTAGGCATAAAGTCGTATATCAATACCCTACGGTACAGATTCGATACGACAAAAAACGCTTTAATTAATGATGATGATCATTCAAATTTGTATCTAGACGATATATATAAAGGAATAACATCACCTCTAAAATTCTTCTTTGATCCTATTAAACATATTATTCTTGAATCCCTTTGCGAAGAACCAGCTTCAGATATTACTATTTCTGGCGCATTATACAAAAACACATCTGAACTATTCTACTCTATACACCCTAAGGAAGACAATAATGCAAGCAATATACAATTAACCTCTCCACAATTCACAAAAAATTATGTAAATCTATTACGTTCAAGACTCAGATTAGATAGTGGAAGAATTTTAGGATTCGACCTTCTTCGCAAGCACCTTATCAAAGCTATCTCAAGGAGATCTTTAATCGGCGGGTCACACCTTGCTAATGAACGTCTCATCAGCAGAATACGGTTTTTAAGCAACATCTATAGAATACAAATTTCTCCACATCACAACTTTACACAATTAAAGAGAACCCTACATAAATATAAACGTAAACATGCCTACCTCACGCCGAGTAAGTATCTATTTTCGATCACAGAAATGCTAGAAGATATTTCAATTTTAGAGGCATCGGGGAAGACAACACCCAACATTTGGTGGCGTGACATTGTACCGGATACAGATACATACAGTTCGCAACCAGACAATATTTCTTTATTTATCAGCGAATTCTATAATAGAGTTCAACTTCTATTTAAAGAGATTATAGAAACAAGTTTTATATTAGTAAAAAAAGAAATCGACCTTTATAACCAGCTACCATTACGGTTTTCAGTCTATCTTTCCCCAGCAAACAACAAACAGCGCTTTCACTACTACTGCAAACCTGTCTTTACCTGGAATGAAGCTGGCGCCGATGTTGAGTTTACCGACACCCCTCCTCCAATAGATATATCACTATGTGATGATATTATAAGCCAGCTACACAAATTCAATCGCCCCACCAGAAATTTCTACTGGCACGGTTTCAAGAGTCCGCCCAATTTTGATACACAGGGACACATAGGCTCAATCTCTGGAGAAACACCCGTCCTTCATGAAGCCTTCTCCTGGGTCAACACTTCTATTAAACACTTACTCTCAGGTTTTTCTGGACGAGATTATGGGATACCAGACTGAGATTACTCCCTACGATTAGCTAGGACGATATACCTAGCTAATCGTAGCTCATCGCATATAAAATACACAGGACTTGACCGAAATGAAAAATTGTAAAATGGGTTCTACATGGAAAAAATGCGATTTACATTTTCACACTCCAATTTCATTTGACCATCAATATCGTGCTCAATCTCCAGAAGAAACAATCCAAAAACTTACCTCTGAGGGCATCTCTCTTGTTGCCATCACCGATCACTATTTTATTGATGCAGAATACATTCAATCTCTGCGGGAAGCATCAAATGGCACAATAACTTTTTTGCCGGGTGTTGAAGTCCGAACAGACTTGGGCGACGACGCAGTACACATGATTGGAATATTTTCAGAGGAACTTGATATAAAAAGATTGAGCAATGAGCTGTGCGGGCTAACCGAAATTTACAAAGAAGACCTCAAGGATAAACGTAAATTAGAGAGTAGCTATACTAAGCATGAAGCATTCATCGAATTTATCAGAAGCAAGCGTGGATTACTTTCAATTCATGCAGGCTGCGGTAGAAGCGGCTCGTTCGAGACAATTGGAAATAAGGATTGGTGCCAGCGCGCTTTCAAAACTGAATTTCTAAAAACAAATGTCAACTTGCTCGATGTAACAAAGGATAAACATGTCACGGACTATAAGACCATTGTCTTCCCCACAACTGGCTTGTGCCACCCCTTAGTCTCGGGCTCTGACAATCATGATATCCGATCTTATACACTAAGACTGCCCTGCTGGATGAAATGCGACTCAACCTTCAAGGGACTCTTACAAGTCATCAGCGAACCAGAGGAACGAGTTTACTTGGGGGAGCTGCCGCCTGCACTTCAACGTACTCAGGCGTTCCCAACGTGCTATATCCAATCTGTGACAATTGAAAAAAATACAGATTCAAACTTGGCACAAAAATGGTTTAACAAATGTTCCCTTGAGCTCAATCCAGGCCTTGTCTCTATAATCGGTAACAAAGGAAACGGCAAAAGCGCACTCGCGGACATTCTAGCATTACTTGGCAATAGTCACCACAAGGAAGAAGACTTCAGCTTTCTTAATAAACAAAAATTTCGTCATAAAAAAAATGGAAAGGCTGCTCACTTTCACGCGCAGTTAACTTGGCTTTCTGGAGAAAAATCTGAATCTATTAACCTCGCGAAAGACGTAAATTTTTTAGATTCTGAACGTGTAAAATATATACCACAAAGTTTTTTGGAAGAATTATGCAATGAATATGATGGCAAAGAAAGATTTCAAAATGAACTTCAAAAAGTAATTTATTCCCATATTCCTGACGATGAGAAACTTGGCACAAATACATTAGATGGCCTTGTTAGTTATGTTGCGAACGAAACTCTCGACGCAATACATGAGATCAAAAATCGCCTCAGCAAGGTGAACAAAAATATTTCAACTTTTGAACAAGAGATATCTACTTCAAATCAGATCCGGCTCAACAATTCTTTTGATTTAAAGGTCAATGAATATCTTGTGCTTCTATCAAAAAAACCCCCTTTCATCTCAAATCCAAGTAAAAACGTTGAAAGCAAAAATTTTGTGTCAGACATTTCGGAAAAAATCGAACGCACAAAGGCTGAAGTTCAAGTATTAACGCATCAAGACTCCGATAATAAAAATAAATTGCGCTTATGTAAAATCAGATTAGCAAAGCTTCAGAAATTACAAGAAAGACTTACCAATTTTAAGATTCGATTTGATAGCTTTAAATCAGAATCTCCAGAGTTTTCTGAACTTGAGTTAAACATTGATGACATTATAACGTTAAAAATTGATGACACACCTATAAAACAATTAACAACAATTGAAATAAAAAATGAACAATATTTAAAAGACAGTACAGATATAAACATTGTTGGATCAACTGCACATCAGCTTTTATTAAAGACTGAAGAGTTAAAAAATCTCATTAATAAATTGAGTGAACCTGATCGTATTTATCAAAACTACATCAACGACAGGCTAGAATGGAAAAATCAAATAAAAAGTATAGTTGGAGACAAGAAAACTCCAGAGACTCTCAGGTTTATTCACTGCAAAATTAAGAATTTAGCTACTACTCCGGACAAATTAAAGGACTTATTTGAACAGAGAAAAAAGATTTCGGAAGAAATTTTTTCTAAAAAAGCATCATTACGTGATAAATATGCACGGTACTATTCTGCCGTTGAGTCCTTCATAAAAAAACATCAACTAGCTCAGCAACAACAATTCAAGCTCGAGTTTACTGTCTCAATAGCAGATCAAGGCTGCTCTGAACGATTTTTGGCAATGATCGACCAGGGAAGAGCTGGATCCTTTTATGGAAAAGAAGCGGGGAGAAACAAGCTTGAGGATGCAATCATCAAAATAGATTTTAATGCTGCGGAACAAGCAATCAGCTTTGCTGAAGAAGTAACGCGTCTTCTCAAAATTGATATTCGCTCCAATGTCCCGCAAGATGATGTGAGTAGCCAGCTAGTCAAGGGCATTAGCATCTCTGAAGTCTATGATTACATATTTTCTTTTGACTACCTTCAACCAATCTACAATTTGAGTTGGGCAGGAAAAGAATTAGAGCAATTATCCCCTGGTGAAAGAGGCAATTTACTCTTAATTTTTTATCTCCTCATTGATCAAGAGCAAATTCCACTCATACTTGATCAACCTGAAGACAATCTCGATAACCATACAATTTATAAAAACCTCGTCCCATGCATTAGAGACGCGAAAAATAGACGACAGATAATCATGGTTACACATAACCCGAATTTGGCTGTTGTGTGCGATTCTGAACAAATTATTTATGCAGAAATAAAAAAGGAAGTTGATTCCGAAGTAATTTTTACATGTGGGGCGATTGAAAACCCTGAGATAAACAAGCATGTTGTAGATGTACTGGAAGGAACTCGCCCTGCATTCGATAAAAGAGATTCAAAGTACCTTTCCTAACGGGCAGGACGCCTTGAGTTGATTAACCGTTAGACTTGCACTAAAATTTTATTAAATTCGGGAGACTCTCATTATATCCTGATTCTTCAATCATCTCTATATGCCAAGAGACTGACCGCCATGAACAACAAATTTTTCATCTTTGCCCTGGAGTATACGACGATTTTCAACCTCCTTCATTTGTTTTCGTCGTGCAAGCAGGCTGTCAATTTGGGCAATAATTTTTCCAGAGAGCTGGATAAGTCGTTCAAGCGCTTCATGCAATAATCGTATTCTTTCTGCTTCTCTCGAACCGATTGCATCTCTGTTTGAAGCTGTTCCAATCGCTGCCCCTGCTGACGCATTGACTTGTGATTTTCCGTTTCCCAACGTGCCAAGGCTTCTTTCAGGATAGCTTGTAGTTCGGTCATGATTCACTCCACCTTGATTGCGGTTTGCTTTCCCATCGTCCAGCCAGTGCTGGCTTTGCTGCCCAGTGGCAGGACAATGAACCGTCCATTCTGATCGCTGTGCAGGGTTAACCCCCAAGATTTGTTCTGCATGGCTGCCAGTGTTCCCATCACTTCCTTCTTTTCCTGGTCTAACGAACTGATCTCTTGGCGAAGCTGCTTCACTTCGCGAGCGAGATACGAAGTCAAAACCCAACTGCCGCCAGTGACTCCAATCAATAAGGCAAGGCCCAACAGCAGATGGCAAAGCCATCCTTTGAGCATTGCCCATCCCAGTAGATGATAGCGCCCTTCCATTAGGAATAAATCTTTGTTCATCTTTTCTGATAACGCTTGGCAATGGTCGGTAATAGCGTTCTCCGTTGTAGCCAGCGCGGCGCTCGCATACTCGCTCAAGCTGGCTTGCAAGCTCTGCAAGGTCTGGGTTGTAAGCCGCTCCAGTTCTTCCTTCTCTTGTTCCAGCCTTTTCTGAGCACGATGGTTCAATTCGCCAATCTGCATGATAAATCCCCCCTCTCAACCGCACACGTTGCCCCGATTCAGGATTTTCTACCGTGATATAATCTTTCCCTTGCCTGGGAACGGTCAAACCAAGTTCCTGAATTGCAGTAATGCACTCGGAGCGAGAGGTGACGGAACCGTGCTCAATTCGAGCAATCAGATAGTCGGTCAGCGTATCCCGAATGCTGCACCTTTCATCTTTCTTGGATAAATCCTTGCCCCACCTTTTGAGTCGCGCATACGTTATATCCGCATGGTCAGGAGTTCTCACACGCGCTCGTTCCGGGTCATCAGGACGTGTCCAGCCTTCCCGCCAGTTATACAAATCGCGAAGAACATCAAAATCCTTTTGCCAACCTGGAGGAAAAGCGTTTAGCGCCTTGCCTGTACTCAACTCCATGCGTGGTGTTACAAAGTGAAGTTCATGATGGCCAGCGTGGCTGTGCCGAACCCAAAGAATGCTGAACTGATCGGGTTCAAGCCCTGCAAATGCCGTGTTTTCAAAATCATCCATCAGACGGCTTTCCTGTTCTGGCGTAACCGCATCCTCCGGCCCCCAGGACAGCACTCCCGCAGAAAATTTCCATTGCCTGTCTTGTGAATCAATCAAGGCGCGGGTCAAAGCTGGATCTCCACGCAATACTTCCGGCGGGCATTCCTTGCGACCGGGATAGTCGAGCCGCAATAGATAGTTGATAGCTGCGCCCCCGGCTCCTTTTCCATGCGGGAACAGTTTTATGTACATGACGTATCCTCGCGAGGGCGCTCATCGGCCTGAGTAAAGGCAAGCCAAAGTGCCTCCAATCGCAACACAACCTCCACCGTGGCGATATGCCCCTTATGAATATTCGCCCACCTAGCTAGTTGGTTGATGTTGTTCCCGGCTTGGCCCAACAGCCGCAGGCGTTCCTTCTCTTCTGGCGTTTGCCGCAAACGGCAATTCAGCATGCGCTGGCGAACTAGATCAGAAAGTGTACACCCGCATGCAAGCGCCTTGTCCTCCATGATGGCTTTTTCCTCTTCCGTCACGCGCACCTTAATGACTGCATTACGAGGCATAGGCACTTCCTTGTTGTAGGCGTTTATGCTTTGCAGGGATCGAAGGGCGGCACGCCCTCGCCAGCCCCGGAAGTGGTCACGCGATAGCGTGGACACAACGGGTAGGCTGGCTCAACAAAATAGCCACAGCTATTCATAACTGCCCTCTGGCGTTGGATTGCTCAAATTTTCCCACACTTGCTTTTTAAAATAGACGCGCACCTTCGGGTGATTTGGCGTGCAAAGCTTGGGGTCTACGCCGGAAATGCGCTGCCGATCTTCCATGGAAAGGCCTTCAAACCACTTGGCACGCGCTTCGTCCACTCGCTCCTTGCGTATTTCTTCCAGCCGCCGACTTTCTTCTAAGGCATCCTTCTCAGCCTGTTCTTCTGGTGATACGTATCCTTTAGGGCGCGGGTAGTAGCCTTGGTTGGCAAGAATTTTGAAAACCCAATTGAGAGGGCTACTGACCTCATTACCATTTCGGTCGCGCATGCAACCGTGAGCCAGTTCCCACTCAGCATGCGTCAGCCCCTGAAGCAACCCGCCTGTGTCTTTGTTCATTTGGCGCAAGCGTGAAACAATTTGGCCTACCTGCTCTGTCCCAAACCCCATGCGCACCAATTCAGGCCAATGAAAGGCCATATCTTCAGCGGTAAAGGACGAAAGGGAAGAAGGGGTGTGCGTGCAACAAGAGATAGTAGAATCTTCACTTCTTCCTATCTTATCTAGAGGGAAAACATGCATGGTTTGTGGAATGCCATGTTGCATGCCTTCGCGTGATATGCGTGGCACTGGCATATGAGGACAAAGTCTTTCCGCTTGAAGTGTGATCCAGACTCCACGAATTGTGCCATGGCGTGCCTGACGGTGCTGCAAAAAACCGTGCACCCCCAAGCGGAATACAATGCCTCGCATAGCTTCTGGGGTTTTTTTGATGCCGCACAACTCTAAGAACTGCTGAGCTAGTCGTTTGTATGGAATGACCTGATTGCTCACTAGCCCAAGCATCGCGAGAACCTTTATCCACACAAAAGAAAGCCCCAAAGGACACGGCAAGGCTTCTTCCTCACGTGCGCCCGGATGTGCATGCGGGTATGCGTGACCGCGTCCGTTCAGTTGAATAATGACATTCACGCATGGGTGACTACACGCATGCCCAACTGATAGGCCGTCTAGCATCTCACCTTGAACGGATTTTGTTGTATTACTTTCGCCAATCGCTGCCGGTAACAGGTCTGGGGGACAAGTGACGATAGCGTTGAGGGGCTCAGACATGGCGGCCTCGCAACACTTCTGCGGTGTCGCGCGTCTCCACCGTGCGCATTGCCAGATAGGCATCCAAGTCTTCCCGGCGGTAGATAACGCGCCGCCCGACTTTACAATAGCGCGGCCCTCTGCCAAGGCAGCGCCACACTTCAAGGGTTCCTGGACTGAGATTTAAATAGGCGGCGGCATCAAGAGTATTATAGCCGCCTTTAGGCTGAGTGAATGGCATAGTGTTCTCCTGTACGGGGTTAAGTTTCGTACAGGAAAACACAATGAAAGCCTGAAGGCATCACCAAAGCGGTTTGAAGGCCTCACTTTTACACAATTTCATAATAGGGATGGTAAAAGTACACGCTCTCCCGCATTTCCATCAGTGTTTTGCCTTGAGCATGGGTAGGGGGGACAAAAGATGTAGCCCACTTCAAATAACTGTCGGCCACCAGCAAAAAACCTCTAAAGCCGTTAGGTTTACCTGCATCGAACCGCTCTTTCGAAAAAAAATGCTGATCAGGGTATCTGTATGGAGGAGGACACTCCCACGAACCATCGGCGGAGCTAAAAAACTCGTATGCTGCCCAGTAATGCGCCACCGGGCTAAACTCTTTCCATATCCTGTTTGAAAATGAGCTGCGTGATATTTGCTTTAGTTTTCTTCCATTCTTTATTTCAATCGCATCTTCCCCCTTTGCTAAAATATCAAAAGACTTATGGACAGATACTTTGTTACGACACGCTGTTCTTAGTATTTTGCCAACAAATTGCCCACGATGTTTTTTCTCGTCGAATTCATTTTGAGGCGTGTTTGTTTGCTCACTGAAAAGAATTTTTTGCAAGTTATCAGAATCAGAAAGATACACATGCAGGCTTGCGAGGTCTTGCGCACATTGAAAAGAGCTGTATTCTTCTTGACGTTCTTTTTTTGATAATCCCTTTTGCTCTAACTGCATACGTATCACAAATGATTTCCATTTACTTCCAAGGTCAGGATACAACATTGCTCCAAGAACATTTCCATACACAGCTCCCGCATCCCATTCAGGGAAGTGAATCTGTATTGCATCCGCAAACATCACTTGTGTTTTTTTGCTCTGCATTGCCATACAGACAACTCCTGAAGGCTACGACTAAACACAAAGAGCTTTGAACGTTTGGCGAAGACCACGTGCATCTTCAAGCGCATGATGAGAGTTATCGGCAACAACGCCGGGCAGCGGTTGCCATACACAACGATGCCCTCCCGGTATGGGTAGCGGATACCCCCCACACAAAGAGTTTACGAGATCACGATCATATTGAGAGTCTGACAGCAGGACGACAGGTTTTCCAACATTGCCAAGCCACGACAGAAAACGTGATGCCAAATCTTCACGCGAGAATTGTGGCCCTGTGAATTTAGGCAGCACATGGGCTTTCACAAAATCTGAGCAAGCATCAAAAGGAATCGGGGCAACTTCGGCGTAAAACTCACACCCAGAAGTACTTATGGCTCCAAGCGAGAGCAACTCTGGATTGCTAAAACAGGTAAACTCCGTGTCAAAATAAATGACTTCGTGCCGCGCCATAAGATCACCCATTGCATCCCGGCTGTAAAAGCTCCATTGCGCAGTTCCCGGCCTTGCGCAAGGTATCAGGCAAGAATTGACCATAACGCTTTGTCATTGCGGTGCTTTTATGGGTAAGCATTTCAGCTAGCACATCTAGAGTAAATTTGCCTGAGTTGGCGAGCGTAACAGCAAAATGGTGGCGCAAACCATGAAAGATTCTGAAGCTTGCAGGTAGCTTGGCTGCCACCTTGATGCGATCAACAGCATTGCATTCTACTCGCCGCACTCCACCCTTACCGGGGAAAAGGTATGGGCTATCAACGCCGCGCTCGTCCTTGAACGCTTGCTGCTGGAGCAAGATCTCTCTTGCCGCATTGTTCATGGGGATAGAAACGCTTTTGCCGCCCTTGGGGTTATTCAAACGGATGAACCCAAATTGAAAGTCCAAGTCGGCATTCTGTAGCCCAAAAATCTCTCCCTTTCTCATAGCTGTAAAATAGGCAAGCTTGAGCATGCGGCATGCTTCCTGATTAGGCCAATCAGCCATTACGCCAAAAAGGGCTGACGTTTGCTCAGGAGTCAAATATTCCACTCGTTCATTATCACGGCGCGGCATTTCGATTGTAAATGCTAGAGGTGGGCAATAGCCGCATTTTGAGCCATAGTTGATAATACGCCGCAACAACTCAAGGGCATTCCATTTGGTTGCATCAGCGCAATCGCCCATGCTGTTTTTCAGCTCCTCCATGTCTGGATGCGTGAGGTCAGGGACGCGCCTTTTCTCAAACA
Organism: Desulfovibrio desulfopostgatei; assembly: GCF_053570645.1. Lineage (NCBI taxonomy): Bacteria > Pseudomonadati > Thermodesulfobacteriota > Desulfovibrionia > Desulfovibrionales > Desulfovibrionaceae > Desulfovibrio > Desulfovibrio desulfopostgatei. The sequence goes on along the minus strand of NZ_JBRBQS010000002.1, from coordinate 45,786 downwards.
GCGGGAGGATATGCTTTTCATAACGATTCAGGTCAGTGCGATAGCCCTTAAGGCTGGCCCCTTTGGCTTCAAAATACAAAGAGGCAAGGTCGCCTATGGAACGGTTGCGCTTTTCTGCCTCTACACGGCGATCTTTGGCGGTCAGTACAGGCGCACCAAGGAATATCTCCTGAATGCGGCGAGAACGGAATTCATCTGCCACCTTTGGCGTGATCCCCTTGCTTTTCCAACCGACCTTTTCCCATATCTTGCGGCCAGCGATTTTAAAAGTGATAACAAAGCAGCGGTCCGGCTTGCCATCAAAGAGCTTGGTCTTGCTCTCGTAGCAGTAAACACCTTCAAACTTGTTAGCGTGAACGCGTGTGTACTTGCTTGCCACAAGCAACCCTCCGGGAGCGTTATATTAAGACCATCCTTATCATTCCCTACAGTCCATTTTCGGAATGTTTTTAGTATTAAAATTCATTATGAAGCCACAATTTTTGCACGTATAACGGTTATAATCATATCTTATTGTAATTTCATTTACACAAGTGCATTTTGGTGGGGACTTTAATTTTCTTTGAATAGAAAGATCAAAATCTTCACACCCACAAACAAGGCACTTTAAAGGAACAGGTTGTTCCGTATTAATATGAAAATTGCTCATGCGATCCTCGCAATACAGATGGAGCATAAGGCCATCTTCTTGTTTGAATTTTCCCGAATCTATTGCCTGGCTTAAACGTAAGTCCAAATTACACGCTGTTTCAACCACGCTAAATTTACCAATTTTATGTTCCAGCTAGATAGCCCATAGACTAGCAGCAGGGAACGCCTAATGAGCCAGCAAAATACGAGAGAATTACGCAAAATTGGGGCTACCCTATTCCTACCCGGCGACTTAAACTAGCCAATATTTGGCTAAGGTATACAGAATTATACACCCGACAATTTTTTTTGCAATACACCAGCATTAAAGACTATAATAGCCGATTGGGTTGGGTAGGATTTTTAAAAATCAAATACTTGAAAGGCTCATAACCCGAAGGTCGTAGGTTCAAATCCTGCCCCCGCAACCAGATAATATAAGCCCTTACGTTGAACAGACGTAAGGGCTTTTTTGCTTAATTACCTTGTTATGTGTGCGACACCCGTTCTCTTCAATCGATCCGATATTAGGGAGAAGTACAAATGGACATTTTAATGAGAACTTTCAACGGCGGCTCCGCGAAAGTCGAAATATTTTGCACACCGAACAACACCTACTACGCAAAAAAGACATTGACGGACTTACAGCTTTCAAGGAGATTTAGACGCGAGGTTAAGTATCAAAGCAGCTTTGAACATCCCAACATAGTACCTATTTATGAACCATGCCTAGATACTACACCTCCAAGCTATGTGATGCCTGCCGCCATATGCACGCTTTTCGATTACCCCAAACCACTTCCACCCTCCTTCATATTCGATGTTCTTGCAGGCTTAGAAGCCATACACGAAAAGGGTTATTCACATAGAGACCTAAAACCACAAAACATCCTTATTTTTGAAACTGCTAACGGCCAGAATATTGCCGCAATTTCCGACTTTGGGCTATTAGATGTCCCAAACACGGCTAATACAAGCACGCTAACACAGACTGGCATGTGGGGGGGTACCCAAAACTATTCTGCCCCAGAGTGCTTTGCTGATTTGAAAAATGCAGATTACCGAGCAGACTTTTACTCATTTGGCGCGATACTCTTTGATATTTTCTTTGGTAGACCTAGAGTTCCATGCGCAGAGCTTACAGCAGAAGGGCCGATTGGAGCAGTTATCCAGCGATGCACTTTTTTGAAGCGCGAGCTACGTTACAGTAGTGTTTCAGAAATACGTTCTGCATTGTCGACTGCACTTAGTAGCACATCAGAAGACTCCCTAAGACTACCTGCCCTTGCAGCACTGCAACAAGTCGTTGATGAGAACATCAGTGACATTTCTCAAATAATTAAGCATGTAGATTTGTTAAGCTCTGATACTTCATTTCAGGAAAATTTCTTTAAACACTTAACTCCTAATTTAATAGATACAATTAAAGCTCTCTCTGAACCACATTTCACTAAACTTCTCGAAAATTTTTGTGTCTATATTTCAAGTAATGGTTTTTCATTCAGCTATTGCGATAAATTGGCAGATCGCGCAAAAAATTTGCATGCCAACGCGGATGAAGACGGTCAGGCACTTGTTACTGTTGCCATTTTAGAACTCGGTGTAACACACAATCGATTTTATGTTGAGGAACTGTTTATTGAGCTAGCTGGGCAAAATATTTCAAATTCTGTAGCACTAAAAATCAAAAACGCCGCAATCAGACTCGGTGTTAATCTTGAAGAAAGAGTATCCCAATGCTGCAGCTCCCTAAAAATAGGACCGCATAATGTCCACAGACTCATCACTGAATAATTATCAATACGATTATTTTTCCATACCTAAACAAGGGAAGAAAACCAATGAAGACTCATTGATGCTGCCCTTTTTGCATCATGACGGTATTTATTTTGCAATAGCTGATGGAGTTGGAGGAAACGGCAATGGTGATATTGCTTCAAAACTTGCCATTGATATATGCAAAAAAATTTTGTCCAGCAGCATTCACATAAGCATGCACGCATTGCTTGAGAATATCTGGAATGAGTACATTGAATATTTGCGGCCTAGACGCAAGTATATAAATGCCGCAACAACATTAACAATATGTAAAATTTGTGACCAGAATATGACTATCGGCCACATTGGAGATTGCCGGGTATATATCCTAAAAAACAAACATATATCAAGAATTACTAACGATCATACACTTTCAAATGTAATAAATGTGCACGAACTAAAGAAATACAAACACAACTTTGACAATATTATAACATCGAGTCTTTCTTATAATAAGTATACAGCTGATGTTATACAGAGAACTTTACAACCTGAAAGCATTATTATTATCTGCTCTGATGGTGTATATAAGACATTCTCAGACAGAACTATTCTATCTTTTTTCCCTGATTATAAAAAGGCAAAAGATGGTTTTGAAAATATGAAAAAGCAAATAAAATCGTTAACCCTGAAAGATGATTGCACCATGATTTTTCTTGCAGACAATCCTTGATATTATATTATTACTGATGATATCAATTTTTGAGTCATGCGTTTCACGAAGAAAAAACAATTAAACTAACCTCTATGCACTCCCATCATATTATATTCCTCATGATCTTAAACAAGCACGTTTCCATTTGCCCTCTTACCAATCCCTTAAAGTTCAGTGTAAATCAAAAAATAAACAGGGTTACCGCACTCTTCCAAACAAATTTTGTAGGAGAGCCAACACATCCCCCTCACCTCAGCCCCACAAGCAGGGTCTTGCCGTCTGGCGCGAGCTTAAACACACCAAACTTAGCGCCTGTATACTGATGGGCGGTTCCCTCCTGAAAATAGAAGGCCGTGGCGGCGGTGAGAACTTCGTAGCCGCGCAGCCTGTAGGCCAGCAGAAATTCATCGGCTTGCAGGGGGCTTCCATCGTCCAGGCGCACAAATGATGCCGCGTGCGGCAATGGGTCATTGGTAATGCGCAGCACGGCAAAGCCTTCCGCGTTCCTGCTTTCATCATGTGTATTGCGGCTGTTTGCGCTCGCAGTGGGGGAACTGGCACTGCCATCCGTGCCTCCACCGTTTGCCGCATTGCCCGAAGCTCCAGCCTCCGGCGCCGCGTTTTCCGCATTCATTTGAGCAGCCTTTTGGGCCGCGCTCTGTGCGGCGCTCTGCCTTCGCAGTGCATTACGAATATCGTTGTTCACCACATAACGCAGGGTCATGTAGTCGCCCATGAGCGGCGCGCGAGGGTCAACCGGGGCAAGGGGCAGCAGGATTGTTTTGCCCTCCGCCAGCACGGTTTCCATGCGGTATACGGAAAGGCCGTAGCCGCCCAAAAACAAAACCAATACCGCAAGAATATAGAGCTTACGCATGGGCTGCCTCCCGCGCCGCAGCTTTTGCCTGCCATAGCCGCAGAATCAGGGCCAGCGCCAGCAGGCCAAGGCCTGTTGCCATCAGATAGATGGACTTTTGCGAAAACGGCACAGCCAGACTGTAGTAATAAAAAACCATGTAGGCGAAGAGATACGCCAGCACAAAACCCTGCATCACCACACTGCCCATCCGCCTTGCCAGCGTCAGCCCCAAAAGGGCCAACCCCGCCCCCGGCAGATACCACGACACCGCAAACACAAGGGGCATGCCAGCCATTGTGAGCAGCCGGGCGGGCCTGCCCGCGCCTTTGCCTAACCAGAATGCCAGCGCGGCCACAGCCAGAGCCGGGGCAAGCCCCAAATATCCCGTAGCCAGACCGGGCAAACCCATATCGCTGGCGAGGCTGTACGCCGGGGCAAGGGTGAACATCTCAAAAATCAGCACAGAAGCGTAAAAGCCGTAAAACCACCCTTCCGCCACTTTGCCACGTGCCGTGCCGCGCCACCTGTGTTCACGCAGGCAATAGCAGGCCAGCCCCGCGCAAACCAGCGCCCACCACAACGAAAGCAGCTCCACCGCGCCGCCTATTTCGGAGGCGGCAAAACCATTGCGCGCATACCCGTAAAAGAACGCAATCCCCAGCGCCACTGAGTTGCCGATCACCACCGCCGCCAGCACTGCGTAGCCAGCATTGCCCATGAGGATGCCGAGAACCAAAAGCACCCCCGCCAGCGCAAGACAGGCCAAACCTTCGGGCCTGATGCTGGCGCACAGGGCAATGGCAAGCCCGACAGTTCCGGCAATCACCAAGGCAAAGCCAAAGTGCCGGGCAAACAACTGCTGCCTTGCCAGCAGCACCCGCCCCATAAGCAGCACCGGCACAGATGCCGCAAAAACTGTCAGTTCCTCATTGGAGCTGATCCCCAGACTCTCAAAAAGCAAAAATCCAAAAAAGACGATAAAGAAAACCGCCGCCATCCATCCGCCAAAGGCAAGCATGCCCCTGACATACCAGGGGGAGGGTTGCGCCCCCAGCCTGCCCAATGCGTCAGACAACGATTGATTGAGAGGCACAAAAGCGCCCGCCTGCAAGTGCGCCCACAGCGTTTGCCAGTTATTCCCGGCAGTGGCGCGGGCAAGGATTGAAGGAAAAAAGGCCACGGTTTCGGCCTCCTGCCGGGGGGACGTCATCATGCTGCGTTGCAGGTGCAGGAGTATCTTTGCCAGCCCCGCATTCACGCCCGTGACAAGCAAACCCCACAGCAAAAAGGTTGCCATGCTTCCGGCGCTGAAAAACAGCTCCGCTTCCGCCAGAGCGGAAAGCAGCACTGCCGCGCCCGCTGCCAGAAGGGTCGCAAGCATGAAAAGGTCGGGTTGCCGGGTGCGATACCACCACCACGAAAGAGCCGCCGTGACCAAGGCAAAACCTACAACAAAATTGGGCGAAAGCCAGAGCATCTGCCCATCCCTGAAATACAGGTCAAAAATAGTGGCGATCAGAAAAAACGTGGTGCGGGAAACCATGTCAAAAAAGAGCAGTCTGGGCATCCAGCGCGAGCAGAGCCACGCCTGCGCATGGGCCTTGTTTTTACTTTGGCTTTCATTCTGCCCTTTGCTCTGGCCTTGGGGATTATCTGGGGCATCATCCAGATTCTGTTGCAGTCTGGTTGCCGCCCTGCGGGCCATCCACTCCCAGCACGCAATGGCGCAGGCAATGGCAACAAGCCACTCCGGCACCATAAAAAACTGGCCCAAGGCATCAAGAGGCGATGAAAGGCTACGCCCAAGCCAGAGCGCCGCAAAGATATTGGCTGAAATCCACGCGGCAAACCACAGCCCGGCCTGCCTGCCCGCCAGCGCAAGCAGCACCAGCAACGCCGTCCATACCCTGAACAGCTCCCACAGCTCGGCCCCTGTCTGGTAGGTCTGCCCAAACACCGCCAGCATCGGCCCCATTGCAGTGCCGCAGGCCAGCAGCAAAACCTGCCCCAGCCGAGTATCCGGCCCCAGCAGCACAGCCCCAAGGCCGCTCCCTGCCACAAGCGCACCCGTGAGCGCCATGCGCGCAAAGGGCGTCATGGCTCCCCAGTTCCAGGCAATGAAGCAGATCATGCCCGCCAGAAAAAACAGCGCCCCGCCCAGCAAAAACATCTGCCGCCAATAGGCGAGCCAGGCCTTGCCGTCCGGCCTGAAACCGCAAAATTCCACGGCCCGCTGCCATGCTACAGTGCTGATTACCCCGGAATCGCAAAGGGTATTGAGCGAGGCCTTGGTCAGCGGCGGCAACACTCCGCCACCGGGGGCGAGGTCTGGCACAGTGTATGGGGCAGTATCTGGTGCGTGGCCTGCCACATGGTTTGGCGCGTGGCTGGGCGTTGCAGAAGGATCAGAATTTTCAATTTTGGTCATGGGCGGCTTCCTAACAGTGCGCAGGGGCTTGAAAAGCAATGACGGTTATCAGCGTAAAGGCAGCATAACAAAACACCCTCTGCCGGAGAACAGGAATATATCTCTGTAATTATAGCCAGATATACGATTCTGCCGCTAGATCAAGCAACACCCGGACAATGCGCCCATTGACAGAAGCCTGCGCGATTCCCCCTACAAAAATTTACGACATGAACGGCATCTCCCTGTTCAAAACAGCCTTTCCAATATCTGCTGATCATATCAATCATATCAAGCTATTGCGCGGAAACGCCCTTGTGCCCAACAGGCAAATGTTACTTTTTTGTGCTGTTCTATTGGCGAGGGTCTGCTGGCCCTATTGTTTTTCCCTGCACGTCCGTTTAGAACCAAGCATCACATCAGTCATTCTATGATATAACTGCGAGGGAACGGCAATGCTGAAAAATATCTCTGTTGCCAGAAAGTTCACCATTCTTATAGCTTCTGTATTTCTGGGCATGACTGCCCTTTTTGTTATTTCAACATACACGATATCAAAAACATCAATTGGTTCTACAACATATCAATCCATAGAAAACAGCAAGGATTTGCTTGCCGATATTTTACCTCCACCGCTTTATGTGGTTGAAACATATCTTGATGCATTGCAAACAGTTAACACCAATGATGCTGCAAGCCTTGAAAAAATTTACGGTTCCATTGCCCAGCATAAAAAAGCATTCCAGCAGCAATACGAACTCTGGCATTCCGGCGCTATTGACCCAAAGATCAAGGAAATTCTCAATCAGGAACTGTACCCCACGGGGAATGCCATCTTTGAAATATTTGAAACCAGGCTCAAACCCGCACTCCAAAACGGCAACAAGGCAGAAGCTGAAAGCATTTGCCTGAGCCAGCTTGCGTCTGCCTATCAGAAGCACCGGGCCGTGGTGGACAAGCTTGCGATTCTGCTTGATGCCTATTCCAAAAAAGTTTCGGACGAGGGCCGCAGCGTTGTTGAAGCCGGGCGCATTTTCTTTACCGCCATGTTTATCTGCGGTCTGGCGCTCATCACGGTGATCTCGCTGGCTATCGCCATGGGTATTATCAAGCCGCTCAGGGAGTGCATCTGTTTTGCAAAAAACATCAGCAACGGCGCGCTTGATTCAGAAATGACCATGAAGAGAAAGGACGACTTTGGCACGCTGGCAACGAGCCTCAGCACCATGCTTGTGGAGCTGAAACGCAAAATTTCTTTTGCGGAAGAAAAAAGCCAGCTTGCCGAGCAGGAGGTCGCCAAGGCCACCCGCGCAGCAGAAGAAGCGCACGAGGCCAGACAAAAGGTCGAAGAGAACCGCAACAAACTTGTGGATACAATCCACAGACTTGAGAGCGTGGCGGGTGTTGTGACTGCGGCCTCCGAGCAGCTTTCTGCGCGCGTTGAGCAGTCCAGCCGGGGCGCGGACGAGCAGTCAGGCCGGGTGCGGGAAACCGCCACAGCCATGGAAGAAATGAACGCCACCGTGCTTGAGGTCGCCAGAAACTCCCAACGGGCTGCCAGCGCCTCTACCGAGACGCGCGGGCAGGCTCAGGACGGCGCCGCAGTTGTAGACAAGGCGGTCAAAGGCATTGAAGACGTACGCGCCCACTCCCTTGCCATTCGCGAAGACATGGCGGTGCTGGGCAAACAGGCAGACGGCATCGGGGAGGTCATGAACATCATTGCAGACATCGCCGACCAGACCAACCTGCTTGCGCTTAACGCCGCCATTGAGGCTGCGCGCGCAGGTGATGCGGGTCGCGGCTTTGCCGTGGTGGCCGACGAGGTGCGCAAACTGGCGGAAAAAACCATGACGGCAACCCAGGATGTGGGCCGCGCGGTGAACGAAATTCAGGCTGGCACGCGCAAAAATATTTCCAGCGTGGAAACCGTGGTCAAGGCCATTGAAAACGCCGCCGCCCTTTCCGCCCACTCTGGCGACTCGCTGAAAAATATCCTCGGCTTTGTGGATCAGGTCAATGATCAGGTTCAGTCCATTGCCACGGCCAGCGAGCAGCAGTCCGCAACCAGCGAGGAGATCAACCGTTCTGTTGAGCAGATTGCCACCATCTCCGCAGAAACAGCGCAAGCAATGGAACAGGCCGCCACAGCGGTATCTGACCTCATGCAGCAGACCCAGATATTACATCAGCTCATAAAGGACATGAAGGCGCAAAGCAAGACCGCCTGAGTAATCCCGCACAAGATCGCAAGCTCCCCAATGGCTGCCTTTGGGGAGCTTTTTTGCGCACTGCCCCATTGCAAGCAACTGGACGCGTATCAGGCATAACGGTATAGCTTGCCCATGATACCCCGCGCTCGCTTTATCATGCTGAATCTGTACCACATCCTGATTGACGGCCTTTTCGATTCCGTTCCCGTTGTGCTGGCATTCATGGCGCTGGCCCTTGGCAGTGGAGAAACGGATGTGGGCCTTGTGGTATCTCTGGGCGCGGCCCTGAGCACTGCTGTAGGCCTTGGCACGGGCCTGTTTTCGCGCCGGTTCGGCTTTTACGGCTCTGTGACCCTGCTTATAGGTCTTGCCGGGCTTGGCTATCTGGGCGCGGCTTTTGCGGGCAGCATGATCACCGCCGGGGCGTGCTTTGTGCTGGCAATGGCGGGCTTTGCCGCCTTTCATAACATTTCTTTTTCCTACATCACGGCCAATACTGAAAGGCAGAGCCTTGGCCGGGTCATGAGCGACTTTACCGCCATTGGCGATGTGGGGCGCATCCCGCTGGTGTCTTTTGCCGCCTTTGCGGCGGCCTACTCTGTGGGAACCATGCCGGGCTGGCGGGCAATCTGCCTGGCCTATGGCGTGCTGGCCCTGTGCGCCGCCCTGTGGCTCTTTTACACCGCCGTAAAAAAATCCCCATCGGCAGACGCCAGCACGCAACCGGGCAATCCCGCTTCTGATCCATTGCCCGGTGCTGAGGCAGCCCCACCCCCGCGCCCGAGGCGCAATCCTTTCGCCGGGTTCAGCATACTGAAAAACCGGGATGTCTTTCTGGCAATGCTTGCCAGCATGCTCAATGCTTTCAGCAACGACAGAATCTTTACCTTTCTGCCCCTGCTGCTGGTGGCAAAAGGCATAGACGCCAAAACCATCGGTTCGTTCGCTCTTGGCTTCACCCTCGGTTCCTTTGTGGGCAAGATGGCCTGCGGACGCCTGATAGATATTTTCGGCACCCGAAAAATCTTTGTTATCGCCGGTATTATCCTTGCCCTGCTGCTTTGCGCCCTGCTTCAGTCAAACAATCTCATACTGACGGTGATTATATCCCTGGCCATCGGCATTGTGACCAAGGGAACCGTGCCCGTCATACAGACCATCATTACGGAGCCGGTACGCGGCGCAACCGTCTACGACGCCATTTTTTCGCTCAATTCCTTCGGGCGCGGCATAATCAACATGCTGACGCCAGTGCTGTTTGGCGGCATTGCCTCCATGTGGAGCATGGAGGCCGTCTATCTGCTCATGGCAGCGGTCGCCGCGCTGGGCATTGTGCCTGTTCTGCTTATGAGCCGGAGCCGCACCGCCGCCGAATGAACGGCATCTGCCGTCTGCACGTCCCGATAAAAGCGAAAGCGCCCATGAAATCATGGGCGCTTTATTTTTGCGGTGCGTCAGGTGCTGACCGTGCGAGGCCTAGAACTGATACACAAAGGTCACGGCTGTATTCCAGGCATCGGCGCTGCGGTCGCTCTTGCCATTCATCTTGCTGTTGCCCCACACGGATGCGCTCTTGTCGAGGAAGAGCGCATCATAGTTTGTTTCCACATAGATGGTGAAGTTGTCATACATCTTGTACTTGGTGCTCAGGCCAAATTCCACAAGGCTGTCGTTGCGGGTCAGGTACAGACCCTCGCGGCCTGGCACGGAACCATCATTGGGGGCCATCCAGCTTCCATTGGCGTTTTTGATCTTTTTCAGGATCGCCGGGTCGTTGGTGCCGCCCATGTAGTTGATGCGGAAGGTATGGCTGAGGTTGTCGATAACGCTCATATCCTTGAGCCGCGCGCCAATGCCCCAGGTGCCTGTCATGGATTTGCCCACGATGCTGTCGCGGCCCACAATGGGGTCGCCATGGAAGGCGAATTCCGAAAAGTCGTTGGGGTTGTTGGGGTGAATGTTGGGCATGCGTTCGGAGCCGTTGCCCAGATTGTCGTCGTCGCCCGAGGTGTACCAGCCGTAGAGACCAGGGCTGCTCCAGTCCAGCTTGTATTCGAGCAGCAGGGAGGCCAGCCAGCCTGCGCGGTTCATGGCGGCATCGTCATACTGCACGGAGCCGTAAACAACATCCCACGACACGCGAAAAGGATCAAACAACGTCACCTGACCGGGCAGGCCCATCCACATGGCATTGCCGTATTCGCTGAGCTTGCTCTTGTGGAAGCCGCCGTACAGGGGCAGCAGACCGGCCTTGGGGCCACCGGCGGAGGCTACGCTGGTATAGCTGGTGATCTGGGAATTTTTGACGTTGTTGTAGTTGATGGCCGGACCAATGCCCATATACATGCCCCAGGGCGTGAGGCTTACACCGTCAAGCGTCAGGGGCAGGGTCAGGCCCACGGCGTCCATGTTGTCCATGTAGCCGGGGCTGCGGTTGGTTGCATCAGTGGTGTTGTCGTTAAAAAGGCGCGCCCAGAAGGCCGTCACGCCCACGTTTTCATTAAAGGCGTAGGAGGCGGTGATGCCCGCCGCATCATCGGCCAGCACCTGGCTGTTGTTGATGTAGTCGGGCAACTGCATGGGCTGAATACCCATGCGCACCTTGAGGGCAGTCTGCGGCACAGTCCAGTCGAGAAAAGCGTTCTTGACCTTGACCCAGTTGCCGTCCGCACCCAGCGAGCCGCCGCTGTTGCTGGCGCCCCAGTATTGCATCATGCCGCGATTGTAGCCGCCCAGTTCAAAGTGCACCGTGCCGGAAAGATTTTCAGAAGCCTTGGCGTCCAGCTGCAGGCGAACCTGCTGGGCGGCTTCAAATTCGTCTTCACCGGAGCTGTAGCCCGTTTTGTTCCCGCCTTCGGTAAAATTGCCGTGCTGGCCGTAGCTGAAATTATAAGCCCAACGGCCCTTGGCCGAAAAATCAATGGCGCTTGCTCCCCCGGGCACTGCGCACAACATCCCGGCTACCAAAAGTAACACTGCAATTTTCTTCATCCCCGGCTCCATCTTCGTTTCCTGGTTCAGTAACTCAATGACCAACGCAACAGCCTTCCAAAATCTGCACACATAGGGGGGTCGCCATTCCTAACTCCGCAGGTGATATTTTTCCACACTATTTTTTACTTGGCCGTGGAACGTGTGGGCTCCGCGCGCTACACCTGTGCGGTTTCAGGGGATATTTTCAAAATGTTGCCATTTGCGGCAGCACTCCCAATCTGGCAGCAATAACCGTTTTCAGCGCGCTTGCCGCCATTTGCGGCCCCACAACGCACCTGATATGATAGCTCCTGGCGGGCAAGCCCACGCCTGCCGCAATTGTGCCGCACACTCACAGGCGGAGCCCAGCCACGGGCCGCCGCCACAATCCGGTCTGCCCGCCAGCATGACCGCCCTCATCGGTTTGCCATGCTGCACGCCATCAGAAATTCTAGCCTGTTTGTAAAGCTTGTTATTATGGTCAGTCTGGCGCTTTGCCCGCCCATGCTGCTTGGGCATCTGGCTGGTTCCTATTTTATCAGCAAGTACGGCTATGAGGATGCGGAAAACACCGTTTCAAGCGTGGCGCAGCTTGCGGCGGAATCGCCGCTGGTGGTGGAGGCCATGCGCACCCGCCAGCCCGAGGCGTACAGACAGATGACCGCCTTTCTTGAAACGCTCACCCGTGCCTCGGACGTAAAATTTATCGTGCTGATAGATATGCAGGGCATCCGCCTTTTTCACCCCGACGCTGCAAAAATCGGTCAGCACTTTATGGGCGGCGATGAAGGCAAGGCCCTTGAAGGGCAGTCCTACCTTTCATCGGCGCGCGGCACATTCGGATTTTCGCTGCGGGCGTTCCGGCCCATTTTTGACGCGCAGGGCAATCAACTGGGCGCGGCTTCCGCGGGTATTCTGTCCAGCGATATTGAAGCGGGCGTGGCGCGCCTGACCGGGCCTCTTGGCTGGCTGCTGGCGCTCTCGCTGGTTATTGGCATCGTGCTGGCGGTGCTGCTTTCACGCACCATTAAAAAAATTCTTTTCGGGCTGGAGCCGCACCAGATCGCGCGGCTCCTTGAAGAACGCAACGCCATACTGCGCACCACCCGCGAGGGAATTATCGCCGTAAACAAGGACGGTACCCTGGTGCTTGTTAACGAAATGGCCGAAAAAATCCTGCGTTCGGCGGGCGTTTTCGGCCCGTTGGAGGGCCAGCCCGTGCAAAGCGCCATCCCCGGCACCCGTCTTGACGCCGTGGTCAGGGAAGGCAGGCCGGAGTACGACCAGGAGCAGAATATCAACAGCAGCGTGGTGCTGACCAACCGCGTGCCCATTCTGGTGCAGGGAGAGATAATCGGCGCGGTGGCGACCTTCCGCGACATGACGGACGTGCGCGCCCAGGCCGAACGCCTCACCGGCCTCAGCAATTATGTTGAGGCGCTGCGCTCGCGCTCGCACGAGTACCTCAACAAGCTGCACGTCATTTCCGGTCTGTTGCGCAATGGCCGCCACGCGGAGCTTGATGCCTACCTCGAGCAGATCATCGGCAGCAAAAAACTGGAAACCTCCGCCATTGCCGCGCTGGTCAAGGATCCCATTGTTGCGGGTTTTCTGGAGAGCAAGTACAGCCGCGCCCATGAAATGGGCGTGACACTGGTGATTGAGGGGCACGGCGTGATCCCCCCGCTTTCGCCCAAGGGATCGCACGCCTTGGTCACGGTGGTGGGCAACCTCATTGACAATGCCTTTGAAGCCACCATCTACGCTGTAGAAAAAAGGATTACCCTGAATATCGAAAATATCCCGGCTCAGGCGGGCGGGTGCGACGAACTTGTTATCAGCGTGTCCGATACCGGGCGCGGCATTTCCGATGAACATCTGGAAAAAATATTCACCAAGGGCTTTTCCACCAAGGGGTCAAACAGGGGCATCGGGCTTTACATGCTGCTGCTTACGCTGGAAGAAATGGACGGTTCTGTGGAAATCGACGCAAAACCTGGGCACGGCACGGTCTTTACCGTGCGTGTTCCTGTGGCTGCGCTGGCGCAAGGAGAACAGGAATGATCCGCGTGCTCATCGTTGAAGACGATCCCATGGTGGCAGATCTGGCGGCAGTGTATCTTGAGGGAATAGAGGGCTTTTGCCTTGAAGGCAGGGCCAGCTCCGGCGAGGCCGCGCTGGAACTGCTGCGCGCCGGAGAGATTGATCTGGTGCTGCTCGACATGTTCATGCCCGGCATGACCGGCATGGAACTGCTGCGCATCATCAAGACCAATTTTTTCAATACAGACGTCATCATGATAACCGCCGCGCAGAACAGCGACGACATTCTCAACGCCCTGCGCATGGGTGTTGCAGACTATATCGTCAAGCCCTTCACGGTTGAGAGGTTCCGCGCCGCCCTTGAGCAACTGCGCGAAAAGCGCCAGCTGCTCACATCGCCCGAGGTGCCCATCACGCAAGAAATCCTGGACAAGCGCATATTTATTAAAAAATCTGGTCAGCCTCCGGCAGATACCCCAAAGGGCATAGACGCCACCACACTGCAAAACATCATACAGGTGCTGCAGGGCTGTTCCGGCCCGTTCAGTCTCAAGGATATTGAGCCGCTCACGGGCATTTCGCGCATATCGCTGAAAAAATATTTCGACTACCTTGCGGCGACTGACCGCCTGGGCAGCGAAAAAGATTACGGCGGCCACGGCAGGCCCGTGACCAGATATCACTGGAAAGGCTAAAGTGCAGAAAAGCCCGCTGCTGGCCTAGCCCAGCGCCCGCCATGCGATGAACAGGCCTATGGCCATGCAGAGCCCGCTGACCATGCGCTTGAGCAGGCTCACAGGCACACGGTGTGCAATATGCGCGCCCACGGCTATGCCCACAAGCTCGCAGGCCGTGACCCACCAGACCGTGGAATAGGAAATAAAGCCGTTGCTCATGTTGCTTGCAGAGCCGGAAACAGAAATAACCATTTGCAAAACCTGGCTTGTGGCAATGCACTGCAAGGGCGCATAGCTGAACAGCAGCATGACCGGCACGGAAATGATGCCCCCGCCAGCCCCCGTCATGCCGCACAAAAATCCCGTAAAAATGCCAATACCAAAGAGCAGCGCCGTATTGCCCCTTGGACTGAGCCGTTGTGCCATGCCCGTGCCCTTGCGCGCCGGAAGCATGGAATACAGACTGGAAAAGATTATCAGGCAGGCCAGCAGAATGTTGAGCCCGCGCGCCGGAACATACGCCCCCACGTACGCCCCCACATAACCCGACAAAAAGCTGCCCGCCACCACAGGCAGGGTAACCCGCCAGTCAATGGTGCCGTAGCGCTGATAGCTCGCCGTTGCCACAATGCCCGCAAACAGAAAGCTGAACAGCGCCGTTGCCATGGCCTCATGCGTGCCAAGCCCGCCGAAAAACATGATGGCCGGGATCAGCAGCACGCCGCCCACCCCTGTTGCGCCAATAAGCGCGCCCACCAGAAATGACGAAACCGCAAGCGCCGCAAGCATAAAGGCTCCCATAACAGACGCCGGACAATAGTGCGAAGCCTGTCCGGCCAATATCAGTCTGGCCCAATAACAGCCCGACCCGGCGTGACGCAGCACACGCCCAGGCCGGACTGTGAACGGGGGCGGGCTGGCATTAGCCCGGCCCCCGGCAGGAGGAGAGGGTTTCTCCAAATGGGGTCTGGCAGCACGCCAGGCGGTCAGCCCTCCACGTGCCAACCAGCCTGCACGGCAGAACTGCCGTAGCGGCGGCCAGACTCCAAAGTTATCAGAGGATCAGGGTGTTACGCCCGATCCAGCCCCAGCACACGGCGGGCATTTTCATACATGACCTTGCGCCGGGTTTCTTCAGTGAGGTCAAAGTGGATATAGGCATCAAGGGCGTCAGCAAGCTCCACAAAGGGATGGGCGCTGGCAAAAAGCACCTTGTCGGGAATGAGATCGTTCATGGCGCGCACATACACGTCAACCATGGGCGCGCGCTCGTATTCCGAAATATCCATGTACACGTTGGCATTGCGCAGGCAGGTGTACACGGCCTCGTTCACGTAGGGGTATGCGCCGTGGCTCATGATGAGCGTAAGCTCGGGGAAGTCGCGGGCAACTTTGTCCACATCGCGGGGGTCGGCGTATTCCAGAATGGCCCCAGGCACCTGCGGCGGCGGAGCCATGGTGATGAATACGGGGATATTCAGTTCGCAACACTTTGAGTACAGGGGATAAAACCTGGCTTCAGAGGCAGGGATATGGGCAAGATAGGGGTCAATGGCAATGCCCTTCATGCCGTATTCGGCCACAACCTGCTCAATCTCGCGCACCGCCGCCATTTTCTTGTGCGGGTCAATGCCCCAGAAGCCCACAAACTTGTTGGGATAGGCCCGGCAGAATTCAAGCACGCTGCCGTTATTGGCCGGGAAACCGTAGGTCGTTTCGCAGTCGCGGCCTGTGATGACGCCAAGGTCTACGCCAAGCCGGTCAAGATCGGCCACAATATCCTCAAGCGGCTGGGGCTTGCGCTTGTCAAAGCCAATGGCCTTACAGGCAGCCTTGAACATGGAGCTGTTCTTGATGCCGTTGATGATCTCCGGCGTATTGGGACGAAAACGAAAATCAATGGTATTCATTGTGCAGTTCTCCTGAACTGGCTACAGAGTTCAACAACCCAAGTGCGTTATTTGCCGCCTACAAGGCAAAGGGGCACTTCGGGAATATAGGTGCAGATGAGCAGCACGATCACCATGAGGCCAATCATGGGCAGGGCCATACCTGCTATCTTTTCCAGTTTGGCCTTGGCAACGCCGCTTGCCACAAACAGATTGACGCCCACTGGCGGCGTGATGAAGCCAATGGCAAGGTTTACGACGATGATGACGCCGAAATGCAGGGGCGACACGCCCACACCCGTGACAACGGGCAGCAGTATGGGCGTAAGGATGACAATGGCGGCCAGAGCCTCCATGAAGGTGCCCACAATAAGCAGAAGGATATTGATGAGCAGCAGGATGACGATCTTGCTGTTTGTGAAGCCCAGGATGGCGCGGGCAATGGTGCCGGGCACATCCTCAATGGTCATGATGTTGCCGAAAAGCGTGGCCATCGCCATAAGCACAATGATAATGGCCGAGGTTTCGCACGATTCAACGCATGAAGCGAAGAATGTCTTGATATCCATTTCGCGGTAGAGAAAAAGCCCCACGATCATTCCGTAAAAAGCGGCGATGGCTGCGGCCTCGGTGGGCGTCATGACGCCGCCGTAAATGCCGCCAAGCACGATTACAGGCACCATGAGCGCCCACTTGGCTTCCCACGAGGCCTTGCCCAGGGTATGCAGGTTGCGCACCTTGTTTTCGCCGCGCCAGCCCTGCTTGCGTGAATAGAAGTAGCAGTAGCCCATGAGCACAAAACCGGTCATGATACCCGGCACGATGCCGCTCATAAACAGATCGCCGATGGAAACCTGGGCGGATACGCCGTAGACCACAAAGGGGTTGCTTGGCGGAATCATCACGCCCACGCAGCCAGCAGCAGCCACCAGGGCGGCAGAAAAATACTTGTCGTACCCGCGTTCGATCATGGCAGGGATGGTCAGTGCGCCAATGGCCGCCACCGTGGCCGGGCCGGAACCGCTGATAGCCCCAAAGAACATGCAGGTCACAATGGCCGTAAGGCCCATGCCGCCATACAGACCGCCCACTATCTCGTCCGCAAGGCTGAGCAGACGCCGCGAAAGGCCGCCAGCGCCCATGAACACGCCCGCAGCGATAAAGAACGGGATGGCCATGATGGGGAAACTGTCGATGGACGTAAACGACACCTGGGCCATGTACTCAATAGGCAGGGTGTCTGCGCTTATGATGGTGGCAAGGGTGGAAAGCCCCAGCGAAATGGCAATGGGCACGCCAATGGCGCACAAAACCACAAAGTATCCAAAAAGCGCCGTCAGAGGCTCAATATAATCAAAGATAAAACAGGGAGAAGCAATGAGCGCTGTCAGGGCCAGACCAATGAGCGTATCAAGCGCGCCGCACTCCTTCACCTGGCCGTAGAGCGACTGCAAAAGCCGCAGGCACATGAGGCCGAAGCCCAGCGGCAGAATGAGGTACGGCACAAGATAGGGCATGCCCAGAGCAGTTGTGTACTGGGGAAATGTCAGCAACCGTTCTATCTGCCCCCAGCCGAACCATGCGATGGTGGCTGTAAGGCATAAAAACAGCGTTTCAACCGTTATCCAACTGATGCGCTGCCAGCGGGGAGGCAGGTGGTCATACAGCATGTCCACGCGGATGGACGAGCGCTTTCTGATAGCCACAGAAACGGCCAGATAGGAAATCCAGATAAAAATATACCGCGAAAGCTCTTCAGTCCATACAGCCGCACCGGCACGTTCAATGAACTGGGTAATGATGTAGCGGTAAATAACCTGCCAGGTAATGAATAAAATAATGCTGATCAGGCCAGCGACCATGAAAATGCTTTCAAAATTCTGGTTCAGCCAGCGCAGAGGACTGTTTTTTGCTTCTGTGGCGTTCATGCTTTTCCCCGTCGGTGAGTGCTAACTCTTGTTGGGGGGCCTGCCAGCAAAACTGGCGGCCCCCCGACAATAACTACTTCTGCGTT
The DNA here is from genome assembly GCF_053570645.1 of Desulfovibrio desulfopostgatei. Taxonomy (NCBI): domain Bacteria; kingdom Pseudomonadati; phylum Thermodesulfobacteriota; class Desulfovibrionia; order Desulfovibrionales; family Desulfovibrionaceae; genus Desulfovibrio; species Desulfovibrio desulfopostgatei. Next base: position 27,608 of record NZ_JBRBQS010000002.1, on the reverse strand, counting down.
GCGGCGATCAGTTCCAGCAACTCAGCAGGAATTTCCTTGGCAAACTTTTCGCGCACAGGAGCGGTCTTCTTTTTCAGTTCCTCACGCTGTTCGGGAGTGAGCATGTGGATGGTGATGCCCCGGTCACGGAAGGCCTGCCAGGCCAGCTTTTCAAGCTTCACGGTCTCCGCGCGCTGCCATACCAGAGCTTCGTGAGCCGCTTCGGCGATGATCTTCTGCTGTTCGGGGGTGAGGCTGTCCCACTTCTTCTTGTTCATCAGCAGCACATGCATGGAATAGTTGTGCTGTGAATCCATGGCATACTTAAGCACTTCAGTGTGCTTGGCATCGTTGAGCAGGGAGAATGTGTTGCCCTCGGCATCTACAGTGCCCTGCTGGAGCGCAGTGTAGGTTTCACCCCAGGCCACAGGAGCCGGGTTCATACCCAGTTCGGTGGCCACGGCCACTTCCACGGGGGAATCCGTGGTGCGCACCTTGAGGTTCATGAGATCCTGCACGCTGTTCAGGGGCTTTTTGGCAGAAACAAAGTTGCGGTAGCCGTATTCGCTGAACATGATGGTCTTGAGGCCGATACCGCCTGCAACCTTGTCCAGAGCCTTGCCAAGATCGCCTTCGTCCAGGGCCTTGTAGAGCTTGTCCTGATTTTTGGGGTCAGTCACATAGGGCAGATCGATGGCCATAAAGGCCTTGGAAAAACTGGCAAGGTTGGGCGAAGAGCTTGAAGACATATCAAGCGTGCCAGCCTGAGCGGCTTCTGTGGTCACGCGGTCGCTGCCAAGCTGGCAGTTGCCGAAAATCTGGATGCGGATTTTCTTGTTGCTTTTCTGCTCAACAAGTTCCTTAAACTTTTCATACCCTACGGTCACGTTATTGCCCGGAGCCATGGGGTGTCCCAGCCTCAGGGTCAGCGGCTTTTCAGCAAAGGCATCTTGCGAAAAAAGGCTCATGCCGAGGCAGGCTGTAGCCGCAAGAGCGGTTGCAAAAAATAGTTTACGCATGTTTCTCCTCACTCTCTGTAGGGGGTTGTAAAACATAAACCAGGACGGCCTCATCAAAGGCCTCCGCTTTGTGATTTTTTTGTTTTGCACAATGCGTGCCATTAAAAATCAGGATCTAAAAGTGCGTATGGCTAATTTAGACTTATTTTACAGCTAGTTAATAATAAACAAAGCGCGCAGCCAATCAGCGCAAGATTATTGCTGTCGCAAATCCGCACCTATTGATACCTGCTGCCGACAACGCTTCTGGGCATATTGTGAAATATGTTTCATATAGGATTTTCGCAATTTTGAGACCCTTTGGCAAACCGCAATTCCTCAGCATGTCGCAAAATTGCGTCGCACTCCTGTACCAGTTTATCAAAAAACAATCCTGACTGATGCAATCATGCATCATCCCTTCCCTCGCAGGTGCCATCTGAGCGCCTGCAAATTCATATTTTTAAAAAAATAAAATTATTTCACAGTATTATAAAATTTGGCACACCCCATGCAAATAGGGGGCAACCGAGGATTGCCACAAACTATCGGCGTTCTCCGCGCGGCGGCACCACAACAGCACCGCGCGCCACATATTCATATTTCAGGAGTAGCGTGATGAGCACCACCACTTGCGAATGCCGGTCCCCCCAGGAACAGCGTTTGTACGACAAGATCGAGGGCAGGGAAGACAAGTTCCGCAAAACCCACACCCGCGTTTTCAAGCTGCTGGAGCGCTTTGAGGGCCAGAAGCCGCGCATCGACATTGAACGCGCGCTGTACTTCACCCAGTCCATGCAGGAGACAGACGGTCAGCCCCTGGTACTGCGCTGGGCAAAGGCCCTCATGCACATTGCGAAAAACATGACCGTCTACGTGCAGGAAGACCAGTTGTTGCTTGGCCGCGCCGGTTGCGATGGCCGTTACGGTATTCTGTATCCCGAACTTGACGGCGACTTTCTGGATATCGCCGTGCGCGATCTGCCCACCCGCAAGACCTCGCCCGCCACGATCACGCCTGAAGACGCCAAGCGCGTTATTGAAGAAATTGCGCCGTACTGGAAGGGCAAGACCTATCATGAGGCCCTTAACGCCGCTCTGCCCGCCGAGATCCACAAGCTGACCTATGACGACCCCATGGGGCTTATCTCGCGCTTTATCGTCAACGAGACTTCGTCCTTCCGTTCGTCCATCCAGTGGGTGCACGACTATGAAAAGATCCTGAAGCGCGGCTTTAACAGCATCAAGAAGGAAGCCCAGGACAAGCTGGACGCCCTTGATCCCCTGAGCTGCAAGGACGCCTGCGAAAAGCGCCCCTTCCTTGAAGCCATCGTCATCGTGTGCGATGCCATCGTGCTGTGGGCCAAGCGCCACGCCGTGCTTGCCCGCGAAATGGCCGCCAAGGAATCCGACCCCACCCGCAAGGCCGAACTGCTGCGCATGGCCGACAATGCAGACCACGTGCCCGGCGAACCCGCCCGCGACTTCTGGGAAGCCTGCCAGAGCCAGTGGTTCACCCAGATGTTCTCGCGCATTGAGCAGAAGACCGGCACCACGATCTCCAATGGTCGCATGGACCAGTACTTCTTCCCCTTCTACGCCAAAGACCGCGCCGAAGGCAAAATCACCGATGCCCAGGCCACGGAACTGCTGGAATGCATGTGGGTAGGCATGGCCGAGTTCATCGACATGTACATTTCGCCCACCGGCGGCGCTTTCAACGAAGGCTACGCCCACTGGGAAGCCGTGACAGTTGGCGGCCAGACCACCGATGGGCGCGACGCCAGCAACGCGCTGACCTACCTGATCCTCAAGTCCAAACGCGAGTTCCCGCTGCATTACCCCGACCTCGCGGCCCGCATCCACTCCCGCGCGCCTGAGCGCTACCTGTGGGACGTGGCCGAAACCATCAAGTACGGTTCCGGCTTCCCCAAGCTCATCAATGACGAAGAAATCGTGCCCCTCTACGTTTCCAAGGGCGCGACCTTTGAGGAAGCCCTGGACTACGCGGTTTCCGGCTGCACCGAAGCCCGCATGCCCAACCGCGACACCTATACCTCCGGCGGCGCATACATCAACTTTGCCGCTGCCGTGGAAATGGTGCTGCGCAATGGCCGCATGAAAAAATACGGCGACCAGCTGCTGGGCGTTGAAACCGGCGACCCGCGCAACTTCAAGACCTGGGACGAATTCTGGAACGCCTACGTGCAGCAGCACCTGCTGTTCCTCAAGGCGGCCTTTACCCAGCAGTACATCATCAACAAGCTGCGCGCCCAGCACTTTGCCCAGCCCATGGGCTCGGCCATGCACGACCTGTGCATGAAGCACTGCATTGACCTGCATCAGGAACATATCCCCGAAGGCATCAACCTGGGCTACTTTGAATACATGGGCCTTGGCACGGTCGTGGACTCCCTCGCCGCCGTGAAAAAGCTGGTGTTTGAAGAAAAGAAACTGAGCATGGACAAGCTGCTGGCAGCCATTGACGCCAACTTTGAAGGCTACGACGACGTGCGCGCCATGTTGCGTTCCGCCCCCTGCTACGGCAACAACGATGAATACGCCGACGCCATTGGCCGCGAAATCGACAAGATTTCTGTGGAATACGGCGGAAAATACTCCATGAAGGAGCTGGGCATCCACAACGATGTGCGCTACGTGCCCTTCACCTCGCACGTGCCCTTCGGCAAGGTGGTTTCCGCCACGCCCAATGGCCGTACCGACGGCTTCCCGCTTTCCGACGGCTCCTCGGCCTCGCACGGCGCGGACGTCAACGGCCCCACCGCCGTGCTGCTCTCCAACTACCAGACCAAGAACATGGGCATGCGCGACCGCGCCGCCCGCATGCTGAACATCAAGTTCACGCCCAAGTGCGTGGAAGGCGAACAGGGCACGGAAAAGCTGGTGTCCTTTATCCGCACCTTCTGCGACCTCAAGCTCTGGCATGTGCAGTTCAACGTGGTGAACAAGCAGACCCTGGTGGCCGCGCAGAAAGACCCGCAGAAGTACCGCAACCTCATCGTGCGCATTGCCGGGTACAGCGCCTACTTTGTGGATCTGTCGCCCGACCTGCAGAACGACCTGATTGCCCGTACTGAACACGACGTGATGTAATATTCAACCGCGCGGCAGCCTCAGCATCCGGGCTGCCGCGCTTTTTTCATAAAGGAAGGGTTTATGTGCCTGGAAGACAGCCAACAGCGGGGCATGGTTTTTAACATACAGAAATATTCGGTTCATGACGGCCCCGGCATAAGAACCATTGTCTTTCTCAAGGGCTGTGCCCTTTCCTGCCGCTGGTGCAGCAACCCTGAATCGCAAAAACGCGAACCGGAGCTGGCATTCAATGCCGGACGCTGCCTGGGCGTTTCCAAGTGCGGGCACTGCATTGTGGCCTGTCCGCACGGCTCCATCACCCTGGGTGATGACGACAAGCTGAACATTGACCGCAGCCGCTGCGCCGAATGCGATCTGCCCTGCGCCGCTGCCTGCCCCGCCCAGGGTTTGCTGGTTTATGGCAAAGAGCGTACGGTGGATGATGTGCTGAATGTCGTTGAACAAGATATGGCCTTCTACGCCCGCTCTGGAGGCGGCCTGACCCTTTCGGGAGGCGAACCCCTATTGCAAGGGGAATTTGCCGTGGCCCTGCTGCGCGAGGCCCGCACCCGGCGCATCAAAACCGCGGTTGAAACCTGCGGCATGGTTTCGCCTGATACCATCCGCGAGGCCGCGCCATACCTCAATTACGTGCTGTTCGACATCAAGCACATGGACAGCGCAGTGCACGAAGCGCAGACAGGCCTGCCCAACAGGCGTATCCTCGAAAATTTTCGCATTCTGGCAGAAGAATTTCCCGATCTGCCCATACTGGCACGCACACCGATAATTCCCGGCTTTAACGACAGCGAAGAAGCCATTGCCGCCATTGCCGGATTCCTCAAGCCTTTTGAGCGGGTGGAATACGAAATGCTGCCCTACCACCGCCTTGGTACGCAAAAATACCAGTTTCTCGACAGGCCCGTGCCCATGGGCGATGTAAAGCTGGAAACAGAGCACATGAACAGGCTTCAGGCTGTGGCGCAGGGCATCCTGGGCGATCGGCTCCGCATACCCCACTGATAACCACTTACCCCAAACTGACGACCTATGGCATGCAAATCTTCCGAGCTTCTATCAAAACATGTGGAGCGCATACTCGACGCCCTGCCTGAAGGCGTTTTTATAAGCGACGCCTCTGGCACCAGCCTGCGGGTCAACCGCATGTACGAGCAGCTGACCGGGCTGACCCAGGAACAGATACGCGGCAAGAATGTGCGCGATCTGGTACAGGAAGGCACGTTTGACTGCATCCTGAACCCGGAGATCGTGCGCACGGGCAGGCCCACCACCCATGTGCAGCAGCTCAAAAACGGTAAAAAGCTTGTGCTTACGGGCTTTCCCGTTTTTGATGCCAAGGGGGATCTGTGTCTGGTGGTCACGTTTGCGCGCGATGTCACCCTGCTCGCCCAGTTGCAGACCCAGGTGGCCGGGCAGTGCAAGCTTATTGACCAGATCAACGATCAGTTGGCCTACATTGCGCAGGGCGCGGCAAAATCACGCGAACCTGTGTATGCCAGCCGGGCCATGGGCGATGTGGTTTCCCTGCTGCGCCGCTTTGCGGACACGGACGCGACCGTGCTTATTCTGGGCGAGACCGGCGCGGGCAAGGACGTGTTTGCCCGCTACACCCACTCCCAGTCGGCCCGCAACGATAAAATCCTGCTCAAGGTTGACTGCGGCGGCATTTCTGAATCGCTCACAGAATCCGAGCTGTTCGGCTACATGCCGGAGGCGTTCACGGGCGCTTCCAACAAGGGCAAGGCCGGATATTTTGAAATTGCCGATGGCAGCACCATCTTTCTGGACGAAGTGGGCGAGTTGCCACTTTCCATGCAGACGCGGCTCTTGCGCGTGCTCCAGGACGGAGAAATCATGCGGGTGGGCGCTTCCAGCCCGCGCAAGGTGGACGTGCGCATCATTGCCGCCACCAACCGCGATCTGGCCGAAAGCGTGGAGGCCGGGACCTTCCGCCGCGACCTGTACTACCGCCTCAATGTTGCCACGGTGCGCATCCCCCCACTGCGCGAAAGGCAGGAAGACGTGCGCGCCCTGGCAGAACACTACCTCGCCCAGTACACTGCCAAATACCACAAGGCCATGGCCTTTATGGACGTGACCCTCGACATCATGACGGCCTATTCCTGGCCCGGCAACGTGCGTGAGCTGCAAAACCTTGTGCACAGTCTGGTCATCACGCTCAGCGGGCCGCTGATTTCCCCGCGCGACCTGCCGCCGCAGATATCCGGCGCACCCCGTGAAGCCTCGTGCTATACCGAGGACATCCTCGCCGCCCGCCGCCCCCTGCGCGATATAATGGCTGAAATGGAGCGGGATTTTCTGCTCAAGGCCATTGAAGTGCACGGCTCTGTGCAGCGCGTGGCGGAGCTGTTCCAGATCAACCGCAGTACGGTGTTCCGCAAGTTGCAGGGCGCACGGCGGATTGACTGATGCGTGTGGGCGTCAGGGCTGGCAACGCGACAGTCAAGACGCATGCTTCCCCCTTGGTGGTGGCGGCCTTGACGACCCTGGTCATGATTCTTTTTGCCGCCAACTCCCTGCTCTGCCGTTTTGCGCTTGCCGAAGGGCAAAACGCTCATCCCCTGAATCCCTCTGTATATACGGCCCTGAGGGCCATTTCTGCCGCTGCCATGCTCTGGCTGCTCCAGATGCGGCGCGGCGGCAACCCGCTGCGTGCCGGCAGCTGGGGCGCGGCGCTGGCGCTGTTTGGCTATATGGCCTGCTTTTCCTGGGCTTATGTTCGGCTATCTGCCGGGGCGGGCGCTCTGGTTATTGCCGTGGCCGTGCAGGCTGGCATGCTCGTGGCCGGGCTGCGGCTGGGGCAACATCCCGGCAAGGCCCAGAGCCTGGGCATTGGGCTTGCCATGGCAGGCCTGGTCTATCTGCTGCTTCCGGGGCTTGATGCGCCACCAGCAGGGGCTGCTACGGTCATTTTCTGCTCTGGCCTGTGCTGGGCGGCCTATACAATTTACGGCAGGGGGGGCGGCAATGCCGCTGCGGCCACGGCTGGCAATTTTATCCGCTGTGTGCCGCTGGCTGTGGTGCTGTTAGCTTGGGCTGAGGCCTTTGACCAGGCTGGCATGCCTGCCGCGTGGCCGTGGGCAGGCGTTGCCTGCGCCCTGGCTGCCGGAGCTCTGGCTTCGGCTCTTGGCTATGTGCTCTGGTATGCTGTTTTGCGCTGGCTCAGCGTGCCCTCTGCCGCTGTGGTGCAGTTAAGCGTACCGCTCATCACCGCCCTTGGCGGCACCATGCTCATGAACGAAGCTCTGGGGCTGCGGCTGCTGGTGAGCGCCCTTGCCATTCTGGGCGGCATTTTCTGTGCAACGGCCCTGCCCCACCTGATGCGCAGACGCTGAGCAAACCGGCATGACGCCTGCCCCATCCCCAGTATGCCGGGGATAGAAAAACCACCGCCGTAACGGCGCGCAAATCGCTACTTTGCTGAAGTGGAAAGCAGATTGGCCAGGATGACTTCCATCACACGATAAAAAACTTCAAGGTCTGCATCGGATATGCCCGTCAGAGCTTCAAAGCGCAATTGGTTGCCAATATTCAGGATATCTGTGATGACGCTGTCAGCTTTGGGGGTCAGACATATCCGTCTGGCGCGCCTATCGCCCTCCACGCCCACACGCTCCACAAGGCCCATGCGCTCAAGGCCATCCAGTACCCGCACCAGGGTGGGGCCTTCCACGCCCACAGAAACGGCCAGATCCTTTTGCAGGGCCTTGCCGTTCATCCGCGACAGGTGCATGAGCACCAGCCAGCGCGCTTGGGTCAGCCCCAGATGGGAAAGACGCTCGTCAAGCTTGGTACGCCATGTGCGGGAGGTGCGGTTGATGATTATACCAACAAGGTCTCTGGTAGAAGCGCTCATTGTAATGCCCCCATTGTGTGCGTTGCCAGCTTGCAGTTGACACTTTCTTGCCGTCTGCATGGTGCCAACCCAAAACTAATTTTGGCACCAGATGTTATGCACTGCCACATCCAATCGTCTCGCGCAAGTCAGAAAAATTTTCAAAAGCACACATCAGCCCGCAGAATCAGACCACGCGCAGAGGATCACCCTGCCAAGCAGACCTGCAACACGCTGCTGGAGCGCATATGGCAAACAGGAAAGTATGGAAAAAAGTCCGGAAAATAAAGCAAATAAAATATATGCGAATTAATACAACCTAAAAACAGGGCTGGACGCCAGCGCGTTGAACCCTTTACCGCTGTCGCGCCAACTAAAAAAGGCAATCCAGAAACATGCGATCGCCAATGCCCTGAATGAATGCGTCAATGTGCACCAGAGCCAGCCGACGTTCCAGAGCCCCACGTTCGTGCCTGCATCCGCAGAGCATGTCTTCAAGTTCGGTCACATCCCGAACGCCAAAATAGTCGCCGAACAGACGGATATCGGCGATTATTCCGTCACGCACATCCATGTGTACGTCAAGTACGCCGCCAGGGGTCTTTGTGCTGCGTTCAAAGGCGTAATTGGGTGAATAGCCAAAATTCCAGTACCAGGAGCGGTAGCGTTCTTCTGCCAGAGCCTCAATGGCGGTTATTTCTTCCGCGCTCAAGGCAGTCTGCCCCGACCAATCCTCCCCGGCCACAAAGCGCATGAGGTAGTTTATGAATTCCTCAATGGGCATGGGTTGGGGCAAAAAATCCACAATATTGCCCACACGACCACGCACGCTTTTGACTGATTTATCAATGTATTTTGCGGGGCTGGGCTTGAGCGCGGCACAGACAGAATCCAGGTTGGCAGAATACAGCAGGGTGCCGTGGTGCAGCAGGCGGTCGCGGTGCATGTGCTGCGCGTTGCCGGAAATTTTGCTTTCGCCAACGACCATGTCGTTGCGGCCATTGAATTCACAGGGGACGCCAAGGGCATTGAGCGCTTCGGTAATGGGCGTGGCAAAGCGCTTGAAATCCAGCAACCCTGAATGGTTGTTCAGGCTGATGAAGGTAAAGTTGATATTCCCCAGATCATGAAAAACAGCTCCCCCGCCGGTAAGCCTGCGCACAACAGGGATGCCGTGCTGCTGCACATAATCGGCGTTGATCTCGGAGTGGGAGTTCTGGTTCCGCCCCACAATAACAGAAGCCGCATTACGCCAGAGCATAAAAATGTCGGTTTCGCTATTGCGCAGCAGCCATTCTTCCGCCGCCAGATTGAACGAGGCGTCTGTACAAGGATTATAGATAAAGCGCATACTCCCCCCCATAAAACACATTATTGGGACATATCGCATTTTCTACATTTGTCCAAGTCATTCACCGATGCCGACGATTGCAGGCATGAGGGGAGCGGCGCTTGTTCCGCAAGCTGGCGGCAATGCAGTGGGCGTTATCAACGCTGGCATAAAAGAGCGTGTATCTACTTGGCCGTATGCCCGCTCTTTTATGCCAGGGAAGTATCAGCAGCGGGTTGTGCGAGCTTAAACAGCTCCCGGCAGCCCACCTTCAGCCAGCCTGCCAGCTATTCTACCGTAACCAGTGTGCCTTCTTCAAAAACGCAGGGGTTCAGCTCATTGCCAAGACCGGGCAGATCCGGGATGCTGAACATGCCGTTCACCGGCTGGTAGTCATACTTGCACAGGCGTTTGTTGTAGCCGTGCAAGTTGTATACATGGTGCTCGTGGATGGTGAAATTGGGAATCACCGCCTCAAGATGCAGGGACGCTGCCGTAAGCAGGGGGCTTGAGCACACGTGCACCTGTACACCCACGTCATAGGTGTGGGCCATATCACATATTTTTTTTGCTTCGGTTATGCCGCCGCAGTTGCCGATGTCCGGCTGGATCATCTGAATGGAGGCATTGTGAAAGTACGGAGCAAAACCCCATCTGCCATAGATGCGCTCCCCCTGAGCAATGGGAATGCCCAGATTGTCGTGGACGTATTTGTTCAGTGACGGTTCCGGGGTGCAAGGTTCTTCAAAAATCAGAATGCCATATTCCTTGGCCATGTTCCCGATCTGGATGGCAGACTGCACATCCGTGTAGGAGTGGTTTTCCATTATCAGATCCACATCCGGGCCAATGGCTTCGCGCACGGCGCTGATGCGATCGCGCAGCATGCGCATGACATGCGGCGGCTGAAGACGGGTGGTTTGTTCGCTGTTGGTGCGGTTGCCCTTATCATCAAAGGCATAAAAATCAATCTTGATGGCATCATAGCCATCACCAACAGCTTTTTTGGCATAGCGCGCGTAATCATCCGGGCTGACTGCCGCCTTTTTACCGTCCTCATCCCATCCAAACTGCAACTGGCTGGCATAACAGCGCAGTTTTTCACGCCTTTTACCGCCGAGCAACCTGTACACCGGTTCTTTGTAGTATTTGCCCTTGATATCCCACAGGGCCACATCAAGGGCTGAAATACCGGCAAAAGCCACGGCTCCGCCATTCTGCCCCCAGAATGTGGATTTATAGAGTGTTTCCCATATGGGTTCATTGTCCAGAGGATTTTTGCCGATCAACAGGGGCGCAAGCTCGCGGATCATGCCAAAGGCAGCATACGCGCCCCGCCCATACGCGAGTGCGGCCTCGCCATCACCATAAAGGCCGTTATCCGTGTACACACGGCAAAGAACTGGTCGCCACAGGGGCGGGTTATTGGGGGTATCCAGTATCACTATGTCGATCTTGGTGATTTTCATGGCAGCATCCTGTTTAGCAAAGTGCATTTGCCTATATGATTACACTTTTTGTCCTGCCATTGCGCGGCAGGGTTACGATCAATGACAACAATCCGCATCCGGCACGATAAACAATGCCAGATACGCCGCGCTGAAGGCGGCTAGAACCCGGCAACGCTGCCGCCCTTGTACAGGGCATTGATGGCATTGCGAACATCTTCAGTGGTATATGCCTTGATGAGATCCCTGGTCCACGGAGCGTCCTTGTTGGCGCTGGAAACAGTGAAGCCCACGCCAAACTTGTCCAGATCGCTGGACTGGGCCAGTTCTGTAAAGTCAGCCACCTTGTTGCTCACGATAAAAAGCTTGGCGCTGCATGCCGCGTCAACATCCTGAAGGGCAGAAATAACCTGATGCGTATCGAGCTTTATGATCTCGATTTGTTTCATGTTGCTTTCGATATCAAGGTCGGTGGGATTGGTGACGCCGGGCTTGAGCTTGATGAAACCCAGTTCCTCCAGCAGAAGCAGAGAGCGGCTCATGTTGGATTCGTCCTGCGGAATGGCTATGCTGGCACCTTCTTTTATTTCACTGATATTTTTGTGCTTTGAGGAAAAGATACCAAAGACGTTTTTATGAATATACGGCGTAAGCATGGTTATGCTTTTTGATTTTGTTTTGTTGTAGCTGTCCATCCAGGGCTTGTGAGCGTGCAGGGAGGCATCAATTTCGTTATTGTCGATGGCTTCAAACATTATTGTTGCATTTTGCAGAACAATTACTTGAACCTTGTAGTTCATGGCTTCAAGTGCCTTCACCCCTGCCTGAACTTCTGGCTCATTGTAGGCCATGCAGGCCAGTCGCAACGTTTTTGGCTGTGCGCTTGCCTCAGCCTTGGAACTTTCCTTTGTTTCATTGCAGGCGGTCAGACACAACAGGGCAAGGACGGAAAGCAGAACAAAAATCTTTTTCATTGGTGAAATTCCTTTTTCATCATTTATTATATGCTGGTAGCCTTGTGCTAACTTTATTGCGGCGCGCCATGTCAGTTTGCAGACTTGTACAGCCTGTCTCCTATAGCCTGAATACCCATGACGATAACAAACATTATAAAAACGAGAAGATACATTACAGTGTCGTTAAAGCTCTGGTAGCCGTAAATGAGTGCCGAAGCCCCCACGCCGCCTGCTCCCATTGTCCCGGCAATGGTAGAAAGCCCAAGCATATGAATGACCCCAAGCACGGACGCACTGATGAGCGAGGGGAGAGTGGCGGGCACAACTACCCGAAAAATAATCTGAAAATTACTGGCGCCGAATGAATGCGCGGCTTCAATGAGGGCAGGGTTTACTTCTTTCAGGCTGTTCTCAAACATTCTGCCAAAAAACGGGGTGGAGGCCACAGTAAGCGGCAGCAGAGCCGACACCCAGCCAATGGAAGAAGATGTTACAAACCGTGTAACAGGAATGATGGCCACGATCAGTACCACGAAAGGAAAGGAACGTATGCTGCTTACCAGCGCGCTGAGCACCTGATAGGTTCTGGGGTTTGGCCTGAGGCCGTTCTGCCCGGTCACAAACAGCGAAACTGCAAGCAAAAAGCCAAAAAAACCACCGAGAAGCGAGCCAAAAAGCAGCATCTTGCCTGAGGCCACAAGCGCGGGAAGAAGTATCTTTGCCCAAACAACTTCCATAGGATAATCAACCATTGCAGCAACCTACCGCGAAATAATTTTGCAGGGCACGCCCTGTTTCTGAAAAAAAGACAGGAATACATCCGCGCGTTCACTCGGGAAATTCAGGGCAAACACCCCATATACGCCACCCCTGTGGCGTGACACCTTGCTGTCCAGCAGATGATAGGGGTGGCCCACATCGCGCGACATTCTGTAGAAGAGCTCCTGCTGGGTGCGCTGCTCCAATGTGACAATCTGAACCGTACAACCCTCAGCCGGAATTTCCACCTCTCCTTCACCCAGCAGATTGATGAGGGCGGGCGGCTGCTGGATAAATATTTCGCGCACATCGCCCGTGGTGTCGCATCTGCCATTCTCCAGAATGGCCATCTTTGTGCAGATTTTGCGCACCACAGACATCTGGTGGGTAACGGCAATAATGGTGACCCCAAGTTTTTCATTGAGGCTCATGAGCAACTCGAGGATTTCATCAGTAGTTCTGGGGTCAAGGGCCGATGTGGCTTCATCGCTTAGCAAAATGGCCGGATCCATGACCATCGCGCGCGCAATGGCCACTCGCTGTTTTTGACCGCCGCTCAAGTTTCTGGTTTTGGTATTTATTTTGTCTGCAAGGCCTACAAGTTCAATAACATACTCAATCTTGTCCTTTTGCTGCGGCACAGGTTTATGCCAGCACTGCATGGGGAGGGCTACATTGTCGTAAACAGATTTGCGATCAATGAGCGAAAAATTCTGAAATATCATTCCGATATTTTTTCTTGTTTCGCGCAGCATGTTGTCATTGAGACCTTCAATGGCAATGCCGTTAACCGTGATACCGCCGGAAGAAAATTTCTCCAGTCCGTTGATGCAGCGCAACAAGGTGGATTTTCCTGCACCGCTGCGTCCAACAAGGCCGTATACATCGCCCTTGTTGATGGTCAGATTGATGCTGTCCAGCACCTGCACTGTTCCATAAAATTTTGACAGGTTTTTGATTTCGATCATGGGTGTTTGAGGTGGCTATAGGTGGCGGGGAAACTACCAAAACCCGCCGGAACTGACGGGTTGGTGCGGGGCTGAGGCAGCACAGGCCGGACAGAGGGGGAACAGGGAACACGTGCGCCGGATGGGGGATGTGAAGCTACGGGAGGTGCAGCAGCAAAAGCCGCCAGACCGGTGACTGCCCAAAGGGCAGGCACCAGCCAGCGGCATGCTGATTCAGAAAGAATGCGTGAAAAACAGGAAAAACGTGCTGCTAACAGCAAAATGCCGGCTGTTTGCAGCCGACGTGAGCACCTGAAGGCGTGGATAAGCTCATTTGCGCGGGGATTCTTCCAACCTGGAAGAAATGAGGCGGTCATAGCCTCAATCCGTTCATTTGAGCGAAAGGCAGCGGCATCCTGTTACGCAATGGGATAAAACCTGAAAAGAAATTAACGGTTGTGTTATTTTTTAACGATAGTCAAATGAACTTTGTTTGTCCACTGATGGCCTCTTTGCGGCACTGGGAACCTTTCCGCAGATCAAAGCACTGCATTCTACAAGGGGCATATAGAGTGTATTCTTGTCAGCCCCTTGGCGGATGGCCCGGCCACTAGCGCCTGGGCGTCTGAAGCTTGGGCAGGGTATTGGCCCCGTGGGGCAGCAGTGTTGCCCGCAGGTCTTTGCCGCCGTTCAGCTTTTTTGCCAGCGCAAGGGCTTCATCCAGCGTTGTGGTAATGTGGATCTTTGTTTTGGCAAAATCTGCGGCATTCATGGAGCTGACCATGATGAGGTTGTGCTTTTCCGCCGACTCCGCAAACAGAAAGCCCACATAGCTGCCTATGGAAAAATTCTCGCGCAGGTCTTTTTCGCGCGCGTCCATGTTGTCGAAATCGCAAATCTGGTGCTGGGTATCAGGGCTGCCAAAGCCCTCGGTGCAGGCGGACAGAATGATGATGGTGCCGCCCTCGCTCACCACCGCAAGGGCGTTGGCCAGGGTCTTGATGGTCTGGTAAAAATTGATGTCCTTGGGTGCGCCGCCTGCGCTGGCGATGACCAGAGGAGTGCGTTCGCCCACGTTGACGCCGTCGATGGCGTCAACCAGCGCGCAGGCCTCGCGATGGGCCTGCACCATGTCGCCCGCCACGGCCTTGATGATGTTGTAATTGTCGTCCACCACCACGTTGAGCAGGAAGCTGGGCTTGGCCAGCAGGGCGGCTTCTTCAAGATCGGCGTGAAAAATATTGCTGGTTTCCATATTGGCGCTACGCACCGCCGCATTGGTGCCGCTGCCAAATCCCTTGTTCAGGGCCAGGTTGTGGTGCCGCTGGATGGTCTCGTAGCTGGCGATGCCGGGCAGCAGATACTTGGGGCCGCCGCCGTACCCGGCCAGAAAGTGATACACCACGCCGCCGGTCAGGATGATATGGTCGCACTCCATGGCAAAGCGGTTAAACCACACATCCGTGCCGTTGCTGGTCACGCCCGCCTTGACCATATCCGCCGCATCGCGGCACTTGTGGTCAATAACCTGAATACGGTTGTAAATATCCTCGGAAACGATGGCGATGTGCTCCTCGCGCGTCATGGGACGGTGCGTGCCCGTGGCCGTGAGTATACGAATGTCCGCATCGCGGATGCCGCATTTGTTCAGACGGGCCACCACAGCAGGAACATAAACATTGGGCGACTGCCACAGGCGGGTGGAGTCAGGCACGACAATGCAGACCGTCTGGCCGGGTTTGAGCATTTCCTCAAGCCGGGGCGAACCGATGGGATTATCCAGAGCTTCGTTAATGTGCTCCAGCGCGCTTTTTGCGGGCAGCGCAACCGCATTGGAATGCAGCTCCGCCGCGATGAGGCCGTTGCCAAGCTCCACAGAAAATTCCCTGTCGCCGTATTTCATGTAATGCTGTGCCATGAGTCGTGTCCCTGTTTGTTGCTGTGCCGCAAATGCAGCGCCGGGCCTTGTTCCGCGCAATTCTGCCGCGGCGCCAGTTCGTTCAGGGTCTGTTATGCCTCATGCAGGTTTTTGTGAAGAGGGGAAAATTCCGCTTCCGTGCCGCATTTGCTCTACCCAAACAGCGCGCTGCCCGTCATTACAAGGCCCGCGCAGGCAAGCATGGCGTCAATAAGCAGGCGGAAGGTCGCTTCAGACATGCCAAGCACAAAACGCTTGCCCAGAAAGGTACCAACAGCCAGCGCCGCCCCAACCACAAGACCATTGCACAGCACTGGCAGGGGCAAGCCGCCCACAGCGCCGAAGGCCAGAGCCTTGGCAACATACACGGCAATGGACGCGGCCGCCTCGGTGGCGAGCAGCGCGCCCTTGGCGAGGCCAAAACCGGCAAATATGGGAATGGTCAGCGGCCCGGTGGAATACACTACCCCGGTCAGATATCCCACAAGACCACCCGCCAGGGCCATCTGCGGGGAGCCAAGATGCATGCCGCGCGTGCGGCTGGCCCGGCGCAAACCGATGAGCGCAAAAAAGAACAGCCCAATGCACAGGTTGGAAATTTCCGCGGGCATGATCCAGAGAGTCCGCACACCCAGCACCGCCGCAGGCACGGCAGTTACCGAATAGCAGGCAAAGGCCCTGAGGCTTATCTGCCGCCGCCAGGCCACCACCCGCGAGGCATTGCCCACGATGGAGGCAACAGCCATGATGGGAATGGCGGCCTTGGGGCCGAAGGCCAGACTCAGCACCGGCAGCAGGATTATGGACGACCCGGTGCCCACCACCCCGCTGATGGCCCCTGCCACAATGCCGCATAGAGCAATGAGCGCGTATACCACGGCCTCTCCATTCTGTGCGCGCAGATTTGCGTTTACAGGGGCGTAATCTGATCTACCTCGTGGTGGAACACATAGGGGTCTGCCACCAGCTCAAAGCGTTCGTCATCGGGATAGTGCACGGCAAGCTGGTAATTTTCGCCCGCAAAGGCCTTTATGGCCTCCAGAGAATCCCACCAGGTGGCAAAGAAAAAGTGCTCCCATCCGCGAAAGGTCATGCGTTTGACCGCAACACCCAGATTGCCATGAACGCTTTTGGCGTGGTCTTCGCCCGTTTTGCGCAGATGCCCGGCAAAGGCGTCCCCCATAGCTACAGGTACGCAGCCGTGCCATGTTCTCACAATCATACTGTCTCCTGTCTGCTCCTGCGCCGCCTCTGACGGGGGCGCATTGTCAACGAAAATGCCTTGTGGTACCCAAACCGCACACCAAGTCATTCTGCCTGAGGGATAATCCCGGCGTACTGGCGGCCCCGCGCCTGCGCCCTTGCTGTTTTCGGGGCAACAAACCCTGGCATCACCACATCGATTCACACCGGCCTACAGACCACTTTTCCTGTCCGCCTTCCAGAACGATTTCTATGCCATTACGCGGAGCACGCATATGATCGGGCCAATTGTGAACAGTGGCGGACTTTTCATCGGCGGCATCATCGGCGTTATTTTTGCCGACATTTTTCCTGAACGGCTCAAAAAAGCGCTGCCTTCCATTTTTGGCGTCATAACCCTGTGTCTGGGCGCAACCCTTGTGGGTAAGGCCGCAGCACTGCCCGCCGTGACGATTTCGCTCATTCTCGGCACCATGGTGGGCGAAATCATGTATGCTGAGGCCCTGCTGCAAAAGTTCCTGCGGGCCATTTTTAGCCTGCTTAAGAGCAAGCGCATGGGCGACGAAAACTTTTCCCTGATGGTCATAACCTTGGTGGCGGCATTCTGCTTTGGCAGCATGGGCTTTTTGGGGGCCTTTCATGAAGGCCTCACCGGCAAGCCCGACATCCTGCTGACCAAGGCCGCGCTGGACATGTTCACGGGTGTGGTTTTCGGCTCCTTCATGGGCTTTTCCGTAAGCCTTATCGCCGTGCCGCAGTTTATTATTCTGGCGCTCATCTACATGGGGGCCACCACCATTGCCCCGTTCATGACCCCGGCCATGCTCAACGACTTTACCGCCTGCGGCGGCGTCATCTTTGTGGCCACGGGCCTGCGCATGTGCGATATCAAGATATTCCCGGTCATCAACATGCTGCCCGCGATGGCCATTATTTTGCCGCTTTCGCACCT
The DNA here is from genome assembly GCF_053570645.1 of Desulfovibrio desulfopostgatei. Lineage (NCBI taxonomy): Bacteria > Pseudomonadati > Thermodesulfobacteriota > Desulfovibrionia > Desulfovibrionales > Desulfovibrionaceae > Desulfovibrio > Desulfovibrio desulfopostgatei. Next base: position 10,145 of record NZ_JBRBQS010000002.1, on the reverse strand, counting down.
GTGGGAGCTGTACTTTCCCTTCAAGTAACCGGCCTGCGACCATGGCTGAAATACGGTTTTGCCCTCCGGCCTTGCGCGCCAGAGGGCAAAACCGGTTAAACACTGCGGCTAGTGCAGCGATTGCAGTTGGGCCAGCAGATCCTCCGGCAGATCAATACTATTTCGCTCACTGGCGGCGCGGCTGAGGCCGATACGGCGATCGCCCGGCAGGCGCGCGCCCGGCTGGTCGCTGATGAAGCCCAGCAACTGCTCCACGCGGTCCAGAAAATTCGCCCCTGCCGTTGCCGCAGGGTCCATGACCAGAAAGCTCTGCCCCAGACGCGGCGGCGGGCCATCAGGCGTGAACAGCGAAGAGGCCTCAATGGCCAGGGAAGCCCCCGTAAGCGCTGCCGACATTATTTCCACAATGAGAGCCAGGGCGTAGCCCTTGGGGCCGCCAAAGGGCAGCAGCGCACCGTTGAAAGCCTTGACCGGATCGCAGGTGGGATTGCCCTCCGCATCTACAGCCGCGCCCTCGGGAATAGTCTCGCCTTTTTTTGCAGCCTGCAAAATCTTGCCGCGCGCCAGCAACCCCATGGAAAGATCAACTACAAGGGGCGAGGCGTCCTTGCGCGGGCAGGCCATGGCCAGAGGGTTCGTGCCAAACGTCACCTTTGAGCCGCCGTAGGGGGCCAATGCTGCGGGGCTGTTGGCAAAGCCTAGGGCCAGCAGGCCCTGCGCCGCCAGATCCGCCACGGGAAATCCCATCACGCCCGCATGGTGCGAATTGCGCACGGCCATGAGGGCCACGCCAGACTCCCTGGCGGCCTTGGCCACCACGGGCAGGCCATCGGCAAAAGCGCTGAAGGCGAAACCGCAGCAGGCGTCAACCAGCACCACGCCGGGTTTTGTGCGTTCCACCACCGGAACTGCGTTGCCATCAACCTTGCCTGCCGCCGCCTGGGATGCATAGTAGGGAATGCGCGAAAATCCGTGCGAAGGCAGGCCTTCCATTTCTGCCCGCAGGAGCGAGGCGATGGTCAATTGGGCATTTCGCTGCTCGACGTTGTGGGCCTGCAAAATGTCTTCGCCCATTTTTTGTGCTTCGGTAAGGCTGATATGAGGCATGGAGTCTCCAGATTCTAGCTGATTTTACTTATAGTTGCTTGCATTGCGCGAGCACTTTTTGCATACCAGTATTGTTGATGGCGGAAAAGGATGTTTTGCGCGCCCGCCCTGGGGCTTTTCTACGCACAAACTAAATGCTAACCTTAAAAAGGCGCGCTGGCTCCCGCTTGGCCCGTGCTGCCGTTGAAGCTCCACGCGCGCGGCCATAATGGCAGTTCTGACCTGCGCGACGATCGGGAACAAAAGCCCTGTATGGGGGCAGCGGGCATCTTTTTTCCGTTTTACAGAAAATTGATGCTTGACTGCGCGCCTTAGTCGCCATAAGCAAGCTCGCGACAGGCATTGCCGCCGAAAAATTCCCCCCCTGGAATTCGGCGCTCAGGGTTAGTGCCCCTTTTGGGAATTGCTGCCTCACGCGATGCCAACATAAGGAAGGATAATGACGAGCTTCCATGACTTTCTTCGCAGTCTTTTTCCCATATGCCGCAGTATTACGGGCAACGGGGTGCGGCAGACGTTGCGCATGTTGCAGGAAGAATTACCGGGATTACGTACCTTTGAGGTAGCGTCTGGATCCAAGGTTTTTGACTGGACAGTGCCGGACGAATGGAACATCAGGGGCGCGCGGCTGACTGGCCCATCGGGCGAAGTGATTGCCGACTTTGCCGACACCAATCTGCATGTGATGGGGTATTCCGAACCCGTTGACTGCGACATTTCGCTGGAGGATCTGCAAAATCATTTGCATTCCCTGCCCGAAATGCCCAATGCCATTCCTTACATCACATCATATTATGCCCGGCGCTGGGGCTTCTGCATCAAGCACGACGAGCGGCAAAAGCTGGCCCCCGGCATGTACCACGCCTCCATAGATTCCACTCTGGCTCCGGGGCATCTGACATACGGCGACCTCGTGATTCCAGGCCAGTGCGAAAAAGAAATTTTTCTTTCCACCTACATCTGCCATCCGTCCATGGCCAACAACGAGCTTTCCGGCCCGGTGGTGGCCACGGCCCTTGCGCAGTGGGTGGCGCAGCGCCCGCGCCGCTACACCTACCGTTTTGCCTTTGTGCCGGAAACCATCGGCTCCATCACCTATCTGAGCCGCAACCACGAGGCCTTGCGCCGCAATGTGGTGGCGGGCTTCAACCTCACCTGTATGGGCGATGAACGGGCCTATTCCTATCTGCCCAGCCGCAAGGGCAACACCCTGGCCGACAAGGCCGCCCTGCACGTGTTGCACCATTTTGCACCCGATTTTATCCGCTACACCTTTCTTGACCGCGAGAGCGACGAGCGCCAGTACTGCGCGCCCGGCATCGACCTGCCCCTGTGCAGCGTCATGCGCAGCAAATACCACGTCTATCCCGAGTACCACACCTCGCTGGACGACTGCTCGCTTGTCACGCAAAAGGGGCTTGAAGGCAGCGTGAACATCATGACGCGCATCCTTGAAGCGCTGGAAGAAAACGTCACCTACGAGCCGCGCGTGCTGTGCGAACCGCAGTTGGGCAAGCGCGGCCTCTACCCCACGCTGAGCACAAAAACTTCCTGTACGGAACAGGTCAATCTGATGATGGATCTGCTGGCCTATGCCGATGGCGAAACCACGCTGCTTGAAGAAGCAGACATTGTGGGCAGGGATATTTTTCGCTGTGCGGAAACCATGCGCAAGCTGGTTGAAAAAGACGTGCTGGCGGTCAAAACCTGCTGACGACTGTGCGCGGCATGGCTGCAAGGCCGCCGCGCAACAGCCGCGTCACGCCATGTCCCAGCCCTGGGTTGTTTTCCGTCCCTGCTTGTAGCGGAAGTCGCATACCTTGCCGCCCTCAGCCAGCGTTGAGGTGCGCGCAAGGCCCGTGCCTTCCGCCCTTGCGGTGGGAAAGTCCACCCGGCAGGGATAAGGAGCCAGCTCGGGCATGCCCAGCGAAGCAAAATACTTCATCAGCCCGCATTCCGTGTAGTTTACGCCGATATCAAAATCGCGCCCATCACCCCGAAATACTGTCTGCACCCAATCCAGCGGGTAGCGCCGCTGCTGGCTGCGCATGGCCCAGCCCTGCAACAGGGCAAAATACTCCGGCGTAAAAAACCGCTGCCCGTTGGCGCGGTACGCTTCCTTCTGCTCCTCAAAACTGTAGACCGCCAGATCGTACACAAGCTTGCCCACATCCCTGGCGCTGAATCCGTGCGGGCGCATGGCCGTGTACAGCGCCGCATACTGCGGCCCTACCAGAAAGCTGGGATAGGTCAGGTTTTCCGGCCCGCCAATATCCGGCAGAGGCAACAGACGGGCATGGGCCTGCCTTGCCTGGGCAAACATGGCGCGCAAATCTTCCGCTGGCCGCTGCCCGGCAAGCATCTGCTCCGCACCGGCGCACATGCCCGCAAATTCTGCTTTGAGGGCCTCATCGCTCACCGGCATGCCTATGCCCTGCGCAATGGAGGCCATACAGGAACAGGGCAGCAGCAGACCGGCGCAGGTTCCCAGCGCAAAGGAGCAAAATGCGCGCCGGGTATAGCGTGGAAGCATAGTGACATGGTGCATGACGGCTCCTGCTTGCGACGCGTTTGCGCGCCAGACTGGGGGTTTACGGCATGGCTCACACTAGCGGGAGCCGGGGGCGCTGTCCACGCGCGCCATAGCAGCGGCAAGGGTCTGTGGTATGGTCAGTGGCATGGATGCGCGGCACGCCTCGCTTTTGTGAGCAAATCACTATTAATTACAAATTATCATTTACTAATTTTAAATATAATTCAGTGTAATATATGCTTATGGCGATTTCATCACATTGGTATACCGGTTGACATGTAAACATAACTGGTACATGCAAAACGGCTGACCGGCGCATGTGGGAGACTGACGTCATTTCACCCCTGAGGCCGGAAACTGTTGCCCGTGATCAGACCAGCCGAGGAGCGTTCATGCCAATGCCTTTTGCCGTTGTGGTGTTGCAGCACCACAGTGTCCGCCTTTTCGGTGTGCGCATCCACACAACCCTGCACAACGCCCCGCAGGAATGCCCCCGGCTGTGGAATGAGGTCTTTACCCCCCGCATGCCAGAGCTGAGCGGCAAGCCCAGCAATACCTATCAGGGGCCGTCTTACGGGCTTTCCTTGTTTACAGACCATGCGGGGCTGGCTTTTGATTACTGGGCTGCAATGGAAGCTCCGGAACTTGCCGCGCCTCCCGCAGGCATGGACGCGGTAACCCTGCCGGGCGGTCTCTATGCCTGTTGCCGCATCCCCGCCGCAGGCATGCTTCAGGAAGCATACGACTACATGTATGACGAATGGCCTCAAACGCCGGGCGGCTATACCGTTCTTGCCGACAAGCCCTGCTTTGAGCGCTACGACAGCCGCTTTTTTCAGTCCGGCACCCACGATGTCTATGTGCCCGTGCTGCCCCGCGAAGACTAGCCTGCCCCCTGCTGCGGGCTTTTGGGCCTGACTTCCCAGCTTCTTGGGTCTGATTTTCTGGCCTGACGGCCCTCCCCTCATTCGCGCTCAGGCTTTCTGCCTTGCTCTGCCTGTTTGCCTGCCCTTCAAACCATACCATAAAAGTATGCTATAAATTGCACTCTTTTTCAGAATGTGCCATATTGCGAATGAATCGTAATAATCGGCAATTCGGCTGCACCCTTGCGCCTGCACATGCCGATGAGGAGCGTACATGGCACTGACCCGACGTAATTTTCTGGTGGGCGCGGCCTCTGCGGCAGGCATTGCGGCTGCGGGGCTGGATGCCCGGGCCGAAACCAATGGCGCGAGCGCCTCTGCCCAGCATGCGGAATACGCAACCCTGCTCGACATTGAAAAATGCATTGGCTGTGGGCAGTGCGTGGAGGGCTGCCGCGAGCGTAACGGGAGCCGCTATCCGGAAGTCAAAAAGCCCCTGCCGGTCATGTTTCCGCCCGGAACCAAGGACGAGGACTGGTCTGGCAAGCGGGATGTGGACGACAGACTCACGCCCTATAACTGGCTGTATATTGAGAGCGTTACCGTGCAGAAGGACGGCGCGCCGCTTGAACTGCACATTCCCCGCCGCTGCCTGCACTGCACAAATCCGCCCTGCGCCAACCTCTGCCCATGGGGCGCGGCCAGCCGCCAGCCAGAGACCGGCACGGTGAGCATAGACAGCCAGACCTGTCTTGGCGGGGCAAAATGCCGCACGGTCTGCCCCTGGCACATCCCGCAGCGGCAATCGGGCGTGGGGCTGTATCTTGACCTCATGCCGCGCTTTGCCGGCAACGGCATCATGTACAAATGCGACCGCTGCGCAGACAGCTTTGCCCACGGCCAACTGCCCGCCTGTGTGGAGGTTTGCCCCCAGCAGGTGCAGACCATTGGCCCGCGCGATGAGATTCTGGCGCAGGCACGCAAGCTGGCGCAGGAGCGCGGCGCGTACCTTTATGGCGTGACGGAAAACGGCGGCACCAATACCTTCTATCTGTCGCCCGTGCCGTTTTCCGAACTGGCGGCGCAGGTCAAACCCGGCCCCGGCAAGCCCACCTTTGCCCCGGTGGCGGACTCCATGGCACAGGCTGGCAACCTCACCCGCATGCTGATGACGGCTCCGCTGGTGGGCGTGGCTGGGGCGCTGGTGAGCGCGGCGCGCCAGGGGCAAGGCCCGAACCACACGCAGGCCCGCCCTCAGGGTGCGCTGCATGACCCCAAGACTGAAGCTGCCCTCTCCGGCGGCTTGCTCAAGAAGCTGTGGGTGACCGTGGCCCTTCTGCTCGGCTTTACGGGCATGATGCAACTGCCCGTGGCAAGCCGATACGGCATTGCCAAAGTTCCCGGCCTCACATGGACAGGCGATTTTTACACCACGCTGAACGTCCACTATATTCTGGCTGCCCTGCTGCTGGCGCTGGGACTGTATTGGCTGACCCTGCAAGTGCGCGGCAGGCTGCGGGGCCGCCTTGCCTACTGGGGCAAGGTGCGGCTGGCAGTGCTGGGGGTTGTGGTGCTGAGCGGCATGGCCCGCGTTGCCAAAAACCTGCCTTCCATCACGTTTTCGCCGGGTATGACAACCTTTATTGACCTTGTGCATCTGGGCTTTGCCGTGCTGCTTGGCGTGCTCTGCCTCTGGCTGTGGGTAACAGGGCGCGGCGCATGGCGCGAGGATGGATAACGGGCGTTGCCCGCAAACATGACTGCATGCACAGGCGGGTATTCTGCGGAATGCCCGCCTTCATTATGGGCTTGGCTTTCACCCGCAAAAATTTGTCTGTACTGGTCGCTACAGCTCTTGGCCCCGGCAGGATTTGGCGCTACGCTGATAGCTGCATCTTCCCCTCCTCAAGCTAGTTTTGTGACATCCACACCCACCAGCGAGGCGCATCATGACCATGCCCGCATTTTACATCCCCCACGGCGGCGGCCCCTGCTTTTTTATGGACTGGATGCCGCCGGACACTTGGAATGCCCTTGGCGACTGGATGCACTCCATCCCGGCGACTTTGCCGCAACAGCCAAGGGCGCAGATTGTATTCTCCGCCCATTGGGAGCAGTCGGAATTTACCCTGCTGACCACGCGGACCCCTGGCCTGTATTACGATTACTACGACTTTCCACCGCATACCTATGAGTTGCAGTGGCCTGCGCCGCCTGCGCCGGAACTGTTTGACCGTGTGGGCCAGTGCATGCGCTCGGCAGGGTTGCCGCTGGCAGAGGACACTACGCGGGACTTTGACCACGGCGTGTTTGTGCCGGGCCTGTTGATGTATCCAGAGGCGCAGATGCCCACGATACAACTATCGCTGCGGCGGGGGCTTGATCCGCTGGAGCATCTGGCTCTGGGGCGGGCCCTGGCCCCTCTGCGGGATGAGGGAGTGCTGTTTGTGGGCAGCGGCATGAGCTTTCACAACATGCGGGCCTTCCGCTACGGGGATAACACGCCCATTGAAGGGGCGGATGTTTTTGACAACTGGCTGGCGGATACCGTGTGCAACCCCAATGCCGCCATGCGCAACGCTGCCCTTGCGGAATGGGAAAAGGCCCCCGGGGCGCGCTTTGCCCACCCGCGCGAGGAGCATCTGATCCCGCTGATGGTGATTGCCGGGGCTGCCGGAGCCGCGCAGGGCAAGCTTGCCTGGCACGGCAGGGCTATGGGCGCACCGCTCTCGGCATTTTCTTTTGACTAGATGAAATAAATACTTGCACCCCACGGCGAAAAAGTATAATTCCAAATTCCTCATGGGGCTGTAGCTCAGTTGGGAGAGCGCTTGAATGGCATTCAAGAGGTCAAGAGTTCAATTCTCTTCAGCTCCACCAGATAGGTAATTAAAACCCCCGATCATTGAAAAATGGTCGGGGTTTTTTTGCGCGCNTTGGACAAGGATTGGGAAGAATAATCAAGAAGTATGGCATTGCCGACTACAAAAAAAGCAGCCGTTGCTTTGTGCGAAGTAACGTTTTGCTTCGTGGACGGCTTCTCGGCACGTTGAAAAGTTTCCAAGATACAATCGGTTGTCTTGATTCGGCATGTAGGAGCATCCATCTTCGTGAACTTCATGATCGCCATTCGTCTGAGCCTGCCTGTTCACGTAATAGTTAGGCATGTGCAAATCCTCCAATTTTACTTTCCATTATTTAGATAAGATATTTGCTATCTCCACTAGTCAACTAATGTCATAGGCTGGCGAATATCGCTCTTGCGTGGGGATGGGGAGTTTTATAACCTATGACTACTTCTTGGTAGAGACATGTTTAGCCACGTCTCTACCAATTGGTGTCCAAATAGCTTATGCGTATTGAATCAATTTCCATGTAACCGACTTGCCAGCGTAGGGAGGAAAGGTATTACCCTTTGCGATTGGGGCGGTCGTGGTCGGGGTGCTAACAACTTTCCAAACGCCAGATTCAGGGCACTTTTCTCCAGTATTACCGGTCGTTCCAATAGGAGCTTTTGACATGGTGTCCTCCATGAAATTAAGTTCTGCAGACGGCATCAGGCGGCCTATCCGAATGAAAGCCTCTGCGCATATGGATACATGCTATTAAAAAACTAAAATGTGGGCGAGTGCCAAAATAAATTTTTTATTCCCATAAAATCTTTTTTGAAAAGCATATGAGCATATAGCGAGGGCTTATGGATGACTATTACCAGAAGCTAATGCAAGGTCAGAATTGGGATCGCATTGTGCCTGAGGTTCTTCTCTATTGTGTTTCCCTATTTAAACAAGATGGTAGAAGTAGAACTCAGATAATTGCTCAAGGCCACCTTGCTGAAGATATGGCACAGCAAGCAATTGGCCTTGTACTTTCGGGCAAACGAAAATGGGAGCCAGAACGTGGTGAACTCATTCCATTTATAAAATTTGGCGTAATAAAAAGTCTTCGGTCAAATGCCTATAAACTCAAAGAAAACTCTATTGTAGACTGCCTTGACGAGTACTACTGCCTTAATGACACTACCGATTGTCCCCTAAAAACTGCAGAAAGCTTGAAAACTCCGTCTGCTGAAGAAATTGCAATTCAGAATGAGGATTTAGCTATTTTGCTTGACACGTTTAATACTGCAGTCAGCGGAATGACTAGTGAGGAAGTACAAGGCATATTTTCTTGCATCACTGAAGGAATATGTAAACCAAAAGACATAGAAATATTAACAGGTGTACCAGCAAGAAGAGTTTCTGAAGTAAAGCGCCAAATTAAAGACAAATTGAGAGGCACCAATGATTCAGAATAAAAAGAGTAACAAATTTTATATTGGTGCTGTCATTAATTTTGCACTTGATATGGAAGAATTAAGTGATGATGAAATAATTAATGAATTAAAAAAGAATAATATAGACGTAGATACTGCTATTCCTAAAATACTGTTGGATGTTCAAAAAACAATCTACAATAAGACATGGACAGATATCGCATATGAGAATAAATCTACAATGTCATCAATTAGCAAAAATATTTCAGAAACGCTGTCTTCAGGGAAAGAGAATATTCTTGCGGCCATAAAGGATCTGCTTTTATCCGGAGAATTCCAAGTTCAACATAGAGATTATAAGGACTTAACAGAGGATGATTTACTAAGTTTACTTGAAGATGCTGAATTTTTGAGGAAGCTAGATGAGTCCAAAAGAAAAAGCTGAGTACATTTTATCCATTCTCGGTATTCAAGTAAAAGAAGATATCGAAGTGGATTTGATATCAAACTTTTTTGGTATTTTTGTTGCTAGAAGGGATCTTTCCGGCTGCTCAGCAAAGTTAACATGCAGTAAACGAAGCGCACGGATCACTATTTCCAGTGCTGAAAAATACGAACCACGTACCAGATTCAGCATTGCTCACGAGCTTGGGCATTTTTTTCTTCATAAAAATAAAAAAGGCGTTTTTTCTTGCACTTCAGATGATATGTATCTATGGGGTGTTCCTGGGATTGAAGTGGAGGCTAATATATTTGCTGCAAATTTACTTATGCCGGAGAAAATTTTTAAAAAATATACATCAAAAAAGGAGCCATCAACTGAGCTAATTATAAAAATATCAAATGATTTTTGCACCTCACTAACTGCGACTTTAATTAGATATGTTGAATGCTCATTTGAACCATTAGCGCTTGTACGTGTTCAGAATGGAATAATAAATTGGTCTAAGCGTAATAAAGATTTTACATATTTTTTGAGACGAAATGGGAGTAAAATTCATGAACATACTTATGTTATAGACTGTTTTCAAAAATGTAAGAGCAATGCTGCTGGCAGTGTGCCTGCTTATGCTTGGATAGATGATTATAGAGTTGATGGGGATAGTACCATCCGTGAAATATCTTTCTATTCTGCAGCAGCAAATACTGCCTATTCCTTGCTTTGGGTTGATGAGGAGATAGAAAAATAATGAAAATAGAGATGCAATAGCGCGAATTTTTCTCATCTGAAAAAATCTATAAGCATCGATTGTATTTTGGAAACTTTTCAACGTGCCGAGAAGCCGTCCACGAAGCAAAACGTTACTTCGCACAAAGCAACGGCTGCTTTTTTTGTAGTCGGCAATGCCATACTTCTTGATTATTCTTCCCAATCCTTGTCCAA
>NZ_JBRBQS010000001.1:0-1251 GCF_053570645.1 Desulfovibrio desulfopostgatei | reverse complement strand
AGAGGTGGCCCCCTTGTTCGGACAGGAAACAGCGGTTCCTTAGCTTGTCTTTTTCCTCATTAGGCTGCCTTTACTAGTCCCTGATGGTAGCAGCGCTCTGGAGTTGTCCCGTCCAGGCTGCTGTGCGGACGAGTCTGATTGTAAAAGCTGATCCATCTGCCGATACCCTCGCGGGCTTCCGAGCCAGTTTCGTAAGCGTTCAGATACACATTTTCGTATTTGAGCGAGCGCCAGAGACGTTCAATAAACACGTTGTCCAGCCAACGGCCTCGGCCGTCCATGGAGATGCGGATTCCATTGTTCCGCAGGACGTTTGTAAAGGCAACGCTGGTAAACTGACTACCCTGATCCGTGTTGAAGATATCTGGTGTGCCGTATTTTTCCAAGGCTTCTTCCAGGGCCACAATGCAAAAATCCGCTTCCATAGTGTTTGAGAGCCGCCAGGACAATACTTTGCGGCTGTGCCAGTCCATGATGGCGACCAGGTATAGAAACCCCTTACGCATTGGAATGTACGTTATATCCGAGCACCAGACCTGGTTGCTCCGGGCTATGGTCAGGTCGCGCAACAGGTAGGGGTACCGTTTATGCTCCGGGTTCGGCACGCTGGTTTTCGGTTTCTGGTATATTGCCATGAACCCCATCAGCCGCATCAGGCGGCGGACGCGCTTTCTGCCGACGCAGTACCCCAGTGACACAAGATAGCGGCACATTTGCCGCACTCCAAAAAACGGCCATTCGGTGAAAGCCCGGTCGATTTCCTGCATCAATGTGCGGTTTATGGCCGATTCTCCGGCTTTTTCGTAATACAAGCTGGAACGAACGACTTTGAGCAGGCGACACTGCCGGACGACGCTGAGCTGCGCATGGCCCGGATTGACCATGCTTTGCCTGCGGGAGACGCTCACCGCTTCCCCCAGGCCTCGGCTAAAAAATCTCGTTCCACAGTAAGCTGACCGATTTTGGCATGAAGTACCTGGAGTTGTTTTTCCTTTCTGGCCTCTTCGGTCTTGATTTCACCGGCAAAGATGCCCGCGGCCGACTCCTTGAGCTGCTTCACCCATTTGTGGATGAGTGTCTGATGAACGCCGAATTCTGAACTGAGTTCAGCGATGGTCTTATCGCCGGAAAGAGCAGTCAGGGCCACTCGGGCCTTGAAAGCCGGGGCATGATTCTTTCGCTTGGACATGTGTGTTCTCCTCGTCTGGTTGAGTAGCTATCACACCTGTCCGATTTTTGGGGAGCACCTCT